>JUEB01000018.1 GCA_000802095.1 Peptococcaceae bacterium BICA1-7 | reverse complement strand
CGGCTTTGTAAAAAGGAAAAGAAGCAGTTTATAAAGTGTTAAAACAAATTTGAGGCTCCCCCACTATATACACACCTTCTGCATCACGCTCGGGTTTGTTCATTAAAAAGCCTCTCTTTCTACCATATTGATTATTCGGGTCATAATTTACTTATAAAAAATGACATGCGTCAATCTTATCTTAATTTGGTATACATTTCTTGTTATAATAATGAGCATTACCATACCTCACTGGGTATGATTACACCGGCAGATTACCATGCCGGAAAAGCACCGGCAATTATAGCTTAGCGAAGGCAAATTAAGAAAAGAACACTGCATGAACGTTATCAGTATCATTGCAAAAATGACCGCATAGTCCTGAGGGAGGTCCCAAGTGGCTGCCCCTGGCTGTCAAAGCGGATTGCTAGAGGCTCCGTGTCAAGGCTGGTTCTGAAGGAACCACCCCAAAGGGGCTTGGCCTTTACAGGGAGAGGGTAATTTGCTAGCCTGGTTGGCGCAGCCACAAATAGACCGGACGAAGGCATATGAATAACTGACTAATTTGCCGACATTTATTGACTAACTGAGCGCTCCTCACACCAGCTTTATATTGTCTTCCCGCTACTGCGACATTCTTTGACCGTATCGATCCACTGCTTTAATCGAAATTCCTGCGTCATCTTATGCACATCCATGAGATTGGACTCCCTTCGACTTTTTAAAGCCTGGTCGAAAAACTCTTAAGACTTTTTCGACTCTTTTCGGAGTATTTTCTCATAGTGGTTATTGGCTGTCTATGTGACACTTCGTTTGACGCTTACGTTTGAAGCAACCTGGGGCGGCAAATACCCCCTCATAATACGCTCCTGGCGGTCAAATTGGGGCGAAATAGCCACCTTTTTCAAGTACCCTCCGGAAATCCGGAAAATCATCTACACAACCAACATGATTGAGAGTTATCATAGGCAGCTAAGAAAAGTGACCAAAGGAAAAAGCATCTTCCCGACAGAAGACGCCCTGCTTAAAATGCTCTACCTGGCCACCATGGATGTTCTCAGAAAATGGACAGGACGTATTCGAAACTGGAGCCAGATTCTGCTCCAACTATCAGTCTATTTTCCAGATAAAGTCAATCACACCTTCGCTAATTATTGCTGGCAAAGGGTAAAAGCACAGAACTATTTACAGACCCGATAAGTGCCGGCAAACCTAATACCCTGCATCCGTCACTGACCCTCTACAGATCACTATCATAATTCTCGGCATTTCAAAATATTGCACTTTTAAAAAATACCTTTTCGAAACAATTAAAAAACTATTCAAAGACGTTTTGTGACAAAATATCCAGCTAACTTAATATATTCTGTGACGGTATATTTAAAGCTTTTTTTATTGATCCACCATAATTTAGAGTCAAAATCAGGATCATTAGATGCACAATAATACAATTTTATATTGCCCATATCATAGAATTCTTTCTCATAAGTTAATTTCACCCTTCTCATATGCCAATCAGATGAAACAACTATTGCAGAGTTAAAACCCTTTTGTATCATAATATCTTTTGAAAAAAGAGCATTTTCATATGTGCTTTCCGCTTGTTGTTCATAAATAATTGCACTTTGGGGGACACCCAACTGATTTGCCATTTTTATCGCATTTTCACCACGCACCCCAGAGTATATCAATAGATTTGCATAGCCATTATTATAAAGCCAGGAACCATATTTGACTCTATAATTAGCACCTCCTAGAACAATAATTACATCAGCTTTTTCAGGGGCCTGATCAATAACCAAAAATTGACCTGCAAAAAAAATAAAGCCCAAAAAAATGAATAATAGTAGTAACAAAACAAGTTTTATACTTTTTCTTTTTACTATTTTAGACATGGCGCTTATTATTAATCCCTCCAAACTGTGTGTTGAAGGAGCTATAAAAAACACAAAAACCATTAATATTCTGGCAACCCCTGCTATGTTGAGCTAGTACTATCACAACAATCAGGGAGATCACTTTATAAAAATAGAAGTGTCAAGAGTAAAAATTTTATGATTCCAAGATGAAAGTCCTGCTGCAAGAGCTTGAAAACAATTTTCATATAGGCCAGCTAAATCTCTTGCTGTTAAAGGGATTGTAATATAGAAGAAAGAAATTGTTCTATCAAAACTGTACACCTTAGTACTAATATGAGGCATAGTAAAATACAGCAATATAAGCACTCTTTAAATCCTATAATTTATTCTCATGCTATTTATTTCAGTTAACAACTTATAATTATATTTGGATACTATTTTACAGCCTCAATCATCAACAACAACCCATGGTGTTTAAAAAAGCGCTTTATCAACCATCTTGGCCATATCATTTTTGCCACAGATAATGCAATCCCTTCATGTCTCTGTCCTACTGACCCCTTTATCAGATCACCAATACTTAATTTTGTCCAAACTTTGAGTGATGAAAACCCTTGAAACATCATCAGAGCTTCTTTAACTGTATAGGCCTTGGTACCTGGACTTTCTAAAAAACTATAATAAATATAATTAAAATCTCTCATCGGATGACCTGCTAATAAAGCATACCTAAACCAAAGCATGTATCCTACAAAAGAATATTTATGATAAATCATAATTCTAGCTTTACCACCCGGCCTTAAAACTCTTTTAACCTCTTGTATTGCATCTGCTGTACTGGGAGTATGATGTAATACACCATAAGAATAAACAATATCAAAAGAGTTTTCCGCGAACGGTAAATTCTCTGCATCTGCTACTGATAAGTTTGACTTAATATAATGCCCCCCATTGTCAAGACACGGAAAAAATATGTAAGTTATCCTCCTTTCCGTGTTTGTATTTTCAAGCAACTTCGTTATGATGCTTGCCATAATAGACTTGGGCCGGGTGGTCAATGGTCAGATTTCTCAGCAGATAAGGCCGAACATACTGGGCATGAAACCGCTTGCTCAGATTGGGTTTGGGATAAATGGTGTAAATCCCCATCTCCCGCATCATTCGGCGAACTTTTTTCCGGTTAATCCGTAGATAATCATCCCGTCTCAGAATCAGTGTGATAGTTCGATAACCCCAGGGATGAGCCGTGTGGATTTCATCGATCCGGCGCATCACAAATAAATCCTCATCAGAGAAGGGCTTCTGTTCAGGGGGCTGGCGGTATACGCTGGTGCGATTGATGTTTAACAATTCGGCCTGACGCTTGACGCTGATTTGGGGATTATTTCGGTCAACGAGATCTTTTCTTCCAATCTGGTCCGAGGATTTCTTCAGATTTTTTTTTGAGCCAGTCCACCTCATAGGTGAGCTTACCGACTTTACGCTCTAACTGAGCCACTCGTTCATTTTTTTCTTCCAGTTCCTTTTCCCTAAGGAGGGACCTTTCTTAAATATCTCGGCAGCTCGTTCCAAAAACTCGCTTTTCCAGCGGCTGATCACCACCGGGCTTATGCCATACTTAGCGGCGATTTCGTTGACAGTGGAGGCTTCCTGCAGCACTTCCAGGGACTACCTTGCTTTTAAATTCGGCTGAATATTGGTTTGGCTTTTTCATGATTACAGTATAACTTACTTTTTAAATTTTGTGTCTCACTCTATGGGAGCATTTATATAAAACCATATAGTTCTAATCTGCTTCTAGTAAAATTTATTACTCTTAGAGTTATATCTATACCAGACAACGATTTGGGGTCAGCGTTTGCCCACTCTAGATGATCCGCACCCATACCAACACCGATTTCTAATACGTCCCTCCCTTTGCCCTCATTAAAACATGCAAGTTCAAAAATATGAGGTTCTAGAATATACCTTTCTCTTGATTGAGACTCTAATTGCTCTTGATACTCGATACCTTTCGCGTATATTTCACCGCAAGAATTTTCTTGCCAAAAATCGTGAACAGCACTTTTAAGGTCACTATTCTTTATAGATTTATTTTCAATCACTTGGATTATCACTCCCTCTATAAAATACGCTTTAGCATATTGGAGACTTTTGATTTAATTAAAAAATGAAATAGCTTTTCCACATATGAACTTAACTTCCTCCAATGTCAAATCCGGGTAGACAGGTAGCCTGACTATGCTTTTGCTTACAACTTCGGTATTTTCCAGAATACCCGAAATTATACTCCACTGCCTGCCTGCCTTGGAAATGTGCAGCGGCACATAATGAGATACTGCACCAATCCCTTCACGGTCCAGGTAATCTAGCAGCACATCCCTGTCCTTCCAATCATTAAGTAATAGATAAAAAATGTGCGCATTATGGATACAGTCTGAAGGGATTTGGGGCCGCCTGGCCTTATCCTGTGATTCCAGCTCACTTAATAATTCGTAATAATGCTTCCATATTTTCATTCTCTTTTCAGTAATAGAGTGCGCAGACTCCAGCTGTGCCATCAGAAGCGCAGACACCAGCTCGCCAGGAAGATAGGAGGAACCCATATCCACCCAGGTATATTTATCCACCATTCCTTTCAGGAATGCTTTCCGGTTTGTTCCCTTTTCCCTGATTATTTCAGCCCTTTCAACAAGGTTAGGGTCATTGATTATTAGTGCCCCTCCCTCGCCGGAAATTATATTCTTTGATTCATGAAAGCTTACGGCAGCCATATGCCCTATACTTCCCAGGGGACGTCCTCTATACAGTGACATGATTCCCTGCGCTGAGTCTTCTATAACTATAAGTTTATACTCTTCTGCAATGCTCATGATAGTATTCATTTCGCAGGGGACTCCTGCGTAATGAACAGGTACAATTGCCTTTGTCTTTTCATTTATTGCAGCCCTAATAATCCTCTCATCAATGTTTAGTGTGTCTTTACGAATATCAACAAAAACGGGAACCCCACCCCGCAGTACAAAAGCATTTGCCGTTGAGGCAAAGGTATAAGAGGGCATTATTATTTGATCTCCCGGCTGTATGTCCGCTAAAATAGCTGCCATTTCCAACGCGGCTGTACATGAATGAGTAAGCAGTGCTTTATTGCAGCCTGTCGTCTTTTCCAACCACCTCTGACACCTCTTGGTGTATGAACCGTCCCCTGACAAGTGGCCAAGAGCAATAGCCTCAGATAAATATTCAATTTCTTTTCCGGTTATATGGGGTCTGTTAAAGGGTATTTTCATTCCAATTCACCTTTTCTACCCTCCAGGGAAAAAGCTACTCTGTATGGTAGTCCCACAAGTGTCTGTAATAACATACTTCTATCCTCTGCTCCCCAAAATAATCCCCACCACAACGAATAACAAGCCCAAAACCTTAGTAACAGTAATAGTTTCATTAAAAAGCAGCCCGCTCAGAATAAAAACTAAAACAAAGGCCAGACTTAAAAAGGGGTAAGCCTGGCTAAGCTGTAGCTTTGTCAGCGCCGTCATCCAGGATATGGCAGCAAGAAATGCCGCCATAAAAGTAGAAATAATCCAGGGATTAAGGCATACCCGCAGAAGAAAAATGAATTTCTCCACAATATTTTCCGGCAGTCCTTGAACATTGGACATTTGCCATTTAAGAATCAACTGCCCATACACCGTAAAAAGAATTGTAAGAAAAATGTAGCTATAGTTTTTTAAATAATCCATTATAATGCTCCTTAAAGCCTTCGGGCAACCAAACAAAGTGAGCCGCCAAAGGGAAAGCACAAGCCACGTTGTATAAGCATTCTTTCAACATCCATAACCATTTCCAGAAGCCTGTTTGTCCTGCGTCCAATTCTAAACTCAGCCTGTATACTGTCATCATCGGCCTGCAGTTTTCTCCTGCTCCAGCGTGAGCATAGCATCAAAGGGAACAGCAGGCTTACAAAGGAGGTTACCCGTTGAATTTCAAATCCCGCCTTTTTAACTTTCATTCGAAGATCTTGTACAAGATATCTCCGTACATGGCGGGAATAATCATCAATAGGGCTCCATAAAAAAGGGTGCTGTGGAACGGTAATAATAATGCCCCCGCCCGGGTGAACAGCCCTGCGCATTTGTTCCAAAACAAGCAGGTCATCCTTTATATGTTCAAGAACATCAAAAGCTCCTATTACATCAAACTCTTCCTCATAAGGGATCTCCCTGGCATCCATCTGAAAAAGGCTGCCTTTTCTAATACGGTTTCGTGCAAAGGATAGTCCTTCTGCATGAATTTCACTTCCCCAGAGCTTTAAATGCGGAAAGGCTGCTTCAATGCCAGAAAGAACATATCCTGTTCCACATCCTACTTCAAGAAACTTTTCGGCTGTGGGAAAAAACCTGGCTAGAGACCAGACAATAAGCCTGTTTCTGGCTCTAAACCAAAAGGATTCATCCTCAAAATCCGCCAGTATTGAATAATTACCAGGGTTAAACCCTTCATTTTCTGCCGTTTTACACAGGGAAAGCAGCGGAAATCCATTTTTGTGTGGAATTTTATAAAAACATTCAGGACAATCCCAGCCAGGCCGGTCAAAGCGGACGCCACAGCTTCTGCAAATCTTCAAAAAGTTTTCCCTCCAGGTACCGCATGTCACGGCAATCATATCTCATTATTTATAGCAAAGGTTTTTACTCTTCATTACAATACTATGGATCGTGGAAGGTCAGTGTCAAGCCGCTATATATGCTACTCATTATATCTGCCGCTTTTTATAAATTAGATCCCCATTGATCACTAAGTATATAACACTGACTGCATTTTTCAGGGACAAAGGAGCTATTGGCAAGCAGTATCCTTCTGATAGCTGTTTTGGAAGGGTGATTCAGGGTATCCTCCAAGGGTTCAGCAAACAAATTACCATATTCTTCTCCGCTATGGTCAATGGGATAATTGCAGCATAATCCCATATTTCCCTTAATATCAGTCAACAGATAATACCACGGCATTCTGCACAGCTTATCCTTTTCCCCGATATTGCGTTTTAAGGGACTTGCCCAATAAATAGGGTAATTATCATACTTCTTCCCTATTTCTTCTTTAAAATTGTCATAATAAATATTGTCGTCGTAAATAACTTCATCACTGGACTCCCCACCCTGGGGAAGGTAATTTGCCATATAAATCCCGAAACATCCAGTATCCTTAGCCAGACGTATAGCTTCCTCAATCCTTTCAGGGTATTTCTCCAGATCAGACCTGCGTATCAGCTTATTTGCCCTGCAAGGGAAAACTGCGTTAGCTCTGGGCAGAATATCAGCCAACTGCTGCATGTTATTTTCATATAAGGATACTGATATAATATCAGCCCTGTTTTGTTTCAATTCTTCAATGCGGCGCATGAGTAAAGTTCCATTTGTTATAATGCTGACAAAATGTCCATGCTGCTTTACCAGTCGAACTATTCCTCCAATTTCTGGCACCAGTAAAGGTTCCCCTCCGGTAATGACTATATGAAGACATTTTTTTATCAGGGGATGCTCCATAATTTTTCTTATTTTATCAACATCCGCATCCAAATCGCTAACCTTACATTTTTCCGGAAGCTTGGGCATAATGCAAAAAGAGCACGATAAATTACATCTGCGCGTCACATAGATTGAAGACATTACAGGACCATAGCCCTTCATTATTGGGCCCGGTTTTTTTGAATTCAGTCTGTATTTAATATAATTGAATAAAGCCTGGTAAGAAAGACCGGTAATATTATTAACTATCAGGTGGGCATACATGTATTTTTTGAGCGGTAATATGTTACGAAGAAAACTAAGAAGCCACTTTCTCATTACGTAACCCCCTGCAATAATAACTACGGCAGATTTTTTTAGTTACAAATACTCTCCTGGTTTGTGGATATTAATATTTTCCCTGCCTCCGGCCCATGGTTGAAAATAAGATCAATCGCCGCTAAATGAGAAATAAACTGCCCATACAACTGTTTATATACCGGGTGACAATAGTCCTGAAAAACAACCTTTATCCCTTCGGAACTGAACCGCTCTATATCTATAAAGGATTGGGCCGACTTGCCGTCGTACAGAAATGTGGAGCCATAATGTTTGCACAGGCGAATAATCCTGTCGTTCTTATCAATGCCCTTTATCTTCGCGTCAGAGGAAAAAAACACCGGCGTGTTTATATTCAGATGCCTACAAAGCAAATCCACCAGGGCCACGTTCAGGTCAATGAGCCTATTAGGTCTTTTTTCCAGCACCTCTTTAAGCTCATCAAATAAAGGCTGAAAATGAGCGGCCTTGCAATAGGCAAAATAAATTGCTTTCAGGTGATTTTTTACCCAGTCGTTGCCGTAATATATTTTAGCGTCATTAATACGGGTGTTTCTGGTAACGTCAAACACAGGTACAGTAAGAAAAAGAATGCCATTGGCAGTTTTTATTCTGTTCCGGTTCCTCCAGTCCTTTTTAGTATATTGGACATCATCCAGGTATACGAATTTATCAACAAGTGCCATCTGCTCAAAAAAACCCAGCCATGGAAGGTACCCTGGCTGGAGAATAGCTATTTTCATTACCAATTCCCCTTTTTGCGCCCGTTCATAAATTGTAGTATTTCCTCAATTGTCATATCTACGATTTCTTCGGATACCGAAATGTCGACCCACATATTAACCACGGTTTGTTCAAACATGTCCACACCCCGATTTTTTGTTTCTCCTTCCACATCATGAAACAGCCTGTCTACAGCGGGATACCATTTGCTGACAGGCAATCCCCTGCCCCGCAAGTGCTCAATCAGGTCATCACGGACTGACCCGGGAACATGTATAGAATATCTCCAGCATACACTTTCAGTGAAGTGTGGCGGGTGTATTACCAAGGGGTGGTTCAGTTCATTACGGTATTTGTATGCCCTTTCTCCCCTTATAGCTATATTTTCATCCAATCCGGCAATTTTACCAAGCACTGTGCTGGATAAGCCTTCAGTTGGAGCGTGCAATACGGCAGGCTGTAATATTCTGTATAGAGCATTATAGACAGCTGGCTGCTGCAGACTTCTGTACTGTCTAATAAAACGAAGACATTTTTGACAGCCTTCATAAAGCTGCGCTGTTTGACTGCTGTACACAGGCAAGTTATTCTGCAGGGCCCGGCAGCGGTCTATGACAGTAAAATCCTTCGCTGCCAAGGCTCCCCCTATTCCGGCATCAATTATTTTACCGTACCCAAAGCTATATATTGCCGCATCTCCAAAACAGCCGGCAGGTATTCCCCCTATAGTAGCCCCCAGCGCATTGCACACATCTTCAATGACCCTTATGCCCTTTTCATTGGCCCACTCCATAACTTCCGGCATCGGCAATGGCTGGCCATAGTTATGCACGGCCAGCAGAAGCTTTGTTCCTTCCTGGAAAGCCTGTTCCAGATCCTCGACCCTGCAGTTTCCTGTCAGAGGATCAACGTCGGCATATAAAGGAGTCATGCCCAAATCCAATATGGTACCGACAACAATTTCACAAACATTGGCAGGGATAATAATTCTAAGGTCACCTGGATTTAAGGCCTTGAGATACAGCCATAAAGCCGAACTACCCCGGAGTGTGAAAAGAAAATTCTCCTGGCCAAGACGCTCGGCAGCCAATTTATAATTACCACCAGTGCTGACCATGGCCAACCTCCTGTGGGTCAAGTCCCCAAACCGACATATTCTTCATGAAAGTATCTAAGAACCTTACCTGGGCGAATAAATGGCGGGGGCACCTCTTCCCCCAGCACGTACTGCCTGATAGCCATTTCCACATCGTTAAAGCCAAATACAGCCCGGAGTCCGGCTGTCCCGGAAAAACGGGGATTGATTTCAACAATCCGAGGTCCCTGCCGGGTGTTTCTGAATTGAATATTATTTGACCCCACAAGCTCTGTATTAAGTATCACAGCACGGCAAAAATTATCCAGCGCGGGATCAAAAACCACTTCCGCCTTGTAGGTCATGCCAAATTTTAACCTGCGCCTCAGTGTAATTACATGAACCTCTCCTGAGAAAGTCCGAAAAGTCCCTGCGGTATACTCCTCCTCATCCGGATACAGGTATTCCTGCAGGACACCATCAGGTACAATCGGTAAAAACCTGTCCAAATCCAGCGGACCGTTAATAATAAACAGCCTCCGCGATCCGCCGCCAAAACGCGGTTTCAGAACCAATGGATACCCCCTGGTTTCCACCAGCCTTTTAACTTCAGAAGCGGTGCATACACATGCTGTTTCCGGAGCAGGTATCCCCTTTTCCCGGCAGAACAAGTATGTTTTCCATTTATCATTAAATATGTCCATCATTGAGGCATCATTAATTATGAAAGAACATCCAAATTTATCGTAAAAATGCTGCCTGTGCCTCGGCATTACTTCCATTTCAGCGTCAGCAGTAGGTATTATTAAACGAACACCCTCCCTGGCGACAATGTCGCTCAAGGCCTCAAGGTATCCACCCTGGTCCGCCTTTACACCCGGAACGTGATAGCCCTCATCTGCCCAGAGCAGGCCCAGTGCATCCCCGTCCATGTCACAGGCGACTACCTTTACCGGAATTTTACTAACCCGGCATGCCTTGATAATACCCAACGCTAATTCAGACCCGGCGGCTGTTACAAGAACAGGGATATAATTCAAAGTATAAGCACCCCATACTATTCTTTATATAGCACCTGGCTGCCATCCCGAAGCAGGGATGCACACAGCCCCACCTCACGCAGCCGGTGCGCATTTGACCCCAGTGTAATATAAGCATCACAGTCCAGGCACATTCTGATGTAAGTTTCCATCGGCCTGTGGTACTGGCTGTTAATCTCTATGGCTACTCCGTTACGTGCAGCAACAGCTATCACTTCCGCAGACAATTCATGGGGAAACGTCCCCCAGTACTGGCTGAAAGTGCCTCCAATGTGAGCAATGGAATCAACCCTGGGGTTTTGCGCCAGCGACATGAGGCACCTGTATTCCAATTCCAGGGCTTCCTCCCTTGACAAATCCCCTACACGCCTTGCGCCTATTCCAGGATAGCGGTGTACTGCGCCAAGTATAAACTGGGCCTGCCTCTCCATCTCCCTGGTTATATGCAGCCCCCCGGACAAATCAGTAACAGGAACTTCCAGACCGGCGAGAATATCTATCCGGTTCCCCACCAGCCTTCGCTCCCGCTCAATATCTCCCAGGTACTGGCCAAACCACCCCTTGGTATTTGCGTGCTCAGGCTCTGTATGCTCTGTGAATACTAGTCGGGTTATACCTTGTTCCTGTGCGAATGAAACAACCTCACCAACTGTGCACTGTCCATCGGTATACGAAGTATGGACATGGTATTCCCACAGCGGAGCATCCTTAAGGTCCCTTGCTTTTAAAAAATAAAGTCTTTTTTGACTGTGTGCCAATTTACCCGTAGGAGCCAACTCCATTCACAAGCGTTTTATATATTACAGCCCCATGAGTATACCTCAACGCCATACCCCTCCATTTTTTTGGCAACCAGTGATTGATATCTTAGATTTAACGTCAGGATAACAGCATCCACCTCATTATCATTAAGCCAGTCCGGAGCATACACAGGAATCCCGTTAAACAATCCGTGTTTTCTTATATCCTCATCCAGGCAGGCGATTATTTCTCTTTTTCCCAAATCGGTGTAAGCCATAAGCAGGCATAGAATTTCACCTGCCCCGAAAACCGCGATCCGTTTATCACCATTTTCAGCCAGCCAATTATCTATGCTCTTAAAGGTCCCTAACCACCAGTCCCGTATAGAGCGGGCATTACTATCACTGATTTCGGGACAAACGCCTGCTGAATCGCTCTTATGGCAGACAAACAGGCCAAAGCCAGGGTAGTCAGGATTATTATCCACCATTACCGCATTTAAACCCATCCGGCTCAGCATCCTTATAAACTGTCCCGATGTCCAGTGCCATATGTGTTCACTGAAAAAAACATCATGAGTAAGGAAATCCTGAAGAGGTACGCCAAAAATATATCGCCCGCCTGTCGTTGCGATTTTCAGCAATATTCCAATGAAACTCTCTATTTCTTCAATGTGCTCCAACACCCCAAAACATATTATTACATCAAAATCCTCGCTGATAGCATAATCGCCCGATATTAAAAGATTGTCCACCTCAAGCCCGGCCTGCCGCGCAATATCACTTGCCCGCTGTGATCCTTCTATGCCCCTGCACTTGAGCCATGGCATCTCCTTAGCCACATGCATTAGGACATGTCCCTCACCACAGCCTATTTCAATCAAACTGGCAGGGCTCTGTGGCAACCATGGCCTGAGCCACTCATAGATAACCCGGCCGCGGGTTTTCATATTTCCTTCATCAAAAAAAATATGGTCCATTCCTGCCTGTTGTCCAAGGTATTCATTAGTATACAAGTTTTGTAACTCTTCTGCCGATGCAATTCTGGCGTTAGAAATAGTCCCGCAAATTGAGCATTCCAATTTATGAATATACCCCGGAACCACTCTCTGGTCCCCCCCAACAAGAACGCGGCCCGATCCGGTAGTAAGAAAATCCGACCAGGCCCTTCCCTGACATACGGGACAGATACGCTCAACAGTCATGATTCAAATCCTCACTTGTTATTTTTACTATAACAGGAGTGTTTTTCAGCTTAAGATTCCGGATAACCGTTTCAAGCTTGAATCCCAGTAATGTAATGCCTATGAACTGCCATCCGGTTAACATCCCAATAACACTGGCAAGTAGTAAATTTGTCCTAAGGGGCACCTTAAAAACCATTCCGTGTATAATTAACCCTGTCAAGAGTGATGTACCCGTAATGGCCAGGAATAATCCTGACATCAATAAAATTGATAGCAAACGGGCCCCAGAGGAAAAATTAATTATAGCAAGGCTCAAAATCAATATCAGTGATGAAAAACCATAGCTGCTCCTTTTCCCAACAGGATGATAGTATATAGGCACTTCATGTATTTTGAAACCAGTATAAGCAACAAATAAAGGCATATTTTGAGCCAGAATCTCATTTTGTAGTGCAAAGTCCAGTACAGGTTTACGCATAGCCTTAAAGGTTGAGCCCATATCTTTTAACTTTGTACTGCAGATAACGTTCAAAAGCATAGATACTATGTTTGAGCCGACATTACGAAGCATCCCTGGTGTGCGACTGGTGCGTTGACCACTGATAATAGAGTATTCCGGATATCTATCTAAAGTATTAATTAATACAGCTATGTCTTCAGGGTTAACCTGTAAATCGGAATCTACAGTAACAATAATTTGTCCTCGTGCGTGTTTCAAGCCAACCAGAGTAGCAAGGTGCTGCCCACTATTGCGAACTAAGTGTATTCCGAGAATCTTCCCGTCCTTCCTGGCTGCTTCGCTTATTATTCCAAGGGTTCCGTCAGTGCTGCAATCGTCTACCAGTATTATTTCATACGAAGAGCAAACATTCTCAAGTGTAGCCGAAGTTCTTTTTATAAATTCCCCCACCCTGGCTTCCTCGTTGTATACCGGCGACACCACTGAAACCATTTTACCTTCTAGTACCATAAATTTATCTCCATGTTTCAATGATCAATTTTTCTTCCATTTGGCAAAGTTATTTTCACTTTCCTCATCCAAACAAGAGGTTCCCACCAGTAACTATTGCTGCAGTACCAATCCACGGTCTTCTTGATGCCTTCTTCTAAAGTTGTCGTTGCGTTCCAGCCCAGCAATTCCCATGCCTTATCAGTTGAACTGCAATGACGTTCAACCTGTCCCGGCCTGTCCTCTATATGATCCAAAAAACCAAGGGGTTTGTCCATGCATTTTAAAATTGTCCGGGCTACATTCAAAATACTTGTCTCAACGCCGGTACCGAGATTGATTGTTTTCCCATTCACTTTGTGATCTTCTTCATGCATAACTATGTCAATGGCCCTGCATGTATCTTTAACATAGACCCAATCACGTGTCGCCCCACCATACCCGTGAATCAATGGTTTCTCTCCCATCACGACTGATGTTATAAAGCGTGGTATTGCCTTTTCAAGGTGCTGCTGCGGCCCATATTGGTTGAATGGACGCATGATAACAGCCGGAATATCATAGGTTTGGATGTAACTGTACACCAGCCTGTCAGCGCCTGCCTTTGCTGAAGCATAAGGACTGCATGGGTTTAGGGGATGATCTTCAGTCATAGGAAATACAATACCGGAACCATAAACCTCTGATGTTGAAATATGAATAAATCGCCTGACCCTGTTCTTGTACTTTAAAACTGCGTTAGCTACAGCCTGAGTTCCCATAACATCTGTCTGGAAAAATACTCTATTCTGAAATATACTTCTCGCAACATGACTTTCTGCAGCCAGGTGTATTACAAAGTCAGATCTTGATATTAATTCAGACAATATTTCTGCATTATTGATGTCACCATACCAGAATTCAAACCTATCCGAATTCTTTATCTCTTCAGGTATATTTGCCTGGTTACCGGCATAAGTCAATAAATCCAACACTATAATTCTATATTCTGGATATTTATTAAAAAGATAATTCACCAAGGTACTACCTATAAATCCGGCTCCACCAGTAATTAAGCATGTATACAATTCTTTTCTCCTTAGCAAAAACTTATGATAGTTATTCAATTACGCCTTGAAAATTTCTCTAATATTCGTTTATACAATAGCCTACCAATCAGGGAAGTATCCCCATCCCTCTCGGTTATTCGTGGGTACTATAAAAAAATCATCCCCCCTATAATTTCCCTCAGAACATAACATTTTGTCTTTACCAATTCTCATATCCCTATTATTCTTTGCTATCTCAAAATACATTTGTGCGTTCGTGGATAGATGACGCCATGATTCTGACAAGGTAGAATCACTATCAGCGTTAGACTCTATATAATTATAGGCTCGCCTCATAATGTCTTCGTTTAGCAGACAGGTCTTATCAAAAAAAGGGTAATTATACTGATATGAAAAAGGAGGAGCCAAAATCTTAGGCTCTATTAAAGTCATCCTTGAAGAAAGGTAATTATATGGCACTATTGCGTGCAATGAATCTTTTTTAATTTTATCTACATAATAGTAATCAATACCATTATTAAGAAATATTTTATATCTTAGTTCCGAAAAATCAAATCCTTGGGATGATAATAATAAACATAATACAGTTAATGCAATTGCCTTTTTTACCATACTAGTTACGTAATAACATATTATCCCTTTCTTTGCATCACCGAAAATATCTTGTAGTATATGGCACACCAATGCAATAACTATAGAAGCGACTACCGCCCCCCCATAAGCCTCAAAATTTTTTGGATCTAATTTAAAGCCTGTCAGGGCTTGTTGGTTGGAAATAAATAAAAGCGTTGAAATAGCCGTTATAAATACGTAATGGTGCTCTGATCTAATAGTATATTTTATATATTTGGCTAAACAAAAAGTGGATACATAAAGGGATAAACTTACTATAAAAGATATTGATATCAAAAAGGATCTGTCTTTGACAGCAAATCTACTGGAGGAAAAGAACTGATCCGAACTGGCAATATAATGTAGCATAATACAGAGAATAATCCCCAGCACAATAGCAGAAATAGCATTAGTTAGAATATATGCATATACATTCTTTTTATTAAATCTGAGGTATAGGTATAATGATATTAATACAAAGAAGTACGGAACAGCTACTGCAAAATAAAGAAAGGGGAGCGGTAAAAAAAGAAAAAAGATGTTCTTCCTGTTAATTGCTAACCATATAAAAATAGCAATTATTAGGTAACTCAATTCTGGATTAGGTGTTCTCAAGATCGAGGGATAACTCTCCAACCCTGAAATCAGGTATGGAATTTTTTTTTGAACCACTTCAGATATTAACGGGTTGGCTGTATTAAGCAACAATGAGCCAAACAATATAATTATAGAATAAAAATAGGATGAATTTTTATTTACTCCAATTTTTATAAAACTTTTGATTAGCATATAGAAGACTAAAGGTGGAACAATTAGATCAAAAAGAAAATTCTGAATCCCTCCAGAAATACCTGTTTTATGGAGAAAGTAAACAACATGTAACAAATAGTATCCTGGCTTATCCATAACCCCAATAGCACCTTGATATGAAAGGTATGTTTCTTCATCCCATGCATTAACAAAGGCAAAATATTCTGTGTTAAAATAATTATAAATAGGCGGAATGAGGTATGCTACAAAAAACAACATATAAAACATCATTGAAATATTAATATTTCTAATAATAATGCTAATTCTATGGTTGTTTTTTTTCACTCCTTATCCCCCCTAAATCTTTAGGTTTTATGTAATTATCCAGGCATTCGACAACCCTTTGCAAGTCATTTTCAGTCATAGCACTCCCCGAAGGTAAACATAAGCCATTCTCAAACAAATAGTCTGAAACACTTGTGTCACTATGTCGATAATAGGAGCACCCGTTAAACAGAGGCTGAAGGTGCATAGGCTTCCAAACATGTCGTGCTTCTATGTTCTGTTCAGAAAGGGTGTTTATAATCTGTTTAGAAGAAACTCCACTAATATCCGGGTCTACTGTTAAAGTAGTAAGCCATCTGGTAGAACGACCGAATGAAGCTTCTGGCATAAAATTTAAGCCGTGAAATTCTGAAAGCAGCTCAGAGTACCTGTTAAAAATAAAACGGCGGGCATTAATACGTTCATCCAGCACCTTCAGCTGACCCCTGCCTATTGCCGCCAGAATATTACTTAACCTGTAATTATATCCGACTTCACTGTGCTGGTAATACTCTGCCGTATCCCTGGCCTGGGTTGCCCAAAACCTTGCTTTGTTAATTGCTTCAATATCTTCGGATATTAGCATGCCACCACCAGAAGTGGTAATAATCTTATTACCATTAAAGGAGTAAATACCGAATTTGCCAAAGGTTCCACTTGCCCTTCCCTTGTATGTTGCACCTAAAGACTCGGCAGCATCCTCAATAATCGGAACACCATAGTAGTTACAGATATTAAGAATCCGGTCCACGTCCGCACTTTGACCATATAGGTTCACCACAATCACAGCCTTAGGAATTTTCCCTCCAGTTTCTACATCCTGAAAAGCTCTTTCCAGAGCCTCAGGAGATAGATTCCAGGTTTCCGGTTCAGAGTCAATAAAAACAGGTGTAGCACCGAGATATAGAATTGGGTTTACACTGCCTACGAAAGTTAATGTGGAACAAAAAACTGTGTCCCCAATTCCGACCCCCAAGAGCCTTAATGCCAAATGAATGGCAGCAGTACCGGAAGACAAAGCCAGCGCACCCTTGACACCAACGTAATCGGCTAGTTCCCTTTCAAAAGCATCCACGTGAGGACCAAGCGGTGCAATCCAATTAGTTTCTAATGCCTCATCTATTAATTCCTTTTCATATCCGCTCATGTGCGGCGGTGATAAATAAATTCTTTTTTTTTCTTCAGACATGACTTTTTATTACCCCCCCAGGCACACCTACTACCGTCACATCATCTCCGATGTTTTTAATTACAGCCGTCCCAGCTCCTACAATAACCCTTTGTCCAATAGAAACCCCCTGAATTACAGAGGTACCTATACCTATCCAACTGCAACTCCCCACAGTTACCTCCCCTGCTAAGTGAACCCCAGGAGAAAGATGGACACCATCTTCCAATATGCAGTCATGGTCAACAGATACGCACGTATTTAAAATGCTTCCAAAACCAATTTTTACACCGGCGTTGACAGCGGACTGGGCAAAGACCACACAGCCAGCTTCAATAACGGCGGAATTACTCACATAGGCACTGGGATGAATAATTACCGGCAAGCTAAAGCCAATTTTCGCAAAATGCCTGAGCATTTTGAGACGGGTCTGGTTATTGCCTAACGCCACTGCAAGTTCCTGGTACTCCTTTAGAAAAAAGGGGGCCTCATCATCACAACCAATAATCGGCCAACTCAGCACACTTTTGATGTCCTGACGCTTATCCAAAAAGGCAATTTTACTCCATCTCCCGGT
Organism: Peptococcaceae bacterium BICA1-7; assembly: GCA_000802095.1. Taxonomy (GTDB): domain Bacteria; phylum Bacillota; class Desulfotomaculia; order Desulfotomaculales; family Desulfocucumaceae; genus BRHc4a. Next base: position 54,245 of record JUEB01000018.1, on the reverse strand, counting down.
CTCGTATGCGGTGTCGGCGACCACCTTGCCATGGCCACCGGCTCCAACCACCAATAAACCACTCACATTCCAGCACCTCTATATTTTTCTACCGTAGCTTGCCCCTGCTGATTAATGCCCTCCGACCTGATCACCTTAATAAAAGTCAGCCAGAGAATTTTAATATCAATCAAAAAGGATTTGTTGTCAACATACCACACATCAAGTTTAAACTTCTCATTCCAAGTTATTGCGTTCCTTCCATTTACCTGAGCCCATCCTGTGATTCCTGGCCTAACCTCATGGCGGCGGGACTGCTCAGGACTGTATAGGGGCAGGTACTCCATAAGAAGAGGTCTTGGACCCACCAAGCTCAGATCTCCCTTGATTACGTTAAACAACTGCGGCAGCTCATCAAAGCTCAAACGACGAATAATTTTACCAAAAGTGGTTAATCGGTCATTATCAGGAAGAAGGTTTCCATACTGATCTCTTTGATCAGTCATTGAACGAAACTTGTATAGATAAAAGGGCCTCCCATGCAGTCCAGGCCTCATTTGGGTAAACAATACAGGGCTCCCGAGCTTTACCCGGACTAATATAGCAATAGAAAGAATTATTGGCAAAAGCGCAAAGACCAGTATTAAAGACAAAAAAAGGTCAAATAACCGTTTAATCATATTATCACCCTAAAAATCTCTTCAAATGTTAATACTACATAACAGCCTTTTGGCCAATTCTTGCCGTGAATAATTTCTTGTTATTTCAGAATAGCCTTTCTGGCCCATTTTTTCCAATTCGGAATTTGAGCAATTGGACAGCACAATAACCGCCCGGCTGAGCGATTCATCATCTTCGGGCGGCACAGTTATACCTGCCCCTACACGGGTGATCAGGTCTGCCATATCACCCGCCACGGCGCAGATAACCGGCTTTTTCGAAGCCATATAGTCAAATATTTTATTGGGACTTATACCGTAAGAAAAAGCATCTACAGCCCTTAAAGTTATAATACAAGCATCAGCAGCTGCAATCAGCCCTGGTATTTCCGACTTGGGAACCGGATTTAAAAACCTGACATTATTAATCTCCATTTCTGCTGCGCGCTTAACTAAATTTTCTTTAACCGGCCCATCTCCCACCAGTACGAATTCAACCTCACGGTGGTGCATTATTCTTTTGGCCGCTTTTAAAATTGTTTCCAGTGAGTTTGCAGGACCATGGGCGCCGGTGTAAATTAAGGTAAACTTTTCAAAACCATACCTGGCTCTGAGGGAATCCCTGTCATCCCTGAAGGTAAAGTTATCCATATGTACTCCGTTTGGAAGGTATATAACCCTTTCAGGGAGAACCTTCCATCGGTTTGAGAGGTATTCTTTAGATCCTTCAGCCAAAACAATTATCTTCTCAGCCTTTCGGTAAAGATAACCTTCCAATAATCGCATCAGTTTGACACTAGGGTGCCGCTCGCTTACACCCCCCATATCAACCAAGGCCTGAGGCCATAAATCCCTCAGTTCCAAAAAGAACCTTGCACCGAACTTCCTGGCCAGTCTTAGGGCAGCCAGTGCAGCAAAGGGGTGAGGCGATGAACCTATTATAACATCAGGTTTATCAAAGCCACTTAAGTCAATTCTATTAATATTCCAGGCAAACTCCAGCATATTCCAGGCCCTCCGCCAGTCATTCCGCCTGTATGCGGTAGTGCGAACCCAGATAAATTCTACCTTGTTTATATTTTCTATGCAACAAAGCTCATTATCCTTTAAACGTGTGTGTTTCCTGGTTGCGAGGTTAACATCACTAGCAAATATTTTTATATGGCATTTATGCCTGATAAGCTCACAGCCAAAATCATAATGCCTTGTTCCTCCAGGTAAATCAGGTGTAATGGCATAGTGGTTGACCATCCAAATATTATACATTAATACTTCGGACCCCCAACTTCTTTATATTGAACCCGGCAGCTTCCCATTGGGGGCTGAAAAAATTTCGGGTATCCACTATATACCGGCATCTCATTAAACCCGACAAATGAACAGGATTGAGCAATTCTTTATATATATTGTGATCAGTTAGAAGAACTATAACGTCAGCTCCCCTGACCATTTCATCAATAGGTTTGTTAAATTTTGTTATATATGGGTCGTGAACCAATACTTCAAAGCCGTATGCTGTAAGTAGAGAAGCAACTACAAGAGAAGGGCTTTCTCTTTCATCTCCTACATTTGCCTTATAGGAGGCTCCTAAAATAACAACCTTTTTAGCTTTTTCACTTACATGATTTTTAACTAACTCAACCACATGATGAGGCATCCCTGAATTGATTGCGCGGGAAAGGCTTATTAATCTTGATATTTCTGGTGCAATCTCAATAATAAAGTACGGGTCAACAGCAATACAATGTCCTCCCACCCCCGGCCCGGGAGTTAGTAAATTGACCCTTGGATGCCTATTGGCCAGTGATATTGCCTCAAAAACATCAATTCCCACGTGTTCTGCTATTAATGCAAACTCATTAGCCAAGGCTATATTTACATCTCTATAAGTGTTTTCCATCAACTTTACCATCTCTGCAGTTGTGGAGTCCGTTATTACTATTTCTCCCTTCACAAAGGTGGAGTAAAATTTCTTTGCCTTCTTTCCACTTTCGCTGCCAATACCTCCCACAATCCTGTTGTTATTTTTCAGTTCTGTAAGAATATTGCCTGGCAGTACCCTTTCAGGAGCATGGGCAAGAAATATATCCCTTCCACACACGAATCCGACATCTTCAATAAGGTTGCAAACTAGACCCACCGTAGTACCAGGAGAAATTGTAGACTCCACAATAATAAGGTTTTCTTTCTCAAGGAATGGCAAAATGCTTCGTGTTGCTTGTTCTACAAATGACAGGTCCGCTATAGATGTAGGTTTCATAGTATTATAGTTACAAATACTGCCATCAGCCGATGACGCAATTTGATTCTTTACTTTTTTTTCTACTTCTTCTTTTTTCCTGCAAGGTGTAGGTACAGCTATTATAAATATATCTGCCTTTTCCGGTTCCCCCTGCACAGTTAACAGTCCGCTTTCAAACACCTTTCCAGCCAGTTCCGCAAGACCATCCTCATTAGTTATATGGAGGTCACCGCCACTTAACCTATTAATTATTTCCCGGTTCACATCCACTCCAACCACCCGGTGGCCTGCCTCCGCGGCGACGCATGCCGTTGGAAAACCAATGTACCCCAATCCTATCACACATACTTTCATTAATGCATCTCACCTTCACATTTCCCAGGATAGTTAAAAACTTCAGAATTGCCATCAATAAATAGCCGGTGCCATAACTCAACATTAAGTACCGTCCATATTATTCTCTCCCAGTATCGGTTATCTTTATATTTTCCATCCAACAAAGAGATAACAAATTCTGTATTAAAAATACCTCTTTGCTTGAACTTTGTATCAAAAATTATGTCTTTCACCCATTCTCTGTGTATGCCTTCAAACCATTTCCCTATAGGTGTTGGAAATCCCATTTTTCTCTTGTTCAGTATTTTCTCTGGTAGATATTTGGCAACTGATTGCTTTATAATATATTTTGTAGTAAGCCCGTTAAGTTTCATTTGAGAAGGAAGTTTAAAAGCAAACTCCACTATTCTGTAATCAAGAAAAGGAACACGAGACTCCAGGCTGTTGGCCATACTCATCCTGTCTTCCAACATCAACAGACCGTTTAGATAAGTCTTTGTATCCCAGTATAGCAACTTGTCCAAGGGATTGCCAGAGCCGCATTTACCCAGTGTTTCCAGGAAGCTCGAATAAGTTTGTTTAAAATCAAGACTGTGCTTAAATTCTTCACAAAAAAGCATACTTTGAATTTCATCATTTAACAGTCTGAACTGATTATAATACCTTTTTTTATACGGAGAAAAAAGAGTAAGATAGTTCTGCTTGAGCCAGGAAATTATCTGACTGTCCAGTTGCTTTTGTATATTCGATCCAACTTTAGACCCTGATGAACCTGATCCCAGGAATTTTTTTATTATAATATGAGTCAAGTTTCGATACAGCGTACCATAAAAATATCGTGCATACCCGGCAAAAACCTCGTCACACCCCTGGCCACCCAAGCATACCTTGACATGCTGGGAAGCAAGTTTAGATATAAAGTATTGTGGAAAAATAGCAGCCCCGATCCTCGGCTCATCAAGATACCATATCAGTTTGGGAAGTAATTCGGGAAACTGATTTCCGTCAATATATAGCTGATGGTGCTGCGATTTTATAATATCAGCAACAGTCTGGGCGTATTCTGTTTCATCATAGTCCCTTCCTTCATTAAAGCCTGCAGTAAAGGTCTGAAATGTTCCGGAATAATGTTTGCTTGCAATAACAGCAATGCTGCTCGAATCAATTCCTCCACTTAGATATGCACCTACAGGAACATCACTCATAAGTCTTATTCTGACTGCGTCCTCGAATAAATCTTGAAATTTTTCCACAAGGAGTGGCTCAGATATGTTTAATTTTTCATAGTCGGTAATATCCCAATATTTCCTTTTAAGAAACTTACCATTCTCAATAGTAATATAATGGCCAGGCTCCAACAGACTGATGTTCTTAAAAAAAGTCCTGTCTTCAAGCGGTGTATAAAAGCTAAAGTATTCCGAAAAGGCAGTATTATCAAGCTTTCTTTCAATATCTCCGTTAACAAGTATCGATTTAATCTCTGAAGCAAAAAAGAAGCGTCCTTTGTTTACCGTGTAGTAAAAAGGCTTAATACCCATCCTGTCCCGGGCTGCAAATAATTTGTTCTTTTTTTGATCCCATATTACAAAGGCATACATGCCGTTAATCCTATGGAGCAACTCTTCGCCAAACTCTTCATACAAATGAATAAGTATTTCGGTATCGCACCTAGTTTTAAACAGGTGGCCCCTTTTTTCCAAATCCCCTCTATATTGAGAATGATTATATATTTCACCATTATAGCACACCCACACTGTGCCATCTTCATTACACATAGGCTGTTTACCCTCAGATAGATCAACAATGCTGAGACGCCTGTGGCCTAAGCCTACATTTCTATCGCAGAATATACCATAATCATCCGGTCCCCGGTGTTTTATTATTTGGGTCATTCTTTCTATAGCATTTCTGGAAACAGGCTGGTTTTCGGTAACGTTGCATATTCCAGCAATTCCGCACATATTATGCTCCTAACATATTATCTCTTTATATTTTTTTCCATCCTGGTACACGCAACAAAGAACATTTGCCATTACCTTTGCGTCCCCAAAAGCAATCTCGGTTTTCCCATATCTAAAGGGAGTGTATGCAATAAAAGCTTTATCCTTGCCGCATGCATATTCATACACAGCCATATTTTTATTGTCTGTAATTACCTTTTCGAAACTTGCATAGTCATACAATCTGTTCATCGATATCAAAGTCCCAAAGGTTATAGGCATTTGTCCGTTATCATCCTGTTTTACGCATGTTACCGGTCTTTTCTGCCCATACCCGTCAGAACACCATCCCTCGATAGGATTAACATCTCCTATATTCACCTGGCAATTAGATATCCTTTTGTTATCTGCCAAAATCAGTGATGCTTTTCCATTAATATGAACATGAAATCCCGTATTGCCATTCAATACTTCATATTCTTCATTATCAAGGTTCCATCTCAAAGTAGTGTTATGGCTCCCACTTCCTTCAAGAAAATCCACTATAAATGTGAGACTACTTGAAATCAACAATATTAGACGGTGGTGCACAATCCTCCCCTTTAAAAATGAATATCCAAAATGACACCCTTCTATAACCTTATAATCACCTTTATCGATTTCACACCCAACTTCCGCCTTTGTCCATCTAAGCCACTTAAACTTTCTATGGTTGATCATCTGATCAACCCCATCAACCTGAACAGTATTATGAGACCCAGTACCCTTAAAATAATCACGCCATTCCTTAGGTCCGTTGTAAAGATATGTCCCTTTATCGCTTAATAGAGGGTCCCCGTCCAGTGAAAAGTCAACAGACAGCAAATCAGCATGTCCATAGCCCGAAATATTACTGCCACACCTGAAAACCAGTTTTGCCCTGCCATCACTTAAAACATGATATCCACCGTTCTTTAAGAATAAAGAAAAATCTCTGCATTCCTTACTCTGCCTATCAGATTTCTGCCTCGCCACTCTACCGGTCAGCCAAAAGACCTCTTCAGATGAACGTGTTATTATATCACTGCTCTGTCCCAAAATTATACTAGCTGTTTGAATAAGAGGACGGTAATCCCAGTGCCCGCATGTATGTAATCTGCAAACTTCCCCACCGTCATTCTCACCTAACCGGGGGACTTTGCCATCTTCTAAAATTAGGCTTTCAATAAAGCGGCAGGCCTTCTCCAGGCGCACTTTCCACTGCTCAGGAACTAAAATTTTATTTAATTCCATCATTTTAACCGCTAGAAGATAAAAATACATTACAAATCTCTGGTAATTGGTGGAGTATGCAAAGTAAACACCATCGCTAGTAAATTGCCTCATTAGCTCAATATTTAAAAAACGAACTGACTTTTTTATCCACCCTGACGATTCTTGAAAACCGGGAAAAGTAAGACCGAAAATCAGCAAACCGGTCGCATCTCCGATAATGTGATCATTTCTTATGCAGTACTTTGATAGGTTAATATTTTTTTCTATATGTCTTGCATGCAAATACATAGTTTTGAGCATTTTTTCCTGAAAATCCTCAGTAAAGCAGGAACTTGGTTTAATTAAATGAAATACCCATAGCCATGATATTAGCCTCAGAGAAACTTCAAGGCTGCTGAACCAGTTCACGCCAATCTCGTGTGGATTTGCCTTTATCCATGACTCTATCTGGGAAATGCACTCCCGGGCATATTTTTCATCACCGGTATACCAATAAGCTCTGCCCAGGACCATTAAATGCTGGTGCCTGTTCAGTTCCCAGGTATATTTTATATCTCCCTTAGAATCATCGGAGAGATTTATGCTACTCCAATGCTTGCAAGGCCATGTATTCCCAGTCACGGGATCAAGGTGCCAGTTTATACTATCTTCCCAAAAAAAATTTTCAAGGTTAAATACACTAATGCGGTGGGAGCAAATAATATCTGCATCTATCTTTATCTGTTCTTTTTCATGTATAAGGTTATCCTCAAGTATTCTTCGATAATTATCAAACATAGAAGACTCAATAAAAAAAGCACCTTTTTCCCCAAGAATAACCTTCCAATCTATATTTAACAAGTCAGAATCTATTGGAACAAACCTGTATTTAAGCAACCCGCTTCTAAGAAGCAACTCATAATGACTCCTATAAAGAAAATTATACAACCCCATCTCATAAATTTCACGGATTATAAATTTATTTGTCATACTTCACCTGAACCCACTCTACTCTTAATAAATTGTATATATCGTTCAGTAGCTCTACCATCGTATGTGGGGAAATCCGTTCTGATTCTCTCTCTTAAAAAAAACTGTCTGCTTTTATAAGCTTCATCTTCTAACAAATTTTCAAATATCCCAATAGCAGCCCATTTATTATCGACAATCTCTACTAATCCAGCTTTTAAAAACTGGTTTCCGTTTAAACTAGATTCGAGCTCATATGATTTAAGGATAGAAACGGATGGGACTCCTTGTAAAACTGCATTGAAAAAGGTAGCTGAATAACGGCTAAGGAAAAAATCGCATGCTGCAATCAAATTATCAATTGGCTCACGGTCAAAAAAGTGAATAGGTAGCCCCTCTTTAGCAATTAATTTTATTAAAGGATTGTAATCTGAAAGCTTCTCATATGGGTGAAGTTTAATAATTCCAATCGAATTTAGGTTGCGGCGACAAAACTCAATTACTGTCTCACAGATTTCACTGTTTTCCTCCATAGCATTATCAGACCAGGACTGTGTAGCACACAGCAAAACATTAGAATTCTCTACTGCCCCAATTTTCGAAAGTGTTTTTTTCCTTTTTACATCCAGTTGTTCATTATCCCAGTATGAATCGAACAAGGGGCTACCCAATGTGGTTATCGTATTTTGTGCTTTACCACATGCAGTCATGATTCTTTTTTGTTCCTGATCATACACTATCATTTCATCATGAATAACCGGACTGGGATATTGATATAGGTCCAGCATCATATTTTGTACACTAATTGTTTTAAAATTAAATTTCCTTCCAATATATGCTGCAACATTACCCCACTGGTCGATATTCCCAAGTACTAACATAATCTTAAATTCTAATTTTCTATAACACTCTGCAAGCTCTCGCGAGATAATTCCACCAGTAAATATTGCTTCTGATAAAGATTTAATAATTTCCCTTCGAAATGCGTTAGAATCAAAAACTTCGGCCACAAAGTCACCCGCCCAATCTTGAGAGTGCTTAAAACTAATTTTTTTATAAACTATAAGTCTAAACCAAAGCATTTTTACAAACGATTCAATTATCCATCTTACTCTAATATAAGAATGACATGAAATATAAGGCAAATCTTTTTGCGAACGCAAATAACTAATACAATCATTCTTTTTGTAAGAATCATCTTGAATATAAAAAATATTTCCAGATACATTACTATTCCATTGTCTGATCAATCTTTCCTGTGATTGAACATGGCCCTGTGATCTCACCCACAAAGCAATTCTAGGACCTTTCCCCAAGTTAATTCTTCTATCCTTCCACTTTAAACCACGTTCTATAATCTTTAAAAGCCTGTATATAGCCAATAGTGCTTCTCTAAGCCTAAGCTTGTTCAAGCCTATAAATCCATTCACTAAACCTGCAGTTTCAGTGCGTAATTGTCTCTTTTTTCTAATAGCAGCCAGCCAAGGCCCTAATATTATATCATCATCAATCAAAAAATGATAATTAGGCCATTCACACACAACAGTATCTTTAAAACTACCTACAGCCAAAACAACACGTTTGACATCCCAACAATTAAGCAATTCATCTAATGATTTTAATAAATAATAGTATCTGTTATAAGTAGCAACGTACAAATCATTATCCTTGGTTCTGAGTAAGGGAACACCCTCTTCAATAATTCTATTATTAAGCGATGATCCATCAAGAAAACTATCTTCAAACAAGGATATAATCAGCTTATTTATCAAAGGAGAAAAAGTATCAGGTCTATACGGTTTTAAATCAAATATATTCAGACATTTAATAGGACTCTCTTCAATATTTTTCCTTTTTTCAAAAGCCTCTATTATTAACCATTCTTCCTTCTGATTACGACACCATTTCATCGCTTTAGACAGGTTTTTTTTATTGAAAACAACAAATACGTTATCCGTTTTAACATCCATTAAATTTTAACCCTCTTTATCAGTTAATATGTTACCTCTAAGTAATACACCACAAGATATTGCATATAAAAATGAAATAAAAACAGAATATAAAGTAAACTGTGTAAAAAAGAATGACATATTGAAAATAGCAAAAATGCGAAGCATTTTATCTTTTGAGTGCCAAGCAATATGAATAGCCTTTTGCAGTACATAAATCAAATACAAATATAATACCATCATAAAAATTAATCCATAATGAGCCCAAATAATTATTGGTGAAAAATGAGCTCCCCTATGATAAACCTCGTATATTCCCCCTTGAAGATCATACCACGTATATTCAAGTCCCGGCCCCAATCCAAAAATCATAGTAAATGTATCTTTTCTTATTTCTTTATATAAAGATATAACCTCCGATGCCCTATCAGGAAACGCCATTTTTATAATATTAAAGACATTCGTTTGTTCGCTTGATAGCGCATTAAAAAGGGCATTAAATTTACCGATTGCAGGCATATATACTATAACGGAACTGTCTGACCAATTATATACAAAAAATAAAATAACACCTACTATTAATATAAACACCCATGTGTGCCACTTTTTTATGTTTAACAGTAGCAATAGACAAGTAGTTGCCAAAAGCACAGTTCTTGACCCACTAATAAGTATAATAGCAAAACTTACTGCGATTAATGCTGTAAAATTAGCGGCAATAAAATAGGATAAAGGAAACAAAAAATGTATATCCATAAAATTTGGATATATATCTCCAATAATAATAAAACGACTAAACAATAATAAAACAAAAACTGAAATAATTACAAAAAATACATATAAAAATCTATTTGAAGGCATGCATTCCAATAAGGTTTTGTAATTAAGGTTCTTAAAAACTAATATAATAATGAAAAAAATTATAATCCTATATACATCTATAGCTATATTATACAAGCTATATCCATTAATAAAACCTACCACCAAATACATTCCTACCCATAGCATTATAATAAACTCAAACAACATATCTTTTAATATGTTTACACCCTTGATTACTGCATAATAATAAACTGTATATAATGCATACAAGTTAAATATAACAATAAAAATATGCGAAGCATCAAAAATACCAAGCATACGAAAGGGCAGAAGGCAAATATTCAATAAGCATATAACCAGGAATAATGTTATGTTATTAATACCTATTATCAATTGGTTTCTTCCTCTGCTGTTGTTTTTGTCACCATACTAACAATCTTCAGCAAACCCAATCCACTAACTATTATAATACAGAGCTTCAACATTATTACAAGCCAATATCCTCCTTCAAATATAGTTGTACTGTCATACATTTTAGCAACATATGTGGCTATAATAGCAGGAATCAGCAATATTACAATTTTTAAATTAGATATTGTTTTGAATTTTAAAATATACCTCGCCACTAGCCATGTAACAATGTAATAAACCAAAAAACTAAGGGCCATTGAATAACCTGCCCCAACAAAGCCCATTAGTGGTATCAAAATATAGTTCAACATAATACAGAATAAACTACTTAACACCGCATTAATACTGAACCAAACTGTTTTTTTATAAAAAAATATTCCTGATAGATGTATATACAAGCATGACAAAAAAATATTAGACCAGATTACCGGATAAATTACATTAACTGAATCGTAGTACTTATCATCAGCCAAAATACAAAGCACTTCTTTTGCAAAAAAAATAAGTAACATTGCTAAAAAAACTTGAACTGCAAGGGTCTTGAGCATTAGTGATTCAAATAATTTATATTTCTTCATGTTTAGTAGTTTTACTTGATCTACCAAGCTGGAAGATTGAATTGACGAAACAATTATAAGAAATACTGAACCAATATCGTAACCAACACTAAAATGAGCCGTTGCCTCTGTGCCAACAAGAGAGTTAACCATAAATCTTCCAAAATAATTAAGGAGCACCCCGCTTAATACATATGGAATTAAGGGAACAGAATAATTCAAAATATAGAAAACATGTTCTTTATTAAAGGCTATTTTTGCTAATGATTTAATTCTTACTGCAGTATAAATTAAAATAATAAACCACGCAACTGATTGCCCTAAAAGCAACCCAAAATATGTTTTTTCCAGCCAAATTACCCCAGAAGTACCTACAATAAAAATAATAAATTTTACAAAAAAATTATAGAGCGAATATCTCTGACTGTAACGGAATCCAATCAAAATTTGTCCATAAATTGATGCAACTGCTGTACCAATCATTGCCATATAGGCCAACCACAGTACGGATTTATCAATACCAGTCCATAAAGATAGGAAATCCGAATAATACAAATAAAGGGGTGATAAAAGCAAAAGACTTCCTATAATGAGCAATACTGATGTGCCAACAAACTCTTGAATATCTTCTTTTTCTTCCAGACAGTATCTGCTTATAGAAGCGTGTAGATTAAGCGTCAATAGAACGCTTAGAATAGGAACAGACGCATTATATAATGAGTATATGCCATAATCCTTTTCAGATAATAATCTGGTAAGTATTGGAATATATATTATCCCTAACCCCGCGCCGGCTATTGCACCTAATAAATATATCCCACTATGCTTAAGCATTTGGGAAAAATGGTTCTCTGAAAAAAGTTTCTTTTTAATTTGCTCTGTTAGCATTGTTTTTCCCTAAATTGCGTTTTATAAAAATTTTTTGATAGAGAGTCCGGGCTAAGACCTTGTGCCCCAGTTTAGTTAAGTGATGATGGTCAATTCTACTGATATATCCATCTACTTCTGGCTGTCCACCAAAAACCGCATCCATATCAAGAAATTGCGCATTAGCATAATTGTCAGCTGCTGATTTGATAATCTTATTAGTCCTAGTAACCGAATCCCTAACACCAGGACTTGCCTGATCAAATGCCTCATCAGCAGGCATAATTCCTACCACAAAAACATGATGATAATCAGAAGTTATTTGTTCCAATAGTTGTGTTGTCAGATACTGAATCAAATAATCTGAAGTACGCTGAAAACTGATACCTTTACCTAATAACGATGACCTATGTCTATGAATTATATTAACAATATGTTTTAAAATTGCAGGATGCAGATGCCCTAGCAATTTTCTTGCCCAGAATGGAAGGGGCCTAGGTGCACAATCAACTATTCCATACTGCAACACAGCTATACTTCCCGGTGAGGGCTTAATATAAAATCGGATTTGCTGATAGTGTTCCCAAAGCACATCTAAAGAAGCTCCACCAAGTCCTCTGTGAAAAAGAATACACTCTGAATCACCGTTGCTTAGATATTTTTCAAGTAACCAAGGCCATGCATCTTCAACAGAGATATTCTCAACAGCTCTCGGTAAAGTTAATGAATCTCCAAGAACCATTAAAACTGGCTTATCTTTTTTTTTTTTGTTTTCCCTGAAACTTTTTCAAAAAAATCTAATACTTTGATTTGTTCATAAATACTTGGTAATCCTCTTTTTTCTGAACCTAAAAATGATTCTACCTGCTTAAACAATCCAGCCTTATATTTGGTATCAATCTCTTCATCAATTTCCACCGCTTCAATACCAACACTACCAATTCTTTGTACCTGCAGTTTTTCTAACGGCCTAAAAATTAGACGATGTTTTTTAGTCAGCACCTCAACACCCCAGCGTCCGGGGGATTCCCAGTTAGCCTGATAAGAAAACAATGCCCCCTTCTCACTAATACCGGCCCCTGTAAAAATTGACGCACTGGGGTGCCATTCTAGTCCCCCGGTCGTGAAACATGCTATTTCTTTTGGCATGCCCCCTAGAAAGAATGCAAGATCAATAACGTGCGTAGAATTAGCCAAAAACCACTCTTCTAGCACCCCTTCTGCTTTTTTAAGCCCTGATATAACGTGGCTCCACTCGGTAAACTCAAAACTAAAGGAAAGAACTCCCCCATCTTCTTCGATAATTTCAAGTGCTTTTGCTGTTGAGGCATAAAATCTGCGATTATAGCCTACATAAACTTTAGCACCTTCTTTATCAGTCTCTTCAGCCACAAGTCGGATATCTTCGCTCGTAAGTCCACCGGGTTTTTCAACTAAGATAGACCTGACTCCTTTTTTAATCAAAAGTCTTGTTACTCGACCTAGAGCCTCCTCACCTACGCAAACGATAGCCTTTTGAGGGTATTCTCTTTCTCTTTCTTTTTCCAACCATTTTTCTATTCCGCCTTTTATAACGGAAACTCCAGTTTCCTGACGAAATTTAAGTGAGGATTCATCTCCTCTTCCTATTACTGTATAGCTGACTTTTAATGCATTGAGTACCTTTGCGTATTCAATGGCCATTGGACCAGAGCCTACTAGTAACAATTGATTATCCATGTTTCCTCCTAAGTAAAAGGATAATAGTCATATTTCTTTCCTGTATATTTATTTATATAATCCTTCAGCGCCTCAAGTATGGGCAAATGGAGCTTCATAGAATCCTGGTAAGTAACCAATGGACAAGAACCTTTTTTATATATACTATTAAATATTTCAACTGTCATTTCACTTTGGTATGGAATTCTTGCATCAACTTCTTCCCAAAGCCATTCTTTTGAAGAAACCCAGGCCTTCCCCTCTGACTCGCGCACAATGCACCTTGCCTCATCGCTAAATATTTCCACCTGCAAAGGGGCATTGCCCGACGAATAGCATGTAAGCATTCCCCTGCTCCCATTTTCAAAACTAACTTCGAGCGTTCCGTTAAGCTCCTGAAATCCTTTTCTTTTGCTCGGCACCAGAACAGGCTCAAGAAATGATGTATCTACCCGGTACTCATAGCAATCTGAAAGATATGCAATATGATCTATGTAATGAATCGCATTGGTAATCAAACCGAAAGAACTTCCAGAAACATGATAAAATACCCGCCTATTACGGAATAATTCCTTAATTCTTTTATAGAAAGGCATCATTCTCATTGGACAGTTGACCCAAGCCTTTGTCCCATTATTAGATAAAAGCCTGTCCACTGTATAATAGTCTTCTTTCCTAGTGAATAATAGTTTCTCCAATAGCAGGTATCTTACATTAGAGTACTCCATCAATTCTTGAACGACATTTTTTCGAACATCTGAGTTAGTAGCAATAATAACAAATTCTATACTGCTGGGCATAATTTCAATTTTTTGGGCAAATTCAATTTTATGCCTAAGTTCCTCGGAATTCACCGATAGGTATCTCTCCTGGGCAACTTTAAGTGCTTCCGTGGAAGGATCAATAACCTTTATATCTAGGGGTTCATCAACAAGCTTTATCGCCTGCAAATGCCGGCTGCCCAATTGTCCGGCTCCTATTATATAGACATTTTTCACAATTATCTTCACCACCCCAACACCTATTTTATAAAGACCCATTTATGGTCACAAAACCTGTCTTCTTTAATAATCTCATGCTTTCTCTGAAAATCAACACCAGGGAGAACATTCTTTGTAAACTCATAATCTGACAAACAAAATGCATATGCCAATTTAAAAACATTATATTTTACAGCAACCTCTGCAAAGGGGCACCTGTCGTACCTTACCTCCAAAATTTCAGGTGTAGACTTGATGATTTGGCAGTAGGGACTTTTTAAAGAAGCTTGCCGATAGTGCTGTCTAAAGACATCGAACCTTTCCTGAGACCTTTCTTTGGTAGATCCCAAAACCAAGTTATAATACTCTGTCATATAATTTGTAAAACCCTTCACGGCCAAATCAAAAGCCTTTTCATCATCTAAATTTTCTAGTAAGGCCTTTAAGAATCCAACAGTAATCAGGTGCCTTGACTCACTGGCCTTAAATATGAAGTCACATTGGCCTCCGATTCCTGCACCTTTATGGTTAAACATATTATAAAATTTTAATAAAGTCGTTTTTATAGCATCTTTTATGTCGCTCACCACACAAAGCTTATAAATTAATAAAGTTCCTTATTATTTTAAGACCCACAGGGCCGCTTTTTTCCGGGTGAAACTGGCAGCCATATAAGTTCCCAGACCTAATAGCTGCAGAGATAACCTGCCCATTATAATCATAAACCGCAAGCCGGTTCCTTTCATACTCAGGTATAGCTTCAAAAGAATGAACAAAATATACTGATGACCTGAGCCCTATACCGGAGAAAATTGTTCCCTCCCAATCTGTAACACAATCAGGAATTAACAGTTCATTCCAGCCAATAAAGGGTATTTTGTGGGTCCTGCCTTCAATTCCGCATGAAGGGATGGGAACAACTTTTCCAGGAATAATTCCAAGCCCCTGGTGCTTGCCAAATTCATAACTAACGTCCAGCATCATTTGCATACCAAGACAAATTCCCAGGAAAGGGCGCCCGGTTTGACTATATTCTTTTATATGATCAGAAAGTCCCTTTTTATCAAGCCCGGACATACCATCCGAAAAGGCCCCTACGCCCGGTAGTACAAGTCTATCAGCCCTTATTATAGCATCAGGAGAATCAGCAAATTCAACCTCTGCTTCACAATATTGAAAAGCCCTGGCCACACTTAATAGATTCCCAATTCCATAGTCAACTATTGTAACCTTTGGCATTATCATATTTCCTCACATTAAAACCTTTTGCCATAACTTCGTTACGTATATCCATAACTGTCATTTTCCCATAGTGCAAAACATGCGCCATTGCCACAGCGTCAGCATACCCTTCCCTGATGACTTTTTCGAGGTGGGATATTTCTCCCATACCTCCGCTAGCGATAACGGGGATGGGAACTGAAGTTGAAACGGAGTTAACCAGATCACAATCATATCCCTTTCCACTGCCTTCCATGTCAACAGAGGTGAGTAAGATTTCTCCCGCCCCCATATCACTGCCTTTTTTTGCCCACTCTACGACATCAATGCCCGTTTTTTCCCTTCCGTTATCGTAATAGGCCTCCCATTTTCCACCTGCAACTTTTTTTGCCTCTATTGCAAGAACCATGCATTGTGATCCATACATCTGGGATATTTCTCGAACCAATTCAGGACGCTTAATTGCGGCAGTATTTACCGCAACTTTATCCGCCCCTGATCGCAGTGCCTCCCTAACATCGTCAACAGACCTTATCCCTCCACCAACTGTTATTGGAATAAATACATCCTTTGTGGCTTTTTTTACTATATCTAACAAATTATTTCTTTCATAAAGACTGGCTACTATATCAATATAAATAATTTCATCAATTCCCTGTTCGTAATACTTCCTGGCAAAAAGGTTAGGGTCCCCCATTTTTCTTAATCCTTCAAGCTGAACCCCTTTAACCAGGTTTGGTCCTTTAACATCCAGCCTAGCTATAAGCCTTATATTTTTCATAGCCGTCTGCACCTATTCTTCATAAACAGAGTGTCTCAATTTCCAAGTACCGTTTACACGTTTCCAAAGGTGTGGAGAGCGGAACTTATCAGCCAAATACATAAAATAGTCCCTGTCTATAATAGGCTGACTAAACATCTGAGAAGCTATTGGAAATTCTTTCTCGGGGAGACTTAGATATTTAAAGATTTCTTCTGCAAACCGCTCAGGAAATTCTCCGTCATATTTCTTAACCAAGGCAACTCCTTCATCACGGGTGATTTCTTCATTTCTAATCTCCTGTGCTGCATCATATGTTGCCCGACCGATACCAAATTTAACGTATGTTGTATAATAATGAAAATCATCTATACGGTCATCTATACTGTTGTATTTACTGTACGTACCAGGAGTTCTTTCAGGTGAAGGCTGAAATCCCCCGTTTTCAACGGCATAGTAATATGCTCCCTGGGGGTGCCACTTCAGGTAATAGCCTAAATAATGCACCTCAATATTTACTCTTTCTATTTCTTCAGGATTTGCAGGAAGATATGGCTGCAAGTCATTATCGTCCAACCCGAAATATTTCTTTAAATCAGCTACAGAAGTTCCTCCCAGGTACACATTTGTTTTGTCCTCTGCAGCGAAATAAGACCAGTCACGCATGGAACTCTGGGTATCACCTATAGGATTTCCATACTCAGCCTCATTCTCGCCGTAAAATACTAAGGGAATTCTGTGCAAAAGCGCCATTTTGGGTGAAAAAGCCTTTTGTCCTATAATGAAGGGCTGAAAAGGATGAAATAGATTTTCAACCGATAATCTTGTTAATAACCGATGAATTTTTCCGTTAGGCGTGTGGAGAAAATTATCAAGTCCCGCATGTATCCAGGACTGGAAGTTTCTCCAACCCCATTCGGTGTATATATGGGGTGCCCAAGTGACTGTCAGTGGGTGCATTCCATATTTATACTTAAGTATATGGGAGGCATAAAAACTGTCTTTTCCACCGGAACCAGGAACTATACAATCATAAGAGCCGTCCTTGCTCCTGTAACGGTCACATAACTCTTTTAACTGTTTTTCACGCTCGTCCCAATTAATATGCTTTTTGTCTTCCGTAACCCGGCAAGCGTCACAAATCCCCTGATCATCAAAATTAATTGTTTTCTTCTTGGTCTTAATGGTGTGCCGGAACTCAATATCGGAATTTGGTCTCTGGTTCGAAATAACACACTTTTTACAAAACCGGACCTCGTTGGGCAAGCCGTAATATGCCTCCAATTTTCCTTCTTCCATTTTATACATACTATTATTCACGGGTTCAGGCGTAATATATTTATTCATGCTACCTCTCCTTTACATTTTGAAGATATCGCACCATTGCCTAAGCCCGCGCCATTGAGGGCAACTATATTATAAAGACTAAAACCTTTTTTTAAGTTTCCATACCCCTTCTATCTTCTCAAACAAATCCCTGTTGTAAAATTTATCTACAATACTCCAAAACTCCCTATCCGTGTACCCGGCAAATTGTAGAAAATCATCCAGTACTCTGGTGTCCAACATGTAATCATTCTCCACAATAAGTCTTTTTCCAGTCTCTCTGTCAATTTTTCCGCTTCTAATCCAATATCCTACCACATCAGTTGCTCTTGCAAAACCAAATTTAGGATATTTCATCCAAACATTAATAAGGTAACCAATTGAGTCAATTTGGTCATAGTCTTCAATATAACCACCGCGTTTCCATTCATGGGTCAAGTCTCTAAAACCATAACGTTTCGCAATTTCATAGTTATTATATCCATCCCAGGGGATAAAATAACTCAAATATATTGGCTCCAACCCCGCCTTTTCTATTTCTTCTGCGGTTGGGTATATAAATGAACTTAATTCACTTCGTTTTACTCCATTTTCCAGCCACAAACTAAAGTCGACCTTTTTAGCAACATCATTATTAATCTGATCCTTAGCGCTGTACGTTTCCTCCGAAAGAACACCGCCATATTCCCAAGACACATTCTCTCCGTATATTACCATGGGTATTTTCATGTTTATGGCCATTCTGATAGGAAATACATAGATGGGACGGTCTATTGGCCACGTAGGACTTCCCAATTCTTCAAAAGCAATACGCATCATCCGTTTTACCAGAACAGGGTTTGTATTAAGAGTTATAATATCGCATCCAAATGCTTCTGTTATATTGCGAATATTATGCTCCCCTACACTAGTATGAGTAAATGGGTCTGAAACGCTGACCAAAAGTGGGTTCATTCCAAGAAGTTCTTTCATGACATATACCTGAAAATGACTGTCCTTTCCCCCACTAACACTGACTATACAATCATAATAACCGTCATTTCTTCTGTATTTATCACAAAGAGACTTAAGCATCTCAAATCTCTTTTCGTAATCAGCATTTTTTCTCATAGCATAGTGTCTACAGGCCTGACAAATACCCTCATCATCGAGAATCAGACCTGGTTTTGTATCCGGCATTAAACAGTTTTTACAGTACCTCATATTCTTCTCCTTTTATATCTTTCATTTACCACGTACTTAATCCGCCATCAACCACTAAATTTTGCCCAGTAATATAACTTGAGGCTTCTGACGCCAAAAAGATTGCTACCCCTACCAGTTCATCACCTTTAGCCATCCGCCCAAGAGGAACACGATTTGAATAATTTACCTTGAATATATCATTTTGCCCGCTCTCAACACCACCGGGGGAAATTGTGTTTACACGTATCCCCCTATGGCCCCAGTATGCAGCAAGATACTTTGTAAGCGATATAACCGCCCCTTTAGAGGCCGCGTACACCGCTGGTGTATTTATCTGCCGTCCAAGGTAGTGAGAACCCTCGTATATGCGCTGATCGGGAGCCACCACCCCGTATATAGAGGCCATTTGTATTATCGATCCGCCATTTTTCCGCCTTACCATCTCTCTCCCCACAGCCTGGGCCACCAGAAACATACCATCAATATTCACAGACATTACTTTGCGCCACTCATCCAAAGAATAGTCCTCAAAAGTTTCAAAAAAAGCTTCTAAATTAGCAGATTTACTGGCCGCATTATTGTGGAGTACATTGATACTCCCTAATTCTTCAACAACCACTTTTACCATGGAATTAACTTCACCGGGAGAGCTGACATCACACTTTATGCCAATGGCCTTAATTCCATACAAATTGGATAACTCATAGGCCAACTCCCTGACCTTTTCATAATCTATATCAACAATAGCAACATTAGCTCCTGCCTCGCCATAACCAAAACAAAAGCGTTTCCCCAATATACCTGCTCCACCTGTTACTACAACGTTCTTGTGACTTAAAGTAAATTTTTCACTATGAGATATCCTTTTCACTTTTCTTCACCTTTTGCTTTTCTTAATATAAAATCCACACACAAGAAATCCAGCTCTGAATCAATATCGATAGATCTTTCTTCAGGCATTACATAGATTAAAGTATCAAAATTAAAAATAGATTTATTACTGAACAAAGAATCCCTGTTCCATACGTATATTGATGCATTCATATCGTAGCACTGTGGGGAATCTTGTCTTCTGGCAACAGGGGAATCTAGCGACTTAACCAGCCTTGCCACTCCTTTATGGTCAACCTCAACCATATTGAAGTAGGGCGATCTGCGGGAAGGGGTACCTGTTATTATATTTGATACTTTTTTTTCCTCTAATAAACATACTGCTTCCCGTATATCTTCAGGCAAGCGGAGAGGTGAGGTGGCGTCCAAATCTACTATCACCCCAAATTCTTCCTGGCAAATCTTCTCTGTCTCTTTGACGCAATGCTGAATAGCAGGTAGTTTGGCTGCTAAATCTGTAGCAAGCTCATCAGGGCGCTTTATTAAAATGTCTACACCCCAATCCCTGGCAACGTTGAGAATGTCATCTGAATCACTGCTAACTGCCAAAGCATCGAAAAGTCCAGATTCTCTTGCCTGTATTATGGTGTGAGCAATTAGAGGCTTATCCAGCAAAATCCTTATATTTTTATTTTTAACTCCTTTAGATCCGCCCCTGGCGCAAATAGTGCAAAGCCTAGACATTTTTCACCCATTCCTTTAATTCTGAAGATTTTTCCGCCGCCTGTATCATTTTAATAACCTCTATGCCTTCCCTATCTGTACACACATACTCAAGGTCACCTTCTATAAGGGCTTTATGCTGCGCGCGATATGTAAAGTCCCTTTCTACTTCAAAAAAATCAGATTTCCTGTCGACATTGAGTATTCCATTGACAAGGTCAGCCTTAACAGTGTGATTATCGGTATTTATAATTATTTCCCTCTGGCTTATTCTATCAAGATAATTTAGCTGCAAAGTCACTATCTGACATTTTTCAGTAACCATCATAATAGAAAAAACATCTTCGCTTTCTATTTCAAGACTACTCAATTTTCCCCCCATGGACACCATACTTCGCCACCCTCCCAGCATCCAGTTCAGATAATCCATTTCGTGGCTCAAATCCCTGAGCACGCCCCCTCCTGCCATTTTATCAGCAGAATAACTTTGCCTGTAATCAGAGGAAGGACGCCATGATGGGAGGTACTGGCCGACATACACATGTGCTGATATTACTTTTTCGGTCTGTAGTATTCTGTACAGCTTTTTAATAATAGGATGAAACCTTAAATTGTAACCTATAAAAAGACCACTGAAATTATTATCGGGAATCTCTCGGTTCAAATTAAACAGGGGCTTCTCAACAAGTACTACTCCTCTATGATCTAATTCTATTAATTGCTGTAAAGCACTAAAATGGTCAGCTGTTCCGTTTGCTATCACGATATACTGAGGCCGTTCCCCCTGGAAAGCACCTTTTATGCTTTTATAACTGAAATTAAAGTCAATCTCCCTACCACTAACCACAGATACCCTGCACCCAAGGTCGGTCAAAATCCGGGCATGACGTGCACCAATGGAGCCATATCCCACAACGAGAGCCTTCATCTTGGGTTAAACTCCTTCCGGTAATCACCATTGGCTCTTTTAAAATCATTAGGACACCCAATATCTAGCCAGTATTCCCTTATTGGAAAAGCTTTAGCTGTATGTCCCTGCTCTATAATTTGGCCAAATAGGACTGGCATGTCATAATATTGGTTGGCAGGCAACATCTGAAGACATAATGGTTCAAGAACATAAATCCCAGCATTTACAAAAAATTTGTTAACAGGTTTTTCTTCAATTCCTTCAATAGTAAACCCATTTACATTTACTACACCATAAGGAACATGAAAATCGTATTCACGCACGCCCATTGTGGCAATACTTTTTTGCTCACGATGAAAGTCTAACATGCTAAGAAAATTCACCTTGGTGAGCAAATCCCCATTCATAACAATCAAGGGCGTTTTAGGGATTTCAGGTAAAAGGCTTAAAGCCCCCGCCGTGCCAAGTGGTGTATCTTCACGAAGATAACTTATGCTGACACCCCATTTAGAGCCATCTCCAAAGTAATCCTCAATCATGTATGACTTATAATTAACTGAAATAAAAAACTTTTGAAATCCCAAATGAGTAAAGCTTTCTAAAATTGTTTCCAAAATAGGCTGCTCACCAACATGTAAAAGGGGCTTTGGGGATTCATCAGTGAGAGGAGCCAACCTTGTGCCCTTTCCTCCTGCCATCAACACAACCCAGTTCTCCCTCTTATTGCTCTCGAACAGTGCTTCCAAGAGGGCCAAACCCCTGACTACACCCTCGTCATCAACTATTGGTATCCGACGAAGAACTTTTGTTTTCATTATAAATTGTATTTGTTCCATAGAAACTCCAAGTGTAACAACTGTCGGATCAGTGTTCATTATATTTGAAGCTGTTTCTTCCAATGAGAGACCCTTCATTATTGCCCTGCGGATATCACCATCGGAAATTGTACCTATAAGGCGCTTCTTTAGGTCAACCACCAAAGCAATCTGCATAGCACTTTCATCAATTTTATGAATAACATCACGAAGGGATGTTTCCGGTGACACTAAAGTTTGTTTCCAGTGTTCCATGAACTCTCTACCTCAACATGTATCATTTTATTTTCGTCAGATGGTGGCGGTCTGTATGGGCTACTAATTTATCGTAGAGCAGGTGGTACCTTCTTAACCTGGAGGCCCTGGCTACAATTACGTTTTGGATGAACCAAGGCAACAGTTAACACACGTTCGTGTACACCCACACACAATATAATAAAATGGCAGCGTTATATAGTTAACATCTCATCTTCTCTATAATCCCTATTGGCCTTTTTACCAATGACATCCCAGTACCTGAAAGGTGACAGTCCATCACCCGGGCGCTTTACAGCGATCTTATCGTCAGTCAATATTTCTCCTTCACTAATTGAACAGGTAGCAACCAAACTCTTCCGCACCGCCATTCTATTCTTAAATTCACTTGGGGCAGGAACCTTTTGGGGAGTTCCCAGTGAAACCTCAATCTCACGGATACACTGGATCATGAATTTTAATCCATCCGGCTCCAGTGAAGCCCGGTGATCCGGTCCAGGCATGCTTCGATCAAGCGTAAAATGCTTTTCGATTATTACCGCTCCACGAGATGCAGCGCCAATCGGAACAGCAATCCCTTGTGTGTGGTCAGAATATCCCACCGGAAGTCCAAAAGCCCATGCCATCGTCTCCATCGCCCTTAGATTAACATCTTTAATAGGAGCAGGATACTCGGTTGTACAGTGTAACAGTGTCACTTTATCTTTTAATGCTTTTTGACCATGCCAACATGCAAAAGCCGCCTCAAATTCAGAAAGCGAGAGGGCATTTTTCAGTGGATGAATATAACCAAATGCTAATACCCCAAGGGCCTGCTCTATTTCAGCCAAGGTTGCCATACCAGTGGAGAGTATTACGGGCAGCCCTGTGCGAGAAATTTTTAGAAGTAGGGGAGCGTTTGTTACATCCCCCGACGAGATTTTCACTGTTTTAACACCTAACTTTTCAATTAGAAAATCCAGACTTTCTTCATCAAAAGGGGTTGACAAAAAATCTATTCCTTGACATCTGCAATGAGAAGATAATTTATAGTGCGCTTCTTCACTCAATTCCAACCTTTTAAGCATCTCAAATTGAGTTTCCCTTGCATTGGTTGTTTCTTTCTGGTAATTGGCTTTCGGTGCCAGCCTACTGACCAGCTTGGCTGTTTTAAAAGTCTGGAATTTGATAGCGTCAGCACCTGCATTAGCTGCACTATCAATCAATTTCATCGCGATCTCCAGGGAACCGTTATGGTTTACCCCGGCCTCAGCAATTATATAAACACCACTTGAACTACTCATTTCGCACCTCAAAAAAGCGTTTCTTCAATAAACTTTTGAAATCCGGTAAATCTTTAATTATACCTACAATTCTAACGGAACTGTCGCCGTCTCCATATGGATTTATTGTACCGGAGCAGTCCATTTTAAACGCTTTTTTGACTGCCTCAAATATAGCCCCGGACTCAGAACGGCAGCTTATTACCGATGGAGCCTTAAGCCGTCCCTTTTGGCGGTCTCCTATATCCACGGTGGGCTTTTTGAAAGAAGGAACTTCATAAAGCCCGCTTGAAGAATTTCCAACCACAGCGTCAACCTGGGCGACTGTACTTAAATAAAGAAGTTGTCCAAGAGATGTATAGGCTTTTGTGTTTGGACGGGTATAAACATATTCGTCAATCATATTAATCAAACGCCGACCATCATTATCCGCATTGGGCTTTGTAAAAATAATTCCCACATCAAAGCCCAAGGAATCAAGAGCAGCCAGGAGTTCCTTTAATTGATGGTCTGTTGGCTGTATATCCAACGTAACAGGGTGAAACGTTACAAGGAGATTTTTATCCCTAAATTTAAAATCCAATTTTTGTTCGAGTACATTTCGCTCTAACAGTTTTAGCCTCTTTATCATATCAATCCCGGGACTTCCGAAATTAAATACATGTTCGGGATTTTCTCCCATCCGGCACACTCTCTGTGCAGCTATTCCATTTGTAACAAAATGAAGGTGAGACATTTTGGTAATACTGTGGCGGATAGCCTCGTCAAAAGCTCCCTCGGTAGTATCTCCACCTGCGATGTGCGCCACAGGTATCTTTGCCACCAATGCCGCCTGCACAGCCGCCAGCACCTCAAAACGGTCCCCGAGAACAACAATAATATCCGGTTTAAGCCTGTCAAAAGCATCTGCAAACCCAATAATTGCCAGACCTATCGATTTAGCGACACCAACCGTCGTATCACTTGAAAGCAGCATTTCAACCTTCTCATTAATGATAAACCCATCGTCTTCTATAACCTTAAATGTAAGCCCAAACTCGGGCGACAGGTGCATTCCTGTAACAACAACCTGCATTTCCAGTTCCGGGGCTTTTTGTGTTTCTTTCATTATCCAGTATAGCAACCCGTACTCCGCCCGTGAACCAGTAATTACGCATACTTTCCTTTTATTCATGTAGTCCTCCTAAAAAGGAGCTGCTTGGGATATTTATCAGACAGGTTTCCAGTCTCTCAGCAACATCCAGATTCATTCGTGGACATGTACTAAACATCGGCAGCTTATGCATAAGTGTCCAGGCTGGACGGGTCATAACACCTGCACTGTTAGCCATTTCCAAAAAATTATCCCTCTCACCGGAAAAGTCTTTATCCAATAAAATAGCATTTAGCCAGTAGTTACTCCGGGCAAAATCAGGCTCGGCAAAAAAGGTAACCCCTTCTATCTGCCCGAATACCTCCCTGTAACGCTCCGCCAGTGCACGCTTTCTAGTTATAAAGCCCGGTAATTGTTCCAGTTGAGCACATCCTAAAGCTGCGTTTATATTGGGAAGACGATAGTTGTATCCAACCATATCATGGTAAAAAGCCCATCTATGGGGGATTTTTGCGGTAGTTGTTATATGCTTGGCCAATTTGCCCAAGGATTCATCATTAGTCAAGATGGCTCCACCACCACCTGTGGTTATTACCTTATTGCCGTTAAAACTTAATGCTGAAACCTTTCCCCAATTACCCGTATGCATCCCCTTATAATAGGAACCAAGGGATTCGGCAGCATCTTCTACAAGTTCTAGCTTATAGCGCTCAGAGATTTCAACCAGAGGATCCAAATCAACCGGGTGACCAAAGGTATGCATGGGTACAACAGCTTTTATACGCCTTCCGGTCAGCCTGTTAAAGCATCCTTCAAGGCGAACATCAGCAATTTCTTTCAGGTAATCTCCAAGCTTGTATGGATCAGTGCCTAAAGTCTTTTCTTCACCGTCTACAAAATGAGGTACAGCCCTACAATATGTAATTGCATTGGCTGTAGCAACAAATGTCATTGCAGGAGCCAAAACTTCATCACCAGGCTCAACTCCCACAAGCGTAAGGCATATATGAAGGGCTGCCGTGCCATTAACCACAGCAACTGCACGTTTTACCCCGGTGTACTCAGCTAGCTTTTCCTCAAAAAGATCGACAAATTTGCCTACAGAAGATACCCACCCTGTATCAAGGCACTCTTTTACGTATGTCCATTCGTTACCCTCAAACCTAGGCTCATGTAGACTCACAAATTTGTTTTCTAGGGGTAAAGCAGTTTTTATTGCATCCAGAATTTTACTATTATCAATTCCTTTTTTCATATGTTATAAATATCCGACTTATAATTTCTAATATTCTCCGAATCAGTAAACCATGCAACAGTCTCAGTAAGCCCCCGCCTGAAGCCATCTAGGCCACCGTAACCGGGCTCCCATCCCAGAAGGTTTTTGGCCTTAGTATTATCAGCCCAAAGCCTTTCCACTTCACTCTTTTCCGGTCTCAACCTGGTTTGGTCTGTAATAACATCAATCTCTACACCCATAATTTCAGCAATTGTATTCACAGCATTACCTATTGAGATTTCAAAGTTGCTGCCGATATTTATCACCTCTCCGACAGAATTGTCAGATCCCGCTACAGCAATGAAACCCTTTACAGTATCATTAATATAATTAAAATCTCTCGTGGGGTGTAGTGCACCCAGTTTAATCATCCGCTTCCCGCCAGCAAATTGAGTAATCACTGTCGGGATGACCGCCCTTGCCGACTGACGTGGTCCATACGTATTGAATGGTCTTATAATAGCAACAGGCGTATTAAAGGAGTTATAAAAAGACATGGCAATTTGGTCTGCACCAATCTTGCTTGCCGAATACGGTGACTGCCCCTGCAGCGGATGTTCCTCTGTAATAGGCACAAACACCGCTGTACCGTATACCTCGCTGGTTGAAGTGTGCACCACTTTTGACACTCCTAACTCTCTTGCAGCCTGCACCACATTAAGGGTTCCTTTTATGTTGGTATCTACATATGTTTCAGGTGAGTGGTATGAATATGGAATGGCTATTAGCGCTGCCAAGTGCATTACCACATCACAGCCCTTCATCGCCTCTTTAACTCCATAAGGATCGCGTATATCTCCAGAAAATACTTCTATACTTTTCTTGATATCTTCCGGGGAACTATCCAACCAGCCCCACGAATTGAAAGAGTTATATAAAACAAATGCCTTCACGTTATGGCCTTGTTTTATTAACTCTTCTATTAGATGGGACCCGATAAAACCTTCGGCTCCTGTAACAAGAATTTTTTTGCCGTTTAAGCCCACTGTCATTTCCCCACATTCAAATATTTTATATTATGACTGTTTTATTACTATACAAAATCTAAAATGTTTACTGCCTCAATATCTAACGGTTCTTTATAGTCCTCATCTTTCCAAATAATAACGAGAGGTTTTATAATGCAACCTTCGTTGAGAACAAGTTCGTTTTCTCCACCACCGGATACCTTTATATTAACAAAGTAGCTCGTCAATTCTTTCATAGATAACACTGAAGTATAATTAAGCCCTAAGTTATTGGCAGATATTTTAAGAATTTCCAAAATCTCATCTGGTGGACCCATAAATATAGTTTTTACATAAGAAACCTCATGTGTATGACTGTGGTCAAGCACAATCCGCCAGAGAGCCTGCTGTATCTTTACTATCTGCTGGTATGAAATTTTTATATATCTATAGGTCAATCTCGTTTTTTCCTTAATTCCCTGGGGTGTAATTATATACCGTAGAGACTTGGCATTAAGCCTCTCTATTTTTATCAAGCCCTTGCGTACCATTTTTTTAATCAATAAGTTAACTGTACCTACTGATAGTCCAGTTTTTTTTGCAATTATTCTCTGGGATGTATCCTGGTTTTTATCCAGATGGTCAAGAATCTGATATTCGTTTTCCATATCTCCCTCAAGCGATGAATTGTTCATTTATCAAACGTTCAATTAATGAACATTTTACCGTGTTTCCATATACTTGTCAACAAAAAGAAAATAGTATAATGACTTCTCTAAAAAGCTATTTATAACAAGATTGAGCACCTCTTTTTACTGGTGCCCCATTTTATTTAGTAACGCTTTTGGGGAATCGGTAACCGCTTTAAAACAACTCTCTACACTTTTATTTCGGTAATTGATAAATCCGGGAATAACCTTTTTAAGGACCTCGAAAATCCTTTCACCATCTATATCTGCCGTTTGCATCTCAAGGTATTCAATCTCTTTCTGAAGTCTTGTGTTATCCACCAGGCAAGAACGGGCCACAAAAATCTTACTATGGCAGGTAGAAGAAGTACCTTCTTCCAAGGTCATCAGTTCTTCAAACAGTTTTTCTCCAGGCCTTATACCGGTAAAAACAATATCGATGTCCCTTTCTGGCTCATACCCTGAAAGCCTTATCATATCATACGCTAAATCTAAAATTTTAACAGGCTCACCCATATCGAGCACAAAAATTTCTCCGCCCCTGGCCATAGTACCAGCCTGAATAACCAAGCTAACCGCCTCTGGAATAGTCATAAAAAAACGGGTCATGTCAGGATGAGTTACAGTTATAGGCCCACCCCGCCTAATCTGATCCCTAAACACCTGGACAACACTGCCGTTACTACCCAGCACATTACCAAAACGCACGGATGCAAATATGGTCCGTTTTTGATTAATCAACTTATTGACCATTAATTCAGCCAGTCGCTTAGTAGCACCCATAACACTGGATGGGTTGACGGCTTTATCAGTTGATATCATGATAAAAACCTCAGCATTAACCATAAGAGCTGCGTTCGCTACATTTCTTGTGCCAAAAACATTAGTTTTAACAGATTCAACCGGGTGCATCTCCATTAAGGGAACATGCTTGTGGGCAGCGGCGTGAAAAACAACCTGAGGCTGGTAACGGTTAAATATATGTTCTATTCTCTCAGAATCCCGGACATCTGCTATTTCAATAACCAAGTTCAGCTCAGGGAAATTTCTCCCCAACTCATGCCATATTTTATGTATACTGTTTTCCCCATGTCCCAACACAATAAGTAAGCTCGGTTCAAAAACGGCTATCTGCCTGCAAAGCTCAGAACCAATTGACCCCCCGGCCCCTGTTACAATTACAACCTTACCCTTTAGATAACCTGCAATGCCCTCTAGGCTTACATTGACTGGCTCGCGGTGGAGCAGGTCCTCCAGTTGCAGTGGTCTTAACCTATCTATGGAAACCCTGCCATCTATTATTTCATATACTCCCGGCAATATTTTTATACTACACTGAGTTGACTGGGATATTTGCACAATTTCTCTGATAGACTGTCCATCTACAGAAGGCATAGCTATAATTATTTCATCTATCTTATGCCTATTTATGATATCTGGTATTTCTTCCCTATTACCAAGTACGGGTATCCCCAAAAGTGACATATTCCTTTTTGATGGATCATCATCCACATAGCCTACTGGTTTGAGGTCTATATGCTTGTTATTAGATAATTCCCTGGCCACCATTGCCCCGGCATCACCTGCTCCCACAATCAGCGCTTTCCGACCATAAGAAATCCCATTACTCTTTTTATTTTCAACATATAACCTCCAGGCAAAACGAGATCCGCCAATCAATAATATAGTAAACGCCCATGAAAGTATTATTATACTTCGTGGAAGTGTCATTCTTAATAAGGATGATGCGGCTATAGTACCAAGAGCTCCTATCGAAACAGAATTTATGACCGCCAAAAGTTCTCCTGTGCTTGCATATGTCCAAAACCTATTATATATTCTAAATTTAATAAATGAGGTTAGATATATTACAATAGCTAAAAAAAATATCTCTATAGACTCATTAAGATAATAGTTAAACAGTCCTTCTTCACCCATAAAACGCAAATAAAAAGCGATAAGAAGACCAAAGGTTACCAAGACAGCATCAATTATTAGAAGAAATAAAAATCTGATTTTACTCCACATAAAAAACACCTTCCGGTCTACACTATTCCGATTTGTGCAATTTAAGCATATACATAAACCTAGGACAAAATTCAATAGCAAAAACTGTTGTTATTCCAATTAAAACCCCTAATATTGCACCTATAGCAATATACAGCTTCTTGTTCGGTGCAAATGGATAATCTGGATAACCTGTTTCACTTACTATAACCATTTCTTTAAGAGTATCCAATTCCTTTTTACTGCCCCAAAATCTCCCCCAAAGAGCTTCTTTTCTCTCCTCCATCTGCAGCAAGTTATAATAAACGCTGAAATATTGTATATTTTTATCAAGAGATCCATCTGGAAGCCTTTTAATTTCTGACAAAAGATTATTGGCACTTTTTATACCCTGTTCTAATGTACTGATCTGATCCAAAGTTTTACTCATATAATCAGTATGATTATTTCTATCCTTTACAAAATCTTGCTTTGCAGTTTCCAAATAAAGAGCAGTTACTTTGTCTAAAATAATCTTTGCCTGCTGAGGATCACTATTCTCGACGATTACCTTGATGAGTTGTGGATCACTCATGTCTTCAATAACTATTTTTTTAACATCATTTATG
Source organism: Peptococcaceae bacterium BICA1-7 (assembly GCA_000802095.1). Taxonomy (GTDB): domain Bacteria; phylum Bacillota; class Desulfotomaculia; order Desulfotomaculales; family Desulfocucumaceae; genus BRHc4a. The sequence goes on along the minus strand of JUEB01000018.1, from coordinate 23,695 downwards.
TTTAAACCCAATGAGGTCGAAACCCTATTTAATAAAGAATCGCCCGTTAACATAATTTTCGCTGTTTCCCTATTGATTAATAAACTATCACACTTCCCTAGAGATATTACAGTAGATGTTCTATAAACTGGCGGAACAAAAAAACAGAATAGTATTGATATTACAATAGCTGATAGAAAAATTAAAAATATAAGAAACCGACGATGCCAAATAATTCTGATCAAACTAATCAAATCAGTGCTTAATTCCTTTTTTTGTTCTATTTTTTGTTCTGAAATCAAAACTACTATTCCTCCTGCAAAAATATTAACAAATCTTTATTATTGTTGTATATCTTTAAGTAATCTTCAGATACTTCTTTTGCCGAATTGAGGAACCCCTCAGCATTTTGCTGATCTCCTGCTTTTTCACACAAAAGGCTCAACCAAACTAATGCCTGGGCCTTGGTATTATTGCTGGCGGGTAACCATGTAGCAATATTTAACTGCTCCATAGCAATCTTTCTTTCTCCTAACAAACTATTTGCGATTCCAGAATTAAGGGCTAAAACCGCACTCATGTCAAACCCACTGTATACACTCATGAATCTCTTATGCTCATCCATATTTGCTTTTAAAAAATCAATTCTATCCGGCATTTTTGTAGCTTCATAAAAATACTGTTTACCCTTCTCAGTATCATTTTTCTTTAGAGCATCAACACCAGCGCTAATATAAACAGAACCAGTAAACTCGTAGCAATATGTTGTAAGAGGTGCCATTTTAATTGCTTCACTGGCGTAGTAAATTGCTTTTTCATAATTACCCTGCTGTAAATACGCAGCTGATAGATTAACATAATTTTTATAGTCATATTTACCCCATTCCAGGGCGTAATGCAATTCTGAAAAGGCTTTTTCCTTCTGTCCACCGTACATATATAGATCAGCTAACCTTGTGTGATATTCCACGCGGAAAGGAGTATACATAACTGTTTTTTCCATCGCAACTATAGATTCATTAAGCATTTTCTGTCTTAATAGTCTATCAGAATCATTAAAATATGCGTCTGCCTTGAAAAGCACAAATAACAGTGCCATAATTATTAATCCTAAGCACATTGCAATAACAATCGGTATTTTAGTAAGTCCGTTCTTTTTTGCCTCAGAAATCCTTCTCTCCTCTAATATATCCATATTTCTAATTAAAGCCATGTTTGCGTATAGTATAATTGATATAGCGGAAAGCGACAGATCAAAGTCAACTGAAGCGTGCATCCCTAGAGCAACCACTGCTATGGCAAGCAATAAAACAAGCATCCTGCCCGTAATGTTTTCATGCTTTTTTAAAGCACGAAAACAGGTAAACAAAAAAGCAGTCCATGCCCCTATTATTGCAGCCAGTCCAATAATTCCAGTTTCAACAGCTACCTGGGCGAAATAACTGTGTACCTGTCTTGAGCTATAACTGTAACTTTGGAAAAGGGGATACGCATCTGCCCACCCGCCTCCTCCCCAACCCAACAATGGCCTCTCCATAATCATTCGAACTGCGTCCTGGATAAAATAAACACGATCCATAAAACTGCTTATTTTTACTATCTCCAGTCCAACGCCAGCTTTAGAGAGAAATATATAGCCTATTGAGATAATTGTTACGACTATAATAACCGATGCTGCTGCCAACCTTTTCCCCGGAACAGTATTGGATTTTAACCAGTTTAAACGAGGTATAATTTTATCATATAAATACTGAGCTAAAACCGCTAGCAGAATTCCCACAAATACTACAGACCATGCCTTGGCATATTGCTGCTCCGGTACATATTTTAAAAATAAATGAGCGGTGGGAATAGCCAAAACAATAGTAATAATCAATTGGGAAAATACATACATGCGGTTCCATTCCGGAAGCAACAGCATGACCATAAACAATACTAAGGTTAGAACAATATACCCTCCACTTGATTTGGTACCCACAATAACTGTAGCCAATAAATAATTCCCGATTACAAATATGTACGCATAGAATCTTTTAATCTTTTCAGTACCGTCTCCTATGTGAACCTGCTTCCACCAAAGATAGATTCCCAACAACAATATTGCAATTAAATAACCTGCCAGCGAATTAGGGTACTGGAGGAAAGAGGCAAATCGATCACCCTGTAATCCATCTTTAATACTAATTATTTTGGTGGATACCAATAATCCACCCAATGCAACTAATGCACCCGACGCATATATAACAGATATCAATCTCTCAATATCATTCCTGTCTCTTATAAGTTGAGCAACTGCCCAGTATACTATAAAATACAGGATTGTCTTTACAATTTCGTCAACTGCCAAGCCATAATTTACTGCGCTTATTGTAGATGCTCCATACACAATTGGCAGCGCCAGCATTAAGTAATCCATAGGATGAGAAAGCACCGAATAATCCTTGCGTAGCCATTTCCACAGACACACTAGTCCAAATATGATTAATGCAAATAAAAACGCCTTCCTCTGCTCAGTGGCAAAAAACAGCCCCCTGAAAAAGGGTGGCAAGAAGAGTAGCACGGCTAAACTCCAGAAGGCTACGTGCCAGAGTATTGTTTTTTCAGTTTGACTGCTTGAATTTATAATACTTTTTCTATTCACTTTTGCTTTTGCCATATTTTTTGATCCCCTGATTTTTTATATGGAATCTCCTATAACTATTTGTTTATTCGACAGGAATGGCCTGGTTTCCTGTAAGAAAAACCACAAAAATAAGGCATGTAAGCTACTATTATTCTTCAAAGGCAATATTTTACCTTAATGCTTATATTTACTGCATCCATCCAGCTTCTGTCATAACAAACTATCCTTCTTAAAAAAAGAAAGGACATAATGTCCTTTCAAAAATTTCTACCTATTAATCTTATTTACCCCTTTATCTATTAAGCTCCTCCCCCGGCTGACACCGCCCATGGCTTCTGGAATGCCAGCTTGGCATAGGCATGGTTTGCTTTCAGCTCAAGGAGGCCCTTTTTAGCATCCTCCAGCGCGGATTCAGCCTTTAGCAGGTCCTCCCGGGTAATCATCCCCAGGTCATATGTCAACTTAGCCACCCTCAGAGACTCCTCTGCCCCGGCTACTCCCTTTTCAGCAACCGGCATGGCGGCCTCCAGATTCCTCACGGTATAATAAAGACTCCTGGTTGCCAGTGCTACAGCCTCTTTTGCAGAGGCGGCATCGAGTTCCGCCTGTTCTTTTTCTATTTTTCTTACTTCATACGGTGTATATTGACCAGATGCCCACATTTTTTGAGAGGCAAACTTGGCAAGATTTATACTTTCTTCGGCTTGCCATACCTTGGGGCTCTTCTCGAGCACCCTTTGCACCTCGTATTCCAGCACCACTTCTTTTAATGGCTCAAAGCCAACCTCTTCAACAAGAACCGGACGGTCCTCAGGCCATAGCCCGATCATTTGATTCAGGGTCTCATAGTCAGTATTTAACTTGTTTTTAGCTTTTTCCAGGTCTGACTTGGCAGTATTATACTTAGCCCCGGCACCGGCTAAAACCCCTTCCGGGGAAGCGGATGCATAATCCGGGGGAGTCATGCCCAGCTTAACCATTGTTTGAACACGTCGAAAAGTTAATTCCGCAGCTGCTGCGGCAACTTCTTTAGCCTTCAGGTCTTCGATAGATTCCTGCACATTCCAGTATTTCTCACATACACTCAGCACCAGACTGTCTTCATCGGCAGCATAGGTTTTTTTGCTCATCATCCAGCTAAGATCCGCCGAAAGCAGGCCATACCAGGCCGTGTCGGCTGCCGCATTCTGAACGTCGCCCGGCGAGTAAGTAACTGAATCCGAAGCGTTTTCCCTCTGCTCCTTGGCCTTTTCAATATTAAGTGAGCTCTTTTCAATACTATTATCGTTTTTAAGCGCCAGATCAATGGCACCCTGCAGTTTTAACTCGGGTGTGGCAGGCTCTTTAGCCCAGCATGCCTGACTCCAGAGTGATGTAATTAACAAAAAGACTATTGCGACTGTTAACTTACGCAAATTAAACTCCTCTCCCATCAGTTAATATAATTAACTATTTAACATATATAGTATATCTCGCTAGAGAAGGCACTGTCAAGCCAAGGCTTCAAATTATAACCTGTTCCTTGATAACATACTTCTATAAAATATTCACATGCGTGACATGAAGGTCCTTGTCAAGGATCAATTCAATGTTCATTCCCGGACCAACATCCTTAAAGCTTTTGGCAAACCCGCTCCTGCTTGCCGTTACAGTGTTGCTAACGCTATAAGCAGTTTCCTTGCCATTGCTTTCCTTTATTTTTATTGTGTCATTCTCCCCGGTGGTAATCTCAATAACCTTCCCCTGAATTTTGCGCAGGCCTATAATGTCTATTGCGGTTACATAATTGTCTCTGTCAAGCAGTAAAGCCACACGCATGTCTGTGTAAATATAGTCCAACTGGCGCCTTGTTTCTCCATCCCTAACAACCACATTGTTATCGATATCATATGCTTCTTGCTGTCCGTTATTCTTTTCAATCAATATTTTCCCATCACCCCATTTAGGCGCCAACACAACATTTCCAACAGCTGTCTTTTGCCCTGTAATATTGACTTCTATCACAGTGCCATTTTCATTAAAAGTAATCCGAACCTGCATACCCTTAATGATATCATTTAACTCACGGGCAATATTTCCTTCCTTGACAGCAGTCCCTTTATTTAACGAATAAGCTTCTTTCGATCCACCACTTTTAATAATCTCTATTTTTGCGGCGCCAAAATTTTTAATATAATCAACTTCACCCTCTGCTGTCAACAGACGTATCACTTCAATAGTGACCACCTTATTTCCATTACCAAAAGTGACCTTGACATCCTCCCCATTTTTCAAGTCATAAGGCCTTAAAGACTTACCGCCTTCCTTAACCACCACGTTTTTATCCAAATAATAGGTGTCCTCTTTCCCACTCTTGTCTCTCAGTGTTATTTTGCTTCCCGCGGCCAGGATATTAGCTATGGTGCCCGTGATATTTTGCATCTCAATTATCTCAACTGCTTCTGCTTTACCTATGCTATTGAGATCCAAATCAACCTGCATGCCTTCCTTAATATAATCAAAACTAAGGGGCAATTTTCCTTTTTTTACAGTCACGACATTATCCACATAAATATATTCTTCCTGCCCTTTTACTGTCTCTAATATAATCCATCTGTTACCACTTTTCTTTATGGCAGAGACCCGGCCCGTAATCGATGATACATCAACAGTCTCTATACCGATAACCTGATTGTTATCGCCCAGGGTTAGCTTGACACCGGCACCTTCCCTGAGATCCTCCAGTTCAATACTTTGATTTTCAACCCGTACCGCAGCATTCTCCTCTACAAAGTAGTTAAAATCCTTGCCTGACCTATCCCTGACGGTTATCCGGTCCAATCCATCAGTTTCGGCTTTTATCAATGTTCCATAAACAGTGGAAAGATCGATTATTTCAATACCAGTAACTTTGCTGTTAACATCCAATATCACATTTACATCCATGCCTCTTTCAATATCAGTCAGCTGAGCCGCATTTCCATCTCCTGCAATAGCTATATTGTCGGACAGATAAAATTCCTGCCTTTTTTCATTAGCTAGAACCCTTATTTTTTTACTCCCTGTTAAGTCCACATTTTCTACCTTGCCCTGTATTTCCTTTTGATCATTTTGTTTTAACTTGATTTCCTTGGCAACGTAGTTTTGCTCCAATACAATTTCTGCATTCATCCCTTTCTCAATATTGTCCACGTCGGTCTCAGCTCCATTTAAATCTATCAGCCTGGTATACTTGTCTATATCATAAATTGTAATTTTACCGTCTTCATCTCTAATAATTATAGACGACAAATCAACCTTCCTTATATTGCCAAAAATTTTGCGATCCCCATTCCGGATGGATACCGATGTTACCTTGGCCCCCGATTTGAATAACTCCACGGGAGACCCTTTCTGCAGTGACCCGTAGGTTGTCTTAACCCCGTCAATTGATAGGGACAGATCAGACACCTCGAATCTTACAACCGACCCGAAGTCAAGGTGAACTGTGAAATAATCAGGGTATTTATTTATCACATATCCCTTATCCCCCGATAGCGCCCCGGAATTGTCTGATATCTGGCTATTGGGCGTTAAGACAATCTTGCCATGATCAATTAGCCGCGCCATAATTGCAGCCATCTCTGCCCTGGTTAGGGGGCCGGACGGATTTATCAGATTCCCGGGATTACCTTTGACTATTCCTGCGTCAATCACACCTGCCAGCATATCCCTTTTGGACGCCGGTATGCCGGTCATATCAACAAAAGTTAAATTAGCTCCGTTCCCGGAAAAATTAAACGCCCGGGCCAGCCATGTGAAGACCTCAATACGGGTAACCGGTTCATTAAACTTGGTAGCACCAATATCATTTTTTTCAATCAACTGGTTATTTACAGCCTTTAACAAATAAGGTTTGAATCCAATCCAAATATCTTCAGGTAAGGCAATGCCTTCGGTAGATAGATCACCCGCCTGAGATTCCCATCCAAGGCTTCGCCCTATTACCACCAGCGCTTCAGCCCTGCTTAAATAGCTTTCCGGCATAAACAGATTCCCCGGGTATCCACTCATAAGATTAAAACTTTTACATTTTTCAATATCCTGCATAGCCCAGTGATTTTCGGTGTCCATAAACATGACGCCTGAGGTTTCTGCAACAGCCGGACTGCAAGAGAAGGCTAGAAACACTAATAAAATGACAAATATTTTTCTTTTCATCAATAAGACCCTCCTTAGCCCGGCAGCGCAATCCGCACCGAACATTTTAAAGTAGTATTTTTACTTCTACAAATATACTGCTTTTCCTTTTCTATCTTTTACAATCTCCTAAGTCAACACATCACAGATAATTTATTGTATGACTCAAGTTATGCAAAAAGAAGGGGCCTCCGTATGGAGGTCCCTTCCTTTTTGACTTTCTGATTAGTTAAGGGTTACGGTTTGAGTTGCCTCATCCCAGCCCACGGTAGCTCCGAATGCCTGAGCAATGAAGCGGATGGGGAGCATGGTGCGGTCGCTGGTCAGTTCGGGGGCAACATCCATGGTGATGGCTGCGCCGTTCAGAAGCAGCACGTTGCTGCCGATGGTCAGCTGTACCACGGTGCCGTCCTTAATCAGGGTGACCTTCTGGGAAGCGTTATCCCACAGGATGTTGGCGTCAGCCACACCCAGAGCCTGGGCTACGTACCTGACGGGCAGGAAGGTCCGGCCGTCTTTTACGTACGGTGCAACGTCCATGGTCATTTCAACGCCGCCAACCTTGTAGGTGGTGCTGCCGATTACGAAGGAAGCGTTAGCTTTGTATGAGCCAGGAGCGGGGGTTGATACCACAGCAGCTGCAGCAGCAGTGTATGCAGTGGTTCCCGGGAACAGGCTGTTCATGATGCTGTATTCACCACCACCAACGCCATCGATGTTAGCTGAGTAATTTCCGCCCGCTATTGTTCCGGCGGTAGCGTCGAACCATGTGGTGGGAGAAGTGGGAACTCCGTTGCTCTCCAGAACCGCGTTGCCGAGAACAGCCACTTTTATATCGCCTTCGGCCACTGTGCGGTCTACGTTAACGTAAATTTCGCTGATCTTGATTTCGCTGGCTTCGTTGCTGTCGTTGTCAACGGGGATACGCACGAATTGATAGAAGTCGTTCTTATCCTTAGATCTGCTCATTCCAGTGATGTCCAGGTCAAGGTCGCCGGATACAACTTCCACCTTGGGAAGCTTAGCCCATTCAGTTCCATTGGGAACTTTCAGCATAAGAATCTTGCCATCTTCAATGGACCCTGCTTCAGCTTCGGTAATTGTGATATCGCCAATCTTCTGACCAGCAACACCTATTCTAATTTCAGGCTTGGAATCGGATTTCGCGGTAACAGATGTTGCCATCTTGGCTACTGCAAATTCTCCCTCGACCCCATTGTTGCCGGAAACTTTAACCTTAAGGTCGCCAGGCGCAGTTACGTCAAGCATAACTTCCATGTCCTTGAATTCCAGTTCAGCTTCGGAAGTGGTACTGCCGGTACCGTTACGCACTGTATACTTGACCACATTGCCTTCAGATCCGGCAATGCCGTCGAAGTCCAGAATTACACCGTTATTATTCACTAAATTAGGAACACTGGTCCATCTTGCGAAGGCAGGAAGCTCGAACTTAATGTAACGGTTTTCAATGAGGCTTGAAGCAATAGCTTCTTCAACCATTATATTGCTGATTTCCTGTTCCACTTTACCGGTGTAAACAGTGGGGAGCTCATCTTCATCCACTGCATATGCTCTGGCATTGTAGTCACCATAGGCGCCTACCACTAATTCGGTGGGATTTACGTCGCTCTCGCCCCTGATTTTCATGGTGATGTCGCCTTCTGCAACATCTTCTTCATCAGTGACTTCAAAAGCTAAAGTTACTTCGAAGCAAGATGCTTTGAGGGTGGAAGCGCTATTGGGATCGAAGCTCAATTCATCCTGATCCGGTGTGAAGGTGTAGGATGCAACATTGTCATCGCCCCAGATTCTTGTCGGTCCGCCTGTTACAGCAGGAGTCGACCACTCATAGCCATCGGGAAGGATGAACTTAAGGCTGTCCGCCTCGTTTTCAAATGCGCCGGTAGTGTTTTCTTCAATACGCAGGGTTACTTCGAAATCCGAGTTACTGGTCTGGGTGTCTTTTACTGAAACAGTGACTTCTCCACCACTGGTCTGACCAATGACGACACTTCCGTCACCAAAGGAAGAATCGCTGGGAGCATCTATGCTAAGCTTGATGTCCCCATCATAGCTCGGCACATAAACACTTTGGAAATCCATCATGAATATTCCAGTATCTTGGGTAACATCAGAAACTGTGCCACGGTATTCAACCTTGAATTCGTTATCAGAAATCAAGGTTACCAGAATATCAGCAGACCTTATAGCGTTGCTGACAGTGGGAGTGGAGATGCTAACATAGTTGGTATTGGGGACTGCAGCCAGTTCAATAGTCCATGTGTTAGCGTCTTCTTGATTAACTCTTACTTCATCATTGATGATTCTTCCGTTTCCGTTGGCGTCAGTGACGGTGTCGGGGAACAGAGTAAAATCATTGGGAAGTTTGAAGAATACACTGTCGCCACCAGCGACGGCATCATAAGTCACGTCGCTCACGCTGAACTCAGCCTTGGCTTTACCTAAAGCGGTATTTCCGTCATCGGAAACAACCGGGGTTGTCACTGCGGTGTAAGTAGCACTTGCCGCTGCGGCTGGAGCTGCCAGGGGCACCAGCAGGGTGACCAGCAGAGACAGGGTCAAAAGAATCGAAATAAGTTTTCTGCTTCTTTTCTTCAAGAATCTTTCCTCCTTAAATATTTGGTAGTTGATTGATTTGCCGGCGGGTACCACTTGTCCGGGTATGCCGCAGGCCGGTTTAGTCATCCCCCCTTAAAAAGTCTTGCGGAATCTGCTGTGTTTTGGCCGCGATACATGCTGCGTCTTTAGGTATGTTGCACCTTGGCCAACCAGGTTTCTGGTCGGATCAGGCCAGTGTGGTATATTCTACACCAGCGGCCATTTTCCTCCCAGGTCGGTTGTAAAAGGGAAGCCTTCTCGCTTTTCCCTGAACCGTTAGACAACGGGTTAGCTGGGAAAGTTCCGTCATCTGAGAAAATTTTTTATTAGCCACAGCAGGTAAAATATTATTGTATTTGGATACTGCTAATCAGGTCAGAAGAACAAGCAGATTAACACGGGTCTTTTTTTGCCACAGAGGGCACAGAGGACACAGAGAAATAAAAAGCAATAAATAATAGCATTATTAACCTGTGCTGCACGCGGCTTATTATTATTTCATTATTGAACATGTCCAATACAGTATGTTATATTATGTAATAAATGGTAGTATATATTTTTTATCGTACAGGGCTTTCTGGGCAAATAATTCTGGATCCTCCCTAATAGGAGTTTAATATTAATGAAAGATTTAACCGACAAAGTGATAGGTGCAGCAATTGAGGTGCATCGGGTACTGGGGCCTGGACTGCTGGAATCTATATATGAAGAAGCCCTCTGCGTTGAGTTGTCGCTGCGGGATATTTCCTTTGAACGCCCGAAAGAAGTTGAGGTAGTATATAAGGGGAAACGCATCAAGGGGCAGCGGGTGGATTTGGTTGTTGAAAAAGTACTTGTTGTTGAACTTAAAGCAGTAGCGAATTTGCCGGAGGCTGATACTGCCCAGGCTCTTTCATATTTGAAAGCTACTGATTTAAGAAGGGCTCTGCTGATTAATTTCTCAGCAGTCCGTCTGGTTGATGGAGTAAAAGAATTTCCCTGTAAAATCCTAGAAACCTAAAGCTTTTTTCTACTAATTTATTATTAAGGAATGCCTAACAGTCACTGTATACTGTCTCCCAACATATAGGTCCTGGATTAGTTCATTCTGACATATAGTTACAGATAGCGGTAGGAGAATAATGCTTATTGAATAAGACTATCTGCTTTGTTAAAATAAGGCAACCCATTTATATTATTTTGTGGTGAAAGTATAAGGCAAAAAAATTGATCAATTATGGGTGTGAGGTGATTTAACCATGGAGGATAAGGAATTTAAGGGCTATGTGGTGGAGGCTTTAAGGCAGATAATTAAAAGGCAAGATAATACGGATGCCAATATTAATCAATTGCGGGCTGAGACGACAGCTGATATTCAGCAACTACGGACTGAAACGAAAGCTGAGATTCAGCAGCTGCAGACTGAGATGAAAACCGGCACTCAGCAGCTGCGGGAGGAAACCAATGTCGGCTTTCAGCAGCTACGGGCTGATACAAGAGCAGACATTCAGCAACTGCAGTCTGAAATGGAAACCGATTTTAAGCGAATGGATAAAAAGATTGACAGCATTCTTGAATATGTGGAGCATGTTGACAGGGAATTCCAGAGACACCGGACGGCGGAGATTTAAAACGCTTATACTGATATCCTTATGCTGTCGGAATCCAGAAGCCAGAATTCAGAATCCAGTCACCCGTGCTGCCAAAAGCAGCCACCAAGGAGAATGAAAATTGGGGTCCTTTTTAAGCCACAGGACACAGAGGTTCTAGCCCTACTTTAATGCAAAAAAACTTTTTTAAATAAAATTAAGATTGTTGAGAGGTTCCCCGATTATCTACTTTTTGCTTCAGAGAAGTTACTTTGAGATAATTCTCTGTGATCTCTGTGTCCTCTGTGGCTAATAAAGACCCGGGATATTTTCAGGATAGAATAGTATAGGCATTCCTTGTATGCTTCTCCCGTCTCCCGACCGTAAAGGAATGCCCGTTAGCAATTTACATTTATCTCCTGAAGGAAGTCTTCCTTATAATATTGAATTCTTAACCTACTAAAAAAACCCGTGAAACTTTCCCAGATAGCCGGAACTTTCACGGTATTATTTTTGTCTAAGGGGTGTCGGCAGGATTTTGGGCCGGCTCCGGAGGAGTGTATCCTTTGGATCAGACAGTGAATAAAAATATAATAGCGGAACTGATCAAGAGATCCCAGAAGGGTGACCTAAAGACCTTTGAAAGCCTGGTGACCATGTACCAGGGCAGGGTATTCGGCCTGTGCGTGAAACTTACGGGCAACCGGGACGATGCTGAGGATCTGGCCCAGGAGGTTTTTATAAAGGCCTTTAACTCACTGAAGGGATTTCGCCTGGAGGCTGATTTTGGCACCTGGCTGCACCGCATTGCGGTGAACATGTGGCTGAATATTAAGAAAAAGAACTCCAGGGCTACCATAGTATCGCTGGATGAGCCTATCTCCACCTCCAACGGGGAGATTACCCGGGAGGTTGCTGACGGGGACTCCAGCAGGGATCCTCTGGCCTCACTGGAGGAGGTTGAGTTTCGCGGGCATGTAAGGCAGGCCCTGGGAAGGCTCAGCCAGGAGCACCAGGCTGTACTGGTGCTGAGGGATATGGAGGGCTACTCCTATGAGGAGATAGCCAGGATTACCGATTCCTCCCTTGGTACGGTAAAATCAAGAATAAACCGGGCCAGGCAAACTCTGAGGAATATTATGACTGAAGAATTCAGAATCCAGAATCCAGAATCCAGAATTGGAAAGTAATCCTTATGTGTCAAAGGAATTAAATATGAAGGAACTGGCTAAGACATTTGAAGATTTAATTGTTTGGCAAAAGGCTCATCAATTTGTACTTGACGTCTATAAATATACAGGTAATTTTCCCAAGGAAGAAATATATGGTCTAACGTCCCAGCTTAGGCGCGCTGCGGTATCTATACCAGCTAATACAGCAGAGGGATTTAAGAAAAAAGGAAAAGCAGATAAAGTTCGCTACCTTAATATAGCACAAGGTTCATTATAAGAATCCAGATACTATTTGATATTGGCACGAGATTTGGGATATGGTGATACTTCTCAGCTAATGATGTTATTGGAAGAAGTAAGTAAGCTTCTTGAATCATATTCAACCGCTATTCTGAATTCTGGCTTCTGACTTCTGGATTCCGACCGGGAATTCAGTCCCAGTAGCCAAAGAAAAGGAGGTGATGGCCTTGTCTGATACCAGGAAACCTGATTTTATGAAATGCAATTGCACATGCCCTGAGGCCAGGGAGTTATTCTCACCCTATCTGGATGGTGAGATTTCTACCGAAGAAAGCGACCTCCTGACAGGCCACCTCCTCCTTTGTAATGACTGCCGTGAGGAATTTGACCTGTGGAAGAAAGTATCTGAATGTCTCCGCACGGAGGCTGTTAACGAAGAACCTTCAGCAGGCTTCAGCTTAAGAGTGGTTAACAGTCTTGCCAGCCAGAAGAAGACACAATCCCTGCCCGGACGCAGGCTGTTCGGCGCCTGGAGGGCCCCGGCAGCGGCGGCAGCCGCAGCGATTATGATATTCACCGGCTCCTGGGGTGTTAGCGTAGCCCTGAAGGGAGAAAAGCAGCCTCCTCCGATGGTGGCGGAACAGCCGGTAAACCCTGTGGTGGACTCTGCCCAAACCGGCCCTGTGAAAACTGTTGAGCCAGACAGCCAGGGCAGCGGCGATAAACCGTCAGTGCCGGTGGAACAGCCGGCTAATCCGCCTAAAAACACCGGCGGTGAGGTCAATACGGGTATAAAGGATCCTGCAGCTACAACCCCCGTGCAGACAGGTGAAGTTGCGCTGATGAATGCCAGCAAGATCATACCCAGCACTACTCTTAAAATATCAACAAACAATCCTGCCAACTCCCGGGATATAGCCCTTGGAATGGCAGCAGACCTTGGAGGCGGCGGGCAGGTTTTAGATAGTCAGAAAAGCCCCGGCGGAGAACTAACCATAATGAGAATGACCGTACCCAGGAATAATGGCTCCACTCTGGTGTCCCAGCTGTCAGGGCTGGGAGGCATAATCGAAAGAAGCGACGGAAAGGCGGACATTACCACTGACTATAACGCAGCCCTTAACAGACTGGCAGATATTCAGGCCACAATAGCCTCTGGAATAAACGACAGGGAGAAAAGCCGGTTAGAGTCTGAAGCCTCGGCGCTGAAGCGTCAGATTGAAAAATGGGACAGTGAGGTAGCCTCCTATGCGGTGGTACTGTGGCTGGAACAATAATTCTAAAAAAAGCACCGGGGTTTGAAATTTAAGCCCGGTGCTTTTTTTATTCGCTAATAAGATACTATCTACGGTCGGGAGCCAGAATTCAGGAGTCAGGAGTCAGAATATTATTTGAGTAAGACTCAAGAAGCTTACTGACTTCCTCTAACAGTTGCAGTAATTTAGAGTTATCCCCATAGCCAAGATCGCTGGACAAAATCAAATAATACCTTGATTCTTCCAAAGACCCTTGAGCAATGTTCATAAAACGGCATTTATCTGCCTTACTTTTTTTTTGAAACCTTCCACTATGTTTGCAGAAATCGAAATTGCAGACCTGCGAAATTGGGATGTCAACGTGTAAATCTCTGTTTCAGGAAACTTAGCAGTAAATTTATATACCGCTAAAACGAATTTATGTGCCTTTTTCCAAACTAGTAAATCCTGAAAGGTCTTGGCGGGTTCCATAACAAAACCTCCTCAGTACTGAATGGCCAGAAAAAAATAATCTGAATCTGGGTATTGTATTGCGACCGAAAAAATGCTCTTATGAGATGAAACTATGCAGCACCTTCTGAATGATAACCGCCGCCTCAGCCCTGGTGACAAGGGCCTTGGGGTCGAAAACGGTATTGGACTTTCCCTTGATTATACCTTTTTCATAGCCCCAGGCTATGGCTTCCCTTTCTTTGCCGGCTATCCGTTCGCAGTCTATAAAGGGAATACCGCTTTCTTCTTTGGGGGCTTTATCCTGGTCAGGAAACATCTTCTTCAGCTCTACCATGAAGGCTGAACGGGTAATGTTTTTATTTGGACTGCCGGGAGCGCCCTGATTCTTATTTCCGCTTACCTCAGCCCATATAAGGGCCAGCTCTCCCACTGTAACAGGATTGTCCGGCCTGAAGGTTCCGTCCCCGTATCCGGCCATTATTCCGCTCTCGGCTGTGGCTGCTATCATATTTTCAGCCCAGTGTCCGGAAATGTCCTCAAACTTCTTCCCGGTGATTTCTGAACGGCTAAAAGTTTTTCCAATCACTGCTCCGCTTTGGCTGTCCAGAGTGACAACCTTTACTGTACTCTCATTACCCTGGAACTGCAGCTGCCAGGAAAAGGAGCCCGGCCCTTCCACCACCGGTATATCTTCTCTGACACCATTCTCATGCCATACATAGAGGCGATCTCCGGAGGTATATCCCGACAGGGTCAGCTGGCCTTTTTCCTCCAGCACCGCCGCCATAAACAAAGGTTTTTTAGCCCCACTTAGCTCCCTGGCGCGGATTGTCGCCGGCACCTTCCCTCCTGAGTCCGGGGCCAACAGCAATTCCATGACTACCGACTCCCCGGGCTTTAAGTCTTCCAGGCTTACTGGGAATCCTTCCTTTGTCACCATAGTAGTAGGACTGACCTGGTATTTCACCCCGTCGGCGACTAGCCGGCCACTGCCCACTGACTCTACAGCCTTCTGCTCGTCCTCCAGCAGCTCGGCCACGTCCAGCCGCCACAGCCCCTTACCATCCGGGGTCAGGGCTGCTCTTACCCATGTGCCTGACGAAAGTGTGGTCAGGTCGGATTTAAGCCCCCACCTCCAGACCTCTGTATCCGGTATCACAGCCAGTATCTGTAATTCGTTCCTAAAATCATTAATATACACTGTTTTATCCCGGCTGGTAAAAAGCACCTGCCCGTATATCACTCTGCTGTATGCGGCCAGCCCCAGTATTTTCTTTGATTCCGGCATGATCACTGCCATTGCGTAATCTCCGGGCTTAAGCTTATCAATTGACGAAGGCATATTGTCCTTCTGTATTGCTGCGCCGGAAAGAATACTATAGCCGGAGTCCTGCCCAAAAGATATACTTTCATCCCGGGTCTCCAAACCTGTGATATACCCGGACACAACATTTCTGTTTACCAGGACCGAGCTGACCGTACCCGAACCCGGGGACAATACCAATGTCACCTGCTGGCCGGGCATTATCTTGCGCAGACCATCCAGACCTCCGGCGCCGAAGACTATTTCCAGGGGGTCGCTCCCCCTGAAGTTATCGCTAAAAATATAACTGGCTTCAGGAGAAACCTTAAATTCCCTGCTCTCGTTAAAAAGATTCAGGGCGGAAATACTTTCTTTATCGTCGTATATAACTCCGGAAATGTTACCCTTTATAGTTCCGTAGCCGGTCATAATATTCCAAAGAGTCTGGGTAACCCCGTCAAGGCTGGCGTTTATCCCGGCGCCGGGAGGTATATCAGAAACATCTTCACTATAACTGCCGTTTACGGTTACCCCTTTTCCCGCCTCCGGGCTTTGATAATAGCCCCCCTCACGGCTTTCTCCATCAGCCTCAAACCATATCCTTCCGGTGGCTGACTCTCTATACCGTGCGCTTTCCGGGTCCCACCGGCGTCCCACTATATAGGCCGACTCACTGCTGTGGTATATTCTGTAGCCCGATTCAGGCTTTATGCTATTGGAGGAATGCCCGTTCAATATGTAGTGAAGGACCCTGTCTGACAGGCTTAAATCTTCCCCTCCGTACAGAGTGACGGCATTTTCAGCGCCGGGCTCCTTTATTATCCCTGTGGACAGCAGCTGACCATATACCAGTGAATAGTCCTGAGTATTACCCGCAGGAGCATTTACCGATGAGGCCCTAACCTCAATGGTGTAATCACCGGGCAGGGGATTTCTAATATATACCTGCTCCACATTGTTTACCGCATCCGGGGACTGGCCTGTAAAGCCGTTGCCCAAGTGCTTTTTACCGTCAGGGGCAGTTATGGTAAGGTTCAGGTCATTTACCAAATTGTTTTTGGCAGAGGTGGCGCCCGCCGGATCAGTCCAGGCCAGCGTTATTTTAAGTGGCGCCCCGGCTCCTTTTACATTCATCTGGTATGTTTTAACGCCACCCTGGGCCAGTCCAGTTCTCTCCTCGGCTATAGACATTGTTTTTTCTTTAAGCGCCAGCACTGTGCCGGCCAGGTCCAGCACCCCGAAGCCATCCCGGGTAGGCCCTTCATCACCGGTTCTGGCCCCGTTGATAAGCGCCGCCTTGAGTGTGGCTGCTGTGGGGTCTTTTAGCCCTGCCTCCTGCTGCAGGTATTCCCTCAGCAGTGCGGCCGACCCTGCGGCCACCGCCGAGGCCATACTGCTGCCCTGCATCCGGGTGTACAAGGGAAATCCCGGCAGGTTACCCGTTACAAGACTGGAACGGGTTGATATTATAGACGTCCCGGGCGCCAGGAGGTCGGGCTTTATCCTCCCGTCCCCCGCCGGGCCCCGGCTTGAAAAATCCGCTGTATCTATGGTGCCGTCAGGTGAAAAGTCCAGCGCCGGGCGGGGGCTTACAGAAGCCCCTACCACCAGGGCATTTTTACTGTTTGCCTCACAGGTAAGTGTTTTATTTGATGGGCCTAAATTACCCGCACCGAAAACAACCAGAAAATTGGGGTGACTCCTTATAAAGGCATCGGTTCTGGCAGAATTGGCAGAGTAGCTGTTCGGACCGCTTCCCCAGGCATTCACATGAATCCTGGCCCCGGCCTCATAAGCAGGCAAAAAAAGCTTTTCAATATCAGCTGGGGGGGCAACTCTGTCCTTTTCATCCAAAATTCCCTGAAAATAGATACTGGCATCCGGGGCCAAACCTTTGAATTTACCCCCGGAGGCCTGGCCGTTCCCCACTATGGTTCCGACCATGTGGGTGCCGTGCCCCACCGGGTCATCAGCCTTTTCTCTTCCCGCCCAGGACTTAAGCATAATAATAGGAGGCTTTTTCCCTGGCCCATTTATAAAATCGGGGTGTATATCCTCTACAGATCCCTTATCTACCCCACTGTCGGCCACTGCCACCACCTGGCTTTTTCCGGTAAGCCCGGCGGGTGTGATAAAGCCGGGGGCATTAAGCAGGTCTGCCCCAACAATCTCACTGCTCCTGTCATTGAGCAGCCGGGCCTCCTCCGGCTGTGAAAAGCCATTAACATCGGCCCCGGTGGCGGTAGTAGCAAGCAGAATCGCGAGGATTAAAAGAATTTTTTTCTTTCTTAAGAACCTCAAACAAAAATCCTCCAAACTGAGTATAAGGCCAATAGATCCAAGAATCTTTGACCTTGTTCATTTTAAACCTATTAATAAGGACGTTTCCATAGGGTAAAATGTTACACGCCTATGATTAAAAAAAACTAATTCTGATGGTAGCTACTGTCGGAATTCAGAATTCAGACACCCAGGTCGCCAAAAACAGCTACAAGGAGAATGAAAATGCGTCCTTTTTAAGCCACAGAGGACACAGAGGTTTTTAAGCCCTGCTTGTATGCTTAAAAAAATTTTATTAAATTAATTGAGACGGCTGACAGAGGTTTACCAATTATCGGCTTCTTGCTTCATAAGTAGTGCCTGTGAGCTAATTCTCTGTGATCTCTGTGTCCTCTGTGGCTAATAGAGACCCGAGAGGTTTTCAGGATAGAATTCTGAAGTCCGAATGGGCTTGGGCATTCCTTCGGCGAACTGATTTATTTGGATATTTTTATCAGTGGTTCCTGGCACTGTAAATATATTATAAAAATTCGACGTTTGTTTATCTCTTCCTTCAAAGAAAATTAACCAGTTAAATGATTAACACCGTTAAGTTATTCCATTTATACCGTGACTGCCCATAAACATATTCTTTAAAACCATTTTACAGAGCAAATTATAACAAAAGTATGTTACCGTCCAATGTCGGGATTAATATTCAGTAGGCCGTAATTATAGATTCATTTTTTGAAGCTGAGATTATAAAGCTTCTGTTTGAAAACTTAAAAAGGCTGCTGACTCGCGTCAACAGCCCCTCCTGAGTAATATTTACTACCCTACGGGCATCTGTCCCCTTACCTTGCTATCCCTGGCAAGAATATTCAGCATACCCAGCGCCCTGCCGGTACCCCGGGCCACACAGCACAGGGGGTCGTCGGCGATATAGACGGGAAGGCCTGTCTCCTTGCTTATAAGCTTGTCCATGCCGTGCAGGCAGGCACCTCCACCTGTCATAACTATTCCCTTGTTAACTATATCAGCAGAAAGCTCCGGGGGAGTGTTTTCAAGAACCTCTTTAACAGATCCCACCACAGCCTCCAGCGGTTCCTTTATGGCCTCGTGGATCTGCAGGCTGGTAATTTTTACTGCCCTGGGCAGTCCTGTAACAAGATCCCTGCCCTTTATTTCAAATACCTTTTCCGAGGTTCCGTTGGGATAGGCTGTACCGGCTTCTATTTTTATCTCTTCGCCGGTGCGCTCCCCTATGGCAAGGTTGAATTCCCTTCTGACGTAGCGGACAATGGCCTCGTCAAACTTATCTCCCCCAACCCTCAGGGATCTGCTGCATACTATGCCTCCCAGTGAAAGAACAGCCACATCGGTTGTTCCTCCCCCAATATCCACCACCATTGTTCCACTTGGCTCGGATATATCCAGCCCGGCTCCCAGGGCAGCTGCCAGGGGCTCCTCTATAACGTAGGCAGAGCGGGCCCCTGCCTGCAATGCAGCCTGCCTGACCGCTCTTTCCTCAACCCCTGTCACACCGGAGGGAATGCATACCATTACCCTGGGGCGGAAAAAAAGCCTTCTGGCATCTGCTTTGTTTATAAAATATCTGAGCATTTTCTCTGTTACTTCATAATCAGCTATAACTCCGTCTCTTAACGGCCTGGTGGCCACAATATTGCCCGGTGTCCTGCCCAGCATGCGCCTGGCCTCAGAGCCCACAGCTATCACCTTGCCGGTATCCTTGTTGATGGCCACCACCGAGGGCTCCTGCAGCACAATTCCCCTTCCCTTTACATAGACGAGGACATTGGCGGTTCCCAGATCAACCCCTATATCCATATTTAAGCCAAACATTTAAAGTACTTCCCCTTTCCGTTCTCCACAGCTGCCGGTTAAAACAAGAGTCCAGGGCAAAATTATACCGTTTGTGGTGGTAATATTCTACAGAATTAGGGGAAATCCTCTATATTTTAGCTTTAAAGTATGTTTATTTTGTCAGGAGACAGGGGACTGCTTACAGGTATTACTTCCTGTCGGGAGACTGCTTACAAGTATGACTTTTTGTCGGGAGACAGGAGTTGCCCAAAGCATTCCCTATTTGCTTTCATTTTTTATAACGTAAGATTAATAGAACAAGTAAGTCAGGCTGCAACCAACCTCAGAGCCTGGCATGCAAAACTCCTGACTCCTGTCTCCCGACCCGTAAGTAATACTATTGAGCAGTCTCCCGACCTGCTAGAAATGCTTATGAGCGTCAAGCCAAATCCTTATACTTCCTTTTTGTTGCCTCACCTCCACGCAGATGCCGCTCTGACTTGTTGAATTCAAGGACCTTTTTTACCTCTTCAGCCATCTCCTTATTTAGTGATGGAAGCCTTTCGGTGAGGTCCTTGTGCACGGTGCTTTTGCTGACTTCAAATACCTGTGCGGCCTGACGCACTGTGGCCCTTGTCTTTAGTATATAAGAGCATATATCAAGTACCCGCTTTTGAATGTATTCCTGCATTGGCCCTGCCCTCCCGCCGGCTAATAAATAGAGGCCCTCGAAAAATCAAAAAGGTTATAAACTGTTACGGGACAATGTAAAAACAGACTTTTCCTGCTGTGAGGAGGATGGTTATCGACAGGCTCTATATGATATATATGCCGGGAGAAAGAATAAATTGACGGGAAGGTTACAATTATTTGGCTTGCGGGAATGGCTGGAGGTCGGGAGACGGGAGACGGGAGACGGGAGACGGGAGACGGGAGACGGGAGACGGGAGACGGGAGACGGGAGACGGGAGACGGGAGACGGGAGACGGGAGACGGGAGACGGGAGACGGGAGACGGGAGACGGGAGACGGGAGACGGGAGACGGGAGACGGGAGACGGGAGACGGGAGACGGGAGACGGGAGACGGGAGACGGGAGACGGGAGACGGGAGACGGGAGACGGGAGACGGGAGACGGGAGACGGGAGACTCGTTCAGCTTTAGCTGAACATCGGGGCTTCAGATGAGGATTTTACCCCACCTGAAGCAAAAAGCCGCAAACGCAGCTGCAATAGTTTCAGGCTCATTAACTGAAAAAGCATTACCTGCATACCTCCCGTCTCCTGACCAGAGTTATTTCCCGTAAGCACCTCCCGTCTCCCGACCCTAATGTAATACCCGTTAGCTATCTCCCTCAGCAATCTCCACCCCAGTGTAATAATACTGCAGTATCTCCCTGTAATTTTTGCCCTTTAGGGCCATCCCTTTGGCTCCGTACTGGCACATACCCACTCCATGCCCATAGCCCAGGGTGGATACTTTTACCACTCCGTCTTCCATGGCCATACTGAAGCGGGCAGAGCGAAGGCCCAACATTTCCCTTACCGTTGTTGCAGAAAACACTTTACCGCCTATACGCACTGTCTTGGGCT
Source organism: Peptococcaceae bacterium BICA1-7 (assembly GCA_000802095.1). Classification (GTDB taxonomy): domain Bacteria; phylum Bacillota; class Desulfotomaculia; order Desulfotomaculales; family Desulfocucumaceae; genus BRHc4a. The sequence continues at coordinate 2,651 of JUEB01000018.1, read as the reverse complement.
GATCGCCGGAGGTTTTTTCCAGCACCTGAAAAAAGCCTCTGGGCCCGGCCACCGGCAAAGCTGATATATCCTCCCCGGTGGCCTTTTTTATATCAGACAAAGTAAAGGCTGCCACTCTGGTAGGCTCAGGATCGGCGTCGTATGGGCAGGGCACCCCTTTGAGATAAGGATCATCAAACTTCCATACCTCCCCGGCGCTAAAGGTGCCGGCCCCCCCGCAGGACGAGTGATAGACAGGATCAATCAGCTGACCCCCGTAAACGATTACCTCATTCCCTGTGGAATACACCGCCATGGCCACCTTGAAATAGTACTGGTAATATCTTATGCCCCACCTTTGCTTCATTTCTTCCCTGGAGATCCAGGCCTGATAGTGCCGGTGGTCATCGCATACATCGGCCCCCGGATGAATGGGGTTTGACACTCCTCCCCCGGTAAGTCTTCTTATAATATAGGTCCTTGCTGCAACAGACTGGGCCTTAAGGGCTTCCTCCGGAAATTCAGCCGGCATTTCGGCAGCCACCACCCCAATAACATAATCATCAACCGATAGATTGACAACCTGTCCGGTGGAATGGGAAAACATATGCACCATGGTTCCGTTTTTTTGTATTTTGGCCGGGCTCAGCCGGTTTACTGCCGCCGGTATGCCCAGAACGGCAATTATGGACAGCAGCGCAAACATTGTCAGCATCTTTTTTTTCATAACACATCCGCCTCATAAAACATTCTGTATTCCTCTCTATTTTTGCCACAGAGGACACAGAGATCACAGAGTTTTTTTAATGTCGGGTAGTAAATATGAATTTAGTTCTAAATGGATATTGCATTAACAATGCGCATAATAGAATTTATAAAAAACTATATATTATTAATATAAAACTATATACCATTTTATAACATATATGGTGACAATTGCTTTTATTTTAATAGCGCTTTTATCCTTAATGATTTAAAATTCTCTGTGTCCTCTGTGGCTAAAAAAATTTTATTCTTCCCGGATGATATCCGCTCCCAGCCCTTTGAGCTTTTCCACAAATTTTTCATACCCCCGGTCTATATGATAGATGTTGCTTATTTCCGTGGTTCCCTCCGCCGCCAGCCCGGCGATGGTCAGGGCCGCTCCCGCTCTCAGGTCTGTTGCCTTTACCTTTGCCCCGGTCAGTTTTTCTACTCCCTGCACAATCACTGTCCTCCCCGAAACCTTAATACGGGCCCCCATTCTTTTAAGCTCGTTGACATGCATAAACCTATTTTCAAAAACAGTTTCTGTTATCACACTGGTCCCCCCTGCCAATACCATCATGGCCATTAACTGGGGCTGCATGTCTGTGGGAAACCCCGGGTAGGGCATTGTTTTTATATCAGTGGGCAAAAGACCTCCGTCCCCGGAAATACGGACATATCCCTCCCCATCCTCAACATCAACCCCCGACTCCTGCAGTTTAGCCAAAACCGGGTTTATATGCCCGGAAATAACATTGTCCACCACCACATCGCCACCGGCCACAGCAACTGCAGCCAGAAAGGTGCCTGCCTCAATCCTGTCCGGAATAACACTGTACTCCGACCCGGTTAATTCTTCAACACCCTCTACCCGTATAATCTTTGTGCCGGCTCCCTTTATCCTTGCCCCCATGGTGTTCAGATAGTTGGACAAATCCACCACCTCCGGCTCCTCGGCGGCATTTTCAATGATGGTAGCGCCCCTGGCCATGGAAGCGGCCATCATAATATTCTCAGTAGCACCCACACTAGGATAGTCAAGGTATATCCTTGAGCCCACCAATTGGTCGGCCCTGGCCTCGATAAAGCCCTGCCCCTGCTTAATATCAGCCCCCAGAAGGCAAAACCCCTTGAGGTGGAGGTCAATAGGCCTGGTTCCTATAGCACACCCCCCAGGGGTGGAGATCCTGGCCCGCCCGGTCCTGGCCAAAAGTGGGCCCATAATAAGAAAGGATGCCCTCATTTTTCTTACAAACTCATAGGGCGCCTCATTACTCTCCACTAAAGGGGTGGATATTTTAAGGCCTGCTCCTTCTTTTTCCACCCTGGCGCCGAGAAATTCAATAGCCGAGCAGATAGTGCGAACGTCTGCCAAATCAGGCACTTCTTCTATTAGGCAGGGTGTTTTTGACAGTAGTGAGGCAGCTATTATGGGCAGTACCGCATTTTTTGCGGGGCTGACTTTTACTATGCCGGAAAGGCTCTGGCCGCCCTTAATTATAATCTTGCTCAACCGCTTAGATGGTTCCTTTCACAAGAATAATTATAAAGTTATAATTACCCTTTTAATAAAAGCTTTCCCACATCCTCTTATCAGAATACCTGACACGCTGGCTTAAGAGTAGTAATGGCGGTCGGGAGACGGGAGATGCTAAGGGTAATACCTGAAGAAGGAGACGGGAGACGGGAGTTTTGTATGCCAGGATTTAAGGTCTGTTAAAGACCGATCCTACTGTTTAACTCAACCATTGAGTACAAAGAAATTTCTTGCGTTTTGGGAATGGAACAAAAGAAACTCCTTGGCCATATAAGGAATGCCTGGCCCTCCCGTCTCCCGTCTCCCGTCTCCCGTCTCCCGTCTCCCGTCTCCCGTCTCCCGTCTCCCGTCTCCCGTCTCCCGTCTCCCGTCTCCCGTCTCCCGTCTC
>JUEB01000017.1 GCA_000802095.1 Peptococcaceae bacterium BICA1-7 | reverse complement strand
TGGGTCAAGGGCCTGGCATTTGACTGGAACAGGCTGTATGGAGAAACCAAACCCCGGCGCATAAGTCTGCCCACCTACCCCTTTGCCAGGAAACGTTATTGGGCGCCAAAGTTTGATGCCAATGACAACTTCAGTTGCCTCCCAACCTCGAATGCTGCTGCCTTCATTCATCCACTTTTACAGCAAAACACCTCTGACTTCTCCGGGCAGAGATTCAGCTCAACCTTTACCGGCAGGGAGTTTTTCCTGGCGGATCATATAGTGAAGGGCCAGAGAGTCTTGCCGGCAGTGGCCTGTCTTGAGATGGCCCGGACGGCAGTTGAGCAGGCTGCAGGAGACCTGATGGATGGACAGGCCGGGATAAAGCTAAAAAATGTGGTTTGGGTTCGGCCAATAATAGTAGGGGAGCAGCCGGTCAGGGTACATATTGGACTTTTACGTGAAGATACAGGTGAGATTGCCTATGAAATATATAGCAAAAGGGAAAATGGCAGTGTTGAGCCGGTAATACACAGCCAGGGCAGCGCGGCCATCAGTGTGACGGGAAAAGCTCCCACTCTGGAAATCAGTGCCATAAAGCACCGGTGCAACCAGGAAAGCCTCTCGTCTGAGCAGTGCTACGAGGCGTTTAGGGCCATGGGGCTAGACTATGGCCCGGCGCACCGGGGGATTGAGGAAGTATATGTGGGGCCGGGGCAAGTGCTGGCAAAGTTGTCCCTGCCTTCCTCCGTGTCGGCTACCAGTGACCAATTTGTCCTGCACCCCAGCATCATGGATTCGGCGCTACAGGCCACAGTGGGCTTAATGAGCGGGTCCGGATCGTCCCGCCAGCCAATACTGCCCTTTGCAATTAACGAGCTGGAAATTCTGGGTGGCTGCGCCAGCGCAATGTGGGCAGTAATCCGGTACAGCAGCGGCAGCGGGCCGGAGGATAAGGCGCCCAAAATGGATATTGATTTGTGTAATGAACAGGGAGTAATTTGTATTCGGATAAAAGGACTGGCGTCCCGGGTGCTGGGAGGCGAAATACAAACCGGGACCACCATGCATACCCCTGTGTGGGATACAGTTTCAATAAACAGGGGAGAAGCCTTCCCGGCCCTTACGGACCAAATTTTAATTGTGGGAGGAACAACAGAAAGCAGAAGCGCCATTCTACAATACTACCCCAGGGCGCATGTATTGGAAATGCAGCCCACAGATACCATCGATACAATAGCGCAAAAAATTGAAATACATAAAGGCATCGGCCATATAGTGTGGCTTGCCCCCCATAAACCACTGGAGTCTCTGGCGGAGGACACTCTGATTGAAGATCAAAACCCTGGAGTTATCCAGTGTTTCAAAATGATCAAAGCCCTAATCAGTTTGGGCTATGACACAAGGGATTTGGGTTGGAGCCTGATCACCGTACAGACTCAGCCAATCCATGGAAGTGATAGGGTAAACCCGGCTCATACAAGCCTTTACGGTTTGATTGGCACCATGGCCAGAGAATATCCCTACTGGAAGGTACGGATTGTTGACCTGGAAGCAGGTTTTGACTGGAAGGCCGCCGATATTTTCACACTGCCCGCAGATACACAGGGGAGTCCTCTGGTTTACCGGGGCCGGGAGTGGCACCGGCAGCAGCTGATACCATTCCAACGCCCTTCAATAAATAAGACATTGTACAGTACAGGAGGAGTGTATGTAGTAATCGGGGGCGCGGGCGGCCTGGGAGAAGCCTGGAGCGAATACATGATCCGGACCTATAAGGCACAGATTATATGGATTGGCCGGCGGCAAAAGGATTCGGCTATCCAGGCCAGGCTGGACAGGCTTGCGGGATTGGGGCCCGCGCCCATTTACATTGCAGCTGACGCAACCGACCGGAATTCCCTGCAGAACGCCTATGAAGAAATTAAAGGGCAGTATTCAAGGATCAACGGGGTGATTCACTCCGCCATAGTGCTGTTGGATAAAAGCCTGGCCAACATGGAAGAAGAATGGTTTAAGGCTTCACTGGCGGCCAAGGTTAATGTCAGTGTGCGTATGGCCCAGGTTTTTCAAAAAGAGTCACTGGACTTTGTGCTGTTTTTCTCTTCAATGCAGTCATTTGTAAAAGCTCCCGGACAGAGCAACTATGCGGCGGGCTGTACCTTTAAGGACGCTTTTGCCCATCAGCTGAATCAACAGTGGCCCTGTGCGGTGAAGGTAATTAATTGGGGATATTGGGGAAGTGTGGGTGTGGCTTCCTCCAAAGACTATCGGGACCGGATGGCACGGCTGGGAATAGGTTCCATTGAGCCCCCGGAGGCCATGGAGGCACTGGAAACACTTCTTGCCGGGCCGGTGGATCAAATTTCCCTTATGAAAACAACAGAGGCTCTGGAAATAGGGTTTAAGGCCAAGGCCATAGAGAAGAGAGATAAGGCCGGGGCATCGGCAGTGCAGTCAGGTATAAGCGGTGATCTGTTGCGAGATAAAAGTATTGATTATATGAAAAAGCTGGTGGGTGAAACGCTTAAAATTCCGGCACAGGAGATTGATTCTTCCAAAGCATTGGTAGAATATGGCCTTGACTCACTTTTTGTTGTCCAGCTGACCAATATTCTGAGGAAGGAATTAAAAAATATAACCAATACAGTAATTTTTGAGCACCAAACTATTGATGGGCTGGTAGACCATTTTATAAAAACCCAAAAAGAAGCTTTAATCAGGCTGGTAAATTTTAAGCCAGACAATAACTCATTTGTAGCAGGCTATGCCGCTGATACTGATAACGTCAAAAATGCAGATCATATGAAGTTGTCAATGGCTGATATTCAAAGTGTCTCAGAAGGGGGCCAAGGGATACAGCCCCAATTAGCAGCCAAACTATTGAAGCATATCGACAATATGTCTGATGTGGAGGTTAATATTCTGCTAAGTAAGCTGTAAAAAGGACACAGCAGCCCCGACGCATCGGAATATTCATTCAGGACTATAATTCCCCTCCAGTAGGGGAAGAACAGGCCCTTTCTCCATGAAGCGCCCACCGGATAAGTTTTTTTCGCTTTGATTTTTTTCTGACATGGTAGAAAAGCCCGGCTGCGCCTGCAATTTTCAGGGCGGCTGCTATTTTAACAATGGTAAGCACTGCCGTGACACCCTCTTTCGGATTTACACCATAATCAGTAATATATGTTGGGATCGCCCGGCAGGTTATATTTCGCTGATGTCCAGAGCCAATTTGTCAAGGGTCTTCTGCAGATCATCCGGGATATCTATAAATTTAAAGCCCACAAAGGTTGTGTTGTCATAGACCTTTTTCCAGACAGGCTGTGCTCTTACCTCAAAAGTTTTGTTATTTATTTTCAGGTATAAACTTATATCTCTGCCGGACTCCAATATCCTTTCCAGGTCTTTAACCAGGTAAACCATAGCCCCGCCGGGAGAAAAATTTACCATGGTGGAGTTGGCCGTTAGTTCTCCAGCCTTGAAAACCACGGTCATGGGATAATCCACCCTGGCGAACTGCCTTTTTTTGGACATGACAAAATTTTCCGGTAAAGCCAGTCCGTAAAACCTGTTGTTGTCTCCGCCCACCGCCACAACAGTAGTCTCGGCCTCGTAAAGTGCTTTTTTATGAGAGAAGCACACTATAATCCTCTGATTCTCCAATAGCACCAGTATCTGCCTTCCGTCCCTGGGAAGATTGATCCAGAATATATTTTCCCCCACCTCGCTTACTGTGGCCGTAAAGGCAGGCCGGGGCGCCGTAAGGATGGTAATTTCAGTATTGGGGCGCAGTATTTCTTTGCTGTTTAGGTTTAAGTTCATGGCGGCATCTACCTTTCTTTTTTTTACAAAGGCTTGCTATTTAAATCTATCCGGGTGAACTATTTATCCCCTTCCTCGGGAACTATACAGATAAAGGAAAAATCCTTTTCACCACTATTAAGGAACTGGTGGTCTGAGTTCCCCGGAACAAAGGCCACTGAACCCTGTTCCAGCGGGTGATCACCGCCATCCAGGAAAAGTTTCCCCACTCCGGCGGTAACATAGACTATGTGCGGCCAGGGGTGGGAGTGCCGTGGTGAGTGGCCATCCCTGCCTAGGGTAAAGTGCCTCATGACCCATCCATCCCAGCCGTTGGAGGGGCTCACCAGCACCTGCTTGGAAACATTGGCCACTCCCGGGCCGGTTATAGTAACACCGCTAATATTCTTGACATTGTTTATATACATAGTTACCTCCACTGCAATTATGTATTATTTTTATTGATTTGAATAATTAATTATACTATATCAGGCATAAAATGTCCTTCTTTGGGTTTTCTTATACCCCCGAAAAGGACGTTTAGCCAGGTGGCTAGATTAAAAATGAATTTGATGACTGGAAAAGCAAAGACTCCATCTCCTTCAGGTATTCCCACGTTGTTACCAGCATAAGTTCGTTATTGGAGGTGTCCAGCTGCAGGTAATCGCAAAATATAGGGTGTATTATTATTCTGCAGCTGAAATATTTTGATGAGTCGCTCCCTCTTATGGGAGCAATTCCCTCGTTGAAATAAAAGGCGTGATTATGCTTCAAACCGTGTTTTGATTTCATCTGTTCATTGACCTCAAACCCAATAAACCCTATCTGGTAAAGGTAATCTATTTTGGATTCAAGGCCGCCGGACCTGCCCGGGCCCGAGGCGTATTTAAAAGGAAGATCAGATATTATCCCGCACACCTCCTCAAAATCCAGCACCTGTCTGCAGCGGTTGAACCTCTCCGCAATTTCCTGTATGTTTATCAGTGTTGACTTGAACTCATTAATAAATTCATCTCTTATCACCACGTAAGTTGTGTCCTTTATAATTTTCCTGATAGCATCTACAGTAACTGTTTTCCTTCTTTTCCGCATATCCTTGGCCATGGCTATTATATTGGCGTAATAGAGCAGCATGTCCCGGGGCCGCCAGAAGGTGTGCCTCAATATATACATGAAAAGAGGTATCTGGTACTTCCGGTGGTTGAATTCAAAGGTGATGTTTACAGGTATATGGGAGTATTTCTTTTTAAGCACGTCTGTGAGCCTCTCTTCAGGGCCCAGCAGTTTGTTAGTCTTATAGCTGCTCAATTCCTCCAGCCTCTTGCGCAGCAGTATGGACAGCTCTATACCCGACCAGTTCAGCGTGCAGTACCGGTTGTCATAAACATAGCTGTCTCTTTCTGTCCTTAGTATCTCCAGGAAGCGATCCTTTGGTATGGTAATGCAAAAATCAATCCGGTCGTAAAAGAAAGGGCGGTTTTCAGAGCTTTTCCTTATTCTTATAACCACCGACAGAAATGATCCCAGCCAGTCAGTCTCAAAAATATTTCTATTTTGCCGGGCCTCTCCTTTATATGTCATTATGCTTCTGGCTCTGAATTTATCAAAGGCGGTGTCAAATCCATCCAGGGTAACCAGTATTCTTTTCTTGCAGCCTCTCATAAAGCTGTCAAAGGAGTCCACCACTTTTTGCCCAAAAACATATAACAGGTATCCGTCAAAATTTTTAACTCTGGCCTCTATGTCGTACTGAAAGCGGGCCAGTGTTCCATTTGACCGGGCGCTATATATGCAGTAATTGACATACTGCTCAATCGACCTGTACGCATAGTTGAAGTAGGCATCCTTCTGCCCGTGCAGCATTCTTAACAGGCGGTCCTTTTTTTCAACGGATATGCTGGCGATATCCCTGGGAAGACTTCCCTGGGGACTAAGCACGCCCAGTTCGGTAAATTCTGTTTTTCTTAAGTCTGTCATGAATTCTATTACCGGCCTGACAGTGTCTCTTTGGGCTTTGGTAAGCCTTTTCTCCAGTGCCATAACCACTATTATCTCCATCGCGCACAGGTAAAACAGTATCTCCCACGCGAATTCAAAGCACATGTGACGGGGTATGTAATTCTCCATTTCGGACAGCATCTGAACAGTATTGAAGGTGGCGAAGGGTGTTTCCAGATTGAACTCGTCGGCTATTATGGAGATGTGGCCGGTATACCTGTCCCTGTGCCTTATAGACATAGCGTCGGCAACGGTAGACTTGCCGCTCCCCTTTCTCCCTATTACGAAGCACACTGACTGATTCTCCACCCTCCGGTAGGAGAAAGTCTTGACAAATAACGTATTTATATAGTTCTTTTCCTTTTCCCTGTGGCTTAGCCAGTCAGCCTTCAGCTCCCGGAAAAGCTTGGGGAAGTACTCATTATGAAGGGAGTCGATATATTCGGGTGATTTCAGTGACAGTATGGCCTGGCCCTTGTTTACTATTTCCTGTATGACGGACTTGTATTTAAGCTTGGTTGAACGGGGTATAATCATACTTTTGCTCCCGCTTTTTACCGGCCTGAACCCCACAAGGTTAAGGTATTTAAGAGAGTCTAGCTCATCCGGCACAGACCTTTCATGGCTCCCACTGAAAAGTATGGGTATAAGCTCAAAATTTACAGACTGGTCCTCTTCAAAGGGGCCTTTTTTCATTTGCTCCCTCAGTCTGTCAAAGCGGTGGCAAATCATCTTGTATTCCTCGTAGATCGCCCCTTTCCGGCTTTCTACCCTTTCCTTTAAACTGGGGGTCATAAGCACTATAATAATCTCCACGTCAAACAGAAGCCTCATGTATTCACTTATGCTTTCACCGACCTTTAAATCCTCATCGATAAAAACCTTTAGTGTGTGTCTGGACTCGGCCTCAATAAACTGCTTAAGATAGCGCACCGCAGTCATATCCATGTTTTCGTGGCAGTAGGAGATAAAACACCTCACTATATTTTTCATGTCTATTACCTCCTGGTTTGCCGGCAGCAAACGGTGTTATTTTTGTGTCATAAATCAATATTTAACGGCAAATTTTATATATATATCATTTAAAAATAATATAGAAGTATATGTTTTAATCATGTTTCTATATCGGCAAGGCGTTTCCTTTTTTATTCTTGTTGAATTGTTTCGTAATTGTCCAAAAACCCTTTTAACGTGTCTGAATTGGTGTTATAAGCTCCCAAAAGTGTGTCATAGTAGTCCCTCATTTAGGATAACTTGTGAGTTATAATTTCTGAGAGAAAACCACTTTTCAGTTAGAGGAGAAGATCCAGCTTACCTCAGTGTGTTGTAAATATAATAAAGGGGACCGGGCATTATTTTACCCGGTCCCCTTTGTACCAGCCATAATGGTTTAATTATTGGCAGGCGGGTGGATTTGCTTTAAAAGATAGGCCATGTTCCGGCCAAGGGTTTTGAAGGTTTCAACTCCTTCGGCGTCTTTTTCCACGTCTCCCGGCATCATCCCAATACCCAGGTTCCAGTAGCTGGAGCAGGGTATAATCATCTGGGATATGCCGAAAAAGAAATTCACAGCGGAGTATGCAAAGGTGGCGCCTGCCCGGCGCACCGATATAACCGCTGCCCCGGCCTTACCTTTAAGCATGTCGTCATTCATTTTGGCCACCATTCCACAGCGGTCAATAAAAGCCTTTACCTCGGTGGTCACATTGCTGAAATATACCGGAGAGCCTATAAGAATTCCATCTGCGGCCAGCACGTGCTCGATGATAAAGTTCATTTCATCATCATTTTTGGCACAGCGGCGGTTTTTTATCTCGGCGCATTTGAAGCAGGCCTTGCAGCCACTATATTTTTTGCTACCCAGTTGCAGTAACTCACTCGTTATTCCTTCCTCTTCCAATGTATCTAGGACTGTTTTCAGGGAGTGATAGGTGTTACCCTTGGGGCGTGGACTACCGTTTAGAGCAACTACTGTTATAGCCATAAATATCCCCCTTCCACACTCTAAAATATATTCTCTATGTATTTTTATTTGCCTTCTAATTTGTAATTTTATAAGTAAAAAATGGAAAATAAAGAAGGTATTTGGGAGATAAATGAATAATTATTTCATAAACCAAAACAATTTGGATTACCCTGTAAGGAAGTTTCTTATGTATTAAACTCAATGTGGCAATAACAAGATGATGGCGCTGTTCTGCAAAACCAGCCCCTCATTGGAACTACAGGGAATGCAAATAAAAAACAGCGTACACCCCGGGAATATTACGCCATATTAAGGCATGGGAGGTTAAACATGAACTGCTCTAATTGTGGGATCGAGAATGATGAACAGGCAAAGTTTTGTAAAGACTGCGGCCATCAAATAGTAGAAACACAGCCAACTGCACAGGTTTATGGCAACAATATTACAGTACAATGGGATATGCTGGTTCATCCAAAGGAGAGATTATACTTTAAATTATTAATCGTTGCTACTGTGCTGATATTTATAAGCCTTATAGTTTCTGTGGCAGGGATAGGCTACATAATTGCTTTATATGCAATGCTCTTGGTTTCTCAGGGAATTTTTATAGGTTCTATCAGGGGAAACGGTGTCAGAATTACAGAAAGGCAATTTCCCGAGGTGTTTAACGTTATTAAACAGTATTCGGAAAGAATGGGTATCTACCCGGTTCCAGAAGTTTATATTATACAGCAAGGTGGATTGCTTAATGCGTTTGCAACAAGATTCTTTGGTAGAGACTTTATGGTCATTTTTTCTGATATATTTGAACTGGCCTATGAAAAAGGCGAATCGGCTCTTTCCTTTGTTATAGGCCATGAACTGGGCCACATAAAAAGAAGACATGTGACATGGTTCTGGTTATTGTATCCTGCTCTGCTAATCCCCTTTTTAGGCACTGCATATTCTCGTGCCTGTGAATATACCTGCGATAGGATTGGGGCATACTTTAACCCCGGGGAAGCAGCTTCTGGGCTACTTGTTCTTGCCGCCGGTAAGAGATTATATAAGAAAGTAGATGTAAACGAGTTTATAGCCCAAGTAAATAATGGGGCAGGTTTTTGGACGTGGTTATCGGAAATATTGTCGACTCATCCTAATCTGCCTAAAAGAATAAAAGCTATAACTAAAATTTGATGCTTTCCTCACATCCTCAGTCCTTATTTCCACTATCTAAACAAGAGAGCCGATCAGATTTTAATTATAAAAAGGCGGTATGGTAAATAGTAATATACTTTTAGCGGGGAGGCTATGAAGAATCCGGCCTGCGGTACTGAAGAGCCTCAGCCAGGTGATCGGCCTCCACAGTTTCACTTCCGGACAGGTCAGCAATTGTGCGGGCTACCTTTAATAGCCTGTCGTGGGCCCGGGCGCTTAGCTTTAGCTGCCTGAAGGAGGATTTGACCAGAGACTCGGCCTCTGCTGAAAGCCTGCAGAAATCCCTGGACTGGGACCCCGACAGGTGGGCGTTGCACTTTATTCCCATCTGGTGAAAGCGCTCTGTCTGTATTCCCCTGGCCCTTTGAACCCTTTCCCTTACGTTTTCCGATCCCTCGGAGGGCACCGTGCTGTTAAGCTCCTCGTAAGTCAGCCGGGGCATGTTTATGGATATGTCCATGCGGTCCATCAGGGGGCCTGAAATTTTCCCCATATATTTTTTTACCTGGGACGGGGTGCAGCGGCATTGCTTTAAATGGTCCCCGTAATAGCCGCACGGACAGGGATTGCACGCTCCCAGCAGGGTTATGGAGGCCGGGTAGGTAATGGAGGCGCTGGCCCTGGAGATGGTCACAATGCCATCCTCCAGCGGCTGTCTGAGGGCCTCCAGGCAGTCTTTCGAGAATTCCGGCATCTCATCAAGGAAAAGGACCCCTTACCAAAGCAAAACACGACTATATAAATTCATACTCCATTTCCCCGGTAGGAAATATGGATATCTTTTCAAACAATTCTCTGATTAATTCTTTTCGCTCCTCTGGAGTTGCCCGGTCCCAGGCCCAATTTATGTTTTTAACCATCTGAAATCTTTCTTCGGGGGTCCAGGAAAATTCCTCGACCAACTCTATTTCAGAAAGTCTTTCCCTTAAAAACACCTCTTTGTCGGCTATGCTTTTTGTTCTCTCTCTTAAATCATCTATCCCTATAACTCCAACCTCAAAAGCATCATACCATTTCTTTTTCTTGGCAGTTAATTCCTTTATTTCCTTGTTGACAGATGCAATTTCCTCCTGCTCCTTTGAATTACCCTTGTCTCTAAGGGAAGTGTCTGCAAGAATGTGCAGATCGCTTGAATTTGTTATACTGCTTAAATATTCTAACACTTTTTCTTCTACCGTCTCAGCCCTCATATATTTCATTGTGCATCCCAATGCATGGTCACGTGCGCCACACTTATACCAGCGCACTTTTCTTTTCCCACTCTTGTTTTTTTGTGTTGAAATGCTGCCACACATACCAGCTCCACACAGCCCACACTTTAATACTCCTGTTAACGGGTAGTTGCTTGATGCTAAGCGTGGAGGCATGTTCTTTCTCTTTTTTAGTTTAAACTGTGCTTGCTCCCAGGTGTCATTATCTAAAATTGCTTCATGCGATCCATCATAGATGTACTCTGGCGCAACGGCACGGAACAATGTTTTGTGTTTTTTTATTTCAGCCGGATCTCTGCCCCACACAAATTTACCAACATAAAGAGGGTTTGTAATTATGTATGAGACTGTATTCTCATACCATGGCCGGCCAGTTTTTGAGGGAACGGGGTGTTCGGGGTTGTTTAGCCATTTGACAATTGTCCTTAATCCGTAGCCTCGCATATACATGTCAAATATTTTCTTAACTATAGCTGCTTCTGTTTTGTTTACAATAAGACTGCCGTCTACATAATTATATCCATACGGCTCCTTTGTCCCAGGCCTTCTCCCTTGCCTTGCCATTTCAGCCATGCCCATTCGGACACGTTCAGCCAGGTTTTCCCGTTCCCACTGGGCAAGGGCGGCAACAAGTGTAATAAACAGCCTGCCCATTGCCGTTGTAGTATCATAGACCTCTGTTACTGACCTGAAGGCAACCTTATTATCATCAAACAGCTTAAGTAGCTTATATAAATCAAGAACGGACCTGGTGAGCCTGTCCAGCCGGTAAACAAGGACAACCTCTATTCCCATGCTGCCCTTCTTTATATCATCAATCAGCCTTTGCATTTCCGGCCTGTTCAGGTCTTTTGCCGACTGACCTTCTTCCATGTAATAGTCAATTATGGTCCATCCCTGGGACTTGGCGAAGGCTTCAAGTCTCTCTTTTTGGGCCGGGACAGAGTAACCTTCCTTGGCCTGTTCGTCCGTTGAAACCCTTATGTATGCTACTGCTTGCATGGTGTCACCTCAATTATTCTTCTGAATCATCAAATTCCAATTCAAGCTGATCCCCTGGTGCTGGAAATGCTTTCTTAAAATTGCTTATAAAATTAGGCCAATTTGATGATATGCGCATGATGGCAATTAACTGAAGTAAATGATCTCTTAAGTCCGGTTGTCCAATGTCAGTAGACAAATATTGAAAGTGTGCAGCACCACGCCTATGTGTTTTTTTGTTTCTAACAGGGTTTAGCTTTCTAAGTTCCTCCAGGACGGCAGGAGGAAGTTTTTCGTATACTAATTGATTAGTATATTTGCCAACGACTTGGGGCCGTTTCGTGTCAATGGGACTATACATCCACCCGCGCAAACGGAAAAGTTGTCTATAGTATTCATCTGGAAACATTTTAGCCCATTTTAGTTTTTCTTCTGATAAATATAAGGCTAATAATTTTTGCAATTCGTCTCTATCACGAGCTGCCTGATAGCCGGTAGCTTCATCAACTAAGGCAATTATACCTACCCTAGCAAACCCGCGCATTAATATCTCGCATTTTTCTGCTATATGGTATTGCTGTTTTTGTAAGGCACCAGCCTTTCTCGCTGCTAAAACTGCATCACAAATATCAGCAAGAATTTGAGCGTCATACCCATAAGCTAGATTACCTTTTGTAGTGCGGAATTTAACAGGATTAGCGGTAACCTCCAGTAATTCCTTTGAAATAAAGGGTTCGAGTCCTTTTCCCGATACAAACAATCGAAGTCGGTCACCGCCACCTTTTGAGCTTCCACCCCTAGACATACCCAGCGCAGTAACCATGCTTCTCTGATATAAAACCCTTCTGCCATCCTCAAGAACATAACATGGTATTTCTATTTCACCAATCTTAAGCGGGTGGTCAGGGGACCCATGAGTTGCTTTTAAAACCTTCTCTTCCTCCATGCATAATCACTCCTTTTTATAACTCTCACTATACAAAAGAACCCCAGATTGCTCCAGGGTCCTTATTCGTCTCGGTTATTTATGCCTGGCAGACGGAGCAGGCTCTTCTCTTTTGTAGTTGTACCGGTATCCTTGTCTTCGCCTAACGCCCGGAAGACGGTCGGGCGGGAGGGTTTTATTTAAGTCGGCATTGCTCCGGGCCGACTCTGCTTATTTTTGATTATTCGGACAATTATTTTGCTCACAATTACGGCTTGTCCCAAGGCAACACGGACCCCTTTCCCGGCAAATCCTTTTTTCATTTTGGGGACACTCTTTTGCATTCACGAAACTTCCACCATCAAACCGATAAGCCTTGACCTTTTCGGGCAAGTGCTCATACAAACACTTCATTGCGCCGAGCCCCCTTCCGAACACCTGTTCTGTCTTTTTGGATAAAAGTATTCTATAACTATTTTACGACAGATACAAGTGATTTTTTAAGGGGGACTATAGTTTTAAAAGTCTAATCATTTTCGACAAATTTCGACTGATGCTTCTTGAAAAGAGGACCGAAAGCTTTCAATATTTCTGCCGCCTCCTCGTCTGTTAAGCCATTTTTTTCTGCTTCCTCATATAGGTCTATCCCGACAGGGCCATGCTTTTTTAATTCTTTTCGATTAAAGTGGTCAATACCTAAAAGCCAATTTGGAGAGACGCTATATAGTTCAGCCAATTTTTTAAGCATATTGGGATCTGGCCTTCTGTCGTTATTTTCATAACCAGACAATGTTGTATTAGCTACACCTAATTTTTTGGCTGCGAATATTTGTGTAAATCCCTTTTCCTCCCGTGCTTGCTTTAATCTTTCTCCTAAACTCATAAACACTACTCCAATGTTCAAAATGTACTACGCCTTCATATTAACAGATTTCCACGGTAAGCAAAATATATTCCGCAAAATGAATAATATCTTATTGACATACGCATAATGCGGATATATAATCAATACAAGAATTCCGCATAATGCGAAGGTGGTGATAACATGACAATAGGTCAGCGGACAAGAGAAATAAGACTTTCAAAGGGTGTTACACAAGCTTACATTAATAAGAAGCTTGGAAAATCGCCAGGATGGCTTAATAATATCGAAAAGGGTCGCAGGAGCATTGATGCAGATGAACTTAAGCAAATAGCTGACATTCTTGACGTTCCCATAGGGGAATTTTTTAAAACAGAAACAGTCCGCAATATGCGTAATAAGAAAACCGGAACAGAAGGGAGGTGAAAAGATGGACAACATAACGATTACAGCCGCAAAAGCAAATCATATTGCAAGCGAAATAGTTGACCTGCTTCAAAAAAGTAACCCGGGCCTTCTCAATTCCCTTCACATTCTCAAGAAGGCCCAGGAAAAGATTGAGAGCCTTATTTCTGAATCTTAGAGGACAATTCCGACAAGGTAGCCGCTAATTGAGCAAAGGCGCAACTTGCAACGTTTTTTGTAACAACAATCAATGCACAGTCATCCGAACAGTTTTTCGGCTTACCGTTTTCCTGTTGAAAAGGACACTTGAGACTCATAATCTCACCTCCCTTCGTCAATTGATAGCATCGACAACTACCATTTCGACACAAGAGAGGTAAATCCTGTGAAAAAGAAAGATAAAAACTACTCCATCGGCAAGCGCATCAAAAGCCGGATTCAGGAACTAAAAACAACTCAGCCCAAAGTGGCCCAGGAAGCGGATATATCGAAGGGCGCCCTCCATAACATTAAGGATGGCAAGAAAAAGCCTTCTGTCAGGGTGCTGGCCAGAATTGCAAACGCCTTAAAGACAAGTATCAGCAAACTAATCAATCAGCGAGGTGATAACAATGACAAAGGCAGAAATTGAGGACCTGAAAAAGCGAAAACCAAACCTTTGGGCGGCAGCTCAGATAATCGCCGGGATAATACGCCGGGAAGAGCGCAAAGAAGGGGAGAGAAGGCGCAAAGCCAACCAGCCAGCCTAACCAGCGAAAGGAGGAACCATGGATATTAAGTACACCTACAAGGACGATGACAGGCCGATATGTAAAGCTGAATTTAAAACATGGGGCATGGCTAACGTTAAAGTCGAAGTAGATATTGTTGAAGGCGATTCAGTTGTCAGAATACAGCACCATTCCCATGAAGGGCGAGCTAGTTATTCGAAACAAGACTTCGCCGATTTCACCGCCCTCGTCAACCGGATCAACAAGCAGATAAGTAATGAGTCATGAACTACCTACGCCGCCCCTACTGCCCGAGTTGTCAGGAAGTAATCAGCGCACAGGTAAAGGAGACGGTCACACGGATAGGCGCGAACCTTGAAAACAAAAGAAGGAGTGTTGCAGATGCTCAAGTGGTTAAGGCAGTGGCTATGGGAGCGCAGAAAGCAAAAGGAGCTTGAACGGTATCACAGGCAGTGGCAGAAGATACTCAGGGAGGGGTTTTGATGAGGGCGCACATTACCAAAATGGCTACAATATCGCTGCTCCTGCTGGCTGGCATAGCGGCAGGGATGGCGGGGATTTAGGGGGTGAGAGTTTGAAAATACACGAATGTGAATTATGTCAGCACGAAAGCACTGACATGTGCTTAAGATGCACCACCTTCGCTGACAAATGGGAACTTAAAAACATTTATAAAGCAGCCCCGGAACTGTTGGAGGCGTTGAAGGAAGCGTTACCGCCTGAAGATCATAGTGGATGGTGGTGCCCCACATGTAAATGCGCCGTACCTGGCAAGGAAGTAACCTTTGAGGAATACCACGAATCCTGCGGAACGTACCTTGGAAACCGCCAGCCGGAAACATGGGTAGATAGAGCAAGAGAGATTATCAAAAAAGCTGAAGGTAAATAGGTGGGATGGTAAGCCGGAACCCCCATGGAAGTCCCGGCTGGGGATGTGGTGGGTGGCTTCTTGGATAATCTTACCACCAGACCCCTGTCCAATGAAACCGGCAGATTTGTACAAAGGAGGTGATTTTGTGGTAGGGATGATGTTGCAGGAGGCAATAACCAGGAGCGACATACCAGTGAAGGAACTGGCGGCAGAAACTCATTACAGCATCGAGGCAATATACGCAGCCATGAAGGAGCAGCGCAGAATTCCCCAGGACGCAAAGCGGAAGCTGTCGGCAATGCACCTGCTGGCTGGCTGGGCAATCTGCCTGCAGGAAACAGGGTATAGAATCTTCGGGTTTATAACAGGCGACCGCCACCCCCAGACAATGCTTCGCCGGGTAGAGAAAGAGGATGCGGAGGCCGACAATGCACTGAAGGGACTAGGATTAAGGCTTTTAGATAAGGATGGGCCAGAGGATTTGACAGAGGATGACCGGGTTGCCCTCACCCTAGCTGCCAAGGAGGTTGCGGACAGAATCAGGACAGACTTCAACCTGCTGATTGAGTTAGAGGATAGATACAAGTTGGGTCTGCTGAAACTCTTGATAGAAAAAGAAAAGAGCCCTCAGAAGAGAGCTGCAGTTTAGAAATATTTATCCAAGTCAATTATACAACAGGCCGGAGGGACGGTCAAGGAGCTGATACCATGCTCACCATAGAACGCCATGAGGTCAAATGCCTCCACTGCAACGGAACATACTTCCGGATTGACGGACAGTACAGATGCCCACACTGCGGCATGAAATACCCTGACATAGAGCTTCTCAGCAAGGTGGAGATTGAAATTGACCTCAACCAACTAACCGGCGAAGTCACAGCAATCTAACCTCCTCCCTATAGCCGGGAAAACCGGCACGCTTTTTAAAGAAAGGTGCGAACCATGAGATATAAGTTTAGGGGCAAGCGAGTTGACAATGGTGAATTTGTTTATGGGTTTTACGCAAAGGAGCGACATGGTAAATCATATATCGTCACACAGGGTATCGGTAGTTGGTGGGACTGGATTGAAGTTGACCCCTCCACGGTCGGCCAATACACCGGCCTTACCGACAAAAACGGGACCGAGATTTATAAGGGTGATATTTGCACCGTAAATCTAAGATACTTTGACATTAAAAACGAAATGTCCATAGTTGTTTTAAAGGCTGGTTGTTTCTGTTTTCAATATGGGCGCACAGATGAATATGTAAAGGCTTACAATGCTTGGGATAAAAATAGTATTGAAGTCATCGGCAACATCCACGACAACCCCAACCTCCTTGAAAGCGAGGGAAAATGATATAACCAACCTCACCATCTGGGACATTGCAAGGCTGGCAGGGTTTAGTGAACCAACCATAGCGGCGGCACAGGCCGAGGAAAAAGAAGAATAGTTTCCCTGCCCATTCCTACGCCAACCGTCCGCTATAAGCGTGTAGAGGGCTAGACTGGGCAGGTAATTTTAGAAAGGATGTGGCGTGAATGCCGTCATTCGATGTTGAAGTCGAATTTGAAATATACTGCTCCAAGTGTGGTGCTGGGCTTTGTTCCAATGGAAGCACTAAAAGCATCAGAAACACAAATAGGCTTGACATGGAGCCATGTGAAAAGTGCTTGGAATTTGCTGCTGATATGGCAGATGGTGAAGCCAGGGATGAGTTAAGCGGCAAAATTCAGGAACTTGAAGATGAAATAGCGGAACTAAAAAATAGGCTGGAGGTGTAAATAAATGCCCTGCACCCACAACCAAAACGGGTATTGCTTATTGGACAAAAACCACATTACCGGGGAACTTGGCCCCTGCGCTGAGGTGTTGGACGAGAGCGAGATCTGCGAGGACTATGAAGATAATTTTGAGTTGGAGGATGAGTGGGAATGAATGAAAACGAAAATAATGTCCCGATGTCAGTGCCGGCAATAGCAGACGATAATATAGTCGCCATAGCAGAAGCGGCAGAGCGCAGGATTCAGGCGATAAACAAGATTAAGCAAATCGCCCTCAAGGTGACCAACGCAAGCGATTGGACCAACCAAGGAGGCAAGCCTTATCTCCAGGTGAGTGGAAGCGAAAAGGTTGGCCGCACATTTGGGGTAAGTTGGAGAATTGACCATCCAATGTGGGAAGTGGACGAGGACGGCCATTACAGTTATACATTCAAGGGGTATTTTTCGCTGGGAATGGCTGAAATTGAAGCCATTGGGACCAGGAGCAGCCGCGATCCATTTTTCTCCACTGGTAAAGGTGGCGTTCCTAAGCCTCCCTCTGAAATTGACCGTGGAGACGTAAAAAAAGCAGCATATACAAACTGTCTCGGGAACGGAATTTCTCGCCTCCTTGGACTCAGAAACATGACATGGGAAGATCTTGCAACTGCCAATATAACACCAGACAAAGTTGCCGGAATTGATTACAAGAAGCCGGAAATGTCTGACGAAGCAAAAGGATTGAAGGCCGAAATCCAAAGCATGATTCTCGAAATGGCCAATAACGACCAAGAAGCCGCAAAAGGGGTGCTTGAGAAATTCACAGAGTTTCCCGGCAGGGATGGATCAATAGTTGCCGGTAAGCGTTCAATAGCCCAAATATCCGAAAAACAAGCACCCGTAACCCACAAGAAAGTCAAGGCTGCATACGACCAATGGAAGGGGGCCGGTGGAAATGTCGGCAATGCCAGCGGAGCAGATACATCAGCAGCAAGTTAACGAACTGAGCGCACACATTATCATTAACCAGATTAAAGAGGGTAAGAAAAAATACATAAAAACTTACCCTCAACACGTCCCCCGGGCCTCCGAGATAGGCCATCCCTGTGAGAGATATTTGACCCTATCCATAACCAATTGGGCAGACAAAAAGACGCATGGACCAGAAGTGGAGTTTATATTCGAGGGTGGCAGAGCGGTTGAGGAACTGGCGATAAAAGACCTTGAGGATGCAGGTTTTAAGGTTTACCGACCGGAGCCTGACAAGGCCATCATGGAGAGCAAGCCACGCATAACCGGACATATTGACGTGAGGGTGGACTTCGGCAGTGGCCAGGTGCATACCGGAGAGATAAAGGGGCTCAACATCTTTGACTGGGAAAAACTCAACACCTTACAAGATTTCTTTGATTCAAAAAAGCCCTGGATTCAGAAATACCCCGCACAATTAATGACCTACCTATACATAAAAGGCGAAGAACGGGGATTCTTTTACCTGAAATCAATTCCCCGCTTTCAACCAAAACTTATTTGGGTTGACCTTGACTACTCCTACATGGAGCATATCCTTCAAAAAACAGAGCGCATTGAAAAGCACGTAGCCAACGGGACAATGGCAGAGCAGATTGATAACCCTGAAGTATGTCAACATTGCGCCTTTCTCCATATCTGCTTACCAGAAATCAGACAGAAAGCCCTTGAGATTATCGACGACGACGAGCTACTTGATAAGCTACAGAAGCGCACAGAGCTTGAGGACGGATACCGGGAATACAACCACCTTGACAACGCTGTTAAAAACGCCATACATGGCAAAGAGAAGCTCCTAATAGGGGATTACCTCATCACAGGTAAGTGGATAACGCCAAAGTGCAAAAACCCCTACTGGAAGTCAAAAATAGTGCTTTTGGACCCGGCTAAGATTAATCCGGCAGTATAACCGGCTCCTAACCGGAATACAGGAGGTGCCACATGCCAGCATACAGCTTTAGCGATTATGAAAAACTGAATGATGAAAATAGGGGCCTGCGCCGGGAGTTGGAAGCGGCCAAACAAGCGGTGGAGGTGCTGCTGGAGAACGAGGCGGCACAAAGCTGGCAGGAAGAGTCAAAAAAATACCAGGAAAACGGCGGTTGTTCTGCCTGCTTCGAGTTTGAAGGGCATAAAAAGGGATGCTACATAGATGAGTTGGAGGGGAAGGTTAGGCAGGCGGTGGAGAGGGAGGCGGGGTTGAGAGAGGCGCTAAAACCATTCGCAACCGTTGGAAAAGCATATCTTGACTATCAAAAAAGAGCAAGCGAAGGGCAAGAATTAAGGTTTATTTATGAAGACAATGATTCAGACTACCTCCTTTTTACAATAAGGAATTTTACCAATGCCACAAAGGCCCTTTCCTCCCCACCCCACCAATCACGGTATCAACTTATGGAGGCGGTGGTGGAGGCTGTAAAAGAAGTTAATAAAACAAAAACAGATGCGGAAGACTGCGGGCGCTGTTCATTATCTGAAATTCGTGGTCATGGCCCGTATTGTGAAGACCATGCCGATGCTTATTATGAAGCCAATAAAAAACTTACTAATGCTATTACCGCCTACGACAAGACCGGAGAGGGGGCGGGGGAATGAGTATTTCCTGTGATTGCAGCGCTGAAGGATATGATGGCCCGAAAGTTTGCCGTGACGAATTTCCAAAAGCAAGGAAGGTACATAAATGCTGTGAGTGCCGCGAAGATATAAAGCCTGGACAAGAATACCACAAGGTGACAGGCCTATGGGATGGCGAGGGATGGCAAACTTACCGCACCTGTATGCCGTGCCACAGGATACGTGAAAAGTATTGCCCCCACGGTTATATTCTTGAGGGGCTACAGGAAACCATATCTGAGTGCCTTGGATTCGATTACACGGAAGTGCCGGAGGAGGATGAAGATGATTAGCCGACAGTGCAAGTGCGGAGCGGTTTGGTATAGTTCTGATGCTAATGGGACCTGGATTTGCAAGGAGTGCGGAGGGGAGATTGGGCCGGAGGTGGAGGAAGATGGGAAAACCGATACTGTTTTCAACGGAAATGGTCAGGGCCATTCTGGAAGGACGGAAAACGCAGACGAGGCGGGTTGTTAAGCCGCAGCCGGAAGGACAGCTAATGTATTGCTATGCCGGAAGTGACCACCGAGACCATAATAAATGGCTTTATGGCGGCAAAAGATACACACCACCTTGTCATGGTGATGATATTCTCTGGGTGCGGGAAACGTGGGCAATGGTAAGTGGTGGTTTATATGAGTATAAGGCAGATGGCACGGAAATTGACCACCTTGGAAACATAATTAAATGGAAACCATCAATCCACATGCCCCGGTCAGCCGCCCGGTTGTTCCTGAAAGTGAAAGCTGTCAGGGTGGAGAGGTTGCAGGAGATAACAGAAGAGGATGCCGACGCCGAAGGATTTGGAGGAAACTGTCCGTATGATGCATTTCCTGAGCATAAAGGAAGTCCTGGTTGGTATGACGGCAGTATAAGTATACCGGAATGTTTTGGGGAGTTATGGGACTCCATTTACTCCAAGCGTGGTTATGGTTGGGAAGTCAATCCTTGGGTATGGGTGATTGAGTTTGAGAAGGTAGCCGCCAATGACTGAACCACCTTGCACATACCCCTGGCGCGACATGTTCGAGGGCTACCCGCCAGAGTGCTATCTAAGGATGAGGCTGACGGCAGAAGGTCAGCCGGATTGTGGGTGGTGCGCTTATGGCGGGGGCGGGGTTAAGAGGAGACCGAGGAAGTGAGGT
The DNA here is from genome assembly GCA_000802095.1 of Peptococcaceae bacterium BICA1-7. Classification (GTDB taxonomy): domain Bacteria; phylum Bacillota; class Desulfotomaculia; order Desulfotomaculales; family Desulfocucumaceae; genus BRHc4a. The sequence goes on along the minus strand of JUEB01000017.1, from coordinate 347,318 downwards.
GGTTACTGACCATGATAGAAGTTAATGAGATATATGTTCACCTACCTACAAGAAAGCCTGTTAAAGTACTCGATGTAACAGAAACAAGATTTACAGTTTATACCTTGGACGACATGTTTATACATAAAGGAAAACTTGTAGGCGGATGTACTTGGAGTTTAAACAAGGAACATGAGAGCAAGTTTGTAAAGGTTGATTAGGGGGCGCACCATGAATTACCTCAAGGAGATTATAGCCTTTCACCATTGGCTCGAAACAAATCCGTTAGACTCAACCGAACAGGCTTTATGGTTCCATCTTATGGACATAAACAATAGGTGCGGTTGGCTAGAGTGGTTTGCAGTAGCCAATATGAGCTTACAGGCTAGGCTTGGAGGTATAGACAGAAAGACTTTGGACAGGAAGCGCAATAGTCTAAAACAACTTGGAAGAATTGAATATGTGAACCAAGGAAAGAGGGAAGCCGGTAAATACAGGATGGTTACTTTTACGGGAATGATTCCCCTAGAAGAAAGTATTACGGGAAATATTCCGCTAGAAACGGGCAAAAATGTCCCTAAAATGTCCCTAGATCCGCCCGCATTATATAAACAAAAGAAAACTAAACAAAAAGAGAATATTCCTCACCAATTTCCTGATGACTCTCAGGAAATGATTTTGGCCTTAAAACTTAAAGACCATATTTTAAAAAACAATGACAAGGCCAGAGTGCCAAAAGACCTGACCGGATGGGCGGCAGAGTTTGATAAGATGCTGAGAATCGACGGCAGGGCTGTTGAACAGCTAACTGCAGTCATGAAATTTAGCCAAGAAAGTACCTTCTGGGCATCAAACATTTTAAGCGCAAAAAAACTGCGGGATAAGTACGACACGCTTTATTTACAGAGTAGGGCGCAGCCCCGGGGACATCCTCCCGGCGACCTTGCCCGTACCGGTACAGACCAATTATCAACTCAAAACAAAGAACGGATGAGAAAACTATATGGACTCAAATAAACCAGGCCTCTGCTACCGCAAACACACCGGCTGCGAACCGCTTGACGATGAGGATTGCCGGGACTGCGGACATGCAAACGACTGGCCGGAGGATTGGGACCAGGCGGTGGAGAGTTGGGAGGAAAGGGAGGGGTTGGAGTGCTGACATTTGGGAGTTTGTTTAGCGGGGCCGGCGGACTAGATAAGGGGCTTGAGGACGCAGGATTTAAGCCGGTATGGCAGGTTGAGAAAAACCGTCAATGTCAGCAAGTGCTTTCTCTTCATTGGCCTGAAGTAAAGAGGTATAGCGATATTATAGACTTTTTAAAATATATCGCAGGAGGTGAACCAGTTGAGACAGTTGACATTATTTGCGGAGGCGATCCCTGTCCTATCAGAAGCAGAGCAAGAAGCAATGGAGAAAGTAAACACCCCGATCTTTCCGGATACTTCCTTGCCGTGGTCGGACTCATGCGGCCCCAGTGGGTGGTCCGCGAAAATGTTCCTGCATCAGATGATGTCCACTTTGAAGCCGCATTGGACGTGCTTGGATACCGATGCGCTATTATCAGGACGGACGCCAGTACGTATACAGGGCAACAAAGGGTCAGGGATTTTATTGTCGGAAGTATTAAAACCTCCTGGCCAGGCCATGCAGGACAGTTATGTCAAACCAAGGGGGGTCAAAGGTATTATTCGCCGCGCTGTGGCGAGAGGCAGGTCATTCCGTGTCTTACTACAAACCGACGCAGATACGATTCCCGCGACAGTTATGTTTATGACGGAAAACTCCGAATCCTGGACAGTGACGAGCGAACCGCCTTTGCCGGATTCCCTCCGGGATGGTTTGCTGGATTTTCTGAGGCGGCAATTGCCAGAATGTGCGGAAATGCAGTCGTGCCGGCAATCGGCAAGTTGATTGGTCAGATAATCAGGGAGGTGTAACCAATGCACAAAAACGGACTATCAATATGCCACATACAATACCTCCTCGATAACATAGACACCCTAAAACACTGTGAGATAGCTCAATACATCGGCTGTGCAAGGGGTGTGGTGGGCTCCCTGTGCAAGGAAATGGGGATATACCGTGAGCCAATACGAGATCCGGTTGTGCCGAGAGTCAGGGAGCCCGGGGAGATAAAGAGGTTTACGGCGCAAGTGCGGCAGATGCTGTGTGAGAGTTTTATATAGGGGGTGGGAAAGTGCCAGTAAGACCAATACCGAGGAAGTACGGCAATAAAAAGGTTGAGGCAGACGGCCACATATTTGACAGCAAGCGCGAAGAGCGATATTACCAGGAATTAAAATACCGCAAGATGGCCGGGGAAATAACAGACATAAAAATACAGCCAGAATATGAGTTGCAGTCAAGGTTTAAGGTGGGGAAAAACACTATAAGACCAATTACCTATATAGCGGATTTTGAAATCACACTTAAGGGCGGAAAAAAGCAAGTAATTGACGTGAAGGGCTTTAAGACCAAGGATTACAGGATTAAGCGGAAATTGTTTTTGTTTAAATATCCTGATGTGGAGTTTTTAGAGGTTAAATAGGGGGTGTGGTATGAAATATTTACAATGGTTTATGATGTGGTTTTCAGTAGTTTGGGCATGTTTGTCTTTTTTTAAATTATCATACGTAAGTCATATGGGAACAGGGGTGCTTTATTTGATTCAGGCTATGATGTGGTACGTAATAGCCAGTAGGAACGATAAATAGGTGGTGCGGTATGGAAAGGTATGTTATGGGCGAGATACCGAATGGATATCACGTGGATCATATAAACCATTACACTTTAGATAATCGAAAATCAAACCTAAGATTGGTAACGCCATCAGAAAATCAGCAAAACTTGAGGTGTCCACCATGTCATAGTAGTAGTGGTGCAATAAATGTTAATTGGAAAAAACGTGAAAAAAGGTGGGTTGTGAGACTTAAAGTTAATGGCAAAGAAAAATGCTTCGGTTATTATAAAGATTTTGAACAGGCAAAGAAAGTTGCATCTAAAGTAAGAAAGGAGTATATGAAATGTTCGTCACTATAAGGATAGCCGCCGCCGAAGCATTAATCTGGATTTTGGAGCGTGAGAAGGATGATAACTAATACAAAGTATTATCCTGAAAAAAATGGCGAGAACTCTTTGACTTTTATTGGCGGCGAAGCAGCGATAACCATTAAGCAATTTGATAATTACAAGAAAGCATTTAAATTTAAGGGTGCAGCCGCAGAGAGGGCGAGGATACGTGGTCTAATAAAGAATATGTATATTGCATCAAACAACTGGTCAGAGGGCTATGAGAAAGCAATATTTGAAGTCCTCTCCCTCCTCAGGGACGGTGATGGAGAGTGAGTTTGGGTCCTTATTCAATGGGATTTAGCACAGGAATAAAAAATGGTAAAGTCTCGGGAAAAATAGACGAACGCACCCGCATCCTCTCCGCAATCGAAGAGCAAATCAGGGACACAGAGGACTGCCCGTTGTATGAGGGCAAAGAGAGACATCTTGTGTTGTCAACACTAAGACGAGTTAGGAGGTTGGTGGCGAGTGAAAAAGAGTGAGATTATGGTAGGTGGTATTTATAGCAATAAGCCGGGCTGTATCTACTGCGAAGAACGGGAGATAGTCAATATGGTATATCCACGACGCTTTCAGATAGATAGCGATTGCGTTGAGTATAAGGTAGTCAGTGGCAGGAGATCAGGAATACTTGCAACGATGACTAGGGCCAGATTCGCGGCATGGGCCAAGAGGAGAGTGGATAATGACCAGGATTAGGATCTACCCCGGCATCTGGATAAAACTATATCCCCCGGCCAAGCCAAGGCCCCGGGAGTTGAGGGCGATTTTGGAGGCGGAGAGGCAGGTTAATTTGAGGAAGTGGGGGAGGTGAGAAGGTGCTAAACATATATTGTGAATACAAAAATGACTTTATAGAACTTGCTGAATGTGTTAATTGCAAAAACCATGACGGTGTATATAAAGACGAGGAAGGGTATGTGAATGTAGCATGCTTAAAAGATAAAAAAGAATGAGGTGCAATTATGCTGATTAATTGGGATGCATGTGGAGATTGTTTTTGTAATACGTGTCAAGAGGCATTTTTAGATAGGTGTGAGGTTTGCGGTTGTCAGAATCCGTGTATTGAATGTGAGGGAGAACCACCATATAACTCAGAGAATATTGATAAGTGTAAAAAGGCTAAAGAAATGATAGAGGAATAGAAAAAACAACCCCCTGCCCCAGGAGGTAGAAGATCTCTGCAAGATCATTATACCACGGGTGGCGAAAAAGTAAACGGGGGTGGCGGGGATGGCTTCAGGAATCGAAAAAAGCACCTTATACCGGAGATCAGAGGAAATGCTGCAGAACTATAGGGCCATGAAGGCAAGGGTGGCTATACTGGAGAATGAGCTTGCCTCAATACTGGGAACTAATATAACAGAGACACAGGACGAGGCTATCGAGGGCATGATGTTTGCCAGGGTGGTGAATGGTATGCCGATGGGGTCTGATGTGGGTGACAAGACCGCCAGTGTGGTTAGTGAATGGCGGGAGAAGTACAGGAAAGACTTCAGCAGGGTATGGCGCATGTATGTGCTGGATAAACAAGGATTGGAGGACGAACTATTTACAATCAGGGCCAACATTGAAAAGGTTGACATTGCAATAGCTTCTCTGTTACCAAAGGAAAAGGATGTGGTGACTTTATTCTACATCCAGGGCATGAAGTGGGAAGATGTTGGACGAAGGCTGAACTATGACCCTAGACAATGCCAAAGGATAAAAGAACGGGCAGTATGGTATATGAGCTTAAGCCTATTCAAGAGAATTGTGTATTAGAACATGTCGTGAAAATGTCGTGGTTAATGTGGTACATTATAAGTGTGAGGAGTTGAACCACACCTCCTCTCCCTCAATGGCCGGGGCAACCCGGTCCGAAATCATCCGGTGAAAGCCGGTTAAGTTTGTAAGCGGTGGCGGAATAGGTAGACGCTATAGTGGCCTGTAGAACTTACCTATACAAATGGGAGTAGTTTATGTGAGATGCAAATCCTCACCCGCTTACTGTGTAGCCCTTAAGTGGGCATAGCTTACCTGCCATGTGCAGGAGGAGTTCCTGGGTCTGTGACATTGCCAGCAGACCCTGAAATCAGCAGCCTGTAATGGGCTGTTTTCTTTTGCCGGGGACAGTCCTTCGGGACACCCCGGGTGCCCTCGGGCAAAGATAATTTTGGCGGCTAGGCTGATCACCGAAAGCAGGAGGCTCCACCTGTTGCCGCCAAATATATAATAAAGGAGCAAATAAACCATAGGAGCGTGGTGGGATGAACAATTTCATCATGGCACATGCTGAACACATTAAAGACCTTCAGGAAGCAATTAAGGAGAGCACGGAGGAGTTTATAAAATACCTTAAAGAAAATAAGGATTTCATATCTCAGGAAGTAATTAATTTTTATTATTGGAATACTGATTTGGAACTGAAAATACTGGTGGATGTGCTGGACCTAAAACAGGCCAGCCAAATAGCGCATATGGCCTCAAAAAGCTATGAGGTTATGATTAAATGCAAGGAATGTGGCCAGGATGCTGTTATTAATCCAACGTCAAGGAATAATATGCATGATATTGTGAATGCTGATTATTTATGGCAATGCGATAATTGTAAAGCAATAAGTAGGGAAGAAAAGCGGAAAAATCAAGAGGAATTAAGCCGAGTATTTAGCAGTGAGAGAGCCAGTGAAGAAGAGAAATGGCATCAGGAGATTAAGAGGCTAAAATCATTGCCATATAAGCAGTATTTGCAGACTGAGCACTGGCAAAAAATTAGGCGCAATGCATTGAAAAGGGCAAACAATAGATGTCAGCTATGCAACAGTGGCGGCTTACTTAATGTTCATCATAGGCACTATGAAACCAAGGGAGAAGAAAAATATACCGATGTAATTGTTCTCTGCCAGGGATGCCATGGAAAATTTCACGATAAGATGCCTACGATATGACCAATTATTTATAAATATATCAATATGTAAATGGACATTTTAAAAACGTGGATAGTAGTAACGGCGGCAAGCGTTTCAGCGTTTTTGCCGCCTAGACATTTTTGTCTCAAATACCCCCCTATTTTAGACATTATTGTCCCGAAGGAGTGATCGGAATTGCTTCAGGTTGTTAAAAATGTGAATACCTCTACTGGTGAAGTTGTGTCTGAAAAACAAAAGCATATAGAGGACATTCTCACTGATGAGGGATACAAGGTTCCGACTCATAAATTGGGGGCTAAGATATTTGCAGACGTGCTTTTCCCTCAAGAAATGACGGACAGCGAAATAGGGAAGATGGCCAGACTTGCAAAGTTAATGATAGCAACATCAAATATGTTGGGGTATCGGGCCAGGGCAGGAATAAGGCCATATAGCGAAGGACAGTTAATTGAAATTATCGGCCTATCACAGAAACGGGGCCGGGAGTTTATAGAAAAAATGATGCGCCTGGGTGTCATACAGAAAAACATTCGTAAGGTGGGCAATATTGAAAGCGAGGAGTTTTACATAAATCCCGCTTATTTTTTTGCCGGCCGGAGAATCAGCCTTAATCTTTATCTTTTATTTCGTGAACACCTGGACCCTATATTACCCGAGTGGGTAAGGAGGGAATTTTGGCAGACAGCTAATAAACAGGTTAAGCCTATTTATTGACCAGTACCTTACAGGTATTGTTGTTTTTTGTTTTTTGAAATTATTTTGGAGGTGTGGGTGTGGAACCTACATTAGCTGGTTGGATGTATCAACATCCCTGGATGACTTTTATCATGTTTATTGCCATGTGTTTTTATATGTCTAATATTAAGTTTAAGTAAAGGAGTTGGGCGGGATGGCAGGTAGGCCTTTGACAGTCAAAGAAGAAAAATTTACTCAAGGCCTGTTTACCGGACTCACCCAAAGAGACGCATACAAGCAGGCCTATAATACACAAAACATGACTGACAAGACTGTGGACGAAAAAGCCTGCATATTGGCTAATAAGGACAAGATAAAGGCAAGGCTTAATGAACTTATCAATGAACTGAAAGGCCGCAACATGATAACGGTTGAAAGGACACTCGCCGAACTTGCTAAAATAGGCTTTGCCGACATAAAGCAATACCTTGAATACAAGACTGCAAAAACAGTGGTTGACCACGACTCCGAAACAGGGGAGCCGGTCATTGATTACAAACAGATCATTGACGTTATCGACTCCAGCCAGGTAGACGGCTCAGTTATCCAAGAGGTGAGCATAGGCAAGGATGGCACGTTTAAATTCAAACTTCACGACAAAATGGCGGCTCTGGATAAGATAGGCAAGCACCTGGGGATGTTTACTGAAAAACATGAGCACGAAGTTTACGGCAAGGACGGGGGGCCGATAAAAACGCAAGTTGATCTATCCGGCCTAACCATAGAGGAGTTGAGAGCCATTGCTAAACTTGACACAGGCACAGAGGGTAGCACTGGCTAATGAGGCACGGAAAGAGCTTGCTAAACAGTCTTACCTTGATTATTGCATCTACACCCACCGAGGCCACTGGATACCAGGCAGACACCTTGTCTATATCTGCAACACGGTTGAGGTATTTATAAACCGCTCTCTCGTCAACGATAAAGGTAACAAGGTAAAGATACTTATAATTCAGATGCCTCCTCAACACGGCAAGTCACAGAGCGTCACAGAGACATTGCCGAGTTATTACCTGGGCAAGCACCCTGACAAGAGAGTCATAGAGGTTTCTTATGGTGATGATTTGGCCCGAAAGTTTGGGCGGGCCAATAAGAAAAAGGTAGAAGAATATGGAAATCAACTGTTTGGTGTTGAGCTTGACAAAACCCGCAAATCTGATACTGACTTTGAGATTGCCGGCCACACCGGAAGCATGATAAGCCGTGGCATAATGGCAGGTATTACCGGCCAGCCAGGGGACTTAATAATCATTGATGACCCTATTAAAAACAGGCAGGAGGCAGATTCTGAAGTCTATAGGGCAAGGCTCTGGGAGGAGTGGCAGAACTCTATAAAAACAAGGCTTAGTGCTGATGGACTGGTTATACTAATTCAAACCAGGTGGCATGAGGCAGACCTTGCCGGTATGATAATAGCCCATGAAAAGGGCGTTTTTGTTATTAACCTACCCTGTGAGGCCGAGGACAATGACCCTATAGGCCGGGAACCGGGAGAGGCACTATTCCCAGAGATAGGCAAAGACAGGACATGGAAGGATGCCTTTAAGGATGGATACATAAACGACCCCACAATCGAGGGCGGGGGCCTCCGGGCATGGAACGCACTATTTCAAGGCAGACCATCAGCCCAAGAGGGAAACATGCTAAAGCGGCATTGGTGGCGGTACTGGAAGCCTAAAGGAGTAGACCTGCCCCCGGTAATGGTCAAGTTGCCCAATGATGAGTACACGAACATTCATGCCGTGGATTTACCTGATAATTTTGACAAGATGCTGCAATCCTGGGATATGACCTTTAAGGATACAGACGGTACGGACTTTGTTGCCGGTGGGATATGGGGCAGCAAGGGGGCAAGTATATTCTTCCTTGACCGGGTTTATGATCGTATGGATTTTGTGCAGACAATTAAGGCATTTTTAACCCTGACCGACAAGTGGCCGAGGGTGCTTACTAAATTGGTTGAGGATAAGGCTAATGGCCCGGCAGTAATATCCATGTTGCGGCTAAAGGTAAGGGGCATTATCCCGGTGTTGCCGGAGGGGTCAAAGGTGGCCAGGGCAAGCGCAGTATCCCCGCTAATGGAGGCTGGGAATGTTTATGTTCCTCACCCTTTGGTATGTCCGTGGGTTAATGAGTTTATAGACCAGTGCGCAGCCTTTCCCAATGGAGTAAGGGATGACCTTGTGGACCAGGCAAGCCAGGCACTCAAGAGGTTTATATATGCCAGGGATAAGCAACAAGATAAACCTGAACACTATAACTTTGAATGTGAACGCCCCAAACCCCGAGCCGACAGCGTGACGGTGACGGAATCATTCTTCAAAGGAGGATTTGACCTGTAATGCAAACAGCCATAATCAGCACAGGACTAGCAATAGTCCTTTTTCTATGCCTATATCTAGGCTTTCGCACCGGCCTCCGCCTGGGTATGCAGACGGCAAAGGGCAATGTGCCGCCGAAATTAGCCCCGGTTAAAGCCGTCAAGGAGGCCGTTATGCCTGACAAACCCGACCCTGCCACAGCCGAGATGTTAAAGGGCCATGCAAACATGATGGCCTATGATGGATTTTTGCCCGAGGAAAAGAGGTGATGTAGTTGGACGAGCAAAAACAGACAGCCGATTGGCAGCTATATAAAGACGGCATTGACTACAAAAGCAGCTTAAACCTATTCGCCACCACAAACAGGAATGAACGATTTTACGCCGGGCACCACTGGGACGGGGTGGACACTGGGGGACTGCCGCAGGTCCGGTTAAATGTGACCAAGCGAATAGTCAACTGGAAAGTGTCTCAGATAATGTCAGACATGCTGACCATGCAGTTTTCAGCGGAGAACTCTGCCAACTATGACCCCAACGACCCGGATAAGATCGCCATACTGCAAGAAGTGGCGAGACTGCTGTCTGACTACGCCAAGACTGTTGACGAGAACCTAAAGCAGTCCACGTTAGACGAGCAAGCCATATTTGACGCTGCTCTCTCAGGTGATGGCATTATTTATTACTACTGGGACGATACCATAGATGCCGGAGTCAACGAAATGGGCGCACAGGTCATGGGCGATATGAATGCCGAGATAATTGACAACGTGTGTTATTTCCCGGGCAATACATCAGACCCCAGGCCCAATGACAAGAGGGGGCCGGTACAGCCGTATATAATTCTATCTTTCCGCAAGCTGGTTAAGGAGGTTCAGGCGGAAGCTAAAAGAAACGGCGTATCCAAAGATGAAATCAACAAAATAACCGGAGATAGCGATACCCAGTACCGTGCCGGTGATAGGGCCAAGAATGAGCCCAACAAGGATACGGCTGGTGGATATTGCACCGTCCTCTTAAAGATGTGGACCAAGACAAAGGAGATACCCAAAACCGACCCCGCAGGGTTTCCGATGATGGACCAGGCGGGCAAGCAGCTTATGGATAGAGTGACAACCATATGGGCCAGGAAATCCACTGAGAGAGCCATTATCCGCAAAGACTGGGACACCAAACTGCACCGCTATCCGGTGGCCTCTATGCAGTGGACACCACGCAAAAATAGCTGCCACGGTGAGGCAGAGGCTACCGAGCTTATACCCAACAACATAGCCATTAACAAGCTGATGGCGACCATGATACTGTGGACGATGCTTAATGCTTATCCCAAGCCTGTGTACGATTCAAGCCGTATTCCGGCATGGTCAAACGATATTACAAAAGCTATTCCTGTAGACGGAGAGGTCACAGGCGCAGCAATGTTCCTTAATCCTCCCAGCCTTCCGGCCAGCATACAAAAACTGTTCGAAATGCTGGTGCAAACCACAAAGGACATGGCAGGGGCCAATGAGACAGCCCTCGGGGATGACAGCGTAACCAAGACAGCAGCCGGGATTATAGCCCTGCAAAAAGCGTCAGCCTTGCCACTGTCAACTAATAAACGCAGGTTCGCACAGTTTAAAGAGGATCAGGGGCTTATCTGGTTGGATTATTGGCTGACCAAGTACAGTGTCCCCAGAATGCTGACGATTAAGCGCACCAACCCGCAGACAAGGCAGGAGGAAGTTGTGCAGGTTCCCTTTGACGGCAGCCGGTACAACCAAACTACGTTTTCACTCAAGATTGATGTGGGGGCATCTACCCAGTGGTCGGAGATTGCCAGTATACAGACCATGGATGCCCTGCTGGATAAGCAGTTAATCAGCTTTAGGCAGTATCTGGAGCGCATTTACAACGGCTTAATACCGGACAAAGAGGGGCTTATTGACGAGGTTGAGCAGCAGGAGCAGGGAGCACGGCAACAGGAAATGATGGCGGCTTTTGAACAGTTTGTTGGTCAGTTGTCTCCTGAGTTACAGGCGGCCATAGCGCAGGAATCACAAATGTTGGTGGGAGGTGGAGGAATTGCAATGCCCGGAATGCAAGGCCCCGCTGCAAATAGCGGACAGCAAATTTGAGTCTGATGTAGGTAGCGCTGATATTTATTCCGTTTTGACAATGGTTTGCGTAAACCCCAAGTGCTCGAATTATTGCGGCCCGAATCTGAACCAACCGCTGAAAGTGGCGGCGGTAATTAAGAATAAGATTAATTAAGGAGGATTGTATTAATGATTCAGGATGAAATGCAATGTTGCTCTGGTGGTACAGCGTATTCGAAAGAATATTTGATTCAACAGCAACAACAGCAGGAGCAGGCTCGCATGGAAGCTCTTGAACGATTGGCCGGGCAATTGGACCCATGGGTTCACAGGGCAGAAAATATGCGTTGCAAAACATGTATGTGGTTTGCCCCCAAAAAAGACAGCGGCGGCATTGTAAACCTTGGCAGATGCCGCAGACATGCCCCAACGATGAATGGCTATCCTGTTGTATTTGTCAATGATTGGTGTGGCGACCACAAACTGAACGAAAACGCCGCGAGGTGACACATGAAAGCCTTACTCTGTATCCCCTACACCGGCTATGTTGCACCCCAGGCGGCATATTCACTTATCCCTATGGCCTGTCACGCACGAAACCAGGGGGTAAGCGTTGATATGTTTCCTATCGGCATGAGCCTTGTCTATACAGCCCGTGAAGAATCGGTCAGAGTGTTTTTGCAGGGTGGGTATGATGCCCTGCTATTCGTGGATAGCGACATGGTTGTTCCGGTTGACCTACTGACAAGGCTAATTGAGGCCGACAAGGACATTGTTTCGGCCCTGGCGTTTCGGCGCACACCTGGATATGAGCCTTGCATATTCAAGACTTGCAACGAGCAGGACGCGAAGTTTTACCTTGACTACCCAAAGGGCCTGACCGAGATAGAGGGTGTGGGCATGGCCTGTACGCTGATAAGGAGCAAGGTATTTGAGACAGTCCCGGAGCCGTGGTTTTTCCCGCACAAGATTCTAGGCGAGGATTTGTCTTTCTGTGTCCGGGCCAGGGAGGCAGGGTTTAAAATTTACTGCGACACAACGCTGATATGTGGCCATTGTAACGTGGAAACCATAGGGGAGGCGCATTATGTTAATTGGCGCGATGCTGGTCAGAAATGAGGCTGACCGATGGCTTGAAACTGTACTCCAGCAGATGGCTATGGTCTGCGACATAATCATTATTGTAGATGATTGCAGCACAGACGAAACACCAGAGATATGTAAAAAGTATGGCGAAGTATTTTATTCAGATCGCAGTTATTGGGGGACGAATGAGTTAAAACAAAGAAAATTCCTTTGGCATTTAGCCGTAGGAGAAGCCAAACCAGATGACTGGATTCTCTGCCTTGATGCCGACGAAACCTTTGACCGCCCGGATCTGATACGGGACTACATACAGCAGGCAGAGGCGGCAGGGTGCAACAGCCTGGCCTTTCCCCTGTACGACATGTGGAGCCCGACCCATTACCGGGACGATGAATACTGGCAGGCGCATAACGGAGTGTGGCCGTTCTGTGTCAAGTATGAGGATATTGACTACTTCTGGAAAGAAACACCCTTGCATTGTGGCAGGTTCCCAATGAATGCCGGGGTAAAGATAGCCTCCTGCCCGGTGAGAATTCAGCATTGGGGGTGGGCAAGGCCGGAGGACAGGCGGGAAAAGTATGAGCGGTATATGAGGGCCGACCCGGAGGGGAAAAGCGGGTGTCTGGAACAGTACAAATCAATCCTGGACAAAAACCCGGTTTTAAGGAGGTTCGAATGAACGCCTATTTTACCACCAATGACGAAAAATGCAATAAAATATATGATTTCACCATCCCGGACGAGTGGTGGAGTCGCCTGTACGAATACATATGGGCCAAGCGTCTTATAAAGCCGGGTGAAGCCGTCTTAGATGCTGGCAGCGGCCCAAATTACCCCTTTCAGTACGAACTTGCCGAAAACGGCTGCAAGGTGTTCAGCGTGGACATAAACCCTGACCTACTCAAGAGCAAGCCGCACCCGAATATACTGCACATTGTGGCCGGTATAGACAATATACCTTTGTGCAATGAGGACGTGGATACAATCTACTGTATAAGTGTCCTGGAGCATCTACCATATGACACTGTAAAGCGGGTCATGGGTGAGTTTCGCCGGGTGCTAAAACCGGGCGGCAGGCTCATTGTTACCCTGGATATTACCATGGATGGGCGGTATTCGTGTATCAGGAAACCGGTGGAGTTGTTTGACATAGCGGAGGGGTTCAAATTCGGAGAATACCAGAGAGACCCGCCCCCGGACGCTATACGGAATAATGAGGTCGGGCTGTACTGCTACCATGCGGTTATGGTAAAGGAGGCCATATGAAAATACTGATTGCGGCCCCCGTCCGGCAAAGCCCGGAGATATTCCGGGAATACCTGAAGTCACTGCAAAATCTCGAAAAGCCTTGTCAATGCGACAGGCTTTTTATTTTACACAACTCCCCGGAGTTGATACCGCTTATTAAGGCGCACCCGGAGACATGTTTCTTTGCTGAGTACAGGACGGACGACGAGTATAAGAGTGACGGCAACCGGCACCTATGGACTTCGGAACTGGTCAGTAACATCATCAAGATGAAAAACGGGATTGCCAAGTTCGCCCTTGAAAACGGGTATGACTACATTTTTTTCGTGGACACTGACCTGATGCTGCACCCTAAAACGCTTGTGCAACTCCTGGCGACCGGGAAGGACATTGTTGCCGAGATCTTCTGGACCCGATGGGATAAGGACGGCCAGCCGCTGCCCAACTGCTGGATGTACGACAGCTATTCAGGTGTTGACTATGCCCACATAGCACAGTGGCTTATACCAGGTACGTATGAGGTGGGGCAGACCGGAGCGTGTATTCTCCTGCACAGGAGTGTGTTCGAGCGTGGCGTGTGCTATGACGATATTTACAATCTTGGCTTTGACGGAGAGGATCGCTTCTTCTGTGTTAGGGCGGCAGTTGCTGGGTACAAGATATGGATTGACACACGTTACCCTGCTGTTCACCTGTATAGGCCGGAGTTGTACGAGAAGTACATGGCAAAGGGTGGGTATGAGGGGACTTTTAAAGAACACCAATAAAGGAGAGTGTCGAAGATGAAAATTAGATGCGAAAATTGCGGAAGAATCATTAACCATAACAAACAATGGAGATATTGTCCGCTATGTGGAAAAAATTTGAAATATGGCAAAGAAATAACTGGTGAAGAGGCTGTCATTGATGCCGTTAGTAAATACGAAACTTTGTGCCTTTCATGTACTAGGGCCTACGCCTTGCCAGACCCGCAAGGATGTGCCTTTTTTAGAAAAGTGGGTGACGACATAGAATATACACCATTTACCGACTGCATTGTGTTTATAAGCAAAGGATATAAGCAATTTAAAGTGACTAAATGCTCTGATTATAAGCCAGAGAGGGTGCAATAATGCAAGAAGTACGTTGTACCCATTGCGGCAAGTTGCTTGGATTAATCGAGGGAACATACAAAATAAAATGCCCCCGATGCAAGACCATGAACATCTACCTGGAAAAGTTGGACATGACGGTAAAGGTTGATAATAGCCTAAATTGAACACCATTAGAGCTTCTCGAAAGCCACTCAGTAGGTTGACGCCTATTGGGTGGCTTTTTTGTTTTCTGGAGAGAGGCGATTCGCGCTAATGCCCTGCCGTATGGCTCTAAACTAGGCAAATACTACGGCCTACCATAGCCGAAAGGATGATTATTGATGGACGAATTCACCAACCAGAGTGAAGTAAGTCAGGAGCAAACCCAAGAAGTAACTCAAGAAACTACGCAGGAAACGACCCAAGAGAACACCACTCAGCAGGTCGAGCAAACCCCGGAACCGCAAAGAATTAAGGTAAAGTACAACCACCAAGAATTGGAACTGCCTTATGAGGAAGCGGTTCAGCATATCCAGAAGGGTATGAACTACGACAAGGCCATTGAGCGCACCAGACAGGAAGCGGCTCAACAGGCCCGTGATACTTACATTGCTGAGCAGGGATACACATGGAATGGCAAGCCCATTACCACCGAGGCTGAGTACAAAGAGGCTTTGCGGGAAAAGGAAATTTACGACCGTTACCAGGCGCAAGGCTTACCGGAAGATGTTATCCAAAAACTTGCCAAGATAGACAAAATCGAAAGCGAGTGGGAGAACAGCAAGCGATCCCGTGAAGAATCCGAGCGCAAGGCCCAGGACGAAAAGGACTTCACCGACCGGCGCAATTCCATGTATGAAGAATTCGCAACCGAGTTTCCGGACTACAACACAGAGGAAAAATGGAAAACCATCCCCAGAGAAGTGTTTGTAGAGGCTGAAAAGTGGTTGAAGTCCGGGGGCAGGGAAGGGCGCAGGCTGGCCGATGCACTGACCCGGTACAACTGGAAGCAGAACATGGCCCAGCAACAGGCAAGCGAGGCTAACCAGGCCAACGCTGAAGCCTCAACCGGGAGCGTCAAGGGTCAGGCCAAGTCGGGAACATTCTTCACACGGGATCAGGTGGCGAACATGTCCCGTGAGGAAATCAGGGCCAATTACAACGCAATCAAGGAGTCGGAAAAGCGCTGGAAATAATCTCCGGCGTTTTTATTTTGAAAGGAGAGTGACCAAATGGGCGCAAAGAACTTCATCCCCATGCTATGGGCAGAGGATGTGCTAAAAGAGCGTGACAAGGTGCTTATCGGCGTTAAGCACTGCAACACTGATTATGAGGGCCAGATCAAGCAGAAAGGTGATCAGGTCAAAATCTTGACCGTAGGGCCGGTATATTCCAAGGACTACACCCGCAACACTGATATTGACGACCCAGACACCGGAACTTCGGCAGCTCAATACCTGCTTATCGACCAGGCCAAGTATGCGCACATCTATTTTGACGACCTGGACGAGGCGCAGGCGCAAAAGGGATTCTGGACAGAGCAAAAGCGGCAAATGGGTATTACTATGGCTGACGACCTGGACACCTTTATTTTTGCCAAGTACACCGATGCTGGAAAGACCATCACCAATGCCTCCGTGACCACGGCAAATATCTTCAGCGTTCTTGCCGAGGCTGCGGAGTATTTCAAGACGGTGAATGTTCCGGCTGGCACTACGAAGTATCTGGAAGTGTCCCCGGCCATTGCGACTAAGATCGTCCTGGCCAAAATCATTCGCAAGACCGATAACGACAAGATAATTGAGAACGGCTATGTCGGCAACATTCTTGGCATGGACATTTACGAGTCCAACAACATTGTTAAGAACAGTTCCGCCTACGAATGCCTTGCCCGTACCAAGGCCGCAGTATCATTCGCTGCTCAACTGACTGAAACCGAAGCCTACCGGCCTCAGAAGAGGTTTGGCGATGCCGTCAAATCTTTGCAAGTATGGGGCGGCAAGGTTGTCCGGCCCAAGGAGCTTGTCAGGCTGACACTGACTCCTGCTGCGGAGAGCACTATTTAGACAACTTGTCATTGTAACAGATGTATGGTATAATATTGCCAAGAGGTGATATTATGCAATACATAGACATGAAAGGCAAAAGATACGGTAGATTAACCGTAATCGAAAGGGCACACAACGACAAACGCGGAACTGTCTATTGGAAATGTCTTTGTGATTGTGGAAAAGAAACCATTAAAAGCGGACAGCTTATAAGACTTGGAAAAACTAAAAGTTGTGGTTGTTTGGGCGTTGAGTTTCTCAAGTCGATAGGAGAACGCACTAAAACGCATGGCATGGGTAAAACTAAATTGAATTACGTCTGGCAGGAAATGAAAGAAAGATGTTCTAACCCCAATCATAAGCAATATAAAAACTATGGCGGGCGCGGCATTACATTTCAAGAAAGCTGGAAGGATTTTATTGAGTTTTACAATGACATGCATGCTACATACACAGAAGGGCTTACCTTGGACAGAATTGACAACAATAAAGGGTATAGTAAAGATAATTGCCGATGGACAACGGCACTTAGGCAGAGTAACAATAAGCGCAATAACGTATATGAAACTGTAGACGGAATAACCGCTACAAGGTCCGAATTGTGCGATCTTTACAAAGTGCCTCGATGTACGTTTTATTGGCGAATAAGTCATGGCATGACCGTAGAGGAAGCACTGAAAAAAACAACAACCAAGGGGACTTAAGTAAGTCCCCTTAAATTTTTGCGAAAGGATGATAATAAATGAGTGATTACACTGCTTCTACCGCTGTTTTCAATGACGACGTAGCCCTGACCCTTACGGCAATGGATTCGTCCGTTACCGTTGATGTCAGTGATGTTGGAGACGAGAGGGTTTTGCTTGTTGTCCAGAATAACAACGATTCCGCAGCGGTAAATACCGCTTCTATCACCATTGCGCCGGGGGGATTCCTGTCCAGCGTGCTGGGAACTCTGTCTGTTGATGTGGCTGACGGTGGGGCCGTGAAAGTTATCGGTCCACTGGAAGGCTGTCGTTTCAAAAGCACTGGCTCCAAGTTGACGATTGGCTGCTCCGTGACCCAGAGCGGAACCGTGTCCGATGTCAACCTTGGCGTGATCAAACTGCCCTAAGTTAAACGGGGGGGGCGGGAAACCGCCCTCTCAACTTACAAGGAGGTACACATGAAAGCATATAGATTTTTTTCCAATCCGGGCCATATCGTCAGCGACGGCAACACCGGCTTACCAATGTTTAAGTTTGACGAGAACGGCGAGTATGTAACTCTTGACATGTCGCTGGCAAAGAGAATGGGGCCGCACTTCCTGCATGAGGAAATAGAACTTATAGAGGTCAAGGAACAGGCCCAAGTACAGGCCGAGGAAGTAAAAGAAGAACCGGATGGCCTTACCTGCTCTGTCTGTGGCTTTAAAGCCGCCAGCCCGTCAGGATTGGTCAACCATATGCGTAAGCACAGGGAGGGATAACAAATGTCACAACTTGAACTTATGGCCGCACAGGTGGCCCTAAACAAAGCCGGGGCAACAGGTTCCAAGGCGATAACCGGCACCAGCGCAGTAACGCCCGCAGACGGGTATTACTTTTTTGCGCTTCAGGCAATGGCTGCAACTGTTGTTGCGGCGCAGGGCAATGTGAGTGGTGCGGTAAATGCCGACCTCACGACCATTACCAGTATTCCCGTGGGTGCGGTTGTATATGGCAAATGGAACTCTATCACGCTTACGAGCGGGGAAATGATAGGGTATTATGCCAAGGGGTAAGGTGGTGTTTTAGATGGCATACACCGGGCAAGAGATTTTTGACCGTAGCATAGCAATACTTGATGAACTGAGTGACACGGGAACCATTGTGGACTCCCAGATAGCAGAATACAAATACCGGGCTCCCTATCTGCTAGATTTATGGCAGAAAGAAATGGCAAAGTCAGGGGATCTGTTCAAAACCTTTGAACTGTCCTGCTTCCGTAAAAATAACCTTTTGGGCGATGTTAGTCAAATGGGAATTATCAAAGAAAATAATGGTGAGTCTCAGGCATACTCTGCAACTGGGGCCTATTGCTTCTATGTTGAAGTTGACGGAGATTGCACCCTGACCTTTACCGAGGGCGGCGCAGATGTAAGCGGTACATACTCGTTTAACGGAGGCGCAGAGACAGCCTTTGCCGGAACTATCAGTATTTCCGTTCCTGCCGGTACAACCTCATTTTTGCCGGTTAGGGGGGTGCTCACAACTTCAGGCGGCACCGTGACCATGACAATAAGCGGCACATATTACTTCCGGCACAGCAATCGTGCCCTGTCGCCCTATAAATTCGCCTCTGCCGACAAAGTGCCGGACTTTAAGCCCTGGTATAAGGCGACAATGCCAAGCGACTTCAAGAGCCGGTCGCAGATAATTTCAGAATATCCTAACTGGCAGTATCAGGAGGGCTCCCCTTCGGTTAAGTGGGAGGGGGCAAACGAATTATGGGTCATGTTCTCCTATGAAGGGACTATCAGGATAAAATACATACCTGTGCCGACGAAAATAACGGCACTCACGCAGACCCTGGAAATTGATGATATTGCGGCCACCTCCGGATCTTATTATTTGGCCGAACATTTCGCCATGGCCGATCAGAATAGTGAGTTGGCGGCAAGATGCAAAGAGAAATTCCGGGAACTGAAAATGGAGTCGATGATAAAACAGCCTCTGCAACCGGCAGAGATAAAAGATCTCTATTCAATCAGTGAAATTAAGTGAGGTGGTGATGTATGGCCCAATTGCAGCCTTACACGATCGAAAAATTTCTTGGAGTCAATAAATCAGCTACAGAAACACTGCTCCAGCTTGGCGAAGCAAGCAATTCAACGAACTGGATAATTACAGATGATTATAAGCTTCAAAAGGCTTACGGCTATATCCAACTTTTTGCCACCCTTGGGGCGCACGACATAAACGGCATGTGGTATGGCTCCATAAGCGGCACGAACCACCTCATATTTGCCTGTAACGGCCACGTATATGAACACAACCTGACTACGGGAGCAAATACGGACCTTGGCACAGTGGCGGACGCAAATCCGACCACTTTTTTTGTGAGCAATAACACGGTTTATATTATGGACGGCACCGACCTTTATTCATGGGCCGGATCCGGTAGTATCGCCAGTGTCTCAGGGTATGTCCCGACAGTCTACACCGCAGCACCCCCGGCAGGTGGCGGGACAATACTGGAATCAATCAACTACCTGACCGGGGCCAAAACACAGAAGTTTAGCGGAAATGCCTCGGCTACGGTTTACCAGCTGGCAGAGTTAGGCATAGGCTCAGTGGATTCGGTTTATGTAGGCGGTGTCCTAAAAACAGTAACCACAGACTACACCGTAAACCTGACCAACGGCACGGTAACCTTTGTCTCTGCTCCTGCCACAGGGGTAAATAACGTGGTCATAACCTGGACGAAGACAGTGTCCGGTGACCGGGACACCATCGTAAAAAATCGCTATTATGGCGGGGTATATTACGCCCGGTACTGGATATTTGGCAACCCGGATCACAAGGCTACCCGTTACCCTACAGGCGTGACTATGGCCGGGGCCTCAGACCCTTCGTTCTGGCCGAAGTTCGCAGAATCTGACGTTGGAGAGTACGAGATAACAGATATTTGCACTCAGTATAATAAACAGCTTATTTTCACCTCTGGCGATTCCTCGGAGGCTTCGGCATGGTACTCGGAGGAGGAAGATTACCGGGACGCTACCACCGGGGCGGTTACGGCCCTGTTTCCGGTTTTTCCAATGAATTCTAAAATCGGTAACGTAGCCAAGGGGCAAACTCAAATCATAGGCAATAACCCTTACACAATATGGAAGGGAATATATGAGTGGGTTTCAACCTATGTAATGAACGAGAAAAACGCCCAATGGATAAGCAAGCGGATTCAGAATGACCTTGATGCGGTTGACCTGACCACGGCTTTAACTGTTGACTGGAGCGATAAAGGGCAGTATTGGATATGTGTAGGCACTAAAATATGGGTGCTTAATTACCGTACTGATACCTGGTACATCCTTGAACTGCCGGACACCCCGACCTGCTTCTGCCTAGTTGATGCGGATCTGTATTTCGGTACTGCGGCAGGTCAGATTATGAAGTTTGACGAGACTTTAAAGACATATAACGGAACAACAATAGAGGCTACATGGGAAATGGGCTTTTTTAACTTTGGCGTGGAATGGTTGAGAAAATTCATTCAGCGTATTTTTGTTACCATTCTTCCAAGGATTAAGACCCATGTGGACATAACCTATGAAACCGATAGAAGCGGGGAGAACAATACCTACACAGCGGAGTATTCGATTAGCACGTTTGAAAACATGAATTTCGCCGCTTTTTCTTTTGAGACAAATTACTCTCCACAGCCATTCAAATTCAAGGTCAAGGCTAAAAAGATAGACTATTTTAAGCTGATTATATCAAACAACGACACCGACACCGCAACGGTTCTGTCGATTACAATACCGTCAAGAACTGGTGGCGAAGTACGCAATCGGAGGTGATTTTTCAATGGCGCTTACTACATGCTCAGTAGCAACAAACAATGTTGCTTCATTGGACGACTTACCGAATGATGTAGGAGGGTTGACCCCTGCCCAGCTAAAGGCGGTGTTTGACAAGTTTGGCGCTGATTTTGTGGCGTGGTTTAATGGGACACACATTCCGGAAGTTAATGCCCTTGATGCACAAAACTGTCTTGCGGTTGGTTCCGGTTCAACAAGCACTACGTCCACAAGTTATGCCGATGTTACCAATATGTCTGTAACACTAACCACCAAAGGCAACGATTTGCTTGTGTTTTTTATTGGGACTGTATATTCAACAACTCTAGGCACATTAATAAGCTCTGCTTTTTCTCTTGATGCCGCTGCGGAGGTTGGGTTGCAAGCTCTACAGGCTAATGTAGCCAACTACTTTATTCCCGTAGTAAATATGTATCGCTTTACAGGCGTTGCGGCAGGGAGCCATACAGTTAAGACCAGGTGGAAAGTCGATGCCAATACCGGCTTTTGTCCGTATAGGACTATGCTTGTCCTGGAGGTGTAGAAGAAATGAAGCTAAACAGAAAGACCGTTGACCTCGTAAAACTGGGTGAGGAATTAACTGCCGCAGGAGTACCGCACAATGCCCTTGGCACGGCAGGGGATGAAATATTTACCTATAACGAGCAGGGTGAGCCACTGGAGTTGCCAGCGGAGGCCGGGGTGGTTATTGACTCACATGTTTTACCTCAACCCGAACCCGACCCAGACGAAGAACTGGCGGTTGCTATAACTGCGGCAACAACCCTTGACCAACTCAAAAACGCCCTTCTGGGCAAGGTTGGGAAGTCTGCCAGGGCAAAGGGTAAGGCGGTGTAAAACCACACCCCAAAAGTTGACACTTCCCCAACCCCTATTCCAATTTACCCCCGATGCTGTATAATGTTGGCAAAGGGGGGATGCTCCATGAAAAAAAGACTTTACAGTATCCTTTTGGTCTTGGCCTTCTTTGTTGGGATGATGGCCGGGGGAGTTGGTTTTGCCGACAACGAGACGGTCAACGTCTGGATAAACGGCAATCCCCTTAACAGCGTCCCTGGCCCCCGACTAATTGACGGACGAGTATTTGTACCTCTGAGGGCGGTTTCTGAGAGCATGGGGGCTGCTGTGGGGTGGGACAGCTTTACAGGCACTGCCTACATTGCTACCCAGCGGGATGCCCTCACCGATATTGAGATTGTGGGTGATGCCTCCTTTAAAAAAGCCATGCGGGATGCGTTGGAGTTGTTGAGGGATAAGTCACCGGAAGATTACGCTTTTGTGGGGATGTATGTCAGGAAGATTGTGCTGGATGTGGGCTACGAAACAAGGCCATATACGCAAAGAATAGATATGGCAGTTCATATTCCAAGTGACTGGAAGCCTGATGCCTACTGGTGGGCTGGATGCATAAGACACGAGGCGCAACATATTTACCAAAGATATGATATTAAGCAAAAATCTATCGCAGAAGATGAGACGGACGCTTGGCAAAAAAACATGGACACCCTAAAAAGAATAGGGGCTCCTTCTTGGATGATTGACTACTATCGAAAGGCACCAGAATCAAAATGGTGGGAACAAAACCCAATGCTTGACAAAATACTAGAACAAATAAATCAGTCAAAAACAAACTGGCAATAACACCCTTCGGGGTGTTTTTTAATTCCCTGAAAGGGGGAGTGGGATGTTAAAACCGGCAATCTTATATAATGATCTATTGCAAGGGCGGTTCATGGAAAGCGTTTTCCAGGACCGCTTTAAATTTTATTCGCGGGAGTCCATCGTTGAATACCTTATCCCTATTTACCAGGACAGTAGGGAAATGTTACAAATGGTCGGCGTGGACGACAATGGCGTGGTGGGATACTTCGGGGCCAAACTTGACCGGGAAACCGACACGGCGCGGGAACTGGTCATTATTAATTTTCGGGATAAAAACCATACCTTTGCCACAGACCTGCACGACTTCTTTTTATCCCTCTTTGACAGATTCGGAATGCAGCGGGTGACGTGGTGGGTGGTGGTAGGAAATCCAGGTGAGGCCATGTACGACAATATTATTAAAAGGCACGGGGGCCGTATAGTCGGTACATTCACAAATGATGCAAAGCTGTCCGATGGGCGGCTTTATTCAGTTAAGTGGTACGAGGTGACAAAGGAAAACTTTAATTACGCCAGGGAATACCGGCGCAACGGAGGTGTATTTAATGGGTAGCAGTTCAGGAGGATCCAGCAGTAAAAGGTCAAGTTCTTCAAGCAGTGCGTCTAATCTGGCTAAAACTGTTTTGGGCGGTACTACATTAGGGACAGCAGCAAGGGCGGCAAGTTCCATATATGACAGGATAAACAACAATGTTTCATCTGGTGGATCCTCCAATCAGCAGGGAATGGTAGTTCCCGGAACGGCACAGACCAGTGTGAAAAATACCTATAACGGGCAAGGGTATGTGGATTTACTTTCTAATCCGCAAGCACAAAACGCATGGCCGTTCAAGGATGTTCAAGCACCAAATAACCAGTATGTACCGCTTAGTGATGCGGTAAATGCATTCAACACAACTCAACCGGTTGCCCCCGAAGTCCCGCTAGAAGAACCATACGACCCCACCGAATACATCAACCAAATGAAAGAGGCGCAGCGTGCGAGCCGCATTGCCTCACTGGACAAGGCTAAATCAGCCGCCCTGTCCTCCCTGGACACCGAAAAGGCCAATGTTGCCCCGACCTACTACGACAAGCGTAACCAGGCGGCGGCGGCTTCAGATGTGGGGGCAATGAACTTTGCCCAGTACATGGCGGCAAGGGGCATAAAAGGTGCGGCTGGGGCCATGCCGGAGGTTTACAGGCAGGCTGGCTTGCAGGGGCAGATTGGGGCGTTAGACAGGCAGGAGGCTTCCGACATGGCCGGGATTGAACGGCAGAGGTCGAATGTTGAGAGCGGTTATGCCTCCGATGTGGCAGCGGCTGAAGCTGACATAGAGGCCCAGGCTATGCAAGCTTATATTGACCAGTACAACGCCAACCGGCAATATGCTCTGTCTCAGGCGCAGTTAACCGGCAGTCTGGGTGACACCAGGACGCTGGCCGGGCAGGAGTTTGATTATAGCAAGTCCTCAAGCAACCCGGCAGTACAGGCGGCTATTCTGGCGAACAGGGCGCAGGAACTGAACAATGCTGCCCGGGAGATTGAAAATTCTTTCCTGCCGGATACTCTGAAGCTACAGGCGCAGCGGCTGAAGCAGCAGGTAGAGGCGGGGGCGCTGGACTATGACACTGCCCTGGCGCAACTCAACCAGATTAAGCGACAGGCTACGGGTGGTAGTGGGGGCGGTGGTTTAACCTCATGGCAGCAGTATCAGATGGGCAGGAATAGCCAACAGGATGCAGCGGCAGCACAGAAAGATTTATATGATAGAGCCATGGAAATGGCAAAAGCAGACCCCAGACTGGGCATGCCTGATGATAATTCCACCAATACCTTGAGTCAGCTTGTGGATGCTTACCTTAAAATGCTGCAGTCCCAAGCCGGTGGTGGCACATACACGGACGAATATCTAATGGGACTCTAAGGGGTGATGAAATGCCAGTAGCACCCGAAAAGATATACGAGGCTATTAAGGCAGGGCGCATTGACCCGACACGGCTTAGTGATAAGCACAAGGCTGAATTAAAAAGCTACATCCAATCTAAAAACACTCCCACCCCTTCAGCCAACATGGGGTTGCTACGTAAAAATGACGTGGTGGCCCCTCCGTCTGGGATGGGTGGATTAAGGCAGACAGAGGCAACCGCTCCTAAACTGGCGACACCTCAGATACCGCAAAGGTCAACCGCCGAAAGAGTAGCCAGGGGAGTTCGCATACCACTTCAGACCATAGGCAGGGCGGCTACTCTTGGCATTGGAGGTAGCGGCGGTCTAATCGAGAGAAAAATGTCTAGCCTGATTGGTGCCGACCTAGATCCTGTATTGGCACCGGAAACAGGAGTTGAGAAGGGTCTTGCTATTGGCGGGGAAATAACGGGGTCTTTGGCTCCCATTGGTGGACTATACAAGCTGGCGACACCGGCAGCGGCAAGACTGATTCCGACAGCTACAAAACTGCCTCAGAAAATTGCCAAAGCAGCTTTGCCGGGGGCAATGTCAGGCGGCACATATGAGGGTGCGAGGTCCGCCATAGAGGGAGATCCTTTGCCCGAGATTGCCAAAAATGCGGCCCTTGGTGCGGCCATATTTGGCGGCGGCGATGTTGCAGCCAGGGGGCTCATTAAAGGAGTGCAGAAGGCTGTAAGCAGCTTAAGGAGAAATACCGGGGAAGAATCATTTAAGACCGGCATGGACATTGGCGAGGGAGCGGTTGAGCAGAGGCTACTCCCCGAGTTTACCACAGACGTTGGGGCAATACGGCAGCGGGGAATGGTTGGCAATAGGCTGGGGTTGCCTATGAGTCAGGGAGAGGCGGCTGTTAAGAGTAGGCTTGGAACTCCATTATTACCAGGTGCAGTGGACGATGTTGTTAAATCCGGAGGGTCTACAGCGCAATCAGGATTGCCCTCAGTAGCCGGCGAGAAAGTAATGAGGGAATACGCCGAGAAAACAGGCTTGGCGTGGCCTCCAACAGACGAAACACTGGCGGTTATCAGGGAAAGGTTTAAGAATAGCCCCGAGATTATTAAACGCTGGCAGAGTGTTTATAGCAAGGTAACGCCTTCGGTAAGTGCGCCAACCCTGCCAACCGCAGAACTAAACTCAGCCAGACAGATCCTAAAAAGCACCACGAACCTTGATCGGGCGGCTAAGATACTTGACACCTTCCCGGAGTTGCGGAGCGAGTTTAAAATGCTGGCCTATCGGATAAGGCAGCGCAAGCCCCCGGTAGTGACTCCATTAAAACCGCCCAAGGTTGAGGTAACACCCCCGGTGGAATTGGTAGCAGCCCGTAGCATTCTAAAGACCACTAAGAATCCTGCCCGGATACAGAAGATATTTGAAGTTTATCCGGAACTAAAGGCAGAGTTTCCTAAAATCGCAAAGTGGGTAGATAAACAGGCGGCAAAGGGGACTCTCAAGGCTCCCCCGGTTAAGACAGACATACCAAGACCAGCAGCCGGGGGGGAAGGTAGGATATTAGACGATGACCCCACTAAATTAAAAGACCTTGGCGGCTGGCGGCTGAACATGACCGATGTTTATCGTAACTTTAAGGATGTATTCGGGAAAAACTACGACAGTGTTAAAAAGCGCATTCTAGATCCCTTTGACGATTCCAAGAGGGCCAATGTGGTTTATCAGGAAAAGTTGTTAAGCAAGCTCAAAACTGATATCGTGGACAGGCTGGGGATTAAGAAGGGGAGTAAGGAATCTGCCCTTGTCCAACAATACGGGGAAAATAAAATAACCATTGAGCAACTAAAGCTGATGCGGCCCAATGACTGGCAGAAAATAGTTGAAGCTGACAAGTGGTTTCGTGCTGAATACGACAGGCTTATTGACGAGGTAAACGCTGTTAGGAGGCAGATATACCCGAATGCCGAGAAGACCATGAATAACATCAAGGCCAAAATTGAAGCCACAAAGACCAATGGAAAGCTGACCGCAACAGAGAGACAGGAAATAATAAAGGAACTTGAGGCAAAATTCGAAGACGCCATGAGAGGCAAATTCGTACCCAAGCGCAATGATTATTACCGGCACTTCAACGAAATGGCCGAGGGCATAGGTGGCCTTAAAAACATCTTTGACACTCCTGCAAACATTGACCCTGCACTGATGGGCATATCCGACTTTACCTTGCCCAAAGGAAGGTTCGCCGGGTTTATGCAAAAACGTGGATTGGGCCCATATAAAGACGATGCCGTGGGGGGCTTTATTAATTACGTTCCCTCTGCTTCATACTCAATTCATATCGACCCGCACGTCAGTAAATTTACCTCACTGGCTGACGAGTTGACAGAGGCCACAAGGGACAGCAGAAATATAAATAACTTCATCGGCTATCTGAGAAAATTCAGTCAGGACTTGGCTGGGAAAACAAACCCATTTTTCGACAGAACAGTCATGGACAACATTCCTGGCGGCAGAATGGCTTTTAATGTTCTGACATGGGCGAACAACAGAGTCAAGGGAAATACCGTTCTTGCGAATGCCGCCTCCGCTATGGCTCAGACAGCGAATATACCTGTAGGCATAGCCCATTCAAAACAGTATGCTGTGCCGGGAGTTGGAAGGGCCCTTAAATCTATCTTTGTGCCGGACAAAGAAATTGCCAAGTCCGGATTTATCAAAGAGAGGTTCGGTGGTTACGGCAGTAAATTATATAGCCAGTTTGACACCAGAATAATTGATCAGCCGAAAAAATTTGCCGTATGGGTTATGACGTCAGCAGATAAGTTAGGCACCCATTTTATATGGCACAGTGCCTATGCTAAAGGCATTGCTAAAGGCGTGGATAACCCTATCCGTTATGCTGATGGAGTGGCCAGGAGCCTGGTGGCCGGTCGGGGAATTGGTGAGGTTCCCTTAAACCAAAAGGCTAAAATGTTTCAACTGGTGGCCCCTTTTCAGCTAGAGGTGGCAAACCTTTGGTCGGTGATGAGGGACTTTGTTAAGGCTAAAGACTTCGGTGCAATAGCCTTATTGTTCCTTGGCAACCACATGTTTAATGGGGTCATGAAAGAGACAAGGGGCAGCGGCGTTGTATTTGACCCTATACAAGCAATGATGGATGCCATGGAGGAAGACCTGACACCCGTTGAGCGTGGAGGTAGAATTGCCGGTGAGGTGCTTTCTAACGTACCCCTTGGGCAAACGGTGGCAAATGCTGAATTTCTATTTCCTGAATACGGCGGCACAAACATGTTAGGCATTGATATGCCAACCAGAAAGAAGCTGTTTGGCCGCTCTGACCCTACAAGGTTTGGCACTGACTTACTGGTAGCAAAAGGACTAAAAGAGCCGCAATACAAAATATTTCCACCCTTCGGCGGGGGTCAACTAAAGAAAACCTTGGGCGGCCTAAAAGCCCTGGAGACTAATTCCGTAGACGATAAAAAGGGCAACATTAAATACCCCATTGCCCCGGACTTGGCCAATAGGACAAAAGGACTATTGTTTGGCCCAGGTGGATTCCGAGAGGCGCAGGATTATTATAAAAACGAAAGGAGGCCGCTTTCCAAATCGCAGACGGCAACACTCCGGGCAAGCGGAAACAGCCCACAGGAATACAATTCGCTGATGTTCAAGCGGGAAATTGAGTCTATTGACCGGAAGATTGCGGAAGTGAATAAGGATAAAAAGTTGAGTGTTAATGAAAGGGAGAAGCAGCTGCAAGCACTGAGTAATAAAAAAGCGAGGCTGATGAGAGGGGGGAGGTAATTCCCTCCTTCTACATGTAGTCGTGGAACTCTCTGTGGGTGTTGTCGTTCTTTTCTCTGTACCTATTGATTCGGAAGCCGTTCATGGCCCAACGGACGAGATAATAAATTGCGAATGATCCGAAAATAATTACTTCAAGCCAATCGAGATCAAAAAATGCATGAGAAAAAAGCCAGTCGGCCAACGACATGATATCACCTCATTTATTTTTGTGGCTATACTTGAAGGCAATTAATAATATTCCAATCAAAAACATTTGCACCAACATGGGTATGAATGTATTTTCAAAGATAGTATTAATTGTCCAAATGGAGCCGAAAAATAAAGTTATAAACAAGAATGCTTTTATTGTATCCGACACATAACCCACCTCAACAATTAAATAGGCTAGCGACTACCATCTAGAAAAAGTAACCATAAAGTATTCCGGCAACGAAGGGCAGTCCAAGAAGAATCAAGGCTATAATGATGTACTCAACAATGCGTTTGCCCCATGATTTTTGATTCGTGTCCATTACGGATACCACCTTTACAACTGAATAATGGGTTATCGACTACCTCAAATATTTTCCATGCCCACTTGACACGATGTCAACAGTGTACTACAATGTACACAGATGAAGGGAGGTGGACTATGGAAAATGAGGTTTTGACCAGAGCTGAGTTGGCAAAATTGCTCAGGGTAAATGAAAGAACTATTGACAGGCTGAGAAAAAATGGTATGCCATATATGAAAGTTGGCAGCAATATCAGATTCCAGTGGTCAAAGGTTCTTGAATGGATAGATGAGCAAAGCCAACGAAAAAGCCGTGAGGTAGTCGCCTAATCCTGCAAAGATGTTCGACTACCTCACGTACAACTACCCCCAAGGGAGGTATGTTTCATTATGATTCTATCATTCCTCCCCGGGGAAATCAAGGGAGGTATTTTTATGTCCGAAAACAAGATCGTATTTTGCCAACTGCCTGAAGGGGTTAGCATGGTGTGCATAAAGGCGACCGGCCTAGTGTTGATCAATGAAATCTACAAAGCCGAGGAGGAATGTAATTGAGTAATTTAGCACTGCAACCAATCGAACACAAGACCCAGCGTGTATTGACCACTCAGCAACTGGCAGAAGGATATGAGACTGAAGTTCAAATAGTCGTAAACAATTTCAATCGAAACAAGGACCGATATATCGAAGGTAAGCATTATTATTGTCTGAGAGGGGATGAAAAAAGGCAATTCGTTGACCAAAATCAAATTGATTTAGGTTCAAAGAATGCCCAATTCTTCTACCTTTGGACCGAAAAGGGTGCCCTCCTCCATGCCAAATCATTGAATACAGACAAGGCATGGGGAGTGTACGACATGCTGGTGGAAACATACTTCCGTGCTAAAGAAATGTTCACCGTTCCCAAGACCCTGCCAGAAGCTCTTAGGATGGCCGCAGAATTGGCCGAGAAGATAGAGCAGCAGAAGGCACTCGTCAACTTCGCCGAAACCTGCGCCGCCTCAAAAGACAGTGTGCTTATCCGGGAGTTAGCAAAAGTGGCTTCCAAGAATGGACTTACTACCGGGGAAAGGAGGCTTTACAGAAAACTTAGGGAATGGAAAATGATATTCCCCAGAAGTACAGAACCATATCAAGAATATGTTGACCGGGGATACTTCGAGGTAAGCCAGAGCGCAAAACAAACGGCAAATGATGTGAGACTGTTTAAGACAACGAGAGTGACCGCCAAGGGGCAGACATATATACTTGAACGGCTCAAGAAAGAGAGTGCATAACATAACCGCCTTCGGGCGGTTTTTTAATGGGGTGCAGGCCCCCGCCGGGGGTGGCCCTAACGGGGTGGGTGAGCTACCACCCATACCTGCAAAATAATCCTACCATAATATCCTGTCAAAAAGATCACTAAAAATGGACAATGGGAAAATAGTCTTAGGGGGTGGGAATCGTTGACTTGCGAATCTTGCGAAAGAATGACCAGGGCTGAAACCAAAATAAAAAGCTTGGAGGAGTTGACAGGGGGCATGGACACAAAGGTTGACCAGTTAATCGTTGAGGTTGCGAAGTCAAAAGTGATCAGTATAATCCTTAATATAGTGAGTCCCATTGCCGTGGGGCTCATTGTTTATTTGGTGACGAAGGGGTGATTTGATGAAGATAGTTATAGATCAGGGCCACTCTGAAAACGGCCAACCGGATCCCGGGGCGTCCGGGAATGGATTAAGAGAATCCGACCTGACCGGCAAACTGGGCGAGATCGTAAAACAAAAACTCTCAGGTTATGAGACTGAAGTCCTATTGGCTCCCCGGGGCGAATTGTCCGACCGTGCGGCCTTCGCCAACAGTGCGGGGGCCTCTTTATTTGTATCAATTCACATCAATGCAGGAGGTGGACACGGATATGAGTCCCACATCCATCCTAATGCCTCAGGGGCTACTTTGGCTATTGCCGAGTCCATTCATACCGCCCTAGCCAGTTGGTACGGCGAGAGGGGCCATTTTGACCGTGGTCTGAAGCGATCAAACTTTGCCGTGCTGCGGGAGACGAACATGCCTGCCATACTCCTGGAAAATCTGTTTATCGACAATGCGGATGATGCTACTTTTCTCAGGGACAACCTGCCGGCCATCGGGAACGAGATTGCCTGGGCGATTGTGCAGGCTATGGGGTTGAAGGCGAAGACTCAGCCGGTGGACGAACTTGCAAAGCTGAAGGCAATTCTTGACCAGCGGGACATTGAGCTGGCAGCGGCCTATGATATGAATCTGAAACTTGACATTGAGATCCGCAGACTTCGCCAAGTGATCAAACAGGCTGGAGCGACCCTGGCCCCGGAAATGGTTTAGGGGGTGATCCCCATGCAATCAAAAACGAGCCAATAAAAATTTACTTAAGGAGGAGAAAGAAAATGGAAGATAACAAAGCGTGGTGGCAGTCAAAAGCGGTTTGGGGTGGGTTGGTTGCCCTTGGCTCTGCAGCAGCCGGAGCGTTTGGAATCTACATTGACGGCGCGACACAGGAAGAGATAGTAAATTACATAGCCGTAGGAGCTGGGGCCGTGGGTGGCCTCGCTGCTATTTATGGGCGGCTGCGGGCCGAGAAAAAGATAGGGAAATAATTAAAACTGTCTTTAATAAATCCTGCCTTATTAAAATTTTATAGCATTTTCTTTAACCCTTGCCCCCGTTACGGCGGGGGTTATTTTTTGCTTTACATATACACCATTTAAGTGTATAATGTATCTGAGGTGATAGTATGTCTAGGGAGTTATTGTTCTCTGTGACAAAGAAGGATTTTCGCATTGACACCTTTAGGTCAGGCGGTAAGGGTGGACAGAATCAAAACAAGGTCGAGTCAGGTGTCCGCATTACTCACATTGAGTCCGGGGCCGTTGGTGAGTCCAGGGAAGAACGAGATCAGCCTAAAAATAAAAAGAATGCCTTTCTAAGATGCGTAAACAGCAAACCTTTTCAGGCATGGCTTAAAAAGAAAGCCGGTCAGGCTATGCTTTCAAAGGAAGAGAGAAGGCAAGCGGAAACCAGGGTTGACAATATGATGCGGGAGGAAAATTTGCGTGTCGAATACTACGAGCCAAGATAAACATCAAAGCACCGACAGACTGAATCCATATTTAGGCAAGGAGCGCATAGAATGGCTTAATGCGGAGACAAAGCGACAAGGACTGAAAAGTGTTTCCGAACTCCTTCGCCGCATCATAGACGAGTTGCGCCGCGACAAGAGGAAGGAAGTGAAGCCGTGATTGGACTAACCAGGGAGGAAGCGCAGACGCTATATGATTTCCTGGGTGCTTTGACGTACTACGAAATGATGATGATTTTATCCAAGAACTGCAGCGAAGAAGAGGAGTTGGAGAAAAAACGGCATGAAACCGTAATGGCGATAAGTAGGTTGGCTTTTAGGATAGAGGAGGACAAGAGGAAGGAGGGGAAACCTTGACAGAGGCTGTCCAGGAAATACCGGCCCGGCTTGAATGCGCTTACTGCATCAGAAATCAATGCCATGGCGGCGAATGTAAGAAGCAACATCATTTTGACTATAATGAAAAGAATTGTCTAGTGTTTAAGATGGATCCACGGGGATGTATAAGGGAAGGCAACACAACCATAAGCATACCTCTTTACGAAAATATACCGCCTCTAAACGTATGGTCTGACGATTGGGTGCTGTGCGATGTGGAGACAGCGATACGCATATTGGAAATCAAGGCTCTTAACTGGAATGCAAAGAAAGGGTGTTTAGTCATTCATTGTAGATTTGAGTATTACATAAATGAATACCACCCTGACTACTCTAAGAAGGCCATGTTAAAACTGGTGAAATCGTAAAGCAAAACCCCGGGGAAGGGGTGAAACCATGACAGAGGACCTGCTGTATGAAATAGCAGCATCAGGATACAAAGAGACATTGATCGTGGGCGGAAAACTCTTTAAATGCGAATGCGGCTGCCCAGGCATGAAGAAGGTTGATACCCCCGAGGGTGAGCCGGATGGAAAATACTTTAAGTGTCAGCGGTGTGGCTCGATATGGGAATTGATATAGGGAAGGGGTGAGGATTTGAAACAGAGGATCAGCGTTGAACGACTACAGGAATTGAGCTCAGAGCAGCGGGAGAGATTGAGGGAGTGGTGGAAACCGCAGGATGAAGATTGGTATATATATGATGGAGGCATCTATTCTGTCATTGAGTATCCAAAGGTAGAAAAGGGATCGCTCCCCCTTCTCTCCATTGGCCAGTGCATTGAGCTGCTTGCCGAAAAAGACATGATTCACCTGCAAAGCGTATTCGCAAAGATCAGCCATGGGATATTGTCGCCTGATGAAATTATCGACGCACTATTCGCCGCACTAAAATCGGTCCTGTGAGGGCAGGGAGGAGGCCTTGGAGTGAAAACCAACAGAGTCAGAATAACAACCGATGAGGGCCCATACGAAGGAGAGATAATAAGAAGCCAAAATGGATTCATAACGCTACGACTTGACGATGGCAGCACGAAAGTATTTGACATTGGCGTAGATGTGGAGAGGATGGTGGCCCCCAATGAGCAGGGAGATTGATGTGATGGTGGCTACTGAAATCATGGGGTGGTGTGATCCATGGACAGATGGCGTTAACTATATGGCATACCCACCCTGTGAACAGCATTTAGGGGTGGGATATGATGAGAGACACCCAATTCCTAATTATTCAACAGAAATTGAGGCGGCAATAGAAGTTATTAATAAAATGAACGAGGACGGATACTTTATAAATCAACTCAGGGCAACCGACGATATTCCGAAACATATCGCCCTCGCCGCCCTCAAAGCCAAAGGGGTGGAGGTGGAAAGGTGAATAGATACACCTTTAAAGTAAACGGGAAAGTTATTTCACTGGAGGCTACGGATTACGATGAAGCAAGGGTGCTTTTGGTGATATACCTTATGCAAGACGGAATTATAGATAGACACGTAGGAATTGACCCCCTCTAGGGTCTTTCTTTTTGCCCCTGGCCGGAGAAAAGGGGGTTGGGGATGGGTTGGTAATGGAGTGTCTGTTCTGTCCTTGTAAGCTATTTAAAGCCCATTTAATAGGAAGAAATCCATATATTTTGAGCATGGTTTTGATAAGTTAAGCTACCCCGTTATGCCCCAGGCTTATCTCACCGGGCCGGGGGTACTTTCCGCCTCCCACCAGTGAAACAGCCGAGGCGCTGTGGTGAGGGGACCTGAAGGGCCTTGAGGCGATAAGGGGCAGACCAGGCCGCAAAAGCCCGGCCAGGCTGTATATCTTGGTGGATTCCATTGCTTCCACGAAGCTCATTTCCGGCAGAATTCCCGGCAGGCATCTGGCTAAAAGAGTCTTGCCGGACCCCGGGCTGCCCACCATGAGCAGGTTGTGCCCCCCGGCGGCGGCCACCTCCAGCGCCCTCCTGGCGATATACTGACCCCTCACTGCTGACAGGTCGGTGAACACATCCTCCCGGGACTTCAGTATCTCCTCCAGGTCCACCCGGTGGGGAGGTATGTCGGCCTCACCAGCAAGAAAGGAGACCAGCCGGCTCAGGGAGGAGACAGGGAAAATATCGGCCTTCTGGCAGATGGCGGCCTCGTCGGCATTTTCTGCCGGCACCACCACCGAGGCTATTCCTCCCTCACAGGAGGCCAGCACGTTGGGCAGTACTCCCGCCACCCCCCGGACCCCGCCGTTTAAGGAAAGCTCCCCGATAAAGGAGTGCCGGCCGCAGGCCACCGGGTCCACCTGGCCGGTGGCCGCCAGTATGCCCAGGGCAATGGCCAGGTCGTACATGGACCCCTCTTTTTTTATATCCGCCGGGGCCAGGTTGACCGTTATTCTTTTTACTGGAAACTCAAAGCCGGCGTTATTAATGGCCGACCTCACCCTTTCCCGGGCCTCCTTTACCGAAGCATCAGGAAGCCCCACCAGGTCGAAGGCAGGCAGGCCATTACTGACATCGGCCTCCACTCTTACCAGGTGCCCCTCCAGCCCGGCCAGGGCAGTGCTGTGGACAATTGCTAGCATTATCTATACCTCAAAATACAGACTAAATACCTGTTATTTCTCCATATAGCAAAATATTCCTTTTTAGTTGGTTAAATTTTTTATCTATCACATAATAAAGCCCTGCGATAGCACCGCCGGGCCCCAAATATTTCAATTATTAGGTTTGAGTCCTATCGTCCCCTGACACAAAAAGCATAAGACCCGGCGGGGCCGGGGATTTTTGAGTAAATTTTGTGGCAAGTAGATAACAGAAGTGTATTTATTGGCTAATATTGGTATTCATTATAATACACCTATTTTTTTTTCAGTCATAAAATAATTCAAGTGGAAATATTTATTAGAAGGCCTGGGTATGGCAGTACCCAAGGCCTTCAATAGAAATACTATTTTAAATTACGGCGTTTATGGCGCTGTTCTTTTTTTATATGCATATAAAAAAGAAAAAAGCTTATGAAAATAGCCACAAGAACCAGATATGAGGCTCCATCTTTATATGCGTTCCATATTAGAGATATAGTGTTCATTGTTTGGGCAAAAATGAAAAGCAATTTTTCTAATGATACAATATCTTCACCCCCTTCTAGATATGGCATCTGTTAAGTATTCTACTCATGTGTGATGTATTTCTACAGATGTTAGGTTATTTTATTCCTCTGAATAAAAGTTAGACCTGACAAAAAAAACCAATGGAGTGTACTATTCCATTGGTTCTAAATAAAAGAGTTTGCTGATCCTGCCAGGAGGATAATTAAGAGATCTTAAAAGCAATAGGGCTAATGTTATTGATGGTTCGTACTTTCCATTTGCCATCTGTGACAAATATGTCCGGCTTACTCCAATTTCTTCGGCTATTTGTTTTTGGCTTTTTTCAGAAAGCTTAAAGGCTTGTTTTAAATTATTTTTTAAAACTACTTTATTTCGGGGTAATATTTCGGTATATTTTTCAAATTGTTCAAGCCATTGACTAATTATATTTTCAAAAAATATACTCTCGTTTATTTGAGGGTTTTTTCCCTTTGCTGCCACATATAATTGCTCTATTGTATCAATCATATCAGCAGGCAGTTTTATTTTTGCCAGATCCATACGACCACCTCCGTTTAAGTATATGCATACAGTGTTAAGGTTATAATACTTTCTGGAGGTGTTTACATGACCGATTGGATGGCCCTGGAAAGTACCGAAAAGAAGGACAAGCCTAACGATTATAGCAGTGGCAAATATGATTTAAATAAGGCTGCAGAAGAGATTTCTAAAATAACATTGAACTTTGAAAAAAAATAGACCCCTTTGTAGGGGGTCAACTCTTTTGTGGAGTATATTTTTTCTTGCTCATTATTGGTAGATGACTTTTAGATGAATTACTAATTTGTCCATTCTGGATCGGCTTTTTATGATCTCTTCCCATAGTCGTAGTCCGTAGAATACACGGGCTTTTTTTATTCTATTGCCCAGGGTATCTTCCCGTAAATTAAGATTTATTTCTTATTTTTTCTTCGTACCCCAGGCAGCCTGTGCCCGTTGAAGACAAGACTACTTTTGACGGATTATGTTTGGTTTTAATTCCATAAAGTCTGCAGCCATTGGGAGTAGTTTTTTCCCAGGTTATATAAAAATGAATGCAATTAAAGCAATTTGGTTTTTCCGTAGATGAGAAATGGTCTTTCTCCTTCATGTCAGTAACTCACCTTTTCTGAAATTGCTCCTCTGACCCCACCTCTAGGCGCCGGCATGTCTTCTTCCATGGCTTTTATTGCATATGTCTATTTCGACTATGTCTGGCAGGTCTCCTTCATATTGCCTAAAAGATGGTATGCGATAATTAAGGAGATTTTTACCCCTTCGAAAATAGAAAAACCGCCGTGGCGGTCAATTGTCATGTGAAATACAAGGAATATCTCTGTCGCTTATCAAGAGGCAACTTTTTCCTGAATTTGATGCAGCAGTATAGAAACCTTTCTGTTCTGGCGAAGGACCCTCTGATGCATGGGGCCAAACCTCTTAATCATGGACTCAAGCCGCCGGTGCTCAATTAGTATTTCAAGGGTAAGATATTTACCACTTTTCATGTATTTCACCCCCTAATAATAGTTTAGGGGCTATTCCTTAAAATACCGGGGTGTTATAAAACTGGGCAGAAAAACAAAAGAGGCCGGGTAAAAAATACCCGGCCCTGGTGGTGGAGGGGGCAGGATTCGAACCTGCGAAGGTGTCTACCGGCAGATTTACAGTCTGCTCCCTTTGGCCGCTCGGGAACCCCTCCATTTTTAGAGGTGGGAAGCGGGAAGTTGGAGGTGTGATTCGTGTTGGTATTAGCTTTTGGCTAATTCCTTCTATATTCGCACTTCTAACTTCTCATATCTCACTTCTCAAGCTGGAGCCACTGACCGGGATTGAACCGGTGACCTCATCCTTACCAAGGATGCGCTCTACCTACTGAGCTACAGCGGCCTGGCAGGTATTTATTATATCATTAGTTGCTTGTTTTTGAAATAAGTTTTTTGCAGGTAAATATAGGGCGTTGTCCAGGCAAGTTAAACCACCTTGAAGGTGGTTTAATATAAGGAAATATTGTTATTATTCTTTTTACTCTATCTTCCTTTTCCGGGTTGACCAACCCATCAGGTCATATACAATTCAGTAAGCAAAGGCTGCCTCAATGAATTGAAAAAGGGCAAATACTACCGCCGCCGCTGCCCACCAGCCGGTTAATGTTTTGGTGGCGGCAAGGCCAAGCAGCAATAACCCTATAAGTGTTCTTATGAATCTGTCGGTGTTGCCCAGGTTCTTTTTCCAGTCAAGATCCATCCTTAATCCTCCGGTATGTTTATGATACCCTCCCTGGTGCAGTATATACCGGAAAAATACCACATTTCTATCACTGTTGGGTTGGTGGTTAAAAAGTTATGTCAGTTGCCCTTCAGGCCGTAATGACTTGACCCGGGAATCTATTTTATTCTTGATCAGATTGATGCCAAAGGGGGGCCCGTGGCTGGGGAATATGGTGTTTACGCCCAATCTGGCCAGTTTTCTCCAACTCATCATTATTTCCCGGGGGTTTTCGGCAAAGGGGGGGAAAACAGAGCCCATAAAGTTCACGGCCAGGTCGCCCACAAAGGCCTCACCGGTTGGAAGCACTACTGAGACGGACCCCTCGGTGTGGCCGGGAGTGGGGAGAATGAGGCCGTCGATTCCGAATTGGGTGAGGCTCATTTCCTGGGTGATTTCAATTTCAGGATCAACGGGGCTGTATTTGAAAAACCCTGTCCAGGCGGCCCTTTTCCCGATGGATGAAATGGTTTTTCCCAGCAGGCTGGTGCCGGGGGGCATGATGAATTTCCCTTCCCGGAGCAGAGTGGCCTCCTTTGCGTGTACCGCGGCGGGGCATTGGCAAACCTTCTTTATGGCGCTGAGGCTGCCTACATGGTCATAGTGCGCGTGGGTAATAACGATCAGCTTTATTTGGCCCGGGGATATGCCCTTTTTTTTCAGGTAGTCAAAGAGTACCCCTTCTCTGTTTGCGTTACCCGCATCTACCAGTATATATCCGCTGTTCCCCTGTACCAGATAGGTATTGCAGGTCCCCAGGCGGACCCGGTGAACCATTGCCATTCTAATGGACACCTCCTCTTAAGCTTAAAAGTTGAGGGCATGTTTACTATTCCTGGTGTGCCTTACAAAATAATAACATGTACGAGAGCTAAACTGCATGCTTATATTTGCAAACATGGGCAAAATAACTTATTATATCCGGCGGGCTTTTAAAGAATAATAGATCAAATAAAATAAGGGGGTTTTTATATGGCCGAATCTGAAAGAGAGTTTCACGAGGAAACCACCATGGTTACCCCTGGAATAGATCTGGGAAGTATGAAGGGCATAGACGATGTGGTAGGGAAAAACAAGGTAAGAACCACTGTATTCGGTGATTTTTAAATTATATCCTGGGGCCTGCCCTTTTGGCGGGCCCTATACTATTTATAGCCAGGTAAATAAGCGCCTGCAATAATCTCTTTTATTCCCTCAAAGCAAAAAAATGGTGCATGATAGACATGCACAAGCTATACTTATGGTTCTCTGTAAATCTTTTTATCCCTTACGATCTTTTGTCCTTATCGGACAGCCTTTCAGGGCCGGAGAGGGGGCCTGTATTGTGGAACCTTCGGCCAGGGCTGGTTACTGTGGCCGGCCTGCCTTTTATCAAGCGGTGCCTTTGCCGTTCCATATTTAACACCTCCCGGAATTAGCATGGCCCTCTTTTTTTCTGTTATACAGTGGAATAATATTCTCACGGGTAATACCTCCGGTCAGGAGACTGCTTAAAAGGAAGGATTTCCGGTCAGGAGACAGGAGAACAGGCTTTCTTCCTCAGGGCACATCATAAAAACTCCTGACTACTGAATTCTGACTCCTGTATTCTGACCGGAAAGTAGTGCCTATAAGTGGTTCTAAAATCTGTAGGGCTGGTTGTCGATAAACTGGTCGTGGATCCTGGCAAGGAGCAGTTGAGAGGCTATGGCCCCGCAAAAGGCCAGGAACATGTCCCACTGGGTGTCCCAGACATCCCCCTGGGTGCCCAGGAAGGAATCGGCGGCGGTGCCGGTGGCGGCGGCCACCCACCACTCTATGAATTCATAAAAGGCGCTTATGGCCAGGCATATACAGACCACTATTAAAAAGAGCAGCTTGCCTCTTTTCAGTGGAGAGTTTTTTAGAAGTATTTCCCGGGCGATTATGGCCGGCACAAATCCCTGGGTGATGTGTCCCACTCTGTCGTAGTGGTTGCGGCTTAAGTCCAGGGCATCACGGATCCAGTCGAAAAGGGGCACCAGAGCGTAGGTATAGTGGCCCCCCACCATAAGAACCACCATGTGCAGGGCAACTAAAAAATAGGTCAGCCTGGTGAATTTAAACCTTGGGTAGGTAGCTGCCAGCACTATAAAGCCTATAATGGCGGGGAGAACCTCTAAAATCCAGGTGAACCGGTCGTGGGGGTTTATCCCGGACCAGATAAACACTGCCAGCACGGCGGATATCATTAGCCCAAAGAAGGTCCTGTCTCTCATTATCTGCCCTCCTCCTGCCCTGCCACTGAATAGCCCCCGGCCTCCAGCACCCTGATGGCCTCTGTCAGAACAGACTGCTTCACCATTATGTAATCGGTGTCATAGGTGGATATGCTTATCTTTGCTTCAGCCAGCAGCCCTGCTATGGGGGCCAGCACCCCCACCAGGGAGAAATCCAGCGGCCCCTCTATCTTAAGGCAGCGGAATGTTCCTTCATGCCTGATTCCTTTGGGTACGCAGCTTTCAGGGCAGACCACCGAGAGCTCGTCTGCTGTTTTGGTTATGGAAAAAAAGCCGGTACTCAACAAGGCCCAGCCAGGCAAGTCTGATTTGGAATCCAGCCGGCAGACACATAGCTTTTCAGAAAGTAAAGCAAGACTTTGCATTAATTATCCTCCAGGTATGACATTTTTCCCGGTATCACTCCCCGGACCCCTCCCCTGGGGGAGGCTGTGTCCCCCCTGCGCCGGGGAATAAGATGTATATGGGCGTGCATTATTGTCTGCCCGGCATCACATCCGCAGTTTATTCCTATATTGAACCCGGTTACCGAGGGGTCGGATCCGGTTATTTTATCCCGGAGCCTTTTGATCAGGTCTTCCGCGTCCCGGCGCTCCCTGGGTGTCATGGAAAAGTAGTCCGGGGTGTGCCTTAGGGGAATTATGAGAAGGTGCCCGGGAGTAACCGGGTACCGGTCCTCTATGGCAAACACCGTCCCTTTCTGGGCCATAGCCCCGGCCGTTGCCTGGTGGTCGCAAAAAGGGCAGGCAGCAAGGGTATGCCGGGACTCAAAAGCGGTGATCAGCTTTTCTTTCTGCTCCCGCCTGAGCTTACGGATAAAAGCCTCCCTGCTCTGGGCCAGACTGCGGTCCTGCTGAGGCTCCCAGTAAACCAGCAGCACCGGCAGGCGGGTTTTGGTATAGTGAGCGCCCTTCCCGGCATTGTGAGCTTTCAGCCTTGCTTCCAGATCTGTGGTCCAGCCTGTGTAATAGCTCCCGTCAGAGCACCGTAGCATGTATGTGTAGGGCATATAAATCCACCTTAGTCTTTTTGTGTTCAAAA
This sequence comes from Peptococcaceae bacterium BICA1-7, assembly GCA_000802095.1. GTDB lineage: Bacteria > Bacillota > Desulfotomaculia > Desulfotomaculales > Desulfocucumaceae > BRHc4a. The sequence goes on along the minus strand of JUEB01000017.1, from coordinate 306,186 downwards.
AAATATCTTTAAGCATTTTTCGGCAGCCCTGGGAAGAAACCTCCCTTTACTTTAAATATACATCCCGGGGGTGGGTGTTTCACCATATTATACCAGTAAAATGCTATTGCGGGGTGACATTGTTACTGATATAATACAGAACACATGTTCTATATGGTTTGAGGGGGGTGGCGCAGTGGTGAAGGTTGGGGAGGAGGTCAGGGGTAAAGAGGCCGCCTTATGCCGCACCCTGGCCGAGGTTGAAAGAAGGTTCGGGAAGGGCGCCCTCATGCGCCTGGGGGACAGTGAGTCAGCCCTGGGTGTGGAGGTGGTTTCCACCGGAATAATGCTTCTTGATGAGGCCCTGGGAGCAGGCGGAATGCCCTGCGGGAGGATCGTGGAGATATACGGCCCGGAGTCATCAGGGAAGACCACGGTGGCGCTGCACGTTATTGCCGGGGTGCAGAAAATGGGTGGCATCGCCGCCTTTATAGATGCTGAGCATGCCCTGGACCCAGTTTACGCCCGGAATCTGGGGGTGAATATTGATGATCTGCTGGTATCCCAGCCGGACTCCGGGGAGCAGGCCCTGGAGATAGCTGATACCCTTATAGGCAGCGGGGTAGTCGGGGTGATAGTGGTGGACAGTGTGGCGGCCCTGGTGCCCAGGGCTGAAATAGACGGGGAGATGGGGGATTCTCATGTGGGCCTCCAGGCCAGGCTCATGTCCCAGGCCATGAGGAAAATGACGGCGGCAGCGGGCAGATCGAAAACACTGGTGGTGTTCATAAACCAGCTGAGGGAAAAAATAGGGGTGGTTTACGGCAGTCCCGAGGTAACCACCGGAGGCCGGGCGCTTAAATTTTACAGCTCGGTGAGGCTTGAGGTAAAGAAGCTCCAGGACATAAAGATGGTCACCGATATTGTAGGCAGCAGGGTCAGAATAAAGGTGACCAAAAACAAGGTGGCCCCGCCCTTTAGAACAGCCGAGGTGGAGCTCTATTACGGGGAGGGTATTTCCAGGGAGGCAGGTCTTATGGATCTGGGAGAAAAATTGGGGGTACTGGAGAAGTCCGGGGCCTGGTACTCCTATGGCGGCGCACGCCTGGGCCAGGGCCGGGAAAATGTCCGCAAATTCCTGATCTCTCACCGGGATATGGCGGACGAGATTGAGGGGAGAATTAGAGAAATGCTTTAGCTGCCTCTAAATACTACTGAAAAGGTGGTGCCGTTGGGACCGGTATCCACCTTTATGGAGGCGTTGTGCCTGGCGGCTATGCTGTAGCACACCGCCAGCCCCAGACCGGTGCCGTTTTCCTTGGTGGTAAAAAAAGGAGTGCCTATTTTGCTGAGGTGCTCAGGCATTATTCCCTCACCCTGGTCTTCCACCGACATAATAACGCCTGTGCCGTCAGAGTATGTTTTTATGGACAGGCTTCCACCCGGGGACATGGCTTCCAGCCCGTTTCTGACAAGGTTTAAGATAAGCTGGCGAATTTCCTTTTCATCCAGGAGAATACTTGGGATAGCCTTCAGATTTGTTTTTATATTCTTATCCAGGTTGGTGGCGTCTGCCATAATAAGCGGCAGGAGGGTATTCACCACCGAGTTGAGGTTTACCGGCCTTAAGTCCACCGCCCGGTTTTTGGCCAGTGAAAGGAATTCGCTTATTATGGAGTTGGCTCTGTCCAGCTCTTCGATCATAAGATCATAGAACTCCCTGTACCTGGCACACTCCTTCTTGCCACCCAGCAACTGCAGGAACCCCCTAACAGTGGTCATTGGGTTTCTCACTTCATGACCTATTCCGGCGGCCATCTCCCCAATGAGGTTAAGTCTCTCCAGGCGGGCCATCTCCTGTTCTACCCCCAATTTGGCGGTTATGTCCCGCACATAAATGATTATACCGTTGAGCTGATTGGTGATCATATCCACAAAGGGGTAGCTGTAATGCTCCTCCCAGCCAAATATTTCCCCCCCGGGGGCCTTTTTGGGGATTATTGCGTGTGCTGCCAGGCCCGTTTTCAGAGTCTTTAGGCTGGGGCAGTCTTCACAGATTACCGGGCTGTAATGGAAAGCCTTATAACATTTTTCCCCAATTAATGGGGTATTTTTGAATAATTCCTCCGTCTTGGAGTTTATGCGGATTATATTGAAGTCCTTATCTATGATGGTAAAGGGGTCCAGTATACTGTCAAATATACTGTTCAGAAATCTTTCATTATTGCGGAGGGCAGCCTCGGCCTGCTTTCTCTCGGTTATATCTAGGATTACACCCACAAGCCCGGCCACCTTTCCATCGGTACTAAGGTAGGTGGCCTTGTTGAAGAGTATATTGTGTATTTTACCATCCCTGCCCGGAAATGGAGATTCATAGGCCTGGATTCCCGGCTCCCTGAAAAGAAGATTGTCCATATAGCTGTACCTGTCGGCAAAGTCCGTCGGATATATGTCGTGGGATGTTTTTCCCACTATCTTTTCCCCGGGCAGGCCAACCAGCTGTTCAAAGGCGGTGTTGCAGCCCCGGAACAGGCCCTGGGCATCCTTATAAAAGACCGGGTTGGGGATTGTGTTGATCAGCAGCTGTAAAAAATGAAGCTGCTCTTTGAGGGCTACTTCGTCATTTTTGTATTTTGTAATATCCCGTACAGTGGCCATTACTCTTTTACGGCCATTGATAGTGACCGGCTTTAGACTGACATCCACCCAGAAAACATCGCCTTTTTTATTCCTGCCCATCCACTCAAAGGTCTGGGGTGTCCCGCCGGCAGCCTTTTTTATAAAGGAAAGGACCAGGTCCTGGGTATAAGGAGTCCCTGCGCTTAAAGCCTCCGTAGAAAACTGGATAATCTCCCCGGGTTGATAGCCGTAAACCTCGAAGACCTTCTGGTTGGCATCGATTATTTTACCAGTCTTTATATCGTGTATAAAAATTACATCGTTGGAAGCATCCAGTATATCACGGTAGTCTGAGGAGGGAACCTCAAGTTGCTGAATCCTTTCGCGCAGACGCTTAATTTCCTTGATAAGCTCTTCTCTACATTTGTATTCATCTTCATCTTTCAAACCATGTTCCCCCCGCAAAGGATGCTTTTATACGGCTCAACATTATTATACACCATTATTTGTATGGTATATGTTTAAATATATCATAAATTTACTTGTTGTAAATTCATGTAAAGAAAAACAAAAAGGACTTCCCAAGTCCTTTTTATAAGTCTCATTTTTAAAGTCTAGACTTGTATTATTCAGCAGGGACAATTTCTGCTATTTCAATATTGGTTTCTTCAAATAGATTAACTATTCCCGCACTGGTGCGCACCATGGGACGGGAGGGCTGCAGCCGGTTGATTACCACCACCTGGCCGGTGCGGCCGTCACTGAGGCGGACCAGTTCCCCTACATAACACTCCGCAATCCTGGACAGGAAGGTCAATAAAATCTTGGTATCAAGCACAGTGTAGAAATCGCCCTGCAGCTTGTCGATTACCTTAAATGGGCATACCCGGGACCTGTAAGTCCGCTTGGAGGTCATTGCATCATAAACGTCTGCCACGGCGACTATTTTTGCTGTTAAGGGTATTTCCTTGCCCGGAAGACCCGTTGGGTATCCCTTTCCGTCCATGCGCTCATGGTGGAACAGAGCACCGATCCTGACATTATACGGGGCCTCGGCCTCCTCCAGAATCCTGTATCCGTAAATTGTGTGCTTTTTCATTTCCTCCCACTCTGCGGGGGTTAGTTGTTCCGGCTTATTGAGTATTTCCTGGTCGATCCGGCTTTTCCCAATATCGTGCAGCAGGCCGGCCACAATTATGTCTTTGGTGGTATCCGGATCTATATTCAGCCACTGGCATATGGCTGAACATATGAGTGATACATTTATGCTGTGAGAATAGGTGTGGTCGTCCAGTTGTTCCACCTGACTCAAATAAATAAACAGGTTATAGGGGGACCGCGCTTCATTCAATATGGTCTGGGGAACTTGGTATACCTCGTTTATATCAACCTTGTCCCCTTCATTGAGCTTTTTAAGAAGACCGGTTACTTCTTCCTGGGAGTCGCTGTAAGATTTTTGGAACTCTGCGTATTTTTCCTCGTCAAATCTGGTCCAGAACTCGGCCTTTTCATCTCCGTGGCTTTTCTGCACACTGACAACAGAGTACCCCAATCGTTTGATTGTTTTGATATTTTCGTCGCTTAATGTTGCCCCTTTGGCCAGCAGCAGCACTTTATTCCTGTTGTAGATGTCTTGATTAATAACCATTCCCGGCTGAAGCTCATCTGTCAACTGGCGTATAATTTTCAAAATTAGTTTCCCCCTCATCCTAATCCGCTAAGATGAATGAATTCTGTATATGGGCCTGTTTTCCTAAACTTACCGGCTTGTTATAATGAACTGGTAAATATACCAACACTATATAATAAGAAACTTGTCTATATATACGATAATAATTCCCCTAATTCCTTCTTTGGAAGATAGTGAGGTAATTTTTTGTATAAAAGAACAATTATTCTGCTTTTAAAATACAGCAAATACCTGGCCAGGCGGTATAGTAGAGGACGTAAGCAAGTCTTCTCCTGGAACCTTTCTATTACAACTGAAAAGAAAATTAAAGACTTCCATTATTACTACCCTCTTGTTTAAAAAAAGGAATAATCTTACCGGAGACCTCTCCCTCAAGAACGGTCTTTCCAGCTGAATTTACACAGGTTATTTGTAATGTCAGCCGGTTTTTGGCACTGTTTTTCTCGGTAACGGCAACATGGGCGCAAATTGTCTCTCCGATATAAACCGGGGCCAGAAACCGAAAATTCATCTGGGAGGCCGGGTAGGGCTCGGGCAGAAGGGATCCCCCTGCGTGGGTAAGCATGCTTCCGGTAAGGAGCCCCGGCACCACCCGGTCCTCAAAGCCGCAGGCTCGTGCTGTGCCGTGGTCCATGTGTATTGGGTTGAAATCCCCGGTTACCCCGGTGAAGGTGGAAACATCGCCTTCGGTAAAGGTCCGGTAAAAGGTAACGCTGTCCCCTACCCGCATGTCCTTCCAGGACTTAAAAAAACGCATTTTTTCGGTGCCTCCTGCTGTAACTGTATTATTCACCATAGAATATTGGATATTCTTTTAAAAAAACCTTCCGACTTACCGGCATTGCTTAAAACGTAAAAAGCCCCCGGATAATTGATTTATATTAAATTTATGGTGTATAATCTAATATGCTTTAAATAAAAGTATTTATATAGAAGGCAGGTGGATTTTCAAAAATGAATGGCGGAGCATGGATCAAGGAGTTTCCGGGGGCTGTCACCGTTTGTGATACCGAAGGAAAAATAATAGAAATGAATGAGAAATCCTGCCGTATGTTCCAAAAGGACGGAGGAGCAGCTTTAATAGGGAAGAACCTTCTGGATTGTCACCCGGAAAGCGCCCGGGAAAAGATCAAAAATATGCTGGCCAGTCAGTCTGCCAACTGCTATACCATAGAAAAAAACGGGGTCAAAAAAATGGTATACCAGTCCCCCTGGTATGACGGCGGCGAATACATGGGATTTGTAGAGCTTGTAGTGGAAATACCCTTTGACACTCCACATTTTATAAGATCATGAGGGCACTGGACAAAAAGAAAGATACCCGCTCTTATTGTAAACGGGTATCTTTATGCTTTTTTATACCGCAATGATTCCTTTATTATGATCATTAAGCAGCCGGGACTTTTGCAGAATTTGTTTCAGTAACATTTTGAAATATTTCTTATCTGTTCGGCCCTTTCAAACTGAATCCTTTCTTCCATCATAGAAATAAGTATCCTGATATCAGTTTTATTCAAGACACAGGGGTTTTTGTGCTGCAGTATTTCAGTTAGTGAGTACTCTATTTCTCCCCGGCTGTAGCCTATGGATGTCAGTCTGGTTATAAGAGACTTGATAGCCATAATCGAACACCCTTATTTACTGTTATACTACTATTTTTCGCCAAATAAAAAAATAATAAATAGAATCTATTTACTATTTTCATGGGACTATAATCCTAATTTTGTATTCAGTGGTAAAATCATTTTAGTCTTTCCAGGAATACACTATAAGCAGTATACGGGTGATAGTGCCATTCTGTAATAGGTTCGGTGAAGGAATGTTAATGATATGGAAGGAGAATATTGTTCATATGGCGTTTACTATATGATCAATATTGGCAATCCGGCCGTCCGGCCCAACAGATATTGCTATTACATCGAAGCGCAGGGGCCTGTCCTTTATATTTTTTACCAGCAGGTAAAAGGAGGCCACCTGCTTTAGTTTATGTTTCTTTTTACGGGTAATGCTTTCCTGAGGCAGTACGAAGGAGTTGACGGACTTTGTTCTGACCTCCACAAATACCAGGCAGGGGCCGTCCATAGCCACAATATCCAATTCTCCCAGCATGCAGCTGAAGTTTCTCTGCAGGAGGCGAAATCCTCTTTTTTTTAGATAATCTGCTGCCGCCTCTTCACCGGCACGCCCAAGGGCCAACCTTTTTATAGTCATTGCAATCGCCTCACAGGTATGGGTTTCGACGGATAAAGACTTATTACCTTCTTTTTCCTGCCCAGTATTTTTATGTTAGCCGAAAGGGTGTCGAGGCCGGGTGTAATATAGACCAACTCAGGTTTACAGGTTAACCGGACAGGGTATATAATTTTAAGCAACTTATAATTAGCTCGGGGGTAAAATGATTAGGCGGAAAACATGGCGAGTCCGGCAGGCAGACCCTGCCCTACAATACATTTTCCGGCAGGAACTGGGAATATCTGCGGTGCTGGCAGGTCTTTTGGTCAACAGGGGAATCGCCACTGTTGAGGAGGCCAGGGACTTTCTGGACGGGAGCCTGGATCAGCTGCATGACCCCTTTGTTATGGCGGACATGGATAAGGCGGTTGGAAGAATAAGGAATTCCCTGTCCAGTGGTGAGAAGATTCTTGTATACGGTGATTATGATGCCGATGGAACCACGGCCACAGCAATCCTGGTAAAGATTTTAAAGAGACTTGGGGGACAGGTGGGCTATTACGTTCCCAGCCGTATGGAGGAAGGTTACGGGCTTCACCTTGACGCCCTGCGCAGGGCTGGCCGGGAAGGCTACCGGCTGGTGATTACGGTGGACTGCGGCATAAGCTCGGCGCAGGAAGTAGCTGCTAATATAGACGAAAAAGGCCCTGATGTAATCATTACCGATCACCACGAGCCACCGGGAGAACTGCCCGGGGCGGTGGCAGTAATTAATCCCAAGCGGGCTGACTGCCCATACAGGTTTAAGGAATTGGCCGGGGTGGGAGTGGCCCTTAAGCTTGCCCAGGCTCTTTTAGCGGATGCCGGCCCGGGGGCCGGTGACTGGAGGCAGTATCTTGATCTGGCCTGTCTGGGGACTGTGGCCGATATCGTCCCCCTTACAGGGGAAAACAGGATTATAGTCAGATATGGGCTTTCCGCCCTTGCCGCTACAGACAGTCCCGGACTGAAAGCCCTTATGCAGGTGGCTGGAGTAAAGCCGGACAGCCTTGGGACCAGGGAAGTGGGCTTTGCCCTGGCGCCAAGACTGAATGCCGCGGGACGTATAGGAGACGCAAGCCTGGCGGTAGACCTCTTCCTTACCGACGACCTTGCCCAGGCAGCGGGTCTGGCCAATCTTCTGGATAAAGGCAACCAGGAAAGGCAGAGAATTGAGAGCCTGGTAATGGCCGAGGCCATGGGCATGCTGGACGCCGATCCCGGTATAACCTCCGGAAAGGTAATAGTGCTGGCTTCTGAGGGGTGGCACTCAGGTGTTGTGGGTATTGTGGCCGCAAGGCTGGTGGAGAGGTTTTACAGGCCGGTGCTGATGATTGCCCTGGAAAACGGGCAGGGTAAGGGTTCTGGCAGAAGTATCCCGGGTCTGCACCTTTATGATGCCCTTAGTCACTGTGCCGATTATCTGGTCAGGTTCGGAGGACACGCTCAGGCAGTAGGTTTTACTATAAGCCAGGATAAGGTGGAAGTATTTCGAAGGGCTGTAAATGGGTATGCCGGGCTGATGGCGGAAGAGGGGGTGTATACCCCCGGCATTGAGCTGGATGCCCTGGTTTCTCTTAATGAAATAAATGAAGGATTTATCAGGGAAATACAGATGCTGGCGCCTTTTGGGCACTGCAACCCCGGCCCTGTGCTGGGCTGCAGGGGAGTGAACATTGCTTCCAGCCGTAAGATAGGCAGGAGCGGGGGGCACCTGAAGATGATGATCAGGGATAAGGGTATCTTAATGGACGGGATAGGCTTTAAAATGGCTTCCTGCGCCGGGGAGATAGCCGCCGCCGCGGAGGTGGACGTGGCCTTTTTCCCGTCATTCAACGAATGGAAGGGGCGGCGGTCCATTCAGTTGGAGGTAAAGGATATTCGCCCCTCGGTAAATGACCGGGAAACTTGCAGCCCGGCCCATGAGGGCGCAGGGGCTGATGCTGTTGATACTTTGCCGGGAGCGCTGGATTCGCTTAAAAGAATGGGCGCCCTGGCTCATATGCCTGAATTTATTGCCGCAGCTCTTAAACGGTTTGCTGTAGTGTCTCCAAATTTTGTTTTTACAGGGGACCTTAAGTGCTTTGCAACTGAAATGGTTTTTTTCGGAGGCCCGCAGGGAAAGGTCCCCCAAATAATTGATCCCGGCCCCCGGGATAGGGTGGGATCACTACTGGCCCTGGCCGGACGCACTGAGGGGAGTATGATACTGGTCGGCTCTCCGGCCCGGGCGGTGGAAACAGCCTTATTGCTGAACAGGTCGGGGGTAAGGGCTTCTTTCTTTCATGCCGGTGTTACAGGCAGTGCCGGAGATGTGCGGGAAGCCTATATAAACGGCCTTGTCCAGTCAGTTGTCAGTACCTATGAATGCCAGGGCCTACTTGATATAAAGCCCCGCACAGTTATCCTGTACGATGTTCCGTACAGCCCGGAGGCCATGGATAGGGCCGCCGGGGAAGGGGTATCGGTTTATGCCCTTTTCAATAAGGAGGACTTCAGCGCCGGAATAGAATTCCTGGAGTCCATGGCGCCCGGACGTGAAAGGCTGGCTCAGCTCTATACTTACCTGTCCAGATTAAGGGATCCTGAGCTGGTTGACCCTGAACATGCGGCGGGGTTTATGCGAGCCCAGGGGCTGACCAGGGCCGGAATTCACACCATTGCATTCGGCCTGTCGGTTTTTTCTGACCTGGGGCTCTTAAAGCACAGTCTTCACAATGGGGGTTACTATGTTTTACCAGACAGGGTTGACAGTAAGCGGGATATAAATCTCTCAGCTGTTTTCCGGGCCGGGCAGGATATTAAGGCAGCAGCCGGGAACTGGTGGGAAAGTTTGGGGTATGCCGGCCTCCGTTAAAAGAGGACGTTTTGCCCGCCACTCCATGATTTAGTGGGGAGTTCATATGACACTGGATGATCTTGTACAAAAACTTATTCACTATAATCCCCAGGCCGATTTGTCTGTCATCCGCCGGGCGTTTGAGTGTGCCCGGGAGGCCCATAAGGGGCAGACCCGTATTTCCGGAGAGGAGTATATTACCCACCCTCTGTCGGTGGCTATGATCCTGGCGGAAATAGAGATGGATGAGCAAACTCTTCTGGCCGCGCTTCTTCATGATGTGGTGGAGGATACCTCCTGCTCTCTTGAGCAGATAAGCAGTGCTTTCGGTGAGGAAGTGGCCCTTATGGTGGACGGGGTCACCAAGCTGGGAAAACTGGAGTTCAAATCCAAGGAGGAGCAGCAGGCTGAGAACCTGCGCAAGATGTTCCTGGCCATGGCCAAGGACATAAGGGTCATACTGATTAAGCTGGCGGACCGCCTACATAACATGCGCACCCTTAGATACCAGTCAGAAAAAAAGCAGAAGGAAATTGCCCTGGAAACTATTGAGATATATGCTCCTCTGGCCCACCGTCTGGGTATATACCACCTTAAGTGGGAGCTGGAGGATCTTTCCTTTAGATATCTCTACCCTGATAACTATTATCAAATGGCCGAACAGGTGTCCCAGACCCGGGTTAAAAGGGAAGAATTTATTATAAATGTCATCCAGATACTGAGGGAAAAGCTGGCCATGGTAGGTATAGAGGCCGATATCCAGGGCCGCCCCAAGCATCTTTACAGTATTTACGAAAAAATGAAGGAACAGCAAAAAGAATTAAGTGAGATATACGATGTGCTGGCGGTAAGAATACTGGTTCACTCCATAAGGGACTGCTATGCCTCCCTGGGTACCGTGCATACCCTGTGGAAGCCTATTCCGGGGCGGTTCAGAGATTTTATAGCCATGCCCAAAACCAATATGTACCAGTCACTGCACACTACCGTGGTGGGCCCCCAGGGAGAGCCCCTGGAAATACAGATACGCACCGTGGAGATGCACCGGACGGCCGAATACGGCATTGCCGCACACTGGAGGTACAAGGAAGGCGGGCGGGGGGACAAGGACTTTGATAAGAAGCTGGCCTGGCTGAGGCAGCTGCTGGAGTGGCAGCATGATTTGCGGGATGCCAGGGAATTCATGGAAACTCTCAAGGTAGACCTCTTTGCCGATGCTGTTTTTGTTTTTACCCCCAAGGGAGATGTCTATGAGCTGCCCGCCGGGTCGGTGCCCATTGACTTTGCCTACCGGGTACACACCCAGGTGGGTCACAGCTGCGTGGGGGCCAAGGTTAACGGAAGAATTGTGCCCCTGGAATACAAGCTTAAGAACGGCGATATAGTGGAGGTAATAACCTCCAGGCACCCGGCCGGACCCAGCCGTGACTGGATAAACATGGTAAAGACCTCCCAGGCTAAAAACCGTATTCGCCAGTGGTTCAAAAAGGAGCACCGGGAGGAGAACATGGCCCGGGGCAAAGAGCTTTTGGAGCGTGAGGCGAAAAGGCTGGGGATGGAGCAGGATTCCTTTAAAGACCAGGCTCTTCTGGAGGCCGGCAAGAGGTATACCCTTTTTACCGTTGATGATGTATATGCATCCATAGGAGAGGGATCGATAACAGCCACTACTGTACTGAACAGGATACGAGAAGGAAGACCTGACAGGAGGATAGTGCTGTCTGAAAAATACCAGGCGCTGGTGGGTGACCAGCGTAAGCCCGACTGGGGCCGCCCCACCCAGGGAATAAAGGTGCGGGGTGTTGATAATCTGCTGATTAGGCTGGCCCACTGCTGCAATCCAATTCCCGGCGACCCCATAGTAGGATATATCACCAGGGGCCGGGGGGTATCCATCCACCGGGGGGACTGCCGTAATCTGCAATTTTTCGGGCAGGGAGAGGACAGCAGGCTGGTGGAGGTGGCCTGGGACAGTGAGGTGCAGACCTCCTTCCAGGTAAAGCTGGAGATATCCGGATCTGACCGGGCGGGTCTTTTAAGCGATATACTGGCGGTGCTGGTGGAAATGAAAATAAGCGCCAACTGGATCAATGCCAGGGGACGGAAGGATACTGCCATAGTAGAGATGATCCTGGAGATGAAAAGCAAGGAGCAGCTTGAATATATTATTTCCAAGATAAACAGAGTGAAAGACGTATACGAAGTAAGGAGAACCAGCTAATTAGCCCAGAGGGCTGGGATTAAGGGTCGGGAGACAGGAGACGGGAGAGAGAATGACCAGGGTATTACTGACATGTCAACCCGACCCGGCAAGCAGTGCCTGTAAGCAATCTCCTGACAGAATAAGAATATCAGTATAAGCGTAGGAAGTGTTTTCATTGAGGGCTGTTGTTCAGAGAGTAGTCAGGGGATCTGTGTCGGTGGAAGGAAATACTGTGGGTGAAACAGGCCCCGGCTATGTCATACTGCTGGGGGTTGGAAGGGATGACGGGCCTGGTGATGCGGCCTATCTCTCCGGGAAGATTGCCAACCTGCGGGTATTTGAGGACGAAGAGGGTAAGTTGAACCGCTCCCTCTTAGATGTGGGGGGAAGTGCTCTGGTGGTTTCCCAGTTCACACTGTATGGAGACTGCCGGCAGGGACGCCGGCCGGGCTTTTCCGGGGCCGCTCCGGCGGAGGCCGGGAGGGATCTGTATCAGGTGTTCGTGGAGTGTATGCGGGAAATGGGCGTAGAGGTAGCCACAGGGGTATTCCAGGCCCACATGCAGGTGGAAATAATCAACGATGGGCCGGTTACACTTTTACTGGACAGTAAAAAGCAGTTTTAACTATTAAATAAATATGGGGGGGTAAAATTTTTGATTTTTGAAGGACTTTCGGTGGGGCCTATGGATAACAACTGCTACATAATAGGCTGCGAGGAGACCCGTGAGGCGGCGGTAATTGACCCCGGCGCGGAAGGTGGCAGGATTCTGCGCAAGCTGGAAGATTTAAAGCTTAAATGCAGCTGTGTAATACTAACCCACGGCCATGCCGACCACATGGGGGCACTGGGCCAGGTGTTGGAAGCCACAGGGGCTCAGGTGATGATCCACGGGGAGGACGCAGAGATGCTTACCAGCCCCGGCAGGAACCTTTCTATGTTTACCGGCATGAACCTCAAATTCAAGGCCGCCGACAGGCTTTTGAAAGATGGTGACGCGGTAACGGTAGGCAAGGTGGAGCTTAAAATACTTCATACCCCGGGTCACACCCAGGGGGGTATAAGCATATCGGCCGGTGATAAGCTTATCACCGGGGACACCCTTTTTGCGGGGTCGGTGGGCCGTTCAGACTTTCCGGGCGGCAACCATGACCAGATGATTAAAGCCATCAAGGAAAAGCTAATGGTATTTCCTCCGGAAACCCCGGTATATCCAGGCCACGGCCCGGCGTCAACCGTCGGGGAGGAGGGTAGGCACAACCCCTTTCTTAACGGGAAATGGTAGGGTCTTTGTATCTCCTTCCATGAAGCTGCTGTCCTGGCTGCATAGGCTTATATGGCGGTAACTACCAAAGAGATATTTAAGGGTAAAGAGGGGCTGTCCTGGTTAGTAGCAGGAGGGTCCCTTTATTTTTATGCCAGGGAGATTCCCAACTTTTATTCTGGAACAGCCCCAGGGTAGTTCATTTTTAGTGTACTTTTTTATCCCCCTTGCAGGTAGGGCATGAACAATTGGAATGATCCAGGGCTTTGGGCTTTATCCCGGCCGAGTCCAGTGCGTCCACCACCTGGGTCCTTATGCACTGAAGGTACTGCTGGCGCAGGTTGTGCTGCTCTTCTTTTTCCTCTTCGTTAAGGCCTGTTGACCTCTGCTTGCGGGCCAGTTCATTTATCCGGTCCACCAGTTCCTTTGTAATCACTTTTCATATCACCCCTTAATGGTATTATATCACAGCATATGGGGAACATTCCTGTCACGAAGACATTCATATCGGGGACATTATTGGGAATTGGGGTTGGGGATTAGGGGTTGGGGGAGACCAAAAGCCATCCCGATCGGGGACATTATCCCGATCGGGGACATTCCTCCGACCCTCAGAGTAGGTCTCATCAGGGAGGTGTGTCCCCTTTCCTTTTAAGTATCCTTTGCTTCAGCAGGTGTGTCCCCATTCCTTGTTATTGACAAATATTAAGCAATTGCATAGAATTTTGGGGGAAGTATATTTAAAGCGATGACCGGGACCAGTAAGCGATCACTTTCCGGACAGGGAGGGGGAGCCCCAAGACTGCAAGCTCCTCTGTGGAAAGCCGCCGAAAGAACACCCGGGAGCGGCCTTCTGAAAATTGGGAATTGGGAATTAGGAATTGGGAAAGACCAACAACCACCCCGATCGGGGACATTCCTCTGACCCCCAGAGCACAGCTTTTAAGAGAGGTGTGTCCCCATTCCTTAGTAAGAAGGCACGGAGGCCCCGTTACAGGCTTAAGAGTGGGATACTATTCCAATTCAGGGTGGCACCGCGGGAACTCCCGTCCCTGACCTTCTGTTTAAGGTCGGGTATGGGGGTTTACTTTTTTCTTATAAGTAAGGATTGCCGGTCGGAATCCAGAACTCAGAATCCAGAATCCAGAATAATAGTGCATTCCTATTTTTCCTTTGTTAGCGCCGTTTGGGGCAGGATACCCGCCCACGTAGCCATGTAAAGACTTCTGAATTCTGAATTCTGGCTTCTGTATTCCGACCGGTAAGTAGTACCTGTTAGCAAATAGAAGGAGGTTTACCGTTATGATTACCGCCAGGCCCCGTGGCACGGCCGACATTCTTCCCGAAGAGGCGGCCGGGTGGAGGTACGTGGAGGATACCTTCAGGACTATCTGCCGGGAATACTGCTATGAGGAGATTCGGCCCCCCATTTTCGAGCATACCGAGCTTTTTGAAAGAGGAGTGGGGGATACCACGGACATAGTAGAGAAAGAGATGTATACCTTCCGGGACAAGGGGGACCGCAGCATCACCCTCAGGCCGGAGCTGACTGCCCCGGTGGTAAGGGCCTATCTGGAAAACAATCTTAATGCGGGCCCCCAGCCGGTGAAGCTGTATTATACCGGCCCCATGTTCCGGTACGATAAGCCCCAGGCCGGCAGATTCAGGCAATTTCACCAGCTGGGCGCCGAGGTGCTGGGCTCTCCGCTGCCGGCTGTTGATGCCGAGCTTATCGCCATGATCATGAAATTTTACGGGCGCCTCGGACTAAAGGGGCTTGAGCTCCACATAAACAGCGTGGGCTGCCCCAGGTGCAGGTCGGACCTGAGAGAAAGGCTGCAGCAGTTTCTTGATCCCAGGCTTAGCAGCCTGTGTTCTAACTGCAGGGGGAGGTTTCTAAGAAACCCCTTAAGGATACTGGACTGCAAGGAGAAAGAGTGTGCGGATATTTCGTCCGGCGCCCCTACCACACTGGACTGCCTTTGCCCTGACTGCGAGAGCCACTTCAGCAGCGTTAAGGGGTACCTGGACAGGCTGGGGATAGCCTACCAGGTGGACAGCCGCCTGGTAAGGGGGCTGGATTATTACACCAATACCGCCTTTGAGGTGATGTCCCGGGACATTGGGGCCCAGAGCTCCATCGGCGGGGGAGGCCGGTACGACGGGCTGATTGAGGCTGTGGGCGGCCAGCCCACCCCGGGGGTGGGGTTTGCCCTGGGGGTGGAAAGAATACTCCTGACCATGAAGGGGCAGGGCATAGAGCTTCCGGGGAGGGACAGGCCGGATGTATTTGTGGTTAATGCCGATCCTGACACTGAAAGGGAGGCCTTTGAAATTCTCTTTGCCCTTAGGAAAGGCGGCCTAAGCGCCGATAAGGACTATTTGGGCCGGAGTATGAAGGCCCAGATGAAATATGCTGGAAAGACCGGCTGCCGCTTTGTGGTCATACTGGGAGGCAATGAGCTTAAGAGGGGCGCTGCCGGGGTTAAGGATATGGCCAGCGGGGCGCAGGTTGAAATGACCCTGAATGAGCTGGCCGGCCAGATAAAAAAGAAGATGTACGGAGGGGAATAGAATGTCGGAAAGCATGGGCAGCATGAAAAGGACTCACATGTGCGGGGTATTGAGGGCGGGGAACACTGGTGACCAGGTTGTTCTCGCCGGCTGGGTGCAGCGCCGCCGGGATCACGGGGGCCTGATATTTATAGACTTAAGGGACAGGACCGGCATAGTTCAGCTGGTGTTTAGCCAGGAATTTAACAGTGAGGCCTTTATCAAGGCTGAAACAATAAGAAGCGAATATGTTCTGGCGGTGTCCGGAAAGGTGGTTCCCAGGCCCGAGGGGACTGAAAACACCTCTCTCCCCACCGGCATGGTGGATGTGGAGGTCAGTGAGGTGAGGATATTAAACCGGTCCAAAACCCCTCCCTTTTACATAGAGGATGGTGTTGATGTGGATGAAAACCTCCGCCTGCGCTATCGCTACCTGGATCTGAGGAGGCCGGAGATGCAAAAGTCCATTGAGCTGAGGCACAGGGCTGCCAGAGCTGTAAGGGTTTTTCTGGATGATCACGGCTTTTGGGAAATTGAAACTCCCATTCTTACCAGGAGCACCCCGGAGGGGGCAAGGGACTATCTTGTTCCCAGCCGGCTTAACCCCGGGAAATTTTACGCCCTGCCCCAGTCTCCCCAGCAGTTCAAGCAGATACTGATGGTGTCCGGGATGGACAGGTACTACCAGATAGTCCGCTGCTTCAGGGACGAGGACCTGCGTGCCGACAGGCAGCCCGAGTTTACCCAGATTGATATTGAGATGTCCTTTGTGGATGTGGATGACATAGTCTCCCTGATGGAGGAGATGATCAGCTATCTGTGCAGGGAAATGGCGGGACTGGAGATAAGCAACCCCTTCCCCCGCATGACCTACCGGGAGGCTATGGATCGCTACGGATCGGACAAGCCCGACACCAGGTTCGGCATGGAGCTGAAGGATATATCAGATATCGCCCGGGGGTGCGGCTTCAAGGTATTCGCCTCGGTGGTGGAGTCCGGCGGCCTGGTCAGGGGGATTAACGCCAAGGGCTGCGGAAGTTTCAGCCGCAAGGAAATAGACGAATTGACAGCCTTTGCCGCCAACTATGGGGCCAGGGGGCTGGCCTACCTGCTGGTTACCGCCGACGGGGTCAAGTCACCCATTGCCAAATTCTTCAATAAGGATGAAATGAACACTATATTAGACCGCCTGGGGGCCGCCGAGGGTGACCTGCTGCTCTTTGTGGCGGACAGGCCGGCAGTGGTGGGGGCCTCTCTGGGGGCACTAAGGCTGCACCTGGCCGACCGCACCGGCCTGATACCGGAAGACAGGTTTAATTTCCTGTGGGTGCTTGATTTCCCCCTGCTTGAGTATGATGAGGAGGAGAAACGTTATTATGCCATGCACCACCCCTTCACCTCTCCCAGGGAGGAGGACCTTGAACTGATGGATTCCGATCCGGGACAGGTAAGGGCCAGGGCCTACGACCTGGTGCTCAACGGGGTTGAAATAGGCGGGGGGAGCATTCGCATCCACCGCCGGGACATCCAGGAGAAAATGTTCAACTCCCTTGGCCTTACCCAGGAAGAGGCCATGGAGAAATTCGGCTTTATGCTGGAGGCCTTTGAGTACGGAACCCCGCCCCATGGTGGCATAGCTTTTGGCTTTGACCGTCTGGTGATGCTTCTGGCAGGAAAGAAAAGCATACGGGACGTTATACCCTTCCCCAAAACAGCCAGCGCGGCGTGCCTGATGACCGGCGCCCCCAATCTGGTAGACCGGGCCCAGCTTAGGGAGCTTCATATAAAAACCGAGGTAAAGGTTAAGGCGTAGATTTCTGCAGCATAACAGGGAGCTTGTCATATTATGTCCAATAAATAACTTTTTGGTAAACAATGGGGAAATATGCGCGTATAATGTAGTAAGAATTGCTCATAATATTAATAGAAGATTTGCCCCGGAGTAAAGACTAGAGAATATCGATGCTTGCATGTTGGGGAGTAATATGATAACATAATACTACAAAAGCAAATTACCCTACTGTGTGCGTGGACACCTTGAAGTTTTAAACCAACACATTGACATTGGGAGCCCGGTCTCTGGTTGTGGCTGTAGACCTTTGTATTGAAGGTAACATAAGTAATCAGGAGGACACCCACTTATTTAGCTAAGGTTCAAGAAACTTTGGGGTTTACGGCACTTGTGGGGTGATTTTGCGAATAATTCATTTAAGTGTTTGTCTTAATAATTTTCGATCTGAAGAGATCGAAGATTTTTATTTTTATCCGAAATGTTATTGAGTTCGTGAGTTTAGGTATGGAAATAGGTGATTAGGTATTGAATAGCAGGTTTAGCCGGACCGAAATGCTCATAGGTCCGGAGGCTGTAAAGATACTGGGGGAAAGTACAGTTTCAGTATTTGGTCTGGGAGGGGTGGGGTCCTATGCCGTGGAGGCCCTGGCCAGGGCCGGGGTGGGAAGCTTTACTCTGATTGATTTCGACATAGTGTCAGTAAGCAATATAAACCGGCAGCTGCATGCGCTGGATGATACGGTAGGACTGTCCAAGGTTGAGCTTATGGCCGGCCGGGTACTGAGAATCAATCCCTCGGCGGTGGTAGCAAGTTACGGGAACCGGTACCGGCCCGGGGATGGAGAAAAAATACTGAAAGACCGGCCTGACTACGTGGTGGACGCTATTGACGACATGGAGGCCAAGGTGGACCTTATAGCATTTTGTCTCAGAGAGGGCCTGCCCATTGTCTCCAGCATGGGCACAGGGAATAAGCTGGACCCCACCCTTTTCAGGGTAGAGGACATATCCAGGACCTCGGTGTGCCCCATGGCCCGGTCGGTCAGATCCAGGCTCAGAAAAGAAGGTATAACCTCCGGGCTGAAAGTTGTTTTTTCCACCGAAGAGCCCCGGAAGGTAAATGAGGTCCGTGATGAAGCAGGAAGAAAAGTACCTGCCAGCATATCCTTTGTCCCTCCGGTGGCCGGCATGATACTGGCCGGGGTGGTGGTAAGGGAACTCTGCCAGAGCCGGTCCGGAAACCAAAATACATTGACAACAACTTTTTGTAAATAATATAATATCAGGTACCGGTCTTTATTTTTTATAAGCATAATTTTTTTGCACAAATATCACAAATATTTAGTAGAAAGAAAAGGAAGGGGAGATTTTATTGGCCAGTGACCTCATAAAAAACCTGGATGACGGGACCTTTAAAGATTTTTTAGCTACAACCGAAACCCCTGTGCTGGTGGATTTCTGGGCAGAATGGTGTGGCCCCTGCAAGATGATTGCTCCCGTAGTGGAAGAGATAGCCAACGAATATCAGGGTAAGATTCAGGTAGCCAAGGTGAATGTTGACCAGAATCGTGGTGTGCCGGCTGAGTATAAGATAAACAGCATCCCCACCCTGGTAATGTTCAAGGGAGGTTCAGAGGTTGACAGATTCGTAGGCTTCAGGACAAAGAAGGAGCTTAAGACCATACTTGATAAGCACACTTAATATCACGGCCTTATAACTTATGTACATATATATTGCGCCCGACGGGGCTTGTTTAAAAGCGCCAAAGGCGCTTTTTATTTTTATAGCTGTCAGCCGTCAGTTATCAGCCATCCGGAAATACTTATGAGATATGCCCCAAGGAAGTCTTTTTACTGACTGCTGACAGCTGATAGCTGATAGCTTAATCGCCCGCCAGGGCGATTTTTTTCTACCGTACGTATTATTTAATTGAGAAAGTGACCATACTATTAGCAAGGTCTAGAAACGGGCTTTAGATATTCAATAAATATTTGGAGTGAGGAGGTGAGTGCGATGGTAGGCACTCCGCTGGCGGACTATTTTTTAAAGGTTAATGACCGCCTGCCTGATGAGGCGGAAAGGGTGCTGCTGGCGCTGGTGGACCAGGGCAGCATGAACAAGGAGGAACTCTCCCTTACCGCAAAAGTAAAGAGGGCGGTATTGGATCATGTGGTTATGCAGCTATACGCCCTTGGCCTGGTAGAGGTTTCCACCGAGGGAAAAAGTAAAATATGCAGCCTTACACGACTGGGAGATGAGTTTCTTTCCCTGATCAAGCAGGCCGGTTAAAAAGCCGGCCTTTATTTTTTTTACACCAGGATACTATGCTTTATGGATACCTTAAAGTCAGAATGGCTGGCCTGGAAATACTGAATGTCTTTTTTAAAGCCACAGAGGACACAGAGATCACAGAGAAAAGCTAACAGGCACTACTATCAGGTCTGTGGGTGGAAATTTGCAATTCGAGAAGCTATGCCAGTCTTTCTCCAGATCAATTTAGTAAAAATATTATTAAACATTCAGGCAGGGCTAAAAACTCTGTGTCCTCTGTGTGCTGTGGTTTATTAGGACATACATTAACAGCATGCAAAAAACATTTTAATTCCTCTGTGGTGCCGTTTTTTTTACGGCAGAGGTGTCTATCAATGTCGCTAGCGGGTCGCCCGTATGGAGAATTTATTCTTCCGGGCGGTTTGTTATAGCTTATATGGACTTTATGCCGCCTGGCCATTTATAATTTAGCCAGGCTTATTTTGTTTAAAAAAGAGGGATGTCCAGTGGAAAACCTTTTTGAGCAGGCCAGCCAAAATACCAGAAGATCGCCTTTGGCCGAAAGGATGCGCCCGGAGAGGCTTATCCATTTCGAAGAGCAAAAAGGCATACTGGGGCCGGGAAAGCCGCTGAGGAGGGCTATCGAAAACGACAGCCTGGGATCCGTTATTCTTCACGGCCCCCCGGGAACAGGGAAAACAACTCTGGCCAGGATAGTGGCCAGGATGACCAGATCGCACTTTGAAACCATTAATGCCGTTATGGCCGGGGTGGCGGATATCCGCAAGGTTGTCAAGGAGGCCGGGGAAAGGCGCTCACTTTACGGGGAGGGCACCATACTTTTCATTGATGAAATTCACCGCTTCAACAAGGCCCAGCAGGATGCCCTGCTTCCGTTTGTGGAAAGCGGCCTGGTCATCCTTATCGGGTCCACCACGGAAAATCCCCTTTTTACAGTGAACCGCCCGCTGATCAGCAGGTCCCGGCTTTTCAGGCTGGAGCCCCTTTCGGAGGGGGCCATACTGAGAGTATTGAAAAGGGCTCTGGAGGACAGCGAAAATGGGCTGGGACAGTATAAAACGGATTTTCAGGAGGGAGCCCTTGAATATATAGCCTCCATCTCCAACGGGGATGCCAGAGGAGCGCTAAACTGCCTGGAAATGGCGGTGATGACCACTCCTCCGGGCGGGGAAGGGGTAAGGGTGGTTACCCTGGAGGCAGTCAGGGAGTCCTGCGGGGGCAGGATTCTCCAGTACGACCGCCAGGATGAGCACTACGATGTTATATCGGCCTTTATAAAGAGTATGCGGGGGTCCGACCCCCAGGCCACCCTGTACTGGCTGGCCCGTCTTATATCCGCCGGTGAGGATCCTGAGTTCATATGCCGCCGGATAATGATACATGCTGCCGAGGATGTGGGGCTTGCCGATCCCAGGGCGCTTTTAGTGGCCACGGCTGCCTCCCAGGCGGTGGAAAGAATAGGGTTTCCGGAGGCCAGGATAATTATGGCCGAGGCTGCGCTGTACGTGGCTTTAGCCCCCAAGAGCAATTCTGTGGTGACAGGTATAGACAGCGCCATTAAGACAGTGGAAGACTTAAGGGCAGCTGGTGTTCCCGACCATCTGAGGGACTCCAGCTATTTCAGGCTGGAGAAATTGGCCGGGAGCGGCAAGAAGAACCAGTATAAATATCCCCACGCATACCCGGGCGGCTATGTCAGACAGCAGTATCTGCCTGACAACCTTCTGGACAGGGAGTTTTATTCCCCCTCGGAGAGCGGAGAGGAAAAGGAGATTAAAAAAATGCTGGAGAGGCTGAAAAATTTTAATTCTTACTAATTTGGTCGGGTTTCTTATTGACTGCCAGTTTGGCCCGTGCTATTATATTTTTAATCCCGACTAAAACAGTATGGATTGGTTTGGAGGTGAGGGATTGCGTCTTTCAACCAGAGGACATTACGGTCTCAAGGCTATGTTCTACCTGGCCACCCGATATGGGGCCGGTCCCATACCTCTTAAAAATGTAGCTGAAATGCAGAATATATCCGAGCACTATCTTGAGCAGCTTATTGCTATACTGCGTAAGGCCCAGCTGGTAAAAAGCGTCAGGGGCGCCCAGGGGGGATATATTCTGGCCCGCAGCCCGGAAGAAATCCGTGTGGGTGAGATAATCAGGGTTCTGGAGGGACCTATAGCGCCGGTGGAGTGTGTTAGCGAGCTGAAGACGGCAGAGTGTGATCAGGCCGACTTCTGCATAACCAGGACCGTCTGGGAGAGAGTTCGTGACAGTATAGTACAGGTTCTGGATTCTATAAGCCTTGCAGATATGTGCAGGGATAAGGAAAAGAATCAGCAGGGTAAGGAATAATACCGGTAAGGTAAAAACAGTTTGAATACTTGAAGGAGGAAAAGTCGGTGCGCAGGATTTATTTTGACCACAGCGCCACCACGCCGGTGAGGCCCGAGGTGGCAAAGGTAATGTACGAGTATCTTGTGGAGGAAAATTTTGGCAATCCTACCAGCCTTCATTCTTTTGGGCGCAAGATAAGAAAGGCTCTGGAGGAGGCCAGGGGGAAGGTGGCCGCGGCTATAGGGGCCACTGCCAATGAGATAGTATTTACCAGCGGCGGGACTGAATCAGATAACATGGCCATACACGGGGTAGCCTACTCCAACAAAAACAAGGGCAACCACATAATAACCTCGGCGGTGGAGCACCACGCCGTGTTGAACACGGTAAAGGCCCTGGGCAAGGAAGGTTTTACCGTAACCATACTTCCGGTGGATAAACACGGCATGGTCCGCGTTGAAGATGTAGCCAATGCTATAACCGACAAGACCATACTAATCACTATTATGCACGCCAACAACGAAGTGGGAACCATTATGCCGATCAAGGAAATAGGAAAACTGGCCCGCTCCAGGGGAATAATATTCCATACCGATGCCGTGCAGAGCTTTGGAAAGATTCCAGTAGATGTTAATGACCTGGAAGTGGACCTGCTTTCCATTTCCGGACATAAGATATACGGCCCTAAAGGGGTGGGAGCCCTTTATATCCGCAAGGGCACCCGCTGGCGCCAGACACTGCTGCACGGGGGCGCCCAGGAGAGGCTGCGCCGGGCCGGCACTGAAAATGTGCCGGGGATAATCGCCCTGGGTGTGGCCGCTGAGCTGGCCGCCGCCAATATGGAAAAGGAAAGTGAATACCTCAAAGGTTTGAGGGATAGCTTAATCAGTGAGGTCACCGGCAAGATAGGCCGGGTGAAGCTCACCGGGCACCCCACTTTGAGACTTCCCAATCACGCCAGCTTTACCTTCGAATTTATTGAGGGAGAGTCCATGCTGCTAAGCCTCGACATGAAGGGAGTGGCTGCTTCCAGCGGGTCAGCCTGCACATCGGGCTCCCTGGAGCCCTCCCACGTTCTTCTTTCCATGGGCATTCCTCACGAGGTGGCCCACGGGTCTATAAGGCTCACCCTGGGGATAGACAATAAGCCTGAAGATGTCAGCTATTTCATGGAGGTAATGCCTCCCATAGTGGAAAGATTGCGGGCCATGTCCCCCCTGGACCAGGAAACTGAATTCAACATGAATTCCGACTGTGCGGCCTGCAAGGTCAGTAGCTCCTGTAGCAGGGCCTAGAAGGTAAAAAGGGGATTTTGTGGAAGTTATAATATAAAACAAGCGGGGAGGCCGGTGCCATGTATACAGAAAAGGTTATGGACCATTTTGAAAATCCAAGGAATGTGGGAGAAATACAGGATGCAGACGGTGTGGGCCAGGTAGGCAATCCTACCTGCGGGGATATTATGAAGATATACCTGAAGATAAATGAAGGTGTAATAGAGGATGTGAAATTCAAAACCTTCGGCTGCGGGGCGGCCATAGCCACCAGCAGCATGGTTACCGAAATGGTAAAGGGAAAAACACTGGATGAGGCCCTTAAAATAAGCAATAAGATGGTGGCAGAGGCGCTGGGAGGGCTTCCCCCAAAAAAAATGCACTGCTCCAACCTGGCTGCCGACGCCCTCCACTCTGCTATAGAGGATTACAAGGCAAGGCAAAACAAATAACTGTAGGTGGATGATTTGGCTGGATCAAAAAAAGTAATTGTAGCCATGAGCGGCGGGGTGGACAGTTCTGTTACCGCCGCCCTTTTACTTGAGCAGGGCTACGAGGTAATAGGGGTGACCATGCAGATCTGGGACCCGGAGGTCACCGAGGTTGACGGAGAACACGTGGGGTGCTGCTCCCTCTCAGCAGTGGAGGATGCCAGGGGGGTGGCCAACCACCTGGGTATACCCTATTATGTTATGAATTTCAGGCAGACCTTTGAGAAAAAGGTTATCGACTATTTTGTGGAGGAATATCTGGGGGGCAGGACCCCCAATCCCTGCATCGCCTGCAACAGGTACGTCAAATTTGAGACCCTGCTGCAGAAAAGTATGGCCCTGGGGGCCGATTTTGTGGCCACCGGCCACTACGCCAGGCTTTATCTGGACGGTGAGCTGGGGAGGTACTGCATAAAGAGGTCCCGGGACAGCAAGAAGGACCAGACCTACGTTCTTTTTAATATGACCCAGGATCAAATTGCCCGGACCCTGATGCCCCTTGGCAGCCATACCAAGGACGAGGTTCGCCGGATGGCCGCCGAAAGGGGCCTGCCCACCGCCGAGAAAAAGGAGAGCCAGGAGATATGCTTTGTAACTGACAACAATTATGGCCGCTTCATCTCTGAAAGGGCACCGGAAGGGATAAAGCCCGGTCCTTTCCTGGACACCAGGGGAAAAGTGCTGGGGACCCACCGGGGAATTCCCCACTATACCATAGGACAGCGCAGGGGGCTGGGTATAGCTGCCGGACGCAGGATCTACGTTGTTGATATAGACCGGGCCCGCAACGCGGTGGTGCTGGGGGAGGAGAAAGACCTGCTCTGTCACGGGCTGGAGGCCTGGGATAACAATTTTATCCCTTTTGGCAGCCTTACCGGACCCCTGCGGGTGGAGGCACAAATACGCTACAATGGAAGGCCAGAGCCTGCAGAAATCTCCCCTCTGGAGAGCGGGGGGGTCAGGGTGGCTTTCGACAGTCCCCAGAAGGCGGTTACCCCCGGGCAGGCGGTGGTGTACTACCAGGGAGACCTGCTGGTGGGCGGGGGAACCATAGAAAAAAGACTATAAGTAAAGTGGTCGCATTCCCTCCCCCTCTATGCATGCTGCTAAGAGGTCTATATTGCTGTAAGAAATGCATGCTCATTCTGGATTCTGGCTTCTGAATTCTGGATTCCGCCGTCTGTCAAGACGGCTCCGCCCGAAAGGGCGGCTTTTTTAGGTTCGGTGAAGGTTTTAAAACTTTTAACAATTCTCCTGATACTATATGGTGAATAATGGAATGAGGTCGACTGCGTATTGGTCATTTTGCCGCTCACTTTCTTTTTGGGAAGATTAGAAATTTTATAACTTTTATTCAGCTTATTATTAATGAAGGTTTTTGACATATGTCCGTAGAATAGACAGTCAAAGAAAAACGGCTGGGAGGGATAAGAATGGCTAAGATAGCAATAATCACCTGTGCTAAAATAAGAGACACAAGCTGTGTGGGCTGCCTGAAGTGTTTCAAGGCGGCAGAGCGTAAGGAAGGGGAATTCGCCCAGTATGATGATGTACGCATTGTGGCCATGACCGGATGCGGGGACTGCCCCGGACTGGTTATGCCCAAGGCCACCCTGCTGATGGAGATGGCCGACTACCTGGACAGGGATATAGATGTCATCCACCTGGGGACCTGCCTGCTAAAGGCCAACAAGACCGCCGCCTGCCCCATTGACCTGGAGGCGATGAAGGTAAAGCTGGAGACTGTTTTCGGCAAGAAGGTAGTCGTCGGCACTCATACTTATTAAGGCTACGATAAAAAGGCCCGGCAAACGCCGGGCCTTTTTATCTATCTGGGGTTCACCTGAGGAAAAAGAGATACAGGTAGGCCGTGGATATCACTATAGACATTATCATCATGGGAAAGGCGACCCTGGTGAACTGGACAAAGGAAATTATAATACCTCTTTTTTCGGCCATTCCAGCCACCACCACGTTGGCCGAGGCCCCTATGAGAGTGCCGTTTCCTCCCAGGCATGCGCCCAGGGACAGTGACCACCAAAGCGGGGTCAGGTCGTTTATGCCCCCCAGCCGGCCCATATCCTGAATGAGAGGTATCATGGTGGCCACAAAGGGTATGTTGTCTACAAAGGCTGAGGCAATGGCCGACAGCCACAGTATGAGTATTCCGGTGGGCAGCAGCGCTCCCCCGGTAACTTCAAGGGCCTCTCTGGCCACGGCTTCTATAATGCCCACCTCTTCAAGCGCCCCTACTATTATAAATAGCCCGGCGAAGAAGAATATCACCGGCCACTCCACCGCGTGCAGGGCATGTTCGGGATCCTCTCTGGTAATCACCAGCAGGAGGGCGGCGCCGGCAAGGGCCACGGTGGCCGACTCCATGTGCAGGGACTGGTGAAGTATAAAACCCAGTATGGTTATACCAATCACAAAAAGGCATTTTTTGAGGAGGGTCCTGTTTCTTAATTGCTCTACCGGGTCCATGGCCATTATTGAGCTTTTTAGCTCGGGCCTGGTAACCAGTTCCTTGCGGTAAAGAACCTTTAGCCATATCAGCGTGGCCATCAGCACCACCACTATGACCGGCGACAGGTTGACGACAAAATCCATAAAGCCCAGCCCGGTGGCGCTGCCTATCATAATATTGGGCGGGTCGCCAATAAGGGTTGCCGTTCCCCCGATGTTGGAGGCCACTATCTCTGAGATTAACAGGGGAGTTACGTTTAATTCCAGTTTCTCGGCAATGGCAAAGGTTACCGGCACCATCAGCAGCACTGTTGTGACATTGTCAAGTAAGGCCGAGGCCAACGCTGTGATCACCGACAGAGAAATCATAATAGCCACCGGCTCACCCCTGGAAATCCTGGCGGCTTTCACCGCCATGTATTCAAAGACACCGGTCTGGCGGGTAATACCTACTATTACCATCATCCCTATAAGCAGCCCGATGGTGTTGAAGTCAATTGACTCCACAGCCTTTTCCTGGCTTATCACCCCCGCCAGTATTACGATAATACCCCCGGCCAGGGCTACCACACTGCGGTGTATCTTTTCCGCTATAATCATCACGTAGGTTAATATGAAAAGAATCCCGGTAAATATCACCTGGCTGTCTGGCGACATATTCATCCTCCTAAATTACACGTCTTGCATTACTGCACAGTAACCCATAATGACTGGCGCGGCAAAATTTTTAACTGCTTCACCCGTTAATTATTACATATCCGATGGTGTCGATCTACGGTCAGACTTCAATAATACATAATGCAAGACAGTTACAATAGATATAATATTGTATACCGTATGCAGCCTCGGTTGGGCGCCTGTAAAATATCATCATATCCCTTTTGATTTATTTTTCCGGAGGATTTTTTTCTGTACATAAGGGTATAATACTTACATTAATAGGATCGGGAGGCGGTATCAGTTGATCTGCCCCGTGTGTGGAGGCAAGGCTACCGGAAAGGTGGGCATGGACCAGTATTACTGCTGGGACTGCTGTGTTGAGTACAGGCTTGGTAAGGAAGGCGTTCAGATATATGAAGTAGCCGAGGACGGGAGCCTGACATCCTTTGATCCCAATAACGAACAGCTCCTTTAAGGTATTCTCAATAATTAAGCGGGGGGTGTTCCAATGAAAAGCTTTGTCAAGGGAATAGTGGCGGGGACCCTTCTGGGGGTTCTGGCGACCATGTTAAAACCCAGCCGGAAGCCCGGTTTTAAGGATATAGGGGACATGGTTGAAAAGTCCCGGATGGGGAAGAAGACCGGGAAAATGGTTAAGGGAATGTCAAGGACGGTGGACAGGATAATGAGGACAGAAAAGTGAGGAATTCTCCTCACTTTTGTTTATAGAAAAGGTAAAATTTTGCCATGGGGCCGGCAGCCCTTTTGAAATCAGATCGGCAGGTGGGAAAAACTGCCCAGGTGGAACAGGGGGGAAGTCCTAAGAAAGGCATTTATAATACTACTGGCCGGGTTTTTACTATACTTGGCCTACATTGTCAGGGGGATACTGGTTTCCTTTCTGCTGGCCGGTGTGCTGGTATATCTGTTCAATCCCCTGGTGGACAGGCTGGAAAGCCGGGGGTGCGGCCGGACAGGCGCAATACTTCTGGTTTATCTGGCCACCGCCATCATTGCGGCCGGAGTCTTACTATATGGTATACCCAGAGGGGTGAATCAGCTGGACAGGCTGGTGGTGGCCATTCCGGCCTACACCGGGCAGGTTCAGGAAATAAGCCGCTCAATTGAGGCAAGATATTCAAGGGCCGGGCTCCCCGGAGAAATGAAAAGAATAATAGATGAGCGCATCAGCTGGGTTGAGGCCAGGGCCCTATCTCTGGTAAACAGGGCCATATCCGGTATGTTGTCTCTGATGGGGCAGCTTTTTGCCATAGTGCTGGCCCCGGTGCTTGCCTTTTACCTGCTGAGGGACTTCAGCCGCTTCAAGGAGGATTTTTACTCGGTAATTCCCCACCGGTGGCAGAATGACGTGGTTATTCTGGCAGGGGAAATAAATATGGTGCTGGACAGCTATATAAGAGGATACCTTTTAGTATGCCTCATAGTGGGTGTGCTGACCGGCACAGCCATGTTTTTTCTGGGGGTGGAATTTGCCTTCATACTGGGGGTGTTCGCCGGGCTTACCGAAATAATACCCTATTTCGGCCCCTTTATAGGATCTCTTCCGGCGGTGCTGCTGGCCCTTTTAACCTCAAAGTGGCTGGCCCTTAAAGTGATTGTTGTCTTTCTGGTGATACAGCAGCTGGAGGGGAGCGTTATATCTCCTAAAATACTGGGTGACCGGGTGGGACTGCACCCGCTGGCGGTAATATTGGCACTCCTGGTGGCAGGGGAGCTTTTCGGCCTGCCGGGAATGCTTCTGGCTGTTCCCTCGGCGGCTATAATCAAGATTCTTCTGGCTTTTGCCTGGAAGAAGCTTAAGGTGTATTGATGCGCCAGGTTTTCTTGACACTGAAAGCTTGTACTTTGTATAATTATACAGCATCAATATACATAATGCTAAATATAGGAAGATATGATCCGGGGTGAATTAAATGGCAAGAGCTATGACCGGCAGCCAGATCAGGGAGAGCTATCTCAAATTTTTTGAGAGCAAGGGGCATAAAATACTGCCCAGCGCCTCTCTGATTCCGGCCAACGACCCCAGCCTGCTCTGGACGGCGGCAGGCATGGTTCCCTTCAAACCCTATTTCACCGGGGCGGCCAAGCCGGAAACACTGCGGGTGACCACCTGCCAGAAGTGTATCCGGACTCCCGATATAGAATCGGTGGGGAAGACGGCCAGACACCATACCTTTTTTGAAATGCTGGGTAATTTTTCCTTTGGGGACTATTTCAAGAAGGAGGCCATTCCCTGGGCCTGGGAGTTTGTTACCGGGGTTCTGGGTATTTCCCCGGAAAAGCTTTGGATCACTATTTATCTTGATGATGATGAGGCCTTTGAAATATGGCGCGGGGACGTAGGTATTCCAGAGGAACGCATCGTCAGGCTGGGCAAGGACACCAATTTTTGGGAGATAGGTGTGGGTCCCTGCGGCCCCTGCTCAGAGATTTACTATGACCTGGGTGAGGCCAGGGGCTGCGGCAGTGAGGAATGCGGGGTGGGCTGCGACTGTGACCGCTACCTGGAAATATGGAACCTGGTTTTCATACAATTTTTCAGGGATGAAAAAGGGGAGTACACCCCTTTGGAAAACAAGGGCATAGACACAGGCATGGGCCTCGAGAGAACGGCCTCGGTTATTCAGCAGGCGGCCACAAACTTTGACACCGACATTTTCAGGGAGATAATGGATTTTACCGCCACCAAGACCGGGGTGGCCTACGGGCAAAACAAGGATGTTGATTTGGCCCTTAAAGTTATTGCCGACCACTGCCGGGCGGTTACTTTCGCTGTGTCCGACGGCGCTTTGCCCTCCAACGAGGGCAGGGGCTATGTGATCAGGAGACTGATCAGGAGAGCTGTGCGCTTTGGGCGGACCTTAAATGTCAGCACTCCCTTCCTGCATGAGGTTGCCGGGGCGGTAATAAAGCAGATGGGCAAGGCTTACCCCGAGCTTGGAAATAATAATAAGCACATAATGAATGTGATCAGGACCGAGGAGGAAAGATTCGGAGAAACACTGGTTCAGGGTACCGAGATGCTCAACCGGATTATAGCCGAGGCCAAATCGTCGGGAAAATCGGATATAAACGGCCAAAACGCCTTTAAGCTCTATGACACCTATGGCTTTCCACTGGAGCTTACAGTGGAGATGGCCCGGGAGCAGGGCCTGGAGGTCGATGAAGACGGGTTTGCCGGGGCTATGGAGCAGCAGCGGAACAGGGCCCGCAGCGCCCGCCAGGAAACCGAGTACATTTCCGAAAAGGATGCACTCTATAGAAATGTAAGGGATGAATTGGGAGAGACTAAATTTACTGGCTACGGTGACCGGGAATCCACTTCCCGGGTGCTGTACCTTGTTAAGGGCGGTAAAAGGGTTAATTCGGCCATGGCCGGGGAAGAGGTGGAAATAATACTGGATATAACCCCCTGCTATGCCGAAAGCGGCGGGCAGGTGGCCGATCATGGTAAAATCACCTCTCCTACCCTGGAAATAGAGGTTTATGAGGTTTATAAGCCTGTCGAGGGTGTACATGTTCACCGGGGCAAGGTTCTGGGCGGCAGTGTAATGGCCGGAGACACCGTGACGGTACAGATAGACGACCAAAGGCGCAGGGCTGTGGCCAGGAATCACTCGGCTACTCACCTGCTGCACCGGGCACTCAAAGAAGTGCTGGGTGATCACGCCAATCAGGCCGGCTCCCTGGTGGAGCCCGACCGGCTGCGCTTTGACTTTACCCACTATACCGGGGTTTCCGGAGAGGAACTGGACAGTATTGAGCAAATTGTCAACAGGGCCGTACTGTCCAACCTAAAGGTGGAGTCCATGGAGAAAACGCTGGATGAGGCCAGGGCTATGGGTGCTGCCGCCCTTTTCGGGGAAAAATACGGCAATGTGGTCAGGGTTATAAGAATGGGAGATTTCAGCCTGGAGCTGTGCGGGGGCACTCACTTAAGCTCAACAGCCGAGGTGGGGCTATTCAAGCTTATCGGTGAGAGCTCGGTAGGCGCGGGGCTTCGCCGCATTGAGGCGGTTACCGGGGAGGGAGCCCTCAAATACATCAGCGCCAAGGAAAACCAGTTAAATGAAATTGCCAGGATCACAAAATCAATGCCCCATGAGCTGGTGCAGCGGGTTGATGCGATGGCCAGGGAGATAAAAGAGCTGGAGGGAGAGGCTGAGGCCTTAAGGGCAAGGCTGGCCAGCTACGAGGTACAGAGCCTCTTAGATCAGGCCAGGGAACTGAGCGGCGCACGGTTCCTGGCTGCCAGGGTGTCTTCCCCCGACATGGACAGCCTAAGGGCCATGGCCGACCTGATCAGGGACAAACTGGGGTCAGCTGTGGTGGTGTTGGGCAGCGCCGCCGGTGAAAAGGTTAACCTGGTGGCCGCAGTAACACAGGACCTGGTACCCAAAGGACTGCATGCCGGAAAATTGGTCAAGGAGATTGCCCCTCTGGTAGGCGGAGGGGGTGGGGGCAGGCCCGAGATGGCCACCGCCGGGGGGAAAGACCCCTCAAGGCTGCAGGAGGCCCTGGATAAGGCATATTCCGTGGCAGCCGGGCAGGTTAAGGGATAGACGAAAAAAGTACTAATGTGTCAAAAGTTATATAAAATCCTTTTTTATAGGTAAAAGGAAAACTGTTATGAAGGACGAATATAGATTTTAAAAGAGGTTATGCTCTTAATGTGGGGGGGTGGATCACGTGACAAGGGGACAGGAACATTTTGAGGAAACAATGATGTTCAAGGTTCAGGCGGAAGAGCTGAACCAGGCCAGGGATATATTGCTTACAGTCTACGCCGCTCTTAAACAAAAGGGTTACAATCCTATTAATCAGCTCGTGGGCTATCTCCTGTCCGGCGACCCCGCCTACATTACCAGCCACAATAACGCCAGGAGTCTGGTGAGGAGGCTGGAGAGGGACGAGCTGCTGGAGGAAATACTCAAAAACTACCTGGAGAGTAAAGAGCCCTGCAGATAAGCAGGGCTTCTACTTGCTTACGGGCGCTGCCCTCCGGTCGGAATACAGGAGTCAGAATCCAGAATCCAGAATCCAGGTGCCTGGACCGTAAAGAATTAGGAAACCACAGAGTAAGAAAATAACCTTTTGCATGTTATCCTTATAAGTCATATATAAACCACAGAGCACACAGAGGTTTTAAGCCCTGCCTGAATGTTTAAAGTCTACATAGGTTTCAGACCTGAGAGTAAAGCCTGAGAGCAAATTCTCTGTGCTCTCTGTGTCCTCTGTGGTTTTAAAAGAGAACATTCATAAATGGCATGCAGGTCCTTTTCCTGCTTGTCTGTTTTTCAAACGGTAGGATGTATTGTTTTTTAACAAAGAACGGTGGTAACGGAAATTGGAATACGGTATTCTGGGCAGGACCGGGATAAGGGTATCCCGGCTTTGCTTCGGATCTCTCACGGTGGGTCCCCTACAGGCCAACCTGCCACTTCGGGAAGGGGCCAGGGTAATCAGCTCAGCCCTGGATGCCGGGGTTAACTTTATTGATACCGCCCGGCTTTACCTCAATTACAATTACATACGGGAGGGCATTGCCGGCAGGGCGGGCAGCGTGGTGATAGCCACCAAGTCCTACGACTACACCGGGGAGGGTGTGAAAGAGAGTATTGAAGAGGCCCTTAAGTCCCTTGACAGGGACTATATAGATATATTCCTGCTGCACGAGCAGGAGTCTGATCTGACCATAAGGGGGCACTGGGAGGCGGTGGAGGAACTTATCCGCGCCAGGGATAAGGGCACGGTAAGGGCCATTGGCATATCCACCCACTCTGTGCGGGGTGTAATGGCAGCCGCAGCCGTCCCGGAGTTTGATGTGATCCACCCCATTATAAATGTAAAGGGTATTGGGATAAAAGACGGCTCTGTTGAGCAGATGAAGGCGGCCATTGCCGGGGCCGCCGGGGCTGGAAAGGGGCTTTACGGAATGAAGGCCCTGGGGGGAGGCAACCTTATAAGCGAAAGAAAGGAGGCTTTGGCTTTCGCTCTGTCGGTGCCGGGACTTGCTTCGGTGGCGGTGGGGATGCAGAGCCCGGAGGAAGTTCTTTACAATACTGCTGTATTTGAAGGAGCCGAGGTGCCCCCGGAGATAGAGAGGGCTGTTTCCCAGAGGAACAGGAGGCTTCACATCGAGGACTGGTGTGCCGGCTGCGGACAATGTGTGGAAAGATGCCGCTCCGGGGCGCTCTCCCTGTCGGGGGGAAAGGCCGTAGTGTCCCAGGAGGACTGCCGCCTTTGCGGGTACTGCTCCACAGCCTGCGAGGAGATGTGCATTAAAATAATATAGCCATCAGCCATCATAAAAAATATTGGCGGCAAGTAAAATTCATTTCTATATCTGCGCAGATTATATTGGGTAAAGCTGAAAGCTGAACACTGATAGCTGACAGCTATCCTTAGATGTGGTGAGAATATGAGAATAATGGGCCTGGATCTGGGGGACAAAACCATTGGCGTGGCCGTAAGCGATCCCATGGGCTGGACCGCCCAGAGCATTGAGGTTATTCGTCGGCAGGGAAGCATCGATGTGGAAATACGAAGGCTTGGGGAATTAATAACTGAATACGGGGTAGAATTAATACTGCTGGGGCTTCCCAAAAACATGAACGGAACTGTGGGAGATCAAGGACAGAAGGCCATACAGTATGCCGGACAGCTTGAGGAAAGACTGGGACTTCCCGTACAGCTCTGGGATGAGAGGCTTAGCACTGCAGCAGCCGGCAGAGCGCTCTTGGAGGCTGATATGAGCAGAGCCAAAAGGAAAAAGGTTATCGACAAAGTGGCTGCAGCGGTGATACTTCAGGGATACCTGGATTACAGGGGAAAATAGGCCAAACTTTTAATTTTTCTCCTTTTCTTGACTTTATTTATTATAAAGGATAAAATATCCTCAACTTTTTAAAGAGAGGTGACCCTAGATGACAGACCATGAGCACGGAGACGGCTGCGAATGCGGTGAGCATGAAGAAATAATTACTCTGATAGATGAAAACGGCGATGAGAAGGACTTTACCGTTATAGATATACTGGAAATGGAAGGTTCCGAGTATGCTATTCTACTCCCGGTGGAGGAAGAGTCGGATGAGGCCATTATTCTGAAGTTTGCCGAAGATGAAGAGGGCAATGAGATACTGGTCGACATTGAAGATGACGAGGAGTGGGAAAAAGTAGCGGATGCCTGGGAAGAAATGATGGCCCAGGAAGAGTCCTGATTGACTGTGCTTATAGCTCAATAAGCCGGTGCATGGAATATATTTCATAGCCGGCTTATTGTCGTTTTAAGGAACTTTAAGGCGGTATCCAGAGTCTTTCAAGGCAGGGGGGAAAGACATTGAAGCTTGATATAAAAATTAAAATATTAATAGTTTCAGTGGTTCTGGCCTGCCTTGGAGCCACAGTCACCCTGGGGGTTTCCCTGGCTATGGAGCCGGAGACCATAATTTCAGGAGTACAGGTACTGGGTGCAGACCTTTCCGGCTTCAGCAGAGATAAAGGAGAAGCTGTGCTAAAAGGCATGGAAAAGGATTTTATAGGTGCTTCACCACTGGTTATAAGATATGAGGACAGGGCCTGGCAGCTTGCGCCTGGTAAAATAGGGCTGGCCATTGACCGGGAAAGGGTTTTGGATGAGGCTCTGGCCGTGGGAAGGAACGGTTCTCCCCTGGAAAGATGGGGGCAGTACCGGAAGGCTTCCGTAGAGGGAATAGATATACCATTATATGTAAAGGTTGATAAGGCCAGCCTGGAAAAGGAGTTAAACAGTGTGGCCGGGGAGATAGCCGCTGAGCCGGAGGATGCCCGGCTTAAAATAAATACTGACGACACGGTGGAAGTAGTTCCCTCCCGGGAGGGTGTAAAAATTGATGTTGAAAGAGCCTGGCAGGAAATAGAGCAGATTTGCCGGAATCCGGAGATTAAGCCGGAAATAAAGCTTGCCCTAATCAAATCCAGCCCCGGGGTGCCCACCCAAGAGGTGGCAGATATGGGTGTGGACGGTCTTCTGGCCTCATACACCACTACCTTCAATCAGGCTGATGCCGACAGGTCCTACAATATCAAAATTGCGGCCTTAGCCCTGGACGGAATAATTATTCCACCTGCCGAGGTATTTTCCTTTAACGGGGTGGTAGGCTCCCGGAGCACCGAGGCCGGGTATAAGAATGCCAAGGTGATCATAAACAACGAATTGGTGGACGGCCTGGGCGGAGGGGTTTGCCAGGTAAGCACCACCCTTTATAACGCTGCCCTGCTGGCCGATATGGAAATTGTAGACAGGGTGAACCACTCTATCCCGGTGGCCTATGTTCCTCCGGGGAGAGATGCCACGGTGGCCGACAATTATCTTGATTTCCGGTTTAAGAATAACACCCCTCACCATATATACATGAAAACACTGGTCAGCCCCGGAAGGATAACTGTAAAGCTGTATGGAGACACCGAGTACAAAAAGCAGGTGATCATAAAAACAAAGGTGGTCGAGACCATACCCTTTAAACAAACTTACGAAAAGGATTTGACCCTCAGGGAAGGAGAGGTCAAACTGAAAAGGAAAGGAAACCCGGGCCTGCGGGTGGTTGCTGAAAGAGTGCTGGTGGAAAACGGCTTGACCAGGGTGGAGAGTCTTCCGGCCAGCCTATACCATCCTGTAAGCCAGGTGGTGCTTTTAGGCCCCGGAGTTGAGCCAACGGGTGATCTGCTGCCCGGTGAGGAAAATAAGGCCGGGTCCCGGGAGCAGCCCGGCGAAGCTGTAAGTGACACCGTATCAGGGGGAATTGTTCCCCCGGCAATGCAATAGTGCCACCCTCCGGGTGGCCAGCTGTCAGCTATCAAAAAAGAAAACCCGTCATAAAGACAGGTTTTCCCGGCCGGAAGTCAGAGCCTTACGCTAACGATGCGTCGTTTTGACAAAACTCCGGACTCTTAACAGAGCCCCGGCGATAACCGCCAGGCCTTATGCGTTTTTCAGGCGCATCCTTCGGCGACCTGATAGTAGTATATCCTCCACAGAATATTTAATTCGGTTATTTTATTGGTAATAATTTAGTATTATAATGTTATATAAAACGGATTATGAGAAATGAAGAATAATTTGGACAAATGGCTGCTTTCAAGGCGAACAGTTGCATATTTTACCCTTTTTGTGCTGGTGCTGGTTCTCTTTATGGGAGTTCTTTTCTGGAGGGCTTTGCTCTCTCCTGTAGAAACCGGAAAGGGAAGCGGTGATGTTGGCGTAACTATACCTGGAAATGCCACCTGCTCCAGAATAGGGGATATTTTATATGAAAACGGGCTGGTCAGGGGACCTGGCCTGGTTTCTTTTTATGCCCGGCTGCACGGACTGGACCAGAATCTAAAGCCGGGGCGCTATATTTTTAACCGGGGCCAGTCTCTTCCGGAAATAATAGACATGCTGGCCAAAGGGGCTCCGGATTTGATTGTTTTTACCATGCCCGAGGGCTATACCCTGGCTCAGCTTACAGATCTGCTGAGCAGTAAAGGCCTGGCCGACAGGGATCGTTTTAAGGCCGCTCTGGCCGGGGCAGGGTCCTTCAAGCTGCCCTTTCTGGATAAAATACCTCCCGGTGTAGGGCTGGAGGGATACCTTTTCCCCGATACCTATCACGTGGGGAGCCGGACCGGTGAAGAACAGATCATAAGTATAATGCTGAACAGATTTAATGCTGAGCTGGATAAGCTCAATTATGAAAAAAAGGCCGCAAAATTGAACCTCAACCTACACCAGGCGGTTACCATAGCGTCAATGATCGAGGGAGAGGCGGCTGTGGATGAGGAGCGTCCTATTATCGCCGGAGTAATATACAACAGGCTTCGGCTGGGAATGCCCCTGCAGATAGACGCCACAGTAAAATACGCTCTGGGCGGAAATGTAAAGAGAATACTATATAAGGACCTGGAAATAGACTCTCCATATAATACATACCGGGTGGCCGGTCTCCCTCCGGGCCCCATCAATTCACCGGGGGAGGCTTCCCTGACGGCCTCGGTGAGCCCCGCCCAGACCAATTACTTATACTATGTGGCCAAGCCTGACGGAACCCACGCATTCGCCGCTACACTGGAGGAGCATAATAACAATAGAAGAATGTACATTAAGTAGGCTTTAGGGTATTTCTCTGCGGTCGGAATACAGGAGTCAGAATACAGAATTCAGAATTCAGACAACCGGGCCGCCTAATACGGCCACCAAGTAACCACAGAGCACACAGAGGACACAGAGGTTTTTAAGACCTGCTTGAATGTTTTAAAATGATTTAATTAAAATTGATTGGGCAAAAAACTTCTCTAACTACATAGGTTTCAAACCTAAGAGTAATGCCTGTAAGCAAATTCTCTGTGTTCTCTGTGCCCTCTGTGGCTAAAAAAGGTTATAAAGAATGGGTGATGGGATGAAAAAGCCGGAACTTTTGGCTCCGGCCGGAAGCATGGAGAAGCTGGAGGTGGCCCTGGCCTATGGGGCTGACGCTGTTTATCTGGGCGGCCCACGGTACGGGCTCAGGATGGGGGCGGATAACTTTTCCTCTGACCAGCTGTCCCGGGCGGTAGAATTGGCTCACCGGCGAAAGGCCATGGTTTACATAACAATTAATATTTTTGCCCATAACAGAGATTTTGAAGGCCTGCGGGAATACGTGGGCTTTCTCAGTGATATTGGGGCTGACGGAGTGATCGTGGCCGACCCCGGTATACTGCAGCTGGTGCGGGAGGAGGCCCCGGGGCTGCCCATTCACCTGAGCACCCAGGCTAATACCACCAACTCCTATGCCGCCGTCTTCTGGGAGGACAGAGGGGTATCCAGGATAGTTTTGGCCAGGGAGCTGTCACTGGGTGAAATAAAAGAGATAAGAAAAAGGGCTGGCGTTGAGCTGGAGGTATTTGTGCACGGGGCCATGTGCATATCATATTCCGGCCGCTGCCTCCTGAGCAGCTATATGACCGGAAGAGATGCCAACCTGGGAGACTGTGCCCAGTCCTGCCGGTGGCGCTATCATCTAGTGGAAGAAAAAAGGCCCGGGCAGTATTTTCCTGTACTGGAGGACCACAGGGGAACATACATAATGAGCTCCAGGGACCTTTGCCTGCTGGCCGGCCTTCCCGACCTGGCCGGGGCCGGGGTGGCCAGCTTTAAGATCGAGGGCAGGGTTAAAAGTGTTCATTACGTTGCTACCGTGGTAAAGGTATACCGGGAGGCCATCGACAGGCTTATGGATAACCCCGGAGGCTTTGCGGTGGACCCCGGCTGGCTGGAAGAGCTGGGCAAGGTCAGCAACCGTGACTATACCACAGGATTTCTGTCCGGGGACGGGATGCTTTCGGGCCATGGGGATGTGGAGGGGATATACAGCAGGAGCTGTGCCTTTGTAGGTATGGTAAGGGAATACGACCATAAGAGGCAGCTCATCGGGGTGGAGCAGCGCAACCGCTTTTTCCGTGGAGAGACTCTGGAGGTATTATGCCCCACCGGACCCAATAGAGAGCTAAGGGTGGAAGAGCTGTTTGATGAGGGCGGCAGCCCCATTGACTCGGCCCCCCATCCCTGTCAGAGAGTTTATATACCTTCTCCCTATCCCCTGGAGGAATACAGCCTGTTGAGAAGATGCTAACGGGCAATACTTTCCCGTCTCCCGTCATAGTCACGTTTATTGAAAGTCCCGGCTGGTCATGCTATTACCAGTATATAGTAAAGGGCTGGGCTAAATTGAAGGGAACAAACAGGAGGCTGGTATGGGCACTAACCATATTGGTCTTTTTTTTCCTGGCGGCGGCCGCCAGGATATGGTACATTCAGGTGCATCAGGGAGAATATTACACCAGGATGGCGCTGGCGGGGGAAACAATGCAGGTTTCCCTGGAGGATTACCCCAGGGGCCGTATTTTGGACAGAAACCTGGTGCCTCTGACCGGCTCTTATTCCGCCAACAGGGTGGTGGTATTCCCGCAGCTGCTGGAGGATCCCGGAGCTGTGGCAGGGCGCCTGGCTGCTCTTATGGGAGTGGAACCCGCTGCACTAAAGACCAGCTTATCCGATAGGCCGGTTGTTCTTCCTTATCCGGTCAGCGGAAGCCTCAGGGAGGCTGTTGAGAGGGAGGGCCTTAATGGTGTGGTGGTGGCTCCTTACAGCTTTCGTTACGGGCCAAGGGTACTGGCTGCCCATGTGGTTGGCCATCTGGGAAGGATTGAGGGGCCGGCCGAGATGGAGGACCTTATGCAATCCAGCGGTAAAATTTACCGGCTCAGTGACTGGACCGGGAGGCAGGGCCTGGAGTATTTTTATGAAGAGAAGCTTAAGGGTAATTATCCCTACGGCTTCGCCGGGATTTGCACCGATGCCCGGGGCGGCCTTCTTCCTGGCCTGCCGGCCCTGGTTAATACCGGACTGGGGGACTCTTCCCGCAGTGACATTGTTACCACCATTGACTCGGGCATACAGGATGTGGTGGAGAGGGTAATGGACCGCAGCATCAGCAAGGGGGCTGTGGTGGTTATGGACACCGCCAGTGGTGACATACTGGCCATGTCCTCCCGCCCCAACTATAACCCTGATCCCGCCATACTGGGGCACCAAAGCCCATATAATGATGAGAGATTTATTAATCAGGCAGTTTCCTTATTTCAGCCGGGCTCTGTTTTTAAAGTGGTGGTGGCCGCCGCCGCCC
This sequence comes from Peptococcaceae bacterium BICA1-7, assembly GCA_000802095.1. GTDB lineage: Bacteria > Bacillota > Desulfotomaculia > Desulfotomaculales > Desulfocucumaceae > BRHc4a. The sequence continues at coordinate 266,820 of JUEB01000017.1, read as the reverse complement.
TCTCCGAGGGGGTGGTAAAGCCGGAGACCCTATTCTATTGCCGGGGGGCTGAAGACAGCCCTCTCCGCTGCTGGAAGCCGGAGGGTCACGGCCGCATCAATTTCAGCCAGGCCTTCGCCCAGTCCTGCAACCCTGTCTTTGTCAGCATAGGTCAGGATCTGGGGGCGGATAGATTAATTGCCTATGCCCGCAGAATGGGGCTTGACAGCCAGTCGGTGCTGGGCTTTCCATTAGCGCCGGACACCCGCCAGAACCTGGACCTGATAGCCGGTAAATATAACCTGGCTAACAGCAGCATAGGCCAGGGGCCGGTACTGGCCACCCCCCTGCAGATTACTGTCATGACCAATATAGTTGCCTCCGGGGGGCTTTATATGGAGCCCCGGCTGGTAAAGGAAATACTTCGGGTTAAAGGCCGGGCTGTGTCCTTTGGCCCTGCGGACCCGGTAAGGGCGCTTTCCCCTGAAACTGCAGGTCAGCTGGGAAAGCTGATGGCCGGGGTGACCGGTGAGGGAGTGGGTCAGTTGGCCTGGGTTGCCCGGGGGGGCTCGGCGGGAAAAACGGGGTCCGCCGAGGTAGCCGGGGAAGACAGTATGGTAAATGCCTGGTTTTCAGGCTATACTCCCCTGGATAAGCCCAGGTATACCATAACAGTGCTGGTCAGGGAGGGGGTCAGTGGCGCTGCATCCGCCGCGCCTGTTTTCAGGGAAATAGCTGAGGGGGTTGCGTCTGCCCGTGTTCATTGACTGCCTGGTGAAAGTATAGTAGGATAAACCTATAATTTTACTGTACAGGAGTGTAGTCAATGATTGTAAGGGGTGACCATATACGCGCCCTGCGGGAAGAGCGCGGGTATACCCTGCAGGATATGGCCAAGAGGGCCAACCTTTCTCTTTCCTACCTCAGCGAAATTGAGAGAGGCTCCAAGAGGCCCTCTCTTAAGTCCATCGATAAGCTGGCCACCGCCCTTAATGTTTCCAAGGCCCAGCTTATAGAGGGTGACATGGCTGAGACCGGCCTTTCCCTGGGGGATAAAATAAGGCTGATGAGGAGCGAAAAGAATCTTTCCCTGCAGGATCTGGCCGGTAAGGTCGAGATATCCATTTCCTACCTCAGTGAGATTGAAAGGGGTACGGTATATCCCGCCCTCAGCACACTGAAAAGAATAGCCGAGGGACTTGGAGTTCCTCCATCAGCCCTCATTAGCCAGGAGGGGTCACTGGGTCACAAGCTTAAATCTCTCAGGGAGGAATACGGCCTTACCCAGGCCCATCTGGCCAATCTGGCCGGGGTTACCGCCGGGCTGGTGGGGCAGATAGAGCAGGGAAAGGTACAGCCCTCCCTGAAGACTCTGGAGAAGTTGGCCGAGGTTATGGGGGTCTCTCCCTGCTACTTCATAATGGAGCCCGGGGCTGTTGATCAGATGCTCAGCCTGATGAATCCCGAGCTGAGAGAGCTGCTCATGCACCCCAATGTCCAGTCGGTGATGAATATGATTTGCAATCTGAATGAGAAGGAACTTCAGTTTATATTAAACTTTATCCAGCTGTTCAAGAAAGCCGATTTGAATTGAGCTATTTCAGTTGACAAAAGCGTTAGCGTAAATGTAATATAGTATTATAAAAACTAGTGGAGAATAAGAATGGCAACTGTGGTCAGGGATCTTTGTCAGGGATGCGGCATATGTATACAGATTTGCCCAAGGGGGGCCATAAAACTTAACGGGGCTGTGGCCGTTATTGATACTGATCTGTGCGATGACTGTGAGGAGTGCGTTTTTGCCTGTCCCAATGGAGCCATAAGTGGTTAAGTGAGGTGACAAAATGCCTATATACGATTTTCGCTGCAGCAAGTGCGGGCATAAATTTGCAGTTCTGACCGGAATGTCCGAGAGGGATAAGGTTGTATGCCCTGAGTGCGGCACAAAAGAGGTTGAGCAGCTAATCACGGGCTGCTCAGTGCGGACCGGGTCGGGGTGTTCCACAGGAAACTCCGGTTCATCCGGGCTCCGGGGAGGCTGAGGTATTTAGCAAATAGGCCGTGGGCCTATACAGAAAAAAAGGGGGATTAGCTGGTGGCCGTTGAAATAGTGGATAGCTCTTTTGATCAGGAAGTAATTAAGTCTGATAAGCCGGTGCTGGTTGATTTTTGGGCTCCCTGGTGCGGCCCGTGCAGGAGTCTGGCTCCGGTTATAGAGGAAATAACCAAGGAGTTTGAGGGAAGGGTCAAGGTGGCCAAGGTCAATGTGGATAATAACCAGGATCTGGCCAGAAAATACGGTATTATGAGCATACCCACCCTGATTATATTCAAAAGCGGGCAGGTGGTGGAGCAGATGGTGGGCTTCACCCAGAAAAGCGTGCTGGCCAGAAAACTGGAAAGTGTTCTGTAACATTATTATGACAGGATGAATCAACAGGGCGCCCTTCAATAAAGTTAAGGGCGCCCTGTTGTTTTTATTTCACGTGGTATGCAGCAAAGGAATGCCTTCACCATTCTGGATTCTGAATTCTGGATTCCGCCGTCTGTAAAGACGGCACCGCCCGCAGGGCGATTATTTAGTGCAGCAGCTTTTCCAGCTCACTGGGGTTGAAACCTACCACTACCTGGTCGCCCACTGTTATAGTGGGAACAGCCATGCGGCCTGCCTTGCGGAGCATATCCTCCCTGGCCCGCTGGTCTTTGGCCACATCGTGTTCAGTATAGCTGACACCTTTTTGTGAAAGAAACTCTTTCACCGTTCGGCAGTGGGGTCAAGTAGGGGTGGTGTAGACGGTAACCTGCCTGTCGGTCAATGCCGTCACCTCCTTTTTTTGCCTCTACATTGATTAAATGCCTAAAATGCAGTGCTGTAAGATATTTTTTACCGGGGCTTCTTTTTTATTCGATTAGGGTAGTAAGGGTATGTTCTGTTGGGTGTTTTTAAAACTATTGGACAAATACCCCCTCAACTGGTATTATATTAATAATTTCATACGCTGTTCAGGTTCCCCCGCAATCACGGGGGTGAAAAGGGAACCGGGTGAGAATCCCGGACGGTCCGGCCACTGTATACGGGAAGCGGCTTCTCATAGTGCCACTGGGTTTTTATAATCCGGGAAGGCGAGGGGCATGTGTTGATCCGTGAGTCAGGAGACCTGCCTGGGCGCTGCTTTTGCAGCCTTCCGCAGAAAGGCCTGGCGTTGGCGAAATAAAAAAGGTTTATTACCTTTTAAGCCCGGCTTTATAGCCGGGCTTTTCATGTACAGGGAGTACTTATTTCTTATTTTTTACATTTTTATACTGTAATCCTTAAACCCAACTCCATATTCCATGTATTGTCCGGCGGTTTTCCGCCGGAAATGTTTTTTTATGCTATTATTATAGAAATATTTGTAATAAAGGGGGTAGGACCTGTGTTTGGGAAAATACTGGTACCTGTTGACGGATCCAACATCTCGGTGCTGCTGGCCAAAACTGCCTCCAGGGTGGCTGCTAAATTCGGCTCCGAGGTGGTTCTGTTGCATGTAATGCAGCTGCCCTTGCCCATGGAGGTACTGGACCCGGGCCGGGAGGGGTCTACGGATATATATGGAGAAATAAAGGGCAGGGTTGAAAGTTTTGGTATAAGGGTGCTAAAAAACGCTTCCGGGCATTTTGCCCAGACGGATGTTGCCCTCTCCGAAAAAACTGTTTGGGGGGACCCTGCGGTGGAGATTTTAAGAGAGGCCGAACAGGGGGACTATAAACTTATCATCATTGGCAGCAGGAGCCTGGATGACATGGAGGCCTGGCTGATTGGAAGTGTGAGCAACAAGGTTGTCCAGCGTTCCAGATGCCCGGTGCTGGTGGTGAGATAGCTTTACGGCTGATAGCTGATGGCTGTCTGTCCGTAGGGCGGTTTTTTTATAATTAATACTGTCTTAATCTTTCTTTAACGACCTTTAGGTAAAATTGGTTAGTTAGAAATATTATGTCGGAGTGGGGTATATATGCCATGGTCCGGAAGATTATTGACAGGCTTAAAAAAACTGGCAGACGTACTGTATACGATTTTGAGGCATCCCCGTTTAGAAGCTATCTCAGTCAGTTTACGGCTAAGGTTGATAACCGTTTGTCAGTAGGGAAATCCCTGGTATTGATATATATTGATATCACCGACTTCCGGCTAATTGAGCAGATAGTCGGACCGGGAGCTGCCGACAAACTTTTAAGGCACACTGCGGGCCTTCTGGAGAGAAAAGCTCCCGGCCTCATTCCTCACGGAGAGGAGATACTTGCTGTGGACAGGCTCCTGGGGGATGAGTTTATAGTTTTTTATACTTACTCAGGAGAACTGTCCCGGGAGGTTTTAAGCAAGATAACAATATCCTGGCAGGTGGCCCTGAAGGACTCTCTCAACAGGGCTATTTACAGCGAGGCCGGCGTGGCTATAGATATTCACCTCGGCTGCGCCGCCATTTGCCCCGGAGGGGCTGGGACAATTGATGTTAAGCTTTACTCTGCGATGCGGGAAGCTCAGAAAAACGCCCGGGGGCGGCAGGATCCCAAGAATGCCAAAATGCTGGAGGAGTTTAACCTTTTGCTGGAGGGGAAAAAGTTTGAAATCAAGTACCAGCCCATAGTGTCACTTTCCACCGGTACGGTCCTGGGCTGGGAGGCGCTCACCCGGGGGCCGGGGGACAGCCATTTCAGGTCGCCCCAGGTAATATTTAACTTTGCTGCCGAAGTTAATCTTCTTTATCCAGTGGAGAGGGTTTGCCGGTATCTGGCCATTAAAAATCTTGGTGATATTGGCCGGGATGAAAAGGTTTTCCTTAATATAAACCCGCTAACCATAAGCGACCCCAACTTTGTGAAGGGTGAAACAATAAATACAATAAGGCAAAGTGGACTGAGCCAGAGGAATATTGTATTTGAGATAACCGAGCAGGCCGACTTAAGGGCCATGCCCAACTTTAAGCGCACCCTGGGGCACTACCGGGGACAGGGATATCTGGTGGCCATAGACGATGCCGGGGCCGGGTTTTCCAGCCTGCAGGCCATTGCCCAGGTGAGGCCGGACTACATAAAAATAGATATGTCCCTGGTGCGCGGAGTTGACAGTGATCCTGTAAAAAAGGCCATGATGGAAACTTTCACTGCCTTTGCCGAAAAGATAGGGTCATTTATTATTGCCGAGGGGATTGAAACTGAAAGTGAACTGAGGACGCTGATTAAAATGGGGGTTCACTATGGCCAGGGATACTATCTTGGCAGGCCCTCTTATCCCAAGAAGCACCCGGAAATCGATATTACTATTTATATAGCCAGGCTTTCCAACCGCCGTAAGCAACTGGCCTGGCGGCACTCCATACCGGTGGCAGACATTGTGGAGGAATGTATGGTGGTAGCCCCGGAAACACCTGTGGGAACCGTCCGGGAAAGGCTGGAGAGGTCAGGCTTTAACGGGGTGGTGGTGGCTGAGGGAGGAAGACCCAGGGGCCTTGTAATGAAACAGTATTTGTACGGACATCTCAGCTCCCGGTATGGAGTTGCCCTATATTCAAACCGGCCGGTTACCAGTATGATGGACAGGCTGCCCATGATAATAGACAGCGTCACCCCGGTGGAAACAGTGTCACAGGCCGCCATGTCCAGGGAGAAGTCAAAGATATATGACAATATCATAGTTACCAGGAACGGCCGGTATGCCGGTATAATTACCGTACAGAACCTTATGAACTCGCTTACCCGCAGCCAGCTGGAATTTGCCAGAGGGGCCAATCCGCTGACCGGGATGCCAGGCAACAATGCTATTGAGGAAGAGATAAATGCAAGGCTCACGGGGGAAAAGCCCTTTGTGCTGGTTTATGTGGACCTGGATAACTTCAAGTCCTATAATGACAGGTATGGTTTTGAAAGTGGTGACCACCTGCTTCTCTTTACCTCAAAGATTTTGTCCGGTGTATGCAGAAAGTGCGGCAGCCCTGAAGATTTTGTGGGACACCTGGGGGGAGATGACTTTGTCCTGATCACTTCCAATGACAGGGTGGAAGAAATATGCAGGAAAACAATAAGGTATTTTGACAGGCTGGTGCCTGCTTACTATCCTGTGGAAGACAGGGTCAAAAAAGGAGTAAAAGGGATGGACAGAGATGGCAAGGACTGTTGGTTTCCCTTTGTATCAGTGTCAATGGCGCTGGTGGAGGTTAACTCAGGCCTTGCACACACCATAAACAGCATATCCCGGGAGGCCACAGGACTGAAGAAGTATGCCAAGTCTCTGGAAGGGAGCGTTTATGTCCGTGAAAGAAGAATTTCCCGGGAAATATAATTCTTGGCACACCTGTGGCCAGTGGAGAAAATTTTTATCTGCCCCTGTAGTTCACTTTAATAGAAGGCTGCATTCTGCAGCCGTTAATGGAAAGCTCACCGGCAGCACCTGCTTTGGGGGGGCTTTTATTTTCTGTGCCGGAGGGCATTTCTATAGGGGCGGGAAGGGAGGCCCCACCGGGGTTGATTTCCTCTGCCCCCGGGGACTGTTCTCCGGCTATAGGGTGTCTGGGGGCATGAACCACAGTTATGCTGCTGTATATCCATTCAGCCGATCCTTCGCCGCACCTTATTTCGGCCCGGGGGACTACGATTGAAACCTCGTGGGGAACATCGGTATTCAGCTTTCTGGTCAGGGTAATTTCAAGCATGGGCAGGGACAGGGTGATGCTGTCTTCCTGAACAGCCGGGCATTGAACGGGTATTATCTCACGGGAATTATTTTTCCTTAGGCGCAATTTTTTGTAGCAGCTAAACATGTGCAGCAATCCTTTATCTTAATATATTACATAATACTGGCAGGGAGGGCTGAAGGTGATTAAAAGCGCCCTAACAATGTTTTTCTACTGGTCCGGTGGTCCGGACATATATATGCAGCCTGGCATATTAGGCTCAAAACACCATACTATTTCTACTTCCAGCCTATTTTTTTGATAAGTGTATAATAATTAAACATTATAATATGAAGTTTTAGGAATGATTATATTGAATGTGAGGTGCACTCTCTGTTATTATGCTGTTATGATAGTAATTTGACATAATTTGATGTTCTGATATAGGTAATGTGGTAATTTACTTACTGGAAGTCAGGGTCAAAAGGGCAGTGAGCATGACTTATAGCAGGCCGGGTTATATTGAAAGGAAAGAGCCGCTTGAACGACTGGGACAGGTCAAAAGAGGATTTAATAAATGAGCTGGAGGAGCTGCGCCGGCAGGTAGTGCTGCTCAGAAATCTGCAAGGGTCTGAAAAGGAGCAGATGTGCTGTCAGATCCTGGACGGCGAAGGACGCATTGTCGATGTAAATAAGGCCTGGATTGATTTATTGGGGTTTAACAGATCTGATGTGTCCGGCCGGGAATTCAGGGAGTATATTGCGCCCGGCTATGATGATCTGTTCAGCAGCCAGTTTTTATGCCCTGTGGTCGTTGGGGAAAATTCCGATGTGGAGCTGGAAATGCTGCACAGGGACGGCAGCAGGCTGAATGTTTTGCTAAGCGGCACCAGGGTAAGTGATAATGATGGGAATTTTATAGGGATTTACTGCATCCTTTACGATATCACCGGGCGTAAAAGGGTTGAGGAGGTACTGAGGGCTGAGCGCCGGAGGCTTTATTCAGTTTTGGATGAGCTGCCGGCCATAATATATCTCCAGGCGCCGGACTATACCATACCGTTCGCCAACAGGCTGTTCAGGGAGCAACACGGCAACCCTGAAGGCCGTTACTGTTACGAGGTGATACATGGTCTGAGCGCTCCCTGCGAGGAGTGTCCGACCTTCCTTCCCTTTAAAACCCAAAAGCCCCAGGTCTGGGAGACTGTAAGTCGCTCCGGAAGAATTTATCAGATATATAACTATCCCTTTTGCGATATTGACGGGTCCCCCTTGGTGCTGGATCTGGGAATAGACATAACCGACCATAAGATGGCTGAAGAAATGGTGCTCGCCGCCTACCACCGCTTTCAGGATATAATAGATTTCCTGCCGGACGCTACCCTGGTTATTGATGGTGAAAGCAGGGTTATAGCCTGGAACAGGGCCATGGAAGATATGACCGGTATAAAAAAGGAGGAAATGCTTGGCCGGAGCGACTATGCCTATGCCGTGCCTTTCTATGGAGAATCCAGACCCATGCTTATTGATCTGGTAGATACAGAGGGCATAGAGCCTGAATCGCTTTACTGCCTTATAGAAAAGAAAGGTAATTTGCTACATACAGAAACCTATTCGGAAAAAGTATACAGCGGGAGGGGCGCCCATATAAGCATTATAGCCTCGGGTTTTTTTGACAGCTCCGGCAACAAGACCGGGGCGATAGAGTGCATACGGGATATAAGCAGGCAAAAAGAGGCCGAGGAGGCGCTGAGGGACGCCGAGGAAAAATACCGCACGGTGGTGGAAAACGCCAATGAGGCTATATTTGTTGTGCAGGACGGAATCTTTAAATTCGGTAATACCAAAGCCTATAACTTTGCCGGCTACACCAAGGAGGAGCATCTTTCCAGATACTTGCTGGACTGTATTCATCCAGACGACAGGCAAATAATGATTGAAAGGTATACAAGGAGACTTAAAGGTGAGGAAATGCCCAGTACCCATTCTTACAGGGTAATTGACAGGGCAGGGGATATAAGGTGGATAAACCTTTGCTCGATTATTATCTCCTGGGAAGGCCGGCCGGCCATCCTTAGCTTTGCCAGCGATATTACAGAGCGCAGGCGGGCTGAGGAGGGCCTGAGGGAAAGTGAGGAGAAATACAGGACTATTCTTTCGAGCATAGAAGACGGCTATTTTGAGGTGAATCTCTCGGGCACACTAACATTTATTAACAGTTCAGCCAGCATAATATCAGGATATTCGTATCAGGAGCTTATCGGGGCCAATTACCGCAAATTTACCTCGCCGGAAGTTATCGGCAGGCTGTTTAAGGTGTTTAATAAAATATTCAAAACTGGATTATCGGAAAAGCTCTTTGACTGGGAGATAATTAAAAAGGACGGCTCCCAGGGATACCTGGAGGCCTCTGTTTCCCCAATAAAAAATTCCGAGGGAAAGGTTTGTGGATTCAGAAGCGTTGCCCGTGACGTTACCGAAAGGAAGCGGGCGGAGGAGCAGCTGAGGTTTTTAAGCCTGCATGACCCCCTCACCGGCCTGTACAACAGGGCGTATTTCGAGCAGGAGATGAGCCGCCTGTCCGGGGGGCGCCATCACCCGGTAGGTATTATAATGTGCGATGTGGATGGACTTAAGCTGGTAAATGACACCCTCGGGCACGAGGCCGGGGACAGGCTGCTGAAAGGCGCCGCGAAGGCTATTAAAATATCCTTTCGCAGCAGTGACGTGGTGTCCCGCATAGGGGGCGACGAGTTCGCCATACTCCTTCCAAACAGCGGCAGGGCAGAGATCGAGAGTGCCGTCGGCAGAATAAGGGAGGCAGTATCTGATTTGAATTCGGCCAATCCCGATCTGCCGCTTAGCCTTTCCCTGGGCTTTTCCGTCAGCAGGAAAAACATGGACCTGAACTTTGTCTTCAGGGAGGCCGACAATAACATGTACAGGGAAAAACTTCACAGCAGCCAGAGTGCCCGCAGCGCCATAGTTATGACCCTGATGAAGGCTATGGAGGCCAGGGACTTTATTACCGAGGGTCATGCCGAGAGGATGCAGGGACTTGTGGCCGGTCTGGCCAAAGAGATGGGACTGCCTGAATACAGAGTCACCAATATGAGGCTTTTAGCCCAGTTTCACGACATAGGCAAGGTGGGGATACCTGACCTTATCCTTTTTAAGCCCGGACCCCTTACCGAAAAAGAAAAGAATGATATGCAAAGGCACTGTGAAATAGGCCATCGAATAGCCCAGTCCCTTCCCGATATGGCATCCATATCCGACTGGATTTTAAAGCACCACGAATGGTGGAACGGTGGCGGCTACCCCCTTGGGCTCAAGGGTGAGGAAATACCTCTGGAATGCCGGATGCTGGCCATTACCGATGCCTTCGACGCCATGACAAGCGACAGGCCGTACAGAAGGGCCTTGTCTCTGGAAGAGGCCTTAAGGGAGCTGGAGAGGAATGCCGGGACGCAGTTCGACCCGCAGCTGGTGCCTGTATTTATCCGGCTGCTGGAAAAAAGCTGCTGGGATATGAATAATTGATTATTCACCAGCTCAATCAGCTATTCAACTTTTGACGATGAGGTATTAAGAGCTCCTGCATACAAAATGATTATTGCCTACATACCTTTTAAATGCCCGGCTATTGTTACTTAGGCAGATATTGCCTTTGACATGGCCGTGTTTTTTATTGTTTTTAAAGATGGAAAATTATTCTTTTGTTAAATAGGACTATAGTACTATTTTTTTAACCTTACCCCCTAAAAAAAATGGAGTTTTCGAAGTATATTTGCAAATTAAATTTAAATTAATCGTTCGCCGGGAATAGACGTCCGGCTTTTTGATTCAGTATCAGGGGAGGTCAGTATGGTGCTCCAAAAGAAGGTTTTAATAATTGATAACGATACTATCATGAGAAACAGGTTAAGTTCTTTATTCAGTGATATGGGTTGTAAAGTATTTGAGTATGACAATATTGTTTTAGCCGAGTCAATAATAAAAATATTTAAGCCTGAAATAGTATTCCTGGCCCTTGCTTTTGACAAGACTTCCCCCGGCCTGCTCAGCAGGATAAAGGAAATACACCGCTGTACGGTCATTCTGTTTTCGGATGTAATCACCAAAAAAGACATAATAAGCTATTACACTGCCGATGAAATACTGGTCAACCCCTGCTCTCAGACTGACCGCCTGAAGCTTTATTTTGATAAGACTGTTTCAGAAATAAGGAAGGACTTTGTTAATGACTTTGCCTCCTTTGCCTCATGAGGCTCATTTATGCAAAAAAATGTCGAAAACAGTACAAGATCAGCCTAAAAAAGAAGGATAATGGAATATTTTTCCCGAAAACCATGCATAATGCATGGTTTTTTAACGGGGGGTGGCAGTTATTTTTTTTATTCTGGGTGAGGGTGGGAAAGAAACAGGCAGATTGGTTTTAGAGGCCCAGTCGGGAGATACAGCCGCCAGGGAAAAAATTATTTCAGAAAACCTGGTTTTTATTAAAAAAATAGTATCAAAAAATTCAACCGGCTACGAAGATATAGATAGCAGGGACGAATACAGCGTGGGGCTGATGGCCTTTAACGAGGCCATAGACGGGTATAAGCCAGGCCTCAGATCTTTTCAGTCCTTTGCGGCGGATGTGATCAGGAAAAGGATAATTGACCATCACCGTTCCCGGAGCAGCTACCTGGCGCGAAACCTGTACGTACTGGATACAGAGACTTTTTCCGATCCCCGGGCAACATTCAGCCCCACCGATCAGGTGCACATCAGGATGGAGATGGAGCTGTTTGTTAAAAAGCTGTCTCTATACAATATAGGGCTTAAGGATTTGCTTGATGAGACTCCCAGGCATGCAGACTCAAGACTTTTGTGCGTGCGGATGGCCAAAATAATTACCGCCGAGCCGGAGCTCCGCCATCATTTTATTAAATACAGGACTATCCCGCTGAAAATGCTTTTGCAGAAGATAACCATAAACAGAAAGACAGTGGAGAGGCACAGGAGATATATAATAGCCATTTGCCTGGTGCTGATGAGCGAACTGGACACCATGAAGGAATACGTGGAAAGTTTGTATAAAGGTGGTGAAGATCATGGCAGACAGGGGAACAGTTATTAGGACTTTCGGAAACAGGGCGTTCATAATGAATGAGAAGTGCCAGTTTCTGGAGGTGAAAACGGCTGCTGCGCTGCAGCCAGGTGACCAGATTGAATACTTGCCCCGCGATATTATAAGGCCGGGGAGATCTCCAGCCAGGGTGCTTGCTGTGGCGGCATCGTTTATAATTGTCTGCCTGGTAGCCTTCAGCTCCTTTCAGCACATGCTGACAGGAAAGGTTTACGCCTATATCGGAATGGAGATAAACCCATCTATTGAGATAGGAATTAACAGTGAAAATAAAGTGGTCCGGCTTAAGGGGTATAACGATGATGGGAAAAGATTAATCGGCAGCCGGGATCTGTTAAATAAAGATATTGATGACGCACTGAGGGCAATTATCAGGGACTGCCGGGAGGGCAACTACCTGAGCGGTCAAAATGACAATGAAATAGCAGTGTCTGTCAGTATTACCGGTGGCGCCGACGGTAGTGGCCTTATACAGAAGGTAAACATAGCCGCCCAGGACGCCCTTCTGGAAAACGGCGTAAGCGCCAGGGTACGCTATTTCAGCATGGATGAAAATACTATGGAGCTGGCCAGGGAGCAGGATGTGTCTCCCCTTAAGTATATGCTTTGGGAAGAGGCCGGCAGGCTGGGGTATTCCATCCCTCTGCAGTCTGTTTCTATAAGTGACCCAAGGATAAAAGAGATAGCAGCAGACAAAGAAGAAAAGGTTGGCGGCGGTGATGCTGCGGGTAGTGAGACGCCGCCTTCAGACGGGCCGGCAGTTGCAGCTCCGGCAGAGGGGAGCCCATATGATCAGGAGTCCGGTGGAAAAGTGGGAGTGCCGAAAGTTAAGGATTTAAAGCCTGATTCCAGGAGTACCCCCGGCCCCAAACCAAAGGCAAAGCCGGCAGAAGCTGGAAATAATGGCGCCGGCAAGTCTGAAAAAGAATCAGATCAGCCCGGTGGGGAAGTAAAATCACCCGGCCCGCCCGGGGATGAGCAAAGGGAAAGCAAGGGGCCCCGGGAAGGTCCGCCGGAGAGCCCGGAGGGTAAGAATACTGAGGATAAGGGACCCGTTAAGACCGACAATGCAGTCAAACCGGATAAGGAGGATACCAAAACTGAGGAGAGCTCTGACTCTGCAGAGGCTGAGGCTGCTGGCTCCGAAGCAGCAAAAGCCGGTACAGAAGGGTCCGTCAAGCAAGGTAATAGTTCCGGCAGTGGGGGAGGATCCAGTGGAGGCAGTTCTGGAGGCGGAGGAAAATCCGGGGGTGGCAGCCGTGGCGGGGGAGGCGGTTCCGGCGGAAAAGGAAAATAATCCGGGCAACCCCCTTAAAATGTTTGTCACTGGCGAAGTATAGTTTAAATTCGCGGCGCTAAAGGCCGGTGAAAAAATTGCGGGAGGGTTTATAAATGAAAAGGCGTATTTTCATCGCGGTGCTATGTTTACTGTTTACCATTGGGGTAAGTTCACTGGCTTACGCTAAGGCCGGAGGAAACGGGGCCTCCGGAAAGAGCGGGGGAAATGGCGGCAGCAAGGCCACAGCCCAAAAGAGTTCCCCATCCGCCAGTTCTCCATCCGCCAGCGTTGACAGTGCTTCTGATGAGAGTACAGAAGGACAAGCCCAGGATGGCGTGGAAAACTCCGGCGATACTGACCAGCCTGACAAGAATCAGCTAAAAAAGCAGGACAAAGTGCAGGACAAAACACAGGCCCGTGACAACCTCAGGATCAGGGAAAGAGTTGAGGCCGAAGTCGGAGAGGGAATTGAGACTGAAGCCGGTGAAGGACCCAAAGTAAAGTTAAAGGGAAAAGATGTCAAATTTAATGTCCCTCCGGTCATTAAAGAGGGACGTACCCTGATACCGGTGAGGGCCATTATGAACGGTCTGGGGGCCGAAGTGACCTGGGATGAGGCGGCCAAAACAGTAACCATAGTCAGGGACGGTGTGACAGTGGTGGTTACCCTTGACAGCAGGGTAATTACTGTAAACGGCGAGGAGCAGGAGATGGACGTGCCGGCCCAGCTGATTAGCAACAGTACCTTTGTTCCCATAAGATTTGTTGCCCAGGCCTTGAATATGAATGTTGACTGGGATGAGGAAACCGGAACTGTTGACATCGGCGACGGCACCGAGACAACCACTGATGAGACAACCACTGATGAGACAACTACTGACGAGACAACTACTGACGAGACAACTACTGACGAGACAACTACTGATGAAACAACTACTGATGAAACAACCGACGGCGATTCTACTGACACCACCACCGATCAAACAGGTGCTACCGACACAACGCAGCAGTAGCCATTTACACAGTCCCAGATAAAGAACCACCCGTCCCGGAAATTTATCCGGCGGGTGGTTCCTCATTTTCAACACCTCCAACAGGGTCTTATGCTGATCTTTTAATACTTACTTAAATATTATCTACCATAAAACGGTAACTGTGTTAATATAAAGAATAGATATTAATTATTGATTGTTAATTGAAGGAGGGTTGGGAGAGTGAAGAGTATTGACTTTGATTTTGTAGCAGATTTATATGACTTTTATGTCAATACAACCCTGGATGTACCATTCTTCTATAATGAGGCTAAAAAATGCCGGGGGAATGTGCTTGAGCTTATGTGCGGCACCGGGCGAATCTCCATTCCCTTGCTGGAAAAAGGGATAAGCATGACCTGTGTGGACTATTCAAGGCGCATGCTGGAGGTTTTTTCAAGGAAAATTGAAGGGAAAGATATTTCTGTAAAACTGGTTAGCATGGATGTTTGCAGTCTGGCCCTGGGGGAAAAGTATAACTTAATCTTTATACCCTTTAATTCTTTCTCCGAAATACTGACAGAGGAAAAACAACTGGCCGCACTGGACAGAATATACGGGCATCTGCTTCAAAACGGGAGATTCATTTGCACAATGCATAATCCCAAAATAAGGTTAAAAACTGCAGACGGGCTGATAAGAATGCTGGGGCGGTTTTCCATGAACGATGAAGGCAGCTTGGTATTGTCCTATTACAACAGTTATAACAAGGATTCAGGAACAATAAGTGGCATGCAGTTCTATGAAATATATAATAAGGATAATTTGCTTACCGAAAAAAGGTTTGTTGCTATAAATTTCAGTTTACTGGATAAAGTCAAGCTTGAGCATTTTTTTGTTGCATTAGGATTCAGTATAGAGAATTTATATGGTGATTATTCCTACGGACCCTTTGATGAAGAGAAAAGCCCATATATGATCTGGGTTTTAAAAAAACAGTCAAATAGCACCGGTTAATCGATGAATTAATTTAAAACATGCTATGCTAAAGAAGCGTTTCTGTAGATATAATGCTGCAACTGAGCAGATACATTTATCCGTTTATGATTGGCGCCGGGATTATAGACTGCAATGATGATTTGGGCTTTCAGCTACCTTATTATTTATGCTTAGCTAAATGATTTGTTATGCACAATTAATGTTTGTGATGGAGGTTAGTTTGGAGATTAACCATTTACTTGCTATTTGCAAATAGAAAATATTTTGTTTTTCATTGTTCACAGTGGGACCCATTTTTCACAAGGGTTTTTGTTATGTCTGTCTTGAAGTTGTGATGAGATAAATAGTTCATTTATGTTAAGATAACAGTCCTTTTTCTGATTGACAAAAATAGCATATCAGTTTACAATTTTATTGTTTAATATAGAACTTTTATTAAAAATATAGAGGGGGCTCGCAGGTGTCATTTGAAGTTTATAGGCCGCGTGGAGAAAGGGCAGAGAAGAAACCTATCGTATCACTTTCGAAAACATCCATTGTCTTAAATAATGTTGCCAGGGAGAAACTTGGCTCCAGCAGGGTGGAACTTGCATACGATAAGCAGAGCAATGTAATTAGAGTTAAAGGTGTTAACGAAGGCGGCATAGAATTAAAGAAAACCAAAATGTTTGGCAAAGGCTTTTTTAATCAATTCGCAATCGCTCAAAAAGGTAAATTTGAGGCGGAGTATAATGCAGAGGAAAACGCTCTGTACGTTAAACTGTAGTAAACAACGGACAATTAAAGGATCTAATTAAAACAATGCCCTTGGCTATGCCAGGGCATTGTTTTTGGGATTGGGCCTTTAGGAATAGACGGCACTCGATAAGTCAGTGCAGGCCCGGGGGATATTCATAAAAAGATCGACCGTGCCAGGAGGGAGTGTAAATAACTCTGTGTAAATGGAAATTTCAATACTGCGCCTTATGGGTAATAATGGAAACCACATCAACTGGCCGGTAGTTGTATTAATACATCTACCGGCCGTATTTTTTTTAGATTTTAAACTTATAAACCAGTGACTTAAGTTCCTCAGCAAGTTTATTCAAGCTTTCAGTGGCGGCGGAAACCTCCTCCATTGCTGCAGTCTGCTCTTCAGTAGTGCCTGCAACATTTTGAACTCCTGCAGAAACTTGCTGAGCTGAGGCTGCTACGTTTTGCACCTGATCCGTCAGCTCCCTTACAGCCTTGATAATCTCCGCAAAGCTCCTGCCTACATCCTGGACCACCTGGTCGCCCTGTTTAACCTTTTCTGCCCCTACAGACATGGCCTTTACAGCCTGGTCTGACTGATCCTGTATTTCCTCGATAAGCTGCTTTATCTCCTTGGTGGACTGGGCCGAGTTTTCAGCCAACTTCCTTACCTCTTCAGCTACTACGGCGAAACCTCTCCCGGCATCTCCGGCCCTTGCCGCCTCAATAGCCGCGTTTAAGGCCAGCAGGTTGGTCTGGTCTGCAATGTTGGTTATTACTTCTACAAACTGGCCAATTTTTATTATGGCATCATTTAGTGTATCAATGGATTTACTTACCTGCATGGATGAGGTTGAAATCTCCTGCATCTGCCCGGTAACCATCTCTATACCCTGGAATCCTTTATCTGCGTGCTGTGAGGCCAGGTTTGCCTGACCGGACACTTCCTGGGTGTTTTGAGACATATTGTCCACAGTGGTGGCTATCTCGTTCATTGTGGAAGCGGTTTCAGACGCCCCGGCTGATGTCTGCTGGGCCTGGGAGGCCAGTTGCTGGGCTGAGTCAGCCAGCTGATTGGAAGAATTATTTAACCTTTGAACAATATCTTTAAAGCTTCTCTGCATTACGTTAAGAGACTGGGCCAGCTCACCAATTTCATCAGAAGACTTGACCGTTATTTCATTCCTGAAGTCTCCTTCGGCATACTTATTGGCTCCGGACACCATTTCCATGATGGGATTGCGAATCATTCTGGTAAGCAGCACGCTGAGTATAATGCCTATAATAACCGAAATACTGGTCATAATCAGTGCCATAGTTATTATTTCATTGGCGTGCTCTACTGATAGGCCCATACTGTCATTCACTATTTCATGGTTGCTTTTAACCAGTGCCTGAAGAGTTTCGGTAAGCTGAGTGGTAAAAGGTATAAGGCCCCGGGCGATACTGTTCATCTCTGCAAAATATTGTTTGGCCTGCTCCGAGTTACCCGCACTAAGCTCTTTATGATATAACCTGACCACCGGGGAAAGTGTGTTTAACAGCCCGTCAGTATATTGGCCTGTGGAGTCAATCAATTCTACGACATCCTGCTTCTTATCTTCCCTTGCCATCTGCAGAAGCTTTTTTTCCATTTCCAGGGTCTTGTTCAAATTCTCTTTGGTTTTGTCATAATAAGTTTCATCGCCGTAGGCAATGAAACCCCTCATTGAGGCGACTCCTTCCTTAAAGCTGTTTTCAATCTGCAGCTCCAGTATCAGTCTCTCATTGGCTTCATTCAAGGCTAAAAGTTCGGCTTTAGTTGTCTTTATGGAATTATATGAGTTTCCTCCCACAATTAAAATTAAAACCAGCATAAGGGCAAATCCAAGGCTAATTTTTGCTCCAACTCTTAATTTCATCTTGTCTATTCCTCCTGCTTATTGATGCAACTCTTGCAGGCTTAAAATAAGCCATAGGTTATTTTGCTTTTTGACAATCTCTCTCAAATACCTGGATTCAAATCCAATCTCGCCGGGGGGAGCGGTACATGCTTCATCGTATGTGCCTACCTCCAGGACACGGTCCACAACCAATCCAGTCTTAATTCCATTATGTTCTGTGACTATAATCCTGCTGTCCTTGTCCGGGTCCTTGGTTGTCAGATTAAGTCTGCGACATAAATTCATTACCGGAATAACCTGCCCCCGTAAATTAACAATACCTTCTGTTGAAAACTCCGACTCCGCAACAGGAGTAATCTCAACCATCCTGATAATCTCCTGCACCTCAATAATGTCAATACCATACAGCACCTTATCCAGTTCAAAAATAACCGCCTGTTTTTGCCCCATTACATATCTTCCCTCCTTTTGGCAATTTTTTTTGCTAGTATAGTTGCAAGCCTTATACCATTAAGAATATAAACACAAGATTACAGTAGAGGCACTGTTTTGCCCATTTTATATAAACAAAAAAAGCTTTCCACAAAGAAAGCAATAATAAAAGTTTTTATCTTTTTTTGGTACATTATTGTATCATATGTCAGTTTCTAAAACGATTTTGTTTCACTTTGCGATACAAGGTTGCCCTGCTCAGTCCCAGAGCCCTGGCCGCCAATGTTAAATTGCCGTTGAAAAATTCTATTGTTTTTTCAATATATTCCTTTTCCACTTCACACAAATGCCTGGGGCTGAAGGGAACTGAGTCTGTAGCAGGACCCAAAGCATTTAATTTATCATTTAAGGCATTTAATAGCGACGTAATTTCCATAGGTAGATAATCTTTTATAGACATATTACTGACGCTACCACTATTATATGGATTGTTGTCTTTGTTCCATATTTTTGAAGGCAAATCGTTTATAGTTATATGGCCTTTCAGCTCATTGATCATTAACTGCTGAATCACATTATATAATTCTCTGATATTACCATTCCAATGGTAGTTCTTTAGCGCACTGAGAGCTTCTTCGGTTAAGGCGGGCGAATTTATCAGGGACTGCTGGCGGGCCAGCTTGTTTATAAAATAGTCTGCCAGCTCGGGAATATCTGATACCCTGTCCTTTAACGCCGGCAACTCCAGCCGCACCACATCCAGCCGGTAAAAAAGATCTTCTCTTAGCTGGTTGCTTTTAACAGCATCCTCAATTTTTGCATTTGTTGCAGCTATTACCCTGGTGTCGGTGGTAATTGTTTTCTGCCCGCCCAGGCGCACGAATTCTCCTGTTTCAAGTATCCTTAAAAGCTTGATCTGAATAGCCTGGCTTGCCTCGGCTAGCTCATCCAGGAACAGCGTGCCATTATCAGCCAGTTCGAACACGCCTTTTCTAGTTGTCACAGCTCCTGTGAAGGAGCCTTTTTCATGACCGAAAAGCTCACTTTCAAGGAGGCTCTCATGTATAGCTCCGCAATTAACCGGAAAAAAAATGTTGTTTCTTCTTTCACTGGCTGCGTGTATAAAACGTGCCATAACCTCTTTACCCGTGCCTGTCTCACCTGTGATAAGCACATTAACTTTTTTTCCGGCAATTTTATAGGCTGTTTTTATTAACTGCTTCATGGCCTCGTTGTTCCCGATAACAAGGCCCACCTGGCTGGCGCATCTCTCTATTAGTTGCCACTCATAACCCTGTACCACGGCTGCACTGCCACTTACCGCCCCGTCTATCATTCTTTTTAGTTCATTGAGCGGGACAAAGGGCTTCTCTATATAATCGTAAGCTCCCAGCTTTATAGCCTGTACAGCTGTTTTAGTACTTCCGTACCCTGTCATAATAATACAGTTGCACTGGGGCTGGGCCGCTCTGACGTTTTGCAACAAATCCAGCCCCGTGCCGTCCGGAAGGTTCAAATCAATCAGGGCCACATTGTATTTCCTTTCGGCCAACTTAATGCAGGCGGCTCTTATATCACAGACAGTTGTAACCATATATGTCTGTTTATCCAGGGCCCTTTTAAACATTGAATGAATTTGTATCTCGTCATCTACAACCAGAACATTCATAAGGTGCGGCTCTTTTGTCATATACCCGACATCCTTCGCATTTCGTTCAGGATTTCCATGCTTTTTTTACAGGATGATAAAATTTCATACATTTCTTCTGTCATTCCGTTTCTTAATATCATCAGCTCAGTGTTACCATGTATTACTGTCAGCATATTATTTAATTTGTGTATATAAAAAGGTAGGTCCGTGCAATTCACTACTTTTCACGCCCCTATATTTCAATTATTCTGTGTTATTGGGAATCTGCCGGAGATTTCCTATTAACAGCATGTGAGCACTTCATGTATAGTTTTGCTCAATTCATCCAGCCTGAAAGGCTTAACCACTACACCCTTAAATCCGTAATCACTGAAGTTGGCCATTACCGGGTCGTTGGAATAACCGCTGGAAACTATCGCTTTTACACCGGAATCTATTTCAAGCAGGTTTTTAACAGCCTCTTTGCCGCCCATGCCTCCGGGTATGGTAAGGTCCATAATTACGGCGTCAAAGGATTTTTCCGAAGTCATCGCTTCCATATACTTTTTTATCCCCTCAGCCCCGTCTACAGCGTACTCCACCCGGTAACCCAGGTGTTTTAACATCCTGCCGGCAACTTTTCTTACCATCTCTTCATCATCAATAATTAGTATTTTCCCACTGCCTGCACACATCTGTTGTTTTTCTCTCTCAGACTTAACCCGACCCTTTGATGCAGGGAGGATTATGCTGAAGGCGCTGCCTGATCCAATTACCGACTCCACGGTGATATAACCGCCGTGCTTTTTAATAATTGAATGAGAAACCGCCAGCCCCAGGCCGCTTCCCTTTTGTTTGGTGGTAAAGTAAGGATCAAATATTTTTTGCAGGTATTGCCTGGAAATTCCTATTCCAGTATCTTTTATAGTCATCTTTACGTATTTCCCTTTGGTAAGAGGCAGATGCCGTTTATCGCTTATTATTACGTTTTCACATTCAATAATTACTGTCCCGCCTTCTGGCATGGCCTGCTGGGCATTGATAATTAGATTGTTTATAACCTGGCTAATCTGGCCCCTGTCAATTTCTGCGGGCCAGAGACTTTCAGGGATTACAAATTCACACTTGACATTGGTCCCCCTTAATACAAAGCTGCTTATTTCCCGTAGAAGCTCGGCCACTGACGCAGTTTTCTTGATAGGCAGGCCACCCTTGGCAAAGGTCAGCAGCTGCTGGGTAAGTTCCCTTGCCCTTATGGACGCCTTTTCAATCTCATCCAGTACATCTATGGTTTCTTGACTGCTGCTGGAGTACATCTTGGCCAGGGAAATATTGCCTGTTATGGCCGTTAATATATTATTAAAGTCATGGGCTATGCCACCTGCTAAAATGCTGATAGATTCCAGCTTATTGGACCTTAAAGCCTCCAGCTCCATTTTCCGTATTTGGCTTATATCACGAAATACCAGTACTACACCAATTGTATCAATATTTTTATCAAAAATTGGCATGGCGCACTGGGCAATTTCCTTCTCCTTTCCATCCCGGGCTTTCAGTAAAATATTATTTGCAGGATAAGGAATTTCCTTGCCAAGTATCCTTTTAACGAGATTTTTATAACGCTCCCTGGTCCTTTCATTTATAATTCTGTAAATAATATCCAGGGGTTTGCCTGCCGCCTCTTCCTGCGACCAGCCGGTGAGCTTTTCCGCAACCCTGTTTATAAGAATTACACTGCCTTCGTTATCGGTGGTTATTACACCTTCACCTATTGACCTGAGGGTTACAGACAGGCGCTCTTTTTCCTCAGACAGCTCCTCTTCAGCCAGCTTGCGCCTGGTTATATCAATATGGGAAACCACGGCGCCTCCGGACTGGCTGCTTAGCGGTGTTGCATACAGCATGAACCAGCGCTTCTGAACAGGCGAATTGCAGGTATATTCTAGAATGAATTCTTTTAGCGATTTATCTACTACACCCTGAATACCTGCCAGAGCAGCCTTTGCTTCGTCAGCCCCTTCTTTCCTTGCTTTACTGCATATTCCCAGGTAGTTAAGGCCAATACCCACCTGCAGTGACAAATCCCCGCCGTTCTCTTCGGCAAAGATGCTCCAGGCTTTATTAACGGCTACTATAACCCCATCCTTGTCCAGTACGGCAATATTGGACATCAGTGAGCTCAGCACTGTACGGTTTAGCTCCCCGCTTTCCCGCAGCTTACGCTCCGCCAGCTTACGCTCCGATATATCTCTAATAATACTTAGAATTACTTGTTCCTTGTCCAGGAGAGCCCCCTGAGATTGCACCTCCACAGGAAAGGAACTGCCGTCTTTACGTAAATGCTCAGTTTCAAATAGTATACCTTTTGTAAAGGCTTCTTCAATTTGGCTTTCAATAACAGAATGCTGGGTTTTAGGAATATCGAAAATACTCATGTTAAGCAATTCTTCCCTGGAATAGCCGTACATCCTGACTGCCGTGTCATTGGCCTCGATTATGCGGCCATCTTTCTGGATAAAAAGTATAATATCGCGGGCAGAATGAAAAAGGAGGTGGTATTTCTTTAATACTTCTTCCCATTGCTTCCGCTTGGTAATATCTCTGGCAATACCCTCCATAGCTACTAATTGCCCGCTGTCGTCATATGTCGGTACGCTGCTTATTTCCGCCCAGATGACCTGGCCGTCTTTTCGAATAAATCTTATAGCCATAGGCTTACTATAGTCATTGCCCGGGTTAAACAAACTCTTAAGTAAAGACTTATCTCCAGGGTACACCATATCATAGACAATATTAGATTCCGCATAATAATCTTCCGGCGCATATCCGGTGATAATGGTGGAAGCCGGGCTGACGTATGTAAATCTGATATCAGGATATAATTCAACCCTGTAGAGTATATCCCAGGCGTTCTCGGCAAGCAGGCGGAAACGCTCCTCGCTTTTTTTCAGGGCTTCCTGCATGTGCCTTTCTGCCGTAACATCCCTGAATACAAGTATTGCACCCAGCATTTTGCCTGTGTTGTCCTTTATTTGGGCAACGCTGTATGCTATGGATCGCTTAATCCCCTGGCGGGAGATTAGTGCGATGTGATTTTTAAGGCCTGCCGCCTTACCGTCAGTAAATGCTGCATACACTTGATGATCAGCGCTTTGGCCGGTCCTCTCGTTTACTATACTAAATGTCTTACCCAGAGGACGTCCCATTGCCTCTTCCCTTGCCCAGCCGGTTAAGCTTTCCGCAACAGGGTTGAACAGCGTCACCATACCACTGGTATCAATTGCCAGCACTCCATCCCCAATACTGGAAAGGGTCACGTCAAGACGTTCCTTTTCCTGGAGGAGCTGATCCTGGGCATGACGCAGGTTTGTTATATCACGAATTGCTTGTATGGCGCCTGTCATTTTGCCTTTGCTGTTAAAAAGAGGGGAAGCCTTTATCCATAAAAACGCCCCCGCCCCTGCCCGGACACAGGGTGCGTATGACTCACCATATAAGGTGTTGCCCTCTCTTCTTAAATTATCATAAAACTGCTCTGTTTTTTTATCTTCACTAAAAACCAAGTCAACTAAAATGGGTCTGGGATGACCGTATATAGGCACCGCGCAGGCATGATTCCCTCTACCGATGATTTCCTCCTTGGTTACCCCGGTCATCTCTTCTATCTCCCTATTCCAGGCAATTACTTTTTTGCTCTCATCAACCACGAAAGTGGCGTCGGGCAAAAACTCTATTATATCCTGAAGCTGCCGGTTGAGCATGTCCAGGCTTTCCCTGTTCCGCTCCAATTCTATAAGCTGTTGCCTGAGTTCCTCTTCTACTGCCACCAGCTCTTCGTTGGTAGCTATCAGTTCTTCATTAGCTGCAGTCAGCTCCTTGTTGCTCTCCCCCAGCTTTTCTTCAGTTTTTCTGAGATCTGTTACATCGTTTAGTATTACAACTGTGCCGGCAAATTTACCAGTAACGTCAAGCATGCGCTTTAATTTGACAATAAATATGTAACAGACTGAAGCTGTCTCAAGGTTCTTTTCAAAGCTTTCTTCAATGATTCCGGCGGAGTTGAACCGGATCAATTCGTCACTCAGCCAGGACACTATTTCACTGTATTGATGCCCGCTGTAGTAACTCTCACCGGGTATATACGAGTCTTTGAACAATTTTACAGCAGAGTGGTTAATTATAGCGATATTATTATCCTCTCCCAGCATGATAACCGGATAGGGCATACTTTCACATAATGTAAGGTACCTGTTTTTTTCATTAGTTATAGTGCGATTGGCTGCCTGCAATACACTGTTCATTTCACTGTCAGTTGTAATTGACCATTTATGACAGACACCTAGCTCGACACAATCAAAATAGCGATTTATATACAGCCGGCATTGTTCCTCATAAGCTCTTTCAAAGCCGGCCTGAAGAACAAGGTCAATGTAGCTTTGCCTGTAATATTTAAGCAGACCCAAAAACATTTGAAGGTTTATCCCCATCTGCTGGTGCTTTTGCATCTGCTTAATACAAAAAGCAGCTGCCGGGTCACCCGCATAATCATGGTCAGGACTAAGCTCTGGCATGTCCTCTCTAATATGTAGCAACTTAAGGAGTGAGAAAGACAGCCCTGCAATGGATTTGCGCCATGCTTCTCTCAGGGTAGAAGTGTATTTGACATAATTAGAATTTTTAGCATATTGTAAAACACTTTCTATCAGCCAATCTTCATTTTTTTCTATAAGGTGACACAATCTCTTCATTTAAGGTACTCCTAGACTTAAACAGATTTTTTATGGAACTAATAAAGATACCGGGTAGATCTGTATATTATTCGACATTCTATTATACAATAACACCGGAAGTATTTGCTAACCGCCTGTCCAATCAGTTGCGAAGAAAAAGTTGGGTGGTGTACGGAAATCTGCAGGTAACGCCTGGCGGCCAGACCACCTAAAAAACAGCCATGTCTTCAGTGGAATTCATGGCTGTTACCGATGGACCGGGGGTTGCTAAGCCAGACCGGTATTATTGTAGTTTGGTGTTCGGAGGCATTGGTCGGTCACCAGCTCTATCATATTGTGTGTTTAGTAGATGTTTCATCCCCCGTACTAAGGTATCATCTTCCAGTACACTATATAGATGGTAACCGAGGTCTTCCCTGTCAAGGAGCACTTCTTCCAGAACTTGAACAGTACCATAATCTTGAAGTTCATGGGCGCGGGCGATTTGCTTTCGCATCATTTCCTGAATTTTTAATTCGTGCTCAAGGTCATTTCGAATAAAATCACGCATAGTGTAGCGCCCTTCAACTTCGTGTTTAATGTAAGAAAGCTCATGCTGAGTAACAGGATGAGCAGTGGGCACCATTCCAAGACGGGCAACTCTTTCACCAACCATGTCAATATGCTTCTGGGTTTTATCAATGTGCTCATCAAGTAAATGGTGCAGGCTGAGAAAAGACTCTGCGCCCTCCGTTAACCAATGGTGTTTGTTATATTGGTGCAGGGCGACAGTCAAGGCACACTGGTGATCATCCAGCATTAAAGCCATTTCGTGACGCACTTCTTTAGGCAACCCAATCCCTGCTCCAACATCCTTAGCAGTCCTGGGTTGTTGCCTTAAAATCATTGAATGATCGCTGGAGTGACCCGGCATTTTTGGATCAAACCCGGACTTATTGAGGTTAAATTCACCCTTGAAATTACTCATATTACCCATAACACCGGCTATTTCTAGAGGCGTTTGGGCTACGGGTTGCATGTTTTCCATTAATACTCCTCCTTAACAAATAGTTATTGACTGAAGTTATTATTATAAAACGCCTCTAGAAATATACATTTTTTCTTAGCGGTACCGGGTACCTGACCAATCTAACTTATTGGTAATAGAGGTACACAGTAATAAGTCAGGAAGCATCTTTTTTATCGAACGTAGGAGCGGGCGTAAGAGCTTATACAGCGGGAGAATAACAGAAAATTTATATATTTGGTGATGACGGGGTTAAGTATTTGGGTTAAACAAGAATAGTTTGGGAAATTGAACTGACACCGGGTTTATTCCGGTGTCAGTTCTTATCCAGCGCCATCTCTTTGATTATCCTGAAAATGGCCCTTTTTTCTATTCGGGAGACATAGGACCGGGAGATGCCCAGCAGTTTGGCTATTTCCCTCTGGGTCTTGCGGGTGCCGTCCAGGAGGCCGAAGCGCAGCTCCAGCACCTTCCGCTCCCGGGCCGAAAGGCCTTTTATCTTATCCAGCAGCCTTAGCTGCTCGAATTTATTTTCCACTATTTCAGATACAACGTCGTTGTGGGTGCCCATTATGTCCAGGAGGGTGATCTCGTTCCCCTCCTTGTCTATACCGATGGGGTCGTAGAGAGATACCTCCGACCTCATCTTTTTTATAAACCTCAGGTGCATGAGTATTTCATTTTCAATTACAAAGCCTGGCAATTGGAGACAAGCCCCCTTATTGCTAGAAATGTTCTGCATTAATAAGACGGCGGGGAATACCTGATGGAAAAAGCGCCGGATATGAATTACGGCGCATTAAGCAGCTTTATTCTTCTAATAGCTCTAATATAGTTTTTCTGAACTTTATGGTAATTATGCGGTATAAGAAGATTATTATGTTTAGTGCAAAGATGCCTTATTGTTATTTCTCGTTACTGAATAGGTTGCCAATAGAACTTGAATAAAAAGCGTTACAGGAACCCCATAAATCACAGCAAGCCAGTTAAATGGATCACCGCTTAATATTGTGAGTATTGAACTAATCAGAAAAAAAATCAATGTCATGGATATTCCGAATATCCAGCCAGGGTATTTTGTACCCCTTTTACTTATTATTCTAAATGCAGAAAAACCACAGACCAGATTGATGATAATAAATATTGTAATGTTCACCGGAACTATAGAGTAGGCATATCCGCCTACTAACTTAGGTAGAATGTGTTCTGGTATAAGCCCCAGTTGTATACGAATACTATCAGTTAACCTGGCTAACTGATAAAGGGCACCGGTTGATAGAGCAACCACAAAAATAAGTACTATCATTGCCATTGCCACCGAGGAAATTACTAAATTCTTTATTTCGTGTTTAAAGTCAATATTCATTTGATATACCTCCAGCTAGAAAAACCATATAAAATGAACATTTAGTGATACTTGAAATATTTATATAATTATTAGGCTTTTAGTTTTCAGAATCAAATTTGTGATAAAGCTTTGCCGATATATTTATGGACCCGTGCATTGTTAGGGTTTTTTATAAAAATACATTCGGATGCTTTGGTGAGTTCAGGGTCCCCGCCAGAAAACTGATCAACTATTTTTACCCACTGCTTCGCCCATTGTACTACTTCAGGATTTCTATACGGCGTACCTTTTTCCAGCTCTGCTCCAAGCTTTACAATTAATTTATGCCATTCGTTCTCAAGTTCTTTTATTTTTTGGGGTCCGAGCTGTTTACCTAAGTTTCTAATTTTCTCCAACTGCTCCTCAGTAAAGAAATTATGCACATCCATTTGAAGCACCTCTATTAATTTAATAAATTGTTTTGCCTGCACATCTTTTCGAGAGTTGATCAACTCAAAAATCTCTTCCAATTGACTGCGTTGCTGTTCTTGAATCCGGATATGTTCGTTTAAACTCTCTAACTGTACTTTTATAACTTCAATAGGATTAAAATTGGCGTTTTCAATAAACTCTTTAATCTGCTCTAAAGAAAAACCTAACTGCTTAAGCCACATAATTTGTTGAAGCCTTGCGATATCCGTTTCAGTATAGAGCCTATGGCCAATGTCCGAATACTGCGAAGGGGAGAGCAACCCGATCTGATCATAATGATAAAGCGTCCGTACCGTAAGACCAGTCTGTTTGGCTAACTCTCCTATTTTCCAGTTTTTCTGGTTCATGACTATCCCCACAATTTTTAGAATTTGTTTATACCAATAACCTTACTATATCACCTGACGCTACGTTAGAAGCAAGTGTTTTAGTTGTTATTTGAGTGGACATTTCAAAGAGGGGATGGCTTTTTCTGTATCAATGAAGACGGCACAGAGTAGGGTGATTATCTGAGGTTATCAGTTAACCAGTCTGCAGTAATGGATATTGGGCTATTTAGTTTATATGAATATTTATGCGAAACATGGTCCATATTACATTAGATATAATTCCTATGAGAGGTTGGTGAAATTTAATAAGTGAATATATTACAAGTTGCCTATGATACCTTTAAGCCATTTATTGATGGTGAAAAAATGTCACTGAATGTATTGGAAGTATCAAATCTATGGATGTTCCTTGCAATATCCAATAACACACTGCGCAACGAAGAGTTGGCTATTAATACCGTCCAGGATGGCGAGTTAAAAAAAATATTGCAGGATGCACGAGAAATACATAAAACAGTTGCAGAAGAAATAAATAAATTACTTAAACAGGAAGGTGTCCCACTACCACAAGATACTCCTGAGAAACCTTTAGTTACAGGAGTGAAAAACATACCAGAAGGTGCAAAATTTAATGATGAAGAAATCGCCAATTTGATTTCATTTAATCTTCTATTAGGGATCAATTATTCCGCAAGAGGATTAACTGAATCAATTCACGCTGGAGTAGGTTATACCTTTTTCAAAGTAATTGTAAAAAAGACAATCCTTGGTGTTTCCCTAAAGAGCCTAATGCAGAAACGTGATTGGCTTAGAATTCCACCAGTTTATAAACCGTAAAACAAGGTGACAAAATGGGATCATTTCAGAAGGAGTACAGGAAGGTGGGGCTGACAGAGCGCCAGGCGGTGATAAAGAAAATGGAGGAGTTTGTGGTCGAGGCCCAGAGGATGTTTAATCAACTTGAGGAATAGTCAGGTGACTGGATAGGCTATTTAGGCGTGCCTCCAGCTGAAGCTCCATCATTAGGCACAGCACCATCGGTAGAGTTAAGAAACCGTTTGACAACAAACCATTTTCCCACCAGGCCTCCTATGGACCGGGACTTATTCTCTCCCTTTTCATCTTTGTAATGGACAACATAGCCGGAGTTATAGCCGGCAAAAGCCCGGCGGTTTATTGTGGAATCCAGCGGCCAGTAATTGTCAGCCTGATCTTTGCCTCCGAAGCCCAAATCTTTTACGTGATCTCCGTCGAAATGGTGGGTGTCACCCAGGGGCGGGCTGACAAAGGAACTCCCCTTCTCTACCTGCACCTCCTCATCAATTAGAGTTTTGTTAAAGAGATGCTGTCCCTCCCGGCTGTCATTGTGGGCTGTTTTTTGAATAAACCAGTCAGCCTTGGGTTTATTTTCAGTGTTGAGACCAAAATTCCGGCCCCCTACTTTGAAGCTTTCGCCGAAATTTATAACAGTGGCATCCTTAAGTTTAAGCCTGGGATAATCCAAAGGGTTTTTATACCACGTAATAGGAATGGCATCCCCCTTGTCCCCGGTGTGGTAGGTGTAGCTGTTGGTGTCGCCGCCGAAGGTGTCCCTGTCACGGAAAACAGCACCCACAGGCATGAGGTGGGTAGGCAGGAAGTCCTTTCCTATTTCCCACAGCTTGATTATTGCATCCTTTGCCAAATTGACAGCAAGTGTAGTTTTTTTCAGGTACTGGTCTTTGAGCCTTTCAGTTTCATCTGTGGCTTCTTCGAACTCATCATAACGCTCGTGCGAACTATTGATCCTCTTTTTGGATGCACCATAATCAGATTCGATAGTAATTGTCACAATTTTCCGCAGTTCAATTTTTCTATCATTTTCGGACTCATAAAGGAGCTTACTTTTATTCATCTCAGCTTCAGCTTTTTCAACAGCGGCACTTATCGTTTTTACAGTCTCTAGCTGTGTTTTGGTCAAAGGAGAGCTTGAGTCCAGCAGGGTATTTACAATAGTACCAACCTCCGTGAACTCGCTGGCTACACCGAGCCTCATTACACCACCCGACTCCCGGGCTGTAACATGGTGCCCCCCGCCGACGGGAACAGCAATAGCCGGGCAGTTTTCTTCCAAACTGTCATTTTCCTTGCCCGCCGGGGTTCTCGGGGGATACTGAAGTCCTCCCGCTGTTTCTTCAGAAACAGCTTTTTTCTCAGGCAGCTGCTGTTTAACGGCGCCTCTCAACAGCAAGCTGACTGAATGATTGCCCACCGAGCGCTGTAACTGCAGTATTTCACCGGGGGACAGCGACCCGGGATCAGACATTGCCCGCCGGATAACAGCCGCAGGGTTTACCTGTTGAACTGTATGGCTGCCACTCCTGCCGGCAGGCTGCGGAATATTTTGATTTGAGTTGGCTTTATGAACAGTATTTGTTTGTCCTTCCAGCATAGCTTAAATCTCCTTGCTTTTAAGCGACTGGTTATATCTAATTCTTTATTATATCTTCTTTATACCATTAATACAATTATCTTCCATGGGTAAAGGTGGGGGTGCCTTGAAGGTTTTTTTGCCGTTGTGTAGTGGGACAATCAGGCTCTTGCGTACGATATAGAGAAGGGGGCAAGGCGGATGAATAATACCGGACTCAAAAAGAAACCAGAGCGGCCTGTCTTGACCGTTAAAGTTGTCTATAAAAATGACGGCACCGGCTTAAAGGACGCCTACCGTCTACTTGCTAAGAAATTGTTGGAGGAAAAAGAGAAGTGCATGCAGCAATCTATGTCAGAGTAAGCACGGACGACCAGGTCAAACATGGCTATTCCCTTGCAGAGCAAAGGGAAGCGTGCCGCCGGCGGGCCGAGTCATTGGGTGCTTCAGACATAATGGAATTTGCTGATGAAGGTATTTCCGGAAGTCTACTGGACAGGCCCGGCTTATCTGCATTACGTGAAGCGGTAGGCAATGGGCGGCTGGATTTGATTATTGTTCGTGATCCGGATAGGCTTTCCCGTAGACTGTCTCACCAGCTTCTTATAACGGAGGAATTAGAAAAAGCCGGTGTTAAGCTGGAATTTTTGGACTTCGAGTGGAAAAACACTACTGAAGGAAGATTGTTTTATTCAATCCGAGGGGCCATTGCCGAGTATGAGCGGGAAAAAATACGTGACAGAATGGTTAGGGGTAAAAACCAGAAAGCTCGGCAGGGTGGAATTCCAATAGGTTTCTATACATATGGGTACTATTATAACCCGGAAACGGGAACTGTGACTATAAATAACGATGAATCAGCAGTTGTCAGGGATATTTTTAACTGGTTTATAAATGAGGACATTGGCATGAACGGTGTGGCCAATAGATTGAACTCTGCCGGAATACCTACCAGGAAAGGTAAAGGAATATGGCACCGCAATGTAATAAGGCAAATTCTTGTCAATCCGGCCTTTAAAGGCCAGTGGCAATATAAAGAATATATAATTCCTGTTCCAGCATTGGTTAGCCCGGATGTATGGGAAAAGACACAAATTAAATTGAAAGAAGCCAGGCGGTTATGGGCAGGAAAAAGCAAGAATCAATACCTGCTATCAGGCATTATATCCTGCTCCGACTGTGGGTGTACAATGACAGGTGTATACACCAGGTGGTGGGATAAGCGAGAGCGGCGGTACACATGCCGGAAGAATAGCCAGGGCGCTTCCAGTAGTGGCTGTAACCCTATGAAGGCCATCCCGGCTTCTTTAATTGAGGATGCTGTGTGGGAGCAGGTCTGCGCATGGCTGAACGATCCCGATGCTTTGGTCAGGGAGGCCGTTGATGAGGGAATAAGGGAGGAAGAAATACGCCAGCAACTGGAGCGGGTGAAAAAACACCTGGCCGATGTTGAAAAGGGGCGTGAATCTGTTCTTAACGCCCTGGCTTCAGGGCTTTTTGAGTTGGATACCAAGACAAAAAATAAACTGGCTGAGTTGAAGCGACGCAAAGAAAGACATGAAGAAAGAAAGAAAGAGCTTGCAGCAGCTTTGTTAGGAGTTCGCAGGAGTTCTTCTGGGCTGGAAGATTTAAAGGCCCTGGCCCGGACGGTTCTTACCCGTTTAGATATGCTTGAATTTAATGAAAGAAAGTCACTGGTGAGGGCTCTCGTTGGCCAGGTTATTATCGGCGGCAGGGGGAAACAGGGCGGTATGGGCCTGAGGGACATTCAGGTTACAATAGTGGCCAGACTCCCAGAGCAGGACTTTAGTAATTCGCTTTCTGGGGTGCCAACATCTTAGCAGAGTAGAGCTAAAAGTGTGGAATAACCACAATTGAAAATTTTAGCATATCAAATATAAGGCAGGTATTCCAAACTGACTACCTGTAAGAGATCAAAATTCTGGCAGAGTTACTTTTATTATTTAGTTATACTTGTAAAATTCATTTCAACTAGAAAGTTAGGGGTAAGGTATAACTAAGAAGTTTTATTTGTTTGGTAAGTAATTAATACCCATCCAGTAATCACAAAACGGTTTTGGTAATTTTCTTAACACCTGCAATTAAATCAGTAACCTGTTCTTTTGTCGGTTCCTTCTCCTTACTATGATCACATAGATTTCTTATGTCTCCTAAATATTGAATGAAACGCCATACATTAACCTCTATTATATCACTGTTTTTCAGCGTATCGTTATAGTCAGATATACTTGGGTTTTTCTTTTTTAAGGTTACCTTATGGTTATCACATACAATTTTAAAGTGATTTTCTAAAACAACACCCGCAATGGCTCCAGCAGCCCTGACAAAACCATTTTTTAGTAGCTCATCAGCAGTCTCAAGTTCATCATCAAATATATCTGCTTGTACAATTTGTTTTAAATCAAAGAGGGAACTTTCGAATCGCTTACCAGCGGATTCAAGTATATTCATTTGTTGCTGGAACTTTGGAATGGCAGCTTTTCCATCACATTTAATTTCACCACCTCTTGTGACCTGCAAACCTATAAGATAATCAGAAATTGTATAGGTAAGCCAATCAATTTCTTTTCTTTTTTCATTCTTGTATAGCCTGATAAAATCATCTAATCTGTCAGGTATAAGTTGTTTTACAACTTGTAACGCTTCAGAATACCATACCTCATATTGGCTAGCAAATTTAGGCAATTTTAACTTCAATAGTTCCTTTTTTGTCTTTGCATCCACTTTGTCATTTTCAAGTAAAAGACTATAATACAGTAAAGTTGCAGAGTCGATTAATTTTTTTATTTCTTCTTTTAATTTAGACAGGTTTGTTTCCATAATTATTCACCTATCCCCGATATATTCTTTAACATAGCCAAAATAATTGACTATAAATTTATACTGATTTGATGCTTTATTGGAATATTATGGGGTAATATGGGAGGTAACATTGTTGGGAAAAACTCAAACCAGTCTTTCGTATCTATTTTATTTTGTTTGCTTCATCTAGGAAATTAGGTATTGTGTTCCTTTTGTTTAAATCAAAAGCATTTGCAGCGCTCTTTATTGGGTTGGTAAATGGATTGCTTGTAAGCGCAACTGATGTTTGTTGTGCTACTTCTCGGAGTTTTGTGTTGTTAAGCAAAACATTATCGATACCCTTATGGAAAAATATATCTTCTGAATAGCTAAAAAGGATGTAGTTTATGGTTTTTAATTTGTCATCAACAGAAAGCTTTTTGAATTGTTTATAAAAACTACTATATCTTTTTTCTCCATTGTCAATAAACATAATAATCACACTGTGTTTTTCTAGGGGGAATATGCAGATATGAATATATTTTATTTGATAATTGGAAGTGGTGTCATATACATTATTAATTATTTTACCTTCGAAGTCCGTTATAAGGGCAATATTATTTTGAAAAGCTATTGGAACAATATAATCGAGATTTTCATAATATAATAAGAAGTAGTAGTCATCCCATTTCATTTCTGTGGCTTTTTTTGCGTATTTAAAGCCTCCTGTGAATTGATTCAGGTCAAGATTATTGATTGTCTGGTGCTGCGATACTGTTTTGCCGTACATTTTGGACAGATTATTATACATAGCAATTTCCATTTTTCTTTTGCTTATACTCATAAGATAATTTTTTAACGCTATTTGTGCTAGCATTTTACCAGTAGGAACTTGTAAATAGTTGTCAGGGTTTTCGTAATCAGTAAACATTTTATTGTCACAATCTCTGCAGATTATGCGAAAAGTTCCAGCTTTATTTATGCCCTTCTCACTATCTAATACTGGAACGTTGATTAAAGTGTTTGAATAGTATAACTGGCCATTAACTGCGATTTTTTTTAGGCAAAATTTGGGGACGGAATGAGAATTGCAAAAACTTGTGCAAGGTGTGCCACAATTGTAACATGTTGAATCTTTGGAATCATCTCTGCTTTTTTTAATAAATTCCCCTAATTGCTTATTATGGTAAATTTTGTTTTGCTCAAATAATTCATGATCATTTTCTGGAAAGCCTAAATTTAACATAGTAATA
The DNA here is from genome assembly GCA_000802095.1 of Peptococcaceae bacterium BICA1-7. GTDB lineage: Bacteria > Bacillota > Desulfotomaculia > Desulfotomaculales > Desulfocucumaceae > BRHc4a. The sequence goes on along the minus strand of JUEB01000017.1, from coordinate 232,782 downwards.
TCGTTAAACAATTTGTACCCTCCTAGTGCACGAATAGTATTTACCAGATATGCTACATATTCAGGTACTATAATAAAGTCTGCTTAGCAATACCATAAAAAAACAACTGATTTTAGGCACTTCCTTGTGCTGGCAATTCCAAGTAGTCAACGGCTTTTATATTATATCGTTTTCCACATAATGAAATGTTTTCCTTCATATATGAATAATTCTCCATAATTATGTTGTAATAAGGCGAGGCCATAAAGGGATAATAGATTATTTTGTGTGCAAAGCAAGTTAATGCAATCGACATTTCATTTTCAATGCACCGGGCGGCGTAGGTGGCCAGGCGGGTGCCTTTTTCCGGGCAGAAGGTGTCTATGGCCTTGATGAGGCCTATGGTGCCTATGGAAATAAGGTCGTCAACATCTTCGCCGCTGCCGTCAAATTTTTTTACTATGTGGGCTACCAGCCGGAGATTGTGCTCGGTAAGTACATGCCTGGCCCTGGCATCCCCAGTGTTTAGGCGGGAAATGTACTCTGCCTCCTCTTTCTCGGAAAGAGGATGGGGAAAGGTGTTGTTGGCAATATAAGATGTGAGCAGAAGAACTCCGTTGGTTACCGAGATGATCAATAGGGTCCAGAAGCTTCCAATCATATGCAGTTCCTCCCCCCTGTACTGCAATAATTCTATGGAAAAACGGCTGTTTTGGTGCCTGTCTCAGGCTGGAAGGAGAATGTCCGGGCAAGGGAGAATGTATTTTAGATATATGATTAAAAAGCGGTGGTTGTGGTTGATAATGGTGCTGTACGGGATAGGGGAGTCCCGGCTGCTGATAGAGTCTTTGAAAAATGACGGCTTTAAGGTTGTTGCCGTGACACGAACCGATTACGGAGGAAGACTGGCCGGAATCAGCGGTGCTGATGCGGTGGTGGCTCCTGCCGATCCGGCCCGGATGGCCGGGATTATTTCGGACCTGGGGGTAAGGCAGGTGGTGGACGCCACCCACCCCTTTGTCAGTCCACTTTCAGTGATGACCAGGGATATTTGTGCATATGAAGGCCTCCCGTATCTAAGATTCGGGAGGGGGGAAACGGACCTTCCGGCCAGTCCCCTGGTGCACCGGGTATATTCCTGGGAGGAGGCCGCCCAAAAGGCATCTTCCTTTGGGGACACTGTTTTTCTGACCACCGGCAGCAACAGCCTGGAGATTTTTTTAAGGCACCGGGAGCTTAGGGGCAGAAGAATTGTGGTAAGGGTTATACCAGATCACAGGGTGATTAAAAAGTGCCAGGATCTGGGGGTATCACCCAGGGATATAGTTGCCATGCAGGGTCCTTTTTCTGTAAAATTGAACAAGGCTATTTTTCAGGCCTATAGGGCCGGCGTGGTGGTTACCCGGGATGGCGGCCCCTCCGGGGGGACTTACAACAAGGTGAGGGCGGCCACAGACCTTAAAATCCCGGTGGTGATGATCCAGAGAGAGGCTCTTTCCGGTGAGGAATGTCACTATGACCTGGATAAGCTTATGGAAGCGGTGAGGAGAAACACACTGACGTAATAAGCCTGTGTGGATAGTATGATAAATTTACTTTTCCCAAAAATGTATGTGCAGTCGGTTACCCGCATAGATCCCGATGCTCTTTTTGAAAAGGGTATCCGGTGCGTTCTTTTTGATCTGGACAACACAGTGGTGCCCAGGGATAAGAATGATGTTTCGCCGGAGGTGGCCCAGTGGCTGAACGGGCTTACGGCCAGGGGAATAAAGGTTTGCGTTGTTTCCAACAACGGCCCGGCGCGAATCGGCAGAATACGTGGCATGGAGGATATTCCCTCGGTAACCAGGGCGGTGAAGCCCAGAAAAAGACCTTTCCGGAGGGCCATGCAAATGCTGGGGGTAACCCCCGGAGAGACCGCTGTGGTGGGGGACCAGATTTTTACCGACATTCTCGGGGGAAACAGGCTGGGCCTCTATACTATACTGGTGGTACCCATGCCCGGAAAGGAGTACTGGGCCACCGAGCTGATCAACAGAAGGCTGGAAAGGCTGGTGCTGTGGAAAATCAGGAGGGAGCATTCCGGAAAGGACGGCGACTGATATGGGGTGGATAAATGGAAAGACCAAAATTTGCGGTATTTTCGGTTATCCGGTGGAGCACTCCTTCTCCCCGGCCATGCATAACGCCGCCTTTAAAAATCTGTCGCTGAACAGGGCTTATGTTCCTTTTCCGGTCAGGCCGGAAAACCTTGCTTACGCTGTGGAGGCGATGAGGACCCTGGGACTGGCCGGTGTCAATGTGACCGTTCCCCACAAGCAGGCGGTTACAGAGTTTCTGGATGAACTTTCCCCGGCGGCGCGCCTGTCTGGGGCGGTAAACACCATTGTTAATGAAGGGGGCGTTCTTACCGGACATAACACTGATGGTGAGGGCTTTATACGGGCACTTGCTGAAAGTGCCGGGAGTGAATATATTAGGGGGCCGGTCTTGATCATTGGCGCAGGCGGGGCCGCCAGGGCCGTGGCTGTAGCCCTTGCCCTTAGCGGCACGGAGGAAATTATTATAGCCAACCGAACTGAGGCAAGGGCCGCTGAACTGTCCTCTTTGCTGGAGGAAAGCACCGGGTGCAGTGTAATGGCGTTTAAATGGGAGGGGCAGCCCGCCGAAGGCAGCCCGGAGCACCGGGAGTGGGCCGCTGTATTGGACCGGGTTAAGCTCCTGGTGCAGACCACCTCCCTGGGCATGCGCCCGGCGGTGGACACTTACCCCTCCATTCCCTACCAGCTGGTTCATTCCGGCCAGGTGGCCGTTGACCTGGTATATAATCCCCCCAGCACCTGCTTTATGAATAAATGCCGGGAGGCCGGGGCTGTTGTGTATAACGGTACAGGTATGCTGTTATATCAGGGGGCCATTGCCTTTGAGCTGTGGACCGGCCGGGAGGCCCCGGTGGATATAATGCGCCGGGCGCTGGAGGATAGCATAAGCCGCAGAGGATAATTAGTGATGAATGCCTATTTTTAACCACAGAGGACACAGAGATCACAGAGAATTCTCAGGCATTACTCTCAGGTCTGAAACCTATGTGGTAAATAATAGAAGTCTTTTGCCCAACCGATTTTAATAAAAACCTTTTAAAACATTCAAGCAGGGCTTAAAAACCTCTGTGTTCTCTGTGGTTTAAAAAGGACCCAATTTTCATCTTCCTTGGTGGCCGTATTAGGCGGCCCGGTTGTCTGAATTCTGGCTTCTGACAGTATTTTTTATCAGTATTGGCATTATTACCATTTTAGAGTAGGTGATTTAAAAATGATTCGTTTTGTTACGGCCGGAGAGTCGCACGGCCCTACCCTTACTGCTGTGGTGGAGAATCTCCCGTCAGGGGTTCCGCTGACCGAGGAGTACATAAACATTCAGTTGAAAAGAAGGCAGGGAGGTTACGGCCGGGGAGGCCGCATGAAAATAGAGAGTGACCGGGCTCAGTTTCTCTCCGGGGTCCGGGGAGGGTTCACCCTGGGCAGCCCGGTGGCCGTGAGAATTGACAACAGGGACTGGGAGAACTGGTCGGAGGTAATGGGCCCGGGCCCCGGGGCACAAACCGGGGACAGGGTGGTGACCAGGCCCAGGCCCGGTCACGCCGACCTATCCGGGGCCATCAAGTACTGTCACCGGGACATAAGAAATGTACTGGAAAGGGCCAGCGCCAGGGAAACTGCGGCCAGGGTCGCGGTGGGGACCATGGCCCGGAGGTTCTTGGAAGAGCTGGGTGTCAAGATAGTGGGGGCGGTGGTGGGCATTGGACCGGTTGCCTCAATAATGCCCGGCCTTTCTCCGGAAGCCCTGGAGGCGGTGGTTGCCCGGTCATCCGTGGGCTGTGCCGACCCCGGGGCCGAGGAGGCCATGAAGGCTGAAATAGACAGGGCCAGGGAGAGCGGGGATTCCCTGGGCGGGGTGTTTGAGGTGCGGGTATACGGCCTGCCTCCGGGACTGGGCAGCTATACCTCCTGGGACAGGAAACTGGAAGGCAGGCTGGCCGGGGCTTTGATGAGCATACAGGCCATCAAGGGAGTAGAAGTGGGGCTTGGCTTTGAGTCCGCCCGCCTCCCCGGGTCCCGGGTGCATGACGAGATATTTCACTCAAAGGACCGTGGCTTTTACCGGAAGACAAACCGGGCCGGGGGGATAGAGGGAGGCATGACCAACGGGGAGCCGGTGGTTCTGAGGGCTGCCATGAAGCCCATTCCCACACTGTATAAACCGCTTAAGAGCGTGGACATTGTTACCAGGGAGCCCTTTGAGGCCTCGGTGGAAAGGTCCGATGTGTGTGCTGTTCAGGCGGCCTGCGTGGTGGGCGAGGCCGTGGCGGCCTGGGAGATAGCCGGGGCCTGCCTGGAAAAGTTGGGGGGAGACTGCCTGGAGGAAGTCAAGTCCAGGTGGCAGGCCTATATTGAAAGGGCCAGAAGTTTTTAGCGTGGTGGGGTATTAGCCATGAGAAACATTATATTTACAGGGTTCATGGCCACGGGCAAGACCTCCGTGGGGAGAATAGTGGCCCAAAGGCTGGGGCTTTTATTTGTGGACACAGATGATGAGATAGCGAGGGTTACCGGCAAAACCATCCAGGAGATTTTTGACCGCTACGGCAGTATAAGGTTCAGGTCCGAGGAGGCCCTGGTAATAAAAAAGCTTTCCCATAGGGGGGGGCTTGTCATTGCTACCGGGGGAGGGGCGGTTTTAAACTCCGAAAATGTGGCCGCCCTTAGAAAAAGTGGTGTGGTGGTGCTGTTAAAAACCACTCCTGAGATAATACTGAGAAGGGTCAATGCCGGGCGGGGCAGGCCGCTGCTGGCCCGGTCCGAGGATATCGGGCAGCGCATCAGGGACCTTATGGCCCAGCGTGAAGATATTTACGCCAGAGCAGCCGACCTGGAGGTGGTCACCTGTGAGGAAACCAGGGAAGAGGTGGCCACCAAAGTGATCAATATGCTCAGGGAAAGGAAATACATTTAATGGGCAGTGTATTTATAGATCTGGGCCCCAGGAGCTACACCATATATATAGGGAAGGGAATTATAGATTCGCTGGGCGAACTGGTGGGGCAGGTTTTCCCGGCAGTATCCAGGATTATGGTGGTGACCAACCCCACCGTTAGTGGACTTTACGGCCGGGCCGTCACCAGACAGCTGGAACAGGCAGGCTTTGAGGTGCTTCCTGCAGAAATACCGGACGGGGAGGAGTACAAGTCCCTGGCCTCGGCTGAAAAGCTTTATGATATGGCCTATTCAGGGGAGCTGGACCGGAAAACCCCGGTGCTGGCCCTGGGTGGGGGAGTGGTGGGGGACCTGGCAGGTTTTGTTGCTGCCACCTACTTAAGGGGTGTTCCTTTTATACAGGTGCCTACAACACTGCTGGCCCAGGTGGATAGCAGCGTGGGAGGAAAGGTGGCTGTAAATCATCCCCGGGGGAAAAATATAATTGGGGCCTTTTACCAGCCCTCTCTGGTGGTGGCCGATCTCACAACCCTGGAGACACTAAGCGATAGAGAAATAAGGGCCGGGATGGCTGAAGTTATAAAATACGGGGTGATCGAGGACGAAGGTTTTTTTCAGTGGCTGGAGGATAACCTGGAAAAGGCCCTTAAACTTGACCCCGAAGCACTGGAGAAGATCGTGACTGTTTCCTGCAGAATAAAGGCTGCTGTGGTGCAGGAGGACGAAACCGAGCAGGGCAGGCGGGCCATATTAAATTATGGTCATACCGTGGGCCATGCCGTGGAAGCTCTCACCGGCTACAGCCTGTACCGGCACGGGGAGGCGGTGGCCATCGGTATGGCGGCGGCTGCCAGGATGGCTGAGTACAGCGGTCTTATAGGCGCTCCGGAGAGAAAAAGGATAGAGTCATTGCTTTTGCGGGCCGGTCTGCCGGTAATAGTGCCACCCTCTCTGGACAGGAGAGAAATGATGGAGTCCATGAAGAGGGATAAAAAGGTTGTTTCATCAAGGATAACCTTTGTTCTGCCGGAAGCTGTGGGAAAGGTAAAGATAGTGCGGGATGTGGGAGAGGATATTATAAACTCCGGCCTTTAATATATATGTAAAAATGAATGTAGGGTAACAGTCATTACGGGTTATATCGGCCGCAGGCGGCGCATAGGTATTTGTTAGCAGCAATGCCAAAGGATGGGAGGCGCCACCATGCGGTTTTTTGTTTTTAGCAGGAGGAGTATAGGCAGTGCCCTGTTTTTGGCGGGGGCAGCCCTGCTTCTTTTTGTGGGAGGGATGATTGTTAAGAGAGACACCGAGACAGTGGTCTACAGCCATCCCATTTACCAGGGAAGCAGCCTTAACAAGGAAATTGCCCTTACTGTAAATGTTTTCTGGGGAGAGGAGCACATACCCCAGATGCTGGACATATTGAAAGAAAATGATGTAAAGGCTACTTTCTACCTGGGAGGCACCTGGGTAAAGAAATTCCCGGAGCTGTCCGCCCGGATAGCCAGGGAGGGCCATGAGATAGGCAGTCACGGCTATTCCCACCCCCACCCGGACCAGCTTTCCAAATCGGACAACCTTCGTGATATACAAAAGGCTGAGGACATTATCTACCAGGCAACCGGTGCAAGGCCCAGGCTCTATGCTCCTCCTTACGGGGAAAGGGGTCCGTCTGTACTGAAGGCAGCCGAGGAGGCTTCGTACACCACCATTCTCTGGTCGGTAGATACCATAGACTGGCAGCTGCCCCCCCCGGAGGTGGTAGTTGACCGGGTGGCAAGCCGCGCGCACAATGGGGCCATAGTGCTTATGCACCCTACTGCGCCCACTGTCAAGGCACTCCCCCAGATAATCCAGAGGTTAAAAAAGGAGGGCTACCAGCTGGTTACTGTGCCAAAGCTGCTGGAAGGGCTGGAGGCCACCGAGCCCGGAATAAAGGGAAAAACTTCGGCAATGTATGCACATTTGTCCTTTTATGGTCGGGGCTGTATTTATTAGGGTCCGGAGTGGCATTATAAATGGAAATAATGTTATTAAAAGGATTGTCTAATCTCACCTTTACTTTAACTTCAACGTAAATTAAAGGAATACCGGCGAAAATGGCGAAGCCTCTATTTTAATTGGGGAAATAAATAATTTTGGGGTAGGTGCCGCTTTGATCAATAAAATAATGCTTGATAACGGAGTTAACCTCCTTACCGAGGACATACCTCATGTAAGGTCTGTAGCCGTAGGCATATGGGTAAATGTGGGCTCACGGGATGAAAGTGGCCCTGTGGCCGGGATATCACATTTTATTGAGCATCTTATGTTCAAGGGAACTGAAAACAGAACTGCCAAGGAGATAGCTGAAGCCCTTGATGCCGTCGGCGGGCAGCTCAATGCCTTTACTACCAAGGAATATACCTGCTATTACGCCAAGGTGCTTGATGAGCATTTTGAGCTGGCCCTGGATATACTTAGCGACATGCTGTTCAATTCAAAGCTTGACAGTGGGGACATAGACAAAGAGCGCAATGTTATTCTTGAAGAAATAAAAATGTATGAGGACACTCCCGACGAACTGGTACACGATGTTTTCGCCGGCACCATATGGGATGTGCACCCGTTGGGGCGCCCCATCATAGGCTATGCCGATGTAATCCGGGATCTCAGCCGGGAGACTATCAAGGACTATATGGACAGCTACTATGTTCCCGGCAATACTGTGGTTACTGTGGCTGGAAATATAAACCATAATGCCGTGGCAGAGAAGATAAGCTCTATTTTCGGAAAAAGAAAGGGAGCTTCCCGGAAAAGAATTATGGAGCTGCCTAAGCCTAAAAGGGAGATTACCTGCCGCAGCAAGGAAACCGAGCAGGTTCATCTCTGTGTAGGCGCCCCGGGGCTTCCTCTGGATCACGAGCAGATATATGTTTTCCAGCTTGTCAACACCATACTGGGCGGGGGGCTGAGCTCCCGTCTCTTCCAGGAGATAAGAGAGCAAAGAGGCCTTGTCTACTCAGTTTACTCTTACCACAGCTCGTATCATGACGCCGGTCTTTTCTGCATCTACGCCGGCCTGTCCAAGGAAAACCTCAATCCGGCCCTGGAATTGATTTTCAAGGAGATTAAGGATATTCAGCTAAACGGTGTTACCGACCAGGAGCTTAGGAGGGCCAAGGACCAGCTCAAGGGCAATCTGCTCCTAAGCCTGGAAAATGTCAACACCAGGATGAGCAGGCTTGGAAAATCCCAGCTGTACCTGGGCAAGGTTGTGCCACCTGATGAGATTGTACAGAGAATCGAAAGGGTTACTGGTGATGATATACGAAAACTGGCCATGGAAAAGCTAGACCCGGGGAAATTTGCCCTGGCCAGCGTAGGACCGTGGGGGGACTGCAAGTCCCTGGAAGAGTCGATAGGAAAGCTTCTTTAAGGCTGATACTGAAGGAGTAGCTTCCGGGTAATACCTCCGGTCAGGAGACGGGAGACGGGAGTTTTGTAAGCTCTGCTTTGAAGTTGGGTTAATGCCTTAGAAGAAAAAATAATGCTTATCTATTCTGAATTCCGCTGTCTGTAAGAACCGCCCATAGGGCGGTTCTTTTACTCTAGGTGAGGTAGAATCCCTAACTGAAACCCCGATGTTCAGCTAAAGCTGAACGAGTCTCCCGTCTCCCGTCTCCCTCCCAAAAGATTACTCCCCAAATGAAAGAATATATTGGCATAAATGATATTATCACCCAATAAAATATTCCAGGAGGTGATAGTATTGTTCAGTCCTGCTTTTGCGCTGGGGGTTCTGGTGTTGGCCCTGCTTATACTTTCCATTAAAATCAGGCTGGATAACAGGGCCATAAAGGAAAGAGCGTGGGATGGGTCGGAGACCAGGCCTTCTCCACTTTCCGAGGCACTGACCGGGCTGCTTGGAACTGCCGGAGGTATTTACCTGTCCCTGGTGATGGCATTTTCTTTTATGGAGCTTAATGTACCCGGCAAGGTAGAGGTTTTCAGTGTGGGGCTAGAGCCTCTGGCGGCCCTGTCCTTTACCCTGGCCGTTATCCAGCCTTTTGTGGTCAGACTTTTAAATTTGCGAAATAAATACTGAAACGGGGGTGCATAAAATGCGCATGGCCGAGCTGGCCGGTAAGGAAATAGTAAATATATATGACGGGGCGAGGCTGGGTGTTGTTGGTGAGAGTGACCTGGTGATTGAGCCCGGGTCTGGAAAAATAACTTCTATATTAATACCAAGGAAAAATAACTTTATCAGCCTGTGGGTGGACAGGCAGCATATGGTTTTGCCCTGGGAGGCGGTAAAGAAGATAGGCTTAGAGGTGATTATAGTTGACCTGGATCAGACCAATCTCAATTTCAGGAGACATCTGGTGTAGAATATAAAAAATACCGCGTCCGGCGGTATTTTTTATAGGAAAACTGTATGACACTAAAGCCAATTTTTAGTTTTTTAGCCACAGAGATCGCAGAGAATTTGCTCTCAGGCATTACTCTCAGGTCTGAAACCAATGTAGTTAATAAGAGAAGTTTTTTGTCCAAGCCATTTTAATAAAAACCTTTTAATACATTCAAGCAGGGCTTAAAACCTCTGTGTCCTCTGTGTGCTCTGTGGTTTAAAAAGAACCCCAATTTCATCTTCCTTGGTGGCCGTTTTATGCGGCCCGGGTGTCTGAATTCTGCCGTCTATAAAGCGGTTTTTTTACTGCCTGAAGGATTGTTTTATTTTTTTACCATAAGGTCGCTAAAAAGTGGTAATAATATAACCTGAATTATTTATTGATGCGGGGGACACCTATGGCAAGACAGCAAAGGATGGAATTGATAAAAGACCTTCAAGTGCGCAGAAACTCGACGGTAATCTGTTACTTCACCGGGGACCGGGAAAACCTTAACACCCGTATTGCCCCTGATGTAATACCAATCTTCTACAGGCACCTTGAAAAAGTGCCTGTCAGGCAGCGGATAGATCTTTTCCTGTACACCAGGGGAGGGGATATACTGACCCCCTGGAGGCTCATACAGCTTATCAGGGAGTACACTGAGGAGCTCTGCGTACTGGTGCCCTTTCGGGCATACAGCGCCGGAACCCTTTTATGTCTGGGGGCTGATGAAATAGTAATGGGGAAAATGGGAGAGTTGGGGCCTATCGACCCCAGCGTGGTAAACGCGTATAATCCTGAGGACCCCCGCAATCCCCTGGCCAGGATGCCGGTTAATATTGAGGATGTGTATTCATACTTTACCCTGGCCAGTGAAACAGCCAGGATAGACTCAGAGTCAATAACCGATATATTTGCCATACTGGCCGAGAAAATCCACCCTCTGGCACTGGGTAATGTACACAGGAATTACCTGCTGATCCGCTCACTGGCAAAAAAGCTGCTGAGCCTTAGAAGGTGCAGCCTCTGCGCTGAAAATGTCCAGGTTATAGTAGACAAGCTGACCGAGAAGCTTTATGCCCATAACTATACCATTTCCCGCAGGGAAGCTTTGAAGGATATAGGCCTCCCGGTTTTTTACCCCGAGGCCGACCTGGAAAAGATAATGTGGCTCCTTTATGAGGATTTTGCCGGAGAGCTTCAGCTGACAGAGCCCTTTAACCCGAGAGATATTGCTTCCGGTCACCGGAAAGAGTTTGAGGCGCCCGCAGGGCTGGTGGAATCCCTCTTTGCCAGGGACTATTTTGTTTACTCGGGAGTTGTGGAAGGCAACCTGTTTAACGGTGAGACCCAGGTCAATGTGGATGTATTAAAACAGGGATGGCAAAATATGGATTAAATGAAGGATCACTGCCAGAGTTGTAGAATATTATGAGCAGGGGGTTTTACCGGATGGATAGAATCAAAAGAGGTACACCGGTAATATTTAATTATCTTGCCGGTCAAAACAAATATTCAATAGTGACTGATAAAACAGGGTGCCCCTCGGCCTATTTCAGATTATGGCCTGACAGCGGGCTGATTGTGCCATATGACCAGGACAGTTCTGCCCATCTCCCCAAATCTAAGTAAGAAAACAGCCGGTCTTTTTGGCTTGACATATTTTTGCTGATATATGAAAATAAAGGTTACATGATCATATAGGGCAAAAAAGCCAACTAGCTGTGAGGAGGTAATCCGGACCGGCAGCGTCTGGCCGGATGTGTTTTTATGATTAGAATTGTGGTGAGCGGAGCGGCTGGAAAGATGGGGCGGGAAACCTTAAGGGCCGTCTGGAAGGCCGGAGATATTGAACTGGTTGGAGCTGTTGACCCCTTTTCCGGGGAAATAGACGCAGGGGTCCTGATGGATACGGTGGAAACAGGCATATTGGTTCGTCCTGACCTGGAAAGAGTGCTGGAAGAAACAAAGCCTGACATAATGATAGATTTTACCAGCCCCGAGTCGGTGTATAAAAACATATGCACCGCGCTGAAGCTGGGGGTAAGACCGGTGGTAGGCACTACAGGAATGAGCGACGTCCAGTTAAATGACGTAAAAGAAAAGGCCCACCGCTATAAAACGGGCTGTGTTGTGGCTCCCAACTTTGCCATTGGCGCCCTTTTGATGATGAAATTTGCCGCTGAGGCCAGCAAATATTTTCCTAACGTTGAAATTATTGAAATGCACCATGATAAAAAAGTTGATGCCCCTTCAGGAACGGCGGTAAAAACAGCCGAGCTGATCAACCTCGGGAGAGGCGAGTATCGCGCCAGGCAGGTGCCTGATATTGAAAAGCTTACCGGGGCCAGGGGGGCCGAGTTTGAAAAGGGCATCAGGATTCACAGTGTCAGGCTTCCCGGGCTGATGGCCCACCAGGAGGTAATATTTGGGGGACTGGGACAGACACTTAACATAAGACATGATTCCATGTCCAGGGAGTCTTTTATGCCGGGTGTCCTTCTGGCTGTTCGCAAGGTTATGACACTTAATGAGATGGTGTATGGCCTTGAAAGCGTTATTTTTGAAGGGGGCATTCCCTCTTAGGCATTCCCGGGGGCGCAGTAACCTCTCCATCTGCCTGCTCATATATTGTTCTTAATAATGGAGGCAGAGGAGGGTTTTCTCCGGTTATGCAACTGCGCTTTGAGGGGGCTGCCATTGCCCTTATAGGCGGAGACGCCAGGGAGGTTATACTGGCTGAGCGTCTGGCGGCTATGGGGGCTCGTGTTAAAGTTGTGGGACTGCCGGTAAAGTGCTGCCAGGGAATTGAGAAATGCACTGGGATTGCCGGAGGGCTGCAGGGGGCTAGGGCCGTAATATTGCCTGTTCCCGGCATAAACGACAGTGGAGAGCTGTACACTGCTTTTATAAAGCCGCCACCGGTGCTTTCAGTGGAGCTGCTGTCCGTACTGCCGCCCGGGACGCCTGTTCTGGTGGGAGTAGCCAGGAAGGTCTTAAGGGAAATGACCGATAATGCCGGGCTGAAGCTTATCGAGCTGATGAAGCTGGATGAGGTTGCCCTGCTTAACTCCATTCCGTCGGCCGAGGGAGCCATCCAGATGGCCATGGAGAACTCCGATATAACTATACACGGAAGCAAGTCCCTGGTGCTTGGCTTTGGCAGAACGGGTGTGACCCTGGCTTTGAAACTGAAGGCGCTGGGATCAAGGCTAACAGTTGTGGCCAGGAATGCTGACCAAAGGGCCAGGGCTGCTGCCATGGGGCTGGAGGCTGCGGATTTTACCCGGCTTGGGCCGGAGGCCTCCGACGCTGATTTCCTTTTCAACACTGTACCGGAGATCATTCTTGGCGAAGGCGAGCTGAAGGGATTGTTGCCTTCAGCACTGATCATAGATCTGGCCTCCTCTCCAGGCGGCACCAATTTCAAGGCGGCCGAAAAGCTGGGCATAAAAGCCATCCTGGCGCCGGGACTGCCCGGTAGAGTTGCTCCCAGAACAGCCGGAAGGATATTGGCTGAAGTGGTTCCCCGGATACTGGCGAAGGAGCTGGCTCTGGTATAATCCTTCTTTTGCCTCCTGAAACGGAGGTGGCGTCATGCGTTTAAAAGGCATAAGGGTGGGGTTTGCCCTGACTGGATCACACTGCACCCTGGACGAAATATTTAACGAGGTGGTTACTCTGGTGAATGAGGGGGCCGAGGTAACTGCCATAATAAGCCAATCAGTAGACCAGACCGTATCAAGATTCGGGTCCCCGGAAAAATGGAAGTCAGAGCTTAAAAGAATCACCGGCAATAAGGTGATCAACTCTGTAGTGGGGGCTGAGCCGGTAGGTCCCCAGAAACTTTTTGATGTGCTGGTCATTGCTCCCTGCACTGGAAATACACTGGCAAAACTGGCCAATGCCATAACCGACACCTCCGTGCTGATGGCCGCCAAGGCCCACCTGAGGAACCAGTCCCCGCTTATTCTGGCCATATCCACCAACGACGGGCTGGGTTTAAATGCGAAAAATATTGGTGTATTATTAAATACAAAGAATATATACATGGTGCCTTTTGGACAGGACAGTCCCACCGGGAAGCCAAATTCTTTAAAAGCCAATATGGGCCTGATAGTGGATACCATACTGCATTCCCTGGAGGGAAAACAGGTTCAGCCGGTTATTATTGCCCACCAGTAAAAAAAGAGCGGCTCCCGTGGTGTATACAAATAGCAATGGCTTTAGGAGGGAAAGAATATTGTCAGGTTTCAACGTAGTAGTGGTTGGGGCTTCAGGCGCTGTAGGGCATGAACTATTAAAGATTCTGGATGAGAAGAATTTTCCGCTGGATAAACTTAAACTATGCGCCACGGCTCGCTCGGCCGGAAAACAGATACCCTTTAAGGGAGAAACCTACACGGTTGAAGAGACCACTGCAGACAGCTTTGAGAATATGGATATTGCGCTCTTTGCCGGTGGGGCCGCCAGCCTTGAGTTTGGTCCCGCAGCAGTGGAGCGGGGCTGTGTTGTTATAGACAACAGCAGCAATTACAGGCTTGATCCCGGGGTGCCCCTGGTGGTTCCCGAGGTTAACCCCGAAGATGTCAGGTGGCATAAGGGAATAATAGCCAACCCCAACTGCTCAACCATAATCATGGTGGTGGCCTTAAAGCCTATTCACGACGCGGCAAGGATAAAGCGGGTGGTGGTATCCACCTACCAGGCGGTTTCCGGGGCGGGACAGGAAGGCCTGGAAGAACTTGCCGCCCAAACCTGGGCGGTCTTAAAGGGAGAAGAGTATCCTCCCAAAAAATTTGCCCACCAGATAGCCTTTAACCTTATTCCGCATATTGATGTTTTCCAGGAAATGGACTATACAAAAGAAGAGTGGAAAATGGTTAAGGAAACCCATAAAATAATGCATGATGACAGTTTTGGCATAACTGCAACCACCGTGCGGGTTCCCATATACCGCAGCCACTCCGAGTCAGTGAACATCGAAACCGAAAAAAAGATCACTGCCGGCGAGGCTAAAAAAGTGCTGGCCGGGGCCCCGGGTATAGTGGTGATCGACAACCCCGCCAATAAGGAGTACCCCATGCCCCTTTTCTGTTCCGACAGAGATGAGGTGTTTGTGGGCCGGATCAGAGAGGACAATTCCATTGAAAAGGGGCTGAACCTCTGGGTTGTGTCCGACCAGATCCGTAAAGGCGCTGCCACCAACGCCGTTCAGATAGCCGAACTCCTGATTAAGTACAACTGCCTGCGGGGGAGATAAGTATGAGATTCATTGTGCAGAAGTTTGGAGGCACCTCACTGGTTACCGGGGAGTTACGTGAGCAGGTGGCCGGCAAGGTTATCGCGGTCAAAGAGGAGGGCTATACACCGGTAGTAGTGGTATCTGCCATGGGCAGATCCGGAGATCCCTTCGCTACTGATACCCTTATTAAATCCGTGCGGGATGAATACAAGGACACAGGAACACGGGAAATGGACCTGCTGATGTCCTGCGGTGAAATTATTGCCGGGGTGATGATGGCAGCCACCCTTCAGAAGAAGGGCCATGCCGCAGTGTGCCTCACCGGGTTTCAGGCGGGCATTCTTACTGATGAAGCTTTTAGCGACGCCCGCATAATGAAGGTTAAGCCAGATAAGATAATTAAACACGCCAAAGAAGGAAAAATAGTCGTTGTCACCGGTTTTCAGGGAATGACCGAGGACGGGGAGGTAACCACACTGGGCCGGGGGGGGAGCGATACCACTGCCGCCGCTCTGGGAGTAGCCCTTGACGCTACCTATGTGGATATATACACAGACGTGGAGGGTATTATGACGGCGGACCCCCGCATAGTGGAGGAAGCCCGCCCCAGGGAAGTGGTAACATATGATGAGATATGCCAGCTGGCGCACGAGGGCGCCAAGGTGGTACACCCCAGGGCTGTGGAAATAGTAATGCAAAAAAATATTCCCATGAGGGTAAAGTGCACCTTTACCGATGGACCAGGCACATTGGTCACCAGCACAGGAGAGGTCAACAAGGGGACCATAGACATCACCAGAGACCGCACCATAACCGGCATAACCCAGATACCCAACCTTACCCAGTTCAAGGTGCCGGTGGAGGACAATGAAGAGGGGCTCAGGCAGAAGAGAAGACTTTTCAAGGGACTTGCCCTGGCGGGAATAAGTCTTGACTTTATCAACGTGTATCCGGGGATGGTTGTGTTTACCGTAAAGGATGAGGCCCGGCAAAAAACCGCCCAGGTGCTGGAAAACACCGGCTTTACCGCACAGGTTACCCCCGGCTGCGCAAAGGTTGCCGCGGTTGGAGCGGGCATGACCGGGGTTCCCGGAGTAATGGCCTCCATAGTGGAGGCGCTGACCAGGGAAGATATACAGATACTTCAGTCCAGCGATTCGTACACCACCATCTGGGTTCTGGTCAAAAGAGAAGATATGGAAAAGTCTGTGCGGGCCCTGTACCGTCAGTTTTGCAGCTGAAACCTAATGCTTTGGGCGGTTTCCCGCCCGGCGTTTCAAACGTCTGGAAATACCGTACCGGGATACGGAAAGGAAGGTGAAAGTCTTGATTAATGACTTTGGGCGGGTTCTCACCGCGATGATCACGCCTTTCAACAAAGACATGGCAGTGGACTATAATGTGGCCAGAAAGCTGGCCCGTCACCTGGCTGAATCAGGGTCCGACGGGCTGGTGGTATGCGGCACCACCGGTGAATCACCAACCCTTACAAAAGAAGAAAAAATTGAGCTTTTCAGGGTGGTGGTGGAGGAAGTTGGCGGCCAGGCCGTTGTTATCGCAGGCACAGGGGGAAATAACACGGCCGCCAGCATAGAGCTTACCCAGGCTGCGGAAAAAGTGGGAGTAGACGGTGTGATGACGGTGTGTCCGTATTACAATAAACCTTCCCAGGAGGGTCTGTATGAGCATTTCAAGGCCATAGCCTCCAGCACCCACCTGCCGGTAATGCTCTACAACATACCGGGCCGTACCGGAGTAAACATGCTTCCGCCCACTGTATTAAGGCTTTCGGAGATACCCAACATCATCGCCATAAAAGAGGCGTCGGGAAGTCTGGATCAGGTAAGTGAGCTGCGCCGGACTCTTCCTGACAGCTTTGCCGTGTACAGCGGGGATGACTCCTTTACCCTGCCCATGCTGTCCCTGGGGGCGAAGGGTGTGGTAAGTGTGGCCGCCCATGTAATCGGGCCTCAGATTAATAAGATGGTCAATGCATTTACCACCGGCAACACCACCCTGGCCACCCAGATGCACATGCAGCTCTTTCCCATTTTTAAGGGCCTTTTTATAACTACCAACCCGGTGCCGGTGAAGGCTGCCATGAACCTGGCGGGCTGGCAGGTGGGGCCCCCGCGCCTGCCCCTGGTGGAGGCCACCGCGGCCGAAAGGGAAGAGGTAAAAAGAATATTGTCAGAACTTAAACTTATATAGGCTTGCGGTGAGAGACGGGTATTTCAGTCTCTCACTTGTGTTAGGCTGGTGAAAATAGACGGACGAGGCTCGGTATTAATGTGCCATTATAAGGGAAAAATAGATTCGATGACCTTTAACCATAATGATCTTATTCCCACCTTCTCCTGTTTCTCACCGGTGATTTTTCATTTATCAGACTTTTAAAAAAACAGTAGGGAGGTGCGGGTTTTTGGCGAAGGAACCTAGAGTTGCCCTTATTCCACTGGGTGGGATGGGCGAAATTGGCAAGAATATGATGGCGGTAAGATTTGGGGATAAGATCCTGGTTATAGATTGCGGACTAATGTTTCCCGAGGAGGAGATGCTGGGCATAGACGTGGTCATCCCGGATATCACCTTCCTCCTGGAGAACAGGGAACAGGTGCTGGCCATTGTGCTGACCCACGGACATGAGGATCATATAGGGGCTTTGCCCTATGTCTTAAGACAGATCAATGTGCCGGTATACGGCTCAAGGCTTACTCTGGGACTTTTGGGGGGCAAGCTAAAAGAGCAGGGCATTGAAAGAGGGACTGAGCTTCGTACCGTCAAGCCCAGGGACACTGTTCAGATAGGGCCCTTCAAAGTTGAGTTTATAAGGGTGTCCCACAGCGTTCCTGATGCATTGGCCCTGGCTATTCACACACCCATTGGGACAATAGTGCACACCGGTGACTTCAAGGTTGACCATACTCCGGTAGACGGGCAGATACTGGACTTTTACAAGTTCGCCCAGCTGGGGGAGAAGGGTGTGCTGGTGCTTATGTCCGACAGCACCAATGTGGAAAGGCCGGGCTATACACTGTCGGAGAGAAGCGTCGGCCTTACCTTTGATGAGACTTTCAGGCAGGCCAAGGAACGGATTATCATGGCCACCTTCGCCTCAAATGTTCACCGGCTGCAGCAGGCCATCACCACTGCCCACAGGTATGACCGCAAGGTGGCCATAGTGGGGCGCAGCATGGTGAATGTGGTCAGCATCGCCCATGAGCTGGGCTATCTGTCCATACCGGAGGGGACTCTGGTGGAGGTGGAGGAGGCGGCCAGGCTGCCCAAGCACAAGGTGTTTTACATATCCACCGGCAGCCAGGGTGAGCCCATGTCGGCCCTTACCAGAATTGCCACCGGCGACCACCGCCAGATAGATATAATGCCCGGGGACACCATTATTCTTTCGGCCAGCCCCATACCGGGCAACGAAAAACTGGTGGGCAGGGTCATAGATATGCTTTTCAAGCGGGGGGCCAATGTGGTCTACGAGTCCGTTTCCGGAGTGCATGTAAGCGGTCACCCCAGCCAGGAAGAGCTGAAGCTCATGATTAACCTGACCAGGCCAAAATTTTTCCTTCCCGTTCACGGGGAGCAGCGCATGCTCATAAAGCATGCCAAGCTGGCCAGGGAAATGGGCATGCCGGCCAACCATGTTTTTGTCTGTGAAAATGGACAGGTTCTGGAATTGTCCAAAAGGTCAGGCAAGCTGTCCGGCCGGGTAACTGCCGGCAGGGTGCTGGTGGACGGGCTTGGTGTGGGTGATGTGGGCAACATAGTGCTCAGGGATCGCAAACAGCTTTCCCAGGACGGCATACTCATCGTAGTGGTCAGTATGAGCAAGGAAAACGGTCAGGTTATTTCCGGGCCGGATATAGTGTCCAGAGGATTCGTGTACGTGCGGGAGTCTGAGAAGCTGATGGACGAGGTCAGGGAAAAGGTAAAGTCCATACTGGATAAGTGCTCCGAACGGGGCATAACCGAGTGGTCCAATATAAAGTCCCAGGTAAGGGATTCACTGGGAAAATTCCTGTACGAAAAAACCAGGAGAAGGCCGATGATACTGCCAATCATCATGGACATATAGAAAAGCTTCAATGGTGCATGCCCTTTTCGAATGCTGTTAGAGGAAGCTTATATGAAACGCTCTCCAACGGAAAGTGGGAAACTTCAGGAGAACTATACTTTCATAGGCGTTATAAAAAATGCACGGGCCGAAACGCCCGTGTATTTTTTTTGCCTTTAAATACATACTAAGGAAGACACGGTTGGAAAGTCCGCCCGTCCAAGATAGGTGGATTATACCAGCGGCCACTAATGAGGGAGGAAGATAAATGCCGGAACACAGGTTTTATGATGAAGAGCCGGGAGTTTTCCCCTACTCGCCGGATATAGATCCAGAACCCAGCGTGGAGCCGGAATACCCGCAACATCCAGGTGAGGACAACCCCAAAAATCCCCGCCGGGTTCAGGGCAAGCCAAAGGGTGGGGTAGACTCCATAAAGGAGTTTGGCGCCACTCCGCTCCCCGAGGTAAAAAGCAATATACACTGCATAACCATTGTGGGACAGATTGAAGGTCACCTTGTTTTGCCCCCCCAAAACAAGACCACCAAGTATGAGCACATCATTCCCCAGCTGGTGGCCATTGAGCAGGCCAGCGAAATAGAGGGGCTCTTGCTAATCCTCAACACCGTGGGGGGGGATGTGGAGGCCGGACTGGCCATAGCCGAGATGATTACCAGCCTTTCCAAGCCAACGGTATCCATCGTTCTGGGCGGGGGCCACTCCATCGGAGTGCCCATAGCCGTGGCTACGGATTACAGCTATATAGCCGACACCGCCAGCATGACCATTCATCCCATCCGTTTGAACGGGCTGGTCATTGGAGTTCCCCAGACCTACGAATACCTGGACAAGATGCAGGACCGGGTGGTAAATTTTGTAACCAACCACGCCAGGATCGGCTCGGCGGAGTTCAGAGAGCTAATGTTTAGGACCGGGGAGCTGGCCAGGGATATAGGCACCGTTCTTATTGGTAAGGACGCGGTGGAGAAGGGCCTTATAGATGAGGTCGGTGGGGTCAGCCAGGCTGTTACCCGGCTCAAGAGCATGATCGATGAGAAAAAAGGTAAAGGAGTGCCTTTACAGTGATACTATGGACACCCATGCAGCTTGAGCTGGTGTTTGAAGGGCTGGAAAAGATGTGCGACCCCGGGTACCAACATGTTTCCCACCGGGGGGTGCCCATGCTGGTTGAAAAAACAGGTGACGGCGGGGTCAGGGTGGCCCGGCTCTTAAGCACCGACCCCAGGGACTATTTAAAAGCCGAGTATGTGCCTGGAAGCATGCTGGAGTGCTGATAGGATTTTTAAGTTTTTCAGGCAAAGCTTTAAAATAAAGGAACTTTTTGGGGTCCGCAGTTGTCATAAAAAGTAAAGGTTGGAAAGAGGAGGCGGGGCCGTTGCTGCTGAAATTGATTATAGCATTGATTTTTTTATTTGCCCTGACCCTGGTTGGCCCCGAAAAGCAAGCCTGATACCAAAAATGCCAGATATTGAGCCGTAGTTAAAACCGCCAGTTGTCGAAATTGGCGGTTTTTTCATATTCTGGGAATGCAGGCGGTTAATTCTTTAGGAGTTAGCGGCATATAATGTAATACAAGCGGGGCGCATGTAACAGTTCCATGTATGACAACACTAAACAAAGGAGGGAAATGCTGCATGGACTTTTGGAAGAGACTTGAAGAGCACAGGTCTGTTGAAAAGAGGCTTGCCTGGGAGGGAAATTTCAGTGATTACCTGGAAATATTGAAGAAATCTCCGTATGCATGCCAGCTGGCCCACTCACGTATCTACGAGATGATCAAGTCTGCCGGCGTGGAAGAAACCGCCGAGGGGAAGAAATATAAATTTTTCCAGAGTGAGATATTTGGTCTTGACAGCACACTGGAAAAACTTGTAGAGGAATACTTCCACCCTGCCGCCCGGAGACTTGACGTCAGAAAAAGGATACTGCTTTTAATGGGCCCGGTAAGCGGAGGAAAATCCACCCTGGTGGCCATGTTCAAAAAGGGGCTGGAGAGCTTTTCCCGTACCGGCCCGGGAGCTCTATACGGGATAAAGGGGTGCCCCATGCACGAAGAGCCCCTGCACCTTATCCCAAAGGAGCTGAGGCCTGAGTTTGAAAAGGAGTACGGGGTCTACATCGAGGGAGAGCTGTGCCCTTCCTGCCGGATGATGCTGGAGTCCGAATTCCAGGGCCATATTGAAAATGTCCCGGTGGAAAGGTTCTTCCTGTCCGAGGAAAACAGGGCCGGCATAGGCACCTTCACCCCGTCGGACCCCAAGTCCCAGGACATCGCCGACCTAACCGGCAGCGTGGACTTTTCCACCATAGCCGAGTTCGGTTCCGAGTCCGACCCCAGGGCCTACCGCTTCGACGGCGAGCTCAACATCGCCAACCGGGGTATTATGGAGTTTCAGGAGATGTCGATAGCGGGACCACCACATCATCTCATTTTCCCTCATACTTATAGTCCCTATGTCAAAAATTATATCATGAATTTTTTTTATGAAGTATAATACTACTAAAATCGGTTCATTGTACTTGACCAGTAGCAGAACTGGTCTTAACTTTGTCAGGGGGGCGTGCAAATGGCAACAAAAAAAAGGGATTTTTACCAGATTTCAGATTTATCCGAGGAGTTCGGCGTCACGGTCAGAACCATACGTTATTATGAGGAGGTGGGGCTCTTAAGCCCTCACAGAACCAATGGCTCTCACAGGATTTATACAAGCAGGGACCGGGCCAGACTGAAAATAATACTGAGGGGAAAGAAATTTGGATTTTCTCTGGCCGAGATTAAGGAACTGCTGGGCCTGTATGACATAGACAGAACCGAGATAAGCCAGATATATACGGCGCTGGAATACGGGCAGAAAAGACTGGATCAGCTGGACGAAATGATCAATGACCTGCAGATGCTTAAAGAAGAAATAACGATTTTCAAGGGCGAATTGCTAGATATCTTGGAAAAAAGAAAGATGGACAGTAACTAGTGAAGTTGAAAAGGTGAATCCATCAATTTTTCAATACCTGACATGTGATATTGACCGAGAGACTATCTTAACATATAATAAATTCAGAATAATTACCATTACGTAAACGTAAAGAAAGGTGGGTGTACATTTGTTTAAGGATGAGCTTGTTATTGACGTGATCGCCAACGGTAAGGAGAAATACATGAATTCCGAGGCGGTGGTGTTTAATGAAACCACCCTTACCTACAAACAGCTGGAGAACCGTGTAAAACGTTTTACCGAGGCTCTGGCCGGTTTCGGAATGAAAAAAGGCGATCGGCTTGCCCTTTTGCTTCCAACTTCACTGAATTTCCTTACCTGCTGGCTTGGGGCATCTGGGTTGGGAGTAATAACTGTGGGACTGAATGTACGTTACAGGGAATCGGAATTGAGCTACATGCTGGATCAGTCTGCCCCACGCCTGCTGGTTGTGTCTCCGGAATTCGCCGACACTAATATGCTTGAAATTATTGAGAAAATACGGCCTAAAACAGTTGAACAGGTTATTATTGACTCCGACCGGAAAATTAAAGATTACTGCACCATTACTGAATTCACAGACCGCTGGGCCGAAAAGGGACAGGCGATACAACCGGAATCTGTTTACCCCGAAGACGGTAATTTTATAATCTACACATCCGGAACAACCGGAAAGCCAAAGGCTGCCCTGCTGACCTCCAGAAGCATATTATCCATGTGTAGAGCCCTCGGAAAAGCTATGGCTGTTACCTCATCCGACAGACTACTGAATGCCCTGCCCTTAAATCATGTGGGTGGTGCCACTATATTAGCCATCAACTCTCTTATGCACGGTTCCACCCTTATTCTGCAGGATTCCTTTCATCCGGAAAAGTATGCCAGGGCTATCCAGGAAAAAAAGATAACGGTGACCGGGGGCGTGCCCACAATGCTGGCCATACTTCTTTCCAGCGGTCTATACAAAGAATTTGACCTTTCGAGCCTGCGCCTTGTAATCTTCGGTGGATCGCCCGCACCTCCGGTAATTCTGGATAGTCTGCAAAAGGAGCTGAACTGCCGCATAATGAGTTGCTACGGATTGACAGAGGTGTCAGGATTCTGTACTGGGACTTCTTTATTAGATGCAGCTGACAAAATTTTATATACCGTAGGAAAACCTCTGGAAGGAATCGACTATAAAGTGGTTAACCAGTCAGGCAGCCCGGTAGATAAAGGTGAGGCCGGTGAAATACTGGTACGGGGAGATATAGTTATACCTGGTTATTACCTGGGACCGGATAATATCGACACGTGCAGGGATGAGGACGGATGGCTGCACACCGGGGATATAGCCTTGGTGGATAATGACGGCTATATTTCAATTGTCGGTCGTGTAAAGGAAATGTACATAACCGGCGGGTACAATGTCTATCCTCCGGAGATCGAGGATTGCCTCTGCCAGCACCCGGGAGTGCTCCTGGCGGCGGTTATAGGAGTTCCCGACAGTATATTCGGTGAGGTGGGCAAAGCATATGTACTTCCCAAGCCCGGCTCTGAGCTTACACCGGAAATATTGGCTGCGTACTGCAGGGAAAAACTGGCCGACTACAAGATCCCGCGCACGTTTGAAGTGGTTGATTCATTCCCGATGACCCCCCTGGGGAAAATCCGCAAATCGGAACTTAAGGATATGTTCAGAAACCAATAGTATAAGGATTATTAGATAAGGTGGAATTGAAACGTGGCTATAAAAACAAGAAAAGAATACATCGACAGCATTAGAAATCTAAAGCCTAATGTCTACATATCCGGAGAAAAAATTGAGAACATAGTTGAAAGCCCGTATCTGAGAACCACGATAAATAATCTCAGTTTAGGGTATGATTGGGCTAACGATCCTCAGTACGAAGGACTATTAACTAATTGGTCAACCTTGATAAACGAGAAAGTAAGTTTTTGGGCTCATATAAGAAAAGACGATGATGACCTCATGCAGATGGTAAGAGCTATTAACAACTTTTCCGGAAAGTATCTTTGTACTATGTGTATGAGTATGGGACTAGCTGCTCTCTGGGCTATTACCTACGAAATCGACCAGGCCAAAGGAACAGAATATCATCAAAGGTTTAAAAACTTTTTCATAAAATTACAGCGAGAAGATTTGAGATTTGTCCTTGGGGTTATGGATCCTAAGGGCGATCGTCAGCTTCCCCCAAGTAAACAGCCTGATCCTGACCTATTTTTACGTGTTGTAGAGAAACGTCCAGATGGGATTGTTGTTAACGGAGCAAAGATGCACACCACCAGTGCTCCTGTCGCGCACTATTTCGTGGCTTCCCCATCAAGAGTCTTAGGTCCGGACGATGAGGATTACGCTCTTGCATTCGTATGCCCGACTGATACAAAAGGCATAACCTTTATAACCCGTCCTGCGGCCGGGCCACTTGAACAAAAGGATATGGAAAATCCGATCAGTTCACAAATTGGCTTCGTGGAAAGCCTTTCAGTGTTTGACAATGTTTTCATTCCATGGGAAAACGTTTTCATGTGCGGAGAATGGGATTTTACGGGAGGGTTTATCAACTACTTTTCATCCTATGTCAGGTTGGCTAAGGGAACCTGCATCGCGGCAAGAACCGAAATGTTGTCAGGAATAACCGCTCAAGTGGCAGAATATAACGGTGTAGAAAAAGCCGCACATATCCGTAATAAGATTACGGATATGATCATGGATGCCAAGATCGGATATGGTTGCGCTGTAGCCGCAGCCAAGCTTGCTACAGTTCACCCTAGCGGTATTGCCTTTCCTGACATTTTGACAAGTAATGCAGGACTTTATAATACCCGGTTAAAATACATTCATCATTTAGGGGTTATGCAGGAAATAGCAGGAGGAGTAGTCACCACAATGCCTGTTGAGGCTGATTATAAGCACCCTGAAATAGGTCCTTTGGTTAAAAAATACATGCAGGGTAAAGTTGGCACCTCAGTAGAAGAACGTTACCGTATTCTACAATTGATTCAGGATATGACAGCTTCAAGATTGACGGGATATTTAATCGGAAGTGCTGTTTGTGCAGGCGGCACCCCCGAAACTAATAGAGTAGAGGTCTTCCGAAATTATAACCTGGCAGAAAGAAAAGAGAACGCCAAAGTGCTGGCTAGAATCAAGTCAGATCCGTACTGGGGAGGGGGTCTGTAGTCTAAAGAATAAGGCAATAAAGTCTTTTATTTGCGGGGGCTGTCCCATAAGTAATAGGATAGCCCCTTTTACAAAAACGTTAATACCAAAGCGACGATATGTTAGTATGCAAAAGAGGTAAATGCAGCCGTTGATTATAGGTCAGTGCAAAACTCAGCTAGTTCTGGGTCTTGACAGAAAAAGAAAACTCATATACTATTGAGAAAAATAATATTAGTATACAAATAATTATTATACAGATAAAAATATTTCAGGGGATTGTAATGGAAAAAGATAATATTGGTGGGCCTTCAAAATACATATGTTTTAAACTCAGCAAGGTAATGAGAAAGGTGCAGCGCTATTATGAAAACAAAAGGTCAAAGAGAATTGTTTTTTTTATTATTAATGTTTGTATGCACATAAATGAAATATCAATAATTGATAAACGTATAATAGGAGGTGTTGGAGAAGATAGTCGGTTGCCTGATTAATATATTGGTAAAGGAGAGTTTTCTAATGGGACATTTAACTCATGACAAAGACGAAGTTTACCGGCTGTTGGCCGAGCGCCTGAACAAAAATCCGGTAGGGGCGCCAATTAACGAGACCCTGATGGCTATTCTGCACCGTCTCTATACTGAGAGCGAGGCCCTGGTGGGCAGTAAATTTCCTTTGCTTCCCATGACGCTGGAGCAGATTGCCGGCATTACCGGGATCAGTGCAGACCAATTGAAGACAATACTGGATGGTATGGCTGACAAGGGACTGATACTGGACATCCCCCGCAAAGACACCTTCTATTATATGCTTGCCCCGATGGTGGTGGGATTTTTTGAATATACCTTCATGCGGGTGCGGGATGATGTAAACTTGAAGGACTTAGCAGAGCTTTTTCAAACTTACTTTCATAAAAAAGAAGTCAGAGAAGAATTTGCCGGATCCGACACCAAGATTATGCGGACCCTGGTATATGAAAGCCTTATACCTTTAGCCGTGGAGACCGAGGTTTTAACCTACGAAAGGGCCGGAGAAATTATCCGGCAGTCCGGTGGAGGCGCCATCTCCATATGCCCCTGCCGTCATAAAGCAACTCATCTGGGCAAGGCCTGCGGAGCGCCCCTTGAGGTTTGCACTTCCCTTGGCAGCGCTGCGGAGTGGGTAATACGTAGAGGTATGGGGAAGCCGGCCACGGTGGACGATTTGTTGCGGGTGCTTGATGAAACAGAAAAGCTTGGATTGGTCCATAATTGTGATAACGTAATGAATAAGCCTGCTTACATGTGCCACTGCTGCGGTTGCTGCTGCGTAATTCTGACCGGCATTAAAGAATTTGGACAATACGCCACGCACCCCAGTAACTTTATTCCCGTATTGGAGGCGGAAACGTGCATGGGCTGCGGCACCTGTGCCGACAGTTGCCATATACGGGCCATCACCATGCACGACGAGGGAAATGGAACGGAAGTCCCGGTTGTGAATAAGGAGATTTGTATAGGCTGCGGCGTGTGTGCCTCCGCCTGCCCCACTGGTGCGTTGACCATGAACCGACGTCCGGTTTTGCACATTCCTCCGGATAATACAAAGGAAAAGCTTATAAGGACTGCTATGGAGAAAGGAAGGATTTAAGGGGGGGGGTAACGGTGAGTGAGTGGAAAAAAACCGGCTGCGTGCTCTGTGGCCAGAACTGCGGGTTGGAGGTGCTGGTTGAAAACAACCGCATGGTCAAGGTGAAGCCGGACAAAGACAATCCCCGCAGTGAGGGATATGCCTGCCGGAAGGGGCTTAATATCGCTTATCACCAGCATCATGACCAGCGCCTCACGCACCCACTTAAAAAGGTGGAAGATGGTTTTATCAAGATTTCCTGGGACCAGGCAATCACAGAGATTGCGGAAAAGCTTCGTTCTATAGTGGGTGAACACGGTCCCCGCTCGCTGGCCTTTATGGGTATCGGTGGCCTGGGCTGCCAGTCCGAAGCGGCTTTCGGGCTTCGTCTCCTGCGGGCGCTGGGCTCCCAGTATTATTACAATGCCCTGGCCGGGGAGCTTACCGGTATGTTCTGGGGCTATGGGCGAACCGTAGGGAGACAATACAATTTTACCATTCCCGACCATGATCGCACCGATATGCTCTTAGCCATCGGCTGGAACGGCTGGATGAGCCATCAGATGCCCCAGGCCAGGCGCCATCTTGGTGAAATGTCTAAAAATCCTGATAAATTATTGGTGGTTATTGACCCACGTCGTTCGGAGACAGCGGAAAGGGCCGATATCCACCTGGCCATTCGCCCCGGAACCGATGCCCTGCTAACCCGCGCCATGATTGCCATTATCCTTCAGGAAGGCTGGCAGAACCAGGAATATATTGACTGTTATGTCAGCGGGTTTGACAAGGTAAAGCCCTGGTTTATGAAATTTGATGCCCGGGAGGCCTGCCGGGTATGCGAACTGGATTATGACCTGGTCAGGGAGGTGGCCAGCCTGTTTGCCACCCGCAAATCTTCTATGCACCAGGACCTCGGCGTGCTGATGAACCGGCACAGCACGGTTACCACTTATCTGGAGATCATTCTGCTGGCTGTCTGTGGCCGGCTATTCGTGCCCGGGGGCAATGTTGTTCCCGGCTGTTTGGTGCCCATTGGATCTCATACCGATGAGCGCGACCCCAAATACTGGCGAACGATGGCCACCGGTTTTCCCGCACTGCTGGGCATGCACCCGCCCAACGTGATGCCGGAGGAAATTATGAGCGGCCACCCGGAGCGGCTGCGCGCGGTGTTTGTCTCCCAGAGCAATCCCATGCGCTCTTTTGCCGACACCACGGCCTATGAAGAAGCTTTTTCCAGGCTGGATCTTTTGGTCACAATAGACATCGCCATGACCGAGACAGCCACCATGTCCGATTACGTTCTGCCTGCCCGATCGTCCTACGAGTCCTGGGATACCACTTACTTTCAATTCAATTTTCCCGAGGTATACTGCCAGATGCGCCGGCCCATCGTGGATGCTGTGGGTGAGCCCCTGGAGACAAGTGAGATCTGGACTCGCCTGGCGGACAAATTAGGAATAATTCCGGCCATCCCGGAAGTATTGTTTGAGTCGGCGGGCAAATCCCGGCTGGAATATGGCCAGGCTTTATACATGTACATGCAGTCCGACCCCCGGGCGGCGGCGGCCATGCCGTTTGTGGTGGCCAAAACCCTGGGCAAAGAAATGGGATCGATTAACCTGGCCTGGATGTGGGCAATGCTGCAGATTGCTCCCCGGGGCTTTAAGGAAAGCGCCGCCCGGGCCGGCTTCAAACCCGGTCTGACTATGGGCGATGAAATTTTTCAGGCCGTCATCGACCACCCTGAGGGGCTGTGGATAGGAAAGGCTGACCCGGATAACAATTTCGCCAATCTACGGACTGAGGATAAACGTCTCAATCTGTATATCCCGGAGGTGGAAGAGTGGGTTTGCGGCATAACCCCTCAGTCTGAAGAAGAGCAATTGAAGGGCGACGGAAATTACCCGTTTATCCTCATGGCCGGAAGGCACATGGACATGAATTCCAATAATATGATGCGCAACCCCGAGTGGAACAAGGGGCGAAGGGCCTGCACTCTGGCTATGAATCCCGGTGACGCCGGAAAGCTAAACCTGGCTGACGGACAAAAGGTTAAGGTCAGCACCGAGGCCGGAACAGTGGAAATTGAGCTGGAAATAACCGGGGCCGTCCGCCTGGGGCAGGTAATCATTCCCCATGGGTTTGGGCTGTCCTATAATGGGAAGGTATATGGCGTTGGAGTCAACCGGTTAACCAGTAGCACCCACCGCGACCCCATTGCCGGAACCCCTCTGCACCGCTATGTCCGGTGCAGGGTGGAGCCGGCCTGACAAAATGATACAGGGGAGGTTGACCGCCATGCAAAAAGTTCCCGTAGCCGACGCAGTAGGGATGACACTCTGTCATGATATAACCAGGATAGTCCCGGGGCGGGAAAAATGCCGGGCTTTTAAGAGAGGCCATGTTATCAGGCAGGAAGATATCCCCCTCCTGCTTGACCTGGGGAAAAAACATATTTTTATCTGGGATAGACAGGAGAATCTGGTCCATGAGGATGAAGCTGCCAAACGTTTATCGCTAAGCGCTGCCGGCCCCGGTCTGATCCTGACCGAGCCAAATCAGGGGCGTGTCAACCTGATTGCTGAGTATGACGGTCTTTTTAAGGTGAATGTAATCCAATTAAACCGGATAAATGCGCTGGAAGGAATTATTTTTTCCACGCTTCATCACAGCCGGGTAGTGGCTAAAGGTACTGTGGTGGCAGCCACCAGAGTGATCCCTCTGGCCATTGATGAGGCTGTATTGAGGAAAGCGGAAGACATATGCGGTGAGAGCCATCCGCTGCTGGCTATGCAGCAGTTTCGTCCCCTGCAGGTAGGCCTCATTACCACCGGCAGTGAAGTTTACGAGGGCAGAATAAAGGACGGATTTGGGTCAATAATCAGCGAAAAAATATTGCCCTATGGAGGTACCCTGCTTCGGCAGCTAATCGCGCCCGACGATCCGGGTATGATTACGGAAAATATACGCCGGATGGTGGATAATGGCGCCGGTCTTGTCCTGGTTACCGGGGGAATGTCGGTGGACCCGGACGATGTTACCCCAACCGGCATCAGGGATACGGGGGCAGTGGTGGTTTTTTACGGTATGCCGGTGCTGCCCGGCTCCATGTTTATGCTGGCCTACTATAATAATGTTCCGGTATGCGGATTGCCTGGCTGTGTGCTCTTCAACAGGATCACAAGCCTTGATCTGCTGCTGCCTCTATTATTTGCGGGGGAAAAGATAAACCGGTCCCAAATTGCCGGCCTGGGTCATGGGGGACTGTGTGCGGAATGCCCTCAGTGTTATTACCCGGAATGCCCTTTTGGCAAAGCTCTTTAAGAATGGGAGGTCAGCCCCGTGCTTTATGACATCGAAGTGGAACAGGCCCGCCAGGAACTGCTGAGATATGCCTCTCCCCTGCCGTCTGAGAGGGTGCCTCTTTTCGAGTCACTGGATCGAATTGCCGGTGAGGACATCCTCTGTCCCGCAGACCGTCCCGGTTCGGCCCAGGCTGCCATGGATGGTTTCGCGGTTCATTATGACGATCTGCAGGGGCAAAATTATGTCAGGGTGGAGAGGGTTTTAGCCGGTAATGAATACATGCTGTCCAAAGGCAGCAGCGTCCCTGTGGCCACCGGAGACTCCCTGCCCGAAGGGGCGGCCGCAGTAATACCTCAAGAGCGGGTGAAGGTTGCCGGCTACATTTTTCTTCCGCCCAGGCTGGAGCCGGGAAGCAACATCAGACAGCCTGGTGAGGATTTTATCAGCGGGGATGTGATTGTTTCCGCAGGCAGCCCGGTAACCCCGGGTGTTATTGCCGTGCTGGCTGCATATGGGATTAAAGATTTAGCCGTCCACCGTAAAGCCAGAGTGGCCATTTTAAGTCTCTGTTCAGATGTGGTGCCATATTATTCTTTTCCAGTCCGGGGGCAGACCCGTGATTGCAATGCGGCACTTCTGGCCGCACTGGTTATAAGAGACGGGGGACAGGTCACAGCGCTGGAAAACAGTGGACAAAGCGGCGTATCAGAGTTTACGCAACAATGCGAGCATTTGCTCAAAGAAAATGATTTGTTAATTACCATTGGAATGGCTTATTCTGGTGATTCAACAGCGATGGATTTATTTCAGAAGGCCGGGGCTAAGCCTCTGTTCCGGGGAGCACGGATGCAGCCGGGAGGCCATAACGGAGGGGCGATCTGGAAGGCCAGTCCGGTTATCTCACTTTCCGGTAATTCAGCTGCCTGCGCGGTGGGCTATGAGGTCCTGGCAGCGCCTCTAATCCGGAAACTGCAGGGCGGGCCTAACGGTATGGTCACCGTTGATGCTGTTTGCATCAACGATTACCCGTTGAGCACCAACAGATCGCGCAGGTTTCTCCGTGGGCGGTTAGTTTACAGACATCGCCGCTGGGAGGTTGAGGTGCTCCCCGGCCAGAAGCCAAGCATGCTTCGCTCGCTGCTGGCCTGTAATGCATTAATAGACCTGCCCGCCGGGCACGCCCCGGTAAAATTCGGAGCCAATTTGTCCGTAATCGCTCTCCCCGCCGGGAAAAACAGTTAACCCTATTTCACATAAAATTCCATGGCGAGCATTAATTCAAGGCATTTTTCTACCATTTCCTCCATTGTTTTATCATGCCTGGGCTGTTCGCTGTTATTGCAAATATCAAGGATCCAGCATAATTTCCCTTGACTTGAAATGAATAATAAAATATATTTATATTGAACATTCATTATAAAAAAGGAGATCAAAATGCCCAAAATTGGTATGGAAGAGATTCGTAAAGATCAGGTAATAAAAGCCACTGAAAGGTGCATAGTGGAAAAAGGCTATTCAAATATGTCAGTTAAGGATATTTCGGCCGAGGCAAGCGTCAGCACGGGCATCATATACCATTATTTTAAGAATAAAGAGGACCTTCTCCTCCAGGTCATCAAGGAATCCTTCCGTAAGTCCCACGAACAGGTAATGGAAACCGTGGAACCATTAAACAATTTTGAAGAAAAACTGATGAAGCACATCGAAAATATAAACAGGGTGCCCATGGATAACCCTGATTTTTATACAGTGATGCTCAATTACTTGGGCCAGGCAAAGAACAATCCGGAAATAAACGGGATTATTGCAAAGTTTTTTAAAAATCTCAGGTCGTATATAGCCCAATATATTAAGGACGGTATAGAACTGGGCCGCCTAAAGCCGGAAAAGGCAAAGCATCTGCCCGCACTGACTATTGCACTTGGAATGGGCATTGGCATGCAGTGGATAATTGATCCCGAGTCCTTTGATATAGCGGATATTGAAAAAAGCTATAAAGAAATGATTGAGTCCTATATCTCACTGGAGGAGTGATGGTATCTTGTTGTCTTATTTATAATGAATGTTCAATATAAATTAAACATTGAAAGATGGTGTTAGGGTGAAAGTGCTTACAGAAAGAAGCGGCAGTGTCTGCACAGTCACAATTAACCGTCCCGAGGTCAGGAACGCAGTTGATGCCGAGACAGCTGAACAACTTGCGGAAGCCTTTAGGGCCTTTGACTCTGACGATAGCCTGAAGGTGGCGGTTTTATGGGGGGCAGGCGGAAATTTTTGCGCCGGGGCGGATCTTAAGTCTATTTCCGAGGGACAGATGAACCGGATGGACCCGGATATGTCAAAGGACGGGCCAATGGGACCGACCAGGATGAGGCTTTCCAAGCCTGTTATTGCTGCGGTGTCCGGCTATGCCGTGGCCGGAGGGCTTGAGCTCTCCTGCTGGTGCGACCTGAGAGTTGTGGAGAGGGACGCTGTGTTCGGAGTTTTTTGCCGCCGCTTTGGGGTGCCCCTTGTGGACGGAGGGACCCAGCGCCTGCCACGTCTTATAGGTATGAGCCGGGCCATGGATATGATCCTCACAGGCCGTGCCGTGGGAGCAGAGGAGGCTTTTTCTATGGGACTGGCCAACCGGTTGGTGGAACCGGGAGCAGCCAGGCTGGAGGCTGAAAATCTGGCCGCCCTGATTGCGGTATTCCCCCAGAAATGCTTGCGCAGTGACCGGGAGGCGGTTTACCGGGGCTTTAGCACCGATTTTGACGCTGCCATGAAACTGGAATTTAAAATGGGCCTCAAGGTGGTGCAAAGCGGAGAAACCCTGGAGGGGGCCACCTGCTTTGCTGGCGGGAAGGGACGGCACGGGAAGATTTAAAGCGTCCTGTCCCGGGATTAACAAGGGAATCGCCAGAATGAACTTATCGTTTAATAGCTAAAGGAGGGATACTGTGTCATTTGGATTTGCTCCCAACCAGGAACAGGTTGAAATAATAAATATGGTGCGCAGGTTTGTGGAAAAAGAAATCACTCCGGTAAGGGCTTACTATGACGAAAAAGAAGAATTTCCCTGGCCGGTTTTTAAGAAAATGGCCGAGGTAGGAGTTTTATGCATGGCTGGGCCCGAGAGCATCAGCGGCTATCCCTGGGATAACCTGACCAGGTGCCTGGTGATGGAGGAACTGGCCAGAGGCTGCGGCGGGATTGCCACCACAGCCATGGCCAATATACTGGCCTCTGAGCCGGTTGAGATTGCCGGCACTGCTGAACAGAAGAAATGGTGGTTTTCGGGCCTATGCCAGAAGGGAGAAATGGGAGCATACTGCGTTACAGAGCCCGGCGCCGGGTCCGATGTGGCCGGACTGTCAAGCTCCGTAAGGAGAGAAGGCAGCCACTACCTGCTGAACGGAACAAAGTGCTTTATCAGTAACGGAGGTGTGGCCTCAAAATATGTGGTGCTGGCGAGGCTTGACAATAGCGCCGGCGCCAGGGGGCTTACATTTTTCCTGGTGGATCGCCACTGGGATGGAGTAAGTCCCGGCAAGAAAGAAAAAAAGATGGGCAACAGGGCATCAGACACCAGCGAGGTCATATTCACCGACGTGAAAGTTCCGGAAGAATATCTCCTGGGAGAAGAAGGGGCTGGATTTAAGATAGCCATGAACGCTTTTAACATGTCCCGCCCGGTGATAGGCGCCATGGCGGTAGGTGTGAGCCGGTTTGCTATGGAAACAGCCAGGGACTATGCCAGGGAAAGAAAACAATTCGGAACACCAATAGCCAACATGCAGGCAGTCCAGTTTATGCTGGCGGACATGGACATGCGCATTGAGGCAGCCAGGCTTCTTTATCAAAAGGCGGCCTGGATGCTTGACGAGGGCCTGGATGTTGTGAAAAGCAGCGCCATGGCCAAGTGTTACGGGGCAGACATGGCACAGAGAGTAACCAGTGACGCGGTGCAAATACTTGGAGGCTATGGGTATACGCGCGAATACCCCCTTGAAAAGTCTATGCGGGATGCCAAGCTGCTTCAAATTGTTGAAGGCACATCCCAAATCCAAAAAATGATCATTGCCCGGGAAATGTTAAAATAAACCATTTAAAGAGGGGGCGAATTTATGGTGTCAGGTATTAACAAGGTAGGTGTCCTGGGGGCGGGGCTGATGGGCCACGGTATAGTTCAGCTGGCTGCCCAGGCGGGCTGTGATGTAGTAATGGTGGATTTGTCGGCGGAAATGCTTAATCGGGGCTTCGCGAAAATAAGCAAACTTCTGAACAAGGCGGCAGATCAAGGAAAAATGTCGTCTGAGAAGTGTGAAGAGGTATTGAAAAGAATCAAAACCTCCACTGACATGAATGACTTAAAAGATTGCGACGCTGTAATCGAGGCTGTTCCTGAAATAATGGAACTGAAAAAAGAGATGTTCGCCAGGCTGGACAAAATCGTCAAGCCCGGGGCCATACTGGCTACAAACACCTCACAGCTGAGCATTACGGAAATCGCCTCGGCCACCGGCAGGTCCGACCTGGTAATCGGCATGCACTTTTTCTATCCTGCCCAGGTAATGAAGCTGATAGAGATACCTGTGGGGGAACACACATCAGAAGAGTGTGTCAATGCGATTGTTGATCTAAGCACGAGAATGGGCAAGGAAACCTGCGTCTGCAAGGATACTCCGGGCTTTATCGTGAACAGGCTGCTGGCAGGCCTGATGGTGGAGGCCACCCGGATTTATGATGAAAAGCTGGCCGATATTAAAGAAATAGACAAGGCCATTAAATATGCCCTGGGCCACCCCATGGGACCCTTTGAATTATTTGACTTCAGCGGCATTGATACCATGGTCAGGGTGGCGGACGGCTTGAGGGATGCCTTTGGGGACAGGTTTTGCGCGGGCATTGGTGTCAGGAATAAGGTCAGGGCCGGCGACTTCGGCCAGAAAACCGGCCGGGGCTTCTATGACTACAGTAAAAAGTAGCACGGCTATCTCCTAACAGACTGTAAGTAAAGGTCGGGGATAAACAGTACTCTATCCTGAAAGTACTGAATGTCTTTTATGAACCACAGAGAACACAGAGATCACAGAGAATTATTCTCAAGAACTACTCTTAGGTCTAATGACAGATTGTAAAATCAGATTAAAAGTCATAACCAGATTATCAACTGTTTAAAAAGTCTTTTAAAGCCTTCAAGTAGGGCTAAAAAAATCTCTGTGTCCTCTGTGTCCTCTGTGGCTTTTTAGGACATGCATCAAACATCATGCAAATATATAAAAGGGAGGTGTAAGGATAGATGGCGGGAATTGTTGCATATGGGGCTTATATTCCCTTTAACAGGCTTAATCTGAAACATATGGGCGAAATTCACGGTGCACCTGCTATGCGGGGAGAAAAAGCGGTGGCCAATTTTGACGAGGACAGCCTTACAATGGCTGTTGCTGCTGCTCTTGACTGTGCCTCCGGTCTTGACGCCGGCGCCTTCGACAGGATCTATTTTGCTACCACAACCCCCCCGCACAGTGAAAAGCAAAGCGCCACCACCATTGCAGGCACTCTGGATATGAGGAGGGACGCAAGGACCCTCGATATCACCGGGTCTCTACGGTCAGGTTCCAGCGCCATGCTTACCGGTCTTGATGCAGCCCAAAAGGGCGAAAAGGTTATGGTCGCCATAAGCGACAGCCGCATGGGTGCGCCAGGAGGGCTGTACGAGATGCTCCTCGGGGACGGCGCGGCTGCATTTCTGCTGGGCAATGAAGATGTGGTGGCTGAGGTGCTGAGTACACACAGTATTGGTGTAGACTTCTATGATAACTGGCGCGGCCAGGGGGACCAATTCGTGCGGAGCTGGGAAGACAGGTTTTCTCAAACCCAGGGATACTCCCGCTTTACCGTGGAGGCCGGACAGGCGGTGATGCAAAAGACCGGACTAAGCCCTCAGGATTTTTCAAAGGTCGTTGTATACGGGCTGAAGCCCGGTGACCCTTTGCAGGTTGCAGCAAGAATGGGTTTTAAGCCTGAACAGGTGCAAGACAGCCTCATTGACAGGGTAGGAAACACCGGGGCGGCCAGCGCGCCTATGGCACTGGTGGCAGCACTGGAGGCATCCCGGCCCGGTGACAAAATACTGTTCGTAACCTATGGTGAGGGCAGTGACGCTATTGCTTTCCGGGTTACCGGGGCTATAGCCAAACTCCCCCACCGCCGTGGGATAAATGGTTACATCAATAGTAAGAAAAGCGATATTAATTACGGTAAATATTTTCGATGGAAACAGCTGCTGAGTATGGAGCCGCAGAGAAGGCCTCCCCTGGTGCGGTCCTCCCTGCCCGACCGCTACAGAAATCTCAAAAAAATACTGGGATTTTACGGCAGCAGGTGTACAGCCTGCGGGACTCCCCAGTTCCCGCCGCACAGAGTG
Source organism: Peptococcaceae bacterium BICA1-7 (assembly GCA_000802095.1). Lineage (GTDB taxonomy): Bacteria > Bacillota > Desulfotomaculia > Desulfotomaculales > Desulfocucumaceae > BRHc4a. The sequence continues at coordinate 196,639 of JUEB01000017.1, read as the reverse complement.
TGCGTGCAGTGCCAGTCCATCGACCAAATGAAAGAATACAGATTCCTGGGCAGAAAGGCCAGGCTGACCACTTACACCATCGACCACCTGGCTCCCTCACAGGACCCCCCTACGGTTATGGCAGTGGTGGATTATGAAGGGGGAGGAAGATTTGTCTGCCTTATGACTGACTGCGATGTGAACAGTGTTTCCGTGGGCATGGATTTGGAAATGTCATTTAGAAAACTCTTTGAAGCTGACGGTATAAACACATACTTCTGGAAAGCCATGCCGAAGAGAGGTGGGGTATAGCTATGGCCTGGTCAATTAAGGACAGGGTTGCGGTGATTGGTATGGGCTGCACCAAGTTTGGGGAAAGATGGGACTGCAGCCTGGACGACCTGATTATAGAGGCGATAAATGAGTGCTGCGAAGACTCCGGGGTAAATCTTAAAGATATAGATGCCTTCTGGTTTGGTACTTTTTCGTCAAGCACCATTGGGGCGCTGCCTTTTTCCATGTGTATGAAGACCCAGTACAAGCCGGTTACCCGGGTGGAAAACATGTGCGCCACCGGGACCGATGCCTTCAGAAACGCCTGCTATGCAGTGGCATCTGGTGTATACGATCTGGTAATGGCCATTGGGGCTGAAAAATTAAAGGACAGCGGCTACAGTGGTCTGGAGACTCCCATGGCGCACTCTGACCGGACCACCCCGGAACCCACCGCACCAGCAAGGTTTGCCCTGCTGGCGCCTGCTTACGCCGATAAGTACAACATTGAAATGAAGCGACTTAAAGATGTGATGGCCAGAATTGCCTGGAAAAACCACCATAACGGGGCACTGAACTCCAAAGCCCAGTACCGCAAGGAAGTTCCGCTAGAAGCAATTCTTAAATCCCCCATAGTAGCCTACCCCCTGGGTATAATGGACTGTTCCGGAGTCGCTGACGGAGCGTCGTGCGCCATTATCTGCAGGGCCGAGGACGTGCACAAGTACACCAATAAGCCCATGTACGTAAAGGGCATAACCATAGCTGCTGGTCCCGGGTTCGGCGAGCGCCACCAAAATTATGACTACACTGGAGTGTGGGAAACCCGTCACGCGGCCCAGGCAGCCTATAAAGAGGCGGGAATAAAGAATCCCCGGAAGGAAATAAGCCTGGCCGAGGTGCATGACTGCTTCACCATCACCGAGCTGGTTATATATGAAGATCTAATGTTAAGCGAGCCGGGTGGAGGGTGGAAAGACGTCGAAAGCGGTTTTTTTGACCTAAGAGGAGCACTGCCGGTAAATCCGGACGGAGGTCTGAAGTCCTTCGGGCACCCCATCGGAGCAACAGGTCTGCGCATGTTGTATGAGTGCTATTTGCAATTTTCCGGCCGGGCCGGAGACCGCCAGGTTGAAAATCCAAGACTGGCTCTTACTCACAACCTGGGAGGCCAGCCGGCATACTGCGTGGTTTCAGTATGTATAACCGGTAAGGATTTAGGATAAAAACAGCAAATCAGGATAAAGACAAAGAGATAGCTAATCAGGTAATAATGCAACTGATTAAAATAATAAAACAGGAGGTTGATTAAATGTTAAAGCCATCCATGGAATTTATCCGCCCGACATCTAATTATTCGAACAATCTGGTCAGCAGCATGAAGATGAACCTGGCTAAAAGCCCGGACATGAAGGCCATCATCTGTGAAGATCGTTGGGAAACATGGGCGCAGATGTGGGAAAGAACCAATCTTCTGGGTAACGGCATGTACGGGCTGGGGATGAAAAAGGGTGACCGGGTGGCCATATTACTAAAAAATTGCTTTGAATTCCCGGAAACATTTGTAGCTGCCACTAAAAGCGGATTTGTTATGAGTCCCGTCAATTTCCATCTGAAAGCCAATGAGGTGGCTTACCAGCTAAATGACTGCGGGGCCTCGGCAGTAGTTACCGATCCCGAGTTTGTTGACTTATTGGATTCCATACGGAACCAGGTTCCCAGTCTTAAACATATTATCGTCACCGGAAACAACCCTTTATCGAGGGCTATATCCTATGAGCAACTAATCGCAGGCTCTGACACGGGGGACATAGATGTGGAAATATCCCCTAATGATTTACACATGATACTTTATACCTCAGGGACCACCGGCAGACCCAAAGGGGCGGTAAGGGGCTATTCAGAAAACTACCACACCGGCATGACCGTGTGTGTGGAGTGGAAGATACGAAACGGTGACGTTCAGCTGGCTGTGGCGCCCCTTTATCACGCCGGCCCCTGCGCCTGGTACTGCGCAACCCTGGTTTCCGGGGGAACCCTGGTGGTGGTTCCGGCCTTCCTTCCCGATAAGGTACTGGAAGCAATTGAAAAGCACAGGGTCAGCTGGATGATGATGGTACCGGTTATGTACGACAGAATGTTAAGCCTTCCGGAAGATGTTATCGGCAAATACGATATAACCTCCCTGCGGACGATTATATCCGGGGGCGCCCCCCTGCATACGCCTACAAAGCTAAAAATCAAAAGATACTTTGCAAATACAGAATTAAATGAGTTTTATGGCAGCACTGAGCTGGGAGTGTCAACAACCCTGCGGGATGAAGACCAGTTGAGAAAAGAGAGGTCTGTGGGCCGGCCTCTGCAGGACCTGGAGCTGAAGTTGGTTGGACAGGAAGGCACGGAGGTTCCCATGGGAGAGGTGGGCCTTTTATACTCCAGAGGCCTTGGGGGATTTCGCGGGTACTGGAACAATGAACAGGGGACCAATGAGGCCTTTCTAGACCACGAGTGGGCCACCGTTGGTGACCTGGCCCGCCAGGACGAGGATGGGTACTACTATATTGTGGACAGGGCTAAAGATATGATTATAACCGGCGGGGTAAATGTTTACCCGGTGGAAATTGAAGAAGTGCTGCACACCATGGACAAGATACTAGATGTGGCGGTAATCGGGGTGCCGGACGAAAACTGGGGCGAATCTGTCAAGGCTGTGGTTGTGCCCAAACCCGGTGCAGATGTAACGGAGGAAGAAATAATTAATTTCTGCAGGGACCGGATGGCCGGGTTTAAGATTCCCAAATCGGTGGACCTTGTAGATGCAATACCCAGATTGCAGACCGGGAAGATATTGAAACGGGAGTTAAGAAAGAAGTATTGGAAAGAAGATTCAATACAGGTTTCATAGCTTCCTGGTTAAGTACTCCGGCTCAGAACGACGGTGCGCTATTTCCGGAAACTTACTTACCGATATTAAGTGAATGTTCATTTAATTAATAATATAACAAAAAGGGGGCGCGATCAGTGAGTGGGAATGTTTATCCTCCGGATCCAACGCAAAAAGTTGGTTTTTCTGCGGAACATATTTATGAGGAGGCCTTGACCAGATATCCCACTGTGGCGGAACTGGTAAGCAAGAAGGCCGGGGAGAACGGAGACAAAACCTGGCTGGTGTTCGAAGACGGCAGGAGCTTCAGCTACAGGGAAGTAGATGCATTGAGTGACGCAATGGCTGCGGGGTTCTACGGTTTGGGAGTCAGGAATGACGATAAGGTAGCGATATTTGCCTATAATTCCCCCGAATGGATATTGTCTTACTTCACCATCTTAAAAATGGGGGCGGTGCCAGTCACCGTCAACACCGGTTTTATAAAAGACCCACTTATATATAACCTGAAGGCCTCACACTCGCAGTACCTTGTGGTGGACTGTAGGCTCCTGGAGACGTACAAAAATGTCGAGGAAAGTCTGGATAACATAAAGAGCCTAATCATTATCGGCAAACAAAATTTTGACAGCAGGTTCGCACCCGTTAAACCGTATGTCTTTGCCGAGGACTTGGCAACTGGGAAGCCAAATCCTGAGATAAAGGTAAAAAAATATGAGAAAGACCCCTGCGCCATGATATTAACCTCCGGGACAACCGGGCCGTCAAAGGTAGTGGCCGACTCAAACGCACAGTTTATATGCACAGCCCTTCTGATGATTGAAGCCGGGGGGATTACCGGGAACAGCGTGGTGTACGTGTACCTGCCCCTGTTTCACATTATGGCGCTGGATCTGGCGACAATAGCCTCAATGCTTGCCAATGCGAAAATGGTCCTGGTTGAAAAGTTTAACCCTGCGGTATTCTGGGAAGACATAAACAAATACGGGGTAACCCATTTTCATGCTGTAGGCCCGATACTAGAAATTCTATCGAAGCAAACCCCCTCACCGCTGGAACAGGATCATGGCCCTATTGTGGCGCTGGCCTACTCGTCAAAAGATGTGTGGAACATGGCCAGGGACAGGTTTAAAATCTTTTTATCCGGAGGCTATGGCAGCACTGAAGTGGGAATTCCTGTTTCCGCACCCTATGACGTTGTTATCAACGGTAAGAATCCCCCGGGCAGTTGTGGAATCGTGGGACCCCATATTGATGTGAAGATTATGGACGAGTACGGTAAGTTTTTGCCGGTTGGGAAGGTTGGTGAGATAGTAATCAGACCCAGGATACCCTGGACCATGTTCCTGGAGTATTACGGGATGCCTGACCAGACGGTAAACGCCTTTAGGGGTTTGTGGTTTCACACCGGGGATGCGGGTTATTTTGACGACAATGGATATCTTTACTTCGTTGACAGGCTAAAAGACGCTATTCGCAGAAAAGGTGAAAACATATCATCCTATGAAGTGGAACAGATATTACAAAAACATCCCCAGATACTAGAGGTGGCTGTAATACCTGCCCCTTCAGAGGTGAGTGAGGACGAAGTTATGGCGGTTGTCGTTCCAAAGCCCGGAGAAATCATTGACTTAAAAGAAATTACGTTATTCTGCAAAGAAAACATGCCTCGTTTCTGGATCCCCAGATTTATCAGAATAGCCGACGGACTACCCAGAACTCCCACCGGCAGAATTGAGAAATTCAAACTTAAAGAAGAGGGATTTACAAAGGATACCTTTGATATGAAGGCATGATTACATGCTTTATAAAGGCATGGGGATTTGATTGCTGGTATTGCCCCGGTCATCTCCATGCCGTTACCCGGGCGCTTTTAGAGAGCTTAATAGTCAACTTATAAGACACGAAATCCGCCCGAAAAAGGCTCACGTGAGTAGAAATCACGGGGGCCATTTTATAGTTAGCCAGGCAGTCTAAAACATTAAACAATTTTAATGAAGATTCATAAATGAAAAATCGGGCCATCCCGGAGTTTTCAGTCTAAGACTTTATTTTATACACCTTCGCATTGTGGGGAAAGAAATAAGTAAATATAATTAGAAGGAAATAATGTAAATATGTCGTAATTTTACCTAATAAATGTGATTTGAGGGAGAATAGATAATGCATTCCCTTTCTAATAAAAACCGCGACAATACTCACTGCTTTTCTGTCAACCAGGAAAATACCCGGGCTGATTCACAGGGGGTTCGGGCTAGGCCGGGCTTATCTCTGCTGCAGGATAGTGTCATGCAGCTTCAGGCCAAAATAGGCAACCAGTCGGTAATTCAGCTTTTAAAGTCATTATTCCATCCAGTCACAAAGGAAACAGGACATGCGGCAGGACTGCCTGTGAACCTTGACCCGGCATTGGAAAAAGAGGCTGACGTAATGGGAGATAAGGCAGAAGGCGCAGTGATTCAACAAAAAAGCAAAGTAAAAGGCCAGGAGAATAATACAGGTATTCCCGAGGGGCTTAAAACAGGGGTGGAAAGCCTTTCCGGGATGGACCTCTCCGATGTAAAAATTCACTATAATTCCAATAAGCCGGCAGCGCTAAATGCCCTGGCATACGCCCAGGGGACGGATATTCATATTGGCCCCGGGCAGGAAGAATACCTTCCCCACGAGGCCTGGCATGTGGTACAGCAAAGGCAGGGGCGGGTAAGCCCTTCTGCAGGCATACAGCTAAAGGTTTCTGACAATGATAATAAACTTACCTTAAAGGCCCTAAAGAAGGCGTGCCCTAGTTTTGGCACAGCCATTGACACTTTGCTTGATGAAAGTACCGCAGAAAAAGATTCCGGGGCCTTAAAGACATTGCTGAGTAGCTGGGATTGGACGGATGGTGAAATGAAAAAGGCATATCTTTTGGAGATTGAAAACAAAAGCCATACTCTTTTTCGCCATGGCCCGCACCTGGGATCCGGAGAGCTAGACGAAAGGATAACCAGTAATACAATATTCGGAGAGAGCGCGCCTGCGCCGTCGGGCAGCAAAAAATATGCCACGAAGTTTAAAGACTACGAGGCAATCAATAATATGAGAAAAACCTCCATTGATAAGCTTAATGATAAAAAGGATGACATGATTGACGTGCTGGAACCAAAGATGACAGCATTTAACGAAACCAGCGTCAAGTTGAAAAAAACTGAACAGGATGACCCGGAAAGGATTACCAGGCTTCGTGATGCCCAAACAAAGAAAAGAGAATTATTCACTGCCCTAACCCCCTATCTCAAGAATAATGAGGATACGCTTGTATTCAGGCTGCAAAATGTTGGAGGTGTGCCAAAAGCGGGGGATACTGAAAATGCCCGGTCTCTGTATAAGTTTTATGACGGGTATGAAATTGTAGCGGATGCAGGAAGTACAATAGGCTCAGGGCGAAAGAAAAGCGGAGATAACCCTATAGAGGATATGAGTCCTATAACCAAAACATATGGTTATTATAAAATAAACTGGGGTAAAGATTATGAAGGAGACAAAAACAAGGCTAATAAATTTAAGGAGTCTGATGAAGTTCAGTTATTCCCCGATAATAGACCCGAAGGGATTCACGGAAAGGGTTTCCATTAGAAAGCAAGAGGGTTTATATTTTTAAACAGCAGCTTCATCAAAAGAGACCTCCAATATCAAAGAACAAAAAAATAGAGTCATTTTTGTAATGTGAATATAAACCTGGATAAGAAGGCTTTAGCACTCAAAAGAAATAGCTTCCGTGAAAAGAGTGCGGAGGCCTTTATATTTTTTATGAAGTCTAAAACTTTATTTTACCTGTACACCACAATAAAAATATTGCCAATTATGGTAGCAGTATTTATAATTATTATTAAAACAATCGTTTGGTTGATGGGGCGTGCTTGGGTATGAACAAATACCAGGAAATAGTAAAGGCTGCGGCAAAGGTTTTCAAGGCCAAGGGTTACCATGCGGCCACTGTGCAGGATATAGCCAGCGAGGTGGGGATGCTAAAAGGGAGCCTGTATTACCATATACAGAGCAAGGAGCAGCTTTTGACCGAGGTGATCATTTGCGCGGTCAATGTTTTAAACGAAGGACTTTCAGGGGTAGTGGCCTCGGATCTTTCGGCGGAGGAAAAATTAAAGAAGGCTATACTGTTTCACCTGCAGGCCTACCTGGGCAATGAGGAGCTGCCGGTCTACTACAATGAAATAGCAAAGTTGCCGCCTGGCTCCCGGGAAAAGCTGAATGCCGCCATCAAGGAATACGAGGATATGTGGATGAAGATACTGCAGGAGGGAGCAGGGACTGCCTTCCGGGAAGATCTGCCCGCCCGCATGATGCTGCAGTCCATTTTCGGAATGTGCAACTGGGCCCACAGCTGGTACCGGCAGGAAGGCCATCTTTCCCCTTCGGAGATAGGAGAGGTTTTTTGCAAAATATCACTGGATGGAATAAAAAAGAGGGATTAATTTTTTTGCCATAAGCCAAACAAACGGTTGGTTGTAAATAAGGAGGTGCTGACATGAAAGCAGCAAAGAATAGCAGTGAAGGCTGGGATGCCCTTTTCTTCCCCTCCTCAATAGCAGTTGTGGGAGGGTCCGGCGACCTTAAAAAGCCGGGCGGGATAGTTTTGGAAAACCTTAAGGCCGGGGGCTTTAGCGGTGCAATTTATCCGGTCAACCCGGGCCGCCGGGAGATAAACGGGCTAAAGTGCTATCCTGACCTTGCCTCCATCCCCGGGCAGGTTGACCTGGCGATCCTGGCTGTTAAGTCTCACATTGTCCTTCCCACCCTTAAGGAGTGCTCGGCCAGGGAAATAAGGGCGGCCATTATTTTCAGCTCCGGATTTGGAGAGGTAAATGAGGCGGGGCTGAAGGACCAGGGACGGATCAGAGAAATGGCGGCGGAACTGAATATACGGATTTGCGGGCCCAATACCATGGGTATGGTCAACTATCTCAATAAAATGCAGTCCGCCTTTGTTTACGGCTACCGGCTGCCGGCCATGCCTGACCATCCGGAGAACGGCATCGCCCTGATATGCCAGAGCGGCGGTGTGGGCTGCAGCCTTTTGCAGGCCTGTCACCAGCGGGGCCTGGATGTGGCGGCCTATGTTTGCACCGGCAACGAGGCAGCCACGGATTTTTCAGACTACCTGGCTTACTTCACCTCTCGCCCGGAGATAAAAATGGTGGCCTCCTACATGGAGGGAATCAGTGACGGCAATAAGTTTGCCGGGGCCGCAGAGGCTGCCCTGGCCGCCGGAAAGCCGGTGGTGATACTTAAAGCCGGCGCTAACGAGGCCTCGGCCCGGGCCGCCCGATCCCATACCGGGGCATTGGCGGGGTCCGCACCGGTATACAGGTCACTGTTCCGGCAAAAGGGAATAATACAGGTGCAGAGTATCGGTGAAATGGCGGCGGTATTAAGCCTTTTGGCCACAGGCAGAAGGCCCGCCGGCAAGGGTGTGGCCATAGTGGCCTCATCAGGGGGCCAGGCGGTGATAGCGGCCGATAAATACTCCGGCGCAGGCCTGGAGCTGGTCCGGCTGGGCACTGACATCCAGAATAAAATCGCCCGGGAGCTGCCGCCCTTTGCCGGGGTGAGCAACCCGGTGGACCTGACCGGGCTGGATATAGTTATTCCAGGGCTTTTCCAGCGCTGCGCAGCGGCTGCGGCGGAGGACCCCGGTGTGGACACCCTGGTTTTATCCCACTGGCTAAATGAAGGAATTGACTCCGTGGGGCAGCTGAAAGCAATTGCCGGCCTTACAGATAAGCCTCTGGCACTGTTGGGCGCCATGCCCGGGGCTACCCCCGGGCCGGCCTCGGGGGACCTTGTCAAATGCGGTGTGGCCTTCATGGACGATCCGGATGTGGCCGCCAACGCCCTGGTTAAAGTGGTAGAGTATACCGAAAAGGCAAGGTCCAATCCCGGCCATAACTCCCCACGCAGCCATACTGCCCCGGTTGTGCCTGCCCGGTACCGGTCCCTCAGGCCCGGCACGGTGCTGGCCGAAAGAGAGGTCAAGGAAATACTTACAGCCTGCGGAATACAGGTTGTGCCGGAGTTAGCCGCAGCCACAGCCGAAGAGGCGGCGGCCGCAGCGCAAGAGCTGGGCTACCCGGTGGCGGTTAAGGTGGACTCCCCGGATATACTTCATAAAACCGAGGTAGATGGGATAAGGCTTAATCTGTCCGGCCCGGAAGAGGTGCGGCGGGCTTTTTCCTCGGTAACGGGCCAGGGCGCCCGAAGACAGCACGGGGCGCTTATTCGGGGCGTGCTGGTGCAAAAAATGGTCTCCGGCGGGCAGGAACTGCTGGTGGGAATAAGCCGGGACCCGGTATTCGGGCCGGTCCTGACCTTCGGCATGGGCGGCATCTGGGTGGAAACCTTAAAGGACATCTCCATGCGGGTTTTACCGGTAGATGAAGGTGATGTGAGGGAAATGATCAGGGAAACAAAGGCCTTCTCCATATTGGCCGGTGCCAGGGGCAAAGCCCCTTTGGACCTGCCCGCCGTGGAAGATATTTTGCTGAAGGTGGCATTGCTGGCGGAAAGCTGGCCTACACTGGCTGAGCTTGACATCAATCCTCTCATCGTTCTGCCGGAGAGCCGGGGGGCCTTCGTGGTAGACGCCATGGCCGCCGCAGCCGGAGAGACAACGGTTTTATGAAGCCCTGGAGGAATTCAATTTGCTGAAAAAATATGAGGGATAAATGGGAATAATATTTTAAGTTTACCGGCCGGATTGCAAAACCCTGCCGGTACAACCCCATAATGCTTTGTCATCAGCCTGGGGCTCCTTAGGAGCCTTTTTTTGTGCTGCCAGGAACAGTGGGTGGTTATATTTCGTCTGAAAGGTAGGATCATTTAAAGGGGGACATCTGCTTATGAAGAAGGGGTTTCTGGTACTTGCTGTTGTTCTTCTATGCGTGGGGATGGCTCTGCCGGCTGCGGCGGCGGAGGGGGGCCAGCCGGGAATAGAAGGGAAAAAGGTTAATGGATCGGGACTGATTTTTGACGGTGAGCTTTTTGTCCCCCTGCGGGCCGTGGCTGAGTCCACCGGGTACAGTGTGCGGTGGTCGGAAGCCGACAATAAAATAACCCTCCTCAAGCCTGGCCAGGAGATTATATTAAGCTTGACCGACAGGAAGGTATCGGTGAGCGGCCACCAGTACTTTTTAATGGAGGGATATAAATTAATAGACGGGAGGACCTATGTCCCTCAGAACTTTATTGCCGATAATCTTGGTTTTCAGGTGCAGTGGGATAAAGAGAATGATGTGGTGTTTCTGAGCAGTATCCAGTTAAACCCGGTGACGGTAAAAACAAAAATAATTACTTCGGATACCGGTAGCCTTTTACTGAATATCCAGTATCCCGAGATTGAGGGGCTGGCTGACGAAAGTATACAGAGCAAAATTAACGGCACGTTTGAAAAAATAGCTGATCAGGCCAGGGCAGAGGGCATAAAAAACGGAGATGTAATTTCAGGGGAATCCGCAGCCAGGAACGTAAGGGCGGAAACCTATTTCAACTACCGGATTAAATACAACCAAAATGACATATTAAGCGTGGTATTCCAGAACTACCAGTACACCGGAGGGGCCCACGGCCTCACGGTGCAGAGCTCATACACCTTTAACCTCAAAACAGGCCGGCAGTACGGGCTAAATGACCTGTTCGGGGATGATGCCGGCTATGTTTCACTGATAAGCCGGGAAATAAAAAGCCAGCTGGCTGAGAGGGGTATAATGGAGACGCTTAACCCCTTTGAGGCCATTAAAGCGGACCAGGACTTCTATGTAAACGATAAAGGCATTGTCATCTACTTCCAGCAATACGAAATAATGCCCTATGCCTACGGGATACCGGAATTCACCATTGGCCGGGCCTCCCTGGCAGGGTTGCTTAAAGAAAACATCTGGCCTGTTGAATAAGAAGGTATTATGCAGGTCAACTTTTCACGGATAGCCCATGAAAAAGAGACCCCGCCCTTTGTAGTGAGTGAATAGGGCGGGGTCTGCTGTGCTTATTACCCGGCTTGTCTTGAATAGTCCCTTGCATTAATGTATAATGTTGCCAGAAAAGGGGGTCGACCGTTGAAAAAGTATATAATAGGATTTTGGGTTGGAGTTATTTTTGCCACCACAGGTTTTGCCTTGGCTAGCCAACCTATCAAACTCATTGTTAACGGAAAGGAAATACAGTGCGATGTCCCACCCCAGGTAATTAACGATCGCACCATGGTCCCGGCCCGGTTCCTGGCTGAGGCCCTGGGGGCGAAAGTATCTTGGGATGAGAATCAAAATGCAGTAGTTGTCACCAGTGATTATGTTATTGGTGGAACTCCTAGTGATTTAGGCGCAAGTTCAAATAATGTATTAAACACAAATAATCAAAAGGTGGTAAAGAATAAAATACTAAAAGTTAATGGGATACCGACTGACCTAAAATGGCTAGAAAAAGACAATGATCTTTATGTCCATTCAGGGGTAATAGCTCAATTTATTAATAGTAAATATAAGGGACAAAATATGTGGTTTTCAGAAAAAGAATTCAAACTAGGTGACAATATTTATCCTAGACGTTCTATGATGAACGAAGAAGATTTAATGTTGTTTTCTTTGAACCAAATGAAGGAATTGGGTTTTCTTAATTATTCTTGGGATCCTACTAATGTGGAATTAATATTAAATTAAACATCGTTTATGATAGTTTTAACCTTTTATACACCCATCTTTGCTTGAATAAAAGCAGTTGCATCGATCCTGCCTAATCCGTTCGCCCATAATTCAATAGCATTCCATTGATTGATAATTAAATATGGTTGTAGGTTAATTGAATTTTGATCTGAAGAATAACTTCCTGCTATTGTGCCATTTATTTTTACAGTAACAGTAGATGGGATTGAACTTTGATAAATTCCATATAATATTTCATGTGAATGCGATGGAATATTAATACTTACATTATGTGTATGACTAGGAATTTCTATATCATGAGTATGAGGGGAAATATAAATATCATGCCCATGAGCATTAACCAAGTGGCTGTGCACTCCATCATAATCTGTAACATTTGAGCCAACTGGATCATCCCAGTACTCATGCTGGTGTCCCTGATCTGTGTCAGTATAAAATAATTGTGAAAAATAACCAAAATCTTTCTCTGTAGTCGTTGTTTCATACCCCCCACCGCCAGATAAAGCTACAGTACTGACACTACCACCACTATTACTTGTTCTTGTCGATGAGTATGAACCACCACTGCTAGCACCAGTTTCATATGCTCTAAATGCTAACCTTTTAAATCTCAATAGTCCTTTATAAATACTAATGGTTTCATCAGGCACATATATATTCAAAATTAGCGGATGGCTATCATCAACATTGTCCGCCCGTCCCTCCTGCCAGGTCTGCAAAAGACCTTGATCATCCAACAGGGTAGTGGTGCCGTCAGCTGCTGTCACCCTTAAACCAAACCTTTTTGTGGCCCCATCCATCCACCAGCCGGCAATGAGTCTTTCCATCTCGTTCTGGTCAAACACGTGCAGGCCGCTGGCCATCAGCTTGGTAAAGCCGTCGTCGGTGGACAGGGCATATAGGGAATTGACAATAACGGTGTTGGCCATTATTCCGGCCCCGGTCATGGCGGTAACAAAGGTCTGTCCGCCGTCGGTGCTTATCCCTATGCCGCCGGGGGTAATCCTGACTCTTTTACCGGTGGGATTGCCGCTTCCGTCAATCTCTACGGCCTCGAAGGTGGAGTCGTTCCAGATCAGTTTGCCGTTGGAGCTGTTGATCTGGGTGGCAAAGGTGTTGATAAACCCTTTTAAAATGTTGCCTATCCCTTCATTGGGCTTAAGAGCGTCCTTTACAAATTCAGCCGCTTTCTTCGAATCCGCAATCATGTTGGCCAGATATTCCAGCGGGTCTCCTATTTCAAGGTCGCACTCCCAGGGCTGAAAGACATTGTACTTGTGCCGGATAAGCCGTACCCTGACATCAATACCGATATTTTCGTCAATCACATCCACCAGGTCACCCAGGGTGAAGTCCTCATGGGCGTACTCAGGAAGAGTGCGCAGGTCCACCAGGTTAACCTTGTAATTATAGCGGGGCCTTGACAGGCTGTTTAGAATCTCCGTGGCCTTTTCCTTCAGTTTCTGGGCGTCCTTAATATCCTGGTTTTTATATATTCCTTCCCGGATGTCGGAGGTGTGCTGGAAGTTATCAAGGTATATGACACCGCCGTTGACGCCGGAGATATTCAGGTCATCCGCCCCGAAGGGGTAGATCCGGGTAACGATATCATAGTCCACATTGCGGGTAATACTTTTAAGGTTTTTGGCGTACCTGATGTGGAAGCCGGTGTAGTTCTGCCAGTCCGACTCCGACCTTAAGTGGACCACCTTATTAAGGTTGTCCCAAACAAAATAGCCGCCCCACAGCTCCTGCACCTTGTTGATATTGGCCAGGAGGTGATCTTTTTCGGTCTCCAGGTCATAGGCCCCGGTTACATCCACCACACCCACGGACCACTCTGTTCCCTGGAGGAGGTAGGAAAGGGCCGACTGGGCGCTTCCCGCCGTGCATCCGGGAAAAGGGATGCCGTCGGCCAGAATTTTTACTGTTCCCCAGTCGGGGGTGGGGTCCGCCGGGTCGTTTGACACCGTTATATATTTTTTATTGAGCAGTACCCAGCTTTCCTGGGCTATGACCTTGCCCCAGACCTTTTGCCCTTCCCTGGATATTTCCACTGCGTCAGGCTTTATAATGACAAACTCCCTGCCCCCGGCGACTATCCGGTTGGCATCGGTTAGATTTGTCCATTTTTCGCTGGTCATGGGCAGGGCAAAGGAAAGAGTGCACTGGCCGTTTAGTTCCGCGTCTATCCAGCAGTCCTTGAGGCCGTCGGCCCCGGGTGACAGATAAGCCGCCGGAGCGCCGGCGGCTGTGCGTATTTCAATATATTCCGGTATGGTGAGCATAACAAACTCCTTTCAGAATTAAATCCACCGGTCCCGCCAGGTGAAAGTTGTGGTGCCCGAGGCGGCCGCCGTTACGGTGGTATCCCCGGGCTGCAGCCTGGGGAAGCCCCCGGAGTAATGGGCCAGGGCGTTGTACTCGTTAAACCTGGCTGTCAGGCTTTCCGTGTCTATCACCAGGACATCTGCCGAAGTCAAGGAACCAGTGTAGGACAGGGTGCTACCGCCCACCACAACCAGGGGATTTGTGACCGGCCCTCTTATGGTGATGGTGACAGGCGCTTCAACTGATCCTTCATTATTTAGTATACCGGTGCCGTTCTGGCTTTTTTCAGTGGTGGATACCCAGACGGGCTGGTATCCGAGGGGTATACTGATTTGATAGGCATTAATAAGGTCTTAAATTTCCGGCCGGCCTTCCAGCCAGACCTGCAAACTCCGGCCGGGATCGCTTTCCCAGGCAAGCAGGTCACCGTCTCTCAATATATCAAGCCTGGCCGCCAGGTCCTGCCGGAAGAGCCTCTTTTCATCTCTAGCAAGCCCTTCGGGGCTCACGCAGCGAAGCTCCATTTTGCCGGTTTCCAATTCTGATCCAAAGTCAACCCCGCCGTCAGCCCCGGTAATTTCCTCTGTCCACTCCCTGACCGGGGCCAGCAGTTCCATTTGGCTGTCCTGCAGGAGCTTTAAATCCAGCGGGTATACTGTGCCGTCGTTTTTAATAATCAACATCCCGACCACCTGCTTCTCCATCGGAAGACCGTTTGACTGTCCGCCGAGACACTTGTTTGTCCTGGCTGCAGTTTTGGGAATCCTCCGCTATAATTGCCCAGGGCGTTTTGCCCGTTCAAGGTAACCTTCATTTTTCCGGTATCAATCAGCAAAGTCTGCCCGGATGGAATAGTGCCCGTCCAGGTCAGCACTGAGTCCCCAACCGTAACCGAAGGGTTTGTGGCGGATCCTGCCAGCTCAATGATAAGGCTTGTGGCCACATTTCCCTCATTGGCGATGGTTCCGCTTCCGGTATGGACCTGCTCAAAGCTTCCGATAGCATAAGGGTTGCCGGCCTTAAATGGAATTGTAATTTCCATCCAGTTGGGCCACTGATCAAGGTCAATTCTGCCCGCATACTTAACATAGAATGTTTTCTCCAAATCTTCGGCAAAAACAAGAGGTTTTGGCCCATTCAGCGGATTCAGCCACCCGGCCAGTGCCCGTTTCAGTTTTTCCCTGGTGGACGGGTCGGTGCTGTTGGCCACCTTTAGCTCAAATACCCGGGGTTTGAAGGAACGGCCTAGATTAATTGAGCCCTGGCGACCGGGTATCTCTTCCCGGTATAGCTTACTGTCCGGCAGGAGGTCTTCCTTGCCGCGCAATACAATTACCCCCAGAGGGTGAAGAATATTTGAGGAGTCGACAAGGAAGAATGTTTTCGCCGTGGGAGGGGCATCATCTTGACCATGCCCTGTGTCGTGTATATTGTAGATTATGTTTAAAGGCAGAAGGAGATCGGTAAAAGCGCCCATATCGGCAACCTGAGTATCAGCCGCTAAAATCATGCTTTCGTTGCAGATTTCAGTTTCAATGAGCGTAATATATGCATTAATCCCTGTATTATCTGTTCCGGCGCCATTTTCATGTGTACTTAAAGCCCCGGTCAGGCCGGGATTTAAATCCAACCCCAGGGATTGGTCCGGAATAACAGTGCGGACATTTAAGGAAATAGGCATATCAATGCCGGAAATGCTGTCACCCAGCAGTGAATAAGTGTATAGCCCCGTGTTCTCCGACACATTCCCGGCTTCAATGAAAACTACACTTGCTGACGGCACGGGATCTGAATCCACTCCCAGTACCTGGTCGGATATAGTTGAGTTACCCCATTGGTGATGCCAAAGAGCTCTCTTTAGATTCTTTTTCAAAACGGATTGCCGGGGAAGCAGGGCTGGAACAAAAAACCCCGCCCGGTTAGGCGGGGAGGTTCTGGACCCGTATCAGCTTTTAGAAATCTTATAGGAAATAACGTCCAGGTTAAATATGTCGCTTATCTCTATGTTATGCTTGTTTCTCCGTTTGAGTATGGAAAATTTGTGCATTAAAAAGCTCTGGGTAACATCGAAGTAATCTGCCAGGTCAAAAAAGGAATTAATACCATCCGTCTGTATTGCATAAATCAGTTCCTTATCAGGTATCAGGTATTCCGTGGCCCAGCACATGGCCCTGTACTCGTCCTGACTTAGTCTTAGATCCTCCGCATAGCTTGGATGCAATACCAAAAAATTGGATTTGGCCGCCGTGAAATAGTGGCCTACTTCTTCGGCAAACACGCACCTGAAAAGCTGGCGCTTGCTTTCAAGAGACTTGTCCAGCAAAATTATGGGAAGGTCGTCAAGACAAAGGTACAGGCCGTCCAGCCCGGGGTCTGCGCTGTGTAAGTCGGAATACCTTACCTCAATACCTTCCTCTTCAGTTTTTTTCCACAGCCTTTTGATTTTTTTGTCCATAGGATACCTCGACTGCCTGTCGTTATCTAATTCACCTCAAAAACAGTTTGTGCAAGCTCCTCAGCCGTCAGTGTCATTTTTATTACCAGAGAGATTTTTATCTTTTCTTTCCTCCAAAATTTTAACAATTTCCTGCTTGATCAGCTCCCGTAAGACAGGGGACACCTGTTGCATTACCTGGCGTCCCTGGTGGCTTGCAACAATTACCGTTTTATCCAGTTTTTTGTCTATATCTGAATAGTATAAATTATCCTCCGCCGGTTTTCCAGTGGATATGACTAAATCAGTGAAATTACTGTCTGAAAAGGTGTTATTTGTGTTTAAAATGGGAAACCTGGATAACATTTCAATTATATTCACCCTCTCATCCCAGGAAAGATTTCTCTTTCCAATAGTGATATTAATGTCCTTATTTTCCAGAATGTCCATTAGATCAAATTCCTGCGGGTCAGCATTACCCAGCAGATAGTCCGCGGTAACTCCGTACAGCTCGGAAAGACGTTTGAGCAATGAGGTGTCAGGATCCCGTTCCCCCCGCTCATAATTGGACAGTGCGGTATTGGTTATACCCAGTGCCCTGGCTGCTTCTACCTGGGTAAGCCCCTTTTCCTGCCGTGATTTTTTTAACCGTTCTCCCAAACTCATCGATAATTACCTCATCTTAGTAAAAATTTTATAAGCATTATATCATATAATACACGGACAGTAAAATATACTACACAATATGCCAATATTTTTCCTTGACATTGACGCATTGTGGAATTTATAATTGAAATTACCTCCTACACATGGCGTGAATAAATGGTTGTCTTGTACACGCTATGTGTAAGGAATTCAATTTGAATGGGGTGGTTTTATCTGGAAAAGGTTTCTGAACAACTGATTATTGAGATTAAGAAAAAGTCAAAAGAGATTGACCACCTGATGTACGGTGAGGTTATCCTGAAGATTCAGGATGGCAGGGCCGTATGGGGGGAGATAAAAACTGTTTGGAAGGCTGACTCGAATAAACGGGAGGCCCGGGCGTAATGCCCGGGCTTTCACTTTTTTAAGGAGGAAATAAAATGGAAGACCTGGTCCGCCAGTATAAAAGCTCCTTGAACATGTTGAAGAAAAGCAGGGTAGCCAGTGTTTCCCGCGCAGGTATGATATCCGACACCGAATGGGTTATACGGTATATGGAAACCGGGCAGATACCCGGAGCCAAATGGACTGTTTCCAGATGGAGCCGGGAAAAAAGAGAAATACTGGTGGATCCTTTGAAAATGAGCCGGTATGTTGCCGGCAGAGATACTGTGAGCCCGGTCCCGGAACAGGTATTAATAATTCTGGACAGTCTCCTGGAATCCCTGACCGCCAGGGAAAGAGAGGCCTTTAAGCTGGTGAGGGGAGAGTATTATTCATTTTCCCAGGCCGGAATGTTAATGGGATGTACTAAAGGCACTATTCAGAACCTTGTGCACAGGGCTGAAAAAAAGATAGCCCTCGTCGTACGAAAGCAAACTATAAGTGAAGAGGTTTTGGGTGCCAGGCAAAAACATATGTTGTTACTTTGAAATATACATATTGTATGCCAATAACATAGGGTCATAAAGAATAATATAAATATATTGCATATTGGGGGTCTAATCTATGCGTTCTGCTATCAGACAAAAACTAAATGATGAAATACCGGAAATTGGGGGCAGGGTACTGGACCCTCAGCTGGCCGCCACCACCACGGTCAAGCCTTTTATGGTTTTGCGGCAGGGGGAGGAGGCTCTGGATAGGGTATGGACAGGCTTTAAGCGGTTCATCGAGGTTTGGCCCTACAATGAGCAGCAGTCCGATTATCAAAGCCTGGATGAATTGGCGGGCAAGGTGGTGGCTGCCCTGGACAGACAGCAAATGACCACTTCGGGAGGTGATAAGTTTACCTGCAGATATGCCGGCACCATTTCGGGAGGTGATACATGCAGATACGCCGGCACAGTTAACGGCGATTATGTTGATGCCCAGCTGCAGGCAATAACACGGGGGCTGCAGTTTTTTATACCGGCGGTTCAGCCTTTAACCCCGGCTGAAGCAACGGCCAACGACCCGTGGCTGGAGGCCCTGGCCCTCTGGACCGGGGAACTGCTGGGGGCGGGGTGGTCGGTCTACCGCAATATACTGCCAACGGGATATAATTGCCCTTCAGTGCTGTGGAGGATGGCCGGAGTCGAAGTCAGGGAGAAATCGGGCTCTCTGTTCGAGGTAAGAAAAAAAATGGCCGGCCACGTGCTGGGAAGCACCAACAATCAGGAGTTGGAGGGGGCGTTGGTATTGGCCCGGGAATTGGGCAAAGCGGTGAGGATAGCTATCGGCCAGGGGGAAGCAGGGTATTGCGCGGTGAGCGCCCCGGCGGCCGACTACATGCTGGACCCGTTTAGCGCCGGACAGCTGACTGTTGTATTGAGCGGTTTAACGGAAAAAACCGCTGCGGCTGGGCCGCTGATGGCGGCGGTTCATAACGCCGGACTAATAGAATGAGGTGATTTAATGGCTCCCAAAGGAGAGGCCGGAGACGGCCAAAAGTATGACATTGGGGAGCTTCAGGCCAAGGCCGGGGCTCTTTTTAATGTAAAGCCCGAGGTGGTGGCGGGGGCGCTGCACGGCTGCGGGGCCACCCAGCTGACCATTGGGCAGGTTAAAAAACTTATAGGTAAATTTTTAAAGAGGAGGGTGAATTAATTGGCAGGAGGATCTTGGAGTCCTACAGACAAACCGGTTTTACCGGGATTTTACCTTAATTTCGAGGCTGCGGCCCTGGCTTCTATTCAGCCGGGCTCCCGGGGAGTGGTGATTGCACCGGTGAAGGCTCACTGGGGCCCGGTGAGAGAGCTGGTGGAAATAACCAGCGAATCGGGCATTACCGAGAAATACACCGACGACGAAACCAACGGGGCAACCGCCCGGACCACACTGCGCATGGCCCTGCTGGGCGGGGCCAAAAAGATACTGGCCTACCGGCTGGCTGATGACAGCGCCGCCAGGGCCAGCAAAAACCTTAAAGACGGCGCGGGCACCGATGTGCTGTCTCTGGCCGCCAGGTATGAGGGCGCCAGGGGCAATAACTTTAAGGTGACTGTCCGGGACAACCCGGTGGACGCGGCCGGAAAGCAGGATATTGTACTGTTCGAGGGCACCGCTGAACTGCGGACTTTCACTTTTGACAAGGGCGTGGGCGTAGTAGACAATGCTGTTGCCGCCATAAACGATGATTCTTCCAATGTCTGGATTACCGCTGTAAAGCTGACCGCCGGAAACGGTACAGTTCAGAATGGTACCGATCAGATTTTTTCCGGGGGCAACTCGGGGACCGCTGCGGACGCAGAGGATTATACCAATGCCCTGGCTGTTTTCGAGGCCCGGGAGTTTAATATAATTACTCTGGACGGGAAGTATGACCCGGCCATTCAGACAACGGTTAAAGCCTGGGTTGAGCGGCTGCGGGGCGAGGGCAAGGGTATTATGGCGGTGCTGGGCGGGTCGGCCGCCGACGACACCGCCAGTGACGCGGTAAGCCGGGCTGTGGCCAGGAGTACAGGCTTTAATCACGAGGGGGTTGTTAACGTGGGCTCCGGTGTGGTGCTGGACGGGACCAGCTACTCCAGCGCCCAGGCGGCCCCATATGTGGCCGGCCTCATCGCCGGGCAGAAGCTCAGCGAGTCCACCACCTACGCCGCCACACCCTTTGACGATGTGACCAGACGCTGGACCAGGTCTGAGATGGAGCAGGCAGTCACCGGCGGGGTATTCCTCTTTTTCCATGACGGCCTGCTGGTAAAGGCACTGCGGGGTATGAACACCCTGGTCACCCTGCGCCAGGGCCAGAACAACTCCTGGAAGAAGATACGCACCATCCGGGTCATGGACTCCATAAACTCCGACCTGGTGCGGGCCGCCGAGGACAACTACATAGGCAAGGTGAACAATACCGAGGAGGGCAGGCTGGCGCTGATAGGGGCCTGCAAGCAGTACATGCAGACCCTGGCCGGCGGTGGAGTTATTGAGGGCGCAGGCTGGGATGTTTATCCCGATCCCTACTACTACGGCCAGGGGGCTGTTTACACTCCCGAGCCGGACCAGGTTTACCTTAAGTGGGAGGCCAGGCTGACGGATGTTATGGAACAAATATTCAGCACTTTTAAAGTGAAATAGGAGGTGGCTTGATTGTCTCTTGACGCGAGCAGGACTATACTGGGCAGTTACGGCCAGGTATTCATAGACGGTGAGTGGCAGACCAACTTCAACAGGCTGGAGGCCAATGTGGAAATGGATAAAAAAGAGCTGCTGCTCTCCGGCGACAGCTGGAAGAGGTTTAAAAAGGGCCCCCTTAAGGGCTCCGGAACAATGGGTGGCTTTAAGGTAACCAGCTCCATGCTGCAGAGGGGCTTTGGCAAATTTGAGATCATATCCAAGCTGGCCGACCCCGAATCCCAGGGCTTTGAAAGAATAAGGATCAAAAATGTGCTGGTGGACGGGCTGCAGCTGGCCAACTGGAAGGCCGGGGAGATGGTGGAGGAAGAGGTTAAATTCACCTTTGAGGAATTCGAGCTCCTGGACCCCATCGTGGCTTAATTTAGGAGGATAAAAAATGGATTTTGAAAAGATGTCCGAGGAGCAGGTAATACAGAGGCTTTTGGAGGTGGAAAACCTCCCGGAAAAGACGGTTACCCTGCCCCGCCTGGGTATTCCGGTGACCTTGAGGGGCCTTACCGGGAAGCAGGTGTTTGGCATCCGGGAGCGCTGCACCGAGCGCAAGGAGCGCCGGGGGCAGGTTACCGAAAGACTGGATGAGGAAGAATTCAACGTGGCCCTGGTGGAGTCGGCTACGGTGTCGCCAAACTGGGGTGACCCCAAGCTGAAGGCCAAATTCCAGGCCTCGGGGCCCGAAGAGGTGATCAAGAGGCTTTTGCTGGCCGGGGAGCTTTCGGCCCTGGGCGATGCCGTGCTGGATTTGAGCGGCTTTAATATATCCCTGGATGACTTAAAAAACTGATTCAGTCCGGCGGCCTGCCGGGGGTGCTGCACTCAATATGGGTGCGGCACCACCTGCGCCCCGGAGAATTTTGGAGGCTGCCCAGGGGTGAGCAGCTTTTTCTTATGGCCAGCCTGGAGCTGGAAATGGAAGCGGAAATAAAGGCAAGAAGGGAGGGGGAGAGGGTATGAGTGAGTACGGCCTGGATGTCAAAGTTGCCGTCAGCGGTGACGGGGAGGCAAAAGAAAGGTTAAAGGCTCTGGAGAGATTTATGGAAAGCGCCAGGTCCCGGGCGGCTGCCCTGAACCGGCTGAAGATAAGCCCTGCCATAGCCATTGACGACCGGATTTCCTCCCCTCTCAGGTCGGTAAGATCAGACCTGAAACGGGCAGGCGGCATGTACGAGAAAGTGTTCAGGAATGCCGGAACGGGCATTACAGAGTCGCTAAAGCCGGTATTTGACAGTATAACAGACTGGTTTGACTTTTGCCGGTCAAAGGTGGACTGGTGGAAGAGCAGCCTCATACAGGCCGGCAGGGAAGCGGCGGAGAGGGTGCTAAGCGAGTTCCAGAGGGCTTATGCGAAAATAAGGAAGATGTTTCTGGATAAACTGAATTTTGAGTTGGATGTCGCAGGGAAGCTTCTGGTTGAGCATAGAGTAATAGCTTTCATCAATAATTTAGGTGCGGGTGGACAAAGCAGTAATCAAAATACCGAGGAAAAAGAAAAGACTGTATGGGGAAATTTTAAAGAAAAAGCAAAAAAGTTTCCCGCTGACTATGCCTTTAAAAAACTAGAACAGGCTTTGGATAAACTTTTTCCCGGGGAGAAGGGTGAGGACAAATCCAAAAGCGACTGCTCCTGTGTCTGCACCTGCATATGTAACTGCAAGGGCGGTGGGTCAGGAGGAAGCATGGGTGAAAGGACCAGTGGCAGGAGTAAAGGCAGAGGTAAACAGAGAGGCGGGTCCAGGAGAAGCACGGATGAAAGGACCCGGGGCAGAAGTGAAGGCAGGAATAGATCTGGTGGTGGGTCAAGGGAAAGGCAAGACAGGATGCCTTCAGGCACAATGGAAAACAGGAAAAATAGAAGTGGCGCAGGCCTGGATACTTGGATAGGGGGTAAACCCTTAACAGAGATAGGTTCCGGAATAATCGATTTCGGTAAAAAGATGGTGAATGGGGCACCGGATGGGGCGGCCGACTTATTAAAAAGCGTGTCAAAAGGTGCAAAAGGTATTCCTTTCGTAGGTGAAGTGCTGGATGTGATCGATATAGCCACCTCCGATGACAAAGTAAAAGCAACCGCGCAGGCAGCAGGAGGAACGGGCGGGGCAATGGCGGGCGCGGCGTTGGGAGCGGCCGTTGGCTCAGTGGTCCCTATAGTAGGTACAGTTTTTGGCGGGATACTTGGTGGGATTGCCGGCAGCTTTGGAGGTGATTGGCTCGCAGGCAAGGCGGTGGATAAAGTAAGGTCCGGGGCCGCTGAAGTGTCAGCCAACCCATATGGCGCCAATGGCATGTCTACTCCGGCGGCCCCTCCTTCGTTTCCGGCTGAAAGTGCACAGAACGAAGAGAATGCAGGAAACCTGGGTGGAGTTACCCAAAACCTGACAATTAATGTAACCGTCGATAGCGATATGGACAGGGTGGAACTGGCCCAGTTTGTGGCTGAAAGAATTGCGGCAGAGGTGCGCAAGATTACGCAGAATACAACCCCTGCGTACTGTGCCTGTGGCACATAAAGGAGGTATGGTGCTTTGGATATTACATTTGAAGGCCAAGGCAGTCCAAAGCTGCAGCTTCCCGTAAATCCCGGAGAAATTACAATCCGCCGGGAAAAGCAGTTTGAGACAGTAAATATAATGAATATAGGCGAAATTGACTTCGCCCAGGGAGAGAAGGTAAAGGAGATAACCTTCTCTTCATTTTTTCCAAAGGAGTACGATCCTTCTTACTGCCGCTTCCCGGATATCCCGGACCCCCAGGAGGCCATGAACAGGCTGACGGCCTGGGCCATCAGCAAAAAGCCGGTGCGGCTGATGATCACCGAAACCATTATAAATGCCCTGGTGCTCGTTTCGGCCCATACCACCAGCTTTAAGGGGGGTCACCCGGGGGATGTGTATTTCGACCTGACCTGCCGGACCTGGAGGGAAATAAAGGTCAGGACGGCGGCGGAAGCGGCGACGGCCGGATCATCATCCGCAGGCGGCGCCCAGAGGCCCCAGCAGGACACCATGTCGGTTGAATTGACTTATACCGTCAAGCCAGGCGACACCCTCTGGGCCATAGCAAAACGTCAATACGGCGACGGCAGCAGGTACAGCGACATATTCAACGCCAACAGGGATGTGATCGGGCCGTCCCCGCACATGATCAAGCCGGGACAGAGGCTGGTGATGCCCCGGTGATTACACCCGGAGGCAACAGGTACGAGGTGGTGCTGGCGGATAAGCACTACCTGCGGGAATTGGTGGAGAGTATTACCCTGGAGGACTCCCTGGATGAAATAGCCCTGCGGGCCACCATACGCCTGGCGGCCACCGATGACTTCCAGAGTATCGGTATCTCCCCGGGCCAGGAAATAAGGGTATCGGGCATACCCTTCGGGGGAACCGGTATGGTTTACCTGCTGCACCCCGGGGTGGTGTGGGACTGCAGCAGCTCCTCCAGAATTCAAAAGCATATAAATGTCACTATATACGACAGAACCATTTTTATATCTAGAAGCGAGGATGAGTACCTTTTCCCCGCCGGGCAGACCGCCTCCCAGAGGCTGAAAAAATACGCAGCCGACTGGGGTATAAAACTTTTATCGGTCCCGGACACCGGGGTGCCCCTGGCCAAGGAGGTATACAGGGCGCGGTCCATTTATTCCATGATCCAGGAGGATTTGAGACATACGGTGTCCGGTGGGGGAGACATGTACCGGCCCAGGATGACACCGGACGGGCTGGAGCTGTACAAGCTGGGGAGCAACCAGGAGGTCTGGGCGCTGGAAACAGATCAGAACGTGGAGGAGATTACTCAGCACAGGACGCTGGACGGGGCGGTGACCCGGGTAAAAGTGCTGGGCAATGCCTCCGGGGAGGGCCGCAGCCCGGTGCTGGCGGTGGAAACCGGAGAAACAGGCAAATACGGCACACTGCAGAGGGTGCTGTCAGACAGCAGCATAACCGATGCCGGAACAGCCAGGAAAAAAGCCAGGGAAATGCTGGCCGGTGAGGATGAAACAGTGAGCATCACCTGCCTGGATATAAACACCGTCCGGGCGGGGGACAGGCTGGTGCTTAACGGCAATGAGTGGCTGGTAACCTCAGTGCGTCACGAGCTGGGCCTGCCCGGGCGAATGTTCCTGGAGCTGGCCCCGGAAGAGGTTGTAAGGAGGCGGTATTATGGCTGATCCCTATAAAGGACTGGCTTCAATTTTGGACGCCCGCATATCGGGAATTGCCTCCACGGCCATTGCGGGACTGTCCTGCGAGCTGGGCACTTTCACCGGGTCGGGGCTGGTCCTGGATAGTTTTAAACATGAGATACAGGATTACCTGGTGGCCGACTGGCTGGTTAAAGTACACTTTACGCTGCCCTTTAAGCTTTTAGGAAAGGCTACCAGCCCAGTGGACGATCAGGGTAATAATTTGCCGGGGGCTTCCACCAGCCAGCTGACAAGGTACGATTTTAATCCCGGCCAGGTGGAGGCTGTGCGGCTGGAATTAAAGTCCGGCCTCAGGGCCGGTGACCGGGTGCTGGCCGTGCCGGTAAACGGAGGCCGGGAGGCCGTAATAATCTGCAAGGTGGTGAGCTGATATGCCCAGCCTTTTTCCTACCCAGACAGTGGACCCCCGGCCCGAAACGTCTGAAATAAAGGCCGGTCCGGTAAAATTCGGCAAGAGCTGGCGCTTTGACTTTGACAGGGGGGATTTTGTGATGACTCCCACCGGCAGGGTAGCGGAAGCAGCCTATACCGACGCCTGGGCAGAGTGGTGTAAGAAAGCGCTGCTTACCGAGCGGTACAGATATCTGGTATACAGCCGCAACCACGGGCAGGAGTTTGAGGGGCTGATCACCAGGGGGCTGACCAGGGCCGGAAATGAGCTGGAAATAAAGCGCATTGCCACCCAGTGCCTGATGGTGGACCCCAGGACCAGAAGCGTGGGCAATTTCACCTTCCGGTGGGAATATGACGCCTGCATTTTTAGCTGCGAGGTGGCCAGTATTCATAATGAAGAGGTAAAAATAAACGGGAGCGTGGTGATCTGATATGTCACTGCCGGAATACCTGATCGAGCAGAAGGAAGAAGCAATCAGGCAGAGAATGCTGGACAGCCTGCCCCCGGGCCTTGATAAGGCCGAGGGCTCCTATATCTGGGATGCCCTCTCCCCGGCGGCCATAGAGCTTACCCAGGCCGCCCTGTGGGCTCAAGAGGTGCTGCAGAGGGGCTTTGCCTCCACCACCTTCGGGGAATACCTGGACCTCAGGTGCGGGGAGCACGGGCTGACCAGGCGGGGGGCTGTAAAGGCAGCCGGGCAGGTTACTTTTACGGTGTCAGGGAATACGTATATTCCCGCCGGCACCCTGGTGGCCACCCCTGCCGACCCTGTAGCCGGTGAGGAGTCCAGGGTATTTGCCACGGCTGCCGGTATTACTATAGAAGAGGAAGGTAACTATGACCTAAATATTGTTGCCGTAGAGGCAGGGGCCGGCGGCAATGTGATCACGGGAGCCATCAGCATTCTGGTTAACCCTGTGCCCGGGGTGACTTCTGTTACCAATACAGCCGCCACCACCGGGGGCACAGACACCGAAAGCGACGCCTCGCTGCTGGCCCGGTATTACGCCAGGGTGCAGACACCGGGGACCTCCGGCAATAAGGCCGACTATATCAACTGGGCACTGGAGGTGCCCGGGGTGGGGGCCGTCCAGGTGATTCCCCTCTGGAACGGGGCGGGGACGGTAAAGGTGGTTCTTCTGGGGACGGACAAGCAGCCTGCCGACTCTGTAACAGTAACAAATGTGCAGAACTACATAGCCCCGGCGGACGGAGCCGGAGAGGGAAAGGCCCCCATTGGGGCCGACGTGACGGTTGTTTACGCCACCAAGGTAGATATCAACGTGACCGCTTCAATGGTGCTGACCGGGACGAAAACAATGGCCGAGGTAACTGCGGCCTTTGAAAAGTCTTTGATTGAATATCTCAGCAGCATTGCATTTACTAATGATCCTACGGTGAGTTATATCCGAATTGGCTCACTCCTTATTGATACCGATGGAGTCAAGGATTGCCCCAATTATACGATAAACGGAGAAAAGGTGAATATAACCATCAACACCGGTGAGGTTGGTGTAAAAGGGGCGGTGGCCCTGTCATGATCAGCATTCCGCTAACCTCTGATAGTGGCCGGGCCATGCTGTCCTACCTGCCCCGCTATTATGAGACAAGCCGGGTCATGGGGTCAATCCTCCAGGCCCAGGGAACGGAGATGGACAAATTCCACCAGGCCCTGGATGAGACACTGGACCAGTTTTATGTCAACACCGCCACCTGGGGCCTGGATACCTGGGAGAAGGAGCTGGGTTTGTCCAGCTATGCCGGAAAGCCCGACGACCAGCGCCGCAGCCGGATAATTTCGAGACTTCGGGGCGTGGGGACAACGACAGTGAGTCTCATCAAAAACGTGGCCGAAAGCTATGTGTACAGCGCGGTGGAGGTTACGGTCAGTCCGGCCCAATACGGCTTTACCGTCAAATTTGTCGATACCCGGGGCGTTCCGCCCAACCTGGAGGACCTTCAGGCTGCCGTTGAGGAGATTAAACCGGCCCATTTGACGGTGATGTATCAATTCACTTATACCACCTGGGGAGAGGTAAGGAACACAACCTGGGCAATGGTGAAGACGGGTACTTGGGGAGAATTGAAAACCAGGCAGTTTATATAGGAGGTGTTAGGCTATGCCTGAATACACAACAAACTATAACCTTATTAAGCCTTTGGACAATGAAACAGCCGATATTGCGGATATCAATCAGAATATGGATATAATAGACGGCCAGATGCTTCAGAATGCCAATGCAGTTGCTGCGCATTTGGCCGAGACTATGCCACACCAATTTACCGATGGGGCAACAACATACCGCTGGGGCCTTGCTGTCATTGACGGGGTTGTAAATTTTGTTTATGAGGAGGTGGTATAATGCCACAATTACCAATAGCTGACAAAACTACTCTGGATTTGGTTAACACAAAAGTAGGTGCCACCGGAGATGCTGCGAATGCTTTAGGGTCTATCTTCGCAAGGTTGGCCGAAATACTTACCAATAGGCTGACGGCGGCACGGGCAGCTTTTCTGGATGTGGCTGTATCCTCCAGGGCACCCGCCAGCACAGCCCTGTCAACGGCTACGTGGACTGCGGCCAGGGCGACCAACCTTGATAAGTTAGATATCCCCGTTAGTTTGGCGTCTAACTGGGGGTCAATAGAGTCTGATACAATACAACTAAGTGCTGACGGAGAATGTTATACAACTAACACTTCTTACGTCAAAGCAAAGGAATTCCGCATTAAATATGGCGGCAGGATAAGGGTTAAATTTGAAACAAAATCTTCAGTCACTAACATCACTACTTATATTGAAGTACGTAGAAATGGAACAGCAGTAAATAATAATAATACTGGTTTAACTAATTATACTCAATTTTCTATCGATTTAGATGTAACCCCGGGCGACTGCATACAAGTCTATCAGCGTATAAGTGGTGTTGCAACATCTTATCTTAGAAATGTCCGTATTTGTTACGACATAACTCAAGAGTCAATACCTACAGTTCTTCAAAACTCTGCCGGTGCAATTTAAGGGAGGTTAATAAATGCCAAAAAAAATCTGGAGGGATAATAGAATTATCATTGAGTTTGACGAAAATGAAAAAAACAAAATGGAAAACACTAAAAACAAAAGAAATGGAAGTGAGAAAATAACCAATGAGGATATATATGAACTGTTAGAGATTATTCTTAAAATATTAAGCGATTAAAAAGTTATTGAAAGGGAACCAATAAGTCATGTACTGAGGGAGGAAGTTTAAATGTTTAAGGATGTTTTTATTGAGCGGTGGGACTTCCAGCCTAGGGACACCGAAAAACGTAACCCTGGAAATGATATACCAGGCGCAAATTGATATCTTGGAAAATCAGGCCCGGCAGGAAAATATGTTTCGGGAACTCCTGTCCAAGATGCGTTAAAAAGGTCAAATGCGCAATAAACGCTGAGTTAAGCGGTTGTTTTATTCTTACGATAGAGGTGCTTTTTATAGCTGGATACCTGTATAGAAATGTGGTGATTAATAAATGACCGGTTTACCGGACTATCTTACTGAACAAACTGAAGAGGCCATCAGGCAAAGGATGATGGACAGGCTGCCCTCCGACCTTGACAGGTCGGAGGGCTCTTATATTTGGGACTCTATAGCCCCGGTGGCCATTGAGCTGACCCAGGCTGCTTTGTGGGTGCGGGAGGCCTTGCGGAGGGGGTTTGCCTCCACTACTTTTGGGGAGTATCTGAACCTGCGGTGCGAGGAGCACGGCATTTTCAGGCGGGCTGCCCAAAAGGCCACCGGGACAGCCGGGAAGGGCAACCAGCTGACCATTACGGGAACAGAGGGCACAGTGATCGCTGCCGGGTTCAGGGTGGCCACACCGGCGGACCCGGTGACCGGCACCCCCTCGGTGGAGTTTGTGACCACGGCCCAGTGTGTCATCGGACCTACCGGCAGCGGGTATGCCGACATAGAGGCGGTGGAGGCTGGGGCGGGGGGCAATGTCCCGGCCGGGCCGGTTTTTGTGGTGGTAACGCCTCTGCCGGGAGTAAATGCTGTAATAAACAATGCCCCCTTAAGCGGGGGAGCTGATCAGGAAGACGATGCCGGGCTGCTGGCAAGGTTTTTACAGAAGGTAAGGAATCCCAGCGCAGGTGGTAACAGGGCTGATTATATAAACTGGGCCGGAGAGATGGCCGGGGTGGGCGGGGTGTCGGTGGCGCCGGTGAAGTATGGCAACGGCACCGTCAGTGTGGCCATAATTGACACCCAGGGCCTACCTGCCGGGCAGGATCTGGTGGACCTGGTGCAGGACTATATAGCTCCCCCCTGGCAGCATGTCCTGGAGGCCGAAGATATGACTGTGAGTGGGAGCGGTACATCCATCGACGACAGCCAGCCTGACGGCAGCGGCACATCGGTAAAAATGGTTGCCGGAACAGGAGTTGTCCATCCGGATATGCACATGCTGCTGGACAGGCCGGGTATATGGCAGGCCAGGCCCAGGGTTAAGGTGAGCGACAATACCGGTATAAATGAACTGCTTAAGGTGGAGGTGTGGAACAATACCACCGGGTCCGTGGCAAGTATAGCATCAGATCCGGGAGCAGATGGCGCGTCAACAGTTTACCGGGGTAGCGACTTAGGCCTTGCCTTCGGGTATGTATCCCGGCAATTCTACTGGAACGGCAGCGACAGCCTGGAACTTCGGATAACCCGGTTGCAGAGTGATACAGACACCGATGTATGGGTTGACCAGATAAGGTACCTGTCAACCTTTAGCAAAGACACAGGAGAGAGCAGGTCTCCGGTGGGGGTGGCGGTGTTTGTGGAGCCGGCGGAGCCGGTAGAAATTAACGTTGCGGCCAGCCTAACATTTATGTCCGGGTATGACCCGGCGGCAGTAAAGGCCTCGGCTGAGGTGGCCATAGAGGAGTACCTTAAAGGCCTGGCCTTCCGGGGAGTAAACGATCCCCTTAAAGGTACCGAAAACGATGTGAGGTATGCCCGGATAGCCAACGCCATACTGGACACCGAAGGGGTGGAGGACTACCAGAACCTCCTGGTTAACGAGGGGACGGCCAATATCGCCATAGGCTCTCAGGCGGTGGCTGTAAAGGGGACGGTGACTTTTTAGATGGACTATCCGGTAAACAGCACAGCCGGTAAGAGGATAATGGGCTATGTCCCCGGGTATTACGAGACCAGCCGGATATTCAGGGCACTTTCCCAGGCCAGGGGAGAGGAATTAGATGAACTGACCGGGGCGCTGGACCAGACCCTGGACCAGTTCTTCGCCAGGACAGCCACCTGGGGTCTGGACGATTGGGAGAAAGAGCTGAATCTGCAGCCTGAGCCCGCCTTAAGCGACCAGGAGCGCCGGGACCGGATTGTGGCCAAGCTCAGGGGCTACGGCACCTGCACCATAAGCCTGGTGAAACATGTGGCCGGGGCCTACGAAAAGGGGGCTGTGGAGGTTATTCAGGACCACAGCCTTTATAAATTGATTATAAAATTTGTGGACACAGCAGGCATACCGCCAAACCTTGACAACCTCAGGGCGGCGGTGAGGGAGGTTGTCCCGGCCCATTTGGGGTTGGAATTCGACTACAACTACCTTATCTGGTCGGAGCTTGACGGGGCGGAGATCACCTGGAACGACATGGACGACCTGCAGATGACCTGGGAGGAATTTGAGATCTGGAACGCCGGGGGATTTGTGCGGTCATCAGTAACCTGCACATTCTGTGAACCATAGAGGAGGGGTAAAAATTGCCGTATACGTTTCCTGTAGATAGCAATAACAAAGCGGGCGCAGTAAAAGAGATAAGCGCCGGTAGTGAATTTACCGTGCCAACCCAGGACACTGGTTACGAAGCCATGAACGGGGAGACAAAAACCCTGGTGGCCGCCACAGATACGACATTCAACACAGGCGGCACAAAACAGGAGGGATTTACCGTCTGGAACTTCGGCCCAGGAGATGCCTGGGTTAAAGTAGATGGGGCCTCAAGCATAGAGGGCGCGGGTTGCATACCCGTAAAAGAAGGGGTCTGCCAGCCCTTGCCGGTGAGGGGAACCGTAGTACACGCCATTTCCAGCGGAACCCCGAAAATAACAGTCCTGGGGGTGGCTTAATGACGATATCAGCGCCGGGAACTTTTTCAAGTAAGGATATAGCTGACCTTAAAGCACTTTTAGGGGCACTAAATGACTCCGCAAACGCTACAGGTACAGCCCTTGCCAGGTTAGCGGAGCTTTTAGCCAGGCTGACGACTACAAGGGCGGGGAAGTTGGACTTAGTAGGGTCTGCATATCCAGTTGCAGGGGGCCAGGGTACGCTTATGGAGTTTGGAAAGCTAAACTATGAGACACTTAATACCAGACTTACAGCGACTAGGGCCGGGTATTTAGACCAAATACCCGCATTGAAAGCCCTGCCGGGTGGCACTAGCCAATATGGCGGGGCAAACTATACAGCTCCTGACGTCAATACATTATTAAGCGTAACCGGGAGTGGTTTCCTGATGTTTATCTCCTGTTCTAGTAATGGTGGTAATGGAGCATATACTATAGACGGCGGGTCTACTAGGGTTTTCGTTTTATCTCTAGGTATAGCTTTTATAGGAGCGAGATTTGAAACAAGCTGCGTCGTAAAAATGTCCGCCAACAACGGCAATATAGCAAGGGTTGTATTAGACTAGCAAGGAGGTTAGAGCATGTTAGAACTTGTTGACCTTGAGATTTTAACAGTCGAAGAAGTAAAGACTTTAAAGCAAAACGCTATAGTTAAAAGGCATTATTGCATGCTGCGGAAAATCACTGTATCAGCTCCGAGAACTAGCATAACAGCAGGCGAACAGCTTACCATTGCCTTCCAATGGCAGCGTTTTAGCCTGGCACATGAAGCCTACGAAAACGACCCCGCAGCCGATCCTATAACCTTCAAAATTAACGACCAGGCCCCTGATACAATGGAGCCAGTAGACGGAATGGACACCCTGACCTTTACAATCGCCGAACCGGGAATCTATACCATAAAGACCCTTAATCCTGGCGTGGATAACGCTGCCCTGGAGGTGGTTGTGAGTGCCTAAGAGCATAAACATACCAGCCGACCCTCATCGCGTCGCTTTGGATGAGATTAAGGTCCGCCAGAGGACCAGGAAGGAATCCGGGATACCGAAAACCGTTACCCTGGAAATTTTGTATCAGGCCCAAATGGACATTTTGGAGAATCAGGCCAGGATTGAAAATCGGCAGCTAGAAATATTGAAGCTGTTAATGGAGGGACGTTAAATGCCTGAGATTACACCACGACTAGGGTTAAAAAAACCGTTGAGTAATGAAGCGGTTACAAGGGCTGCATACAATGAAAACCTGGATATCATCGATCAGAACGCCGTAAAGTCTTCTGACCATACTGCGCATTTGGCCGAAGGTATGCCGGAAGGGGTTCACGGTATAGCGACGACCGCCAACCTTACCCTTTATGTAGACGCGGCTCTGGGTAATGATGCAAACGACGGTCTGACCGCCGGGACCGCCCTGGCAACTATCCAGGCAGCGGTTAATAAGGTCCCGAAATACCTTGTCCATGCTGTGACCGTAAGTGTAGCCGCAGGAACGTACCCGGAAACCGTAAGAATAGAAGGTTTCGTGGGTAGCGGGACATTTACGCTGCAGGGAGGGGCCACGACTGCTGATGCCGTTAACTATCTTGTCAATAAAGTAGAAGTTTTTACTTGTGCTTGTAAGGTGGTCGTACAAGGGTTTAAAGGAACCGATAATACCGTACAGTACGGAGAATTTAGAGCAAATGACAGTCTTGTCGTTTTCTTTAATTACTGCCGGGCGGAAACAACGTCTAACATTGGTGTATATGTGTCTAACACCATATGTAATTTAGTGGGCTGCGTAGTTTCAAATCACACGGCGTACGGTCTAAGCGCGTATAAGTCTTTTGTAAGTTGCGACGCGGAAACTTACGGCAATAACAATAGTACAGGCGTCAGGGCTTCGATGGGCGCGGTAGTGGACCAGTCTGGAGGTAACACTTATTTTAAAGTTATACGCGGCATAACAAATGTTTGGGAATCCGGTGGTATTGTACTTCCGGGGGTAACCATAAACACTACAAACCTTTATGTTCGCCCGGATGGTAGCGACGATAATGACGGAAGTGCTAATGATGCGGCACACGCTTTAAAAACTATCCAGGAAGCTATTAACCGAATTCCGCGTATTGTTAACCATACAGTTACGGTTAACGTCGTAGCTGGAACCTTTAACGAAGACGTTTACATCCAGGGCTTTACCGGAAAAGGTTTGCTGCAAGTAATAGGGGCTTCTGTACTTTCTGACAGTTACGTCGTTAACAAGGTCCACGTAATACAATGCGAAGTATATGTAATAGTCAGGGGTTTAAAAGGTACAGTAACCACGGATAAAGCCTTCTGCGCTAACGGCTGCGTTTACGTTCTTTTTGATTATTGTAAAAACGATGCAGCAGCTTCCTATCCTGGGTTTGACGTACTATGGAACAGCGTTGTCCGAATTGAAAACAGCCTTGTGTCTAATAGATTGTATGGTATCCGGGCGCTTGGTAGCCGTGTATTCAGTAACGCTAACAGCGGCACCGGCAACACTACAGCATTAAGGGCGGAAAATGTGGCAAAAATTGGTAAGAGTGGCACCCAGCCAGCCGGAACGACAGCCGAATCGACCGGCACCGGCGGCCAGATTGTAGCTTAACGAAAGGCGGGATAAAATGACCGGGATTGTTTACCAGTTAGCAGACAACCAAATATTACTTATAGTCCCCGACGTCCTGGAAGTCACGGAAACCGGTATCTTCGGCAAAAGCCGCGCAGCCGTCGGGATTGATACCGCAAAGGCCGGGATAAAAGTTATTAGTCCCTTCGCCGTGAACATTTACCAGGAAGACGAAGTCCGGGAAGTCCCCAGCGTTGAAGAAGTCGACGGGGAACCGACCCCGGAAATGAAACCGGTTGTCACAGGCCAGCGGGAAGTAATTAAGGTTATTCTGGCCGAAGGCGGCCCGGAAATCGGAGAAGGTTACACGATAGACCCGGCGACGTTAACGGATACCAGAACGCAGCTGCCAAAGACAAAGGACCAGGAAATTGCAGACCTGCAAGCCAGACTACAGCAGGCGGAAACCGATAATCTTAACACGATGTTGGCACTGGCTGAAGTATACGAAATGATTGTAGGAGGGGCTTAAAGTGGCATACGTCTACTACAAATTGGTAAAAGCCGGGCTAGAAACAATTGACGGGGTACCGGCCAACCTTCAGGCAGAGGTACAGGCCCTGCTGGATGATCACAATGCTTAGGCTTTTATTATGGCTAATAGGAGGAGGTGAAATCATGGTAACTGTATACGTAACCCTTATTATCAGAGGCTATAAAACATTTGCCCAGGTTCCCGACCTAATGAAGGATGCTGTAAAGGCAGAACTGGAGGTTCTGGAACTGGGATACCTCGCGGCATAATAAAGGTCAAATGTGCAACAACTAATTAAGTACAGTTTACCCCGGAGGTGATATTCTTTGCCGCCCGAAGAGGTGATGACAGCATTGATAAATGCCATGCAGGAAGACATAAAGGAGCTTAAGGACCAGATTAGGGACATGCGGAAGGAAAACAGCGAGAATATACGGCGGCTGCACCTGCGGTTTGATGACCTGGCCCAGAGGGACCCGGTTTCACGAAGGGATTGTGAGCAGTGCCGGAGGGAGTGCCAGAAGGGGTATCCGGCCTGGGTGACGGTGCTCTTTTCGGTCAGTGTGGGGCTGGCTGTTTTTGTGCTGACGAAGGGGGTACCCGGCTGATGAAAATTGTTATAGACCAGGGCCACGGGGGCAGTGATCCGGGGGCAGTGGGCAATGGCCTTACAGAGGCGGTACTGACCGGCCAGCTGGGGCTTATTGTAGTGGAAAAGCTTTCCGGCTATAATGCAGAGGTGATCCTTGCTCCCCGGGGGACACTTTCAGAGAGGGCGGCCTTCGCCAACAGTGCGGGGGCTGATTTATTTGTAAGCATACATGTTAATGCAGGGGGAGGGACCGGGTACGAGTCTCATATACATCCCGGGGCCTCTGAAAAAACACTGTCCATTGCCAGGTCAATGCATAGCATACTGGCTGTTTATTATAGAGAGAAAGGCTTTGCCGACCGGGGACTGAAGAGGTCCAATTTTGGGGTGCTGAGGGAAACCCGGATGCCTGCGGTGCTGCTGGAAAACCTGTTTATCGACAGCCCGGTGGATGCGGCTTTCCTCCGGGGCGGCCTGCCGGGGATAGGCAACGAAATAGCCTGGTCTATAGCCCGGGCCATGGGGTTGGACTTAAGCCCGCAGGATCTTATAAAAGAAGAGGCCTGTGGCACGGGTCTTACGGAAATACTGTGCGACCTCCAGAAAATTGAGGCCGATGTCAGCCGGCTCCGCCGGGTGATCAATGAATTGCTGTCTAAAGAATAGAAATTTGGAGGAAAGAAGAATGGAAAAGAAGTTTGACTGCGTGGATGCTGCCCTGCTGGGCGGCTTTTTAATAGTATTGGGGACAATTTGCTTTATGGCCGCAGCTGATAAAGAAGTTCCGGCTCTTTTGCAAAACATCTTCTGGCTGGTGGCCGGCGGCTTGGGGATGAAGAAGGTGCCGGATACTATAGGTAAATGGTAGGCCTATAAACGTTGGGCTGCCCCCAGGTTCACCCGGGGACAGCCCGGCTTACACTATTGGTTGTCAGTATTTCCCCAGTTCATCATGCCTCCGAATCCGTAGCCGGAGCCCCCCATCATTCCGTTGAAGCCGCCCCCGCCCATCATATTCCCCATGGGGCCGAAGCCGTTTTGGCTGTGGAATTCACGCATGTAGTTGAAGTGGTCCTGCCAGGCTTTGGCCTGCTCCGGGGTAACCTGCCCGTCTTCCTGGGCCTGGTCAAGCCATTTTTGGTGCCAGTCGAACATCTGGTTGTAAAACTGCTGGCTTTGGTCTCCCTGGCCATTGCCCGCTATTGCACCGAAGGCCGCCGGAGCCGCCAGGGCCACCACAAGAATACCCGCCGCCACTAGAACCCAGAATCTTTTTTTCATTTTGTGTCCTCCTTTTGTTTATGTTTTTTCTATGTATTAATAATAGCAAGGACATTTTACAGCCCGGTCACGAAAGTTTAACAACTTTATCACAAAAAAGAAAAGAGAGTATGCCTGACCATCACATACTCTACCATGCCTTTAACTAATCATATTATTGTATAGCGATCACTTAATGCCCGGACAGTATTTTGCCGCGGCCTCGTTAAAAAGTTTCAAGTGGTATTCCTCGTCCTTTATGATCCTTTCCAAAAGCTCCTTAATATTAGGGTCGTCGATAAGGTACTGGTGATACCTGTACTGCTGAATGGCGGCTTTTTCCGCGGCTATGTCGGAGGCCAGCCTGTCGCAAATATTGCTTCCGTAATAAACGTAAGAGGCATCCCAGTATTGTGTCCGGTTATTGGTGAGAGTTCTGTACTGGGGAGCCACCCCCAACAGCAGAATGGTATCTCCCAAAAGGGCAAGATGATGCATTTCGATGATTGAAATGCATTCCTCCAGCCGGGCCAGATCGGGATAACTCCCAAAGGTAATATGATGATAGAAGTACTGGTTTATGGCGGACATCTCACTGACCGCCCCCACGTAGTCCTCCAGCAGGAGCATGGCGTAATAATGATTCTGGCGGACCACCCTGGGCTCCGGGTAAGGGCCGGGCAGGGCGCACCACCTGTTCAAGTGCGGGTCCTGGTTAGCTCTGGTGGTTTTATCACTGTTTATTTGTGTCAGGTCTTTCACGCTCCCTTCAGAATCTTTCCGGGCTAAAAAGGCATGCAACTACAAAAATATAATATTAAGCGGCACTGTCGAATATAACTCTATCCTATAATTATATGGCGGTTTCTCTTAGGGCATGGAAGTCGCCCCATAAAACACAAAGAGCCGGTAAAAAGAACAGTTTTACCGACTCTTGTAATAGTAGTCTTGTAGCAACTGGAAACTTTAAAGCTACATTCTCATGCTCATTGGCAGTGTAAACAGATACACGTTCACAGCAGAAAGAATCACCAGTAGAGCTGTATATAGAAGGAAGG
This sequence comes from Peptococcaceae bacterium BICA1-7, assembly GCA_000802095.1. GTDB lineage: Bacteria > Bacillota > Desulfotomaculia > Desulfotomaculales > Desulfocucumaceae > BRHc4a. The sequence continues at coordinate 159,025 of JUEB01000017.1, read as the reverse complement.
CTGATGTATTTTTCAAGTTGCTCTTGCTGATTCTGTAAGCAGTATAAATAGACGCCGCCAGTCCAAGTCCGATCAATACAAACTGCATTACCTGAATTAATTGGTTGGAAACCAGGGCCGGAGAGCCTCCTTCAAAGCCTGGTATGATCAGGGCAATCCCGGTGTAAAGCACTGATTTCCCCTCGGCCAGCAGGTGGAAGAGGTTGTGCGCCAGGTGGCCCGCCAGGTCCAGGGGGATCAGCGCGTAGCCGAACCTGGTGAAGTTTGCAATAGCGCTTTCTTTGTTCAGGGCTGCCGCCAGCAGGCTGGTCAGATACAAGGCCAGCACCGGAACGGCCATGGCGATAATAAAGGTTATGGTAAAGGTAACGGTATAGCTGGTTGTGCCGGTGACCCCTTCAATGAATCTCTGGGCCCCCTGCCAGATATCCAGCATGGTAATGTTCTGCACGAAAACGATGCCCATTATTATTATGGCGAGGAAGGACTCTTCTATTTTGGGTCTTTTTATAAACCAGAGCTCTTTGGAGGGTACCCTGGCCGTTATGCTCACCGAGTTGTTTGCACATACTTTTACACAGTTGCCGCACAGGTTGCATTTGGCGCTGGAGTCCATCTGCCCCGGCAGTTCAAACATGGGACAGCCCGGAACTCCGCCTTTTCCCTTATAGCAGTATTTATCCCTGCATTTGCTGCATTTATCCCGGTCGGCCCGCAGTTCAAGTGCTCCTGCCCGGGAGTAGTTGCCCGACAGGCCGCCCAGGAAGCAAAGGTACCTGCACCAGGTTCTGCGTTCGAAAAAGGCTCCTGAAAACACTACCCCGGTAATGATAAGCAGCAGGAGAATACCGGAGCCCAGAGGAGATTCAACAATTCCGAAAACATGGTCTGCCCAGGTTATCAAAATAAAAATGGCGTCAATTATCCAGATGCCATATTTCTTTAAAAAGATCGGAACCGGACGCCTGAGGCCCACCCATTTCTGCACCAGGTCGCTCAGGGTGGCAAAGGGGCAGATGGCGCACCAGAATCTCCCCACCAATAAGAAAACAAGGGGAATAATGGGCCACCAGAGCACCCAGGTCATAGCGGTGCCGAAGTTGTCGTGGGAGGAGCCAGGGCCATACAGGAGCTGGTAAACAACCACGGCGAATACAAAGGCGGTGGGCCACTGTAACAGGCCGGGAAACCACTGGCTATTAAAAATATTTCTTACTACCTTCAGATTTAGCAGATTCATCCTGTTACCCCCCTTTGCAGCCTCTTTTTCATGTATAGAGCAATGCCTATGATAAGGGCGTTAATTCCTGCAAAACCACCAACCAGAAGGTTTCTTACCGCCGGATCAGCCTCCCCTGCGCCGGAGTCACCATGGCCCTGGCTCTGATCTCCGTGATCCTGGCCTTGATTTCCGTGCCCTGAGCTGTCCTGGGAGTGTTCTGATACTGCCTGGTCATGCTCGTCCTGGCCGGAACCATGCTGTTGGTGATTCACTGCTTCTCCCTGGGAGTGGCTGCCGGCAGGCGTTCCGTCCTGTCCGGCATGCTCACCGGCAGCCAGAGAGTATCCCGGTAAACTGATTAAAAAAAATAGTAGGGCGATCACTGTTGTGGCAAAACTCCTGGCCACCATAAAATTCTCCCCTTTCAAGTCCTGTTTGCTGAAGTTAAAAAGTATCCACCATACCGGGCCGGGGCAGTGCGAAAATTCCCACCAGTGCCACTGCCGGCCTCTTCTTCGTTTTTTTTCCTCCTTTCATTGGGCACTTATATTCATTGTAATGTGGAGATTTTACATAACTGTCCCGGAAATATCACATTTCTTTAACAAATTTTTAATAAAAAAAAGAGGCCTTAACAGCCTCTTTAAAAAAAGGGCAGTTTTATGTCATGCCCGGGACCAAGTACTGCATCCGCCCTTGCAGTGCGCCACCTGTCGCAGCATCCAGCGCTTTCTGTACATCCTTTTCTCACCTCCAGTGGTAGTTTTTTGGACCCTCTATATTTCTCCTCTGGCATAGCGCTTTTTCTTCCTGTGCCTGTCCCACAGTCCCGCGCCCAGTGATACTGCCAAAATAATAACCAATATGGGTATAAGCATGTGCAGCAGCATCCAGATGCCCCAGAAAGTACCCCCGAATACTCCTCCGAACATGGTATCACTCCTTTTCGTGTTTGTTATGATTTAATCATACCAGACAGGTTTTACAAACCTTTAACGGATATATGACAAAATTATCACGTTTTTTCTACTCCTGTCCTTAGTGTAAATGAAAAGGTTGTTCCCTGGCCGGGGGCGCTTTCCACGTATACCAGCCCGCCCATTTGTTCAGCCAGCCGTTTTACTATGGCCAGCCCCAGACCTGTTCCGCCGCCTTCTCTTCTGGCTCTGGACTTGTCAACCTTATAGAATTTTTCCCAGATAAATTCCTGCTGGTCTGCCGGTATACCGGGGCCGCTGTCTGTTACGCTGACTTTTACATTGCCACTGAGGACAGCTGTATTTACCCTGACAGTCCCGCCTGTGGGGGTATATCTCACGGCATTTTCCAAAAGATTGAACAGTATTTGCTGCAAACGGTCCGGATTGGCCAGCACAGGAGGGAGCTCTTCAGAAATAGCAAGGTCCAGGGCAATTCCTTTCTGTTCAATAAAAACCCCCATTTTTTCAGCTGCTTTTAATAAAACAGGGGTCATATCAAACTCTGTGAGCTCAATGCTCTCCTGACCGGACTCAATTCTCCTCAAATCAAGCAAATCAAAAACCAGTCTTTTTAGCCTGTCTGTTTCCTCAACAATTCCCTCTATACAGTCCCGGCGGTCTTCTTCACTCTCTGCCACATTGTCTTTTAAGGCCTCGGCATAGCCCTGAATAATAGTCAGGGGAGTCCTTAATTCATGGGAGACCCCGGCGACAAAATCTTTTCTGGTTTGATCCATCCTCTCCAGGGTGGCTATTTTTTCCTGCAGCTCTCCGGACAGAGTGTTTAGTGAGCTGGCCAGGACACCTATTTCGTCCTGGGACTCAAAAACCACTTTCCTGTTGTAGTCTCCCCTGGCCAGTGCCCGGGCCACCCTGTTCATCTGGATAAGGGGCCTGGATAAAGATCTTGAGAAAAGAAGGCTCAGGAAGGTGGCCAGAATTATTCCGCCTATCCCTACGTTTAGAATAATACTCTGGTACTCCAACAGCTGTCCCTCGATGGCGGCAATGGAATGGCTCACTATTATGGCGCCGGTTGTATTCTCTCCGGTAGTAACCGGCACCAATACAGACAGCACATTTTCGCCTATGATGTCATTGGCGCCGCTTTTCAGCACTCTCTCCCCGGCCAGTACCTTTTCAAAATCAGCCAGGGTTATCAGGCCGTCATGGTGGTCAAGTATGCTGATCCCGGTGGAACTCATGTTCATGCCCATGCCGTGACATTCCAGTATAAAGCCCTCCGGGTCCACCAGCATTATATTGGTGTGTGTCATTTGAGAAAGCAGTGTTATTTTTTCCCGGCTTGCCCCGCTGCTCATGGCGGCGGCTATATCGTTTCCCTGGCGGAGAATGCTGTCGGTTTGCTGCTTATAGTAAACCTTCTTAATTATATTTGACTGCACCATACCGGTGGTCCAGGTGATTACCAGCACCAGCAGCACCATGGCCAGCCATAACTTGGTGACTATACTTTTTTTAAGAAAATTCATTCCACCACCTCAAATTTATAGCCCACTCCCCATACAGTCCTGATTACATCAGGGCAGCCGGGCACTTTATTGAGCTTGTCCCTGAGCCTGTTTATATGGGTGTCCACCGTCCTGGTGTCACCGTAATAATCAAACCCCCAAACTCCCTGCAGCAGTTCATCCCTGGTGTAGGCCCTGCCGGGGTGCCTGCTCATGTAGCACATAAGGTCAAACTCCTTTACCGTAAGGGGCACAGTCTGCCCGCAGACAGTGACGCTCCGGGTCTCGATATTTATCTGCACTGCTGCTTTAGCGCCGGCAGCCTTTAGCTCATTGTTTCCCCCGCTGTCCGGGTCCCGGGCTGTGCGGCGCAGCACCGCCTTGACCCTGGCCAGGAGCTCGCGGGGGCTGAAAGGCTTTACCATATAATCGTCTGCCCCCATCTCAAGCCCGACAATTCTGTCTACTTCCTCTCCTTTGGCGGTAAGCATAATTATGGGGACCGAGGACCCGGCCCGAACCCGGCGGCAAACCTCCCAGCCGTCCATGTCCGGCATCATTATATCTAAAACAATCAGGTCATACTTTTCCTCTTTAAATCTATCAAGGGCTTCCCTGCCGTTGGCTGCCTCTCCAATGCCATAGCCCTCCCTGGTAAAATACATCCTAATAATATTTCGTATTTTATCCTCGTCATCAACCACCAGTATTTTCATTTGCCTACTATCCTTTCCAATATTATTTAACCCGGAGGCATCTCCGGGCACAGAATTTATTCTGTATAATAACCCGGTGCACTGCTTATTTATCGATAATATTAAAAGGACCCGGATAAACCGGGGCTACAAATAATATAGCATTCATATGTCACAAATCTGTAACAAAGATCAAATAAATTTAGGGCAATCTGGAAACAGGATATAGAGTCCGGTTAATTGACTAACTGTTTAATACCTTTAAACCAGCTTGTTTTCAAAGGCATAAATGGCCGCCTGGGTGCGGTCCCTCAGGCCCAGGCAGTTGAGTATACTGGAGACATGGTTTTTAACCGTGCCCTCACTTATATAGAGCTTTACGGCTATTTCCCGGTTGGTTGCCCCGGTGGCGATCAGACGGAGAACTTCCAGTTCACGGTCTTTAAGGCCCGTGGTATCGGGCAAGGCTGGCCGGGGCAGGCCTGACGGTATCTTTTCCTGCAGGCTGCCTGCCGCCGGGGGGTGTCCGGCCTGGGAAGAGCTTATTATTGTTCCCACCAGCTTTCCGGCCACCGAGGGCTCCAGCTGGTAGATGCCCAGGTGGGCCAGCTGAACTGCCCGGGCCAGATCCCGGGCGGGAATGTCCTTTAGCAGGTAGCCCACCGCCCCGGAGATAAGCGCCTTGACTATATACTCCTCATCGTTAAAGGTGGTGAGCATGATCACACGGCACTGGGGCAGCTGGCGTCGGAGGTGACCGGTGGCGGTGATTCCGTCCATTACCGGCATCCTTATATCCATCAGTACTATATCGGGCAGCAGATCCACCGCCCTGTCGATGGCCTCCTGCCCGTTGGCGGCAGTGCCCGCCACCTCTATGCCCTCCTGAATGCCCAGCAGGGAGGCCAGGCCGTCCCTCATAAGCTCCTGGTCGTCAACCACCAGCACCCGGACCTTTTTTCCTGTTTGCTCAGTCATAATAGCCTCCTTGCACCCCGTAGCCGGAGCTGCTTTCCGGACTTACCCGGCTAGTCTTCCTCCGGCAGTACCCGGGGATCTCTGGGTACTGAAATGTAAAGCCTTGTTCCTTTTCCCGGGGCAGTTTCCAGTCTTACAGACCCCCGGACCAGCTCCAGCCGCTCCCGGACCCCCAGGAAGCCGTAATGAGAGCTGTTTTGGTCCTGGCTGACAGGGTCAAAGCCCCGGCCATTGTCGGCAATGCATAAATCCGCCTGGTGGGGAAGAAACATAAGGCTTACAGTGACCTCGGTGGCCCGGGAGTGCTTTTGAACATTGGTCAGTCCCTCCTGGGCGGCCCTGTACAGGGCCATCAGGGCCTGCCGGGAGTAGCCTTTCTCATTTCCTTCAATAACAAGATCAATAGAAAAATCACTTCTGCGCATATTGCCGGTCAGGCCGGTCAGCCCCTCAACAATGGAAAAGGGCAGATCGTTGCTGCGCAGGGCGCTTACCGAGCGGCGGATATCCTGCAGTGCCTCGCCAGCCAGGCGCTTGGCATCCCTCACCGACTGGTCCGCCTCCAGGGGATTTCTCTCCCTGAAGGCCAGAGCCTTTTCCAGCTGAATATTGATTACCGTCAGGTAGTGGCCCAGGCTGTCGTGGATGTCCCTGGCCAGGCGGTTGCGCTCCTCGGTGGCGGCCAGATCGGCCACCTTATCGGAGTATTCCTGCAGCTGCCGGTGGGATGTCTCCAACTGGCTAAAAAGCTTTTCCAGCCGGAGGCGGTGGGCCCGCTCACTTCTGGCCCGGTAGGCGATGGAAAGAATAAAGGCTATGGTCAGCGCCAGAATTAGCGCCATGGTTATATGCTTGGTGAAAATGTAGGTATGGAGTGTAAGCCAATCCCCTCCAAGGCTGGAAAAAATGTGTGCCCTGGAGATCAGGTACAGGAACCAGACCAGGCCTGTGAGGTAATAGCTTTTGCCTAATATAAAGAATATAGAAAAGAAAATTATAAGTATTATAGCGGGCTCCGGAATAAAGCCCAGCCCGTCGCAGAAGCTGAATATTACTATGGCCGCCGCCCGGGTAAGCTGCAGGACGGCAGTGGCCGGCCGGGAAAGCTCCCTGCTCTGCCGCCGGTATTCCATACAGTCAAAAGCGACCAGTATGGCCATCCCCAGGATAACTGCGGCCCCTCCAGGCAGGGTTGCTGTAAAACGATAAAAGCCGGTAACGGTAAAATTAATGTACAGGCCTAAAACGGCGCTATAGAATAAAGCCGCCGGTAAATATTCATACCGGGCCAGGCCGCCAATCTTAAGGTAAATCATAAATATCACCACTCCTGCAGCTTTTAGTATACACCCTGGAAAAAACATGTTCAATGTGTCCCAGGACAGTAGTTATAGGCCGGAGGTAATGTTACCTCCGGCTATCTTTTTATGACCTTTACTGCCATAAAAACAGCCCTTATACACCTCCCTAAAACTGAACGGTCCGTTAAACTTTAGTAAAAGGCGGCTCACCGGCTAAAGGGAAGCCTTTATCGGTGGAGGAGAGGGGAGGACTCTGGGGTGAACAGAAATAAAAACCTTTTTCTTGATATGCTTATCTTGCTGCAATTTGCGGCGGTGGTTTTCAGCGCAGTGGCTGCCCACCTGTTCGAGGGGGAAAATGGCTTCCGGGGCCTGACAGGGGATGTCTGGGTGTGGGCACATGCGGGGGCCGGACTGGCCATGCTGCTGTGCCTGGCGGTCCATCTGGCCTGGCACCGGAATAGTATCAGGGCCAAACTGATCCGGGCGGTAAGTCCAAAGCCCGGGCAGTGCCGCAAGGTATCTCTGGAAATGGGGCTGGCCGTTGTTTTTCTCCTGATGGCGGTGTCCGGGGTCTATATCTGGTGCCGGCCCGACCATGGCTGGCGGCATCTTCACGGGGCAGGAGCCTTTGCAATGCTGGTGCTGGTACTAAGACACCTGGCCCGGCAGCGAAGGAGCATCATGTCGGCAGTCCGGAAGAATTAAAGGTAAATAGAAGGGGTCCTGCAAAATAACGGGCCCTTACTTAAAGAGGAGGAATTTTCTATGGAAAAAGCGGAAGGCAAAAAAAGATGGTGGGTGGTGCTGGTTTTTTATTTTCTGATCGCCTTTGAGATATTCTATATGGTCAGCCCCTTCGCCCTATATTATTACTCAGTATACGGAAAGGGTTTGGACTTATTAAACAGCAGCCTTGTTACCAAATGGCTGGCCAGTTTCTTTTTGCCCCATATTGTAGTGGAAACCAAATCGCACTGGCTGGATATGCACAATTATATAGGAGGAATACTGGCAGCGGCGGGCTTTCTGGTGTTTTTGTGCGGGGCGGCACAGATTTATTACCACAAATTCACCGGCAGGGGGGCTGTGACAGGAGGAATATACAACCATATCAGGCACCCCCAGTATGCGGCTCTGGCAGTCAGCGGCTTCGGCATGCTGCTGTTATGGCCCAGGTACCTGGTGCTGATTACCTACACAGCCATGCTGTTCGCCTACTATTTCCTGGCCCGGGCTGAGGAAAGGGAGTGTCTGGCCAAATTCGGGGAAAGTTACAATGATTATAAAGGCCGCACCGGCATGTTCCTACCGGTCAGAATTAACCTGCCGGACCGGCTCCGGTCCTTTCCGAAGTCAGGGGCGCTGAGATACCTGTCCCTGGCCGCGGTTTTTCTGACTGTCACCGCCGCCGGCATAGGGGCGGCCAACTGGCAGAAGAACTATGCCCTGGACAATATGTATATACTTTATGCCAGGGATTCAGCGTACATTTCCTTATCTGAGGTAGAGTCAGGACAATTGAGGAGAATTACCGATTTGGCCCTTTCAGATGAAAGTGTGCGCAGCAGGGTCATTAAGAAAGGGCCTGACAGCAGGTTTATCAGCTATGTTCTTCCGGCTGACTGGTATGTGGCCGAAATACCCATGAATGATATCGAGGGCAGAGGGCATTACTCCCCCGGCGGCTATAACCGCAGTCTTTATAAAATAGTGTTCACCCGCACTGAATTGAACACACAGGAGGATGTGCAGGGAAAAGAAATAATCCTGCGCGCCTCCGGGCTGACCCCCCTGGTTGAGGTCACTGTTGACCTGGAAAGTAATAAGGTGACTGAGATTAAAGATACCCCTGAAAGGATCAGATATGAAAATGTGCCCACACCTGTTTTTTAAGTATATAGTCAGCCGGGATATGGTTTTTACCCCGGCTGGCTTGTCTCCTGCTCCAAAATACCCAGAAAATACTTTTTGGCTTCCCGGGAAACCGAAGTAAACCTAACCATAAAGGTGTTATTTATTTCTGCCTTTCTTACCTTGGCATAGATTTCACCGGCCAGTATATGGCCTTTTTGATCAGGAATGAGTACTTTAATATTGGCCATGGGGGCCATTTTTATGCCGGACCAAAGCTCCGCTTCCTTTAAAGAAAGCTTCACCAGGTATCCGCTGATAAAGTTTTCTTCACAGTGCTTATCGTTAAGGGTGAAGATACGCACCGGTATTTTTTTTGCCAGAGTCTTCAGCTCGGAATTTTGTCCGGCAAGGTATAGGTTATAGGGTTCTCCTATGCCGCCTATTTCGTAAATTGTAATGGCTTCCTCTATCCCCTTGGGATGAACCTCCAGGGAAGAATTGATTTTTACCGGCGAGCCGGCTGACTGTATGGTTTCACCTGAGGCCAGAATTTGCCCCCCCACCGTGTAAGATTCAATGCGGGCGGCCAGATTTACCTGGCTGCCCACTACCCCGTACTTGGTTCTCCTTTCGGAGCCTATATTTCCAACCACAACCTGCCCGGTATTGATTCCTATGCCCATCTCCATTTCCGAAAAACCATTTTCAAAGTTCCACTGGTTAACCTTTCCCATGGCCTGCTGCATCTCAATGCAGCAGGCCACCGCCAGGGCGGCGTGATCTTCGGTGCTGACAGGCGCTCCGAAGATTGCCAGTATGCTGTCACCGATAAACTCCAGTATGGTGCCATTATATTTGAGAATAATATCCACCATTACCCCGAGGTAGTTGTTCAGTATTGTCACCACGGTGTCCGGCGCCAGTTCCCCGGACATGGAGGTAAAGCCTCTCAGGTCGGTTAATACAATGGTTACAAGCCTCTTTTCACCGCCCAGTTTTAATGTCCCGGGCTGGCTTATGAGATTTCTGACAACCTCGTCCGAGAGATAGCGGCCAAAGGTTTCGCTTATAAACCTGTTGCGCAGCTCCAGATCACGGTTCAGCTCTTTAATCTTTTCCATGGCCTTTACCGCGTCCCTGAGCTCCTGAAGCTCGGTTATGTCGTTAAAAACCGCCACAACCCCTTTTCTTTGCACCTTGCCGCCCTCCACCGACTGCAAGAAGGAAGTGGTCAAAAACAATGTTTTGGTTTTTTGCCCGGTACAATAGCTGACAACCCTGTTGTGGGTTACTGAGGTCTCATACACAGCATCAAGAATGGTCTGGTTAAAATCGTCGTTTTCCTCAAGGCCGAAGAAGGTCTCGGCAAGAGTACTGTTAACCACGTCTTCACGCTTTATTTCCAGTATTCTTTCCGCCGCCGGGTTTAGTGAGGTGATTATCCCCTTGAAGTCTATGGTTAGGATGCCTTCCTTCATGTTGTCTATTATGAAAGATTCCTGCTTGTCCCCGTAATTCATAGGTCACCGCCCGCTATTATTTTTATAGATTATATTTAAAATAAGGATAGCTACTCAAAGGTCAGCACCGACGGAAGCGCAGGGTGCGCCAGCCTCAGCAGGGCGTACCCTGCGCCGGATATGCCCTTAAAAAGGGAAAAGTTACAGACACCCCGGGGAGAGTCCGGTGTGGTTAATAATATTCCTGTCTCCCTCTCCCGGTCCAGAAGCCAGGAGGCCCTCCTTACCGCCTCGGTGTACAGGTCCTGCCTGCCCAATTTTAGAGACGCAGTAAGTAAAATGTCAATGAGCCCAAACTGCCCGCAGCATAAATCCCCGGCCCCGGACAGGGGGCTTGTGGTCACTGTCTTCAGGGCGGAGGCTATGTCGCTTTGGCGCAGTTTCTCCTCCATGATCCCCCCGGCCTCCAGGCGGGGCAGGACTATTCCCGGCCCGCCGTGGCACCAGGACCGGGTAAAGCCGGAGGGCTCACCGCTGTCCTTCAGCCTCAGGTCAGGCCAGTTGCCCTCCTCTGCCGAGAAAAGACTGTCCTCGTAAAGCGCCGCCTCCCGGGCCCCTTCCATGAACCTGGCTTCCCCGGTTACCCGGTAAAGGCGTCCCAGGGCGTGGCCGATGCCCGCCGCACCGTGGGAAAAACCCAGTAAAGGCTTTGCATTATGAGTCGGCAGGCCCTGGACCTTCCAGGCCCTATACCCGGACTCACCGGCTGTCCGGCCGTTGAGCAGGTGATCCCCGCACTTGAGGGCGGCCTGCAGCACCTCTTTATCTTTTTCAGCCCGGTATAGCTCCAGGAGGCCCAGCAGCAGCCCGGAGGACCCGGAGATAATATCGTAATGCCGGTCACGCTCAATATATTCACCGGTGGCCGAGCGGGCCAGCCCACCGGCCACGTCCAGAAAGGACTGGTCCCCGGTCAGCCTCCATATCTTTGCAAAGGAGTAGATGATTCCCCCTAGCCCGGAACCGGCTCCCAGATCCATACCCTCCTGCCCCGGGCTTTGAGCCCACTGAGCAGCGGTGGACAGCCTGACAGGGGCGGCAAGGCTCTCAAAAGGCTCTCTCTGGCCGGTGACACCGGCCCAGGCCGCCAGGAAGAGCAGTATCCCGGCGCTGCCGGAATAGAGGTCACTGCCTGTGAGAATAAGCCGGCAGCTTTTTTCCTCTTCCTCCAGCTGCACCCAGGAAGCCTCACCGGGCAGCCCTACGGCTCCCTCCACCACCTCCCGGACAATCCTGCCCGCTGCGGCCAGCAGTTCATTTTTACCGGCAGGGACAATGCTTTCCACTGGTTTGTCAAAGGAGGGGAGGGATACCGAGGCACTCATTCTTTCCTGTATATCCAGGCTGGCCCGGATTAGAGCTATCTGTCTGTCCAGATCACTGCTGCCAAAGGACTGGATGCGCCGGGCGGAGGCCTCCAGCGGTGTTTCCCGGAAGTAATCCTTTATCCGGCCTCCGGGTGGAAGCTCCAGGTCAGGACTTCCGGTATTTATATAAAACAGGGGCACATCCACCCTGTCCAGGGCCAGGTGTTCGTACTTCAAGGAACTCCAGACGGCAGGCCTTTTATTCTTTTTTACCAGGGGCCGGCTTATTTTATCGAGCCTTGCGCTGCGCCAGGCGCCGTTCTTCATATAGCGAGGCAGCAGAGAGTTGTACATCAGATCAAAATAGGTCTGGGTGCTTCTCAGCACATGGCGGACCTGCCGGCCTTCAAAAAGATGCAAAGGGCCGCCGGAGGCCTGTATTTGTTCCCGGTTGGCCAGAAAAAGCCGGTAAATACTGGCGAAGCCATGGATTATCTCCTTAGCGTAGCCGGTGGCGGCAACCTTTTCCCCGTTTAAGCACACGCAGTTGGTGGAAACGGTATTCTCATTAGAGCTTTCCTCCAGCCGCATGCTGTCTGTATTAATATCCTTCCACAGGGATACCCTTTCCCGGTCCGGCAGCCCGTTGCCCAGCCCGCCAACTGTGTAAAGCACGTCGGCCTCCTTTTTGTACATATAGGGCAGCAGCATAGTCTGTATTACATCGGGCCGGAGCTGCACAGGTCCGGGCTCAGCCGGCTCCGGCTGCAGCAGCACCTCCAGATCCACAGCCACAGGGTATGGGCCGCTGGCGATGATGTTCTCCAGGTGAAAGTCCGACCCCGCCAGGGCATGCAGCACACCCAGCAGCATGCCGCTGCGCCTGTAATACATGCTCACCTCTTCAGGGCTCCGGCAGGGCAGGTGCGGGCAAAACTCGACCCACCCATGGTTTTTCTGGCTGAGGGTTTTAAGTATTTTAAACATACTTTCCCCCCCCCGGTGGTTAAGCCAGGACAGGAAACCAAAATAGGCCTCCTCAATGCCCAGATTCCGGGGCTTGTAAACCAGTTTCAGGCCGCTGGCAAACTCTGGCAGCATGACGGACCGCCCCCGGTTATGGGGGTCCGACAGCCCGCAGTTTACCGAAACCACCTGTCCCGGGTCTTTCCCGGCGGAAAAGGTGTGGGCTATTTTCTGCCGGTCACTGGCCAGGGCCTCAACAAATTTTAACGTGCTGTTCACCCAGTAGCAGGTGACTTCAGCCATCAGCCTGGCCATAACGGGGTACCGGGAAAACAAATTCGCCAGCCCTCCGGCCAGGAGCTCCCGGATAAAGGCCAGGTAATCCCGGTCTGAGGGGCTCTGCCCGGTCCAGATCCTCAGCCACTCCGGGGTTGATCCCGCAACCCCGGCAGGGGAGGCAGGGTTAACCGGCTGCAGGGCCGGGCCTTTATCCCGGCTATGGCAAAACTCCTGGAATAATACCTGCTGTGATACAAAAACCAGCCTTTTGATGAGGTGTCTCTGAAAATCTGTCAGGGCGGCCCCTGTCAGCAATGTCCCAGCGCTCCCCATGCCCGGGGAAAGCCTGTCTGTCCCGCAGAGCACAAATAAAGAGAGTATCTCCTCAAAGGGAAGCCTACTGTCCTCCTTCAAAAAGGAACTCTGCCTTAGCTCTTCCATCGGGGTGGCACCGGCCCGCTCCAGTAACTCCTCCAGCAGTGCCAGCCAGAGGGGCTCACTTTTGCTCCCCGGCGGCTGCCCGCCTCCCTGCAGACGGTTAAGGTCAGTCTCGGCAAGGCCGTCCCACTTAAGCCTCCTGGCGAATAAAAACTCATCCTTTTCGGCAGAGTACTCTATCCACATCTCCCTTAGGGGGGAGACTTTTTCCCGCTGGTCCGGCGCCGGGGCGGGCCGGCCGTCCCCCAGTCTTTCGTAAAGGGTGCGGGAGCCTAATGCTATGTCCGCCAGAATATCTTTTATTCTTTGCATTTTGCGCTACCTCTGAGAGCTTTAATAAATGGTGTTATAAGTCATTATCCAGTATAGAATTCGTTGGGGCATTGCCAATATTCCTACATAAACCGTGAGAAGTTTTTAAAATATTTTTATTTTAGAGTAATTTCCCATTTAAGCCTCTAAAAGCGCCAATTAAGCCACTTATATGTGGTATAATTGGCAGGTAAGCATGAGGGGGCTGCATTGTTGAAAAATAACATTAAAAAACTTGATATATCCGAAGAATACTGGAGTAGGGCGGAAAAGACTATTTTCTCCCTGGTCCAGCTTTATGACGAGGGTTCCGGAAGCCATGTGCGGGGCAGCTATCCCCGGTTTATAAAAAGGGGTAAGCACGGCCACATATGGGATATGGACGGCAATGAGTATATAGACTACGACATGGGACTGGGGCCAATACTGCTGGGCTACTGCTACGACCCGGTGGACCGGGCGGTAATGGACCAACTGGGGCTGGGAATGGAGTTTTCACTGGTCAGCCCCCAGGAGGTGGAGTATGCCGAGCTGGTCTGTGAGCATATTCCCTGCGCCGAAAAGGTGCGGTTTTTAAAGACCGGCTCCTCTGCGGCCGAGGCCGCTGTCCGGGTGGCCAGAGCCTATACCGGGAAAAAGCATATCATTCGCGGTGAGTATCACGGCTGGCACGAGTGGACCATTGCCGCCGAGGGCTACAGGCAGGGGGGAATACTGCCGGAGGTGAGACAATACATCCACACCTGCCGGTATAACGACTTTGACGCCTTTGAGAGCATATTTGAAAAGAACAGGGGCGATGTGGCGGCGGTAATAATAGAGCCGTTAATCATAGATGAGCCCCAAAACAACTTTCTCCATAACCTGCTGGATTTCTGCCACGCCAACGGGGCCTTACTCATCTTCGATGAGGTGGTCACCGGATTCCGGTTTGATATTGGTGGAGCCCAGAAGGTACTGGGTCTGACACCGGACCTGGCGGCCTTCGGCAAGGCGGCCGCCAACGGTATGCCGCTGTCCTTCGTGACCGGCCCTAAAGAAATAATGGATGCTGTGGATAAAGACGTATACCTCTTTACCACCTTCGGCGGGGAGAGGCTTTCCCTGGCCGCCGGTATTGCGGTAATCAAAGAGCTGCGGGATAAGGCTGTCAATGAGAGAATAATGGCCATAGGCGGCAGGCTGAAGTCCGAGACCAACAAAATGGCGGAGCGGCTGGGGGTCAACATTAGCCTGCGGGGATACGCGCCCAGGCTGATGTTTTTCTTTAAAGATAGCGGGGGCAACTATGACTTTAACGGAAAAAATATCTTTTTACAGGAGTGTGTGAAAAGAGGGGTGTTTATCGGCTGGACCGTATTCCCCTGCTATACTCACACCGACCAGGATGTGGACTATACCTTAAATGTGTTTGAAGAGGCCATGAAGGTCTATAAGAACCATGCGGACTCATTAAATGCCTGGAAATCACTTTTTACCAGACGCTAGATATGACTTAAAACATAATAACAGGAGAGCTAAGCCATGCAGAACAGATCCGGGGAGGCACTGGAAAATGCTATAGACCGGGTAATGACCGGCTGCTATAAAGAGGGGAGCTTTAACGGCAGTGCTCTGGTAGCCCACCGGGGAGAAATAATCTATAAGAAAAGCTTCGGCTATGCCGACAGGGCCTGGCGCGTGCCTAACCGGCCGGACACCAGGTTTATGCTGGGGTCTAACACCAAGCAGTTTACTTCCCTTTTGGTAATGCAGCTGGTGGAAAAGGGCCTGGTCCGGCTGGACGGGGAAATCTCCCGCTACCTGCCGGGCTTTTCAGGTGACCTGGGCAGCGGCATTACGGTAAGGCACCTGCTTACCCACACCTCCGGATTACCGGACCTGTTCCACCAGCCCTCCTTTGAGTCCGGCAAGCCTTACCAACCACACGCCATAGGCAGGATAAACAGCGGGGTAACCCGGGACCGGCTGGAATTTCCGCCCGGGTCTAGGTTCAAGTACTGCAACACCGGATACTGCCTTCTGGGAAACATTATCGAGGAAGTCACCGGAAAAACCTACCCCGAGGCGCTGCGGGACAACATAATGCAGCCTCTGGGGATGCAGAACAGCGGCTATTATGATGACGGTTGCTCATCGGTGGACTTCGCCCGCAGCTATTCCTATGGGGAAAGGGGCCTCGCGCCTGAGGAAATGCTGGACAGCCGTGCTTCCTTTGCGGCCGGTAACATCTATTCCACCGTGGAGGACATGTATCTCTGGGATCAGGCACTGTACACCGACAGGCTCTTAAGCCAAAGGCACCGGGAAATGCTGTTCACACCCTATATTGGCAATTACGCCTTCGGCTGGGTGCGGGTGGACATAAGCCCCGGCAAAATAAAGGAGTTCATGGTGGACCCCCTTGACTACAAAAGCCAGGGAGGAGAAAATGCCGTCACCTGCATAGTGCACAGGGGGAAGATTGCGGGCTTTTGCACCCTTATTCTCAGGATTACCAACAGCCGCCAGCTTATTGTGCTGCTGGGCAATGTTTTTACCCCGGTCTTTCCTGAGGAGATTGCCTGCGACCTGCTGGATCAGATGGATATTTAAGTAAAATGGAGGCCCATGATGCTGGAGGAACTTCGAAAATATGAAAAAAGCCAATTTGAGGCGGTCAGCGGGCATATCCGGGAGCAGCAGCAAAAAGGCAGCTTTCCCACCGCCTTTGCCCTGCCCCTGGGAGTGCAGTATGAGCTTACCGCCAGCTGCAATCTAAAGTGCCTGCACTGCTATAACGACTCGGGGGGGCCGGGTAAAAAAACCACCCTGCAGCTCAGTGACTGGCTAAGGATCACCCGGGAGCTGATCGATAGCGGAGGGGTATTCAATATTATATTGTCCGGGGGGGAGCCACTCTTAATAGGGGAGGGGCTCTTTGAGATAATGGACCTTTTCGCCGCCGACGGCACCCCCATTACACTTATAAGCAACGGCTTTCTGCTGGATGAGGGCTGGATCTCCAGCCTTTCCCGGTATAAAGACCTCACCCTGAGGCTGTCCATCGACGGTAGCACAGAAGAGCTGCACGATGGCCTGAGGCAGGTTCCCGGCAGCTTTGCGAGGGTGGTCAGGGCCGCCGGGCTCTGCTCCGGGGCCGGCATACCCTTTGATATTTCCACCTGCGTCACACCGGAAAGCCTGGGCAGCCTGGAGGAAATGGTAAGGCTGGCCCAAGGCCTGGGGGCCAGAGGCCTGGGGCTGGAAATGGTGCTCTTCAGCGGGCGGGCGGTGAAAAACAGGCAGCTGGCCTTAAACCGTGAGCAGCAGGAGCTGCTGGCCCAAAAATATGTTGCCCTTAAGGGAAAATACTCACTGCCTCTGGGCTATGGAACGGGGTATTATGCGGTGCAGTACCACCTGTCCGGGCATCCCTGCAAAAACCTGGTGATCAGGCCCGACGGCGATGTCAGGCTGACCTGCAGCGCCCCGTTTATAGTGGGCAATGTGCAGCGGGAGTCCATAGCCGACATATGGAGAAAAAAGGCTGTCACAGCCTGGAGACACCCCCAGGTGGTCAGATTTTTGGAGGGTGTGGACCAGGTTACCGCAGAGTACGATGGCAGGGCAAATCACTGGGATAAAGACATACTTTTATGAAAGCGCGGGCTACTCTGAAATACTTATACTGAAATTCTTGCCGGTCGGAATCCAGAATCCAGATTCCAGAATATCCGGGCATTCCTATTATCAGCCTCTGCTGCTGTTGGCGGCAAGAGTGTCTTGTTAACAATCTGATCCATTATAAAAGGAGTGAGACTGCTTTTGGAAATGATGGAATACACAGCGCCGTCGGTAATACCGGACCCGGAAATTGGGGCGGTGCCTTTCAGCCCCCAAATCCAGTTGGTGGAAGTTTGGTGGGAGGCTTCGAGGGGCTTGAAGCCGGTGCACAATGTGCGTAAAACCAGGGAGGACGGAGACTTTTTAATAGTGATGGCCGGGAACCTGCTGCTTTATTTTCTGAACAGGACTGCCTGGAGGGCCTTTATTCTTATGGACGGACAGAGAAACCTGGCTGGGGTAGCGGAGGAACTGGCAGGCCTTTATGATGTGGAAAAGAACCGGTTGGACAGTGATTTGAGAGTACTGACCTATACCCTGGAAAAGTACGGGCTGATCAGGCTGGAGTGATAGCGCATTACAGGGAGGAACATGAAAGAAGAAGCCTGGGCGGCACTGAAGAAGAGCTGGACAAAAATTACCAATACATAGACAGTCTTCGCCGGGTGGGCGGTATCCCGGGGCTGTTTTTAAACAGCGAGCAGCTAAACCTTATAAGGCTTTGAGGACCATAAAAAAGCTATGAAAGAAAAAGAGTTCCGAAAATGAATGCCGGAACTCTTACTATTATGAAAAGGTTCTAATATTCTCTGTTAGTTGGCTTAGTAGCCAAAACCGCACTTACTTACATAAGTGACCCCGTTCCCGTCTCCCGGTAAATTTCCCC
This sequence comes from Peptococcaceae bacterium BICA1-7, assembly GCA_000802095.1. Taxonomy (GTDB): domain Bacteria; phylum Bacillota; class Desulfotomaculia; order Desulfotomaculales; family Desulfocucumaceae; genus BRHc4a. The sequence goes on along the minus strand of JUEB01000017.1, from coordinate 141,206 downwards.
CGGCCACCTTGTCCAGGTCCTCCTCGCCAAGTTCCCCGGGGCCGGCGGGGTCAGGCAGCACAAAGGTCATGTGAGCTCCCTCATTTTCCACAAACCGCACCTTCAGCCCCTGGGGCAGGTCCTTGCCACTCACTTCCTTCACCGCCCCGGCGGGGTCGGCCAGGCACAATTTGCGAAAGGCAGGGTCGCTGGCCGCCCTTTGGCCAATTTGGGCCACCACTTTTTGCACTTCCTCTTCGGTCCAGTTATTCATTGTAAAACCTCCCAATTTTTTTATAGAGTTAACATCTTAATTCGTCTCAAGATTTATTCTCTTTTAAGGCAGTAAGTATGATAATCACCCGCCTGCTCCCATACACAGAGAATTATCTTCCCTGACTGTTCGACAATATTATTCAATAAAAGTAAATTATAACCCTGCATATACCAAAAATTTTATACAATAAACCATTAAAGTTCCGCTATTAAGAGTGTTGGTGGACTGCTCAACAGCACCTGTAGGACTTGTATTAATATCTATTGGTTTATTACGTTTAGGTAGAAAATCCATTACAGTTAATTAACAAAAAAAATGGCATACCTTTTTTAGTAAAAAGGGTGTTATTATGTGTTATGACAGAATTAATACTTGCTGGCGGATACATCATCACAGGGAGGAAAGATGAAAGCAGAAAAATGGGCAGCACTGAAAGAAAAGCTGGATAAAAAATACCAATATATAAACAGCCTTCGCCGGGACGGGCTTTATCCCGGGCGGTTCCGCCTGCCCCTGTATATTGAGTTCGACCTGACAGCAGGCTGTAATATGCGCTGCCTGCACTGCTACAACAAGTCCGGGGATGCGGACCAGAAGACCGCCCTGAAGGCCGCCCACTGGTTGGGACTCTGCCGGGAGCTGGTAGACAGCGGCGGGGTGTTTTTGTGCAACCTCTCCGGAGGAGAGCCCCTGCTGCTGGGCGATGACCTGATAAAGATAATGGATGTGCTCCACCAGGATGGCACTATATTCATACTGAACACCAACGGTTACCTGGTGGATGAGGGCTGGGTAAAAAAGCTGTCCAAATTCAACTACTCCTATGTCCAGGTTTCTATAGACGGCATCGGGGAGGTCCATGACAGGCTCCGGCAAAAAAAAGGCAGCTTTCAAAGGGCCGTCCGGGCGGCGGAGCTTTTTGCCGAAGCGGGAATGACCTTAAGCATCACCAGCATGGTTACGCCGGAAAACCTTGATAGTATGGAGCAAATGGTGGACCTGGCCGGCCGCGTGGGAGCAGTTGCTATTGGTTTTTCCCCGGTTATGTACAGTGGCAGGAGCATAAATCACCAGGAGCTGTTTTTAAATAATGAACAGCTAAACCGTTTACAGGTGGAAGCCTGCCGGCTGAATGCACAGAATACTATAGGAGTGTCCTATATGACCGGTCAATCCTTCATCTATGGGTATATTCCGTCCTCCTCGGGCAGATTTATAATAATAAGGCCCAGCGGGGATATAAGGATAAACTGCGCCGCGCCCTTTGTGCTGGGCAATATACTGGAAGAGCCCTTTACGGCCATATGGCAAAAGAAATCACTTTTACTGGATAACAACCCCCGGATACTGGAGTACTTCTCACAATTTGATGAAGACATCTGTAAAAGCAGTGGCATTATCAACTTTGTAGACAGCGACATAAGGCTTTGATAGCCCCCTAAATTATACAGTGTTAATAAAAAGAATTCCGGGAATGGTTGCCCGGAACTCCTCCTATTGGGATGAATATATTATTACTCTGTTGTGAATTGGCTTAGTAGCCAAAAGAGTAACCAGTACCATTAGGAGCCTTGCCCCCGGCCACCCTGTCCAGGTCTTCCAGGCCAAGCTCCCCGGAAACGGCAGGATCAGGCAGCACAAAGGTCATGTGGGCCCCCTCATTTTCGACAAACTTTAACTTCATTCCTTTGGGAAGCTCCTTGCCGCTTACCTTTTTTACCGCCTCGGCTGCGTTTTCCAGGCATAATTTGCGGAAGGCAGGATCGGCGGTCGCCTTTTTACCAATTTCAGCTACCACTTTTTGTACTTCTTCTTCGGTCCAGTTATTCAATTAATGGCCCCCTATCCTGTTTAAAGTTGGTTTAGCTTTCTAATAACCGAAACCATAACATTTCCCTTGAGTTTCCCCGGCTCCTCCGGCTACTCTGTTCAGGTCTTCCTCGCCAAGCTCCCCGGCGTTAACCATATCAGGCAGCACAAAGGTCATGTGTGCCCCCTCGTTTTCCACAAACCTGACCTTCAGTCCCTGGGGCAGGTCCTTGCCGCCTACTTCCTTAACCGCTCCGGCCGGATTTTCCAGGCATAATTTCCGGAAGGCCTGGTCGGCGGTCGCCTTTTTACCAATTTGGGCCACCACTTTTTGCACTTCCTCTTCGGTCCAGTTGGTCAATAATTCTCCCTCCGTTCTATTTAAGGTAATGCTTGGCTTTCTAATAACCGTAACCGAAGCACACTTTTGGTCCGGTGTCTCCCCCGCCCCCGGCCACCTTGTCCAGATCTGCCTCGCCAAGCTCCCCGGGGCCGGCAGGATCTGGCAGCACAAAAGTCATGTGGGCGCCGGCATTTTCCACAAACCTGACCTTTAGCCCCTGGGGCAGGTCCTTGCCGCTCACCTTTTTCACCGCCTCAGCGGGGTTTTCCAGGCATAATTTGCGGAAGGCCGGTTCGGCGGCCGCCTTTTTGCCTATTTCTGCTATAACCTTTTGTACTTCCTCTTCGGTCCAGTTAGTCATTTTGTATCCCCCATCTTCTATCTAAAGTTAGAAATTAGCTTATTAGTAACCGTAACCGTAACACATTTTCCTTGATCCAGTCGATTCTCCGGCTCCCCCGGCTACTCTGTCCAGGTCTGCCTCGCCAAGCTCCCCGGGGCCGGCGGGATCAGGCAGCACAAAAGTCATGTGGGCTCCGGCGTTTTCTACAAACCTCACCCTCAGCCCCTGGGGCAGATCCTTGCCGCTCACCTTTTTCACCGCTTCAGCCGGGTTTTCCAGACATAATTTCCGGAATGCCGGGTCGGCGGCCGCCTTTTTACCAATTTCGGCCACCACTTTTTGTACTTCCTCTTCGGTCCAGTTAGTCAATCAATGACCCCCTATCCTGTTTAAAGTTGGATTTAGCTTTCTAATAACCGAAACCATAACATTTCCCTTGAGTTTCCCCGGCTCCTCCGGCTACTCTGTTCAGGTCTTCCTCGCCAAGCTCCCCGGAGCCGGCAGGATCAGGAAGCACAAAGGTCATGTGAGCTCCCTCATTTTCCACAAACCGCACCTTCAGCCCCTGGGGCAAATCCTTGCCGCTGACTTCCTTCACCGCTCCGGTCGGGTTGGCCAGGCATAATTTGCGGAAAGCCGGGTCGGCTGCCGCCTTTTTACCAATTTCAGCTACCACTTTTTGTACTTCTTCTTCGGTCCAGTTATTCAATTATTGGCCCCCATTCTATTTGAAGTTAGATTTGGCTTTCTAATAACCGTAGCCGTAACACGTTTTTGATGATTGAGTATCCCCGGGCTCGGCTCCCCCGGCCACCTTGTCCAGGTCCGCCTCGGCAAGCTCCCCGGGGCCGGCAGGATCAGGCAGCACAAAGGTCATGTGGGCCCCGGCATTTTCTACAAACCTCACCTTCAGCCCCTGGGGCAGATCCTTGCCGCCCACCCTTTTTACCGCTTCAGCCGGGTTTTCCAGGCATAATTTGCGGAAGGCCGGGTCGGCGGCCGCCTTTTTACCAATTTCGGCCACAACCTTTTGTACTTCCTCTTCGGTCCAGTTAGTCATTGTAAACCCTCCCAGTTTTTTTATTAAGCTTATTCCATTTAACTAATAGAGCCTTTTACAGAGTTGGGGCCAAATTCTTTAAGGTTGACAGACTCTCGGTCCTGGTGTAGCCGGCGTCGGCCAGGGCGTGGTTCATAAATCTGATCATTCTTTTGTTGTCGGTCCGGACCTCGGTGGTGGTATAGGGAATGCCGGCCTTTTTTTGCAGATTCATGATGGTGGAGAATAAAACCACGTAAAGGGAGGTGCCCCGGTACTCCTCTTTTAAAAAGGAAGCTTTTATATACAGGTTGTCATCCCCGGATTTCATGGTCACCAGCCAACCTATGAGATCACCGTTATGACGGACGCCCAGGCTAAGCTGTCCATCAATTTTCTCAGCCATTTCCAGGGGTGATACATCCCGGCTATAGATACTGCCCCGGCTCGCCAGAAGCATGTCCCTGTCCCGGTCATTTAATTCAGCCCACCGGAAAATCTCGTATTCACGGTAGAAAACAGTGCTCTTTTCCAGTGCCTCGGCTAATACATACTTTTTAATCCAGCCCAGGTCACACAGCTTTTCTATTTCTGTCCGGTAGAAGTTTACCTCCGGCAGTGGTTCGGGGAAGCCGCGCCGGGCCAGCACCTTTTCCACCGGTAACCGGGTGGTGTTATCGGACTGGTAGCTGAACAGCATTTTACGGCCGTCCCTTTGGCTAACCATAGCTTCAACATTTGTCATCAGGGCTGTCCCAATGCCCATATTTCTGAATTTGGGAACAACATAGACAATGATTACATTCCAGTTATTTTCGTAATAGTTATGGCAGAGGGCCAGTCCCACCGGATCACCGAAAAAAGTGGCCCCGGCCCCGCAAACAGACTGGTCCTCATCCAATTTTTCAAATTGGCCCTCAAAAAAAGGCCGTACAAACCTTTTAAAGTCCAACTTATTCTCTTTTTTAAGTTCCACCAGGCAATACATCTGACAATCTCCCACTTTTTCCATAATATCTCAATGATAATTACCATATCCAACTATTCGACAATAATATTTCAATATATATAAATTTATACCTGCCCCTGACATTTTTTTTTTGCCGGTAAACCCTTAAGGCCCATTATTATGGTCGGACTATTATATGCTTTTTGACCTTAGATCAATGCTCATTAGTTTATACAATTAAGTAGTAATTCTATCACAGTAATTTTTAACAAAAAAAAATTTTACCCATACCTGGTGTCAAAAAAAAGTGTTATTATGTGTTATGTAAAGATTATTATAGTAATAAAGGGAATGTTGACAGTAAATGTTTATATAGGGGGACGAGGGGTTAATGGTGTTTAAGCTGAGGTTTCTTAGGGCAGGCCTTGTTTTAGCGGCTTTAATGGTGTTTGCGGCGGGCTGTATAAACCAGAAGGCCTCCGGGGAAATACTGATCGGAGCGGTCTGGCCCTTTGAGTCTAACAGCAGCCTTTTTGGTGAAGGGGCTGACCTGGCCGTCAAGCAGATAAATGAAAGCGGCGGTGTAAATGGCCGCATGATCCGCCTTGTAAAAGTTGATGACGAGGCCTCTGTGGTGAAAGGCATGTCCATTGCCGAGTCCTTTGCGGAAAGTGGTGAGGTGATGGCGGTGATAGGCCACAGAAGCTCACCTGTGTCCATTCCCACGTCAAAGATTTATGAGGACGCGGGAATCATTATGCTGTCTTCGGGCAGCACAGCACCGGATTTAACACAAAAGGGGTATAGGTACGTTTTTCGCAATATACCGGATGTTGGCGCCATCACCCGGCAGCTAACCCTGCACGCCGCTGCAAACGGGCATAAGAGGATGGTTATCTATTACACCGAGGACTCCTACGGCATAAGCCTGGCCAACGCCTTTGAGGACCACGCCAGGGAGTCGGGGATAGCCATTGTGGACAGGGCTTCCTATTATGGAGATGTAAAGGGGCTGGCCAGACTGCAACAGAAGTGGAAGGCACTGGATTTGGACGGTATTTTTGTGGCCCAGGCCATGCCTGAGGGGGCCCAGTTCATAGCCGACGCTGGGAAGGTAGGGATTGACGTGCCTTTCCTGGGCACTAACGCCATGGACTCGCCACTTTTAGCGCAGATTGGCGGGACTTCCGCCGAGGGTACGGTGGTGGGCACTGTTTTCAATCCTGGTGACACCAGCCCGGAGACCAAAAAATTTGTGGAGGACTTCCAGTGGGTGTATGGCAAAGAGCCGCTTCAGTATTCGGCCCTGGGCTACGATGCTGTAAGAATACTGGCCGAGGCCGCCCGGCAGTCCGGGTCGGCAGACCCGGCGGCGGTGGCTGAAAAGCTCCGCTCCTTTAAGGACTGGCCGGGGGCTGCCGGCTTACATTCCCATAACAGTAACGGTGATGAGATCGGAGCTATAGTGGTGAAGAAAATATTGCGAAACGGTAAGCTGGAGGTAATAGAGTAGCTGCACCGGCAGGCCGGTTGACTGATTAAGGGGGAAAGCGGTTTGAAGCAGGATCTCTTTCGCAAGGTGTCTTTGGATAAGCTGTCATCTCCGGAGCAGCTGGACAAGCTTATTACGGTGACCACTCCCAAGGCCTGGCTGTCTCTTTTAGCCATAGGGTTCATACTGGTGGCGGCTGTTATATGGGGAATTTTTGGCAGCATTCCCACCAAGATAAACGGGCAGGGCATATTGATAAAGGGCGGCGGGATATTTAACGTGGTTCACTCGGACACCGGCCAGGTTACCGATATAAGGGTGGCCGCCGGGGATAGGGTAAGGGCCGGGGATGTGGTGGCCAGGATTGACCAGCCCGAATTAATAATTAAGATAAATGATGAAAAAACCAGGCTGGAGCAGCTGAAAAATCTTAAGAACCATAATGGGAGTGAAGGGGAGAATCTTCCCGCCGAGCTTTATGAGTTTTCGGACAGCCTTAACCAGGCCAGGTCCTACCTGGCTATTCAGGAGGCCGAATTCCAGGGCAATATCAAAAAGGCCGGGATAAGCCTGGAGCAAGCCAGGACCAGGGAGAACAACCAGAGGGACCGGGTGGAAAAACTGACCCAGCTGCTTAACGCCGGGGCGGTCTCCAGGGATGAGTACCTGCAGGCTGAAAAAGATCTGGAGCTGTGCCAGCTGGATGTGCGAGACGCCACGGTGGCTCTGGAACAGCTCACTGCCTCCTATAGCGCCAACATAGAGAAGGACCGTAACAGCCTCTCGCTTCTGGAAGGCGAGCTGAGCACCATGATTACTGACTCCACGGAGAAGATCAAGAGGCTGCAGGACCAGATAGACAGCAGCTCCTCAATAGTGTCCCAGATCAGCGGCCGGGTGCTGGAGGTGAAGGTTAACCGGGGAGATGTGGTCCAGCCGGGGAAATCCCTGGTGAGCCTTGAGCGGGAGGGTAAGACTGTGATGCTGGAAGTGGTTATGTACGTCCCGGCTGAGGATGGCAAAAAGATAGTGCCCGGCATGGAGGCCCAGGTAAGCCCCACCACAGTGAAAAAGGAAGAGCACGGCTACATGCTGGGCAAGGTGGTTTCTGTGTCGGAGTATCCCAGCACCATGCAGGGAATGATGCTGGTGCTGGGCAATGAGGAACTGGCCGCCAGGCTGGCGGGACAGGGCGCTCCACTGGAGGTGCGTATCAACGTCATAGCCGATGAGGCAACGGTAAGCGGCTATAAGTGGTCATCCTCCCAGGGGCCGCCACTAAAAATAAACAGCGGCACCCTGTGCACGGGGTCGGTAACTGTGAGCGAGGAGCGGCCCATCAGTATGGTTATACCCATATTAAAAAAGACTCTGTCACTTTAACTTATAGTATTGTGGAGGCGGCGGACAGGGGTGAGAGTGCTGTTTAAGATCGGTAAAAAGGGAAAGAGGGCCAAGGTTCCCACTGTTCTTCAGATGGAGGCGGTGGAGTGCGGGGCGGCGTCTTTGGCCATGATTCTGGGCTACTTCGGTAAATACGTGCCCCTGGAGGAACTGCGCATAGAGTGCGGTGTCTCCCGTGACGGCAGCAAGGCCAGCAATATGGTGAAGGCCGGGCGGAAATACGGCCTGGAGGTAAAGGGCTACCGCAAGGAGCCTGCCGCACTTAGGGAATTGCCTCTACCCATGATCATACACTGGAATTTCAACCACTTCCTCGTGCTGGAGGGCTTTGGGGAAGGGATGGTATATTTAAACGACCCCGGGGAGGGACCCAAGACTGTTTCCGAGGAGGAGTTTGATGAGGCCTTTACCGGCATTGTGCTGACCTTTCAGCCGGGGCCTGATTTTAAGGCGGGCGGGGACAGGCCGCATATAGTCACAGCTCTCAAGAAAAGGCTTAAGGGGTCCGAGACCGCCCTTACCTACGTGATACTGGTGGGGCTGGCCATGGTCATTCCGGGTCTGGTTATACCTATCTTTTCTAAAATTTTTGTGGATGACATTCTGCTGGGGGGAAAGGACAGCTGGCTGATGCCCCTGTTGCTGGGAATGGGTATGACCGCGGCTTTAAGGGGTGTTTTGACCTGGCTGCAGAGCTATTATCTGCTGAGGCTGAAAACAAAGGTGGCCTTAAGCTCCTCCGGTCAGTTTCTGTGGCATATACTCCGGCTTCCGGTGGAGTTTTTCTCCCAGCGCTACGCCGGTGACATCAGCTCCCGGGTAAAGAGTAATGACAGGGTGGCCGATCTGCTTACCGGACAATTGGCCACCAATGTGCTAAACCTTATCACTATAGTATTTTACTTTTTCCTCATGGTCCAGTTCAGTGTGCCGCTGGCCCTGGTGGGTGTGGTCACAGCCGCAGCCAATGTGGCCTATCTTAAATATGTTTCTGAAAAAAGGACCGACCTTAACCGCAGACTGTTAAATGACAGGGGGGCATTTTACGGAACCTCCATGTCCGGTCTGCAGATAATAGAGACTTTGAAGGCAACAGGATCGGAGTCGGACTTTTTCTCCAAATGGGCAGGGCAACAGGCCAAGCTGCTGAACTCCGAGCAGGAGTCAGGGGTGCCCACCCAGCTTCTCTCGGCTATTCCCACCTTCTTAAACGCCATAACCAACGCCGTGGTCCTTGTTTTTGGGGGCTATATTGTGCTGAGCGGCAAATTGACCATAGGGGGGCTGGTGGCCTTTCAGAGCCTGATGACCAGCTTTATGACCCCTGTTATAGGCCTGGTGGGACTGGGCGGGCAGCTTCAGGAAATGGAAGGGGATATGAACCGCCTGGACGATGTAATGAAATACCCCGTGGATGTGCAGGCCGGGGAGGATCAGTCCGGCACTCCCCCCGGAGGCATCAGAAAACTTCAGGGCTATGTGGAGCTGCGGGCGGTGAGCTTTGGATACAGCAGGCTGGAGCCTCCCCTGCTGGAGGATTTTAGTATAAGTCTGAGCCCGGGGTCCCGGGTGGCCCTGGTGGGAGGATCGGGCAGCGGAAAGTCAACAGTGGCCAAAATAATAGCCGGCCTTTACCAGCCCTGGTCCGGTGAAATATTTCTTGACGGCCGGGTAAGAAAGGAACTGCCCAGGGCGGCGCTGAACAACTCCCTGGCGGTGGTGGACCAGGAGATTTCCATGTTCGAGGGGAGTGTACGGGATAATATTACACTATGGGACCATTCCATCTCCGAGCTGGACATTGTTCGGGCGGCCAAGGACGCCTGCATACATGACGATATTACCTCCAGGCCAGGGGGCTACGACGCCTTAATGGATGAGGGGGGGACTAATTTTAGCGGCGGGCAGAGGCAGAGGCTGGAAATTGCCCGGGCCCTGGCCGGCAATCCTTCTATACTGGTGATGGATGAGGCTACCAGCGCACTGGACCCCCTTACTGAAAAACTGGTTGACGAAAACATAAGAAGACGTGGGTGCACCTGTGTTATTGTGGCCCACCGCCTTAGCACCATAAGGGACTGCGATGAGATAATAGTGCTGGAAAAAGGCAGGGTGGTCCAGCGGGGACCCCATGAAGAGCTTATCAATATCGAAGGGCATTACTCCGGCCTGATCAACGCCGGCTAGCAGGGATGTGATTGTATGTCGTTGGCCAATAGCTTTGTAAAAGAGGGGACCATTCCGGTGGAAGGGAACAAGCCGGTTTTATTGACCGACCCGGGCTCTGTCTGGTTTGTGGCCGGCGGTAAGCTAGCGGTTTTTTCTGTGCCCCTTGAAGATAACCGACCGATGGGATCAAGGCACTATCTTTTTGATGCCCGGGAAGGGGACCTACTTTTTGGCATCGGGGACCCGGAAGAAAAAACAGGTCTATTGGCCGCAGGACTTACCGGGACAAGCCTTGGGCGGCTGACCCTGGAAAATTTTTATCAGTTGGCCCGAGGGGAAGAGTCCGGGAACCAGATATTGGCGCTGGTAAATGGCTGGCTGAAGGCTTTAGCCGGGGCTCTGGACCTGAAAGAATCACCCGGGGCTCACTTTGATCCCTCCGGTGGAGGTTTACTGGTGACTGGGGCCACCGAAGACGGGACAGAGATGACACTGGGCAGTTATCACAGCCTGGCCCTCTCCCGGGCTGTAAGCCTTCGGCAAAGCCGGGAGCAGGAGGATACCGACCGTATTCAGGCAAGGGTGGAGAATGACCGCGCCTTTATGGATACTGCCATAGCCCGGCTGGTTTCTGTAACAGAGAGGAAAAAAAAGGGGGAGCACCCCGAAGACACTACGGAAGACCCCCTTTTTCAGGCCTGCCTGCGGGTGGGAAGTATGATGAAGATGAGAATAGTGCCATTGCCCCCGGCCATCAGGGAAAACCCCTCCAAAGACCCGCTGGGGGACATAGCCAGGGTTTCACGCTTCAGGACACGGCAGGTGGCCCTAAAGGGTGAGTGGTGGAGGAGGGATAACGGCCCCCTGCTGGCCTACATGGAGGAGGACGGCAGGCCGGTGGCGCTGATCCCCCTGTCGCCATCGGACTATGAGCTTTATGACCCCACCGGCAGGAAAGGTGTAAAAATTGACGCCGGTGTGGCCGGTGGGGTTAAGCCCTTTGCATTCTCCTTTTACCGGCCTTTTCCGGATAAGGTAATGACCATAAAAGACCTGCTGCTATTTTCTGTTGAAAGCACCTGGAAGAGAGACCTGTCCATGATTTTGATCATGGGGCTCCTGGGAGGCCTTTTAGGGATGGTTGTGCCCGTTGCCACGGGGATTGTCTTTGACACCGTTATTCCCGGGGGGGAAAGGGCGCAGCTGCTGCAAATAGCCTTTTTTCTGGGGACAGTGGCCTTTGCCGAGATGATTTTTCAGCTGACCCGCTCCTTTGCCATGCTAAGAGTTCAGGGAAAGATGGAGGGCTGTACCCAGGCCGCTGTCTGGGACAGGCTTTTAAGCCTCCCGGTGCCTTTTTTTAAACAATTCTCCGCCGGGGAGCTGGCCATGCGGGCCCTGGGCATCAGCGCCATCTACAGCCTCGTGTCCGGTATAACCATTACCACCATTTTATCCAGTATATTCTCTATTTTTAACCTGGGACTGATCTTTTACTACGATGTGAAGCTGGCGTTTATCGCCACCGCTATTACCGCAGTGGCCCTGGTGATCATGCTTTCCCTGAGCTACGCCCAGATAAGGTACGAGCGGCTGCTGGTGGACATCTCCAATAAAATATCCGGTATGGTTCTTCAGCTGATCGGGGGGATCGCCAAATTTAAGGTGGCGGGGGCTGAGAAAAGGGCTTTTTACCGCTGGTCCGGAGAATTCAACAGGGAGAGAACCATAGCCTTTAAAAAAGAAAACATCGCCAATCACCTGAATACCTTTAACGCTCTTTTCCCTGTGATAGCCTCAATGATACTTTTTTATACTGTGGCCAGTGCTACCGGCTCTACTTTATCACCGGGGAAATTTATAGCCTTCAACAGTGCCTTTACAACTTTCCTGACCGCCATGGTTGCCCTGTCCCAGTCCTTTATGGTCGTTAATATGATAGTTCCCCTCTATGAAAAGGCCAAGCCCATTCTGGAAACCATGCCTGAATACAGCGAGGCCAAGGCTGACCCGGGCACTCTGAGCGGAGATATAGAGGTAAGCCACCTTTGCTTCCGGTATAGGGAAGACGGTCCCCTGGCCCTGGACGATGTCAGCCTGCACATCAGTGAGGGCGAGTACGTGGGGCTGGTGGGGCCGTCGGGCAGCGGGAAATCCACACTTTTCCGCGTGCTGCTGGGCTTTGAAAGGCCCCAGTCCGGCAGTGTTTACTATAACGGGCACGACATGGATAAGGTGGATATAAGGTCACTGCGCAGGCAGCTGGGAGTTGTGCTGCAAAACGGTAAGCTTATGGCCGGAGACATATTCACCAATATTGTGGGGTCCAACCCCAATCTCACCCTGGATGACGCCATGGAGGCGGCAAAAATGGCGGGACTGGATAAAGACATAGAAGATATGCCCATGGGCATGCACACCGTGATCAGCGAAGGGGCCGGCACATTTTCCGGGGGACAGAGGCAGAGGCTTTTAATAGCCCGGGCCATTGTCAGCAGGCCCAAAATATTATTTTTCGATGAGGCCACTAGCGCCCTGGATAACCGCACCCAGGCCATTGTCAGCCAGAGTCTGGATAGCCTGAGAGCCACCCGGGTGGTCATAGCCCACCGCCTGAGCACCATCTTAAACTGCGATAGGATCGTGGTAATGGATAAGGGGAGAATAGTGGAGGAAGGAACCTATGCGGAGCTGATGGACCGGAACGGGGTCTTTACCGAACTGGCCAGGAGACAGCTGGCCTAGGTTTTATAGGAGGATGGATAATGGCTTGCCTGTATAGCCAGCAAGAGTTTCTGGCCTCTTTAGGCGCCGGGGCCGGAGAAGTGGCTGAATTGCTGGAATACAACAAAAGTGTTTTTAAAAGCAGCCCCGGTGAGGACCGCTCCTTCCCCCTGGCCGACGAGCCCTTTGTGGAGGCCTGGGCGGGGTATGTCCGGGAGGCCGGGGAGGCAGGAGCCTGGAATACACTCCATGGCCGCTTTATACAGCTTGACTTTCCCGTCAGTGAAGGGATTAGCCTGACTGAAAACTACCGGGCAGCCACCTTAAGAGGAACCCCCATTGAGGGAATGACCGAGGCCCGGGGTCTGGGACTGGAATGCCCCGGGGAGCTGCAAATATCAATGTATCAGACTCCGGCAGGAAAGATACCTGTCCTGGTGGCCGGGCACAGGCCTGATTTTGTCAGGCTGGTGCAGGCCTTCACCGCCCGCAATGAGCCTGAAAATATTCCGGCCTCCATGGGGGCCTGCCTGGTCAGCGGCTACAACAACTGGGACAGGATAAGGTCCTACCGTAAAAAATGGCTGGGTGAAAACCCCTCATACACCGAAATAGACTGGCAGGAGGAGTTTAAAAGTATAATTCCCAGGAAGGAATTATACCGGGACACCTTTATAATATTAAGCCGCCAGGAGTACAGCGGTGTCCCCGCCGGGGAAATGGGGCTGGGCCACAAGGAGTGGCTGGATATGTCACTGACTATACGGAGGGAGCATGAGGCCACCCATTATTTTACCCGCAGGGTTCTCGGATCAGCCCGTAACAATATACTGGATGAGCTTATTGCAGACTGTATGGGGATTATGGCGGCTGCCGGAAACTACCGGCCGGACTGGTTTTTACTCTTCATGGGACTGGAGGGCTACCCCCGCTTCCGGGAAGGTGGGAGGCTGGCCAACTATATGGGGAGTCCGCCCCTTTCCCCCGGGGCCTTTATAATTCTTCAGACACTGGTAAAAAGGGCTTCAGAATATATTGAACATATCTGCCGCCAATACATGGAGGGCAAAACCTCAGAAGAGGCAAAGCTGGGAATTCTTCTTTTTTTAACAGGGACAACTATAATAGATCTGGCTTCCGGCAATGTTTCTGGTACTGGGTGGGATTTGCCGGAGTGACAGCCAAAAAGAAGTGTATAAGGCCTGTTCAAACTGGGAGGTTATTTCTTCTTATGGATAAACTGAGATTGCTTGGTATTCCCCTTTTTTCGGGCCTTGACAGGGTGGACCGGGCTAAAATTCTGCCTGAGCTTGATGAAGTGAGCTACAGGGAGGGCGAAATGCTCTTTCGCAGCGGTGACTTCGGCGATTCCATGTACATAGTTGCTGAAGGGACTGTCAGCGTAATTTCGGAAAAGGGTAGTGAGATAAGACAGATGGGGGAGGGGGAGTGCTTTGGCGAAATGTCACTTTTGACCGGCAGCCCCCGCTCGGCAGGGATAAGGGCGGCCACTGATCTTAGTGTTTTAAGGCTTTCCAAAAGCAGCTTCGACTCCTTATTGGAGAAGCACCACTCCCTGGCGGTGTATTTTGCCGGACTGCTGTCCAGGAGGCTGGCCACCACCACGGGCTCCAGCCCCTCCATCCCTGGTGAAAGTTCTCCCAAAAGGTTAAAGGCCCTTTTAGCCACAACGGCGGTAAAGCCGCTCAGGGACAAAAGACTACCGGCCCTGGGCCTGGTATTGTCTTTGAGCGCTGTAGTGTATTTGCTGCTGGAACACCTGGGTCTTAAAAATTCCCATGCCGTTCTAACCACTATAGTTTTTGGGGCTACCGCCCTCTGGGGTCTGAATGTTTTCTCCCCTCACGTAATATCCTTAGCCATGCCCTTGCTGGCGGTGATTTTCCAGGCTGCCGGCCCCGACAGGGCCTTCGCCGGCTTTTCAAGCCCCTCCTGGTTTTTGATACTGGGGGTACTGGCTATCACCGCGGCCATATCCAAAACAGGACTGATGTACCGTCTGGCGCTGCTGGTGATAAGCCGCTTCCCGGCCAGTTACACCGGGCAGACTCTGGCCTGGACCCTGGCGGGCACAATTCTCACCCCGGTTATTCCCTCCTCCAACGGCAGGGCGGCACTGGTCAGCCCCATGCTGCTGGAGCTATTTGAAACACTGAATTTTAAAGGGCGCAGCCCCGGGTCGGCCGGGCTGGCCATGTCCTGCCTGTTAGGCTTCGGCCACATGTCGGTTTTGTTTATGAATGGGGCCGCCGTCTGCTACCTTGTTTTGGGCCTGCTGCCGCCCGGGGTGGCCGGTGCAATTAATTACGGGTACTGGTTTAAGGCGGCGCTGCCGCTGGCCCTTACTTTTCTTGCGCTTTCTTATATCTCCATTTTATTTTTATACCGTTATAATGAAAGGTTTAATCTCAGGCCGGAAATTATTGAGGCTCAATTGAAGCTGCTGGGACCCCTGACACAAAGTGAGAAACTGGCCCTGCTGGCCATAGGTGTGTCCCTGCTGGGCTTTTTGACTGAAGGCTGGCACCATGTAAACGGGGCCTGGATTGCCCTGGTCAGCTTCATACTGGTCTACGGGAGCTCGGTTTTAAAGGACCAGGATGTGCGGTCCGAGATAGACTGGAATCTGCTCATTTCCTTCGGGGCCCTGATAGGCTTTGGGAATGCCCTTTCCTCCAGCGGACTGACCGCCGCCGTATCGGATCAAATAGCTCCCTACCTGCAGTATTTTATGAACAGCAGGCTCATTTTCCTTTTGATGGTGGTGCTGTTTGTGGTGGTGCTGAGACTCTTTTTACCAATCACACCGGCGCTTTTGGTGACCATGCTGTCAATTGCGCCCTTTTCCTCGGCAATAGGCATAAACCCCTTTGCTGTGGGCCTGGTTGCCCTGCTCTCAAGCAATTCCTGGTTTTTTCCCCACCAGAATATAATGTATTTAACCATTCTTAACGGTACTGAAGAAAGGTTGTTCCGGCACGATCAGGTCATTAAAGGGTCATTTATCTATGTCGTCATATGCCTTATTGCAGTGTGCGTCTCGTTTCCTTTCTGGAAGGCTATGGGACTGCTCTAGGAGCTGATTCCGGTTATGCCTTCCAGGGCAAGCAGCTCTTTTTTTACTTCCAGCCCACCCCGGTAGCCGGTTAAGAGACCGTTTTTGCCTATCACCCGGTGACAGGGCGCCACTATAGGTATTGGGTTGGCCCCATTGGCCGCTCCTACGGCGCGGACGGCTGCCGGGCGGCTGATTTGAGAGGCAATTTCAGAATAGGTCTTTGTAATACCGTAGGGTATTTGCAGGAGAGCCTTCCACACTGATAGCTGAAAGGCGGTGCCGTGGAGGTCCAGCGGCAGGTCAAATATTTTCCGGGAGCCGGTAAAATACTCTTCAAACTGGGCGGCATACGGGGTTAGGCGGTGTTCATCCCGGACCAGCAAAGAGGCGGGAAAGTTCCTGGCCGCCCAATGCTCCAGCACCTGCAGCGGCTCATGGGGCTGCAGCACACGGCAAAGCCCCTGGCCGGTGGCTGCCAGCCCAAAGGTCCAGTTATTATACTTCACCGACCAATGATATATGATTACAGGTTTCTCTTTCAAATACCCGGCCCCCTTATCTGTTCCCTATATTTTGAGGGGCATGAGCCGTTGGCCTTTTGAAAGGCCGAGGCAAACCTCCCTCACAGAGAGTATAAACACTTTTTCCCCGAAATGAAATGGGATTGAAATATGAAAGCAAAATACAGTCACCTGTTATTTTTTTAAGACAAAAAAGCCTTCAGTTATGGAAGCTTTTTAAAGTAAAAGGTAACACGGTAATTCAGTTTAAGATGTCCCCGTTAAACCTAAATAAGACTCAAGCCCCTGTCTGGCCTTTAGTTTTGAGTAATTAAAGGATTGCCAGTGCAGGCTTTGTTTTTGAAGCTCATCGTATTTGCGGGCCAGAGTATCATCAACCGGCTCGTAGCCTGTATCGGAAAGCCCCGGGTTTTGCCGTAAGAATTGGGTCAGCTCAGGGACCGCGTCATAGGACAGGCCTGACAGATAATCCATATCAATATGACCTGTCTTTTGATAAAGCTGTATATTACTTTTTATTATTAGACGGTCTACATTGATAAAATTCAGAGCTGTATAAAAAGTGACGGCAATAGCAATATACAGCTTAACAAGAGGTATATCCCTTCTCCATATTTTAATAAGCCCAACTGCCAGCAGCAGGAAAAGCAGCAATATAAAGGCATGGACGAAAACTCTTAAATAGGTGAGCCCATATGCGTCCTCGTAAAGGGACATTTTAAAATGGGCGGAAAATAGCATGTTTATAGTAAACATGATGAGAAGGCTTAAAAATACCTTCATCAAAGTGTCGGTTGTCTTGTTGTCATAACGTGTGTGCCTTATTCCTGCCAGAAAGATTGAAAGATTGATTATTGTTACGGCCACAAGCTCGAAAAAGCCCTTTCTGGCATACTGGGCGTAGGTAAAGCTTGCGGGCAGGCTGTTATCCTGACCTCCGTACAGATAAGAGAACTGTATCAGTGAGAAAAGGGTGTAGACAATATTCAACACAACCAAAACAGTAATAAATATCACCGGGTCGAAATTTTCCCGGGGGCTGGACGGGTCTATAGACCTTTTAAGGTTGAAGCTCCATAAAAACCCGAAAGTATATGAAAATACTATTAGTATGAGAATAAGCCGGGATATTGCCCGGGAGAGATTAATATGATCGGTAATCTTTGATATGTTGGAGAGGTAGTAAGAAAAAACCATATCCGCAGAGGAGAGAAGGGATACTACTATTATCAGTATCGGTGTTGACACTAATAGCCCGATAAATATTTTCTTATTGGTTTCCCGGCGGGAATCACTTTTACTTTTTTTAAAACATTTTATCAGCATTTTATAAGGCTCACAGAAATTGGTCAGTGCTATGATCATTTTCCGGATAATTATGCCTATCAGGCTGGGATAGGCTGAAGCAAGGGAGCAGCCCGTTACTAAAAGTGTATGCCATGTGATTAAAACCGGTATGGCAAAAAGGTTTATGATGGTTAAAACAGGATTTGAATGAATAAAAAAAGCCGAGGATAGAAGCAGGGCCGGAATGACCATGTACCAGCCAAAGGGTGTTTTGAAGTCCAGGTCAAAATTGCGGTACCAGTAAAACAGGGCAAGAAAAGACACTGTATAAACAAAATATGAAATACCAATCTGTTTGGAGTAAAAAAGATAGTTGAAGAAAACAGCCAAAATAAGTGAAAGAACTGCCAGCAATTGTTTTTCTCTTTCCTGCTCTTCAGTTATGTCCATAAACTGTGCGTCCTCCTAAACATCCAATAAATTCTGATATGATTGAGAAATGTTTGTATTTTTTCCCATATATAATGACGTTGAAAACCTATATTTTGTTTCCCAGGATAATGCCGTGAGCCTGAGCATAGACAATATTTTTTCTGGACATCCAGGGCCGTTTTGCTAAAATATTCTTGGGAGCAATTTTTTTATCCAGATTGTTAACCATTTGAAATTAATTGGTTAACAATATCCCCGGATCAGATAAAATGTATTGTTTATGGAGGATGTTTTAATGGATTTCCTGGCGGATGAACTGGAAGACTTATGTAAAAAGGGGCTTTACCGGCGTTTAGTGTCCATGACTGCCACCCGGGGGACCCGGTCCTTGATCGGGGGAAAGGAATGCCTGATACTTTCCTCCAATAACTACCTGGGACTTACCCATCACCCGGAGGTAATGCGAGGGGCCAGGGCAGCAATAAATGAATGGGGAGCAGGCTCCGGGGGATCCCGGCTGACAACGGGCAACCTGTCACTGCACGAGGATCTGGAACGGGAAATTGCCCGGTTTAAGGGGACAGAGCGGGCCATAACCTTCGGGTCCGGCTACGCTGCCAACACAGGCGTCATCCAGGCCCTGACCGGAAAGGAAGATGTGGTCCTGGGAGACTTTCTGAATCATGCCAGCATTATAGACGGGTGCCGGCTCTCCAGGGCTCATTTTTTGGTCTACCGCCACCGGGACATGGAGCACCTGGAAAAGCTTTTGAAGGAGTCACAGGGGTATCGCCGTAGACTGATAGTCACCGACGGTGTTTTCAGCATGGATGGCGATATGGCTCCGCTGCCGGATATAGCGGTGCTGGCCGAACGTTATAACGCCTTTGTGATGGTGGATGACGCCCACGCCACCGGTGTTTATGGTAAACGGGGCGCGGGCACCGCCGATCACTTCGGCCTTGATGGCCAAATTATGGTTCAGATGGGCACCCTCAGCAAGGCTTTGGGCAGTGCTGGAGCTTACGTGGCCGGGTCCGCCCGGCTTATTGACTATCTGGTCAACAGGGCCAGAAGCTTTGTTTTTTCCACAGCGCCTGCACCGGCGGCAGTGGGCGCAGCCCTGGCCGCACTCCGTTTGCTGCAGGAACAGCCGGAAATAAGGGAGAGGCTATGGGAAAATGCCCTTTTTTTCCGCAAGGGGCTAAAAAAAATGGGCTACCAGGTGCCCGAAGAGGATTCACCCATCATTCCGGTAATAGTGGGGGATAACGACAGCACCATGAAAATGGCCGGGTCGCTGCTGGAAGAAGGTGTTTACGCTCCGGGCATCAGGCCTCCCACCGTCCCCCCGGGAACGGGCAGGATCAGGATTACCCTCATGTCCACACATACCCGGGAAGACCTGGACTGGGCTCTTTCCGCCTTTGCCAGGGCCGGCAAGAAGGCCGGGGTTATATAAAACAGCGCAGTGGCATAGAAAAAGGGGTTTTGATAACCCGGCGGTATAGTCCGGGAGATAAGTTAAGTAGCTATTTCCAGGCCGAGATCGGCAAACATTTTAAAGTCATTATTCAGTTCTTCCCCCCTGGTGGTAAGGTAGTCACCTATCATGACCCCATCGGCCCCCGCCATAAAGGCCAGGGCCTGAAGTCCGCTTAAGCCCTCTTTCCGGCCCCCGCACAGGCGGATCACTGACCGCGGGGCGATAAGGCGGAAAATGGCCAGTGTTTGTAAGGACTCCAGAGGAACAGGGGGAGCGAAGCCTTCCAGCGGGGTTCCCCCGATGGGATTTAAGAAATTAATTGGCACTGAGTCCACTCCCAGCCTCTTAATTTCAAAAGCAAGCTCCACCCTCTGGGCCGGCGTCTCCCCCAAACCGATAATCCCTCCGGAGCACACCCTCAGTCCGGCCTTTTGAGCCGCTTTTATGGTATTCACACGGTCCTGGTAGGTATGGGTGGAGCATATCCTGGAAAAGTGGCTGGGGGCCGTTTCCAGGTTGTGATGGTACATGGTTACCCCCGCCTCTTTGAGGAGCATAGCTTTGTTTTCGTCTATTATCCCGAAAGACGCGCAAAGCTCCAGCCCTGTCTCCCTCTTTATAAGCTCAAAGGCCAAAAGAGCCTTTTCCAGGTCACGGTCGGAAATTCCCCTCCCGCTTGCCACCAGTGAAAACTTTTTGGCCCCGGATCTCTCCATGGCCCTGGCCTGTTTTAGAACATCCCCGGGTGACGCCATGGGATAAACCCTGGCCCCGGTTTTGTGGCGGGAGGACTGGGCGCAAAATACGCAGTCCTCACTGCAGTTGCCGGACCTGGCGTTGATTATGGAGCAGATCTCCAGCCGGTTTCCTCTGAAATGTCTGGTAACTCTGTTGCCCACAGAAATCAAATCCAGTATTTCCATGCTTTTTAAACGGGTTAAAAGGAGGGCCTCCTCCTCTGTGAGGTCGCCTCCTCCCAGTAGTCTATTCTCTATTTGATTAAGCATTTCTGCGCCTCCAGTCCATTATGTCAGGTCCGTCCTTTCGGTTACTGTTTGGATAGCGTCAAAGGTAATACTCAAAAGCTCCTCCAGTTGGGGCAGGCTCATGGATAAAACAGGCATGAGCACAATTATGTTGCCCAGGGGTCTGATGATGAGGCCTTTTTTTCTGGCCTCCAGTATTACCCGGTGTCCTATGTTGGCCCCCGGAGGGTAAGGGCTTTTCCCTGTCCGGTCCTCCACCAGCTCGATGCCTGCCATCATTCCCAGGTGGCGGATATCCCCCACATGTTCAAGGTTAAGGAACCTCTTCAGCCCGTTTGCAAGGAAAGCAGTCTTTTCCTGCAGGCCGCCTATAAAATCTGTTTTCTCCATTAAATCAAGGTTGGCCAGGGCCGCAGAGCACGCCAGGGGGTTGCCGGTATAGGTGTGGCCGTGATAAAAGGTTTTGAAATCCTCAATTTCCCCCATGAAAGCATCGAAAATAACATCAGTGGCCAGGGTGGCTGCAAGGGGCAGGTAGCCTCCGGTAATGCCTTTGGCCAGGCACATCAGGTCGGGTCTCACCCCTTCGTGATCACAGGCGAACATCTTTCCCGTTCTTCCGAATCCCACCGCCACCTCGTCGGCAATAAGCAGAATATTGTACCGCTTGCATAATTTACTTACTGCAGCCAGGTATCCCTCCGGGGCGACCACCATTCCGGCTGCGCCCTGCACCAGGGGCTCGATTAAAAAGGCGGCCACCTCCCGGTGGTGACGATCAAGTATGTTTTCAACTTCTTTCAGGCAGTCCATGGAACAGTTATCTTTGTTTTTTCCCAGGGGACAGCGGTAGCAGTATGGGGCCGGGGCGTGTATGGTCTCAAACAGGAGGGGTTTAAATTTACTGTGGAACAGATCCATCCCGCCCACACTGACCGAGCCTATGGTGTCACCATGATAAGCTTCGGTAAGTGAGATAAATTTTCTCCTGGCCCGGTACTCCTCCCGTTCCTGCTGCTGCCAGTACTGGTAGGCTATCTTCAGGGCTATTTCCACCGAGGTTGCCCCGCTGTCTGAATAAAATACCTTGTTCAATCCGGGGGGAGTGATTTCCACCAGTTTTTTGGCCAGCAGCACCGAGGGGACGTTGGCCAGCCCCAGCAGTGTGCTGTGGGCCACCCTGTCCAACTGCTCCCTGATGGCCCGGTTTATTTCTTCTCTTACATGTCCGTGGACGTTTACCCACAGAGAGGATGTACCGTCAAGATAACGGTTTCCTTCAACGTCATAGAGATAGCTCCCCTCCCCCCGGTCCACTATTAATGGCTTTTCCACGAGGTATCCCCTCATCTGGGTAAAAGGGTGCCAGACATATTGCTTGTCCCATATTTCCAGTTGGTTAGCGTTTACCTTTTTAATAAGCCATACCTCCTATCTCCCGCCAGGGCAAATATTGCTCAGCTGCCTGGGCCAGCTTTCCGGAAAGCCCGGCGTCCACATCCAGCCCGGGAATAAGAGGCAGTGTCCCCAGCAGGGGCACCCCGGTCATGGACTCAATAATCCCGGCGTTATCTCTTTCAGGCACTCCCGCCGTTTCCTGCAGGCCGTTAAAAATAAACCCGGCTACCTTAAGCCCGGCAGTCTGGGCATATTTTATAGTCAGAACAGTGTGGTTAATGGTTCCCAGGGTTGGGCTGGCCACAACCAGCAGGGGATAGCCCAAGTCCCCGGCCAGATCGGCCACCGTGTAGCAGGATCTTGTCAGTGGCACACAGATCCCTCCGGCCCCTTCAACCAGCAGTACCCTGTGGTTGACCAGAAGTTCCCGGCATCTGGCCAGTATAGCCTCCCGGTCTATGGTTTCCCCGCTCATCTCTGAGGCAAGGTGAGGTGAAAGGGGCTCCCTGAAACAGTATAGATTATAGTCGGAAATTCTGCCGTAAATTCCGGAGACCTTGATATAAAAGGCCGCATCCTGGGATATCAGTCCTCTGCGGGAAGGCAGGGCGCCGCTCTGCACGGGCTTAAAGGCCGAGGCGTTGATGCCGGCCTTTCTCAGTGCAGCCAGCAGTCCAGCGGTTACTACCGTTTTCCCCACTCCCGTGCCGGTTCCGGTAATAAAAATTCCAGTTCCCAATTTGGCAACACCCTTGTTTATAAAGAGTTCGGTCCTGATTGGTTTAATAGGGCAGGAAACCTGCAGTATATTTGTTAACCATAATCAATCAGGAGGTTAACAATAAGATAATACTTATACCTGATATTGTCAATAAAAAAGGGGACGGCTTATAAAATATACCGGCCCCTTCAGTGGTCACTCTTGCGGTTTTGCGGCCTGTGGGGCATCCTCTCCGGTGTACTCCTCCCGGTAGGTAATCACCCTTCGGGGATAGGGTATCTCTATGCCCTCCCGGTCCAGGACATTTTTAAATCTCCTCAGGAGTTCTCTCTGGGTGGCCCACTGCTCGCCGGGCACCGTCCGGGCCACCGTTCTTATGTTGACCGAAAAGTCAGCCAGGGCGGTGACCCCCTGTACCACTGGAACCTCCAGCAGCGCCGGAATATCTCCCTTGGCGGCTTCACACTCTTTTTTCAAAACTTCCAGGGTGCGGTCTACATCCTCCTCGTAGGCTATGCCCACGGTGACCACCGCCATCATATGGCCACGGTTAAAGTTTGTAACCTTTTTTATCTCTCCGTTGGGTATAATGTGCAGCTGACCGGTCCAGCTGCGTATCTTGCAGATCCTCAGGCCGTTTTCCTCCACTACTCCCTCTATGCCGCCGATCTCAACGTAGTCGCCCACGGCGAACTGGTCCTCAAATAATATGAAAAAGCCGCTTATTATATCCCTGACCAGGCTTTGTGCCCCGAAGCCCACAGCTAGCCCCAGTATTCCGGCGCTGGCCAGAATAGCGCTGGTATTTACTCCGAATGCCTGCAGTATCATCAGCCCGGCCAGGAAAAAAACTCCGTAGGTGATCAGATTCTTTAAAAGAGAGGCCAGTGTACTGGCCCGGCGATCATCAATAAGGCCGCCCTTCATCAGCTTTTTGTTGAAAATCTGCGTTACAGTAGCCCGTCCCAGCTTTATGGCCAGCCTGGCGGCCACAACAATACCGATAACCTTTAAGGCCATAATCCCCATTATTTTGGCGTCAGCCGCCGTAATCAGACTTATGTTGAATATTTTTAAGACTATTAACACCGCGGCGAAAGCTCCGCTGTAAAAGACCACTGTTTTAATCAGGGTGCCTAAAGATATAATCAGGTCCCTGGATACAGGACTATCAGGCTCCTCTTCCTGCTGTTTTTTTTCGATAAGCCGGCTAAGCCCATAATTGATTATTTTTACGGCCAGCAGTGTGGCGGCCACCGCCAGGAGGGACCAGGCCAGCTTTTCCATAACATCCTGTTGATTTATAAGACTATGTACCACGCTTTTTATGTTAAATATTTACAACACCGCCCAACTGGAATGTTTCTCCCGGGCAGCCCCGGGTCTTATTATGTTTATGCCTTTAGAAAGGCTTTTATTTAGTAATATAAACAATTCTCTGGTTCCCATCCCAGCTTACATCTGCATTCAGCGACTCTCCCACAAACCTCAGCGGCACCATGGTTCTGTCCTGAACTATAACTGGGGGGGCATCCAGATCCACAGCCTCTGCGCCGCTGCTCTGGCTGTTGAACACGAAGGCAGTCCTGGACCCTATGGTCAGTACCACCATATCGCTTCCGGATCTGGCAGTTACGCTGCTGATCTGCGGGTCCCACTCCACCTCGGCGCCCAGGGCTTCAAATATGGCTCTCATGGGAACCATCACACGGTCTTCCATTATAAACGGATCGACCTCGAAGTTAATAGGCCTGTTGTTCAGCATTACCCTGGGGGCTGCCGCCTCCGCCATGGAGGAACTGCAGCCTGAGATTATAAAGGCCGTTATAATGATAATAAACAATCGGAGCCTGATAACAATACCCCCTGTACTGGTTATTACAATACTCGTCTCAATGGTTACAGGTTAATATGCTCTGTTTGAAGAATTTATAGATGAAAAACCATTATATAAAGTACTCATTCTATTCTGATAAGACATTTTTCTCTCTGGTAATCTTTTTTCCCTTCAAAATGATCTAATATTTATACCGACTAAAGAAATCTTTAAAACTTTTTGAATGAAGGTTGACATTGACCCAGGGGCAAGCCTTAAACTTAAAAATGCACCGGTGCAAAGGAGCCAAAAATGTACACCATTGGTCAGTTCTCCAAAATCTGCAGGGTAACCACCAAGGCCCTGAGGCATTATGAAAAAATAGGCCTGATTTCCCCGGCCAGGGTGGATCACTCTAATAATTACAGGTATTTCACCCGTGAACAGATCCATCTTATTGAAAGAATCTGCCTGATGAAGGACCTCGGTATACCCCTTAAGGTTGTAAAAAGGATCATCGAAAAAAGCAGCAGGGGAGAGGTGGATAAGTTCCTGGAGGATCACAGGCAGTACCTCATAAAGCAGCTGGACCTGTTCAACAGCAGGCTGGTGAGACTGACCAGATGGCAGAAAGCACCGGAGGTAAAAGAAATGAGCCAGTTAAGATACTACGATGTAAGAATAAGAGAGATTCAGGAGGTATTGGTCCGCTCGGTAAGAAAGAAAATTGAAGCCACTCCCCAAAATATAGTCCCCCTGATGGGGTCTGTTTTGGAAGAGATTATCTCTCTGGGTGGGGTGTGTGCAGGTCCCCCGGTACTGCTCAGCTATGATGAGGAGTTCAGCCCAAAAGAGGCTGACCTGGAAGTGTGCTGGCCGGTGGCTGACCAGGCGTTGGCCACCGGCCAGCTTCCCCCGGTTCAGGCCGCCACCTGCATGCATACAGGCCCCTACGACGGACTGGAGAAAGCTTATGGGGCCATATTTGAGTGGATTAATAAAAACGGCTACCGGGCAGTATTTCCCGTAAGAGAGATTTCCCACAACGATCCCCGGACCACTCCCGCCGAGCAGCTGGTTACCGAGATTATAGTGCCGGTGGTCAGGGATTAAAATAATCAGTTCCTTCAAAATAAAGGAGCCCCATGTACGGGGCTCCTTATTCCTTTTAGCAGGATTCTTCAAGTATTTCAGCGGCATCCCGGACAAAATTGGGGCATAGCTTGAGGTAAAGGTTTCCTTCCCTGGCGGCCTGCCTCCCCTCCGGTGTGCTTATGTCCAGTCCCAGCAGATCCCGGCACTTTATCGACCCGTTTCTTTTTCTAAACTCCTGCACGAAACTGGCGCTTACTGCATAGGTCTTTTCCTTCTGACTGTCCTCAGCCCTCCAGTTGGACTGGTTGCCGTGCTTAAGACCTATGGCCATGAGGGCGCCGGTAACCGCACCGCAGACTTCCCCCATAAGGGACATTCCTCCTCCGAAGGGTGTGGCTATCTTTGAGGCTGTTTCCCTGTCCAGCCCCAGTTCCTCGCTGAAGGCGGTAAATACCGACTGGGAGCACAGAGCGCCCTCTTCAAAGCGGGAGATGGCTATTTCAGCCTTGCTCATGGCAATGCCTCCTTATTAATATTAGTTGCCGGGCTTTGATTCCGGAGACAGGGCAGGGGCCGGTTTTATCGCCCTTATAAAGGCACTTACCACTGCTCCGCTTAAATCACGCCGCTCGCCCTCCGAAAGGGAGGGGATCAGTGATTCCAGCGAGGGGTCACAGAGATCATAGATCCTGGTGACCTCAACATCTATTCCCGTGAAGCCTGCCTCAGCCAGTTTTTTCCTGTATTCTTCCTCCAGCAGCGCCCCGGCCACGCAGCCGGTCCAGGCGGCCATGTCCTTTTGCAGCTTTTCCGGAAGAGGCCTTTTAAGAACTATATCCGAGACTGCAAAGCGCCCACCGGGCTTTAGTACCCTAAAGACCTCGGAAAGCACCCTGTCCTTGTTGGATGAAAGATTGATCACGCAGTTGGAAATAATTACATCGGTGCTGTTTTCAGGGAGAGGTATATCCTCTATATGTCCCCTTAAAAACTCAGCGTTGGCTATGCCCGCCGCCGACTGGTTTTTTCTTGCCTCAGCCAGCATTTCATCAGTCATGTCCAGCCCGTAGGCCTTTCCCTCCGGGCCCACCCTGCGGGCTGACAGAAGCACATCCAGCCCGGCTCCGCTGCCCAGGTCCAGCACCACCTCACCAGGGTGAAGTTCAGCCAGGGCAGTGGGGTTGCCGCAGCCGAAGGAGGCCTCCAGCGCCCCCGGGGGCAGTCCCTCAACTTCACCTTTCTGGTACAGGTTTCCGGTTATAATGCTGGAGGCATTGTCCAGCGGGCTCCCGCAGCAGCCTCCCCCGGGGCCGCAGCACCCGGTCTTGAGCGTTATGGCCTGGGCATACCTTTTTTTTACCTGCTCTCTTATCTGATCTGTCACAGATAACTCCTCCTATCAAAATTATTTGATATGTTTTGCAAAAAATTATTTTAAGGCAAAATCTTTATTTATCTCTTGGATAAAGTCCCGTAGTGTTTTGGTGTTGATGAAGTACACCTTCCACTTTCCCCGGGGCTCCTCGGTAACCAGCCCGGCCTCGTAAAGCTCCTTCATGTGATAGGATACCCGGGACTGTATAAGACCCAGCTCACTCATCAATTCACAGTTGCAGAGCCCCGGACGGAGGTCCTTTTCCCCGGGGATGGGGCAGCAGCCAAGATCACTCTGGGCCAGCATGGTCATTATTTTATAGCGTATGGGGTCGCTTAGCGCCCTGGCAATTTTTACTGTGTCAACCATATATCCATAATATCAAATATTTTTGATATGTCAAGACAGTTATGAAACTTTAGGGGCTGGAAAAAATAGGCTTATAGTATAGACTAATTTGCTATTGATTCTCGGGCTGGACAGCCCGGGCGTCTTTTAAGTAAAAAAGAACCATGGGTATCAGTGCTATCAGGGCGCAGGAAAGATACATGTAGGAGAGCCCCACCACCTTTGAAAGGAAGCCCAGCAGTATGGAGCCAAGGCCTATGCCCAGATCGAAGGCGCTGAATATGGTGCCGTTGGCCGCCCCCCTGCGGAAAGGGGCCACACGGTTTATGGCCATGGCCATGGCGGTGGGCTGCACTATGCCGAAGCCTATTCCCATGGCTGCCGCCGACAGCAAAAACATAATCATTCCCCTGGCCGCAAAAAGGATTACAAAGGAAGCAGCAATTGCCACAAAACCCAGCGCCATTATTTTTACCGGGCCGTTTTTGTCAAAATACCTGCCTGCCAGGGGCCTAATGAACAATAAGGTTATTGCGTAGGCCAGAAAGTAGGAGCCGGCGTTTTTAACACCTATATGGTCTCCGTAAAGGGTTATGAAGGAAACAATTCCCCCGTATACCAGGGCCGTGAAAAACATAATAAAGGAAAGAGAGAAGACTTTAGGCTCAAAAAAACTCTCAAAATTTATCCGGGGTTTCTTTTCGGGCCTGACCTCCCGGTATGAGACTGCCAGAATGCATAGGAGGCCGGCCACCGCTATGACGAAACTGGCATTGAAGAGCTGGTTAAAGCCGGCCAGGTTAATTATGTATAGGCCCAGGCTGGGGCCCACCGCCATGGCCAGGGTGTTGGAGAGGCCATAGTAGCCCAGTCCCTCTCCTCTTCGGGGTGGCGGAACCACGTCGGCCGCTATTGTCCCGGCGCCGGTAGTGGTGAAGCCCCAGGCGAAGCCGTGCAGCGCTCTTAGCGCGAACAGCAGCGCCAGGCTGGTTACCAGATTATAGGACAGCATAGCCAGTGAAAAGGCTGCCAGGGCAATCAGAAGTATTTTTTTCCTTCCCACTGTGTCCAGTAAAAAGCCCGACAGCGGCCTTACCAGAACCGCAGTAAGTGAAAGCACTCCAATTATATAGCCCACATTGGCCTCATCACCCTTTAATACCCGCACTACAAAAACAGGAAGGGTGGGGAGAAGGAAATAAAAGCTGGTGAAAATAAAAAGGTTGGCTATACATACCAGTATAAAGTTTTTTGTCCAGAGTTTATGTGCATTTTCTGTCAATTCAGCGCTCACCACCGTTTTTTAATTTACAGGCTATATTATAGTCTATTTATTTGTATAAAAACACTTTTTTATCATTGACAGCTTGTCCGGCCTGGGGTAGAATAACAGACGTCAAAGGGGAGTAGCCGCCGGTTTAGCCGGCTTGGCAGGTCGTCAGTACGGCCACGGGCCCGGTCTGCCAATAGTCTTATTTATTTTTGGGACTAAGGCGAGACCTTCACATCAGTGAAGGTCTCGCTTTTTTTTTAAAAAAGAATGCTATTTGGGGGTACAGGTATGATTACTTTTCTTTATCTTATCGGAGGACTTATTTTTATACTGGCCGGCGCCGAGTTATTCACCAACGGGGTGGAGTGGCTGGGCAAAAGGTTGAAACTTTCCGAGGGCGCGGTGGGCAGCGTTCTGGCTGCGGTAGGGACCGCACTTCCGGAAACAATAATACCAATTGTGGCTATTCTGTACGGGGCTGGAGAGGTCTCGGAGCAGATAGGCGTGGGGGCTATACTGGGAGCGCCCTTTATGCTGGCTACCCTGGCGCTGTCCATTACCGGGATCACCGCCCTGCTGTGCAGGGTTAACGGGAAGCACAGAAAGCATATGCTGGTGGACACCTCCATATTGAAAAGAGATCTGGGCTACTTCCTGGGACTTTATTCTTTGGCGGTGCTGACTGCCTTTATGCCCGCCTCCTTCAGGATTCCGATGGCGGTTGTGCTGGTCCTTTCCTACATTTATTACGCTTACCGGACCATTAAAGACGGCAAGGAGGTTGACTGCCTGGACCTGCTCCCCCTGCACCTGTGCAGAAATAAGGAAGAGCCGCCCCTTTACCTGGTTATTATTCAGCTGGTTGTTTCTCTGGGTGGAATTGTGCTGGGGGCTCACTTCTTCGTAAACGGTATAGAGCATATTGCCGGGGTGCTGCATATATCTCCGCTGGTGCTGGCCCTTTTCATAGCACCGGTGGCCACTGAGCTGCCCGAGAAATTTAACAGCATTATATGGGTGCGCAAGGGAAAAGACACCCTGGCCATGGGTAATATAACCGGAGCCATGGTTTTTCAGAGCTCAATGATACCGGCCTTCGGCATCGTCTATACTCCCTGGGTGCTGTCCGATATTGCTCTAATAAGCACGCTTCTGGCCCTGGCCGGTGCTTCTGCGGTATATTGCGCCCTGCTGTTAAAGAACAGGATACGCCCTTTACTTTTGGCCGCCAACGGCTCTCTGTACCTGGCCTTTGTGGCGGTGACTCTGATTATTTACTGAGCACGTAAAACTGCCGGGCTAAAAAGCCCGGCAGTGATATTATCTGTGGTGCCGTAAAGTAATTCCTGTTAGCCGTTCTTCAGCTCCAGCAGCACTGCCCTGGTTTTTTCCGGCAGGCTCTCCCTGGTTACCTCAAGCATTGCATCTTTTTTATAGCCGGGGAAGTTCTTCAGGAACGGGTCGGCTGTTTCGATGGGAAAATCAAGATAGTCTGTTTTATAATGCATGGGTAAAACATAGCGGGGCTTTAGCTGTTCCACCACCTTTACCGCCTCGTCAGGCCCTATGGTGTAGAATCCCCCCACCGGAATCAGCAGAACATCCACCGAGCCTATTTTCTCAATCTGCCCGGGCTCCAGTAAATGCCCCAAATCTCCAAGGTGGCATACCCTAATCCCTTCAGCCTCTATTATAAAAATTATATTACTGCCCCTTTTGCTGCCCCCTGCCTCATCGTGAAAGGATGGAACTCCTGTGAAAACCAGCCCCTCCAGTTCGTGCCTTCCCTCAGTTTCCACCGTTAAAGGCTTTCCTGGTATAATTTTTACCGCGCTGTGGTCAAAATGCTGGTGGCTCACT
Organism: Peptococcaceae bacterium BICA1-7; assembly: GCA_000802095.1. Lineage (GTDB taxonomy): Bacteria > Bacillota > Desulfotomaculia > Desulfotomaculales > Desulfocucumaceae > BRHc4a. The sequence goes on along the minus strand of JUEB01000017.1, from coordinate 111,001 downwards.
GTCACAATGTCGGCGTGAAGCTTCGGGGGAGGGTAGCCCACCTCGCTTCCAAAGGGGTCTGTGATGATCATTTTGCCGTTTGTAAGCGTAATAGCAAAGCATGAATGTCCAAGCCACTGGATTTTCATGGTATCCCTCCTTATTTAAGTGTTGGTAAAACCGGTTAATGCTATTCGCTATTCTGAAATATTTTACCAGATCACTTTAACAATTGATAATTTATTGATGAGCCGGTAAAAGTCCTGCCGGGTATGGAAATTTATTGCCGGATACTAAGCCTGTCCTGCCAGGGCAGCCAGTCGGGGTATATCAGGGTGGGGTGGAAAATATTATTTATAAAAAACTAGTTTTGGGCGGCCAGAAGCTCTATAAGCAATAAAAAAGCCCCTATCACCAGCTCTTCGTCTTCGGGCCGGCTGCTGTAGCGCCGCTCTATAATCATGGGCAGCCCTCATTTAAAGAAATTTCTTTTAAAGAATATATATTAGGCTGTAAGAAAGGGGTTTCATCTTTTGTACGTGGCATTTTATGGCAGGGTAAGCACCGAGGAGCAGGCTGACCGCGGCAATATTGCCGGCCAGGTAGATTTTGCCCGGAAGTATTTCAGCCTTCATGGCGGGGAGGAGAAGGTGGAGGGGTACGGCATATACCTCGATGAGGGGGTGTCCGGGACTCTGCCCCTGGACGCCCGGCCCGGCGGCGCCGCGCTTATGGCTGATGCCCGGTCAGGGAAGGTAGGGGCGGTTTATTTTTACCGCCTGGACAGACTGGCCAGGTCCACCCGGGTAGTGCTTGATACATATAAAGAGCTGGAAAATCTAAATGTAAGCATTAAGTCAATGACCGAGAGCTTTGACACCGGCACACCGGTGGGCAAGTTTTTTATGACACTGCTGGCCAGTATCGCGGCGCTGGAGCGTGACACCATACTGGAGAGAACCCAGATGGGAAAAGAAAGAAAGGCCCGGGAAGGCTGCTGGACCTCCGGCCCCCCTCCCTTCGGCTACAGAATCGGCCCGGACAAGAGGCTGTCGGTCTATTGCCCCGAGGCGGAAACAGTGCGTCTTATTTTTCGGCTTTACAGCGGGGGAATGACCATGGTCCCTCTGGCGGAATATCTTAATGCCAGAGATATTCCCACTCCCAATGTTTCCAAGGAGTGGAAACGGGCGGCAGCCGGAACCTGGCAGGCTGGACATATAAGCATTATTCTAAGGTCAACTGTATACAGGGGGGAGTACTTCACCATGAGGCGCTCAAAAAAGGGCAGGGGTGGGACTGTAATAAAGGTTCCCGCTATTGTTACCGGGGAGGAGTTTGACCGGGCGGCCGCCCTGATGGCCCAAAACGGGGACCTGTCCAGGAGGCTCAGGGGTAGGGCCTATCCACTGGGTGGGCTGATATACTGCGGGCTGTGCGGCCGGGCCATGGTGGGAAACAGTGGGGGGAGCGGCAGGCGCTACTACAGGTGCAGCGGCACAGTCAACCGGGGCCGGGGCAGAGAGTGCTCATCCGGGCAGGTACGGGCCGGGGACCTGGAAAGGGTCATTTGGGAAGATATAAAGGAATTTATAAAAAACCCCGGCAACTATTCCCAGAAAGTTGTGCAGCGGCTGGAGGATCAAAAAAAGAAGGTCAGTCCGGAGAATGAAGAGGTTGGGGACCTGGAAAGGGCCATTGCCGCCAAAAGGTCGGCCAGGTCAAAGGTGCTGTCTCTGGCGGCCAGGTCCCTCGTCAGTGAGGAGGAGGCCGAGAGGGAACTGCAAAGCCTGGCCGGAGATCTGGACCTATTAATACGGAGAAGGGATGGACTGCTGGACTATAAATCCCGGCTGGAAGAAAACAGGGTAACCCCTGAAAGCGCACCCCTGCTCATGAAAAAAATAGCCCTCATGATGGAGCGCACAGAACCCCGGGGGGATATAATAAAACTTTTGGCAGAAAGGGTTGTGGTAACAGCCAAGGGCCCCATGAATGAAGGGGATTGCCATGTTTCGGTTTATTACAGGTTTAAGGAGCCTTGACCGGAGGTTTAATCCTCTTTTTCTTTTTCTTCTGTAGCCATCACATAGCCCATAATATTGTGGATATGGCCGTCAACAAAATTGGTGGAAAAGGAATTGTAATGGGTGTGGTAGCCGTTGGGCAGGCCGACTGCGGTGCTGGTATAGGCATTGTACATGTGATAGTGCCCATCCTGGTATGTTGTTGCCCCGGCAATCTGGTGAATATGGGAACCTCCGTAGGAGATGGGTATGCTGGTTACTCCCGGGTGTATGTGACAGTGACCGTCATTACAGGTGGTTATGCCGGTGTAGTCATGCACATGAAGAGTAAAGGTATCTCCCGCATTCTCCCGGACTTTCTCCTTTTTCTTAAATAAATTATTATCTGTGCACATTTTAAATACCTCCTTTTGACTATAATTTATGAAGAAGGCATGGAATCAGTTACCATAAAAAAGGAAAAACCCGGGACTGGGGGTTTTTATGGTCTGTCAATCTATTGCCTTGAGGGGCAAGTGATGCTATAATATAGAACATACGTTCCATATTATAGGGAGGTTAACAGATGAGTTATCATTGTGAACTGGCGGAACAGCCCGCCCAAAAGGTGCTTTCAATCCGGACAAGAGCGGCGGTGGAGAATCTGCCGCAGGTATTTGGCCAGGCTTACGGCGCAATAATTAATTATCTGAATGAAATAGGGGAGTATCCCGCGGGCCCCCCCTTTGCTGCGTATTATAACCTTGATATGCAGGACCTTGACGTGGAGGCAGGCTTTCCCGTGACAAAGGCCCTTCCCGGCAAAGACAGTATTAAGCCTGGTGAAATCCCCGGGGGAGAATATGCCTCCTGCCTTTATACCGGGCCCTATTCCGAATGCGAGCCCGCTTACGACGCCCTGACCGAATGGCTCAAGGAAAAGAGCCTTACTCCTACTGGTGTTGCCTATGAGTTTTATCTGAACGACCCCGCCCAGACACCGGAGACAGAACTTCAGACCAGGATACTTATCCCCATTAAATAGCCGTCCCATAGATAAGGGTAAACCCAGTCGGCATTGCGCTTTAATTGGCTGTATTATAGTCATTCAACTATATGTATAGCTATGTATCGCTTCAACAGTATGACCGCCTCTAACGGCGGTCATCTTACTGTGTTTTTTCACTGCTTCCGGAGCTTTTGCTCCTTCTGCAGGAGTATTTTCTATCCAGGGCCTTTTTATTGGGAACTACCTGGGTTTGCGGCTTTCTAAGCCACTCTCCCCTCAATTTAATCTTTTTCATAAACAAAAACCCCCCCAAAAAAATTATAGCAGCTCTTTAAGATTCTCAAAAGGACAAACGGAAAAAAGAGGTAATTTATATAAGGAGACAGAATATTATGAATATTAAAATAATAATGAAAGGTGGTCATTATGAGTCCGGACGAAAGAGTGTTTTTGCGCCAACAGTTATTAAAAAACCTTTATGAGCACCATTTTTCTTTTTCAGGAACAGTAAAGGTCGTTACTGCGGAAGAGCTAAAGGACGACGAATATTTTTTGGCATATAAATATTTATCAGAAAAGGGCTGTATTCAGATAGATCCGCCTGGACTGGCAGAAGAGCAGGGTAAAGATATAGGCTACAGAATAACCGCGCAGGGAATTGATCTAATGGAAATCAGACAAAGGATCTGACAGTATCCTATCTAATAAGCAGTCAGCCATCAGTTTTCTGATGGCTGACTGCTATTCGCATTTTTTTTCCATAAAAGCTAAGGTTATTTTAAGTTTATTTTCACTATGCTTTAAGGAACGCTGTTTATAATACAGATAACGGTGCACCGTATAAAATATTTTTCAGGGAGGTTTGATTTTGAAATCAAAAAAATGGCGTCTCGGAGGGGTTCTCTTGGCAGCAGTTATTCTGGCCGGGTCACTGACAGGGATGGCCTTTGCCAATACCGACCAGACAGGTAAACCGGATTTCACCGCCATGCATCAGAGCTTTATAGCCAAGTTTGCGGCCAATCTCGGTGTTACTGAGGACCAGGTGACTAAAGCCTTTGACGCCACCCAAAAGCAGATTATCGATGAGGCAGTGCAGCAGGGCGAACTCACCCAGGAACAGGCCGATAAGATTCAGTCCAAGGAGGGTTTAGGTTTCCACAAATTTGTTTTTGGCCGTGGCGGGGACGGCAACTTTAAAGTGATGGGACGTAACCTTGACGGCATGGCAACTGCGCTGGGAATGACCGCCGATCAGCTTAATACAGAGCTAAAGGCAGGCAAAAATATTAAAAACATAGTTGCTGATCAGGGCATGACCATGGAGCAATTCAGTCAGAAAATGCTGGAAATGAAAAAGGATGGAATCTCCAAGGCAGTATCGGAGGGAAAATTGACCCAGGAACAGGCCGACAATATGCTGAAGAAAATGGATCAAATCCATATCTTTAAAGATAAACAGGATGTCGAGGCAAATAATTAAATAAGCATTCCCGGAGATTCAATAAAGGGGCCCTGCCAACCGGCAGGGCCTCATTCATCATTCAGGCAGGGGCCTGGCCCCATTATGCCCCATAGACTTTATTGATTCGGCGGTTTCTGATTCATTGCTTTTTTTACTCCGGAATACAAAGCCCAGTAGACTATAAGACCCAAAACAGCCATGGGTATCAGCATCATTACAAACCCCCACAGGCCCATTCCATAACTATACATCATTGCAGGTCCCCCTTTCTCTTTTGTATAGCTTACCACCAAACTTTTTCGAAAATTTCACAGCAATGTTACATTTCTTTGTCGGCGGTTTAACAGCCGCCCTTTAACTGGCGGGGGGGCAGTACTGCAGCTGTGGAGCCACGTTTTTTATAAATTTCTGCAGGGGGAAAGATAGTGTCTGAAACGGGAATGCAGGAGGTGTCAAAATGATTATCGGCGTTGTCTCCGATACGCATTTGCCCGGGAGGGGAAAGGAACTTCCCGCGGCACTTGTTTCCGGACTTGAAAGAGTAGATATGATCATCCATGCCGGGGATATTACAGAAATGTGGGTATTGGAAAAACTATCACAGCTGGCCCCGGTTACTGCTGTGGCCGGCAATATTGATGGGCCCGAAGTTGCTGACGCCCTGGGGTATAAAAAGCTATTGGAACTGGAAGGTAAAGCCATTGGAGTATTTCACGGGCACGGCAGGGGCGGAACCACTGAAGAAAGAGCTTTCAGAGCCTTTTCCGGCGCTGACTGTATTGTTTTTGGCCATAGCCACGCGCCGTTCCTTGGAAAGCGCGGCGAGGTACTGATGTTTAATCCCGGATCTCCTACGGACAAAAGAAGGCAGCCCAGGTGCTCATACGGGCTGCTGTTTTTGAATGACCGGATTGACGGCAAGATAATATATTTCGATTGATTCCTGCCAGGCGTTTAAAGCCGTCTCCATTGACTCCAGAATTTATTTTTCCAACTTATGAATTAAAGATGTCATATCTGCCGGCAGAGGGGCCTCCAGTCGGATATTTTCCTTTGTGACAGGATGGCTAAACTCCAGACGCCAGCTATGCAAAGCCTGGCGTCCGATCAGTTCTAAACTGCCCCCGTACAGATCATCTCCCATTAAGGGATGGCCTAAATGTTTCATATGAACTCTTATTTGGTGGGTACGTCCTGTTTCCAGCCGCAACTTGACCAGACTGCCGCTGGCGAAGCGCTGCAATAACGTATAATGAGTGATGGCTGCTTTACCCCGGGGCGTTACTCCAAAGATAAGTGAGTGATCATGGGGCCGGCCAATAGGGAAATCAATTATTCCTGAATCCATAGCCATCCGGTTATGCGCAACTGCCAGGTATTCCCTCCGGCACAGGCCACTTTTCATTTGCCCGGTAAGTTGATGACAGATGTAACTGCTTTTGGCGATTAGGATAATTCCGGAAGTATCTTTATCCAAACGGCTGACCGCTCTGAATTTACTGTTATGTCCCTGTAGCTGCCAATGGAAAATAACTCCGTTGGCCAGGGTGTTCAGGACATGATAGGAAAGAGGGTGTACCAGCATATTGGCGGGTTTGTTCACCACCAGTATATGTTCATCCTCAAAGATAATATTTAAGGGCATGTCCTGGGGTATTACCGGCTGGTCATCCTCCTCCTGAAAATCTACCCGTATTAAATCGCCTTCTTTTACCAGCCAATTTAAACGAACTGGCTGATCGTTCACCACAAGTCCGCCACAACGTTTAATCTTTCGTATTTCACCCCTGGAAAATTTCAGGTGGTTATTGAGTATCTGGGAGACCTTCTGATTATCATAATTGTCTGGCACCCTGTATTCGATGTGCATGTTACTACACTCCATTATCCCCATTGACTCTCCGGCCTCCAAAAACAGCCAATTCAAATATCTTAAAATAACAGTCCACGTCTTTATAGCCAATCCGGCGCAGCCACTCACACTGCTTTTCCACCGGCGCAAGTATATTGGCTTCTTTGTCAGGTCGGTTATAAAATTCACCGGCCACCTCCTGGAGGGACATTTTCCCTCCCTGCTTAAGCTGCAGCCGGTATAAAGAATCAATAAAGTATTCAGCAAATATTGATCCAATCCATTTGGTAGGTGACAGCACATGCTCAATATTAATAAACAATCCATCAGCGCTTAGTAAATCAAAAATTTCTTTGTATAATTCATATTTTCTGGAATCCGTCTGATGGTGTATAGAAAAGCCTGATACCACAATGTCGAAAGGGAAACTATAGGCAACCTTCTTTATCCAACTACTATCCCCATAATCATAAACAATAAAATCAATATTATTATAAGCCCTTAATTTATTTTTTGCCGCTTCGATCATTGGCTCGGAAAAATCCAGCAGCACCGCCTTTGCATCGGGGAAGTTATCAAGAATTGCCGCGGAAAGTATACCGTCCCCGGATCCCAGGTCTAAAAAACTGCCAACGTTTATACCTGTGGCCTTAATAAGCCTCATCATAACTTCTATTTGCTCATTGGCTAAAGGAATTGCCCCCCGCACCCCGGACAAATATTTATTCGCCAACTCAGGTGTTTTCCAGGCCTGGCCCCTGGTCATAAATATTACCCCCGCTCTCTTAATACTCAAATCTATTTTCATTTTTGTTTTTTATATTCCTGCAAAAATAGCTTCAGGTTGAGGAATATAGTCCCCTGTCTGCCTTTCGCATGTGGGGCATTGTATTATATCTTCCATGGGAGAGATCCTGACTGGTTAAGATGATGAGCTCTCTTGTATTGTAAATTACGGGATGGTAGAATGAACTCATTCATATATGAATGCGGGGTAAGCCATGGGCAGTATGAACAGCAGGCGGGAACGCAAAAAAATACAGGTGAAAAAAAATATATCCGATATAGCCTTGAAGCTCTTTTTGACAAAAGGTTTTACAGACACTACGGTGGCGGAAATAATGGAGGAGGCGGACCTGGGAACCGGCACCTTTTATAACTATTTTCAGTCAAAAGAAGATGTTCTTAAATATTGCCTGGCTGAAAAGATTAATGAAGCCAGGCATATATTGGAAGCAATACAGCAATCGCACCGGGGCCCCTCCCAAAAACTGTCTGAGATACTTTTAGCCGCCGGTAAAAATTTTGAAGACAATCGGCAGCTGATAAACCTGTACATGCAATTTCACCGCCAAAATCATGCCCGGCGGCAGTCTCCTCATGGCCCCATTTTTAAAGAGATACTGGTGGGCGTAGTGGTTGAAGGGCAGGAAAAAGGTGAATTCCGCAAAGATATCCCCACGGCAATTATTATCGAAATGTTCATGGGCCTTCTTCAATCAACCATTACCAGCAGCCTGGAAACACCATTTATGGATAATCTTATGCACAAGCTTAATATATTCCTGGAAGGGCTTGCTGTAAAAAGCATTGAAAGCGACACCGGCAGCAATAAGGTCTGACGCCTGGTCTTTGTCGCTACAAAGAAGCAGAAATTGGCGTTGTCAAGCCAGGATTAAATCGTGAACACATTCAAGAATGAATGTGTTCACTTTTTGTTGACAGTTAGAATTGTTCTTAATATAATAAAGTGAACGCGTTCATATTTGTTGTAGTCACTTAAGGGGTTACTGTTTTTTACCGGTCAAAATTGAATATGTATTTGAGGACTTAGGGGGACAACTTAATATGAACAATTCCGATAAAGCAGCGGACATGATGAAGAGAGGCTTCTTGTGCAGCCAGGCGGTTTTTTCCACCCTGGGGGAACAGCTTGGAATAGACCGCAGCCAGGCGATTAAACTGGCCACCGGAATGGGAGCCGGAATTTCCGGCAGGGGAGAAATCTGCGGGGCCATAAGCGGCGGCATAATGGCCATTGGTCTAAAGCATGGCCATGACCAAAGTACCGGCGCCGACTCCCGAAATAAAACCTTTTTCCTCACCCAGGAATTAATTGAAAAAATAAAGGTTAAACATGGCTGCTATACGTGCAGGGATTTGACAGGAGTAGATTTTACGTTTCCTGAAGGAATCAGGCAGTATGAGGAGCGGAATATAGCGGAAAAGGTCTGCTTCAATGTAATAAGGGACACTATAGAGACAGTGGAGGAACTCTGGTAAGCGGATTGGGCGAAACCACCCTCATGGAAAAGGGGCATGCTTATATGACATGCCCTTTTTGTCCTTAGTGGCGGGGGAACCGCGCCCGGGTATAATCGGGCATGCCAGGGATATCCTACAGACGAGGTGATGGCATGTTTAATATTGCAAGGAGCGGGGCCTTAATATTTATCATTAGTTTAGCTTTAATTTTAATAATTATTGGAGTATGGATAACACACTAAGGCCTGCCAGGCGTTTAAGGCTACCAAGTAGCTTGCCCAAAAGAACTGTCCCGAATTGCACCTTCAGTTAATTGATACCAATATATAGTATTTGGTGTTTTAACTATTTCAAAAATCTTGTTTTATTACCCTGGTAGATAACTTCCTCACCCACTAACGCTATGCATATCCAGACCAATGCTGACAAACCTGCAAAATTTAAGACATAATCAAAAAGAAAAGTGAATTTGCCAGAGTGTATAATCCCACCATAAATCACGTGTAAGTAGTCTGATAGAGTTAATATGCCGCTAAAAAAAGCTGTAATTAGTGGCTTATAAATTGCGTCCCTTGTCATCCAGTTTAATAACAACATTCCACCGGCAGCACTGCCGATTAAATGTATAAGGGGGACTCCGCCAATTGACACAATCATATGAGAATATTTAAAGTAACCCAACTGGATAAAGACATAATTTACGATAAAAAACCAGATTAATGAAACTAATCCAATAACCCAGATCTTTTTTATCCTTTCAATGGGTACAAATATGAACAAGAGTGACCATGTTGTTGCAGCCCAAGCTATATGTTCCAAAAAAATCATCCCCAAAGTTTTAATTATAATCTTCTCCATTTATAACCAGAATATTCGGCTTACATCATTTAGCCCATTTTTTGACTTTCCATCCTCAGGTGGAGGGTCTATTATGTCCGGCATCCTTAAAGGGAATAGTACCCTTTTATAGAATTCTTAAAGGCCTTATATAACTTTTAAGTGAAAAAAAAATAATGGACAAGGCGGTTGACTGTTATGGAAATAAATACTATAGGATTCGCCAAAAAGAGCCTGCGGGAGTTTATTAGACGACTGCAGTCAGCAGGTGTTTCAAGGGTGGTGGATATTCGTCTGAACAATACTTCCCAACTGGCCGGATATTCAAAGAAAGAGGATCTTGAGTATGTGCTGGAGCTTGTAAATATTCAGTATCAGCATATACCGGCCCTTGCGCCTGCAGAGGAGCTGATGAAAGCATTCAAAGGCAGGGAAATAAACTGGGAGCAGTATGTTGAAATATACTCCAAACTGCTGGCCGGGAGTGATCCTGATGCTCTGGTCAGTATGAGGGAAGGCGAAAAAATATGCCTGCTCTGTAGTGAAGACTCACCTCAGTATTGCCACAGGAGGCTCCTGGCGGAATATCTTGGCAGACAAATCAATGGGGCGGCTATTCAACACCTTTAATCTGGCCCTGGGCGGGTTGTTGTATATATAGAATAGCCCTATATTTTTATAAGGGAGTGCCGGACGTGAATTGCATTTTAAAGGAAGTCTCTTTAACTGATGGAGCCGATATATATAACATGCTCAGAGAAATTGGCCCCGGTGAAAATGGATTTTTAAATGATGGCAACGTAGAGTTTAGTGGTTTCCCCGTTTTTTTACAAAATTATGTCAATATGTCCCTTGGTATCAACCTGGCAAATAATCAGGTTGCACAAACATTGTACTGGCTGTATGTAGATAATAAGCCGGTAGGTTATGGAAAATTAAGACATCATCTAAATGACAGTCTAAGAAAAATAGGTGGGCATATAGGCTACGCTATAAGACCATCTGAACGGGGCAAAGGATATGGAAAGTTAATTTTAAAGGAACTACTGCTTAAGGCAAAAGAAAAGGATATATATAAAGTATTAATGACTACTACAGAAGATAATACCTTGTCAAGAAAAGTGATTGAGGGTAATGGTGGATTATTAAGTCATATAAGTGATGGCGAGTGCTATTATTGTATTTCTATATAAACTTATTCATGTTGACAAAAATTTTCTGCCCCAATGGTTCTTCGCACCAGGAGATCAGTGCACACCCTGATATTACCCGTTGAGTAGTTGGCCAGTCCTCCCCGGTAGAACCTCTGAAACAGCCCTTGACTAATTTCATCCTGGCTCCTGCCAATTTTGTAGTTCTCAAGAATAACCTCATACAATTGCACTGTGCTGGCCAGGGACTGGCGGAAAAACCGACTAATCTCCCTGCTTCCTGACAGCAGCAATTCATGGGGGGCCGCCAATACAGAGGATTCCATATTCTGTAGCTTTTTTAAGCCGGTTACATAATCCTCATACCCTGAAAAATACATAGGGAAAATAGTGTCTTCACTAATTGGGTAACCTCCACAGTCAGCGGCAAACAACACCTGTTCCAATGGTAGATAAGCAGCCATACTGCAAGGACTATGACCGGGTAACAGGTTAAAATGCAGAATAGCTCCTCTACCCAGGTCCAACTTGTCGCCTTCATTTATCACCATGTCCACATTGATGGTTACCGGAGGGTCAGGTATGGGCACTGCTTGCATGACCTGTCCTTTGTCCCCCAGGTTTTTTGCCAGGGCAACATCCTCACTGAAAAAACCTGTGACCACCTTTGTTTTCACCAATACCCTGGCAGCAGCCTCAGATGCCAGTATCTGCAGGTTGGGAAAAGCCCTTTTGAGACCCGGAATACCACAGACATGGTCAAAATGGGCATGTGATACAATCAGGTACTGCAGTTCTTCCGGTGCCATCCCCAGTTCCTCCAACTGCTTGACTACCTGGGGTACAGACCAGGTAACTCCAGCCTCAACCAAAGCACAGATCTCACCGCGTACCAGATAGGATCGAAAAAAGTGATTTCCAACCAAATAGACACCTTCTGTAATTTTCCTTGGATAATTCATTATCCTATTATTTTCAGGGATCATGAGAGTATTCCTCCAGTACTTCAGCAGGGTTTTACTGTCAGGTGGATAAATTGGTTATCCTTTTGGGGACATTAGGTAGTCTTCTTATATTACAAGGATATCATTATCGCAGTAATAATAACAATCATTTGCCTCAAATTTAGTCTGACCATGGCAAAGCCGGCACGCTAACGCCTGCCATGCCGTTATTTAAGACTATGATTGTTGATCACCCCAGGTATAATAAAACTGTTTAATAATGGTTATAAAAGAAACGACCGCAGTTGCGGTCGCTTATTTTTTCTGAGGGACAAAAGGGGGCAGGCCTGACCCCCTATGGGTCCCCCAACGAAGTCTAAAGCCACCCAAGGCGCTAGGCAGTATACTTGGGCGGGTGCATGAGCGGAAACGTTCTTATCTGGGGAGGCCTGTAGGATATAAAAACTTGAGTACCCGGTACCGGTTCACCCCAATAATTTAAAACTTGAGTACCGGGGACCGGTCAAACCCTTGAAAGTAGAAGTAAGATTTTGCAGAAATGGAGTCTTGAAGAATTTTAGACGCTGAGGTACTTGAGACCCTGAGACTTCGCCCTGGTCGATGCCAGACTGGCTTTATTAATCAGGTTTTCCACAACATTTTTTTGCTTTACTATATTTCTGGAGTACTTACGCTTTCCGCCGCTTATACCTGCAGCGACTGTGACCGGAAATCCGGCTTCGGGCGTACAGTCTGCTATGTTGTCGATAATTTTTTGGGCTAATTCTTCTGCCTGCCTGATTTTCTTTGAGGTGACAAAAACAAATTCGTCACCTCCGTACCTGCAAACATAATCATTATTGTCATCAATATATTTTATGAGAATGTCGGCTATAGTTTTAAGGCAGTTATCCCCGTTGACATGCCCATATTTTTTATTGAGTTCTCCAAAATCATTTATATCGAACAGAATTACACTGAGTTCGTTACCTTCCTCTAAAAGCTTACCAGCTATCATGTAAATAAATGTAGAGTTGTAAATGCCAGTAAGGTGGTCATATAGCTGGCTTATATACTTAATAATCTGCTTTTTAGTTACCATTCCCAAGAGTTTGTCATTTTCCGCAACGGGCAGGCGCTCTATGTTGTGCAAATTCATTAATTCGGCCACAGCCCAGGTTGTGTCTATTGGAGAGCAGTAAATAACATTCTTGCTCATGGCGTCAGCAACTATTCTATTGGGATGATTAAGCCGGATATCTCTTGAGGTGATTATGCCTGACAGCCTGTTTTTTTCAACTACAGGCAGACCGCCAATATTTTTTTCATGCATGTATTCGGCGGCGTATCGGACACTTTTATCAGGGCTAATGGTAAATACGGGTTTTATCATTATATCTTTGATTTCCAACATTACAAACAACCATCTTCCATTATTTAAATATCAACTTCTTTGAAAACGGAAATTGTCAGGTCCAGTTTTACCTTTAGCAGGGTTTTTTCTATGTTTATTTTGAGCGCTTCCTCCAGCAAAACGTCCAGCAGTATGTCTCTGGCCATCCAATTAAATAAAGAGGTTTTTACGGCTACTGCCTCAACCGGGCCTTCTTCAAATTCAATTAATTCATATTGCTCAGGAGCGAGGGCATCTACCATTCTCCTTACAGCTTCCGGACCAATGGGAGCCCTTCTGCCAATCACCAGAATGTCTTGCATTGGTGGCAGTTCAAATTCGGAAAAGCGAATATTCATTTCGGCTTTTCTTTTACGGGTATATTTTTTGTTGCTTTCTTCCATACTGGCGTAACCTGCCTTTTTAGTACTTTTACAAAAGGGAAATCAGATGTAAATGGATGTATGCCTTTGGTATTTTCGATGATACATGATTCGAATCTTTCAACCAGCGTGGGAGAGAACTGAAGGCCTTTATTTTTATTCAATTCATGCAGAGTTTCAACAAGTGATTTGGTCTTTTGGTATGGCCTGTTAGTGGTCATAGCGTCAAAGGCGTCAGCTATAGTCACAATCTGTGCCGGTTCCGGTATTTCATTTTCTTTCAGACGATCATAACCATTCCCGTCCCATCGCTCATGGTGATAGAGAACCACTGGCAGTATGCTTTGATGGTTTCTAAAACATCTTATTAGATCAGAACCTATGACCGTATGTTTTTTTACAAAGGCAAATTCTTCATCTGTCAATCTACCAGGCTTGTTTAATACCTCTTGACCTATTCTGGTCTTGCCGATGTCATGCAGTAAAGCTCCGATAGCCAGGTTTTGTAATTTTTCATTTTTGTAGCCCAAATGTGCGGCCAGCCTCGTAGACAAATAACATACATTATATGAATGCTCCAGCAAGTCGCTGGGGAAAATATCCACGATACTTTTTGCTACTTCAAAATTTATTTTCATTTTACCCCTACTTTTTAGGCGAGATCATCGAAAGTAGAGGAGTGTGCTGGCGTAAAACACTGCTTTTACCGCAACCTGGCAATCATAGCGGCAAATAATGGTGTGCTATTAAAACCGCTTTAGACCCATGGCTTTGCGCCCTACTCTTTCGATGGTAGTTTGCCTTTGTTAATCAAATTAAAAATGGTACATCAAATATTATAAAACTATAAGTATACAAATTACAACATATAAAAACCAATGCTATACATAATTGTCTAAAAATATTACTTTTGGTCGCTGGGTGGAAATATATGTTAAATGAAATTATGGGAAGAAACATACGCTCAATCAGAAAATTAAAGGGTTTTTCTCAAAACGAGGCGGCCCTTCGCGCTGGTTTTACCCAGTCTTACTGGGGATACCTTGAGAGGGGTCAGAAAAACCCCTCTCTGGAACTCATTGAAAAAGTTGCAGCAGTCCTTGATGTTGAGCCTCATGTACTACTGGTTGACTCATCTGTCAAAGGACTGCCTTCCGAATTATTACAATTATTAAATATAGTCAACAGCATGGGAAATATTAGCGTGGGGTTTATAGGTGCTGTATTGAGCTCTTATATTGAGACACATAAACAGATTCGACGCTGATTGAATGTGTGTGATTGGAAGAATACCTGACCGTGTAGTTGGCCGCCCGCAACCTGGCAAACCTACCGGCCGAGTCCGCCGAAAATGGCCAGCTGGGAGGGACAAAAGGGGTCAGGCCTATTAATTGACCATGAAAAGTAATATATTTGCTGGGGAAGAAGAGGAAGAGATAAGCGGGCAGAAGCGTTCGGTATTACTGAATCTGCAATATTCAAAATGTTGGCCCGAGGGAAAGAAGGAGTGGAAGTACCGCAGGATTTCCGACTGGGTTTCTGATATAGGAAGGCTGTTAATGATATCGGTGAGTTCTTGGTATAGGGTGGGATCGACACAATCAACAAATTCTTTTGAACAGTTATAGAAATAATGCTCACAGCTCATTTTTACATCCTCTAAAAAACTATGTTGTGAAATTCGATAGCGTTTCTAATCCCTCTCAACCCAACTATCCAGCACAGATTCAAGTATTTTAAGCTTGTCCGGCGGCAAATTAATTAGTTTGGCCAAAATACGGCGAATTTCAGGAGTGCTTGTTAATATGTTTTCCGATATTTCCGGGGGTTGGTTTTCCGGGTCTAAGGCAAAAATGATTGGGGAAACCTCCAGGGCATTGCCCAATTTTCTTAATGTGTCCCAGGTGGGCGAGGTGTTTCCCAGTTCAATTTCACGTAATGTTGATTGAGCGATTCCTGCCAGCTTGGCAAGTCTTGTTGTGCTATAACCTTTTTCTTTGCGGAGTTTTGTAATGTGTTCTCCAATTTTCATAGTTATAATTTCCTTTTAACGAAATATCGTTATTTTAATCCATTTTATACTATTTTTTCTTGGACAAACCAACTATAAACCATTTTAAACGTAATACCGTTTAAAATGGTTTGATGGGGGTGCTTGCAATGTTTGGAAATAGGCTTAGAAACTACCGTAAGAGACGGAAGCTATCTCAGCAGGGGCTGGGGCAGATTATTAATAAACCCCAAACAACCATTTCCGATTGGGAAACCGGCAAGCTGCTGCCGGACATCGGTGAGGCGGTAAAAATGGCTGCCGCGCTGGATGTCGGGATTACCGATCTGTTGGGGGAGACCCGGGGCAGATTGGTGTGGGAGAAGACTGCCCGGGAGATAGGAGAACGTTGAATTGTATATTAAGTAGTTGGCCCATGTTTCATTTCTGAATTCATAAGGCGCAGGTGCAATCACGCTAAGGGCGCGCGCCTCTTAGCTTTGCTCGTCGGTACTCAAAATAATCTGCAATATCTTCCGCCAGAATCTTCTTTTCTTCCTTTGTCAAATCATCATCCATTCCAAGCATGGCTAAAATTTGTTCTTCTACTGTAGAGTTTTGTTTGACTGCATCCTTAATATTTGTTTTGCCCAGAAGATAATCAGTGCTGCAGCCAAAATAATCTGCAAGTTTTTTTAATGTCTCGTAATCAGGTTCTCTTTTACCGGATTCATATAAAGAAATAGTTGATTTACTCAGACTCATGATTAAGCCAAGTTCTTCCTGGGAAATATCTTTTTCCGTTCTTAATTCCTTTAACCTTATAGGAAAATTTTTCATAACCTGCACCTCAAACACATTATATTGTTGACCATTTGTAAACACAACGATGTTTGCATAATGTCAATAAATCCATTCTAAAGGCATTGACAGTTGACAATATGCAAACTATAATTGTTGTAAATTATTGGCATATTGCAAGCAAGGTGGTGAACGGAAATGAAAACCCTCGAAGATTTACGGGGTAATTTGCCACAGAACAAAGCGGCTAAAATGCTTGGAATATCAAAAAGCTATTTATCGTTGCTTGAAAAAGGAAAACGCAGAATGTACTTGGAAATAGCGGAAAAACTTGGGGAGGTTTATGGAGTAGGACTTGAGGAGGTTTTATGTGCTTATAGGGTTTGCAGAGAGTCAATATTGATTAAAAGAATTAACAGCAACACCAGCCAGAAGAAAACCATGAATATTCCCAGCGGCAAAAGTCTTAACGAGTAAAGGATGATGCACATGACCATTAAACTGTCACTCCAGCAGGCGCAGGATATCTACCAAAAATCAAATACTATCCTCAGGGAGAAAGAATACCTCCGGGCCTCCATGCAAAGGGTGAAGGACTTGCTGGAGGTTGGGCTGGCGTCAGGGGAGGTGGGGGAGAAGGCCGTTCGGGAGTGCCTGGCAGAGTTAAATGAAGCTTTGGGAGTGACCGGGGATGTTAAGTAATACCTGCCCCAACTGCGGGGCCGGGAATGATCCGGACTTCATCCGCTGCTACTGGTGCGGGTCGGATCTGTGCGGTCCAGGCCAGGCACAGGTCAACCCCTTTTGTGAGAAATCTATAATTCTCAGCTTACTTTAAGCTGTCTTTCAATTTGTTTTCATAAAGGCTCTTTATAATACAATCAATAGGTGCACCGCCTTAAAAAATAGAGGTACAGGAGGTTTAATTTTGGTGAAAACGAAAAAATGGAGACTTGGAGCGGTTGTCTTGGCAATGTTTATTCTTGCCGGGGCAATATCAGGGATGGCCTATGCCAGTACGGATCAGGACCAAAACGGTAAACCGGATATGGCTGCCATGTATGAAAACTTCATATCCAAATTCGCGGCTAATCTTGGTGTCAGCGATGACAAGGTAAAGGAAGCACTTACCGCCACCAATGAACAAATGCTTGCTGAGGCTGTTGAACAGGGCAAACTGACCCAGGAACAGGCTGACAAAATGAAGTCCGGTGAAGGTTTTGGATTCCTTGGGTTTGGTCCCGGCAGGGGACATGGACCCGGCGGCCCTGGCGGCAACACTGATGCCATGGCTGGTATTCTGGGCATAACCGCGGACGAGCTCAAGGCCCAGTTTGAAGCAGGCACAAAGCTTGAAGATATAGTTACCGCCCAGGGTATGACCATGGATCAGTTCCAGCAAAAGATGGAGGAGCTCAGGAAAGAAGAAATCTCCAAAGCGGTGGCGGATGGAAAGATAACTCAGGAACAGGCCAATAAAATGTCACAGCATATGGGACCGCGCCCCCACAATAACGATAACCAGGCTCCTGCTGATGCCAATAATTAAATAAGGAAATAAAAAGGCCTCACCATATGACGTATGGTGGGGTCTTTTATTGCAAGTCTGACTCTGTAGGTGCATTCCCTAATTATCTCCGGCAGGAGGTAACTACTCATAAGCCCTCCGACCGGAGATATTACCCATAAGCTAATTGTGGTTTCGCTTTAAGCGTTTCAGGAGATGCTCAAGTGCGACGAAAAATTCCTGTGGAACCTGTTGTCCCTTTCCCAGGAGGGTAACTTCAAGGCCGGCCGCTTTGCTCTTATTTATGCTGACGAGCTTATCGTGGCCCACACCAACGAGAATGAATACAAGTCCTTTATCAGCAATAAGAAAAATGAGGCCCTGCAGTCCCGCATCATAGTAATGAAGATACCGTACAACGTGAAGGTGAGTGACGAGGTCAAGATTTATGAAAAACTCATTAAGCAGAGCGACCTGAGGGATATTCACATCGCCCCGCACTCCCTCCGGGTGGCCAGCATATTCTCAACCCTGTCCCGCCTCAAGGAAAGCAAGAAGCAGGGCATGGACCTGCTGAAAAAGCTCAAGCTGTACGATGGAGAAGATGTGGAAGGGTTCAAGCAAAAGGATGTTACCGAGCTGCACAATGAGTTTTCCGACGAGGGGATGAGCGGCGTTGACCCCAGGTATGTGATCAATCGCCTTTCCTCGGCCCTTATTCGTACCTCCACCAAGTGCATCAACCCGCTGGATGTGCTGAGAGGCTTAAAGGACGGCCTGGATCAGCACGCCTCCATAACCAAGGAGGAAAAGGAGAGGCTTCTTAATTTCATATCCATGGCCAGAAAGGACATGAGCGCAACTCTGGCAATGAAGAGGACAAGCCCAAGTATATATCCTTTGAAATAATGTTGGCTATATAAGAATATGAAAACTCAAGTTCCCCAAGGGCTTTTCTTTTTTGGATTGCTCAATTTAAGGTTAAACACTATCCTAATCCTTGAGGACGTTGATTTTGGTAATATTTTAACACAAAGTTTAACAAGTTTTTCTATTTATAATGGCGTCCCAGATAATGCACATAATAGATTTATAATGCCTGGCAAAAAGACGGTCGGAGGAAACTGTTATGGTAACAGTAATCAGGAATTTTACAAATTATATTTTTATATTAATACAATTTATAACTATTACTGCCTTAGCGATAGACAATAAAATGAATAATGTCGGTGAGGTAGTATTTGTCACTATTCTATTTATTGGTTATATTTTCCTGGGGGAAAAGTACTCTTTTAATATTAGTAATTACACACACATTTGCCTCGCACTAGTTGTAATTGCACATAGTTTAGGCGGTAAATACTTAAACCTTTATTTTAGGTTAGCCAATTTCGATAGCTACTTGCATATGTTTGGTGCTTATGCTGTTGTGCTTTTTCTTTATGCAGTTACCAGAAACATTATGGGCATTTCGTTTGCTTCAAAAACAAGCAGATTCTTGTATATAACTCTTTTAGGTATTGGCAGTGGTGCAATTTTTGAGCTCCTAGAGTTTATTGTAGACATAACCATGAAACCATCTGTGCATAATCAAGAGGGGTTAATTGATATAAATTTAGATATGATTTCAGACTTGATTGGTTCCTTAATAGCAGCATTGCATATAAGTTTTACAGAATTAAAATCAAATCCGGTAGAAATTAAAAAAAGATAGTCAAGCTGGGAAGCCAAGATGATAAATACACCGCCCGAAAAGAATCCAACAAAAGGGGCATAGGTAAAATAAATGTCAGAATCTAGCGGCTTTGCATTAGCTCCGCCACACCTAAGAATAGTACAGTGGTTAAATGAGGTAGTAAAAGCAGCATCGCTACCCATCGTATACCGCGACGAACAAAAAAAATTGCAGCAAGATGAAGTAATGGCAAGGAATACCCGAGTAGCTTAAAAATAGTAGCCGGACTACCTGTAGCACCTCCAGGACTACCTTGCTTTTAAATTCGGCTGAATAATTGTTTCTCTTTTTCATGTTTCCAGTATAACTTACTTTTTTAATTTTGTGTCTCACTCTATGGGAGCATTATAAAGCTTTACAAGAAATCCGTTTAGGTCCAAATGCAGGATGACACGTTTATTGCATTTCTAAGGAACGGGAGGTGGCCGAAAGAGAAAGCGTTACTGTGGTAAACCGGTGAAGAAGTTTCTGGAAGCGTGTTCCCTCTGAGATATATAGAGGTAAAAGCCCACAGCGGGGGAGTATATGATTTGACCAGAGATAAGACCTCATGGTACTTCAGAGGGAAAATTGTACCCTGGCAATGCCAGGGTATTGCTTTCGGTATTATAGAAACATAAATAGATCTAGTGTCATCAGGATGTCTGTGTGCGTTTCAGGCCGCAGAGTCCAGTATGAAAGCTTAGGGCCTTTTGGTTCTCCTCAAGAAAAACCCTTCCAAGCTCCTGGGCCAGGAGGTTGCCTTTTTCGTCGTAGGTGTAGTCGGTGACGTATCTCGCGGGGTCCACAACCCTGGTGGGGCTGTTGACTGTTAGGTATATGAGGTAAGGTAGTTTAATGGGGCCCCGGGCCGGTTACGGTCAGCACGTTGCCCATTCCCGTCGTAGGTGTAGCCGGCCGGTTGATTTGCCGTTTTTATAGTATGTTAGGTTCTCGGTACCGCTAGACCCCATTGGTCATTTTGCATTTTGCACATTATGTAATCCCCAACTCATGCTAAAGGAATATTATCGTCTAAGGTCTTCCATTTCAATACCATCCTTAATCCAGTAATATTTAAATATTATTTTTTCATTAAATAATCTGCCAGCTTTTTATTTGATTCTATCAAGGTGTCTAATTTACTTATAACTAATTCTTCATGCTTGCGTCTAATTTCTTCTTTGGCGACTGAATTTTTATATACACGATATATAAAGTATATTATCGCTAAAAACACCCCTAGATTAAATATTTGTGCAAGAAGTGTAGCATTGATATATTCCAATGAATTATCCTCCTTTTTTAGATTTTGATTGCCTGTAATTTTAAATATTTCTAGCCAGTACTTTAAAATTCTTTTCCCTGAGTAAAAATGTTTTGCAATATGTTGATAAAATATATGTTAACATGTTCCAAATTAACTATGAAATTATAAAAATTAATTATTCAAAAGAGAAACTCTCGGGTTAACACCCCGCGAGTTTCTCTTTTCCTATCAAAATATTATTTTGCCCAATGCTAAATGTTAATTTTTAATGGAAAATCATCAGATATCCACGCAAATCAACAGGTACGCTATAATATTTTATGAGCCCATTAATAAGCAAATAACAATCTACCTGACCAGAACACCAAACCTCTACATCCTTTTTGTCAGATGAGATATCATGCCCTATCGCTGACTCTACCCAATCAAAACCGTAAGTAAAGCCGGTAAACGTAGTATATTCATCTACATTTGTGATTTGTTCGTATTCGGACGTAACTCTGGCCATTAATTTAATTTTTGCAGTTCCACCAACTACGTAATAGTCAGCCTCATATGTTTGAGTTGTAGAAGCTGCCGCAATCCCATTAGTCGGATTTTCCGGTGTAATTACTATGGTTTTTTTTGCTTTTTTGTTAAAGTTAGCCAAATCATTATCTATTTTTTGTAATATAGTAAGTAATTCTTTTTCACTGTTTACTTTAATTGGAATAACATTTTTCGGAACTTCAGTACGGTTTTTAAATTGTATTCTTTTGAGATGTCATCATAAGATTTGTCAGCCGCATAAGCAATAGAATTTGAAGTTGTTGCAAAAGATACAAGACATACTAGGACTGCCATTAATATAACTCTTGTAATCTTATTGGAAATCAACACTACATTAGATAACATTTTTACTCCTCCTAATTCTTTTTTGAAGTTGAAAACTAACGAGAAAAATGGTTAAATAGAATTGTAATAGTGGTTATGGGTGGCATATTATGGGTGACGAGATTGCAAGGTCTGTACCCCGGTTTGCCTACCAAATCACTATTACTTTTTTAGGGGGATCTCGGGGTTGACATAGAAGCATCATTACTTCTCCTCCTTTCCAAATCATGGTATGATTAATTCTGTAAAAAATTAATAAATCCTACCAAAAATGGCTAAAAAAGTAATTACACTGTCTAAAAAACTTAGAATCATGTCTGAAAATATAATGAGCAGAAAATCGTCTCTTATAGAAAACTCACAAAACTGAGCTCTTCGTCCAGTTGGGAGTATTCGATTTTAAAGTTGATAAGGGGTATTGTTCTTTTTGATAAGAGGTAATTTCAAAAATCTATTTATTATTTTATAAGAACTAGTTTGACAAACTCAACTTATCAAGTTAAAATTTTATAGCTTTAATAGATATTGTTTAAATATGGAGGGGACTGTACGTGTCATTTGAAGTTTATAGGCCACGTGGAGAAAGGGCAGAGAAAAAACCTATCGTATCACTTTCAACAACATCCATAGTCTTAAATAACGTTGCCAGGGAAAAACTTGGCTCCAGCCGGGTGGAGCTTGCATACGATAAGCAGAGCGATGTAATTAGAGTTAAAGGTGTGACCGAAGGCGGCATAGAATTAAAGAAAACCAAAATTTTTGGCAAAGGTTTTTTTAATGCATTCGGAATCACCAAAAGAGGTAAATTAGAGGCGGAATATAATGCTGACGAAAACGCTCTATACGTTAAGCTGTAGTATACATACGGACAATTAAAAAGCCTTGATTAAAATTGTACCCTGGCAATGCCAGGGTATAGTTGTATTTACTATTGTTGTCAGGATGTCTGTGTGCGTTTCTGCCGAAGAATCCAGTACTGAGATCGAAAAGAAATTCGGCAAAGGGGCGCTTATGCGGTTGGGGGAGAAGGGGGCGGCGGCTAACGTTGAGGCAGTTTCCACCGGCATATTGCTCCTGGATGTGGCCCTGGGGGTGGGGGGCATGCCCTGCGGCCGGATCGTTGAGGTATATGGCCCGGAGTCGTCCGGGAAAACCACCGTGGCCCTGCATGTTATCGCCTCGGTGCAGAACGCCGGCGGCATTGCCGCCTTCATAGACGCCGAGCACGCCCTGGACCCCCTATATGCCAGAAGGTTGGGGGTAAACATTGACGACTTGCTTGTCTCCCAGCCAGACTCTGGAGAGCAGGCCCTGGAGATTGCGGACACCCTCATCGGCAGCGGGGCAGTCGGCGTGGTGGTTGTGGACAGTGTGGCCGCCCTGGTGCCCCGGGCAGATATTGACGGGGAGATGGGCGACGCCCACGCCGGACTTCAGGCCTGCCTAATGTCCCAGGCCATGAGGAAGCTGACTGCGGTGGCCAGCAAGTTGAGTTAATATCTTTTTAACGGGTACCATTTGACTCCTATACATTAAAAAATTTTTTTAAAAATACGATGGAAATTAAGGGGCATTATTGCCTGAAAGCAGAAAACCCGGCCTTAAAAACCTGGTTTTTTTGTCTGAAACGGGTTTTTTTGCAATAATTATAAAATTAAGCATGTACAAGAAAACTATGGTATTGTGTAGGATTTTATCAATTTTTAACGAATATATGGTATGAGGTAGTACCAATATGATCTGAGGAGGGGATGAATCTGTGTAAATATACCGGAGGGGGCAGGTGGAGGCCTGTCAGTACATAATATACTGAGCAAAACGGGGGTATCTGAAATGGGATTGAAAAAAAGGACTGGCCTGCAGTTTAAACTGGTATTGTTTTTCCTGGTGATCGCCGTGCTGCCGGCCTTGATGGCTGCGCTGTGGACCTTTACGGCGATCAAGAAGCAGTTGGTTGAAAACATTTATGCCGGGGACGGACTGATGACCACCCACCTGACCGAAAAGACCGAGCAGATCATCAGGAGCAAGGTGGAGATGGTGGTAACCCTGGCCAACATGCCGCAAATAATAAGGATGAATCCCAGTGAACTAAAGCCGGCAATAAGTAGCGTAAAAGAAAAGAACCCGGACATAGACGTGGTCGGAGTTATAGGCACCTCGGGGATGCAGGTGGCCCGGTCCGACGAAAACAATCTTTTAAACCTGGGGGACAGGTCGTATTTCAAGGAAAGCATGGCCGGAAAGGACTATTTCGTAAGCGAGGTGCTGCTGTCCAAGACGACAAAAAAGCCCACCGTGATAGTAGCCGCACCTATCAAGGAAAATGGAGCGATTAAGGGCGTTATTCACCTGACCCTGAAGCTGGACACCATCAACGAGATGGTTGGTATATCAAAGACGGGAAAGACCGGGTACTCGTACATAGTGGACGGAATGGGGAAGGTTATTGCCCACCCGGTCCAGGAGTACAGCGAGGAGCAAAAGGACATGAATGAACTTCCGGCGGTTAAGGTGGGCCTGTCGGGAAAAACAGGGCACCTTGAATTTAAGGAAGGTGGCCGGGACTGGCTGGCCAGTTATACCCAGTCGCCCATGCTGAAGTGGGTGGTGGTGACCCAGCAGCCCGTATCCGAGGCAACCGCCGCTGCAGGCTACATGGTCAGGAACACCTTGATTGTCCTTGTCCTGGGAGCGCTCCTGGCTATGCTGGCCGGCATGTTCCTGAGTAAGAAGATTGTCAGCCCGATAATCCTGCTGAAGGACGGGGTGCTCGACATTGCCGGGGGCAACCTGGCCGGAAGGATCGATATAAAGAGCAATGACGAGATAGGCGACCTGGCCGACTCGGTCTCCCGGACCAGGGACAACCTGAGGGAAATAGTGACCAGGCTTGTGGATACAGGCCGGCAGCTTTACGACTCGGCCGGCGGTCTCTCGGATCAGGCCCGCCAGACATCGGAGGGGGCCTCTCAGGCTGCGGCCACCGTGGCTGAGATAGCAGCTACGGTGGAACATGTTTCAAACAGCCTGCAGGAAGTAGCCACAGCCTCGGAGGCGGCCACCAGGGAGGCCCGGGACGGCGCACTGGGCGTGGATAAACTGAGAGGCCAGATGGAAACGGTTACCATTTCCAGCAGAGAGGCCTCTGCTGTCATTGATTCCCTAACCGGCACCCTGAACCACATCAACCAGATTGTTGACCTTATAAACAATATAGCGGGCCAGACTAATCTGCTTGCCCTGAACGCTGCCATTGAAGCCGCAAGGGCGGGAGAACAGGGCAGGGGGTTCGCGGTGGTGGCCGAGGAGGTTCGCAAGCTTGCCGAGCAGTCCTCGGATGCTGCCAAAAAGATCACCCAGATGATCGAAGAGGTACAGTCCGAATCCGTAAAAGCCGTTGCAGTCATGGCCGAGGGCAACAGCCGGATAAAAGAAAGCGAGGAAGTCACCCGGGAGGTGGGACAAAAATTCACAGCCATTCTGGACACTGTGGGCGGCCTTGCCCGGGAAATCCAGGGGGTTGCCTCGTCGGCCCAGCAGGTTTCCGCCGGAGTCCAGGACGTTTCAGCCACCACTGAGGAGCAGACTGCGGCCATGGAAGAGGTGGCAGCTGCAACCGATGAATTTGTAAGAATGGCCGCAGAGCTTAACAAAACAGCCAAAAAGTTCAAGCTGTAAACAGCTAAAAAGACCGTGATCATGACCCGGGCCACAGCCCAGGGGCCTTCGGCCGAATGATCACTGCCGGAATTATTCCGGCAGTGATCATTCGGTACCGGTTAACTAAGTTACTCTAAGACAGTAAATAAAAAATAACCAGTTCCTTATGTTTAAGGGAACCGGCTATTTTAGAATTCTCTGATATAAAACATGTTCACTTTACAACCTATTTCAATAACAATATCAATAATGTTATTATGTTCTACTAAATCGGGGTTAAAGAAAATATTAATACTATCTTCATTATTATCAAATTGATAAATACCATTCCATGATTGTAAGGTATTTTCCAATAATCTAATGCAATCAGGTTCCATACGAATTGCGATAGGACTCCGGGGACTTCTTGAAGTCCACCAATAGGTGACATCAAACCAATGAAAGGTTGCGCTGGTTTTTACCGTTTAAGGTTAGAAACATTTCGGCTTCTCTTCCGGATCGACCAACAGGAGAAAGTCATCTATATTGAAGTTATCGGGTCTCGCGGAGATGTTTATAAATGAATAAAGGAGTGAGCACCCCCGGGAGTTGCTCTCGAAGCTTATGTAATGGGTAGTTTACCTAAATGGAACTGCCCATTTTTGGTATAATCTGTCTTAGAGTAAAGAAACCAGCTGATTAGCTGGTACTATTTGCCTTAGCTATTTTCGTTAAAATGTTGGCGGTACCCCTTTGAAAATTGAATTCTTCCTACTTTAATTATAACATATAAAAAATTGTAAATGTAGACTATTTGTTCCCATTTGCTACTGCTATAATGCAATAGCACGTTAATGCGATTTGTTGGAGGGGTATTATTATGGAATCCAAAGGAATTAATATGATTCAAGAAGCACAACTAAATGCAGTAAAAAAGCCTTAGAGGAGACCTTTTCTACCGGTTATTTAAAGGAATTACCCTAATCAGATTTACTATTTATAATTCAAATAATTTGAAGAATATTTGAATTTGCTTAAAAACAACCTCTACAAAGAAAATTTCCGGGGTATATAAAATATATGCAAAAGGTACATTATAGGCTAGTACAATACTCCGGTAAATCGTTTAGCCCTTTAAATGATGTCATCAAAATTATCAAAGAAGGAATTGCCAAAGGAGGGAAACGTATGGGTTCCTTTGTGCTTGGTTTTCAGGATATTGACAAAACAAAACTCATGGTTGTTGGAGGCAAAGGCGCGAACCTGGGGGAACTTTCCAAGATTGAAGGAATACGCGTACCGGATGGCTTTTGTATTTCTACTGAAGCCTTTAAAAGAATCATTGGGGAAACATCGTCGATTAAAGAATTACTAGATCAGTTATCACTTCTAAAGGTGGAAGACCGGGATAAAATCGGTGAACTTAGCGGTGAGATTCGCTGGGTCATCGAAGGGATAGCCATTCCTCAAGACATTAATGAAGAGATCACCCGCCTCCTATCCAGGCTTGGTGAAAAAAATGCCTATGCAGTACGATCCAGCGCAACTGCAGAGGATTTACCGACGGCCTCCTTTGCAGGCCAGCAGGATACGTATTTGAACATTATCGGAAAGGAGGCAATCCTAAAGCATATCAGCAAGTGCTGGGCCTCGCTATTTACCGAGAGGGCAGTAATTTACCGCCTTCAAAACGGCTTCGACCACCGTAAAGTCCACCTGTCTGTGGTTGTTCAGAAGATGGTCTTCCCGCAGGCGGCAGGAATTTTGTTTACTGCCGATCCCGTCACTTCTAATAGGAAGGTGTTGTCCATTGATGCCAGCTTCGGCCTTGGTGAGGCCTTGGTCTCCGGCCTGGTGAATGCTGATATCTACAAAGTGCGTAACGGCAAGGTTATCGATAAGAAGATATCCACCAAGAAGCTGGCTATTTATGCCGTAAAAGATGGCGGTACGAAAGAACAGGAGACCCCGCCTGAGCGGCAGAATAGGCAAGCGCTGACGGATGAGCAGATTTTGCAGCTTGAGCGCATGGGTAGAAAGATCGAAGAACATTTCGGCTGCCCCCAGGACATCGAATGGTGTTTGGCCAGGGGACATTCCTCCGACCTAGAAGCCGGCCAGTTAGATGAGGTGTGTCCCCTTACCTTTTTTGTCGTCCAGAGTCGGCCAATCACTACTTTATACCCCATCCCTGAAGCAAATGATCAAGAAAATCACGTTTATGTATCTGTCGGTCATCAACAAATGATGACTGACCCGATGAAACCATTGGGAATGTCTTTGTTCCAGTTAACATCTTTTGGACCCAGGTTTAAAGCTGGTGGAAGGTTATTTGTTGATATCACGCATAATCTGGCTTCGCCTGTCAGCAGAAAAACGATAATAGATACCTTGGGAAAATCCGATCCGCTCATAAAAGACGCACTCATGACCATCGTAGAGCGAGAAGATTTTATAAAATCGTCACCAGATGGTAAAAAGGAGAGTCCCAGTAAAAGCAATAAAGGTATATCGTCTTCAGGTTTTCAAGCACAAATCGAAAACGATCCGACAATAGTTTCTGATTTGATTAAGAGTAGTCAAACATCGATAGAAGAGTTAAAACAGAACATCCAAACGAAATCAGGATCAGATTTATTTGATTTTATTCTAGAAGATATCCAGCAATTAAAGAAGATTTTATTTGACCCACAAAATTTGGGTGTGATTATGGCTGCTATGGATGCTTCATCATGGATCAATGAAAAAATGAACAAGTGGTTAGGTGAAAAAAACGTAGCAGATACGCTTTCTCAATCTGTACCAAACAATATTACTTCGGAAATGGGTCTGGAGCTATTGGATGTCGCAGATGTGATTCGTCCATATCCAGAAGTAATTGATTATTTACAACATGTAAAAGATGATAACTTTTTGGATGAACTGATTAAGTTTAATGGTGGACAGGAAACCCAAGACGCTATCTATGCTTATCTTAACAAATACGGAATGCGATGTGCCGGAGAAATCGATATTACTAAAACTCGTTGGAGCGAAAAACCAGCTACACTTGTCTCCATGATTCTCAGTAACATCAAAAACTTTGAGCCTAATGCCAGCAATCGGAAATTTGAGCAAGGGCGACAGGAAGCTTTGAAAAAAGAACAAGAGTTATTAGAGTGGCTGAAGCAATTACCGGATGGTAAACGAAAAGCCAAAGAAACAAAACGAATGATCGACCTAATCCGGAATTTCATCGGTTATCGTGAATATCCAAAATACGGCATAGTTAATCGCTACTTCGTTTATAAGCAGGCTTTACTGAAAGAGGCCGAACAACTCGTACAAGCCAACGTTATTCATGAAAAAGAAGATATATACTATCTCACTTTTGAAGAACTTCACGAAGTCGTACGCACAAATAAACTGGATTACCAGATCATCAGCAAACGAAAAGACCAGTACAAATTATATGAAAAACTAACTCCACCACGTGTTATCACGTCTGATGGTGAAATCATTGCAGGTGAGTACAAACGAGAAAATCTCCCAGCCGAAGCTATTGTAGGTCTGCCTGTTTCTTCCGGAGTTATAGAGGGACGAGCGCGTGTCATCTTAAACATGGAAGATGCTGATCTAGAAGATGGAGATATATTAGTCACCTCCTTTACTGACCCTAGCTGGACACCATTGTTTGTATCCATAAAAGGCCTAGTCACCGAAGTTGGTGGACTGATGACCCATGGAGCAGTTATCGCACGTGAATATGGCTTACCAGCAATTGTCGGAGTAGAAAATGCTACCAAACTGATAAAAGATGGGCAACGAATTCGTGTGCATGGAACAGAAGGGTATGTAGAAATCCTATAATGGGGAAGATGTTGTCTTCCTCCTGGGGAATTAAATAAAAGATGAAAGCTAGGAAGGCGGCCCAATCAGGGTCGCTTTTTCAGACGGAAAAAAGTAATTACATGAGTCAATTTCATAATGTTCAATAGCTAAAGATTAGTCCTTCAGAATCTGCAAATTCCTGAGCAACAAGGAAATCAAGTTGGGGTTTACCTAAATGGTACTGGCCATTGGTATAATCCGTCTTAGTAAAGAAACCAGCTGATTAGCTGGTAATATTTGTCTTAGTGTATATTTTGTTAAAATGTTGGCGGTACCCCATATTGGAAAAATGGAACCGACTAGGGGGTTACATTAACGTATTTGCTGTGGCCAATTCTCGGAGGTCTTATGGGACTTTATCGAGCTTTTCTTAAGGAAGCTGGCTGTAGCCGCCAAAGAGCACCGGGTGCTTAGTTCTGCCTGTTTAACCATGCAATCATCGCATACCGGACCGTTGGCCTTTTCAATAGCCGCCAGTATACGTTCTTTAGCATTCATTAGAATCTTCCTCTACAATTATTTTTAAAGGGAATGGAAATAAGTTAAACTCTGTTTCACGCTGTTCTTCAGAAGGTGGAAGGACTACCATAAGTATTTCTCTTCTACTTGTGGTTGGATTACTGTTTATTTTATTACTTCAGGTAAGCACCTACTATAAATAAATTCTACTATGGATAAGCCAAATATTATCTTGAAAATATGATTACTGTTACCGTAGAAAGTCCTATAGGGACTTTTTTCTATTATAACAGTGTTTTACTGTAACAACCACGTCAAATCTCCACCTGACAAATAATAATGAAAGGAACGTAAAAATATTACACTAAGAGAGGATGGTCAATGATGGCTGATAAAAAATGTTTGTATAAATGAAGACGGATTTTATTTACAGCCATGGGCTCACCCGGCCAGGCCGGGGACGTACCACATCGACGCCGAGGCCTGGCCGGAGGGGCCGGTGGACATTTACCCTCCGGATAACAGGGGCAGGTTAACCATCTCGGTGAAAAATGAGGTCTTTGACCTGGACAGTGAAATCCGCTCGGGGGTTTTACGGTAGAAATAGTTGAAGCGCCGGGTATTAGTCCCTGCGCATTTTAGCAGTTTGTTATTTTCCGAAAAGCCAATATAGGT
Source organism: Peptococcaceae bacterium BICA1-7 (assembly GCA_000802095.1). Taxonomy (GTDB): domain Bacteria; phylum Bacillota; class Desulfotomaculia; order Desulfotomaculales; family Desulfocucumaceae; genus BRHc4a. Next base: position 80,916 of record JUEB01000017.1, on the reverse strand, counting down.
TTTGCTGAACTTCATGGTAAAAATATGCATCAACATTATGGCTTCAATTTACAATGGAAATTCCTTTTGATGGGTATTGTACAGCTTGATTGATATGACTAATACCCACAGCATGAAAGTCACTATTGTTAGTCTTTCAAATAAACCCATAAAAAAGAGTTTATTTGCTGCACTAAAGGCAGCTATTCCTCCGGTGAAAAATATAAAAATTGCTGTTGCAATAGAATAATTCGAATATCTTTCAAATCCATCCATATGTCTAAAGCCGATTCCTGCCATAATTGTAGACAATATGGTTAAAAGAGACATTAGACCTGCAATAGTAAAATGGATGATACCTCGGGATGTGATTTCTGCTTTCCTTGCGTCCATAGGAAAGAAATACATAAGCATACCTAAAAATCCTATGACTGCCAACATAATCATTACTATTCGAACACTCTTAGGACTGAATTGTTTGAGGTATATAAAAGCAAAAAAACCAAATAAAAACATCATAAGGTTATAAACAGTGAAGATGAAATCCAACAAATTTTTGTTGGGTGCACCTTGGATTGTCAATTCGCTTATTGCATGGGTAATGTGACTATAGTCATTTCTCAGCATACCTCCTAATATCACTGCAAGTATATATACCAAAGGAGCAAGTATGCCAAATAATGGGTATTCTTTTTTCATATCTGTTTTCCCTCCATAAATAAGCCAATCTTAGTGTAAGACAGATTATACTTTTTATTCAATTAAGTATCCCGAATCATTAAACCATGTGTATATACTGTTTGTTTTAACGTATGATTGCGTCGAATTTTAAAAAAAGGATGGCTGATAATGCCCGATAAAAAAATGTTCTGTTTCAATGAGGACGGCGTTTCCGAGTGGGTTGTGGCTGAGAGCAGAGAGCAGGCTTGAATTTTACAAGGATCTGGTGGGGGAAAAATGTGTTGAGGAAGATTACCAGTATTACCTGCGGGACATACCTGGCAGCAGTTTTGAGGATTTTATTGACTATTTAGTGAAAGAGGAGGAAATTGACGGGGAGTTTACACTCCATAATGATGATGGAACAAAGGTGAAGAAGACAATCCGGGAGTTTCTGGAGGAGGTATCTGAGGTTCCCAGTTATTTTGCCTGTGAGGATCATTAATATTTCAGGAGGGGCTGGCATGGATTATAGGGATATAGCCCACAGATTGCTGGAAATAATTAAAGAGGCTGACCAGGCCGGGGAGAAATGTGCAGATCCGGCAACCAGGTACGCTGCCAAGTATGGCGCTTGCGCAGGTTTGATAAAAAGGCTGGCAGATGATTTGGCGAAGCTGAATATAAAAAGGTTAGAACAATAGGGCCTGAGAGGGCTCTTTAATGTTTAAGGGAGGGAAGTGCATATGGAAAAGGATAACAGGGTTAATAAAGGTCAAAAATTGTGCGCTTATTCAGGTTTCGCTACGATGGCTTTATGGGCTGTCTTATTGATATTCTTTGAAATAATGCATCATTTCTTAAGGGCGGCCCAGATAGGAACCTATGAGATAATAGTGTCCTATATATCAATATTGTTTTTCGTGGGAATAGGCTGGATGGTATTACTGCTGCATATTTACTTGAGAATATTCCCGTTGCAAGAAAAGAATCAAGCAAGGGTTCTGTGTTTCTCATTGCTGGGAAACCAGGGGTACGAATAAAACAAAAAAGGGAAACACTATCTTAAGGAGGTTATGCGTCAACATTCAACAGAAAAATTAATTTATAACCCCTGCCAAATTAATACCAGAAAACATATAATTGGAGATAAATACCTGGAAAAAAAGGCAGAGATGGAATAAAATGAGGACAAGCAAGAAAATTATTGTTAAAAGGCGGGGGGTTAAGCGTATGTTGCCCGCACTGAAAGAAAAACAATTAACTCCTGTTGAAAGGGCTATAGAAGCTTTCGAATCAAAAAATGGTTTTAGTTTTACATCCCTAAGAGAACCGGCCATGAAAGCAAGGTTTATGCGTTATGGTGGAGATATACGGGATCACGGAGATAATGAGCTTCTCAATAAAGCTTCAAAACTGCAAAGAAAATTAATAGAAGAGGAATAAGTTAATATGCCTCCAGTGACCTTTAATAAAGGTGATGTTATTTTTTTTTCCTTTCCACCTGAATCTGGACACGTAATTAATGGTAGACATAGAGCAGTGGTTCTTCATACTTACCTAGTGCCGAATCAAACAATAACTTTAGTTCCCATAAGTTCAGCGGTTAATGATGATGGTTCACCCAAACAACTTGAATCATACCATGTCTCTCTTGATTGCAGAAAATACAATTTCTAAGGAGACCATCTTATATAAAAACAGACCAAATATTAACGTTTGACCGGAGAGATTTGATTGACGCAGACGGAGTAGAATATCTTGATGAAGAGGACAGTGCTTTACTGGACCTTAATATAATGGCATATATTGAAATGGAGAATACAGTCAGCGCAGTTATAGAGGCTCAATTAAGAAAAGTATTAAGAACTAGTTGATTGATTGAAAAGTAGTGCCGGGTAAAAATACCGGCACTTTTTCCAGGTTTAATTAAACTGCAAGCATAGAAGAGCTTTAAGGGGCTCTTTTTTTATTACCCAAAATGAATGGAGGTAAATTATGAGTAAAGCATTGATAATCGCTATATGCAACCAAAAGGGCGGCTGCGCCAAGACCACCACGGCGATAGAGACCGGTGCCTGTTGCGCATAATGGTAATTTCGTGCAGCAACTGAGGAATAAGCTATAATGAATAGTAGTAGAATAATGTGCAGCAAAGATTATTTATATAATCGGCAGTATGCTTTTATTTCTGAATGAAAAATATCAACCAAAGATATAAGAGGCTCGGTTTGCCGCCCCGCCCGAAAAAGACATGAACCAGAGTAAGCGAGGACTTTATGGAGTCAAAGAATGTTTTATCTCAAATAATTTCTTCATTACCGACAGAGGGTAAGTCTATTGTAAACAGCCTGCATGAAACAGCACTTGCCCTTGGATATATGGCAAAGATTTCACCTGTCGGAAAGAAGCCTGACGACTGGAAATGTGAGTATATCGCCACAAAGCCAAAACGTGTACTTTACATTTTGCGTATAACCGGGGAGCGGTTTTCTATCCGCGCAAAATTGTTTCACATAGCAGGGTACTACGATGTTTTAGAAAACTGCACGGAGCATTGTAAAGCTTCATTGCTTTCCGCATCCAAGGATTGTGAAAATCATGGCGGCGGCTGCGCTGGACCAATTTCATTCACAATTAACGGCAAATCATATTCCAAGTGCAGACACTTTTTTCTATTTGCAGACATTACGTCAGAGGACGTGGAAGGCATACGGCGGCTCCTGCAAAATGAAGCAAAATATTCAGTTAATCTATAAAAGGAGTGTTTTCAAAATGGTCGGAGTAGAAATTGATATGGTTATTACAGACAGCTTGAAGGCATTGGAATTATATGAAAAAGTATTTGATATCGAACGTGTTGAGGTTTCAGATTTTCCTAAAGGTGAAAATGAAGTCATTTTTACCCTATACGGAGTACGCTTTCACATGTTGGATGAAAACCCGAAATTCCAGTTGAAGGCACCAAACCCAGATGAACCCAAATCAATTTGGTTTAACATCCTCGTCCCTGACATCAAGGAAACATTTTCGAAGGCGATCAGCGCGGGCTGTACTGAGGTGCAGCCTGTGACAGAATTGCCTGATTACGGAGTATCAAACGGCATATTCAGCGATCCTTTCGGGTATCTATGGATGCTGCATCAAATACACAAAGAAGTGAGTTTTGAAGAACGCACACGACTCTGGGAAGAAAAAAGGGATAATTAACAATTGCTGCATTATGAGCAAAATCTGTGGTTTTAGTTAAGACAAATCATTTATATTTAGTGGCATAAACTAAGGCGGAACTACTCCGCCTTTACTGTATTCTAAAGATATTGCGTAATGACCGTAGAGGTAATAACTACGGCTGCCCAGGGTGCGGGGTTGTGTGGAAAAAGGGTAAATGTAATTGCGGTATATGCGGGTATATCTGCCCGCGGCGTCCCGGCGCGAAGGTGTTTATGCAGGCAGGACTGGCCGGAAGTTCCTTCGGAAAGGAGAGGAATATTGTTCCCGCAAGGATGTTGAAGGCATTGATTTTGATGCCTTTTTTTTATTGAACGTCTCTGAATATACGAAGTGTTATCTGGACATCAAAGGCGAGGTGACGGAGGATGCCTAAGGGGAGAACCGGAAGGGGCGGGGGGCAGGCTGGTCCCGGGAGGGCTGCCGCCAGTTCAGGGGGAGGAGGTAACTCCGGATCATAGTATAGGGAGCCGCGCAAGGCTCTTTTTCTTTTGTAATAGGACAATCCGTTTAAGACATACCGTCTCTTTAAAGAGCCTTTGGGCGCAAGAGTCAGGGAGGTGAACTCTGATATGCCGGAAACAACTCTTGAATATGCCGGGGATGAGAAAACTGAAGAGGGCTTATCAATAGCTATAGGGATTATATCCAATCAGGTTTATAAGCGCGCCAATTTACCCAGGCTGCTTGCAGATGTGGCCATTGCGGGATTTAAGGAAGAGGCCCTGGAAGGAATAATCGCCTGGGGGACAGGCGCGAGACCTGTGGAGGATCTCTGGGAGGAATTTTTAACCATGACAAAGAAGGATATTGTCGTGGGAGGAGTGGAGCCTGTTGGAGATAAAGAGGTCACAGGATGAACTAATAGCTGCTCTATATAAAAGGATAAGCACAGATGAAGATTTGCAAAAATGGAGTCTCGGCGGGCAAGAGAAGGAATTGAAAAATTTCGCCAAACTCCGGAATTATAGAATATATAAAATCTATGAGGACTCCATTACAGGTTCCAGTTCCAGGCGCCCGGGACTGGACCAGCTGCGTGATGATATGGCCGCCGGTAAATTTGATGTAATTCTTGTGGTTGATCAGGACAGATTATCCCGGATGGAGACCATTGACTGGGAATTGCTAAAAAAAGAGATGCGTGAAGCCGGAGTTCGTCTGGTAACTCCTGTTCAGGAGATTGACTTCACGGACGAAGATGATGAACTTGTCAGTGATGTTTTTAATCTGTTTGCCCGCCACCAGAGAAGAAAGCTAAAAAAGGCAATGAAGAGGGGCAGAGCTGAAGCTGCTGAAAATGGCAACTGGTTTGGGAAGCCACCCTATGGAAGAAAAAAAGTTAAGAATAATAAAGGCAAGGATACCGTTATAGTTGATCCTGAAACCGGTCCAACTGTGCAAAAGATGTTCCAATTGTACTTGGAAGGGTATGGCTCTCGTACAATAGCAGTCGAATTGAATAAGATTGGCATACCATCACCTGAGGGCAGTACATGGGATACCTGGTCAGTGTTAAGAGTAATAACCCAGCCCATACACCGGGGAGATCTTAAAAGGTGCGAAAACGGTAAAGACATATATGTGGAGGCCGCCTTTGATCCCACGGTGCCTATAGAGCTATTTGACCGCTGCCAGAAAATACTTCGTCAGCGAAGCGAAGAAAGGGCATGGCAAAGGAACAACACTGTCACAAGTCTGGCTGCCGGGGCTTTGTTATGTGGGGAATGCAACGCAAAGTTTCAGGTGTCTCCAATAAATAGCCGGTACGGAAATAAAAAATACAGTTATTATTATTACCGGCACAGGGCCAGAAATAAATATGGGCATACTATCAAACCATCCTGTAAAGCGGTTCACCGGGTGGACCAGGTTGATGCGAGGTTAATTGGCGCAATAAAACTTATAGGCTCCAGTCCATTAGTCGCGCAACAGCTGATCAAGGTGAATAACTCTGATAAGGAAAAAAGTCTTCTTAAGGCGCGGCTGGATACCCTTAGTAAGGCTGAAACACAGCTGAGCTTAAAAAAAGAAAAGCTGCTGTCCATATATCTTGATGGAGATTGGGATAAGGCTACCCTAAAGAAGAAGAAAAAAGCAATAGAAGCAGAAATTCAAAACGTGAAAAATGAGCAGAGGGATATTTCAGGCCAATTAGCACAGTTGGGAGACCAAAAGCTTGATATAGAATATATTTTCAACTGTTTTGCAGTTTTATCAACCATCGAAAAGGAGATGTCCCGGCAGCAGCAGAGAAAGCTAATTCAGGCTCTGTTCCCGAAGATTGAAATATACGCCAATGGAAATATGAGGATTTTTGCCGTCATACCGGTTTACGGAATAATGGATAACGCAAAGGACAATTTTTATCTCCAGTGTGTCGCCCAAGGAATATGACGAGCTGGCCAAAAAGGAGATCCAGAAGGCCTTTGTCTACTCGTATGAGGAGTCTGCCAAGGTACTCTTTGACAATTACCTCGATAATGTGGAGGCCTACTGCAACGGGGTCAAGATAAAGGACCCCATCACCGATGAGGAGATGGACCCGGATGAGAAGTTGATGAGGTCCATAGAGGAGCAGATAGGCATTTCTGAAAACGCCAAAAAGAGTTTCCGGGAGGAAATACTGATCAGGCTTTCCTCCTTTGCCCGCAAGAACAGGAAATTTGACTACCGGTCCCACGAGCGCCTCCGGGAGGCGGTGGAGAAAAAGCTCTTTGCCGACTTGAAGGATGTAGTGAAGATCACTACATCCACCAAGACCCCGGACGCCGAGCAGCTTAAGCGTATTAATGAGGTGAGTGCCAAGCTGATCGACGAGTACGGCTATTGCCATATCTGCGCCAATGAGCTGATGAAGTACGTGGGGAGCCTGTTAAACCGTTAAGCTAAATTTATAGTTAGTGGGAAACCGCCTTCGGGCGGTTTTTCTGTGTTTAGAGATCCACTAATTGACAGGGCTTTGGAAAAAGAGATGATGCATTCCGTGGGGAATTCATATTGAAACAGCGGCTGTTTATAAAAGAAACCAATCCCCGGAATTCTCTTGGCCGGGAAGGGCCTTTTGGAATGGCATAAGATTTGCTGTATTTTAAATTGTCGCAAAGTAAAAAAAATTGTAGTTTATGGGAGGGGGCTTTGGGGTTGGATTTTACTAAACCATATTTAGATATCTATAAGGCCGGAGGGGTGGCCTGGGATATCAGAGTAGAGCCAAAGACGCTGCATAGTCTGCTTTTTGATTCCGCGAAAAATAACCCGGACAATACGGCGATAATTTTTTACGACCGCAAGATTACTTATGGGCAATTAGCCGGTTGTGTTAAAAGGGTAGCCTCTGCCCTTTACGAATTGGGCTTGCGTAAAGGAGACAGGGTTTCACTGATGCTGCCCAACTGTCCGGATTTTGTAATCTCTTATTATGCCATTTTAAGTATGGGCGGCGTAGTGGTAAACACTAATCCCATGTATGTGGAAAGGGAAATAGAATATCAGGTAAACGATTCCGGCTCAAAGATGATCATAACACTGGCCGACCTGTACTTCAGGATAAAAAATATCAGGCCCAATACCGGCCTTGAAAAGGTTATTCTCACCAGTCTTGGAGGTAAGTCGGGTGAAATGCCGGATGACACCCTATGGCTCCCGGATCTGTATGCCGGTGACCTCCCGGAAGCGCCCCAGGCGGATATCGATCCTGTTGAGGATATAGCTTTGCTCCAGTATACCGGAGGCACCACCGGTGTGCCCAAGGCGGCCATGTTGACTCATTTCAACCTTTATGCAAACGTCTGCCAGTCCGACCACTTTTTCTCAGGTGGGTCCTGGAAACAACGCATTATTGGCGTGCTGCCTTTCTTTCATGTTGCCGGTATGACTTCCTGTATGAATATTTGCATAGCGGCGGGGACTACGATGATTCCGGTGGCAAAATTTTTGCCTGCCGATGTGGCCGGGATAATCAGCAAATATGAACCCACGTTTTTTAATGGCGTGCCGACTATGTACACAGCTTTGTTAAATAGCCCTGAGCTGAAGGATTTTAATGACTATGGCAAGGTTCCGTTTTATAAAAGCGGGTCAGGCCCAATCCCCGATGAATTGATGCAGGCTATGAAGGCCAAACTGGAGGGGACAAACTCCATCATTAATGAAGGTTATGGGCTTTCCGAAGCTTCGCCGACAGTGATCAGCTGCCCACCCTTTGATTTAAAATACAGAAGGGGAAGCATTGGCATCCCTTACCCGGGCACCCACGCGGCGGTTGTGGATATGGAAACGGGCGACAGGCCTTTGCCTCCAGGTGAGGTGGGAGAGCTTATTATAATGGGCCCACAGGTTATGAAAGGCTACTGGAACCGCCCTGATGAAACTAAAAAAGCTCTGAGGAATGGCTGGCTGTATACAGGCGATATGGCCAGGATGGATGAGGACGGGTATTTTTATATAGTGGACAGGAAAAAGGATATCATCATTGCCGGCGGCTATAACATTTACCCCCGCGAGGTAGAAGAGGTTATTTATCAACATCCCAAGGTGCAGGAGACCATTGTGGCGGGCATACCTCACCAATACCGCGGCGAAACGGTAAAGGCTTATATAGTTTTAAAACAGGGGCATAGCGCCACTGAGGAAGAGATAATCGCCTTTTGCAAAGAAAGGCTGGCTCCTTACAAGGTGCCCAAACTGTTTGAGTTTAGGCTGGAATTGCCCAAAACTTCTGTAGGGAAATTATTGAAAAGGAGGTTGGTTGATGAGGAAAAAGAGAAGCTAGGGGTTAAATAATTTCTTTAATGAACAGTTATCAGTTCAATATGAAAATTATCAACAGTGTTAAAGCAGAAAGGGGAACGAACCATGGAACAACAACAAATATCTCCTATTTTTTCCAAAGGCAGAATTATTTTTGCCACACTGCTGGTTAGCCTGACACTAATTGGTGAAATAGTATTGCATTTAAACCATTTAGCCACCTGGCCGGCATTTGCGTGTATGATTATATTTTTCTATTACCATATGGATGCAAAACAAATACCCCATATAATTATTGGCTCATTTTTTGGTATCTTGCAATATCCCATCATTATGATAGTCATTAAAGCTTTAGCCCCGACAATTGGAGTCTTTCCTGCCCAGCTTGCATACATAGGTGTGTTTGTGGGTGCTATCGTATTATTGAAGGATCATATACCCTGGGTATTTAATACCAATGCTTTTATGCTTTTCTTTATAGCAGCCGTTGCCGCTAAAGTTCCTCCGGGGCCCCAGCCGGTGCAGTGGATGGCCATTCAGTTGGTTGGCGGCACCGCATTGGTGCTGGGCGTGGTTGGGATTCAGAAAATTGTTGCGTCGATTATGGGTGCGCAGAGAAGTGCTCATTAAAAATATTTCTGTATTTGGGATAACTCAATATTATTACTTTTGATCTATATAAAGGAGTTATGGTTATTTACCATAACTCCTCAGTGTTTATCTTTAATCTGCCAATTACATGTACTTGCGCAACAAGAAAAATGTTGGCAAAATTCACAATAAACCATGCATTATAAGTATTGTGATCATGAAAAATTTATGATAAATTACTTGCAACCCGGTAGGAATTACAGAGATAATAGATTTAAGGGGAACCCTGCTGGTAAACATTTCTGTTGTTGTATAAATATTTGCACAATGTTAAACTAAATGGCAACTATGATTTTAAAATAAAAGATTATATTAAGCTAGCTATTTAATGTTGTTAGTCATAGTACTGCTTATTTCAGCATAATAGGGGGTAAGTATTAACTAACATGGAAAATATCAAAATAGGGGTTGTATCCACTTACCCGGAAATGACCAGGCTGGTCATGACAATAGCCGATGAAATGAAGCTTAACCTGGAAGTAAAGGAAGGGGTATTGGAGGAAGGGGTATCCTTAGCGTGCCAGTTTGAACAGGAGGGAGTGGACATAATCATCAGCCGGGGGATAACCGGTAAAAAAATTAAGAAAGCCGTTTCTCTTCCAGTTGTTTTAATTGAAATTACTTCTTTTGATATTATAAAATCGTTGCATATAGCCGGGGGCATGGGGCGCAGAATTGCATTTCTGGGGCATGAAACTAAAGATTTTAGCTCGGAATTTCAGACTATCATTGATATATTGGGCATAGAAGTTGAATGCTACCCATATACCAATATATACCAGATGGAGCAACAGATAGCCAGAATAATCAGAGCGGATTGGGAAGTTATTGTAAGTACCGGGCTTTGTGTTTATGAGATGGCGAAAAATTCAGGCGCCAATGCTGTGCTGGTGCAATCGGGGAATGATTCCATTCATGGTTCTATAAAACAGGCCTTGGAATTGATGCGGGGAATCAGAAGAGAACAGGACCGTTTCAATAAATATAAAGCTGTATTGGAATCGTCCAATGACGGAATTGTGACCATCGATGAGCACCAGCAGATTACCTTTATGAATAAAGCGGCGGAAAGTCTTCTGGAAATGGAAGCCCGTAGTCTGGTGGGGAGAAATCTTGATGGCTTACGGGAGTCCTCTATGGTAGGGGCTATAATAAACTCCGGCGGAGTGGGCACAGAGACTTTTAAAGAGGTGGGGCGCAAGCAGTTCTGGATAAACACCATGCCTATTTTCCTTGGCAATAGAAGAAATGGAATAGTCACCATGTTCCAGAGTGTGGACAGGATTCAGGTTTTGGAGCAGAACTTGCGTAGACAGCTGTTTAAAAAAGGACTTTTTGCCAGGCACACCTTTAACGATATTATTGGCAGCAGCGATCTGCTTATGGACACTATTGTCAGGGCCAGAAAGTATGCTGCAGCCAGCGCCACCGTGTTGATTTACGGCGAGAGCGGTACCGGGAAGGAGTTATTTGCCCAGAGTATTCATAATGAAAGCCTAAGGCGTGAGGGTCCTTTTGTGGCCATCAATTGTGCCGCCCTACCGGAAAATTTGCTGGAAAGCGAACTGTTTGGCTATGAGGAAGGCGCTTTTACAGGAGCGAAAAAAGGCGGCAAAACCGGGTTATTTGAAATGGCCCACGGGGGAACAATCTTCCTTGATGAAATTGGAGAAATGACCCTGCCGGTGCAGGCCCGCCTGCTGCGTGTTTTACAGGAACGGGAAATTATGAAACTGGGCAGTGACAGGATACTACCGGTGGATGTAAGGATAATTTCTGCTACCAACCATGAGCTGAGCGTGGCCGTTAAAGAGGGTAATTTCCGCAACGACCTTTTTCACCGCCTGGAAGTGCTCAATCTGGATATCCCTCCTTTGCGTAAAAGAAGAGAGGATATAGAGTTGCTGACGGAATTTCTGGTAAACAAATTTAGCCTGGAGGAGAAAAAAAAGGTGCCTCCTTTAACTGAGGAGGCCCTGGAAAAATTAAAGAAATATGATTGGCCGGGCAATGTCAGGGAATTGCAGAACGTTATACAAAAATACGTTCTTTTAATTGAAGAGGGCCGGGATGTGGCAGAATTAATCACCAGGCTGATTAATGAAAAAATTAAAAAATCATACTCGGCTTCCTCTGGAGATGAAAGTAGAATAAATATAAAAGTTGGCAAAATGGAAGACATGGAGCTGGAGATTATTGAATACCTCCTTTCCACCGGCGCCAGCATAAAGGAAATTTCCCAGATTACCGGCACAAGCCGCACTACTTTATGGAGAAAGCTAAAGGATCTGGATGGGACCATGTTTTGATAACAAAAAACTACCCCGGGATAAAGATCCCGGGGTAGTTCTTTGTTGCTGTGGTTTTACTTGCCCACTCTTTCCCAAAGAGAGGCATTGGCGTTGCCAAAACCGCCGCATAGTGTGGCCAGGTCCTATGGTTAAATTATAGCTTTGTCTTACAGACCTTCTTCCAGGATGTCGATGGCCGAGGTATCACAATCTTTAATAACCTCAGCTGTTTTCAGTATTTCAGGCACTATATTTCTGATATAAAATTTGGCCGTCTGGACTTTGCCCTGATAGAACGGGTAATCAAAATGATCCGCGCCCAGCTCCTGCATTCTTTTGGAGGCTATGGCAGCCTGTTCAAGCAGCAGGGATCCGCCCCAAAGCATGGAGGTGGCATGAAGTATTCTGGTGGTATAAAGTGGAATCACTTTTATATTCTTGGCCAGGCTTGAGGCGATAAAGCCCTGAATTTCCCTGTAGGCCCCCACCGCTTTAATCATTATTTCATACTCCCTGGTAAAGCCATCAAGGTCCTTATTGCTTTCAATAGATTCTATGATCTCTTTAAACCACTCGCTAAATATTTTCCCTTTATCCAAAGTCCATTTTCTGAAGACCAGGTCCAGTGACTGAATAAAATTGGTGCCTTCCCAGATGGAAAGTATTTTTGAATCCCGGGCGCACTGGGCCACCGGGTACTCTTCTGTAAACCCGTAGCCGCCATGCACCTGAATAGCTTCTGCGGTGGTCTGCCATACCATATCAGAGGGATAGGCCTTAATCAGCGGGTTGTTGACCTCAATTCTTCTTCCGGCCATTTCTCTTTCTTCAGAGTCATTGCTATAGCGCTGGAGGTCCAGGTAATAAGCACTCTTCATGAGCATGGCCCGGCAGGCCTCAATGACTGATTTTTGGAATAACAGCATTCTTCTTATATCTTCGTGATCGATAATTCTTACCCGCTCACCCTTGGGGTTGGTTAAGGACTTGCCCTGAACGCGTTCTTTGGCATACTGCAGAGAATAATTGTAGGCTGCCTGGGCAATGGACATAGCGGTAATGCCGGTGCCCTGCCTGGCTCCGTTCATCATCACGAACATCTGGGCCATGCCTTCGGCCTTTCCGTTTTCATCCGGCGGGCTGCCCAGAAGAATGCCACGGCAGACGCCTTCGTCACCAAAACTTAACATAGCCGTTGCAGAACCTCTAATGCCCATTTTGTGTTCCAGGGCCACTGTGGTGACATCGTTCGGCTCACCCAGGCTGCCGTCTTCGTTAACCCACACTTTAGGCACAATGAACAGGGAGATGCCCTTGGTGCCCGGTGCTGAACCTTCACATTTAGCCAGCAATAAATGTACGATGTTTTCGGTAAGGTCATGATCCCCGGCGGTAATAAAGCACTTGGCGCCCTTTATTTTGTATACCCGGGGGTCCTCTGTGGCAAAGGCCCTGGTGGTAATATCACCCACATCGGAGCCGCAGCAGGGCTCGGTCAGGCACATGGTGCCCGCCCACTGGCCGCTGAACATTTTAGGCAGAAACCGTTTTTTGTCCTCTTCTGAGCCAAAAGAATTGATTAGATTGGTAGAGCCTCCCGCCAGTCCTATATAGGGGTGGAAGGCCGGGTTGGCGGCATTGAAGAATTCTCCCACCGGCAAGTGCAGCGATGTCGGCAGCTTGCCTTCTTCATCGGGGTCGTACTGGGAATTGCCGTATCCGTTTTCCTGCATAAACTGATACAGTTTATGAAAGGAGGGAGGGGTAACCACTTTGCCGTCTACAAGCCTGGCGCCGATGCGGTCGCCGTCGGCGTTGGTAGGGGCAATGATCTCTTTGGCCACCTTCAGCGCCTCGTCCAGGAGCATATCGATGTCATCCATCTCGTAATTGTCCTTAAAGGCGTCAAAGCCCAATACTTTTTCGGTGTTTAACCATTCTTTAAGGATAAATTTATGCTCGCGGTTGGAATAGATAAAGTTACTTGACATGTGCAGCTCTCCTTTATTGTAGTTTATTTCCCCTGGAAATTAGGCGGCTGCTTTTGGAAAAAGGCCATGCCGCCCTCTTTGGCATTGGCAGGGGGGTTGTGGGGTTAGCCCCATTAAGCCCCAGGAGCTATTTCTTTTGAGTGTAGTCATAAAAGCCCTTGCCAACCTTTTGACCCCACTCTTTTTTGATAAATTTTTCAACAACGATGGGTGACGGCTTGCTGGTCGGGTCTCCGGTCTCCTGGTAGCGCTCCATGCCAATGTAATAGGCCAGGTCCACTCCGGTGAGGTCCATCATGCGGAAGGGGCCCATGGGATGACCCAGGGCGTTTACCACAGCGGTGTCAATATCTTCATAAGAGGCAACGCCCATATCGAAGATATACATGGCTTCCTTATTAATAGCTGAGACAATGCGGTTTGCCAAAAAACCGGATATCTCTTTTTTGAGCAATACCGGAATTTTGCCAATATCTTTGGAAAGGTCAAAAATTTTCTGGGCGGTTTCTTCCGAAGTGTGCGGCCCCTTGACCACTTCTACAAGCTTCATAACCATGGCGGGGTTAAAGAAGTGCATATTGCAGACTTTATCCGGGCGTTTGGTGGCCGGAGCTATTTTTGAGCTGACAATAAAAGAGCTGTTGGTGGCCAGGATGGTGTGGGGCGGGCATATTTCATCCAGTTGGGCAAAAAGTTTTAATTTTAGGTTCAGATTTTCCAGTACCGCTTCAATTACCACATCGGCGTCTCCGGCTGCTTCATTCATGCTGGAGGTAAAAGAAATGTTAGCCCTGGTCTGCCGGGCAGTTTCCTCGGTCATTTTCCCCTTGGCCACCCGCTGCGGCAGGTAAGTATCGGCAAAGTTCTCGGCTTTTTTTAAGATTTCTTCGTTGATGTCGGTGCACTTTACCTGATAGCCAGCCACAGCACAGCATAGGGCGATTTGGTGCCCCATGTTGCCTGCGCCAACCACGCAAATTTTATTAATACCTGCTACTGTCATTTTTACACCTCTCCTTTTGTTATATTGAAAATATTGGGGATGCCGCAAAGTTTATGTATCTGTTAAATGTCATAATACTGCAAGCCCTGTGCCAAAAATAATATTTATAAAAGATGTTCCACAACTCCGGCGGTCCGCCATATCACCGACAGTCTGACCCCTGCAAGGAGTTATTCTTTTTTAGTGAGGTATATTTCTATTTGTTCAAATAAGGAACCAAGAGGTAACATAATGAAACATTAACTTGGGCCGGCAATAAGCTGTGCTTCATAGCGACAAAATTAATCCCGTTTAATGGGGGCCTTTTCTACGTTTGTTTGAAACCTGAAGTAATGGCATGTCTTTTGCTCTGTTATACCTGCAGAAATTGATCATGAAAGAGATTGTTAAACAATTTGCCAAGCGGGGAGGTTTGATTTAATGGCCGATTTTGCATACGATGTCCGGGATCTTAAATTTATATTGAATGAATGGCTGGATATGGAAGAGGTTTTTAGCCTGGACAAATTCAAAGAAAACTACCAAATGGACGATGTGGAATTCATTCTCAATGAAGTTTACAAGATCGCCAAAGAAGTGGTTTTTCCTATTAATAAAGAGGGGGACGAGATCGGAGTCAGGTATGAAAATGGTGTGGTAAAATTGCCGCCCTCATACATAGAGGCCTATAAGTTTCTGCAGGAAAATGGCTGGGGCTCTGCCAACGAGTCGCTGGGCTCAGACACCCTTATGCCTCTAACCCTTTACAGAGCGTACAACGAGATGCTTATGGCAGCCTGCCCGGCGCTGTCATCCTACATCAAGCTGACCACCGGGGCGTCCAACCTGATCTACAGGTTTGGCACAGACAGGGACCGGGAGCTGTTTATTGAAAAAATGCTGGATGGCCGGTGGAGCGGCACCATGTGCCTGACCGAGCCCAATGCCGGTTCCGATGTGGGTGACTCCACCACCAGGGCTTATCCCACTGATGATCCCAGGATATACAGGATTAAAGGCGCCAAGATGTTTATTACCGGCGGTGAAGTGGATTTAAGCCAAAATATAATCCACATGGTGCTGGCCCGTCCCGAGGGCGGCGCTCCCGGCTCCAAAGGGCTGGGCCTTTATATAGTGCCTAAAATATGGGTTAATGATGACGGCAGCCTGGGTGAGCCCAACGACGTGACCTGTATTGGCGTGGAGCACAAAATGGGGCTCAGGGCGTCGGCCACAGCTATGCTCAATTTTGGTGAAAATGATAACTGCCGTGGCATACTGGTGGGCAGCCCGGCGGACGGCGAAGGGGCTTCCCAGGGACTGGCCATGATGTTCAATATGATGAATGAATCCCGCATCGGCACGGGACACAATGCCCTGGCCCAGATGGCCGCAGCCTATTACTTTGCCGGCCGCTACGCCACCGGGCGTATCCAGGGACGCCCGTTTACCAACCCAAGGGAGGGCCGGGTGCCTATAATCAGGCACGAGGATGTAAAGAGAATGCTGTTGGAAATGAAGGCCCAGGTTGAGGCTGTGCGGGCCATGATTTTCAAGGGCTTTTATTACCTGGATATTGCCGAGCACGGCAGCGACAGGGAAAAAGCCGCCCGGTGCCAGGGGCTGGCCGAAATACTCACCCCTTTGATCAAGACTTATTCCAGCGAGACAGCCTGGGCGATGACCGGCCAGGCCATTCAGGTATATGGGGGTGTGGGCTATACCGAGGAGTACCCGGTTTCCCAGTACGCCCGGGATGTAAAGATACTTTCCATATGGGAGGGGACATCCTTTATCCACGCCATGGACCTGGTGGGCAGAAAAATGAGGATGCAGGATGGCCGGCCCTTTGACAACTGGATGAAAGACAGGGAAGAATTTATTGAAAAGAATAAAGATGCCGAAGGATTCGCAGCTGAGTTTAATAACCTGGCCAGGGTCTGCCGGAGTGTGGCCGAAATAAGGGATATTTATGCCTCCTACTATGCTGATAAGGCCAACAAGGGACAATTGATACCTCTTTACGCCCCCAGGGTGCTCACCTGCTGCGCTCAGCTGTTCTCCGGAGAGGCTCTTTTGGACCAGGCGCTGGTGGCTGCACGCAAGATTAGTGAATTTGGCGCCGGGCACCATGATTATACCTATTATGCGGGAAAGATTGCGGCGGCCCGGTATTTTGCCAATAACATACTGCCCAACGTGGCTATGCTTGCCGAATTAATCAAGAATGCCGATCAATCGGCCATTGAGTGCCCGGAAGAGGCGCTGGTTGTTGGTTAGAGTGTACCTGTGCAAATGTCCTGTCGGAAATGAAAAAATTTAAAAGGGGTGTATAAAGAATGGCCAGTTTTGAGGTTAAAAATATTTGTGTAATTGGCGCGGGCAATATGGGGCACCAGATATCCCTTTCCGCAGCCCTGGCAGGTTACAAAGTGGTATGTACAGATATTAATGAAGAGATTTTACAAAAGGCGGAAAAATTCGCGGACACTTACCTCCCGGAGCGGGTGGCCAAGGGCAAGCTTACCGGGGACCAGGCTAAAGCAGCCCGGGCCAGGGTATCCTTTACCGGTGATTTGACAGAAGCAGCAAAGGACGCCGACCTGGTCATCGAGGCCGCTATCGAAAAGCTGGAGCTTAAGCGCAAAATATTTGCCGATCTGGACAAAATCTGCCCTCCCCATGCTATTTTGGCCACCAACAGCTCTTATATCGTCAGTTCCAAAATTGCCGATGTTACCGGCCGCCCGGAAAAGGTGTGCAATATGCACTTCTTCAACCCGGCGCTGGTGATGAAACTGGTGGAAGTGGTCAAGGGACCGCATGTATCCGAAGATACAGTGGAAATAGTGATGGATGTATGCAAAAAGCTGGGCAAGATACCTGTTATGCTGCAAAAAGAAATATACGGCTTCCTGGTTAACCGGATTGTATCAGCCATTAAAACAGAAGCTTTGTATATTTATGATATGGGTGTGGCAACTCCACAGGACATCGACACTGCTGTGGTGCATGCTCTGGGTCACCCGATGGGCCCCTTCAGGCTCCTTGATCTCACCGGTATTGACCTGACTTATTATGTCGGCACCGAGCGCTACCAGGAAACCGGTGATCCCAGGTACAAGCCATCTCCCATCATTGTGGAGAAGTTCGTGAAAAAGGAATGGGGACGTAAAACAGGCAAGGGCTTTTACGATTACTGCAAATAATCCGGCATATCTGAAGAAAGGGGCCAATAATCAGTATGAGAGAAGTATATCTGGTTGAAGGTGTGCGCACCGCAATAGCCAAGGCAGGGAAAAAATCCTGGTTTGCAAATGTAAGAGCCGATGACCTGGCGGCCAGGGTGATTAATGGCGTTCTGGAGAGGGCAGAAATAACAGGATCGAAAAGAGAGCAGGTAGACGATATTTTATTGGGCGGCACCGCCCTGATGGGGGAAATGGGCTCCAATATCGGCCGCTACGCAGCCATCATGGCCGGAATGCCCTACAGTGTGCCGGGCTGCACGGTGGACCGCTTTTGTTCCTCAGGGCTGCAGACCATAGCTTTTGCAGTTTCCACCATTGCCATGGGCTGGGCTGATCTGATTATTGCCGGCGGTGTGCAGCACATGACCCATGTTCCCATGGGCACCGGCTCAAGCCCCAACCCCAGGCTGGGGGAGTTCTGTGACCCCAATATGGGTTCCATGGGCTATACCGCTGAGATGGTAGCCCGCAAGTTTAACATCTCCAGGGAAAAACAGGACCGGTTTGCCGTGGAAAGTCACGCCAAGGCCCACAAAGCCACCGAGGAAGGGCTTTTTAGGGAAGAAATACTGCCCATAGAGGCAGATATTCCCACCGATGACGGGGGCACTGAGAAAATGGTGGTCAACCGGGACCAGGGCATCAGGCCCGGCACCAGCATGGAGTCACTGGCCAGGCTAAAGCCAGTCTTTATGCAGGATGAAAAGGCCACGGTCACCGCCGGCAACTCCAGTCAGACCAACGACGCCGCGGCTGCGGTGCTGGTGGCCAGCAAGGAAAAAGTAAAAGAGCTGGGCTTAAAGCCCAAAATGAAGCTGGTAACCTACGCAGTTGTGGGTGTTGATCCGCAAATAATGGGTATCGGACCGGCGGTTGCCATTCCCAGGGCACTGAAGCAGGCCGGTCTGACCATTGATCAGATTGATCTGTGGGAGATAAATGAAGCCTTTGCCTCCCAGGCTATATATTGCGTTGAGCAATTGGGCATCAGGAATCACCCGCTCCTCAATCCCAGAGGAAGCGGAATAGCCCTGGGGCACCCTCTGGGCTGCACCGGCGCCCGCATAGCCACCACCATAATGCACGAGATGCCCCATTATGGCGCCAGGTACGCCGTGGAGAGCATGTGCATAGGGCATGGGCAGGGCGCTGCGGCCATCTGGGAATGGGTGGGCTAAATGGTGTCTGATCAATAGATTAATAGTTAGTAGATTAATTATAGCGAGGGAGGGCTGACCATGGATTTTAGCATTTCTGATGAAATAAGAGATATGAAGCGCACCATCCGCGATTTTGTGGATAAAGAAGTTGAGCCCTGTGCCCAGCAAATTGAGGAAGAAGACCACATTCCCCGGCATTTGATTGACCAGGCCGGTGAGATGGGGCTGTTTGGCATGAGCATTCCGGAGCAATATGGCGGGCTGGGTCTCAATATGGTGGAGAAATGCCTGCTGCTGGAAGAGCTGGGCCGGGCCAATATGAGTTTTACCACTTATATTGGAGCCCATACCGGAATAGGCACAACCGGTATCGTTGAGCTGGCCAACGAGGAAATAAAGAAGAAATACCTGCCTGGCCTGGCCAGCGGGGAAAAACTGGGGGCTTTTTGCCTTACCGAGCCTGATTCCGGATCTGATGCCACTAATATGAAAACCACCGCTGTTTTAAAGGGCGACAAATATATCTTAAACGGCATGAAGCATTTTATCACCAACGCCCCCGAGGCAGATGTTTTTACCGTTATTGCTGTAACAGACAAAGAAAAGGGGGCCCGGGGTGGCTATACCGCCTTTGTGGTGGAAAAAGACTTTCCCGGCTTTTCCATTGGCACCGTTGAAAAGAAGATGGGCCTGCGGGGATCGCACACCTCGGAGGTTATTTTTGAAGACTGCGAAGTGCCCAGGGAGAATGTGCTGGGGATTGAAGGCAAAGGTTACTCCAGCGCCCTTAGGATATTGAGCAAAGGCCGGGTGGCGCTGGGGGCCCGCTGTGTCGGCGCCTGTGATAAAGTAATTGAGCTGTCGGCCAGATATGCCCAGCAGAGGGTGCAGTTCGGCAAGCCCATTGCCAGTTTCCAGGCCATCCAGTGGATGCTGGCGGAGATGGCCACCGACACCGAGGCGGCCCGGGCACTGACCTACCGGGTGGCCTGGATGGTGGACCAGGAGATGCCGGTCATGAAAGAAGGCCCCATGGTCAAGCTGTTTGCCTCAGAGGCCCTGGGCCGGGTGGTGGATAAGGCGGTGCAGGTTCACGGCGGCATGGGGTACATGAAGGAGTTCCCGGTGGAGCGTTTTTATCGCGATGCCAGGCTGACCCGCATATACGAGGGCACCAATGAAATACAGCGTATGGTGATCTCCGGCAGGCTGCTAAAAGAAATGGAAATATAAGCTGTCAGTAATAAAAGAAGACAAAACCGCCTCCGGGCGGTTTTTGTTTGCCTGTTACCGGTTTTAAGTAAACTAATCCTTAACCATTTTGTACTTTTTTACCTTCTTATAAAAGGTGCTCCTGTTAAAGCCCAGTTTCCTTATCAAGTCGGACCTGTTGGCACAGGTTTCCATGGACTTTTCAATAACCTTCAGCTCTAGTTCCTCAACCAATTCCTTCATTTGCTTGCCGGTGATGGAGATCTGGACCAGGCCGTCTTCGGCTTCACGGCTGATTCTTTCCTCCTCACCAGGCTCCCGTTCCTTTCTGCCCTGGAGTATTGCAGGGGGCAGGTGGCGGGTGGTAATCAGATTGCTGGACTCGCTGTAGGCCAGTACAAAGGAGTGCTCTATGACATTGCTGAGCTCCCTTATGTTGCCGGGCCAGTGGTAGGCATGAAAGATTATGTTTACATCCGAGGCAAATCTCATCGGCCCAGACCCATACTCCTGGCATAGATTGGCCAAAAAGTGCTCGGCCAAAAGAAAAATGTCGTCTTTTCTCTCGGCCAGCGGGGGCAGGGTAATGGGTATCACGTTCAGCCGGTAATACAGGTCCTCCCTGAAGAAGCCCTTCTTGGTTTGCTGAGCCAGATTTTTGTTGGTGGCGGTAATTATTCTTGCGTCCACATCTATTTTGCAGGTTCCCCCCACACGCTCCACCTGTCTGAATTGCAGTGCTCTGAGTATCTTGGCCTGCATGGTTGGTGAAAGATCTCCCACCTCGTCCAGAAAAAGTGTGCCTCCGGCAGCCAGCTCAAACCGGCCGGGCTTACCTTTTCTGGAAGCGCCGGTAAATGCTCCGGCCTCATAGCCAAACAGCTCACTTTCCAGCAGGCTCTCAGGGATGGCGGCGCAGTTAATGGCTATAAAAGGTCCTTTTTTCCTGGCGCTGGCCTCGTGAATGGCCCAGGCCAGCAGCTCTTTTCCCACACCACTGTCACCCTCTATCAGAATGGTGGAATTGGTGGCGGCGGCGGCGTTGGCTTTGACCAGCGTTTTAACAAAGTTTATGTTGTTTCCCACCAGCTTCTGAAAGCATTCCGGAAGAAAATCCTTGGGCTTGAATTTAACCTGCTCCTTGCGGTATTTTGCCCTGGACTCAATAAGCGACTCAAAAAGCTGGCTAACCTGGGTCATGGAAACCACCACCACAGCCCCCTGGAAGGCACCGTCCCGATATAGGGGCAAAACGCTTCCGGCAACTTCAATGCCTGCCTTTTCTATAACATGGCGAAAATTAAGCAATTTATGGCCGGACAATATAATGTCCTGCAGCTTCTGGTCGTAAATCATTGTGCTGATGTGCCTGCCCAGAATATTTTTTCTTACATAGTCACGGTTCAGCCCGATAACTCTCTCATAGGCTGCATTAGTATACAGCAGGTTGCCGCTGTGGTCTATGATCAGTATAAAATCGTGGATGAGATCCAGTATTTCATATATTATCTCATCCAGGTAATGCTGCAGATTAGTCATTTCCACCGCTCTCCTATTCAATATTTAAGTAACATTCAAGGAAAGAAACAGCCAATCCTGCCGGGGGAGTTTAAATAATATACATATATGGTTGTAAAGTGCTAAAAAATGTACAGATAATAATATTTATTGTTTATATTACATACAGTTGATACAGCCCAGCCCCAATTGAGGGCTATAATAACAGGGCATATATATTGCATATTATCTGCAGCAGAGAGGAGAGATTTAATTGAGGATAAACTCTGACATAGTGGGCTACAGGCTGAAGGAGTACACCACCTGTGCAGAATGGCGTCAAACCACTAATTATGCGGCCTCGGTGAGTGATATGAATCCCCGCTACTTTGATGACCTCAGAGAGGGGGGGATTATTGCTCCGCCCATGTATGCCGTAGCGGTATCCTGGCCGGTGCAGCAGAACATATTCCAATACATGGATCTGCCTTATCCTCCCGATGTGTTCCGCACCATGGTGCATTACACGGAATATATAGAATTTTTCCGGCCTGTCCGGCCCGGAGACAGGCTTACGGTCAGGGGAGAGGTCGCCGCAGTTACACCCCACCGGTCCGGAACAAAGATTGTATTCAGATTCTCGGTTACTGACCCCGAAGGAAGGCCCTTTTATACCGAGTTTGTGGGAGCGCTGCTGCGGGGTGTGATTTGCGGCGACGGAGGCCGGGAAGCCATAAGTGTGCCCGCCGCGCCGCCCAGGACTGCGCCCTCAGCCGCGCCTGTCTGGGAAGAAGATATATTCATTGGCAAAGAGGCTCCATATTTGTATGACGGGTGTGCCAACATAGTATTCGCCATCCACACATCACCTGCCTTTGCCCGGTCGGTGGGACTGCCGGGCATCTTATTGCAGGGTACCGCCACCATGGCCTATGCTGTTCGTCAACTGGTCAACCGGGAGGCAGGGGAAGATCCCACAAGACTGAAGGTGATCAGCGGACGCTTTACCGGCATGGTGATTCCGGATAGCTGGATAAAGGTGCGCCTCCTGGAGAGAGAGAGTAAAGACAGCCAGGTTCACCTCCACTTCGAAGTGCTCAGTGGGCAGAGCCAAAGGGCCATCAGTGATGGCTACGCCAGGCTAAGTATTTAATAATTAATAAGGAGGGGTAAAGATGGAAAAGGAATGGAAGCTGCCGCTTGTAAACAACTATATAGAAAAGTGGGCTGCCCAGACTCCCGATCAGGTAGCCATGATCCAGCACGAGGAAGGCCGATCGGTCACCTATAGCCAGTTCGCGGCAATGATCGATCTCTTTGCGCTGAGGCTGCTGGCAATGGGTATTGGAAAGGGAGACAGGGTGTCTACCATGCTATTGATGTTCCCGGAACACCTTGTGTTGATGTATGCCTGCTTTAAGGTAGGAGCCATTGTGGCTCCACTGGACGTTCGGCTAAAGGAAAAAGAGGTGGTTCGGGACCTGGATAAAATTAAGCCGAAGGCTTTCTTCTTTCACGGCAGCACTCCGGTGCGGGACTTCCGGCAGGTGGGCCTGGCAGTAAAGGAACAGTGCCCATATGTGAATCACCTGGTCCAGCTTTCCCCTGCATCACCCGGCGAGATAATTGAGGGGGCAGTAAGCTTTACCGATCTATTCAACCCCTCAGCGCTGGCTGAACTGAGAAGTAATGCCAGTCTGTCCAGGCTGCTGTCGGAAAACTATGCTGAGCATAAAACCCGGGACGCCGCCCTGATCATCTTCACCACCGGAACCACCGGGGCGCCAAAGCCGGCTGTACTGTGCCATGAAAACATTATTGCTCAAAACGAGGTTTTGGCCCGGGGCATAGGCCTTGTGGGCAGGGATATGAGCATGGTGTGCAACCTGCCGGCCAGCCACGTGGCCGGCACCAGCGAATGCCCGATGACCACCTTTTATTTAGGGGGAACCGCAATTCTGCTGCGTATCTTCACTCCCGCCCTCACCCTGGAGGCTGCGGAGAAAAGAAGGGCCACCGTGCTGGGCATGATTCCCACTCAGTACCGGATGCTCTGGGCCCTGCCCGATTATAACAAATACGACCTGTCCAGCCTGAAGTTTGCAGCGTACGCCGGGGCCTCGGTGGATGTCCCTTTCCTGAACCAGCTTTCCAGGATGGCCCCTGCCTTCGGCACCGGGCTGGGCATGACCGAGAACGCCGGATTTGCCACCTTTACCCCACCGGGAATCAGCGTGGAGGAGATGGCCGGCCAGGTGGGCGCCTTTTTCCCCGATGTGGCCGCAGTCAGTGTTCGCAAACCCATGAATGCAGATGGAACAGCCGGGAATGAGCTGCCGGACGGTGAGCTGGGCGAAATCTGCTACCATCCTCCCATTGTGTTTCTGGGGTATTACGACCAGCCGGAGGAAACGGCCAGGGCGGTTTCAAGTGAGGGCATTCTTTATACGGGTGATATGGGTTACTTCAGGAACATGGGGTCCTACCGCGCCCTTTACCTGGGCGGAAGGCGCAAATTCATGGTCAAGCAGAAGGGCTATAACGTCTTCCCCGATGAGGTGTCAGCTTATATCGGGGAGCACCCCAAGGTTGCCCTGGCAGAAGTGGTGGGTGCGCCGCACCGTTTGTTTGACGAAGGCATATTTGCCTTTGTACAGCCAAAGCCGGGGATGGAATTGAAGGTGGAGGAAATAACAGAGCACTGCCGGGGGATAGCTTCTTACAAGCGGCCGCAACACGTGGAAATCTGGCCTGCTGACAAGCCGTGGCCACTGACAAGGATGGGTAAGGTGGACAAGGTGGAGCTGCAGTCTCTGGCCGTCACCTTCACCGGTAAATTAAGGGAGGGTGGCCATTGGGACGCCCTGTAGCAGAGTGGGCTTTGGCAAGGTTTCAGGAAAAGATAGCGGCAGAAGAGGCAGTCAAAAAGCTGCCTCTTCCCCCAGGGAAGGATTATATTACAGACAGTTCCCACAAATATAATGATGCAACCGAGCCATAAGGGGAGTATCTTCTCTTATATCTCTCAAACTTTTCCTTTGAAAGCTCTTTAAGTCCGTATAAATTCATCATTCCTCTACAGATGGCCAGGTCCTTGTAACTGATCACATCGGGGCGGCAGAGCGAAAAAATAAGCAGCATCTCAGCAGTCCAAACGCCTATTCCACGAAGAGAGGAAAGCTTTTTTATGATCTCATCGTCTGTCAGGGTATTAAGCGAGTAAAAATCAACCCTGCCGGATATAGCAGCGTCTGCAATTCCCTTTATGTAGCCGGCTTTTCTCTGAGACATACCGCAACCCTGCAATTCAGACAGGTCAACCTGGGCAATGCTCCCGGGTGTAATACTTCCAAGCAGTTCAGCCAATCTGTTCCATACGGTACGTGCAGCTTTATTTGAAATTTGCTGGCTTACAATGCTTGAGACAAGCGCAATAAACGGATCAGGTGTAATCTCCCGCCTGATCATGCCTATCCTGTCAATGGCTGCCCCCAGCTTTTTGTCTTTTCTTTTTAAGTATTCAATTTCTGTTTGCCCATATTGAAAAATCAGCATATTTTTATCTTCTCCATAAAGTAGTCTGTGGGATTCACATTGGCCTGGCACCATAAGGCTAATTAAATTCAAGAACCGCCCCCAAATTTCCTCCCCGAAGAATATTTCCGGGGAGTGATAAAATTTTTTAAACGCTTCTTCTGCAAATATTAAGGCAGGGGAGGCGTTTTTTTTATAGAATAACGGTTTGGATCTTTTGGTCGGTATTGACATTCTTATCCCATAATATTACTATCTTGGTAAGACCACAAATAATTAGCTGACTGACCAGAATGTGAGGTATTTATAGTGACAGAAGTAAATAGCATTGGACGCTCTTCCGACATGGTGGAAAGCCAACTGGTAAGTTCCATACTGGAGGGCCGCTGGGCCCCGGGCAGCCTGCTTCCCCCTGAAAGGGAGCTGGCCGCCGGGCTGGGGGTGGCCCGGACCACTCTTCGGGAGGCCATGGGAAGGCTGGCCAGAGACGGGTGGCTTACCGTGAGAAAGGGCCAGCCGGCCCGGGTTAATGATTACTGGCGGGAGGGAAACCTCAATACCCTGGCCAACATAGCCCAGAATACTGATCGCTTTTCACAGGAGTTTATCATACACCTGCTGGAGGTGAGGGCGGCCCTGGCCCCGGCCTTTATGCAGGAGGCGGTGGGACGCTCCGCGGCCAGAGTGGTGGCCGTTTTAGCCGATAGCGCCGACCTGGAGGAAAGCGCTGCCGCCTTTGCCCTTTTTGACTGGGAGCTGCAAAAAAAGCTGGCCCTTCTTTCGGGGAACCCGGTCTACCCTCTTATACTGAACAGCTTTGACTCGGTGTATATGAGAATGGCCGGGCAATATTTCAGCCGCAGGGAGAACCGCCAGGCCTCGCGCAGTTTTTACCGGAGGCTGCTGGAGACCTCCATGGCCTCGGATGCAGTGGAGGCTGGAAGGGTAACCAGAAAGGCCATGGAGGAAAGCATCTCCCTCTGGAAAAGACGCCCGGCCCAGGAGGCCCCGACAGCTTAACTAATTGGTAGTCTTTTGAGGTCAGGAGACAGGATACAGGAGACCCTAAAGCATTCCTTGTTACAATGGTTAAAGTGTGACCTGGTTTCCAAGCTTTTCTTTAAGCCCTCTGTGGCTTAGGCTTTCTCCAATCTCCACAGAGTTCAGCATGCAAAACTCCTGACTCCTGTATTCTGTCTTCTGTCTCCCGACCGGGTATTAGTGCAGTATAAGCTGAATGATGGAGGTTTACCAATGAAAAGATGGAATGGCTGGGGAGAGATAAACACCGTCTACCCGCTGCCACCGACGGCCGGGATTTTTCTGGAGGAGAGAATTGGCCGGTGTGTGACCCCCGGGGATGTTACCCTGGAGGAGTCGGTGAAAAAGGTTCCGCCCTCCCGGCTGCCGGATCATCCCCTGGTGAGCCGGGACCCGGAGAACCGTTTAAGACACAGCGCCGGGCAAAGCCTGGGGGACTGGATAAGATTGAGAAGCGGCACGGTAGCCACTTACCCTGACGGAGTGGCCTGCCCTGAAACTTCCGAGGATGTCAGGGAAGTGCTGAAATACGCGGAAAATACAGGGGCCAGGGTTATCCCCTATGGGGGGGGCACCAGTGTGGTGGGGCATCTAAGCGCCCCTTCAGGTGACCGGCCGGTTGTCACCGTGGATATGGGAAGGATGAACAGGCTGGTCAGAATGGATGGAAAAGGGTGCCTGGCCACTTTTCAGGCCGGGGTCCGGGGGCCTGACCTGGAGGCGGCCCTGAGGGCCGAGGGCTATACCCTGGGCCATTTTCCCCAGTCCTTTGAATACTCCACCCTGGGCGGGTGGGTGGCCACCCGGTCAGCGGGACAGTTCTCACTGGGCTATGGGAGAATAGAAAGGCTTTTTGCCGGCGGCAGCGTGGAAACCCCGGTGGGAAGACTGGACCTGCCGGTTTTTCCGGCATCGGCAGCCGGCCCGGACCTGAAGGAAGTTGTCATGGGATCTGAGGGCAGGCTGGGTATTATAACCGATGCCGCGGTAAAGATTTCCCCCCTTCCCGGGGAGGAAATATTCAACGCCGCCTTTTTCCCGGACACTGAGCAGGGTATTGCATCGGTCAGGGAAATGGCCCGGGCCTCACTGCCCCTTACCATGATTAGATTAAGCCTTCCGGAGGAAACCACCACCAACCTGACTCTGGCGGGGCACAGCAGGGCATTGGAGCTTTTGCGCAGGTGGCTGGCCTTTAAAGGGGTGGGAGAGGGAAAATGCATGCTCATATACGGGGCTGTGGGCAGCCGTAAAAAAGTGCGCTGGGCTCTGAATCAGGCAGTGGAGATTATCAAGGCGCACCGGGGGGCTCCGGTGGGAGCAAGGCCGGGCCGGGAGTGGATGAAAAACAGGTTCAGGGCGCCGTACCTGCGCAATACCCTTTGGGAGAGGGGCTATGCGGTGGACACACTGGAAACCGCCCTCACCTGGAAACACCTGCCGGGGGCGGTGCAGTCCATAGAGGCTGCCCTTAAAAATGGGCTTTCCGAAATAGGGGAAAAGGTTTTTGTGTTTACCCACCTTTCACACGTATACCTGCATGGCTCCAGTATTTACGTCACCTATCTCTACCGGGTGGCCCCGGACCCCGCTGAGACGCTGAGGAGGTGGAGGGTGCTGAAGGGAGCGGCCAGTGAGGCCATAGTCAGAAGCAAGGGCACCATAAGCCACCAGCACGGGGTGGGAGAGGATCACCTCCCCTACCTTAAGGCGGAAAAGGGCGATCTGGGTATGAAGATAATAGGCGGGCTGTGCAGCGCCCTTGATCCCGGGGGCATGATGAATCCCGGCAAGCTTACGCGGTAGGGAGGTGTGGCTGTGGACAAAAGGGATGAGGTTCTGGAAAGCCTTCGGGGCCGGTGGGATGTTATAGTGATAGGGGGCGGCATTACCGGGGCCGGCATATTGCTGGAGGCTGCCTCCCGGGGACTGCGCTGCCTTCTCCTGGAGCAGATGGATTTTGGCTGGGGGACCTCCAGCCGCTCCGGAAAGCTGGTGCATGGAGGACTGCGCTACCTTAAGCAGGGGCAGGTGGGTACAACCTGGCACTCTGTCAGGGAGAGGGAAAAGCTCTTGCGGGATTACAAGGGGCTGGTGGACGGGCTGGGATTTCTGGTGCCAACCTACAGTAAGGATAGCTTTGGCCCCCTGGCGCTGGGCCTGGGGCTGGCCGCCTATGACCTGCTGGCCCTGAAGAGGAGCAGACGCCGCCATACCTCAGGAGATGTAGCCATGCTGGCGCCACTTTTAAAAAGTGAGGGACTTACCGGAGGCTTCTGGTATCAGGATGCCCGCACCGACGACGCCAGGCTGGTGCTTAGGGTTATCCGGGAGGGGGTAAGGCTGGGAGGGGCCGCTCTCAATTATGCCCGGGTTGAGGTCCTGTGCCGCACCGGCGGCCGGGTGTCCGGAGTGACGGTACGGGATGTTATCGGGGGAAAAAGCTTTGAGGTGCAGGGGCAGGCTGTGATCAACGCCAGCGGGGTATGGGCCGGCCAGGTGCACTCACTGCTGGGAGGGAAGAATAAGCGGGCGGAACTGCGTCCTTTAAGGGGCAGTCACCTGGTGTTTCCGCGCTGGAGGTTTCCTCTGCCCGTGGCTTGCGGCCTCACACACCCGGAGGATGGACGCTCGCTGTACGTTTTTCCCTGGGAAGGCATAACCCTGGTGGGAACCACTGACCTTGACCATGAGCAATCACTGGAAGATGAGCCCAGGATAAGCGGCAGGGAAGGGAAATACCTTCTGGAATTGGTGCAGAGATATTTCCCCTCTCTCAATCTCACAGGCCAGGATGTCATATCCACCTTCTCCGGGGTTCGCCCGGTAGTGAATACAGGCCGGAAAGATCCTTCAAAAGAGTCCAGGGACCATGTGGTATGGGAGGAAAATGGCATGGTTACCATCACCGGGGGAAAGCTGACTACTTTTAAACTGCTGGCCAGGGAGGCTCTGTCCAGTGCCGGGAAATACATTACCGGGGCCGGAGGAACACCAAAGACTCACCGGGAGGCTGCCGGGGCCAAACCTCTGCTGCTGACGGGTGAAGACGGTGAAGCGGCCGCCCGTCGCCTCTCAGGCCGCTACGGGGATGAGGCCGTGGCCCTGCTGGAGGAGTCCGGGCCGGAGGACCTAAAGCCTTTTCCGGGAACAGGTATAATGCTGGCGGAGCTGCGCTGGGCGGCCCGTTATGAGGATGTGGCCCACCTGGACGACCTTTTGCTGCGCCGTGTGCGGCTGGGAATACAGCTGCCCCGGGGAGGCACGGACCTTTTGACTAACCTGCGCCCCGCGCTGCAAAAAGACCTTGGCTGGAGCGACAGCCGGTGGGAGGACGAGGTGTCACGGTATACAATCATCTGGCGCCGGTCCTACAGCCCTGATCTGATTAAATAACCAACTTGGAGATAGTGGAATAGAGACTGCAGAGATTTACAAATATGTGCAGGTAGTCCTGCATGTTTTTTTAAAACCACAGAGAACACAGAGCACACAGAGTCCGGGCTTGCATAGTGAGTATTTAAATGGTGAATTCAATGTTATCGTAAAAATTATCTTTAATTATTGGTTTTTTAATAAAAACATATTATTAGTATTGTAATCTTATTAAATATTAAAGTATTAGCACCATTTAAACTGACTGTTGTTATAAAATATTTATTTTTTTCTCTGTGATCTCTGTGGCCTCTGTGGTTTATAATTATACAATCATTTACGGCATTAATGACTTACTTTTTCAGGCAGGAGTTGGTTTTTTTGGCAGAGGAAACTGTTCTGGCCATCGATGTGGGAACACAGAGCGTGAGGGCACTGGCCTTTGATCCCCGGGGGAAAATGATTGACCAGGCCAGGGTGGTTTATGCCTCACCCTATAATTCACCGCAGCCGGGGTGGGCGGAGCAGGACCCGGCCTACTACTGGCAGTGCCTTGCTCAGGCCTGCCGGCAGCTCTGGGCGGGAGGAAAGGTGTCACCTGATGCACTGGCCGCGGTGGCGGTCACCTACCAGCGGTCCACCCTGGTAAATCTGGACCGCCAGGGCCAGCCCCTGAGGCCGGCCATAGTGTGGCTGGACCAGAGACGGGCACGCAGCCTGCCCCCGGTAGGGGTTCTCTGGGATTCGGCCTTTAGAATGTCGGGGTTAACGGGCACCCTGCGCTACCTCCAGGCCGAGGCCGAGGCCAACTGGCTGGCCGAGAACCAGCCTGATATATGGGAAAAAACCCGGCACTACCTATTTCTTTCCGGGTATATTACATACAGGCTAACCGGAAGGTTTGCCGATTCCACAGGCTGTCAGGTGGGCTATCTGCCCTTTGATTACAAAAGGCAGGCCTGGGCCTCACCTTCCAGCTGGAAGTGGAAGGCTATACCGATGAGATCGGAGATACTGCCCGAGCTTGTTTCCCCGGGGGAGCGTCTGGGGGTGGTGACTGCCCGGGCAGCTCTGGATACCGGCCTCCCGGAGGGGCTGGCGGTTATCGCCGCTGCCTCGGACAAGGCCTGCGAGGTGCTCGGATCGGGCTGCCTGGAGCCACACCAGGGGTGCATAGGCTATGGCACTACGGCCACCATTAATGTAAATTCCACCCGGTATAAAGAGCCCATCACCCTTATACCCCCGTATCCCAGCGCCTGCCCCGGGGAATATAATCTGGAGGTCCAGATATACAGGGGCTTCTGGATGGTTTCCTGGTTTAAGGAGGAATTTGCCCTGCAGGAGTGCAGCCTGGCCCTGGAGGAGGGGGTGGCCGCCGAGGAAATACTTGACCGGCTGGTGAAAGACATACCCCCCGGGTCCATGGGGCTTATTCTCCAGCCTTTCTGGTCTCCGGGACTGAGATACCCGGGCCCCGAGGCCAGGGGGTCGGTGATAGGCTTTAGCGGAGTGCACAGCAGGGGACACCTGTACAGGTCCATACTGGAGGGTCTGGCCTATGCCGTCAGGGAGGGCCGGGAACGTATAGAAAAGCGGGCCGGGGTCCGGTTAAAGGAGCTTTATGTTTGCGGGGGCGGGTCCAGAAGCGACCAGATGATGCAGATAACTGCCGATGTGTTTGGCCTTCCGGCGGCCAGGCCGTCTGTTTACGAGGCCTCGGGGCTGGGGGCGGCCATACTGGCAGCCCGGGGGGCAGGGCTGCACACCGACCTGAAAACCGCCGTGGGGGAAATGACCGCCCGGGGAAGGGTTTTTGAGCCTGATACCGGGGCGGCGGAGGTTTACGACCAGCTGTATCGTAAGGTGTACAGGAAAATGTACCGTAAGCTCCTCCCCCTGTTCAGAGATATACAGAATATCACCGGCTATCCGGAAAGTCCTTAAAATTTTCACTTGCTAAAAGGAAACGGTATTTTGGTGAAGAATTAGATTATAGGACATATTTATATTACTCTCCGAGTCCGGAAAGCCTAAGGTCAATCAGCTACGGCCACCGGACCGTCAGGGTGTGCGGGGAAACCCGTATGCCTCCCATTGCGGAAAGGAGAGAGTTTTGCCGGACCAACAGGCCCTGCATTGCCCTATCCGCAATGAGGGCCTTTAGTTATTGTCCAGGAGAGTATATGACCAAGCAGTAAAGTGAATTTTAGGTCCTTCTTTAGCCACAGAGGACACAGAGATCACAGAGAATTTACTATCGGCATTACTCTCAGGTCTGAAGCAGAGTAGAAAATTAGAGTATTTTTGTCAGTCCTTTCCAATTTATTTTAATAGAAACCTCATATAGCATTCGAGCAAGTCATAAAAAACTCTGTGTCCTCTGTGTCCTCTGTGGCTTAAAAAGGACCGTATTTTCATTCTCCTTGATGGCTGCTTTAGGCGGCTCCGGGTGTCTGCCTTCAACATTCTGAATTCTGCCGTTAAATTCTCCGAGCCCTCCAGCCTAAAACAATTTGTCACGGCTGGCGGGCCGACAGGGTGTGCCGGGGAAACCTGCGCGCCTCCCATTGCGGAAAGGAGAGATGACATTGAGAATGCATTTTTACTGACCTGACCGGCAGTGTCTTTTATAAAGTGGGAGTGTGCCTTAAAGCGGCGGGTGCTGCGGAGAATACCTCCCTAAACCGGTCTGGAAAACTAAAAAAGATGAGAACTTAGGAGGAATAGAATGCTTAAAAGAAGTGTATTAGTCTGGGTCGCCATAATAGTACTGGCTATGGCCCTGGCAGGGTGCCAGGCCAAAACCGAACAGGCCCCCCGGGATACTGCCAAGGCTCCAGAGAGCAAGGAAATAGTGCTGGCCACCACCACCAGCACCCAGGACAGCGGGCTTTTGGATGTGCTTATACCTTATTTTGAAAAGAAAACCGGCTACAAGGTCAAGCCTATTGCTGTAGGGACCGGACAGGCTCTTGAGCAGGGCAAAAAGGGAGACGCCGATGTTCTGCTGACCCATGCCATGAGCTCTGAAAAGCCCCTGGTGGATGAGGGTGTGGCTGTAAATTACCAACTGGTCATGCACAATGACTTTATACTGGTGGGGCCTGAAAATGACCCGGCCGGGGTAAAGCAGGCCGGGAGCAGCATAGAGGCCCTTAAAAAGATAGCCGAAAAGGGCGCTGTTTTCGTCTCCCGGGGTGACAAGTCCGGCACCGACACAAAGGAGAAATCTATGTGGAAGACCGCCCAGATAGACCCCAAGGGCAAGCAGTGGTACCAGGAAACCGGCAGCGGCATGGGCCAGACCCTTACCATTGCCAACCAGAAGCTGGGCTACACACTGACCGACCGGGCCACCTTCCTGGCCCAGCAGAAAAACCTCAAACTGGTTATAGTGTCTGAGGGAGATAAGGACCTGCTCAATATTTACCACGTCATGCAGGTGAACCCAGACAAATTCGCCAGGGTAAACGGGGCCGGGGGCAAGGCCTTTGTGGAATACATGGTCAGCCCCGAAACCCAGAAAATTATTGAAGACTTCGGGAAAGACAAGTACGGCCAGTCACTGTTCTACCCCGATGCCGGAAAGAAAGTGGAAGAACTGGGTAAATAATAATATGCGGCTTATACTGGAAGCAAAGAATATTAATATCAAAAAAAGAGGCAGGGAAATACTGAGCGTGGAGCATTTCGGGCTCAGGGAGGGAGAAATTGTTGCTGTTATCGGCCCCAACGGGGCCGGTAAAAGCACCCTCCTGCAGGTGCTGGCCCTTCTGCAGCAGCCGGCCACGGGCCAGGTGCTTTTTCATGGCCAGGTGGCTGGAAAAAACAATGCCCTGGAGTACCGGCGCAGGATGGCAGTGGTGTTCCAGGAGGCGCTGCTGCTCAATACCACCGTTTTCAACAACGTGGCCCAGGGCCTGAAGCTCAGGGGAGCCGACAAAAAATTGATCTCCGGCAGGGTAGGCCTGTGGCTGGAGAGGCTGGGAGTATCCCACCTGGCCGGGCGGATGCCCTCCTTTTTATCCGGTGGGGAGGCCCAGAGGGTCAATATTGCCAGGGCCATGGCCCTTGAGCCCGAGGTTCTTTTCCTGGACGAGCCCTTTACCGCCCTGGACTACCCCACCAGAATCTCTCTTTTGAAAGAAATGGGGGGCATACTGAAAGAATCCCGCACCACTGTATTTTTTGTTACCCATGACTATAATGAAATACCCTATCTTACCGATGACACCGTTGTTATGGCCGGGGGCGGGGTGCGCCACCGGGGCAGCGCCTCACAGCTTTTTGCAGGCGGGTTTGAAGAGGTGTTTAAGAGCTATTATCAAAGCTCATACTGAAGTGCTCTACGGTCAGGAGACAGGAGACGGGAGACGGGAGAATAGTGAGCTCCTTATAAGATCTGATTTAATGAATGGTTCATCTGTAGCTGAACATCAAGGCTTTTAGATGTTGATCCCACCCCACCTGTAAGCCGGACATGCAAAACTACCGTCTCCTGGCAGAAGGAAATACTGATCAGCACCTTCTGTCTCCCGTCTCCGATAAAATATTTTATCAGTATTAGCAAAAAAATTGGAGTTAAATTATGGAGCAAATCTGGCAGGGACTTATAAAAGCCCTTGAAATGCTGGTCCAGGGAGACCGGGAGGTATTGGGGATCACCCTCCTGACACTGAAGGTTTCCGGAATGGGAACCCTTATAAGTGTGCTGATAGGTATTCCTCTGGGAGTATTCCTGGCCCTGGCCGTTTTTCCGGGCCGCAACGCCGTGGTGAGCCTGGTAAATTTCGGCATGGGGCTGCCCCCTGTGGTGGTGGGGCTGTGGGTGGCCATATTCCTCTGGCGGTCCGGCCCTCTTGGGTTTTTGAACATGATATACACGCCGGCGGCTATTGTGGTGGCCCAGGCCATTATTGCCGCGCCCATCGTCACCGGCTTTACCATAGCCGCCATAGGCCAGCTGAACCCCAAAATTAGGCTGCAGATTATCGCCCTGGGAGCCTCCAGGGTGCAGCTGCTGTGGCTTTTGGTCAGGGAGGCCAGGATGGGGCTCTTGGCTGCCGTTATCGCAGGATTTGGAGGGGTTATCTCCGAAGTTGGGGCGTCCATGATGGTTGGTGGAAACATCTACGGGTCCACCAGGGTTCTCACCACGGCCACCGCCATGGAAGTGTCCAAGGGAAATTTTGATATTGCCATTGCTCTGAGTGTTATTCTGATGGTGCTGGCCTATATAGTGACCTTCTCCCTGACTATGCTGCAGCAGAGGGGCAGGGGACTTTAATCGCTCACGGGTAGTACACCGCGGCCGGAATACAGGAGTCAGAATACAGAATTCAGAATGGTTGAGCTAAAAAGAATGCAATTTTGGGGTCAGTGGCCCCAATTTTAATTCGCCGCCGAGAGGTGGTTTTTTATTTGCCTGTCATGCCTGTATGGCTGTGGTTTAACCTCCCTCAATGAACAGTCTGCCGGGGTTTGACATACCATACCATATGCCTTCATTTTCCCGGCTCCGCCACATATAATGTAATATCCGTTGCAGTGTACCTGCAAAAAGGCTGGAGGGATATACGTGAACGGTAAGGAATTTATTGTTTCCCGGGAGGACTGGTCTCTTCACCGCAAGGGTGAAATCGACAGGCAACGCCACCGGGAAAAGGTTAAAGAGGCCATAAAAAAGAATCTGGCTGATGTTGTAAGTGAGGAAAGTATCATTATGTCAGACGGCAACAAGGTAATCAGGGTGCCCATCCGCTCACTGGATGAGTACCATTTTCGCTTTGACCAGGGTAAAAAGAAGCATTCCGGCCAGGGCGACGGAAAAAGCAAGGTTGGCGATGTGCTGGGCACCGACCCCCAGCATTCAGGGCCGGGTAAAAACAAGGGGGCTGGGGAGGAGCCTGGGGTTGACTACTATGAGACCGATATCTCCATTGATGAGCTGGCCGAGCTTATTTTTGAGGACCTTGGGCTGCCCAACCTGGACCAGAAGAAGAAGCCGGAAATATCTTCCGAGTCACTGGATTTTAAGGATATCAGGAAAACAGGTATATCCGGCAACATCGATCGGAAGCGCACAATATTCGAGGTTATTAAA
Organism: Peptococcaceae bacterium BICA1-7; assembly: GCA_000802095.1. Lineage (GTDB taxonomy): Bacteria > Bacillota > Desulfotomaculia > Desulfotomaculales > Desulfocucumaceae > BRHc4a. The sequence goes on along the minus strand of JUEB01000017.1, from coordinate 45,203 downwards.
AGAAACGCCTTAAGTGGAAAGCCAGGCCTGCACGGTATCAAAAAAGACGACCTGCGCTTTAAAACCTGGGAAAAAACCTATAAGTATGAGTCCAATGCAGTGGTGCTGGCCATGATGGATACTTCCGGCTCAATGGGAACCTATGAAAAGTATATTGCCCGCAGCTTTTTCTTCTGGATGGTTAAATTTTTGCGCACCAAGTACCAGAACGTGCACATAGTGTTTGTGTCTCACCATGTTGAAGCCAGAGAAACTACCGAGGAGGAGTTTTTTACCAAGGGCGCCAGCGGGGGAACCCGCTGCTCCTCTGCCTATAAGCTGGCTCTGGAAATAATTGAGAAAAGATATAGCCCCCAGGACTACAATATCTATGCCTTTCACTTTTCCGATGGCGATAATCTGGCCTCTGACAATGAGCTTTGTGTCAAGCTGGTCAATGATCTGCTGATGAACTGCAACCTGGTGGGCTACGGGGAGATAGAGGGGCCCTACTATTACACCAGCACCCTGAGATCGGCCTATAAAAAAGTAATTGATCCCAAGTTCACTTCAGTGACTGTAAAAGATAAATCAGGTGTATATCCGGCCTTGAAGAAGTTTTTTTCCTCGGATACCGCAAGCATCACTCCGTAGTCTTTAAATCTGAAGCAAACAGCCTGCCTGCCGCGTTTTTTTTGGAAGCCAATTGTTGCCAGTTAGCTTGAAAATTCTGGGACTACCAGGCTGTTTCTAGGTTTTTCTGATCAGGCAGGGCAATGAAATAAGCAGTAAAAAATCGCTTTAAGTGGTAAAAATGCGGCAGAGAGGGGACTGACGGCCTACAGAGTTGAAAACGGGGCTTGACTAAAAGAGCGCTTTTATCGCAAAGTGTTAGTACCGGAAAAAGGTGCTATACTAGATTAGGAAGTGTTCATATGGAGGTAATCAGCATTACGCCCAGTTCCCCGCTGTGCAGGGAATTTGAAAATGACGAAATGCTGAACTATGCCTGGATTTCAGACCTGACCGGGTGCTCCTTTAACGGAATACTGTCCAACGGGGAACTGGCTGCCAGGATGGCCTGGCAGTTGGACCCCTCATGGTGTAATGAAAAGGGAGTTGTGGGCATAGTTTCGCTGGAAACATTGCACAGATTCCGCAGGATGGGTTTCGCCCAGGTGCTGGTGGACTATGTGCGTGAAAGATTTCCGGATAGCCCGGTGGTATTTGAGGTAAATACTCCCTGGGCGTACCACTTCTGGCAGAGGTATAATCCTGTAAGTCTGGGCAGGGGAAGGGGTCACTCGACGCTTTTTAAGCTGATACCCTTTGATAAAAACAGGGAAGCCATCTGATTTAAAAAAGACCGAGGCAGGAAATCCTGTCTTTTTGTTTGTCCAAGATCTTGTGGGAACAATCATTAGCTAGAGGGTATTTCCAACTGGTCGGAAGGGCTAAAGGGCATTCCCTATACTTCGCCTCCGACCATCCGGGAATGCTTCGCAGGCTCCTCCGACCTTTTATCGCAGGCTATAGTAGCTTACAACCCTGGTGACTGCCCCTACGACATCTTCCACGTCCCGGTCAGTCATGGAGGGATATATGGGGAGGCAGAAAAGATTCTCATATATGTCTTCGGCAGTGGGGCAGAGACTGCCCTCAATGGTGCAGACATCCGGGTGGCCCACCCATAGGTAGTACGGCTGGATGTGCACGGGAAGGTATTTGACGTCCACTCCTACATTTTCCTTCAGTATTGCCTCCATTAGCTCCCTGCGGCCTGCCCGAAGGAGATGCGGCTTAATGCGGAGAGGGTAGATGTCCCATGATGGCGCTGTTTCTTCCGCCGGTATGGGCAGCACCAGAGGCTCCAATTCCCTTAAGGAGTGGTTGTATTTATGGGCAATTTCACAGCGGCGCCTGAGGAATAAGCCGGCCTTCTTCAATTGGGACAGGCCAAGTGCCGCCTGAATCTCGGTCATGCGGTAATTATAGCCCAGATCCTGCATTTCATGGTGCCAGGGGCCGTGGTATTTGGTCATTCTCTCTTTTTCCCTGATCATCCCGCCGTCTCTGAACATGGATAGCCAGCGGTATGTTTCCGGATCGTCAGTGACCACCATGCCGCCCTCTCCGGTAGTCACCCCCTGGGTTCCGGAAAAACTGAAAACACCCATGTCCCCGAAGCTTCCCACCATCTTTCCACGGTAAAGCGCACCCAGAGCCTGGGTAGCGTCTTCAATCACAAGAAGGCCCTTTTTCCCGGCTGTTTCCAAAAGGCTGTCCAGGAGGCAGGGAAATCCCCCGTAGTGTGAGATTATTACTGCCCGGGTTCTTTCGGTTATTTTATTAATCACTTTCTGGGGGTCAAGGGTCATTGTGTCCGGGGATACATCGGTAAACATGGGGACAGCTTTCTGGTACAGTATGCCGTTTGTTGACCCGGAGTGGGTAAGGGGTGAGGCTATAACTTCTTCCTGAGGTCCTATGCCGCCCGCCATAAGGGCGATATGTATTCCGGCGGCGCCGCTGGAGACAGCCACTGCGTATCCGGACCCGGTATAAGAGGCAAAGTCCTTTTCAAAACGCGACACAGACTCTCCCATGGAGAGTATATCGCCTTTAAGGGCATTGGTGACCGACAGTATATCATCTGAGTCAATACACGGTGAGGTAAAGGGAAGCATAGAATTCCTCAGGGGCTTTCCCCCCGCAGCAGCCGGCAGTATCATTCTTTTAATTCCTCGTTATACAGCACAATGCGGTTTTTTCCACTACGCTTGGCCTTATAAAGGGCCAGGTCGGCTTTCTTAATAAGTGTATCCTGGGTATCCTGCTTTTCATAAAAGGCTACACCTATACTGACCGTTATCGAAAGGCTTATGCCGTTGTGGTTGAAGGTGGTGTCCTGTATGGTTTGCCTTATATTGTTTATTCTTTCAATACCTGTTTCACCGGATATATTTTGCATAACCAGAATGAATTCCTCACCGCCATACCTGGCAAATACATCGTCTTTTCTGATCATTTTTTTGATTATACAGGTCATGCCCTTTAAAACAGCATCTCCAGCGTCATGCCCGTGCTTATCGTTAACTATTTTAAAGTCGTCTATGTCGAACATGGCCAAGGCAAGGGTTCTGTCATCGGGGATATTGGCAAGCATCTTACCAAAACAGTTAAAGAAATAGGTTCTGTTATACAGGCTGGTGAGAAAGTCTGTGTTGGCCATAATATTCACTTTTTCATAGAGCTTGGCGTTTTCAATGGCCATACTAATCTGGTTGCATATTATCTCCATAAAGCGGGCGCCTTCTGTGTCAAACAGGTTGTCTTCAGTATGACCGGTTATAATTACGCCCAGGAGAAATTTGTTTTTAATTACAGGAGTAAAGGTTATTCTTGATACAGGATCAAAGCCCTTTACCTCCTCCACAAAAATCTTGTCGCTTAGTATCTCCCTTTTATCAAGGTAATAAAGAGCTCTGTTTCTTATACTGTCCAGCAGGTCGCCTCTTTTTTCATTGGAAACCAGATAGCGGACACCGCTCTGGTTCTCTTCGAATATGCATATGGTGCAGGTATTTACACCCATGATGCCGACAATAATATCATTAACGGTATTTAAAAGCCTGTCCAGCTCAAGGGTAGAGTTGATGGTATCGCTTACCACCTGCAGGGTGAACAGCTCCGCAACATTCTTGGATATTTTTTCATGGGTAATTTTATAGTTTCGTAGCTCTTTTTCCACCTCTATTTTTTCATTGTTTAAAAGAACGTTCAGCTCTTGTAGCTCCAACAGGGTCCTTCTGTCATTTTCCCCATCACTGCCTGTTTTAATGGAGATGACCGTCCTTATTAAAACTATCCCCAGCAGTATTGCTGTTATCGTAAAGAAAAGTCCCGCAAACTCCGCACAAACCATCAGCGCAGTGAGGAGGGCGAATTCTCCCATAGTAAGAAATATCAGTATTTTTTTGCATCGGTCATTCATTCAATTAACACGCCCCCACTGGCACTTTTCCGGGTGGAGATACTACCCCCACCATATTATATAGCCTTATGTTAAAATTATCAATTCCGGTAAATATTTTAGTTTTTTGATACTTTTCTGTTAATCATAAATTAAAGTTTTATGGTGACAAATTTTTTGTTTTGTGTTATTAATATATTCAAATGAATGTTTTAATGATGTAGGTGAGAATATGGTTACTCCAAAAAGGGAAGATGTTTGCGATGTGTTCTGCTCCGATCGGGAGAAGGTGGAGAAAATCAAATCAATGGTGGGCATAACTGAGGGGATGGCGCAGGTATTTAAGGCCATGGCCGATGACACAAGGCTTAAAATTGTATATGCCCTTTCTCTTGAAGAGCTCTGTGTTTGCGATGTGGCTGGTATAATAGGCAGTTCAGTGGCCACGGCATCACACCACCTGAGGCTTTTAAGCAACAGTGGCCTGGCCGGGAGCAGGCGGGAAGGAAAAATGGTTTTCTACAGCTTAAAGGATGACTGCGTCAGGGAAATAATAAACTCGGCATTAAAGCACAGGCAGCATGACGGGAGATGTTTTTAATGAATGGAAAACAGGTGATCGATGGAAACCTTGCCCGGTTGGCTGGGGTAGATCCTTCGTCCGGCGCCAGGGCCTCTGTGTTTTGGATTGGTGGACTTGACTGCGCGGACTGCGCCGCCAAGCTGGAAAAAAGAATAGCCGCACTGAAAGGTGTTGAAGAGGTATCCTTAATTTTTGGGAGCGGAAGGATGAGTGTAACTCATTCGGCTCCAGCTTATTTAATAATTAATACTGTCAAAGAGGCCGGCTACAGCGTGGAAATGAGGCGGGGGACTGTATCCGGTGACGGGGACGGTCAGAGGAAGTCAGGGCTTATAACCGCCGCCCTGTCCGGAGGTTTTATGGCGGCGGGGTTTATTTCGGGTCTTTTAGGAGGCGTAGAGTATGTATCCTCAGGACTCTACCTGGCCGGGATGCTGTCCGGGGGTATTCCCGCTGCCAGGAGAGGCTTTTATTCCGTCAGGTCACTGAGCCTGGACATGAATTTTCTTATGACGGTGGCGGTGATAGGAGCTGTAGCCATTGGCCAGTTGGCCGAGGGGGCTATGGTTGTATTCCTTTTTGCCCTGGGTAACTATCTTCAGGCATATACTATCGATAAAACACGCCATTCTATCCGGGAGCTGATGGAACTTTCTCCCCGGGAGGCTCAGGTCAGGAGAGATGATGGGATTTTTACGGTTGCTGTTGAGGATGTGTTGCCGGGCGACACCGTTATAGTAAAGCCGGGACAAAAAATACCGGTGGACGGAAAGGTTAAACTGGGTAATTCGTCGGTGAACCAGGCCCCCATTACCGGTGAGTCGGCTCCTGTGGAGAAGGGCTCTGGTGACCGTGTTTATGCCGGTACCATCAACCAGGAGGGGGCATTGGAGGTTGAGGCGACATGTTGCTTCCAGGATACCACCCTTTCCCGGATCATTGATCTGGTGGAGGAGGCCCAGGCCCAGAAAGCCCCCTCCCAGCAGCTGGTGGACAGGTTTTCTTTTTACTATACCCCGGCGGTGCTGGTGGCGGCCCTGGCCTCCACACTGCTGCCGGTGCTGATCTTTAAACAGCCCTTTGCGCCGTGGTTTGAAAAGTCTCTTATTCTGCTAGTTATTTCCTGTCCCTGCGCCCTTGTTATATCAACACCGGTGTCAATTATTTCGGCCATTGGGAGCGCTGCTAAAAAAGGTGTGCTGATCAAGGGAGGGGCCTATCTGGAGGAGACTGGTCAATTGGATACGGTAGCCTTTGATAAAACCGGCACCCTGACCTTTGGGAGGCCCTTAGTTTCAGAAGTGATCCCCGTTGGGGGGGGCGGTCCGGCAGAGGTGCTGGCCGTGGCTGCTGCTGTGGAAGCTTTTTCCGAGCACCCCCTGGCCGGCTCTGTGGTGGCAAAGGCCCAGGAAGAGGGTCTGGCCATACCTCCGGCGGCTGACTTTGTTTCTTTCGCCGGAAAAGGAGCCGGGGCCCAGGTGGCTGGAATGAGTTATTATGTGGGCAGCCTTAAGCTGTTTGAGGAACTGGGAGTTTTGCCGGGGGTTTGGCAGGACAGGGCGGATCAACTGCTTAAAGGCGGAAAAACAGTGATGCTGGTGGGTTCCGCCAAAGAGGTAATTGGTATAATAACACTGACCGACAGGGTAAGGCCTGGACTGAGGAATATGATCACGGATTTAAAAGCGGCTGGTATCCGCAGGGTGGTAATGCTGACCGGGGACAATGCGGGCACCGCGGAAGCCGTGGCCTCCGAGGCCGGGTTGACTGAATTCAGAGCCGGCCTGATGCCCGGGGAAAAGCTGGAAGCTGTCAGGGAGCTCAAAAAGAGCGGACGGGTAGCCATGGTGGGGGATGGTGTAAATGACGCGCCAGCCCTGGCTCTGGCCGATATAGGCATCGCCATGGGCGGCGCCGGCACTGACACAGCCATTGAGGCGGCCGATATTGCGCTCATGGCTGACGACCTCTCCAGGCTTCCCTACGCCATAAGCCTTAGCCGGAAAGCACTGAAAACAATAAAGCAGAACATCGCCTTTGCTATTCTGATCAAGGCTGTATTTATCGCCATAACCTTTCTTGGCTATGGAACACTTTGGATGGCGGTTTTCGCCGACACCGGGGCCTCCCTTCTGGTAACCCTAAACGGGATGAGGCTTTTGAGGGTGAGGGGATAAGAGGCTGAGGGGCATTTCTGGTTGGTCGGAGGGGCCGAGGATGTATTTCCGATTGGTCGGAGGTGCCAGGGATGCATTTCCGGTTGGTCGGAGAGGCCAAAAATGTATTCCTTTTGAGGGTAGTAGAGGACGAGGGCGCATTATTTGAAGATTTCCTACCATTTAGGTACTAACTTTTAGTCCCTCCGACGAATCGGGAATGCCTTTTAGCTCCTCCGACCAGTCGGGAATACCCTTTAGCCCCTCCGACCAATAGGAAATACTTCTTCGGCCTCTCCCGACCGGTAATTTATGCCGTCTTGGCAGTTGCCTGGTGGCTTATCTGGTTGACAGGAGAAAGCATTTTGCATTATATTGGAAATGATTTGGAGGTGATGTTTTGCCTGTTCAGAGGGAAAACCTTGAATATGAGATTCTTACCGTGATGGAGGAGAGGCCGGAGCCTCTTGGCTCGGGCCTTTTAAGACAGATACTGGCCTCCAGAGAGCTGGATGTCAGCGAGGCCACTGTGGGCCGCATGCTCAGCGAGATGGACAGGAAAGGGCTAACCGTAAAGCAGGGTTTTCAGGGCCGGGTGATCACCGACCAGGGCAGGCAAAAGCTGGACCAGCAGAAGCGCTTTCAGCACAGGATGACCTATGGCACACGTTTTATAAGCACTCTGGAGTCCAGAAAAAAAGAAGACCTGCTGGATATTCTGATAGCCAGGCGGGCTATCGAAAGGGAGTTGGCCCGCCTGGCGGCCATTCACGCCACCAGGGCAGAGATCGATCTCATGGAGACGGTGCTCCGCGAACAGGAGGAGTATACCTCTCAGAATCAGATGACTGCTGAGCATGATGTCAGATTTCATAAGATTATCGCCTCCGCCGCCAAGAACAGAGTGCTGGCGGCAGCCCTGGACTTGATCAGGCATGACGGACAGCTTTCCCCCATACTGGAGTATATTCGCACCAGGGTGGGCAGCCGTCTGGTGGTGGGGCACGGCAGAATACTAAAAGCCATCAGGGAGCGGGACCCGGCCGGCGCCGAGCAGGCCATGATAGAACATATAGAAAGTCTTATCAATGACGTACAGAGGTACTGGGCAATGGGGGAGGAGTAACGGCCAGGAAGCTGGCTTTAAAGGTCAGGAGACTGCCAAGAGGTAATACCTTGGGTTGGGAGACAGGAGACTGCCAAGGGGTAATACCTTGGGTCAGGAGACAGGAGACCCAATGGTATGTATTTCTTATACTGAAACCATTTGGGGGTTGAAATAAAGCCGCTTTTTAAGGCTCTATGCCTTAAGGGCGGCTTTTTGCTGCCAGAAATGCCTGTCTATTCTATCTTCCTGACCCGGGGTAATGCCAATGAGAGTTCTCCTGCCTCCTGACAGAAAGTAATGCCTGTAAGCCGTCTCCTGTCTCCCGACTAAAGGTAGTACCCTTAAGCTGTCTCCTGACCTGGTGTTAATACCAATGAGAGTGTGTATTTTTTTATCTATTTTTAAATAACCTAAAAAAGATCTTTATGTGAAGAAAGGTTGGTGGTATAATAAGCTCATCAATGATGAGGAGCGATTATGATGAGCGACCCGTATAAGGCCGGGATGTTCAGCTTTAACCCTTATGCAGCCAAGAGGGATGTAGTCGGCAGGCTGGCCGTTGTGTTGAGGGGGAGGCTGGAAAACAGGGGGCTGCAGCTGGTGGCTCCAATATCCAGGGCCGTAAGAAAATACGATATACACGAGCTGATCATCACCGATGAGGCCGGGGCCGGGCCTGGAAAAAAGGTGGACAGCATAGCTTATGCGGGATTTGTTGAAATAATTACCGGCGGGGTTTTGATTGCCGGTGACGAATTAATATGCGGTGGCAAACTGTTGGGCAGGGTGGCCGGCTTTGACGAGACCCATCTGCCCAATCACCTCAACATAGTTATTTATTCAGAGTCCAGGGCGGACGGGGTGGACCTGGGACTGGCCCTGGAGTCTGAGATTATATTTATTCATAAAAGGGATGGAGATGGTTAAAATTTTTGAAGTTAAGCTGAAGGAGATGGGTATTTCCTTACCCCCCGTGGCCAAACCTGTGGCCGCTTATGTTCCGGCTGTGCTGACGGACAGGTACGTGTACACCTCCGGGCAGATTCCCTTCGTGGAGGGTGAATTGAAATACAAGGGCCGGGTTGGAGGCGACCTGACTGACAAAGAAGGCTACGAGGCAGCCAGGATATGCGTTCTTAACTGTCTCAGCGCCGTTAAGAGTGTGGCCGGCAGTCTGGACAGCATTGAAAGGATAGTAAAGGTTACCGGCTTTGTCAACAGCGCCCAGGGTTTTTACGGTCAGCCGGGAGTGATCAACGGCGCCTCGGAGCTGCTGGGCCAGATTTTCGGAGAGGCCGGCAGGCACGCCAGGTCTGCGGTGGGGGTCAGCGAGCTGCCGCTTAATGCGGCGGTTGAGGTGGAGATGATAGTGAAGCTTAAATAAAGGCTTATGGGTAATACTTCCGGTCGGGAGACAGGAGTCGGCTTGCGGGCATTTCTTTCTGTCAGGAGACAGGAGACAGTAGATTCAGGCATTACTGATATGCCAACTTTGTGTTCTTTGTATTCTGAAGCTAATTGATAGTAGGAGTCAGGACTTCTCTAAACAGCTTTAAGTTACAACATGAAATACTCCTGTCTCCTTTATCCTGTCTACTGTCTACTGACCGATTAGCTATATCAAATTATAATTACGGAGGATGGTAAAAGTGACAAAACCAAAGTACAAATTCCAGATGTACCGGCAGCTCCAGGCGAATATACCCGGCATATACGCCGAGGCCAAAAAAGCGGCTGATGAAATAGGCATCCCCGCTGAGATAAGAGGCAAATTCGGCCTCACCGGGGCCATATCAGGCTGCCCTGCCCCTTTGCGCAAAGACATAATGGAGGCTGGAGAGAAGGGGGCCACCGAGGTAATCCCCCTGGCCAAGCTGATGGATGAAATAAGGGAGCTGGTCAAGGATGTGTACGGTGACGGGTTTGACGCTGCTGCCGTGAGCACTTGCGAGGCCGGGCTCTGGCTTGCCTTTGACGCTCTGTTCACCCCTCCCATGATGGGAAGGGGAGATAACTACCGGGCCAGGTATATCGCCCCCTATGAAAAGCACATACACCACCAGGGAAGCTATGGGCGCCCCTTCCCCGGAAAGTATAAGGATCTATTGGCCGACCGCGGCTCCACGGCTGGAGAGCTTGGTTTCTACGGTAAGAGGCAGAATAACCTGGACACCGTCATAGTGCCTCTGGCCGGAGCAAAATACGATGTGCACGGCATAAAGTACCACCCGGTGCCGCTGCTGACCGGGGTTGATGCTGCCGCCTCGGCTGAAAATGTAGAGTTTCACGCTGATATTCACAAGACCATGCTGACAGGGATAACCTCCCTGGGCTACGAGACTCCCGGATACGGCTACGGGGAAAAAGACAGTGACGGAGTGCCGGTGCTGCAGAAAAAGCTGGCCGGAATAGCCCGCAAATACAATATACCCTATGTGGTAGACAATGCCTGGGGACTCCCCTTCGTGGGCTTTAACCCGGTAAAGACCGGGGCCGACGTGGTTATATACAGCATGGACAAGGCCACCGGAGCCGCCACCAGCGGACTGGTCATCGGTAAAGAAGAATACATGGTGCCCCTGCGCCGGGCCATGGGAATGCACGGTGACCGCTTCGGGACCACCGCATCCTACGGCAAGGCTGCCTATGTCACCTTTGATCCCGGCAAGGAAGCCCTGCTTACGCAGATACAGGCCCTCAAGGTATTGAGAGACAGGCCGGAGGTGCTCACCAGGCCGGTGGATGTACTGGAGAAAATAGTAAAAGAGGAGTTTGCCGGTCTTTCGACAAAGTTACAGAAGGGGCTTATTATTTCGAAGTCTTACAATTCCACCACGGTGGAGATTAACTACGAGCAGACCTGGGCTAACGGTGAGATGGGCATTCCCATATTCTCCATCGAGGATATGTATGCCGGAACCAACCTGCTTCAGTCCGGTATGGCCCAGATGGGTGTTATTCCCACGGTGGCCTATGATGGAAATATTTATATTTCCCCGGGCCTGGGCACTACCGATGAAGAGGGCCAGCTGCTTGAGAAGGAAACCCGGTATTGCATTCAGGGCCTGGTGAAGCTTATCGAAATAGTGTGCAGACATGCCGGAGTTCTATAGGGCAATATTATTCAACTGCTTGAAAAACTGGCAGACTATGCTTTAAGGAGGCAGGAAAAATGGTGCATGTGGTAGTGGTCGGCGGAGGTTGGGCAGGTACAGGCGCCTCTGTGGCGGCGGCCCAGGCAGGAGCCAAAGTAACTGTGTTGGAAAGAACCGACATGCTTTTGGGAACCGGGCTGGTGGGCGGCATAATGCGCAACAATGGGAGGTATACAGCCACCGAAGAGGCAATCTGCATGGGGGCCGGAGATGTCTTTCAGGTGATAGACCAGACGGCCCGCCATAAAAATATTGAGTTTCCGGGACATAGTCATGCTACCCTTTACGATGTGTCAAGAATAGAGCCTGCGATAAAAAGGCTTTTGGCCGATAAGGGCGTTGAGGTACTCACCAAAAGCAGGGTAAAAGATGTAAAAATGGACGGCAGCCGCATAGCAGGCCTGGTGCTTGAGAATGACCAGGTGGTCACCGGTGATATATATGTGGAGGCCACCGGCAGCGCCGGCCCTATGGGGAACTGCGCCAAGTACGGCAACGGCTGCGCCATGTGCATACTGCGCTGCCCCACTTTCGGGGGAAGGGTAAGCATAGCCTCCAGGGCCGGGGTAAAGGAATTTATAGGCAGGAAAAGTGACGGGTCCCTTGGGGCCATGAGCGGCTCCTGCAAGCTGCACAAGGATTCCCTGAGCAGTGAAATAGCCGGGCAGCTTGACCGGACCGGGGTGGTGGTGGTGCCCATTCCCGAGGCCTTGAGAAAGGGCGAGAAGTTTTTGGCCACCAAGGCCTGCCAGCAGTACGCACTGGCGGAATTCGCCGAGAATATAATACTGCTGGACACCGGGCACGCCAAGCTGATGTCCCCCTTCTACCCGCTGGACCTCTTAAGGCAGATACCGGGGTTTGAAAACGCCCGCTATGAGGATCCTTATTCAGGCGGCATGGGCAACTCCATGCGCTATCTGGCACTGTCCCCAAGGGACAACACCCTTAAGGTGGAAGGGGTGGATAACCTCTTCTGCGGCGGTGAAAAGGCCGGCCCGCTGGTGGGGCACACCGAGGCCATCATTACCGGATCTCTGGCCGGGCACAATGCCGTAAGGCACGCCCTGGGCCTGGAAACACTGGTGATACCCGAGGAACTGGCCATAGGTGACGCCATAGCCTATGTAAACCAGCAGATGAGGACAGACGAGGGCCTTTCCAAGAAATATACTTTTTCCGGATCGGTTTACTTCCAGCGCATGCAGGAAAAGGGCCTTTACACCACCAACACTGAGGTGATCAAGGCCAGGGTGAATAGAGCAGGTATGAGCGATTTGTTTAAGAAGAGCATAAGCTAGGGTAACCAGTTTATGCTAAGAGCCAGGTGGGGGATGCCGCTTAAGCCAATTGTCTCGGTGACCCTCCGGTGATAGGAATCCCTTCCCAGGCTGACCACAATGTCCACCTGGCTTTTATCCAGGGCTGGGATTCCATCTTCCACCAGGCAGCGTACTCCTAATTTTTTCAGCTTTTGAGCTATCGGGTAGCTGTCTTTAACAAGTACCGTTAAATGGTTAACCGGTGGAAAGTAGTTTTTGATAAGGGTATAGACCAGCAGCTGTCCAAAGTCCCCGGCAGCCAGCAGCATTCTTTCCCCGCTTATCCCGGCCAGGCGGTCCAGGCCGCCGACGGCTTTCTCTTCGGCCGGCAGGGGGTAAAGTGTTGAGGGGTTGGCAACCGGCCCGTCTATTGTTTTTACCCGGCCGTTTACAGCCACTGAAATAACCCCGTGGGCGGGATAGGTTTCCAGTATTACCGCCGGAACTGGTTTTCCGCCCTTCCGCTCCCTTTTTAAATAAAGATAATGCAGGGGCTTTACTGAATCTACAAGGCTTTTGGGAGCACTGAAAAAAATGTGTGATCCGTAAGGGGCCATCCTTATTACCCGTAAAGGGACCAATAAAAGTCCTTCCGCACCGGGGACACTTTTACGGTCGTGAATATAATTAATATAAACACAGTATTTGCCCCATGAGCAGTCGCAAAGTGAGCCACCCTGCAGGTGGCTGCACACCAGGCACTCATCCAGGGTGGAAAGCACACAGGGGCAGAGATCGCTGCCCAGAGCGCAGCAGTGGGTTGACAGGGCTGTATTTTTCACCGTTTGGCCTCCTTGGAGAAATTATGGAACACATTATAATATGATCTATTGCGCTTTACTGTTAACTTAAACTGCTGGAACCAAACAGGGGCACTAAAAAAAGTGTGTATGGGAGGAATACCAAATGTCCCGCATTCTGGACCGTGTAATGGACGCCATGGATGTGGAAACCTTTCTGGTATGTTCCAGCGAGGATGAAGGCCGCAGGCTTATGCTACAGTTTTTGAAGGATATTGGCTTTTCAGATGTTGATATAGTTTTTATTCAGTTTCAGGGACCGGGAGTTCGTGTCAGGGCCAGGGCGTATATTCACCGCCCAGGCGACACCTATGGCTGGCTGAAAGCCGACTCAGCAGAAGGGGAAGATGTCAAATGATTCCCAAAAAAGTTCTACTGGCCCCTATTGATCCGGTTCACGATGTGGGCATCAAGATGATCAGGAGGGGTGTTGAAGAGGCCGGGCACCAGACCGTGCTCCTTCAGCCCGACCTTACACCTGAGGAAATTATACGTGAAATACTAAAGCACAGTGTTGACGTGGTGCTGCTCAGCCGTTCACTGGGCTATGGGGTGGCCGAGATACTGGCCCGCTTTGTGGATCTGGCCGATGCGGTGGGCATAAGGCAGAGTGTGCGCCTCGGCATAGGCGGCATGGCCATTCGCCCCGAGCTGGCGGCCGAATTGGGCTTTGACGCGGGCTTCGGGCCCGGGACCACCATTGAGGAAGCCCTGGCCTTTGTTGAGGGCAGGGAATATGTTCCCCAATCTGTCAGGCAGAAAAAAGAAAAGAAAGATATCGTTAAGGGCTATACCTATAAATACAGGAATGAAACCATTGCCGGACTGCTATCGCGGATTACCGACAACATTCTGTCCTGGGCCTCGGACAAAACCTCGCCCGGGGTGCTGCGGGCCCAGGTGCGGGAAGAGCTGTGGGATGTTGACCGCTGGCGCAATTATGAAAAGATGACAGAATTTTTAGAAGAATATCCAAAATTGTGCGGGGACCTGCCGCGGAATTTCTACGAGAAGGGCATTATGCATCCCAAAACCAGGCGGTTTGTAAGGGAAGAGGTAGTGGCCCTGGAGAGCTACATAAGGGCAACCAGGGAGCGGATGGAAGTCCCCAGACTTCAGCACACCCTTTTAAAGCCCCTGGTGTTTAACCAGTACGGCACCGGCTGTCCCTTCCAGGACACCGGCCATATAAAGGTCAGCGAGGCCTGGGGGGCCGATGGGGTAATCCATTTCGACCCCTCCTGGGGCGCTCGCACCGAGGGTTTTTTGGACGGCTTTCTGACCCACCAGGAAGACGGCACGGTGATTACTCCGGCCAACCTGAACCGGATTAGAAACTCACTGGAGCCCGGCACCCTTTGGCAGGTGCGGGCCCACAGGGGGCTGAACACTCCTGAAACAGTGGTGCTGGCCGGAAAGTTCAAAGCTGACCTGACCAAGATAAACATATGCTACGGGGCGCTGGGGGCCGGCACAGACCCGGCCAGGCTGACGGTGGATGCGGTGGCGGCCATCCGCTACGCTGCAAAGTATGGCATGCATTTTGATGTTGTAACCAATGAGGAGCTTTCCGGAGTTCCGGCCTACAGGGCTTTTGCCGGTATGCTTATAACCGTGGATTTGGCCTTAAGGCTGGGGGGCAGGCCGATACTGCAGCCTCTTTTCTGCTTCTCCCCGGAGGTTATGCTGGAAGGTTATATGCGGGACAATTATGTGGATTTCAATGTGGCCAAAATAGCAGCCCTCAGGAGAATAATCGATGCTCCCATCTGGCCCGGCGCTCCCATTGGATTTTTAACCCACACCGAGGACCGGGTCCAGTCATCCACCTCAACGGCATACCATGCCAGCCTGGCGGCTATGCTGGGGGTTGATGCCATAACCGTGGCCTCTTCCGATGAGGCTTATTCCGGCGGACCAATAAGCGTTCCGGCCAAGGTGGACACACTGAGGGCGGTGGCTGAGGGCTTCAGATTTTTTGGCGGGTCAAGGATAGAGCCCTCGGGCCAGGCCGGTGTCTGGAGCGGCGAAATTGAGGCGGGCATAGAGAGAGTGCTAAAACAGGTGGTGGACAGGGGAGAATTTGTGGACGCCATCTATGATGGCATACTGGGCAGCCGTGAAGAGGGGGTCTACCCCGGAAGAAACGGCAGGGATACAGTGATGAAGAAATGAAACAGCTGACCGTGGGCATTGCGGGAACCGCCAAGAACACCGGTAAAACCACCACCACCAGGGTTCTGCTGGAATATTTTCAGGGCCGGGAAGTTGGCGTTGGAATCACCAGCATAGGCTATGACGGGGAAAGTGTGGACAATATTACAGGTCTCCCCAAGCCAAGGATATTTCTGCAAAAGGGGGACTTTGCGGCTGTTACTGAAAAATGCCTGGAGGTAAGCAGCGCCAGGATGAAGATTATGGACCGCATGGATATCCATACACCCCTGGGAAGGGTTGTCTGCGGTAAGGTTATGAAAGAGGGGCTTATGGTGATTGCCGGTCCCAACCAGAGCGGCCACCTCCGTATGATCAGACAGTGGATGGGCAATCAGGAGGCCGGCCTGGTAATAGTGGACGGGGCGCTGAACAGGATTGCCCCCATGGTGGAAACAGACGGCTTTATTCTGGCCACAGGGGCGGCCCACACGGTGGATATTGACAGGCTGGCCCTGGAGACCCACAGCATCGGGGTTATATGCAATCACCCGGAAATAATGGAAATCCCTTACCCGTTAAGTAGTCATGGGAAAACCCTTATCTGGAGCCGTGAGGGAGATATACTGACCGAGCTGCCTGCTTTTCTTTTTGAGCCGGAAGACCTGGCCGGTGTTTCCCGGCTGCTGGATAGCGCCTCATTATTCTACTGCCCGGGAGTTATATCGGGGCCCTGCCTTGGATACATGGGTGAGCTGCCTTTTCGGGAAGGAATGAAGTTTGTCTTTGATGACCCGGTAAAGCTCCTTTTAAGTGATGTTATAACAGCCCACCGCTTTGTGGAAAGGATACTGGCCATAGGGGGAAGAGTTGGCTATTTGCGCTCCCTGCCTCTTCTGGCGGTAACGGTGAACCCCTTTTACCCCAGCTGCAGATACGGAACCCACCAGTACCAGGCGGACTATATCGACCGGGAGGCGCTCCTGTCCAGGGTAAAAGCGGCTGTGGATGTGCCGGTGATCGATGTGGTCAGCGGGAGGCCTGAGCAACTGGATGTTTTCTGGAAAGGCTTATGGCATATATAAAAGATTAATAAACTAAAATATTCCAATAGTCTGTATATTACATTAGAGTAATGAATATTATGGGGCTAATAAAAGATTATTGTCAGAAATCGGCACATTCAATATTTACTGGTTGATTACCAAGGAAGGACAACACATTGCAGTGTCGAAATATTAAAAAAACAATTTTCGATTTTTTAATCGGGCGCCGAAGCCCGAAATGGCCTGTGTATGGCGGAGGGGGTGATGTCTGCCGGTAACTGTCGGGAGCAACAAAATACCGGAGGCAAGTGTGTAAGAATGAGAATGATTAAAATTAACGGGAGGGATAACGTGAAAAAATTTAAACCTGCACTAATGATACTGATGATTCTGGTTCTGGCAGTCAGCCTTGTGGCAGCAGGCTGCGGGGGCGGTGACTCCAAGCAGCAGGCCCAGCGCGACAGCATCACCATTGCCATTCCCAATGAGCCCAGCAGTATGGACGTGCAGTTCCCGGACGACGGCAACATGCGTCTGATCACAGAGAACGTGACCGAGGGCCTTCTGGCCATGGACGGAAAGTCTTTAAAGCCTGTGCCCTGTCTGGCCACCGAGTACAAAAACACCAGCTCCACCAGCTGGACCGTAAAGCTCCGTGAGGGAGTAAAATTCCACAACGGCAATCCCTTTAACGCCGATGATGTTGTATTTAGTGTAAAAAGGATTCTTGACCCTAACTTTAAGTCAGATCTTGTGGGATATTTTCAGAGCATAAAGGATGTTAAAAAAATTGGGGACTATGAGGTTGAATTCATCACCGATGGATCGGACCCCAGCTTCCCCACCAGGCTTACCCTTCTGAAGATGATGGACAAGGAAACCGTGGAAGGAGCGCCTGATAAGGTTAAAACCGAGCTCGTCGGCACCGGCCCGTACAAACAGGTTGTCTGGGAAAGAGGCCAGAATGTTGTTATCGAGCGCAACGACCAGTACTGGGGCGCCAAGCCCACTGTTAAGACTGCCAAGTACCGCTTCATAGAAGAGGACGCCACCAGGGCGGCAGCTCTAAAGGCCGGGGAAGTTGACCTGGCTACCAACATGCTTCCCGAGTATGTCAAGGACCTGCCCAAGGTGAAAACAATCGAGGGCCTGGAATTCAGTCTGGTGCGCATGAACGCCATCAGGGGCATCATGAAAGATCCCAAAATGCGCCAGGCGGCCAGCTATGCCATCAATAATGAAGCCATCGCCCAGTCACTGTACCAGGGCTATGCTGCTGTTGCCCCGGGCCAGGTATTCAAGCCGGGCTACGCAGGGTTTAATGCCAACTTAAAGCCCTATCCCTATGATGTGAACAAAGCCAAGGAACTTTTAAAGGAAGCCGGCTACAAGGGTGAAAAGATAGAATTTGTGGGTGAGCGCGGACGCTGGCTGAAGGATGGCGAGCAGATTGAGACTATCGCTCAGATGCTGCGCGAGGCCGGCTTTAACGTGGAAGTAAAGATGCTTTCCTTCCAGAACTGGCTCAGGGTGCTGTTCAACAGGGAACAGGCTCCGGACATGATCTTCACCTTCCACAGCAACGACATTTTTGACGCCGACCGTACCTTCAGCACCTATGTGCACACCAAGGGCCCCGGATCTTCCTATCCCGACACGCATGATAAGAAGATAGAGGCAGCCCGCGTAGAGCTGGACCCGGCCAAGCGCCAGCAAATGTATGAAGAAATTGGCCAGGCTGTTTACGACGACCCCGCCTGGATTTCACTGGTCAACATAAAGGATATCTACGGCATGAAGGATTATGTTGAGTGGGAGCCCAGGCAGGATATGCGCCTTACCGTATACGAAATGACCTTAAAATAATAGTCAAAAATTAAGAATGCCTATGTAGGAAGGGGCAGGGCTCGAATACGTATTTTCCTGCCCCTTTTTTACCGGTGATTGTTTAGTAAGTGAGCAACCCTGACATCCATAGCCGGGGAGGAAATAATATGACCCGTTATATAGTGATTAGACTGCTTAACGCGCTGGTGGTGGTTATCGGGGTATCCCTGCTGGTATTTTTGTTAACCAGGGCAGTGGGTAACCCGGTAGACGTAATGCTCCCTATTGAGGCCACCGATGAGGAAAGGGCCCGGCTGACACATCAGCTTGGTCTGGACGACCCCCTCTATACCCAGCTGGCCGATTACTCGGTGGGGGTTATCAGAGGTGATTTCGGAAAATCCTGGTGGCAGGGCACACCGGCCCTGGAACTGGCAATGGAGCGGGTTCCCTACACACTTAAGCTTTCCGGGATAGCATTCATAATAGCCATTATTTTTGCCATTCCGCTGGGGGTTCTTTCAGCCCTCAGGCCCCGTTCGTGGTTGGACAAGATTACTTCCACCACGGCCATGCTGGGCATATGTGTCCCAAACTTCTGGCTGGGGCTGCTTTTGATACTTATTTTCGCCAACACCCTGGGCTGGTTCCCCACCTCGGGAACTGGCGGCTGGAGGTATATGGTCCTCCCCTCGGTGGCGCTGGCGGTTTTGCCACTGGGGAGAATTACCCAGATTGTTCGGTCGGCCATGATGGAGCAGCTACGGGAGCTGTATGTGGTTACCGCCAGGTCCAAGGGGCTGGCTGAGTGGCTGGTGGTTACCAGACATGCCCTTAAGAACGCCGGCATCACCATTATAACCATGTCCGGCTGGGAGCTGGGCCGGATGCTGGCGGGATATACAGTGGTTATCGAGGTGGTGTTCGGCCTGCCCGGACTGGGCCACCTTATCATAGACGCCATTAATTACCAGGACTTTCCCCTGCTACAGGCCCTTACCTTTGTTATAGCAGTGACTATAAATCTTCTGAACCTTATTATTGACCTGTCTTACCCGCTGTTCAACCCACGGGTCAAGTTTGATTAAAGGAGGTGTCAGGCATATATGGAATCTAAAGCAGCAGCGGCCTGTGTCTATGAGGATGAAATAAGGGACAGCAGGCCAAGGTTTTACGCACTTCGCTACATGTCCAGAAAGATGGTCAAAGATCGCCTGGCATTATATGCCTTTATCTTTCTTGTACTTGTACTTTTTGTATCCATAGCGGCCCCACTGGTGTCTCCGTATGATCAGGCCACCGGTGACGTATGGGAGAGGCTTAAGCCCCCGGTCTGGTCAGAGGGGGGAAGCCCGGAGCACCTTTTGGGTACCGACCAGCAGGGAAGAGATGTTTTGAGCCGCATAATATGGGGCGGCAGGGTCTCCCTGCGGGTAGGCTTTATAGTGGTTGTTCTGGCAGCGGCCGTGGGAGTGTTTTTGGGGCTTCTGGCCGGCTATGCCGGAGGTAAAACAGAGATAATCATAATGCAGATGGTGGATATACAGTTTGCCTTTCCCGGTATGCTGGTGGCGCTGGTCTTCGTAATGGTGCTGGGTCCGGGTGAGTTCAACCTCATATTGGCACTGGCCTTTAACGGTTGGATGGTTTTTGCCCGGATGGCCCGGGGACTGGTGCTCACCTACAGGAACGGCCCCCTTGTGGAGGCGGCCGAGGCCATAGGGGTCAAGCCCCTGAAGATAATGTTCAGGCACATACTGCCCAATATCTTCTCACCCCTTATGACTCTTTTTGTATTGGAGGTGGCCAGGATCATCCTGGCTGAGGCCACCATGAGCTTTCTGGGCTATGGGATCCAGCCGCCCACCTCATCCTGGGGCCTCATGATTGGTGAGGGAAGAAGTTATTTCCCCATGGCCTGGTGGCTGGTGGTATTCCCGGGTGTTGCCATAGCCTTGTCGGTCTGGGCCCTCAATATTTTCTCCAACTGGCTCAGTACCGTGATGGATCCCTTACAAAAAGGGCAATCGGCGGAGTAGGGGGCATGAACATGAAGAATAAAAAAATTGAACGTGAAAATGTTACACCACTTCTTTCAATAAAGGATCTGAAAACTTATTTCCGCACCGACAACGGCCTTGTGAAAGCCGTGGACGGGGCCAGCCTGCACATTCGGGAAAGGGAGATACTGGGAGTTGTGGGCGAGTCCGGCAGCGGCAAAAGCATAACCGCCATGTCGGTGTTGAGGCTTATCCCCTCGCCTCCGGGCTATATTGCCGGGGGGGATATACTGTTCAGAAATGAGAGCCTGCTTACCAAGAGTCAGAAAGAAATGAGGCAGATACGGGGTAAGGATATCTCCATGATATTCCAGGAGCCCATGAGCTCATTAAACCCGGCCTATACGGTGGGGTACCAGATTATGGAGAATATCATGCTCCACCAGAGTGTTTCCAAACAGGAGGCGCTGAACAGGGCGGTGGAGATGATTAAGCTGGTGGGTATACCCTCCCCGGAAAAAAGGGTGCACGACTATCCCTTCCAGATGTCCGGCGGCATGAGGCAGAGGGTAATGATAGCCATGGCCCTCTCTTGCCACCCCACCCTTCTGATAGCCGATGAGCCCACCACGGCGCTGGATGTGACCATTCAGGCCCAGATTCTTCAGCTTATCCTGGCCACCAGGGAAAAGGTAGGCAGCGCGGTAATGCTGATTACCCACGACCTGGGTGTGGTGGCCGAGCTGTGTGAGAGGGTTGTGGTGATGTATGCGGGGAAGGTCATGGAGGTGGCCTATGCCGGTGACCTCTTTAATAATCCCACCCACCCGTATACCATGGGGCTCTTGCAGTCCATTCCAAGACTTGATGGAACGGGCGAGCGTCTGAAAATAATTCCGGGAAGCATACCCAATCCCACCCGCATGCCGTCCGGGTGCCGATTCCACCCCAGGTGCGAGGTGGCCGATGAGCGCTGTACTGTTGAAGCGCCCCCCCTGGTTTCTCCAAAGCCCGGCCAGTGGGTTTCCTGCTGGCGAGTGACAGATGGGGACAGATCTTTTTCATCCCCTGAAGACTGCATGAATAAACAGGAGACCAAAGGAGGTGAGGCCAATGCCTGATCCGGCCATTAAAGCGGGGCGGGAGTCTCTGGTAGAGGTAAAGAATCTGACCAAATATTTTCCTATCACCAAGGGTATCCTGTCCAGGGTAGTGGGCAGAGTTCATGCGGTGGACGGTGTCTCTTTCAATATACTTCCCGGGGAAACCTTCGGGCTGGTGGGAGAAAGCGGCTGCGGCAAGACCACTACCGGCAGGCTTATACTGAGGCTTATTGAGCCCACCTCCGGCGATATAGTGTTCGATGGGCGGAAGATTAATGATATCAAGTCCGAGGAACTGCGCTGCCTTCGCCGGGAGATGCAGATAGTATTCCAGGACCCCATGGCCTCGCTGAACCCCCGCATGACCGTGGGAGACCTGATTAAGGAGCCCCTGGAGGTCCACAGAGTGGGCGGGGGCGCCAATTTGGATGACCAGATAAGTGACCTGCTGGTGGCCGTGGGACTGAGGCCCAACCACATGTACTGTTTCCCCAGGGAGCTGAGCGGCGGGCAGCGCCAGCGCGTGGGGATGGCCAGGGCTCTTTCTCTGAGGCCCAAGCTTATTGTGGCTGACGAGCCAGTGTCTGCCCTGGACGTGTCCATCAGGTCCCAGATAATAAACCTGCTCAAAGACCTGCAGGAAGAATTTAAGCTGACCTACCTTTTTATTGCTCACGATATGAGTGTGGTCAAGCATATAAGCGACCGGGTGGGAGTAATGTACCTGGGGAAGATGGTGGAGATGGCTCCCAAGGGCCTTTTGTTTGCCGGTCCCCAGCATCCTTATACCCAGGCGCTCTTAAGCGCTATCCCCATTCCCAGCCCCGGGGCCAAGAAGGATCGCATAATACTGGAGGGGGATGTTCCCAACCCCATTGACCCCCCGCCCGGCTGCCGCTTCAACACCCGCTGCCGCTATGTGATGGACCGCTGCCGGCAGGAGGAGCCTATATTAAGGGAAAAGGAAGCCTCCCACTGGGTGGCCTGCCACTTAGACTGATAAGATAATATTTGGGGGTCAGGAGACTGCTTGAGGGTAATACTTCAGGTCAGGAGACAGGAGACAGGAGACGGGAGCAGGCATTAAAGACCCCAATCCCTAATCCCCAATCCCCAATTCCTGATTCCCAGTCTACTTTTACCCCGGTTCGCCGGGGTTTTTATTTGGAGAGTATTATGGAAATAATAGGCGAGCTGCTGGCGGTATCCAACGCTATTCTTTACTCCTTCAGCAATATATTCAACAGGCGCGCCCTGGACCGGATGGACAAGGACAGCGGCATGATAGTAACTCTTATAGTGAACAATGTTATTTATGCCCTGGGCCTTACAGGTATCTACCTGGCCGGGAAATGGGCCCCCCTGCAGGCCGGGGCACTGATCTGGTTTGTGCTGGCCGGGGCTCTCACCTCCTTTCTGGGCAGGTACCTGCTGTTTGAGAGTGTCAGAGTGAACGGCCCTTCCAGAGCCGGGACCTATAAGGTGGCCTCACCGGTATTCACGCTGTTTATAGGCATGTTTATTATCGGCGAGCAGGTTAACCGGGGTTCCCTGACCGGAGCCTTGATTTCCCTGGCGGGGCTTTATATAATCTCTGCCCAGGACTTTTTCAGACAGGAAGACGGAAAAGAGAAGGGTAAAAAAAGACATGCAGTAAACACCGGCGTTCTGATAGGGCTGGCCAGCGGCCTGGCCTTTGCCATGGGCATTGCCGCCAGAAAGGTGGGCCTGGAAATATGGCCCTCGGCAGTGGGAGGAGCTTTTCTGGGTTCCCTTACAGCCACTGTATTAACATTTATTTCTTATGGGGCAAAGAAAAAGAGCGTTCCCTGGAAGAAGCTCATGGGTAAAGACTCGGTAAATTATGTCTATTCAGGGGTATGTACCGGTGTGGCTATTCTTTGCTTTTTTGTCGCGCTGCAGTACGCCACGGTTACTATTACCAATGTTGTGGCCAGCCTGGAGCCTCTTTTTACCATAGTGCTATCCTATCTGATACTGCGGAAGAAGGAAAGAATAACCAAAAGCCTTGTGGGAGGAGCCCTTTTGGTTACTATAGGGGCGGCGCTTATATTTATCTATTAAGGAATGGGGACACACCTGCTGAAGCTTAAGTAAAACTTTGGGGACAGGAATGTCCCCGATTGTGTAGCTGGGACACACCAATCGGGGTATAGGGATACAACTTTTTTAACTGAGGGTAATATTTATGGTCGGGAGACTGCTTGAGGGTAATACCTCCGGTCAGGAGACGGGAGGTTTAAGCATTCCTTCTAAAACGGCCACAAAGAAGATGAAATTGGGGTCCTTTTAAACCACAGAGGACACAGAGATCACAGAGAATTTTGCTCTCAGGCATTACTTTCAGGTCTGAAACCTATGAAACAAAATAGAGAAGTTTGCCTTCTTCAAACCATTTTAATAAAAATCTCTTTAAGCATTCAAGCAGAGCTTAAAAACCTCTGTGTCTCTGTGTGCTCTGTGGTTTATTAATAATACTTTCATAATTGCAGGTTTCTTATTCTCCGTGGTTTGGTGGCCCGGGGGTCTGTATTCTGACTCCTGACGGGAGAGCGTATTATTATAGTAATAGAAGGGGGCTGGTATGGTGAAAGACCTGATAGAAGTTCGCTTTACACTAAACGGTGATCCCCTTGAGGCCAGGGTAAGCCCAAACACTACACTGCTGAGATTTTTAAGGGATGAAAAGGGCCTGACCGGCGCCAAGGAGGGATGCGGCACCAATCACTGCGGCGCCTGTATGGTGCTGGTGGATGGGCGGCCCACCAAGTCCTGTCTCACAAAATTGTCCAGGGTCTCCGGAAAAGTGGTGGAGACCATTGAGAATTTAAGCAAAAATGGGCAGCTGCACCCCATTCAGGCCGCCTTTCTGGCCGGCGGCGCGGTGCAGTGCGGGTTTTGCATCCCGGGTATGGTAATATCGGCCAAGGGGCTTCTGGACCGGTGTCCGGACCCCACCCGGGACCAGATACTGGAGGGGCTTAAGGACAACATTTGCCGCTGCACCGGCTATGTAAAGATTATCGAGTCTGTAAAGCTGGCCGCCCGCTGGCTGAAGCACCCTGAGGAAATAAAGGTGGGGGCTCCGGGAGTGGGCCTGGGAAGGTCTGCGCCTGACCTGGACGGTGAGTCCAAGGTAAAGGGCAGCCTGCCCTTTGCCGATGATATGTATCTTGAGGGGATGCTTTTCGGGAAGATACTGTGGAGTGACCACCCTCACGCTGAAATACTCTCTGTGGACACCTCGGGCGCCGACAATATGCCCGGAGTTAAAGCAGTGCTTACAGCCGGTGATGTTCCTGGTCACAATGGAATGGGCTCGCTGTCTCCGGACCAGCCTGTGCTCTGCCGGGACCGGGTTCTCTTCACCGGCGACGCCGTGGCTGTGGTGTTTGCCGACAGCCCCGGGGAAGCTGAGCGGGCGGTGAAGAATATAAAGGTTTGCTACCGGCCCCTTCCCGGCCTTTTTTCTCCCCAGGAGGCTATAAAGACTGATGCTCCTGCGCTGTACTCAAAAGGCAATGTCTGCAAACACCTGGTGCACCAGGAGGGCAGTGTGGAAGAGGGCTTGAGGCAGTCGGCTGTTGTGGTGGAAGGGCACTTTGAAACTCCCTGTGTGGAGCATGCCTACCTGGAGCCCGAGGCCGGCCTGGCCCTGGTGGATGAGGGGGGAGTGCTAACGGTGTACGCCCCCACCCAGTTTCCTTTTGAAATAAGAAGGCAGCTGGGCGCCCTGCTGAATCTTCAGGAAGAGGCCATAAGGGTGATAGCCACACCTTTGGGCGGGGCCTTTGGAAGCAAGCTGGACAACACCGTGGAGGCCCTGGTGGCCCTGGGGGCCCACTGCTTGCGGCGGCCGGTTAAAATAACCCTTACCCGGGGTGAGTCCCTGAGGCTCAGCACAAAGCGTCACCCCTACTGGATGGATTACCGGGTAGGGCTGGATGCCCGGGGCAGAATAATGGCGGTGGACGCCAGGCTTTTATCCGACGCCGGGCCTTACACGGCCCTTAGCCCAAGGGTAATAGACCAGGCCTGCATATTTTCCTGCGGCCCCTACCGGGTGCCCAACTTAAGGGTGGAGGGCTGGGCTGTGCATACCAACAATGCTAACAGCAGCGCCTTCAGAGGGTTTGGCATAAACCAGGCGGCGGTGGCCATGGAGTCTCTTTTGGATGAGGCCTCCTGCAGGCTGGGTCTGGACCCTTTTGAGGTAAGGATGGTTAACGCTCTTAAGGTGGGGGACCGCACTGTATCTGGAGAAATACTGAAAGTCAGCGTAGCCACCAGAGCTACCATTGAGGCGGCCAGAGAGGCCCTGGAGAAGGAGATGCCGGCCATAAAGGCCGCCAGGGGGCAGGGCAGGCGCATAGGCATCGGGGTTGCCAGCGGCTTTAAAAATGTGGGCGCCGGCAAGGGCAAGCTGGATGACGCCGGGGCAATACTGGCTCTGCAGCCCGGTGGCAGGGTGCAGCTGAGGGTTTCAGCGGTGGATATGGGGCAGGGTATACGCACCGCCCTCCTGCAGGTGGCCTCGGAGGTACTGGGCATTGATGAAGGGCTGTTTGAGGTGATCAGCGGTGATACTGTGCTGACCATGCGCCATGGGGGGGCCGTAGGGGAAAGGCAGGTGCTTATCAGCGGGAAAGCGGTGGAGCTGGCCGCCGGTGAGTTTAAAAAAGTTGTTCTGGAGAAGGCCGCGGAGTATGCCGGAGTCCCCACAGCCGGGCTGAGGCTTGATTGTGGAGCCATAGAAGGGCCGGCAGGAAGGATAATGCTCCTGGAGGAACTGGCCGCCAGGGCTGCCAGTTCCGGAGAAACCGTAGCAGCGTCCTATTATTATACAGCTCCCCAAACCTATTCCCTGGCCGATAAGGAGGCCAGGAGAACTGTTCCTCCGGATCAGTACAAAAACTACCCGGCCTATGCCTATACTACCCAGGTGGCGGTGGTTGAGGTGGATGAGTCTACCGGGGGGGTGAAGGTATTAAAGATTATTGCGGCCCATGACTGCGGCCGGGCCATCAATCCCCAGAAGATAGAGGGACAGATAGAGGGAAGCTGTTTAATGGGCATAGGCTATGCTCTGTCCGAGGCCTATACAATCAATGAAGGAATCCCGGTAACCAAAACGTACAGGCAGCTGGGGGTCCCCACCATTGCAGAAACTCCGGAAATAAGCTGCATACTTATAGAGGACCCGGATCCCAGCGGTCCTTTCGGAGCCAAGGGGGTATCGGAGGTGGCCACCGTTCCTGCGGCCCCGGCGGTTTTAAACGCCATATTTGACGCCACCGGGGTGCGCCTGCGAACTCTTCCGGCCACTCCCGAAAAGGTGCTGAAGGGGATTGGTAAAATAAAAATGTAGTGCAAAAGGCGCAGTAAATGCGCCTTTTTTTTGTTCAGGGGCACAGAAAAATATAAATAAATACTTTTTATTATTCCAAAGTAGATTAATTATTTACTTATTAAAATGTTATTATATAATTAAGAAATAAAATAACAACTAGTTAAAAATAAAGGGAGTTAGTATGAAATTACCCCGGAAGGTGTCGATAGTGGAGGTGGGTCCCAGGGACGGACTCCAGAATGAGCCTATTTTCATGTCCACCGATCTGAAAATAGATCTGGTAAATTGCCTGATACGGTCCGGATTAAAGCGTATAGAGGCCACTTCCTTTGTACATCCCCGGTGGATACCCCAACTCAAGGACGCGGAAGAGGTTATAAAGGGGGTTGGCACAGGGCTCCACACCCGTATAAGCGCCCTTATTCCCAACCTGAGAGGCTATGAGAGGGCCAGGGAGTGTGGGGTAAGGGAGATAAATCTGGTGATTTCGGCCAGCCAGTCCCACAACATGAAGAATGTAAACCGCACCATCGAAGAGTCACTTAAGTATTTTGGCAGTATTGCCGAAGCGGCCCAAAGGGATGGGGTGATGGTAAGAGGCAGTGTGGCTGTTTCATTTGGCTGCCCCTACGAGGGAAAGGTGCCGCCGGACAGGGTATACCATATAGCCTCTGAGCTTAAAAATATGGGCTGCTTTGAAATAGTGCTGGCCGATACCGTGGGAGTTGCCAATCCCGCCCAGGTTTACCGGCTATTTGGCGAAGCAGGCAGAAAAGTTTCCGGGGTGGGCCTGGCGGCCCATTTTCACGATACCAGGGGACTGGGTCTGGCCAATGTGCTGGCGGCCATGCAGGCCGGGGTCACTGTCTTTGACTCCTCCATCGGGGGAATGGGAGGTTGCCCGTATGCACCGGGCGCGCCTGGCAATATTGCCACCGAAAAACTTGTTATGATGCTTTCAGAGATGAAAATAGAAACAGGAATAGATACTTGTAAAATGACTGCATGTCTGGATATGCTGCGCTCTATTGTCGGGACCGGCAAAACAGGAGGAGAGATATTCTGTGGTTAGCTTCTGGGAAGGGCAAATCGACTACTTAATATTCCTTAACGGCCTGGCACTGATTATACTTTCGGCGGTTTGTCTCTCTCTGAGCAAGTCCGGAAACCGTCTGCTGCCCTGGCTAATCCTATCCTTATATGGCCTGTGCCACGGGGTATATGAGTGGCTTCTACTGATCTCCTTCAGCCTGGGCGACGGCACGCTGTTTAGTGCTGCCGGGGTTTTTTTGCTGCTTATGGCCTACTTGTTGCTGGTGGAGTTTGGGCGGGACGGGTTTAAAAGAATTACTGGACGGGGGGTGGGCAGGTGGATATTTGTTCCCCTGCTGGCTTTGCCTATCTGGGGTGGAATG
Organism: Peptococcaceae bacterium BICA1-7; assembly: GCA_000802095.1. Taxonomy (GTDB): domain Bacteria; phylum Bacillota; class Desulfotomaculia; order Desulfotomaculales; family Desulfocucumaceae; genus BRHc4a. The sequence continues at coordinate 17,211 of JUEB01000017.1, read as the reverse complement.
GGCGGCCCGGTTGAGTTTAACTCCTATTTAAGGTGGACGGGCATGATGGGGGGGGCTGTGGCCTCGGCGGCCCTTTTTATCTCCTCCCGGGGGCTGGCTGGGGATTTAAGCTCAAGGCTTAAGGCGGCCGGTGCAGGCATGGCACTTTACACTCTGATCATGACAGCGGCGGCGCAGTCTTTCATGGAGGCGGGCAGCCTGTATGGCAAGCTGGCGCAGACCCTGATCCTGTTTGCCGTGGCCATGTGCCTCTGGGCATTCCTGATGGCCTACCGCAGAATAGAGCTTGATTTGCCTGATCGTTACCGTGGCAGTAAGTATATTTTTCTTATTGTTGTGAATGTGGTATTGGTATTGGGACTGGGCTGGGGGGCGGCCTATTACTGGGGCAGCTTTTCCTTTAAGGAGATTAGGGAAAACAGTAAGAATGACATCTCCCAGCTGTCTCTTATTCTAAACGGAGAGCTAAATGACGCCGCCCGCAGCGCCACCTCGCTGGCAGGTTCCACCTGGATAGCGCCTGCTCTTACCAGGAAGTCTCCGGAGGATATAGAAAGGGCTAATTCCGCACTTGACAGGTATAAAAGTGCCATGGAGGCATCGGCATGCTTTTTGACTGACAGTGAAGGGAAGGTTATAGCCTCCTCCGGCAGCGGCACTGCGGACAGCATACAGGGCAGTGACCTTAAGTCCCTGGTTTACATACGTGAGACACTATCGGGTGGGGCAGGCCGGTATTTTGAGACCGGGGGGAGAACCGGCGACAGGTATTATTATTCCGGTTTCCCGGTAAAGGATGAACAGGGCAGAATTATCGGAGCGGCAGTAATTAAAAAGAATCTGGCGGATATAGAAAAGAATTTCAGCAGCTATCAATACTGTTTTTTTGTTGATCCCAACGGGTATATTTATCTTTCCAGCAATGAAGACATGCACTATGTGCCCCTCTGGCTGCCGGAAAGCGGGGCAGACGTGAAGACTCTGCTGCCGTTCAGGATAGATGACGGGGATCAGATGCTGTATAAAGGGGCGGGCTATATTGCCGACCGCCGGGAAATAGGCGGCGGGGGCTGGTCATTGGTGCTTTTGAGCTCCATCGACCAGGTTTGGGTTTACAGATTTTTCTGTATATGCATAACCCTTGTTCTGTGCGTGCTGATTATAGTCTTTTATATGGCCCTTATATCAACCAGAGAGCTGGCGGGCCGCATATCTCTGTCCGAGCGCAGGTATCACGGACTGGTGGAGGGGTCGCCCAACTGTGTCAAGGTATTTGACCGGGAGAGCCGCTTTGTAGCCGTCAATTCTTCGGGAATGAAGGCCATGGGGTGGCGGGAGACCGATGTTATCGGTAAAAAGTTCAGCCAGATGTGGCCGGAGGACACACGGCAGATGGTGGATGAAGCGGTGGCCAGGGTGCTGCAGGGGGAGCGCTGTTCCTTTGAGGCTAACTGCATACGGAGCGATGGTGTACCGATCAACTGGAATGTTACACTCTACCCCATCTACGAGGAGGATGGGGGATGCCGCCATTTTGTCGGAATATCCACCAATGTCACTGAGCGCCGGAGGGCCGAGGAGGCCTTAAGGGAAAGTGAGACCAAATTCAGGACATTGTTCGACTCTGCCAGTGATGCCATCATTATTATGGACGGGATGACTATTGTGGACTGCAACCTAAAGACACAGGAGATGTTTGGCTGTGACCGCAGCGGTATTATCGGGCAGAGCGTGCTTTATTTTTCCCCGGAAAGGCAGCCTGACGAGGCTTCCTCCAGGGAGAAGGCCACAAAATTGATTAATGCAGTGCTGGATGGAGAGCCCAGGTATTTTTACTGGAGACACAGCCGCCTTGATGGAACTCTTTTTGATACCGAGATAAGTCTCAACCGGATAAGGCTTAAGGATATGTATTATATCCAGGCCATATGCAGAGACATCACCAGGCGTAAAAAAAGGGAGGAGCAGCTGCGCCTCCAGGCCGCCGCCCTCCAGTCGGCTGCCAACGCTATTGTCATCACCGACCTTAAGGGGCTGATCACCTGGACAAATCCGGCCTTCACCGGTCTTACCGGCTATACCTTTGAAGAAGTTAAAGGTAAAAATATGAGTATCCTCAAATCGGACATCCATAATGATGGCTTTTACAAGGAACTCTGGGAAACCATTTATTCAGGGCAGGTCTGGCACGGTGAAACTCAAAACCGCCATAAAAACGGAAGCCTTTACACCGAGGAGCAGACCATTACCCCGGTAAGGGACGAGTACGGCATTATTACACATTTTGTGGCTATCAAGCAGGATGTTACCGAGCGTAAGCAGCACGAGCAGCAGCTCAGCTACATGGCCACCCATGATCCCCTTACCGGTCTCCCCAACCGCCGGGTGCTGGAGGACTCTCTCAAGAGGTCGGTGGCCAGGGCCGGCCGGGGAGTGCACAGCTGCCTTCTGTTTATGGACCTGGACAATTTTAAGCTGGTTAATGATACTCTGGGGCACACTGCCGGGGACCAGGTGCTTTTCACCCTGACCAGGCTTTTGCAGAACATGCTGCGCAACGGGGACCTGCTGGTCAGGTTCGGGGGGGACGAATTCGCTGTGCTGCTGGAGGGTGTTTTTCCCGAAGAGGGGCAGTTTATAGCCGAGCGCATGCGCAGGGAGGTGGAGGAATATCGCTTTAAAGTTGATGAACATAACTTCCACCTCACTCTAAGCATTGGTGTGGTCATAGTGGACGGGGAATACAGCCCCGGGGTGATCCTTTCCCAGGCCGACACAGCCATGTACATGGCCAAGGAGCAGGGTAAAAACAGGGTGGCGGTTTATCGTCAGGAGGATGGCGCCCTAGCCCGGCTTACCGAGGACAACCAATGGACAGCAAAGATTAAATCAGCCCTGGCCGAAGACCGTTATATACTGCATTACCAGCCACTGGTAAGAATTGACGATGACCGGGTGGAGCACTATGAGGCTCTGATCAGGATGACCGGGGAAGACAACAGTGTTATACCGCCGGGCGACTTTTTACCCATTGCCGAGCGCTATGGCCTGATGCCCCAGGTTGACCGCTGGGTCTTTAAAAATGTGATCAACACCCTGCAAAGAATATCCCACATAAAGATTTTTATGAATCTGTCAGGCAGCAGCCTGGCTGATGAGAACTTCACCGCCTTCATAGAGGAGCAGTTGATCAATTCAGGAATTGACCCGGGCCGGCTGGGATTTGAAATTACCGAAACGGCAGTGGTGCAGGACATGGCGGCGGCCGAACGCTGGGTGAAACGCATAAAGGACCTGGGGTGCCGCTTTGCCCTGGATGACTTCGGAGCAGGCTTCAATTCATTCATTTACCTGAATAACCTGTCAGTGGATCAGATAAAAATAGACGGCTATTACATCCGCACCCTGGAGGGAGACCCCACCCGCCGCGCCCTGGTAAAGGCCATGCACGCCCTGGCCCGCACCCTGGGCATGGAGACCGTGGCCGAGTATGTGGAGAACGAGGCCACCATGAAGATAGTAAAGGACATAGGCATCACCTATGGTCAGGGCTACCATATAGACAGGCCCGGTCCGACGCTTTCGGGTAATACCTCCGGTCGGGAGACTGCTAAGGGGTAATACCTCCGGTCAGGAGACTGCTTTTGGGTAATACCCTCCGGTCGGGAGACAGGAGACAGGAGTTTTGCAGGTCCGGCTTTGAGGTTGGTTAAAGCCGGACCTTTTTATATTATTAAGGCCACAGAGGACACAGAGGACATAGAAAAACCAGCCCGGCCCTTAAGAAGGCGGAGGGAGCATTTTTTATAAATATTTCAGACTCTGCCCTATGGAATCAATTAATAGTTGCAACTTTTTTCTTCACCTTTACGGTTTTTAATCGGTTTATTAATAATCAGGCACCCAGCCATAATATCATGTAAAGCTTCTTTCTTCTTTGTAAATCCTGCTATGATAAAGCCGATTAGTAAAATTAATGTAGATATAAATTTGCCAAAATACCTGCCAGTGGCCCTTCCAAAAGATATTCTATTGCCATACCTATCTGTTACGATAATAGCTAAACCTATTTTGCCAAGTGTTGCTTGTTTATGAGAACTTTCCATTAATGCATAGTAAATCCAGTTAATTGTAATTATGCTTATTATTACAGGTATCGATTCGTCACTGCGAGGATCAGTTCCTGTCAGATAAGTATAAATATAATGAATTAGCTTTGCTAGAGAATAATGTGCCTCGGATAGAAATATAATTACATGAAGAATAAGTAAATCAACGATCATAGCTAAAAACCGTTTCCAAAAACCTGCATATATTTTATAATCTGATAAATTCATGAGGCCTAATGTTTTTATGCTGTGAAATACAGGAGCGGTAGTATGTTTGGGTAAATCATCTATTACTATACTGCCTGTTAAAAAATCGTGCAGAGCTTGTTTTTTATAGGTATACCTGTTCACCAGAAAACCTATTAGCAAAGGTGCTGCAAGGAATATTTTCAAAAAAAATCTGGCAGTTGATTTCTGAATAGATAGTTTTTCCCCATCTAAATTAGTAACTATAATTTTCATTGCCATTTTACCAAATGTAGCCTTTTTGCTTGAGCTCTCCATAAAGGTAAAATATAAGCATCCCAAAAATATACTGATAATAATATGTAAATAGATTGATGTATCAATAGTTAATTCAACCGCGAATGAACCAAAAAGTGTTTTATAAAAACTCTTTACAAAACCAATTAAGAAGTAATGCAGTGGTCCGTTGAAAACACCTATTATGTACAAGATTATTAAGTCAATTAAAAAAGCTTTTATTCTATTAAATAGTTTAGCATATTGTATAGATGACAAATCAATAGTATCAAAAACCACTGGATGGTCAGTTTTAGCAATAAGAGCTCCGCATTTTTGGCAAAAATTATCCTGAAAAATAATCTGTTTACCGCATTTTGTACAGAACATCTTTTTCTCCATAAAAAAGAATATAGGTCGATATAATATATCATCATAATAATTAATCGACCTTTAATATCAATAGATAAAGTCATTTTGATGACTAGTCTATTATCTAATGTTTCTGGGTTTATTAATTACCAGGCTATTGGCAATTATATCGTGTAAAGCTTGTTTCTTCTTGGTAAAACCAGCCATAATAAATCCAATTAATAAAATAAGTGCAGAAATTATTTTGCTAAAGTATCTGCCAGTGGCTCTCCCAAAAGAAATTCTTTTCCCTTCAGTATCAGTAACGATAATTCCGAGTGCCATTTTTCCAATAGTAGCTTGTTTATCCGAGCTTTCCATAATGGAGAAGTAAAGCCACCCGATTATCAGGCTGAATACTGAATTTATAGCAGTTGTATCACCTAGTCCAACGCCCCCCAGCGCTTTACTGAAACCATCAAAAAACCCTATGAAAAATCCAAAAATAAAACCTGCAATGTTTGTTATAATACCATCGATGATACATGCTGCGAATCTCTTCCAAAAACCAGCATAACTAGTAAGGTTGGGATGTGATGCCGGTTGAATGGGCACCTCAGGATTTGTTGATTGCAGGGAAACTCCGCAGTGATAGCAAAAAATTGACTGGTTCTCATTTTCATTTCCACATTGTTGACAGAACATCATTTATCTCCTTTCAAACAAAAACTAATTACCAATATATTAATTTTGTCTATATGTTCCCTCTTCGGCTATTGTTCCGTCCGCATTCACAATTTTGCCTTTCCCGTCAAAACAATCGTTTTTAAACTGGCCCACATATTTTTGTCCCTCAGCAAAGTAATAAGTGCCGAAGCCCTCGATGTTTCCGTTTCTAAATTCACCAACATATTTATCACCACTTGGATATGTCAATGTGCCTTTACCATGAAAAACACAATGCCCGTCTGGATAGTCCAACCATTCACCCTCATATTTATATCCGTCGTATGTAATTGTGTCCCACGCTGTTTTGGGGGATGTGCTGGTATTATTGGACGTTATATTTTTTGTTTCGTCTGCCTTTGCATTAGTTTGCATAGCCGGATTTGAAGGAGTAACTGTTTCTGCTGTTACTGCTTTCCCGGGCTGGGCCTGATCGCCCGTTCCAGGAATGGCGCTGGGCTTTTCCGCAGGGTCTTCAGGAGTAACTATTGACTCCTGGGATTTTATCTGCTGATTATCCGGGGAGTTTATGTTTAGCGTTTGAGTAGGTTTTTCTGTCAGAGCATTATAGGCAAAAGAATAAGAGGTCCCTACCAGTATACAGGCGAGCACTGAAACAACTATCGCCTGCCAGTTGGTTCCCCCCGCACTGGTATAATTATTATTACCGGTTTTCTTAGCTGAAGAAATTTTTGAAGAACAATGAAGAAAATACAAGTAGTTGCCAGTAATACCTGCTACGATATTAATAACTAAAGCTCCTAAAGGCAGGAGTGCAATGTCAGTAATTAAATAAAGTATTACGGTGAGGACCAAAAACAGCGCGGCATAGGCATACATCTTCCTATATGCTGCCCATATACAGGTTATTAAAAATGCAGCCCAGTTCCAACTGGGAAAAAACACCTTTGGCGAAGATGTATTTGCCTTTTTCCATTTACTTATATAATAATCGGCTTTGTTTCCAATAAATCTTCTGAAATCTTCTTCTGTAATCCCATTTGACAGTTCATGTGCTTCTGAAGCTGTTTGAGCCTGTGGAATATCTGGTTCCTCAGAGCTTTTTCGTTCTGTATAACTGTGCTCAATTGGGGGCCGTATAATATTACCGCACTGGGTACAGAAATTGTTTTGTTCAGGCAACCTTTTCCCACACTTTGTACAAAACATTTTTTCACCACCTTTCTATCCATTACTAAATACATGCATTTATAAATTCGCCAATTATTCACAAATTCCTGTCAAATTTACCAATATGACAAAAAAATACCATAATAAAGCTATTTATCCGTATAAAAAGGTATCATAAGCAGTCTCCTGACCTCAGGTATTACCCGTTAGCAATCTCCCTCTCCCCGTCCGGCCCAAAATATTAAATTTGTACAATCCCTCCGGCATACCTTAGATGTATGGGAGGGATTTTTTATGAAAACTATGAATGAATTGGGGCTCCTTGAGGAGGCCATTGAGAAGATTACCGAAAAGGCCGTGGAGTTTGGGCTCGACTTTTACAAGATGTATTTTGAGATTTGCCCGGCTGAGATTATTTATACCTTTGGGGCCTACGGAATGCCCACCAGATTCTCACACTGGACCTTTGGCAAAAACTATCAGAAAATGAAGACCCAGTATGACTATAACCTGAGCCGGATATACGAGATGGTAATCAACTCGGATCCCTGCTATGCCTTTTTGCTGGAGGGGAATAGCCTGGTGCAGAACAAGATGGTGGTGGCCCACGTGCTGGGGCACTGCGACTTTTTTAAAAACAACGCTTATTTCAGGCAGACCTCCAGGGGGATGGTGGAGACAATGTCCAGCGCGGCCAACCGGTTCAGGGACTACGAGTTTAAGCTGGGCAAGCTGAAGGTGGAGCAGTTCCTGGACTCTATAATGGCCATCCAGGAGCAGGTGGACCCGTACAGGTATGTCAAGGGCCCCGAAAAAGGGGTTAACAGGGACTCCGCGGGAGGCGAATGCGGCAATAAGTGCGGCAGCAATTGCGGCAGTAACTGCGGGGAGAAGAGCGGGCACGGCCACGGCGGCAAGGGCCACCATAATGATAAGGAAACACCTTACGATGACCTTTGGAACCTGGATAAAAAGGCTGGATGCGGGGGGGACTGCGAAGAGGAAAAGCAAAAGAGATTTCCCGAGAACCCGGAAAAGGATCTGCTGCTTTTCATAATGACCCATTCCCGGGACCTGGAGGACTGGCAGAGAGATGTTATATCGGTGGCCCGTCAGGAAATGCTCTACTTCTGGCCCCAGATGGAAACCAAAATAATGAACGAGGGCTGGGCCACCTACTGGCATATGAGGATTATGAGGGAGATGGACCTGGCTGTGGACGAGGCCATTGACTACGCCAAGATGCACGCCGGGGTGGTGCAGGCCTCAAAGCTTAGGGTTAATCCTTACCTGCTGGGGCTAAAAATATTCGAGGATATAGAAAAACGGTGGGATAATCCTACTGAGGAGGAAAGAAAAAAATACCGGCGCGGCGGCGGTGAGGGCAGGAAAAAAATATTTGAGGTGCGGGAAACAGAAAATGACATTTCTTTCCTGAGGAACTATCTAACCAGGGAGATCATAGAGGATCAGGACCTTTACCTTTTTAAAAAAGTGGGCTATGAGTGGAAGATCACCGATAAGGAGTGGGAGACTGTCCGGGACAATATTGTCTCCAGCCTGACCTACTGCGGCTATCCGTACATTGTGGTGGAGGACGGTGACTTCAACCGGCGCGGGGAGCTTTACCTCAGCCACCAGTTTGAGGGGGTGGAGTTGGATGTTTTCTACCTGGAGCGCACCCTTCCCCACGTGTTCAAACTCTGGGGCCGCCCGGTACACATGGAAACACTGCTGGATAATAAAAAAGTCCTTTTCTCCTATAACGGGGAAAAGGTCTCCAAAAAATTCGTATGACAGTGACGGCCCGGAACCGCAGGGTCTTTTTACCGGCCGGGCCGATAACCTAAACAGAAAGAAGTGAGCAGAATAAATTATTCTGCTCCTAAAGGGGATTTTATGATAGAGGAAGAGAGTTGTTAAGCTCTCATGTTGCATCTTTAATATATACCCCTATTCTTAAAAGCAAATGAACATAACCTTAAAATAAGATTAAATTTTTGTTTATTCCACTTGTTTACCAAATTCCCATTATAGGAGGAGGCGCATAAAAGAACAGACCCCCGTCGGAGTCTGTTCTGTCTAAATATGGTTGCGGGAGCAGGACTTGAACCTGCGACCTTCGGGTTATGAGCCCGACGAGCTGCCGACTGCTCCATCCCGCGGCGGCCCGTTAAGCATAACATGTTTAGTTTTATAAAGCAATGCAGTATTTTACCTTCCCCCTGCCGCACAAAGGCCAGGCCCGAGGGGAGGCAAAGTCTGGATAGTTCTACCGCACAAAATTGGGCATAAGTACATTTTAACTGTTAAATAATAGGCACAGGTAAAAGAGGAGAAGGAAGAAAATTGACGAATGTTGTACTATTAATTTGTATTGAGGGTAGTTGCCATGCGAAGAATAAATGTGTCCGCACTCAAATCCGGCGTGAAGCTGGGCAGACCTGTATACAGCAGTGGCGGTGACATCCTTCTTAAAGCTGGGACAGTTTTAAACGATGGTTATATTAAAAAGCTTAAAAAAATAGGAGTATCTTTTGTATTTGTTGAAGATGATCAGGCCCCGCAACATATTCCCGGGGATGTGGTGGCCAGAGATACCCGGGTTGCGGCCGTCAAGCAGGTTAAGGATGTGCTTCTTGAAACCAAGGAAACCGGGAAGCTGGTAATAGATCCCCAGTCTATTTATTCCACCGTAAGTGAATTTACCGATCAACTGCTTTCCAGCAATGCCCTGGTATACAGCCTGTACGACCTGCGCAGCCAGGATGACTATACCTTTGCCCACTCGGTGAATGTCTGTGTGCTATCCCTTTTGACAGGCATTACCCTGGGTTATTCCAATAACAGGCTGATGGATCTTGGCCTGGGGGCAATACTTCACGACATAGGAAAAATGAAGGTGCCTACAGAGGTATTAAACAAACCGGGGAAGCTGACCGAAGATGAATTCAAAATAATAAAGCAGCATACTGTTTTGGGCCATGAATTGATAGAAAACGCCGGAAATCTTGGGAGAGTGCCTTCCACCATAGCCTACCAGCATCATGAAAGCCTGGACGGCTCGGGCTATCCCCTGGGAGTTTCCGGGGATCAATTTAGTGAGTACGCGCAAATAGTATCCATAGCCGATAAATTTGACGCCCTTACGGCCAACAGGGTGTACCACTCCCCTTTTCCGGCCCATGAGGCCTACGAGATGTGTGCCGGTTCGGGTAGCTACTGGTTTAGCGAAAGAGTGGTAAAGGCCTTTCTCTATAATATTGCCGCCTATCCTGAGGGAACCCCCGTTAAGCTGTCCAACGGGCTTATAGCGGTGGCGCTGGACACACCCAAAGGACATTCGCTCTTCCCGAAAGTGCGAGTTGTGCTGCACCAGGATAGCGGGCCTTTTCAAGAACCATATGAAATTGCCCTTTACGCCAGAAAGGACATTCAAGTAGTCAGTGTCTTAGAAGAGGATGAATTTAAAGAGCTAATGGGCGGGTACGGAGACCAGAGCTAAAGGCATATTTTCAGGTAAAAGCATAAAAGGAAGAATATACACCTTAGTAATAGATTAGAGGGGCGTTAGCCTCTCTTTTTTAGTTTGTTTTGCTAAAATTGCTTTATTTTTACTGCAATTTCTGAATACTGAAGGAAAAGGGAGGAAAATGTTGTATATATTCATTATGATGTTAAAGATAAATGTACATGGCTCAGTGTAAAGGCATACAGACAGAAAGAGAGGCACTAAAAACATGCCAAACAATGCGCTGCCAATACTGGATAACCTTCCGGGGATGCTTTACCGCTGCTCTGCCGATGAGGACTGGATTTTTCAGTATGTCAGCGGGGGATGCAGCTTACTTGCAGGCTTTAAGCCGTCCGATTTAATAGAAAGTAAAAAAAATTCTCATAAATCACTGGTGTATTCCAGGGACCTGGAAATAGTGCTAAACGGTATAAAATCCGCCATTGCCATGAGGAGCGCATACTATCTCAGGTATAGGATGATTGACTCTCTGGGAGCGCCCAGACAGGTTATTGAGCAGGGCCGTGCAATAATGTCCGATAGCGGTGAACTTTTATGCCTTGAGGGATTTATTGCAGCGGACCTGGGCGCCAGGGTGGATGGGGGCTACTGCGGGAAAGCGGCGGTTGATTTGCATAGCTGCGCTATGACGGAGGCCTTGCCTGACCTGATGTTTGTGCTGGACAGAGAGGGATACTTCCTTCAGTACAAGGAGGCCCGGGGCTTTAGGCTGCCCCTTGACTTCGATAAGATAGAAGGCAGGAAACTGGACGAGGTTTTTCCAGGCAGGCTGGCTGGCCAAATAAGGCATTTTTCCGAAAGGGCGCTGCAAACGGCTGAAGTTCAGGAATTTGATTTTCAGCTTCCGGTGTCCGGAGTTGCCCGGGAGTTTGAGGCCAGGGTAACTAGCAGCGGGACCGGAGATATTTTTGTTATTATCCGGGATATTACAGAACGTATGCAGATGGAAAAGCAGCTTGAGTACATGAACCTGCATGATCCCCTCACTGGGCTGTACAACCGGGCCTATCTGGAGCAGGAAATGAAAAGGTTTGACGGTGGCAGGCAGCCGCTGGGGATTATCATATGCGATTTGGACGGGCTTAAGCTGGTAAACGACACGCTGGGCCACGAGACAGGGGACACCCTCCTTGTTGAGGCCTCCCGTATAATCAGGGGGGCCTTCCGGGGAGAGGACATGGTGGCCAGAATAGGGGGCGATGAATTTGCGGTTCTCCTCCCCGGCAGCGACGGCGGCATGGTAAAGAACGCCGCTGACAGGATCCAGGACGCCATAGAAAAACACAACGAGGTAAACCCTGACCAGCTGCTGAGCATATCCATAGGATTTTCAGTAAGTGATGATAAGATGATCAATACCACCAGGCTGTACCGTCAAGCTGACGATAATATGAACCGGGAGAAGCTGCACCGCAGCCGCAGCGCCCGCAGCTCAATAGTCCAGGCGCTGATGAAGGCGCTGGAGGAGAGGGACTTTATTACCGAGGGGCATGCCGACCGGCTGCAGTATATAGTGGAAAAGATGGCCAGGAATATAAGCCTGCCTCATAGAAGTATTATAGACCTGAAGCTTCTGGCCAGATTTCACGATATAGGAAAGGTTGGCATACCGGATCGCATTCTCTTCAAGCCCGGCCCCCTTACGGTGGACGAATATAATGAAATGAAGCGCCATACCGAGATTGGCTTTCGCATTGCCGAATCAGCCCCCGATCTGGCGCCAATTTCCGACTGGATATTAAAGCACCACGAGTGGTGGAACGGGGAGGGCTATCCCCATGGCCTGAAGGGTGATAGTATTCCCATGGAGTGCCGTATACTTTCCATAGCGGACGCATACGACGCCATGACCACTGACCGCCCCTACCGCAAGGCTATGCAGCACGAGGCGGCGGTGAGCGAGATTGGCAGGTGCGCAGGAAGCCAGTTCGACCCTGAACTGGTGTCGGTCTTTGTCCGCTCGGTGTCGGGAGGGCTGGAATAATAGACAGCTGTCCGGTACAATTAAGGTCCCGAAGGTAACCGAAAGAGCCACAATAAAAAGGCTGCCCTGAAGTCTGGGCAGCCTTTTTATTGCTCTATTGAACCATTTTTATACCGTTTAGCCTTTAAAAGGCACTAACCCCTTACATAGTTTAGAAGGCCTCCTGCCTTTAATATTTTGACCTGCCGGTCCGAAAGGCTGTGCTTTACATGGTAGGTCATGTTTTTGGAGGCGTTGTAAACCGTAATTTTGTTGGTGGGCAGGGAGTCCGGCAGTTTTTCCAGCACCAGGGTGTCCCCGGCCTCTATGCTGTCATAGTCTCCCTCATTTTCAAAAATAAGCGGCAGAAGCCCGAAATTTACCAGGTTTTGCATATGAATCCTGGCAAAGGACTTGGCTATAACAGCCTTGATGCCCAGGTAAAGGGGGGCCAAAACGGCGTGCTCACGGCTAGACCCCTGGCCGTAGTTAGCCCCGCCCACAATTAAGCCCCCGCCGGCCTCCTGAGCCCTCCTGGCAAAGGAGGAGTCCACCCTTTCAAAGGCATACATGGATATGGCCGGTATATTGGACCTGAGCGCCAGTATCTTGGCCCCGGCAGGCATGATGTGGTCGGTGGTTATATTGTCGCCCACTTTCAGGAGCACCGCGCCTTTTATGCTGCTTCCCAGAGGGTAAGATTTAGGGAAGGGCTTTATGTTTGGGCCCCTTACCAGATCCTGGCTGTCCCTATTTTCCGGAGGGGGTATGATCATGCTGTCATCCACCGGGTAGCTTTGCGGCAGTGCTACCTCAACGGGCTGTCCCAGTTCCCTGGGATCGGTTATCTTTCCGGTCAGCGCCGCTGCCGCCGCTGACTCACAGCTGACCAGATAAATGCCGGCATCGGCCGTTCCGCTTCTTCCCTCGAAATTACGGTTGGAGGTTCTAAGCGATATGCCTCCTGATGGGGGGGACTGTCCCACACCAACGCAGGGGCCGCAGGCACACTCCAGAATCCTTGCCCCGGCCCCAACCAGGTCGGCCAGTCCTCCGTTAGAGGCCAGCGCCTTCAACACCTGGCGGGACCCCGGGGCTATAACCAGGCTTACTTCGGGGTGTACCGTTTTGTCCTTCAGTATGGAGGCTACCTTCATTAAATCTGTAAATGAAGAGTTTGTGCAGCTGCCTATAAAAACCTGGTCCACCTTTTTACCCGCCACCACGGACAGCTGTACAACATTGTCCGGCATGTGGGGTAAGGCTATGAGGGGCTCCAGACCGCTTAAGTCTATATCCACCACCTCATCATAAACGGCATCCGGGTCAGGCAGCAGCCCGGTGAAATTATGCCCCCTGGACTGAGCAGCCAGGAAGGTCCGGGTAACCTCATCCGAGGGGAACAATGATGAGGTGGCCCCCAGCTCTGCCCCCATGTTGGTAATGGTGGCCCGCTCGGGCACGCTTAAATGGGCCACACCTTCGCCGGTGTACTCCATTACCCTGCCTACGCCCCCCTTGACGCTTAGCCTGCGCAGCACCTCAAGTATTATATCCTTGGCTGATACCCAGGGGGCAGGCTTGCCGTGCAGCCTTATATTGACTACCTGGGGCATAGACAGATAAAAGGGGTAGCCGGCCATGGCGGTGGCCACGTCCAGGCCCCCCGCTCCTATGGCCAGCATTCCCAGACCCCCGCAGGTGGGGGTGTGGCTGTCCGACCCCAGCAGTGTTTTACCCGGCACCCCGAAGCGCTCCAGGTGTACCTGGTGGCATATCCCGTTACCCATGCGGGAGAAATAGACTCCGAATTTTGCAGCTGCACTTTTGAGAAACCTATGGTCATCGGCGTTTTCATAGCCTACCTGCAGATTGTTGTGGTCTATGTAGCTGACCGACAGCTCTGTCTTGACTAAAGGAAGGCCGATGGCCTCAAATTCCAGGTAGGCCATGGTTCCTGTAGCATCCTGGGTAAGTGACTGGTCTATTTTTATGGCGACTTCCTTACCCGGTGTCATTTCACCTTCCACCAGGTGAGAGGAAATTATTTTTTGGGTAATGCTAAGGCCCACAAATACACATCCTTTCCAAAACTGAAAAATATAAATTATGCCTGCCTTTTAAAAGCCGCACAATTGTATTTTAACTGTAAGGAAAACGGTTGTCGATATTTTTAGTTATTTATCCGGCTAAAATGTTCCCGGCGGTGCCGGTAAGTCCCCAGATTAAGGATTTTTTCTAAAAAAAAGGGGAAAAGAGCTTTTTTATCGAAATTTCTCAAAAATAAATGAATTCAGGAGTGTTCCCATGTTTAAAGAGGAATTTGAAAATACGGCACGCACCCAGATAAAAGAGGACAGCACAATCTTTGCGCTGGATATAGGAACGCGAACGGTAATAGGCAATGTGGTGGCAGTTTCCGGCGAAAGCCTCAGAATTGTGGCCCAGAGCATCACTGAGCACGAGAGCAGGGCTGTTTTTGACGGCCAGATACATGATATATTTAAAGTTGCCCAGGCGGTTAGAAGGGTCAGGGAGGACCTGGAGGCCAAGCTGGGCTTCAAGCTGAAAAAAGTGGCCATTGCCGCCGCCGGAAGGTCCCTGAAAACACGCTTTGCCCAAATCGAGCAGGAAATAGGCGACGATATTGAGATTGACCCCATGATCTGCCGGGGGCTGGAGATGGATGCCGTAAAAGAGGCCCACGGGCAGCTCAGGGAGGAAGCAGGGGATATCCGGGAGGAAGAGTTTTACTGTGTGGGCTATACAGTGGTCAATTATTACCTCAACGGCTACTCTATAACCAGCCTGATGGGTCATAGCGGCAGAAAAATAGGGGTTGACGTGGTAGCCACCTTCCTGCCCAATTCGGTGGTCAACAGCCTTTATTCAGTGCTGAGCAGGTTAAACCTTGAGCCCATAAGCCTCACCCTGGAGCCCATCGCTGCGGCCAGCGCCATTATTCCTGACAATTACAGGCTATTAAACCTGGCCCTTGTAGATATAGGCGCAGGAACCTCCGATATAGCCATTACCAGGGACGGGTCCATAGTGGCCTATGGAATGGTGCCGGTGGCCGGTGATGAGATAACCGAGGCCCTGTCCCAGGGCTTCCTGGCAGACTTCAACACTGCAGAGCACATTAAGAGGCAGATGGCCGGGGGAGAGGATATAACCTTCCAGGATGTTATGGGCATTGAGAGGAAGATCAGCTGCCAGGAAGCGCTGGAGGTGCTGGCCCCTTCCCTGGACAACCTTGCCGACAGGATTACAGAGGAGATTTTAAAGCTAAACGGCAATAAATCACCAAAATCCATATTCTGTGTGGGAGGCGGGGGACAGGTCCCCACTTTTACCGGGAGGGTGGCCGAAAGACTGGGCCTTTCCCCGGACAGGGTGGTCTTAAAGGGAAGAAAATCCATACCCGGCCTGCTGGTGGATGAAGAGGCTATAAGCGGTCCCGAGGGGGTAACCGTGGTGGGCATTGCCAGGGTGGCCCTGGATAATGTGGGCCACAACTTTATTACCATTAATATAAACGATAAAGACTACAGACTTTTCCACTCCAGAGAGCTTACCGTTTTTGACGCCCTGGGTCTGGCCGATTATAACCTGGGCGACCTGATGGGTAAAAATGGAAAAGATCTGCGCTTCGTGCTCAACGGAGAGAGAAAGGTTATTTACGGGGAGCTTTGTAAGCCCGCCGAGGTTTATATAAACGGTGAGACGGCCACCCTTAAAAGCGGGCTGAAAGAGGACGACAGAATTACTATTGCAAAGGCCGAAAGGGGAGAGGATGCCGCAGCGTCCCCGGCTGATTTTATCGGACATTACAAATCGCTTTTAGTGCAGGTAAACGGCAGTGACGAGGAGGCTTTGCCCCAGTGTTTTATTAACGGAAAAAAAGCTTCTCCGGAAGCGGTCATAGCCGACGGTGACCGGGTTGAGATAAGGGAAGTTAAGGATGCTGCCGGACTGGCTGAATGCATGGGCTACAGCCTGGAGCATTACGGTGTCTTTATGGATGGCAGGGAGGTTTCCGCCGACAAGGAGCTTTCCTGCGGGGAAAAAGTGGAATTCAGGCTGAAGGAGCAGACCGCGTCCGGATCAGGTGATCCTGTTTCCCCAGAGGTAAAAAGTATCGAGGTAACTGTAAATAATAATAAAACAGTTCTGTCAGGGAAAAACTCTTATATTTTCGTTGATATATTTGCTGTGGTAAACCTTGATCTTTCCCAGATTTCATCGGGTAGCAAAATAAAACTTATACACAACGGGCAGGGCGCCAAATACACAGACCCCGTCAAGGAGGGGGATGTGATTGAGGTAGGGTGGGAATAAGTTGCCTTCGATGCATTCCTTTCCGGTCGGAATTCAGAATCCAGACCCCCATGCCGCTAAGAGCGGCACCATCAGAGGAACGAAAATGGGGTCTGACGAATTAATCCTTTAGCGGCTGGCGAAGCGAGGTCGATTTTTCATTGGTGCTTTATAAGCCCGTAAGCCAGACAGACCTCAGCGATCTGGTGCACCACAGAATGTTGCTCCCATAAGGGAAGCACGCAGGGCAGAATGCCTCTTTTAGGTCACTGCACCAGCCCAATAAAAACCGCTAAAGGAGTGCAAACACAAATGGAAGTCCTCTATTCACACTGTTGTGGACTGGATGTTCACAAGAATACCATCACAGCCTGTATCATTACTCCCAAAGGAAAGGAGTTAAGAACGTTTGGTACCATGACTGCCGATCTGCTCAACCTGGCTGACTGGATCAAAGCTGAGGGCTGCACGCACGTGGCCATGGAATCAACCGGTGTCTTCTGGAAGCCAATCTACAACATCCTGGAGCATTACGACCTGAAGGAAGTCCTAGTGGTAAACGCTCAACACATAAAGGCTGTTCCTGGGCGTAAGACCGATGTCAAGGATGCCGA
>JUEB01000016.1 GCA_000802095.1 Peptococcaceae bacterium BICA1-7 | reverse complement strand
TATTGCCGTAGGTAACAAGTTTATCAAGGTTGCTTACGCCATGTTACAAAAACGACGCCCTTTCCTTCCTCCTCTGTGGGATGGAGAACCTTTGGCCAAACTTGTGACTGAATCAATAAAACTCCCCAAACACGCTGTAATTGCCCAGGAAAAACTGCAGCAATTATTAGCTGACCCTTTAAAAAAAGTCTGTTAGTTCTATTGGTTTAGTTTTATAACACCTTTTCCAAAAACTCTTTATATTTGACCGAGGGGAGGACTGTATAATTTCCAGAGGATAACCATAAACTCGTCGTTTAGCGTAGTCCCCCTCGTTCTACAAAATGCGAATAGTACGTTGGCACAAGACTACCGAACTGGCCAGGCTGCATCAATGTAGTACAAAAGGCGAGGGATTACCCGGTTTCATGTATGAAGGGTTTGATGGAATTATCTGTTAAAGTGCTCGGCAAGTTGCTGATGTTAAAATTTTACATGTAACACAGGTTGGTTTAATATTGTCAATTTTTCTTAAAAAACTATTGACATAGTACGGCTGGACGATGAAAAAGGCACTGCAAAACAGCGCAGTGCCTTTTCATTACATAAAATTAAGTAAGCGTTACATTGGTAGCCTGTAGGCCCCGCTGACCTTTTTCTATGTCAAATTCAACTCTTTGGCCCTCTTCAAGGGATTTATAGCCCTGTGCTTTTATAGCGGAAAAATGAACAAACACATCCTCCCCGCCCTCTCTTTCTATAAATCCAAAGCCCTTTTCCGGATTAAACCATTTTACAGTTCCAAGCATCTAATGGTGCCACCTCCTAAAATATTATGTGACACTATTATGTTAATACAAATCCCCGGTTATACCTATAAATTATTATGCTATTTGGCAGCCTCTGCATTTTTTTATTCTTTTGTCAGCAGCATTATACAATCAGCCCTGGCGGCAGGTGTTTTTTAAATCACCTTTCTATTACCTCCAGTGCCCCCTGCGGGCATATAAAGGTACATCTGGCACAGCCAAGACATCTGCTCAGGTTTATCACCGGCAGGGAGTAAGCCTTCTCCTGTTCCAGTATCTTCCAGGTACAGGAGTAGGTGGCAATACATTTTCCATTTTCACACTTCTCGGGGCGGCATTTATTTTTATTCACCACTACCAGCTGCATGACAGACCTCCAGTTACCGATTGTTTCATTCCTTGAGTTTATAAGTTAAAGACCAGAACAAATTATAATAGAATATGAAAAAAATATCAAAAATTTATTGAGCTTCTCCTCTTGAGTGTACCGTTACGTCATACTTTATAATAGGTCCCGAAAGGAGGGAAAAGCCTTGAAACAAGGAGAAAAATCATTATTTCTGTAAAAAGAGTCAGTCCTTAAAGGCTGACTCTTTTAAATTACCATAACAATAGTGTAAATAATCAGCACAACTATATTGACATACTTTTATATTATAGTAATATTTATCTATAGTACTATAATTTGTAGGTATTTATATGGCCGGAGGTAATTATGTCTTTAAAGTCGTTGATTTTGGGCTGCCTACTGGACGCCCCCTCCCACGGTTACGAGATACGGCACCGTCTTAAGAATTTTTTTAAGCGCAGCCACGGGATTAATGAGGGCCAGCTATACGCCACATTAAAAAAAATGGAGCAGGACGGGCTGGTCACCAAAGAAATTGTGCACCAGGAAAAAAATCCACCCCGGAAGGTGTTTTTCCTTACTGAAAAAGGCAAAGAACAATTTAACAGCTGGCTTATGGAGAAGGACGGAACTAATTTTTCCGAGTTTGATTTCTTTAGGGCCTTTCCATTCCTTGAAAAAACCACATTTTTTATGCATCTGCCACACTCCAGGGTGTTGGAATTTGTGGAATCCCAGCTAAAGCTGGAGCAGTTAAAGCTGGAGGAATATAAAAGGGTAAGGTCCAGGATGCTGGAGCGCGGGGTAAACCATTACAGGATAAGGGTTATTGAATTCGGCATAGAACAGCAGCAGGCAAAAATAAATTGGCTGTATATGCTCTCCCGGGATCTTGAGGCGCCGGAATAAACAGGCCGGCTATGTGCTCTCTGCCCGTATGTTTTAAGGGGGAATAACAGTTGAAGGCCAAATTCTCAGGCTACCGGGAAAAGGTAATCACCTCCTTCAATAACCAGGGAATTGTGCATACCCTGGGGATCTACATTGATGACTTCGGGGAAGGCTGGTTTAATACCAGGCTTGTACCGGACTCAAGAGTAACCCAGCATCACGGCTTTGTACACGCCGGGGCCATATCCACCATGGCCGACTTAAGCAGCGGGTTCGCCGCCTACTCTCTGATGAGTGAGGAAGAAGAGGTACTTTCCATCGAATTCAAAATAAGCCTTATCCGGCCGGCCGCCGGTGATCTTATACTCTGCAGGGCCAGGGTGTTAAAGCCGGGAAAGAGGATTTATTTTGGTGAGTCCGAGGTGTATGGCATTGAGAAGAATAAGGAAAAGCTAGTGGCCAAGGCCATGGTAACCCTGGCGGTTATATAGCCCGGCGCAGCGTTTATTTAAGCATATGATTAACTAATTAAATAAAGGGAGGTCCAAGCCGTGCACCACTACCACAGCCTGCAGAAAACACTTGACACACACCCGATGGGGGCGCCCATGAGTGAGGAATTTATAGAGATACTGAAAATACTGTTCCCTCCCGGTGATGTGGAGCTGGCCCTTCTGCTGGACTTTAGACTGAGAAAGGCCGGAGAGATTGCCGAACGTGCCAAAATTGGCGTGGAAGAAGCACTGGCAAAGCTGGAGGCCATGGCCGACAGGGGGTCTCTGCTGGCCAAAAAGGTGGAGGGAGAGCCGGCCTTCGCCCTTCTCCCCATCTATCCGGGACTTTTCGAGTACCCGGTAATGAAGGGCGGAGACCAAAAAACTCAGAAAAGGCTGGCCGAGCTGTGGCATGCCTATTACATGAAGGCTATGGCTGAAGAGGTGGCCAGGGCCAACCCTCCCTGGAACAGGGTTTTCCCCGCCGAAGAGGCCCTTTCGGAGGAATATGAAATTCTTCCCTATGAAGTGGCCTCAAAAATGATGGAGAAGGTGGACACCATCGCCCTGGCCAACTGCCCCTGCCGTATTACCACCGGAAGATGCGACAGGCCGCTTGATGTATGTCTGTCCTTTGACGGGGCCGCCAGATTCCTGTCCGAGAGAGGTATGGCCCGCCTGATATCCAGGGAGGAGGCCGCAGCAGTACTAAAAAGGTCTGAAGAGGCAGGGCTGGTGCACACCGGCAGCAATATGGCCGACAGGCTGGTTTTCATGTGCAACTGCTGCTCCTGTTGCTGTCATTTTCTGAGGCTTTTAACCGAGCACAACTACACCGGGGGCCTGGCCAAGTCAGGCTTCCAGGCCAGCCTGAACTCCCCTGCGTGCAGCGGGTGCGGTATATGCGCCAAAGAGCGCTGCCCCGTCAAGGCAATAATAATGAAGGACAGCCTGGCCGATCTCAGCCCCGAAAAATGTATAGGCTGCGGGCTGTGTGTCACCACCTGCCCCACCGGCGCCTTAAGCCTGGTAAGGCGTGAGGGCTGCCAGCCCCCGCCGGCCAACGGAGGGGAACTGGTTAAAGCAATTGCGGCCAACAAGAAAAGAGCAAAATAACTTATAATTGACAAAAACGCCATGGTTATGGCGTTTTTGTCAATTACACCGGTATAGCCGATGCCTGATGACTTACGACCGACGCCTGATTATCACAGCCATCTTTTTTTCCTAAAATAGAAGACCATTCCTATAGCTATAAAACCCATGACCAGCATCACAGCAGGGTATCCCCAGCTCCATTCCAGCTCGGGCATATACCTGAAATTCATCCCGTACACCCCTGCAATAAAGGTCAGTGGAATAAACAAAATGGTAATAATTGTTAGTAATTTCATCACCTCGTTAATCCTGTTGCTTATGCTTGACAAATATATGTCCAGCATTTCTGAAAGCATATCCCGGAAGGTTTCTATGATATCTATAATCTGGGTCACATGATCGTAAATATCCCTCAGATATAAATCCAGTGACTCCCCTATAAGCTCTGAGTCACCCCTTTCCAGGCTGCTGACCACCTCTCTCAAAGGCCATACCGACTTGCGCAGGTAGAGAATCTCTCTTTTTAGGCTGTGAAAGGTTTTGAGGGTCATCTGGGAGGGATTATGTATAAACATGTCTTCCAGCACATCGATCATATCACCAAAACTTTCCAGGACGTCAAAGTAATTATCCACTATCAGGTCAAGTATGCTGTAGACAAGATAATCGGACTTCAGTTTTCTTATCCTTCCCTTGCCTTTTGTTATTCTTTCCCTGACTGGTTCGAAAAAATTGCCGCCGGTCCTCTCCCTTATGGATATTACATAATTGCTTCCCAGTATCAGGCTTACCTGCTCAATATCGACCTCCTGATCCTCTTTCTTAAAGCCTATTATTTTCAGGGTAATGTATAGGTAATCACCATAATCCTCTATCTTTGGCCGGTGATCGGTGGTGTTCAGTATATCCTCCTGCACCAGGGGGTGCAGGCCGAAAAACCCGCCTAATTGTTTCAGCACACCCGGCTCAGGCAGGCCCTGAACATTAACCCAGGTGACGGTCGGGTCATCCTTTTCCGGCGGGAAAAAATCTTTGGCGCCAGCCATATCACTTTCCAGGAAGCTCCACTCATCATAGCGAAGCACTGTAATACTGACTTCTTCCCTCTCCCCCTCCACACGCACCAGCGATCCAGGGGCCAGTCCGGTTTTGACCGTCCTTTTCTTGAACAATCTGGGCATACCTGCCACCTCACCCCGCCGAATCCCTTCAGCCGCCTTTCTTTATAATACGGCGCAGACTGGATAAAAAGAAACCGGTTTGGGCGCCCGGCGCTCTTTTTTAAGTGGGTGGTATTATAAACGTCGCAGCCCGGTAAATAGCGGCCCGCCTGTAACAATAATACGCTGCAAATGTGCCAGCGCAGCAATTGTTATAAAATAGGACAGCCCTTGTCCAGCTACTGGCCAAAGGCTGGTCGTATCCCGTCCAAGGTTTCAAGTAAACTAGAGTATATTACCATTATGATTTCACCTGGCTTGATCGAATTTTTGCGACTAACCAAAGAAAGAGAGGTATTCCTATTCCAATTGGGATTTTATAATAAGGATTAATTTTGGAGGCAAAATATATTTCTTCAATGTAATTTGAATAAATATATACAGATAGTGCTGTTATTAACACACCAAATGGCATAAGCAATATCTTTGGATTATTAATATTGAGCCATTGTGATACCCCGGTGGTGAGGACATAAAGGCATATGGTTAATTTGGCAAAAGCGAAGGCAAACCAGTTTAATGTCAATATAATTACCAGCATATTACTAACAGGAGCCTCTTCCACCGCCTCTATAACAGGATAAATATGGCGTATACTTGACTCCACACCTAAAATACTGATTGTACGAATTATGCCCAGCTCCAGAAAAAGAAAACCAATTAATATACCATACAGTAAACCTTTTCCACTGGGTTTGAAACTATTTATTTTTGGCAATATCATGGAAAATATTATTATCTCCCCAAAAGGGAAAGATGCAGCTGTTATTGCACCACGAATTACTGGTTTGTATCCATTCTCCATGAAGGGCAAAAGGCGGCTAAACTCCGCATAAGGCAGAGTTATAATGGAAATAAACAGAAAAAACAGCAAAGATGGCAGCATCATAAATATTATAACCCTGGCAAACACTTCAAGGCCGTTTCTTACTGCATAGACGGCTATAATCATTATAATGGCCTGTATAGCAACAAGAGGTGTCTGGGGCAGAATAAGGGCATGAACAAAATCACCTATATTTCTTAATATAAAAACAGATAACTGCAGGGCAAACACAAGAAATATTCCGCTAATAAATTGACCAATGGGAAACCCCAGTACTATGCTGCTATATTCAACCAGTGATTGCTTTGGGAATTTTTTTTGCAAGGAGATTAAAATATTTGCAATTAACAATGATAATAACATGCCTAATAACAAGGCCAGCCAGGCATCTTGTTTTGCTTCAGACGCGACAGCAGGAGGTACCAGCATTATTGAAGTACCAATTATAAAAGTAGCAACCAGAAATAATAATTCTCTTTCTGAGATTAAACACTGTTTCATAAGAACTTTCTCTCCAAAGGCAGCTAATTTAGTACAATTTCAGGTTACCCATCCTGTAATAATCTATGTATCATGATTAAGCGGGATTTTTTAAGGGCAGCAAAAAGGAGTGCAAATTTTCATACTGATCTGCACTCCAGTGTATAAATATTTTAGTTAATTACTCAACTTTCGCACCAGGAAAATCCCAGTGACCCCAGAGTTGACAAGGCACGAGGGGGATGTTTTTGCAGTGAAGCGGATGTTCCGAAGGTTATTATCTGGCTCTTAGCGACAGAGCCGTACGGACCACCGGGCCGGATGCAGGACGCATCCGGCAGCCCTAACCGACGCATGGACGCGGCGTTTAGGGCGGTCGGCGGGCCGTTAGGCGACGAGCTTAGAGCCAGTTATAACCGTAGGGAAAGTAGCCCGATGCAAACACATCCACCGGCCCCAAAGCGACCCTAATAAGCTGATTTATGTGCTCTAATGCCAATGATGCCAATTGATGGCCCCCAATATACATGTGCGAAAGTTGAGTTAATTACCTCCATACAGGCCGCGCCCACCTTAGAACAGCTCCCTCTCCTTTACAGCACCCTGGCTATATCAGCCACCGTCACGTAAACCATAAGCCCCATCACAAAAATCCAGCCGGCCACGGAAAGGGGGAAGTGCAGCCGAAGAAAGCCCGGATGGATTTTCTCCATAAGGTATAAAAGTATTTTACCTCCGTCCAGGGCGGGAATGGGCAGCAGGTTGATAAGGGCCAGATTGAGACTTATAAGCGCCAA
Source organism: Peptococcaceae bacterium BICA1-7 (assembly GCA_000802095.1). Classification (GTDB taxonomy): domain Bacteria; phylum Bacillota; class Desulfotomaculia; order Desulfotomaculales; family Desulfocucumaceae; genus BRHc4a. The sequence continues at coordinate 71,473 of JUEB01000016.1, read as the reverse complement.
AAACTGCAGGCCGTAAAGCACTCCGCCCCCGATAAAATCACCACCCAGAGCCACTATGCCCACCACACCGGAAAGCTGGTCAGGCTGGGAAAAAAGCATGGGAATGGCGGCCGCCATCTGATACAGCATGGCCACCGCCTGGCTGAAGGGCTTTATAAAAACTGCTGTCATGGAAAAGCCGTGCACCGCGGCATTAATTACAGCTATGCAGATCACTGCCAGAAAAATATTGAACAGGGGGCCTCCCGCCGCCATGATTACTCTTCTGCCGGGGGGAATTTTAAAATAGTCCTGCTCATCCTCTATATCAGGAAGAACATAGCCGCCCAGAGGGATCAGCGAAATCCTGTACTCGGTTCCCCCCCTGGACAGCCCCCACAGCCTGGGCCCAAAGCCCACCGAAAAAACCTTTACCGGTATGCCCACCCGCCTGGCCGCCAGAAAGTGCCCCAGCTCATGGGCCAGTATGGCCAGGCCTATTATAAAAAGGACAATTAAATATTTCATTTTACAACTCCTTTCTTTCCATCATTATAACATGTACCGGCCCCCGCCAGCATGGGCTGGTACATCATTACAGCATTGTTTTCGGCTACCGGCTGGTCGCTAATCAGCCTATCCTCACAGTATACACGGCGCCTTAACACATTGTGCCGCAGGTATCCCCCCCAGAGCTGATGAGCAATGCAATGCTCACTTTCATAAACTCTGTAGCGCAGTGAGCAGGCCCGGTCGGACCTCCACTCCCCGTGCAGGTGCGTATCCCCCACCCAGACAGCCAGCTGGTAGCTCTGACCGGTATCATTCTTTATTCTCAGGTCAATGTAATTATAGGACACGGTGGCCCCGCTCCCAAAAGGCTGGGTCCGATCTGAATCCGGGAATACGTCGTGGGTGTGCCTCCACCGCTCGGTAACTGTCAGGGGAGTGTGCAGGGTCATCCAGTAAATAAGGTTGGAGAGCTGGCAAAGCCCTCCCCCTGTCTGGGCCTTTATTGTACCGTTATGCAGCACCATGGCCCTTTGGTAGCCCCTTTTGGCCCGCGGCCTCCCTACCGCCCTCCAGAAAGAAAAGGTTTCTCCCGGCCTGAGGATAACACCGTTTATATTTTCCGCCGCTATTTTTAAATTCGCCACCTTGTTGTGCTGGAGCCACATATCCACACTGCGCAGTCTTCTGTAAAGGGGTGTATTATGCTGAAAAATAAGATGCCCCAGCTCGCCCTGCGGTTTTTTTAAAGCAAAACGCGTATCGCTCAGCCAGTCAGAAAGGCGCCGCCGCCAGGAAAAATATATCCCTCCCCAAAACATCCTGAATGCTGAACGGGACCGGGGGCGACCCGTCATACCGGGAAAATTCAGACCTTGCAGTTCAATCCCTCCCGATCAGGGGCTATTTTTATAACGCTTAGGAAAGTATAGTTCTCCTAATTTCCCACTTTCCGTTAACGTTTCAAAAAAGCTTCCTCTGACAGCCTTTGAGAAAGACAAGCACCATTAGTGCTTTTTTATAAGACGAAATTGACAGTCAAAAAGTTGCCCCGGCACATTGACATAGCACGTATGTTCGGGGTAGAATGGCTGTAAAATCTGGCAGGAGGTTCATTGTGGAGATAAGTGCAGAACGGAAGGTGTTAAAAGAATTACGCCTTATACCGGGGGTGGGTAAAGCCACCGCCCGGGACCTGTATGATCTGGGCTTTAGATCGGTTGCGGAGCTGAAGGGCCGGGATCCTGAAGACCTCTACCTGCGCCACTGCGCCCTCAAGGGGATGATTGTTGACCGCTGCATGCTTTACGTGTTCCGGTGCGCAGTATATTTTGCCTCCCACCGGCAACACCATCCCGATCTGCTGAAATGGTGGAACTGGAAGGATACCGCCGCACCACTATTCCATCACAACCGCCGATGAGGGGCCTCCGGGCCTGGATCCGGGGTCAGAGGCCTGATCCGGCCCCGGCTTTGATCCCTGTTCAGGCCCCTGGCCGAAACCGGGCGGGGCTAAATGGGCGTATCTTTCTTTTTCCTTTAACCTGGTCTCCTCAACTTTTTTCTTTCCCAGAGACCACATAAAGGGAAGGGTGCATATTGTCAGGAGTGTGCTGAACAGCAGAGTGTCCGAAATTCCATTGACCATAGCCTGCTTCTGTACCAGCCCGCCTATATAACCTGCGGCGATAGGGCTGCCCAGCCCCTGTCCGGCAAGGGAGCCGGCCGCCGCGCTGATACTGTTATAAGCTTCCACCGATGCCGGAGAGCTAAGGCTTATTCCGTCGGAAAGCCATACAGCGTGTTGGGCCTGCCTGTTCAGCATTATATAGGTTATCATGGCAATCCCCAGAGAAGCGAAAACCGACCGGAACAGGTTATTTATAGCTGACGCTCTACCCACCAGGAAGGGGGGAATGGTATTCATGCCGGCATTTCCAATAGGCATCATGCAAAGCCCCAGGCCCACCGCCCTGTACACCAGCAGCAGCTGCAGCTGGCGAAAGCTGGTATCCAGGCTGATAAAACTTAATTTATAGGTAAAGTAAGCAGTGATTATAATCCCAACAACCCCAAGGGGTAAAGCTCCTATCTTGTCAAACAGCCTGCCGCTGATCAGCATGGTGAATCCTGTAGCCAAAGCCATGGGCATCATCAAGAGCCCGGTCTGCATGGGAGTGAGCCCCTGCAGGTTCTGGCAGTATAGGGGAACCAGGAATATAACCGCAAACATGGCCACGGTGAGCACACTGGTGACCGCTGTACTGACAGCGAAAACCCCGTTTTTAAACAGCCTGATGTCCAGCATGGGGTGCGGCACCTGCAGTTCCCAAAGGCAGAAAAGAATAAGCAGGAAACCGGACAACGTTAAAAGGGTCACTATGTACTGGGAGGCCCACCCTTTATCCTGTCCCTGGCTTAAGGCCAGCAAAAGGAAGAAAAGCCCGGCGCAACTCAGTATGCTGCCCAGATAGTCAAATTTAAGCCCCTTAATCAGCGGTGTCTCTTCAATAAACATGTAGGTTAGAATGAAAGCCAGGAACCCTATGGGAATATTAATGGTGAATATGAGATGCCAGCTGTAATAATCCACCAGATAGCCGCCCGCAGTAGGTCCGACAGCGGGCGCCATAATGGCGGCAATGCCCCAGACCCCCATGGCCATCCCTATTTTTTGCCGGGGAACCATCTTGAATATTATTGACATGCTTAAGGGGATCAGCATTCCGCCCCCGATGGCCTGTATGACCCGGAAAGCAATCAGGGAGTTGTTGTTCCAGGCCAGCCCGCAAAGAGCCGAACCCAGGGTAAAGGCCACCAGGGAATAAATGTACACCCTTTTATAGCCATATTTGTCTCCCAGGTAGCCGGTGAATGGCACAACCACCCCTGAAGTAAGCATATAGGCGGTCATCACCCATTGTATTTGGTCTGCGGCCACGCCGAAAATGGCCATCAGCTTGGGCAGGGCCACGTTGACTATGCTGGTGTCCAGTATGGCCATAAAAGCGCCCAGCACCAGCACAAGGATCCCCACCCAGGGAAAAGGCCGGTCATTCATACCAACCACCTACCTGATGTGTATTTTGACAATGGCGTTGGACCCGTGTGGAAACTGGTAGCCCTTGAAATCATCCACTGTTATTTTTACCGGTATCCTCTGCACCACCTTGGTAAAGTTGCCTGCTGTATTGGTGGTGGGAATAAGCGAAAAGGTAGAGAGCGACGCCTCTGCTATTCTCTCCACGCGCCCGGTGAATTTAGCGCCGGGAAAGGCATCCAGGGTAAAGTCAACCACCTGCCCGGGGCTTACCTTACCCAGCTTGGTTTCCTCAATATTGGCGGTAATATAAAAGCTGTACGGGTCCACCATCATGGCCAGCTGCTGACCGGCTGCGGCCATTTCCCCCGGATTGCCCAGCTTTTTAATAATCACACCGTCCTCCGGCGCCCTGACCACGGCCAGGTCCGGGTTGGCCCCGGGCTGCAGGGTGGCATCGTCCAGCCTGGCTATGGCCTGGCCGTTGATAACCCTGTCCCCTTCATTAACATTAATGTTTTTTATTTTTCCCGCTATCTGGGGGCTTACCTTGATGACCGACCCATCCACCCTGGCGTCTTCGGTTTTTACATAATTGGCGTTGTTATACCAGTAGTAAAGTGTAACTCCCAAAAGGGCCGCCACCATCAGGGCCAGGACAATATATATGTTCTTTTTTTTGTTCACACAAATCACCTTTTAAATTTTTTCTATTCCCAACCGCTCTTATCTAAGGCTTACACTCATACCGTCCTCCAGGGGGGTACTGCTGTATACCACCAGTTCCTGGCCCTCGCCAAGCCCATCATTGATCACGGCGTAGCTGTCACTGATTTTTTCAACCCCAACGGGTACCTTTAATACCTTGCCCTCGCTGTAAACAAACACCGAGGAGGCGCCGTTTTCGTCCACCAGAGCCTTCCTTGGCACAATAAACTGCTTGAGCATTCTCCCGTCCGGGTAAACCCTGGCAAACATACCAGGCCTTATAGCTTCGGAGGAATTTAGTATTTTAAATTTAACCTGATAGCCCCTGGTATTGGAGTCCATAGTATAGGAAATATTCCTTACCTCGGCCTCACTAACCCCCTCCACGGAGTCCACCATTACAGCAACCTTCTGGCCTACTTTGAGGGCATTGACCTTGCCTTCGTCAACATAGGCCGTCACCAGCATGCCGGACAGGTCCGCCACCACGAATACCGGCGAAGGCTTGGCCGTGGCGCAGGTTTCCCCTGGGTTTATATACCTGGCGGTAACCTCACCGGTAAGGGGAGAATTGATCACGGCGTTGGCATAACCGGCCTCAGCCGTCTGCAGGGCCGCCCTGGCCTGGGCCAGCTTGCTGGGAGCTGTTTTTTCGGCCTGTATTCTGGCCAGCTCATAAGGCGCGGCATATTTATTATCAAAGTCTGACTTGGAAAGTGCTCCTGAATTATACAGGTTTTGTGCCCTTTCAAAGTTATCCCTGGCGGTGTTAAGGTCAATCCCCGCCTTTTCCAGGGCGGCCTCGGCATCGTGCACGGCATTGGCTGCCTGGTTGCGGCCTCCCTCAAGGTCGGCCATTTCCATTCTGAGCAAGACCTGGCCCTCCTGTACCCTGCTGCCGACATCCACCAACACTTCAGCTACTCTACCACTTATCTTGGGTATAATGGTAACCGAATTAACGGCCTCGGTCTTGCCGGTCACGTAATCCGCGCTGAGCGTGCCCAGCTTTGTCTTTTCAGTTACCACCTGCACCCCTCTGTCACTACTGGCGCACCCCTGAACCCAAAAAAGCGCCACCATCAGAATAACCGGTATAAATGACCTGGGCTTCATAGGCAAAACACTCCCACCCCATTAATTAAACTGGTTAACTTTTCATACAGTTAAGTATATTGCTATAAAAGGTAGTATGTCAATACATTTAAGGTCGCTCTATCTTCCTCATTATATCTCCCAGTTGTCTGACATATTACCTTTTGGTACGATATTTACGTCCTTCTTTCCTTTTATTAAGCCAATTGCTAACAGAAAAATAGTCAAGATATTTATCATTTTCCGCAAACTGATAAGTATATTTGGGGCATGTATTATTATTTTTCCGTCTGTCTGGCTCTATAAATTTGCCTTGAATACTAAAATTATTCGACATCCCTTTGGGTTTTGCAATTGCATCAAGGTAAATAACCTTACCCATACATTCTCTCCTTTTCTACATTTAACAAAACTAACTTCATTTACAACCCGCATACTTAAAACTCATATGTTTACTTATGAATAATGCAAACAAACCTTAAATTGGTTTTTAAAATTATAGTTTTCCTGGCAATAATTTGTGTTATAATATTAACTAAATGATATCTAATTAACAAGTAGGCACCTTTTTGTATTATAGTAACCAAAAAGATACTTATATTTTTGAGGTGAAAAAATGCTTGAAAAAGATAAACGCCATGAAGAATGCCACATGAAAGAAAAGTGTATAAAGTATGATATATGTCCAATGGTTTTGGTGCAAAAAATAGTTTCTGGTAAATGGAAAATATTAATACTGTGGTACTTAAGTTACAACACACTCAGATTTAACGAAATTAAAAAAAGATTGCCTTATGTTACTCAAAAAATGCTTACCCAGCAGTTAAGAAGTCTGGAAGAAGACAACCTTATATTAAGGCAGGTTTATCCTGTTGTTCCTCCGAAAGTAGAATATAGTCTAACAGAAGTGGGTAAAAAAATAATTCCTATATTGGAAATGATGCATGGCTTTGGAGCAGATTATTTAGAACAGGGACAGGCCAAACAGAATAATACAGAGTTATTGCAAGAGACTTAAGACCATTCTTGAAGGGGCACATCGGAAGTTTGCGCGAAAAAAGGCTCAACATCTCTTTTTTTAAGAATGTTGAGCCTTTCAATATCTATGCGCAAAGCACAAAACGGAATTTTAAATTGTTTTAGTAATTCTGGCTGCGCACCTCGAAGAATCCTTTGGGGTGCGCGCAGACCGGGCATACATCGGGAGCCTCTTCCCCTTCGTGTATGTAGCCGCAGTTGCGGCACTTCCACTCCTGGGGCCGTGACTTCTTAAATATCTCACCCTTTTCCATGTTTTCCAGGAGCTTTTGATAGCGCTCATCGTGCTCCTTTTCTATGGCTGCAAGGCCCTTGAATAAATCGGCTATTTGGGTGAAGCCCTCTTCCCTGGCCGCCTTCTCAAATTCCATGTACATAGAGGTCCACTCATGGTGCTCTCCCTCGGCGGCCATTTTCAGGTTTTCCCTGGTGTCCCCTATTCCGCCAAGGAGCCTTAAAAGAAGTTTGGCATGCTCCTTTTCATTGTAGGCGGTTTCCTCAAAAATCTCGGCTATCTGCTGGTAGCCTTCCTTTCTGGCCACCGCTGCAAAATAGGTGTACTTATTACGGGCCTGGGACTCGCCGGCAAAAGCCGCCTTTATATTGGCCTCAGTTTTACTACCCGCCAAGTTCATTAAAAACCCTCCATTCGTGCTGGTCAGGCTATTCTTCCAGTGTGCCTGCCACTTACAGTATTTCTCAATATTCTTCATTACAACCCCAAACCCTCCTTGACCTTCGGGGTAATGTGTGTACAATTATTTGACCCCAGGTGGTGTATTTATAAAATCACACCAGGCAGAATATAAATAGCAGCGCTTTAAGGCAGCAGCAGATATAATTGTGGACCCAAGGAGGATGAGGAACTTGTCTTTTGAAATAATAACCCGGGTAAGCCATGACCTCTCGGTGGACCCCAGCTACATCGTAAGATATCAGGTATTTGAGGATGACTGTTTCCTGGGGGACGGAGTGGTGCAATATCACAGGCAGGCTCTGCACAATGATTTTGTCATACCCGACCTGATCCTGCAAAAGAATGGAAATCCCCTCCCAAAGCACATTAAGGAAAGGATCTCACAGAAAATCACCGATGCTGTCAAGCCCTATACCGGCCATCAGGAATGAGCCCCGGCCACCCAGATAAATCTAATGGGTTATCCTCCTTTGTCAGGGATTGGGGATTGGAAGCCCAATCCCTAATCCTTATCCTTTGTCCTCCTCACCCTCGGCTGTGTCCTTGGCCAGAGGTTATCAAGGTTCGCCCCCTGCAGGGCGGAGAGCACCTTTCCCCTGAGGTCGGGATACTTTAAAGACAGGCCGGACACCAGCTTTTTAACTTCCTCCCGCTTGGTGAGCCCGCTGGCCGGGCAGGGATTCTCCACCACCGGAATTTTTTGCTGGACAGCCAGCTCCCTGACCGTTTCCTGCCCCAGGTATACCAGGGGTCTGATCATATGGAGTCCGGTCCGGTCCAGGTAGGTGTTGGGTGAAAAGGTCCTGAACTGCCCGGTATAAAAAAGGCTCAAGAAAAATGTGTCCACCACGTCATCCAGGTGGTGCCCCAGGGCCACCCTGCCGCAGCCAAGCTTAAGCGCCAGGTCGTTCAGCGCCCCCCTCCTCAGTGTGGAGCACAGGGCGCAGGGATTTTTCTCATTTCTCACATCAAACACTATCTGCCCTATATCAGTAACCTCATAGCTAAACGGCACATTTAGGCTGGCGCAGAATTCCTTTATGGGCCTGTAGTCCATCCCAAACCCCAAGTCCAGGTATATTCCGTGCAGATCAAACTTAACCGGCGCCGACTTTCTTACTTCCTCCAGTGTATAAAGGAGCACACCGCTGTCTTTTCCCCCGGAGAGCCCCACGGCCACCCGATCGCCCGGGGTGATCATACCGTAGTCAACAATGGCCCTTTTCACAATAGCCAGGGCCTTTTTCCTGAATTCCTTTTTTCCCATGCCATCTCCTGGTCCGCAGGCATAATTTAGAGCGCCCCGGAAAAGAATATTTTAAACTATTTTATACTCTACGGAGGTACTTTTCATGGCCGATTTGACCATTCACATTGAGCCGTCTGTTGACCGGGAAGCCATAGACAGGGTAAAAAACACTCTTTCCCAGGTTAACAGAGATGATCAGATTACCATAGTGATGGAGGCTGCCGACGCCCACCAGGCCGACAGGCTGATGGAAATTCTCAGAAGTGAGGGCTTTGACTACCAGCCCAGGGGGTCCCACGACGGGAGGCAGTACCTTGTTACAGCCCGGCGGTCCCGCGCATAAAGGGAGATCTCTGAGAATTATTATTTTCCACCCGGCCCCACCCTTTTCCTTCAGCCTATGGCTGACTGCCTGCGCAACAGTCTAATAATATCATGCCAAGGATATTATATCCGGCAGTCACTGTCTGCACACCGCAAAAAATATAATCTATACTTCCCTACTCATGCCCCTGTCAGTGATGTCCCGGGACTGTCCGGATTCCTCCGGGCTTTAATATCCCGGGTTTGCCTGTAAAGGATTTGCAGACCTGATCATAGAATATCTGAAAAAAACAAAAAATGGAGGCGGTTATATGAAGTGGTTGATTACCCTGGCGGTTAACTCGGCAGCTCTTTTAGTTGCGGACTGGCTTCTAAGGGGTATGGAAATATCAGGAGTACTCTGGGCTGTAATTGCAGCCGTGGTTCTGGGAGTGGTCAATACACTGATCAGGCCGGTACTTCTTGTGGTGACACTTCCTCTCACCGCCATAACCCTGGGGCTGTTTATTTTTATCATCAATGCCATTACTTTCACGCTGGCAGCCTTGCTGGTGCCGGGCTTTCACGTATACAGCTTCGGCGGGGCCTTCTGGGGGGCGATCATCACAAGTCTGGTAAGCTGGCTGCTGAACGGCCTGGTGAGCGACCGCGACTAAAAATATTTTTATATTTTCCATAAGAAATGTACTCAGTTATTCTGAATTCTGTATTCTGACTCCTGTATTCCGACCGGCAACAATACTCATAAGCAAAAAATTAACATACTACCGCCGCCCTGGTCAGGGAATTATTCTTTTAAGGGGGTGGTAAGCATAAAAAAGGACAACAAGGAAATTTTTAAGGTGCCCGCCACTGATGGGCCTGCCGGTAGGGACAAGAAGAACATCTCTTTCAAGGAGCCTCCGTATCACGATCTGCCCGGTGACCCGGTCCGACCGCCTCACGGCTGATAGCCGGCACTAAAGCCCGCCGTTTCCGGCGGGCTTATTATTTTTAATCAGGATAAACATGGCGAAGAGCCTCCTAATTATACCGCTCCGCAAGATATTTAAGACAAACCTTAACCATAACTTTACAATAATATGTTTACATATTCCTTTTTATGGCTTATATTCTTTTTATAAGCGAAAATATGACATAATCAGCCCAAATGTATATAGGAGGTGGATAATCTGGCCTTCCTACATTATAAATACAAAAAACTTGGCAAGATAGAATCCCTTTGCATTGCTTTTTTTGGTCTAATGGACTCAACCAGCAGTAAAAAAGACCTGGAGCAATCCCGCAGGGTAAGCCTGGCGGTTGCCCACAACCAGCTGGCAGCAGAGGTCTGCGGGCAGTACGGGGGACGGGTGGTAAAAAACATCGGGGATTTGCTCATTGCAGCCTTTAATACTCCCCTGGAGGGTATGCTGTCTTCACTGGAACTGGTTGAGAGAATAGACAGGGAAAATCTTCTTTTTCGCACAAAGTCGGCTTTTTGCCATGGAATTGTGACAAGAATAGATGACAATGGAAACGATTATATAGGAAATGCCGTGGACAGGTGCTCCCGATTGCTTGAGTATGCTCAGCCCAGTCAGATACTGACCGATGAGTCAACCATGGAAATGATCAAGCCTTTTATAAAAAGCTTCAATGAAATGGTCTCCCGTTTTATCGGAGTCAAAAATATGACCGGGGTAGGCAATGTTCCTGTATACGAAGTAGCTATAGAAAGCCTGGGCTTTGCTGACCAAATTATAAAGGCCCCCGTGGAGGAGAGCCCGGAACCTCTTAATCCCCCGACCGGCATTGAGGCCGCAAGCCCTGAGCCACCCGAGCTTGACCTACCCGCACTGGTACTTCCCGGCTCTGACCGGGTGCCGGTCCTGGACAGTCAGCTGGAGGGGATACTGGACCAGTGCACTATTACCAAGGCAGAGCTGGAGGCGGTGTCCATGGGATACCGCAACCTGTGCCACATACTGGAGAAGGCTTATGATATTTATGTCCGCCAGGTGCACTATAGCGGCACTTTTTCCAGGGGCTCCATGATCAAGCCGATACAGCCGGTAGATATACTGGCGGTAATGTCACCCCCCCAGGGCCAGGCAAAAAAAGTTCCTGAAACACTGGACGACTTTAAAAGCTTTCTGGCCAGGAAGTCCCCCGGCACCGAGATAATTTCTTCCAAAAGGAGGATAGGTGTAGTTATGCACGGGGTGGAATTTGATATAATTCCTGTGCTGGTATCTATGGAAAAAGAGAAGCCGCAGCTGTTTATACCAAGCACCGAGGGTGGCTTCTGGATTCCCCGCAACCCGGCTGCGCCTGAACAGTGGATGAAAAAGGCTGTAGAAAAAAACGGTCCCTCCTTCCTGCCCTTCCTGCGCCTCATTAAAGCCTGGCAGCGGTCTAACTGCAGCTACATAAACAATCTCCATCTGGAGCTTCTTACCGATATTATAGCCTCCCAGGTCAATCTTGGGCTCTCCTTCGAGTCTGTTTATCTTTGGTTCAGAAACGCCTATACTCTTATGACACAGAATAAGTCGCCCTTTATAGCTGATCCGGGCAAGCCGGACTCCTACATTGACGAATATGTTTACTCCAATGTCAATACCTTCGGGAGATTCAGCCGGGTGCTTACCGAGTCCTTCAGCCTGGCCAAGCAGGGAATAAAGTATCATCGGGCAGGAGATGCCAAAACAGCCACCGCCCACTGGAAGGAGCTGTTTGGCTCTTATATGCTTGGCTAGACCCGGACCTGACGTATCAGCCTGAACTGGAGCCACCAGCCAGCAGCAGGGAAAAGCAGCTTCCGCTCCCCTCCTTGCTGTTTAGGGCAACACTTCCCCCGTGCTTTTGCATTATCCACTGGGCAATAGACAGCCCAAGTCCTGACCCGCTCTTACCCCGGGCGGTTTCGCCTCTGTAAAACCGCTCAAATATATCCTGACTGTCCTCTTCAGAAATGCCCGGGCCGCTGTCTCTGACGTAAATTGAAACAGTTCCCGGTTCGGACCCGCCGCCGGTGCTGGCCCCCAGGACAATCTCCCCTTCCGCCGGTGTATATTTGACGGCATTATCCACCAGTATATTGATTGCCTGTATGATCAGGTCCGCGTTTACATTGACCTGCAGGTCCTCCGGAAGAGACTCCAGCCCCTCGAACTCTATTTTTCTGCCCGTGGTAAACTTAAGGCTGTCCACCGCTCTCTCCATGAGCTCCCGCAGCCTCACCGGGCTGGTTTCTATTACCTGGCAGGCATCTGCCCTGGCCAGGTACAGCAGGTTGGACACAAGCCTGGTAAGCCTTTCAGCCTCCCCGGCGATATCGGCCAGGGCCTCCGCCCTGGTGTCCGGATGGCTGTCTCCCATCTTTAACAATAGCTCGGCATTGCCTCTAATGGTGGTCAGGGGAGTCCTCAGCTCGTGGGAGGCATCGGCCACAAAACGCCTCTGGGCCTCGTTGATTTCCTCCAGGCGGCTGTACATACTCTCCAGCCTTTCCAGCATGCCGTTCAGTGTTTCCGACAGTGTATAAAGCTCGTCTTTGGGCCCATGATAGTCAATACGCTTTTTCAGATCGCTTCCCCTCTGGATGGAGGCCGCCGCCTCAATAATCCTCTCCACCGGCTTAAAGGCGGTCCGGGCAAGTGAAAAACCCATCAGCCCGGCGGTCAGAACCGCCATAGCAGCCCCGGAAAGCATCAGCGCCCTGAGTCTTCCCAGCACCATCTCCACCTGAGAAAGGGAGCGGCCCACCTGTAGCACCCCAATAACTTTTCCCTCCAGGATAAGGGGATAATTGTATACCCTTATCCTATTGTCCCTGTAGCCCACATTTTCGTAAAACTCCCTGCCCGCCGCAGCCATTCCCAGAGTGTCCTCGCTCATGGGCAAATACTGCAGCCCCATGTTTGCGGAGCGGGAAACCATTTTACCGCGGGCATCGACAATTTGCAGGTAGGTTCCCGGAGATGAGAAAACATCCACATTCGGAATCTGTACCTTATCCAGCTCAAAGGGCGATACTTTCATTGATCTGACCACTGAGGAGGCCATGGCCGATATGCTGTTATCCACCTCGGTATAGAGGGTTCTGGACATGATCAGGTACACCACAAAACTGAAAATAACCAGGGTTAGCCCCAGTATGCCGGTAAACAGTATGGTAAGCCTGAGCCTTAAAGACATGTTTTCCACTGTTCTCCTGTCTCCTGTCTGTCTCCCGTCTCCCGTCTCCCGTCTCCCGTCTCCCGACCAGAAGTATTACCATTTTTGTATTTCACGGGTTTTCTCTAAGAACGTACCCCACTCCCCTGACGGTATTAATAATCCTTTTTTCCCCGCCTTCCTCCAGCTTCTGCCTGACCATGTTGACATAGACCTCCAGCACATTTGACTCCCCGCCATAATCATAGCCCCAAATTCTTTCCATGAGCATATCCCTGGTCAGCACCTGCCGGGGATGCTCAATAAAGAAAAGCAGCAGATCATATTCCCTGGCGGTGAGCCGTATCTCTCTGTCGCCCCTGTAGACCTCCCTGGTGATGGTGTTTAGCTGCAGGTCAGCAAAATTTAATAAGCCGGAGGGCTCTGAGGAAACCTTCTGCCTGCGCAGCAGTGCCCTGACCCTGGCCAGGAACTCCTCCAGGGCAAAGGGTTTTACCAGGTAATCGTCAGCCCCTATATCCAGACCCTTGACACGGTCGGCCACCTCGTCCCGGGCAGTCAGCATGAGTACCGGAACATCTTTTTCGGCCCTTATTCTCCTGCATACCTCCCACCCGTCCAGCCCCGGCATCATAATATCCAGCACCACCAGGTCAGGGCTGCTGGAAAGCGCCAGGCTGAGGCCATCAGTGCCATTGCCCGCCACCTGTGCGTCATAGCCCTCAAAGGTGAGGGCTCTTTTTAAAAGTGCTGTAATCCTGGGGTCGTCGTCAATTATAACAACATTCATTTTCAATCCCACCCCATAAAATAGTCAGACCCAATTACATCATTATAGAACATTACCACCCTTAATAGGTGGCAATGCTCTATTTATCCTCATTGCTCTATATTGCCCTTCTCACCGATAACCAGATTTATAAGCATCTTTTTACCTTCCCGGTATACCACCGCCACCACTTTCTGATCCGGCTTCATTTTTTCTACCAGGCCGGTGAGGTCACCGGGAGTGGCCACACTCTGGTGGTCAATCTCGGTGATTACATCCCCCTCCACTATACCGGCGGCAGCGGCGGGGCCTCCCTCAACCACCGAGGTCACCAGCGCCCCCTCGGTCCTGTCCAGCTTGAGGTAATCGGCTATTTCCCTGTTAAGGGACTGTATATAGACCCCCAGCCAGGGCCTTGATATCTTGCCATTGTTTATGAGAGTGTCCAGCACCGGCTTAACCGTGCTGGTGGGAATGGCAAACCCTATGCCCTGGGCCGAGGCGTTTACCGCTGTATTGATGCCGATAACCTGCCCGCTCATATTCAGAAGGGGACCACCGCTGTTGCCGGGGTTGATGGAGGCATCGGTCTGGAGAAGGTTCTTATACTGTTTGTTCTCGACAGTAATTGGTCGTCCCTTGGCGCTTATAACTCCTACGGTGACAGTATGGTCCAGCCCCTGGGGATTGCCTATGGCTATTGCCCACTCCCCTACCCTTACCGAGTTGGAGTCTCCCAGCTGCAGGGTCGGCAGGTCGTTTTGGCCGCTTATTTTAAGCACCGCCAGATCCAGCTCCGCATCTGACCCCACTAGTTTTGCAGGTATGGGCTGATCTTTACCGGTCATGATCACCTCTATCTGGGTGGCGCCTTCTACAACGTGATCATTGGTAAGAATATAGCCGTCTTCGCTGATTATGAAGCCGGAGCCCATGCCCACCGATGTCCTGGGGCCGGAGTCAAAGGGAATCCTGTTGCCGAAGAACTGCCTGAAAAAAGGGTCGCTGGCAAAGGGGTCCCTGGAGCTGCCGGACTGTGTTGTAGTTCGTATCTCTACCACTGCAGGGCTGGTCTTATCCACAATATCGGCAATAGACCCCGACCCTACCGGATTTACGCCCGGTATAGCCGTGGAGGCCTGTATGGCCGTGGCATTCCCGGATTCCGCCAGTGAGGGAAGAATTGGCATAAAATAAAAGGCGGCCGAGGCCAAAGATACTCCCAGTACAAAGGCAGCAATAATAAAAGCGGCCGCAATATTCCTTTTCTTCCCGGGACGCTCCCTGTAATTTACCTGAGGGGGCACGGCGGTGACCGCCACTGCGGCGTAAGTGGCCTGCCCGGTCTCCGTCGCGCCGGCTCCCTCTTCCGGGGCCTTGGGATGATCATCTTCTTCAAACACCGCAACATCAATTATCTTTTCTCTATCCATATCATCCAGGCTCATAAAAAAACCTCCTGCTATCTATTTATATATCCAATTTTACATTACAAACTTAAAATAACATTAAAAATCACTTAATCTCCCATAAAATATCCGCCCTGTCTGTTAAAACGAAAGATGGCGCAAAAATAAAAACCCGGGCAATATACCCGGGAATTTAATACTCCTTAGATTTACCGCTCATCCGTGGCCACCCTCTCACCGCTGGCGGTAAACTCCAGCCCCTCGTTGGCCACCTCCCAGGCTATGTTGCGGACGTGCTCGCTAATCCTTAAGAGAGCGTTGATTAAATCGAGGTACAGCGCTCCTTCCTCCTCGGTGCTCCCGCTAATTCTAAGCCGGTGTATATGAAGCACCCTCAGGTGCCTTTCCATCTTGGTTATCTCAGGCTGCAGCTTGTAGGCCCTGTCCGCCAGGTCATGGTTGCTGGTGACAAAGGCGGTGCTGGTCATCTGCATAAGGTCACAAACCTTCTTGTGCATGATGGAAATATCGTCCCAGCCCTCTTCTGAAAAGGTGCAGTGCCCGTCTATCTTGCACTGGGCCAGGTAGGTTACATTCTTCTCGATGATGTCTCCTATATGCTCCAGGTCATTCACTATATTAATGAGGCCCATGCACTTTACAAACTCTCCCCTGGAATGGGGCTGCCTTAAAACATTGGTGAGGTACTGGCTTATCTCCTTGAACAGTATGTCAACCCTGTCCTCCTTCTTGGCCACTGTGCTTATAATGGAGGCGTCGTTTTTCTCCAGCATCAGCAGGGTGTCCCTGGTCATCTCGTAAACATAGTCGAAGGTGCGGTTAATCTCCTTGGTGGCCAGGCCGAGGGCTATAGCCGGGGTGTTAATAAGCTTTATATCCAGGTAGCGGGGACCGAAAACCTCCCCGATCTTTCTCTTCTCAGGAACAATCTTCATCAACAGATTGGCAAACTGGCTGACGAAGGGAGTAAAGGCAATGGCCAGGGCAATATTAAAAAAGGTGTGGGCGTTGGCCACCTGGTAGCCCGGAGAGTCGGTAATCTTCTCCATCAGGGCAATGAAGGGACCTACAAAGGGCAGAAAAACTATCACCCCGGCCACCTTGAAAAGCAGGTGGGCGGTGGCCACCCTCTGGGACTCCCGGCTCGACCCCAGGCTTGATAGTATGGCCGTGAAGGAAGTTCCTATATTGGCGCCGAAAAGCAGGTATATGGCAGCATGCAGGCTGACCAGGTGCTGCATGCTCAAAACCATTATTATTCCTATAGAGGCAGCGCTGCTGTGAATCAAAAAGGTAAATACCGCGGCAATAAGCATGGCCAGCAGCGGGTTGTCAGACATCTTGGCCATCATTTCCGGAAACATGGGGTTCTCCCTTAAGGGATACATAACATCGGACATTATTTTGAGGCCCAAAAACAGCAGCCCAAAGCCCATAAGCACCTGGCCGTAGCGGCGGTAGCGCTCACGCTTGGTAAAGAATATGATGGTTGCCCCCAGGCCCACTATGGGAAGGGCTATTTCGGTAACCTTAAGGGCTATCAGCTGGGCGGTGACAGTGGTGCCTATATCGGCCCCCAGTATTACCCCCAGGGTCTGCTTCAAAGACATTATTCCAGCGCTGGTAAGCCCCACAAGTATTACGGTAGTAGCCGTGCTGCTCTGAAAGAGAACGGTTATGGTGGCGCCTACCGCCAGAGCGCTCAGACGGTTTTGGGTCAGGGTGCTCATCAGTGTCCGCAGTTTGGCGCCGGCAATCTTCTGCAGGCCCTCACTGAGGATCTGCATGCCATACAATAAAAGCCCCATGCCTCCAATCAGGCCTAATATCACTACATGCCACATATTTTCACGCTTCTTCCGAAAATAATTATAAATATGAGTAAAGTTATAAAGTTGTTAAATTCGGCACACAATGCGAAAATCCTCTAATGCTGGCAGGTAGATAACCTGCCGCCTTAACTTATTCTTAACATATTCTTAACGATAAAAAAATTATACTGCCCGGGGAAGATTAAGGGCCGCTCAGCCGTTTATATTATGAGAGCGCAATCAAGAGGGTGAAAAAAGTGGGAAAAAGCGTACTGCAGACCGGGCCCCCTGCTCCGGACCGGAAGGCGGTGGCTGATTTGATAAACAGTCACAGCCCCGATGTATACAGGCTGGCCCTGTATCTACTCCGCTCCGGGGAAGAGGCCCGGGACGCCGCCGCCGACATTTTTGTAAAGATTTATGCCAACCCCGGGATTATCCCTGAGGATCATTTCCGGGCCTGGCTGATGAAGGTTTCCTATAATCACTGCCAGGATATACTGCGGAAAAAAAGCTCCTTCAAAAGGCTCCTGCCCAAAATATACACCAGGATTACCCGAAGCCCGGAGCCGACCCCCGAGCAGGCGGTGCTGGAGGCAGATGAGCAGTCCGGGGTCCGACAGGCTGTGGCCCGCCTGCCGGACCAGGACAGGGCCATAGTGTTCCTGCGCTACTACCAGCAGCTGAGCTATGCAGAAATAAGCGCGGTGCTGGACATACCCGAGGCCACGGTGGGCACCAGACTGCACAGGGCCAGGGAAAAACTAAAGAAAGACCTCACCGGAGAAAAAGGAGGTGCTCTATAGCATGAATTGCCCCGGAAATTTTGAGTGGAGCCTGTTCCTGGATAATGAGCTTCCCCCGGCAAAAAAAGAAGAAATGGAGGAACATCTGGACCGGTGCCGGGACTGCAGGCTCCTGGCGGACAGCCTGCAGGAAGAGAACCGTTTTATTGGGGCGGCACTGGCAGCAACCCCGCTTCCCCTCAACCTGGAGGAATTTATAAGGCACAGGCTGAGATCTAAAAGCAGAGCAGAAATCAGGTGGCTCTTTATACTGATTCCGGCGGCGGCCTTGACAGGTATACTGGCAGTGTCGGCGGCAGGGCTGTGGAGCCTGCTGGAAAATGTGTTTTTTTTCGCCATAATGCTGGCGGGAGGAACACTTTTTACCGAAGCCGCTTTGATTATAGCCGGACTTTTAAGGCAGGCGGCCTTGGCCTCCCTTAGCGGTGAGCTGGCGCTGCCGGCCCTGATGGTGATAGTTTTTTGCTTGACCTGGATTAAAATAAGATTACGCAAAGGAGGACCCGCTCATGCCTAAAAAAAGATATAAGCTGCTCATTCTAATGGTGGCGCTGCTCTCGTTACTATGCCTGGCCATTCCGGCCGGAGCCATGGAATTTTATAAAGGAGACTTGGTCACCCTTCCGGAGGGAAAGGTGGAGGGGCCGGTATTTTTAACCGGAAGTAGTATTGTAATCAATGCCGATGTGGACGGGGATGTTTTTGCCGCCGGGGAGACCGTCACAGTCAATGGAAAGATAGAAGGTGACCTTATCGCCGCCGGCAATATTATACGAATCAACGGCTCCATAAATGGCGATGCCCGGGTGGCGGCATCCAGCATAACTGTCGCCGGGAATATAGCCGGGAGCCTCACTGCGGCAGCCTCTGAAATCCAGGTGCTGGCAGGATCCCGGGTAAACCGGGACATGGTGGCCGCTGCCAGCGGCATGACGGTATCAGGAGAAATAAGTCGCCATCTGCTGGGAGCGGGTGAGAATATATATCTGAACAGCCCGGTGGGTGGAAATGTAAAAATACCTTCGGTGGAAAGCTTAAAAGTGGGTCCCGGGGGAGCCATTGCCGGAAACCTTTCCTACGGGTCAAAAAGCCTGGCCGAGGTTGATCCCGGGGCAAAAATAGGAGGTACCACCGAATGGAAGGAAATCCAGCCCCCAAAGGGGCCCCAGCGCCCTGAAGGCATTAACTGGCTGGCACAGCTGGCCTGGTTTGCCTCCGGAGTCCTGGTGTGGGGAATACTCACCCTTCTGTTTCCGCCGGTGTGGGGCACTCTCAGTGAAACCATAAACAGATCCCCCTGGGCCAGTCTGGGCTGGGGTGTGCTGGCGCTGCTGGTAACTCCCCTGGCCGCCCTGCTGCTGCTGATCACCGTTGTGGGCATACCTTTGTCGCTGGCCCTTATGTTCCTATATGCGGCACTGCTCTACGCAGGAAAGATAATTGTGGGAGACGCCGCCGGAAGATTTCTGTCCAGGCGCTTCGGCTGGGAAAACAGGGTTCCCGGTATAGTGCCCTTCATGATCGGGCTGGCCGGGCTGATACTGCTGTCCAATATACCCATTGTGGGGACCATCATAAGCATAGCCGTAATCTCCCTGGCCATGGGCTCCATAACCCTGGCACTGTACAACTGGCGTAAAAAAGCCCCGGCCCCGGCCTTGGACTTAAGTAAGTAACAGCAAGCAATGAAATAAGCAGCCCGGCTAAAGCCGGGCTGCTTATTTCTATTTTTCATACCAGTTAATGAACTTTTCTCTCAGCTCATTTTTTCTGACCTTGCCGGTGGAGGTGCGGGGGAGATTTTCTACAAAAATTACAGATTTGGGAATCTGGAAGCCCCCCAGCTCCCTTTTGCACCAGCTGATCACCTCCTCCTCGGTGAGGCTGACCCCCTTTTTAGGCACCACCACGGCGGTTACCGCCTCGGCCCAGTGTCTGTGTGGAAGTCCCACCACGGCTGCCGCCTCAACCCTGGGATCGGCCAGTATGGACATCTCCACTTTAATGGAGGGAACGTTTTCACCGCCGGTCTTAATCATATCCTTCTTACGGTCCACAAAAACCAGCATCCCATCCTGATCGACAAATCCCTGGTCCCCGGAGTGGTGCCAGCCGAATCTCCTGGCCTGGGCGGTGGACTCCTCATCCTTTAAGTAGCCCTCCATTACACCAGGCCCCCTCCAGACAATCTCTCCAACCTCTCCCGGGGGCAGCAGCCTGCCATTGTCGTCCATCACCGCAGTGTCGTAATTGGGAAGCGATTTTCCCCACACATTGCCCTCCTTTTCAGGATACCAGCCTGGGCTGTAAAAGTTGGTGCCGGGGTAGGCCTCGGTCTGGCCGGTGGCCAGGAAAAAGGTAACGTCCTTAATACGCTTTTTGGCGTCCTCCAGGGTCCTCCTGTCCATGGGAGTCATAGCATACAGGCACACCTCCAGGCTGGCCAGGTCGCAGCTTTCTATATCAGGACAGTCCAGCATATACCTGTACATCATGGGCAGGGCAAAAAGCCAGGTTATCCCTTCATCCTGTATCATTTTCAGCACATTGGCCGGGTCAAAGCCCCTCATTAAAACAGTGGTGGAGCAGACCAGGAGGGCTGTGGTCAGCAGGGTGTGCTGGGCGCAGTGGAATATGGGCATCATGGCGGTCAACACCCCTCCGGGCTTTATCCCCAGGTCCAGGGTGTTCTGCAGTGCCGTCATATATATATTCAGGTTTGAAATGAGAACTCCCTTGGGCAGGGCAGTGGTCCCGCTGGTATACATCACCTGCACTATATCCCTGTCCCATATAATAACATCCTCTATCCCGGAAGTGTCAGACCCGGCTACAAGTTCTTTGAAATCAATAAACGGGGCCTTAGCCGGACGTCCTGACACCGGAAGTGAGATATAGCTATGTACATTGGGAAATTGGTCCAGGCGCTTTTCCAAAACAGGTGTAAAGCAGTCATCTATTATAAGAGCTTTAACCTCGGAGTGACTGAGTATGTACGCCAGTTCCGGGGGACTCAGGCCGGGGTTTAGCGGAACCATAACAAATCCTCCCCTGGCCAGTCCGTATACTGATATGACAAACTCAGTGGAATTCAGGCAAATGGACGCGACCCGGTCCCCCTTGCAGAGGCCAAGCCCGCGCAGTGCCCTGGTAAACCCGCTGCACATAGCATCCAGCTGGCGGTAGGTCAGGCTGGTCCTTTGCCCTTCCCGGTACTCCACCAGTGCCTCTCTTTCCGGGGAGCGCCCTGCCGAGCGGCGGATGATATCCCCCACCGCCACCCTCTGAATCAGGTTTTGAGCCAGTTTGGGGTCCATTAAATATCCTCCTTCACTTTTTATTTACAGACTGACTGCTCTATCTCCATTTTCCTAAGATTTCTCCAATACTCCGACCTTGGCGCTCCTGATTTGATTGACAGTAAAACAAAGGGATAGCCGGTCAATGTCTGGACTATCCCCGCAGTTCTTTTAAATTAAAAATTTGTTCACTGACTTCTTAGAATACTGCTGTTTATAAAATCCGTTGATATTATTCCAGAGTGAAAATTGGGGTGGGACAGCACTTTCCCCAGTAACGGCAAATTGGTTTTAACTCCTTCTATAACAGCCCTGTCCAGAACCTTAAGCATAAGTTTCAGGGCACTTTCCCTGGACCCGGCCCTGACTATCACCTTGGCCAGGAGGGAATCATAATATGGCGTCACCCTGTACCCAACCCTTATGCCGCTGTCCACCCGCACACTTTCCCCGGCCGGCAGCGCCGGTGAGGGGAACTCCAGGGCAGTAATCTCCCCTGTGGAAGGCCTGAAATTTTCCGGGTCCTCGGCATAAACCCGGCACTCCACGGCATGGCCCTCCAGCTTTATTTCCTCCTGTCTCCAGGAAAGGGGGAGGCCTGCGGCCACCCTGATCTGCTCCACCACCAGGTCGGCTCCGGTGACCATTTCTGTTACCGGGTGCTCAACCTGAAGGCGGGTATTCATCTCCAGAAAATAGTATTTTCCGTCTCCTCCTGCAAGGAATTCCACCGTGCCCGCCCCCACATAACCGATGGCCCGGGCCGCCCTTACCGCGTCAGCTCCCATCCTCTGCCTCATTTCCCGGTCTACCAGGGGGCTTGGGGCCTCCTCTATCAACTTCTGGTGCCTTCTCTGGATGGAACACTCCCTCTCACCGAGATGGACCACATTGTCCTGGCCGTCGGCAAATACCTGTACCTCTATATGCCTGGGGCTTTCAATATACTTTTCCAGGTAAACCTCCCTACTGGCAAAGGCAGCCCCGGCCCTGGCCCGGCATTTATTAAAGGCCTTCTCCATAGACTCCGGGCCTTCCACCGCCTCCATGCCTATCCCTCCGCCTCCTGCAGAGGCCTTTACCATCACCGGATAACCTATCCCGGAGGCAAAGGCCAGGGCTTCTTCCGGAGTTTCCAGGGGGCCGCTCCCGGGAACTACCGGAATGCCCTCCTCCTGCATAATACTGCGGGCCCTGGTTTTAATGCCCATGCTGGCAATGGCCCCTGCCGAAGGGCCTATAAAGGTTATTCCAGCCTCTGCGCAGGCGCCGGCAAATAAATGATTTTCTGAAAGAAGGCCATAGCCGGGGTGTATGGCCCCGGCCCCGCACCTTGCCGCCACCGCTATTATTTCCTTTCCGTTGAGATAGCTTAAGGCCGCCTGGGGCGGACCTATAAGATAGGTTTCGTCGGCCTCCAGGGCATGGGGGGCGCAGGCGTCGGCCTCGGAGTGGACGGAAGCGGAAGCTATGCCCATCTCACGGCAGGCCCTGATCACCCTCACGGCTATTTCTCCCCGGTTGGCGATAAGTATTTTCTTAAACATGGGGCACCCCCGCTATTCCAGGATAAGCACCAGCTGGCCCTCGTCCACGAAATCACCCTCGGCAACCTTTATCCCTGTTACCCTTCCAGCAGCCGTGGACTGCACGGGTATTTCCATTTTCATGGACTCCAGGTTAATTACCTCCTGCCCCTGGCTGACCTGATCCCCTTCCTTTACCAGCACTTCCAGCACCACTCCGGCAATATCGCTTAATACATCAGCCATTTACTATCCCTCCAGTATGTTTAAATATCTTTTTAGTCTATTTGAACAGGCATTCTCAGTAAATTTGCCCCGAAGCACTTACCCAGGTTGTCGCTGCGCAAAGACCTGGAGGCCCCTCCGTTAAGGGCTCCCCTCAGCACAAAATTGAAGGCCTTTATGTTGGGGGCCTCGTAGCGGACAACTTCTCCCTCCACCAGCCCGGCAAAGTGTTCCTTCACCCTTTCGGCGGTTATCTTTTCCCTGATTAAATAATAGTCCTCGTCTCTGTACGGAAACAGCCCTATATTCACGGAATTGCCCTTGTCACCCGAGCGGGCATGGGCAAAATCCGCCAGCAGCACCCTGGTCAATTTACTCCACCTCCAGAATATCCAGCCTGACCTGCTTCTCCACTTCCTCCCTGGGCACCAGGGCCGACCAGAGACCTATCAGCTCCCTGGGCCTGGGCATTCCGCCCGCACCGCTGGCCGTTGGAGGGCCGTTAAGCGCCAGGGGCGGGAGAAGGCGGGGCATCCTGGCGGCATCCGCCTTATTGCGGGTGCGCACGGCAATCCTCAGCCCCACTTCGTTAAGATCGTCTCCATCCCCCCAGGCCAGGGGGCCGGAGAGAGAATTATAGCCTATGTATTCTGTAATCATCTCATCAAAGGTCAGCCCCAGGGAGGCGAACTGTTTCCTTATAATTTCCTCTGCCTTGCGGGCCTTCTTCATGGCCTGGGGCCAGGAATACCTGATCAATGCCTCCCCCAGCCAGCCGTCGCTGTAGCCGATGGATACCTTAAGCCTTTCCGGCCTCTGCCGGCCCTTCATGCCTGTGATTCTAACCCTGTTGGGGCCGTCTTCCTCAAGAGTGGGGGAGGTAAAGTCCGCCACAACATCAGGAGTTATATACCCGGCCGGGTCGTGTACCTCGTAGAGCATCTGCTCCTTAACGGTATTTAATTTCACCCAGCCGCCTGTCCCCTCAGGCTTGGTAAGCACCGCATCCCCGTTTTCCCACACCTCGGCCACCGGATAGCCTATCCTCTCCATGTCCGGTATGTTCCACCAGTCACCGCCAAAATTGCCCCCGGTGCTCTGGGCCGAGCACTCCATCAGGTGTCCCAGCAGTATGCCGGCGGACAGCCGGTCCCAGTCCTCCCAGCCCCAGCCCAGCTCATACACCATTGGGGCCAGGAACTGGGCCGGGTCAGAGGTACGGCCGGTAATTACCACATCGGCCCCGGCTTTTAGGGCTTCCACCATTGGCTGCGCCCCCAGGTAAGCATTGGCGAATAATATCCTGTCCTCAATGGACGAAATATCACCACCGCACTCCATGTCTGACAAATCCACCCCGGCCTTCTTAAGCTCCCCCAGCCTGGGCAGCAGGTCGTCACCGGTGATGACGGCTATTTTGAGCCCTTTTAGGCCCATCTTTTGGGCCAGCCCGTATACTGCCCGCCCGGCCCCCGACGGGTTTATCCCACCGGCGTTGGTCAGTATTTTGATGCTCTTTTGATAGCAGGGCTGCAGCAGCATGGTGAAGAACAAATCCTCCACGTAGCCCTTGTCGGGATCTTTCTGCCTGGCCTTCTGCAGAATGGCCAGGGTCAGCTCGGCCAGGGCGTCACAGCAGAGATATTTGACATCTCCGGATTGCGCCACCTGCAGGGCCGGAAAGGGCGAATCACCCCAAAAGCCCTGACCGGCCCCAATGCGCACACTTTTCACGGGCACACCACCTTCCAATATAGGATGTCAGTTTTTTAAAACCACAGAGGACACAGAGATCACAGAGAAAAGCTAATAGGCACTACTATCAGGTCTTAAGCCGGATTCTACAATTCCAGCAGTATATGCCAATCCTTCCCCCGCTATTTAGTCAAAATATTATTAAACATTCAGGCAGGGCTAAAAATCTCTGTGTGCTCTGTGTGCTCTGTGGTTTATTAGGACACTCATTTACAGCATGCAAAATATTTTCATTCCTCTGTGTGCCATAATTTTAAACGGTATAGGCGTCTACAAAGGCTTTTTATTTAGGGCAACCTTTAACAGGGCGGTGCACACCACCTCGTCCCGCTGATTCTTGATCTCCTGCCTGGCCGTGATTACACCAAAGGCTCCCTTATCCTTCTTTTCCAGCAGCTCGGCCTCAACCCTGACGGTATCCCCGATAAAGGTGGGGGCGGTAAAGCGCAGGCTGTCCATTCCGTAAAAAGCCACCACCACCCCGGGCTTCATACCTATAAGCCCGGTGGCCACGCTCATGATTAGCATTCCGTGGGCTATGCGCTGGCCAAATACAGTTGTTGCGGCATATTCCCTGTCTGAGTGCAGGGGATACCAGTCACCACTAAAGGCAGAAAAATTTACTATGTCGGTTTCGGTGATGGTCCTTCCCCTGGAAACCGACTTTTGTCCAATCTCTATTTCGTCAAAATAACTATCAAGCATGCCTTGCCCTCCTCTTTCCTTCTATCTGATCATTCTCTCGGCTATTATCTCCTTCATTATCTCGGTGGTGCCTCCCCCAATAGTGCCTACCCTGGCGTCCCGCCAAAGGCGCTGGACCGGGTATTCCATCATATACCCGTACCCGCCGTGTATCTGCAGCGCCGAATCACAAACCAGGCTGGCGGTCTCACAGGCGTATATTTTGGCCATGGCCACCGCAGTGAGGGCGTCCTCCCCGGCCACAAAAAGTGACAGGGCATGGTGTGTCAGGCTCCGGGCAGTCTCTATCCCGGCGGCCATGTCGGCCAGCCTGTGCCTGGTAACCTGGAATTTAGTCAGGGGCTTGCCGAACTGAACTCTCTGCCGGGCATATTTGATAGCCTCCTCCAGGGCCAACTGGGCTCCCACCACCCCTCCCAGGGCCATGACCAGTCTTTCCCAGACAAAATTCTGCATTATATAATAGAACCCAGAGCCCTCCTCCCCCACCAGGTTGGTCCTGGGCACCCGGCAGTCCTCGAAATACAGCTCTCCGGTATCCGAAGTGTTCCAACCGACCTTTTCAAGCTTTCTGCCCACGGAAAGGCCGGGAGTTTCCTTTTCAATAACCAGAAGACTTATGCCTTTGTGCCCAGAGCCTGGATCAGTTTTTACCGCGGCCACCACATAGTCGGCCCTGGCCCCGTTGGTTATAAAGGTCTTGCTGCCATTTACCACGTAGTGCTCACCGTCTGCCCTGGCGGTGGTCTTGATGGAGGCTACGTCAGATCCTGCGTTGGGCTCGGTGATCCCCAGGGAGCCTATTTTTTCTCCGGCAATGGTGGGGGCAAGGAACTTTTTTTTCAGCTCCCCGCTGCCAAACCTGTATATCTGGGGGGCGGCGATGCATACACTGGCCCCTATTCCGGCCGAAATGCCACCTGACCCGCAGCGGGCCAGTTCCTCAATAAACACCGCCCCGGCCAGGTAGTCCACACCGCTGCCCCCGTACTCCTCAGGGAAGGTCAGACCCAGAAAGCCCAGATCACCAGCCCATTTAAAAAGCTCCCGGGGGAATTCTCCCTGCTCCTCCCATTCTTCCACATGGGGTGTTATTTCCTTGGCTACCCAGCTGCGCACGCTCCTGCGCAGCATATCGTGCTCCTCCTGGAAAAGCCA
Source organism: Peptococcaceae bacterium BICA1-7 (assembly GCA_000802095.1). GTDB lineage: Bacteria > Bacillota > Desulfotomaculia > Desulfotomaculales > Desulfocucumaceae > BRHc4a. The sequence continues at coordinate 45,188 of JUEB01000016.1, read as the reverse complement.
GTGGGACATATTTATACCTCCTTGGCTATACTTTTCGGTCGGAATACAGGAGTCAGGAGTCAGAATTCAGAAGCTTTTTATGCCTGGCTAATGTAGGCATATGGGAATGTCTTCAAAGTCATTCTGTATTCTGAATTCTGTATTCTGACCGGGAATTAAATCCCTAAAGTCTTGGCAATTACTTCCTTCATTATCTCATCGGTGCCTCCGCCTATCCGGTTCAGCCGGGAGTCCCTCCAGGCTCTCTGGACACCGTACTCCATCATGTAGCCATATCCACCGTATATCTGCAGGGCGGCGTCAGATATACGGTGGCTCACCTGACCTCCCACCAGCTTGGCCATGGAAATCTCTTTCACCGGGTACTCCCCGGCGGCAAACTTCCTGGCGGTGGAGTAAACCAGCGCCCTGGCAGCCTCCAGCTCAGTAGCCATCCCGGCCAGCCTGTGGGCTATAACCTGAAACCTGACCAGGGGCTTGCCGAACTGCATGCGGGCCCTGGCATACAAAAGGGCCTCTTCAAAAGTCTTCTGGGCTGCGGCCACCGCGCCGGCAGCGCCAATCAGCCTTTCCCCCTGGAGCTCCCACATTATCTGGTGAAACCCCCGGTTTTCCACTCCCAGCAGGTTCTCCCCCGGTACCCGGCAGTCCTCGAAGAGAAGTTCCGCCGTGTCCGAGGACCTCATGCCCAGCTTTTTAAGCTTTCTGGTCACAGTAAAGCCTGGAGTTCCCCTATCCACCAGGAACAGGGACACCCCGTTGTAGCCCAGGCCGGGGTCTGTTTTTGCCACCAGGGTAATGAAGTCGGCCCTTAGCCCGTTGGTGATAAATATCTTGCGGCCGTTGATAACCCAGTGATCGCCATCCCGCACAGCCCTTGTTTCAATGGAGGCCACATCGGACCCGGCATTAGGCTCGGTTATCCCAAGGCTGGCCACCTTCCTGCCCCTGAGAGCGGGAATGAGGTACTTTTTTTTCTGTTCCTCAGTGCCGAACTGCATAATCGGCGGGGTAGCCATATCAGTCTGCACCGCCACCGCCATGGGCAGGCCCCCCGCCCCGCAGCGGGCCATTTCCTCACCCAGCACCAGCCCCATAAAATAGTCACCGCCGGCCCCGCCGTATTCCTCGGGGTATCTCAGCGAAAGGAAGCCTAGATCCCCCATGCGGGGGAAAACCCAGTCCGGAAAGTACTCCTGTCTCTCCCACTCCTCCACGTGCGGCGCTATCTCGGCATCCACAAACTTCCTTATGGCCCTGCGCGCCGCATGGTGATCTTCTGTAAAAGCGGAATATTTCATAGCCACCCTCCTTTTCCTGAAAAAATCTGTTTAAACAGGAACCACACCGTGCTTTTTCCACGGGCGGGCTATTCTCTTTCCGGAGGCCATCTCAAGGCCCCTGATAATCACCCTGCGGGTGTCTCCGGGGTCGATTATATCGTCTATATAGGCATAGGAGGCGGCTATCTCCGGGTTGATGACCTTGCGCAGCTCGTTTACCATTACCTCCTTCATGGCCTTGGGGTCCGGTGCGCCGGCCAACTCCTTGCGGAAGATTATGCCCACCGCGCCCTCCGGCCCCATAACGCTTATTTCAGCAGTGGGCCAGCCCACGATAAGGTCGGGCTCATAAGCCCTTCCGCACATGACATAATAGCCGGCGCCATATGCCTTTCTCAACACTACGGTGATTTTGGGGACAGTGGCCTCGGAAACAGCGTAGAGCATTTTGGCGCCATGCCTGATAATCCCCTGTTTTTCCACCGCCGAGCCAATCATAAACCCCGGCACATCCACCAGGAAAACAAGGGGTATGTTAAAGGCGTCACACAGGTTGATAAATCTGGCCGCCTTGTCGGCCGCGTTAACGTCCAGCACTCCCCCCAGAGTCATGGGCTGGTTGGCCACAATGCCCACCGGCCTACCGTTCATCCTGGCCAGGCAGGTAATCAGGTTTTTTGCCCACCTGGGCTTTATTTCAAATATATTGCCGCTGTCCACAATTTTTTCTATTACCTGCAGCATGTTGTAGCGCTTCCTCTGGTCTCCGGGCACTATATCCAAAAGCTCAGGCACATAGCGGTCCGGGTCGTCCCCGGAAGGTGTCACCGGGGGGCTTTCCTGGTTGTGTGAGGGGAAGAAGCTGAGATAGTCCCTGATCACCCTTATGCACTCCCCGTCACTCTCCACCTCCAGGTCTCCCACACCGCTCACCTCGCAGTGCACCTTGGAGCCACCCAGTGTGTTTTCGTCAACATCCTCGCCGATCATGGCCTTTACCAGGGGAGGCCCCCCCAGGGCCATGAAGCTCTGGTCCCTGACCATGGGCACAAAGTCGGACAGCGCCGGTATGTAAGCGGTCCCTGCTGCCCCGGGCCCCATCATGGCACACACCAGGGGGATGACCCCGGACATAATCACCTCGTTGTGGAACAATTCACCGGAAATGGCAAACCACGACCCCACAGCCTCCTGTATACGGGCGCCGGCCGAGTCAATCAGCCATATCATGGGCATCCTCTGCTTAAGCGCCCACTCCCTTATCCTGGTTACCTTAATCTCTCCCGTGGCCCCCATAGACCCGGCCATCACGGTAAAGTCATAGGCAGCCGCGCAGGCAGGTCGCCCGTTTATCTTCCCGTGCCCGGTAATAACACCGTCGGCAGGGGTCTCTTTATTTTTAAGTGACGGGTGATCAGAGTGGTGGTGTCCCAATAGGCCCATCTCCACAAAGCTCCCCTGGTCAAAAAGCAGTTCCAGCCTTTCCCGGGCGGTAAGCTTTTTCATGGAGTGCTGCTGGGCTATCTTTTCCGGTCCCCCCATCTGGCGGTACTTTTCCTTCTTCTGATTCAGCAGGGCAGTCTGCTCCTTTAAATCCACATATATCCCTCCCATTTCGGTCGTCGGACGTCGGACATCTGTAACTCTCGTGACCACTATTACTGTCCCTTCCACTCCGGTTCTCTTTTTTGAATAAAGGCCATAGCCCCCTCTTTCAGGTCCTCGCTCATAAGATCTATTACCCTGAGGGTATTTAGAAAGTCCATGGCTTTATTAATCTCCATATCCATGGCAGTGTTAAAGGCCGTCAGCCCCAGGCGCAGCACCAGTGGACTCCTGCCGGCCACCCCGGAGGCAAGCTTTAATGCCTCCCCCAATAGCTCCTCATGGGCCACCACATTGTTTACAAGCCCTATTTCCCTGGCTGCCCCGGCATTTAAGCTCCTCCCGGTGAGGGCCATTTCCAGCGCCCTGCGGGGACCCACCGCCCTTATAAGCAGGGGCAGGATCACAAAGGGGAAAATACCCGCCCTGACCTCAGGTGTGCCGAATTTGGCCTTTTCCGAGGCCAGCGCCAGGTGGCACATGGCCACCAGCCCGCAGCCACCCCCCAGGGCCTGGCCATTTACCGCGGCGATAAGGGGCTTCTTCATCCTGAGCCCCATTTTGAATAGCTCAGTGGACTCTTCCCCCTCCCGGTATATGACTGGCGCGGTCCTGGAGGTCATAGCCGCAAAATCGGCCAGGTCACCCCCGGCACAAAAGGACTCCCCCTTTCCGGTAAGCACCACCGCCCCTACCCCGGTATCCCGGTCGGCCTCCCCAAGGGCGGCTATAAGCTCCGTAGACATTTGCCGGCTGAGGGCGTTTCTTTTTTCCGGGCGATTTAAGTACACCACCCTTACCCTTCCCAGTCGCTCAACAGCCACCTGTTGGTAATCCATTTCCTTTCCCTCCTTCCCACATTACAAACAGCTTTTTGAGCCTTCGGCAAGAAAAAAATATTATTGGTATAATTTTGACCCACGGGTATTATTTTAACTAACTGTATTGTAAGATATTTCAAGACCCATTGAAATATCACTGATCCCACTGGGCAAAAATAAGCTTCGTGTGGTAGAAAAAAGGAGTTGAATAGTTTAAAAATTGACTCAAGGTTCAAATTGTTATTTAAGAAGATATTTTTTACCAGGATAAAAGGAACTGTATCGAAAAAAGGTTAATATTATCGGTAAAGGGGGGTACTCATGAGCTATAGAGAGGAAAGGGCAGCAGAGCGGAGACTGAATATACTGAAGACAGCCGCCAGGCTTTTTAGTGAAAAAGGATACCACGACGCCACCTTAGACGAGATTGCCAGGGAATTAAAATACACCAAGGGGAGTATATATTATTACATCAGCAGCAAGCAGGACCTTCTTTTCCAGTGTCACGACATGGCCATGAATCTGCTGCTGGAAAACATTGAAAAGGTCAGGGACTCTGAATTGCCGCCTGACGCTATGCTAAAGGAGGTAATAAAGGAGCACATAGAAACACTGATGAGTGAATTTAATCTTGTAACCGTAACCCTTGGCAGCGATTACGAGCTGGAAGACAAATACTCCGACATAATAATAAAAAAGAGAGATTTGTATGAAAATTTCATTGCCGGGATAATCAGGGATGGCATTAGTAGGCGCATTTTCCGGGAAGTTCCGGTTAAGGTTGTGATCAACCTCATTATGGGTGCGGCCAACTGGATTGGGCGCTGGTATTCCGAAGAGGGACCTATGTCTCTGCAAGAAATTGGCCAATTCTATGCGGATTACCTAGTCACTCCCCTGATGTCTCGAAATTCGGCCTGAATTGATAATAAACCGGCTTTTACAACTATAATGAACCATGATAAAATTATTTTACTAAACAATTAAACAATCAGTGAAGCAGTATCCTAGTCGGATAACCTCTTGCGAAGGCGGGGCTAAAAATCCGCCAAGGGCACATCGATGAAGTTCCTGGTGCTGGCTTTCGACGCCATCGGGGGCTGGTGCTGGGAGTTAAGGATCCAGGGCTAAATACAAAGGCATGTATGATGTCCCTGTTTCCGTGGAGACCCGGAGCGCAGGTGAACAACAAAAGCTTACGCCCGGGGTGTGAACCTGCATGTGGTAGACGCTGCGTGCAGTGTAGCCCGCCTTGAAGTGGCTGCGGGGGATGGATTTATCCTGAAACCGTTGACTGCAAAAGAGGCTAGTAAGAGGGGTCGCCGTCAAGGAAAACTTCTAGGCTGTCCATCATCAGGATGGGGCAGACCGGGGATTGCAGTGCGGACTCAGTGGCAATCCGGTCCCGGGCTTAGCGCCCGGAGAGGCTTTAAAGGGAAACCGCCCGTGCGGCAACGACGGGTAGCTTTCTGGGAAATCCTACCGGACCTTAAGCCGCAACATTTACCTGGCATGCTTTCACTGAAAACATTAAAAAAGCAACCCTAAAAGGGTTGCTTTATCATTTCTACTAAAAATGGGAGCGGCTCTCCCGCACTGAGTGGCTGTACTGACCGGGAGTGATGCCGGTTATTCTTTTAAAATGCCTGGTCAGGTGGCTCTGGTCGGAGAAGCCGGCTGCGCAGGCCACCTCGGCGGGGGGCAGTCCCCTGGCCAGCAAATCCCTGGCCCTGTCCACCCGGACCTGAGTAAGATAAACATGGGGAGGTATGCCCAGATCTCTGGAAAATACCCGGGTCAAGTGAAAGGGGCTTAGACAGGCCGCGCCGCACAGATCCTTTAGCGATACCTCTCCGGAATAATTGGACTCTATGTACTCCCTTGCCCTTTTCACTGCCAGGTGCTCCCGTCCAGGCGGGCCGGGAACCTTACATTCCTCCCCGTGCCGCAGCAACAGCTGGGTGAGCGTCCAAAGGAAAAGGGTCTCCTGTTCCAGAAAAGATCCGCCGGTACTTTCCATGGCCATATGCAGGCTGCGGATAAGCCAGGCCAGGTGATCATCCCTGATTACCCCGGGCCGGAAGTACGGCTGTTCCCATGGGCGTCCGGCTGCTTCCGAGGCGGCCTGCCGCAGAAGCGCAGGGTCCATGTAAAACATCCGGTAGACCCAGCCCTCCGGTGAAGCAGCGCTTCCAGTATGAGCCTCTCCTGGATTGGCCAGGTTAATACACCCTGCGTGGGCCACCAACCTTTCCCCCCGGTAGCTGAACCCCAGCGCCCCCCCCTCGATAACACCCAGGGCAAAGCGCCGGTGAAAGTGCCTGGGGAAGGACTGGTTTACATAAGCCGCACGCATCAGCTCCAGCCCTCCCAGGCGTGGCAAACGCCATATCTTTACTTTTTCCCTGCTGCCCTGCCCCCGGGCCATTTAACCTCACCGCCCTATCACTATAGTACCTATTTCTATTTTCAACTCCCCAAACCTTCCGTGTTTGGATTGCCTGCCCCGCTAAAGGGAAAAAATGTTTTCGGACACTTCTGTCAATACTATACTTATCAATAAAAAAGCTTTTCCGCCGCCTCTGTCTCTACTACCTTCCGGTCCTTGTATTTGCAGCCGGTTATGGTAGAATATTATTGAGCACAAATTTGTGCACAAAGGAGATTGTTATGAATTTCATCCGCATAGGTGACAAGGTGCTTAACGCCGAGCGCATTCACCGCACGGTGGACGAGATACTAAGGCTGAGGCAGGAAGGGATGTCTCAGCAGGAGGTGGCTGACCGCCTTGGAGTGGACAGAACCCTGGTATCACGCCTGGAAAGCCTGGGGGAAATAAGGAAAGGGCCCCAGGTGGCACTAATTGGGTTTCCCGTGGCCAACGCCAGAGAACTTACCGATGTGGCCAGGGCCGGCGGGGTTGATTTTATATTGCTCATGAATGAAAAAGAGCGCTGGAGCTTTGTAGAGGAAAAAAATGGAGCTGATCTGATAAACCACTTCATGTCACTTATTTCCCAGGTCAAGAGCTATGACACAGTTATTTTCATCGGATCGGACATGCGCATAAAGCTGGTGGAGGCCATACTGGGCCCCAAGGTGATCAGCTGGGAGATAGGTATATCCCCACTCAAAGAAGACCGCTGGGTCAACCCGGACCAGCTCAGGCAGCTGGTGGTACAGCTTAAAAACGCCGGCTGACTCCTATCTGCTATGTACAGCTGTACTCACCAAACATTCACCTGCCGCAAACAAGCAGGCATAATAAAAAAAGAGGTCTTTTATGATGCATAAATATACACGGTATGTCAACCCCCACCTGGGGGAACTTCTGGAACAGATGCGCATGGACAAGGTATTTACCCGGGGGGAGGGCCATTACCTGTACGACTCCGGGGGCGGCCGATATCTGGACTTTATCGCCTCCTACGGGGCTCTTCCCTTTGGCTACAACCCCCCGGAAATATGGGAGGCCCTGGATCAGGTGCGCCTTTCCGGGGAGCCCAGCTTCATCCAGCCCTCGGCCCTGGAGGCCGCCGGTGAGCTGGCCCGCCTTCTTGTTGAGGCGGCCCCGGCAGGACTGGAGTATGTGACCTTCACCAACAGCGGCGCAGAGGCAGTGGAGGCCGCCATTAAAATGGCCCGGTCGGCCACCGGAAGAAACGGCATACTGAGCACCGAAAACAGCTTCCACGGCAAGACACTGGGCGCTCTTTCAGCTACCGGCAGAGAGCATTACCAGACTCCCTTCGGGGCCCCGGTAGAAGGCTTTAAGGCCATTCCATATAATGACCTGGAGGCCCTCCGGGAAGAGCTTAATAACAGCGGCGGCGATTATGCGGCCTTAATACTGGAGCCAATACAGGGCGAGGGCGGCATAGTGGTGCCTCAGCCCGGATACCTGGCTGCAGCCGCCGGTCTTTGCCGGCAGCACGGGGTGCTTTTTATACTTGATGAGATACAGACAGGATTGGGCCGGACTGGCAGTCTTTTTGCCTGCGAGGAGGAAAACGTAACACCCGACCTGCTTCTCCTGGCCAAGGCGCTGGGAGGAGGGCTTTACCCCATAGGGGCCTGCCTTTCCACCTCCGCTGCCTATACCAGGGAGTTCGGAGAAAGGCACTCCTCCACCTTTGCCGCCAATACCCCTGGCTGCCGTGTGGGCATTAAAGTTATGGACCTGCTGACCAGAGACAGCCAGGCCCTGATCCGGCAGGTAAGGGAAAACGGGCGCCGCCTGCGGGAGTCCCTGGAGGCGCTGCAGAAACGGTTCCCCAGGGTGCTGAAGGGGGTCCGGGGGCGGGGCTATATGCTGGGCATGGAGTTTGAAATGAGCAGGCCCGACTTCCCAGGCTGCTTTTTGAGCGTGCTTTCCGAGCAGGACAACCTGACCCCGCTTATTTCAAGCTACCTTCTTAACGCGGAAGGGCTAAGAGTGGCACCCACCCTTAACGGAAACAGAGTCATCCGCATAGAGCCTTCCCTTACCGTAACCTGGGAGGAGTGCAGCATGGCCCTCAAGTCTCTGGAAAATGTTTTAGCCATACTGGATGCAGGAAACACCATAGAAATAATGAGGCCCATGCTGGAGCTGGATCAGGGGGCGGATTACGGCAGAACCTCTGTTGAGGCGCACCCCTGGGAGCGCTACCAGCCCTCAGAGGACCCCAAAGAGGGGCGCTTCGCCTTCCTTATCCACCCGCTGGACCTATATAATTTTCACCAGTTTGATCCCAGCCTGAAGGCTCTGCCGGAGGATAAGCTGCAGAGGCTGGCCGATATAGGCAGCCTTATACTGGAGCCCTTTGTAATAGGAAGAACCACTGTGGTATCCAAAACCGGCCACCGCGCGTACGGGGAATTTATCACACTGCCGCACACCGCCAGGGAAATGATGGAGATCGATAGCAAAATTATTCTGGGTGAGCTTGAAAAGGCACTGGATCTTGCCCTCCGCCGGGGAGCCCGCCTGGTGGGCCTGGGGGCCTACACATCGGTGGTTTCACGCAGCGGCACACTTCTGCAGGGAAAGTTTCTTCCTCTCACCACCGGAAACAGCTACACCGTGGTATCCGGGGTGGAGGCCGTCAAGCTGGCGGCCAGTAGATTCTCCCTGGACCTGGGACGGTGTTCTGCAGCCATTATCGGAGCCACCGGCTCCATCGGGAGAACACTGGCCATACTGCTGTCCGAAGAGATGCAGCGCATTATACTGGTGGGCAATTCCCGCCATCCCCAGGCCAGCGCCCGCAGGCTCAGGAGGGTGGGTGCGGATATCTGCCTGCACCTGGCCAAACAGGCCTCCGGGGGGTGGACCCCCTCACCCTCCAGCCTGGGAGCCCGGCTGCTGCAGATGGACCTCCCTTCCACCGGCGCCACCACCGAGGACTGGCTGCCTGTTGAGGAGGAACTTGAAAAAGAGGGCTATCTTCTGATCACCACAGAGCTGGCCCAGGCTCTACCTGAGGCCCAGGTGGTAATAACGGCCACCAACAGTGTGGATGACCTGATCAATCCCATGTGGGTGGCCCCGGGGGCCATCATATGCGACATATCCAAGCCCTCAAATGTCCGCCCCTCCCTGAGGCAGATAAGGCCTGATGTTCTGGTTATCGACGGTGGAGTGGTAGCTGTTCCTGGCCGCCCGTCCCTGGGCTGGGATTTCGGCTTTGAGCCAGGCCTGGCGTATGCCTGCATGGCCGAAACCATGATGCTGGCCCTGGAGCACCACTATACCGACATGAGCCTGGGGGCCTACCTATCCCTGGACAACATGATCTATTTGAGGCAGCTTGCAGCCAGACACGGTTTTGACCTGGCCCAGCTGCGCAGCTTCGACCTCCCCCTGAGCGAGGAGGAGTGGCGCAAGGTGGCCGAGGCCCGGTCCCGGACCGAAAACTCACTGAGGTGCGGATCAATAAGCTAAAACCGCCCTACGGGCGGCTGGCCGTCAGCTATTAATAAAGAATAAACCCTCCAGCTGGAGGGTTTATCTTTGCATCTTTCTCTGTGAAGGCTGCCCATCTAAACAGTCCTGGCTGCAGATGTGACCCAGTTCCCTTGCAGATTCCCGCAACTGCCTTTTTATCCTTTTTTCCACCAGTTTAAGCCTGTTTAAAAGCTGCTCCTGGCTCTTCATAAAATCCTGATCACTGCCAGGCTGTCCGCCGGCCTTCGAAACCACCGAAAGGTGCTCCCGGCAGCGGATAAAACCTGCCTTGGCCGAGCAGATATACTTTCTGGTGATCACCAGCTCGGTAATCAGATTATCAATTGAGGAAAACTGTTTTCTAATTCTGTACCCTAATAAATCCTCCGCCATGTTGACCCCCGTATATTTTAATAAAATCCCCTGCTATTATTTTCGTTTCCCCTTTTGTTTTTCTTGAGTGGTAATTTGTTACAGTTTTAATGGGAAAAATTTGCTATGTAAAAAAATATAGCCTGCCCTTTTGGGGCAGGCTCTTTGCTTTAGCTATACAACCTCAGCCTGAGGCGGAACTATATTTACTTCTTTCTTGTCATTACCCCTGGTTATAAACTCAACCACACCATCTGTCTTGGCAAACAGGGTATCATCCCTGCCCCTGCCTACATTGATGCCCGGATGAATCCTGGTGCCCCGCTGACGCACTATAATCGATCCAGCAGAGACGAACTGACCGTCAGCGCTCTTTACCCCCAGCATCTTCGGCTTGGAGTCGCGGCCGTTCCTCGAACTGCCAACACCCTTCTTATGAGCCATTCAATCTCACCTCCGTTAATAACAAAAACTTATCGCTATGCCTCTATCTTTTCCACCGTAACCTGGGTAAAGGGCTGGCGGTGGCCGGTTTTGCGCCGGTAATTCTTCTTGGCCTTATACTTGAAAACAATAATTTTAGGTCCTCTACCGTGGCGTACAACCTTAAGAGTAACTTTGGCCCCGCTCACCGTGGGAGAACCCACTACCAGCTTGCCGTCCTTTTCCACAGCCAGAACACTGCCTATCTCCACCATTTCACCGGGCTCATTTTTAAGCAGCTCCACATAAAGGGTGTCCCCCTCCTGTACCTTGAACTGCTTTCCACCAGTCTCAATAAGTGCGTACATTTTCTACCTCCCCCTTTTAAATTTCAGGACTCGCCGAACCAGGTACGGCACTGCCGTTTTTTAACCTGCCCCGTGCGGTGGTCACTTGTAGCCTACAATACTATATACTAACACATGAAAAATATTTGTCAAGACCTGGACCCCACTGGGGCCAACAGCTTCTGTAATTTAAACACATATGTCCACCAAAATACAATAGCTTTTTGGAAGAAAAAAGAGGCGCCTGTTATTTTTCACAGCGCCCCTTTTTTGCAATGCTAAACAGTAGGCTATGCCCCAACCTGTCTGCCGGTACCCAGGTCGGCCCCTGCGCCGGCCTTGCGGAAGCACCTTTCCACATGGTCTTTGGGAAGGGGGCTGGTCAGAAGGGTAATCACCACCAGGGCCAGGGAGGATACCACTATGCTATAGAAAAGCGGGTCCACATGGGTCCATGGGAATCCCAAAAGGGTGGGCTTCCCAAAAATAGCCTGGCAGATTTTGAAGGGCACGGCCTCGGAAGCGTGCAGGAAAACAAAGCCGAATATGGAAACACCGTAGCCCAGGGCCACACTCCAAACCGCTGCCGGTTTGGTAACCCTTTTCCAGAATATGGCCCCAATCAGTACGGGCAATATTCCAGCGGCGCATATGCCGAACCAGAAGGCGGTAGCCCTGGCAATAATGCTGGGGGGCAGCGAATAGGCCATCGCCACAGCGCCAATAGTGCCTAAGGCAACACCGATACGGGAAAGTGTCAGGGGGCTGGCCTTAACATTCCAGGTGGCCATCAGGTCCCGGGAAAAGGCCACGCTCTGCACGTGAACAAGTCCGTTCACCGTAGTGATGCAGGCTGAAAGAAGGGTCACCATAAACAGATAAATATAGGCCGGGGGCATCACGGCATTGATGAAGGAAGGAATAATCAGGTCGGTATTGCCCTTGGCCACCGCAATGGAGATTTGGCCCAGTGTTTCATGAAAATAAACATTGGTAAGAGGGCCTACCATAAAGGCAGTGCCGGTAAACAGGAAAATACACACCCCTCCGGTCAGCACCGCCCGGTTGAGGGCCCTCTTGTTGGGCACGGTAAGGAAGCGCAGGATAAGCTGGGGCTGGGCCAGCACCCCTATGCCCACACCCATCACAATGGTACTTATTACAGACCACCAGATGGGAGATCCCAGTGTGGGCATGGCCGTCCAGCCAAGGTGCCCTCCCTTGGCCAGGTTTTCAGGAACCAGGCTGGCCATGGAGGTCAGAGCCTGGTGTCCGGCGGTCACCCCGCCCACCACAGCGTAGGTCTTATACAGCAGCACCACCATGCCCAGTATCATCATGCCACACATAAAGGCATCGGCGTACATTATCCCCTTTAAACCGCCCCACCCAACATATAGGGCTATGATCAGGGCCAGAAACAAAAGGGCCAGGTTAAAGTCAATTTTCAGAGATTCCTCTACAAAACGGGCTCCCCCGATGAGCACCACACCGGTGTATGCCGGCATCAGCAGGAAAATCATAAGGCCTATAAACCAGGTTATGAACTTTGACTGGAATCTCTCGCCCAGCATGGAGGCCAGGGTGCTGGTGCCCAGGTTGGTGGTCATCCTCCGGATGGGCTCTCCCAGAAAGATGAAGGACACAAATATCCCCAATATTATATTAAAAAACGATAGCCACATAAGGGTGAAGCCAAATACCCCGGCAGCCCCGCCAAAGCCCACTATGGCAGAGGTGCTTATAAAGGTGGAGGCGTAGGAAAGGGACATAACCCAGCCGCTCATCTGCCTCCCGGCCACCATGTAGTCATCGGCGCTCTGGGTCTGCCTGTAGCCTATGTAGCTCAGGTAGGTCACCACGGCTATATAGCCTACCAGTATTACCGCCAGTATGGTAATATTCACCAGCCCTCACCGTCCTTATTCCAGTTAATCACTCCGTAAACAACACACACAAGCATGGAGGCCACATTCAGTATCCATACGGCTGCCGTCCAGCCGTCAGCCATTCCCAGCATCATTATCACTCCTTTAAAATACAAAGACTTTTCCCGCCGCATGAACTCCCGGGCATAGGTCATTTCTATAAAGTACGGCCAAGGATATATCTGCAGTTATATACAGGGCCGGCCGGAATTCACTTTTTGAATTCCACTGTCTTCCCACTTGTTTTCAATGGTGATGTCTATAAGCTGCCTGCTAATCCGGACTTTAAAAAATATTATTCCAATATACCCATCCTACCGTACTTCCCGACACTGCTAAAACTTCCCCGTGGTATTAAGTCCATGACATGCTCTCATTAAAAATACTTTTAACCCCTAATATAATCACCTCCCAGTTGCAAAAACTTCTCTATAAATAAAAAAACCGCCCCCTTTAAGGGACGGATTTTACCGCGGTACCACCCAGATTAGTTTCATTAAAGAAACTCACTCAAACGGGTACGGCATATATAACCCCCTATCCCTCTAAGCCAGGTTGGTCCCCCAAAATAATAAAAGCCGTTCCATCCACTTAGGGACGAACGGCTCGCGGTACCACCCTATTTGGCCCCGAGGGGCCCGGCTCCTTGGGTACAGAAGTTAACTGCTTATACCCTTTCCCTGTAACGGGAGAAACCCGTTTCAGCCTACTTTCCGGTCAATGATCCGGTTTCAGCCTCAAAGCTCAGGGGTGAACTTCAGCGGGCCCTTACCCTTGAAAGCGCTCCCAGTCAATGGCGCCTTCTCCCTGGAAGGAGGTTTCCAACCTACTTTTCCCCGTCATGGCTTATAAAAAATATACAGCTAATGGTTATATTAGTATGATAAAAGAATATTGTCAATAGTTTTTACAAAGCCCTTAAAAAATGGGCCGGGCCGTTAGCCTGCGGGCATTCTATGGACTAATTCTCAAAAACCATGCCAGGAGGTAATGTTCTCCAGCGGCTCTCTGCCGCTTTCCAGGCGGTTGGCCGGAAATTCCCAGTCAGGATAGCCAATGGCAATGCTCATTATAATTTTTTTGGACTCCGGTATGCCGGTGTGTTTTCTGATTACCCGGGGAAACGTTACCCCCTGTGCCTCAATGCAGGTGCCCAGGCCGCATTCCAGGGCCGCCAGGCAGATAGTCTGGGTCACGGCCCCCAGGTCGAATAGCCAAAGGGATCCCTCGATGGACCGGTCGGCCGATATTAATATGGCTGCAGGGGCGTCAAAGAAACGGAAGCCCCTCTGCATCCATTCCATTCTTTTAACCCCGTCTTCTCTGGCGATGCCCATCAGTCTGAAAATTTCCACCGCCAGGTCCACCTGGCGCTGCTTATACGCACCGCTGTAGGACTCCACCGGAAAATCAGGACCGGGGGCCTCCCCGGAAAGAAGCGCCTGTGTGTTTTCTTTACGGATACTGTCAATCACCCCGCCGGAAACAACGGTAAACTCCCAGGGCTGGGTGTTCATGGCCGAGGGGGAACGGGCGGCCAGATTCAAAATGCCCTCCAAAACCTCCCTGGGCACGAGATCGGGCTTATAGCCCCTGATACTTTTACGGCTCCTGACAGCTTCCAAAATATCCAGCATACATCCCTACTTTCCTTTTCTTCCATATTCACATTGCCAGGGCACCCCTGTCAACTGAATAATATGAAGCAAAAAAATACCGTTATTCCAGAGGTGTAATTACCCTGCCGGTTTTAGGGGTGCTCTATAAAAAGTGCGATTGATTTAACAAGGCCATTTTTTACCTCAAAATTTATAAGCTTTGTGCTGCTGTCTTTAAAGCTGTATGTGTGGTTCTTTTGATCATAGACGGCATTATCAGGGGGGGCATAGACATATGTCTGAAGCACCCTTTCATAGCCGTCTCCAACCTTTATTCCCCGGGCCGTTTGGTACTGGCCACCGCTTATCACTATCCGGTCCATCAGAAAGGTTTTTCCGTTATCCGCAGGGGACATGAAGCCCAGCTCAAGGCCGTCGTAGTACTGCCGCTTTATATAGGAACCGGTGAAGGTGTCAGCCCCCGGCCCCAGCTTTTCTATTCTCTCGGTCAGAGGTCCGCCCAGCATTTTTACCAGGTCCATATCTTTATCCCAAACGCCCAGTTCTATAGCGCCGCCGCTAACCTTTACGGTAAAATCGCCCTTTTCTATTTCACCCCGGTCCTGGCCGATTACCCGCCCCTCTTTTTCAAGCCGGTTGATTTCCCACTGCTGCTGCTTATTTTTAAAGCAGTCAAAATTCACCGGGTCGTCTTTTTTAAAATGGGCAAGTTCTCCCTTCAGTCCATCCGGCACCAGAAAAGTCATGCTTTGACCGGCCCCGGGAAAAAAACTCCCGCCATCGGCCCTTATTTCTATAAAATTGCCGTCGGCCTGCCCCACATAGGTTCCGAAAATATTATTAAACTCTACGGCGCTGACTTCTCCCCCAACTTCGCCTCCGGGACCGGCCTGATGGGGGAGGGTCTCCCCCTGGGGGGCTGAATTCTCCTGCCCGCACCCGGCTATAAGCACTGCCCAAAGAAGCAGAGCCACCAGCAAGGCAGCTATCTTTTTACCCATAAAAGCACCTCCTAAAAAGATTTGACCTTAGTGCCCCTTCGTTTGTTCCATCCAGACCCTGCTTACTTTGACCATGCACCCGGGTAAATAGCTATATCCGGGGAAACGCTATGAGCGGAACGCACTATTACCATTAATTTTATGTGTTATCCTGGTCATCATGGTAAAAATATTATAATATAGATGAGCTGCGGTAAAAATTATATTATAAAAAGCGGCAGGGAAGCAGGGTGACTGACTTTGATAGGTCAATACAAGAAACTGAGGATAGCAAAAATAAGGCCTTCAGGAGTTTATCTGGAGGCAGGGGAAGCCGGGCCGGGGGATACCGTGCTGCTTCCCGCAGGACAATTGCCCGAGGGGGCTAAAGAGGGCGATGATCTGGAGGTGTTTATCTACAGGGACTCTCTGGGCCATCTGGCGGCCACCGTCAAAAAGCCTGCTGCCCAGCTTGGCGGGCTGGCCTATTTAAAGGTTGTGGAAACCACCGAGGCCGGAGCCTATCTGGACTGGGGGCTGGACTTCGACCTTTTTCTGCCTCTAAGCGAGCAAAAATACCGGGTCCAGGCCGGGAAAAGCTATCTGGTAGCGGTTGAGACAGGCAGGAACGGCAGGCTTATCGCCACCACCGATATATATAAGTACCTTAAGCCCGCGGAAAGCTTTAACAAAAATGATCAGGTCACGGGAACGGTCTACTCCATCAGAAAAGACATAGGGGCGCTGGTGGCAGTGAACAACCAGTATTACGGACTTATACCGGAAAGCGAGCAGTACAGTGACATAAAGCCCGGCGATATGGTGGAGGTCAGGGTTACCAGGGTCAGAGAGGACGGTAAGCTGGACCTTTCACCCAGGAAGCTGTCCCATGAGCAGATGGAAGGAGACGCCGGACTGATACTGGAAAAAATCAATGAAAAGGGGGGCTCCCTTCCCTTAAACGACAAGAGCAGCCCCACTGACATTAAAATACAGCTGAACATGAGTAAGTCGGCCTTCAAAAGAGCGGTGGGCCGGCTGTTAAAGGAGAATAAAATTGAGCAGAGCGGGGAGAGCCTGGTTCTCCGAAACCCGGTGGACGGCCCTTAAACGCACACACTGGTCCTAAACACCCACTGCAGCTGAATATCCGAACAAAAGACACCTGACTATGTCCAAGCAGGTGTCTTTTGTTTTCGCTATACCGGCAGCTGAGATAATTTTTTTTAGAGAAGGAATACACATCGGGAAGTAGAAATATTAATTAGTTTGTACCGTTTTATAAATAAAAATAAGATATCTGGTAAAGGAGGAGCGGAGAATGACAAAAACAAAGGATATGACACCGGAGCAAATCGCCCATACCTTTTGCAGCTGGTGTAATTACCGCCTCTTAGTCGCATCCAATACCTTCTGGGGGTGCGGTCTGAAAGAAGAGAAAAAGGAAGAGAGCTGCTTATATAAAAAGGCCATACAGAAAGAAGAACTGGCAGGGTAGGCATGGCCTCCGGCTATAGAATATCCTGATAATCTTATAGGATGATTTGTCTATGAATGTGAAAAATCCCGGATACTCCGGGATTTTTTTGATCTCCCTGCCACATCGGTAAAATGTGATGAAAAAGGAAAATCGACAATAATATAGTATATATTACATTATTAGATCTTGTATTTAATTATCTATTTTATTTAGAGAGGGGTTATCCAAAATTAGAAGCGTCAGCAGGTTGAAGTTGTTAGTATTACTATGTTCCCTTCTTATACTGTTGATTCCCGGCACAGCAGCGCTTTCCGCCCCGGCTGATTTTGCGGCAATCGAAAATGCTTCGCAATTCTCCGACATAAATACTGACAGCCCCTTATTCCCGCACGTCCGTTACTTAACCAGCAGGGAAATTATAAAGGGCTACCCCGATAATACTTTCCGCCCCGGTGAGAGTGTCACCAGGGCCCAGATGGCAGTGGTGGCACTAAAAGTCAAGGGACTCTCACCTGCATCCGGCCAGTCTCAAACCTTTAGCGATGTTCCTGCCGGACACTGGGCCTACGGGGCTATTGAGGCCGCTGCCGGAGCCGGGCTTTTAAAAGGTTATCCGGATGGAACCTTCGGTCCCGACAGCACAGTTACAAGGGCTGAGGCCGTGACCATAATTCTAGGCCTGTCCGGAGGCAGCCTTACCGAAAAAAATGTGGCCATAGCCGATGTTGCCGCCGGGCACTGGGCCTACAGACAGGTGGCCACCGCTGTAGAGTCCGGGCTGGCCAGCCTGCCCGGAGACAGGCTCTTTAACCCTGAGGCAGCTTTCCGGAGGGGCGACCTGGCCCGCGCCATCAGCAAAGCGTACACCATTGGACCTTCACTGCGGAGCGCTGATTTAACCGGAAATATTATTGTCAAAAAGGGTACGGTAGAAATCATCTCAGATCAGGGGACTGTCACCAGAGTCTCCGAAAGCATTAAAGTTGGTTCAGGTACCAAAATAATTACTTATGCTGACAGCCAGGCCGAATTAATCTTTGATGACGGCAGCGGCTTTCTTATTGAGCCCGAAACAGAGCTTACCATTACCGAAAGCCGGGGCATAAACTACATGCGCAGTAACGGCACCCGGGGAGTAATGATTGACAGGCTGAAGGTAGAATTAGCCAGGGGTAAAGTATTCGGCACCCTGGCCTCCAGAAATGAGAAAAAAGCGCAGCCATCAGTAAGTAAAAATACTTTGCCGGGGCCCATGCTGGCCTCCGCCTCCCATTTCCTTCCGGCCTATCGGGATATTGCCGTGGCCGGCCCGGACAGCCAGGAGGCCGTTCCCTGGTGGGATCAGCCCTATCAGGCCCGTGAGCGGGTGGTTGTGGACATGCCCTGGGGCATAGCCGGCATAAGAGGAACCTTCTGGTCCAATCTGGTTACTGACCAACATTCAACTACATCAATTATTACAGGTGATGCGACGGTAACCTCCGGAGGAGTCACTGTCTCGATTTCTCCGGGGCAATCTTCTTCAGTAACGTCCGCCGCAGCCCCCCCCGCTCCCCCCGCCCCCATGAGCCTGCAGGAACAGCAGTCCTGGCAGCAGGCTCAACAGTGGGTCCAGGAACGGGCAGCCGAAATACAAAACAACCTGCCTCCGGCCCCGGCCCCGGCTATCCTGCCGCCCCAGGTTCCGGTAGAGAATCCGGTGCCGCAAGAGCAGCAGCAGGTAGATCAGCCGCAGGATCAAGATATTGTCAGCACCATTACTCAGGCCCTGTCCCAGGCCACGTCCGGCGTGCCCAGTCCGCCCAGTCCGTCCAATCACTCTTCCAGTAGCAGCTCTTCTGATTCCACTGCGCCTTCAGTGGTAAAATCATCTCCGGCAGAAGGCGTGAAGCTTAAAATAGACAAAAAAGGAGAGCTTATTCTAGGAGAGACAACAGCTTATTTTGACGGCGAGCCCGAAGTCATGGATATGGCTCCGGTAATGCTTAATGACCGGTTCTTTGTAACGCCCAAATTCCTGGCCAGGAAACTTGATCTTGGAGTCATTTGGGACGAAGTCAACCAGAGAATTACTTTTTACCGGGATAATACATCTGTTGCAATTTTCATCAACGACTCAACAATGTATATCTACCGTGACAGCGATCCCGAAGAAAAGATCATGGATGTATCCCCGTTTGTACAGAACGGTATCCCCTTCGTTCCTGTAAAGCACGTGGCCGAGGCCTTTGGACACCTTGTGGTGGAAACCCGCAACAGGCTTTACGGGAACCATATAACGGTTCTGTTCAGTGAAGTCATTCAGCCGGGCGGCAGCTTCACAGGCATTTCCGTTAAAGGCCCCGATAGCATTGCCGTGGAAGCTAACAGTCGGATAGACGGCCAAGTAATTATCATAGATCCAGTCAATCCTCTGAATTACGGACAAACATACACAGTCAGCATCCCCCAGGGGGCCATCCGCGATAGTGCGGGAAATTCCCTGGCGGCTCCTTACAGCTTCAGCCTGACCACAATTCCCGGCTCAACCGGAAGCGTCTGGACCTTTGGCGAACCGCTGCATGTCCATTATCCGGAAGAGCAAAAAGTGGAAATGATGGTGATAGACCCTGACTCAAACCATAACAGTGCACAAATTGAGTATCTATCCGCCAATGTCAAATCAGACACCGACCCTGCCGGAATAACCGTTCAGCTGGCAGAGGAGGATATAGACTCCGATACATTTACCGGATCTTTTAAAATTGGTGGGAGCACCGCTGACGACAGCGATATAATAGGGGCTTTAACTGGCGATACCATTGTGATAACTTATCAAGACGCCATCGATGAGAAAGGGGCCATTAATGAAAGCCGGACTACCGAGATATTTGTCACCGCACTGGCCCAAAACCCGGCCTTTAGCGACACCGACAGCAGGACAGGTAAAATAGAGGGCGCCCTGACATGGGAATCGGCTCAGAATGAGTCCATCGCCCTTACCCATTATGTGGTTCATTACCTCAATGGGGACAATTACATCATAGGGCCGGAAATTGCCGTGGTTGAGGCGGGATACCCCACATATACCCTGACAATACCCTATGATACAGTTATCCCTGAAGGAGCTCTAAAGTTTGGCGTTTTTTCCAGGAATGAAGGCTATAACACTTTATACAAAAGCGCAGTGGCCGCCATTATTCCCATAAACGACATGGAAAGCGCGCAACTGGCCTTTATCCCCAATTACAACGCCAACACTGTCTCCATTATCAACACCGGCAGCAATACAGTAATTGATACCGTTAGTGCGGGCAGCGGCCCCTGGGGAGCGGCTGTCAACCCCAGTGCCAATGAGGTGGCTGTAGGAAACCTGCTGGGCGGTAACCTGACGGTTATCAATACCGGCGACCTTTCTACAACATATCCAAGCCTTATGGGCAACCCCAAAGGTATAGCCTATAATCCGGACGGATCAAAAATCTATGTGGCACTTTACAACAGCAATACAATAGCCGATCTGGACGGCTATTCTTTCTCACCTATTATCGTCACCACCGACCCTTATGTCAGCGGCCCCTACGGAATTGATGTCAGCCCGGACGGCTCACGCCTTTTCGTGACAAGCCCCGATATGAATAATGTATCGGTAATAGATGCCGTATACAACTCGGTAATCACTACCGTCAATGTGGGCACAAGCCCTTACGGCATAGCAGTTTCCCCGGTAATGCCAAAGGCATACGTGGCTAACAACGGCAGCGACAATATGTCGGTAATAGACATAACCAGCAACACCTTCCTAGGCAATTATCCGGTAGGGGACGGCCCTAACGGAATTGCCGTCAGCCCGGACGGAACAAGGGTATACATCACCCTCTCCAATGAAAACGCGGTGCGCGTAATTGATACCGCTATGAATACAAATGAGGGATATATACCTCTCGTAGACGGAATAGCCCCCGAGGGCCTGTCATTTACAGAGAACGGGGAACTTTTATACGTCATCAATTCAGGAAGCGACAATGTTTCCGTTATAGACACCAACACCAATAATGTCATTGCCACGATACCCGTCGGGGACTCTCCCGGAGGACTAGGGAAGTTCATAAAATAACTGTTTTTCAAACATGCCAGTAAGGCCTCACGGATCCCGTGAGGCCTTACCTATCGACATCCCGCCGCCAATTAGCCTATAAATCCTTCCACAGGGGGTTATATTTTAAACCTTCCAGCCAATCCTTCAAGTTTGAAGGCCGATCCGGAAAGGTCCTGTGATGTTGAGGAAACCTCCTCCATTGTAGCAGTCTGCTCCTGTGCCGTAGCTGCAACGTTTTGCACCAGCCCTGACATTTCCTCCACTGATGTTGCAATAAATTGTATTTCACCAGCCAAGGACCGAACAGAATCGATAATATTCTCAAATGTCCTACCCATCACCTCTACTGTTTTCGCTCCTTCTTCAACCCTGGAAGCCCCCTCAGCCATAGTCTGTACCGCCTTCTGCGATTCCTGCTGGATGGAAAATATAAGTTGAAATATTTCTTTAGCCGCACCTGAAGACTGTTCAGCAAGTTTTCTTACCTCTTCCGCCACCACCGCAAATCCTCGGCCTTGTTCCCCGGCCCTCGCCGCCTCAATTGCGGCATTCAGCGCTAATAAATTTGTCTGGTCGGCTATTTGAGTTATAAGCTCCACTATCTGGGATATTTTCACTGTAGATTGATTTAGTCCATTAATCACCTCACTGCTGGAAACTGTAGCTTCCTGTATACCCTCCATCTGTACGGTAAAACCTTTAATACCTTGACTACCTTCCCGCGCCAGATTGGCAGATTCGGATGAAATCCGCGCTATCTTCTGGGTATTATTGGAAACTATTTCAAAGGTGGAAGCAACCCGGTTTATATTGGCGGCAGTTTCACTTGACCCGGCAGCAACGCTTTCCGCACTGGCTGACAGTTGGGCCGAAGATGAAGCCACATTCTTGGACTGCTCAGCCAGTTGCCTTACAATCTCCTTTAAATTGCCCTGCATTGTATTAAAAGCCTTAGCCATTTGGCTTATTTCGTCCTTTGACTTGACTGCTATTTCTTCCCCTGTCAAATCTCCACCAGCAATTCTGGTTGCTTCTGATGATACAAGTTTTATTGGCCCGGCAATTGATCTAGACAGCAGGTAACCGGCGACACAACCAGCAATCAGAGAAATTATTGTGGAAATCAATGCCCAGTAGCGGATGTTGCTTACCTCCCGGGCGGTGTTATCAATATCTGTTGCTAAAGTTTTTTCCCGTAATGTGATCATTTCATCAATAAGTTCGGTCAGGTCAGTATTTAGAGGCACACCCTGGGTGTATGCCAGTTCTCTGGCTTCATCATCCTTGCCCGAGTCAACAAGACCGACAAGCTTGTTCATGCATAAATCATCGTACTTATCATGTACCTCTTTAAGTTTCAGCGCCCTTTGCTTGTTACTTTCTTCTTTTGCGGTATCTATGAGGTTTTTAATTGTGTTATTGTTTTCTGTACTATATTTTTTAAAAGCGTCCAGAAATTTAATATCCCTGTAATACAAATACCCGCGTATACTTGCAGTTTCCATTGCAATATTGTGACCTATAAGAGAATACTGACTATTTCTGTTGAACTGGTGAGGGATATCAATCACATGTATTCCGGCCTTGGTTGACTTTGAAAAAATAATGCTAGCTGCAATAGCGAATATTACTACTGTAAGAAAAAAACTCGAAATAATCTTTACTTTTAATGACATTTATTAATCCTCCCCATTATTTATATTATTTGCACACCGCAACTTGCTGAATAATTTTTAACAAATAGCCCGGCTACTTGTGGGTCAAACTGAGTTCCGCTGTTTATAACTATTTCCTCGATGGCGTCTGCAATACTTTTGGGTTTTCTATACGGCCTTAAAGTGGTCATAGCGTCAAAGCTGTCTGCTACGGCTATTATACGGGCCCCCAGTGGAATATCCTCTCCTTTAAGGCCTTTGGGATAACCATTTCCGTCATACCTCTCATGATGATGTAAAATAAGAGGAATTATACTATCCATTTGTTGCATAGAACGTAACATGCTGGCCCCCCACTTTGGATGCTGTCTTATTATTGACCACTCCTCCTTAGATATCTGCTCAGTTTTATGCAATATAGTGCGTGGAATTTCAATTTTGCCCAGGTCATGTAAGAAGGCGGCAATCTTAATGTCCTTTTTCATATTTTCGTCCAGGTTCATGCGGCTGCATATTATTTCAACATACTCGGCCACTTTTTCCAGATGCAAATATGTATCCCTGTCCTTGGAGTTTATAATGCCCAAAAGCATCTTAACGGAATTGTACATTGTCTTTTCAGATTCTTTTAATTCCTTCTGAAACTCTTTTAATGCTGAAAAATATAGCTGTACACCATTCTTTTGATTCTGCTTGCACCGGTACATTGCCTCGTCAGCCAGTTTTATTAATTCCTCACCTTCGCATGCGTCATCAGGGTATACAGCTACACCAATACTTACCGTGATATTATTGCCAGGCACAAGCATCTTGTTATTGAAGGGGTGCTTTTCCACGGTGGACCTGATTCTCTCGGCCAGCATCAGCGCAGTAGACCTGCCCGCCTTAGGCAATATTACGGCAAATTCATCACCACCGTACCTGCCCACAACGTCGTTACCCCGTACACACTTTTTCAATAACTTGGCAAATTCATTCAGCAATGCATCGCCTGCTTGATGGCCGAATCTGTCGTTATAAAATTTAAAGTCGTCGATATCAAGCAGTATGTAAGATAAAGACTGTGAGTTATCCTTATCCTTAAGTATCTCTTCCTTAAGCCTCCGTTTTAGGTAGGCATGGTTGTACAGATTGGTCAGACTATCCCTTAATGTCATGGCATATAGCTTTTCTTCAAGAATTTTTCTTTCAGAAATATCCCTGGCTACAATCAAGACTCCACAGGGCGTTCTCTCACTCATTGGGAGGCAGTCCACGTTTAGCACACTCTTCCACCCGTCTCCAAAATTGTATACCCTTTCAAGATTGCACACTCCTATTCCGGAGTTAACAATTTTATTAATAGGTAATTCCATATCTATCATTTTACCTATCCCAATAATGTCTTGATAATTCTTTTTAAGTAATAGCTCTTTGGAGTTTTGGAAAAATGCTTCTGCAGTACGGTTTATGGAGGTAATAATCCCCTTATCATCTATTGTTATTGTAATATTTCTCGTAGTATTTAGTATGGAATTCTTAATCTTATGATTGCGAATAAACTTAGGTCCCAATGTAATACTAAGAGAAACACCCAACACCAAACCTAAAAGTGCAAAATATTGTGAAGTTTTTGAGGCATTCTGGCTGCTAATGACTATATCGCCCAGGACGGAAATAGTATCTGCCCGCCTTAACTCTTGTATTTGGGTGGATAACTCGGTAAGTTTATTTTGTTTTTGGCCTATCTCATTTAAAATATCTTCCGGCACTCTCACATTAACTTTCACAAATGGATTCACCACTTTGTCGCAATAAGAGATGTAGTCAGTATAGGTTTGGTGCAACTGCCCGGCCAGGGGTTTCCTTGACTCCCTGATTTCCCTTATTAAAGCAGTCTGCATATGGTTATTCTTTTCTGTATACTCATTAAACTTATTTAGATAATCAGGTTCTCCAGTTAAAACATAGTTGTTCATCGCTCCAATTTGCAGCAGGACATTTTCTTTTATTTCGGAGATAGTAATTATTTTGTTAATCTGACTTGATATTACTCCGGTTTGCCTCTGAACTATATTTATCTTCCATACAACCACAACTGCCATCGATACTGTAATGACAACCACCGTCAAAAATACAGCAGTAATATGTTTTTCAATATAGTCCCCCAAAGTAATCACTTCCTTTCATCGTTTTATTAATATATTTTCCCTCAATAATGAAACTATTTTTTTCACCTCCATATCAACAATTTCTTCATAATCTGTGCGGCTAGACGAAAGCAAAATAAAAAAACCGTAAATAACCGTAACAGAGTTTAATATTTCTTCAGCCATAAGTTTTAGATCTTTCCGTGTATCCATTACCCTCCCCCCTTACGCAATATAACTAATAGTTTAGCCCTTTGTAGATTTACCAGCTATAAATTATAAAATTTTATTGTCCCTCAATAAGTTAAGCTGCTTCTTATTTCTGAAGAAAGCCAGCATCCACAATAGCCCTGGCTATGTTTTTTGTCATTACGTCTAATCTAGAAATTGCCTTAATTTGTTAAATATTTCACATACATATTGTCACTACCCCCTCCTACAAAAGACCATATCGCAAATCATTCTTTGTATATTGTCAGTTCACAGAGAACCTTTCGTTTCTTGCTTTTGCTGTTCTAAAGGCTCATTTGCAAAATATGTGCCATAATGAAAATTGTGGTAATAGCCTTATTATAAGAGGTGCTTATTATAAAAATCAACATAAATTGACAGTAAATTTATACTTTTTACAATATTGCTTGTGAATGTTGCCACTTTAAAGATCGTCGATGTATACTATCATTGACAGTGCCTTTCTGGTGACTCTAAAACTTTTTCCTGTAGTATAAGTTTTTTTTATTACTCATAAGCGTCTAGACTTCCTCAGACTTCACATAAATAACGTAATCAGCTATTAAATCCTTCCACAACAATCCTGTCTGTGGACAGGTGAGCGGCCGGACAGCCGAAGACTATAATAGCCCTGTCGCCGGAATTATTAAATAGCTGATGAACCTCCCCCTGGTTTACCGTAAAGCAGTCTCCCCTACTCAGGGTTAGCGGGGGGTTCCAGTCAACACGGCCGCTGCTGTCCGGCTTTCCCGTGTACATTATCCCCTCTCCCTCAATTAAGAGGTATATTTCCGACCCGCTTTTATGATAATGGGCCGCGATTCTTTTGTGGGGAGCTATTTCCGCCCCATAGAAGGAGAACTGCTCGCTGCCGGATAAATGGGCAATTCTTATACCCACTGCCGGATCAAGCTCTGCAGATTTTAAAAGGTCATAAAGATTACCAATAACTTTTTCCTCCATAGTCGCACCTCCATTAAACTTGTCTGTAAGCCATCACAGGACATATTTCAGCGGCAGGCCAAGTGATAAACCAAAGGCCCGTCAGGAATGGCCCCCACCTGCCCGGGGAGTAACGGCTTTATTGGAACCCTTCTCTTTCATGTTCTTTAGAATTACAGCCAGGCAGTAGATGGCCATTAAATTAAAAAGAGGAAACATGGCCATTTCAAAAAAGACCATCTTAACTCCGGCCAGGGCCTGTCCGACAACCATGGCGGTAAGTGCGGTCAGCAGCGTGATAAGCTTTACCGTCATGACAGGCGCTAAAAGATAGCCAAAGCTTTTTCTCCTAATCAGCAGCACACCAGCGATGAACTGAGCAGGTATCACAATCCCCAGGTCCAATCCCTGAATAACCAGCGTAGTATAGTGTTCCAGCCCGACAGGCACAGTGCCCTCCATAAGTGGCGGCACGATCCTTCCAATCCACAGCAGTCCAACCGCTGCCCCTAAAAAAAGTAGAAATCCGCCCACTAACTTTACAGGAAGCTTTTCACTAAAAGAACAGCTTAATTCTTCCACATCAAATGACAGCATAGCTAATACAAAGGCATATAAGGCTGTAGCCATAAGTATCACATACACCAGGAAAAACTGATTATACATGGCTATAAAAGTGTACATCACATAAGAATAAAGAAAATATGACAATGTGCCGGTGAGCAGCAGTCTGCCCTTAAGACTATTCCTTCGCGCCATATAAAGCGATATAACCAGTAGCGGTACACCCAAAAACATAGTAATGGTATCCTGTGCCCTGGCCTGTACCGCCATAGCGGTAGAATCATTCTTATAGAGACCTTTTCCATATATTGATACGGTTTCACCCTGTAGAGATTTGAATTCATATTGACCCTGTCCCTCATTTGAGAATACTCCATAGACCGATGCCGTTAGCGATAATAGAATAATACACACCACTAGCAGACTAACAGTATTTTTATACTTCATAATAATCCTCCCGCTCCAGATAAAAGGTGACACCCCAAACATATTACCGCAGCATGTTAGAAAACACAACCAGCGCCCAAAAACAATTGCACCACCCCTGTGACACCGATTTCACCCCGCCCCCTTTTCCAAATATTACACCTCCCGTTTGCCAATTCAGCAGAAGGTGCGCGAACAATCAAAATAAGTTTAGAGAGTTAAGAGCCTGGCGCCATTTTGTCCCTGCCATATATTTTCCCGCAAAAGAGCAATTTCTTTCAAGACTTCCACCGGGCACTTAACTATAATAAGGAATAAGAGTGGCGCCCTCAGGTAACCAAAGAAAAACTCCCGGAGGCATACCATGTTCAAGCGGGAATGGAGCACGCTCCACTGTAATGCAAATCTTAATATTGAATTATTTCATGCCTTTTATATAAAACATGCCTATCCGGTGCACATGCATGATTACTACGTGATAGGCCTGATCGAGAAAGGGCTGCAGTCCTTTTCCCATCGTGGGTCGAGATATGAAACGCCACCGGGGGGACTGATCCTGCTTAACCCCGGGGATGCTCATACCGGTGAACCGGCAAACCATTTGGGATTTGAGTACCGGGCCATTTACCTGACTTTGGATCACATGCAGGATGCGGTGGTTGAAATGACTGGCCGCCATCAGGACAGCCCGTTTTTTATCAATATACGTGTGGACAACAGAATGGTGGCCGGCTGTGTAAGGAATCTTTATGCTTCACTGCTGGGCAACGAGAACACATTAGAAACCGAGTCGGTCTTCTTAAATGCTTTAAGTAGCATCATCACAAAGACCGCAAAAATAAGGCATCCCATCCTTACCTTTGGCCGTGAGCGGAAGGCGGTTCGGAAAGCGCGGGAATACATCCACTCGTGCTGGTCGCAAAAGATAACACTCAGTGAGCTTTCAGAGTATGTAGGATTAAGCCGCTACTATTTTTTAAGGGTGTTTTGCAATGAGGTGGGCATGCCGCCCCATTCATATCAGGATAGCATAAGGATAAGCCACGCCAAGAAATTTCTCAAACAGGGGCTTTCTCCCAAAGAGGTCGCCTTTGAAACCGGATTCAGCGATCAAAGCCACTTTGCCAACCGCTTTAAACGTTCGGTCGGCGTCACTCCCGGCTTTTACTTCCAGGAACATAAAAACTAATTGTGGTAAAGCCCTCTACACGGGCAAAAGGAATGAGTATATTGAACACACCGATAAAACCCAGGCCAGGCCTGGCATTTTTTTCTCTTAGCTATTCAAGGCAATGCGACAGGCACCTGTTTTCCATTGTAACAGCTATATTAATATGGAGCGTTTCCTTCGTAGCTACAAAAATTGCCTTGAAAACATTCCCTCCACTGAGCCTGGGCTTAATACGGTTTGGCTTGGCCGCAATACTGCTGGGATTCTTCCTGGCCATACGGAAAGATATAAAAAAACCCGCGTCAAAGGATTTAGCCAAATTGGCCTTAAGCGGGTTTTTGGGAATTACCGTCTACTTTTCCCTTGAGAATGTAGGAGTAAAATATAGTACCGCATCGGACGCCGCTCTAATCGTATCCTCTTACCCGGCAATAACAATGTTACTGGAAACACTGTTTTTTCGAGCCAAATTCCCGGCCATATCATACATTGGTGTAGGGCTGGCCGTGGTCGGAGTATATATGATTGTTTCCAACGGTCACTCTTCTGAAGCCGCAGATAGGGTCCTGGGTAATATTTTACTTGTCCTGGCCGGAGCTGTATGGGCTTGCTACAACTTTATCACAAGTACGGTGGTATCAACTTATTCTATGACCACCATCACCTTTTACCAAACAGTGGCCGGTGCCATAGGATTTCTGCCTCTTGTTTTTCTTGAGATTGACCAATGGTCGGCTCCATCTGCAGATTCATTGATTGCTGTTGTATATCTGGGGGTGTTTTGTTCTCTGCTGGCTTTCTACTTATATGCTTACGGCCTAAGACAAGTGCCAGCAAGCACTGCAGTAATTCTAATGAATCTGGTTCCTGTTTTCGGTGTGCTTTTCTCCGTTATTATCCTTCACGAAGTAATTATTTTTAATCAGCTAATGGGTGGCCTGGTGATAATAATTGGAGTGATGCTCAGCATCTTATGGGCCAGAAAGCCGGTTAAAAGGGAACTCTAATAACCATTACTTTTCGTTTATTAAAATATTTCTTCGTTGGCGGAATGGGAAAAATGTAGCAGGATTACATCTTCTTGCAATATTTCCAATAAATCAATTCTGCATCGCTGTGGTCGATCTGAAATCCTAGCTTCAATAATAATTTTTTAGAACAAATATTGTCAGGTTCACATCTAGCGATGATACATTTGACCGCATCTTGACTTAATGCCCAGTTTAATAGTTTTTGGGCTGCTTCAAAGCAATAACCTTTCCGGAGGTGACTTATATTGGTAGCAAAACCAATTTCAACCATACCGTTCAGATCTGGTTCGCCTAAAAAGCCAATACCACCAACTATTTCTTGAGTGCCCTTCGCCACAACGATCCAGGAATCAAATCCTTTAGTGCCATTATTTTTAATCAGAAGTTCCCGAAAGTAGGGTAAGGCTTCAAAAAAATCAGAACCCGGCCATTCACCGTTGGTTTTATATCCTAAAGCTTCGATTGCCTGCGTATCACGCTGTGCTGCCGCCTCAACCAGATTAAGATCAAGAGTCTTTAGCAACAGCCGGTTAGTTTCTAGTTTCATATAGTTTGCCTTTCTTATTGATAGTAATTCCACTAAATAATTGAAATACCACTGCCCTCTTCAAAAAAATTTGGTAAAAGTTGAGTTTAAACTAATTAACAGGTTTTGATGACTCTTTAACTGGGTAAAGAGAACCTTTTTTCACCAGTTTAATATCGCTAATTTCACCTATTCTCCAATTGGGCACAGTGGTTTCGGCAAAATAGTATTTTACACCACTATTTGTATAATATAATAACTTTCGCTCTGTTGGCAACTGATTAGCGTTAAACGCGACGCCGACCACCATATGTCCTGCAAATTCCCCCGGCGGGGGAGGAAACTTCAGCAAAGCCACCTTATAGCCTAAATTATTGAGAATAGCCGCCATTAATATTGACTTATCCTTGCAGTCCCCCTTCTCCATCAGGGTTTGTGCCGGTAGCAGAGGTTTGTCTGTAAATTCATAAGGTATAGCTCCAGCCACAAAGCTTTGCACAAACTCAGCGGTTTGAAAATAGTCATATCCGTCAAGCAGGGCCTGCTCCTTCAGCCTCTGGGCAAGATAGCCGGCATATATATAGTTTTCTCCCTCTTCCGCCCAGGGAGCATAATTGCCATCTGTTGCCAGTGAGAGAATAACTTTCTTTATATCATCCGGAGCCGAAGCTAATATGGAATGCTGAACAGCACCATTACTATCGTAGAATTTATCTATTAACCCATTAATCTCCCTACCAAAAACAAGCAGCTGGTCAGGTATTTCAACATGCCAGGTATAGCTTAAGCCGTTATATATCCAGCCAAAATCCCTTTCGGCAGTCTCTGTGGATGTGAACGTGACCGGATTTACCTTTCTCACAGCCTGGCTTTCGCCGGGATTGAAATAGCCGGCGCCCGAGATTGTTACCGTCCGGCTGGGTTCATCCCAAACCACATTGCCTCCCAGAGCCAGACCAACCCACCAGACCGGCAGCATTGCCCGCCCGTTAACAACTTTCACATCAACATCCATGTTAATCTCTACACCGTTTACCACCATCACATTGCTGCCGGTGCAGAGCCTGACCACCTTGTTGTCTGCAATAAGCATTATCTCGCCATTGCTATAGGTGATGTCATCCGGAGCTATGCCCATAGCCCCGGCAACGTACCTAACGGGAATAAAGGTTCTTCCCTCCTGTATGAAGGGGGCCACTTCCATGGAATACTTCTGCCCGTCAACCAGGTATTCAGTCGATCCAACAGTAAAAACCCCGATACCTTCTGCCGCCAGAACAGGCGTGCAAAGGGAGAGGCTAATTAACAGCAATAATAAGAGCACTTTCTTAGACATGTGTCAAGTCAGCTCCTGTTTTTCATCATCTTTCATTCTTCTACATATAATAAAACTTTCCTTCAAAGCCATATAATTAGATTTCTGGCATATCATGGCTATTATAAAAGGCCTTGCTTATATCGAAGCAACGCCTCTAGCCAAAGAAATTCCCCTGGCTTTACTATGTATAGGTCATTGTAAATTTTTTAGGTAAGTCATTGGATTATAATTATCTTTTTTTTGCAAATAATATTAACATTATTAAAATTGCATTCGGGGGACAATATGCTAAAAAATATGTTCAAAAATTCCGTTAAAAAAGTTCTTCCCTTTGCAGCTTCGGCGGTAACCACCAAACCCATGCACTCCGGTGAGATCTACTACATGTGGGAAACCCTGACCTCTGGCTTAAATTTATTCTCACTGGTGGAAACATATATGATGAATACTTCGGATACCGAGCTCCATCTTATTTTGGAGGGAATTATCAAAGGGGCTGAGCTTACCCGGATCAACCCCATGGAAAGAATGTTGAAAGAAGAGGGCTTCACCGTTCCGCCCAGGCCCCCTTCCAAAATACTGCAGGGAACCCCGGGTACCGGGCAGGAGATTAAACTGGATGACGACGAGGTCATCCGGGATTTAATTGCCTGGGGACAGGTGCTCTTAAAGCATGATATAAGGGCTGTGGGGGCCACCTCCAAGGATTCCCTGAGGCAGGTTTTTAAAGATATTATTTTTAATGATATAAAGATGCACGGCCTGCTGTTGGCACTGGGTAAAAGAAGGCAGGTGCTGTATTCTTCCCCCCCTGCCACAGCCAAGGACAACAGCCTTAATATGGGGGAGGTGGCCACCCTTTGGGACGAATTGGGGGCCCGGGACATAAGTATCGTCAATCTGGAAACATACATAGCCAACACCAAAGACCCCGAACTTATAAAAGTGTTGAAAATCGGGCTCAATAATGTGGTACTCCCCCAATTGAAACAAATAGAGGATCTGTTAAAGCAGGAGGGCTTTTCCGTACCGGCCCGGCCGCCCAAGCGTATGGGACAGGGACCACCGGGGCAGGTCAACAAAATTATTCTAGGTGACGGAGAAATTATCAGGATCCTCATATCAGCCATGCAGGTGGCCATGTATCACCACATTGAGTCCTTCACTATGGCCATAAGGCCCGATATCAGCCAGCTGCTCGTAGGTTTTCTCAAAACGGAAATAAAATTTTTTGAACAGGTAATTTCCCTGGCATCATCCCGCAATGCCCTTTACAACCCGCCGGTGGTGACATCCAGGCAGGGGTAAAAGATAAAATTCCGTAAAATTTATTTTTACCCTTGGACTGTAAAGTATCAAGCAAACCGACTTGCGGGATGTTTTCTGTGTTATGGATGAACTCTAATAATTACCTGATGTATGTAATAAGGTTGGGCTTCCTGTCCGGTACGTTGACAGTCGCAGCTTTCTTGTACCCAAGCACTGCCGAATAGTATGGCTTGTAGCCATCGGGTATTTTCAGTTCTTTTCGCCATTCGGATCCTTGTGGTGAATAAAACGCTAGCATGACAAAGAAAATCCAGCACGACCCCAGCCCGATTGACTCTGCGGCAAGCAGCAAATTCTGAGTAGCAGCGGCACAATCCGCTTCGAGAGGTACGGGAGTGTGCTCATTGCCAGATACTATGATCAGTGTCGGTGCTCCATACAGACAATTGAACTTCTCATTATTCCCCAGTTCCCTTAGATGCTCAATATCCAGTTGCTTAGCGGTTTCTTTAGCTGCAAGATTTAGTCTGTCCAGCAGTCCCCTGTTTTGAATTACTGTAAAATGCCACGCCTGATCTCCGGCGTTGGGAGCATACAGTCCCGCTTCCAGTACCGCCTGTAATTCTTCCTCCTTGACCTGTTCATCTTTATAACTTCTGATACTCCTGCGCTGTTTAATGATTTTTAGAGTCTCATTGACAATCATCTTCTTATCCTCCAACAGATCACTTTGTTGACCAAATCTGCTTTTTGTCATTTTCTCCTTTCCCAATAAAAAAAATTTTGTCTATAGTTTTACCTTTCGTGCCATACTTTATTTCAAATTTACCGTATTTGTTGAAAGGTGAAACCATACTGTAACGAGGTTTTATTAGTAATTGTTTTCCATCCAATTTTGTATTATAGCCAGAAAAACCAAGTGCTGAACTTGATGTGTCCCCTGAAATATGAACATAATTGCTAGTTATATTTATATTGCTAATATACAGCGAATCTGATGCCACTTCAAACCCATATATGAAGTAATAAGAGTATATAATAAGTAGCAGAACAAAAATACCTAAACACATCAATATAACCAATTTTTGTTTCTTTCTCATATGAATTCTCCTAAATAGCAAAGTTAAGGGTTTTTGCCGATTCCCTTCCTTGTCACATTTTATATTAGCTTTGCGTTTTTTGAGACCTATCATATATCCTAAAGCAAATGTCAAAGGCTGAGTAATAGCCAGAACAACCATATATATATCGTCAAATAATAGCCCCTGAAGAGGCAACGTCCAAACCCAAGCTGCCACATTTGGAATACCAACATTATTGCCTGCCTTAACAAATAAAAATACTGGTAAAAGCGAGTAAATTATGGCCGCTATAAATATCTCAAGTATTTTTTTGTATCCAGAATATATAGCTAGAAATAACCATGCAATAATAAAAAATACAGAAACAAATACATTAGTATAGTCAATAGTACCAACATTGCCTTGAGGGGTTAAATGGATATTGGGCAAAAAAACAATACTAATGCCCATTAGTAGTATTAAAAAAACAACTACCCTGAATATTCTCTTTTTTATCATCAATAATATCACCTATTTCATTAGGGTTGCATTTGTCACAGGGAAGGAGGTATTGACCATTAACGAAATATATGTTCCCTGTTGTATCACATAATACAGCGCCTTTCTTACCGTAATATTACACCTCCTGTCGCAATTCTAACAGAAGGTGTGTGTCTACACAATCAATAATAAGTTAAGGTCCTGACTCATTCGTCCGACGTGCCTCCCGACTATACCTTCTTAAAAAGCCCCATAAAAATGATCCCGTCGGTAAAGCACTGTATATAAGCATTATCATCATTAAAAGCAGCCAGGGCCTCGCTGACAAAATCAAACTCCGTGGTTAACATACAAAAACTCGCAAAGGACTTTGACATGAGTTTAACCCGAATATAGTCCCCGCCCGTAATTGGCAATGTGACAGAGAACTGTCCCCTGTCACATTCGGGCCATTTCTGAATGATCCCAATAACTTGAAAACTTAGTTAACCGGTACCAATTGACCGTTGATTTTGTTGATCATAGCTTTAGACCTGACCCCCTTTGTCCCCCTGTGACAATACTGACAATACTGTAACAATATTTTTCTTGTAGCCACATTTCATTGGTGATACAATGTTCTTACAATGTATCACCTGGAGGAGTTTAAATGATTAAAACTTTGACGTCTCATGGTAATAGCGCAGCTCTGGTAATTGATAAGGCTATTCTTGAACTGCTGGGTATAACTATATCCACACCATTGAAAATAACGACTGATGGGAAAAGCCTTATTGTTTCGCCACTCCCCCATAACCAGCGTGACGGAAATTTCAAGGCGGCTTTAAACAAAGTTAATTCAAATCACTGCGCAACACTTAAAAAATTAAGCGAGTGATAATAAATGGAAGGTATATTTTTTCTCTCTCTGGCCGAAGTTATCGAGGTGCATAAAGATCAGGTAGAGCACTACGGGGGACATCCGGGTCTGTTGGATTATGACCTGCTTTGTTCCGCTATAGCTGTGCCGGAAGCAACTTACGGTGGAGTTTATCTACATAGTGATATTTTCGAGATGGCCGCAGCCTATCTCTATCATATTTGCAAAAACCATCCTTTTGTTGACGGCAATAAAAGGACAGGCCTTGCCTGTAGTCTTGTCTTTCTTGAAATGAACGGCATTACATTACTTGATGAGACTGGTATACTATACGAAACTGTAATGTCGATAATTTCGGGAAAGCTTGAAAAATCTGGTGTGGCAAATATTTTCAGGGAATTATACCAGGGACCTGTGTAGAACGCAAAAATAAGTTAATAAAGTTTAGGGCCTGGCACCATTTTGTCCTTATAACGCACATCAACGCAGGAAAACCCCGTCCCTGTGGCATCTAAAATAATAACCAGAAAGCCCGAACATTATTTGCTCGGGCTTTCTAGCGAGTTACGGTTTCGGCTGGTTATTTTTTGTCAGCGCCATAATATCCTCCACCTATGGATGGATAGGAGAACACCAACAGAATCAAAATCAGGAAAAGAATGAAGCTGCCGTCAAAGTATGGGCCACCGCCGCCGCCGCCGCCATATCCAACACCAAATCCCATAATTATGCCTCCTCTTACATTTTATATGATGTCATTATATTCCAGAGCTACTTAAACTGTTCCTAAGGCCAATTCTTTTAGTCAAATAATTGGCCTTCCAGATTTTGAACTCAGGGGGGTCAGGCCTGAATACTTGACATTTTGTGGAACTTTTTATATGTACTTCCACATCTTATTTACCTCGGGCCAACATCTTGGATATTACAGATTCAGTAATACTGAATGCTTCTGCCAACTCACGGTGAGGTATTCTGGTATATTCCCTACAAAAGTTTACCAGGATTCTGCGGTGCGCATAGTTGTTATCAGGGCTCAAAAAATGCAGTAAACATGCAGTGCTTGGGCTTTTTTACGCGCAAAACTTCCGATTGACCCCTATCCGAACCGTCCCCCGACTCATTAGAAACATCCTCTGGCACATATTAATGGGACTATCTATCTTTTACTATTAATAATGTTCCCCCACTGATATACTATAAAATAACAGGAAATCAAGGGAGGCCTTGATCATGACAAGCCTTTCCGACGAGTGGATTAAACAGTCTGATTACGATTTGAATACGGCCAGAGATATGCTCAATGCAGGCAGGTATATCTATACAGTTTACATGTGCCACTTGGCCATTGAAAAGGCGTTAAAATCTTTGGTTATCGTCGTAACGGGGGAAACGCCGCCAAGAACCCACAATCTTATTCAATTAGTAAAACTCGGGTCGGTAAATCTCAATACTGAACAAAAACAATTCATTGCTGAAATAAATACCGCCAGTATCACAACCAGGTATCCGGAGGAATTGGCAAAGTCATTAAATACCTTCAGCCGGGATATAGCGGTGGAGTATCTTAAAAAGTCCGGGGATGTGATTAAATGTATAACACAGGAAAAAAGGTTGCTGAAGTAATTCAAGAATTCAAAGAGGCACTTACCAGGCAGGGAATTAATACTGATAAAATAATACTGTTTGGTTCCCATGCCCAGGGTACAGCTGGTAAATACAGCGATATTGATTTAGTGATCATCTCAAAGGACTTTACAGTCATGGGATTTAAACAGCGCTGTGAAGTTTTGGGCCGCGCCATAGCCGAATTAATGGAACCGATAGAACCGCTGGCCTATACACCCGAAGAATTTGAAAACCTTCCTATAAACAGTGTTGTGAGCAATGTTATAAATGGCAATCAAAATATAATATATTTATGAGCAGCGAACAGCTTTTTTGAAACAGGTGTCAGGTCCTCAACTCATTAGACAAAAAAATAGCCGTAGGCTAAAGGTTTAGGTAACAGGGGTCAACCAAAAGCCAAACGGATACAGCATTCGCCAGTATACGGCAATACATAGAGGCGGAAATCCGTGGTATCCAAAAACAAGTTCGGGCTATACCTTCTTAAACAGCCCCATAAAAATCATCCCGTCGGCGAAGCCCTGTATATAAGCATTATCAACGTCAAAGGCCGCCAGGGCTTCGCCGGTAAAGTCAAACTCCGTCAGGAGGCCCTTATCCCCCTCCCCCAGCCTGCCGCGTATTTCCTCGTACAGCCTTGAATGCTTGGCGCTATAAGATTCATATTCCTTCCTGTCACAGCCGGGCATGATCCTCCCCGCCACCTCCACCCGTGCATCTACAAGCCGGAAAAAGTCCTGCCTGAAGGTCGGGCGGGACGAAGAACCCCACTTAACGGACAGATATCCTCCATTTTTACTCCTCTTCTGTTGAAGGAATTTTGCCCAATTTAACGAAGAATGCTTTCCCTAATTTTCTCGCCAGTTCGATGCTGCGCATGTTTTTTTCTTCCTGCGTGAGGGTCAAATCGTTTCGCACTTCCTCAATCTCTTCGATTGTTTTTCTACGCAACTCTTCCAATTCGTTGTCATTCAATGCATCCATTTAATCTCCTCTTTCCATTAGATACATAAAAATTGGTAAAATGGCAATCATATACATGTTCCCCATAGGCAACATTTTATGTGCCATCTAGAAACTTGTCAATACCTCATCCATCTTCTATTGTTGTGTAAAACGCATGGAGGAAAACTATTTGAATCTCGGAGAAAAATTAAAAGAATTAAGGAAAGAAAGAAATCTCAAGCAAGAAGAACTTGCTTTAATGTTAAATGTGGACAGAACTACTGTTTCCAATTGGGAAAGAGGAGAAAAGCAGCCAAGCATAGATATACTTATAAAACTGCGCTCAATATATGGCGTTACTTTGGATGAAATTGCCGGGTTAAAAAATGATAATCCCAGGAGCGATATTAATCTGGACACTTTGATATCAGACCCTGTCGTTAAATTGCTCTCCGAAAAAACCGGCATTCCCCCCAGAACAATATCTGCATTTATAACGGCATTAAAAACCGATCAGGAGAAATAAAACCCCTGCACCCCATTGCAATGCTAACCGAAAGCCAACCCCATAACCCCTGCCAATGTCAAAAGGCCATCAGGATAATAAAATCAATGGAAGACAAGAAAAAAAGGCTGAGCAAAACAAAGCCTCTTTTTTTTATTCAGCTTTTATTGAAATGATCCCGTCGGCAAAGCCCTGTATATAAGCATTATCAGCATCAATAGCAGCCATGGCCTCGCTGGTAAAATCAAACTCCGCCAGGAGCACCCTATCTCCCTCCCCCAGCCTGCCGCATATTTCCTCGAACAGCCTTGAGTGTTTAACGCTAAAAGCCTCATATTCCCTCCTGTCACAGCCTGGCATAACCCTCCCCGCCACCTCCACCCGCGCGTCTACAAGCCGGAAAAAATCCCGCCTGAAGGTCGGGCGGGACGAAGAACCCACTTAACGGACATCCAAAACACTCCGCTTCGCAATCTTATCTTTAATAATTCAATGTGACTCATAGTCTACATGTATTTTATAGAAATAATTTGCCCTCGTCAATACCTGACAGACAAATATTGTGACTCATAATCCGTAGACTTATAAGCATCAATATTGGTAATAATAAACTATCAAATTGACGGGGTGAATAATTTGGAAATAAAAAAAGCCTTTGGGGAAGCCGTCCGGGAAATAAGGATCTCCCAGGGAAAATCCCAGGAACAGCTTGCTTTTGACAGCAACCTGGACAGGACATACATAAGCGGAGTTGAAAGAGGCATCAGGAACATTTCCGTGGTTAACATACAAAAACTCGCAGAGGCTTTTGCCATGAGCTTAACGGAGTTATTCGAGAGGGTTGAAAGACAAGCTAAAAGATAGTGCCGGATATAGTCTTTGCCCGTAAATTAGCAATGATCCACAGCACCCCCCTGCCACGCGTAAATTATACCGGAAGCCTGTGTAAAACGCCAAATAAGTTAACAAGTTAAGGGCCTGGCACCATTCACCCCTTGTATAGCTAACCCCCAGTGATATTATTGCTTGGAGGGATGATGTATGAATTTGGCAAAAAGATTGAAAGAATTACGAGAAAGTAAGAATTTAAGCCAGCGGCAATTAGCAAAGTTGTTAAATGTCGCTCCGAGTACATTAGCAATGTATGAGGTTGATAAGCGTGAGCCAGACTTTGACACCCTTAAAAAAATTGCTAATTTCTTCTCTGTTACTACCGATTACCTCCTCGGAATAACTGATACTCCTTCCCGAAGCACCACCCCAAAAACTCAATCAGTAGAAGAACAAATAATGGCCATACTGGGTATGTATAATGATTTAACACAGGAAGAAAAGAAAATACTCGCCGAAGACATGGCGGACTATTTTGAATATAGAAGAGCAAAGCTAAGAGGACTACACACTTAAGGAAATAGATAATAGAATTCCACTCCTTGTAATGTTGTGGAAATATTTTATTAGATCTTCCATTCAATTCAAGAACCGTCACTGAATTTCTAAGGCTCATTATTGGAAATGTGAAAATCTAAGATTCAAGGAGATATCTTTAGAAAACCTTAGATTATAGAGGGAGGTGTATTTAAGGCATGAAGAATAAATTGAAGTATATAAGTATATCTGTGTTTATTGGCCTATTGGGGATATTGTTTATAAGCGCTCAAACATTACCTGTTGCTACGCAAAAAGAAATTAAGGGTATTAAATGGACATATGATGAGGGTTTAAACCCGTACACACATTATGATTATATTACATTTGGAAGCATTAAAGAGTTGAATGCTGCAAGTAATTCGATAATTAAAGGGGTGGTTATAAGTGTTCACTCCCCAGAAGCTATGACTATAGGTACCATTAATAAGGGAACTACTTCGGAGAAATCAATGAATGCTGTTTTTACCGTGTCAGATGTCCGTGTAATCGAATCATTAAAGGGTGCCCTTAAACCTGGTGAGGAAATTCAGGTTAGACAATTGGGCGGCACCTATAAAGATATAGACTATCCTACTGATTTTCCGGAGATTTACACCCCAAATATGCAGGGAATATTTTTCCTTTTAACACATGATAATGGCCCTGCTGATCATGTTAATCCATACCAAGGTTTTGTAAAATTAGTAAATGGTAAATATGAAAAACAACAATATAAAGCTAATGGAAATTATGTTATTGGTATAGCAAAGGATACACATAACATTCTATTCGGAAATGGAATGGACGAAAATATTCTAAAAGATTTAATTACTCAACTTTCGCAGGACAAAAGTTGAGTAATAACTATATCCAGCATGCCGGGCTCCTTGACCCCGGGGAAGCCTGCACATACTCGCCGTTTCGCATGTGCAGATGTTGCCTTCTGTGTCTTAAACCACATCGGCCTTCTCCAATTAAGCCAGATTTCGGGGCTCAATCACTTCAGCTTCCGCTTCCGGCCTACTGTCTTGCTGTCTACGCTTAAGTCTATGAGAGTCGCCTCACATCCTCCAAGACTCGCTATCAATGGCCGGCTAAGCCTTGTTCAGTGGGGTTCCCACCCACTATATGACACGCCTTTGCTTGGCGCACTTAAGGGCCTGGCACCATTTGTCCCGAACCATGTCAATTCCCCCGTCCCTGTGACATCATGTATTTAATGTCAGCGGAACCGCCCCTATGACATACCTATGACATACTAATTTACCGTACCAATTGACCTTTTAGCATTATATTAAAAATCTTCTATGGACGAATGGTGCCAGGCCCTTAACTTTTTTAACTTATTGGTTGCACCGCCTGTTAATATATTTAAAAACTGCCACTACGGAAACGCTAATATGGCGCGCTATTTCTTCCATAGAATATCCTTCATTAAATGCTTTTTTCGCATACTTTTCCTTGGCTGCTGTAAGCCTTCTCATCCTGCAGCCTCTTTTTATCAGCTCTAATTCTTCATGGTTAATCCCGGTCTTTGTTAATATTTCATCCAGCGGTTTTCTGCCTACAAAATTTTTTAGGGCCTGATTTTTGCCCTCCGGTTTATTGTTTTTCGGCATAGTCAATCGTTCAGTTATAGGCTGATCATCACCCTGTTCCATGAACAGGTTATATTTTTGAACAGACTTCGTCCCGCCCCCGAATATTATGTCCAGCAGTAATCCAGTCTCGACAATTTTCTGGTTTTCTGTAAAAACGGTCACTAGACCAGAGGTAATCCTGTATTTTAGAACAAATCCCAACTCTGACCGGATTCAGGTGAATATATCTTATTAGAGATATTAAGTATCTCTCGTTTTCCACTGATATGGCCTTATATCTTCCCTCAAAAACATGGCCGGTCCTTTCAATTGCCCGGTTGTAATAAAGACCGTACCGGGTATTTATGCGATACATTACTTTTCTCAGAGGTTCCACGCAAGTCCTAAGTGCAAGGTGATAGTGGTAGCTCATAACTACATAGGCATATAACTCCATACCATCCACCGCCACCGACTTCCTTAACTGATCTATTAAGTATTCTTTATCCTCGAGTCTTTCAAATATGTGTTCCCTGTTATTTCCCCGCTGTATCACATGATACAGCGCCCCAGGATACTCCACCCGCGCCCCTCTTGCCAAAATATTACACCTCCTGCCGCCATTCTAACAGAAGGTGTTACACAATCAACAATAAGTTAATAAGTTAAGGGCCTGGCACCATTCGTCCCCTACAAGCGTTCAAACTCCTGAAGAGAATAAAGAATAGCATGATAGGTGGTGGAAAAAAAGATGGCAGATTCTCTCACCATTACCCCCATGACACATATTATGGTAAAAAAGGTGAGGAGTGATCTCAATGGGCTATGGTGGAGGTTACACCGGCGGCGGCGGTTGCGGCGGTGGGGGATATTACCCATCACCATATTTTGACGGCAGCTTTATTCTATTCCTCATACTAATACTGCTTGTTTTCGGCAGCGGTTTCGGTTATGGTGGCGGCTGCTACTACGGTGAAAAAAAATAATTACCTCACAAAAAAATAAAAAGGAGTGATTTTAAATGGGTTTCGGAGTTGGTGGCGGTGGCAGTTCCTCGTTAATAATCTTCATTATCCTTATCCTACTGCTTTTCGGCGGTCTCGGTGGAGGAATGTACGGCGAGCAAAAATAGACTTTATCTCGCCTAAAACTTTTCTGAACAACTCGTGCTATTAGACGGGTTGTTCTTTTTTTATCGGGCTTGTTCCTTTAATTTGTTAAATTATGAGGAAGCACATATCACGTATTTGTGGCCGATTTTCATCGTATTTTTTAGCATTTGGTTGTAATACACAACAGGCAAATAGGCAAATGGTGCCAGGCTCTTAACTTTTTTAACTTATTGGTTGCACCGCCTGTTAATATATTTAAAAACTGCCACTGCGGAAACGCTAATATGGCGCGCTATTTCTTCCATAGAATATCCTTCATTAAATGCTTTTTTCGCATACTTTTCCTTGGCTGCTGTAAGCCTTCTCATCCTGCAGCCTCTTTTTATCAGCTCTAATTCTTCATGGTTAATCCCGGTCTTTGTTAATATTTCATCCAGCGGTTTTCTGCCTACAAAATTTTTTAGGGCCTGATTTTTGCCCTCCGATTTATCGTTTTTTGGCATAGTCAAACGTTCAGTTATAGGCTGATCATCATCCTGTTCCATGAACAGGTTATATTTTTGAACAGACTTCAGCCCGCCCCCGGATATTATGTCCAGCAGTAATCCAGTCTCGACAAAATCATTTTCTGGTTTTCTGTAAAAACGGTCACTAGACCAGAGGTAATCCTGTATTTTAGAACAAATCCCAGCTCTGACCGGATTCAGGTGAATATATCTTATTAGAGATATTAAGTATCTCTCGTTTTCCACTGTTATGGCCTTGTATCTTCCCTCAAAAACATGGCCGGTCCTTTCAATTGCCCGGTTGTAATACAGGCCATACCTGGTATTTATTCGATGCATTACTTTTCTCAGAGGCTCCACGCAGGTCCTAAGGGCGAGGTGATAGTGGTTGCTCATAACCACATAGGCATATAACTCCATGCCATCCACCGCCACCGACTTCCTTAACTGATCTATTAAGTATTCTTTATCCTCGGGTCTTTCAAATATGTGTTCCCTGTTATTTCCCCGCTGTATAACATGATACAGCGCCCCAGGATACTCAACCCGCGCCCCTCTTGCCAAAATATTACACCTCCTGCCGTTCATTCTAACAGATGGTGTCTACACAATCAATAATAAGTTAATAAGTTAAGAGCCCGGCACCGTCTTGCTTTTTAACAATTATTCCATATTTACATATATTGGATTATATCGTTTTAAGGAGG
Source organism: Peptococcaceae bacterium BICA1-7 (assembly GCA_000802095.1). GTDB lineage: Bacteria > Bacillota > Desulfotomaculia > Desulfotomaculales > Desulfocucumaceae > BRHc4a. Next base: position 2,246 of record JUEB01000016.1, on the reverse strand, counting down.
TTTTTTGCTATGGCGGAATTAACCGTATTTGTGCCAAAGCCACCCGACCAATTTATTCAAGAATCCTTGCGACAAAACTTATTCTGGCTCCGGATTATGAAAGAACATGCCCTGTTTATTCGGCTTGGATTGCCCTGTGATGAAGAAGCTTTACGTTTAGAAGCCCAGCAACTTGAGAATGAATTTGCACAGCTATTGGAAGAGGCCAGGAAAATAGCCAAAAATCCGACTAAAGATGCAGTTGCCGCGCTAAACCGGGAAGCAATTAATCTGACAACAGCAATAATAGACTTTAAAAGCCGTGTACTTCAGCTAATTATTTGCTGTATTATCACAACCGGATTTAACCTGCCGCTACTTATCGACCACATTCGCCGTGAAGCAATTTTTTTCCGCGCAGCACTGGCGCGGTTACAGGAAGGTTTGACGGTTGGCCCGGTTGAAGAATTGATACAGGAAGAACTGTTCTGGTTACGGATTATGGCCGACCACAGTAAGTTTATTGCACACCTTCTCGACCCTTCTGAGCGTAAATTCTTTAACACTGCGCTAGACTTTAGTGAACAGTTTGATAGTCTGCGCCTTCACGCCAGAGACTTTGAATCTATGCTTGTCCCACAAACTTTTGAAAACTCTTTACTGGACGACACAGCTAAACCCTGCGTAAGGCCGGGTGCTTTTGGCCAGGGGCTACCCGAACCGTTTTCCATCGGAACGCTGGAGCGGTTTACTAAAGATGCGTTAGAAACAACCACCGACCTCCGGGATTTTAAGGAGACCGCCGCAGAGCTGATAAATAATTGCAGAATATTGAGTATTATCTCGCCGACACTGGCTGACCATGTATTAAGAGAAGCCGAAAGAGCTATTGAGGATATTACAATGCTTTCAAAGCAATTGCCCTCACCTTGCAAGTTTTTACCCGGGCTTAAAGATAAATCTAAAAATACTGACCCAATTGAAGAGTGAATGATTTGCGATTGATATAAGTTAAGGGCCTGGCACCATTTGTCCCCAAGGGCAGCCGAAATCAAACCCCATAACCCCGACAAAAGAAGGCTAAAAAAGCCTTCTTTACTTTTAACGAAACCAGAGATACCCTTCAGCATAAATATCTGGTTCAATTCAAGAACCGTCCGAAACCACTGAAAAAATATCATATTTTAGGGTTGACACGTGGTAGAATGCGGGTTTCCGGACTCATTTTCATTTAGAAATCAACTTTTTCAGTGGTTACGAACCGTCCCCGTTTTTCCTAACAGAAGGTGTCTACACAATCAATAATAAGTTAATAAGTTAAGGGCCTGGCACCATTTTGTCCCGCCACCTCCACCCGTGCATCTACAAGCCGGAAAAAGTCCTGCCTGAAGGTCGGGCGGGACGAAGAACCCCACTTAACGGACAGATATCCTCCATTTTTACTCCTCTTCTGTTGAAGGAATTTTGCACAATTTAACAAAGAATGCTTCCCCTAATTTTCTCGCCAGTTCGATGCTGCGCATGTTTTTTTCTTCCTGCGTGAGGGTCAAATCGTTTCGCACTTCCTCAATCTCTTCGATTGTTTTTCTACGCAACTCTTCCAATTCGTTGTCATTCAATGCATCCATTTAATCTCCTCTTTCCATTAGATACATAAAAATTAGTAAAATGGCAATCATATACATGTTCCCCATAGGCAACATTTTATGTGCCATCTAGAAACTTGTCAACACCTCATCCATCTTCTATTGTTGTGTAAAACGCATGGAGGAAAACTATTTGAATCTCGGAGAAAAATTAAAAGAATTAAGGAAAGAAAGAAATCTCAAGCAAGAAGAACTTGCTTTAATGTTAAATGTGGACAGAACTACTGTTTCCAATTGGGAAAGAGGAGAAAAGCAGCCAAGCATAGATATACTTATAAAACTGCGCTCAATATATGGCGTTACTTTGGATGAAATTGCCGGGTTAAAAAATGATAATCCCAGGAGCGATATTAATCTGGACACTTTGATATCAGACCCTGTCGTTAAATTGCTCTCCGAAAAAACCGGCATTCCCCCCAGAACAATATCTGCATTTATAACGGCATTAAAAACCGATCAGGAGAAATAAAACCCCTGCACCCCATTGCAATGCTAACCGAAAGCCAACCCCATAACCCCTGCCAATGTCAAAAGGCCATCAGGATAATAAAATCAATGGAAGACAAGAAAAAAAGGCTGAGCAAAACAAAGCCTCTTTTTTTTATTCAGCTTTTATTGAAA
>JUEB01000015.1 GCA_000802095.1 Peptococcaceae bacterium BICA1-7 | reverse complement strand
AACGAGTATTTCGAGCGTTTCTACAGGCAGCTTAAAACCAGGGGAAAGCATACTCATGCGGCCTATATTGCCGTAGGTAACAAGTTTATCAAGGTTGCTTACGCCATGTTACAAAAACGACGCCCTTTCCTTCCTCCTCTGTGGGATGGAGAACCTTTGGCCAAACTTGTGACTGAATCAATAAAACTCCCCAAACACGCTGTAATTGCCCAGGAAAAACTGCAGCAATTATTAGCTGACCCTTTAAAAAAAGTCTGTTAGTTCTATTGGTTTAGTTTTATAACACCTTTTCCAAAAACTCTTTATATTTGACCGAGGGGAGGACTGTATAATTTCCAGAGGATAACCATAAACTCGTCGTTTAGCGTAGTCCCCCTCGTTCTACAAAATGCGAATAGTACGTTGGCACAAGACTACCGAACTGGCCAGGCTGCATCAATGTAGTACAAAAGGCGAGGGATTACCCGGTTTCATGTATGAAGGGTTTGATGGAATTATCTGTTAAAGTGCTCGGCAAGTTGCTGATGTTAAAATTTTACATGTAACACAGGTTGGTTTAATATTGTCAATTTTTCTTAAAAAACTATTGACATAGTACGGCTAAGCGTTATAAAAACCGCCCTGCAGGCGATTAGCTATCAGTTCTCAGCTATCAGCCGACAAAAAACATATTAAGCACTTTCTGATCAGCCCAAGGCCCTCCTGTATATCACTATACCTTGCTCCTGGCGGGAATACACCTCGGACTTACTCTCCAGGTAGGCCAGGTGAGCAAGTGTTTCAGTAAGGGCAAAGCGTATTTCATGTACTGTAAGGCTTGTTCCGAACAGGCTCTCGCAGATTTGATAGGCAGTGGCGCCGGAGTTGGCCAGGTCAGATATTTTTGACAATCTCTCCCTGTGATGATCAAGCAGCTCGTCCACCCGGCCCAGGCTATCCCTGAAAACAGGTCCATGGGAGGGAAATACCAGCTTTACGGGCAAATCTCTTATTGTTTTCAGCGAATTAAGGAAAAGGTCCAGTGGATTGGGGTGGGAGGTAGGCCACAAACTTATATTCGAAGATATCTTTGGCAGGAGGTGATCACCCGATATAAGAATTCCTTCATTCCTGTCAAAAAAGCATATATGCCCGTCAGAATGTCCCGGAGTATGGATTATCTCAAGTACTCTGCCCCCCAGTTCCACCTTCTCTTCACCGGAAAGAAGGGAAAGCCTGGGATGGGGCTGAACAACATTCCAAATACCGACCATATTATCCAACACTTCGGAAATAAGATTGGGCGGCATTCCATTTTCCTTAAACAGCTCCCCTATAACCGGTATATTAGCGCGCCCCTTTTTCCACATCTGGTCCACAAAAAGACTTTCCGTCCTGTGCATGTATACCGGAGCCCCGGTTAATTCCTGCAGCCAGCCCGCTGCGCCATAGTGGTCGGGATGATAGTGTGTAACATATATACCTTCGATATCGCTGTAATTGACGTCCATATCCTTAAAGGCCTCTTCCCAGGTACTGGTAGAAGGTGTGTAATTCAATCCGGTGTCTATTACATTCCACCCATTTTTTCCTTTAAGCAGGTAGCAGTTGATATGGTCCAGCTTAAATGGAAGCGGAAGTTTAATTATGAAAATGTTAGCAGCCACTTCCATTTTTATACCTCCCAAACATATAAATTCTTGCCTATTTGAATAAGTTTCCACAATCAGTTGAAATATCCTTTAATTATTTAATCCATAATCATAACATATTTTTACATATTTACCGCCATTACAACTGAGCCGGATCAAGAAACCTTCTATACTTAACCTATAACTACTGGATTAATTAATATATCAACAGACTAATAGAATAAGGCACCCCTATGGGTGCCTTTCCGGGCCTTTCTTAGGCTAATTATCAGGCCATAATGCTGGCTATTTCCTGAAATACCTCACCAGCCCTGACTACACCAATCAGAGTATCCTTCTCAAACACCGGAACCATATCCCTTTTTTCTCTGAACAACTTAAATACCGCTTCCTCAAGGGTACTTTCAGCGCTTATTACTGAGCTGAAAGGCTCCATTATATCCCTGACGGTTTTTTGCGCCGCCTCAAGACAGAGGTTGGTAAACAGTCCATTGATAAATGTTGGCTCAATCCAGTTTATAACATTCCATCCCCGATACCATTCCTCCCTGAGGTTGGGCGGCTGAACCGAGGCAAACAACTGCGAAATACCCACAAACCCTACCAGAGATCTGTTTTCGAAAACAAGCAGACCGTTGGCCCCTGCTTCTGGATTCACAATTAAGTTTTTTAGCAAATAAACAGCATTTTTAACACTGGTGTCGGCGGATACCGACGAAAAATTCTCCAGGGGGCACATAATGTCCCTTACCGTTTTTTCCCTGTATTCTGCTGTGGGGCTTGCTTTTTCATATGGAAGGCCCATCACCTTTTCCCCCTTATTTTTAATTTTATATATTCATATGCATAATACATGCCATTAACATAACCTGAAGCAATTTACTTTTGAATATTTCCATATTATATTTTGCCCAGTTTATTGAGCTTTTAGCTTGTGATATATGTTACTAGCAAAAAGTAGGTCAACATAAGAGTATATATGCTTTCCTCCTGTATGAAATTATACAGTTGTATGTTTACATACGATCACATGGCAAACTGCTTGTTATGATGGTCTTTTTCATAAAACATGGCACTTTTTTTATTTGATTATATAACTTGCCAATAAGGCTGTGGATTCAGCACTCTTATATCCTCCCGAAACAAGCTCACAGCGAATACCAGGAACTGTGCTCTGCAATTTTTATATAATCGTCACCACAAACAGAAAAAAAAATTTTTGTAGCATACTTGCACAGGTAAAAAGCTTGTGATATTATATACAAAATAATATTTAACAATTGTCACCACGTTCCTGAGAACAGGAATTTTTTTAAAACAACTATTGTTCCTGTTTTCACAACCTATCATCCGGCAATTAGTATTAATGGGGGGTGGTTGCTAAAAAAATTTTGAACCCGTCCCTGGTGCTTCATTTAAAGGGGGGTAAAATTTGCTGGATAATATAAACGATTACCTCCAGGCCGTCTACTCTGGCAACAAATATATTTACGCAGTAATGGTGCTTCTTATTTCCGCTGCCTTTACCTTTACATCAGAATCAATTGCCAGGATCCCGTCAGTCTGGAGCAGGCTCACATCTACCAACAGAGGGAAGGGAAGTCCGCGTTGGTAAACTGTCCGGAAAAATTTTTATCAAGGGGGTTATATTATGCTAAGAGAATGGATAGAAAGAAACCTGCAGGATCCGTTCTTCCAGGCAGAGATGTATAAGGCGGGAATAAACGTGGAAGAGGGAACCCGTGATTTCGGAACAATAGGAATACTGACTGTATTCGGAACGGCTTATGCGGCCTTCTGCGTATATAGCTACGTAAAATACATCGCCTAAGATTGTGATTTATATCATATGTTGATTGTGCAATTTATATCTTATAATGGTCGGGGGCCACTGTTTTTGCATAAACTGTGCTCCGGCTGGCCCCTCTCTACACTACATACAGCTTAGTCAGTTAAAAAAATAAGCCCGCTACCGTTACCAGGAGGAAGGGAAGTCCGCGTTGGCCGGTACAGGCTCTTATAACTAATCTTTAATTTTGGGGTGACCCGAAATGCTTTATTTACACATCGCCGGGATATATATAAATCCATTAATACTGTTTATTGCCGGTCTTGCAGTGGGTATTGCCGGAGGAGTCTTTGGGAATATGGCAAACTTTGTTATTATTCCCATTCTAAGCATACTGGGTCTCCCTCCGACTATTTCCACCGGTTCCAGCGCCGGGCTTCACTTTGGCCGGTCCTCTCTCTCAATTTTTAGCGGCAGCAGTGAGAGGCTGGCTTTTAAAAGGGCCGGTATTACTGCCGGTCTGATAGGACTGCCGGGTGTCCTTTTGGGTTTTAAGCTGCATACTCTTTGTATGGCAACCTCTTTGGGGCCCTCTTTCTTCACCCTGAGCTACTCAGTAATTCTACTTGCCGGATCTGTATTTTTATTCAGACAGTGGGCTTATTTCAACCGGAATCATTATTACGATGACAACCCTTTCCCGTCTTTCGGCCTTGGCTGGAAATTTCCGCTGGCCATACCAGGAGGTTCAGGCCTTAATCATATAACCCTTCCCCGGGTAATAGCTGTGGGCCTGGGTCTCGGTATCGCCACCGGCTTCCTGGGACTGGGGGCAGGTATGCTGGGAGTGCCTCTATATATGTATATACTGGGCCTCCCCCGGGAAAATGCCATCGCCACCGACACCATCACCATGACTGTCATCTGTTCCGGAGCTTTTCTCTGTTATGCTTCTTCAGGCGGTGTGGAATTTGTAGTATCCCTGCTTCTGATTATAGGGGTTACACTTGGTTTTCACATAGGCTCCACACTTCCCGGTGAGTTAAACCAAAGTCATGCCAGGCTAGCTTTGGCAATGGCCCTGTCCATAGTAGCCCTTACTTTTGTAATAAGTCCTCTTAACAATTCCCTCGCCGGCCTAATTATCTCTGCAGCCGGCTTAACCCTATGCACTTTTCTTACTGTTTACTCCATTCTCCTGGAAAGGTCCACGGTCTCTGAAAAAAATACCCTTGCCCGCAGAAAAACCTCTTAATATATACCCAGCCCATTTAAAAAGGGCTTTGTGACTGATATAAAATCAGCAAATCTTTTTGCTGTAAAGGCTGTTTCCCCCTGTACGCTTTCAATAGGAAGAAGTATTTTCAACCTGTACTTTCCGGTTGCCTCCACCTTGGGAAGCTCCCGTTCCAGCTCACTGCCCAGCTTTTTTTCTATTTCGGGCTTCAAATCCAGCAGTGGAAGGAAAATTTGCTTTTTATGTCCATCCATAACCAGATCCAGCACCAAAAATTCCTGACCCTTATTGGGTCCTTTCCTGGGCCTTGTTTTTCCTATCCTATAATAAATATCGGTATTGTCAAAAACCTTAACGCATTTCCAGGACTCTATAATCCCCAGGCTCTGACCCGGCAGTGAAAACACTATGTTTATATCTTTATGAGCCAGAATATTCTTTACCTCCAACAATACCTCATCTACAAATTCATCAAAGGATTTTGCACTCAGGGGCTGACTTTTCCGGCCCGCAATGTTTTCTTCCTTCAGCCATTTTTCAAACCAGTCCAGCGCCCTTTTAAAATCAGACCGGCCCTCAGGGCTGGTATAGGGATCAATCCTCTGGCCCTTTTCTATATCTTTTAAAAAAGCTTTTTTATGGCGGCTGAAAATATCGATAAAACTCTTCTCGGTCACGGTATACCGCTCCCTTTTTAAATCATTTATTAAATGGAGCCCACCCAGGCCTCTTTCCCCTGGCACCGGCCTGCTGACCGGTGCCCTGCTATCCTTTTGACCTATCAGTGACCTCCAACCTTTAGTATGCCGGAGGCTGCCAGAGTCAGCACCAAAATCTCCAATACCACGATAGTTGTGTATATGTTATCTTTTTTCTTCATGTAGGCCGGAAGTAGTATAAAATAGCCCAGTATTGTCAGTATCCCCAGCCAGGCAATTCCCACCAGAGGCAAAAAGTCACCGAAGCCCACCATCTTAAGCCAGCCCCAGCCGTGCGGAACATTGGCGGCAGCCAGGTATTCGGAAGCCTTCATAGTCCAGTAATACTGCATCTGCGACGGTTCGACGTAGGAGGGCATTATTCCGGTCATATAGAGCGCAAATGTTACCAAAAGAGTAAATATACCGGCCCAGCCTCCATACAGCAGAAGGTTGGCGTACTTTATCTGCTCCGGAGCCACTTCCACGGTGGGTTTCTTTGGCTCACCCTTAACGGGCCCATTATTTGTATTTAATTGAGTACTCATTTTTCTACCCCCAAATCTTTAAACCTTTTAGGAGAGAACTTAATCCTGCAAACATCAACATGATGATAACCAGATATCTTACGAACTTTGGCTTTGCCCCTGCTAAGAGCCTTACGCCCACCAGAGAGCCAAACATTATGCCGAGCACCGAGGGCACAGCGATTATTGGTATAACCGCTCCCTGGTTAAGATATACCCAGGCCGCCGAAGTATCCGTAATGGAAAGTAGGAACTTACTGGACCCCACCGCAATTTTTAGCGGCGTGCCCATTAAAAGGTTGAGCACTGGAACGTTGGCCCAGCCGGCTCCCAGCCCAAACATCCCGGCTATCAGGCCGATGACGCAGAAGAGAGCAAAACCTTGAGGTGTTTTCCACACAGTCCAGTTTACAGTTTTTCCGGCGGAAGCTTCATAATAAGTACCCTTTATATCAAGCATCCTGCTTAATCCGTCGGGGTTGGAAACTTCCGGGTACTCTCTGTTTTTGGAAACGATAAACAGCACCGATATAAGCATAATGGTTATCCCCATAGCGGTCTGGGTTACATTTGTGGGCAGGGCCAAACCCAGGAAAGCCCCAATTATACTGAAGGTTGATGCTATAAGTGCTACCGGCAGGGCCAGCCTCAAATTGGCCAGGTTTGCCTTTAATAATCCCGGACCGGCTGCCAGAGCTCCGGCCAGCGCCACAATCAGGCCTGCGCCCCTTACAAAGTCAAGTCCAAATGGAAAGAAGCTGCTTACTATGGGAACAAACAGGACGCCTCCGCCCACTCCAGCCAGCACAGCCAGAATTCCCAATACAAAGGTTACTACAAACAATGCCACCGGCCATATCCACCAGGGTGTTCCGGGGCTCCCGCTGGCCACCTGCATAGATGTGGAAATGTTATCTACCACCGGGGATGAGGCTGCCGAGGCCAGCACAAAATCTGCTTTACTAACAAAACTATCCAGCATTTTATATCCCCCCTCCAGACTAAAAAATTCTCCCTACTCCTGGCATTAAATTTCAAACAATATTTCACATTATCATGGTGAACCTTATAAAAATAATGCCTCAGTATTAACCTTCCCTCTTTTTTACCACCCCTTTCCCCTTATATTTAAAATACTCATCGGGCAATAATGCACAATCTATGCCATCTGACTCCGCTGAATATGCCCGAAATGGATACCGTATAAGTGCAAAATTCTACTTTCTGCTCATTTCGCTGTATGATATAATACAGTCAGGTAATTACTAACCGCTATTTTCAATGCCGGGCTACCTACTTGTTCCTTATCAGACAAAATGTTTTTGGCCGGTTCTTAACATCTGTCAGCCAGCAACTTTTTTATTGTCATTCTACTACTGCACTAATCGTGCCAGAAGAATCATGCCGGAAACACCCTGTTTATCACTACATTTACTCGAAGCCGCCGGAAACAACTGTCTGATAACAGACAGTTTCTCTAAAAAGCCGTTGTGATATTTGTTTCAAGCCTCTAGAAGGATTGTCTGATATCATACAATCGTTTAGGAGAATGGCTATGAGCGTTGTCAAACATTTTTTTGATAAATTTTTTCATCAAAGCCTGCGCCTGCAAATACTCATTGTAGTAGCTTCGTTGCTGCTTATTCCCATTTTGATAATGTTTTACGATATATTTTTTGCCTCTAAAAGTGACCAAATCATGCTTCTCGACCATGAGGGAAAGCTTAAAACAGCAGTAGAATCTAAAATTGTACCCGGTATAAAAGAGGATATACTTAAGGAAGTAAACGATTTAGATTTCAATTCTCTCGGTCCCGACCAGAAGGCCCATATCCTCGAATCAGCCTTTAACAATGCAGCCGGGCCTCTGGCGGCTGATTTTCCCGGGGTTCGCTTCGGCCTGTATATTCTGGGCAGCGAACAGATATTCGTACAGGGCTTCCTGCACCAGTACAGACCTCTCTCACCGGACGAGGTACTGGAAAGGGAAAAAAGAATAATGAATGAGGCAGACTCCGGTCTGATTGCCGTAATTGCCAGTGAAAGACCCCTGGCCAGGCTTACCAGCAGCCTGCGGGATGAGACCTATGAGTATCTGACCCCTGTTTTTATAAACAACCGGCTGGTGGCGGTAGTCTGGGCCGATGAAAGACTGCATCCCATCTTTGCCCAAAGCCGCAGTTTCCTTTCACTGACAAAGTACATCGCCCTGCTGGTTCTCTTTGTGGGGGCGGCAGGTGCGCTGCTGGTCATTCATAATCTGGCCAGCAGTGTCTCCTCGGTAAAAATAGGTCTGAAGGAAATGGAAAAAGACCTCACCCGTCTACTGCCGGAAATTCCGGGAGAGGCAGGGGAGATTGCCATGGCCATAAATAAAATGGCAGTTTCCCTGGCCGAAAAAGAAAGGCTTGAATATGAAATGCAAAGATCGGAAAGGCTGGCATCACTGGGGAGACTGGTTACCGGGGTGGCCCATGAGCTTCGCAACCCCATCGGAGTGGTTAAGGCCTCGGTGCAGGTGATGGAGAAAGAATACTCCCAGACCCCGGGAATGAATGAGTATATTACGGTGATAAAAGAACAGATAGACCGCCAGAACAGGGTGATACAGGAACTATTGGACTTCGGCAGGCCCAGTAAGGAAATGATTCAGCCGGTAAATATAAATTCTCTTATGGAAAAGGTCCTGACCTTTACGCTGCCCATGCTGACTCAAAGCGATATCAGGCTGGAGGTGTCCTTTGCCACAGATCTGCCTAAAATATTGGCGGATCCTTCAAGAATAAAACAGGTTTTTGTTAATCTGATACTGAACTCCATTCAGGCCATGCCCGCGGGGGGGGACCTCTTTATAAAGACACATCCGGGGGATGATTCAATTTATGCAGAGTTTAAAGACAGCGGGCAGGGGATTAACCCGGATGACCTGCCGAGAATATTTGATCCCTTCTACACCACCAAGGAAACAGGGACTGGGCTGGGACTTTCCATAAGCCACCAGATCATAAGGAGCCATAATGGCACCATTCATGTAAGGAGCATCCCCGGAGAGGGTACGGTATTCAAGGTAATCCTTCCTATTTTCGGGGAGCAGGGAGGCGTCCAAAATGGTACACAAAATACTGATCATTGATGATGAGGAGCACATGTGCTGGGCCCTTGAGAAGGCGATGAAGCAGGAGGGCTACCAGGTGCAGACTGCCACCAGAGGAAAGGCCGGACTTAAGCTGATCAGGGAAGAATGTCCGTCTCTGGTCATTCTTGACCTGAAAATGCCGGAAATGGACGGTATGGAAGTTTTAAAGCAGGCCAAGGAAATGAGTCCCAAGCTCCCTGTTGTTATGCTAACCGCCCATGGAACAATAGAGACTGCCATTGAGGCCATGAAAATAGGCGCCTCTGATTACCTTACCAAGCCCTTTGACCTTGATGAGCTTAAATTGGTTATCAAGCAGAATCTGGTAATGAGCCAGCTTGTCAGCGAGGTCAATTTTCTACGCTCTGAGCTTACCAAAAAATACCGTCTTATGATAGGGGAAAGCCCTGCCATAACTGCAGTGAAGCATCTTATTGAAAAGGTGTCCGCCAGCAGCGCCACTGTCCTCATAACCGGGGAAAGCGGAACCGGCAAAGAAGTGGCCGCTCTGGCCATTCACCAGAACAGCCCCAGGAGGGACTACCCCTTTGTGCCGGTCAACTGCGCAGCCCTTCCGGAAAATCTTCTGGAAAGTGAGCTGTTTGGGCACGAAAAAGGATCTTTCACCGGTGCTATGGCCCGCAAGCTGGGACGCTTCGAGCTGGCTGACAGAGGGACCATCTTCCTTGATGAAATCACTGAAATGCCTCTCAGTATGCAGGTAAAGCTGCTTAGGGTACTGCAGGAAAAATCCTTTGAAAGAGTAGGGGGAACAGAAACACTTAACGTCGATGTGAGAATAATTGCCGCCAGCAACAGGGACCTGGCCAAAGCTATAGAGGAGGGGCGTTTCCGGGATGACCTTTATTACCGGCTGAATGTAATTCACATTCCCCTTCCCCCCCTGCGGGAAAGAAAGGAAGATATACCCCTCCTGGCAGGCTACTTCCTGGAGAAACTACGCCCAACCTACCTTGTCAACAGCATTACAGAGGATACCATGCAGCTGCTGGTGAGATATAACTGGCCCGGAAACGTACGGGAGCTTCAAAATGTGCTGGAGAGAGCCGCCATAATCTCACACGGTAGTGAAATAACGGCAGGAGATCTACCCAAAGAATTTCAGACCCCCCCAAAAAAGTCAGACCTAGATGTGATTGTAAATATACCAGATAGCGGGATATCTCTTGAAGGGCTGGAAAAGGAACTGATCATAAAAGCCCTGGGGAAAAGCAAGGGCAATCAGACCAGAGCTGCGCAGCTGCTGGGCATTACCAGGTCAGCCCTTCTTTACCGAATCCAAAAACACGGACTTGATTGAGGACTAAAACTTTAAAAATCCAAAAATTATAAACCCGCTCTAATAAAAATAATATTGAAAAAGAAGGATTTATTTAATTTTTATCAGAATATTTTTATATTAAAGTTATTGAAAATAAACGAAAGGTTCAAATATCAAATATTATTTGATATCGGTGGTGAACCAATTGATTTCTTCGAGCACTAGATCATTTGCTGAAATAAATACTCCTGGCGGTCAGGTAATCATTGAGGGGCCGGCAGCTGAAGGTTACCTGAAAACTCTCAGGATGAACCAACACCTGTCTAATTTCAGGATGCCGGACAGGCAGCAGGAGGCCCTGTGCATAATCGCCGGGTCACCCGAAGGGCTTGTTTATATAGCGCGCTGCGACCAGGAAATAGTTGGATATGTAGCTTTCCACTATCCCAGCCAGTTTTCCAGGTGGAGTAAGCACCCCCGTGTGCTGGAGCTTGGCGCCATTGAGGTAAGCAGCGGTTTTAAACGCTGCGGCCTGGGAACACAGCTTCTCAAAGGAGCTTTCCAAAACCAGGTCATGGAGGAATACATTGTCATAACTACCGAGTTTTTCTGGCACTGGGACCTCAAGGACAGCGGCATGGACGTTTGGAATTACCAGAGAATGCTCACCAAACTTTTTGGATCCGCGAGCTTCAAAAAAAGAAGAACCGACGACCCGGAGATACTGGAGCACCCGGCCAATATGCTCATGGTAAGAGTAGGCGCCAAGGTAACCGAGCCATATGTCAAAAGCTTTGAAGACATGCTGTACCAGCAATCCATCATTGAATAGTCCAAAAAAAAGGGGCTGACTAATGTCAGCCCTTAATAGTTTCAGTTATAGACCTTGTTTTTTAAACAGACCCTTACATACTGCCCTGGGAGACACCCACCTCCACAATTTTGGGCTCGGGCTGATAGTAGTCTTTTGATATCAGTTCCCTTTGCTCATTATCCCCATATACTGAGACCCTGTAAACAGATGCCTCAAACCCCGGGGAACCCCTGTCCAAAACCCTTGTCTGACCGCTTTTGAGCCTGGGATTACTTTTCATGATAATTCCCGGGGAAATTGTTTTTACCTGAGGCTCAATCCTGTAAAAAGAACTGCCCTCTTTCTTCCCGGCAATAACAACCTTTACATAACCTTTGTCCTTTACTGCCGAGGAAATTATATAGATAGGACTGGTCAGGTCATTCTTGACCCGGAAGTCTATTACACCATCAACTACAGTGGCATCCAGCCCTGGGGAAACATACTTTACCGGCTTGGAGTGGGGATAGCGCTCAACTATCTCCAGGCCAGCCAGCAGCGAGGCCCCGTAAAGTGTTGTGGTAACCTGGCATACACCGCCGCCATAGTCATCAACCAGCTGGTCACCGACTATCACCGGAGCTTTATAATAGCCGTTTGTGCCGCTTATCGGTGAAATAGCCTCATTGTAGGCAAATACCTCCCCTGGCCCCACCAGCTTACCATCAATCCGCTCAGAGGCCTTGGAAATATTCCCGGCCCGTCCGGCCGAACCTGTCTCAAACCTGGTAGTGCACTCTCCCAAAATATCTGTAAGGTCTGCAATGTCCCCATCCTTTACCAGAGGAGCGGCTGTTTTTGAGGATATAGCCACGCTATAGTCAGCCCCTGCCTGAAGGGCCAGTATTCTTGACATGGTCCCTTCCATATCCATTTCATTTCCATAGGCGGCAGGAATAAGTTTTATTTTTTCATCCTCCACAACAAGCCTGGCGTCTACCGGCTTAAGAGCATACTCGCTGTTCACCCTTTCCAGTTCCCTCTGCAGGGCTTCCCGGTTAAATTCCATCCGAACAGGAATAGCGGTATTTTCGGCCTTGCTTCCCAAAAGCTCCGACAGGCGGCGGGCAAAGGGTCCTGAATGCCCTACGGCAAAAGCTTCTGACACAACCTCACGGTAATTACAGGCAGCCCCTATACCCTCCAGGGGAATCTTCCACTGCCGGTCCCCTGCCAGGAGTGTGATGCTGTCATTTGCAAGAGCGCTGAATTTGGCCCTTAGCACTTCCTCTGCTATTTGAGGAGTCATACCGCCCAGGTTAATGCCGGCGGCAGTAACTCCGGGCAGTATTATTTCCCCGGAACGCTCTTTAAAGACAGAGCCTCCGGCAGATATAGCCAGTGTTGTCTGTAACACTATAATCACTAACAGAGCAGCAAGCCTTTTGTATTTTAACAAATTATATCACTGCTTTTTATTAGTTTTTTGGGAACATCAATCGGAAACATTCATGGTCAGCTCAATGTACTTGTCTGCTGCCAGGGCTTTTTCTATAGTTTCCTCGGTGATGATCTCACCCTCGTTAATGATAACCTGACCTCCGGTTCCTACTATCTTCTTGGTGACTTTCTTGCCGGCCAGATACTGTCTCTGTCTGGCCTCAAAAACCTCCACCGGGTCAGCCGCAGGGGCCTCGTTTTTGGCTTTTGCCGAAGGCTTCACAGGCTCCGGACTTTTAACAGCGGGCTCTGCCTTAATTTCCTTCGGTTCGCTTTCCTTAAGCTCGCTTTCTGAGTAGTCCTCATAGCCATCCTCCACCACAAGGAACTTTGCCCCGAAGGTGACCACCTTTTCACCCGGCACAACAAAGCCGCCGCCATCATCGGATGCAACCTCACAGCCCATTATTTTGCCGGTGTGGATATCAATTGCGAATTCTGACACAGACCCGATATATTTTCCGGATCTTGTCATTACCCCGGTCTTAATAACCTGGACATTCCTTTCCAGAAGTGACACAAGATCTGCCTTGGCACTGATGGGAAAAACCTCATCCCCCTTGGAAATGGTAGCTGCAAACTCGCCTACCCCAAGAACGGCCTCGAAGGGAAGAGCACGCATTTCTCCATACCAGCTTACCCTGTCAAGCAAAAGACACTCCACCTTGCCCTGTTCCGGGTTCACCACAATACCGGACACGAACCCCATTTGTTCTCCCGATGATATCTCTATCACCGGCAGTCCCAGCACCTGTTGTGTTTTTTTCATTATACTTCTCCCCTTAACTGGATTATTATTGTTGTGATCCCTTTAAGCTGGCTGTCATCCAACATCGGCCCCCATACAACCTCCAGCATTTCCATTACTGCCAGAGCCTGCCTGCTGTGCCCCTGAGATGAGTATATGGAACTTATCCTTGTACAAAGCAGCACAGCCAGCCTGGGCGGAGGACCAAGTTTAAGCGCCCTGAAAAAGCAGTCCACTGCCCCGGCGTCATCTCCGGATGCAAGTTTGTCAAAGGCTATGGCTACCATGCTGTTTAAATCATACCCGGGAGAGCTTTGCTCTTCCGCAGGTATATAGTCCGGTTCTGCCATTAATTCAGTAACATCACCCTGCTTTTCTCCTGCGCCGTCCGCTGTCTGTTCAGTGAACTCCTGCTCCACCGGCAGCAATTCATCAATAAAGCTGGAAGCATCCACCCCGGCAAGCACTGTTTCCTCCACAGTTAACACAGGATCTATCACATCCAACCCCTCAAGGGTGGCAGTAATTTCATCGGCTACTGCATCATCCCAGCCCGGGATGTCGGCCACCGATAATTCTGCAGGCTCCGTTCCCTCTGCAAAGGCAGCTAATTCCTCTATAGCAGCCACTTCATCCTCAGTAATATAGCCCGCTATAATCTCATTATCCAAGCCTGAGGCATCTTCCACCGGAATTGCAGCAGCCATGACGGAAGTCTCGGTCTCCAGCCCTTCAGGGAGTCCGGTCACCGTTATAGGCCGCTCTCCACCCTGCACTTCGGTCTTTTCTTCAAAGGCTAAAACACTTGCTTCCTCCTCGGGCAGGCATTCCTCAGTGTCTATATGGAATTCCTCTTCATACGGTCTGGCAAGCCAGGCCTCTTCCATAGTTTCCACCGGACCTGTCTTATCCAGTCTTTCCATTGTGGCAGTTATTCCACCGGCTATATAGTCATCCCGGTCAGTAACATCTTCCACCTGAACATCCGCGGGACCAGGACCCTCTTCAGCGTCAGCTATTTCATCCTCTTTATAGAAAGCGATATCCTCTACAGCGCCCTCGGGCTCACCGGCATAAGTCGCCTTCAGCAGGGCTGCCACCTCATCCCCGGTAATTTGCCCCTCAGCAGCCTTATCAGCCATGACCGGCATATCTTCCTCCGGCAGAGCGGCAGACACTGGCCCGGCAGCCGGGTCAGCAGCCTCAGTTTCCAAATATTCAGGCAGCCCGGACTCCGGGATATATTCTATTGCTACTGCATCAACAGTCCCTTCATCTTCATAACGGGACAAAGTATCTTCCCGGACATCCCCTGCAGCAGAAGATTGCCCCCCGGCTTCTTCCTGCACAAAAAACTTTTCTTCATGAACTGACGGCAAAGGCCCTTCTTGAGTTGCTCCGGCATACTGGCCGGGCATGGAAAACACCCTGCCGGCAGACCCCCAGTCAAGGGCGGGCAAACCTCCAAAGACAGCTGTCTGTTCAACCCCAATGGCTTCCAGCGCGTCACCGGCGATAATGCCTGAAGCTTCACCTTCTTTTAACTCTCTGACTGTAAAGAACCTGTTTTCTATAATGTAAAGAGAGCCTGCACCGGCCACCACTAAAAATACATACAGGTATAACACCTGGGGATAAGATATCAAAGCCACAAGGAACGGGTAGAGAATGCAGTAAATAATAGAAATTCCTACTGCTAGTACAAGTACGGGAGCCCTTATGGCTATCACATGGCGGAGAACAAAAAGGACCGCCAGCATGATTAGATTGGCCAGCACAACCACGGCTATAAACTCGAACATTCACACACCTCAAAGGCGAGATTATTAAATACGCCCGGATGAAAAAGCAATTGGCTAACAATTTTCTTTTTGTTTTTCATGATTCAGCTATTAAATCATTTTCTTCGACATTAATTACTAGTTTTATATTCGTCGAATATATTTTCGTTCCTGCCTGAAATGCCCCAAAAAAGTGTTTTCCCTGCCTGCTATCTTTAAATATCTGATACTGCTTTTAAAAACTATCGATGTATATGGGCGAATTTGTATTGCCTTTTAATATTCAAAAATTTTATAATATTTATTATTATCACACATATTCACAGTAGAATGTCCTGAGCTGCTCTGGGAAGGAGGATGAGACAACCCACACCCACAGGAAATAGACTCGTTAAACAATAAATCAACAAAAGGAGGATCACAACTTATGATGAATTATCCCCTTACCACAAAAAGCATCCTTGAAAGGGCAAAGATGCTGTATGCCAAAAAGGAAATAGTGTGCAGAGATTATTCCGGAATGTTCAGGTATAATTACGGCCAGTTTTACGAGCGCACCTGCCGTCTGGCCAACACCCTTGAAGGACTGGGGGTAAAACGGGGTGAAAGGGTCGCCACCCTGGCCTGGAATACACACCGGCACCTTGAGCTGTACCTGGCCGTGCCCACCATGGGCTGTGTTCTCCATACCCTTAACCTGCGGTTATTCCCGGACCAGCTTATATATGTGATAAATCATGCCGAAGACAGGGTCATAATGGTGGACCAGGACCTGCTGCCTCTTCTGGAGGCAATTAAAGACAAGCTTACCACAGTAAAGCACTTTGTGATCATGAATGATACGGCCGAGCTTCCCCAGACAGCCCTGAGCCCTGCACATTCCTATGAAAAGCTCCTGGCGGAGGCGTCCCCGGCCTATAATTTCCCCTCAGACCTGGATGAGTGGTCTCCTGCAGCCATGTGCTATACCACCGCCACCACCGGTGACCCCAAGGGTGTTGTGTACACTCACAGGGCAATATTACTGCACTCTCTTTCCTGCCTGAGCACTGATATGATGGGCCTTAGCGAGAGAGACACAGTTATGGCGGTTGTGCCCATGTTCCATGCCAACGCCTGGGGGATGCCCTTTACCGCCACATGGACAGGGTCGAAACAGGTTTTCCCGGGGTCCCGCCCTGACCCTGCCATATTGTGCCAGCTTATACAGGATGAAAAGGTTACCATGACCGCAGGTGTGCCCACCATATGGATGGGTATCCTGCAGGTGGCTGAGAAGGTCAAATATGACTTCAGCAGTGTCAAGGGCTTTATCTGCGGGGGGTCGGCCATTCCCCTGGCCCTAATGAAGGCTTATGACGAAAAACTGGGCGTACCGGTCATCCACGCCTATGGAATGACTGAAACCACACCTCTGGTAACCCTCTCCAGAACAAAGTCATATATGGACCAGTGGCCGGAAGATCAGCAGTACACCATTAGGGTAAAACAGGGAGTTGTGGCCCCTGGCCTGGAATTAAAAATAGTGGGAGAAAATGGTGAGGATCTTCCCCATGACGGCAAAACAATGGGAGAGTTGCTCATAAGAGGTCCCTGGATTGCCGGAGAATACTATAAAAACCCTGAAAAGAGCGCAGAATGCATGAAGGACGGCTGGCTGCACACCAACGACATCGCCACCATTGATGAAGAAGGATACATTTTTATCTGTGACCGGACAAAGGACCTTATTAAGAGCGGCGGAGAATGGATTTCTTCAGTGGACATGGAAAATACCATAATGGCTCACCCTGCGGTGGCAGAGGCCGCCGTAATAGCCATGCCCCATGAAAAATGGGACGAGCGCCCTATGGCCTGCGTGGTTCTCAAGCCTGACTATGCCGGAAAAACCACCGAGGAAGATATAAAAAGCTTCCTGGACGGCAAGATGGCCAAGTGGATGCTGCCTGACAAAGTACTGTTTATTGAAGAAATACCCAAAACAAGTGTAGGTAAATTTAATAAAAAAGAGCTACGCAAGCTGTATTTATAATATTGTCCAGACAAACAGATATTAAAAAATTGGGGCGCCCTGATGCGGGCGCCCATTTTGTCTTTTACAGCCTTCTTATTTTACCATTCCCCTCTGAATGAATGGTCCCCCCCACTATGATATCGTCAATCCATAGGGTGGGCTGGGCGTCACTGACCGGAACTCCCTGACCATCCTTTCCACAGGTGCCTATGGTAAAGCCAAGGTCCTTTCCCACCATCTTTATTTTCTTCAGAACCTCCGGCCCGTTGCCGGTAAGTGTAGCCCCCCTGATCAGGGGGCCTTTTTCACCCTCCACTATGAGGTAGCCTTCAGCCACGTCAAATACAAAATCACCGGTGGTAGTGTTTACCTGGCCGCCTCCCATCTTGGTTACCAGCACTCCCCTGCCGGCCTCCCGGATAAGGCTCTCTGGATTCTCCGCCCCGGGGGCAATATAAGTATTTCCCATGCGCGGTATGGGCCTGTGCTGATATGACTCCCTCCTGCCGTGGCCGTTGGACTGTATATCCTCCTTGGAGGCCGTAAGCCTGTCATACAGAAAGTCCTTCAGTACTCCATTTTCAATAAGCACTACTTTCCTGGAGGGAATTCCCTCGTCATCAAAGCTATATGATCCGTACCTGTCTTCTATAGTGGCATCATCCACCACGGTAACCGATTCCGCCGCCACTGTCTGGCCTTTCCTTCCGGCATACACCGAAAGCCCCTTTTGGACCAGGTCTGCCTCAAGACCATGTCCGCAAGCCTCATGGACCATTGTGCCCCCGGCCTCCCCGGCCATTACCACAGGCATTTTGCCCGACGGGGCCGGCTGGGCCCCAAGCATTTCCACCGCCCTGGAGGCTGCATTACCGGCCAGATCTTCAGGCTTGTTCCTTTTCAGCAGATCAAACCCGGCCAGACTGCCCACCGCCTCATAGCCGGTCTGAATAGTGCCTTCCCGGGAAGCCACCACCTGAACCATCAGCCTTGTTCTGATGCGCTCATCCTCAACATAGTCCCCGGCGCTGTTGGCAATGGTAATATTTTGGACCACATCTCCATAGCCCACCATAACCTGCTTTATGCTTTCTTTGTTTATCTCCCTGGCAGCCCTGTCCGCTGCTTCCACGGCGTTTACCTTTTCCTCTGTCTTGACAGCATCCGGACGCACACCAAAATTAAACTCCACAACAGGCCTTACCCTGCGCAGGTCAATATTAAAATCCTTCTGATTTCCCTGGGCAGCGTGGCTCACCACTGCCGCCGCACCGGCCATTCCCTCCCGGGTAAGGTCGTTGGTATAGGCATACGCAGTTGATTCGCCGGCAATCACCCTAATCCCGGCGCCCACGTCTAAACCTGAGTTAACCCTTTCAATTTTACCGCCCTCACACCCGATGCCGGTAGCTTTCCTGTGCTCTATGTAAATATCCGCAAAGTCCCCGCCATTTTTAAGGGCTATTTCCAAAACCTCTTTTAAAACCTGCCTGTCAACCAAATAAACCACCCCAACGACTAAATATTGCCATATGCTATATTGTAAGCCTAAGCACGGTGTTTGATACCACAGTGGCGGCAGGATTATTAAAAAATACCTCTATACCGCAACCTGCCAGGGTATTAGATAAGCTCACGCCAAAAAAAAATTTTGCCATTTACTGTTGTATCTGTAGAATAATATTCGGCAAGGAATATTATGGTATCAGGTCGCTCACTGAATTGAGTTCCTCCTTGCTCGTGCGGGGGCTTTTAGCCCCCGTTTTTTTTTGGTCAGAAAGTGTTTGATCCCGGAATGATCAGCCCTGGCAGCAGCTTCCTCCGGCCAAACCGCCGTACTCCTTTATACCTTCGGCAAAACGGCCAAGCTTCTCCTCAACCAGGTGAAAAACCGTTCCTTCAGGGTAGCATCCTTGATCATCGGGCTTCCCGGCCCTGACCCCGGTAAGCAGCTCTATCCCCTCTTCAATGGTGGAGACAGCGTAAATATGGAATCTGCCTTCACCTACAGCCTGCACAACCTCGTGGTTTAGCATGAGATTATCCACATTACTGGCCGGAATCATTACCCCCTGCTGGCCGGTCAGTCCCCTGTCACGGCAAAGGCTGAAAAAGCCTTCCACCTTTTCAGTAACCCCGCCTATGGGCTGTATTTCTCCCTGCTGGTTTATGGAGCCGGTTACGGCAATCCCCTGGGTAATAGGCAGCCCTGACAGACTGGAAAGTATGCAGTACAGCTCTGTACTGGAGGCGCTGTCACCGTCAACCCCATCGTACATCTGCTCAAAGGTAATTCTGGCGGAGAGGCGAAGCGGCCTGTTCTGAGCAAATTTCTCCCCCAGATAGCCTACCAGGGTAAGAACCCCCTTGGTATGGCTGCTGCCGCTCATATGGGCTTCCCTTTCAATATTTACCACACCCTCCTGGCCCATAAAGGTGCTGGCGGTAATACGTGAGGGCCTTCCAAAGCTGTAGTCCCCCAGATTTATAACCGACAGCCCGTTTATTGACCCTACCCTCCGGCCTGTGGTGTCTATCATAATGACACCCTTCAGGGTCATTTCGTGCATTTTTTCTTCTATTCTCTTGGACCGGTATATTTTTTCCTCCACAGCCCCCATAACATGGGACGAGTTGACCAGGGAAGAGTTCTCGGCCTCAGCCAGGGCAGCCGCCTCATATACTACCTCGATAACCTCGTTAAACCTTGTAGACAGCTTGTTCTGGTCACCGGCAAGGCGGGACCCATACTCGATGAGCTCGGCCAGCCCTGTCCTGTCAAAGTGCTTTAGCCCTTCCCTGTTGCAGACCGCTCCAACAAAGGCCGCATAGTGAGACAGGTTCTCCTGGGTGCGGGGCATTTCAGTATCAAAGTCAACCTTTACCTTGAAAAACTTTTGAAAATCCTCATCCATCTCCCTGAGAATACCGTAAAGGTGATAGCTGCCCACCATTATAATCTTCACATTTAGGGGAATAGCCTCGGGCCTCAGTGACACGGTAGGAACCATGCGGTACTGCTCCCCTATATTTTCCACCACACACTCCCTGTTCTTCAGAGCTCTCTTAAGGGTGTCCCACACTCCCTGGTCGCTTAAAACATCCCTGGCCTGGACTACAAGGTAACCACCGTTGGCCATGTGGATAGCCCCGGGCTTGATCATTGTGTGGTCGGTACTAAGAGTCCCCATAAGGGTGTTGTACTCTATCCTGCCGAAAAGGCTATAGTAATTGGGGCTATTCTTAATAATGACCGGTGACCCTTTTGTTTCTCCATTGTCCACAAACAGGTTGACCCTGTACCGGTCAAAAAGGCTCTGCCCCTCAGTGCTTATACCCGTGCCGTCGCCTGCAGGCTTCAGCAGGTCCAGATTTTTTGCCATATCTTCCAGCAAGCCTCCGAGGTATTCCCCCATACCGTGGAATTTGCCATACTTTTCCTGTATTTTCTGCACCGGGGAACCTGCCGCCACCAGCATAATCTGTTTATCAAGATCACTTATCTTCTGCTTTGTTTCCCTTTCCTTCAGGCGAACAGCGGAAAGCACCTCATCAAGCTTCTGCTGCATGGTCCTGCCCTTTTTCTCCATCTCCTCCTGGGTTTCCCTGGGCAAAGCCTCGTATTCCTCCACCGAAAGCTTCTTTCCATCCACCATGGGAGTAAAATAAAAGCCGCTTTCTCCCTGTTTTAACAAGAGGCCTTCTTCAGTGGCCTCCCGCCTTACCTCATTAATCACATTCTCAATTTGCGCTTCCAACTCCTGCACCAGAGCAGCCTTTTTCTGTTCATAGGCCTCTCCCTCAAAGGCTTTGGGAATAGCTGACCGCAATTCCTTGATCAGTTCCTCCATGTCCACCTGCAGGGCTCTACCGAAGGTGGCCGGCAGTGACACTGCCCTGGGACTGTCGGGATTGGCAAAATTGTACAGGTAGCACCAGTCATCCGGAACTTTTTCCCCTGTGGACACCTGGGTCAGCAAATCGTTTATATAAGTAGTCTTGCCCGTACCGGTGGGCCCGGCTACATATACATTGTATCCAGGGGCGCGCATCAAAACACCAAACTGCATGGCCTTGACAGCTCTCTCCTGGCCAATAAAATCCCTTAAAGGCTGAACATCCCCCGAAGTTTCATATAGAAGCTCGTCGGGCCTGCAATAACGTCTTAGTTTTTCCACCGGCAAACGATACCTCTGTGTAAAGTCGGTCATTTTTTAAAACCCCCAAAATACCAGAGTATTTACCATTTAATACTTTACCGGCACTGTCTTTTCCTTCTTTGTCCTGCTATTTAGACAAAAGTTTCTGCCTTCCAGCACAGCCCGGGAGATTCTCACCCTTTCCCCAACGCAGACGGTCAGCTGACTAATTAAATACTGTATAAGTTTAAAATACCATTTGACTTCTCCCCGGAGATTTTGTATACTTATCAATGTCAGTAACGGCGGCGGCGCCCAAAAAGCCGCTGGCGGACACATACGGAGCTGTGGTGTAGTGGTTAACATGCCGGCCTGTCAAGCCGGAGATCGCGGGTTCAAGTCCCGTCAGCTCCGCCATCCTGCCACGGTAGCTCAGTTGGTAGAGCAGCGGACTGAAAATCCGCGTGTCGCTGGTTCGATTCCGGCCCGTGGCACCATAGAAGATGACCTCGAAAGAATTCGGGGTTTTTATTTTCAGCCGAACCTGGCTATAACCATTCTATATGATTAAGGTTTAATAGGACACCCTGCTAAGGCAATTTCATTAATAAGGCGCCAAAGCCACTTATTACC
Organism: Peptococcaceae bacterium BICA1-7; assembly: GCA_000802095.1. Classification (GTDB taxonomy): domain Bacteria; phylum Bacillota; class Desulfotomaculia; order Desulfotomaculales; family Desulfocucumaceae; genus BRHc4a. Next base: position 214,169 of record JUEB01000015.1, on the reverse strand, counting down.
TCCTTGACAACGTTTCTAATGCTGTGCTAAACTACTCAGGCGGGAAAAAAATAAGTCTAAAAAAAGCCCCCGGGAGATACAAAAATTCCAATAAATGCTGACTTGACAAGCGTTCCGGGACTGTGCTAATATATAAAGGCAGCAAAAAAGAGGCCCTTCGGCCGACCATAAAAAAAGCATGCGGAAGTAGCTCAGTGGTAGAGCATCGCCTTGCCAAGGCGAGGGTCGCGAGTTCGAATCTCGTCTTCCGCTCCATTTTATGTGGCGACATAGCCAAGTGGTAAGGCAGAGGACTGCAAATCCTCCATTCCCCAGTTCAAATCTGGGTGTCGCCTCCATCAAAAATCCTAACTGGCAAATCCTTGAGATTGCCAGTTTTTATTTTTGTGGGGAACGGGTCAGCAAAAAAGTTAATGTGGGCTGTTTCCGTCCCGGGGTCCATCTCGATGCTATGAATAAATACCCGTATAATATCCCTTTTATCCTTGTTAGTGCCGGACTCCATTATTTTTTCAATGCTTTTTATCTTATTTTTTATATCACTCTCAAACAACGGCTTTATCTGCGGCCTCTCCTTGCTAAGCTCGCCCATCTGTGCAACGAGGGCATCCTTCTGCTCGGCCAGGGACTCGAGCTCTCCAAGAAGTATAATTTTGCCTTTCGCACCAGCGCTTTTAATAGCCTCCATGAGTGTCTTGGTTTCCCGGTCGTTCTTGTCCATCTCTTTTTCAATGTGCTTCCTGGCTTCCGAAAAGTCATTCTGATCAATTGCCAGCTGGCCGTTCACCTGCTCCACCAACTCCCGGATCCTCTCGTCGGTAAACCTCTCAATAATAGCATTTACGACGTCTTTCTCAAATTCTTTTTTAATCCATAGAGGCTTGTCACAGCCTGCCGGGCCGTAATTTTTATATTTATTGCAAATATAAAATAAATATTCGTGAACCTGATTCCCCACAAAGCTATGGTCGTCACCGTTAAGACAGCGAAAGAAAGGTTCGCCCATGGCGTTTAGCCCCGAAAGAAGCCAACGACTATTCATGTTTTTGGGAACGCCGGTTCCGTTAGTCCCCTTTCTCTTTTCCATTTCCGGACCCCTCTCCGCCTTTAGCTCCTGCAACTCTTCAGGTGAAATTATGACCGGGTGGGCATCTTCAACCACAATCCACTCCTCAGGGTCCTTCCATTTCTGGCCGCCGCCCCGCATGTCCTTTCCTGTCCTGTTCCAGAATGCCGTACCGGTATATTCACCCTCCAGTGCCCTGATGCATATTTCTCTGATAGTGCTAATACCCCATAATCCTCCCCTGGGTGAGGGAATGCTTTGCCCGTTAAGCCAGTCCCGGATCATTTTCCAGGACCATTTTTTCCGCAGCCAGTAGTCTATAACTATCTGGCGAACTATTCCGCCTCTCTCCTCATCAATATCCCAGATGAGCTTAACCAAGTCCTTGCCACGGCGATCCTTCCCCCTGGTCACCCGGACATGTTTATATCCATATGCCGGCGGTCCACCGTTCTTATAACAGTATCCAGTCTCCTGATCCCGCTGGGAGACATTCTCCTTCATCCCCTTACGGGTGTGGTAGGCAATTTCAATGGACATGGCCTCATTTTTGGTGATAGAAATGCCGTCCATCCATACACCGTGTACCGTCTTTGTGTCATAGTTTGGCTCACTGACAGCATGTATTTTAACGCCGGCGCGGCGCAGCTCCTCTTCATATACAATCCTGGTGTACCTGGAGCGGGCAAAGCGACTTTTCTCGTCTACGAGAAATAACGATACCCGCCGGTCGTTCTTGGCAAATTCAATGAGGTCTAAAAATTCCTGCTCCTCATCAAGACCCCGGTAAGCGGAATGATCGAAATATGACTCTTTAAGTATGACAACATTATTATCAGTGGACCATTTCTCTATATTATGCCTTTGGGCATCCAAGGAAACACCCTTACGCCTTTGATCCTCGCTACTTACCCTACCCTGGGCAACAGCATACCGCACCTGTCTATTATTTGTCTGTGAATTCACCCTGAAATTCATATACAGCACACCCTTTAATGCAAATAATTCATTATAAAGAACTAAATTTCCTTTATCATTCTCCTAACCTTATCCGGGCTTATATAGATCACATTATCATGTATTTTGTAGTCCACCGATAAGCCCGGGTAAATAATTACGTCCATATTCTTGGGAATATCCAATAACGGTTTTTCTTTTTTTGGGTTAAGTTTAATCTTGCCTGTACCATTATACATATCTCCAATAGCAAGTTTACATCTCACCTCGGCATTCACTCGATCATCCCCCCCAAACACATGTTCTATTTATAAGAAAATACTATACCACGCCAGCCGACAATACCCTGTCACCCAGAAAAAGTTTTTTATGTGTTCATTAATCTTTAAAAGGATTTTAGCCAAAAGAAAAAAACATTGCCATGTAATAGTTAACAGCAATGGTAATATATGTGGACACTAATTATGTTATTATGAAACACGCAGCATTTTAGGGAATTTGAGTCGATATGCGTGATTTTAGGCCCAAAAAAGATTTTTCGACAAATAACTTCACATGCCAATATTCCCAAGAAATTAGGGCCAGCAATTAACATCTCATAATGAATGATCACTCATAAACAATCAAAACAGCCTCAAAACCTTTAATGTTAGGTATTTGCAGAGATTTTTAAAATATAATTACTTACTTTTTTATATATGAATGATCACCTAGAAAAAATGAGTGATCATTCATATGTCTACAAACGATCGTTCAATATATTTCGACATGTTTTCGACAAGGATTAAACGATCATTCAACATTTTGCTGACATATAACGACATTATTTCGACAAGAATCCAACATGCGAAAAACTATGATTTTTATTTCAAAGCATATATTTCTGTTAATTTCTCCCAATGTAGCAATGGTCGTCTATCTAAACCGTCCATTGTAATTTCGTAAGCGGTTTTACTGTATGGGCTGATATCAACAATATGTCTTACATTAACCAAGAAACCTCTGTGAGTCCTTACAAATCCGTAACCATTTAACCGTTCTTCCAGGCTATTTAATGATTCATCAGTCTCGTAAGCACTCTTCTTAAGAAACACCAAGGTCTTATTTCCTTCCCGGCCAATATAGATAATATCTGCTACATTTACTATATTTGAATCAATTTTAAATCTTTTTAAGTCTTTATATTTCTTCTTAAGCTTTTCAAATTTCTTGGCGTTCTTTTTCATCTTTACTTCTTCTTCAACAATCCTATTCAATATACCATGCAATTTATCTTCTCTAATGGGCTTATCCACATAATTAAAGGCAAAAATTTCATAGGCCTCCCCTTTGTATTCGGGTAATCCGGTACAGAAAATCAATTTCGTCCAGGGATTAATATCATAAATTTCCCTTGCTAATTCAAGGCCATTTTTATTTGGCATGTCAATATCAATAAAAACAACACTTGGGCCAAGTTCTTTGTACATTTCTATTGCCTTTACACCATCTTCTGCTTCCCCTATTACCTCAAGTCCGGGTACGTTGTTAACTATTCTTTTAAGAATTTGTCTCATTGTGGGATCATCATCTGCAATCAACACTGTCAAACTCATTTTTATTACCTCCCCTATCCCTATTTTTTTCCGTTTATTTTATGTCTAAATTGGGACTGGTAACGTTAAATGTGCTTGAGGTGATTTAAAACTCTTGTGATTGCACGATAATTGCAAAGGTTTAAATAATTTTACACTAATCGCATATTTCTTCTTACCAATTGGCTTTCGCTTTTTGCCAATGGTTTGCCATTCAGTTTGTCAAAAAATATACAAACGCACGGATCAGAGTGCCCATGCGCCAAACGTAAAACTATATTTTCTTACCATACCGATAATGTGTATTTAACATAATTTTCGATTTTCTTTTATAGATTTGCCACGTGTTGCCCTCTTCCGCTTAGGAATATATTCTAAGACGTCCGATACTTGACACCCTAAGACTTCACAAATTTTATCCAAGTGATTTAGATTTACCCTCTCAACCAGCTCATGATAATAATCACCAATGGTGCTTGGTCTGATTCCGGTTATACGAGCCAGATCAGCCTGGGTCCATCTCCTCTCTCCAAGGAGCTTTGACAAATGTATTTTAATCACGATACAATATCCCCCACTCTAACAATTTTGGAGAAATTGTATCACCGTAAGTTATTGGCAGGGTTTAATTGTGATAATATCACGTTATGCGTTATTTTATAGATAAAAAAATATCTTTTCTTTTGCTACCTAAGTGATACACCGCTGGTTCCTTGTCTTCATTTTAACTCTCGCACTATATTCACGCAAGATAATATGTCGTATATTATTGCAACAGGTCATTTCTCTTCCTGCCGCCCACACCAGCACCATTGCATAATATTCACCACTACCAACAAAAACCCCGGGGCAATACCCGCGGAGCTTCGTTGGTATTAAGAATGGAAACACAGCCAGGGAATCCTGAGCAAGCAAATTATGCTAGGCTATTTAATGAGTTCGAATGTGTGTGCCGCCACATGCTTTGATAAGACAACGCTGAACGTGCCAAATTTGTTAATATGAACTTCATTGGAAGTACCCCTATTCCAGCTATCCTATCTGGGCCTGAACAGGCCACAAGCTACCGAGTCGGGGACAACCCCAATGGAAAAGGCCTTATTCAGCCCTTCCATGCCTGCCCTCGTTACCAGGTCCAGGGCCGTGCGTGCTGCGGGGCACCTTCTTTTGCAGAGTACCATATTCCTTTAGGCCTGCCAGGCAGCCAGCCATGGTTTCTTCCCGGCCGATGATCTCCACCAGGAATACACAGCAGCCACAGGTGGTAACCGCCTTTTCCCTCTAGATCCGGCAGCAGCAGGCGATGCCCCTCCCACAGCTTATTGCCCCTATTCATAGGCCACACCGTATCGGGTGAGGGAGGAGGCGCGCTTGATAACCTTTTCCCCAAAGCGGTTGCGAATGCTGTCGCAGGCCCGGGCCAGCCGGCCCAGCCTTTCGGACTGGCTGAATATGTCTGACTGTACCGGGTGTCCGCTCACCAGCCCTGCCAGGGACAGGCCCACCATTCTTACCGGGACCCCACCCCAATGCTGGTCCAGCAACCACAGCCCGGCAGCGTAAAGGTCCTCAGCGAGGTCGGTGTATCTGGTCAATGTCCGGAAGCGGCCCAACCAGCTAAAAGTATTGTCTCTCAGCACCAGAGAAACCGTTTTACCCATGCACTTATTTTTGCGGGTACGCCTGTCCACCATATCGCTTAATTCAAGTATAACTACGGCAATTCCATCACGCTGGTGGTAGTCGCGGGGTAGGGTTATCTGATGCCCTATGCTTTTGGGACTGCTTAAAAGAAGTAATTTGTTCCTTTATCGTTTAGAAAACCGGCTATTTAGAGTTACCAAGTAGCGTCTCGGCAGGGGGGGAATATGTGGGAAACAGAAACAACTTTGTAATGGAAATATGTCCAGATAATGTTTTTATTTTTGGCTTTTTACTTCCAACCGTTTGAGCTTACTGTCTACTTAATAAATGAACTTTTCATCTCCCCACGATTTGTTGCTTTGTGGTCTTTTAATATTTGTTTAGATCCTGATGGATCACCCAAAAATACTAAAAAAGTTTTTCATGGTCCGCTCTGCCTGTTCTGTGGAAGCCGCACATAACAGGCGGGGCAGTTTTTTAGGCTGGTTTTAGAAAGCTTTCCCTCATTAGGATTTTGCAGGAATATCCTGAAAACATGCGAAGTATAAGATATTCCGTCAACAAAAAAACTTTGCTCTTGACAACATGTTCTTGGGAATCGTTGTTATATCTACTCTGCAGTTACTCATTTTTATGATTGTGCTGCAACATAATACAAAGAGGAGTACTGCTGGAGGTTTAGTACTTTATGGGGGCCTATATATTACTGGTCCTCGCAAATACTATAACGATTATTTTTGCGGGTTCTCCGATGATAATTAGAAGACCAGGTGGGGATGAAGATGTTAAACGGCGAAACAAAAGAGCTGGCGATAAAAAGGCTTACTCAAGTATATCGTTACATCCAGGCGTTAGATCAATTACAAAACCCGGTAAGGAAGAATATTAACGAGCAGCCGTGGGTGTTGTGGTTTCATGATTTGCCAGAGCATCCAACAGTCCAGTGTGGCAAAGTAGACATAGTATTAGATAGTGATGAGTCTGAAGTAGTCCAAACTGGTGATAACTTTATTTTGAAAGTCAATAGGCCAGAACTTAAGCGTGCACCAGAGCCACCTGCAGAGATTGCCGACTGGCTTCAAAATGGATGGCAAAGCGTAGATGGAACAGTTAAAGTGTATGAGACACTTGAAGAAACAGACGAAAAAGGTCAAAATCAGACTGTTCATTTTAAGGATGATCCTTCTAGGACCGAAATATTAAAAATATGGGTGGCTAGTCATGATAATTGGGTTAAATCTGAAAGGCCGGCGCGCCGTGCTATGTCTATCTTTGAGAAGTTGTACAGCCTTTATGCCCAACTTGAGCGGGAATCTGAAAGGGTAGAGCTGGTGTTGGGTGATGGTTTGCTTAATTGGCTACGTAGTGAGGGTGGCAATGTGTGTCACCCAATTTTGTTACAGCGTCTTTTTTTGCAGTTCGATCCTTCAGTGCCTGAGTTCACGCTTGTCGAGACTGATCATCCCACCGAACTATACACAGCGTTGCTTCGTTCCATCCCTGAGGTTAGCGCGCTGGCAATAGGTAATTGTCGAGAGGACATGGAAAATGGTGGGTGGCACCCATTGGCAGAGGACAAAACATCTGAATACTTTAAAAGGGTTGCTACACAGTTATCGCCTCATGGCAGGTTTATAGGACATGACTCACCCAAAGAGGAAATAAACGTGCCTCTTATAGGCCGTGATCCCGTTATATTTCTAAGAAACCGCACACTGGGTTTCAGTGCTGCAATTGAATCCATTTTAAAAGATCTCTCCCTTTGTGAAGATAAACCTGCTTTTCTAAACAATATTGTAGGGATAGAACTGCAGAAAAGTGATTTTGATGATGATGGTCGGCCGGCAGATTCAAACCCTAACGGTGAAGATGAAGACATTCTTTTGAGCAAAGAAGCCAATGCGGAACAAGTTCAGATTGCCCGTTCTCTCGAAAAACATGGTGCAGTACTGGTGCAGGGACCTCCTGGCACCGGTAAAACGCACACGATAGCAAATTTACTAAGTCATTTTCTTTCCTGGGGTAAAAGCGTTCTGGTTACAAGCCATACAGCCAAAGCTTTAAAAGTTTTACACGAAAAAGTGGTTGAGCCTTTGCAGCCATTATGTGTATCCTTAATGCGCGACGACAGTCGCTCCCAAATGGAAAGTGCGATAGATGCGATTACCGAGCGTCTGGCAAATGCAGACTTAGATTCACTGGAGCGAAGCGCCGCATCATTGTATCGCGAGCGCCTTGAACTGCTGCGTCAATTGCGTGAAGCACGACAACAGTTGCTATTAGCCCGGCAGGATGAATACAGGCCGGTCGTAGTAGCAGGAGAGGAATACCCGCCGTCCCAGGCAGCCCGCCGTGTAGCAAAGGGCGAAGAGAATATGTCATGGATACCATCGCCTGTTGCTTTTGGTGCCCCCATTCCCTTATCACCGGGTGAACTGGCGGAACTTTACCACACGAATGTCTTGTTAACTTCTGAAGAAGAAAGAGAATTAGCATATGACCTGCCTGATCCAGTGAAATTAATCCTTCCTGACGAATTTACTTATCTGGTTAATGAAAGGTCACGTTTATTAAAAGAAAACCTTGATTATAGACGAGACCTTTGGGCAGAATTGCCGACGCACAAAACGCCGGATGAGATTAAGGACTTACTTGAACGCATTATACGGTCGATTAGTCCGTTGCAGGAAGGTCCGGAATGGCGTTTAGCTGCTATATCTGCTGGTCAAAATGGTGGCATACATCGTGACCCATGGGATAATCTTATTAAACTGATAGAAGAGATTTATGAAAAAGTATTGCGGTCAAAGGAAATATTCCTGCAATTTGGTCCATCAATGTCGGAGGATTGCCTGCCCGGACATATCGAGCAAGTAATCAGTGACATTATTCAGCATCTAAACCGGGGAGGAAAATTGGGCCGGTGGAAGCTGTTGATGAATCGTGAGTGGAAAACTCTTTGCGAGCATGCTAGGGTTAATCAGCACCCCCCCTCAGAATTAATTCATTTTCAAGCACTACATGCATTGGTAAATATTAAGGCTGACCGCAAAAAGTTGATTGAGCGGTGGGAAAGACAGGTTACAGTGCTGGGCGGGCCTGCGGCAGCAGAACTTGGCCAGGAACCAGAGCATGCTTGTTATCAATTATGCTCTTTTATTAAACAATCATTAGATTGGCATTCGTCTGTTTGGGCAACTCTTGAAAACGAACTTGTACAAATCGGTTTTCGTTGGGATGCTTTTCTGAATGAAATGCCAGTTAACCTATCTTATAATGGAGAGTTGTTGAAGCTTCGCGATGCCGTTTTGGAAAAACTTTCACTGGTGATTGAAGCCCATACAAACCGACTAATCTTTAATCACATCGAAGCACGTTTACACAATCTGTCTGGTTTGCTGGAAATAATCGGGGGTAATGAGTCTACAAGTGGCTTGCTGCACCGACTTAGTATTTCCGTAAAAAAACTCGACAGCCGGGAATACCATGAGTCCTTCCGGCAGCTTGTAGATTTAAAAGCAAAGCGAGAACTTCTTAAGCGTAGGCAGGTCTTACTTACAAAAATGGAAAGGGTGGCACCGTCATGGGCTACGGCGATACGTGGCCGGGATGGCTTGCACGGTGGACATGAAGTGCCAGGGGATCCTTTAGACTCTTGGCTTTGGCGTCAATTAAACGATGAGCTAAAGGTGCGGGCTCATAAATCTATGGAAGAGCTCCAAGGAACCATTGTCCAGCTCTCTGAAAACCTGCGGGGTATTACAGCTAAGCTTGTGGAAAAAAAGGCCTGGGCGGCGCAGATTCGGCGTACTTCTCTTGAACAGCAGCAGGCGTTGCATGGCTGGAAGCTGCTTATGGGCAAAATTGGTAAGGGCACTGGAACTAGGGTGCCAAGGTTGCTCGCCGAAGCCAGAAAATTAATGCCTGTGTGTCAAACCGCAGTACCCGTTTGGATTATGCCCTTGAGCCGTGTTGCTGAGAATTTTCAACCCGGCAAAAACTTTTTTGACGTAGTTATTATCGACGAGGCCAGCCAGGCCGATGTAATGGCCCTTGTGGCGCTATATATGGGGCGACAGGTGATTGTAGTAGGTGATAACGAGCAGGTCAGCCCGCTTGCAGTGGGCCAGAAGCAAGATGAAGTTCAAAAACTGATAGATGAGCACATGAAAGATATCCCCAATTACCAGCTTTATGATGGCTTGTTTTCTGTCTATGACCTCGGGATGACTGCTTTTAAACCAGTTTGCTTGAGGGAGCACTTTAGGTGTGTGTCGCCCATCATTCAATTCAGTAATCATTTGTCATATGACGGTAAAATTAAGCCTTTAAGAGATGACAGCGATGTTTTATGCCGTCCCTTTACGGTTGCATACCGGGTTGAGGGAGACACGTCAAGAAATGGCAAAGTTAATGAGAAAGAGGCGCTGGCGATTGCATCATTAACAGTGGCATGTACGGAACAGCCTGAATATAAGGACGCCAGCTTTGGTGTAATCTCAATGCTTGGAGATGAGCAGGCTGTATTGATTGATAGTTTGTTGCAACGTTATTTACCATCTTCGGAATACACCCGCCGCCGGATACAGTGCGGTAATTCGGCACAATTTCAAGGCGACGAGCGGGATGTTATTTTTCTGTCGCTAGTAGATGCTGGTACCGAGGAAGGCACTTTAAGATTGCTTTCCGGAGGTCATCAAAATATGTATAAGAAGCGATTTAATGTGGCTGCTAGCCGTGCTCGCAACCAGATGTGGGTTGTCTATTCCCTTAATCCGGAAATTAACCTGCAACCAGGGGATTTAAGGCGCAGGCTAATTCAGCATGCAAAGGATCCGGGTGCTTTAATGCGATTGCTTGAGACGCACGAAGAACGAACCGAATCAGAGTTTGAAAGGCTGGTAATGCAAAGGCTGATCCAGGCAGGCTACCGGGTTAAAGCCCAATTTGCAGTTGGAGCATACCGGATTGATATGGTAGTTGAAGGTGGAGGCAAAAGACTTGCGGTAGAATGTGATGGTGACCGGTGGCACACGGAAGAGAATTTAAGGGATGACATGGCCAGGCAGATGATATTGGAGCGCATGGGATGGCGTTTCGTGCGAATTCGTGGGGGGCAGTTCTTCCGCAATCCGAATAAAGCAATGGAACCTGTTTTTGAACGGCTTAGAGTTCTTGAAATCCCGCCGGAGGGACCCGGGGCCATAACTGATGCCGCTGACTCAATTTCTACGGAGCTAAAAGATAGAATTCTTAGCAGAGCGGCGGAGATTCGCCAGGAATGGGAAGAAAGTGGAGAGGAATCATATATTCGTCCCAATCGCAAGGGGAAATTCAAAAAACAAAGCCATTTCCAAAGCAAGATTAGTAACAAGCTAAGTGAAAGCTTGGCTAATGAACAAAATGAGGTTGTAAAGACACTAGAAGACAGTGCATCAAATGGAGATGAGGAGATTGCGAAAAAAGAAATAAATAGTGATTTGTCAAACAGGCATTCTGCTCAAAACACCTTACTTGAGGAACGGGAGCAAATAACAACTAGCTTGAATGGTACGAATGAAAGCCAAAGAACAGAAAAAGGTAGTATTTCATCAAGGGAAGAATTATTCAATATAATGGTTTTTTTAGAGAGAAAAGGGCTTAAAATCGTTGATAAACGCCCAGCTGGTGGCGCTCTGTGGGTTGTTGGAGGGCTCGAACTTTCAAAAACAATGGAAGAGTTAAAAGCAATGGGAATCCGTTTTTCTTTTACCGAAAAAGGTGGGCGTGCTACCAGGAATAAGCCCGGATGGTTCAGAAAATAAGATGGACTGGGTCTATTCACAAAAGTAACCATCATCCTCCTCAGCCTGTATTAACAGAATAGTATTGATGGGCAATTTCCGAGTCTATAAAATAAACTGTGCAAACTCCATGGAGGTATATATTAAAATACTTTCAGGGGAGTTGTTTTTTAATGGGCTTTTTTACAGACGACCAAATCAGCAATTAGTTAAGGAAAAGAATCTGAAGACTGCTGCCGATGTTCAGGAACGTGCTTAAAGAGATGTTCGGAGAAACCCTCCATACTCGAGGCCGAGCTGGACAACGAACTGGGCTACTCTAAATATGATTACAGGAATAAAAACACTGATAACTGTCGTAACGGCCACAGTAAGAAAAGAGTACGGACAAAACTCGGAGATGTAGAGCTGGATGTGCCCAGAGACCGCAACAGTGAGCTTGAACCTGTGGCAGTTAAGAAGCACCAGAATGATGTTTCAGGTATTGAAGACCAGGTTATTTCCATGTACGCCAAGGGAATGACTGTACGGGATATTCAGGCTCATCTGAAAAGCATATACGGGATAGATGCCTCTCCTACTCTGATATCCAATATTACCGATAAGGAAATCTACACAATGGTATTTCTGGACTCCATTCATTACAAGGTGCGCCAGGATGGCCAGGTTATAAATAAAGCCGCCTACATGGTCATTGGTATTGATTTGGACGGACAGAAAGATGTTCTGGGCATCTGGATTGGGGAAAACGAGAGTTCTAAATTCTGGCTCAAAGTATTGAATGAACTAAAAAACCGTGGGGTTAAGGATATTCTTATCATCAGCGTGGACAACCTCAGCGGAATCTCTGAGGCCATAACGGTCTACTCCCCCAGACCCAGATTCAAAAGTGCATAGTCCACCAAATCAGGAATTCCACCAAATACGTATCGTACAACGATTTGAAGCAATTTACCTCTGACCTGAAGCCCATTTACAGGGCTGCCACCGAAGAAATAGGTCTGGAATTGCTGGATGAATTTGAAGAAAAGTGGGGCAGCAAATACCCCCTGGCTATAAAGTCCTGGCGCAATAACTGGGCCGAAATTTCCACCTTTTTTAAGTACCCTCAGGAAATCAGGATAATCATTTATACCACCAACATTATCCTAGAGTGACCCTTTAGAACATGGAGTTTACACAAAGTTATTGACAGATCCCAATTTCCGGTTGAAGTATCCAGTTTGCCCGACAGAGCAACAGCTCCGCCAAACTAACCCCCCCCCAGCCCGGGGGCACCAACTATATCAGCAATAATTTTTTGAAATTGCTATATATTATTTTTTCTATATTTTCTTTTTCTATTAATCTCTCTAGATCTTCATAAATTCTATATAGTTTATCATGTGTAAACACTTTTCCATCAATCTTGCTAAAAGGCCCATCACTCTCAATCAACAATTTATCCAAAGGTATATTAGAAATCAGCTGCTTTCCTTTAATTGAGTTCATCATGCTACTGTTTATTGAAAAATAACATCCTAATTGCAAAAACTTTTCCAACCAAAATTGATTTCCATTATACCAATGTAAAATGATCTTTTTATTGTTGCTATTCTTCAGAGCACTGTATACTTCTTTTTCAGCCTTATTGCAATGAATAGACATTAATTTACAATGCTTACTAGATTGCTCACATATAAAGTTAAAAACATCAATTTGCTCTGATTTATTATCTTTGTACTTCCCTACAAAATCTAAACCTACCTCTCCAATATATTCAGTTTTCATAATGTTGTTTAAAAATGATTTTTTATTAAATTTAACATCTTTTATATTTTTTGGATTATATCCTAATGCAAATTTTAAATATTGAGTTGTCGGATATAAAGCAATGCAGGATTCAAAGATCTCTGGTTGATTAGTAACGCACAAAGTATACTGTCTTAACTTGTTAATATTTTGATAAATAATATTATGATTAGGATAAAAATCTAAATGGAAATGGGTATCTATTAAACTAGACATTATGAACACCTACACCGATATAATCCAACAACAATAAATCATTAGCAAGAGCTTGCGATATAATCATATTTTTAATCTCTTCCATTGAATTGACGTAGACTTTATTAAATTTATCAATATCACTTGGAGATAATCCACCTAATTTTATCATTTCCTTTTTGTAATAGTCCGCATCATCATTAACTAAATATTTATGCAAAGCCATTAAAGTTGCTTTTAAATCTTTTGCTCTTCCTGAATCTGGATTTTTAAATTTTTTTATAAAATCAATAGAAAGCTTGTATTCATTATTGTAAACATCTAGGTATTCATCATTTTTATATCCTATTTTATGCAGAGAAGCTCTGCGTATGAGACATGGGAAACAATAACCACAATTAATTGGTATTGCAGCTCCATCAATTCGTCCTAGTGTGGGATGTGAACACGAGATCGTTCGACTTGCTCCTTCTAAAAATGTTGTGCTATCCTTAATTTCATCTACTATCTCGCCCTTAGTTCTATATGCATAGAAATTTTCTATTTTATGTGGAATATCAAGTAATGATAGTACTTCATTTAACTTACTCAAAAAAAAGACATGAGTAGTTCGAGTGCTACAACTCCCCATTCTGCTAGGAGTCAAAGGAATGTTTAATCCGATAAACCCATTTTCAGGAATAAATATAGGCGTACCGCTGCCTATTATGGATGCAACTGCAAGCGCTCCAGCAATAAAGAGTAACGATCTACTTCTACTAGTATTTTCGGTGTATCGGCTTTTTATATTTTCATCAATATTTACAGGCGCCCCTGGTTTTGTTGAAAAAACAATAATATTGGACTTTACATTTACATATTCTCGATGTAGCAATTCGTAAAGTTCAAGTATTCGATTATTTAATGTGTTATATTCCATACAACCCACAAAACAAACTTTTTTTCCTTCTCTAAGCAGTTTAATGGCGCCTGAAAAGGAATCAAGTCCGCCTGAGAATAAACTAACACAATCAAAATCATTATTAATTTGATCATCTTTTTTTCTATAGTCTGTATTGCGATAACGCTCATATGTTTGCCGGAAAGAAAGAGTCCAAAAATCACCACTTAAAAAACCCAAAGCCTCTTCTAAAGTTTCTTTTACCAGTAGCCACTTATCAATATTTAGGACAGGAACGCATATTTCTAGTTGTCTTGTCCAATTATCATGAATATTCGAAACTTTTATGTCACTTCGCGAAACTCTCTTATCTGTTGCAAACACGCTAACCGCAATTACAAGAAAATCTTCATATAAAGAATCTATATTTTGCTTAGAAAATCTTCTCCATATTTCTTCAAGATTTGTCTTTAGATTAGATTGAGGGTTCTCATCTAACATATTAAAAACTAGTGCATCAGAGAAATAATCAGAAGGATCAGTATATATTGTCTTATTAATCCATATCTTCATAATAATCCTCTCCTATGTTTATTAGAGAATTGAAGCAATCTGTACAGACCGATTTAATATAATCTTGTCCTTCTTTACTCAAATAGTCAATTTTCAGAGCATTATTTATTTCCATATCTGTGACTATTCTGTTTTCAATAATTCTGCTAACATTATCTATGATGAGGTCATAATCGCTCATATTTTCCTTGTTTGATAATATTTTTTCGGAAAAACATTCTTCAAAATTTTTAATCGCAAATTCTACTATAAATGTAATTAAAAACTCCTCGCTTGTGACATCAGAAAAATCAGAAAAGGTTTTTATCTCAAATTCCTCTAATGTTTCAGAGAGGCTATCTCTTATTATTTGCCCATCGATAGAAGAGAGATCTCTTGCAAAGTAATCAATAATTCCTTGATAAAGAATTACACCCTCTTTATCTAAAAGACTGTCAAGTCCAAAATTTTTGGCAGTTTCTTGTAGTCCGCTGTTTCTTATCGAATTTAAAAAATTGATTACTCCACCAGCAACCGCACTTACATTACTGTTTGGCAAATGTGTCGTGGAATATGCTTCTGCAAATTTTGAGATTGCTTTTTTAGCATTTTCGCTGCTATATATACCATTTGACATTCTGGTTACTGCCCCTTTAGCTTGACTCCAATGGGGACTTTTGGGGGGAATATAGCCTTTTGATGTTCCCATCCTACTTACCTCATTATTTTCTTTCTACTGTGGTAAATGAAGTTGCTTCATCTTTCTTGCAAATTATGTCCATCATATTTAAATCGACACCCTTTTCTTGCAATACTGCAATCACATCAGAAAACTCATCGCAATCAGTGCGATGTATACCATTTAAAACGTTCGCAACTACAAGTGTAATATCTGATTTCCTAATTTTTTTGATAATATCTTTTATATCTGACCTGTACTCAGGATAATGCATATATATACTTTGCATTTTTTCAATCATTTTAATATCATTATGAAATCTTTCTATGAGTGCGTCAAGTATCTTTGAATATTTTACATTAGGGATACTCTTTAGTTCTTTAATAATTTTATTAAAGCCAACAAATCTCTTTGCTCTAACAATACTATTAAAAATATTCAACTCATCTTTGCTCAATGAATCAGATACGTTAAAATTAATATTAAGAGATTCCCTTGTAAGATAAAAATAACGTGCCAAATCCTGATTATAAAGATTTTGCGGTTCAGATTTCAACCACCGTATAATTCTTTCATCATTCCACTTTCTGAATTCATCAGGAATCTCCCCACCATCGTTAACTATATTGGTCAGTTCCTTTAGCTCGATGATATATTGCTGAGATTTATTGATTAACGACCATCTGTATAATTCTTTAAATAATTTTTCATCAATATATTCTAGCGACATGAGTTTAGCAAGAAACGAATAATTAAATTCTGCATCTTTTTTATAATAAATCTCGGCCATGCTTTTTCTAATTAAAAAAGTATTTAAAAATCTTTTTGCTTGCCTTGGATTGCCTTTTAGAGTGCATGCCATTACGTCACTTGCAACTGAGATTATTTGGAATATCTCTTTAAAATCAACCAAGTCATTGTTCCTAAACTTATCATTCCTAAAAGATCCTATTATTTTTTCAATATGTTCTAAGTCCAGCTTAGCACCAGTTAAAAACAAACCTTCTACACTTAGTTCATTAAGTAGTTGGTTCAATGTTTCTTGCTCAACAAACAGTTCACAGATAAGTAGCAATAAATAATTCTTGAGATCTACCTCTGAAAGTTCTGGTATATATATCGGTAACTGAATGATTTTCTCAATATAATTGTCTGAAAATCTAATTGTATCCTCACTTATTTTAGGATACTTCTTTTCGACAGAATATTTAATTACTTGAGTGTCAACTGCAATA
This sequence comes from Peptococcaceae bacterium BICA1-7, assembly GCA_000802095.1. Classification (GTDB taxonomy): domain Bacteria; phylum Bacillota; class Desulfotomaculia; order Desulfotomaculales; family Desulfocucumaceae; genus BRHc4a. Next base: position 197,813 of record JUEB01000015.1, on the reverse strand, counting down.
ATAAAGGTTGTTTTCGGAACTGACAAAAACAGCTTTATCGCTTCTAGCGTCTCAATTACTCTATCAGGCGTACATCTATCTAAATCATCAATCATGATTACTAAATTATCAATTTCAGATTTATCAAGTAAATCCTGAAATTCTTTTCGGAAAAGCCTAATGTTTTCTACCATTGTATCTTTGGAATTATCTTCTTTTTCATTCCATATTTTTTTTATATCTTCCAGCACTTCTGTCCTTTTTTCCTCAGACATATATTGCGTTGCAGTTACAGCAGCTGCTGCCGGATTCATTAAACCCATGATCAAAGGTACACCATGCTTAAGAGCGGTAGCTCCAAGCCTAATAAAATTAACTCTTTTTACCAAAGATTTGATATCTGATTTCAGTTCTTCAAAAGCTGGTTGATTATTTTCTAACGTTCTGAGAAGACTTTCCATAATAGCACTTTTAGCATCATCATATCCTTCGAACATCCATGAGTTCAAGGAAATGCACGCGATTTTCTTTTTGGTGGGATCCAAATCATTAATCTTATTTTCAACTAATTTCAATAAAGTAGACTTACCTACCCCCCAACTTCCGAATAATCCAACGGTAAGTGGATTCATTCTATCATTTGAAATTATGTTAACTACTAGTTCAGCAAAAGGATTATATGCCAATAAATCAATTTGGGACTCTCTATCAATCCACACATGATCAACTCCTTTCATTATAGACATTAGTTGTGTTATATCTTACTAACTTGAGGTGGTTATACATCTATCTGCATAGAGGGGTCTTCAAAGTCACCCAGATAACTCTCATCATCATTCTCATTTTCACAGAGCCAAACTGTCCGTCAAAATCCACCTTGTCCTAATATATATTAACAAATTGTGACGTATATTGCTTACAAATAATGTCGAAAATAAAATTTATACTTTGTCAAATAGATACCCTGCTCAGAGAGGGGAAAGACAACCCTTTTTTTAATGTCACAACTACACTTTTTCCTGTGAAGTTCTTATTATAACGCTTGGAACCTTATTCCCACGCCATCCTTTCTACGGCCCCCTGCAAGTCCTCCATACTTGGTGCCGTGTAACGCTTCGTCACGTCCAAACTGCTGTGCCCGGCCATCATTGCAACTTGATCTATAGGTATTCCCCTGTCAATAGCGCTTTTGCAAAACGTATGACGCAAAGAATGAGGTGTTAACTCTGGTAGTTTGACCTGATAGGCATACTCTATCAGGTGCTTGTACACACCATTTGATGTGATTGGCCCGCCGTTTCTCAGGTTTGGGAACAGCGGACCTTTAGGGTTTTCCTCCATCCACCGGGACAGGATCTTGCGAATAGTCTTATTCAGGGGGACCTCCCTGTGTTTGTTCCCCTTGCCCTGGCGGACTATTACCTTGCCTGCCCTATCTCCTATATATAGGTCACCGCGCTGGAGGGCGCAGACCTCGCTAATTCTCAAACCAGCGTGCAGCATAATCCCAATTATTGCTTCATCCCTTGTACTTCCACCCTCACGAACCTCCCGCATAAGGGCAGCCTGCTGGTTCCCGTCAAGCCATTTAGGAGCCAGGCGGGCACCTTCGGCCACAGGTTTGATGTCCTCAGCAGGGTTATTTTTTATGGCCTCCTGTTTGACCAACCAGGCAAAAAAAAGCTTTAGACTTATCAGTGCCCGGTTAACCGTTGCAGGCGTCTTTTGCTTATCCTGAAGGTGTTGCCTATACTGCACCATGTCAAGTGGCGATATTGCCGCCGGGTTGAAAACATCGTACAGGCCGGCCATCCAACCAGAGAACCGGCGTATATCGCCCAAATAGGATCGAATAGAACTACCCCTGTCGGTCTCCCTGAGATGAGTTTCATACTGCCCCAAAAGTTCTTCAAACTTATCATGACTAATTTTTTTAAGATAAATGGTCGATCCCATTTACTCGCCTCCTTAATTTTAGGGAATCCCAAAACATATATCCTAACTCAAATTCAGGTTAAGTGTACTTATCAATAGTTTGCCAACAGAAAGAATGATAGCAAATTCTCGATCCAAATTTATAGTAAATAAAAAACTCCTACTGATTTCAAGGGCAGGAGTTTCGATAAACAACAATATTATTCTAATTTTGAAGAGAATCAGTACATAGACTTCACTGATTCTCGATTTTTTCAACTAAGGCTTCGACTGCTTCATCCATTGTATGTTTTCTCAAGTCAAAGAAACCTATGTCGCGAGACAGACCTACAATATGAGTATCATCTAATAATAAGGGAAGCAGATATACAGCAGTTCTCTTTTCACTTGCTTCTTTACCAATTTCAAACTCAAATCTGGTCCAGTCTTTTTGAGGATAATGCTGAGACAAAAAGATAACCATATATTGAGCATCATGTTTATATACATCCGACAATTTACGTTCCAAATTTTCACCCCACAACTGATACTGTAGATCGAAATCATAAAACACCGTGTATCCTCTAGAATTAAGCTTTCTTTTTAACTCCTCAACATAAACACGATCTTCACCTGCGAATGATACTGCAACATCCCAAGGATATGATGTATTTCTAACCTTCACCTGTTTTTCTATTTCAGTAAGATCAAGAAGATTTAAATAAAGACGGAAAGAAGGATCCTCAATAGAAATAACATTGGAATTTTCGTTATAATAAAGAGTATCATCTAAACCCTTTTGATGAATGACGTCTCTAATATTATTTAAACAGTTATTAATAGACGTTAGCTTTCTATTGCGCTCATTCCTCACGGTAAAACCGCTTAATATCCGAAGTTTTAGATCTTCTATCCCAATCTCATATTCATCCATAAGGCACAGTTGTTTAATTATATCAAAATATGTATTATGAATTGAACGTGCTTGTTGCTTCCCCTTAGCCAATCCAATTATTTTGTTAAAATATTTTGATTTATATGTTCTTATAACTCCGTCTTTTATATTATCTATCGATATATGTATCAGTCTCTTTTCCGGTAAAGTCTCAAATATTTCGTTTCTGACACATGCAACTCTACATATAATCTGAATTGCTGAAGGCATTCCTTGAGCTGCATTGACAAAAGAATTTTTTGTTTCCTCGGAAAAACTAATGTTAAGGGCTTCTTCTCCTTTTTGAATAACCTCATTTAGAAATTCATTTTTCTGTGTTTTCATTTCAAAATAATCGTTGCGTATAGACACTTCTGAATCAATATCAATAAGGTTCTTTGTTGTACTCGCTATACCGACTATTATTATTCTTATCCCTTTTTCATGCCATCTTTTTAAAGAAAAAGCAATCTTATCCCTTACAGGCTTTTCCAAATGATGGAAGTCATCTATTATTAATAGCCCGCATGCATTTAAATATTGAGTTATTTCCTCGTCATCATCTTTACACTTAAACTCTTTAGAAAATACTTTTTCCATTTTACTTTCTCCGATATGATCTCGACCAGACATCCAATATGTATTACCTGACGAAAATCCAGCACTGTCTAATGCTTTTGTAATTAATGTGGTCTTGCCACATCCTGAAGGCCCGCAAATTGTGATATGTTTACCTGTAGTTTTTAAGGATCCAACTACATCTAAGTATTCTTTAGGCTTTGCAAACGTTAGAACCGTAATAGTTGATTCATTATACACGTCCGAAATACTATATTTATTCATAAGATTCACCCTATCTTTATCAAAATAAGCATCATGCTTGTTTAAAGAAAAACTTTTTAATAGCTATTTGAATAATTTAAATTGGGTAGTAGAATAAATATGTTAAAGGGTCGCTTACCACTAATATTAATATATTTCTTTTCTACAGATAAATGGTAATTCCTGCAAAAAACAAATTATATATAACCTTTATAAACTGAGCCCTTTTGTCATAAATAAGACAAAGCAAAGATTATTCTTCGCCGTTCACTAGAATCATAAAAAATATAGCGCCCACCCAGCAATTCTAGTTTTCGGTATCTTGATAAACGCGTTTAGAGTCGACATGTCATTCCGCTTTCTCAAACTTTTTACCGCATCGCCCACAGATAGCATTCAACTCCAAGGCACACCGGACAATGGTGCAGCCGCAAAACCATTTTTCATTCTTGATCCACCCTGCCTTGTCTGCCTGGGAGGTAATGCTGTCGGGACTGGTATTCTAGTGGGAGTAGGTGTTCTTACGGGCGGGGGAGTATTATCCGGGCCGTCATCTCCAGGTACCCCGCCACCGCTGGGTGGTGGGACCGACTGCTCCGGCATAATGCAACTCGAAACACGGAAAAAGCTTTTGCATCTACATGGAGAGTTTCTATATACCTGCTTCATTTACATTTTTGTATTTTAATTCTCATGGTATTCCCGCATTCGCGTACAAAGCCATTTTTTGAGTAAAACTCTATTAAATCTTCTTGCGAAATAGCAATAATGGAAGCATATGCAGTCAAATATAGTTCTGAAACACTTCGAAGTTTTGCCCATTCAATTACTCTTTGTAGTAATCGTGTTGCAATCTTCTTTCTTCTAAACATCTCATTAACCGCCAATTTTTCTATTTTATATACAGCCTCTTGGTTATCTAGGGTTTCATTGGTTAGATCAATTCTTGCAATTTCACGCAAATTACCTGTGCATGATAATTCTATAGTTTTATTAGCAACATAAATAATGATTCCCTTATACGGGTAATCAAGTTCATCTTCAATCACTAACAACTCACCAATCTCATCAATGTCAAAGGAAATCTTCGAATTGCTTACCCTTTCCTTGTTAAGGTTCTTACCCTCATCATAAGCATTTCTACTTTCACGCAAAGACTGCAAAAAATCATTCTGTGTTTCTAGATGATCATTTTTTATCTTTAAGTAATGCTTCTGTTTATATAGGCAATAGCATAAAACGGCTAAAATTACTGTCACAATTAACAAAATTACCAAGTATAATACACCTCGAAGCGCAATAAAAAATATTAAGATTATAATAACATGTTTTGTTTGCTATTTATATTCCGTTTCGTACTGACATGCCATTTTTTAACTGCTACAGCTATGCAGTTAAAATTCTCGAACGCACTCCGTTCAAAACCTATACGTTTAGTAAAATGTTAGCCTTTGACCTCTGCAGACATCACGCCAGGCAACGCCACGCCTTAGTTTTCAGCTGTACGAAAAGAGGGCTTCTCCGGAAGTTTTCGTACATTTCGCGACCATGCTGGCCACACCAGACGCTGGCGTCACCGAGCGTGTGCCCGTCAAGCTAGTACCCGGTGGCGGATGGCAGGTTTTTGAGACCTGAAGACTTATGATTGAAGGAGTTCCCCCTGAGACGGAAGAGCCCTTTTTATGATAATGGCATTTTTAACATCTTTGCTGGTACTACCCCGAGTAACAACTGCTACTCGGCCTTCTCAAACTTCCTACCGCAGCGTCCGCAGGTAGCGTTCAACTCCACCGCACACCGAACAATGGTGCAGCCGCAAAACCATTTTTTCATTTTTGACCCACCTTTCCTTGTCTGCCTGGGAGGTAACGCCGTCGGTGTCGGCTTTCTGATAGGAGTGGGTATTCTTTCCGGCGGAGTGGTATTATCATCGTCTCTGGGACTCCTTCCACCACTGGACGGTGGGACCGGCTGCTCCGGCATAATCACAACCCGAAATACTGAAAAAGCTTTTTCGTCCACATTTAGAGTATTTATCCATGATTCGGTTTCTGGTGCTGGTCTGGTCAACGCCCACCCATAGGGAGCAGACCTCTCCACAATCAAACCGGCCATTTCCGCCGCGTCTTTAAAGTGACTGTTGTGATATTGATTGCTGTTGCAGTCGTCTATATCTCTTTGGGCATTGTATAAGTGCGCCATTTCATGGAGTAATGTACCTGCTGTTTCCTGAATGCTCCTGGAAAGATACTCAGCACATATATTTATCTCCCAGTTGCCTCCTGCTTCCCGGCTGGACCGCCATATTTTACCTCCGAACACCAACCGTAGGCCCTTCTGTACCCTGCTGACTGTATTGTTATTTCCGGGGCTGTCAACTGCCCAGAGAAGAAGTGCCTATTAGCCTCATGAAAAATGCGGAATAGTTCCTGGCTTGCCCGAACTACATTCCCACCAGCAGGCATAAAGATCCCCCCTGTAAACTGTAAAATTAAGGTTGTGTTTAAACCAAAACCACAAAATTACATTTAAAAACCCGTGTTAAAGAATTTCCTTACGAAAGGCTTCAAGGTTTTCTAAAAATAGACGGTCATAATTTCGTGGTCCAACAGCCAGCTGACGGTTTATTAACCTGCCTTTCCTTGCCAGAAGAAAAGGCTGCGTTGTCAGGAAAACCAACTGTTGACGTATTTCTATACGGATAGTTTTAATTTTTCCTATAGAGCCGGCACCGGCGAGAATAATCACCGTTTCCCTGGGTATCTTCCTGGCAAGGTATTGCACACCATTAAGATATTTTCGCCAATAATTAGAGGCATTTTGGTGTACCGTCTGGATACTGGTGCTGATAACAGGGATACTGTACCGGTTGATATAGTCAGCCCATCGGTCTAGGTCGTCGTAAGTAGCCCAGGATACATCCGGAACCGCCCTGATCCCATTCTGCAACATCTCTACATATACCAGGGTGCTGCGTTTAATATTTATCAGGTGTTCAAGTCGCGGTGAGTCCTCATAAACACTAAAGTTTGGCGCTATTACAAGGTCAAATTCCCGGAGAGATGGATATATGTCGCGCCGGGTACGCCAGAACGCCTCCAGTGGCGGATCCGGAATATACATATGCATAGCAATTCGTGTGTCTGGATGGACCCTGGCAAACTCCCGGATGTTTCCACTTTTTCGTCGCAATCCACCGGCTTTAAAGTTTCGGCTGATTACCATGCGGGCTGCATTAATGACCACCCAGGGGAGAGAACCCGGGGCAGGCATATCACCAAACCTGGTTGCGACCGCCGGCAATATCGGTGGCACTTCACCTGGCCAGGTAGTTGGGCTAATTCTTAGATAAGGAAACTCTGGTCCCCCCAAAGTATTAAACAAGGTTTCTGCCCCCGATCTTCGAGAGCAAAGGTAATCACACGAGCTGCAGTGACCGTAATGACAAAATGCGGCCCTGCAATTATCGTTGCATCCGGAACAAAACTTTGAATAGTGGCAGCAGGTATCTTTGCAGGACCCTCCACAAGTCATGGTGTTTTCTTTTGATACTTTCAACTCATTAACACCGCCTTTCTTGTTGACAAAAAAAGGACCAGGGGATAAATACTACCCCGATCCTTAATCTTAAAAAAATAAACCCCTGGATTTTAATGACCAGGGGACTTCATGTTAAAGCTTGACAAAAAGAGCATTTTCATTTAGATCGTAGCTTGCCTCAAATTTACCTTTCTTTGTTAATTTAAATTGATTAAAAAAACCTTTCCCAAATAGCTTCGTTTTCTTTATCAACATACCGCCTTCTTTTAGACCCTTTATCCTCATCAAGTTTTCCTTTGGATCAAAGGCAAGTTCAACATAATTTGAGTCCAGTTTCTCTCTTGCAACATTGTTCAAAACAATTGACGTTTTTGATAGAGAGACTATAGCTTTCTTTTCCTGTCTCTCCCCACGTGGCCTATAAACCTCAAAACCCACAATAATAACCTCCAATTCATGATAATAGAAGTATTTTAAACGGTTGTCTAATATTTGTCAATTTTATTAAGTTATTTAAATATTGCAGCCATATCTTGTAAAATTTATTATATTGTCCTATGTAGGCAGGATATGTAAAATTAGCCTATTGAGGTAGAACATTCAGTACAGGACGCTTATTGTTTCACAGGCGTTTATTTCCACTACGCTACAAACAACATTTGTACTATACTTATCCACGGAGGTGACATTATGCTTCCGTTCCCATTAAAACCAATGCTATTGCAGTCTACAGACACACCTTTTGATTCCACTGACCACATTTTTGAATGGAAGGTGGATGGAATAAGGGGGATTATGTTCTATGATCGGAGGACTACCCGACTCCAAAGTCGGACAGGAAAAGATTGCACCATGCAGTTTCCAGAGTTACTGTCCCCACAGGTAAGGGCTGATGAAGCAGTATTTGACGGAGAAATTGCAGTTATTATAGATGGCAGACCTGATTTTGAGGGTGTAATGGAAAGATACATGTCAGGATCAAAGCGTATTGAAACTCTCTCCCGTACCAAGACGGCCATCTACATCGTTTGGGATATCCTTTGGCTAAACAGAAAATCACTTATGGACAGGCCATTACTTGAGAGAAAAGCTATCCTGGAAAACGTTTTAAGTAATAGCACGTATATAAAGAAAATAGATTATGTGGACACTGAAGGCACTCTACTCTGGGCAGCTATCAAAGAACATCAATTGGAAGGAATAGTCTGTAAGCCGAAGCAGTCCAAGTATTTCCCTGGCCGTCGCAGGCCTTTCGTTAAGATTAAGAACTTCCAGTTGGCCAAGGTCAACGTCTTCGGATATTCTCGGAAAGATCATAGTATCCTAGTTGGGACAGGTGACAGGGTACAAGGTCATGCAATAGGAATACACTCTCAGGACAGGGATGTATTATGGCAGCTATTAAGGGAATACGGTACTGATGAAGGCCCTGCTATATTCTTGCCGCCAGGAATACGAGGTCGTGTGAAATTCACAACCTTATCAACTAGCGGGAACATGCGTGACTGCTGCTGGGAGGCCTTCCAGATATAGATTTATGTATATTAAATATAAGGAGCAGTTTTTTGTCTTTTTCTTTATTTAATGGTGAATCCATCTATTAAGTCCATAAAATTAGATAAAACATTCTGACTATTATCATTCAACAAACTTAATGTAAATTCAGGATAATACTCTATTGTTGTTTGCATCAACCGATCAACAATTATTCGCTCACCTTTTCTGACATGACCAGCATAGCTATCCCACTCATTAGGTGAGTATCGCACAAGCATACTTAACGCATAACTTAGTATAAAAAATATGATACACTGATTCAAGGTTAAACGCATACCGTTATTTGATATATAACCCAATGAGAAATAATATGATTTCTGTATTTTTTGCAATACCCCAATATTCTGAAGTACAAACAATCCGTTATAATCTATACATATAATGCCATCATTACGAGGATACCATATTTTACCCTTATAATCGGGATCATTTTGATTCATTTGCTCAGTAGCCAATGTAAGTACTTGCTTACATTCTTCATGAAGTTCCCCAACCACATTAATTTTAAGTGTTTCAAATCTAATTGACCCAGGCTCACAAAGTATAGTACGCGATTCACGCTGATAAACTGCCTCATATTCTTGTTTAAGGTATGGCAATAAAGATAACAGCAGGTCAATTTTTATATTTTCATTAGCCAAATCAGAATATCCGAACGAATTAAGCAGGGCCGGAATAGCTCCCTTGCCCCAAATATTAACACTGCATTCCGCAAGATTCTCACCTTTTATAAATCCAGCACCATGAACTTTGATATGTTCTTTTACGCTCTCGCTCCCGGGTAGTCTAACAGAAATAATACAGCGTGTTAAAGCCAGCAACCCGTAATACACCAGTAATGGTTTGGTGTAAATAGTAGCTTTCAAAGCCTGCTGTAAATACTCCTCTGCTTGTATTAAAGAAAAGCCAATAAGACTAGTTCTAAAATCTTTTTCTTCAGTAGTTAAGTATGACATCATTTCTAGCACCCGATCACAATATTCAGGTATTTGAAACAAACGCAAATGTCTCCAAACTTCTTGATCTAGCACGTAAATATACCTCCTATAAAACGTTCCTCTAACAATAACTAACAATTAATACATTAGAGATTGAAACTTTAGTATTAGCTGGCAGCATCTTAATTTTCTAGAATGACTTATCTCTTGCTAAATGCTTTGTCTTCAATAATCCTCAACCCTTTTATTCTTTCAGTATTACTTGTCGCAAGGGTTTCCAACCGCACGGAATGAACATATTCAGGGAAATGTTTACGCCGCAGCGCTGAAACCACCACATCAATCCTATCTCCCAGAGAGAATTTAGCCTGATTAGGCATAGTAGTGGTAATTAATTTATTGCCAAACTCCGGCAGGCACAGCCCAATTACCCAGCCACTGTCTCCCGAATGACGGATGCTTTGAACCTCCGCAGTCGTTGAAGCAGTGACAAACTCTGTCTTGTGCCATGAAAACCATGCGATTATCGCAAAAGGTCCAAATATAAAAATACCATTACCTATAATGTCTCCAATAAATCTCCACACGCTGCCCGCATCCAAAGCTGCAAGCAATACCATCAGCCCCCAAAAAGCTGCAATTCCAGTCCATATATAAGGGGGTTTTATTCTTTTGGCCTTTTTTGGTTGTGCAGATGGATCCATGTTCACCCCTGGAAAGCATAACACTTTACCATTCTTTTTCATTGACTGCAGCACCGCCTTTCTTAAAAATGGGTCACCCACTGAAAATCCGTGTATTCACTGTTAGCAGAATGAATAACACTTGTCCGGTATACAAACTCCCCTGCCTGATATATAAACACTCTGTTCGTCTCAACGGGTTTCCACCCGCGCTGGCGGGTCAGGGGTTTACTGCAAAGCATTATACCGGCACGGGTCTGCAGTTGATACAGACTTCCCGGAAGATTGGTATGTACAAAAAGGCTTTCACCGTCGGTCAAAAGAATATTTAATTTGCCGTGCCTGCCGGCATCCTGGATCTCCTCTGCGACCACTTCAGCCACGTCATAAGGATGACCCTGGCCAGAGCTATCCAATTGGTCAACAAACCTTAAAAAGAAAGCCTCTGAGTCGGTCTGCCCGTGCTGGCCTGGAGAATAACCATATCCCGAAAGGCTTCCGTTGTGAACCATAGCCCAGTCACGGCCGCCTGCCTGAGCAAAGAACGGGTGGGTATTGACCAGGGCGAAGACGCCCCGGGTTGCCCGGCGGATATGGCCAATCATCATGGGGGCAGGCAATGGCGCCATACCTATCGCAGCTGCCAAAGGAGACCAGTCTGCCCGATGGGGCTCTTTCACCACAGTCAGGCCCTGGCTACCACCATAAGCGATGCCCCAACCATCCGGGTTCTTATCAGCTCTCATCCTGAATTTGTCCCATGCTTTGTTGAAGTGTGAAGGCTTTGCATAGGAAATCCCCAGCACCTGGCACATGTTTTAGCCCTCCTCCCACCATCTTGAAAAGTCCTGCAATTCAGTCTGGTTCAAGCCTTTCCTGTCAAGAATGTATGCAGCTTCCGCCAAAGGCACATTTATATCTAACCCTATGTATTGTTGCTCAACCTTTTTCTTGGGTGCGGATTTCTTAGCAGGCCTTGGTACAAACGCCGAACACCTTGTCCCATCCTCTGGGGCCTTACATCCTCCGTAGACTCCGCATAGTTCGTTGTCCATGTATTGGCACTGGCCACAGTTCTGAGATTTAATCCCCTTCCATGGTGGACCGTCACGGAGAATATAGCTGTCAGGCAGCTCACCCACCCTTATTACGTCAACCTCCATAAGAGAGATAATAAAAGCTCTTTCGGGGTCCGCCCATATAACCACGGGGTCCCGATCCTGCCATTCTATTTCGTTCATCTCCTCCTGTTCTTCCGGCGGGCAAAGGCGATTGTCGGCCAGCAAACGTGTTTCATCCCTTACGATGGCCGGTATGCCTTCAACCCCCAGAAATGCGGCAATCTGACGGGCGCTGTTAACCCGCATACTCCAGGCCGCATCTGCCTGGCGCACGTCCAGGTACTCACGTCCAACTACGGCGGCCACCAGGGCCGGAATACTGTCGGCCTCGTATATTTCCTCCCCCACCTTGACCACCAGGGGAAGTGTTGGAAGTTTCTTTTGATGGGGGTCTATATGCTTTAGTTGCACTTGTATTTCACCTTCCTCCAGGGCTGCTGTTCCAAAGGAACTTTGTAACCCTTTTTCTTTTTCAGCCAGAGATACACCCATGCTTCAACGTTTACTTCCCCATTAAGTAAAACAGGTAATTTTTCGCGCAAGTATAAAGAACCGTTACTCTCAAGTCTATCAAGAGAATTCATGGTTACAGAGTCCACTTGATATATTTCTCCCAGTATAGAGCTCCCGTTTTCCCGTATCGCTCCAGGGAAATATGTGGTCACATCGTATAGGCCCAGACCATTTACTTGGCCATTTCCAAGGAACCGGGCACCAGTAAGGTGGAAATGGTTCCCGTGCCCACTCATAAGAGTCCCATATACAAAGACCAGTTCACTACTTAACCTCTTACGTTTAGCCATGTTACCTCACCTACTTCTTTTCATTTTCATTCGAATGACTGATACCAAGTGTTTTAAGCACATCATATAGGTTGATCTGGTAGGGAAGTTTTTGCATTGGAAAATCAATCCCTGCCTGTATTTCCTCCGAAAAAGTTTTTTCTGCCAGGAGCTTGAAGGCCGCCAAGATAGATTTTTCCCGGGTTTCTCCCCGATAGTTTGCTATCAAGGATAATGCAGATATTTGATCATCATCCAGCCGCGCGAAAAAGCCCTTTTTTGTCGTCACAATAACCGCCCCTCTTAAATATCAATGATATTATGATATCATTATATCACACTATAGGAACTTGTCAATATGTGACAGTTAATCCAAAAAAGTTAATGCTGCCATTTTGATGAGGCATAAAGCCACAAGGCCGTAGCCTTGTCTTTCCCCCTTACAAACAATATATCTAACAAACTTTTGATTTCAGCGTGGTCATTCGGATCTTTACCGGAACTGTTTGCTTGCCCATAAGGCATTCTTTGGTTGATTGGAATAAGTCCGGCTCTTTCCCTCGTGGCTTCATCGGTTCTGCGAACCATCTCGGAGGCATGAATAACAGCCATTGAGGTTTTTATATTCGCCTGTATTTGTCTCGGATCCAGGCTGCCATTCCAGAGCCGGAATTCTACAGTATTCTTTGACGAACCAGTATTGGCATTTTGAAAGTTCAGGCCGTGATATCTGCTGCCCACATGTCTTTTAATTTCATATTCATCAGTCTGACGGTCACGGAAAAACATCGACGGAAGAATAGATGCTATCGGGGCCGCATAGGTACTGCCGCGAAACTGCCCATTGGACTGGCCTCCGGAGGCCATACGGTAAAAAACATCTTCAAAACCGCCCCAGATCTTCATCAGCCGGTTCCATCTAAAAGACCGTGCATCCAAGGGATTAGCACAGATATGAACGTGGCCCCCACAGCTTGAATTAATTCTCCCGCCATGTCTTTTAATAACATCACATATCTTCTCCAACTGCTCCCAGGTTTCAGGGCAATCTCTTAGAACGGGTGATACTATTTCACCGCCCCGGTATCTACCGCAAGTCACAGAACCGTCTGTTTCAACAGTCCATTTTCCCTGCTGGCGGCTTGAGTGATATCCACCTACTTCTCCATCTCCCACTCCAAGCTCTCCAAGCTCCCGGGCAATTATACGCAAGTCAGCATCAGCAAACTCAATTTCAACGCCAAAAGTGTTCTCACTGCCGGCAAGCACATTTTCATATTCGTAGTCTATAGCTGTTCCGGTCTTTACAGCACTATAGAGCTTTTTAAAGGCCTCATCATCTTGGGAAAGCATCTGTCCATCGCCATAGCGCTCCTGCCATACCTCCAGACGAGACCGCCTCTTCCGGCGTTGATTATCCTCTTCCCGGGCCTGCACATTGACTGCCTCCGGAGTCTCCGATGTTACCCTGTTTGTAGTGATAGTTTCAGGCCTCTCCGAACCAGTAGAACCGGTACGAACAAGTTCCGCCGCTTGGATGTGGACGCAGGATCCGGTATGTGCGAAATCCGGGCAATTACACAGGCCACCTACAACAGTGTAGGTGTTACCGGTATCGGTATCCACCTGGTTGGATTCGGCATTAATGGACACCTGCATGATGGTGCCATTGTCTCCCTGTATTTCAAACGGGCCTTCGGTCAGGTGCCTGGCATCCTCAATAGATTGCTGCCGGGAATTATTTAGAGCAGTAAGGCGCCGCAGCCGGCTGATAACATCTTCTCTCAGGACAGGCATTACTCACTCCCCCTGCTTCTCCGGAATTCAGCCATCAGCTGCGCAATTTCCTGACGTTGACGCTGGGCCTCATCATCGGGGAGCCCGGCCAGGGATTCTTCCCATTCACGCATGGCTTCCGCCATTTCAACGTTCGAAAGATCCCCCAGTTCTTCGGGCATCTCTATTGGCCCGCCCCCAGTGGCCGCCCGGCCAATTGCTATAGCAGCCCGGTTGGCTCTCGATTTTGGCATTTGTCATGACTCCTCTCATGTTGAATTAACTGCCATAAAAAAAGGACCGGCGCTTTCACCGGTCTTTAAAGAAACTCCTTATCCAGGCTAGAGGGCTCATTTTATTCTGCTTGTGTCTAGAGCCGTGCAACATCCCCGTTTTATAGTTAAAGCTCGCACGTTTTCGCTTTTCCTGTGTCTTCCTGATTCTATGCTGTATGTATGGCGGGAGACTTGCCCGGATCTCATCACCAGTTGCCCTCTTAACCGCAGAAGGCAAAATACTAGCCGTTTCATCCTGAATATTAGTGGACTTATCTAAGCTCATATATAACACCTCATCATTTTCGTTGTACCCGCAATGCACCCGTTAGCACTGTTTGAAAAGCCCTGCCACCTTTGCAATAGCCACATCCAAAAGGCCTTGTCTTCTACTGTCACCACTAAAGTTCATCTTAACCTTGCCGTCGGCCCCCATAACCAACGCGGCATCAAAGCTATTTCCGCTTTTTGATTTAAAGCCTTTAATCACACCGGTCTTGCCCTTATTAATCAATTCCTGGGCCTGTTTTGCTGTAATCCTCTTGCCGGAGATGCCCTTCCAGATTACGAATTTACAACCGTCCCTCCAGCCCGAACAGCTGTAGGCCTTTTTTGTTTCAATAACAGCTTTGCCGCATAATGGACATTTTCCTATGGCCCTTCCTTCCTCAATAATATTAACGGTTCGGGCTTGTCCTTTTACGCCTTCCACGATATCTCGGGTCAAGTTTTTAATCCCGGACAGCCATTCTTCAGCTGATATCTCTCCATGCTCGATTTTATGGAGCCCGTCTTCCCATTCTGCGGTAGTATCAACGTTCGTTAAGGCTTCCGGCACCAAGTCTATAAGGGTTTCGCCCTTGGCAGTGGGAAGTAGTGACTTTTTCTGCCGCTGGACGTAATTTACTTTAATAAGCCGCTCCAGAGTGGCCGCCCTGGTAGCAGGCGTCCCGATCCCTCCGGCCTTTTTCAGCGTATTGGCCAGTTCCTTATCGTCAACCAGGCGGCCGGCATTCTCCATTGCATACAGCAGCGTGGCGTCGGTATACCTCACCGGCGGGCTGGTTTCTTTTTTCAGTACCTCCACATCAACCACCTTGACCACCTGGCCTTTGTTAAGGGCAGGCAATCCGGATCCGCCGGCCTCGTCTTCTTCACCGGCGCTAAATCTATATACCCGGCGCCATCCATAGCTTATGACAGCTCTACCTTTAGAAAAAAACATTTCTCCAGCACCAGTGGTTACTTCCATTACCCGGTATCTGGCCGGCGGGAAAAAGATGGCCAGATACCTGCGGCAGATGAGTTCGTATATATTGCTTTCAGCCGGCCACAAATCTCCGTTAGCACGCATTTCTGTAGGTATTATTGCATGGTGGTCCGTTATTTTAGCGTCGTCAACATACCTCGGCCCAAGATTACTTTGAAAATCCGGGAGAGAATTTAAAGAAACGGCTCTGAGCGCCGTTTCGATCCGTCTATTCAAGGTACCTGACAGTGACTCAGATAGGTGCCTACTGTCGGTCCTGGGATACGTTATGAGTTTCTTCTCATAAAGGGACTGTGCCACTTCAAGAACCTTGGCTGCCGTCATGCCATAAACATGGTTGGCTTCCCTTTGCAAGTCGTTTAGATTGAACAAAGTAGGAGGCGGTTCGTTTTTTTCGGTATAGGAAGCCTTTACAACAGTCCCATTATCCGTAATCAGCTCGGCGTACCCTTTAGCTATAAACTCTTCTTTGAATTTACCGGGATTTTCGTCTTTAATTAAAACGCCCCGGTATCTTTCTCTGCTCTCAGTTTCAAATGTTGCGGCTAATTGATAATATGTCTCAGGAATAAATGCCCGTATCTCTCGCTCCCGCTGCACAATAATCGCCAGTGTAGGGGTTTGCACCCGGCCAATGGAAAGTAGTTCCCCGTGTTTTACAGTAAATGCCCTGGTGGAATTTATGCCGACCAGCCAGTCACTTATGGCCCTGGCCTCCGCAGCTGCATAGAGGTTGTCATACTGGGATCCGTCTTTCATAGAATTCAATGCTTTTATAACAGCAGCAGGCGTTGTTTCTGACAACCAAAGGCGTTTTACAGGCAAGGCTGACTTTGCCGTTTTATATATCCAGCGAAAAATAAGGCATCCCTCGCGACCCGCATCGCAAGCGTTGATTACCGTTAAAACATCTTTTCTTTTGAGCAGCTTTTTCAGTATAGCAAACTGCTTTCTCTCGGTGACAGTGAGCTTAATTTCATTCGGTATTACCGGCATGTTCTCTAAGCTCCATTTCTCGAAGGAAGGATCGTATTCTTTGGGTTCCGCCAGGGTGGTTATATGCCCATAGGCCCAGGACACTACATACTGGTCGTTTTCCAGGAATCCCTCCTGCCTGCTGAATCTGCCAAGGACGGCAGAGATGTTCCGAGCAACTGAGGGCTTTTCGGCGATGAGTAAAGTTTTCATCTTTTGGATCTCCTTTCGGCCAGGATCATATAATCTAACTGTTAATTAATTGACTGTTCCCGTCACTGTTCCCGTGACTGCTCCGGGCTTATTTCTCTATAAGGGAATCACTCCGGAACAGTGAGCTGGGAACAGTCAAACCGGAACAGTGAAGCTGGTCAATTACTGGTAACTTTGGGCTCTTTCAAAGTCGATAAAAATTCTCCTTTTCTGCGTTTTCCCAACTCTTTCAGGAGTAGAGATCCATTCCTCAGCTTCCAATGCCAGGTATAGCTCGTCTAACACAGTGTTACGGATCCCTACTTCGCGGGCAACTGTATGCCTGTCAGGTAAATAAACCACTTCGTCTTCTGCGGCTTCCAATACCAAACGGCATATATATGCCCGCAGTTTGTCTCTAGGGCTCATATCACACTCGGCCTTATTGTTCTCATTACTCCAACAAGACTCATCTGGATCAAAACAAAATTCATCGCCAATTTCGGCTGAAGTAAACTGATCTATGTCATCAGGGCCATCAAAAGAAGGAACGGAAGCTGGTGTAACATTTCGTTTTTGCCAATATGCCAATATTTTTTTAATTGTATCTCGTGTATCCGACCCCGATGCACCTATTCCTACGCCCTGGAATCTTACCAAATCAAAATATCCTTCCAGCTTCGCCAGCCCGTCACCCTTGCCAGTTAGGGTAGTTCCTACCTCAAAACCAAAAACGGTTTTATAGTCAACCGGTGAAGTCAAAGAGAAACAAATACGTGAGGGGAAATTTGTCCTGATCCTCGAAGGTATAACATCAGCTGAGGGGCGTTGCGTAGCGCCCACCAGGTGAATGCCGGCAGCACGGGCTTTTTGTGCTAAGCGCATGAATGCATTTTCCAGTCCATTTGCTTCATCCTTGTTGGCTGCAGAAAATAGATCAGCGATCTCATCTATCACTATCCCTATATGTGGCAAATGTTTTCCCGTTACTTTCTGGTACTCGGCAAGATTTTCAGCCTCAACTCTAAAAAAGAGTTTATATCGCCTTTCCATCTCTTGAATTGCACGGTCCAAAACCATTAATGCAGGGGCAGGATCATATACCACGTCTATCACATGTGGA
The DNA here is from genome assembly GCA_000802095.1 of Peptococcaceae bacterium BICA1-7. GTDB lineage: Bacteria > Bacillota > Desulfotomaculia > Desulfotomaculales > Desulfocucumaceae > BRHc4a. Next base: position 179,932 of record JUEB01000015.1, on the reverse strand, counting down.
AGTTTTGCATATCTTGATAACTCCACCATTTTTGGATCTATCAGCACCAACCTGAGCTGCTCAGGACTACGGAATAATGTCCATGTTACAAGTAATTGGTTTAGCCACCATGACTTGCCGGAGTTAGTAGCACCAGCAACCAAAATATGAGCAAGGGTGGTTAAACCTATCAGTATAGGTTTCCCTACAGGATCAACACCAATTGGAACCGGCAAATCTGGCTTTTCATTTAAAGCCTTAAATTCCGGTGATTCAAGAATCTCTCGCAACACAACCAAATGCTTAACATCATGCGTAATGATTAATGAGGCAGTATAAGCTTTAGGCCCTGACTGCACTTGAAGCGCGGGAGCACCTATAGCCACCTGAATGTCCTTGACAGCACTTTGAAGCCTTGATAGCCGCAAACCAGGGGGCAGACTAATTACCACCTGGGCCGCCGCAGGCCCATCAGTTACGGAAACGATTTTTACCCGCTGCCCCCCCTGGGTAAGGCCAACATGTTCCAGTGCTGGAGGGACCTGTTTTGCATATCCCTGGCCACTGCGTTCATACTCAGCTTTGGATGGGGCAGGCAATAGCCCCAGCACACCCTCAGGTCTCTTCTTCGTATCATTCTGTGCGGGCATCCTTTGTGCCCGGGCATGTACCCAACTCCATATTTCCAATCTTTTATAGAACAAGATTAACACCGCACAGTATGCAGTGGGCACAAGTATAAGCCATACCGCGCCCGTAATTACCCATGGGCGTGGCAGGAAGTCAAAGAAGTGCTGAATACCGGAATCCCACAACCAGGCCAAACAAAAGAAGCCTGCCAATAGTGATAGAATCATGGCGTTCTGCACCAGCTCCTTAAAAGTCAGCTCTTCGGCTCCTTTTGATGGAGGTTCAGCATTGGATTGTGACTTATTGTTCCTGGACATCTATTTCACCGCCCTTGATATACCGTTAATCAGTGTAAAACAGCTGTCGGTACCGTGCTGCGCTCCTGCCATAATAATGGGCCAGAAGCGCTGTGCCGTATTCGATACCCATCCGATTACGTCCCCGGGGTGCATAATTGCCCCCAATACACCGAAAATGATTAATCCAGTTACGGCCAAACGTATTATTTTTTTATGTATTAACCTTTGTACCGCATAGCCTAACAGAATGAACAACCCTATTGTAAAAATAGTGTGCCCTGGCATATTTTAGCCTCCACCTTTCGCTACCTGTTGTAATTGGTTATAAAATTTTGACACTCCGCACCACCAGTTTGGGTCACCGGCATAACCCCAGCCGGGGTTAGACCTTATGCCGCTGGCATCAAAACCATTAACCCACTTGATCACGCTGGTATCGGACGGACATCCTTTGGACAAACGGGCCACCGTGTTGGCCGCCCAGCTGGCCGAAGCATCAAACCCTCCTGACCACCTCTGCCAGGACCCGAACACGTTCCATGGGTTCCTTTCTACGGCCTGCCAATTACCTCTCCTGGGGACAAAAGACTGCTCCTGGCCGGTAATGGCTAAGAGCAGCAGGGGATCAACATTCCATCTCTGTCCTGCAGCCTCGATAGCCGCCAAATGTTGGTCATCCGCCAGAGCACTATTCCTCTTGGCCAGCCAGGCCACCAGGGCCGGGTAGGCCGATACCATTGGGTGATACTGGATTTCAGCAGGCACATAGGCGGGTACCGGTCCATCAGGAGGACCTGAAGCCCCCCCCGCCCCGGGGCCAGAGAGAGAACCTGGAGCCCATAAGAAAGGCATCACGGCTCCCATCATTAGCAGCGGACTGGCAATCAACAATAAAAAAAAGACTGCTATTATCAGTCCCATACCCTTACCGCCATTTTTTCCTGAAGCAATTGCACCATCTTGAATAACAGCCCCAGATTGAAGATTCATGGACATGTTATTCGGCAATGGTTCGATACCCATTATTTCTTCAACCCCCTTGTCTCGTATAAGGCTAACTCCTCGGGAGGAAGGTACATTTTGCAGCGGTCCCACCCTCTGTCAGGATGGCGGATTAGGAACTGGTTAGTCTGATAAAGGGTTTTTAGGGTGTCGGTTATTTCCTTCGGGATCTCCGCATTCTTTTCCACTGCCGCAATCTCAGAATTCTCCAACCAGAAAAATACCTTATATTTTGAGTTGGCCCATATTCCGGTACCGCCCTCACCACCTGTTGAATTAACCCAGAATACATGGGGTTTATTGGTCGATACCACAAGGAGGCCATTTAGGTGCCTTATAAACGTGGCCAGAGTGTTAATGTAGTTAGACATCTCGGGGTTAAGCAAGGCCCTTTGAGCCTCATCAAATACCACTGCGGTATATCTTTTGCCTTTAAGCTTTTCCTTGCGCAGCACATCCCGTACAAAACTCATGGTCATGGCCATTTTTGCCGCACCCACTTGGGCATCAGCGCCTTCCAATGATGTACCGACCTGGAATACTACCAGGGAACAGTCCGTCGGTATAGTAATTTTCTCGCTGTGCTTAAATAAATGTCTCTTGGAGCCGGTAAAATAAATGGCCAACTTTTCCGACAGGGTACGTGCGTCCTTATTCTTATCGTTTTGAAGTGCGTTCCACCAGTCTTCAATATCGAATGGCTGGTCATTGAAGTCCCATGTTTGCGGGTTTTCCATGTCAATCTTAACAGCTTCATACAGTTTCATAAGTGCCCGGTCAGCAGCATTACGTTCTCCAGGTGTAATTCCATCGGCCAATATGCTTACCGTAGAGATCAACGCATCGGAAACAGCATTAAGTCTACCGGCATCCTCTTCTGCAATGCCAATTTTGTCCGGTATTGCCAGGGGATCAATATACTTACCAGTTGCCAACGTATGATCTATATACAGACCGCCGGTTTTCTCGCAAACTTTTCGGTATTCGCCGTTCATGTCAAAGACTATCACCAGAAAGCCTTCCGCCCTCAAACTTTCAATAATCGCTTGCAGGAAAGTTGACTTCCCCTCTCCAGAAGCACCAATCACAATAATGTTCTGGTTCCCCGAACCTTTTTTAAGGTCAACGAAATTAGCGCTTTTGGTCGCTATTGAGTGCCCAAAATAACCACCGTGACCGTCATTTATTGAACCGGTAAGAAACGGGTACAGCGATGAGACAACATCCAACTGCACAATACGTCCAGGGTATGCTTTCTGGAACGTCTCATCAGAACGGCCAAGGACAAAAGTTTCCCTGAAGGCCTGTTGTTGTTCCTGGATCAACGGAGATAGCATTATCCCTATGTCTTTCATGTCATTCATTATCTTACGGCATACCGCATCCATTGATCCGGGGTCACCGATGGAGCGGACAACAACGTACATCCATACATCTGCAGTGTCTGCACCGCCGTAATAATTAACGGATTTTAACTTTTTCATAGCATCCAGCGCTTTAACTTCCGATGGATCAGGTGTTTGTTCACCGTTCACCTTCTGAATGAGACGGTTGTATTTCCAGTTGGCCCGCCATCCCCAGTCCAAAACAGCTTTCCTATACCGGTAGATTACTTCCACTACCACGTTTGGTGGCGCTTTTACCCCTCTTAATGTGTGTAATAGCTGTAAAAAACCCGTGTCTACAGGTTTATCCGGCCACGCCGCCCCCCGTAGAACACGAGTATAAACATTATCCCCAACAATAGTGTGCTGGGGGTGCTTTTGGAATGATGAGGCTATTGCCGCCAGATAAGTCTTATAACTTTGTCCGGATATTTTTTGTTCCATCCATCTTCCCTCCTTCATGCTATCAGCTGCGACGCAAGGCCGTCAGGATACTGCAGGGCAATGTCTACCCGGGAGCCATAACGTTCCGCCTCTGCCAATATGTCCTGAGTCAAAGCAGTCAGTTCCTCGTCAGACCAGTCATCCGGGTTAGGGACTACAAAATATACATAACCGGTACGCAAGGCCTTCTGAGCGTCTTCATTCAGGCTATCATCACCCCGGTAGACCATCGGAACATTATAGACTGTATCAAATCCTGCATACAGTTCGTTAATGACCATGGCCAGGCCCGGGGTTTCATCGTCACCGGAATGCAGTACCGAAACCACGTAAACCGAATTGGAGTACAATGGCCAAAGTTTTCTCAATAACAGGGTTGCTTTATATAGCAACATTAGCCACCGAAAAGTTGCTTTTCCCTCCACCGGTTCTGCCGGCCGGGCAGGCAATTTTCTTTCCCTCCCGGGGTCCTGGATAACCGGCGCCTTCTTTTCAACCTTTCGCTTAATACTGTTTCCTCCAGGCCTTACCCAGTCGCTCCCACGCACCGCGCCGTCACGGTAGTCCTGGGGTTGCAGCTGCCGGGCAGCCACATCGCGCAGCACTTCACCGGATATTACAACGGCCTGATCTCCGGAGGACCTCAGCTTCTGGATTACATCACCAGCCAGCTCGACTAAGAGCTGCTTGGTTTTATCAAAACGCTCTATCTTACTCTTGGGCTTTGGATTAAACTCAAGCTCAAAAGGATCGGCAGAAATACGCAGGTAGTATGACACAGTGCGGGAAAAACCGGAAGTTCCTAAAAATGTCCAGTATTCCCGTCTATCCCTGCCAATTTTTTGCAACTCCTCCGGTAATTGAGCCTGTTCTTTTTTCTGTCTGTCCATCTCAGGATTCAGTACTTCAAGGTCGTTTATTGCCCAGGTATCAAATAAGCACCCCTGGGATAATACCCTTCCCACCACCTGCTGCCAGACAAGACCTGACTGGTCGCGCTCGGATTCAATCTTAGTAAGCCATGGCCCAGTTGTAACCGATAAACATATATGTAGGCACTGGTCATCAGTAGTAACAAACGGCCCTTCTACCTCGCTGACAGTAATAATCTCATGGATGTTGTTGTCGCCCTCAGCCGAAGTTCGAACATCAGGGTCTTTTTTAAAGATCCGCCGGCGCCTACACAGGGCAGGCATATCAAAGAACAGCCACAAAAACGTGCCGGCGGGTAAAGCCAGGGCTAACACAAATCGTATAGCTACCGGAAAGGGGATAGCAAAGCAAATGATTCCCAAAATGACCGAAGGAATAAAAAAGAGCAGCAGGTCCTTAAGCTGTATACCGAGGACATGTATGTCCTCTCGCACATCTGACGGAAACTCAACTCGCATGAACGTCACCTTCTAAACGCCGAGATTGTTTATAGGCCAGCATCAAGGCAGTCACAATTGCGGACAGTATATAGATAAAGGTATTTAAAAGACTTTTCTCAATCTTTTCTTCTTCCAACGCCGTATTAATATTTGATTTTAGCCGCTTAAACCATTCCTTCAAGTTTTATCCCCCTTTTTGCTCGTTTTTATAGGAAAAAAACTCAGGTTATACTGCCCATAATTCCCCGGAGGCAGTACCTCACAGCTCTTATAGATGCTGCCAGGAGTAGGTAGACTGACTTTCTCCCTGCCACTCTCCCTGATCTACGTACCCTTCAGGGGGGACAGGCACTTCCTGGGGAAGCCCGGTCTGCGGATCGCGGATTATGTATCGCCCCTGCCAGGTCCAGTATTTCTTACGAGTCCTTTCTTCCTCTTTCTTTCTGACTGCTGCCTGGTGATTCTCATACCTTTCCTCAATACGATGGGTAATATTGTCCTTGAGGTCGGGAATCGGAATTTCAGGCGGTTCCGCCGATAAATCAAAGCTCTCCTGTATGGTGCGTCCACCGTGGGTGTCCCTACCCCTGTCAGCGACTGTTTTCCCAACGCCACCAATTGTTCCGCCAGCTGTTACAATTTCTGGCTGCATAGTGGCCATGCCTATCAACTGAACAGCTCTCCCGACTTTTTCTCCGGCCTGGCCTAGCTTTTCCAGTACGACACCCCCTGCAAGCGTTACTGGATTTGCCAGCTGAGCAATAGTAGGCTTAAGCCAGTACCTGTATGTGACATATACGAGGCCTCCCAATAGGAGAATATTTATTGCCACAGCATCGGCCCCCAACAGGTTAGACAGATTCTTCGCACTGTTTTGCGCCTGGACAAAAACCATAGCCGTCCAGCCGAAGGTCCATAGTATAGGTAAAAAAGCTACCCGGGACATCAAAGTGACCCACCCTACAGCAGGCTCGATTACTGCACCCCATACCGCCATGGATATATATATAGGAGCCAGTATAGTGCCTATATACAACACTGCGATTTTAGCAAAAACCAGAATGTCCATAGCGAACCATTCAGCTGTGGCCAGGACCAGGGCAAGTATCCCACCGTGAGCTTGATTCGTGGTCAACATATCGGGTATGATTGGGTCCACAAACAAGGTGTGGAAAGCAATCTGTGTACCAAAACTGGATGGTTCCTGAAATGGGATAGACATTATCTGTTGCGCTGTAAGACTTTTCAGGTCCAGATGTATACCGCCGGCTGTGTATTTATCCAGCGCTACCTGGGCAAGGCTTGCTGTCATGCTATTCGAAAGCCATACCAGGACATTCACTATCTGAACCGATGCTACAGATAACACCACAGCCAAGGCGAATGTCGTTAGAACCGGCTTGTACTGTTTTTTGCCCTGGATCACATGTTTCATGTTTATAGTCAGAAATAGAATCGAGAACACTGTGCAAATAATCCAGAAAAAAGCATTCCCGTGTGAGACCCAATCTATAGTTCCAGGGTAAACGGTGTTAGTAAAAGCCTTACTCAATACACCACTGAAAACATTCAGGAAGCTGTCAATTTCCATTCCCCAAATATTTTGAACCAAATTAATTTGTGCCTCAGCTATTTTCTTTGGCAAAGAAGTTACCCCATCGACAACTTTTTTTAACCAATCTACAACTTCCAACAATCCGCCACCACTGTCACTACTACCACCACCGCCACCACTTTCTCCTTCGGACGGGGTCGAAGATTCCGTATCACTGAAATTCCAGCCGCCCTCGGGCATATCTGAATTAAGGCTTGAATTACCAACATCGGCAAAGGAAGGTTTAAAATTAATCTGTGCAGTAGGGTATAAGGCGGCACTGTATACCAGTACCGCCATTATTAACGCCATAATAGTCTTTTTCATGTTAACTTCCTCCCTTGGTTGTTAATGGAAGGCTTCTACTATTTTTAGTATTACATTTACGTGGAACCAGTTGATTAAATCGTACCAACTGCCGGTTATACTTATGGCCAGTACAACTATTGCCGCACCTATGGAAATAAAGTCATCCAGCATTGCCTTCCACTGGCGCTTTCCGGATATCAAATCTTTTACACGCAGGACCATGTGAAAGATTGCATAACCAAGGAAAATTGTCGCAAGAATCGCAATTCCCCAGTTAATAAGCTTTATAAAAGGGCTTGCTACCTGCGCGCCCCCAAAAGAGCTATCCGTGATTCCTCCCTGTTTGAGAACGTCCAGGGGAAGACCATCGGCAAATGCAGGCACTGTAATAACCAATATGAAAAATGCTATCAGTGCCACCATAATTATCTTTTTAGGCAACATTTTCATTAATTGTTCCTCCTCGTGTTTTTTAGACTTTCACAAGATCTTGAAGTACCTGGCCATTGAAAAGCCTGCCACAATATAACAGGCAGGCATAACAATAAGCTTTTCAGCAAAATGACCTGTTGTCACCAAGGGAATTTTGAATTTTACCTTAATTGGCCATATCCAGGGAACCCCCTGAGGATTTAAGCTGTCCAGCACGAGATGAGATAGCATTCCAGCACCAGCCGCCCAGACATAAATACTGTGCACATGAAAGGTCATAAGTCCCAATACCAGGGCCGCTATGGCCAGTAGGCTGTGAGTAACGCTCCGGTGAGCCACTACGGCGGATACAATTTTTCCGCCAAGACCAACCACAGGCGTATGATTGAGCTGGCTTCCTCTATGGTCCACATCAGGCAGTAGACTGGCCACGCCGGCAATAGCCAGGACAGGCAATACAGCAGACCCGGGTAAATGGGTATATAACAACAATCCGGCGCCGGCAGCCAACCCCCCGGCCACATGAGTTTGGTAGGTCAATGAACTCTCCTCCTTTTTTGTTTTGATATAAAAAAGGTCCGGCAGTTTTTCATCCTGCCGGACTTGTCGGACCTGTATTACCTCACTTGAGTGCGTTTTTAAGTGGCCTGGCAGCTTTGAAACGTACCGTCTTATGCGCTGGCACCAGCACTAGCCCGCTGCCAAATGCATTCGCCATGCGTTCAGAGCGTTCTGAGAGTGAGAAAGTACCTATTCCAGGTAGCCTTACAGTATTACCCCGGGCTATCTCAGCCGCAATCTGTTCCAAGGCAGCCCGTATGACATCACCTACATCCTTCTTCGCATATCGTGTCTTCTTAGCTACCTTCTCAGTAACGCTTCTTAAACCGACAATAGCTCTTCTTGATGGCTTGCCTTCCTCTCTACCCATAACCCTTCGAATAGGTTCGGGCCTAGCTGCTAACTTCATTTTTTATCCCCCTTTAAGAAATTTTTACCGCTTACATAGAAAAAACCAGGAAATTTTCCTGATTTTTTTTAGCGTTCACCAGCTATTTTTATGTTGCTTTTTTCGTCCTTCAATTGATTAGCCCAAAAAGCTGCTGGTTTTGGCATAGAGAGGAAAAAGCCTTGGGCCATGGTGATACCAGCCTCCATAACCCCATTTTGCTGTATCTCAGTTTCAATACCCTCGGCGATAACTATCATTTTAAGATTTCGCGCCAAACCAACCAAAGTATTCAACATGATTTTATATTTCTGTGCATTGCCGTTCTTTGTAAGCCCCTGTATGATTTTTCGATCTATTTTTATAATGTCTGCCGGCAGCTCGCAAATAGACCCGAGATCCCTGTCTCCGTTACCCATGTCATCCAGAGCTATACGGAACCCTGCTGAATGCAAATATCCAAGGGCTGTTAACAATTCTCCACGAGCTTTCCCAGTTATTGAGTATTCTATTAGCTCTATAACGGCGTTACCCTTAAACTTTTTCAGGCGATTTATTATCTCAGGGTAATGCTTGACTATAGTGTGAGGGCTAAAGTTTATGAATATGCTTGTCCCAAGATGCTGCAGTATCCTGAAATTTTTTAAAGCCAAGTTAAAGCAGAGTAATTCAACATGGTCAAGAATTCTTTCTCGGGCAGCTTCCCTGAATAAATTGCATGGAAAGTATAAAGGACCATCCGGTCCGCGTGCCAAGGCTTCGAAACCCAATATTTCTCCCGTTCCCGAAACTAAATCATGTATAGGTTGAAAAACAATTGTAACGTTATTTTTTAAACGTGACAATTCCAAACAACCGCACCTCCTTCTATTAAGATTATATTATTGGCAACATAAACAAAAATCGTAGCCATAATAACAGTGTATAGTGCAAAATAGTCATACAACTCCGATCATGAGTTTATTGTTCTTATAACCAACCTCCTCAGTATATTGCCGCTGATCTGCAGGTCTACATCTGTGCTTTTACTGACACCGTATTTAAAGCTTGTTATCCTGGTCTGGTATACCCCGTCATCAGGCCAGAAATTATCTACAGTCTTTTCTGGCACGGTGAATGTGTATTCCCAGCGCCCGGTGGCTCCATTAAATACCATATCAACGATGGCGGATGTGTCGCCAGGGGCCAGGGCGGGATCGCCGTCCAGCTTTGCCGGCAGGGGAAATTCCACTTCACACGTATCCAGGGTTACCGGCTCTCCTGTAGTCATCTTGACGGCTGCCGCAGAGATGGTTACATTCCTTCCCCTCTCAGCCGGCTGCGGGTCAACATATCCGTTAATAGCAAAGTCCGCATCACACTCCAGCCTTATTTGAAATATTCTGGGGGTTACCTGGGTGTCCGTTGTGTCAAGAACAGCCTTTAAAACAAAGGCAGCGCCCCCTGGCACAGCTGTCCATGTCCCTGGTATGATTGCTGTGTAGGCGCTTCCTCCGTCTGAAGAAACATAATAATTAACAGACGTGCCTGCCGGTATATCGTCTATTACCGTCAGGTATGCCGCATTGCAGGACATTGAAGAGGCCATTGCCTTGGAATAATATGCTTTGGGATGTGCATATCCACTGTTTAATGTCAGTCCGGTAATCTCCATACTGGGATCCCTGACCATCCTCCCTGCGGCGTCATCGTATGACCACCACTGGACATTGCCATCTCCGTCAATAATGGTCTGCTCATATGTTCCGGTCTTAAGTGACACGGCCACGGGATTACTTACCGGACCCGGACTGAAAACATCCACCCTGGCCGCCCCGCCAGTGTCGTTGTTCATGTAATATTCCGCGTTAGTATTAGTGAGAACAGCGCTGCCTATATCGTCGCCACTGGCTGAAACTGCGTCCGGCAGCCCGGTTATCCGTTTGGCCGGGTCCTCAACGTATGTGCCCCGTGCATCGTCATAGGAATAGTAATATGCGGTGTCCTTTGTAAAGAGCCGGAAATCCGGAGAGTCATTAACCATGGACACCGCAACGGGATCTGAAATGCCGGGCTCAATAACAAGTGAAGGGTTAAGGCTCCCCCCTGCATCATACCGGGTTATCCTGGTGAGATTACCGTCCGCTTGCAAAACCAGCGCAGAATCTTTATTCTTAAAGGCCGTCACCGACAAAACATTATTCAGCCCGGATACTTTAAGGGCCGGATCGTTGCTCATCCCGGAACCGTTATACCTGTAATAAGCCACACTGCTTTCGGAAATGGCCCATATATTGAGATTGTCCTGCCGCAGGGAAACCCCTGTGGCATCAGTGGCCCAGGGACAGGAGAACTCCGGGTTGGAGGCAATGGTCCCGGTGGCGTCGTCCAGCTCATACAAAGTAATTCCGCTATTTGAGGCCACGGCATAGCCCAGGCTGTTTTTCAGCATATCAACCGAATTGGCCAGGGATCGTTCCGGAAGAAGAACACAATTATTGTCAATATCCACCCTGGCCGTGGTTTGGGACAGGTCCACCCGGGATGTATCGGTAAAACTGTCGTCCAGGACTATTTCAGCAAATACAGGAGTTGGTAAAAATATCAGCAGTAATAGTATGTAAGATATAAATAATGTCTTCCGCAAGCAGGCCGGTCACCTCCCCCTAAAGATTCTCTATGCCGGCAATCTTCCAGGCCCCGTTAACCAGTACTGTATCAATCAGGAACAAAGCTTGTTTTTCAGCGCCGTCCATTGTTACAGTGCAGACGGCCTTTACCACTGCATAATCCTCTGAGATTCCCAAGCATTCCAGGCTTTTTACAGTGGTTACGGTTTGCTGAAGCACCCCGTATGCATTTGCATCCACGGGTAACGATTTTGCCCTCTCTGAGTCCTGTAATAACTTGCCGGACAGGTATATATAGCCCTTTGCCCTTTTTTCGGAATATGGGGCCTCCAGATAAGCCTTAATAACTCCACCAGCGGCATCGGCCGGCAGTTGCCCGGGTTTGAGATCATCTTGCAGGTATTCCCCCCACGTGGTCTTATAGATTTTCCACCTGTCTCCGGACTTAATGAGGGCAAAGCTGAATGCCAGCCTGTCAAACCCTTCCGCTGTGCTCTTGGTAATATCAGCCTCTACCCTTGTCAGGCAATCTCCAACCCGGGATACCTTGTATTTCCTGGAGATAATTTTGTCCCCATCGGCCTTTACTTGCCCCGCATTGGCCTTCGCAGAAATCAGGGCCTCCCCGGTCAGGACTCCAAATACCTCCTGCCAGTTTCCAGCTGCAGCGTTTTCCAGGTAGGTTTCCACCACCGGGTATACCTCTTTGTCAAGGGCAGACTGACTGCTATTTTCAAGCGGGCTGCACCCAGCCAGAAGTAAAAGCACAATTACCAACACAGACTTAATAAATTCTTTCAGAAATATCCCTCCCCATAAAAAAGAAAAACCCGGAGCGCATCCGAGGTCATTTATCATCTTAGAGTTTTCTTATGGTTATTGAGTCCCTTCCGGTATTGCCTGCCTCATCCATTACCCAGACCGTTATGTGGTTATCTCCTATATAGCTTACAGAAAGATTTACCACCCCGTCCTGTGGTAAGGGTTGGCACGTCACACCATCCAAGCTGTAATTAAAAGAGGTGCTGAAATTATCGCTGGCATTTACAACCGCCTTTATCGTATTCCCCGATGTCGCAAAGGCGCCTGATAAAGTCTTTAACCTTACAACCGGGGCTGTAGTATCATTGTCTATTGAGTTTTGTATGTTGTTAATAGTGTTCGAAAGGTTATCTAATTTTGTATTTGCGGCAACAGCCTGATTATAGGAATTGAAGGAATTCGTTTTGGCCTGTCGCGCCTCCGACAGAACAGTACCACTGGCGTCCCTTACAGCCGTAATGGCACTACCATTTGCATTGGAAACCGAATTATAAGCGTTGATAGCATTCGTATTAGCGCTATTAGCTGCGCTCTGGGCCGATGTCGCGTTAGTGCTTGCAGCGTTAGCAGCAGTCAAGGCATTCGCTGCATTTTGAGCTGCTAACTGGGCATAGTAACTTGAGTCCGATAAATATTGGTCAACAGTATAAAGCGTTACTCCGTCCCAATAAGCACCACCACCACCAGCAGTAAGTGTGCAATAACGAATACCACTATTATTATATGTCAAATTTTGTTTCACCTTAATTGATAGGTATGTGTCATTACAATTTATAGTTGGAAAGTAACCTATAGAATAATCACCAGAATCATCACCGGAAACAATATGGTCTACGGACGAATATATTTGACCGGTACTACCACCAACAATCTGTATTGTTATGGTACCTGAAACTCTGTTTCCAGAACCACTCCGCATTTCGTGAGAATCATCATCAGTAAACCTTACAATTTTGTCACCAAATGGTGCCGTATATCTTGCCCACTCAATGAACCCGCACCCTGTTTGCGCATCGTTTTCAATATGGGTATCTATCCAGGTCGGACTAACATTTGTTATAGTTGATGATGTGCCGGCAAAAGAAGACTCATAGGGGGAGATAAAAACTATCGTGTACATAATAATAGAAATTAAGGTCAGCAATAACCGCCTTTTCATATTTTTTACCCTCCTTTTTTTAAAGTTTTCGAATTTTCATGAAAACAGAGTTTATGTTCCCCGCCTCATCCTTTACTCTCACATATATTGGATTTACGCCTTGCTCAGTAACTGGCAAGTCGATTATACCGTTTACTGGCAGAAGCTGGTACTCACCGCCATTTATACTATAATTAAAGGTGGTGCTGATATTATCCGACACGTTTAAAAAGGCTTTTATTGAAGTTCCACTGGTGGCCCTGGCCCCGGATAAGGTGCCCAAATTGATTATGGGAGGGGCAGTATCTGCCCCCATATTGTTTTGGATATTGGTTATAGAGACTTGCATATCATTCAACTTGGTATTAGCTAAATGGGCCTCGTTATAGGCATTGAGTGCGTTTGTCGATGCTGTATCGGCCCGGTCCCTGGCCTCCCTGGCCATATCTTCTGCAGCTGCGGCATTATCATTTGCCCAGTGCGCCCACTGAGCTGCAGAAGATCCTGCATCTATGGTTTGCTCTACGGCTAATGTTGCATCTGAAGGTACCTTTACTAAAACTACGATAGGTCCAACCGGTGGTATACTTGTTGACGAACCAACCTGGTAATACAAATAATAAGTATAAGTTTTCTCTGGCATAACACCTGTATCTATAACAGTATAGGCAGTATTTGAGCCAGAAAAGGCGACTCGGCTGTTGGAACTCCCAGCTATCCACCTCCCATCATTTATATTCTGTATAGCAACTCTTGTATCAGTAGCACCGCTAAACCTATTTACTTCTAATTCAATATATCTGTCCGATGTTATACTTGTAGTAATATCTACCACATATTTCCTATACCTTACCTCTAGTATCTCTACCGTAAACGAGCAATAGTCATACTCGTCTACGCCACTCAAAAATAAATATAGCATTCTATTTGCCACCTGTGAGCCTGTGTTTGGATCAAAGCTTCTACTGTATTCATACCACTGCCCCTGAGTTGAATTAGACCTGCTATTGGTTGACATTTGTAATGGTGATACTGTCTCCCCCCACATACCATTGTTGTTATAGTTCCCTGCTAGAGTTATGGTCAAATTTGGATCATAATCACTTCTCGCATCACTGCCATTGAATTTTACCCTATATCTTATGTATGTCAGCGAGGTGTCATTTGTTAGCTGAGAATAGATATAAGATAGTTGTATACCTGTCCTAACAAAATGATTGCTAGTATTTCCACTCAATCCAATACTATAACTATAACTATTATTAATAGTATAATCATTATACCCAGCAGCACTTACAACACCTGATCCGAATAATATCCCAACAAATACAACAATGATAATAATTGTTAATTTCATAACATATAACAACTCCTCAATGTTCTTATATTTCATCCACCGGCCTGCCTATAAGCTCCGGCCCGGCTGTAACATGGCAGTACATGGTGGTTTCCTCCGGCAGGCCAGCCAGCTTTGAAAAGGCTCCGCTTTTTACCGGAAAGCTGATAATGGCCACTACCGACACCTGGCTAACAGTTTCGCTGTAGCCGGTGAATGTATATGTAAACGGAATTTCTTCCGGCTTAACTACCTCAAAATAATCAACCTGCACCGGACCGGTATTAAGCATAGACCCTGTAAGGGGATTAAGGCTGTCGTCCAGCAGCAAGTTCATTTTGAGGGTATCGTAAAAGGTCTGGGCTGCCCTGGCCTCGTCTATGACCAGACTGGCATTTTTAAGCTCTTCCTCATCCACCTGGGCGGCTGCGCTTCTCACCGCCAGGTCCAGCTTGTTTTTTACAGCTACCTTAATGCAAAAATGCTCACCAACATCGGTAACCAGGGCCGACACTGCAAAAAAACATATGATCATTAAGAGGGCCAGTATATATGCTGACCCTCTCTGGTCATTTAAAAAATTAATCACTCTATGAACACCTCGCTCTGGGCAGCAGCGTTGACCTTGAGGCGAAAGCTTTCTTCGCTGACCACGTAGTTCATCAGGCTGTCGATTAAAAAGAATTTGAAGCGCCAGGGGTAATTGATATTTACGTTTATGTAGGAGCCCCTTTGCACCGGCGTGTCCATGTCAGTGCCGAAAATATATACAGTATTGCTGTCCATGGTTCCCGGAGGA
The DNA here is from genome assembly GCA_000802095.1 of Peptococcaceae bacterium BICA1-7. Lineage (GTDB taxonomy): Bacteria > Bacillota > Desulfotomaculia > Desulfotomaculales > Desulfocucumaceae > BRHc4a. Next base: position 164,832 of record JUEB01000015.1, on the reverse strand, counting down.
CCGGCGCCGCCCACGTCATAATTGTAGCCCTGGCTGTTCACTGTCCAGTCTGCCATCTTTGAAGCCAGCTGGGCTCTCACTTCGCTGGTAAACTGCCCCCTGGTGGCGGCAGCTTCAGCAGTATTGCAGACATAGTAGTTAATCACCGACCAGTTATACATGAGATAGCCCATTTCAATAACGAAGCAAAAAATCATAAACAGGAGGGGGATCACTATCAGCGCCTCTATGAAGACCTGGCCCCTCCTGTCTTTATGTAACCTTTTAAACATTAGTTTCCCACCTGTTCGACCTCGGTTTTTATATCACCAATCTTGCTGCCCAGGGCTGCGCCAAGTTCGTTCATATGGGAAGCAACCACAAATACTACACCGATTATGAGGAGGGCCATTTCCACGAAGACACTGCCCCCTTGGCCACGGTGAAGTCTTGCTAAAAATACTTTCAAGGAGTATCACCTTCTTCCCGGATATCTTTTACCGGATTAATCTAATGAGGGAACCGCAACGCCCTGAATTTGCGTGGAAATGTTATTGTACTTGGGCACAATACCGTCGTTGGCCAGCCCTGAGGCGGCATTGAAAACCACAAAGGCTACACCGATCAGTACAAGAGCCATTTCAACGAAGTAGCTGCCTCCCTGGTCCTCGTGCAGCGCAACCAGAACCTTTTTTGCTTTTTTAATCATTCAAAATACCTCCTTTTCTTTACAAATTGGAACTTATGCCTATTCCTGTTCCGATGGCCCGGGCTTTTTCTTTTTCCACTTTAGAAAGGTCAGCAAAAGGCCTGCCCCTATAAGGGCAAATCCCACAACTTCCAGGCTCATCCCTCCTTTTTGGTTTTTGTGCAGTAACCACAGATATTCTTTTACCACGGTATTAACCCCCTATTTAATAGTGTTTAACTGGTTGATTATGGAACCCACCATAGGGATAATAAACATCATGATAAATATCACTATCAGTACTCCGGGCAAGAGCGACATTAAAACAGGCTGAATCTTAATCCACCTCTTTATTTTGGAAGCCTTTCTCTGCCTGGACACTTTCGAGTAATTGGTCAGTATCTCGCTAATATCGGCCCCGGTGCTCTGCTCTACGGCGATGATCCGGGCAAAGTCCTTCATTTCAGCCACGTTGCAGCGTCTGGCGAAATTATCGACGGCCTCAATCAGACCCACCAGCTCCATCTCAGCTGACAGCAAAGCCAGTTCGCGGCCAAGGACTCCTTTCCAGGACCTGGCCACCACTTTAAAGGCGTCATAATAGCCCACCGCCCTGGCATAGATCTTTACCTGCTCCACCATCAGAGGGAAGGCTGCCTGTATAGCCTCCTTTCTCCTTTTCTCCAAAAAGCTTAAGAACATTTCCGGAGCTTTTGCTGCCATAGGCAGCGCCAGAAGAAATAAGGCCCCTCCTTTCTGCCCTCCCGTCAGCAGGACTGCTCCGGCAAAAAAGATCAGCAGCATAGCGGACCTTTTGCCGGCAGTTACCAATTCCGCCGAAAATGGAATTCTTAAGGCCTCCAGCCTTTTTCTCAGTGATTTCAGATCTTCGGCTGATGCGCCGTAGCGGCCGACCCATTCATATACCTGGAGCGCCCCCGGCAATTTAACCCTTCTGAGGCACCAGGCCATTACGGCAATGCCCACCAATACCGGGGGATACATTATTGACGGAATCATACTTCTTCCAGCACCCCTTTCCTGCCGTCAAAATACCAGCAAAGGTACTCGGCGATAACCAGCAGGGAGACCAGCATATGGCCCCGGGTGGTTTCTGTGAATACTCTGCGGGCATCGGCGGAACCGGTAAACATCCAGAGGAAGACAGCCGGCAGGGCGGCCATGAATATGTATATAACAGCCTTTTTCCCCCTGGTCTCGTTGACCAGCTCCTCCCGCAGGTCCATCCTCTCCCTGACCACTTCAGACGCCATTTTAATTACTTCGCGGGTGTCGCTGCCGTACTGCCTGGAAAGGACGATACCGTGAACAAAGGTATTTATATCTCTGTTGTCCAAGTTTGCAGCAAATTCTAAAAGACAGTCGTCAATATCCCGGTTGGTGTTGACATTTAATATCAGGTCCTCCAGCTCTTTTTTTAAAGGCTGGGGGGTCGCCGGTATGACCCTTTCTATGGCCTGCTTGAGGTTGTCGGACACCTGGCACAGTTCGGCCAGCAGCTGCAGCATCAGCTGGGCCTGCAGCTCTATTACGCTTTTAATTCTCTTGTGATACAGCCTGTCCACCAGCTGGTGAGCAAAGAGCACCCACAACACCACTGATAATATGGCCAGGAGCCGGTTTGACATAAGCATTATGCTCAGAACCGCCAGTACGGCGGAGATAGCCGCGATACCGGTCAGAAAGGCGCTATAGCTGAAGGGCATGCCTATTTTTTTCAGCTTAAAGGCGGTGTCTTTGGTGACCTGGTGCCTGGAGAAGAATAAGTCGCTCCGGACTGCTTCGTGCACCAGCAAGTCTTTAAGCTTTGTAAAGGATTTACTGAACATCTGAATGTTTCTGGCTGCAAAGACTGCCATAATAGCTGAGGCAATAAAAAGCGCCGGAATAAAAATCTCCGGCACCGCCAGCAGGACATACAGTTTTTCTCGCCATATCATACCAGTGACACCACTCCCCTGGCCGGCTTTGACGCACTAAAAGGCCTTATCTGCGGCAGCTTCTCTTCTCCCAGCTCTTCCTGCAGACGATCCAGCAGTTCACCGGTGAGGCTGTTAAGGCATTCATGCCTGTTTTCCCTCCTGTTGAACCGGTATATTTCCCTGAAGTGAGGTTTACCGTTACTGTCTGTCAACTCATTAACCTCTGAAATGCACCATTTGCCATCCTTGTACTTTTTGATGTAAACGGTCAGGTCTATGGCGCTTACTATATGACGGCCCAGTTCCTCATCGGTCATTCCGGAGGCCGGTTTGGCGGCCCGCAATATCCTCTGGAAAAGGTTCATCCTGGCGTTATTGCTGTGGCCTGTTGACATTGATCCGTAGTGCCCGGTGTCCATGGCCAGCAGGAGGTAATATGTTTCATCCCCCCTGAATTCCCCCAGTATTATCCGGTCCGGGTCCATACGCAGGGAGTTTTCTATAAGGTCCTTGATACTGGCCTTCTTCGATTCCTGCAGGGCCACCACGCCCTCCAGCCCCAGCTCAAGGGTGTCCTCCACGGTTATTACCCGCTCATCCCCCGGAATGTACCCGCACAATAGCCTGGCAAAGGTGGTTTTGCCGCACCCGGTCACTCCGGCGATAACCATGTTGCACCCGGATTTGACAACGTACTGGAAGAACTGCAACATTTCTTCACTGAGAAACCCCTGGGATAGAAGCTCCTGGTCTGTATACACCTTCTTGGGAAATTTCCTGATGGATATGGCAGGACTTGCCGCGCTGGGGTTGATAACTCCGTTTAAGCGCATCCCTCCTGGCAGCTGCACGTTAACCAGGGGGTTGTTGAAATCTATCTTCCGGCCGGCCTTCTGCACCACGTTGTGCAGTATCTTCATAACGTCTTCGCTGCTGTGGAACCTGATGCCGGTTTTTTCTTTCCTGCCGCCGCTTCTCTTTATCTCCACTTCCAGGTTGGTGACAAATATATCGGTCACCCCCGGGTCCCGCATATATGGCCCCAGCTCCTTGTAGCCAATCAGCTGGTCTATGGTATACTGCTCTATATCCTGGTCTTCCCGGCCCAATAGTGTTCTTATTTCCTGTTTTATGACCTGTTCTTTCTTCTCCCAGCCCCCTTCTTCGCTATCCAAAAAGAGCTTTCGGTGCTTTTTTATCACTGCTTCCTGTACTTCCCCAACGAGTTTATGCCTATCCATGCTTATATAGCCCCCCTCTTTATCTGGTTTTGGCGGGTTTGTCTTTACCGTAATTCAGCAGCTGCAGCAAATTGTCCAGCTGTCCGGGGTCATATATATCCCCGCTTAGCTCAGCTCCTTCAGCCTCCGGGAGCAGCCACAGCTCTTTTGACCGGGCCTTCCCGAAAAGTATAGGGCCCACCTGGTCCCATTTGAGCGCCAGGGTAATGCTGTCACCGCTGTTTGCCGAGACAGCGTTCTTAATCTGCTCTACTGTCCCGGACAGGTTTATGTTTGTATCCATAACAGACAATATCTTAATTCCTTTGCCCACTACCTGGGGATTGCCGCCTTCCAATATGGCCACCGCCGTTGTTGTTCCTCCGGCCCTGATATTCTGAGGCCACCTGGCCTCGTTTTTGTTAAGAGTAAGCCAGGTTTCATCCTGGCCGACACTGCTTTTAGTTTCGCTGGACGGATCTGCTGTTATCCTTTGGGATAGTATGGGCTCCAGGTTATACAGGTTTACCCCGGCGTATTTCCCTATTACCTCACCCGGTTCGGTCAAAGCCAATTGGTGCATGTCTCTCCTGGCCAGGGTCACATACCCTATGTCAGCCTGGCCGATCACCGCGCCAGCGGGTATATCCTTATTGGTCGCCAGTACTTTCACCGGCATATATACCTGATAAAGGGCGAACAATACCGACGCAGCTGCTGCAATACTAAGCAGCGCCGCCACCCAGAAACTCATGTTTTTGGCGGGAAGTTTAATCCTATTAATTTTTAAACACCCCTCTAATCAGTTCTATATTAACGTTATTCGCATGAAAAGTTGGCATTGATCCTGGTGTATCCGTATGCATGACTTCTATGCCTTTTTTAATCTCGTTTTTCTTTCTCATTCTTTTCTGGGCGTTTCTAATAGCCTTTTTCTTCTTTCTGTTCATCAAAACGAAGCCTCCTTACACACCCTGTTTCTTCCACTTTGCTTGGCCACATACAGGGCCTTATCGGCCCTTTTCATGATGCTTTCCGGGGTGTCTCCGGAACGGTATTCGGCCACCCCGAAGCTGGCGGTAACAGCAATACTCAAGTCGCCATATATTGCAACAGGCGTTTTCTCCACTTTTACCCGGACGCGTTCGGCTATTTCCATGGTTTCATTAATGTCGGCGCTGCATATCAATATAAACTCCTCGCCGCCATACCGGAACACATGATCAGACGGGCGGACGCCTCCTTTTACCGTGCTGGCAAATTGCTTGAGGACTATGTCTCCGGCGTCATGGCCGTAAGTGTCATTCACCGATTTAAAATGGTCTATATCCGCCATCACCACACATAGGGGGTTCGTGTTCCCAAATACCCTTTTAAGATGGGCCTCTAATTGTTTTCTGTTTGGTACTCCTGTTAAAGGGTCGGTTGTGGCCGACAAAATCATGTCCAGGCTTTCTCCCGCCTGGCGGGCCTTCTGATCCATCAGGTCAAGCGCTGCATTCTCAATTTTCCTGTATATCTTAGTAAGTCCCAGGTCCACCCTGGCAAAATCATTTATGAATACTGGAAATGCTTTATTAACGAGCTTTGGGTCAGGTTCTTCCTGCAGCATGCTTTCGATTCTCCTGTAGTGGCGACTGATCCAGAGTATGGTTAACACCACAAACACCAGCCAGCTAAGAAGCCAGAGGATGTTGATAATAGGATAAAATCTGCCGGCAGCCAGGCCCAAAAGAAACAATATTATTCCCCCCGGCGCCAAAAGCCACAGCCTCAACCATTATCCCCCCTCACCACTTTTACTATGGACTCCTGTCCATACACCACCTTTGTTTTGTCATCCCTTGTGGTGAGGAGGGCAGGAACAGCTTCATCCCATCGCCAATGGTAAATAACCCCCTGGTAACCTATGCTGCTCAGCAACGCTCTGGCTTCCTCCGGATCCCCGCCCACCTGGACCGGTACCCAGCCCTTGCCTTCCGGATCGGTTTCCACCAGCTCTCCCACGGTGCTCCGGCAGGACCCGCAGGAGGGTGAAAAAAGGAGGGCAGGCAATACGGATGTATCCAGTGAAACCTCTTTCCCGCCGGAAGATACACTGATGAACCGGCTTGCTTTGCCGCCTTGAGCCGCTTCCAGGGGCTGACCTGAAAACAGTGGGTAGTGCAGAAAAGCATTGGCCATAAACATAACTGATACAACAACGGCCATACCCCTCAGCGGTTTTTTCACCGTTCCCTTTTCCGCTGCTGACAGGTAAATGATTCCGGCCAATATCAGCAGATCGGCCTTTATGCAGTCCAGGCACCGATATGAAAGGGCCGTCTGCAAAGCCAGGGACGCGCCTATCAGCAGAGCTCCCCCCATAGCGGGCCACCTTGCAAGCCCGGTGGAGGAAAGAGCCGCCAACAATGCGCAGGCAGCCACCGCCGCCACAGTGAATATATCCGGATTCTTTGTCACTGCCAGGAGAACCCCGGCAGAAATAAAAAAAACGCCTCCAAAGGCTTTGTTAACAGCATCCATTTACTATTCACACCCCTCCGCGCTCCTGGCTGAACGGTGCCAGTTGCCGTCAACGTCGTAATAATAAGTCCCGCCTTGAGAACATTTTGAGACGTTTAATTCAGAAAGGTTCGTTCCGGGATACATCTTGTCCAGGAAGTTAAGCATGAGTGTCTTAAATTTACCCTCCGTCCGAACCACCACCGAAGGATATAAACTGCTGCTTGGATTGTTGTATACAGCAATGGAGCTTATTTCAGACTCACCCTCTGCCCCGGTCATCTCTTTGGGCCTATTAAGGTCAAAGTATGTCTCAGCCATCAGCCGGGCCTCAGACCCGTTATTCTCGTATTCCACCCATCGCTCCAATATTTTTGGTTTTGGGCAGCCGCAGTCGCAGCAGTATTTTTTATACCCGTCCCTGTCAATCAAATCATCTTCCCTGCCGGATACAATTTTCTTTTCACCGCATCTGCGACAGCAAGGCCCATCAACTCCCTCCGGACAGGAAACCTCCTTACTTCCGGGGTCAATTTCCAACAGTACATACCTTTTGGCACTCATGGCGGCGGCCACTGCCGCCGAGTCAGACGCTGTTTTCAATTTTTCGCTTACCAGCACGTATCTGGAAAAATCTATGGCCACTGCCATAATAATAATGAGCACTGTGACCACCACCGCGAACATGGGCAGTATGCTTCCTTTTTCCGATCTTATAGACTCATACAAGAAAAGCACCCCCTTATCTCGTATCGGACCACATATAAGTAGCCCTGGTGTTTATGCGGTAATCCTGCAGTGCGCTGCCTTCCAGCAGTCTCGGAAAGGTTCTGCTAAAGGGCCTGGCGATGTAATGTACCGTACAGGTTACCCCGGTTCCGCCCGTATAGAATTCAATGGAGGTCCTCCCGGGGTCAAGCCCCCAAAGCCAGGCCGCCTGCTCAGCCTTTACCTTTGCCCAGCTGACATCCCTTGTCATGCTGGCCTCCCTGGCGCCCTCCCTGGCCACCTTCTGGGAGCCGTAGTAGTCGGTAAAAAGAAAGGAAAAGGTTACAGTGGCCAGGAATATCACCATGAGAATAGAGACAGTAAAAACGAATTCAAGCATAATGACGCCTTTTTGGTTGTTTGTAATGCTTTTACTCAACCCCGATCCTGAGCATGTACTCACGGGTTCTGACTGCCTCCTTCCGGATGTGAATTTTTCCGTTAACATTGGATGACCCAAATGGGTCTATCAACCTTTGGAATCCCGGGAACAAAGGCTCCATGTACGCTTCCGCCACCCCATAGCCGTTCTCCGCTGTGCTGTATGCCACTGCTCCCCTGGCGGGACAGGCAATAAGCGCCTTGTTCAGGTAATTGAGGGCCATATTCTGTGACTCTGCGGCATTGTCAGTGACACCGACGTTGTGCGCTGCAATTCTGGCCGCCTGGCTAACCTGGGAGGAGTTGTATATCCAAATGCCCATGACAATGATGCCCATGACGAAACCTACAAACATTATTCCGCATATAGAGAATTCCACCAGTATTGACCCTTTTTGACTTCTAAGCCTATTCAATAAATATCACACCCTAATCTATGTACCCCCCTGCAAAATCTGCAGGGGGGTATGCAGATTTGCATACTCTGTTAAATCTCATTTTCAGCCACTGTAGTTACTATATTCCCGGTCGAAATCATCACAATTATAATTGTTACCTGGTCACCGATCCCTGGCCGGAACTCCACAGCAAGACACAGGTGGTAGTGACCACCTGTGTCTTGATAATTAAGTGCAATCCCTTTATGCCGTATTAATTACATCCTTCTTGGGCTAATAAACGATATTTGCTGAAATATTTTTGTAATTCTCCCTCATGCGCATGGCTACCACCAAGCGGAGAATATCCATCTTTGGTTGGATCAGTCACCATCATACATGCATATTGTGCAAAATCATCTGCAAACCACTCCTGCAAAACCCTTCTTTCATCCAGATTGTACATTTCCATTATAGCTCTATCTTCACTTGTGAGGTCCCCCGCAATTTTTTTATATTGTTTTAATTCTTCTTTTGTAGCAACATTGTCCCATACCCAGTGCCCTAATTCGTGTGCTATCGTATAGTCTAAAACACTTTGCTCATAATTTGTAATCAGATAAGTCGATATAACAACTGAATTAAATGGTCCATCATACCATGCTCGCAATATGCCGGGGTAATCTTCTTGTTGCATATTCATATTCATTTTCATTTTCACTGGAGATATATATATTTCAGGCAGTTCATCTTTGAGGGCTGGAAATGGTTTAAGTTTAATCTTTCTTAGACTACTTTGTATTGATTCAGTAAATTTCTCCACATCACTGGCTTCATATTTATAAACATCTACAATCCATTCCTGCCCGGGTTCTGAATAAAAAACCGGAAAATATTTTGGATGTATATTGCCTATGTTTAAAATATCTCCGGACAAATCAGTTGCTGTTACTGGAGTCACATACATTAAGCTCAATATTAGCAGCATAATAGTTGATCTTATTTTGCTCACCTCCGTGTTCCTGAACGTATTGTAGAATCCAAGTTAAAATCCTCATTATTTACTGTGATGGTAATCCTGTCCCTGTTATCCGGGGGGTAAATATCATCCGCCCCAGACGGCCAGGCCTCGGCATTGATGGTATACTTTCCCGGCCTGGCGGGGTACCCATATTCAACCTTCTTGCTTTCACCGGGAGCCAACTTCAGATCTATGGGAAAACCATCTTTAATGGACCCGGTTACGCCAATTACTCCCGGTATATCGTCTTTCCTTGTTACTGTGGCCGTAAGCTGTACCGGGGTCGGATCTCCGTCTATGGAAGTATATACGGACTGGTCGGACTGTAGTTTTATTTTTATGTCATAACCCAGTCCTTCTACAGTCTTCTCAATTTTATTGTTGTCATAGGTGTTTTCGTCCCACATCACCTTTACATTGCCCAGGTTGAGGTTGGTGAAGGCGTCAATTTTTATCTGCCCGCCGGTGGCCACATAGTCAAATTCAATGGTGCATTCCATGCCGTCCTCGAGATTTGTCAGGACCGGAAATCTTACGCCTTTATACTCCTCTAACGGTAAGGGCTGGCCGTTCATGGTCAGGTTCTGAACGGGGACGCCATTGACCAGAACTCCAACACCAGCGGCAGTTATTCTAAAGAGTGTATCGGTCTTTATCTTTCCGTTGAATTTTATTTTAAACTTTCCATGATAGGTTTTACCCGGCTCGGCCTTCCCATTGACCCCAGTATCCAGTTCCTCAGCCACCAGGTCCAGGGTGTGCAGGAGCCTCCATATGTAAATACCCCCGTCGGTGGCGGCCACCATGGTGTCCCTATTGACCGCCAGCTCCCCGGACACCCCGGAGGCATACTGGGTGCCGCCGATCTCGCTGACAAAGGCTATCTCCTGGGCGCACTCCGTAGTCCCGTCAGCCGGGTTCAGCATGGCCACGTAGGCGCTTTCACCTCCATATCTGCTGGTTCCCTCCAGTATGCCGGCCCCGCCACCGGAGCTCCTTATAACCACCGGGGCTGTCTGGGCGTTGGTCAGAAATTGCTTCACCCACTCTGTATTTCCGGTACTGCGGTCTATGGCTATGAGAGATCCCTTCTCCCCCAGCCTGCCCACCGCCGGGAAGTAGACCCGGGATGATGTGAGGGCCGGGGAGCGGTTGCTAAATGTTCCTTTAAGGTCTCCGTTATACAGCACATGCTTTTTGCTTAAAGCATCATATCCGTACACCTGGCTGCGACAGTCGCCAAAATACAGCACATTCTTGTCCATTGAGAAACTGCCTACAAGTCCGCCTGATATAGGAATAGCTATCTCAGCATCCTGGCTTATCTGCTCCACACGGCCATTCCTGTCTATGCCCAGAATGCTATTTAGGTTGCATATCTGGAGTTCTCCCCGGTTAGTCCCCTGGTCAAGACCCACGGCAAAGGACTCATATTTGCCATCCCCGTCCAGATCCAAGGGTGCCGGGGAGGAGGATGTTCTCCCGGAGCCTGCGTCTATATAAGCAGTACCGGATTCCTCACTGTTTTTTAAAGGATCAACCAACAGTACCACCTTGGCGGTATTGCCGCTGGTGGCCACCACCACCATGTGGTTGTTCCAATCCATAATCAGAGGGGCAGAGGTGACATCGGTGGTATTTATTAAATCTACTTTTCTGTATAAATGAACATTTTTTAAATCGGTAATGTCCACTATATCCAGGTACGGCCCATAGGCACCGATAAAAATATATTTACGACCGTCAGGCGTTTCGTAGAAGGTTGGGTGGCTTTTGGTGGGCGCTGGCCCGGAAAGCTGTATGCTCCAGTCCGGTTCAACGGTCTTCGTGTTTTGGTCCAGCAGTTCCCCGGACAGGAGGTCGCACATGGTATAGCCGTTTAACCTGTTTTTTTCTACGGTGATTACCACCTGTTTATCGTTCAGGTCACCGCCCCAGTGTCCGCCGTCCAGTATGAGGGGCTGGGAGAAAGACGCTCCGCCCGCCTCGTGGACGTACCTGAGATACAGCACCCTGCCTATTACGGAGTTGTCCCGGTTCCTCTCGTCGGTGGAGCCGAAGGTCCTGACTTCGTCCGATGTGGCCGCCAGGGCCGGAATTGATGTCAAAATCGTGAGGGCAGCCACAAAAATGAGCATGAACAGCAAAGAGTATTTTTTCAATTCTTTTCCTCCTCGTAAGATTTTTGGGTATAAAAAAGAGAGCTTTTAAAAGCTCTCTTTTTTGAAGGTTTTTGCAGTTTATTACGGTTTAGTGTACTACAGTGTCTGGCCCAAGGGGCGGCCCGGTGGGTTTTGTTGTGTTAGGTCCCCCACCGAGATCCCGAGGCACAAACACCTTATCATCGTTGGCCGTTTGGTTTGTTGGCTGCGTGGGAGTGTTTCTTTCCCCCAGGTAATACTCGTACACCACATTGTCATTGGAAGGCGCATCCCCAGGCCAGTAGACCAGCACCATTTGGGTGTCGTTCACCCAGTCAACCTTGAACCCCAAAGCCTCGGCCACGAACCTGGCCGGGAGGTATGTGCGCCCGTTGCGCAGCAGGGGAGCCACGTCGGTGGGAGTGCCCTGGCCGTTCACATCAACGCCCTTCTGCCCCACGGACAGCTTTACCTTCAGGCTATCCGATTCAAGGGTCACCGCCTGGGCGGCATCGTCCCACTTGATATGATCGTCGGTGATTCCGAGGGAGTTGGCCAGGAACCTTACGGGTACATATGTCCTGTCATTTTCCAGGAAAGTCACCGCGTCCATTTTAATCCCGGGGGTCTTATCGTTTAAGAAATACTCCCCCTTCCCCACGGGGAAGACCACACGGTTTTTCTCCTTTTCCTCAATAAGAGCGCCCGACGGTTCAAACGTTAATATTCCTCCGGTGGTGGTGGTCTGCGATAAGGCCGGCCTCATGTTGATTGTCAATAGCGCCAGGCCAAAGAGTAAACTGAAGAATAAAAGAAATCGTTTCATTACTGTTACACCTCATTTCTAATTGGTTATTCTTGAACTTGACTCAAGCCCCTGAAACTGCTGCGAACAGTTTCAGGGGCTTTTGATTACTTTCCGCGACTAGTCAAATGTACGACCTTCCCGCCCCACCCCCCCTTCTTGGATGTTTCCATCCCCGGCAGGTGAGGCCCGTTTTGATTAGTTAGTATGTATTCCCATTTTCAATTTTACCACATTTTTCTTGCCCTAACACCTTCCACCAGACAGATTCATCTATTTAATCCAAATAACCTGTACCATGTCGGCAACAATGGTAGTTACTTCCCTTTCCTACTGCAACAGCATTACATACTTTCGCTTTCCACCCAAGGAGTTAATCAACCTTTCATCTGCCGTCCAGAACTCACAAGCTTCCCCCGTTCTTTCCTCAATAACCTCCGCCACAGCTAGATAAGCCGCATCATACAATGTGGGCAAATCAAAATACCGGCTTATTTTCCATGCCCGATCCATTAGCTCATCATCCGACAGATATTCAATTCCTGGAAATAGCCTAAACTCAAACCATAGGTCGTCTGCTTCCTGGACAGCCAATTCGTTTCTCCTACGCTTCTTTCTGAGAACAGTTCCTACCTCAGCCCAAGCAAATGGAGGTAGGACAATTAGCTGCCTGTTCTGAATTACCTTTTGCATCAACGCGGTGGCTTTTTCGCTATGCTCTTCTTGAACCAGTATCTTGACAATAATTGATGCATCCAGACATATATAGTTACTCATTACGCCCCTTCCCCTCTCGGAGATCCCTGATTAATTGGGTCGAATCCTCCTGTAACCCGGTTCTCTTTGTGACTTTCGCTCTGAGCTGCAGTATCCTGTCAAAGCTTTCCTTTCTGCTTTTGGTCAAGGTATCAGATTCTTTCTCAGATGACTGTATTTTCTCAAACGAATCCGCGTCAATAAGGTATGCTACAGGTTTAGAACGCTGCAATATTACGACTGGCTCCCGGCTTTTGACCACCTCTGATAATATCTCGCGTATGTTTGTTCTGACTTCTGTTACATTTACCATTCGCATTAATATCACACCTGTTCATGTTTTTAATGTTATCATAATACGTAATGGTAATAATTGCAATGCCTTTTGACAAAGGGGGGGCAGGCATTCAGTCATCTTCATCCCACGCCATTAGTGCCAGCACATGATAGCTATTAAAACCGATGCCGGCCCCAATATCGCCCCGTAGGGCGCCTCTCCCCCGGGGACCTTTCCGGCCACCACCAGCACCGCCGTCTGCAGCTGTCCTGTCCTATGCCATGTAGCCGCAAACCCCCAGATCAACAGAAGTATTCCGGCTGCCAGCGATCCCAAAAGAACCGGCTGCATCCCCAGCAGCAGGGCAAGGGCCACAGCCAGCTTCAGATCCCCGGCCCCCATTTTCCCGGACAGAAAAAAATACAGGTACATGGCAAATATGATGATGCCGCCGTATATATTTGCATAGCTGCCCGCCAGCAGGTTCAGGGCGATGCCGACCAGGACCGCCGGGTATGTTAGCACGTTGTATATTTTTCTCGTCTTTATATCGGTCAAGGTGCATACGGCCGCCAGGAGGGCCGCAAGAAAAAAACCTATATTGGCATACAAAGGCCACAACCACCCTTCACAAAAAGAAAGTTTTGTAAATGAGGACTACGGCTGCCCCCATTAACACTCCTGAGAGCACCCCGGCCTGCCCTTTTTCCATCCCGGCTGAAAATAGCCCCAGCTGTATGAAGTGGAATATACCCCCCAGTACAGCCACTCCCAGCAGCCCAGCTCCGACAATCAATGACTTGTCCATCACGGTTGCCGTAATTCCTCCCATGGCATCACTCCTCTAACTTTAATATGTCACCGGGGGCAACCCGGCCCTGCAAGATTCCCCCGGGCAGTTCCACCGCCATTCGGGCGCTCGGTACCAGCCTGCTTACCCTCCAGGGCGGCATATTTTCCATCACATGCATTACCGACCCGTATCGGTCAAGGAATATAACGTCGATAGAAAATCTCATGAAAAAGGTATGTATTTGACAACATGGCTTTATAATCAAGGCTTCATCCGCAAGTATCTCCTTTCTTCCTAAAAGCCCCCGCAGCCGGTCGGGGTAGTTTCCCGCAATCGTTATCTTGCGTGACAAAATTTCCCCATTTGCTAAATGAAGCACCATATCACTTCCCGTTTTTTTGCCCCTATGGACAGGGACACGGAATGAAACCATGTCCCTGTCTATACTGCTTTCCAAACAATTAATTGAGGGCATTACTTGCATCATGCACCTTTGTATTTAGCTGGTTGCCCAGGTACGTAAATCCGGCAACGGCAACCAGAGCTATCACAACCAAAATAATGGCATATTCCGCCATCCCCTGGCCGCTTTCATCTTTGTGCAGCCTTTTTATGAGCTCTTTCAATCTTTTCACCTCCTTTGTTATAGCTATTTTCTAATTGCCAAAAACTTTTAACATATTCCAGACTATAGGGAACCCCATCATTATTCCCAAAGGCAGTAAAACAAAAATAATTATCGGGAAAAGCAGCTTTATGGTCAACTCTCCTGCTGTCTTCTGGGCTTCGTATTTTTTCCTGGACATCACTTTTTCCGCATAGTGCTTTATCACCGGCTCCAGCGGGCTCCCATAGCGCATGGCCTGTTGCATTTTACCTACCAGTCCGGTCAGTTCCGGAATCCCGCAGCGATTGGTCATTTTATTCAAAGCCGCCATCCGGTTGTCTCCGGTGGCCATATCCATCAGTGCCCGGTCTATTTCTTTGGCCAGCTCGCCCTTCATGGTCCCGGCCACCTCCTGTAGGGCCAGCATTAAATCGGCTCCCTTTACGGCGTTGCCCAAAAGGATGCAAAAATCCGGTATTTCTCTTTTTATAGTCTCCACTCGCTCCCTAGACTTTTTATTCAGCCACATGCCCGGCAGCAGGTATGCGACAATAGCCGGCAGCACAATCCAGTATATGTCCAGCCAGCCCAACAGGGCGGGCGGCAGCAATACCACCAGGCATACCACCGGGAGGCCGTATTGGAGCCCGATAAAATATTCCGGCTGTATACTGAGATCAGCCTGGGTTATTTTTTTTTGAACCATGGTCTTGTTTATCTCATTTCCCAGCGTAGTGCCCGTTCTGTTTAAAATGCTTTCTGCCTGTCCTTTGAATTCAATGCCGCCTGGTAATTTGAGTTTGTTGCCGGCCATTAAAAAAAGAATTGATGCAGCCATGAATGCCGCACCAATTGTCGCCCCGTCGATACCCTTTATGTGTGTGTACAGATATTCCAGCAGCACTTATGCACCTCCCTCAATTAAAGGCTTTTCTTATAATCCTCCGGGTTACTACGTTGCCGTAAATGATCCATGCTGTTGCCATAATAAATACAATATTGCCCGGCAGTGTATTAAACAGAGAATCGGCAAAGCCCGGCGCCAGGAATCTGGTTGCCCCAACAAATAAAAAAGGAAGTGCCGTTAGGACTTTCAAAGTCATCATGTTTTGTGCCACTGCAGCATTAATTATGCTTCTGAAGCTTTCCTTATCCTCATAGGCATCCATGGAATGGCGGCATGTTTCCGCCAAGTTTACGCCTACCCTGTTATAAAGCCTGATGGCTATTGATAGCGACTTCAGGTCCTCCCACCCGGTATCCTTTCTCACCGCCTCTATGGCCTGAGCCAGTGTATCCCCTGTCCTGGTCCGGCGCAGTATTTCATAAAACACATCCCGGGCCGGCCGGGGCATGTTGGGTATGGCGTCCTCCATAGCCTGGTAGGGGTTCATACCACCGTATGTGGCGCTCTCAAGCTGTCCCAGGACATCTATGAACTGTGTCCGCAGCAACTCCATACGGTCCTCTTCCTGTTTCTTTTTCCGCCATTTCAGAACCAGTGACCCCATACTGAGGCCTATCAGCCCGAAGTACCACTTCCCTGTTACGGCCAGGGCAACACCTCCCAGGATAACACCGCCGGCAATCATTATGAGCTTATCCTGTGATGATTTCCCTGCCTTTTCCCGGGTTTCAATCCTTTCATCAACAATCCTTACTGATGGAATTCTGGAAAGCCTCATTTTATGACCGGTCAGCGCCCAGAATACGGCCATGCCCATAAGGACCGGCGCCAGTAAAACAAGAATATTTGTCATCTGGCCCAGCCCCCGTCCTCAAATATTTCCCGGCGAGAAAACCGTTCGGCCACCCAGTCGAAGGTGTCTTTTTTGGTGTTGTACTGCCAGAGGGTGTTCAGCTTGACGTTGAGCACTCCTTCCACCCTCTCCACGCCGGCCACCTCGCAGATATGATCCATACGCCGCCGGCCTGTTTCTTTGTGCATTTTCACATGTATGAAAAGGTCTACAGCATCGGCTATTTGTTCCACAATACCGTCATAAGGTATGTCCATGCCGGCCATTTGAACCATGTTGACCAGCCTTTTGGTGCAGTGCCTGGCTGAATTGGCATGCCCGGTGGTCTCGGACCCCTGGTGCCCTGTGTTCATGGCCTGCAGCATATCAAAGGCCTCAGCCCCCCGCACCTCCCCCACTATAATACGGTCCGGCCTCATGCGCAGGGCGTCCTTCACCAGTTCCCGCTGGGTTATCTCCTCATGCTCTGCGGTGGCCGGCCTGGCTTCCAGCCTCCGGACATTGGGGTGCTGCAGCTGTAGTTCGGCGGGATCTTCTATAGTGATAATGCTTTCGTGCTCCGAAATAAAAGAGGCGGTGCAATTTAGAAATGTGGTTTTCCCCGATCCTGTGCCCCCGCTTATTACAATATTCATCCTGCACTGCACGGCGGCTTTCAGGAAGTCAGCCACCTCCGGGGATATCACCTGCCTGGCTATCAGGTTCTCCAGGGTCATGTCCTTTCTAAACCGCCGGATAGTGAACATAGTCCCATCCACGGCCACCGGCTGGGTATGGGCTATCATCCTGGACCCGTCTATAAGCCGGGCATTCACTTTAGGGGAAGACATATCGATCTTCCTTCCGGTGGGCGCCAGCATCCTCTCCAAAACGTCCCTGATGTGCTCCTCGTTTCTGAACTTTAAACCCTCTACAACCCTTTCCACGCCGTTCTTTTCTACTCGTATCACGTCCCTGCCGGCCTTTATTTCGGTCACTTCCGGGTCATAAAAAAAAGGCTCTACGGGGCCATATCCGAGGAGATCATTACCCAGTTCCTCCACCAGCAATTGTGAGGCCGAATCACCAAGTGGTATATCCTTTTCCAGCAGGCCCCTTAATACAATGCTCTTTAATTTGGACCTGACAATAGGGTCTCTGCTGCGCGACTTTTCTTCGGGCCTGAGTATAGTGCTCAAAGTCTTCTGGACATAGGCCCTTACCTCGACATACTTATCTTCGCCAAGACCCGGTATTTTGTCGCCAATGCCGGTGCCATTGATTTCTGATTTCTCTTCTTTGTCATTTTCCTCAATGAAAAAGCCGCTGCATCTTTGAGCCAGCTTTTTAACAAGCTCCCGGTCCATCCCCCTGTTTTCCCCCGGCTCAAAGGCCATAACATCGTCCTGAATCATCTGAAGGGCTTTGGTAAAGGCATCCTTTTGCCTTGAAAAGACCACCATCTGCCTGCGGTTATTCTCCTCCACCACCCCGGCAGAGTATGGCAGGGTCAGATTATTCAGCCCCAACTTGCCCTCCACATCTATGGCCCGTATCCCTCCGGGAATGCCTGCCTGGTTCAGTACATGCCTGATCCTTTCCCTGCATCCCAGCCTATATAAGAATCCATTATTCTCACCCAGATGGTCAAGGCTTGTCCTGTCAGGACTGAAGACCGTTAAAACCACATCGGCCAGAAGCACGGCAGCCCAGGTGTTGTTGCTCATGCCCACCGGGGGGCAGTCCAGGATAATATAGTCATACCTCTCGCACTCTTTTAAAAGTGTGATCAATTTAAAGACCAGGTCGGGACTCAGCTTTTCGACCTGATCGTAGTGGACCACTCCCGGTATCACCATCACTCCAGATGAATGAGAAAACAGCCCCCGGACAATTTCCCTGGGGTTTATTATGTCTTCCCAGTCAAGTATGTTTGTCAGGCATTCGTCCGTGAGCAAGCCCATGCGCGTTCTTACCGCCCCATAGCCGCCCAAATCAACGAGAACAACCCTTTCCGGGTTACTGAGAGCCATGAGGCCAGCCAGGTTGACGGCAATGGTGGTGGCCCCGTCGCCTTCTGTGGCGCTTTGCACAGCTATTATTTTCCCTTGGCCCTTTATAGCTTTGGGTGTAACGGGAATGTTAAACAGGTGTGTATATTCATTGGGCCCCTGTTTTACAACCGGATCTTTTTCGCCCTGACCGGGCTTCCAAAGGAGTAATTCCGTTTCTTGATTATTCTCAGGTTTTTTATGAAAGAATTTCTTTATATCCATGCTACTGGCCCCCTTTGGGCGGCAGGACTGTTATGCTGAATTTTTTCCCCCTGACCTTGCCGTCTGAAACTCTGGGGGCTTCTTCTGAAGCAATGGCTATAATATATGCTCCTTTGGATGTAGGGCCTGAAAGCGAGTTATCACCTGAAGACGCAGAAGGTGTTCTAAGAATAACTGCGCCGGCGGCCACGCATTCAACTGAGGTTGTGTCTTTAGCCACTGTCACTTCCGTATAAACATTCACCAAGTCTCCAGCGGTAACCCCTTTTAAGCCTGTTGCCGTATCTTCCGGAAGGTCGATTGCCACCCTGCCGGGGGCCAGAGAATTAAGAACAGCTTTAAGGCTGCCCGTGTCTGAAGCTATGTGCTCTTTTCTGAGAACATCACCGGGGAAAAGCGTACCTGAAACCACTGTTTTACCAACCACGTCCTGGGCCGACTGTATAGCATCGGCTGGAATAGCAGTCAAGGGATATTCTTTTTCGTTTATATCCCGGGTGCTGATAACAGTACCCACCGGTAACTTGCCTGCTGCCAATACAACCTTTGAGCTGGGGGTGTTTATCATAGTGTAATACCAGACTACTCCTCCAGCTGCGGAAGCCAGCAAAATGGCAATTAATATATGCAGTATTTTCTTGATTTTTGACATGTAAAGTACACACCTCAATTCCAATGGAATTCATCGTTATTATTTCTTTTCAGAGCCATCGCCAGCGCATCTGCAGGGTTGTTTCTGACAACAACCTTTGGTTTAAGGCCCTCGGGGATACCTGCCGGCACCCCTCTAAGATCGATCCCTGTTACTATGTTTTGCTTTCCATCCATCAGGTTTCTCAACCACATGGTTGCAATTTTTTGCTCCACCGGGTCATTCCCAGGCACTATTACCAGTACAACCGTCCAGCCCTGGTGGACCGCCTTTTGCGCCAAGGCCACATCGCCAGCAAGGTCCAAAACTGTATATGTGGCAGTTTTACGAACCTCTTTTAAAATGGTCCATAATTCGTTGTCACTGTCTGGCCTCAAGTCTTTTGACGGGTCTACCGCATATAACTTCAAATTTCCCTGCTTAATGGGACAACATGATCCCGGTACCCGCCAATCGGACATTATCAACTCCTCATCCGGAATTTCGAGCCAAACTGCACCGGTGCTCTCAGAAGATGCGCCTATGTATACCACCTCACCTCCATCAACTTCCTGGAATACTCTCACTGCTTGCGCCGATATTCTTCCGGCCAGGTTCGGTTTCCAGGGTGATACCACAGCAAGAACCCCACCTGGCACTAATGCGGTGGGGTTCTTTAATACTTGACTGCTATATATTTGGCTTTGAGGTTCCACCTCCAGGGAAATACCCTCTGACTTTTTAATCCTTGGTTTATGAACCTTCTTGTTAGGCTTTTCCTTTGGCCTCTCAGCCACCGAAGTAACTGTTTTCGTTATTGCCCTTAGGGAGTCGCCTAGATAGGAGTTTAACGCCTTTTTTGCCTCACTGCTAACCGTATTTCCTCCCTGGTCATTCACCCCCTGAGAGGTCCCTGCGCTGTTGAATTCCCTTAGAATTGAAACAATCGCGTAGTTTAAGTCATCCCCGGCAAGCTGCCCCCCCTTTTCACAGCTGATTATGTTATGTACTCCAGCCTCTTTGGCGGCACTGGCCATATCAAGCCCTACCCGGTCCAATTCCCCCACAATAAAGAGGATGGCAGGTACATGCTCAGTTGACCAGGTAGCCAGTTTACCGGCCTCAGGTATGCCACCCAGAACACTTTGCCTCATCAAAATGACAATGTCAGGTTTTAAGCTCATTACCTGCTGTTTGAATTCTTCCTCGTTCACAGTTGAACCCAGGACTGTAAGCCTGCCTTCGTAGTTCTTCCCTATCCAGTCCTCAATTCTTGGTTCTCCAATGGCCAACAATACCGTGGGAGTAACAGATCCTGATCGTACAACTTTTGCCTGGTTATTTCCTTTTGATTCTGGAATCAGAACTTCTGACGGATTTATTCCTTCGCTTTCCGTGATAGGGAAAGAGACACTGTCATCAAGTCTTAGCAAAAATTCATTCGGAACAACCGGCAGCGCCAGTATATCTTTTACTCCCAGCGCCTTAGCATACCTTCCCAATGTGCTGTCAGGGTCTGCAGCCACCACAAGCCTAAAATCTTCCTCAAACAATTCCTTTACCACTCTTTCATGCGGCAAGACAGCTTGAATATCCGAAATATACACAACCACCTCACAATTAGATTCTTTGGCTGTCTGCAGCACAATTTTGTTGGCATAAACAGTACTCGCCTCGTGCCCAGCATCAATAAGAAATTCTGATATGGCGTCACTGTTGCTGGCGACTATTATTTTCATTATCCTACCTACTTCCTAAAATTTTTTTCACCTAAAAACACTGACTACCAGCAGGTTAATGTCAATTTTTGGCGAAAATTACTTAAAATATTAATTGCTTTTGTAAGGGGTATTCATTTTGGGGAAATTAATCTATATCCAAAACATAACAGATGCTGATATCATAAGCCTTTTAAAGGGAAAAACTGATTTCGAAATTATAGTAGCCAATCCTATGCTGTCCCAGAACAATTCTCTAGAAGAACAGATAAAATCGTTTAATCACTTGACTTTTCTGTTTGAAGCAAATAAGAAAAGTAATAGAAACACTATTATAATTCAAAATATCTCTAGCAATCTAAGCTTCAAAGACAAGCTTCATATCATGGCTAATAATTTACCAGATGACCAAAGACCTGATGTAATGATAGTGATATCACCCAAACAAAATAATTCTTTCAAAACAACCTTCAAACAAATACCATTGGCTAGTTTTATCCATCTAAGAAATATCAACAACATTTGGGTCATTTTAAAGAAAAGTCCTCTGAGCCCTCTTTACATCCCTAGACGACGTAAAACATACCTTATATCAATGACCGCATTATTATCCATAGCATTTCTCTTACTCATACTGTATAATCAGAATAAATATCCATTAATTACATCACTATATTATGATGACAGTAAAACAATAAAAAACACAAAAATACAACTAATTCATCAAGTAATCCTCCAAAATAACGATTCAAAACCAAATATCATTAAAGTTTTACCCAATAACAATATGCCGATTATACTAAATTATACCACTACTTCATTTTCAAAAAGCACTTTTACTGATAACGATCATGCAATTAATACATACCACAATAAAGAATTGAGGATTATGCCACATACCAGAATGAATATTTTTTATAGTTACAATTTTACTGTCGCGGATGTAATTAACAAAACAGACCTATCAATTGGCGAGCCCAAAGAAATAGGCAAAACAACCAATAACGCTAAGCCATTAGTAAATATTAATGACGATATAGCAAAAAAGGCCCAATCAATTACTGACACCTGTAGAGATAACAATGAGAAGTTTTTAGAAATATATAAATTTGTTCTTCAAAATATGCATTATTCGTTTGACTATAAATATGCACATATGGGTTCTATATCTTCACTATCAAGCAATAAAGGTGTATGCGAAGATTTTGCTAGTCTATTCGTTGCATTGTCCCAATCAGTTGGACTGCCATCCAGATATGACAGGGGAATATCAATTAAACCAACTATGATCACCGAAGAATTTATGAGTATTAATACTTTTCATGCGTGGCCTGATGTTTTTTTTAAGAAATCCGGTTGGATACCAATAGAAGTGACTATTGATGACAATAGAATCCGCAATTATCTAAACGATAATGTATTTTGCAGGAAATTAATGAGCGATAACAACTGCCTGTACTTATCCATAGTAGAAGACGAATCAACTATTATTGTTCCTTCATCAGTTGACAAGACAGATATTTGGTTAATCAGAAAAGTTCACTAATAAACCCACAAAAAACGAGGTTATCGCAACAATTATTCCTACAAATAATCCACGTTTAAAACCCAAAAATGTTGACTCTTCCCCACAAACAAGGCTTACAAAGAAAAATGAGTAGTTATCAGCAATTATTCCCCAAACAAAGCCTAACACTAACCCATATATAGCAAGTACAACCAATAACTTAACATATCTTTTTATATATACCACTTCCACCATATATATTTGCAAATACTTACAAATTATTTTACCTATGCCTATTTCCAATAGCCTCCAAACAAGCATGGAAGCAACCCCGTTTAAGAGCATCTATTTCCCCCTCTGGCCACTCATCCCGCATTCTAATAACCAACCGGCAGATCGCAATGACTCTCTCATTGGGGTTTTTTATTATATATGTTTCCTGAAGGAGTTCGTCTCGTATAGTGAGGTGGTCCAAAGAATACTCCTCCCTTTAAAAAAATTTCTCTTCACCATGTAATTTTCAAAATTAATTTTCTAGGGTTAAGTGCCCTCTCCAGAATGCCCGTAAATCTCCACAAACCATATACAGTGATCGGTTTGCGGAGGATAAGATCACTCCCGAATGGTTTTATACCTGCCACAAAATATTGCCTCCGGAAACCCATCATGGTGATAGGTTTCCGGAGAAACTTTATTTTTTCCGCCAGCGTGGTAATCCTGCTGCAACACGAACAGCCCTGGTGCCTGTTTTAACACGAATTGCCGCCTTGGGAACCACAAAGGACATCTCAGGACCTTCTTGTTTAATAGGGGTCAGTCCTATTTTTCTCAGTCTGTATGCAACCCTGGAGGACGCAGTATATATCTTAACTTCAGGGTCTCTCTCATTCCAAATTATTATTGTCTCCTGTTCTTCTCTGGATAGCCCCATATACTTTGACTCCTTCTCTGATGTTCCGGCAGTAAAACCGGGCACTACCCAGCTCTTATATCAACTCATTTTTTGCTTGTTGATTTTCTTCTTGGCAACCTTTTACCTCCGGTGCTCGAATATATAGTCCTTTGCTGATATACCCGTGGCCGTGCCACGTATCTCAATCGACATTTTAGGGGATGGATATTTCCATGGCAAATCAGCAGGCTTCACACCGGTTACTGATGATTGATCGAAAACAAATTTTCCATTCTCATCCATCACATAGTGGCTGTTGTTCCAATGTGCAAGCTTGGTGGTACTTATTGATGACCGTTTTCTCCTTATTTTTTTTGAGCCTTTAAGGGTACCTGGCTTAATAGTGCTAATTCGCCTTATTTCTGACACAGCCATACTAAATGATTTTGGTGGTCGTATAACTCTTGGCAACATTTTTTTTATATCTTTTGGGGGAGTACACAATTCTGCAGAGATTACGAAAATGCTTTTATCTTTACGATACATCTCCCTGGCTATATCACCTATGCAGCGTCCCGTCAGCAATCCTATTAACTGCCCGACATCTTTTTTATCTATGTCTAACCTTGAGACAATCTCAGGAATGCCTTTCCCCTCACTAAAAAGCTCCTTTGCTATATCATCAATGCATTGACCTGTTATTCCTTCAATCATCCGCTTGATATCATCCTTTTTCAGGCCAGTCATTTTAGCAATTTCAGCAACTCCACGCTCTTGGCAGAACATCTTTTTAACTACATGCTCACGCATAATAGCTTTGATATCGTTCCATTTTTTTCTAGAGTTTTTTCTTATTTGAGCCTTCTCCCCTCTAAGCAACTCATCACGGCTTTCCATCGCCTGGCAAAGACTTTCTATCTCAGATTCCTCCAGGCTGAGAACGTACTGGCCACCATCAAGCTTCTCCCTGATTTTTTTAATTGCCCTGTTTACTGCTTGAACAGTAGCCGAGAATTCTGCCGACATGCTCTTCGAGGTGGCTGAAGGGTTAAGTATGATATACCTGGCCACAGCTAAAACCAGTTCTCCATTCTTTAACCACATATTATTACATTTTATTCCAGATTTGCGTTCAGGTATATTTTCCTTTTGTTCCGTTACGTTCAACACATAGGAAGGACATAGGGACTGCTGTGGCATATCGACACCCCCTTGAGTAAAGTATGCATTTTTGTGGTTTCCCACGACCGGCCTTCTGGCCGGTTTCGACCCGGAACCACCGGGTCTCATCTGGTGGGGAGGAGGTATGTTATCTGGCAGCAGTTGCCGGGAAAACCTGTCTCACAGCTCCTCTAACTCTTTTCCACCGGTCATGCCGCATAAGCGATATGATTTCACCAAAAGTTAGTCTTTTCTGCACAGGCGGTTGTTCTTGCAGCAGACCTTTCGATTTCAGTAAAAGTAATGTCTTCGGTTGAGTATATTGGATGTATTCGTATAACGTTAGCAATTTTAACACCGCCTTTGCGATACAATCGCTCTACAATTACTTTAACATAGGTTATATAGTTTGCTGTGTACCACCGCAATTAATTAGCATATTGAAGGAATCGCGAGTAAATAAGAGATATTTTAATTTTTGTTTTTTGCATGTATACCACTACGACAACAACCCCCTCTTGGCAGCAAGCCTTGCGGTATACTCTACAATTCTTGACCACCAATTATTGAACGTAAACCTATCGACATAAACATCTTCCTGTTCCTTCCCCAAATAGTCCGCTACTTTTTGCGCATATTTCCACTGAGCTGCGGCTGTCCAACCTTTTCGACCCGTCATATCGCGATATTCCCGGCGGAGGCATAGAAAGATTTTCATTTTCCACGATAGCCTACGCTCAACTTCCTCTATCAACTCGATCCATTTTTCTTCCTCCGAAATATCAAGCATTTCGGAGGAGGTTAAAGAATCTGATACAGTAGAGCAATTAATCACTGCATAATCGCGCCGAAGCATATAGTCTTTTTTTCTGTCTTCGTGGAAAAGAAGCCAATATGTGACCTTCTTGTTGTCGCTGCGAATCTCAGCTTCAAGGCTTGGCAGTTCCATTGGTTTAATCACCTCATTCTGTACTTACCTGCCCCGTGAAAATGCTAACCAAATACAGGTCGGCCGCTTCCCGGGTTCTATTTCAATCGCTGGTGAAATTCCTTCCGGATCTCCCGGGCAGAAGTCACCTGCCTGGGGCTCCCAAATTAAACCTGCGTTTCTCAGTTCCCGCACAGTTCCACATAGAGACGTTCCATCAGCTTTCCTCCTTCCTGAGGTCATGCGCTTCTCACAACTTTTTTCTTCCTCTGGCCAGCTTCCTTGAGCTTTTCTATTACCTTGTTCATGTGTCCAGAAACAGCAGTCTGGGCCATCATACGATCCTCTGTGGTCTCGGGCCTGTCCCCCATTAGTCCGATGAACTGGCTGACCTTAAGGCCCAAGGCTTCCTGTATAGCCTCATCGGTTCCACTCTCAGCTACCAGGTAGTAACACAACACTGAATCTTCCTGGCCTATGCGGTGAGGCCTGTCCTCTGCCTGACTGTGAATCGCCGGTGACCAGTCCAGTTCACCAAACACCACACAGTTGGCAGCCTGAAGGTTTAACCCGGAGGCTGCCCGGAGGGATATTATACAAACCGGTGTCTTACCTCCCATGAATGCCTCGACGGCCTCATCCTTTTGTTTTCCCGTCTCCTTCCCGGTAATCTTCACCGGGTCATATTCCTTAAGCTCCTCCATGTATATGTCATGGACTGCATGGTGGTAGGCAAACAGCAATACCTTCTCGCCAGCTTCCAGAAGCATTTTGACAAACGTGGCCACATGAGCAGCCTTTGCTATACCTATAGCCTGCCTGCCTTCGTTTTCGATTTCCCTCTTTATCCGGCCACGTTCTGTAAATTCCTTTATGGTGTCATAAACCATGGCCTTGTCCATAGCGCCCTGGATCAATTCTCCGTATAACCCGGTGTCAAAATCCACGGTCTGTACCACCCGGCGTTTCGGGGGCAGTTCTTTCAACACCTGGTCCTTTGTCCTACGGAGTAGTAACCCTTCGCGCTTCAGGTAGTCACCCAGGAGTCCCGGGTCAACCACCGTATCAGAACCGTACCCGTGACACCACTCACGGGTGAAAGCTTCCCAATCGGAAAGACAGTGATATTCAATGATATTCATCACGTTCCATATCTCACCGCCCCGGTTGTAGATGGGGGTACCGGAAAGTCCGATAACACTTTCACAGCTGTCTGACACCAGGGATGCCGCGCTATATTTTTCTGTCTGCCGGTGCCTCAGTTCCTGAATTTCATCGAAAATTACCGCCTTAAA
The DNA here is from genome assembly GCA_000802095.1 of Peptococcaceae bacterium BICA1-7. Taxonomy (GTDB): domain Bacteria; phylum Bacillota; class Desulfotomaculia; order Desulfotomaculales; family Desulfocucumaceae; genus BRHc4a. Next base: position 138,424 of record JUEB01000015.1, on the reverse strand, counting down.
ACCCCGGGCAGGTAATTCGTTTTTCCATCCCCTGAGCAGAAGGTAATGGGTAATATAAATATTGGCGGCCGGCAAATTATATGGCTTAAGCCCTTTAATCACATGAATGGTTGACTCGCACTCTTCATCAAATAAGCTTTGCATTTTACCCGGCAGATGGGGGAGCTTTACAAATCGTTTAATCTCTTTCTCCCAATTCCTCATCAGATGAGGGGGCACAATAATCAGTGCAGGGAATGCTTTTGTTTGCGACAGGTAGGCCAGAGCCTGCACTGTTTTGCCAAGGCCCATTTCATCAGCCAGGAGGGTCCTTTTATTGTGTATTAAAAAAGCCAGCCCTTCCTGTTGAAACGGCTTTAATTCACCTATAAACTCGGCGCCGGGGGTTATCCGTCTGGGGCTATTAAGTATTTGTTCTCTCTCCGTCAGGTGCTCAATGACCTTAACCAGCGATTTATCCCACAGGTCCCTATCTATGATTGTCAACGGGTACCGCAACATTAACCAGTTTAAATCACCGTCAGTGCGCTTATTTGCTCTAAACCTTGCAACCCCCCTGCCCCGGCCTTCACATCCGGGAAACAGCCTTTTAGCCAGCTCTACTACGCACGGCTCTCCTTCAATAACCCATGATCCGTTTTCGAATCTCAGGGACCCGTAGGTCCTACCCGGATTTCCCGGAGTTGTTAAGTATACAGGTATCATATGGCTATCCCCCACAGTTTGTTGAGTCCGAAAGAGAAGCATTTCTTCCCGTTAATCTCCTTTGGTATGTCGAGATTTCGTTCCACCACCAGGATAATAGCTTTAATCTCCGGAAAGGACGTGTATCTTTCCAACTGTTCAATGACCTGGCGGGTATATGGCTTCCCCTTTTTGACCTCAATCCCGATGCCCCCTGGGATGAAAAAATCAATACGGTTGCGCGGGGCAAGTCTATATTCTTTTTCATGAGTAATCCCCGCATTAAATAAGGTTTCAGTGATAATATCATGGAGAACGTATTCATCCCTAATCAGGTTCACCCGGATTGTCTGCAGGGCTGTCAATACTTGCTCTATAGAGTAATTAAGCTCTATAAACATATATTCTCAGTCCCCCTTTACAAAGCCTTACCATACACGTCAATCCTGGATTCTGACCGGGGCCAGCAGCTATCCTATCCGCAAACATTACCGGGCTGCCCGGGCTGTGGCATTTAAGGCATCCCACGACCTCGCGTACTGGTGGTACCGTTTCCTCTTGTGAACGGGTGGCTTTTATGACTGAGTGGTGCATAATCTATCTCCTCCGATGCATCCGACCTCACCCATACACCGGTAGCCCCCAGTGCCCAGCCATCAGTTTCGCTTACCAGCAGGGCATTAAGTATTTGCTCTGCTATGGCCCGGGCCGCAGGCGGGGGGACTGCATTTCCAATCCTTTCCCTCCATCTGGCATCATTCTTCCCGGCCAGTACCAGGGGGCTGCCGTCCTCCAGTGTCGTGGGTAATCCCTGCAGTGCAGCCAGCTCCAGTGTGGTGAGTGGTCTGTGCCACGTTCCATCAAGGGCAATTATCACCGGGGGCGGATCTGGGTGGTCATTGTCGACCGGGATCCGGGGGTCTGCGACAGCCGCGGCGCCGGCGTGAATATCGCCTGCCCCGATTACTGTCTTCCCGGGCTTATCCCATGCCTGAACACCCATAGTGCCGCTTCTTGCCTCACAGCCTATGCGTGGGTCGGCTACTGATATTGCCCCGCCTGCCGGCCTGGTGGCCCCGGTGACAGTATTGGCCGGACCATCCCATTCATTCATCTGGCAAATGGCATGGTGTGCGTTATTGTTAAGTCCAAGCCTGGGGTCCGCTATAGAAGGGGCTCCTGATTGAATATAAGGTGTCCCGGTTATTGTAGTGGCAGGCTCCCCAAAATACAAAAGCTGATATTTATTTGTAAATCCTCCCCCAGTTCTGGGGTCTGATATAGCCAATGCTCCGCTGCCAAACCTTGTCCCAGTTACGCAGTGAGCTGGTTCGTCATATTTGACAACATGGTAGACGTTGGGATGCCTGCTACCTCTCTCCGGCAATCTCGGGTCTGCAATGCAGGCGGCCCCGTTTGAAGTATTAACTCTGGCAGCTCCTGTAACCGTTGTGCTTGGCTCGTTAAAATCCTGGACCTTATAAACCCCTTCCCGGGGAATATGGTTCAACCGTGGATCAGCCACAGCAACAGGATTGCTGCCCTTTACGAAAGAATTCCCTATCACGGTAGCTCCAGGCTGACGCCAATCCTGGACTCCATAAGGACCCGCCCCCCTTGGAATATACTCAAGCCGGTACTGCTCCTGGGCTATCTTCTCCAAGTCCCGCCAATCACCCCCGGCCGGAATGAGAGCCAAGCGTACCCATGTGAGCCATTTCAGACGGGAAAGTCTGTGCATAGGACCTGCGGTCAGGTCATCCGGTAACGGCATGGGGCCAATGATATCCCCGATGGATTTAACCCGGCGCTGCGGGGGCTTATATACAAAACTTGTCATCTTTTCGGGTAGACGGGCAATTAGCAGATACCTTTTCCGGTGCTGGCCAAGGCCCCCAATTTTCCCGCAATCGTGGGTGCCTTCATGAAACACATACCCGTGGGCAGCAAGTAGATTTTTTATCTGCCTGAGCAGCCATTCCCCCCTGGAGGTTATCCGGGGAACATTTTCAATCATGATAACTGCCGGTATATCATCGGCAAAAGCATCAAGGGTTAACTTCAAACCACGTACAACCAGTCGGTTAAGAGCTTGGTATTTCTCGCTGGCAGCCTTTTGGGAAGGGAGCAAGCCACTAAAACCTTTGCAAGGCGGACTCAAAAACACGCAGTCTGGAAATTCATAACCGGCAGCCGCCCGTAGATCCTCCGGAGTTGCTTCCCGCCATCCTTGAGGAGGTTCCTTGCCATGAAAAGCGATATAATCATCCAGGGAAAATAAATCTAATCGGGTGGCCAACGCCCCGGTCAACTTTCTGAAGTCCTCACAGGCTTCAGCATCCACATCAACACCACCCAAACACCTGAATTTTCCTACCAGCCCTTTAAACTCCGTCACGGCTTCCTTAAATCCCCGGGCTGCCGCGCCTAACCCACAACACAGGTGAAAATCCTTGTATTCTCTCATGGCTTTACCTTCTTCCCAACGCATTTGCGTTTGTTGTTAGCAATTTAGTGATTTTTAAGTTAAATAAAGCTTTTTGATCAAGGCCTTTTTCTTTTGGGCATCTTCAGTTGGTTCCCTACCTTTTGGCTTAGTATTCTTGCCTTTTGCTTTAAAAAGCGCGTCATATTCAGCTATTCCTTTCAGGGTGCTGATGTTGTTCTTTTTCCACTCCATCAGGATTGTGTCAATATACCGAAAAGTGAATTTACCGGCCATTACCGCTCTTTTCAATGCTTCTCGGACAATAAACTCTTGATGGTCGGACAACCAATCATTTATTTTTTCAGCCTCAATAGGTGATAAAGGGTGTCCAATTTCATTTTCAAAAACTGTATAAACATTGGCTTGTCCATTTTCCGGAGGAGGGGTTTCAATTTCATGCGCGGGCGCGCTATTATCATCATCATCATTATCATTATTATTATTGGTTAGGTACGGTAACTGTAGATTTTTTCCACCAGAAATCCGCCTGAATTCTGCCTGAATTCTGCCTGCCTCTTCAATAGTGGTTTTGGGAGGTAATAATTGCATCTGAATTCCGGTTGATTTTTTTGAAAGACAACCCCTACAGGCGACGGCAACGTTATCAACACTGTTATCCCCATCAGGATCTAAATAGTCATATGTTCCGCCATTTGCGCTTTTACGGTCATCCCACTTAACTTCCTTCCCGCAGTACCTGCAATTATCACCATCCCGACTCCTTACCGCCTTTATAAGACGCATATCACCATACAAGGCCTGCTTTCTCTTTCTATAGGCATTTTCGACTTCACGACGTTCAATTAATTTACCAGCATAGTCGTACCAGTCATGGATGAATACGCCTGAATCAGTTTCATCAAGCCACTTGGCACTAATAAGTGCCTTAACAAATACATCAGGATCCTTTTGCCAACCGGCGCCATAAGCTATTACTCTAGATGGTAATCCTGACAAGTTGCCGTCTTGAGCATTATCAATTGCCCATGTCCAGAGCTTCGCCATATGTGCAGCTGCGTATATTTCCTCCAAATCAAGTTCAGCAGCCAGAAGAAGCGTTTTCCTGTGTGACCAAATAGCTTGATGTAGCTCTATCCAGGCCATTTCTGTGCCTCCTTAAAGATTTATGTCAACCACTGTATAAAAGTCTTTTTTTAAACATCTAACAGAACATCTACCAGAACAAATAGAAAACAGGCAGATTACAGGTAGAATCCAGGTAGATTTCAGGTAGTAACCCGATAGAATCCAATTAGATAAATTTCATTCCGCAAAACGCAAATACAATCAACCTTGCACTTTACTGCCCCGGGAAAATATCTCCAAAAGGAACTCCTCTTACGCTATATTCTGTTTCTTAAAACAAAAACCGGACATCAACAATTATTTGCTGTGTCCGGTACTCACCCCGGTAGGTGGCAGGGGCCTTAATCCCTCATTCTTTTGAAATTGTTTATTATTCTTTCCTGGTTGTTCTGGCCTTGGTCTTTTCGAAAACTGGGGCTTGTCCGGCCTGTGTGGACTGGGCACATAGCTCACCCCCTTTTATTTTTTAGCTACTAATTAAGAGTGATTTTAATTATTTACCACCTGCCATCTAATACCGAACCTCTCATTGTTTTGCGGCTCCCCTTTGACAACATAGGTATTGCCAAAGATGGGATCATGCTTTATTTCCTTAAGACCTGCTTTTATCAGTAGTGCAAGCATGATCTTTGCCTGCTCATCAGGAGTACAATCTTTTCTCTCTAAAGGGTTCTCCTCAACCTTAACCATCATACTAGAACTCTCCTTTACCTTTAAGCCCCCGCAATCTAATGAGCGCTCATCATTACACCCCAGGCATATCTCTCCATCTCGTTCTCAAGGATAATTTTCATACTACCAGCCTCATTATGCCAAGACGATCTAATTAACTCATTAACAATCATCGATCACCCCCAGCGTTGCACATTCATAATGTCAAAACTCGCTCATACTGTTACTCCTTCCCGGCATTCGCCAGGTCTTTTCATTACGCTACAACAGCCATTGAACGTTTCCAAACATGAAATCTCAACTCGCATTTATTGCACTCAACCACTAATATTCTCCCATTATCATGGATAACAAAAACTACATACTGTTCTGTTAAGCAATGTGGACATTTCATTATATTTTCACCTCATTGCTGCGTATTTTTACCACCGGCTCGATCTTTATTTTGTTCACTAAGCACTTGCCTTTTCTTGTGCCCACTGCCGGATATACTTATCCTCCAGTTCTGTGAGCTTATCCAGAAGGGCCAGAAATTCATTGAATGATTCCTTGAGATCATCCTCTAAATCGGCAATGTCTTCTTCATCAAGATTATTAAATGCGTCTAAGTTAATATCTTCAATTAGATACTCAGCTTTCTGATACTCCCAGATATTGTGGCCTCTGCAGCCAAGATCATCTTCGATAATGCGCTCAACCTCACGGACTTGACGCTCGATCTTACGTCCTAGCTTAAACAGGTCCTTGAACTCACCGGGATTCTCAAAAATATATCGGATACGCTCCTGTTCTCTTTCGGGTACCGGCTCCATATTGCCGTTAAAGAGCTGCAGGCAATAATTCATACCCCAGCAAACCAAAGATCCCATACACGGGCCATAACTTCTGGCTTCATCTGGCTCCTTGGCTATCGAATTAATCCCGAAGTAGCGACCGGACATGGGCTTATACCAGAAATCTTCATCGTCTAGTTTTGGTTGTACCCGAACATATTGGTCCTCCTTGAGTTGACTCCTTAAAATCATGGCTTACGCCTCCTTTTTGAATCAGGTCTATATTTTGTGCAACACTAAATTCTCGGCATTTCACTCCACTCCCGGCCATCCAGGAGGCGGCCGGCTGCTTTTTTGCCTGCTCTTCGGCAATAGACAACCCGTTCACCGTGAAAGCCATGGCCTCCAGCCAAATTTAACCGACAAACTCCATGTTTTTCTTCGGGTACGTTCTGCCAATCAGGATCATCAATATCGCGGTCATAAAAGGATTTCCATTCGCCCCATTGTTTAAAGAAAAATGGGACCCCAGCCACCATGCACTGATTCTTTAAGTTCCGTAACCAGTCCGGGTGCATCGGGCGGGCACTGGGGCCTGACTCACCGCCGCAGATTACCCAATCAAGATCAAAAAGATAGTTCTCGTCGCAAGGGTATGCTGGTTTTCCTTCTTTTGTCAATTTCGTAAATTGCTTATCTAGTCGAATTGACCCCAACATGGGCTCCACGCTCACGAACCGGATCGCCGCTGGTATCTGCAGTAGGATCGGGATACGCTCGTCAGCTGCTCTTTGGTCCTCGGCGGTAACACCAAGCCACAGATTTTTTAGAGGCCATAATTTTTCAGGTGCATTCCATTCTTGGTATGATTCCGTATATTTACCGTTTTTATAGGGCGTATATGTAGCAAATTGGCTAACGTATTCATCGATGCAAACATCTGGATCTTTTAGATGTATCCAATTACCTGCCTTAGCCCATGCTTTTAAGTGTTCAATGGGTGTCCGGGATGAAAAATATTCAAACATCCTTTTCGGCCGCTTTGTTAAGACCTGAAATATATGACTACGATTCTCCAAAACGGCGCAGGCGAGAATAACAGCAAAAACCTCATCTAAAAATTCCATAGAAATTGCTTCATGGAATAAATCAGACATGCTGTTCACAAATATCAACCTTGGTTTTGCCCACCTTAAAGGCTGTTCAAAGCGCTCCTGGTGGCATTGTACATCCGTGAATTTACGGCCAAAATAGACCGACTTTGGGTTTCCGGCCAACCTGGGCCATTCCCGCTCTGCGTAGCAATAGCGGCAGCCCTCGCTTACCTTGCTGCAGCCGGTGACAGGATTCCATGTCGCTTCTGTCCAATTTATCTTTGATTTATCAGCCATGATCTCACTCTCCTTATTGGGTGTAATCAGCCGCCGCCAGGTCTTTAAACTGTGCAGAATCAGCCAACTTTAAAAACCATCATCAAGTAACGCGGTACCTTTAAAACATCCTTATAAAACTCACCTTTGCCTGATATGAAGCCAAATGGCACCCTGCAAGGCCTTGCTCCAAACTCACGCCATGCATTCTCTGCCGAATATTCTCCGTATCTGCCATAGTGCCATGATAATAACGCTCATTGCTCAATTTCAGCCCTCCTATCGCATCTTTAAATTATGGTACTAAAACCAACGTTTCTATTGCCAACAAGAGGAATTTATAATTTTTCTTTTCAAAAATATCTTTTTATATTAGGATGAATAAAAAACTTAGGATGTATTTGATTTAGAAACAACCTTACTATAGAGTCAGGTTGATTATTAACTAATTTTTCAAGTTCATCGATGATTAACCCGTCTTTGACCAGCTCGATTTTCACTTCTCCATTCCGGTTCTGGACTGCAAGAATAGCGTAAACTTCTTTATCCATAATGTTGTCAGCAATAATATGCCTCATTCATATCACCTTTTCCTTGAAAAATATTAGGATGTGTTTTAATGGAAAAAGTCAATGTTAAAAAAATCGTTGAATACCACACAAAATTCGGTTCTCCTGGTTGCCGCTTACTTGATTATATTGGGATCAACTTTTATACAAGCACACCAGAAATGATAATGGATGTTTTGCAAAAGAGCGCAGATGATCCTAATATGCTTAAAATCTGCAGTTCAGGATACTGCGGCGGCCTTGTCCCAAGCCCTGAATTTTATATCTCTCAAGAATCTCATCCTTTCAAAACCATCTTTAGAATGCGTCTTGCCACGGTCCTCCCCCTCCAGTAAATGCCCCGGCTGGCAGCACCCACTTATCAACAAAAATATCTCCAGGCTCTATATCACCTTCCAAGGCCAACCGCACCCATTCCCCGGTCTCTATCCCCCTGGGTAATATGGAGTTTCCCTTGTCTGCAAGCTGGGTGAGAGTCAGCTTATTGTCAATGGTGTGCCGCAGCTCTCTTTCCATCTCAACCCGCGCATTAAACCTCTCAGGGGCAATATCTCGCATTGTCGCCCACTGGTCAGCTGTCGAGAAAATACAGCCAAAGCATGATGTTCTACTGAATCCCAGCCAGTATGCCGGATGGGGGAATATCCTATGCTTTTCAAGGATGTCCCATATCTCTTGTTCGCTCCACTCAATTACAGTTCGCCACCAAGTTACTTCCCGGGCAATCTTACTGCAGGGATGCTTTTCGACATTCAGGTACCTGGCCCGGTTAGCTGACTCTTCTCGACGCTCCCCGGTTATTACCAGATATTTTCCAACCTGATAATCAGGATGGTTGTTAAGGACTCGCCTCATAACATCAATTTTCAGGTAAGCGGTACACCAGCGAGTCCTTAAATCCACCGCCTTCGCCGGGAACTTGCGACGAGTGCTTAATTTTCCGTTTCTGGTGGGGAGGGTGATGACATTACCCCCATACTCAAACTGGACATCATTGGTCCTGCGATTCTCCCGCATCAATTCACCCAAAAAACCGTTTTTTCGCCATTGAAATTCTGTCTGGATACCCATGGCCTTACCAAAGGCTTTGACATAAGGTTCCGTTACCGGCCAGTCTGCAAACGGAATTTCCCCTGGGTAGCCGTCAATGCTCTGGTGCCAGATGATGATCCTGTCGCGTGGTATCTCCAGATCAAGCAAATAAAGGATACATGCCGTACTGTCTTTGCCACCAGAAGAGCTTATAATAATCTTGTCGTATGTTAACAGGTCGGAAAGCTCGGCCCTTTTGGGATTCACGGCCTGCTCGACTTCTTCATACTTGTAAAGGCAAGGCTGTGTGAACATCATGTCATCCTCCATATTGAACATCATTACCATCACAGACTCTTTAAATTGTTCATCAAGCACATTTGGCCGTTAACTGTTCCGCTGCCATTTTAAGACCTATCAAATAGCTTTGTATTCTCAATGGAATTTCATCACCAATTCCATACATCCAGTCCCAATAGTCTTGATCTAGTTCGCTTATAAAATCGCTATAATCATTAACGATAAACTTCCAATCGTCCTGTCTTGAACATTCTCTAGCTCTTTCAAAAAGCTCCCTCATGTTATCGTGGTCATATCCATTTCCATCTTCCTTAAGCTCTTTTAGCCATTCCCGGAGCCTTTTTACTGCTTTGTCATTATCAAAATCACGTCTGTCGCCGTCATAAGCCCTTAGCTTGCCTTCGAAATAGTCCAAGTCATATCGGCTTTGAATGTGCAGTTCAGCCGTTTCAGTAAAACAAAACACGGCTTCTCCAAGGTCACCAGAAACATACATTTTACAGCCATCAAAAACATATCTGACGTAATAACATATAGTCCCTGGCTTTTTCCATTGAAGGACTTTAATCTCTCCTTGTTCGGTATATGTTGCTATATGGTCTTTGAACCAATGCTCTCTTATCTCCCGGTCTGTATCTCTTTTCATATCAAACCTCACTTTCTGTAGCCGTGTTGCTGCACGGTTTTACCCTGCTATGCACACTATACTATCTTCACCTGCTGGAATCTGATTCGTTCTTGCATATCTTTCATATTCCATTTTGCCCGTTCAATTTTGTTTTCCGGAGACTTGCCCAGTATATGCCTTGGACTTCCGTTTACGGCTTGCATGAACCATGTGCTGCTATCGCAACTGCTAAGGTCGGTGAACATAGTAATCATCATGGAATTACTGCCAAGAAGGTGAAACTTTACCCCCGGATAATTATACGTCAGGGTGTTTACCTAATTGGCTACTTTCTCCTTATTAGTAATCGGTACCGTACCGCCCAAGGCGATAAGATTATTGCCATCAATGATGTATTTCTCCAAATAATCTAAATCGGTACCATAATGGTAAACAGGAATCGGTTTTAATCCCTTTTTCCGCATAATCTTGTAGTAGTCAAAAGTTAGATCCAGGTCATCGAAAACATCAAGTGAAATGCAGTATTCTATAAATTTTTCATTGTCCCTGATATAAGCCATATAATCCAGTATGGAAATATTTCTTCCGGTGGTCCATGCGCTATATGCTCCACTGTCTAATAGAATCATCGGACTATACCCGATCTTTTCAATATAGTCGCTGAGTTTCTTCGTCCGGAAGTAGAAGTATGAGCACAAAATCCTTTCTGGCTGGACTTCTTTAATGGCTTGCGTTTCATAGGAACTCTTGTCAGAAACAACAAAGTAAACTTTCATCCGATACGGCCCCTCCTTTGTTACCACCGTGTGCCAATGGATTCCGGTGGCATCCGCCAGCAGTTATCAGAGTCTTTAGAAATTAACTAGCTGATTTCCCATCTCAGTTTTCCCTGAAGTGGGTGTGTGTCTACCCGAGGCCTGCTCGGGCAGAACCAACTACCACCTTTTGTTTCAGCTACTACCTTCCACCCGGCAGCCAGGAGGCTTGTGCCAGGCTCATTATTAAGGGTGCCACCTTGAAATGTGCAGATCAAAAACAATAATCATGCACTTATCCCCGTTCTTTCACCTATCATCAATAAATCAGGCGATTTATACAGGTAATAATCCTTGTTTATTACCACCTTTTTGTACTCTTCCCGGCCCTCAAAATCATCAATTACGGCTTGTTCTTCTATGCTCATATCTTCGTATTTAACATTGCCGTAACTTGGCGGTAACCACCCTTTACGCTGGCTCCCAAATAGATTAAACTTTTTCAACAACTCAAGGTTGGTGAATTCAATATGGCAGGTGCCCTTCTTGAAGAAGGTCACCATGAAAAACTTAAGGGAAATTTTACGGGTCTGTCCCTTTACTTCCGCCTGCTTCAAATTTTCTCTCAGGTCAATGTGATCTGTCAGGCCGCCATCCAGATAATTGAAAACTTTCTCGATGTCCGCCAGCCGTTGAATTATATTGTAGTCATAATTCAATTTACCGCTCCAAGAAGCCCATGCACACATATTGGGGATAATGACTTTTTTGTTAATGACCCAAGCCTTATTAGTTTTCCAGCCATTATAATAGTGAATGTTCCTTGATGTCTCATTAACCCAATTCCATTTATGCGAAAAGTCATCAAACAGAGCAATTATTGTTTTCTCTACACTCTTGAGTAGATTTCTAGATATTTCCTCGCGGATTTGCCAAATATTGAAGAGAGAGAAGTCATAGTCTTTCAGTTCGCGAATCCTGTCCATGTATTGGTCTCTCATTTTAGTTGTAAGCATTGAAGAGAATTCTTCAGACAGGAACAAAGCTTCCCAGTATTTGTACCGCACCTTTTCGATGTACGAATTTACCATAGTTGCGTGTTCAGCATCCTGCACTTCCAGTTTTAGAATGGGGGTGCTCCCGCCGTCTTTAAACGATCTCTTAACCAGGGGGAGCATCGCCAAATATTCACGAATTAATGCTATACCTGCACGGATCTCGAAATTATACTGCGCTACAATCCGCTTAAAAAATTCACCATGCGTTAGCGTGCGCGTTTCTGCTTTCTCACACTCACAAGATTCTGCACGTCTCAGACCCTTTAAAATCATGCTTTCCCTTTCTGCTTTGGGAATATTCACTTTAACCAGTGCTATTTCGACGTCTGTTTTTCGCTCCGCATTCGCAAAAGCATCGTCAATATACTCTACCTCTGCGTCAAATTCTTCCAGTCTACGGACAATGTCTTTGCGTTTATTCGTATATGGATTGCGGATTGTCTCGGCGTTTAATAGACAAACTATTTTTCCGCCATTTTTCTGCATGTCTAATGCTTTCAGTAAATGCTTATCGCCGGAAGAGAACGGCGGGTTCATTACTATAAGGTCATAGCTTTTGTAGGTCTGTAGGGTCAGAAAATCATCATGGATAACCTTGTATCCTTGCCCCTTCAAGATATGTCGCAGGTTGGCATCAATTTCTACTACGTCTATGTCGATTTCGCATTTAGAGTAGCGGTATCTTTGTGCCTCATACTTGTTTTTTAATGCACTCACGATATCGCCTTTGCCTGCGCTCGGTTCAAGAATTGTTTTTATTTCATTAAGCCTAATTCCACTTAGCATTTTGTTTATAAGCTTTAACGGAGTAGGGTAAAATTCATTAATATACATTACCAGTAACACCCGCCTTACCCAGCTGTCTGTCAATTTTTAAACTAGCAACGAACAGCTAATTATTGATTTTCTTTATAACGACTGAACCAAAGGCTATGATCAATAAACTCAATAATATCTCCAACGATCATCTGGTTTTTATAGACTTTCTCATCGGACCATTCTTCTTTAGAACAAAGACTCAGATGTAATACCGTCAACAGGTTGCCATTTTCAAATAAAGCGCTAAATCTGGTACTTATTATACTTTTATCTATATATGGGCATGATTCAACGGCTTTAATAGCCAATAGCTTTGAGTTCTCATTATCTCTGAGATACTTATTAACCTCCGATTTTAACAAATCCGGTACATTTTCAAGTTCCAGGTAATATTGCTTAAAATGCTCTTCCATGAAATACACACCCCACCTATGTACTGAATGTTTTTGCAGCAACCACATCTTACAAATATGGGCCAAAAATCTTTAAAACAATTACTAAGCCACTTCCGGGTCAAATTTTTGTCCCTCGTCAACCAATGTGTCATCATCCCACACCATTTGATCGATGCTGTCAAAGATGCACTGCTTGATTTCGAGAAGGTCTTCAGCGTCATACATATCAAACAATGATAGTTGCCCTTTTCGCTTAGCGATTTGAACATTTCGGATTTCGGTGGCCATACCTTTTTTCATGTAAAACATCCATTGCTTCGTGCGCCTCAACATCGCCATATGGTTGTTAGGATATGTCACAACCGGGACTAACATTTGAGCATCCTCCGACCAATGACCATGCACGATCCCAGTAGAGGCCCTTGGCTATTCTTTCAGGTTGGGTCATGATTTCATCGCTCCCTGGTTATTGATTTAAAACACAACATTCATGTACTTTTCTTTTGCCTGACTTATAAAAAGGTTTCTTATGCACATGTGCCATTCTCGGTGGCTCACCGCCAGGGGAACTACCCCGTCCCTGGCTGCATTCTGCCTATACTCCTTCAGCTCACCACCAGCCCATGCCCGGAGTAGGTAAAACCACCATGGCTCAAAAATTACAGAATACTTGTCCGACCAGCACAACCGGGATGGATCCCGGCCGGCTAATCTAGCATAGTGCCGTGAATGATAAAGACAGAGGTCACGGTACTCCGGGCCAAACCACTGCCCGGCCAGCTGCGCAGCAAACTCCGGGTGCTTCTCCCCCTGGGGGCCGTCCATATCAGAACAAAACCAGTAGCCCCAATCGTGGATTAAAATGCATACTGCCTCCCGCCAGTTTGGTGTACCATACAACGACCACCAAGCCAACAGGACCGTTAATGGGTGCCATAAAAACTGATGAACTCCCCAAATTAGGCTACGTTGACCGACTCTCATCTGTTTTCCCTCCGGTACTTCTTTATTCGATTAAAAACAGCCTTATCGGAAAGGTTGTATATCGTCCCTATCTGCTTATAGGTTAGCGATTCTTTGAGCATGACCATGTCCTGAATATCCTCACATGTAATAGTCTTTTTAGGTTCTTTGACCCCCAGCCTGGCAAATGATTGCTCTGGTGTACATTCGGTCAAAATTGACATCGCCAAGGCGCAATATGCTGTTTCCTTGCATATAAAACGGTGTGTTTTTGCAATATGCACATTCCCAGCTCCTAAAAATGTCCTAACCCGAATGGGCCAATGTTTCTATGTCCCTAACTTCCCCTTGCATTTCCATAACCAATTTGTCAAGTTTCCTGCTTTCCTTCAATGTACGCGGATCGCTGTAGCCATACTTTTGGGCAGTATCGACTAATCTCCCACGCTGCTTTATCAGTTTTAAATTTTTGTTCAGGGTGCCGTTCAAAAAATCACCCACTTTACGCTGCTTTACCAAGTAAAGGACAAGCAAAAAATTTGATAGGGAGACTCCAGGTCCCTTAGGTATAGTCACGGCCTGGTGAGCTTGTCCCATCACGCCTCTTAACGCATGTTGCTCTATTTATCCCACTTTTTTGCATCATCTTCCGTGCTTCCCGTGCCCCTTGTTTCCATGCCTGAAATGCTTCGGCTGAACACCGGGGACCTGCATCAATAGCAGCCCGGTAAGCTGCTTTTATATCTGGAGTGGAGGTAAAAATTACTTCCTCATTTTTCCCCGGCCCAGTTACAATCCCGTAAGCTTCGAAATTCTCATCCTTGAAACGGACGCTGACCCTGAGCGTGTATAATGTGGGTAGTAAATTCCCCTCAATCGGATATTGCCAGTTAACCCCGAAATCAACCTCGCCGCCATGCCTTAACAGTTCATCCCGCCTGGCCCATTCCTTTTCATCGACTTCCATATCTGCCTCAAAGATACCGCCACCTAACTCCCGATAGCATATGGGTCCCATTCCGCGCTTAACACTCTGGGGATCCTTTAGGGCTCTGTTACAGCGTGTACATGTGTTTTGAGACATGAATATTTCACTCCTTTCGGAACTTTGAGAATTATTAATACCTGACCGCCCAACCTCAGCCGGCCGCTACTACCTGGATTACGGCTTCGGGCGCCGGGCAGGCATTTTATATATTCCCGCCAGGTGTCCCCCGCATCAGCAGTCCTGCCAACGGGAAAATGTTATTTCGGGTTAAAATAAGGGCATATACTGACGGGGCAACGTCCCTGTTGAACTGCTTCGGTACAGTTCCCGGTTTCCGCCCGGCACTTTCCGTTATGGTCATTTCCGCAGGATCTGCATTGGCATCCTGATTGCTGACAGTTTCCGTATGTACTTATGACTTCAGACATCTTTCAACCCGCCTTTTACTTTGAATTTTTCGTATACAGGTTATAGCGTTGTGAATTTCCGAAATCTCACCTGCGTATACATATAGCCTCTCATTTAATTGATTAATCTTACTGGCCAGTTTTTCTTCTGGCGCATCACATTCACGGTCCACAGTTTGCGAAAGCTCACCGAGGATTTTCATTGCGACATTGCATCGCCTGTTTAACTGATTTCGATCGGGTAATGTTATGCTCATGGCACAGTTACCGCATTTCAATGGCCCCATCTCCTTGACTTGGCTTTCAGGACGTGATAGAATTCGTAAACGTAAAATCCTTCTGCCGCTTTAAAAGCGGCTTTTCTTTATTCCTGTTCTACTGAAAAGGCTCCAAATTTATTTGGCAACCGCTTGTATTTCAGCCTTTCGTTATATACCTCTAACATAGCCCGGGCAACGTTAGTGGCCATGTTTCCCTGCATAAGTTTTGCATATCCTTTTGCCTTGTTGACCAGTATTACAACCGGTGTTTGTTGGAGCTTTGAAACCAAGCGGTCTTTATCAAGATTCTCGTCTGTAGAATACGCACTGAGAAATCGATGGACTCCGTGGAGCACTATACCCTGTAGAGCACTTGCGTCTCCAGGCCAAGCCATTTTTACAATATCAAGGACGCCATGCAGAACCTCCTCCCCTCCCTTTTCATATATTGCCGTCAGAACACTGACTGATTTAATACCCGTTGTTTCATTGCCAGTGTTACTAAAGCTAATCCGGTAGCCACAGCCTTCCACGATTTCCTTTATCTTTACAGCTGCCGGATCATTTGATCCCAACTGAGCCTTGAAGATATCAATCGCTTTTGGGTTGGCTCTCTGGGTATTGAAATGGATAAAAATCCGGGCCTCCTCGGTTTTGCTCAAGCCTTCGTAGACCTTGCAGGGAGCCAGCGGTACACCTTTAATTCTTAATGTCTCCAGGCGATGCTGCCCATCAAGAACCACAGTATCTCCGTCCTTACGTCGATTGACCACAAGGACTCCTAAAGCTTGTCGGTCGTAATTTTTTACCATGGCCTTGACTTTCCCCGGCATCAGTTTTCGCTGGTAGTCACGGTCAATTTTAAGAGACTCCACCGGTATCTGTTCATAGCTTCCTTCAGATTTCACTTACTACTACCCCTTTCAAGGACGAATTTTAGAAATTGGGCCATTTCATTAATAAGTTGAGCCATCTCGCTTAAACGTCGGTTGTATTTTGACGGAATTTTCATTTTAACAGCGGATATCTGTTCAATAACATTTTTGATTTCATCGACAGACAGGTTAATAAGGTCGATTGTGGTAGGTTGAGATAATGAGAGGTCCGCCTGGGCCTTGTCCATTTCCCGGGCACGTTTTATAGCGGTATTTTGTGGCAGTGTTGCCAATTGGGGGTATTTTCCTACAGCTTCAACATACTGTACTGCGCTACGGATCATAGCCTGAGTGGGACGGGTTCTTTTAACTGTCTCCTGGTATGCTTTATGGATACTGATTTGCCCGTCATCAAGTTGATTGATTGTTTCCTTGTCGGCGTTGTCCACAATGAACTTAGCCTTCTCATAGTTTTTCCCGGATCCAAAGCCAGCTTGCAGGGCCACTTTATCCCGTACCTGACCCTTATCACATTCAGGAAAATTTTCCTGAATGTCTGACCTTGCCCCCTGACGTTCTTTTGCTTTTAATCTTTCTACTTGCTCCAGGCGCCTTGCCCATTCTACCCGTTCACTTAGCACAAACTCCTTGCGTCTTTCATTCTCAGATATTTCAATTTTGAGTTGGTGCTCAAAATCTTTAACGGTCATAACCCTGACTTCAATTTGTTGGTATCCAAGAAGCTTACAAGCCTTTACTCTTCTCTCACCTGCAATTAACACAAGCTCCGGTGTAACCACAGGAGGATTAATAAGGCCGTTCTCTTTGACATCATCGGCAAGGCCCTGGATATCGCCATAGCTTTTTCTTATCCGGTTAACTATTTTGATGCTGTCAATATCAACCACCATATGAAATACCTCGTTTCATAAAACTGCGAGGGCAGGCAAAATCAAAAGAGTTTTATAAGATCCTAGGCAATCAGAATCTAACTTGACCATTAAGCAGGGCAGTGATAAAATACCATTTATTGGCACCAGTATTAAATATAATAATGACTCTATCTATTGCTTGAAGTTTAGCTTTTCACCAGCTTTCTTATCGAGCAAGGGATCCTTTCCTTTGCTTACCTCTTAGCTGGCTTGGTTTTTTTCGGCTTTTTGCTGACTTTGCTTTTCCGTTTCCTCTTTTACCGACCGGACAATCAGCCTGGCCAGAGTTTCCATGCCCAAGCGGTAAGCACTGGCCGGAACCGGAATGTCTGTTTGAACCACTTTAATTTTTGGTATCATCTGTACACCACCTATTCGCCGGAAGCTTTGTCCTTGGTGTTATCGTCAACAAGCTCTGAAACACTAACCTCCACAGCCTCAGCCAGTTTTCTTATTAATTTAAGCGTAGGTTCTCTTATCCCGAGTTCTATATGACTAATAAACCCTTGAGTTACGCCGACTCTCGAAGCAAGTTCAGACTGTGAAAGCCCGGCGCGCTCACGAAATTCCTTTAGTTTCACGAGAACACCTCCTGTCTGAAACCATAATAATACAATTAGTATTCCCAAGTCAATACACATTGTAATGTTTTTTAAATATGTTTTGCGTGATATAATACACTGTGTAATATCTCTTTTGAGAGGAAGTTATTATGAGCATAGGTGAAAGGGTAGTTAACTTTAGGCAGATGAAGGGATTTAGTCAAAATGATCTTGCGGAAGCGATAGGGGTAACACAGGGATATATAAGCCATATTGAGCTGGGGAGAAGATTGCCTTCTTTTAACGATTTGGATGCTATATGTAAAGTTTTTAATATTACTATGGGTCAGTTCTTCGCTGACACGGAATTGCCAACAAGTGTACCTCCCGACATTGCCCAATTTGCCATAGACCCCAAAAATCAAGCCCTGATCCGAATGATTCAAGACATGAGGAATGCTGGCTATACAAATGAAGTAATTGAAGAATGGATTGTTTCCTTAAATCTGGCCTTGGATAATATCACTGATCAATTAAAGAAAAGATATGGCATTGGAAAAGGCGAAGGTCAAACTCGATGGGTTGATGAAGATTTGCTTCCGGAGGAGGAACGGGGTAAATATTCGGAAGAGGAGAAACAAGAGCTCACTGAGAAGTTAAATAAAAAATTGGGAAGAACTTAAAAATAGATTCAAAGCAACTTTCCCAACTATTGGATAGGAAGGAGTGAAATTAATTATGAAATTTCCTGTAACTGTTTGTCACGGTGAGGACGGTTACTTTATAGCTGAATGCCCCATTATACCAGGTTGCATTTCTCAGGGGGAAACAGAAAATGAAGCGTTAAAAAACATCAGGGAAGCCATCAAGCCATAACAGGCGAACTAAAGAGTCTAAAAGATGGTCAACAAAGATTAGATTCCAAGGTTGACAAGCTGGAACTCCGCATGGAGAGCGAAGTCATTGATAAAATACGAGTGCTTTTTGATGCCGACAAAGTTCGGGAAGAAAAAGTGAATCAGGTTATTGAAAAAAACTAGACAGTATAGAAATAGACACTGGATATCTGGTGGCCAGAGTTGCCCGTCTATAAAAAAGGCCAAGTAAATCATTCTTATACACTTAAACCCGCTTCCTATAAGGTTTTTTTCTTCTTATATTAACTGGCTGCCTAATTAGGATATTTGAACAAATCCGGGTGTCGCCTCCAAAGAGCTAAAGCCCTTGAGTACCAAGGGATAGCGAATCACCTACTGTAAGAAGTAGGTGATTTTTGTTTTTGGGGGCAGAGGACTGGCAGCAGGGGATCTTCCCTCTCTTGCCATAATTTTACATACCTGCTACTATTCTAACAAGAGGTGTCTGCATAATCTAGAATAAGTTAATAAGTTAATCGCCTGGCACCATTCGTCTTATAAGTAAAAAACCCCCAGCTACAACTAAGCCGGAGGTTAGTCCTTAGTTCCTAAGTATTTGTGTTTAGTACCCATTGGGCTTGTTTAAAAGTTTCCGTTATCTGTTCTTCCGGTGCAAGGTATGGCTTATACCAACCTTTCTTAATAGCTAGTCCAGTCATTCCTTCGTGGGCCATGACGCACTGGGTTAAAAAATCGCTGTACATTCTTCTCACCTCTGGGGTTGAAGATTCCAGCGTTGCACCGAGATAAGCCATGGAGGCGCCTTTTAAACCGGCTAACGCATCATTGGCTATTACTTGGTCGTTTATCTTGAAGTCATCATCATTGCCCATTATATTTTGAAATAGGTTGGCCATCAGTGCACCTCCATAGAAACAATATTGTTTTCGCTAATAAATTTTTGCAGATTTTTTATTCGGGCTTCACTGGCCTGAATTCCAGATTTAGCCAAGGTTAGCATCTCATCATCCTGAATCAGTGCTTGCGTTGCCTTTGCTTTAGCAACAGAATTTGTTTCCATCTGCAATAATTCCCGGAGCTGAAGCTTTTCGGCAGTTGAAATATGGCTCAATTTAAAACACCTCCTGATTCTATTTTTTATATTTTTCCTTTTTTTTAAGAAAAAATTCAATTTTGATTCCCGTTATTGTGTGAAACTCTGTTGCACATTTTAAAAATGTTACGGCAGTAGGTATACCAATCCTCCATTCCCAGCTCGAATACAGGTGTTGCCTTAGTAGAAAACCGGCCTTCGAAAAAGAGATAGCCGTTTTTTTAGTCCTGTCTCAGGGGCGGAGAGATGTATTAGCAAAACAGGTCAAGCAAGTTTTTAGCTTTTCGTGCTATCCTTTTAGCGGGGAGGTGAGAACATGGAGCGTTGGGAAAAGATAAAAGCTGTTCAACACATGCAAGAATATATTGATAAGCATTTAAACGAACCAATAACTCTTCATATGCTTGCAAGTGCAGCAAGGTATTCACCGTGGCACTCTGCAAGAATATTTAAGGAATTAACAGGCAAAACGCCATTTGAATACATTCGGGCGCTTCGGCTGTCCCAGGCGGCTGTTAAGCTGCGAAATAAGCATGTAAGAATAATCGACATAGCTTTCGATTTTGTATTCGATTCACATGAAGGCTTTACACGGGCTTTTTCAAAGCAGTTTGGTATGACACCTCAATATTATTGCAGATGCGAAAGTCCGCCTCTACACAAGCTTTTTATTCCCAACAGCGTCCGTGACTATTACCTTACACTACAAAAAGGAGAGAAGAAAGTGCCTAAATATTCTAATGTAAAAACCGTATTTGTTCAGGTAGTTGATCGTCCCGCAAGAAAAGTACTCTTAAAACGTGGTATTAACGCCAAGCATTATTTTGAATACTGCGAGGAAGTAGGATGTGATGTATGGGATGTGCTGTCCAATATAAAAGAAGCCATTTATGAGCCTATAGGAATGTGGATGCCGGAAAACCTACGCGCCCCAGGCACATCAATATATGCTCAAGGTGTCGAAGTTCCAGCTGATTATGCGGGAGAAAACCCGGAAGGTTTTGAATTGATTGACCTTCCGCCGTGCAAGATGATGGTTTTCCAGGGGCAGCCTTTTGATGACAAAGAATTTGGTGAAGCAATAGAAGAACTATGGGAAGTTATGAAGAACTATAATCCTGAGATCTATGGCTTTAAATGGGCTGATGAAGATGGGCCAAGATTCCAGCTTGCACCAATGGGGTACAGAGGTTATATAGAAGCAAGACCGGTGAGACTGCTAAACCAAGAATAATTGCTGTATTCTCATGGAGATCTGTGATAATTCATTACGCTTCTGTGCATAAAAGACATGTTGACAAGGGAATAGCGACAGCGGAGGGATTAATTCCTTCCGCTTTTTTGATATTCGGTTGACAGACTGGAGCAAAATAAGATTGTAGAAATGTAAAAAAATGAGCATTACAGAGATACTGCGGCATTATTTTCAAGATTAAAAAGGGTTTTTAAATTTTGATAAAGAATTTTATGATTGCGCTATATTCATGCTTTCATGATCCTAGTATTTTTAATTAAACGCATATAAACATGGGAGAAGGTAAATGTCAGGGCAAGTAGTTGTTGTAGTTAATCAGGTGACTATATTTGCAATACTTATGGCTATAGGCTTTATTTCAGCAAAAACAAAGGTTTTAACAAAAAGTGGGCTGGATGATCTGTCTCGGCTTATAGTAAGAATAATTCTTCCTGCATTAATATTTAGTATTGTAGCTGAAGGGGTTACAGTGGAGGAATTTTTAATCAGCGGCAGATTTGCCATAGGCGTGGTACTATGTTTTTGCCTCCTTATACTTAACGGAATAGTAATCAGTAAACTGTTCAGACTTAAAGGTAAGACCGCAAATGTTTTTATTGCTCTGGCAACTTTTGGTAATATGGGCTTTATGGGGATACCCCTTATACTTGAAATTTTCAAAGACCCTGTTGCTCAAGTTTGTATTTCTGTATTCACCTTAGTGGATATGGCACTGTTATGGACATTAGGCGTTTACCTATGTAGCAGACATAAGGAAAACTCAACTTCCTGGAATGCTATAAAAAACATGGTGAACCCAACTACTGTTGCATTACTTATTGCTTTTACAATAATGTTTTTTAGAATTCCAATACCTAATTTACTAATGGATACAATTTCTGGTATAGGCGGTACCGCTAAATATTTAACTCTAATATATTTAGGCGGTTCTCTGGCTTACGTTGCAGTGGGAAAAACCATTAAAAAACAAAGCATATTTGCAGTAACTGCAATTAAAATGCTTGTTTTGCCAGTTATTGTCTATTATTTCTTAGGCTTTTTATTGCCACAGATTCCAAGAACCATTTTAACACTGATTGTTGGGCTACCGTCTATGACCACAGTTGCCATGGTTGCCAAAGCATATCAATCGGATGATGAATTTGCCACAGAAATAATTTTTGTTACTACATTAGCAAGTATAATTACTATTCCTATTGTAAGTATTATGATAAGTATAATTAACTGATTATGAATTAAATTCTTTGCATGTGGAACAACCTTATGCTCCAAATACTTATTGCACATTTTAATCCACACCATTCCCAGTTCCAATCTGGGTATATCCTCCAGTAAAAAACCGGCCTTCTTTAAAGATAGCCGGTTTTTATTATTTAATGCTCCAGTAATATGCCGTGGCCAGCCTGTTGATATGTCATAGGCTGGTATAGCCCCTTTGCATATA
This sequence comes from Peptococcaceae bacterium BICA1-7, assembly GCA_000802095.1. Lineage (GTDB taxonomy): Bacteria > Bacillota > Desulfotomaculia > Desulfotomaculales > Desulfocucumaceae > BRHc4a. The sequence continues at coordinate 116,158 of JUEB01000015.1, read as the reverse complement.
AAGGTTGTCCCTTTTTTTCTAACGGCTAAACAAGAACACTTTTCCCCTTAATTCCATAGGATATAAAATAGCTTACGGAAGGAGGAATCTTAATGGGTTTTGGTGTTGGTGGCGGAATCGGTTCAGATCCCAGTTTCATCCTTTTCTTAATACTCATCCTGCTTGTCTTTGGCAGCGGCTTTGGCGGCGGGTTCTACGGAGAGAAGAACTAAAAAAAGCCCTGGAGTAATTATTCGGGTGTTGCCTCCAGTAGAAAACCGGCCTTCTCGTAAAAGAGATAGCCGGTTTTCAAATCCGCCATAGGGACATGTCGTAGGGACCGTTAACATGTATTCTCCCCCATAAAAGGCGGTTATGGAAGCGGTATTAATTATGGAGCTGCCTGTTTTAAGATGAGGCGACGCGGCTTTGGTCATATAGAAGTGAGGGTAAATGTTAGTGCGAAAAGCTAGTGAAGGCTCAAACTATTTTGTTTGAGCCTTTACTTTCATAAAAACCCGAAAGCCTTTTGCAGCAGCTCTAAAGTGCATCTGACCAGGCTGGGCTTACAGGATAATGCTCTGTGCCCTTGCCTTCGGTCATAAATGGCCTGCCAGAAGCCTCACTTCCGCCACCTCAGGCTCAGAGCTCCCGCCCACAGTAAGTATAGGCAGGTATGAGTCTTTATGGCGGGCGAAATTAAACTTGATTCTCCAGTACCCAAACTGCAGAGGCGCCCCTGCCAGTATAAAGGCCTTGGTATGATCGCTATTGGGGAGCGGCGGGGCCATATACTCACCAACATAGGCGGAATTGGGCAGGAGCGCTGTTTCATGCCGAACTTTGCCATTTGGGTCTACCAGTTGCAGCACTGCCCCTTCGGACGGAACATTTCCGCTCAAACCTCCGAAATATAAATCCACCCCTGAGTCCTGCATACCTGAAGCCATCCCTGCGTATATCCTGGCCACCCGGTTGGCCTTTAAGGTTCCGCCGCTAAAAACACGATAGATGAAGGTTTGTTCCGGATGGAAGGCTGCATGGCCCCGGATGGTCCAGCCGGTGAGGTCTGTATCCTCATAGGCAAGCATATCCACAGTATGCCGGGTGTCCGCCGCGTTAGCTGGAAATTTGGCCATAATCAGGCGCAACGGCCCGGAAGCAGGCACCGGCATGAAGAGTTCAACCAGGCGTATGGCCGAAACCGAGATACCCGATCCGCTCAATGTCACACTATCCAGTTTGGCTGCAGTAACCATCAGGGTGGTGGCCTGAGACCCACCGGCCGCCGTGGCTGAGGCGTCGGTCAAAACCGCCGTCCCCTGCCCGTGCAGAGTGGCTGTGACGCCAGCCTCCAGAGTTAGATCAATTTCCACACTGACAGCGTGACTGACTTTCAGTGTCAATGTCCAGGGCTGGGCCAGACGGGTTCGCATAGCGCCATTTTTGGCTTCCAGTTCCAAGTTGGTGCTCCATTCCAATCCGGCATATGAAAAATCCCCCATATCCGGCCCGCCAAAATCCGCGCCAAAGGTGATCTGGCGTTGTCTCAGCGGCGGAGCGGAACACCTGTCCACCGTAACAGACAATCGTTCAAAATGCATTGGCTCCGGGCTTTGCAGCACAAATCCCCCCGAAAGGGCGGACACTTCCAGCCGATCCGGCAAATCAGCAATTCCTCCCAGGGAACATTGGCTCCACAGATACTCAAAGGCTTGCTGCTCCGCCAGACGCAAAGAGGCTTGCGCCTGCACAAGGCTGTCTTGCGCCAGATGATATTTTTCAAACTCAGCGGCCGGGGGATTACCTGTATTGATGGCATCCAGGGCGTCACTGTATGCCTTTAGGACATCGGCCTGCTGCTGTCTTGCCTGAAACACTGCGGACGGGATCATGATGGAGGTAATTTCTCCTGCCGCTGCCCGGCACTGGCCGTCAAAATCATTGATCTGGGAACGAAAATCCGCATACCTTGAAGTGGTAAATTCAAACCGGTATAAGTTCTTCCCGGCAGACGAAACAATACCGGTATGGATCATGGCCGGGGCCATTAATTCACCGCTGCCCAGACTGGCCCTCTCATCACGCACCACATCTTCCATATCGATAGAAGCGCAGCGGCGGCTGCCGTCATTGTGCAGTGTCTTGGTCCACACCACTTCTTCCGCTGAGAGGGCCACCGTGTGGCCGCTGCCCCAGACCACAGGTGCGGCCGGCCGGCGCTCCTGCCCGCTGGAGTCAAACACCCGGATACTTAAAGGAGCCCTGGCGCCGAGATACATACGGGTGATGTAATTTTCATTAAACTCTATGGACAAATCATAGCTGCGGTAGAAAGGCCGCTGTCCGTCGGCGGGCAGGGTTTTAGCCACATAAAGGCGGAGATCGGCCAATGGCCCGCCCTCAGGATACTTCTGGGGCGCGGTCCCGGGTGAAGGCTCACCGGGCCTGGACTGCGGCTGTGCAACAGCGCCCAGACCCGGCGGCGGCCCCACTGTAAACTGAGCAGAGGTTAAAGACGTCTCGGGGGGCCTGGAGTCATTTTCATCATCCCAGGCTGTTATCACATCCAGCCGGTAATCCCCTGGCTGCAAAACAGGGTCTTCCTGGTAAAAGGCCTCAATGGAGTGCAGCGTACTATTCCGCCAGCTCCACTGCTCAAACCGGAGCCAGCCAAATTCGCCCGCATCATAGCAGATACTCTTAAGCACAAGCTGAAAGGGCGCCACCAGTACCACCCGGCCGATCCAACCGCTGCGCGCCCGCAGAATAAGCGTCCCTCCGCTCTGGCCGTGGGCGCTATCGACCACCGTGGAACCGGCATAAGCGGTGGCAAAGGCAGACCAGCCCAAATCCAGGAGCACCCGGGTAACCGGCTGGGGCAAATCAATGGACAGGGACACCAGTGTAACCTGTGGGGGCTTTAGGGGACCATCGGGCAGATCTGGCAGGTCAGGCAGATCAAAATCCACCGACGGGTTTAACCGGCCCGAGATATTGTTGGGCCTGGTTGAAGCCAGCGAGGCCAGCCCCACTCCGGGAATATAAAGAGGCCTGCCCTGTTGCTCTAAAACCGCAGCTTTCCATGGGATCCCGATGACCCGCGGGGCCATCTCTTTGTTTTCCGGGATTAGCGGCCACACCTTAAATCTTTGTCTGGACCAAAGGGCTGTCATATCTATTACTTTCCGCTTGCTGGCGGGTTTTTTCGCCGGAGGTGGCTCTACCTTCAGCTGACCATTGGTCACCAACATGGTCCCCGGGGTATCCCAGTACAGCCCTGCATAGCTTTGCCGTCCGGTGGACTGCTGCGGGAAGGACTGTTCATCAAAATCCACACAGGTCCAACCCGGCAGGAAACAGACCCGGTGACAGTATACCAGAGATCCTTTGATCACAATGGTATCAATCTCGCCTGAAAAATCTATCACTCCTGCCGATTGTCCATGAGGTACCCAGGCAGAGCCCAGCAGTTTTCCCCGGGACCATACCTCCACTTCCCCGCCCTCATCGGTGCGGCAGTGAACCCAAACCCGCTCCACCGCCGGTTCAAAGCCTAAAGTCACGGTACCACTGCCGTTCCAGGACTGATCGTACCTGACACCTACTCCCAGGCACGGCTTGGCCTGGAAAAGACCATCCATCACCACGCAGTTTTCACCCTGGGCTTCACCGGTCAAAAGCTCCGTGGCAAAGGGCCCCGCCAGCACACCCAGAGGCAAGTCGTCAAAATTGGCGCAGATGGGCTCTTCTTCAGCCTGGGGCCCGCAGGCGTAATCCGGATTGTGCAAGTCAAACCCCTCTATTACCTCTGTAAAGCTGTTGCGGAAATATGTAAAGGGCGTTTTCGCCCCCAGCATTAGCTTGGTAGCTTCCGGCTGCTGGTCTTTAGCCGGCAGCCAGACACCTTCCAGAGTAGACGATTTCAATGCCCTCAGGGTTGCGGCGCCTGCTGCCGGCATATCTCCCTCCACCCGGACAACAACTGTGGTTCCCTGGTGCGTCACCACTGTCCACTGTTTATCGCCTGCGCCCAGTAGCCCGCCTGCGCAAATATCGGCCTCCAGCCCCGGATCCGCGCCAAGTGTCACCTCGGCGGTGCCGTAACCGGAAAAACTGGCGGAAATAATGGTCACACTGGCCTTAGGCAGTGGGCCGGTCATCCTGTAGGCGTAATCTCCATCCGGAAGCGGCGCAGACAAAACCAGCTGTCCATTTTGGTTGGATATCACCCGCAAATTGGGATACTCCCCGATGTTGAGCATGCTGCCGCCGGTATCCGGCAGTGTGCTTACGCCCTGCAGGGAGGCCAGTCCACGGCTGACCTTCAGCACTCCGGACGCACCCACCAAATGCTCTCCCCGGCTGTCTTTACGCACTAAAACCAGGTGGTGCAGCTGGTAGGAAAACTTTCTCTTACCTACTTCTTCAGCGGCCAGGTTGGGAATACCGGGAGCCCCCAGGCCAGGTAAATCACGCACCGGCCGGTCAAATATAATAACCGGCCGGGCGTCCGGGGGTATGACGGCTCCTTCCAGCTCCGCAGGCCTGTCATCGGCCCGCTCCATTACCTTGGGATGCTCCCAGGCAATCCGGGCCACGATGGGCTGGACCGGCTGGGGTAGAGGTACACTTTCATCGCCCCAGGTCAGCGGCAGATCCTTTTCCCAGCTCCATTCATCAATCCACAGGTCTATCCTGATCTCCAGGTGGACGTTCATGGAAAGGAACCAGGGTGCCGGCCCCTTGGCCATGGCCTGGGCATCAAGCAACACACTTAAACCTGCTCCAAAGACTTCCAGTCCCGCGCCACCGCTCAGACGCAAATAGGCCTCGAACTGGATAGCCCGCTCGGTGGAGGGCGGCACTGCGATATAGCGGACATCGGCCTCTCCCTCCAGGGACGCTTTCACCCAGGCATGCACAGGCCCGAATTTCCAGTCTTTTTCAATGCCTATCCAGGCGCCAAGCAGCATGCGGTTGCGCCAGAGCTGGAAATAGGAATAGCCCTGCACAATGGACAGGAGATTGGCCCGGCAGCGCTTTTCCGGGGGATTTTTCTGGCCCATATAGACATGCCACCAGTCCGCAGGGGGGGTGGGCGCCCAGGAGAAGGCGATATCCGTGCCGGCCGTAACATCCAGCAGGTCCTGGATCTTAAAGGTAACCGCCAGGTTGAACTGAAACAGCTGGGCGCAGAAATCCAGCGCCAGGAGGGCTTCAAAGGTTCCTTCCATGGTGCTGTCGCCCCGCTGTTTGATAAAATTGCCCTTGCCTTCCAGGAGCAAGCGCGGGCCTGGAAGCACTATCACCAGGAGCACCCGGGCGTGAACTATAAAACCGTTATCGGAATTGGTGCCTATGGTGGTGCCCAGCCCCACGGCAAAGGCATCACGTTCATATCCCCACTTTTTCCCGGAGGTGGCTCCCTTGGGAGAGCGGAGATACCAGCCATAATACCACTCTTCATCGGCGCGCTTGTTGGGGGCCATGTGCCGGGCAAGCAGCCCCTGGAAGCCGAAGAAGGCCGCTCCGGTATTGCCCAGCGGAATGCCGGTGGGCAGGTCCACCGACAAATAGAAGTAGAAGAAGGTGATCCCATCATTGCTCCGGCCCACCACGATCTCGGCGTCTACAGTAAGTTTGAGCTGAATCAGGCTTAGCTTGACATGCCCCCGGAAACCTTTTCCCTGGTCGTCATTGAAAAAGGCCACCTCACCTGCGAATGAAAAAACATTCTGGACCGTGAGCTCAAGCCCTATGCCGTCAAGACTCACGGAAAGAGTGTCAAAGGGTCTGGACGCTTTAGGATCCCACGAGAGCCGCAGCCCTTCCACCGAGGCCCCCATGGGCAGGCCCTGGGCCAAATGCAGCCCGCCGTTTAAGCCGATCCAGTGCCGGCCATCGTCAAACACCCCGAAGCCGATCCTGGAAATTTCCAGAGAGAAGCCATTGAAATTGATCAGCTCCTGGCGGTCCAGATCCAACCAGCCTCCGCTGATGGAAACATTGCCCCCGCTGTCGATGCGCAGGCCCTTGAAGGAAATTGGAGGGGTTTTTTCACTAAATTTGATTTGAGTCCGGCCGCTCAATTCCACTGCGGCAGGGCCCTGAAAAGGCACTTCAAATTTAAGGGTGGCCACGTCAAATTCGAAGAAATCGCCAAGCTTGACACTGATCAGATATTCATCGGCGCCGGGGGCCTCAGCCGCTGACTGGTCATTGGGGTCCGTACTGGTGGAAAAGGGAACTCCGGCCGCCGCAGTCAGGCCGCCGCCCCCGGTGAGGCCCAGAGTAAGCCCCACCCTCTTTTCCAGATACGGTATAAAAACATCTCCGGTGATACTGCAGCCGGTGGGCATGCTCTGTCTGAATTCCAGCGATACTTCCTTAAGACCTCCCTGGAAGCCAAATAGACCACCCGCCAGGTCACCCTGGAATTCCTTTTTGGCACTGTCCCAGGTGAGTGCCAGGCCGGTTTCCGAGATCTTGCCGGAAAAACCGCCGGTGCCGATAAAGGCGTCATCCAGGCGGAAGGTCCCGGGCAGCCCGGGGATGGTCACCTCCACATCGTCCAGAAACAGGCCGGTGAAATCCGCAGGCATATTGGGAGGCAAATTTTCCGAGGAGCGCGTTAGCCAGCGGGCTTGTTTTATCTGCAGGATAATCCCGGTGGAACCTATCATACAGGGTGGAATGGAAAGAGCCGCATTAAAATCGAAGTGAGGGCCCTCATCATCCAGAGTCAAATCAATCGCACCCAGGGAAATATCTACGCCCCTGGCGTCCTGATCTACCTCCTGAGTGCCGGGTTTGACCGGCCGCAGTATATCTGAACCGATGCGCAACTTAATTTCAACCTGCTGCACCCCGACCCTGAACGAGGTAAGCACCGGATCCTGTACAAGTTCAACTTCCAGATTGAAGCCACTTACTCCCTGACCGCTGCCCAAAACAACGGCAAAAGAATCAAGTCCCGGCAGTGAAAGCTCAACTTCCTCGCTCACCACCAGTGTAGCTGAGCCGAGCCAGCCATTATCCACCCAGGCAAAGGACGGATCTGCAAAAAAGAGCCGGTCCATAGCCTCCGCTATAGCATCCTTTAGTCCACCCAGGGTAGAGGCTAGAGGCTCAGACTCCAGCACATCGCCAAGAGGATATAGTAATTTCCCTTCAAGTTCCGTCGCAGTGAGCACTCTTGATCCTCCTATCTGTAGACTTGGATTTGATCGTACCAGGCAGCCGTAGCCACACGAACCAGCGAATTGAAGCGGGCATCACCCGGCCCCGATGGCCGGGGCTCAGTGGATGGCCATGGTGAACATTGACTTTCGATGAGATTCAGCCGTCTTTCTGCCCTGCGCTGACCTGAATCAGGCTGCCAGGGCTGGCCGGTGTTGAAATGCACATAGGTTAGATAGCGACGTCTCAACTCTGTACGGCATGAGATAGCTGGAACGTGGTTTTGACAATAGGCTGTCCCCAGATCCTGACGCCAGTGGAGATCTGCCGCCATCAGTTCCACCGCAGCTTCCCAGCCCTTAATAATAGCGGGTGTTACCAGATCATTAAGCTCGTGGGGGATCTGGGGCAAGGCGGTCATTTGGGCCTTAAAACGGGGGTCTACATAGTTTTCGGCAATCAGGGTGTCCACTTCCAGCCAGATGTCATCCAAGCCCAAATAAGAAAAACTATTAAAATTCTGATTAGTATCATCGTAACGGATAGGCGGAACATGGTGCAGGTTAATGTATAGAAGACTTAGATTACCCCCTGACACACCCTCACCCATTAGAACGGCATGCAGGAATTCGGGCGATAGCCCGTGACGTCCGGCTGCTTCCCGGATGTAGCCGTAAACAGCCGCGTAATCAATATTGACCGGATCCTGGGTAGGGACATACCAGGCCATAGTGGTCTGAACATTAGGCTGGTCCATAGGTCCAACGTTCCATCGAACGCCCAATGTTCTCCTCAACGCTCTCTGCCTGGCGGTTAAATCGCGGAACACTTTCCAGGCCCTCCTGGAGTCGTATTCCCGTAAATGCGCGTAAATCGTGACATCTGTCTGCCCGGCAGCTAAATCCACCGTCACTGTTGGAGTTGGAAAATCAAGGTATCTTTTACCTTGAGTGCTGTGATCCAAAGAAAGTGGGAAGGGCTGACCGGCAATGCCATTTTGAGGATCGAGGGAGCGGGGGATGGCAAATATCAGATACGGCCCGTCGGCCAGTGGCAGATACATCCGTCCGCTAAGGGGAATGCGCAGCGAGCCGGTCTCACCAGCGCCTTGCAAAACAAGTTGATAGGAAGGAAAAGAACGGTTGGGGCTGGATGTGATCACCCCAGGTATGGGCGGACGTCTGACGGTGAGCCGGCGATATACCTTACCGCCCTGCAGTGGAGCGCTCATAAGCGTGCGTAAGGGTGTGCTCACACCATGATCTGGTGCGTATACAGATGCGGCGGCCGTTTGAAATAAGGCCAGCAACGATACTACCGAATGGCTTGGATGACAGGGGTGGAATCTCTGAAATTCCGGCTGTGCCAGTCCGGCCGGCACCAGCGTTTCCCCGGCAAGGTCATCGTAATCCGGGCATTGATCGAACCAATGCGCTTTATTAATCTCTGGAATCAGGCTCGATGCGGTCACACGCAGGGTGGCAGTCCCTCCACCGGCTGAGTATACCACCGGCATGTCCAGCTGCGCATTGTCCTGGCCAGGGTCCCTGGCATCCACTGCGCACAACACTCCGGTGCGGCCTTGCAGAAAGCCCACCAGACACTTGGCGTGTTCGTTTGACGTTGTGGCCTGGCCCTGAAAAGCGAAAGTAAATTTCCTGAGTCTCTTTAAGGTCGTAAACAGAAATTCACGGGTCAGTCTGACCTTGCTGTAGCGCACACTTCCCGGCGGTGGGGTAATAAGCGGGATATGGTTCCTGAAGGCGTTCTCCAGTCCCTGTGGCGTAATCAGCACCAAGTCACCCACCAGCGTCCAGGATGAGAACTTGGCTTCGACCGCATCTGCAGGCCTGGTTGGCAACCCGGCTGTGGAATCAGCCAGGAAATACAGCGCGCCTTCCCACAGGGGGGCAATCTGAACATCAGGCCCTCCTGCAGGAGAAGTGAAAGTAATTACCAGCGTTTGAGGGTAAGGATCGCCTGGTTTTGGATCGCCCAGCAAGGGCTGTTCGTGCACTTGCAGACCCTGTAGTTGGGCTTGCTGGTCAGCCCGAATAGGTGTCCGGAGAAATCCATTGTCTCGCATACTACCTCCATTAAAGTGCATTTAAAAGCACTACTGGCATTTCTGAAGCTTGCTGACCCCCGTGGTTACGAACCCGCAGCCGGTATTCCCAGGCCAGCGTTATATCGGGGGGGGTGTCTTTAAAATTATATACACTTCGTGGCAGCCAACTGGATACCCCAATCCACAGGCTTCCTCCAGCCACGCGTCTTTCCACCAAACAGGCCAGCCGCTGGTCGGTTGGATGGGTCCACGAAAGCTGTATTTTTACCGGATTGGTTTCCGGAACACGCGCCGGCGGGTTCCACACCGGGGGCGCGGGCGGCGCCAGCAGCGCCCGGCCGCGTAAAATAATAGACGGCTGGGACCGATTGCCGGAACTATCTTCAGCCACTATCCGATAAAACCACTCCTTACCCGGAGGAGCCGGGTCACAGTATTCCAACCGCCTGGGAGTGACTACATTTCCTCCCTGGTCTGTAACCCATGCGGGGGGTTTTTCATCAACAGCCCCGGGCACAGTGGGATCTTTTGTAATCCTGGCTACCTGAAACATAGACCGGATGTCAGTAGCCGCATCCTCGCCGTCAGCCCGGTAGATAAGGTAGCAATTCAGATCTTCTGCGCTGGACGGCAGCCAGTGCAGCTTGACCACACCCTCTCCGGCAAGGGCCATGTGCGCTGTGGGAGGGGCCGGCGGCACCACATCCGGGCAGCAGATGGGCGGGGTGGGCTCAGTCTTGTGACTTTCCACCCCGGAGTGGGAAAGGGCGGTAACCCGGTAGAACCAGTGAGCCCGGGAGCGGCCGTCAAATTCATCAGTAAAGGGTACCTGGCCGGCAGTAAGGGGATGTCCATGCCTCAGTGAATAGGCTGACTCCACACAGGCCTGGCCTGCCAGCAAACGCTGAGTGTCGGCATGAAGCTTCCGGTAGGTAATCCTGATAGCCTCATCACTGCCGCTGTGCAGAGCGGCATCCAGCAGGTTGAAATCCTCCTGCACTATGGCTTTACGATCGGCCTCCGCAATAATCTCGGAGTATATCCCCACCGGCCACACCCCGCCGGGATCATTCGGAAAGGGATGCGCACCGGCGCCGTGGGCTTGCCGGTCAAGGGCGTAGATCGCCTCACCCAGGGCGCGATAAACCTGGTAGGTTTCACCAGGCCTGGTTTCCCAGCTTAGAGTGAAACGGGAGATGCCGTACCAGTCCGCCCTGGTGGCCAATTGGGCGCAGAAGGGCCCGCAGGGCAGGTATTCTACCTCGGGCGGACTGGGCTGAGCGCAATCCACTGCGCTCAGGGTCCCAGGCCGGCTGAATTCTGAAAACAGCGGCCGCTGCTTCCAGTGCCGCACCGATCGCACCGCCACCTGGGCGTATGCCACGGGTAGCCCTGTGCCTTTGGGATCCGGGCCGAAATTATTGTCCGGGATGGCCATCAGGTACGCCGGCAGCCAGGCGATGCCATCGCCGGATACCGGCGGAATGTCACCCAGGCATAGAAAGCGGCCGGAATCCTGGCGCAGGACTGCCCAGCGCTGATCACCCTTGATCAGTACCCCGCTTATGCGCCGGTGAAATGGATCTTGATCCAGAGGCCCGGGAACGATATCAGTCTCCACCGTAAACAGCTTTCCGTCTCCCCGGGCAATAGAATAAGTTCCGTTATTGGGGGACTGGTTTTCGGGATGTTCCAGAGTAATCAATATGCGGGGACCTTCTCCATGCCCTGCAATAATGCCCTCAGTCCCGCCGTGGGCAGCCCTGACCACAGCTCCCAGCAATGCTCCCCGGCCCAGATCCAGTGAAATATCGGTTTGATAAACAGTATGGGCCTCATCGGCCACTTCAAAGGTGGTCAGTGCAACCTGGGGAATTCCATTAAAGACATCCCTGATTCTACCGTCCAGGCGGGCCGCCACCGGGGCCAATTGGGCTCGATCCGGCCCCCAGGAGGACGGATCCTCAGGGTAGGCAGCAATGGGACCGTTCGGCTCCGGGAATTGTATTGTCTGCGGCCGCCTCACGTGCACCTGGAAACAGTCCACATCCGGCCATTCCAGGGCCAGTTCCGGGGTCCAGCCCCAGCCCACCACCACCGCCTGACCTCCAGGGTTGGCAGCCAGCCAGGCCTGTCCAAACTCTGAATACCCGGTAAGGCTCTGCTGGCTGGCCGCCAGGCTATCCTGAACATACTCCGCCAGCAGTATAGAGGGGGCAGGAGGCAGCGCGTTGTCCACAATTTGCGCAATTTCAGGAGCCGAAAACACACTGACCCGCCCGAATAAATCCACTCCCCTGACCCACCAGCAGCGCCAGCCTTCGGACAGGGGCCGATCGATGAAAAAGCAGGGGTAATCCGCAGCGGCGGCCTGGGGTGGAACCATTAATAACTGGTCTTTATGAAGGAAAAAGTTGTTATTGAATTGAGGAGGCTGCTGTGCCGGCTGCTCCGGATCGTCCCCCACCTGCACTCCCGCCACCTGGTAAAACACCGGTCCGGTCTCTGAGACCGCCCCTGACCGGGAAAGGGGCAGATCCCAATGCAGGCGCGCCTCCAGGGATCGCACTGCGTTCCCGGCCTGTACCACTTCCGGGTATAGAAGCCCCGGCCCTGATGGCGCCCCGGGTTCCTGGGCTATTACACAGGGAAGCAGAGCAGTGCGCTCCACCGGCAGATTCTGCAGACGCAGCTGTGTCAGGCGGATTTCGGCCGGACCCAGCAATTGGAGCCGGTGAAGCCGGTAGCCCTTAACCTTCAGCTCAGCATATTTTTTCGTAGCCGGAAAAACTCCCCGATCAAGCAGCCGGCCCTTTGCATCCAGGGTCTGCCAGTTCAAATCCCGGGCTGAGGAAAGCACTATCGACAGATGCTCACACGGCTTTTTCACCGTAATCTCTATGGCACCCCGGGCCGGCAAGGAGATTTCCCAGCCGCTTCTTCCAATAGGAAATAGTACAGTTGGCACTGTAATATCGATGCCATTTTCACGAAGTACACTTAGAACCTTGGGGGAGCGGAAGAGCCACCGGTGCAAAGCCCCCTTCCAGGCGCCCACCACCTTATAGGCATAGGCATCGCCGTCCAGGCTCCCCCCCAGCGGATCATCCCAGGCAGTGCCCAGCATACGCGCCACATGGGGATTTAGCATGGCGGTCTCGATGGCCTCCGGTACAGTAAGATTAAGGGAAGGGGCCTCCACCCCGGTTTGAGCCGCAGGCGGCAGCTCAGGCAGCGGCTTTCCAGCAGCAATACTTTTCAAATAGGTATATAGTTCTTTAAACGCAGGGCCGTAACGGCCAGACCAATCAGCTTTGGGGGGCAGGCGCCGCCGGGCCTCGTCCTCATCGGACCCGCTCCAGCCGGACCCGCCGGCATAGGCCGGATCGGTCACCGGCAGGCAGGCGTGCCAAATCAGCTGCCAACCGGCTATGGAAGAGATAAGCTGATAGGAAAATACTGTGCAAATGCCCTCTCCAGATAGCTCCACCCGGTCAATGCCGCGGGTGCGGCAGACCGCCCCGGGGTTAACGGAGTCCAAATAGAGGGTCTCCCGGACCTTGCCGGACACAAATAAATTCACGGTGATATTATGACTGCCCTGGACCGGGGCTGTCTGAAGAGAAAGATACCAGGCGGGATCAGGAAAAATAAAGGTAACCGGGTTTTTCAGTGTGATTTTCAGCCCGGGCCGGCCCTGATAACCGGCAAACTGAAACCCCTCCGGACAGGTTATAACAAGCCCATCAGCGGTTTTGTAGCTTTCCCGGCCATTCATGCCATCAGCTAACCTGGCCCAGTCAAGCCCGGCAGGATCGGTAATCTTCGCCCGGAAGACATCATAGCCCAATTCCGGGAAGCCAAGGGATCCATGGAACCAGCGCAGGAGAATGCCCTTCGGTGTATTAAGCCCGTCCCATTGCTCCACCGATCCGTCCGAGGCCACGCTAATTAGAATCAGTTCTTTGTTCATGGGGATTTGCTCCTTACCTGTCTTGCACCGGCGTCAACTCTCCGCCTTGGCATAGACGCAAACTAATCTTTTTGAATGATAACGTTGACAGGTTAATCAGTAAGAAATAAAGTGAAGGGAATTTCCTAAAAGTCATTGGCAGGAAGGATCGCATGAGAGATCTTCGCGGCGAAAAGGATGTTAAATGGTGATAATGCCAATGGCAGGAGTGCCCTTTATTAATATATACAACATCCATGAAGGATCTCCTGCCATTTTATGCAATATATGACATTGTTACCTATAAATGTGCTCAAAAATAGGCCATTATACCTATTTTGCCTCCCCGGCCCTGAACACTTTTCTTTTTAAAAGGTCTTCCAGACCTATGAACAACCTTGTCCTGGACAGTGAGAAAATTGTCAGGGAAGTCCAGATCATTATAAAGGATGAGAGATGAACCCTGGTAAAGGGCTCGTGATAGAGGAAAACTCCCAGTATTAGCGTGATGGTGGGGGAAATATACTGCAAGAAACCCACTATGGACAGAGGGAGGCGGTTGGCTCCGCCGGCAAAGAGTATCAGCGGCACTGCGGTGATCACACCGGCCCCTATCATGAACCCCGTTGTTTCAGGTGAGATGACTCCGAAGGCCCCGCTTCCGCTTTTTTGCATATAACCTATGTAGAGAAGGGCGAAGGGGGAAATTAAAAGGGTTTCTATGGTTATTCCGGTTATTGCCCCCAGGCTGACCATTTTTTTTAGCAGTCCATACAGGCCGAAACTAAAAGCCAGCAGCAGTGCAGCCCAGGGTATGGCGCCAAAATGAATGGTCATGTTTAAAACGCCTATCATGGCTATTAAAAATGATACCGTCTGCCAGAGGGAAAGCCTCTCTTTTAATACAATGATCCCCAGCAGCACGCTTATAAGGGGGTTGATATAATAACCCAGGCTTGTTTCAATAACATGGTCATTGTTTACGGCCCATATATAGGTTAACCAGTTAACACTTATAACCAAAGAGGCCAATACCACTTTGACAAACCTTGAGGGAGCTGCTGCTACCTGGCGCAGCTCTTTAATAAATGCAAACAATTTCCCGGTTACAGTCAATACTGCCGCAAGGAATATGAATGACCATATTATTCTGTGTGCTAAAACCTCCATGGGCTGGACACTGCTGAGGAGCTTCCAGTAGATGGGCAGTATCCCCCACAGAAGATACGCTCCCATACCCGATGCTATTCCTAATAGCCGCTCATTTGACTGTATTTTTTTCATTGCCCTACCTGCTTATTTTTATTAAATAAAACCTATTTTAGGTGCATTTAATCAGAAAAGCAATACTCCTGCAATAATGCAAGAAAATCCAGCCTGTACCCGGTCATGGCTATATTGGTTTTCCAAATAAAAAAGAAGGCCGGGTTCTACCCAAACCTTCTTTTACTGCTTTTTTTAAACTAATTATTCTATTATTCTGCTGAAACCCAAAAAGTGATCAGACCAGTAAGGGTCTTGAATAGAGGTAATAATAACTCCGCGGCTGGATGTTGAGCTGATAAATTTACCTCCCCCAAGGTAGATTCCGGAGTGGGAAATATATTTTCCTGTCCTGAAGGCGATTATATCTCCAGGCTCGGCCTCCTGCCTGCTCACCTTCCTGCCTGCAGAATACTGTTCAGCTGCCGTGCGGGGCATATTAATGCCAAAATTCTTAAAAACATACTGGACATAGCCGGAGCAGTCGAATCCCCGGGGAGTCTGTCCGCCACCCCGGTAGGGAACCCCGATATACTTTTTGGCATAGCTTATTATTGTGTCTGGACGGCTTGTCCCCCTGGAAGTTTCAGCAATCTCTGCGCTGGCAGGCCTTTGGTCGGTACTTTTTTTGACCAGCAGTGACTGGCCCGGTTGCAGGAGATCTGACTTCAGGGAATTTAAATTTTTAATCTGATCTATGGAGACGCTGAATGAATTTGCAATTTTCCACAGGGAGTCGCCTGATTTTACAGTATAATACGTATCGGCGAAGGCAATTGTTGGCATTGCCAGCATGGCTATACTAAAAAAGAACGCTATTAATATTTTTGCCTTTAGCACTTGTGCCCCACTTTCTACACCTACGGAGTTAGCTGACGGGTTAGGGCCGAAAGTTAGCCCCTTGCCGAAGGCAATTCACCCCTGGTAACTGGTTCCCCCGTTTCATAAAAAAGAATTAGGTGCATTATTATTTCAGGATCAAGTGGTAACTTAGCCTGATTCACCTCCTTATTAAAAAACATATATTTATAATACAAAACTTTACAGAAATTTAACAGGAAATATTTGTTAATATTACGAATTTTTTTATTATTTGTCATAAAAACCACTACAAATAAAAATCACCCCCGGGTATAGACATTTACCCGGCAGGTGACTTTCAAAATGCTTTAACCCCTATTTATCTTTGTAACAATCACCATCCTAATTTTATCGCTGGGAGAAGGCTTTCATTGACCCTGGTAATATTTAACGTAATTAACATTTAGTCAGCCTTCCTCCCGCTCCTCAAAAATGAATAAAGCATAAAATGCGATAATATATTTGTATAGTTCTCATTTTATTTCAATAAAGGTAAAATAGAATAAAAGCAACTCCCCCGGAGGTTATAATTATTGGATCATCAAAGTGAAAATCAGTATTTTCCACCCCGCCCAAGAACTATATCAAAAAAACTGGGTATAGCACTGGTCGCTGCCTCCTTTTTCCTTTATGGCGGGGTGCTGCTTGTTCCCTTTACACCTTTATCCACCGGAACAAAGATAGCTGTGTCAGCAGCCCTGGCAGTGTCCGGGGAAATTTCTTTCTGGGTTGGTGGAATTATTCTTGGCAGAGAGGTAATCAAAAAGTATAAAAGGTATCTTAATCCACTAAACTGGATTAAGAAAAAGGGGATATAAGATTATACGCAATAAATTTCACCCGGATTTGCTTCTCCGGGGCTTTTTTATTTTAATGCAATAATAGAGGATTTTCAGCACTTATGTAGAAAATTTTTGAAAGCAATTAGTACTGCGGTATTTATGGGGGCAGTTATTAAAATGGATATTACAAATGTAATGGGCATCAATTTATTTCCATTTACTCCTGAGCAGCTAACCCTTGTTATGGAAAAAAGTGCCAGTGAAAACACAGTGCTCCTGCAGTCCAGGAGTAAAATGGACCTTCCCCAGGGAGTGCACCAGCATGATAGCTATGAGTTTGTAATTAATCTGTCACAAACCTTCACATCCCGGTTAGAAAAAAGAAGCCTCCTTATAAGAAAAAACCACCTGGCGGTGATCAACCCGGGGCAGGATCACGGTACCCACAGACCTATGAAAGGAATCAATCTGTTAGGCCTGCACATGGACAGTAAATTCCTGCAGAAGGTATCCCGCGAGGTTTACGGGACAGGGGCCGTTTATTTCAATAACAGCGATCAACTGCCCGACAGCAGTTTCAGAGGCCTAGTTAACCTCTTTATGGAGGAGTCAGCCCTTCGGCAGCCCGGATACCGGTTTATACTGCAGAGTCTTGACATACATTTGGCTGTATGCCTTTTAAGGTTACCCCATATAAGCCTCCCTTCCCTCAGCTATAAGTTTGGTGAAAAAGACAATATAGCCCGGGCCATTGAGTTTATCAGGGCTAGTTTTAACAAGGATTTTTCACTGAAAGATGTCTCCGGAGTGGCCAACCTGAGCCCCTATCATTTCATTCGGGTATTTAAAGCCCAGACAGGCAAAACCCCTTATGAGTTCCTGCTGGACTATAAAATAGAAAAGGCCAGGGAACTGCTGGCGGCAGGCAATTTGACCGTAACCGAGGTATGTTACCAATGCGGCTTCAACAACAGAAGCCACTTTACAGCAGCCTTCAAAAAGAGGGTCGGAGTCACCCCCACCGGTTACCGCAATACTGTATCCCGTTGACTGCCACTTTATAATGGTTCTATGGTTTTCCCGGGTTCTTGACTTCACCGGAAAAAAATCACCCCTTGAGGGTGATCTGTAAAAAAATCAGTCCTGATAGATTTTAGCCGCCCCCGACTGCTCCATTATTTCCCTGACCCGGGAAGTGGAGTGCCTGGGGCACTCTACGGCCACCAAAATCCCCCTGGCGGCATTCATCCCCTCGATGCCATCGGCAAAGGGCGCGGTCTCCCACAGTTCATCCCGCTCTGTTTTGACGTAGGCTATTTCATCCGCATACTCCCCGGGGTCCCTTCCTCTCTCCTCCCCGGCTCTGGCCAGATCCGATATAATCAGGTCCTTCCTGTCAAAGCCGGCGTTGCGAAGGCTGTCCACCAGAAAGCCCACCTGACCCGTGTCAGGCATCAGCGCAACCAGGCGCATAATCATCACCTCTTAAATATTGTGCGCCCGGCATTAATACTTTATCCGGTAAACTGCAATATTGGCCAGCTCGGTAAGTGCCCTCTGCTGCCCCTCACCCTTCTTCCACCAGGAATCGGGGCTAAACTTGGGGTCAGAGGCCGATACTGTAATAATCCGCACCCCCGTGCCGTCAAAAACCCTGCTAAATATCTGCCTGGCCCGCCTGGTATGATAATTTGAGGTTACCAGCAGAAAGCTTTTGATGCCTTTTTCCATTACTATTTGCTTTACAAAAACAGCGTTCTCATAGGTGCTCTCAGACTCTCTCTCTAAAAGAACAGCAGCAGGGTCCACCCCCAGATCCCGGGCCTCCATAAGCATCAGGTCGGCCTCAGCCAGTTTTGTTGTCAGCCTGCCCCCGCCGGACATAATAATTTTGTCCCCATAGCCTTCTCTGAAAAGCTCAACACCCCTGCCCACCCGGGTAACGTTTTCTCCCCCCAATACCACTATGGCGTCACATTTATCAGGACTTTCATCCACCACCAGGAAGCGGCCGTATGCGGAAAGCCAAAGGCCGGACGTCAGAAAAAGTATTGCTGTTATAACTCCAGCCACTGCCAGTAATTTTTTTTTCAACAATAATCACCCATTATAATTATTCTTTTATTGTCAAAGCTTTTCCTTTTTAACCAGGTTAATATTATACTGGTCATATTATTTTTCTCCCAAAATAATGTTGGGGTGTTTATGAAAACAGTGTCAGACGGTATAATTGATGGATAGGACAAGCTTAAGTTGCATTAATGGCAAAAAAAAAGCATTGTTGCCTATTGACCTTTTGCCTAAAATAAAATAACTTATAATTAAGTAAAATGAGTGAGGATTCAGTCACTTTTTCCAGCCAGTTAACCTGTCAAATAATTAAAGGTAAAGGAGGAAACGCAAAAGATGAAGCGCAGCGTACAAAAAGCTGCCGTGCTGGGAGCAGGGGTTATGGGCGCCACAATTGCCGGACACCTGGCAAACGTCGGGATACCCACCTACCTTCTGGACATAGTGCCAGGGACATTGAATCCGGATGAGGAAAAGAAAGGCCTGACCCTGGAATCTCCCCAGGTGCGCAACAGATTTGCCGTAAACGGCATTGCCAATCTGCTGAAGTCAAAACCGGCCGCCCTCTATGTTCCGGAAAATGCCAAACTGCTTACCCCCGGTAACTTTGAGGATAATATGGACTGTCTTTCCCAGTGCGACCTTATTATTGAAGTGGTCCTGGAAAGAATGGACATCAAGCAAAGTCTCTTCGAGAAGGTGGAGAAAAACTGGAAGCCGGGGTCAATAGTGGCCTCAAATACCTCCGGTCTTTCCATTAATACTATGATTGAAGGCCGTTCCCAGGAGTTTAAACAGAACTTTGTAGGAATGCACTTCTTCAATCCTCCCAGGTATATGCGCCTTTTGGAAATCATCCCGGCCAAGGAATCCAGCCAGGAAGTTGTGGATTTCATGGTGGACTTCAGCGAAAGAATTTTAGGCAAGGGTGTTGTTGTATGTAAGGACACCCCCAACTTTGTGGCCAACCGCATAGGTGTTTTTGGCATGTGTGCCACTGTTAAGGCCATGCTTGAGTTTGACCTCAACGCCGACGAGGTTGATGAGCTCACCGGCCGTGTAATGGGCCACCCCAAAAGCGCCTCCTTCCGCACCCTGGACATGGTGGGGCTGGATGTAATGCTGCATGTGGCCAAAACTGTGTATGACGTAGCGGAAGACCCCGAAGAGAAGGCCATATTCGCACCGGTGGAATTCCTCCAGAAGATGGTGGAAAACAAATGGCTGGGGGATAAAACCGGACAGGGCTTCTATAAAAAGGTGAAGACCGAAAAGGGCAGAGAAGTGCTGGTGCTGGACTATAAAACAATGGAGTACCGCCCCAAGCAAAAGGCCACCTTCGGGTCACTTTCCGACGCCAAGTCCAAGAAAAAGCCTGAAAGGATGCTTAAAGTCCTTGTAAACGGCAAGGACAAGGCTGCCCAGTTCGCCTGGAAGGTTACCAAGCAGCAGCTTCTCTATGCCGCCAACCTGCTGGGTGTAATCGCCGATGACATACAGTCCATTGACCAGGCCATGAAGTGGGGCTTCAACTGGGACTTCGGCCCCTTCGAAACCTGGGACATTCTCGGTGTTCCCGCCGTTGTGGAGCGCCTCAGGGCTGAGGGGGATAAGATTCCCAAGGTTGTGGAAGACCTCCTGGCCAGCGGAAAAACCAGCTTCTACGAGAAGAAGGACGGCGCCCGCTACATTTTCGACCAGAACACCAAGGCTGCCAACCCTGAAAAATTCGGTGAGAGCGTCATTTTCCTGGCTCCCTTAAAAGAGCAGAACAAGGTTATCGCCAAAAATGACGGGGCCAGCCTTATTGATATAGGTAACGGTGTTGTCTGCCTGGAATTCCACAGCAAGGCCAACTCCATAGGCAGTGACATTGTCAATATGATGAATTATTCCGTAAAGGAAATAGAGAAAAACTACGAGGGCATGGTAGTGGCCAACTATGGCCAGCACTTCTCGGTAGGCGCCAATATCATGCTGGTCATGATGTACGCCGAGGCCCAGGAGTGGGTCGAGCTGGACTTCATGGTCAAAGAGCTCCAGGACGCCAACATGAGGATGAAATACTGCAGAAAGCCGGTAGTGATGGCCCCCCACGGCATGGCCCTGGGCGGAGGCTGCGAAATAGTCATGCACGGCAACAAGGTTGCCGCCTGTGCGGAGTCCTACATAGGACTGGTGGAAGTGGGCGTTGGCCTGGTTCCCGGCGGCGGCGGCGTGAAGGAACTGGCCTTTAGGGCTGCCGAGCTTGATCCTCCCAAGTCTGCCAGCATAAAGACCGGCGGCACCAACAGCTATCAGCCCATGATCAACAGGGCCTTTGAACACATAGCCATGGCCAAGGTGGCCACAAGTGGCCCGGAAGCCGTTTCCCTGGGGTTCTTAAGGAAGTCTGACACCAAGATAGTGACCAACCGGGACCAGCTTATCGGAGAGGCCAAGAAGATGGTCTTAGAGACCGCTCCTGACTTCATGCCTCCGGTTCCCACCACCATCAAGGCACTGGGCGCTCCCGGTCAGGCCGCCATCGAGGTGGGTATAGAGACCATGGTCTGGGGCAAATACATCAGCAAGCACGACGCTAAAATAGCCAGAAAAGTTGCCAGCATACTGACCGGCGGCGGGGTAACACCGGGCACCCCCCTGACCGAGCAAAACCTGCTGGACCTTGAGCGTGAGTCCTTCTTGAGCCTGCTGGGCGAGCCAAAGACCATTGACCGCATCCGCCATATGCTTACAACCAATAAGCCTCTTAGGAATTAGGAAATAGGGATTAGGGATTGGACCAAACCACTATCAGCACCGAATAAAGGGGGTTTTAAGAAAAATGCAAGAAGCCGTAATAGTCAGTGCGGTGCGTACAGCGGTGGGCAAGGCTCCCCGGGGTAAGCTCAAGAATACCCGGCCCGAGCACATGGCCGCAACCGTATTGAAAGAAGCCCTGGCCCGGGTGCCTGCCCTGGACCCGGCGGAAATAGATGACGTTTTGTTTGGCTGCTCCTTCCCTGAGGCCGAGCAGGGCATGAACGTGGGAAGGATGATCAACCTGCTGGCCGGACTGCCCCAGAGCGTTTCCGGCGCCACCATTAACCGCTTCTGCTCTTCGGGCATAGAGTCCATCGCCGTGGGCGCTACCCGTATAATGTCCGGATTCGTGGACGTTTTTGTAGCCGGCGGAGTTGAGAGCATGAGCATAGTGCCCATGGGCGGCAACAAGCTGGCCCCGGACCCGGAACTATTGAGAATTTGCCCCGAGGCATACATGGGCATGGGCCTTACCGCGGAAAATGTTGCCGATAAATATAACATATCCAGGGAAGAACAGGACCAGTTTTCTGTAGCAAGCCACGATAAGGCCCTCAAGGCCATTGCGGAGGGCAAGTTCAAGGAAGAAATAGTGCCTCTCACTGTTGTTGAAAAGCAGTGGTCGGGCAGCAGAATAAAGGAAAAAAGCTTTGTATTTGATACCGACGAGGGCCCCCGGGCCGGCACCACCATGGAGACACTGGCCAAGCTGAAGCCTGTATTCAGAGCCGGAGGCAGTGTAACAGCCGGAAACTCCTCACAGACCAGTGACGGGGCCGCCTGTGTGGTCATGATGAGCCGGAAAAAGGCTGACGAGCTGGGTCTGAAGCCGATAGCCATATTCCGCGGCTATGCCGTGGGAGGCTGCCCCCCCGAGCTTATGGGCATCGGGCCCATTGTGGCCATTCCCAAGGCACTGAAGGTGGCCGGAATAACCCTGGACCAGGTGGACGTATTTGAGCTTAACGAGGCCTTTGCCGCCCAGGCCCTGGCCAGCATTAAAACACTGGGCATAGACATCAACAAGGTTAACCACAATGGCGGCGCCGTTGCCCTGGGACACCCCCTGGGCTGCACCGGCTCCAAGCTTACCACCACCCTGCTGCACGAAATGAAGAGGGAAAAAGCCCGCTATGGAGTGGTCAGCATGTGCATCGGCGGAGGCATGGGAGCTGCCGGTGTATATGAAATGGTTTAAGTAAAAAAATAGGCAGCCGGGGCAGTATAGCCCCGGCCATGGATAATTATTAAACACACCCTAATTATGAAAGGAGTAAATTAAAATGCCACAAAAAGGCGGAATGTTCCTGCTTGAAAGCGTAAATCCCGCGGATGTTTTTACCCCGGAGGATTTTTCAGACGAGCACAAGATGATCGCAGACACCTGTGCTGACTTTGTTAACAAAGACGTCCTTCCTGTTATAGACGACCTGGACCACAAAAAGGAAGGACTTCTACGCAGCCTTCTGGAAAAGGCCGGAGAGCTGGGCCTTCTTTCCGCGGACATTGAAGAGAAGTACGATGGCGCCGACCTGGGCAAAATAGCCTCCATCATTATTACCGAAAACATGACCACCGGAGGTTCTTTCGCCACCGGCATGCTGGCCCACACCGGAATAGGCTCTCTGCCCATAGTAATGTTCGGAAATGAAGAACAAAAGCAAAAGTACCTGCCCAAGCTGGCCACCGGTGAGTTTATCGCGGCTTACGCCCTTACCGAGCCAGGCGCTGGCTCCGATGCCCTTAACTCCAAGACCAAGGCTGTGCTTACCGAAGACGGCAAGAACTACCTCTTAAACGGTGAAAAGATTTTCATCACCAACGCCGGCATTGCCGATGTGTTTGTGACCTACGCCAAAATTGACGGCGAAAAATTCACAGCCTTCATAGTGGATAAAGATACCCCTGGCTTCAGCATCGGAGCGGAAGAAAAGAAAATGGGCATCAAAGGCTCCTCCACCTGCAGCCTTATATTTGAAGACGCCAAGGTTCCCGTGGAAAACGTGCTGGGCGATATAGGCAAAGGTCACGTAATCGCCTTCAACATTCTGAACATAGGACGCTTCAAGCTGGGCGCCGGGACCACCGGTTCAGCCAAGAAATCCATCCAGGTGGCTGTAAAGTACGCCAACCAGAGGGTGCAGTTCAAAAAGCCAATTTCCAGCTTTGGCATGATCCAGACCAAGCTTGCTAAAATGAACGCTTATGCCTATGCCTCCGAGTCAATGCAGTACCGCCTGGCCGGGCTGGTTGACGAGGCCCTGCACGGTGTGCCCACAGGCCCTGAAATGGGCAAGGCCATTGAGGAGTACGCCATTGAGTGCTCAATAAGCAAAATTGTGGGCTCCGAGTGCCTGGACTACTGTGTGGACGAGTGCGTGCAGATTCACGGCGGCTACGGCTACACCCAGGAGTATCCCGCAGAGCGCTTCTACAGGGACTCCCGCATCAACCGCCTGTTTGAGGGCACCAACGAAATAAACCGTCTGATTATCCCGGCCACCCTTATGAAGAAGGCCATGAAAGGCGAGCTGCCCTTCCTGCAGGCCGCTATGGGACTGCAGAAGGAAATAATGAACCTGGGCGCCACCATGCCCGCCGATGATGACAAGCCTCTCTACACCGAGCGCTGCATGCTTCACCTGGTCAAAAAGCTGATCATTATGGTTGCCGGAAGCGCAGCCCAGAAGTACATGCAAAAGCTGGCCGATGAGCAGGAACTGATCGAGATTATGGCCGACATGATCATTGAGCTTTACACCATGGAATCAGCTATTGCCCGCGCACTGAAGGCCTGGGAAAAGGATCCGGCGGCAGCCCAGACCAAGATTGACCTGACCCTGGCTTACATGTATGACAGGTGGTCTGTATTTGAAAGCCTGGCCAAGGAAGCACTGTGCTACATGGAGTCCGGCGATATGCTGGCCACCCAGATTGGCATTGCCAAGCGGATGATCAGGTACATCCCCATTGATTTGGTCAGCCTGCGCAGGAAAATTGCCGCGCAGATAATTGAAAAGGAAGACTACATCTGCTAATTATCTAATCAGAATTACCCGGACGCCGACCCTTGAACAGGTCTTATGCCCAGGGCGAGGAAGAATGTTGTTTTTCCTCGCCCTGGGCGGGCGTTCATTTTTTTACCCATACCGGCCGTTCATTTTTTTACCATTATAATAATTGCCTTCCGGGCCGATAAGGAGGCCTCCTGTGCCAAAAAGAACAAGAGAAAAATACAGGGTAATTATCGAAGCAGCCATAAGGGTTATCGCCGATAACGGCTATCACGGCTCCCAGGTCTCCAAAATAGCCAGGGAGGCCGGTGTTGCAGAAGGCACAATTTACCTGTATTTTGAAAACAAAGAAGATATTTTGATATCCATATTCAGAAACAAGCTGGGGGAGTTTATAGCTGCCGCCCCCCAAAAGCTTAATGGCAGTGAGAATCCTTTTGAGCAGCTGGCCTACCTTATTTATCTGCACTTTTACAGGCTTGAGAACAATCCCAAGCTGGCTCACGTGCTTCAGATAGAGCTCCGCCAGTCGGAGAAATCAATTAGAAAAGGAATAGCTGAAGTAATAAAAGAATATTACCGGCTAATTGAGAATATTGTGGTGGATGGTATAAAAAGGGGCTATTTCCGGCCCGATCTGGATCCCAAAATCACCCGGAAGATTATTTTTGGAAGCATGGATGAGGTAGCCACCTGCTGGGTGCTTTCAACCCACCATTATGACCTCCTTACCCTTACTGAACAGGTATATGAAGCCCTGGCCAGGTCGCTGTCCCGTGAGGAAGATTACACACCCTTTCCGCCAGGACTAAGGCCTGTTCAATAGACATTCGGCCCCGGGCCTGTTTTAGGACCATCCCGACTATTAGAATGCGGCATGTATACATCTACTGCCTTTTGACAATAATAACCTCTGTCAAGGAGGTGAGATTATGCCGCAAATAAAGTGCACTGTCACCGAGTGCCAATACAATTCCGACATCATGTGTGATGCCCCGATGATTCAGGTTAACCACAACGGGGCTGATACATCAGACAGCTCTGACGATACAAAATGTGACACCTTTAAGCCTAAAAGATGATTCTAAAGGGGGCCGGTAAGATACCGGCCCCCTTTTCATGGCTGATTACTGTAGTTAATTATTTATAGATAAAAAAATGCTTTGGGAACATAGAATAATCAGTTTTACCATTCTAAAATGTCGAAAGTCCCAATTTCATGTCTAACTGCCTTTAATTCATGTCCGTCCGAGGTTGTTAACTAAATAATATCCGGTATAATATTATGTAAGCTTATATACACGTCTATCCACTTCCCGATACTCTGGCAGGAACACAATCTTGCCAAAGCAAAAAAGGCCGGTCCCGACCCTGGCCTTTTTTGCTTTTATAAATGCCTTTTTATTTTTTTTCCGGGAACATTTAAATTACTTTCATAACGGTATATGTTGCCGGGCTATCACCTTGCGCCACTGCCCTTTTTTTTATATAATCCCGGGAAAAAAATTCCTGTAAGCACTATAACAGCGCTAATTGCCAGTCCCATATACAGGGGATGGATACCCGGGAAAAACAATAGCCAAATAATAGAAGATGCCGGCGGAATGGTAAAAGCCCATATTCCTATCCCGCTGGAGAGCCTATTGGTCAGGAACACCGCTCCCAGAAGCGGTAGAAAAACAGTTACTCCTCTTAAAGCATTGGATAGGTAACTCCAGTCCAGTATCAAATCACCAAGAATGTTATATCCGAATACGGACGATAAAAGAAGTGCCGCAAAAACAACAATCCTTGCCGCCTGTAGTTGTTCCCTGTCTTTTGAGTCCGGCTTTAAAAGGGGAAATATATCTCTGCTAAACAGTGTGGCAATCCCCAGAGCAAGAGCGCTGGCGGTCAGCAAAAGAGAAACCAGTAAGGTGGCCACCCCCAGGCCGCCAAGCCATGAAGGCAGGTGAACCAGCATAAAGAGAGGGAGCGCAGCCACCGGGTCAATTCCAGGATGAGAGGCCCTCATATATATGCCCACAACAACACCTGCCGCCCCAAAGGCCGGCAGGGCGATTGCCGCCAAAAAAGCCCCCAGCCGCGCGGACCTTACATTACTACCTGCAAAAACTGGCTGAATAAAGGACTGGGTAGAGATGAATCCCACCACCACGGATAGCCAGCCCGCAAGCTCTGTGAATATCCCCCGTGGAAACATATCCAGGCATGAGTAGACAGACGACAGTCTCTCAATTCCCCCTAGCCCTCCAAGCAGGCCCCAGCCTGCCACTCCCGATAGCAACATGATCACCGTCAGAAGCACCAGCTTTAATACTCCCACCAGGGCAGCGCCCATAAAGCCCCCGCCAACAACAAGCACCAGTGCGAGGCAGGAAAACAGTATAATTGCGCCCATGGGAGGAATGTAAAACATTGAGGCTAAAAGAGGTACGGAGGCCAGCAGCTGAACGGTCATCTGGATAAACATTCCGACACTTACAAAAACAGCTACAGCCGTTTTAATTCCGTTGCCGTAAAAACCGGATAGAAACTGTGAAATGGTGTCAACATTTTTTCCCCTCAAAGGAGCTGCCAGAAACAGCGACAGTATAAGACATGCTGAGCCTGCTCCAAGAGTAAACCATAGTCCGCTCACTCCGTACATGTATGCCATCTGGGCGGTACCTATGGTTACAGTGCCCCCAGCAAACGCACCCACTATACCGGCAAAAACCATTATTGGACCAAGTTTTCTTCCACCAATAATGAAATCCCCTGAAGATTTAACCATCCTTGTGGAGTACAACCCCACCAGGCTTATTATGAAAAGCGTAACGCCCATACTTATATATTGAGCCTGCCCGAGCAATAAACCACCGGCTTTCTATGACTGCTTGGCCATACAATACCTATACTAAAGTTCATACCTATCTATTTTCGACGAATAAAAATCATTCCCAATATACGTTATCATAAGTCATAGGTTAGTCAAGCCTATGCCTGACAAAAAGCAGGAGGACATCAAGTCCTCCTGCTTTTATATATAAACCATTACCCGGACTACAATATATATTAAGCGCTTCTATAAAGCTTGGTGATAACAAATTCCCTGTGTCCCAGAGCTTCGTTGGCGGTCAGCCGGCCATTGCAGGTGCGGATAAGCATATCCAGCAGTGCGTCTGCAGCCTGATCAAGGTTCATCTCACGACGGAGAACTCCGCTTACGTCAACATCAATGTGCTCGGACATGGTGGTTGCTGTGCGGGGGTTAGCAGTAAGCTTGATAACCGGAACAATGGGGTTGCCGATTATGTTGCCCTGGCCGGTGGGGAAGAAGTGAGCCACTGCACCGGAAGCCGCCCACAGGGTAACAGCTTCAGCAGCTGCCGAAGAGGTGTCCATGTACCAGAGTCCTTTTCCTTTAGGAGCCTCAGCAGGCTTCAGAACTCCAACATATTTGCAATTTCCTATTTTCTGAAGGTTGCCCAGAGCCTTTTCCTCAATGGTGGTCAGTCCGCCGAAGATATTCCCTTTGGTGGGCTGAGATCCTGAAAGGTCAACACCCTGGCTAATAATGAACTCGTTGTACTCGCTCCAGATTTTATAGAAAGCCTCACCCACTTCAGGTGTTGCGCCATGAGCCTTAACAATATCTTCTCCGCCGGTAATCTCGGAGGTTTCGCCAAAGCTTAAGGTAGCTCCGGCAGCATCGAGTCTTTCAAAGGCCCTGCCCACTGTGGGGTTGCCTGCCAGGCCGGAAGTGGTGTCGGACTCGCCGCACTTAGTGGATACATAAAGCTCATCCACGGTGCAGGGAACTTTTTGCAGCTCACTTGCCCACTGCACATATTCCTTGGCTTTTCTGGAAGCCTTTTCAATAGTCTTGATGTCGCCGTTCAGCTCGATGCCGTAGCCGGTTACGGGCTTGCCTGTTTTTGCGATGCCTTCAACAACAACATCGGTCCACTCGGGCTCGATACCTATAACTACAACGGCTGCAACGTTGGGATTGCTGCCGATACCAATTATTGTGCGGAAAAACAGGTCCAGGTCCTCACCGAACTGCAGGCGTCCATATGCGTGAGGAAGGGCTAATGTTCCCTTGATATTATTTGCTACAGCTTCACAGGCTGCGTTGGAAAGGTCATCCAGGGGCAGTATAACAACGTGGTTTCTAATTCCCACTCTACCATTTTCACGCCGGTATCCTAAAAAAGTCGGAAATGCCATATTTACCACCTCGCAGTCTTAAGATTATGAATATGAACATGATCACCCTTGGTTATGGGTGCTACAACCTTACCGATAGGCACGTCATATTTTATAACTGATTCACCAACCGAAACATCTTTCAATGCTATTTTATGTCCCAGGGGGATATCGTTTTTGGCAACGATGGTTATAGTGGAGTCATCCGACATAATCCATCCCTCTGCAGTTTCTCCAGCCTTAATTTCCTGCACTGCAACACCAACACTGTCAACTGAATCGTGAACTATGAATTGCGGTTTATTCATCTTTAAGGGTCCTCCTCTCGCTTTGAAAGCTTAGATATTTAGAATACAAGCATTTCGGGACTACACTGAACTCCATCTCTCACCCCCAAATCATAATACTACAAATATTAAATGTTACTTTTTTAAAGGCAATGGTAAGAGGTCTGTGGTACTACCATTTACTATTTTATACTCTTTTTTTCCCCTGTCAATCCTTTATCAATCAGAGATTTTAAAAATTTTGCCCCTTCTTCTTATTAAAAAACAAAAAAAAAAATTCAAGTATAAAAGGGGATTGTATCATAATTGACAAACTGATATAATCATTGGCATGAGGGGGGATGTCGGAGGTAGGAGGTAGTACCAATGAATAGCTTATTGACATAATTATTGATTTTTGATTTTTGAGGTGATCAACCTTCAAAATAATATTTTATATCCGGAGGGGGGGGTATCAGAAGGCCAATAGAACATGGTTAGCATAACAGCATATTGCACCAAAATGTATGAATATTCAGAGGAGGTATTCTATATGCGTCTTAAGCCTAAATCAATGTATTTACTTATAGCTGTTCTGGCGTTCACCCTAATTGCCGCAGGTTGCGGCGGCGGTGGCCAGGACAAGGGTGCCGGGGATGCCAAGGCTAAGGACCAGTACAGCCTGGCCACTGCCGGAACCGGCGGAACATACTACCCCATGGGTGGCGGAATAGCCAGTGTGGCTAAGGAAAGTGGAATTGAAATCTCCGTAGAAACCAGTGGTGGATCGGCGGAAAACCTTAGACTGATCCAGTCCGGGGAAACCGACCTGGCCTGGGCCAACGCCTCTGAAATATACTGGGCCTGGAACGGAGAGGAGTTCTTCAAGGGACAGTCCATAAAAGACTTTAGGGTTGTGGCATTCTCCTGGGATGCTATCTATCACTGGGCAGTGCCCAAGGATTCCGGAATCAAGAGCTTTGCCGACCTGCAGGGCAAAAAGCTGGGAATAGGACCCCAGGGTTCGGGAGCGGCAGTTTTCGCCGAGACCTATCTGAAGGCTATTGGCATGTGGGACAAGGTATCGCCCCAGTACCTGCCCCCCGAAGACCAGGCAACTTCCTTTAAAGATAAGAAGATCGCACTTTTTGGCTATTTCTCCCGGGTTCCCATGTCTGCGCTGATGGACATCACCGCCACCATGGATGTCAATCTGCTTGACCCCACCATTGAAGGCGAGAAGGCCGGTTTCGCGCAGAAGTATCCATTCTTTGTGAAAACAGTAATTCCCAAGGGCTCCTACAAAGGACAGGACCAGGATGTGGCCAAGTACGGCAACCCTGTTTACCTGGTGGCCAGCACCAAGGTTTCCGATCAGGTCATCTATGATATTCTGAAGTCCGTGTACTCTGAAAACGGACAGAAACGTATGCTGCAGACCAACAAGGCCGCTGAGGACATGACGCTTAAAAACGCCATGAAGGGCGTCAAGGAAATGGGCGTGCCCCTGCACCCCGGCGCTGTGAAATTCTTTACCGAGCAGAAAGTGGAAATCCCCGCCGGACTTGACAAGTAGTAATTTAAGACTGAAAACATGAAATATAAAAAAGAATAACTGGCACCCGCTGGGGTGCCAGTTATGTGAAACACCCCAGGAAGGAGGATCAGATATTGTCTAAAAATATAGAGCCGGCGGGTATGACTGCTCAGGCGGCCATTAGTGAGCAAGAAATGGAAAAAATGATTGAGCAATACGAGGGCACCTCGGAGAAAAGAAATATGAAAGGCCCCCTCGGAAAGTTCATCGCCGCCGTTGCCGCACTTTTTACGCTGTTTTTCATGTACCAGGGCAGTGTGGGGGTTATCGCCCCCGAGATCAACAGAGGAGTTTATGTTGGAATAACAATTTTCCTCAGCGTTCTACTTTTCCCGGCCAGCAAAAAGTCACCCGGGAACAGGATCACCGTGCTGGACGCCATCCTGGCCATAGCGGCACTGGTGACCACCGGCTACTTTATGTTTATGTACCCGCAAATGGCCAACCGCATAGGCTTTGTCACCGACCTGGATATGGTCATGAGCGTAATTGCCATCATACTTTCACTGGAGTGCGTCAGGAGAGTCACCGGCAACGCTCTGTGCATCATCGCCGCGGTGTTCCTGCTGTACGCCTACTTTGGCAACTACTTCCCGGGAATGCTGAGCCACAAGGGCTTCAGCATAGCCAGAATTTCCAGCTTCTCTTACGCCTCCCTTTACGGTATTTACGGTTCCGTGGCCGCCATTTTCGCCTCCTTTGTTTTCCTGTTCATAACCTTTGGCACCTTCCTGGAGGCCTCCGGGGCGGGCAAGTTCTTTATTGACTTCCCCTACTCCTTCCTCGGCAGGGCCCGGGGCGGCCCGGCGAAAGTGGCCGTGCTGGCCAGCGGCTTTATGGGCAGCATCAACGGCAGCGCCACCGCCAACGTGGTGACCACCGGCACCTTCACCATTCCCCTGATGAAGAAGGTGGGCTATCATCCCCACATGGCCGGGGCCATCGAGACCGTGGCCTCCACCGGCGGGATGCTGATGCCTCCCATCATGGGCGCAGGGGCCTTCATCATGGCCGAGTTTACGGGCATCCCCTACTGGGATATTGTCAAGGCATGCTTTATCCCGGCCATACTCTATTACTTCTATCTGTATCTGATGGTGGACTTCCAGGCGCACAACCTGGGACTGAAGGGCCTTCCCAAAGAGGAACTGCCCGACCCCTGGCAGATACTCAAAAAAGGCTGGTACTATACCATCCCCATTATTGTCATAGTTTACATGCTGGTGGCCGGCTACTCGCCCCCCATGGCCGCCGTCATCGCCTCGGTGCTTGCGATGATGCTGAGCTGGATTGACAAGGACACCAGGATGTCAGCCCAAGATATCTACAACACACTGGTCAAGTCGGCTGTAACCTCCATCACGGTGGGGGCCACGGTGGGCGCCATCGGCCTGATCATCGGGGTTGTCTATCTGACCGGACTGGGCCTTAAGTTCTCAGACCTTCTTCTGTCCCTCTCCGGCGGCTACATTTTCATGGCCATCATACTGATCGCAATTTCGGCCTATATGCTGGGAATGGGAATCACGGCCACCACCTCCTACGTCATCCTGGCTGTGCTGGCAGCACCGGCATTACAGGAAATGGGCGTGCCGCTGCTGCACTCCCACCTGATCATCTTCTGGGCCAGCCTGATCGCCAACGTGAACCCTCCGGTGTGCCTGGCGGCCTTCGCGGCTGCGGCCATCGCCAAGGCGCCGCCCATGAAGACAGGCTGGACATCCCTTATTTTCGCCCAGCCTCTGTATATCATGCCGCTGGTCTTTGCCTACGCTCCGGCCATACTGCTGGTGGGTGAAACCTCAGAAATTGTCAGGACAGTCATATCCGTCACTGTTGGTGTAATTATGGCCGCCTGCTTCTTCCAGAGCTGGTTGCTACGCAGGCTAATGCTTATAGAGCGGGTGTGGGTGGCCGTGGCGGCAGTGCTAACCATACACCCCGGTGAGTACTCAGACTATATCGGCATTGCTATGGCCATCGCAATACTTATCTTCCAGTTCCTGACCAGGAAGAAGAAGGTAGTCAGCAAGGAAATCAACCCGGCTGTTTAATAAGAAAATCAATTCACTTGAGCGGGGGGCTGTCCAGGTACTGGACAGCCCCCCTGCCTATAAGAGGCTGCCCCCATACTCTGGAGGGCAGCCTCTTAAAAAATTATACGAATCAAGAAGTCTAGAACTTCAGTATCTCAGCCTTGGTCAGCTTGCCGGAGGCGATGGCTATGATCTCACTAAGCAGCAGCAGACTGAAGTCCTCTGCCTTGTAACTTCCCAAATCCAGGCCGCCCAGGTTGAGGTCTACCATGTCCTGCATGGACTGATAATAATCACTGTCTGCGGTCACATTCACCACCGGCATAACTGTATGCCCGGAGGGGCACCGGCCGCAGCCCACCGCCAACACTAGCTGAACTCCCCTGGCAGCCATTGCCGACAACGTTTTACCGATATCTTCATAGTACTCAATTTCATAGATGCCCCGGGACTGATCCACCTTTTTGCCGGAAGGAAGTTTTTTTACATCGGGCAGCTTTTGCATCTTGTCCTTTTTGTCATTAACCTTCCTGGATAGTATGATCCTGGCGTTATTCTCCACCAGCTGGTCCAGGCAGTGGTACAATAGCTCTCCGGCCCCGGGCTGCTCCCGGTAGATCACCCCCAGCAGCAGCCTGGAAGTCAGGCTCAACTGCCGGCGCATGGCGCTGGCCTCCAGGATCATGGACATGGCCGCCCTGACAGCTACGGCAGAAGCATTTATAGCCCCTCCGGCAGCGCTGACGGACACCTGTTCACAGGGCTTACCTATGGCCCTCATGTTCTCGGCCACTGTATCGCCAACGCCACCCTGCTCCGGGGCCACCACCACAGCCCCGGCAACGTTGGGGCTCGACACCATATCAATGAAGAAATCAGCGCACTTTTCCTTCTCCGGCCAGGCCTGGACCGCCACAGCGTGCAGCACCGACCCGGCAATGTTCCGGGCCAGCCTGTTGGTTGCCGGATCAACGGAAATTACAAGTATATAATTTCTCACCCCAAAGCCTCCGTCAGGCCTTATAAAACTAAGAAATTCCAATTATATCACCTCACCGGATCTAAACTCATATTCTACAGTATTATACCCTATTGGCAGTCCTCTAGCAGTGGCAGATAAAAAGTGAAGGCCACACGCTATAAAGCGCAGCCTTCTATAAACAGTGAAATAGGGACTAATGTATCCAGCGCAGCCAGAGTCTTTATGTCCTTCCTGACCCGGCCCCGGCTGACGTCAGTGATCAGTACTGGACATTCAGCTTTCTGATTTCTTCCATAGAGAAACGTGTGGAAATAATAGGCCGGATGTCTGTTTCGATCTCAAACTCACCTTTTTTCTTCATATAGATGTTCTTCAGCCAGTTCTCATTATCTGTTTTGCAGTCCGAGCGATAGTGGGACCCCCGGCTCTCTTTCCTCAGCAGGGCGGAGTTGGCCACCATCCTGGCCACTGTTATCCAGTTAATGGTGTTCATTATTTCATTCCACTCCATGTTGAACCTTCTGAGGGTTCTGTTGGTCACGTAAGCCTTCTGGGCCTCCTCGTACATCCCGTTAAGCCTGGAAATGGCCTCCTGCAGCTTCTTGGCTTCCCGGACAACGCCCACCTTTTCCCACATTAGGTTCTTGATCTCGTCTCTTATGGGATAAATGTCAACACCGGTGGTAGGCTTGAAGAACTTGAGCCAGCGCTGTTTGATCTCCTCCACCTGCTCCTGCCTGAAAGGTCTCAGCAGCTCCTGCTCGGCAAGGGCGGCGGCGGTATCTCCCGCCCTGCGGCCAAAGGTAACGGACTCGCCGATCCCGTTCCCGCCGAGACGGTTGGCCCCGTGAACCCCGCTGGAGTCCTCCCCGGCCACCACAAGCCCTTTCAGACTGGCCTGACAGTCCCTGTCTATTTTTACCCCCCCCATCATAAAGTGGGAGGTGGGGCTTATCTCCACGGGCTCTTTGGACAGCTCCTTGCCGACGTCTCTTACCCGGTCACACATGCCTGGAAACTTTTTCTCTACGAACTCGGACCCCAGGTGGCCCATCACCAGATAAACACCGCCGCTCTCAGTGCCCCGGCCGGCCATAATTTCCATGTAGCCCGCCCGGGCCACGCGGTCCCGGGTGGACCTCTCCATGCGCTCGGGGTCGTAGCGCTCCATGAACCTTTCTCCGAGGCCGTTGATCAGATAGCCGCCGGCGCCCCTTAAGCCCTCTTCCAGAACGCTGCCGCTCAGCCTGGACTGACCTGCCAGCAGACCGGTGGGGTGAAACTGCATCATTTCCATATCGCAAAACTCGGCCCCGGCCCTGAAGCACATGGCCATTCCGTCACCGGTCTTGTCCACGGAGGGGGCTGATATTTTGTACATAGAGGAAGCTCCGCCGGTGGCCACGATAACCACCTTGGCATTAACCACGATCAATTCCCCGGTCCTCATATCGGCCAGTACGGCCCCCACCACCCGGTCGCCCTCAGCGGTGGTCAGCAGGTCCAGTCCCCGGGTCTCCTCCAGCACCTTGATCCTGTCCTGCCGGCGAAAAACCTGGTCGGTCAGCCTGGCGATAATCTGTATGCCGCTTAAGTCGGCCACGTGGACGGTACGGTCAAAGGACTGCCCGGCGAAGGCTTTCTGGTGTATTTCCCCGTTCTCGGCCCGGTCGAAGAAGCAGCCCACCTTAACTTCCAGCTCATGCACCGCCTTGGGTGCGTCCGACACCAGGGTATAGGCCAGTTCCTGGTCGTTGATATAGCCCCCGCCCTTGATGGTGTCCATGAAGTGCTTGTCAACGGAGTCGGCGGAATTCAATACCACATTCATACCGCCTTGCACCATACGGCTGCAGCCGCATTTGCCGATCAGTCCCTTGGTGGCCAGGATTACGTCCAGCCCCGGATTATTGTCATAGACGTGCAGTGCGGCGAAAAGGCCCGCTCCACCGCTGCCCAGTATTAATACATCAGTTTTGATCTCTTCCACTAAAGCCACACTCCTTAAAGCGTCTTATTTAAAGACCCCGAATTTTTGCATTACACACCGCTTCTTAAGCTGTTGTATGGACTTGGTGGGAACAAGGTTTTTCGGACAGACCTCGGCGCAGTTGAACTGGTCATGGCAACGCCATACACCATAGGAGCGGCCGACGGCCTTAAGCCTTTCCACCCTGATGGAGTCACGTTTGTCCGCCACAAGGGTATATGCCCGGTTGAGGGCGGCAGGTCCGAGATAGTCCTCGTTGGTAGCCACCATGGAGCAGGCGCCATAACAGCAGCCGCAGGTTATGCAGTCAAGCATCTGGTCAATAAACTCCCGCTCATCGGAGTCAGGACGAATAACCACAGGGTCCTTAAGTTCCGGCTTGCCCACATAGTAAGGCTTTATTTTCTTCCATTTCTCAAAGAACGGCTCCATGTCGGTGGCCAGGTCCCTGATAATGGGCAGATTGGGCAGCGGCATGATGGTTACCTCGGAGGTTCCGAGGCTGGAAACCTGGGTGCGGCAGGCAAGCCTCGGCTTGCCGTTGATGTACATCGCACACGACCCGCACATTCCTATCCGGCAGGAGCACCTGAAGGCCAAAGACTTATCGATATAGTTCTGAACGTGAAAAACAACGTCCAGGATGGCCATATTTTTAATAACCGGTATAGTATAGACGTCAAACCTTGGTTCGACATCCTGCTCGGGGTCATAGCGGAATATCCTAGCTTTAATCTCCTGGGAAGACAAATTATCCGCCTCCTATAAACTACATGATAAATTGAAAAATTGAAATGAGGCCTATTCCAAACAGGCCCAAACCAACGGCCAATAGAGCGCCGATGGCTGTTTTTCTCGGCTTGATGCCCATATCCACCATAACCGTGTACAGTCCGTTAAGGGCGTGGAACAAGCCGAAAAGAAGAAGCAGCACGTAAAGAGTGATATAGGGAGCACTCATCAGCCTGGCCTTGGCCTCGGCAAAGCTGATTACCTCAGAAGTGTTGTTCATATAAAGCAGCCACAAGTGCACTCCCAGCAGAACCAGCAGCACCGCTGCGGTGATTCTTTGAAATAACCATGTAATAGCGTTCACGCGCACACCATCCCCCGTGTCGTATTCTTTAGGAAAGCTTTGATATAATAACAAAAATCCACATGGCAGCGCCAATGGCCATGGACACCCAGAAAATTTCCTTCTGCCTGCTAAAGCCTATGCCGATATCAAAAAGCAGCAATCGAATACCGTTCATGCCGTGGTAGATTATAGCGCCCACCAGAGCGATCTCTGCAAGGTGCAGGACCGGGTTGGTCATCAGAGTATTCAGCGTGGCATTAAATGCCTCGGCTCCCCTGATCAGGCTGGTTCCCATCAGCGTGGCATGCAGCAAAAGGTAAAGCACAATGCCGATACCGGTTAAACGGTGCAGCATCCAGGCCCACATTCCCACTGCGGACCAGACCTGGCTGTGTGTTTTGAATCTGGGAGTGACCGCCATCTCCCGGTTGGACATAAAAAGATTCCTCCTTAATTTTTGCCGGACTTATACAAGTCCGTGAGCAAAGAGCCCACGGACCAGGTATTTACTCCGCACCAATTTTTTTAAAGATTTCGGGCAGCTTTGACGCCGCCTTGGCCTTGACATCAAAGTAAATGTTGTTGCCGTGGGAATCCATGGCCACGATCAGTGGTCCGAAGTTCTTGGTCTGGAATTTCCAGATAGCCTCCGGCATAAGGTCTTCCCACCAGACTCCGTCGATGGACATTATTCTTTCGGTCTCCCAGGCCGCAGCTCCGCCAACAATGGCCAGATAGCAGCCGCCGTGCTTTTTCATGGCCTCCATGCTGGCCTCCATCATGCCGGCCTTGCCTATAACAGCACGAACCCCGTACTCAAACATAAGCCCGGGGGTAAACCTGTCCATCCGGCTGCTGGTAGTGGTCCCGATGCACACCGGCTCGTATTTGCCCTCGCCGACCTTGCGCACATTCGGGGCAGTGTGTATGCATGCCGCTCCGGTGAGGTCCACCGGAGAAGGTACTTGTCCATCAAACATCCGAATAAGATTGGCATCCCTGATCCCGAAAATAACACCCTCCAGCGTTACCTTATCACCAACCCTGAGCTTTCTTACGTCTTCTTCCGTTAAAGGAGTCTTCAAAGTATACTCAGCCATTTTTATCCCCCCCTGCTAGTAGCCTATCTGGTATTGGCCGTCTTCGGAAATGGTGGCCCTGGCCCGGCGGGCCGGCCAGCACTGCATATTGATGGCCACCGGGTTCTGGGTGATGTGGGTGTAGGCGTACTCCACATTCACAGCAATGGCTGTGTTGAGTCCACCAAGGCCCATGGGGCCGATGCCCAGCTCATTGACGGACCTGAACATTTCTTCCTCGAAAGCAGCCATTTCGGGGTCCGGGTTCCGTGATCCGATGGGGCGGGTAACCGCTGCCGTCTTGGCCAGCTTCATACACATATCCGCTGTTCCGCCGATACCGATGCCCACCACATAAGGAGGACAGGGGTTTGCCGCTATGTTCTGGGCCACTGTCTCAAGAATAAACCTCTTAACGCCCCGTACTCCCTCAGCGGGTATAAGCATTTTGAGAAAACTCATATTTTCTGACCCGGAACCTTTGGGGACCATAAGAATTTCAACCTTGTCATTGTTCTGGACAACATCGTAGTGGATCGATGGAATGCGGTAGCCTGAGCTATTCTGATTATTCTCCCTCTTGAAGGGGGAAACCACGCTGGACCTTAAGGGGTGCTCAACTGTCGCCCTCTGGCAACCCTTAATTATGGCTTCCTCCAGTCTGACAAAATCAATTATTAACTGATTGCCTACCTTTACAAAATAAATGGGGATTCCAGTATCCTGGCAGATAAGGCGGTTCCTGTTGTCCGCAACACCTATGTTTTCCAGCATAGTCGACAGTACTTGCTTTCCGGTTTCTGATTGCTCGGATTCATAGGCCTTCTTGATTGCTTCCCTGACATCGGGCGGCAGATCTTTTAAGGCCTTGACGTAAAGTTCTTTGCACAGTTCTTCTACCACTTCATAAAAGGAATCCAAAACAGGCTTTTTCGACAACTATTTT
Source organism: Peptococcaceae bacterium BICA1-7 (assembly GCA_000802095.1). GTDB lineage: Bacteria > Bacillota > Desulfotomaculia > Desulfotomaculales > Desulfocucumaceae > BRHc4a. The sequence continues at coordinate 78,014 of JUEB01000015.1, read as the reverse complement.
ACCTCCTTTAATCAAACTAAAAATAAAACAAAGACCCCCTTTTAAATTTTTTAAAAATGGCTACCCTAATTTTGGGTCCGTTAACTGAAAAAATCTTCCAGTTAAGAAATTGGGGTAAAACAATTTAAATTTTGGTCTTACCTCTTTCCTCAGACCTCTTACTTTTGTATAATTATAGCATCATGTTTTTTACAGATGCAATAGCATTTTGCCTGTATAATTTGGGTACTGCGTTTTTGCTATTCTTTTTAGTACTGACGAAAAAAAAGTCTATGGCAAACAGTCTAATATTCCCATAGAAAAATTATTTTTTCAGTATTGACATAAAAATCAAAACATTTATCATTATAACTGAATAACTGGTAATACATCAGACCAGTCAAAAGACAAAAAAGTCTTCCATCCTTCACCTCAAATATTTATTCAACTTAAAGAAAGGTGGTATTTATGTCTGATCAGCTACAATTAATTCTTGCCACAATTGTATTCGTCCTTACTTACGTAATTATTGTTTCCGAGAAAATTCACCGAACCGTAGCCGCCCTTATGGGAGCCGCCTTCATCGTCGTATTAAAGATTATTGACACAGAAGAAGCCGTTCATGCCATTGACTTTAACACTATTGGACTTCTTGTGGGAATGATGATTATTGTGGGAATAACCCGTCAGACCGGAGTATTTGAGTACCTGGCCATAAAGGCGGCAAAAAAATCCAACGGGGAAGCCCTAAAAATAATGGTTGCCCTGTCCCTGGTCACTGCGGTGCTCTCTGCTCTCCTTGACAATGTTACAACGGTGCTGCTGATTGTACCGGTAACCTTTGCCATAGCCGGCAAGCTGAAAATAAATCCACTTCCCATACTTGTAGCCGAAATCCTTGCTTCCAACATAGGGGGAACCGCGACACTGATCGGGGACCCGCCCAACATTATGATAGGAAGCGCAACCCACCTTGGATTTATGGACTTTTTGATTAACCTGGCCCCAATTGTTGTGGTTATATACGTGGTTACCCTAACATTGCTGAGAATAATCTACCGTAATCAGCTGGTGACAAAGCCCGAACTCAAGCAAAACATAATGACATTAAATGAAAAAGATGAGATTAAAGACCCGGCGCTCCTTAAAAAGTCTCTTTTTGTCCTGGCCCTTACCATACTTGGATTCATATTGCACCAGTACATACACATGGAGTCCTCTGTGATTGCCCTGTCAGGGGCCAGTCTCCTCCTGCTTCTCAGCAGGCAGGACCCCGAACACGTTCTTCACGCTGTTGAATGGCCGGTAATATTCTTCTTCATTGGTCTTTTTGTTCTGGTTGGATCGCTGGAAAAGGTGGGAGTTATTGAGGCCATAGCCGCTGCGTCCCTTGAGCTGACCGGGGGTGACTGGGTACCCACTTCAATGCTGATACTCTGGCTGTCTGCAATTGCCTCGGCCTTCATTGACAACATACCCTTTGTAGCCACCATGATTCCCCTTATTCATGATATGGGAAGGCTTATGGGAGTAGCTCCCGAGGCGCTGAACGTACTATGGTGGTCGCTTTCACTGGGGGCATGTCTTGGTGGCAATGGAACTATCATCGGAGCTTCCGCCAACGTAGTCGTAATAGGAATGGCGGAAAAAAGGGGAACGCATATAACTTTCCTAAACTTCTTTAAAATTGCTTTTCCGCTGATGCTTGTCTCAATTATTCTGAGTACTTTATATATTCTATTCTGGTATTATTATCCGGGACTGGTTAGCCTTTTGGGTACTCTGGCCTTTGGAGCAATACTGAGCATTCTTTTAATTCCACTTAACAAGCGCCTTGAACGAAGTGCTTCCAATCTAAATGCCTGATACATCCAACCTCCTCATTTCCCATTATCCCCGGTATCTTTTGTGCCGGGGATAATTTACCCGGCTTAATACCGGGTGTTCTTTTTGTTAAGCAAACCTATTATTAATATGAAAGGCAGGTGCTTTCATGACTACTGTTTTGACAGTAATCGCCGCTCTGTCGGCCGGAATAATAAAAACAGCTTTCGGAATAGGCGCAGGAGTTTTTCTTACTCCCCTGCTTTCAATGATTATGTTTCCTAAAACCGCAGTGGCTCTAATGGCCCCCATGATGCTTGTCACCGACATTACAACCCTCTGGATGCACTGGAAAAAGTGGGACCTCAAATACGTGCTGCTTTTGTCTCCAGGATTTCTTTTAGGTGTCTTGGCCGGCTCTTATTACCTCGCCTGGGCTTCCCCTTCCCTGACCAAGGTTACCATAGGCATAATCGCCATGGTATTTAGCGCCTACCAGATTGCCAGAATCAAATACCCCAAAACTTTTTCCGGCATAGATGTCAGCAATACCACCGGTGTCATAATAAGTCTTTTTGCCGGCGCCTCTTCGGCAATAGCTCACTCCGGCGGGATAATATTAACCATTTACCTGATTTCCAAAAACCTTAGTAAAAGCTCCTTCGTAGCCACACTGGTGGGAATACTTTTCCTCAGCGATATACTGAAGATGGTTACCTACACAAAGCTTGGCCTTCTTACCCAACCCATTCTGGTATCAGGCCTGGAGCTTATTCCAGCGCTTCTTATAGGAAGCTGGCTTGGCAGCAGGTTGATTAAAAAACTTTCCGACACACAGTTTGTGCTTTACGTCAATATAATGATTTTTATCAGCGGAATACTCCTGACTGTAAGGCATTAAAAGCCGCCCAGGAAGCAGCTAGCCCTCAGCAATCAGCAGTCGGCATCTGAATACCTGGCCACAAATAAGCAGCTACTTTGGAGTGAAATTTTAAATAATGTCTTCATGAAAAATGTTTTACTGTTTGGCTGACGGCTGATAGCTAATAGCTGATAATTGACATTAAAAAAACGCCCCGCGGGGCGTTGCTGGTACAATAAGAAGAAAGAGCGGGTTCTCTCCCTCTTTCTTCTTATTGACTATTACTATCCCGAATTGAATTTTCAACGCTTTCTATATGACTGTACATTGCTTTTCTGGCGGCTTTTCCATCCCTGTCCATGATAGCCTTTACTATTTCCTCATGGTCATTAACGGACTGAACAATCCTTCCCGGCACCTGCATAGTCTTTAGCCTTATTCTTGACAGAGCCTCCAGCATTCCTGTCATTACCATACCGAGCACATTATTATGTGATGCTTCAATAACGGCATTATGAAACCTTGTATCATGGTTGGTCACAACTTCCGGTTTGGTGTCTTTACTTTCGCAGGCCTCCTTTGCCTCATCCACTATCATTTTAAGGAATTGAATCTCCTCTTTTGTAGCTCTCTCGGCAGCCCACTGCGCAGCTTGAGTCTCAAGTACCTTACGTATTTCAAACAGCTGCTCAACCTCATCTTTTTTTAATACCAGAGCATCTCCCATTTTGTTTATTACAGATCCAAGGTCTGCTTCGCTGACAAAAACGCCGTGCCCCTTCTTTATAACCACAAGACCCATGGCAGAAAGGGTTTTGATTGCCTCTCTAACCGATGTCCTGCTAACGTTCATAAGATCAGCCAGTTCTCTTTCAGGGGGTAGCTTATCACCAGGCCTAATTTTATCCTCGAACATTAGATTCTTTATCTGAGACACTATTCGATCTGACCGGCTTCTGTTTTCTGTTACCACTGGCTGAAACCTGTCGCTCATGGGGTTATAACCTCCACATTATCATTTATCTGATACAAATTTTATCATATACCAATAATAATTCAACAAATATATTGCTATGTAGCTAACTGATCCTGTAAATGATGGGAATTATGGTCTTTTTGGTCTTACCTCTTTCCTCATACCTCATGCCATCATAATTATACCATCTTCATACCAGAAGGCGCAATATCTAAATAATTATTTAATGCAAGAATCCCTCTAAAAATTGAAAATATAGCTTTACAATAAGGAATTAACCTCTTTAAGTATAATTATGCAGAAACAGAAGAAATTAAAATCAAGAGAGAACTATTAAAACTTTAGGAGATGCTTAGGGGAAATAATTAGCACCAAATTAATTTAGTAGTTTAATTGCCTGTTTTTGTATAATTCATGCAGCAAAAATTAAAAATTTTTTCCACCGCAATCAATGTCTGCCAAATCTTTACTAGATCAATTTTTTAATTGACATAAAAGACTTAAAAAAACTATAATTGCGGTAATACCTCTGCGGTAATACCAATAATAAGTTTTATAAAAGGGGTAAAGCTATGAAGATTATTGATGTAAAAGCAATTATTATCTCTTATCCCCTGGAAAAAACCGTGTCCACATCCTTTGGGGTAATGCAGAGCCGTACAAATGTACTGGTTCGGATAGATACCGATGAAGGTATCCACGGTATCGGGGAATCATGGACAAACTTCCCCCACTGGGCCCCTGACGAAAGAAAGATTACCGTGGAAAAAGGATTGAAGCCTCTTTTAATTGACGAGAACCCGATGAATGTTTCTTTCCTGTGGAACAAGCTGTACCGATCGCTTATGAAATCAGGCGCAGGCCTGCAGTGGGGAGCAAAAGGGCCCCTTATGCAAGCCATAAGCGGTGTTGATATAGCTCTGTGGGATATTATAGGAAAGAAATTAAATGTTCCTGTATACCAGCTGCTGGGCGGTAAGGTTTGTGACAGAATAAAAGCCTATGCCAGTGGTCTGGGACCCAGGGACTATGAGGAGTACGTCGGGGAAAGTCTGAAAAAGGGCTACTCCGCCTTTAAGCTGAAAGTAGGGTTCGGTAAAGAACTGGATATGCAAAACCTGAAAACCATGCGACGGCTTATCGGAGATGATCTCTCCCTCATGATAGACGCCAATCAAGGCTGGGAAAACTCAGCCGAGGCTATAGAGCATTTAAAAAAATACCAGGAGTATAATCTGGATTTTATTGAAGAGCCTGTTCCGGCAGACCAGCCGGAAGATTTAAAAAGAATCAGGGAAAGCGGAATTATGCCCGTTGCAGGCGGCGAGAATATTTATTCAAGATATGGGTTCCGCGATGCCTTTCTCAATAGTGCGCTTGACATTGTTCAGCCCGACATCACAAAGACAGGCGGGCTTTCGGAAGCACGGATTATATGCATGATGGCGCAGGCCTGGAATCTACCCTTTGCTCCCCATATGTTTGGCACAGGAGTAGGTTTGGCGGCTTCACTGCACCTTCTTGCCTCTACTCCCGGCGGTCTTTTCATGGAAGTTGACGCAAACCCCAACCCCCTGCTCTCTGACCTGCTTTTGGATAAGTTCTTTGAATTTGAGAAAGGCGATTTTGTAATGGCTTTTGAAAAGCCCGGACTGGGAATCACGCTTAACGGGGAACTTGTACATGAATTTGAAAGGAGGTAGTCTGGACAATAAAAAAGCCGCAACATTGAGAAATTATAACACTAAGGAGGAATCGAAATGAAAAAAATCAGGTTCATTGCCCCTATCGTTATACTAATGATTTTTGCATTAACGGCAGGCGGTTGCGGAAGTTCCGGCGGAGATAATAAAACTGCTGAAAAGTACCCCACCAAGCCGATAAACTATGTTATCGCCTTCAATGCCGGCGGCCAGTCCGATATAGAGGCCAGAAGGCAGCAGCCAGTCCTGGAGAAAACTTTGGGACAGCCTATCACTATAAGTTACAAGCCCGGTGGCGGCGGCGCTGTTGCCTGGGCCGAGCTGGTCAACCAAAAGCCAGACGGATATTACATGGCTGGTTTCAACATCCCCCACATTATTCTGCAGCCCCTGGAAAGAAAAGATTCCGGGTATAAAACCGATCAGATAAACCCGGTGGCCATATTCCAAAAGACCATAGTTGGACTGGCAGTTCCCAAAAACAGCCCCTATAACACTCTGGAAGACTTTATAAATGCAGCCAAGGCAAAGCCGGGCAGCATTACCATAGGCGGATCAGGAACAAACACCGGCCCACACCTTTATACACTGCTGTTGGAAAAAGAGGCCGGCATTAAGCTGCAATACGTTCCTTTCACCGGCGCAGCACCGGCCACCCAGGCCCTTCTGGGAGGACACACAGTGGCCATGGCCGGGAACTCAGACGATCTTGTAAAGTACCCGGATAAAATTAAAGTGCTTGGAATGGCATCACCGGAACGCTTTAAGGCCCTCCCCGACGCTCCCACGATGAAGGAGCAAGGTTATGACATCCAGGTCAGTGTTGACCGTGGTGTGGCAGTCCCTCCGGGAACAGACCCGGCTATCGTAAAGCAGCTGGAAGAGGCCTTTATGAAGATTGCCAACGATGAAACAATAAAGGCTCAGATGCTCAAGGAAGGTTTTGAGCCGGTGGCCATGAACGCCGAGCAATCCAGAAAGTATATAGAGGAAAGAACTAAAGTGTTCACCGAAATCTTCAACTCACTTGGGCAAACTCAAAAATAATTTTCACCGCTGAAGAGTTTCCGTTACCAGCACTGGTCACTGGAAACTCTTCACAGCATCCCGGAAGGGGAGGTATAAATTGACAGAAAATATGCTTGTCGCTATCGGCAATGTATTTGACCCCGCCAGCTTTCTACTGATGACACTGGGAGTGGCGGGAGGTATTATTGTAGGAGCACTGCCCGGACTAACCGCAACAATGGCGCTGGCCCTTCTGGTTCCTTTCACTTTCTCAATGAATGCCTACGCGAGCCTCATGATGCTGGGGGGAGTCTATGTAGGAGCCATGTACGGCGGATGTATTGCGGCAATTCTTGTTAACACACCGGGCACGCCTGCCTCCATAGCCACAACTTTTGACGGGTACCCACTCACCAAAAAGGGTAAGGCAGAGCATGCCCTTGTAACAGCAGCCTTCAGCTCCGGGATAGGTGGGGTTATCGGAGCGCTGATTCTGCTTTTTCTCTCCCCTCCCCTGGCGGAGGCCGCCCTTAAGTTCGGGCCGCCGGAATATTTCTGGCTGTCGGTATTCGGTCTCACAATAATAGCCACCCTGTCTACGGGGTCAATGCTAAAAGGCCTCATCGGCGGAGCCTTCGGCCTTCTTTTAAGCACTGTCGGAATTTCACCGATTGGCGGAGACATGCGTTTTACATTCGGCTTCTACCAGTTCCAGGCCGGCCTGGAGCTTATAGTGGTATTGATAGGATTCTTCTGTATACCGGAAGTACTGGCCATGATAGAGAAAAAGCTGGGAGAGCAAACTATAACCAGCTATAAACCTCAAAAGGGCGTGGCCAAACAGGTCATTCTGGAACTGATTAAAAAGCCTGTGCTGCTTATCAGGTCTTCACTTATAGGAGCTTTTGTGGGTATCGTTCCCGGAGCCGGGGGAAATATAGCCTCACTGATGGCTTATAACGAGGCCGTCCGCTTCTCAAAAGATAAAAGCAAATTTGGCACTGGAATAATAGATGGAGTGGCCGCATCTGAAGCATCAAACAATGCTGAGGTTGGCGGATCGCTTGTGCCCCTTCTGACCCTTGGTATCCCTGGGGCCGCCCCGGCGGCAGTAATGCTGGGCGCCCTTATGATACAGGGAATGCGGCCCGGGCCTGAGCTGTATACCACCTATGGCGATATAACCTATACCTTCCTGTTTTCGTTTGTGCTGGCCAATATAATCATGCTTGTGCTGGGTTTCTACGGTTCACGGCACGTTGCCAGGGTAATCAACCTGCCCGTCAGCATGCTGGCTCCTATTGTGGTTTTTCTGACTATTATCGGCTCCTATGCCATTCGTAATAATATGCTTGATGTAGGAATGATGGTCTTTTTTGGCCTAATTGGTTACATCACTAAAAAAACTGGCTTTACGCCAGGCCCCATAGTTCTGGGCCTTATCCTGGGCCCCATAGCGGAAAACGGACTTGTCCAGTCAATGTTGATGGGACAGGCCGCCGGCAGTATGTTCCAGGTATTCTTCACCCGCCCCATATCTGTTGTTTTAATAATTCTGTGCGTAATATCTGTGGCCTTGCCGGTCATCTCATCCATCCGCAACCGGAAGGGAGGGGCCTCAATTGCTTAACAGCACATCAATTTCATCTTTTGCATTTCTGATAATTGCGGCTGCTGCCTGGTATATGACAGGAGACCTGAGCAAAATGGGAAGTTTCTTTCCCAGGGTCATAGCAGTTATGATGGGTATTTTTGCCATCATTCAGATAGCTGTCAGCCTCTTACAGAAGAAAAAGGAGGAACCCTTTTCAGGAATTGATGCAAAGCGCGTAATCTCCATGGTCCTGGGTATTTCCCTATATGTGGCTTTAATTATGCTTATAGGCTTTATACTTTCTGGGATCCTTTTTCTGGCTTTCTTTTTTTGGTACCTTGAGCGTGGCGGCGATAAAAGCCCCTCCATGGCCAGGTCCCTGATCCTGGCGGTGCTGATAACCGGCGCATTCTACTCTGTGTTTCATTATATATTTCTGGTACCTCTTCCGGTGGGAATGCTTTTTGGAGGATAATTATTTTTTAAAACTTTTGCATTGCTGTTTACATTTATGGCATCCTCTTGCAAAAAACCCCGGCATTTTTGCGCCGGGGTTTTTTGCACATATAAAACACACAGGCCTGCGCCAGAAATTGTTTTATGGGAATAATAAAAATAATGGTTGACTCTTTAAAAAGCACAAAGTTAAAATGTAAATACATTGGTATTACCACATACCTATGATGTATTTCCAATCGTAATTTAAACAAAAATATATACACGAGGTGACGGAAAAGAATGGCCAAAATAGTTGTTACAGAACTGATCTGGGAAGAAGGATTGGATATACTTAGAGCTGTAGGGGAAGTAATATATGACCCCGATTTGTGGAAAAAAGAAACTCTGGAGTCTTCTATTAGAGATTCTGACGCCCTTATTGTACGAAACCAGACTAAAGTTACAGAGGGGCTAATTGCCCCGGCCTCAAAGCTGAAGGTAGTGGGCCGTCTGGGTGTTGGCCTCGACAACATAGACATTGGGGCATGTAAGAAAGCAGGCGTTGAAGTTGTATTTGCCCGTAACGCCAACGCCATTTCTGTGGCCGAATATGTTTTTGCAGCCATGCTGAGCTTTTCCCGGCAGCCGTACAAAGCAACCGAAGATGTTAAAAATGGAAACTGGAACCGAAAAAAATTCACATTATCCGAGTTGTATGGAAAAACCCTCGGCCTCATAGGTGTCGGGGAAATAGGGACACGTCTGGCCGCCAGAGCAAGGGCCTTTGGGATGAATATACTGGGACATGACCCCTTCCTCCCTCCTTATGAGGTTGCCATAACTGAATTGGGAGTCTCCATGACCAGCCTTGAAAACCTGTTGTCTGAGTCTGATTTTATCAGCCTCCACGTTCCTCTTAACGAAAACACCCGGAATTTTATAAACAAAGAGTCATTGTCACTGATGAAGCCTACAGCCTGTATAATCAACACTGCCAGGGGCGGAATAATAAATGAGCAGGACCTATATGAGGCCCTTTTAGACAAAAGAATTGCCGGGGCTGCCCTCGATGTTCTCTCCAAGGAACCACCCCAGGGATCCCCTTTGCTGGATCTGGACAACGTGATCCTCACCCCGCATATTGCGGGGCTTACTGAAGAGGCCCAGGTGCGCACTTCAGTTCTGGTGGCCAAAGAGGTGGTTAAGGTTTTAAGGGGACAGGCCTCCTGCTGCAGCGTAAGATAGCGCAGGACATGCCTTATAGCAAATAAAGTATATGGAGTGATCATATTGCCGATGTTTTCAGAACAAAATATTTTTGCTTTTTGCAAAGAACTGTTAAAGGGTGCCGGTGTTCCGGATGAAGATGCCTCCATTGTGGCAAACGTTCTGGTAGATACCAGCATGGAAGGAATTGACACCCACGGAATAAGCCGCCTGCCCATCTATCTGACAAGAATACAAAACGGCCGGATAAACCCCAGGCCCACAATAAAAGTAAATGGTACAGCACCCTCCCTGGCCAATGTAGACGGCGACAACGGACTTGGTCAGCTGGTGGCTGTGCGGTCCATGCAAAGCGCCATAAACCTGGCCGGGGAAACAGGTGTAGGAGCGGTGGCAGTCAAACACAGCAACCATTACGGAGCCTCGTCCTACTATTGCAAAATGGCCAGCTCTTCCGGTATGATAGGTATGGCCTTCACCAATACACCCTCCGGAATTCCACCCTGGGGAGGGAAAAAGGCTTATTTTGGAACCAACCCCATTGCCTTCGCCTTTCCCGGAAAAGATCAGCCTGTGGTCATAGACATGTCTTCCAGTACTGTTGCCCGGGGAAACATTATAATGGCAGCCAAGGAAGGCAACCCCATCCCTGAAGGATGGGCCATAGACAGCGAGGGGCTTCCAACCACAGATGCAAAGGCCGCCCTGGAAGGAGCTGTCCTTCCCATGGCAGGCCCCAAGGGCTACGCCATGGCCCTGGCGGTAGAAATACTGTCCGGAATACTGAGCGGGTCGGCTTATGGTCCCCGGGTGGGCTGGATTTATGATGAAAGTACTGAGCCGGTCGATATAGGCCACTTTTTTATAGCTATTGATATAGGCAAGATGATGAACCTGTCTGACTTTCTCTCCCGGCTGGACCACATGGCCGGGGAAATAAAATCCTCTCCCAAGGCCACTGGTGTCGAAGAAATATATTTACCGGGAGAGCGCCGGACTATTAATGCCCAAAAGAGAAAAACAGCCGGTCTTCCCATATCAGACCAGCTTTTGTCAGAGCTCAACGGACTGGCCCGGGACCTCGGCGTCAACCCCCTGGCGGAATAGGGGAAAATACAATTATCATTAATTAATCAGGTGGTCCGGAGGCAATCATTTTGTTACGGGGCATGACAACTGACAGTATAAGGAGGAAACATGCGCACAATACATGCCGGCAAGATAACAGAGGAAGTATCCCTGCTTTGCATGGAGGCGTGCTACGATCTCCCCCCGGACGTTCTCAGGGCGATAAAATGCGCGGCCGACAGTGAGAAATCCCCTCTGGGGAAAAATATTTTAAACAAATTAATAGACAATGCAGAACTTGCCACCAGGGAAAGAATGCCATACTGCCACGACACCGGCCTGGCTGTTGTTTTTGTGGAAATGGGCCAGGATGTCCATGTGGTGGGCGGATCATTGCACGAGGCAATACAGGCCGGGGTTCGCAAAGGTTACAAGGAAGGATACCTGCGCAAGTCGGTGGTGGGAGACCCCCTAATAAGGGAAAATACCGGAGACAACACCCCGGCTGTGGTCCATACAGAAATAGTGGAGGGACAAAGCATAAAACTGACTGTTATTCCCAAGGGCGGGGGCAGCGAGAACATGAGCTCGCTTAAATTTCTACTGCCCGGAGACGGTGTTGAGGGAATTAAACAATTTGTTTTGCAAACTGTTCAGGAGGCCGGGGGAAAAGCCTGCCCGCCGGTTGTGGTAGGCGTGGGCATCGGCGGGACATTTGATCATGTTGCCTACCTCGCCAAAAAAGCCCTCCTGAGGGATATTGGTGTTTATAATCCCAAACCCCATCTGGCCCATCTTGAAAAGGAGCTTTTGCCCCTGATCAATCAATCAGGCATAGGGCCCCAGGGCCTGGGAGGAGTAAATACCGCCCTCTGGGTGGCCGTGGAAAGCTATGCCACCCATATAACCGCCTTGCCGGTGGCAGTAAACCTGCAATGTCATGCCGCCAGGAAAAAAACAACCACAATTTAGGGAGGATCGTTAAATGCCCCTTCACCGGATTAAATCCCCTATATCTGAAGCAGATATCAAAAGCCTTCGCTGTGGAGATGAAGTGCTGCTCACCGGGACAATCTTTACCGCAAGAGATGCGGCCCACAAGAGGCTGATTGAGCTAATTGAAAAAGGGGAAGACTTACCCGTTGACTTAAAAGGTCAGATCATCTATTATGTAGGGCCCTGTCCTCCCAGGCCGGGGCAGGCTATAGGCTCAGCCGGGCCAACCACGGCCTACCGGATGGACCCTTTTACTCCAGCCATGCTAAGCTACGGCGTTAAGGGAACCATTGGAAAAGGACCCAGGCGTGAATTGGTCAAAGAGGCCTGCTCCCAATACGGGGCCGTATACCTGGCTGGAATTGGCGGGGCATCGGCCCTCCTGGCTATGGCGGTTGAGAAAGCCGAGGTAGTGGCCTATGCAGACCTGGGCACAGAGGCCATCCGCCGCCTGGAAGTGGTGGACTTTCCCCTGATAGTGGCATACGATATATACGGGGGAGATGTTTTTCAAAATGAGATACCCAAATACGCCGGCCTGGATTTACCAGTCTGTAAATAGATAGTATGACTTTTAATCAATAAGACAATTTCTTATACATTAAAAAAAGCTGTTGATTTTTTCATCAACAGCTTTTTTGATACCGGTATTCACCTGATAATATCTATCCTGGTGACCCGATCATTGGAGTCCAGGGTAAGCTCCACCTGCATTCCTTTTTCTATATAGTAAATGTTTTTATTTACCAGACCCTCCTTAATCACTACATTATCGCTAATGTTGTAGGATTCTTCCGAACCCCCGTCCTCGTCCACCTCAATTTTTTTGGTTCCGGATGTCCGTATATATGTAACCTCACCCTTCACCAGGTCCGAAGATGTATTTGAGTCCTTTATTTCAATGCGGGTGACATCGTCATTACTATCCAGGGTGAGCTCCACGTACATCCCCTCATCCACGTCGTCCAGGTCCCTGGAATGTCCGTCCTCCCTTACGATTACGTCATCTTCAATGTAATAGCTCTCTCTGTCCCCGTCATCATCCTCAATGGTTATTCTTTCAGTGCCGGAGGCTCTTATATAGGTTACCTCTCCTTCCACCTCATCGGAAGAATCAGAGTCCTCTATTTCAATCCTGGTCACCCTGTTGCTATTATTCAGGGTAAGCTCCACATACATACCCTCATCAATGTAGGACAGATTTCTGGAAACACCGTCCTCCCTGATGATAACATCATCATCGATGTAATAGCTGTCTCTATCCCCGTCATCCTCCTCAATGGTTATTCTTTCTGTTCCCGAGATGTCTATGTCGGTTACCTCTCCCTCCACCTCATCGGCATTGTCATTGTCAGAGTCCTCTATTTCAATCCTGGTCACCCTGTCGTTGCTATCCAGGGTTAGCACCACATACATTCCCTGATCAATATAGGAAAGGTCCCTGGAACTGCCGTCCTCCCTGATGATTACGTCATTGTCAATGTAATAGTATTCTGTATCTCCGTCATCTTCCTCGATGGTTATTCTTTCGTTACCTGAGGTCCTTACATCGGTTACCTCACCCTCCACCTCATCGGTATCGTCGGATTCCTCTATCTCAATCCTGGTCACCCTGTCACTGCTGTCCAGGGTCAGGTCCACGTACATTCCCTTTTTTACGTAGGAGAGGTTTCTGGTGGCGCCGTCTTCCTTTACGGTAACGTCATCGTCGATGTAATAGGTATGATCATCCCCGTCATCATCTTCTATGGTTATTTTTTCAGTTCCCGAGGTCTTGATATAGGTTACCTCTCCCTCGGTAGCCCCTGATGAATCTGAGGAGTCGGTTATAATTATGCGGGAAACCTTATTATCGCCATTTAGCACAAGCCTTACTTCCATCCCCTCGTCAACAGAGGAAAGGCTCCTGCTATAACTGCCCTCCCGCACAACCACGTCATCATCCAGGTAGTAGGAGGCCTCCCGGCCACTGTCCTTTTCTATGGTTATCTTTTTAGTGCCCGAGGTCCTGATGTAGGTTACCTCTCCCTCAAGGCCCTGGGACTCGCCGCTTATATTTATCTCAGTAACCTTATCACTGTCATTCAGTGTCAGCTCCACGTACATCCCGTTTTCTATATCTTCCAGGTCAACCCGGTCGCCGTCACTGTCACGGAAGCGGCATCCTCCGGCAATATTAGGAGATAGAGACCTGTCATCATCGTCTTCAATATGAATGGTCTGGGAGGTGATTGTCTCCACAAAGCCAAAAAGCTTTCGGTCCACGTAAAGCTCCCGGACAGCCTTTACCTGGGACCCTTCCCCGATCAGCTCAACATAGGACCCCTGCCGGATACTGCTGTAATTTCCCGGCGATCCGCCCTTTATAAAGGTCAGTCCTGAGGCCCATAATTCCTGGACAGAATTATCGCTAAGGCGCACTGTAAAATAATCGGCGTACTTGTTTACCACATATCCTGTTTTACCCCGGGGCACATAGCTGGAGTCAGGAGCGCCGGTATTTTCTATTCCTGCCCCGCTGTTTTGGCTCCCCGGGGTGGCATCCCCGGTGGCTGCGGCAAAAGTACACTTGCCGGAAGCATCCAGGGACACCCTTACATTATCCCCCACCTTAAAAAGATCAAGGCTTGATTTTTTACCATTCCTGAAAAGGGCATACTGTCCGGATAAATCAAAAGTTTCAGTTTTGCCGGAGGTCTGCACGGTCAGCTTCTTTTGGACCACTTCCACCTGGGTCAGCTTGCCGGTTATATGACGGCCCGCAGCGGGGCTTATTTTCCCACCGTCCAGCATCCTGGCCAGTATAGAGGCCATTTCAGCCCTGGTCAGCGAACCGTTGGGCCTGAAAGTATGTTCAGGATCTCCACTCATTATTCCCGCCTGGACCACTCCGGACAGCAGATCCCTGTTCTCAGGAGTCATCCCGCCTATGTCGGTAAAGGAGAGGCTTCCCCCCTGCCCCTTTAGATTAAGGGCCCTGGCTATCCAGGCAGCCACCTCGTATCTGGGCGCAGGGCTGTTAAAATTGATGACCGAAATAGCATTCTTACTGATTAACTGTTTATTGGCAGCCAAAACTATATGGCCTTTAAAAATGTCTGCCACATCCGGTGGGAACCTCATTGTTGATGTGGGGGCGCTTTCTGCCTCTTTCCCCCATCCCAGTCCCCTGTTGATGGAAACCAGCGCCTCAGCCCTGCTGAGTGCCCTCTCAGGACCAAAGGTGTTGCCCGGATAACCCGTCATAAAATCATTAACCCTGCACTCTGCAATTGACTCCTGGGCCCAGTGACTGCCCACGTCGGTATAGTCATATGTCAAATCAGCAGCCTGGGCCGTCCCCACAGTGAGGGTTAACAACAATGCCATCAGTAACGGTAACAGACACCTGGATCTCAAAAGCAAACCCCCCAAACCTGTTTCTTTTAAAAGAATCACTTATAATTTAAGACGTTGGCAAAGCTTTTTTTGTTTCAGTTAATTTATCTATTATACTACAATTTTCCTTTAACCCCCTGCTAATTTGTCGATATTTAAAACTTTACTGACTATTTATGCCATATTTGACAATATAGAATAGAAAACATTTATACCCATACAAACACATTATCATTATTCTTTTTCAGAGCTGTATTGAGGGAGTCGGCGGGATTATTTCTTACAATAACCCTGGGGTCTAATTCTTCGGGAATTTCCGGAAGCACTCCCCGGATATCTATGCCGGTCACCACATTTTTACAGCCATCCTTTATATTTCTTATCCAAAGGGTTGAAACCCTCAATTCCACCGGGTCATTTCCGGGAGCCACCACCAGCAAAACAGTGCGGCCCTGCAGGGCAGCCTTCCGGGCCATGGTCATATCTCCGGCAAAATCCACCACAGTATAGGTGGAAGTCTTTCTCACACTGAGCAGCAGGTCCTTTAAC
This sequence comes from Peptococcaceae bacterium BICA1-7, assembly GCA_000802095.1. Lineage (GTDB taxonomy): Bacteria > Bacillota > Desulfotomaculia > Desulfotomaculales > Desulfocucumaceae > BRHc4a. The sequence goes on along the minus strand of JUEB01000015.1, from coordinate 62,412 downwards.
TCCTCATCACTTCCGGTATGCAGATCTTTAACAGGATCCACGGCAAATATTTTTATATTTCCCCTGGTTATAGGGCAGCTGGATCCGGGCACCCTCCAGTCTGACATAAGCAGCTCCTCCTCCGGCACGTCCAGCCAAAGGGCCCCTGTGCTGCTTCCGCTGGCTCCTATGTATGACACCTGGCTACCATCCACCTCCCCGAACATTTTTGCCGCCTGGGCGGCCAGCCTGCCGGCAAGATTTGGCCTCCAGGGAGTGACCACAGCCAGAATCCCTCCGGGAACAATTGAGGTGGGGGATAGCTGGGCCAGGCCCGGGCTGATCTCCCCGGTATTTTCTAATGATATTCCTTTGGAACTTCTTATTATACCAAGGGTCTTCTTTGGGGATGGTTTGGCCGATTTGATGATGGCCCTGCCTATACTGCCGGCGCTTTGAAAAAGTGAGTTTATTGTTTTTCTGGCCTCTGTGCTAAGCCGGCTGTCCGGGGCACACTCCTCTTCTTCCTTTCTCCCGGCCGGGGCGCTTATTTCCCTGATCAGTCCTGTAAGGCTGTAAACAAGCTCATCACCGTATATCTGCCCGCCTCTTTCACAGGTTATTATATTCTGCACCCCGGCCTCTCTGGCCTGGTCATACAGCTCTTTTCCCTCATCATCCAGCTCACCTACTATAAAAAGGACGGCCGGAACATTTTGGGCTGCAGCTACCGCAAGGCTGCCGGCGTCAGGTATCCCTCCCATTGAATTTTGCCGCATTAATACCAGGATATCCGGGCAAAGATGGCTTATTCTTTCCCTCAGTGCCTGGTCATCGGCAGGAGAAACCGTGATGTCGGCCTGCTCAAGAAAAAATACTTTAATCCATTCTTCTATTCTGTTATTGCCGATACCCAGTAGAACCACCGGCTTTTCATTTACAGCCATAGCAAGAGCCCCCTTCCATCCAATCGCCAATAATACCATTAATTTCTATTATTATACAAAATCATTTTATATGTCCAATATTAGCCAGTCAATAATTATGTTGGCCCTCCGGGCGAACAGCTATCAGCCGTCAGCTGTCATCAATCAGGCTACCCCGGAGAATAAAATTACTCCTTTTAGGATTGATGTTAGCTGATGGCTGATAGCTATATAAAAAGCCGCCCTTTGGGCGACTAGTCATGTATGCGCAATTTTTGAAGGCTGACAGCTGAAAGCTGACGGCTGAAAGCTAAAAAACCGGCGTTCGCCGGTTTTTTCACAACTCCAATTCAAGCCCTTCATAGGCTACCGAACACCTTATATCCAGCCCTCTTTCCCCAATTTCCCGGGACGTCCTCTCCTGTATAAGGTCAAGCTCATCGTCGGTTCTGTCAGGGTCGTGGTGAAAAAGGACCAGGTGCTTCACTCCCGCCGAAGCGGCCAGACCAACCGCCTGTTCTACCAGGCTGTGCCCCCACCCGTGCTTGTAGGGCATATCTTGTTCAGTATACTGGGCATCATGAATAAGCAAATCAGCATCCCTGCAAAAATCTACAAAGCTGTTCCAGCTGTTTTCTCCCCCGGGAGGGAACAGCTCATTGTCCGTTATGTAGACCACAGATCGGCCGTTATTCTCAACCCTGAATCCATATGCCCCTCCCGGGTGGTTATTGGTAATGCGGGTTATATAAAAACCGTGCTGACGCATAAAAACTGTTATATCTTCCGTTACCAGGCAACACTTGGATGGTATGTGATCCATTGTTACCGGAAAGTGTGCCCCATCCATCTGTACAAACAGCGAATTAAACATGGTTTCTCCCCTTTGGTATGGAAAAACATATATAACCCTATCCTTCTGGAATAATGGAGCGAAAAAGGGGAAGCCCTGAATATGATCCCAGTGAATATGTGTGACTATCAGAAAAATATCTGTTAAAACCGGCTCCAGCTCTTTGCCAAGCTGGCGAATACCAGTTCCTGCATCCAGAATAAGGGTTTTATCCTCACCCAGGTGTATACTCACGCAGGGTGTGTTTCCACCATACTTACTGGTCAACATACCGGGACTCGGAATGGAACCCCGAACCCCCCAGAACTTCACCTTCATCTTTTGTTTCATTATGTTATCCTCACATACTATTATCATCACCATATTTACCCAGCTTAATCTTTTCCACAACAATCTTAATTATCCTTCCAAATTGTACGGTAATATTGCATATTTTTTCAAACACAAACAAAAGGACCGTTTTCAGGTCCTTTTTTAAAAATAAATATTTTATTATATACTACCACTTAATCTTGTTAAGACGCGCCAGAAGGCCTATATGCTCCTTTTCCTGGTCGATAAGCTTTTGTACTATAATACGTCCGGGCTCATCAACCACCTTCATGAACTCCTGGAAAATCATTATGGAATCCTTTTCAAAGCGCAGAGCCACGGCCAGGGCCTCTCTGGCAACCACCGCGCCCATGGCAAACTCATCGACATTTTTTATATTGAACACATGATTATCAATTATAGCCTTTAAGTAGTCCCTGTACTCCCCGGGATAGCTCTCTTCCGGGGTAAAACTTCCGTCAAGGTGCTTTTTTAAGGACTGAAAATCCTCTATATGCTTTTCCTCCTCGTTGCCAAGAGCCTTAAAAAGGGCGCTTACTTCAGGAATATCCACCTTTTGGGCAGCCGCCTCATAAAAAGATTTTCCGGCCTTCTCAATTTCGGTGGCCAGATTGATGATCTCTTCGCCGGTAAAATTTAAAATGCTCCAGGACATATTAATTCCCCCTTATTCTTTAACTGTTAAGTGTAATTATAGCCGGTGCTAATTACATAATGCTTAACAGGTTATTAATATTTTCTTACATTTGAGGCTAATAAAAACCTTAGCCGGGGAAAAAATCCCGGCTAAGGTTTTTAGGGTAATCTATAACGTCTTTATTAATCAAGATTTATTATAACACCACAGAAAGGGCAATATCTGGGCTCCTCACCCTTTTCCACCCAAAAAACCATCCCGCAGTCCTTTACCGGGCAGGCAATTTTTTCAAGGACCTGATCCATTATAGTCACCTCTTTTAATCATTATTTCAGTATTATTACTAATTCTATAAGCCACCCCTTTTCCCTCCAAAAAGAAATAGATTAACTCTCATTTAAAAATAAGTTATAATTAATTTAATATGCCTATATTGTTTCAATATGTCGAACATATAAGACCCTAACAGGAGAAGAGATGGAAACCATTAGTTTGGACGATATAAAACAGGACGCCATCATGGGGTTGAGAGCCAAGGGCTCCTCTATCTTTTATTCCTGCAATGTGCTGTCAGTCTCAGGAGATAAGATAACTCTAAGCGTACCGGCTTTTCGGGACCCTGCCCTGGAAACCATGCGCAAGGTTGAGCTAAGAATAATCAACGACAGCGGAGAATATGAGGCCACCCTGTATAACGGCACGGTTTATGAATTGTTTACTGACTATATGGAAGTGCGGATTGCCTCCAGGCAAAAACACGAGGAAAGAAGAAAAAACATCCGTATTCCCTGCGAGCTGCGGATAAGGTATATGGAATTAAAAAACCCGGAGGAAACCTGGTATACAACCTATTCCTTAAATATGAGCCCCGGGGGTATAAAAATGTACTCCTCCAGGTTTCATCAGGAAGGGGAGTACCTCCTGTTCCAGTTCTATATTCCGGAAGGCTATTCAACCAGAAGCCTTCTGGTAAGGGGAGCAGTTATGAAGATTAAAAAGATGTCTGACATAAATTTCAACCAGCAGGCCGGTCTCAAAGGGCAAAGCTATCGCAAATATATCGTCAATGTTTGCTTTGAGGGACTTTCTCCGGCGGATTACCTTGGATTAACCAGATATATTTACTCAAACACCAGATAGCCATCTACACTGCCGGGTAATTATACTGTATACACTACTATAATCAATTGTATTTTTTATTATAAAATAGTATATTTATATTACAGGTGACGGCAAAGAGGCCTTATCGTGAAGATACGGCCCCTTTTTATTTATTATAAGGATGTGGTTATTATGTTCATGGATAGTGATTTTGATCAAATCGGCAGACTTCTCCAGAGGGCCTGCGAACAGTGCCTGCTCACCAGAAAGCACTGTGAAAATTGCAATGTTAGCCGCCTGCACGGCATCATAGAGGGCCTCGGAAAGGGCGGCCAAATGCCCAGCTATCTTGTACCCACAGATGAGCTGGCTGTATTAACTGACCCCGTGTCCCCACAGCATATCACAGTGTCAGAAAAATGGAGAGGCATAATCAATAAAAAAGTGGACATACCAGTAGAACATGCTTGAAAAGACCATAAAAGGTATGTATTCAATATTCGGGGATGACCATAAAAGGATTAATCACGCACTGGAGGTGCTTAAGCACTCCCTGGCCATATACAATGGTGAATTCCCTGGAAACAAAGCAAGAGTAATTGTGGAACTGGCTGCCGTCCTCCACGATATTGGCATCAAGCAGGCTTTAGTCCGGTATAAATCAGCCGCCCCGGTTTTCCAGCACAGGGAAGGCCCACCCCTGGCCAAAAAGGTGCTGGAAGAGGCCGGTGCAGACCCTGAAACAACTGCCAGGGTTCTATACATAGTAGGCAACCACCATCACCGTTCCAAAATAGACGGGCCTGACTTTCAGGCGCTGTGGGAGGCCGATTTGATAGCCAACCTTCCGGAATTTCCAGTGTTCTCAGGAAATTATGCCAGGTTCGAAAAAATGGTCAACTATAATTTTAAGACCCGAACAGGCAGGGCAATAGCCCTGAGCCTCCGTGAAAGAGATTAAGAAACCCGGCTAAGCCGGGTTTCTTAATATTCTGGATTCCGTATTTTACCTGAAAGCCTCCGGGGTCTCTATTAGCCACAGAGGACACAGAGATCACAGAGATTTTACTCTTAGGCATTTCTCTCAGGTCTTAAAGTAAAAAAATAAAATACAAACATTAATATAGCATTCACCCGGGCCAAAAAAAACTTTGTGTCCCCTGTGCACTCTGTGGCTTTTTAAGGACCGTATTTTTATTCTCTTTGGCGGCTATCTTATTCAATAAAGTTTTTCAGCCTGTCCTTCTGGGCTGCTATCTGCATCATTTGCTCCTTCATATTCTTTGGTGGAACATGAATGGTTTTTCTGCGTATAAACCCTATGGATTCCTTTTTGCATCCTCCCAGGCAGACTCCACAGCCAATGCAGAGGTCTTCCTTCACAAAGGCCTTTCTGCTTTTTTTATCCCCGGGCACAGTCTCAATTATTTCGATGGCCCCTATATGACACCTTTGGGCACATGTGCCGCAGCCCACACATTTTTCCTGGTCCACCAGGGGGATAAAATTGCCGGGGTGCACCGACATTACTCCGGTCTGGTTAATGGATCTGAGCACACCGCAGCAGCACCCGCAGCAGTGGCAAATAAAGGCCGGGTTATTCTGAACATTGTCTCCTATGTGGACAAGGCCAAGGCTTTCTGTCTTTTCCAGCACCCTGAGCAGCTCATCTACCGCAGCAGGGCGGGCAAAACCCCTTCTGACAAGAAACTCGGAAGCCTTCCCCAGGCTGGTGCAGACATCCTCCACGGGATTGTCACAGGCTTTTCCCATATGCCTGGCCTGGTGGCGGCAGTAACACATGGACAGTGATCCGCCACCGGAATCCCTGATCATCTGTGATGCCCTTTCATAGGTCAGCACCTCAGACTGAACCTCCGGGGGAATGTGACCCTCATAGGGAAGCACATTAAACATTTTTGTTTCAGCCCCGAAAAATTCTTCGGTTACTCCCTTTTCATGGTGATAATCATTGAACAGCCTGGCCAGCTCGGCCATGGGGATGCGGTCGGTAACCCTCATGAAGGTGTACTCAAACCAGCCCACCACCAGGGGAGACAGATAGTACAGAGTCTCTCCCTTCCTCGGAAAATCGGCCACCAGTCCCTTTTGGGCCATATTTTCCAGGTGGACCTTAAGCTCCTCAATGTTAAAGCCTGTTTTTTCAGATATTTTGCCGATGGTGGCCGGGCGCATGGGGAATTTGCTGCCTATGGCGGCCTCGGGCTCACCGTACAAAATATAAAGTATTTTCATTAGAGTTTCATTTACAACCGCCCCCACAGGGTTTTTCGCAAGCCGCTCGGCCAGCGCCCTGTATACCTCATCCTTGGCCAAGGTCAGGTGACCCATATCTGATTACCTTCTTTCTATGTACATTGTTATATATAATTATATGATTATAGCGGCAGTTTACAATATGTTTTGCAGCAGTATTTAAAAAAAATTCAAACTTCAACAGGAAAAGACAGCCTTACCGGCTGTCTTTTCCTGGCCTATCCGCTCATTATAGAGCAGCATCGCCTGTTTCCCCTGTTCTTATTCTAACTGCATTTTCAACAGAGCTGACAAATATCTTGCCGTCTCCTATCTGACCGGTCAAGGCCGACTGTCTGATCAGGGCTATGACCTCCTCCACCTGGCTGTCCTTTACAATGATCTCAATTTTAACCTTGGGCAGAAGGTTTATGGTAAGCTCGGTGCCCCTGTATACCTCCTTGCGGCCCTTTTGGAGTCCGCAGCCCATCACCTGCATAACCGTCATGCCGTGCACCCCGGACTGATTAAGGGCTTCTTTCACTTCTTCCAGCTTTCCGGGCCGGAGAATGCATTCAATCTTTTTCATATTACCAATCCTTTCTATTTCAGGCTCATGCCCGGCTTCATAACTGAGCTGGCCGAAACATGGCCGGGTGAATAAACACTATTTAATATAGAGCCGCTCATAATATCCGGGTAGGCGTCCTCACCGTGCAGGGAAAGGTCCAGTCCCATTTCCTCTTCCTCAGGAGTAGCCCTTAGGGCGGTAACCACTGACACCAGCTTCAGTATGACAAAGGTGGCTGCTCCCGCAAAGGCTACAGTGGCCAGCACTCCAATAGCCTGTGTGCCCAACTGGGCGGCGTTTCCGTATAGGAGCCCGTCGGCCCCGGCCTCGTTGACAGACTTGGTGGCAAATATGCCGGTGGCCAGTGCCCCCCAAATACCTCCTATGCCGTGTACCCCAAAGGCATCAAGAGAATCGTCGTAGCCAAGCTTTCTCTTGACCACGCTTACCGCCAGGTAGCAGACTGCCCCGGCCACCAGTCCTATGGCCAGCGAGGACATGGGTGTCACAAATCCTGCCGCCGGGGTTATGGCCACAAGGCCTGCCACTGCTCCGCTGGCGGCCCCCAGTACTGTAGGCCTGCCGTGGTGCAGCCACTCGGCGAACACCCAGGCCAGTGCCGCCATGGCCGCCGAGGTATTGGTCACTACAAAGGCGCTGGCCGCCAGGCCGTTGGCCGCCAGAGCGCTGCCGGCGTTAAACCCGAACCAGCCGAACCACAAAAGGGCGGCCCCCAGCACTGTAAAGGGAAGCTGGTGCGGTATCATGGCCTCGGTGCCATACCCCTTGCGCCTGCCCAGCACAAGGGCGGCCACCAGCCCGGATACACCTGAGCTTATGTGCACCACGGTGCCCCCGGCAAAGTCCAGGGCGCCCAAATTTCTAAGCCAGCCATCCACTCCCCAGACCCAGTGGGCCAGAGGGTCATATACAAAGGTGGACCACAGCAGAATGAATCCCAAAAAGGCAGGAAAGCGCATCCTCTCAGCTATTGATCCGGTAATAAGGGCTGCTGTTATGATGGCGAACATAAGCTGAAAGGCCATGAATAAAAGGTGTGGTATGGTAGCCGAGTAGTCGGCGTTGGCCTCCTGGCCCACTCCGTTCAGCCCCAGCCAGCTAAGCGCCCCCACCAGATGCCCCTGGTCCGGGCCGAAGGCCAGTGAATAGCCGAACAGCACCCACTGCACCGATATAAGCCCGATTACGATAAAGCTCTGCATAATGGTGCTCAATACATTCTTCTTTCTGACCATCCCTCCGTAAAAAAGGGCCAGGCCGGGGGTCATCAGCATCACCAGGGCGGTGGACATCAGTATGAAGGTGGTGTCTCCACTGTCCAACCCCCCGCCGTCATCGGCCCATGCCAGGCCGGGTATACTGACAAACAACAATAAAAACAATAATTTCATTTTTAGCGCAAAACGTGACATAATAATTCCTCCTTGGTAGCAATTATTTGGATTTTTATTTTCCACTGCATTTCCTCCCAAAGCCGGCGCCTGGCTGGCAAGAAGCACAGTAGTTTGCAAATGTTACAATAAAAATGGCGAGGGCGCTATTACAACACAATTAGCACCCTCGCCAGATAATACCACATCGTATTATATATTTTCCTACTTAACAGTATAACTTCTAAACAAAATAAAAAGATAAATAAATAGAAAAGCCCGGCATCATACTTTAATATGATGCCGGGCTTCAGTGCCCCTTTACTCACCAGTGAGTATTATTTGCTTTCTGATAACAGTAATATAATATATTTTCCTTAATAGATCAAGTACTTTTTTATGGTTTTACTAATTAAAACAATTTTTACGGACAACCCTCTAGCCCTGCGGCTTGATCTGTGATTCATCTCCGGATCTTATTTTATCAAGGGCTTTCTCTGTCCACTCCAGGTTTGCCCTGAGCAGCCGGACTCCCAGGTCCAGGGTGAGCTCCCAGTATAGCCTGTCACCTGGACCACCGGCCTTTTTGGAAAATTCCTCAATGATCCCGTAGAGGGACTGGAAATGATTCAGCCGGGACTCTGTTTCCTTTCTGTACTTGGTCATCTGAAAAAGTATCTCATCCCGTCCGATTCTGCCACCGAAGTACAGCCTGAGAAGAAACTCATCATTATAGCTCATGACCAGTTTTTGCGGAAAGGACACCAGCCAGGACTGCAAGTTCTCCTCACCCCGGGAGGTTATGTGATAGACTTTTCTGTCAGGCCTTCCCTCCCGCCGCTGGACTTCCGATGCCACCAGCCCGTTTTCCTCCATTCTGGACAGCTCCCGGTAAATCTGACTAAGATGTGCGTGCCAGAAGTGGCTTATGGAATTGTCAAAAACCTCCTTGAGGCTGTATCCTGTCATAGGACGGTAGCTTAATAGCCCCAGAATGGCATATGATAAAGACATAAAAACACCAACACTTTTTAGGCTTATTCTGAAATTCTATACGGTCGGAATCCAGAATTCAGACACCCGGGCTGCCAAAAGCAGCCACCAAGGAGAATGAAAATACGGTCCTTTTTAAGCCACAGAGCACACAGAGGACACAGAGTTTTTTTAAGACTTGCTTGAATGCTATATGAGGTTTTTTTTAAATAGATTTGAAAGGGCTAACAAAAATACTCTAATTTTTTACTCTGCTTCAGACCTCTGAGAGTAATGCTTAAAAGTAAATTCTCTGTGATCTCTGTGTCCTCTGTGGCTTAATAAAGACCAGAATTTACATCCTCCTTGGTGGCCGTTTAAGGCGGCCCAAACCATTCTGAATTCTGAATTCTGGGTTCTGTATTCCGACCATTAAGAATATCAGAATAAGCTTTTTTATATTTTTACAGCCAGCTCAAACCCCTCACGGATGGCCTCTGTAATCTTTCTTGGACTGGAAGCATCGCCAATGATATGCAATTGAGAAACTTTTCCCTGCAGCTCGCCGGCCAGCCCGTTCACAGGCCTGGAACCCACGGACAGCACCACGCTGTCGGCAGGGATAAGTGTCTCCTGACCTTCACGCTCTATTAAAACTCCCTGGCCGTTGACTTCTTTCACCCCGGCCTGGTCAATAACCTTAATCCCCAGCCTTTTTATATTCTTCATAACCACCCACCTGGTGCTTTTGCCTATGTCCCTGCCTATACCCTTTAGCAGTTCCACCACGGTAACATTTTTTGTGCCCCGGTTAAGCAGCCCTAACAGGGTTTCATAGGACTCGGCCTCATTCTCCATGAGGAATTTAAGGGTCTCCGCACTTATGGTGCCCATCTCAGCGATGGTTACGGCTGTTTCACAGCCCACTGCGCCGCCCCCCACCACCACCACTTCTCTCCCCAGGATGGCGGTGCCGTCCAGCACCTCAAGGGCCGTATACACTTTTTCAGGGGCACTGACCATGAAGGGGGCCCCTGCCGGCCCGGCCCCGGTGGCCACCACCACCACATCGGCCCCCTGCCTTACAACATCTCCGGCAGTGGCCTCTCTGTTCAACTCCACCTTGACGCCCTTTTCGTTAAGCTCATGCTCATAATAATAAACAAGGCTCAAAAACTCTTTTTTGCCGGAAGGCGCAGCCGCATAGTGGACCTGGCCGCCCAGCCGCCCGCTTTTTTCCCAAAGGGTGACCTGGTGCCCCCTGGAGGCCGCCGTAAGGGCAGCTTCCATCCCGGCCGGGCCCCCGCCAATTACCAGAACCTTCCGTGCTGAGGCCGCAGGCTCCACTGATATCTCATATTCCCTGCCGGCCAGAGGGTTAACTGCACAGTGCACCTCCTGGGCGGAAAAAACCATGTCCATGCAGCCCTGATTACAGGCCAGGCATTTTCTTATGGATTTGTGCCGGCCGTTTTGGGCCTTATTGGCAAAATGAGGGTCGGCAATCATCGGGCGGCCAATATTGACCATATCGGCCTGGCCGCTGATCAGTATTCTTTCCGCAACCTCGGGGTCGTTAATCCTGTTGCTGGCTATCACCGGAACGCTGACAGCGGCCTTGACCCCACTGGCCAGATAGGCGAAGCCCCCCCGGGGGAGGTCACCGGTAATTTGAGGAACCCTGGTTTCATGCCAGCCCCCGGTAACGTTAAAACAGTCTGCACCTGCTTTTTCCAACTCTGCGGCAAAAAGGGCGGCCTCTTTGTTGGTGTTGCTGCCAGGCATAAAGTCATTGCCCGACAGCCTCACCAGAACTGTAAAATCACTGCCCGCCCTGGCCCTGACCCTTTTAACAACCTCGATCCCGAAGCGGCACCTATTCTCCCATGACCCACCGTATTGGTCGGTCCTCTGGTTGGTTATGGGAGAGAGAAACTGGCAGATGAGATAGCCCGCGCTGGCAATAATCTCAACAGCGTCAAACCCTGCCTTTTTAGCCCTCAGGGCAGCTTCGCCAAAGCTTTCTATAACCATTTCAATATCCTCGGAGGTCATTTCCCTGGGCACTTCCCCGGTAAACTTTGAGGCTATGGGCGAGGGCGCTATGGCCTGCTGGCCTATAAAGAAGGAATGTGTATACCTCCCGGCCTGGTACAACTGGGCGGCAATTTTGGCCCCGGCCCCCTTAACAGCGCCGGTTAGCCTTTTCAGCCCCTCTATGTACTTATCGTCATGCAGGCCGATCATTTTTGGCCCGATGCCTATCATATCAATGGTGCAGCCACCCACTATAATGAGGCCTGCGCCACCCCTGGCCCTTGTCTCGTAATACTTGACCAGCCTGTCGTTGACAAAGCCGTCAGGGGTATAATTGTGATGTATGGCCGGCATCGAAATACGGTTCTTCAACTCCATGCCGCCTATTCTAATAGGCTTGAAAAGCAGTTCCAAAATATTCCCTCCTTGTATCACTGGTGCTTTGTACATCGTTATATATAATGTTATACATAATAAATAATCAGTCAATACATATCCAAAAAAAAATAAAAAAACCGCCATACAGACGGAAAAATTCATAATCCAGACACCCGGTCCGCCAAAAACGGCCACCAGGAGGATGAAAATTGGGGTACTTTTTAAACTACAGCACAGAGGACACAGAGGTTATGAGCCCAGCTAAAAAGCTTTATTTAACTTATGAGAAATGCCCAAACCATTCTGAATTCTGAATTCTGTCTTCTGTATTCCGACCGCAGTAACCAACAGTATAAGCAATCTATTGTCCCTTTGAGCTAAATATAATGACACCTCCGGAAAAAAGATCACTCAACTCCCCCTGGTAGAAGATTACAGTGGAAAAAAAGTGAATAGCACACAGCGAGCAGAAGGTGAACGCCGCCAGAAACAGCAGGTCCCTGTACTCCGTCACCAGGCTGGAAACCAAACTGTACTTCAGCCCTACCCACCTCACGGGCAACCCCCCCAAACCATTTACCATATATTACCATAATATTACTGAGGGGAGGCTTTTTTTATTTCACCTTTTACCGACACCAGCCTTCAAAAATCTATTCCCTGGACGGATTCAGACCTGCCTGCTGCCAACCATCAACATTCTCCCTGTTTCCTTTATGCCTTCTATTTTCTGCTGCTGGGGATTGGGGATTGGGGGGAGCACAAAAACCATCCCGATCGGGGACATTCCTCCGACCTTCAGAGCCAATATCCAGATCGGGGACATTCCTCAGACCTCCAGAGTCAATCACATCAGGGAGGTGTGTCCCCATTCCGCTTACGGTGTGTCACCTTTCCTTAATATAGCCATATTTTTCTCTGTAGCCTTCCAGAAAGCCTCCCTGGTCATCCAGGGGATAATTTTTGATAATAAAAAAGCTTACCAGATTAATTACTGCGCAAACCGGGAAAACAAGATAAATGCCCAGGGAGTTGCCCGCGCTGTAGCCGAAGTGGGCGAAAAGGGCTGCGGTAATGGGTATGTTGGCCGAGTCAATAGTTCGAAATATAAGGCCGTGTGTTCCTATAAAAAGGGCTTCCTTCCTTTCACCGGACAACTGGCCGTCAAGTAGAATAACGTCCGCCAGCATAGGGTTTTTTACGGTATTGGTAAACATAAAGACAAATGCATAAAAAAAGGAAAAAACCAGTATTGCCGGGTACACCGCCCGTTCAGGAAGAAAGGCCAGAAAGGCCATGCAGAAAAACAGCAGTACGCCCGCCAGAACGCTCCAGGTAAAAATATTTTTTTTGCAGTACTTTTTGGTGAGAATGTTGGCCGCCGGAATGCCCACAAGCATCCCAGACAGGAAGAAAAGGCCAAGCACCACAGTATCGCCGGGTTTTTTGCCGGCAACCTCGGTGAGCAGATAGGGGGCGGCGGCAGTTAGTGTAACGAAGGAAAGCATCTGTATGCTGTTGGCCAGAGCAAACAAAAGGAATATCCTGTTCTGGAGGATGCCTGACATTCCTTTAAAAAATCCAGTTTTGGGGCTCAGCTCAGTTCTATCACGTATGATCACATCTCTTTTTTCATTAATGGAAACCACCGGCCCCATGGCCAGTATAAATACAGTCAGCCCAAATATAAGGGTGGTGTTTGCAAATCCCAGCCTTTCAAAGGCCAGGCCCTGGGTAAGATTAAAAAGCCCTACAATAACTCCCAAAAAAAGAGCTATGCTGGTAATTTTTACCCTTTCATTACTGTCTGCAGTAATTTCTGGCCCCAGGGCAAGCACCGGCTGATACATGAAAAGACTGGACACTGTCAACAAAATAAAGAAAAAAGAAAAATATATTACATTCAGCTTATCCGCCCCGGTAACAACCGGTGGCCTTGATATCAGTATCAGGGAGATAGCTGTCAGAACAGCCCCCCCGAATATAAAGGGAATCCTCCGGCCCCATGGGGTGCTGGTGTTGTCACTTATATAGCCCACCACTGGATTTAAAACTGCCTCAATAATTCTGGCCAGAGTGGTTACGACCGAAAAGGTGGCCAGTGAAAGCAGCTGCACTCCCCTGCCCTCGGGGGGGCAATAGCCGTACATAATCCAGGCGGTCAGGGCAAACACCACCATGTAGGACTCCCCGCCCATGCTATACAGAATTATCTGCCAGTTCTTCAGATTACCTCTCAAGTGATCCTTCTCTTCCCCTGCAGTATTTAATCATCTATAATAATACACCTGCTATGCAATTCTAACATGAATCTTTCTTTTTCTCCATAATATGATATTAGGCCGGCTTAAACCGGGAGGGGCGGAGAATGGGTTAGGGCGGGGCTGTATTTCTGTTGGTGAGTAAAAAAAGCGCCTTCCTCCGGAAGGCACTAAAGAGTTCGGTTTACCTAACTGTTCAGAATCTGTTTCTGCTTATGCCGGCTACGTATATGCTGTAAGAGATATACCCCCAGCAGCAGTCCCGCCCCGGCTAAATCTGTAATAAAGCCAGGTTTTATCATCATCAGGCCGCCTGCAAACAACGCCAGTCTCTCCAGCAAGGATGCCCTTGTTATTAGGTATCCGGAGACCGCAGCGCTTACACCGACCATTCCTGTCACCGATGTTGCCAGAATAAGCAAAACCGCGGGCAGGGTTGTATCTATCAGTAAAAGAGAGGGCGACATAACGAAAATATATGGAATCAGAAAAGCCCCAATAGCCAGCTTGGAGGCCTGAACGCCGGTTTTCATAGGGTCGCTTCGGGCAATACCGGAACCCGCGTAGGCAGCCAGGGCCACCGGTGGGGTAACGTCTGCGATAATGCCGAAATAAAAGGCAAACATGTGGGCCGATAAGATGGGCACGCCCATCTGAATAAGCGCCGGGGCGGTGATGGTGGAGGTAATCACGTAGTTGGCCGTGGTAGGCACCCCCATACCCAGGACAATAGATGCAATCATGGTAAGAAAGAGTGTGGGCAGGAGAAGGCCGTGGGCCATGTCTATCAGGGTGGAGGCCAGTTTTAGTCCAACACCGGTCTTGGTCACCACACCGATAATTATCCCGGCGGTGGCGCAGGCTATAATCACACCCAGTGCCCCCCGGGCGCCATTCTCCAGCCCCTTGACTATATCACGGGCTGAAATACGGGTTGATTTCCTCAGCATAGAGGCCACAATGCTCATGATAATGCCCGCCAGAGCGGCCTTCATGGGTGAATAGCCTGCAACCAGCACATACACTATAAGTATAAGGGGGATAGCCAGGTGACCCCGTTCCACAATCAAGCTCCCTATCTTAGGAAGCAACTCCCGGGATATACCCCTTAAGCCCTGTTTTTTAGCCTCCAGGTGGACACCTATCCAAATACCCGTGAAGTATAAAAGGGCTGGTATAGCAGCGGCCTTTACCACCTCAATGTAAGCTACCCCGGTGAATTCAGCCATAAGAAAGGCAGCAGCTCCCATTATGGGGGGCATCAGCTGCCCTCCAGTAGAGGCCGCGGCCTCTACGGCGCCGGCAAACTCAGGCTTATAGCCAAGGTTTTTCATCATGGGTATGGTAAAGCTGCCTGTCCCAGCAACATTGGCCACCGAGCTTCCGGATATTGTTCCCATAAGCCCGCTGGAGAGCACAGCAACCTTGGCCGGGCCGCCTCTGGCCCAACCTGCCACAGCCTTTGCCAGATCGATAAAAAACATGCCCAGACCGGTTTTATCAAGATAGGCGCCGAAAAGGATAAAAAGAAATATAAAGGTTGATGAAACTCCCAGAGGAATACCAAATACCCCTTCAGTAGTAAAAAACAGGTGTCCTATCAGGTGCTCCAGGTCCACACCCTGGTGAGCCAGCATACCCGGCAGCAGTGGTCCCATAAAGGCGTATCCCAGGAATACGCTGGCCACGATCACAATTGGCCAGCCCACTACTCTTCTGGCCGCTTCCAGAACTAAAAAAACACCCAGGGTACCCACCGCCAGATCGGTAAAAGTCACATCCCCCGCCCTCAAAACAAGCTCCTGGTAAAACACAACTATATACAGCGGGGTGGCAGCAGCCAAAAACGCCAGGACAGCATCAAACCAGTGCAGCTTTTCCCTGGACCAGCTGCGCCTGGTGGGATACAACAGATAAACCAGGACCATGGCAAAAGAAAGGTGGATAGATCTCTGTATATGGGCGTCCAAAACACCGAATACAGCCGTATACAGCTGAAAGACTGAAAAAGTGATGGCAATGGCGGCGATAATCCTTGCTGCGATACCTGTATACCGGCGGTAGTCGGACTCCTTGTCATACTTGGACATAAATTCTTCCATATTTAACTTTTCATTTATCTCTTCCCCCTGGGGATCAACCCTGTCAGTCAACCGTTTCCCTCCTATGTACAATTTTTTGCCATAAAATAAATGCAGTGCTGCATCGGATGACCCGGATTCTGACCAATTCATTCGGAGCAAAATAATCATTTACAATATATTTTTTATTCTTAATTATAAGGGCATGGCCCGCTATAGGCGAGGCCCCCAGGTCCACTTCCTCAAAATGCCGGCTAAGGCCGGAAAGAAAATATTTCCCCTGCTGATTGACCAATTTCCCTTCATCCGGCAGGAAAGGGGTCCCCACCCCCAGTGACTCATACTCTGTAGAGGTAAGCAGCAGCCTGTCTTCCTGATCAACAAAAAAGTTTTCCTGCACCGGTGTTTTCTGCACCGAGTGAGTATAATAAAGGCTGAATTCCTTTTTACCCGTCAGGGCAAAGAATAAAACAGGATAGCTATCCCGGTCGGCCACCACCAAAAAAGGGAGCTTTACCAGGAAGAGCAGCGCCAGTATTAAAAACAGCAATCCCAGAGCTTTGGCCGGGGATCGCTGCAATACAATATTTCTCATTGTAAGCCGGACCCCCTTGCAGGGGTCCGGCCACCTCCCAATAAGCTATTTCTCGTTGAAGTATTTCTCCGCCCCGGGATGAAGCGGGATTGACATTCCGTTCTTGGCTGACTCCTTTTTAATACTCTTACCTACGGCATGGGCGGCGGCTATTCTATCCAGGTTGCCGTATATGGCCTTGGTAATGTCGTAGGCCATCTGATCATCCATCTTGTCGGTTACCGCCAGCATAGCCATAACAGCCACAGCCGCTACTTCACTATCCTGGTTGGGATAGGTTCCGGCCGGTATGCTTAACTTGGTGTAGAAGGGATACTGCTTGATTAGCTTGTCAGCTGAATCGGCAGCAACCGGTAAAAGGCTAATTTTATGCTGGGCGGCTATATCCTGTATGGCGGCCGTGGGATGTCCCGCTGTAACAAAGGCGGCGTCTATGTTGCCGTCCTTAAGATTGTTTGCCGCCTCGGCAAAGGATAGATACTGGGGCTTTATATCATTATATGTAATGCCAAATGCCTCCAATATCTGCCGGGCGTTAGCCTCAGTGCCGCTTCCCGCCGCGCCCACAGCCACACGCTTGCCCTTTAGTCCGGCAATATCCTTAATATTGGATTTCTCCAGGGCCACTATCTGGATGGTCTCAGGATAAAGAGTGGACAGCCCTTTTATGCCCTCCACCTTTTTATCCTTGTACATTTCAGTTCCGTTGGCGGCATAGAAGGCGATGTCGTTCTGCACAAAGGCCACCTGCACACTGCCGTCCTTGAGGGCGCTGACATTGGCCACTGAGGCCCCGGTAGTCTGCGCAGTGGCGTTAACGCCGGTTACATTCTTATTGAGAATCTCTGCCATGGCCCCTCCCAGGGGATAGTACACTCCGGCTGTACCGCCCGTGGCAATGTTAACAAATTTCTTGCTTTCAGGAGCTGCCTTTTGGTCTCCCTCTTTCTTTCCCCCGCAGCCTGCGGCCAGGGCGGCCACCATGGAAACAATAGCCAATACCACTAATAATTTCCTGATCTTTAACACATGCGTCCCCTCCTGTTTATTTTAATAGAAATATTATAACCTATTTAATTAAACAATTGGCAGGTTGTCTAAAATCTTTTGAATTGGCAGGTAATTATGTAAATTGGGTACAGAGTCTTTTCAATACTTAATACTAGCGTTATTATATATGGGAATAAGATAATAATAGTATAATAACTGTTAATAATTATTAACTTATGTGTATTTTAGTCTACACCCCACTCCTGCCATGTATTGGAGGAGCCCTCTTTTTAGGCTTAACTGCTGGAGATATGCCACCGAAAAGCTGTTGGCATATTTTTTGCTTTTATTAATTGATAGAAAGGAGGAATCAAAATGGACCTTACTCCTGGCAGAGAATTACTGCGCCGTACTGAGCGGCTGCAGGACTTACTGCAGAAAAAAGGTGTGGACGGGGCGGTTATAGTGCAAAATGCCGATTTATTTTATTTTACAGGCACTGTCCAGCAATCTCACCTTTTTGTTCCTGCCCAGGGCAAACCTGTTCTGATGGTGAAAAAAAGCTTCCCCAGGGCCAGAGAGGAATCAGCCCTGGAGGAGGTGCTCCCTCTGGAAAATGTGAAGGATTTGCCCGGGATGATCAGTTCTTACGGGTTCACCGGGATTAAGTCGATTGGCCTTGAGCTGGATGTGCTGCCAGCCTCCCTGTACCTCAAATACCAGAAAATGTTCACTCCGGCCGAGATCGTTGACATAAGCGGGCTAATCAGATCGGTAAGAATGATTAAATCTTCCTACGAGCTGAACATTCTTAAAAAAGCGGCCTCTTTAAGCCACTCTTTGTTTTCCCGGGTAAAGGAATTTCTTGTGGAGGGCATTGCCGAGGTGGATCTGGCCGGCAGGCTGGAGGCGGAATACCGCCGGGAAGGACACCAGGGCTTTGTGCGCATGAGGGGATTTAACCAGGAAATATATTACGGGCACCTGCTGTCAGGATCAAATATGGGAGTTCCCAGCTTCCTGGACAGCCCCACCGGTGGGCCTGGACTTAACCCCTCCTTCCCCCAGAGCGCCGGTTTTAAAAAGATAGCCGCCAATGAGCCTGTAATGGTGGACTATGTGGCTGTCTACGGGGGTTATATGGTGGATCAGGCCAGGGTTTTCTGCCTGGGCAGACTTCCGGACAGGTTTGCCAAAGCCTACGGCATAGCAGTGGAGATACAGGAAGAGATAAAAAAGAAGGCCAGGCCCGGGGTTATCTGTGAGGACCTTTACTCCCTGGCCATCAGTATAGCCTCCCGTTACGGGCTTAAGGATCACTTCATGGGCTACCCCCACCCGGCTCCCTTTGTGGGGCATGGAGTGGGCATAGAGCTTGACGAGTTTCCGGTGCTGGCCAGAGGTTTCAAAACCCCCCTGGAAAAAGGTATGGTATTGGCCCTGGAGCCTAAATTTGTCTTTCCTGACGGCGGGGCCGGCATAGAAAACACCTTTGTGGTGGGAGAACACGGCCTTGAAGCACTGACCACCTTTGATCAGGAAATTGTATGTCTGTAAAATGCTCTGGTGCTTTAATATGGTATATAAGTTTTGCATGAAAATAAGGCCAGTCCCTGGTAATCGGGACTGGCCACAATAAAAACCAATACAGGGGGAAATTTTATCAATTTTACATAAGCCCCATTTTTAGCGCAGCTTCCCGTAATTGGGGCCTGAAGTCGGGATGAGCCACCGCTATTATCTCCCGGGCCCTCTCCCTGGACGTTTTACCGCGAAGCTTGGCCACTCCGTATTCGGTTACCAGGTGATCCACATCATTTCTGGAACAGCTGACCTGGGAGCCCTGCTTCAGCAGGGGCACAATTTTAGAAAGAGTTCCCTTTCTGGCGGTAGATTTTAGGGCAATAAATCCCTTACCGCCGGGGGACCGGAGACATCCCCTGGCAAAGTCCGACTGCCCTCCGGTGGCGCTGTACTGAACCGGCCCTATGCTTTCCGAGGCGCACTGCCCGAAAAGATCCACCTCAAGAGAGGCATTGATGGAAACCATTTTGCTGTTCTGACCTATTATGAAGGGGTCATTTACATAAGATACCGGGTACATCTCCACCAAGGGATTTTCGTTTAAAAAATCATACAGCCTTCTGGTCCCGGCCGCAAAGCTACCGATAATCTTGCCGGGATGAAGTGATTTTTCACGTCCGTTTATAACCCCGGCCTCCACCAGGTCCACCATTCCATCGGTGATCATTTCAGTGTGCACACCCAGGTTTTTTTTGTTAATAAGTGCCCTGGCCACAGCGTTGGGCATTCCTCCAATACCCAGCTGAATGGTGGAACCGTCCTCAATCAGCTCGGCTATACAGGCCCCTATTATTTCATCCTCCACGGTGGCCTGCGGTATGGACAACTCTGGAATAGGACTGCCGCTCTCTACTATATAATCCACCTCGGAGATGTGTATCAGGCTGTGCCCTCTGGTCCGCGGCATATTCGGATTCACCTCGATAATGACAGTCTTTGCCCGGCTGGCGGCGGTGGTGGTATAGTCCACAGAAAGCCCAAAGCTGAAATAGCCACGGTCGTCCATGGGAGACACGGTTCCCATAAAAACGTCCACATCTACATAATCGCTGATCATCTTTGGTATATCATGAAAATGAGCCGGCATATAGTCCGACCAGCCCTCATTAACCCCCTGGCGGTTAGCCCCGCTGGTAAACCAGGAAACATGACAAAAGCTTCCGGACAGCGATTGGTCCAGGTAGGCGGACTTCCTCAGGGGAAGCATCTGATGAACCTTCACATCCCTCAATTCTCCGGCGCGCTCCCCCATGGCAGTCACCAGCGCCTCCGGCTCCCCGCACCCCAGGGGTAAAACAACATTATGGCATGACTTTATCAGCTTAACTGCCCCGTGTGCTGTTACAAGCTTTTGCCTGTACATTTCTCTTATTCTCCTGCGGTCCACGGGGTAAACGGTTAACCTGCTCCCTCCGGGAGTTAAGGCAGTTACCCTGGATAAATCTACAGACATTTCCAACGCTTCCCCTTTCTCAGCAAATTTTGAATAATTTGCCTTGATATAAGTGCAAAAGCCGTACCAGTGAAGAAATATCAGCAGGCATAGGCATTAGGAGGGCTACGTGCTGTATAACGTGTAAACGCAGAAAAGGCCGCCCTTTGAGGACAGCCTTGTTTTCCCAATTGCCGCATCTGTTTACACTGTTTACAGTGTAAACAGTGTAAACAGCTTTATATCATTTGATATTATGCCTTTTCATTTTTTTATATAGCCCCGCCCGTGAAATGCCCAGGCTTTCAGCTGCCTGAAGCTTATTTCCGCCACACCTTTCCAGCGCTTCCAGTATGGTCTCCTTTTCAATCTCGTCAATAAGCCGTGGTAACCCACCTGACTGTATTTTCCCCTTTTTTTTGGCTTTATGCAAATATAGGGGGAGGTGCTCCTTTTTAATTATATTTCCCTCCAGCAGGTTAAAGGCCCTCTCCACCACGTTTTCCAATTCACGTATATTGCCTGGCCAGCGGTGATTTAAAAGAAGCCGCCTGGAGGTCTCGTCAACTCCTTCAACCTTAATCCCAAACTGCCGGTTGAACTTCACGATAAAATGTCTGATCAGTAAATCCAGATCTCCCTCTCTTTCCCTCAGGGGTGGTATGGTCAGAGTAACCACATTTATACGGTAGTATAAATCCTCGCGAAATTCACCACGGGCGATCATTTCCTCAAGGTTCCTGTTGGTGGCGGCTATAACCCGCACATCAACATGGCGGGGACGGCTATCCCCCAGCCGCTCTATTTCCTTTTCCTGAAGCACCCGGAGCACCTTGGCCTGCATATGAAGAGACATGTCTCCTATTTCATCCAAGAATATTACCCCTTTGTGGGCCAGCTCAAACTTCCCCACCTGTCCGCCCTTTTTGGCCCCGGTAAATGCTCCCTCCTTATATCCGAATAACTCCGACTCCAGCAGTGTCTCCGGTACGGCCGCGCAGTTGACCCTGATGAAGGGGCCTGCGCTACGCCTGCTCTCAATATACATGGCCTGGGCAAACAGCTCTTTGCCCGTTCCGCTTTCTCCCCGGATCAGCACAGTAGAATGGGTGTCCGCCACTTTACGGGCAATCTTCTTAAGGGCGGCAAAATCCTGGTGCTCCCCTATTATCTGGTCAAAGGTATATCTGGTTCGCTTTACCTTCACCAGCTCATCCCTGTAAAAATCCAACTGGCTGCGCAGGCTTTTTATTTTTTCACTGAGCCGATAGAGATCCGATATATTTCTAAAGACCACTGTGCCCAGCGCCCCTGTAATCCGGCCATTTTTCTTTATGGGTACGCGACTGGCTATAATCTCATGCCCATTAAGGGTAGTTACATAGCCATACTCTGACTCGCCGGTTTCCATGGCCTGCGGGAAAATAGGATTCCCATACACCTGCTTTACATGCTTGCCTACAATTTCATCAACCTTCTTGTTGAAAAAGCCGGCAAAGGCCTCATTGGCCATGGTTATTATATAATCTCTGTTCACTGCAACTATTCCATCGCTGGACAGCTCAAGGATAGAAGTCAGAGTTTCTTTAAGCTCAACATACTTTTCATTTTTGGTGGTCAGCTCATCAATTATATTCTGTATCTCTGTAACATCCTGAAAGACCGCCACCGCTCCCACAATCTTCCCGTCCACAATAATAGGGGTGCGGTTGGTCAAATAGGTGCCGTCATTGATAACAAGCCTGCGGCCTATCTGAGGGACGCCGTCCCTGACCACCTCCAGCAAACCGGTGGTGGGGAAAAAAGCCTTTACATCACGTCCCACTATTTTATCGGCCGGAAAACCCAGGAATTTTTCAACCTGCTGGTTGCAGTAGTTTATTTTTCCATCTATATCAACAGCAATTACAGCATTATTTATCGAACCCATAATCCTCTCGAGATTAGTGCAATTCATAATATTCTGCCTCCATGACTTACATATACTTATACTATTTATTTTCGCCAGGACCATAGGGAAAACCTTTTGCGGGCGCTGACTCATCCTGGCACCTTAAGCCCACTGACATCCATATACACTGGATACCACTATTTTTCAGTGGTATTGGTATTGATCAGCATATATCATTGTTTATAGCATAACCGCTGACAGGGGGAGTGACGTGAAGCCTGTACTGGTAAGAAAAAGCATATTGTTCAATAATGCCCGGTCTGTGGGGGTTTATCTTTCAGCCCTGGTTTTTGCTTTTATCTTCATCAGCCTGATGGGCCACCAGTCCTTTAGGATTGAGGCCCTTGAGGTACAAATGGGCATCCGTCCGGCAGTCCTGGGGCGCACCGTGGTGGAAATGCCACCGCTGGCCAATGTAATGGCCAATACCCACTCCACTCCTCTATCACTGGACTTAAGCATCAGGAGCATCGACCTGCAGTCGGTGCAGCAAATGCTGGAGAAGAAAGAAATAAACGCCGGCATGTTTGATTCAGTAGCCAAGGATCTGCGGCGCGCCGCAGTTATACTGGCGCTGAAAATACTCCTGCTGTCAGCGGCCGGCGGAGCTTTCGGGGTATTTATACTGCAGCGCAGGCCGGGCCTCAAACACCTGTGGGGGGCCATGGCAGCTACGCTGGTCATGGGTGTCTTGCTGCTGGGAACCTATGCCACCTACGATATAAACAGGTTTAAAAATCCTGAGTACACCGGAGCGCTGAAAACAGCCCCCTGGATAATCGGGCTGGCCGGTCAGTCCCTTGACAAGATAGACACTCTGAGCAGCAATATGGAGATGGTGGCCACCAACATTCATCAGCTGTTCAGCCAGATAGACAATTTCAGTGCCGGGGCCGGGGACCAGGAGGGGATGATAAAGGTGCTGCATGTTTCAGACATTCACAACAACCCTGCGTCCATGACCTATATACAGCGCATTGCCGAGTCCTTCAAGGTGGATGTTATTATAGACACGGGGGATATAACAGATTACGGGACACCCCTGGAAAGCCTTCTTCTGGAGAATCTGTCCGGGCTAAAAATACCCTATCTATATATTGCCGGAAACCATGACTCCCCGGAAACTATTAAAAAGATGAAATCTATCCGCGGAGTGACCGTGCTTGACGGAAGCACAGTGATGGTAAAAAAACTGCGTTTTGCAGGATTTTCCGACCCCTCTTCGAAAAGCCTGGACATAGACTCACCTCCCCTGGAGATGATTCCGGGCTACGCCGGGGAAATAGCGGAAAAACTTGCCCAAGATGAGCAGCCCGATATACTGGCTGTCCACAATCACCGTATAGCGGGACTACTGGCAGGAAAAGCGCCTGTTATTATTTATGGGCATGACCACAGGCTGGCGGTAAAAGAGGAGAAGGGCAGTATAATGATAGACTCAGGCAGTACCGGGGCGGCCGGAATGAGAATGCTGCAGGGAGACAGAACACCGTATTCCCTTGATATTCAGTATTACTCCCCGGTAGGCGAAAAAATGATGCTGAAGGCTGTGGACACCATTACAGTGGAAAACCTGGACAGCGGCTTTCACCTGGAACGGCACATATTCGACAACAGCTAGGGCGTTCAGACAGTATCTTTATTAACCAGGTCCCACCCGCAAAGACTGCAGGTTTTGGCATTCTTCTTAATCTTTCCGCTGCAGCTTGGACAGGTCTTCCTATTATGAATATAGCTTTCAATTATGTACACATTGACTATTGCCGGAGTGAAAAAAAGAAGCGCCTGGGGAACGGTGTAATCACTGATCATGATAAGCAGCACAAAGCTCACCGCCAGGGAGAGCCTGGAGGCCCTGACCACTTCCATTTTGTTGAACACAAAGCGGCTAAGTATGTAATAAACAGCATATACCGCCAGAAAGCCTCCCAGCCAGCCGCGGAAAAGGTAGGGTGCGGTGTATTCCATTTGACATACCCCCTTTAATATTGCTTTCAACACTTTTAAGCAGTATCCTCTTTTTACCAGGTGACACTTAATTAATAGAACCAAAAGGAAACTGGCGGCAGGCCAACGAATAAATACTAATCCTCAAAAAAACCGGAGGTGAATACCGTGAAATATCAAAATATTCTGTTCAATAGTGAAGGTAAAGTAGGTACCGTGACACTAAACCGCCCTGAAAAAAGAAACGCCCTGTCCAGTGCTCTTTTGGAAGAATTGACCGGCCTTTTGCGGGAAGTAGGCGTCAAAAAGGAAGTCAACGTGGTGATTATCAGGGGGGCAGGTAAAATTTTTTCCGGAGGACATGACTTAAAGGAGGTTGCCGGGGGCGGGCCCCAGGATGTGCTAGGCGTTTTCCAGGCCTGTTATGGGGCCATGCGGGCTATACGAGAAATGCCCCAGCCGGTTATAGCCCAGGTCCACGGGATAGCCACGGCAGCCGGCTGCCAGTTGGTGGCCGCCTGCGACCTGGCCGTTGCGGCCGAAGACACCCTCTTCGCCACCCCCGGCGCTAAAATAGGCCTTTTTTGCACTACCCCGTCTGTTTTCTTAAGCCGCAACATAGGCAGGAAAAAAGCGCTGGAAATGCTTTTTACCGGTGAATTTATCACTGCCGGGGAAGCTCTTGCCCACGGACTTGTAAACAGGGTGGTCCCCCCCGGAGAACTGGAGCAGGCTGCCATCAGCCTGGCAAAAACCATAGCCGGATACAGCCTTACCGCTATAAGCGCCGGCAAGCGCGCCTTCTACCAGCAGATTAACATGGAAGACTTCATGGCCCTCAATTACGCCACCGAGGTTATATCTCTCAATACCACCACCGAAGACGCCAGGGAAGGCATACAGGCTTTTCTGGAAAAGAGAGAGCCCAGGTGGGCGGGAAAATAATTTTCCATAAAATTGCAGATACATTTGAGGCCCGGGGTTGTCCAGGGCCTTTTTTGTGATAAAATCAGTATATATCACCTTACATAATATTATTTGTCGTTTTTTGGGAAAGGAGGATGATTTCCACACCTTGTGGAGGAAATCAAGCAAATTTGTTGTTGCAAACTATAAGCATATCCCAAAAGGGACTAAATTCAAAGTTAAAACTTCTTCTTATAACGGCACTTCTTCTGCTGTCAGCGGGAGCGGCCCTGTGGGCAGTAGTGCAGTACACCGGGGGTGGCTACAGCGGCTGGGTTACAGGACTTACCCCGGAAGAGCAGGGAAGCTCCCTGGTGGCTTATGATCCTGCTGCCAACAGGTCAAGGCTGATACTGCCGCTTCCGGAGGTGGCCCCGGATAATTACGGGGCTGTAAGCCCGGATGGTAAATATGCCGCCTACACCCAGTGGAACGCGGGTGGCACTGTCCGCTACCTGGTGGTTCAGAAACTAACCGGCCTTAAAAAAAGCAGAGAGTACTTCAAAGATGTATCCGGCATGCAGGAAGTGACCTGCCTTTCATGGTTCCCGGACAGCAGACGGCTCCTCTTTATCTGGAAGGACGTGACCAATACCTTTCCCTATCAGGAAATCTGTACTATTGACGTGCTGACGGGAAAAATCAGCATAATTGACAGCGGGGGACTGTGGGACGGCCGATCCCTTAATAAAGTCAACGGCCGGGAAGAATGGGTCAGCCTCATGCCCCAGGATCAGCTGGACCAGTTGGTCTCCCGGTACGGCAGTCAAAAAATAACCATTGATCAGCTAAACCGCAAGCTTTGGGTGGAGTTTTCCGCGCCGTCTATTTCACCGGATGGGGAAAAGGTAGTGTACGGAGCCACCCTGCTACGCAGCTCGGCAGATGACCGCATAAGCCTCAATTGCGCCTCGGGGATATGGGTGTCCGGGAAGATAGGCGCTCCTCCCCAACGGATTTATTCCAATCCTGACCAGTCATATGCCATAAGCAGTGTGATCTGGACCTCCTACGGAAATTCCCTGGCCTTTATACAGTCCGGGGGACCAGGCGGCGGGGAGGATAAAATAGACTTCCTTGACACTTCCTCAAACAGTATTAAAACCATGGTCCACACCACCAGGAAGCACCAGACCAATATGCAGCTTTTGGCCATGCCGGATAATGAAATATCATTTATATCAGCACCTCTTGACACCAGGGCCAAAGATGGCCTAAGATACGTGATAAATCCCGAAACCAGAGAAATAAGGCCCCAGCCAATAAATATAGGTCCCCGGGATAATCAGCTGCTTAATTTCTCCAACCTGTATTAAAAGCCGCCCCATGGGCGGCGGGAGACAGGAGACTGCTAAACAGCATTACCCCAGGTCGGGAGACTGCTTGAGGGTAGCACCTTTTGTCGGCAGACAGGAGAGTGGATGGCTTCTACCCTAAGAATCAGACTAACTGGCAGCGAGCTATGGGGACAACTTTTCCACCCACATGTATATTGTAGTTTTCACCTTTCAAAGAGGCTGCCAGGTGCAGCACAGACTTTCTCCCTATCTCATAGCCCTGCTCCACTGTTATATCAAAGCTCTCTGCTCCGAAATAGCGGTGCCTGGCCAGATAGCCCGCCAGGCAGCCACCTGCGCTGCCGGTGGCCGGGTCCTCGGGAATACCGTAGTGGTGGAAAAATGCCCTTACATTGAGTCTATTCTTTGTTTCATAGGTTTCCGGACTAAACACCAGTATTCCCCTGGCACTGAGGCTGTCAAACCGGCTGGCTAGCAGACCGGCGTCCACCTTTATCCTCTGTACTGCCGCCAGTGTTTTTAAAGGTGCTATAACCACCGGCAGGCCGGTGGAAACTTCCTGGACAGGGAAATTACCATCCAGATCATCTTCTGACAGTCCCAGTATCCGGGCTGACAGGGTTCTTTCCAGCTCCGGGCCGAAAACAGGCTCCAGCTGTTTCATTACCAGCCTGTCCAGACTGCCCTCACTGTCATAGTATGCCGCCACCGGAATTTTACCGGCCTTCAGGTCCAGTACTATACTGTCCACCGGCCTTTTTAAAAGCTCCGTGATTATAATGTAAGCAGTCCCAAGCGTTGGGTGCCCTGCAAAGGGCACCTCCTGGTGTGGGGTGAAAATTCTTACCCTGAATGTGTTACCGGAGCTTTCCCGGGGAAAGATGAAGGTGGTTTCGGAAAAGTTGGTTTCCCGGGCCAGTTTTTGCATCTCCCCGTCGGAGTGCAGGTGACCGCTTACAAACACAGCCAGCTGGTTGCCGGAATACCTGCTTTCCGCAAAAACATCCACAATATAAAAACTACTTTCGTCCACTTTTTAACCACCCTTCACTACTATACTAATTAATAATTATCTGGCCCTTCAGCCTGTATTTTAAAACATTATCCATCAGCACTGCGCTTTCTGCCCTTGTGGCCCTGTCCTTGGACCTGAACCTGTTCTCATTGTCACCTTTCATCAGCCCGGCGGTATATATGGCCGACACCGGCCCCACCGCCCAACTGTCTATACTGCCGCCATCCCTGAACACACTGTCCAGCCTGACGGTTTTATCCGGCTCAAGGGAAAGGGCCTTAAAGACCATGGCGGCCATCTCGGCCCTGGTCACCTGTCTGGCGGGTAGAAAGGTATTGTCCTCATAGCCTGATATGACACCTTTATTATAGGCGGCCACTACATATCCCCGGTACCAGCCGGCCATTGAGCCCTCATCCTTAAACCCGGCCCTGCCCTCTTCCGGCTCCCAGCCGAAGATCCTGCACAGCATCACCGAAAACTCAGCCCTGGTGACCTGTCTGGAGGGGTCAAAAATGTTTCCCGGGTACCCGCTGATTATTCCCTTCCTGGACAGGCCTGACACTACCTCCTCGGCCCAGTGCCCTTCCATGTCTACGAAGCTTACCGGAGGACTCTGGTCCCAGACCAGTGCCAGTGTGCCCAGGTCACTGATGGAGCAGCTTATTTTATTCTCCTCTTCGTAAATAGTTGAAGGTATTTCCACCCACTTATCCCCGGCCAGCTGCAGCACCGCTATTCTCCCTGCCTCTTCCGGCTGATATTTCCATTCCACCAGAGCGGGCTCTGCAAGGTCCGGCTCTTCTCCGGCAGCCCGGACACTGACCGCTGAGACCATTTTATACTTTTCCGGAACGGGGACCGGCAGCTCCCCGGCCAGATCCGCCGAAAGGCTCACCGGCTGGCTGAAAGCGCCACCGGGTATGCTCATGACAAAGCTCCCCAGCTTAAGCTGCCCCGGCTGTCCCGGGTTGAAGCTAAAGACCGCCTGGTGATCATCCTTTATGGTGACCGGAACAGCTACAGATATCCCGTTAAATACTATTTTCAGCTCTCCCGCCGAGGGATTGTCCGAAGCCCTGAATACCCCGCCCTGATATGTTCCCAGCCCGCTGTCAACAGTTACAGAGTAATGCCTTTCGGAAAGATTGTAGACGGTATCGTCATATCCCACCGCCTTAACTGAAAGAGAAGCTGTTTTCCCAGGCTGCAGAACAATGGAAGATGGGTCAACCACCACTCTCTTAAAGTCCTCCGGCCCCATAACCTTCACCGGCCTGTTCACGGTCCTGCCGCCGTAGCCGGCTAAAATGGTGGTAAGTCCTCCTTTATCGGACTTGAAGGTGCTGTTGGTAAAACTACCCGGGCCTGAGTCCACCGACCACTTTACATTTTCCTGTTCTACAGTTACCGGATTAAAGTGCGTGTCATATCCTTTGAGGCTGAATAAGGCATCATCTCCCGGAAGAATAACCTCAGGGCCTTTTATTAACAGCCCTGTCAGGGTTCCCCGGGGAGCGCTGCTAAAAAAGCCGAGGGCAGTAGGCACCGGCCTCTGTGCTTTACCCTGAGGGCTGTTTACCAGCACCGGGCTCTCTTCTCCAAGGGGTCTGGCCGCCAGTGTGGTAGATCCTCCCCCGTCTAGATTGAGGGCCTTTTCAACTCTCAGCCCCACCATATACTGGGCCAGCTCATTTAATGTCAGTCCCCGGCTGGCGCTGCTCTTCTCGGCCACCACCACCAGCAATGTCTTCCCATCGGAGATGTATCCCAGGGCAGTCCTGGCCGCGGGGCTGTTTATGGACCCGGGGAAATTGCTATTGGCCTTACCGCCTTCAACCAAAAGCGACCAGCCCCCGGTGCCGGCCCACAGTTCATTGCTACCGGGACTAACTGAATAGTCAACGGATATACTATCTCCCACCTTAATGTTCTGATTGATGAAATCCGCCGCCAGCCCTCTTCCGGCAAGCACCTGTCCACCCTCCGGTATATTTTTGCTTGGCTGGTTGACCAGCACATCGGTAACAATGCCGCCGCTGACAAACACCTCCACCACACTGTCAGCCTCACCAATCTTTCCCCTGCTGGTTTCTCCCCACTGCCGGTCATACAGCAAAAGGGCGTTTTCATGGGAAGTTACCGGGGTGCTTTCATCCCCCCCCACGAAATATGAGGGTTTGTTTATTCCAGCCAGGGAATGGGTCTTCCCATTTGCGGAGGTAACCTTTCCCGTAAAAGTGAAAAGGTCTATCAGAGGTTTCCCGTCCCGGGTAATCCCCCACCCGTACATATCGCTCCGCAGAGGCGGGCTGGAAAGCAGCAGACCATCCCGGAAGGTCATTCCTATTGGCCGTCCGCTCTCAGTCATCTGAAAAAAATCAGCATTGACTGCAGCCACAGAACCGGACTTAACCGCCATTTCGGTAACTTTGCCATTCTTTCCAAAAGACCCGTCAGACCCTACAATGGTATTTATTTTCAGGTAAGGGCTGGCAATATTGGCCCTTAATATGTATACCAGCGTTTTTCCCCCGCCCACACTGAGCACATGCTTCTCTAAAATAAGTCCATCCGCCACAGGCCTGCTCTCCAGCACGCTTTCACCCTGTATGGAGGCCAGGGCCGGCACAGAAGAGGCGTGCATAGTCACCGCCAGGATAAGTAAAATAAGATACCTTGCTGTCTTTGCAAAAGCTGTCATTTTCTCCTCCGTATGTCAAAAAATTTAAAAAGCAGCATAACATTACTGTTACGCTGCTTTTTTACTTCGACATTTTTTCCTGCTATCCCTTTGTTTTCTATATAATTACTCCAGGGAGCTTATGGAAATTCCTCTGGTGTGCATGGTATGCGCCCACTCGCTCTGGTTGCCGTGCTTGAACAGACCCACCAGGGTAACCGGGAACCAGGTCAAACCGTATATGGGATAGGTTATATAATAGTAGTACGCCGACCGGGGAGCCTTTTCCAGTATCAGCCCAAGCATCGGATAGCAGTACCCCAATATACCGAAAGCCACCCAGAACCAGCCCGGCATAAGTCCGGAAATTGCAGCCTCATAAATGGGCTCCGAGAAGAAGACGGACACACCGGCAAGAATCATGTTAATAAGCATGGCCATAATCACAAAGGGCTGGAACAGGTAAATCGCACCGTCAATGCAGTACCACTTCTTCTCCCTGACTCCTTTAATAAAGAGCGGGACCATATACCTCAGAGCAACGTCCCAGTGCCCCTGCAGCCAGCGGGTGCGCTGCCTCCAGGTCTGTGAAAAATGCACCGGCTTTTCATCATAAACCCTGCAATCATGGGACCAGGCTGTCTTTATGTCATTGAGAAGGAGCTTCATGGTGAATTCCAGGTCCTCGGTAAGGCAGGTAGCTCCCCACCCGTACTTTTTAAGCAGCGTGTAGTCCAGGCACAGCCCGGTGCCTCCCAGGGCATTGGAAAGTCCAAGATTAAATCGGGCCAGTTGCCACATGCGGTTCATTGACCAGTAAGCAGTGGCGTAACAGGCGGTAACCCAGGAATCTCTGGGGTTTTTGGTATCCAGGTAGCCCTGTATGGAGCGATAGCCCTGCTTCAGTTTGGAGTTCATCTCCAAAAGGAAGTTGGATGAAATCACATTATCGGCGTCAAATACACAAATAGCATCGTATTGCTTCTGGTCTTCCATTTTAAATAATTCGTTAAACATCCATTCCAGAGCAAATCCTTTGCCCCTCTGCTTGGAGAACCGCTCGAAGACATTTACTCCCTCGGCCCGGGCGGTATCCGCTGTTTTGTCAGAGCAGTTGTCGGCAATCACATAAATATCAAAAAGATCGGTGGGGTAGTTAAGTTTTTTCAGGCTTTCTATGTGATATCTTATAACCGCCTCCTCATTGTGCGCCGCAGTTATAAGGGCAAATCGTTTATCCGGTGTATAATCCTTATTCTCATCATGTTTTTTCCAGCCGAAAACGGATACAAAATAATAGTACATCAACACTAGTAGGATTACCGCTTCGGAAATGGAAACAATCGCTGTAAGAGTATAGAACAACCAATCGCCCAAAGCATAACCCCTTTCTTATAGTTTATTTTAAAATAGTTTGTCCTCTTTTTAGAAGCTTATTCCATAAGGAATGCTAACATTCCTCCGATAGCCTTCTAGCCTGAATTTTCGTCAGTTCTTCCAATACTTGCATCCCCTGGATTATACAAATTATATATTACCACTTACTTCCCTACCAGTCCAGATCTTTTTTGCCCATTTTTTGTTATACGCCTAATTAATGGTTTATAATTACACGCTTTTTTTATCGATACTAACACATCATTTTTTCCAGGAGAGTTGTCTGTTTTTTAAAAAAATGCTCAGGTCCCGCCAAATAAATTTACACGATTAATTTCTCTGAAAATTCCTTATTTTATATTTATAATACAAAATAGCTTTTGTCGACAAATTTTATAAATAGTCTTTAAATAACTTGATTTAATTTAACTTTTTATTATTTCCTACCGCATTTTAGGCCTTATACACACCTTTCTAAGATCAGAAAGATTGCCAGCCCATCAAAAAGGATTTGTGATTAATGACACATTATGGTATTATCATAATAACATCTATGTGCATTAAGCATATACCTATGCAGGGAGGAAAATTTATGTATTTCCCAGTGTCCGGAGTTGAAATCAACCCTTTTATACCCCCTCTGGTAGCCTTTCTGATATCATCCCTGACGGCTCCGGCCGGAGTGTCCGGAGCATTCCTGCTTCTGCCCTTTCAGATGAGTGTGCTTAATTACACCAGCCCCTCGGTAAGTCCCACCAATATGATTTACAACATAGTGGCCATCCCCGGCGGTCTGTACCGGTACATAAAGGAAGGGCGCATGGCCTGGCCCCTTACCTGGGTGGTAGTGGTGGGAACACTGCCCGGGGTGTTTGTCGGGTCCTGGGCCAGGATTAAATATCTGCCCGACCCCGGGGCCTTTAAGCTCTTTGTGGGACTGGTGCTGCTTTACCTGGGGGTTAAGCTTGCCCTGGAGCTTACCGGCGGATCAAAGAAAAAGAAGGCCCAAAACAAGGCCCTGGATCAGAAATTCAGTGAAAGAATAAAGCAGCAAAGGGGCGAAACCAGCAAAAGGCTGGCTGCCGGCCTGCCTGCTGAGGCGGTGGTTAAAACAAAAAGCTTCTCCCTTAAGAAAATAGAGTACGAATTCTGGGGGGAGACCTACTCCTTCGGAACTTTGACCATCTTCTCCCTGGCCCTGGTGGTGGGGCTCATCGGGGGGATTTATGGCATCGGGGGAGGGGCCATAATTGCACCCTTCTGCGTTTCCATACTAAATCTCCCGGTATATACCGTGGCCGGGGCTGCCCTGGCCGGAACCTTTATCACATCCATAGCCGGAGTGCTATTTTATACCCTGCTGGAGTTCACCCCACTGGGGGCATCAGCCCATATAGCCCCTGACTGGGCGCTGGGGGCTCTTTTCGGCCTGGGAGGACTGCTGGGAACATACTGCGGGGCCTATGTTCAAAAGTTTTTAAAAGAAGGCTTTGTCAAGGGAATAATGGCCTTTCTGGTGCTTTTCCTGGCAATCAGGTACATAATACAATACTTCTTATAGAATAAGATTATTTACTAAAAGAGGTGATCCAATGCCGGAAAAGAAAAAGGCGGCGGACCTCCTGCCCCTACCGATGGAAAAATTGACCCAGCCGGCCATACTGCTTCTGCTCCACCGGAAAGAGGCCCATGGCTACGATCTGATTCAAAAATTAAGCCAGTCCCGGTTTATTGAATCTGATCCCGACACCGCCACGGTTTACCGCACACTGAGGAGGATGGATCAGGAGGGGCTGGTGGTATCCAGTTGGAGGCACGGTGAGTCCGGGCCGGCCAGAAGAGAGTACCATCTGACTCCGGAGGGCCAAAAGCTTCTGGAGGATTGGATCGCCAGGCTGGAGGAGCGCAAGCAGCAAATAGATTCTTTTATCGGGTATTACAGGGAAACAAAGGGGGATTAACCCCGGGAGGTCTAAATGAGAAAGGAACAAAACCTAAAAATACTTCATGCCGGGGCATTGAGGAAGCCCATGAAGGAATGTGTCCGGTTATTCACCAGGGAGTACCCCCAGGTAAGGGTTACTCTTGATTACGCCGGCTCAAGAGCCTGTGCCCGGGCTCTTCTGGAAGGGTGCGATGTGGATGTAATCGCCCT
Source organism: Peptococcaceae bacterium BICA1-7 (assembly GCA_000802095.1). GTDB lineage: Bacteria > Bacillota > Desulfotomaculia > Desulfotomaculales > Desulfocucumaceae > BRHc4a. The sequence goes on along the minus strand of JUEB01000015.1, from coordinate 28,643 downwards.
GGCAGACCCCCACGTTTTTGATGACCTGCTGGTGCCCCGTCATGTGGATGTGTTCTTTGTTTTTGCCACTGACAGGATGGTGCTGGCCTACGACGAACTGGCCAAATACAGCGGACTGATTAATGAAGAAAACTGGATGGAGATACTGTCCAGGGAGGATGTTACCTTCGCCAGATCGGATGAAAACCTGGACCCCTGCGGATACAGGGCTTTAATGCTATGGCAGCTGGCCGGGGAGTATTATAATATGCCCGGGCTTTACCAAAAACTGGACACTAAGTGCGGGCCTGATAGAATCTATCCCAAGTCCATCGATCTCACCTCAGCCCTTCTGGAAGGCCGGGTGGACTACGCCTTTTCCTACTCGTCGGTGGCAGAGCAATTCGGTTTCCGGCACGTGGAGTTTCCCAGCCGGATAAACCTCTCCAACCCCGCCCAGGCGCTGCATTATTCCCGGGCAGTGGTAACCCTTGAGAAAGTGGGAAAGGAATCCCAGGTAAAGGGGGCTCCTATCGAATTCGCCGTGGCAGTGCCCAGAAACAGCAGCAGCAGGGAATTGGCCCGGCAGTTTATAGAGATACTGACCAGCAGTGAGGGAGAAGAAATACTGGAAGACTGCGGGCTGATCCCCTGCTAAAAAAACCGCCCTGACGGGAGGTCAGCCGTCAGCAATCAGCTGTCAGCAGTCAGTAAAAAGGCTCCTGTTTGCCAAAAAGCGTCATATACTTTCTTGAAGCATAAAACACCGCCATGCAGGCGGGCCGGCCAGGAGGGTTTTCACATTAGGAGAACCCGGTGCCGGCCCCCAAGGTTGATCAAACACAGCAGCTGTTTTTTATAGTCACCACCACCCCGCCCCCCGCACTTTTTATTTCACCGCTAAGAGAGCCGCCTTTTATCTCGGCCTCCAGCCAGGGGGGCGCGTGGCTGCACATTATTTCCAGAGAGTAAAATACCCGTGAGCGAATAAATGGAAGCAGCGCCTGCTTTGACGTCAGGCCGGTATTCCCTTCCTGTATTCCTTTAATGGAAACCCGGTAACAGCCCCCGGCTACTTCCTCCGGAACCGGAAGGCTTATTATATCCCCTTTGCCCCGGAGAGATCGCTCCTCCTCCTCTTTTTCCAGTATGGCATCAAGAAAGTCAGCGGGGCTGCCCTGGTATTCCCATATGCTCAAACCTGCTTTCTCCAGCTCAAAATACGGCACCCCGGTGACATTAAGCCCTACAAGGACACCACAGCCGGACAGAAATACAGCCACCTCCCTCATCTTTTCCCTGGTTTCCCGCATGCCCAGTCCCAGGTCCAGCATAAATTCCTTTTCTCTCACCGGGATCCAGCTTCCCATATTCCTGCGGTACACAATAACTTTTCCCTTTTCATAGAGAGAGGCGGTAAGGCCGCTCTCTCCCACATGGACCGCTATTTCTGCACCCATAACCGGCCACCCCTTCCCAGCCGCCACCACTTTAGAGCTGCTAGCTGATTATATTTCCAGGCGCTTTACCGGGCTGCCCCCCTCAATGTGTTCATCCATTATCTCCTCGACATCCTCCGGAGATACCCCACCGTACCAGACACTGTCGGGATAAACCACCACTAGGGGACCCCTTTCGCACAGGGCCAGGCAGCCGGTGTTGGAGACCATCACCTGGCCGCCCAGCCCCCTTTCTTCTATTTCCTCCATGAAGCTGTTCACTATCTCCACCGATTCCCTGGCATGGCAGAAGCCTTTTTGCTGGCCGTTGACCCGGGAGCTGGTGCACACAAATATATGGTATTTGGGTTTATTCACTATTCTCCACTCCTTTGTCCATCAAACCGCCCGGGCGCTCCGGCAGACTGCTCCTTTACCTGTAGCTCCCTCTTCCTCATGAACGGTTCTGAATTCCGCCGACCTGTCATTATCCAGCATGCCTATGGCGTCGGCCCTGCACTGGCGGCAGTGGTACATCTGCCTCAGGTCGGCGCCGCAGGCCGCCCTCATCGAGTTAAGCTCTTTTGCGCCGGTACCGGGATAGTTTTCGAAGGCGCTGCCCCGGGCAGGTATGAGAGGCATTATATTGCTTATAAATACATGCATATCCTTTAATCTTTTAACTACATCAGGAATATGAAAATCATTTACCCCTTTGATCATCACTATATTTACCTTTACCAGCACTCCCCGGCGCACCAGATGCCTGATTCCCTCCAACTGGCTGGCTATCAGTATGGCGGCCCCGGCCAGTCCCTCGTATCTCTGGCCCCTGTAGTCCACATACCGGTATATACCCTGCCCTATGGCCGGGTCCAGGCAGTTTACGGTAACGGTCACATGGCCGACCCCCAGCTCAACCAGTTCCCCTGCATAGTCGGGCAGCAGCAGTCCGTTGGTGGAAAGACAGAAAATAACCTCCGGGTCACGGCCCCTGATCAGCTCCAGGGTCTTTCTGGTTTTACCCCAGTTGGCCAGCGCGTCCCCCGGCCCGGCTATTCCCACCACGCTGAGGTTCTCCACCTTATCTCTGACTATCATAAACTTCTGCAGTGCCTGGGTGGGAGTAAGAATCTGGCTGGTCACTCCGGGCCTGCTTTCATTCACGCAGTCATATTTCCGGCTGCAGTAATTGCAGCTTATATTGCAAACGGGGGCCACCGGCAGGTGCATGCGGGCATACCTCTGATGAGCCTCAATAGAAAAGCAGGGATGTCTTCCTGTTTTGTCCTCCGGCTCCCGGGGATTTATATCTTTGCTGTTATTCTGGCTTGTTTTACACTGGCATTTCATACTCTTCACCTTGACTTTCCTGCGGGCACAGCATCCTTTTCATCGCCCCGGTAGAATTTCCGGTACATGGATGACCTATAATTACTGTACTTGTTCTCCAGCAGTGTATTGGTAATCCGGTCCAGGAACATGGCGGTGCCGGCGTAGCCCACCGACAGAAGCCTTTGCCCCCCAACCCGGTCATGAATGGGAAAGCCTGCCCTCACCAGGGGGATCCCCTCCCTTTCGGTAAGATACCTGCCATCGGAGTGGCCTATGGCAATATTGGCCTTCCCTCTCACCGCCTGCTCCCGTATGGTGAAGAAGTCGGTCTCAGTAAGAAAAAGGCATTTAATATGGTGCTCCTCAAGCCAGGGCTGCAGCAGCCGGGACAATTTTTCCGTTTTGCTCCCGGTGGCCAGCACCACCGGGAAAATACCATTTTCAATACAGGTTGCCGCCATGGCGCCGACCAGCTCAGGCTCGCCGAATATAACGCTTCTGCCCCTAAAGTTATACTTATGCGAATCAATCATACAGTCTAAAAGCCTGCCCCTTTCCCGGGACAGCTCTTCCGGCGCCGGGTGTCCCGATATCCGGCTCAAAAGGCCTAAAAAAGTATCTGTGCCCTCAATGCCCATGGGCACCGGAATGTTGTAGAGCGGCACCCCAAACTCTTTTTCCAGGTATTTGCCCGGGGAAAGTCTCTCATCCACCGTCATGCCCATCTGTATGGTGGCCCGTGAGCCCCCCATGGCCATAATGTCCGAAAGTTCTGTACCTCCGCCGGGTATTTTTTTGTACGGCCTTTCGAAGGGGCGGTCCAGGGTGTCCGAAAAATCGGGCAGCAGTATATACTCTATCTTCATCAAACCCAGTATTCTTTTTATTTCCCTTATGTCTGCGGGACTTAAGTTGGGGATAATAACATTTATCCTGGAGTGCTTCGGCACTCTCCCGGCCAGCCGGGCCAATTCTTTCAGCGCCAGCCAGTACCCCTCAAAATGTGTTCCCCCGTAGCCGGGGGTGGGCACGGCAATTATGGAGCACTCCTGGCCAAGCCCTCTTTCCAGGCGGTATTCCTCCACTATCCGGTCTATGTCCTCGCCGATAGTTTCGGCCAGGCAGGTGGTAAGCACCCCGATAACCCGGGGCCGGTACGCCTTTATTAAATTATCAAGGCCTTTCTTTAGATTTTCTTCTCCACCGTATATGGTCCCCTTTTCATTGAGTGAGGAAGAAGCCACATCAATAGGCTCATTGAAGTGCTCGGCGATGTGTCTGCGCATGTATGTGCTGCAGCCCTGGGACCCGTGAATGATCACCATGGACTGGCCGATGCCCTTGAAGGGGAGGATTCCCCCCATGGGCATGCACATGCTGCAGGGGTTTTCATTGTAATTCCGGCAGTGCACAGTTTTATCGCTCACAGGATACCTCCTCCCACATATTTCCACACCGGTGAGCAGAGGGTGGAATAAACCTCGCCGGCAAAATTAACCGCCCCCACGAAGCCGCTTAAAGGATGCTTGCGGTCGTGATTATGGTCAATAAAGGCCACCCCCAGCTTATAGGCCAGGGGCCTTTCCTTCACTCCCCCCACCAGCAGGTGGGCGCCTTTTTCCAGCATGAACTTTTCCAGCTCCGAGGGGTTGGCGTCATCCAGCACCACCGTTCCCTCGTCAACCATCTCGCTGATGGTCTCATACTCTTCTTTCCTTCCGGTCTGAGTGCCAATCATCACCACATCTATGCCTAACTCCCTGAACTGCTTGATCAACGATATGGCTTTGAAGCCCCCGCCCACATAGACTGCGGCCTTTTTCCCCTGCAGCCTTTCCCGGTACCACGAAAGCCTTTTCCCTGCCCTGGCCGACTCTCTTTCTATAAGCTCTTCGGCCCTGGCTGTTATTCCGCCGTCACCAAACCAGGAGGCAATTTTTCGTAAGGACTGGGCGGTGTCCTCCAGTCCCAGGAAAGATACATTAAGGTAGGGAATACCATAAAGCTCCTCCAGCTTATTGGCCAGGTAGATCATGGACCCGGCGCACTGCACTATATTAAGGGAGGCCCCTGCGGCCCTCTGCAGTGTTTCATACCGGGAGTCCCCGGTAAAGGAAACATTCATGTCCACACCCATTTGTTTTAAGTAGCCCTTTATAATCCAGACCTCTCCGGCCAGGTTGAAGTCTCCCAGGTAGTTGATTTTCTTTGTCCCGGGAGGCCCCTTCCCCTCCGGCGGCCTGATGATGCGCAGCAGGGCGTCACAGGCGGCCCGGTAGCCGGCAGACTTGTTACCTATAAAGCCGCTGGACTGGACCGGTAGCACCTCTATGCCGTGCCTTTCGGAGGCAGCCCGGCAGACGGCCTCCAGGTCGTCACCGATGACACCCACTATACAGGTGGAGTAGACCAGCACCAGTCCCGGATGATATTTTCCCACCAGCTCGTCGATAGCCCGGGCCAGCTTTTTTTCCCCGCCGAAAATAATATCCCCTTCCTTTAAGTCTGTGGAAAAGCTGAACCTGTATAATTCCGGCCCGCTGCTGAGGCTTCCCCTTATATCCCAGGTATAGCTGGCGCACCCGATGGGCCCGTGGACCAGATGAACGGCGTCGGTGATGGGGTTTAACACAACCCTGGCCCCACAGTACACACAGGCCCTCTGGCTGACACAGCCCGCCAGGCTGTCGGCCTCACACTTAAGCTGCTGCCTGTGCTTTCCCTTGGTCAGTATAAAATCTTTTCTCTCCTCAAACACAAGGCCGGAATTTTTTTCAGGCTGCGCGCTCATCTAATTCACTCCTTTTAACTCTACATAACCAGCTCAAAGTCTTCCTCGGCGGCATCCCGGTCGGCCCTATCCAAAAGCGCCCCGCTGATCATCTCCACCAGGCGCATGGCCCCCCTGTACCCCACAATGGGGAAATAGGAGTGGCAGCTCCTGTCCAGCACCGGAAAGCCTACCCTCACAAAGGGTATGTCCTCGGCCCTGGCTATATATTTGCCGTAAGTATTGCCAATCAGAAGATCCACAGGCTCGTTTTTTATCCACTGCTGCAGTTGGAAAAGGTCTCCTCCGGCCTTTACCCTGGCCTTTACCCCGGCAGCCTCCAGCATTTCCCTTACTTCCTTTTCAAAATCACCCACCGTGGCGCCTATGGCCCCGCCCGGTGTGCCTGTGAGCACGTGTACCGGCTCCATGCCCAGTCCCAATAGAAATTCAGTCATCCCAATAACCACATCGGGGTCTCCGAAAAGGGCCACTCTCTTGCCGTGGAAGTGGTAGTGTGTATCGGTCATTATGTCCACCAGCTGCCCCCTTTCCTCTTCCAGGGCGTAGGGCACCTTTTTGGTGAAGGTCTGCCTTATGGCCATCAGAAACTCATCGGTAGCCCTTATGCCGATGGGAGTTTTGAGCACCAGTTCGGAAACCCCGCACTTTCTGTCCAGCACCCGGGCGGCATCGCTGGAGGCATAGCTTCCCAGAGCCAGGGTGATCCTGGAGTTGCCGGCATCCGCAATATCTTCCACCCTGGCCCCACCCCTGGGAAACATGGTCAGCTCCCCGGTCATGGGCGAGTCCATTACCCCGGAGGTGTCGGGAAACATTATAAAATCAATGCCCATGGCACCGGCCAGCCTCTTTATCTCCCGCATATCACCAGGATTGACAAACCCCGGTATAATGTTGGCCTGGTCCTTTTTTGTCTCCAGGGTGGCCCGGGAAAGGTAGCTCACCATTCCCTTGACCATATTGGAAAAGCCCGTTATATGGGACCCCTGGTAGCTGGGAGTGTTGGCGTGAATAACCAGTTTACCCTCGGGCACCTCGGCGCCCTTTATAATGGTGGGGATGTCATCCCCTATGGTCTCCGACAGGCAGGTGGTGTGCACCGCCATGACATCCGGGTCGTATATGGTAAATACGTTCTTTATGGCTGTTTTCAGATTGGCGCTGCCGCCAAAAACCGAGGCCCCCTCGGTGAAGGAGCTGGTGGAGGCAAACACCGGCTCCCTGAAGTGCCTGGTCAGGTGCGACCTGTGGTAGGAGCAGCACCCCTGGGAACCGTGGCTGTGCGGCAGGCACCTGTGTATACCCAGGGCCGCGTATATGGCCCCTATGGGCTGGCAGGTTTTGGCCGGGTTGATTACCCCGCCGGACCTCTCCATTATATTTTTTGGTGTGCAGTCCAACATGCTTATGACTCCCCTTCCCCGATGGTCCCCTCCAGAAGCGGGATATTTTTCCACGGCGGCTCTATAAAATTCCAGGTGGGAGACACAAAGCTCATGCTTATGTCCCGGGCAAAATTCACCGCGCCGTTAAACCCCGCGTAAGGACCGCTGTAGTCGTAGTTGTGCAGCTGCTTGGAGGGAATGCCCATCTTCTGGACTATATATTTGTCCTTGATGCCTGATGAGAATATATCGGGCTTTAAAAGCCTCACAAACTCCTCTGTTTCAAAGTGATTGAGATCGTCCACTATAATGCTGCCGTCCTTCATGTCGCTGATCATCCCCTGGTAATTGCTCAGGGGTATTTTTTCCTGCAGCTGGGCCATCCTTTCCTCTGGTATTTTCAGCCTGAAGCGTTTTTTATCGGGAACTACCTGCAGGTCCGGTATGTTTTTGCTGTCTGCGTCAGTCTTTACGTGGGGCAGTATATCCCTGCCCTCATAGTCATCCCGGTGGGCAAACTCGTAGCCGGCCAGCAGCGTTTCAATGCCCAGTTCCTGGTAAAGACCCTGGTAGTGATGGCCCCGGGACCCCCCCACAAAGCAGAAGGCGGTTTTCCCGTCGCAAATTTTTTTATACTTTTCCAGTGCCGGCTCTATCCTGGCCAGTTCCCTGGCGATGACCTCCTCGGTCCTTTGGATGAGGCCCTCATCGCCAAAGTAAAGGGCCATGTTACGAAGGGACTCTGCTGTAGACTGTATGCCTATAAAGTTGACCTTCAGCCAGGGGGTGCCGTATTTCTTCTCCAGCATCTCAGCTATATAATTGATGGACCGGTGGCACTGCACCAGATTCAACTGGGACACGTGGGCATTTTTCAGCTCCTCGTAGGACCCGTCTCCGGTCATTACCGAAACCACGGTATAGCCAATTTCCTTTAATACCCTTTCCACTTCCCAGCTGTCACCGCCAATATTGTATTCACCCAGCATATTGATGGCGAACTGACCCGGGGGATCTTCTGTTGTTCCCTGGCCAATAACCCATTCCATAAGCCCGTTGTTGGCTATATGGTGCCCGGCGGACTGGCTCACTCCCTTGTAGCCCTCGCAGCTGAAGGACATTACATTGATGCCGTGCCTTTTGCGGGCCTCCCGGGCCACTTGCTGTATATCATCCCCGATAAGCCCCACCGGGCAGGTGGCCGAAATGGTTATGGCCTCGGGACTGAATATCTCCATTACCTCATCTATGGTCCTGGCCAGCTTTTTCTCCCCGCCGAACACTATATCGCTCTCCTGCATGTCGGTGGAGACACAGTAGGTCATAAAGTTTTTTCCCGGATCGTCCGACCTGGCCTTATTCCTCCGGGTCAGCCAGCTGTAATAGGCGCACCCGATGGGGCCGTGCACTATGTGCACCACATCCCGCAAAGGCCCCAGCACCACTCCCTTGCACCCGGCAAAGGCACACCCCCGGTTGGTTAACACCCCCGGGATGGTCCTGGTATTGGCCTCTATCTCCTGGGCGGCCGTGGAGGAATCCCTGATGATGATATGTTTTTTACGGTTTCTCTTCACCTTGGCGGGGTACTGGTCAAGCATTTTATCAAAATTTTTCTCGTTTACCGCCACATTAACTCCTCCTTCCTCACAGCGCAGCTTCTCCCCGCTCGCCTGTCCTCACCCTGGCGGCATCTGTCACCGGGGATACAAAAATTCTGCCATCCCCCTTGTTGCCCTGCCTGTTCACCTTTATTATGGTATCCACCACATTTTTTACCTCTCCATCCTGGACAAGTATGGTCAGCATACGTTTGGGGATAAGCCTGCTCCCGCTGGCCAGGCCGTCGGCCAATATACCCCCGATCTCCTCCCCGGGGCCAATCTCGTCCAGCAGGGAGAAGTCCACCTTCATTTTCCCCCGGCCCATCACCTTCATGGCGTGCATACTGCAGATACCGGCGTCGGCCAGGGCCTTTTTGGTCTCATTAACCTTGTTCATGCGTATTATGGCAATAATTTCCTTCACTATCAGCCACCCCCTACAGTCCCTTAGCGCCGCTGCTTATTGTATAGCTCTCTTCAACCGGGGTAACAAATATTTTTCCGTCACCGAAGGCTCCCTTTTCCCCGGTCCTGGCGTATTTTGAAATAACACTGATCACATCTTCCTTATCCTCGTCCCGGACCACCATCAAAAGCATCTCCTTGGGGATTTCATCATAGACCACCTCCCCAACCTTGACCCCCCTCTGCTTGCCCCGGCCCACCACATCAATTTTGGTTACCGCCGGGAAGCCGGCGCTGTTCAGCTCGGCCATGACAACTCCTGTTCTCTCGGGCCTGACTATGGCTCTGATCATCAACATTGTCTTCACTCTCCTATTAATTAAGTATCCCGTATTCCATCATCAGCTCTTCCAGGCGGTCCTGGACCATAGGCTTGGGAATCACGAACATCTGGTTGCCGTCAATGTTCCTGGACAGTTTTCTGTACTCGTCGGCCTGACCGGCCCCGGGCTCAAAGTCTATTACTGTTTTCTTGTTTATCTCGGCCCTCTGGACAATATTGTCCCGGGGCAGGAAGTGGATGAGCTGGGACCCCAGTTCCTCGGCGAAGGCCTTCATCAGCTCAAACTCGTTATCCACATTGCGGCTGTTGCAGATTATCCCGCCCAGCCTCACCTCACCGGTGACGGCAAACTTCTGAATGCCCTTGCATATGTTATTGGCGGCGTAAAGCGCCATCAGCTCGCCGGAGGCCACTATATAGATTTCCTTGGCCTTTCCCTCCCGGATGGGCATGGCAAAACCACCACAAACAACATCACCCAGCACATCGTAAAAAACATAATCCAGTTCATCCTCATAAGCTCCCAGGGACTCCAGCATATTGATGGAGGTGATGATACCCCTTCCGGCACAGCCCACACCAGGCTCAGGTCCCCCGGACTCCACACACCTGGTGCCCCCATAGCCTTCGATCAGTATATCCCCGAGGTCAATGTCCTCGCCCTCATCTCTTAGAGTATCCAGCACTGTCTTCTGGTTCAGGCCGTGCAGTAAAAGCCTGGTGGAGTCGGCCTTGGGGTCGCACCCTACCACCATTATTTTTTTCCCGGACTCCGCCAGGGCGGCCACAGTATTCTGTGTGGTGGTGGATTTTCCTATACCGCCCTTACCGTAAATAGCCACCTGTCTCATGTCATATTCCTCCTTATTTGGCTTAATATTACTGTTTTAAAAATAAAAAGTGACGCCCCAGTTTTTGGGGGAGAGGATCCTCAAAACCGGGGCGCCAATGCCCGTTTCAAAAGTCATAAGGGCGCTTTCCCAAAGAAATTTCCATATCTTTAGGAAAAAGCGCCCTTGCCTGGAATTCTGCAGCGAATTATGCACAGAAGGCGCTTTTTGATATTTCAAAAAGCGCCTTCGCAATATTAACCAACATTGGTTATATATTAAATTATATAAATAGTATATACCTGGAACATATATTTGTCAATACCGGGCTTATGCATTTAACAAAAAAGCCTGCCGGTATTTAAACCGGCAGGCTGCCTCGCCTTTTGTTTCAGCTTTGAAACGCACTATCAGATTAAAGATAAGATAGCACAGCCAGGTTGTGCTGTCAACAGCAAAATATACCTCACCCGGGTAATTCCCCCTGCCATTACCGGGGCGGCGCATGCAGCTAAACCTCGAATTCAGCCACAATAAAGGTGTGATCCGAGGGCTTTTCCCTTAGTCTGGGCTCCCTGTCTATCCAGGCCCTTCGGGAAAGATGGGCCAGCTTCCGGGTGGCCCAGATGTGATCAACCCTCCAGCCCTTATTGGCCCTGAGAAGCTGAGGCACCCTGTAGTCCCAGAAGGAATAGTGTCCCCCCTCCTTTTCATGCAGGCGGAAAACATCTGTAAAGCCCCACTCCCTTACATATTTCAGCGCCTCATGCTCCTCTGGGTGAAAGCCCACTTTTCCGTACAGCCTTTTGGGGTCGTGCACATCTATTGGCTCAGGGGCCACGTTGAAGTCCCCCGCCCAGGCCACCATCATATCATTGCTGTAGCTGCGATGAAAAAAATCCCTCAGGCCTCTGATCCAGTTTAGTTTATAAGTGAATTTTTCACTGGAGGGGGACTGCCCCTGGGGAATATAGGTATTGACAATGTGCACTCCCTTTATGTTGGCGGCAATAAGCCTTGCCTCTCCGGGCAGCGACAGCCCCCCGTCGTCGGTAACCACCCCGCCGATGGGGTGGGGGCTGGCGATGGCTACTCCGTTGTATGATTTTTGCCCCTTAAATATTACGTTATACCCGGCCCCTAAAAACTCAGCGGCAGGAAAAAGCCCGTCCTCCACCTTGGTTTCCTGCAGGCAAAGCACATCCGGCCTTTCCTTTTCCAGCCAGTCAAGTACGACACCCAGCCTTGACCTGATGGAGTTGGCATTAAAGCTGGCTATTTTGAACAACATCTTAATTCTCCTTCCGGAAACACCCCGGTGTGATCATCTAATTCGGTAATTCAACCCCGGCACAATATTTCCTTCAGGACGGCCTTATCTGAAAAGGCATCGCAGCGAAATGAAAATACTTTTGCATGCTATTGATGCATGTCCTAAAAAACCACAGAGAACACAGAGGACACAGAGATTTTTAGCCCTGCTTGAATGCTCCAAAAGACTTTTATTAAAACTCAATTCATAATATTAATTATGACTTTTTAATCTGATTTTACACTTCGTCCTTAGACCTGAGAGTAATGCTTTAGAGCAAATTCTCTGTGTTCTCTGTGCCCTCTGTGGTTTATAAAAGGACATACATTATATTCAGTATAAGTTCCTTGCATTTTCTATATTTTACGACCCGGTGAATTTTTACTGATCCAGGAGGCGGGCGGCGAAGGCCTCGCCAAAGGCCTCACAGGCCTTAAGGTCCTCCGGCTCGGGGTCGTACTGCATCTTAATGCCCTCCTGAACCACCTCTATGCCCGACTCCTTAAGCCTTTCCTGTATTATTTTCACCGACTCGCCGCTCCACCCGTAGGAGCCGAAGGACGCCCCTATTTTATTTTTAAACTGCAGCCCTTTAACCATTTCCAGCAAGGCCGCAGTAGAGTTGAGGATCACCTTGTTGATGGTGGAGCTTCCCACTATAATTCCCCTGGACTTGAATATCTCGGTAATTATATCGTTTTTGTCGGACTTCCCCACATTTAGAAGCTTTGCCCCCACTCCCTTATTCTCCAGCCCCCTGGCGATAGAAAGGGCCATCTTCCTGGTGGCCCCCCACATGGTGTCGTATATAACGGCCACGGTGCCTTCATGGTAGTCTCCGGCCCACTGGTCGTATTTCTGCACTATCTGAAGGGGGTTGTCCCTCCAGATAATGCCGTGGCTGGGGGCAATCATCTCAATGCTAAGTTTTAAGTCCAGTATTTCCTTTACCTTGGCCTTAACCAGCCTGCTGAAAGGGGTCAGAATATTGGCGTAATACTTTATGGCCTCCTGAAAAAGCTCACCCTGGTCCACCTGGTCATTAAAAAGGTGCGGGGAGACATAGTGCTGCCCGAAGGCGTCATTGGACAGCAGCACATTGGCCCCGGCCACGTAGGTGGCCATGGAGTCCGGCCAGTGCAGCATGGTCATCTCCACAAAGACCAGCCTGTTTTTTCCCAGTTCTACGCTGTCCCCGGTCTTAACCACGTTAAAATTCCAGTCCCGGTGAAAGTGCTTTTTAATCATCATGGCCCCGTTTTTGGTGCAGTATATGGGGACCTCGGGAATTTTCTCCATCAGGTAGGCCAGGCTTCCGGCATGGTCCTGCTCGGTGTGGTTAATCACAATGAGACTAATATTTTTAAGGCCTACCTCCCTCTCCAGATCCTCAACGAATCCTTCATGAAAAGGTGTCCATACCGTATCCACCAGCGCAATTTTCTGGTCTTTTATGAGGTAAGAGTTATAGGTTGACCCCCGGTGGGTGGAGTACTCCTCGCCGTGAAATCTCTTAATTTCCCAGTCTTTAATGCCCGCCCAGTAGATTTGGTCCTTTATCTTGATCAAACCTGCAGCTCCTTTAGTATGAATATTAACCATTTTTACTCTTTCCATTTTTTATTATATTATGCCTCATATTTTCTTGACAACTTTATGTGCATGATTTAATATATGCATTAACATATATACAACTGCTTACATATATAATTTATGGGGGTAAAAAATGTCTCTGCAGCATGCTCTTTTGGGATTACTGAGCTATAAGTCCGGCACCGGCTATGAACTGAAGTGGGCCTTTGAGAATTCCATTCACTTTTTTTGGAATGCCACCCTGCCGCAAATATATCGCACACTCAATAAAATGGAAGAGCTGGGCTGGCTGGAAGCAAAGGTGGAGCACCAGGAGGGAAAACCAAGCCGGAAGGTATACAGCCTGACCGGCCCCGGCCGCGAGGAACTGGGCCGCTGGCTGGCCGGGCCGCCGGATACTGTTCAGCTGCGCAGCCCCATGCTGCTCAAGGTATTTTTCGGCAACCTTACAGACCCGGAAAGCCTGGCCTCCCACCTGAGGCAGTGGAGAGAAAGCCATGTCGCCTTGATAGACAGGTATGAGAAGGAAATATTGCCGGTAATCGATCATTACAAAAATATCACCGGGGCGGTTGAAGACGCCCGGTACTGGGCCTTGACTCTGGACTTCGGACTGAGCCAGGCCAGGATGGTGGTGGACTGGTGCGATAGCTCCCTAAAGGCCCTTGAAAGTCCGGAGGATGGCGGCAGGCCGGATAAATAAGGAGGTTCCATAATGTACTTACTGGCCGTTAACGGCAGTCCCAGGGGTACTGGAAGCAACACTGACCGCATCCTGCAGCCCTTCCTGGAAGGGGCCCGGGATAATGGCGCCAGTACTGAAACTGTTTATCTGAGGGATAAAAAAATAAACCACTGCACAGGCTGCTTTGCCTGCTGGACAAAGACCCCGGGAGTATGCATCCACAGGGACGACATGCCTGATCTGCTGGAAAAAATCCGCCGGGCGGATGTCCTGGTCTATGCCACCCCTTTGTATATTTTCAGCACCAGCGGGCTGATGAAGGATTTTATGGACCGCTTTATACCCCTTCTAAATCCCAAAATTATAAAGCGTGGCGATCATTACATACATCCTACCCGCTTTGAGCAGGAATGGCCCAAGAAGGTAATACTCATTTCCAACTGCGGGTATCCAGAGCCTCACCATTTTTCAGGCCTGGAGGAAACCTTCCGGATGTTTACCTCCGGCCCTGATATGGAGCTTGCCGCAACTATTTTTTGCGCAGGAGGAGGGTTTCTGGGCCAGCCGCAGCTGGAGGAAAGCCTCCGCTGGTATACCGACGCCTGCAGGCGCGCAGGATTTGAAATGGTGTTACAGGGCCGTATTTCAGAAGAAACTCAGTCAGTGCTTGACCGCCCCCTTATAGCCAATCCTGAACACTACGCAAACATAACCAATGCCCACTGGAACAGCATCACTGCCCAGCCCCCACAGAATAAGGCAGAAAAGGCGCTGCCTTCTGCCGGTTCCATTTCACCTGCCCTGTCACCGCCTCCGGCAAGCAGCAGACCTCCTGAAACTTTCTTTGAGGCTATCAGTGGCCAGGCCACGGTATTCAGCCCCAAAGCCGCCGGAAGTCTGAAGGCTGACTACCAGTTCCTGGTTACCGGAAAGGAGCCGGGAGAATATGTACTGCGCATCGATAATGGCCGGTGCACGGTACACGATGGAACAGTATCCTCTCCGGACATAACCATTCACACCCCGTCGGAAATATGGCTTCAGATAGCCAGGGGAGAGCTTTCCGGGCAGACAGCATATTTACAAGGGCTTTACCTTATAGAAGGCGACCTTGGGCTTCTTTTAAGAATGGGTGAATTGTTTTCTTCAGCGGGCAGCGCCCAGGAGGAAATACACCAGGCAAATACAGCCGGCTGTACCAAAACACTGCCTGATTCCCAGAAGGGTCCCTTTCGTCTGCCGGGGATGGTTTGGCTGGCCCTTGCCTTCAAGCCCTGGATAGCCTACTGGATAATATCGCACATACCCGCCCTCAGCCCCGGCATTAAGCTGGGTATCCCACTGCTGCTGTCCTCGGTCCTGTGGGCTTACCGCAGAGCCTTCGGCAGCCCTACCTGGATGGATTCCGGAACACCGCTTTACTTTGCCCTGGCCTGGCTGGTTACCCTCTCGGGCTATGGCTTCTTCGATGTCTACGGTCTTGCCCTGGGTGAACTTGTTCTGGCCGGGCTGTGGTTTGGCACTCTGGCCACAGACACGCCTCTAACCGCCGAATATTCAAAGTGGAAATGGGACCCGGCGCTATGGACAAATAAAGTTTTTATAAAAACCAACGCCATCATCACCGCCGTTTGGGGCTCGGTATTCCTGGCCCAGTCAGCGGTAGCCCTGCTGGGCCAATTCGACCCGGGCATAGGCGTCCTCAGGATAGTGCTTGCCCATATCTTACTGATCCCGGCCTTTATATTCACGGCCTGGTTTCAGAGGTGGTATCCCGCCCAAGGTTCCCTTAAACCCCCGGCTGCGGCCTGAAGCAGCCACCAAGGAGAATGAAAATACGGTCCTTTTTAAGCCACAGAGCACACAGAGGACACAGAGTTTTTTAAGACTTGCTTGAATGCTATATAATGTTTTTATAAAATAGATCGGAAAGGGCTGACTAAAATTCTCTAATTTTCAACTCTGTTTCAGACCCGAAAGTAATGCTTAAGAGTAAATTCTCTGTGGTCTCTGTGACCTCTGTGGCTAATATAGACCCGAGAGGTTTTCAGGGCAGGAAAAATCTGACTGGGGGAATGCAAATATGAAATATGCAAAGGGTCAAGTGGGCCGGGTATTTGTGGCCAGAGTGGAGGATGGCGATAACCTTATTGAAGAGATTAAAAGACTGGCCTTGGCTGAAAAAATAGAGGCCGGGGTTCTTTATGTGATCGGGGCTTTAAAAGACGCTGCTGTTGTGGTGGGGCCACAGGAGTGCGTGCTGCCCCCGGTGCCGGTATGGCGGGAATTTAGCGACGGCAGGGAAATAGTGGGCATAGGCACACTTTTCAGTGACGGCGGCGAGCCGGCGCTTCACCTGCACGGCGCCTTCGGCAAAGGCGACCAGATGCTGATGGGCTGTGTCAGGAAACTGTCCGAGGTCTACCTGGTAGCCGAGGTGATCATCCTAGAGCTGACCGGAACCGGCGCGGTAAAGGAGTTTGAGCAGGAGTCCGGGCTAAAAATGCTTAAGTTCCTTCCGGTTTAAAGGTTAAAAAGGGGACAGGCTACTTTTTAGTTGTAAAAAAGTAGCCTGTCCCCTTTTTCTATAAGCCGTTTCTATACTCCGCAAGCCACCCGGGCAGCTCGGCCAGGGTGCCGGACCAATCTGTGCTGTACTCTTTATTTTGGGCATTGACCAGGAAATCCGTGACCAGGCCGGTGCGCATGCCGGTGGAGGCCGCCGCCAGGTCTTCCTCCACATCGTTCCCCACCATCAGGCACTCCTCCGGGGAAAGCCCCAGCCTTTCGGCAATCTCCCTGAAATAGTCGGGGTTGGGCTTGCAAAAGTGCAGTTCCTCATAGCTGGCCACAAAGTCCCAGGGCAGGTCGTCCACCCCGGCCCAGGACATCCGCTGGCGCACCGCCGAAAGCGGAAAAACCGGCTGGGTGGCTACCCCTATGCGCAGCCCCCTGCCCAGGGCCGCCAGAACCGCCTTCCGGGACCAGTCTCCCGGCTGAACCACCCGGGACAGACTGCCGAACCTGTTGGCGTAAAAGTCTTCTATTACTGGCTTTACAATCTCTATGGAGTCACCCATACGACGGGTGAAATCCTCCCAGAACACCTCAGAGTTGGTGGCTGAGGTGTCTTTATTGGCCATCATCACAGAGGTGCTGGCCATAAGGCCCACAATAAAAGGCCCGGGATCAACATGGGAGGCCACTGCTGCTCCCACCTCTTTTAAGTACTCATTCATAAAATGCCCGGTGTTTATCCTCAGGAGAGTCCCGTCCAGGTCAAATAATACAGCCTTCAGCACCACACACACCTTTCCAATAATACTTTTTAGTTTAATTTCGTGATGGAGGTAAAACTTTCCTGCACCTTGCAGCCCGGGTTTCAGGCAGGAAAAAAATTAATGCCCTTAAAGGAAAAATGGGACCGGCATTAAATATATTAGGATAGCCCTTTGGGGCTTGTTACTATTTCTTTAACGCATAAAGAAAGGCGCTAAAAAATGATTTTATCAGGTCAATTAAAAGGCTTTCTGTTTATTCTACTGGCCGACCTTCTATGGGGTCTGTCGGCCACGGCGGCCAAATACCTCTTCAGCCGCCAGGTCAGCCCCTTCGATCTGGTGCAGATAAGACTTATACTCTCTTTTACCCTGCTGGCCGCCTACCTTCTGGTGTTTAGGCCGGGGCTTTTAAAAATAAGCCGCAGCGACATCCCCTACATGATATTTTTTGGTATTTTCGGTGTGGCCACCGTTCAGTTTACCTATTTATTCACCATCAGTCAGACCAATGTGGCCACCGCTGTTTTTCTGGAGTACCTGGCCCCGGTGTTCATACTGCTGTACGGACTGCTGTTCCTGGGAGAAAAAATAAGCCCCGTCAGATTTCTGGCACTTGCCGGGGCCATTACCGGGGGCTTTTTAATGGTTAAGGGCACCACCGGGTCCGGTATGGCGGTAACCGTGCCCGGCCTTATCACCGGCCTTGCCTCGGCGGTCTCTTTCGCCTTTTATACAGTTTACGGGAAATACGGGCTTTCCAAATACTCCCCCTGGACCCTTCTGGTCTGGGGAATGGGGGTGGGAGGGGCCGCCTGGGCGCTCTACAAGGCTCCCTGGATTACCTTCACCTCATACGGCACTGCCGCAGACTGGCTATTCTTCTTCTATATAGCCATATTCGCCACCATACTGCCCTTCGGCTTTTTCTTCAAGGGGCTGAATCACCTTTCCCCGGTGGTAACCGGGATTACCAGCACCATGGAGCCGGTGCTGGCCGGGATACTGTCCTTCCTGCTGCTGGGCGAGGTGCTCACCATCATGCAGGTGACCGGCTGCGCCCTCATACTGTCTGCGGTGATCCTGCTGCAGCTGAGGTCAAAAGAGCAGCCGGAAGCCCAGGCTATAGCCGGAGAGAAAGCTGCGGGCACGGCCACCACCAGGCAGTAATGAATGCCTTTTTATAAACACAGAGGGCACAGAGAATTACCTCAAAGGCACTACTTTCAGGTCCTGATAAGAATATAACTTTGGATAGTATTTTTTACCTTATATTTTATAAATTCTACCTATTGCATTCAGAAAGGCTAAAAAATCTCTGTGTCCTCTGTGTTCTCTGTGGTTTTAAAAGACCCATTCTTCTTTCTCCCCGGTATTGGTCTCAGTCACGGGGAAAGATGAACTCTCTCACCCTTTCAATCCCCAGTCTCTCCACCAGTCCGGCGAAGCGCTCACCCTCCCGCCGCTGCTCCATATAGAGGCGCACCGCCCCTTTAAGCGCCTGGGCAAGCCGGCTGTCATCGGCACAGTCCAGCAGTGTTTCGGCCAGTCGGGGATGCCTGCCCAGCTTTCCTCCGGCCAAGAGCCTGTATCCGGACCACTGCCCGGTAATGGACCCGCAGGGGCAGGCCCGTATACATACCCCGCAGCTGACACACCTGGAGTAGTCAAAGATTGGACCCTCTTCACTAAGACTCACAGCCTCCTCCCGGCAGTGATCCACACAGGCCCCGCACTGGCTGCAGGGGGCCTCCCCCCTTTCGGGCCTGGCCTGGCCGATCACCCCGAAGTCGGTAATCTGGGGCTGGGAGCAGGCGTTGGGACAGCCTGACAGGGCCACCCTGAACCGGTGATGAAATAACACCGGCCCCTCTGCCTTACCGCCGGCCAGACCGGACTCCTCCAAAACACTAAACAGCAGGCGGGATATTGGGGTATCATCTATCAGTGAGAGAGGGCAGCCGGCGGCTCCCCCGCATACTTTAACCTCGTGGCTGCGGGACTTGAGCCCCTCCGGCAGGGCTCCCCTCTCCAGCAGATCTTCAATTGTGGGCTTATCTTTTTCGTCTGCCGGGCCTCCGGCCATCTCTCCGCGGGCATTGGTGACATCAGCGGAAGTCACCGCAGTGCTACCCCTTCTTTGGGCGTATTCTTCTATTTTCTTTTTGGCCCGGCTCCGTACAAATATAGGAACCTTTTCCAGCCTTCTAAGGGCATCAGCTTCCCAGTCCAAATTAAACACCCCCTGTTTTTAAGATTGTAACCCCCTTCGGCTAATATCAGCAATGAGCTTAATCACACTCTTTCGCCTAAATTGGTTGGTATTTTTTATGGCAATTGGATGTTTTTAATTGAGTATTTATGCTCTATAATAATGACATTGGATGGCTATCCGTAGCAATTGGAGGGTCATAATGAATCTTAACATAGAATTGGACCGGCAGGCAAAAAAACCTCTCTACCTTCAGCTATCAGAACAGATTACCAGAGAAATACTCTCCGGGTCGCTGAAGGAAGGCGCCAGGCTTCCCGCCGAGAGAAAGCTGGCCGGGCTGCTGGGAGTCAACCGGAGCACCGTGATAAACGCTTATAGAGAGCTGGAGGCAGGCGGCTACATAGTTTCCCACGTGGGCAGAGGCACTGAGGTGGTAGGCAGAGCCGGAGAAAAAACCGATGGCTTTTCCTGGAACGAGGTATTAAGCGGCCAGGGCGAAAGCCTTATCAATCCATACAGCACCGCCATGTCCGAGCTTCTCCGCCAGAGAGATCTGGTGGCAATGGATTCGGGAATAGCCGACCCTGAGCTATATCCCTTCAGGGATCTGGCGCAGATATTCAGGGAGGTGCTGTCGGCAGAAGGGAAAACAGTGCTGCAGCACAACTGCCCCCAGGGCCTGACCTCTTTGCGGGAAAGCCTGGCTGAGCTGATCAGTCTGCGGGACTGCGAGGCCTCCCCGGAAAACCTTATTGTTTTAAACGGCTCCCAGCAGGGCCTTGACCTCATCGCCCGCCTGCTGCTGGAGCCCGGTGACGCGGTAATAACGGAGCAGCCGACCTTTCTTGGGGCCATTGACATATTCAGGTCCTACGGGGCAAAACTGATAGGAATACCCCTGGACGGCGAGGGAATGATGGTGGATAGGCTGGAGAGGGTACTAAGCAGGGTCAGGCCCAAGCTTATATATACCATTCCCACCTTTCAAAACCCTTCAGGGGTTACCATGAGCATAGAGAGGCGCAGGCACCTCATTGATCTGGCCTGCCGGTACAGGGTGCCGGTGCTGGAGGATGACGCCTACGGGCTGCTAAACTATGGAAGCCCTACCCCGCCGCCCCTGGCCTCTATGGATAAATCAGGAATTGTAATATATCTGTGCACTCTGTCCAAAATACTCTGCCCCGGCCTGAGGCTGGGCTGGATGGCAGTACCCCCTGAATTTGCCAGGATTGTTTCCGCCGCCAAGCAGCTGACCGACCTGCATACCAACAATCTTCTGCAGAGAGCTATAGATCTGTATTTAAGGAAGGGTCTCCTGCAGCAGCACCTGGAAGGGGTAAAGCAGACCTACATTCTAAAAAGGGACACCATGTTAAAAACTTTTGAGGAATATGCACCCGGCGGGGTTTCCTGGAACAGACCCGAGGGAGGGTTTTACATATGGGCCTCCCTGCCCGGAGCAATGTCATCTGTGAACCTTCTGCAGGAGGCGGTGAAAAAAAAAGTTTCCTTTGTGGCGGGGCCTGTTTTTTATCCCAACGGAGAGGGAGCCAACATGCTTCGGCTAAATTTCACCCACGCCCCTGCCGGGGCCATAAAGCACGGAATAAAAACGCTCTGTGTAGTTATAAGGGAGTTACAGGAAAGAAACAGCCGGGCGGGGACGGTCTCCCGGAGAGAATTTATACCTATAGTCTAAAATAGAGGGTATTTTTAAAAACAAGCCCTAAAATAATACTTAAGGGGGTGCAGGAATGAGGGACCAGGATAGAATAGACCTGTACTACCGGTTCGGAGCCACGGACTGGCTGAGTGAGAGTGAGAAAGAGGCCCAAAAGAGAGGTAAAAGCTATACATACAGCCCGGCCAGATATCTCAGGCTGGCCACCCTGCTGTGGACCCTGGCGATTAAAAGCATCGCCCCGGGCAGTCCCAGAAAAAAATTGTGATCAGACGCTAAAGCCTTCGGCCTTTGTGGATCGAAGGCTTCTTTTTTATCCATTAAAAAAGAAGGCCCGGTTCCTCCAGCTGTTGGGAACCGGGTTATAAATTATTTTATCGGCCCACTCCCGGGTCGCCTGCACCGGAACCGCCCTTTTCTTTTAAATGCACTCCAGGCGGCGTTCTTTTCCAAAATAATCCCGGGGCTGATCCTTTCCGGGATAGCTTTTGTCAGCAAAATTTCCGGCCGGTTTCCAACCGGGGCATGGACCGTTGATTTATGTTTTAAAAGATTATCTATATAATAAATCCCTTTCCTTAAAATAAGCTGAAAATGAGATTAAAATGTGGTAAAATCTTAGTCATCACCCGATAGATGCTATAAAAAAATATATACCACATGTTTACTCTCTTCATAAAACTATTTTACTGATAAATGGCATATATGGTCATAAGTATTAGGATATGGTTGATCAAGTTAATTGCCAAACAGCTATACAAGTAATAATATTAGTATTATAGCTAGTACAGTATTTTGCCAGCCCTATTATTGAATAATTATTCATTATAATATTGCAAACGCCCTGTAAGGAGGTAGAAAATTGACTCCGTTACAAACAGAACACAACCCGAAGGCCAGCCTTGATGTCAATATAAAGTGGTGCAAAGGGTGCAATCTATGTGTCACTGTTTGCCCCAAAGGAGTGCTGTCCCTTGACGATTTAGGAAAGGTGAGCGTGGATAAACCGGAAGAATGCATCGGGTGCGGTCTTTGCGAGGAAACCTGCCCCGATTATGCCATAAGGGTGGTTAAAGATGCGTAAGCCTATTGAGATTCGCCTTATGCAGGGAAACGAGGCCTGCGCCCAGGGGGCCGTTGATGCCGGGGTGCGCTTCTTTGCAGGCTATCCCATTACCCCCTCCACCGAAATAGCCGAGTGGATGGCCAGAGAAATGCCGGCCATAGGGGGAAAGTTTATCCAGATGGAGGATGAAATTGCCAGCATTGCCGCCATAATAGGAGGCTCTCTGGCCGGAGTCAAGTCCATGACTGCCACCAGCGGGCCGGGCTTCTCACTGATGCAGGAGAATATAGGGTACGCCTGCATGACCGAGGTCCCCTGCCTGATAGTCAATGTGCAGAGGGGAGGCCCCAGCACAGGCAGGCCCACCGCCCCTTCCCAGGGAGATGTGATGCAGGCCAGGTGGGGAACCCATGGCGACCACCCCTCCATAGCCCTAAGCCCCTGGTCTGTTCAGGAGACCTATACCCTTACCGTAAAGGCGGTAAACCTTTCGGAAAAATACCGCACACCGGTAATACTTCTATTGGACGAGGTGATCGCCCACCTCCGGGAGGGCGTTAAACTGCCGGACCCCCGCAAGCTTAAGCTGGTGGAAAGGCCAAGGCCCCGGGGAGGCAGGGAGGAATACCGCCCCTTCGGGGGGACCATGAAAGAAGTGCCCCCCATTGCCGACTTCGGCATGGGCTTTAACTGTAATTTCACCGGCCTGGTGCACGACGAGGTGGGGCACCCCTCCAACAGCCCGGCAGTTACCGACCGGCTGATCAGAAGGCTGGTGGGCAAGGTTGAATATGACCGCGACCAGATCATACACTGGGAAGAAATAGAGATGAAGGATGCTGAAATGGCCATTTTTGCCTATGGCTGCTCGGCCAGGTCTTCGGTTAGCGCCCTGAAAGCAGCCAGGGAACTGGGCATGAAAGTGGGACTAATCAGGCCCACCACCCTCTGGCCCTTTCCGGAAAAGGCAGTTGAGGCCGCCGCCGCCCGGGGAATTCCCCTGCTGGTCCCTGAATTGAACCTGGGCCAGCTGGTGCTGGAGGTTTCCCGGGTGGCTGCAGGGAGAACCAGGGTGCGGCCCCTGTCCCGTGTTGACGGGGAACTGTTCACCCCCATGGAGATATTATCAGCCCTGAAGGAGGGATTTTAAAATGCCCTTCAATGTGACCAGCTATTTTCGCCAGGAGATGCTGCCGCACATATGGTGCCCCGGCTGCGGCAACGGCATAGTGCTGAGAGACTTCGCCGTGGCCCTGGAAAAGCTTAATTACAGCCGCCAGGAAGTGGTGATAGTATCCGGTATAGGCTGCTCCTCAAGGGCGGCCGGCTACCTGGACTTTGATACCGTGCACACCACCCACGGGCGGGCGCTGCCCTTCGCCACCGGGATTAAATTCGCCAACCCCGGCCTGAAGGTTTTTGTGATCATGGGAGACGGAGACGCCTCCTCCATCGGCGGCAACCACCTTATTCACGCCTGCCGGAGAAATATAGACCTGACAGCAATTATATTCAATAATCATATATACGGCATGACCGGGGGCCAGTTTTCCCCCATGACGCCCAGGGACAAAAAGGCCACCACCGCCCCCTACGGAATGATCGAGCAGTCCTTCGACCTGTGCCGCCTGGCCGAGGCCGCCGGAGCAACCTATGTGGGCAGGGCCACCACCTACCACAACCAGCTGCTCACCAGGCTCATCGTGGAGGGGGCGAATAACAGGGGCTTTTCCCTTATTGAGGCGGTTACCCACTGCCCTACCTCCTACGGGAGGCGCAACAAGATGGCCACCCCCACGGACATGGTGCGCTGGCAAAAGGAAAGCGCTGTTTTGATAGACAGGATCAAAGAGGGCCGGGCCTCGCTGCAGGAGGGCCAGTTTCCGGTGGGCCTCCTGCACCAGCATGACGCGCCGGAATTCACGGCAGAATACCTGGAGGTGGTAAAACGTGCCAGGGAAAAATAAGAAGGTCCGGAAATGGCCGGACCCGGTGCAGATAATGCTTACCGGGTCCGGGGGCCAGGGACTTATACTGGCCGGAATAATTCTGGCCGAGGCCGCTTTAAAGGACGGGTTCCACGTGGCCCAGACCCAGGCTTACGGGCCTGAGGCCAGGGGAGGGGCATCCCGGGCCGAGGTGATCATAGGCTCCAGCCCTATCGACTACCCCCATGTGGAAAGGCCCGACATACTGCTGGCCCTTACCCAGGAAGCCTGCGACAAGTACATTGCGGAGGCCGCCGGGGACTCTGCGGTCATAACAGACTCCAAACTGGTGCCCAACTCGCCCAAAACCACCGCCGCCGTCAGCAGCCTTCCGATAATCACCACCGCCAGGGAGGTGGGCCGGGAAGTGGTGGCCAACATTGTGGCCCTGGGAGCACTGAACAGCGTTACCGGCCTGGTGTCCTGGCCCTCGCTGGAAGAGGCCGTGCTGGACAGGGCCCCGGCCGGAACAGCCGAACTGAACAAAAAGGCCCTGGCCGCCGGACGAGGCCTGGCCGGCCCCGTCTCCCAGTAATAATTGGAGGAGGTTATCGCATGAAAGAAATGCTTATAAAATACAGCGGGCACTTTTTGGCCCCCGAAAAGCCGGTGCAGAGTAATGGCATGTATTCTTCGGTGCAGGAGCAAGTTTATGAAAAGCTGCGGGACTCCATTCTGGGCGGAGTGCTGGAGCCTGACCAGCGCCTTAACATAGAAGAGCTGGCCCCGGGAATGGCCGTCGACCGGGTTCATGTCCGGGAGGCCCTGCTCAGGCTGGAAGCCGAAAGCCTTGTAAAATACCACTCCTACAAGGGATTCACCGTCGCCTCCTTCACCCTGGACGACCTGAGGGAGATATACTTCCTGCGCAGCCTGCTGGAGGGAGAGGCCTGCCGCCTGGCCGCCGAACACCTGTCCGAGGAGGAGCTCAACAAGCTGGAGGATGTCTGCCGCAAAATGGAGGAGTGCCTTGAGAATGACCATCTGAACGAAATGCCGGGGTACAACACAGTTCTGCACGAGACCATATACACCGCCGCCAAGTCCCCCCGGCTATTTAAAATGATAGTCCGGCTGTGGAACGGGTTTCCCAAGTCCAGCATAGGATTTCTCACCCTGCGGGCGCCCATTATGGTCAGGGAGCACCGGGCCATGTACGAGGCTCTGCGCAGCCGCAACGCCGAGGAGGCCAGGCTAAGAGCTCAGGAGCATATTGCCAGCGTTCTCAATGACCTGCTGGAATACTGGGGCGAGCGCCTTACCTCCTCCGAGGAATAGAGTTTAAAAATTTTTCACCCGCTCAGGGAACTAAAGACCCGGGGCGGGTGTTTTAATATGGTATTAAGCATAATTCACGGGTCCGGAATTGGGAAATGGGAATCAAATCCCTAATCCCTTAATCTCCAATTCCCGTCTCCGGGGTAACTGTGATAAACTTAAATCAGAGACATCCGGAGGTATATGCAATGAAAATTATCAAAGGCTTTCTGCATAAAAAAGGCTTTCACTGCGGGTCCACCGCCCTGGCCGACATTGCGGGCTACCATGGCCACGGGCTCAGCGAGTCCATGTGCTTCGGACTGGGTGAAGGCCCGGACTTTTATTTTGTAAAGAGCGAGCTTTCCCCCAGGCGGGCCTTCAACGGCAGAAGCCCTCTTTTGGAAACTTATTTTTTTGAGAACCTGGGACTTCAGTTTCAGTGGCGCACTGGAGAGCAATTCCCCTGGGAGCAAATGAAGGCATGGATTGACCGGGATGTGCCGGTAATACTGCTTACCGACCTTTATTACCTGGACTATTACCAGACAAGCTCCCACTTCAGCGGCCACGTGGTGCTGCTGGCCGGATACGACCCGGAAAGAGGCGAGGCTCTGCTGGCCGACACCGAGAGGGAGGGACTGCAGAGAACCTCCCTGGACTCCCTGGCCCTGGCCATGAAGTCCGATGCCCTGCCCTTCCCGGTGCGGAATAACTGGCGGGAAATTCCCTATTTCCCTATTAACGAACTGCCCCGGGCCATTTACCGCTCAATTATCAAAAAAGCCCGGGCAATGCTGCACCCGATAGACCCCCGCCTGGGCCTGCAGTCCATGGAGTCCTTCAGCCGGGACATGGCCTCCTGGGGTGAGCTGCCCGACTGGAGCTGGTGCGCCAGGTTTGCCTACCAGGTTATTGAAAGGCGGGGCACCGGGGGGGCCAACTTCAGAATTTTATACTACAACTTTTTAAAAGAAGCTGAGGAATTTCTGCCATCCCTTAAAGAAAAAGAAGCCCTGTCAAAAATGAAGGCCATAGCCCAAAAATGGACCGATCTGGCCATGACGTTAAAGGAAATCAGCGAGGGCAGTCCGGAGCTGTTTCCCCATGCCAGCCATAAGGCCATGGAAGTTGCCGGTCTGGAGAGAGATTTTTTCACAGGCATCCAGGACCTGCCGGAAGCGGAATGGGGACACACCTGCTGAAGCCCGGGTATTTCATTGGGACAGGAATGTCCCCGATCGGGATGGCTTTTGGCCTCCCCCCAATTCCTAATTCCGGTACTTTCATGGTCAGAGGAATGTCTCCGGTCTATAGACGGCGGGGAGACAGGAAACAGATTAGGAGCGCATTTCCAGCAGCGGCCTTCTGGACATATGGTTCCACAGGCCTTTTGTATCATAATTGACCTCAAAACCATTCTATTTTCTGCCTCCTGTCTACTGTCTCCCAACATAGTTCCTTACAAAGATTAGTAATAATAAAGGGGTGATATGTTAAATGGAAAGCAATATAGCAAAGGCCATAGGGATGAAATACTCCCCGGTGGCGGTGGTGCTTACCGATGAAAAGCCGGAGGGCGCACTGCAGTTTAAGGAAGGAAGATGGGGCTGCGTGGTTTCCATGCTGAGCGCTGCTGCAAAGGGAAAGACTGCTGTATTTGACCGCAAAACCTTCGGCTGCCTGGGCGGAGGTGTGGGGCTGGGCTTCGGCAATCAGTACGTCAATTTCCCTGCCGGCATAGAGAACTTCCTCTCCACCGGCAACAAGGAATTCTGCAGCACCGACATGGGCAAAAACATTGTCAGGAACATGCCGGCCATAGAGCACGGTGAAAAGTACTGCAAAACCCCCGAGGTGGCCAAAAAATTCGTAGACTCACTGCCAATGACCGAGGTGC
This sequence comes from Peptococcaceae bacterium BICA1-7, assembly GCA_000802095.1. Taxonomy (GTDB): domain Bacteria; phylum Bacillota; class Desulfotomaculia; order Desulfotomaculales; family Desulfocucumaceae; genus BRHc4a. Next base: position 1,551 of record JUEB01000015.1, on the reverse strand, counting down.
CCACAGAATATGTTGTTTTCAAGCCCCTGGAAAAAGTTTCTGAGGGAGAAACCCCCAAGGTGGTGGTTTTCTACGTCAACCCCGACCAGCTCTCGGCAATGGTGGTGCTGGCCAATTACGCCCGGGACACCAATCAGAACGTTATCGCCCCCTTTGGGGCAGGCTGCCATACAGCGGGAATAATACCGTTTAACGAGGACAATTCCGAAAAGCCCAGGGCGGTCATCGGAATGTTCGATATTTCAGCCCGCAAGCAGGTGGACAGGGATATACTTTCCTTCACAGTGCCCTACAAAATGTTCCGGGAAATGGAGTCCAACGTGGAGGGCAGCTTCCTCCAGGAGCACGAGTGGCTGAAGGTGCGGGAGAGGATGAGCAAGGAGTGATTTCCGTGGATAACCGGGATAATCTGACAAAATATATGGAGATGGCCAATGAATACGGGATGCTCAACGCCAGATTAATAACTCCCGGTGATATTGTTTTTGATATCAGGGCCATTTTAAAGTGCCGCTGGGGATGTGAGAATTTTTTCAGAAAGGATATTAGATGCCATACCAGAGACACATCCTTTGATGAGAGAGTAGCCATGATAAATAAGTATAGCCATATACTTTTGCTGCACTCCAACAGCGCCAGGTCTATTAGTATCGCAGCCCTGAAAATTGAACGGGCAGCCTTTCTGGACGGCTGTTATTTTGCCTTCGCCCTGCGTTACTGCAACATTTGTGAAGTATGCAGTGTAAACTTGGGGGAAGAGTGTAAAAACCCTGATCAACTAAGGCCCTGCGATCAGTCCTTTGGTATTGATGTATATAAAACAGTACGGCAACTGGGCCTGCCCTGTGAAGTTCTCAGGGACAGAAATTCCGAACAGAACCGCTACGGATTTGTCTTAATTGACTAGTATTGACCACAGCCCAGGTTGAGAGTCAGCAAAAGTCAGGGGACATCCTTCTTTAGGCACCGGTTTTTTTATCTGGTGCCTTTTTATCGTTCAGCCGTACTATGTCAATAGTTTTTTAAGAAAAATTGACAATATTAAACCAACCTGTGTTACATGTAAAATTTTAACATCAGCAACTTGCCGAGCACTTTAACAGATAATTCCATCAAACCCTTCATACATGAAACCGGGTAATCCCTCGCCTTTTGTACTACATTGATGCAGCCTGGCCAGTTCGGTAGTCTTGTGCCAACGTACTATTCGCATTTTGTAGAACGAGGGGGACTACGCTAAACGACGAGTTTATGGTTATCCTCTGGAAATTATACAGTCCTCCCCTCGGTCAAATATAAAGAGTTTTTGGAAAAGGTGTTATAAAACTAAACCAATAGAACTAACAGACTTTTTTTAAAGGGTCAGCTAATAATTGCTGCAGTTTTTCCTGGGCAATTACAGCGTGTTTGGGGAGTTTTATTGATTCAGTCACAAGTTTGGCCAAAGGTTCTCCATCCCACAGAGGAGGAAGGAAAGGGCGTCGTTTTTGTAACATGGCGTAAGCAACCTTGATAAACTTGTTACCTACGGCAATATAGGCCGCATGAGTA
>JUEB01000014.1 GCA_000802095.1 Peptococcaceae bacterium BICA1-7 | reverse complement strand
GGAAACAACGAGAGCGCCGGCAAACGCAAGAAAGCTAAAACTACCAAGGGGAATCCGCTCTTGCGCACTACGTTGATCCAGGCCGCCAAAGCAGCTTCACGCACCAAGGATACGTATCTTTCTGCTCAGTACCACCGGATCGCTGCCCGGCGCGGCGCTAACAAAGCCGCAGTTGCTGTTGCTCACTCCATGCTGGTTATCATCTATTCTATTTTGAAGAATCACCTGCCTTACCAGGAAATGGGTGCAGATTACTTTGCTAAAGTTAACGCCAAGGCTATTAAAAACCGTGCTATCAAACAGCTTGAGATGTTAGGATACCAGGTCAAGATCGAGGCTGCTTAAGGTTTTCGTTGTTTGTTTTGTCTTAAAAAGCAATGTTGTTAAAACCCTTTTATTGAGGTTTAGTTAGGTGTTGCCTTTTTGTAGCCGTTATTTTCAGGGCAGAATAAAATGAAAAAATAAACGTGCAAGTCATCCTTGCACGTAACAATCAAACCACAGAAGATCAGGCTCGTATAATCATGAGGAATGCCCAGACCATTCTGAATTCTGGATTCTGGGTTCTGAATTCCGACAGCATTAGAATCTCAGTATAAGCATCTTACTGTTTGACCAGGGGCTTAAGTGTTTCTATAAGGCTCTTTACCCTGGCAGTATTGGGATCATTTTCACCGGCCAGGGTGACATATTTTTCAAACTCCGCCATGGCCCCGGCATAGTCTTTCTTTGCCACAAGGGTGTGCCCGTAGTAATAATGGGCCTCCTTATTATTTGGGTTGGCGCTGATCAGACCCGGCAGCATTTTTTCGGCTTTATCATACTGTTGGGCCGAAACATAGCTCCCGGCAAGGCCCGTTTTCAGGTCTTCACTGTCCGGAGAAAGGGATACCGCCTTTTCGTAAGTCAAAACCGCCATATCGCTCTGCCCCTCGCTGGAGTACGCCACGGCCAGTTCCTTTAAAAGGCCGACATCCTGTGGATTAGCCTTTGATTTTTCCGCCAGTTCCTCCGCCGTAGGAGCGGGGGGCGCCTCCTGGCCGGTCTGGGGGACATTACTCGGGGCAATCCATGTTATGGATGACCCCAAAAGTCCCAGTATCAGTATAGCCGCCAGGAATCCAAACACTATCTTCTGATGCAGCCTTCTTTTTGACATAAATGAGGATCTTCCTTTATTCATTAATACCACTCCTCGCTATATAGGACAGCCACGATTTATTATAATAAAGACTTTGCTAAAAGTCTATCGGGTTAACTTCAATATTGGCTGGACCAAAAAGAAAAGCCCGCAAACCTGCGGGCTTTATGTCAGCTCCTAAAAGAAACTCATTGGGTTTCTGGCCTGGCCGTTCACCCTTACCTCCAGGTGCAGGTGGGGCCCAGTGGTATTACCGGTGGCGCCGACCCTGCCGATAAACTGCCCTCTTCCTACTTTCTGCCCTGAGCTTACCGCTATACTGGAAAGGTGACCATATCTGGTTACTATTCCGTCACCGTGAGATATGTCAACACATTTTCCATACCCTGAGTACCAGCCCGCCCTTATCACCGTGCCTGCCTGGGCAGCGCTTACCGCAACGCCTGACCGCGCATTGATATCCACTCCCGCATGCAGCCTGCCGCCTCTCCTGCCGAAGGGTGAAATCACCGATCCCACCGTAGGCCAGCTCAGTCTTCCGCCGCTGGAGCCACGGGATGCAAGAAGAACGCGGGTGCCGGTAGCAACAACCTTTGGCTCGGCTTTTTCCACAATATTCTCCTCCAGCACCTGGCGGTCGGACTCCATTCCGTTTATACTGGTAACCTCATATGTAACTTCCTTTTTTCCACTCTTACCCCCGGCCAATATCTTCTTTTCACCCAGGTAGAGTGAAGAGTCCTTTTTCTCTTCTACCGGCGGGCTTATAATCTCGGTGGCTGTTTTAGCGGTTACGGTCTTTACACTGATCATGGGATTAGGCCTGCTGAGGCTTATGGACTCTCCCAGCTGCAGCCTGTCCGGATTCATACCGGGATTCAGAGCAACAATCTGTTCAACTGAAAGCCCTGATGCAGTGGCAATATCCCAGAGGGTATCCCCGTCTTTAATCTCGTAAAGAGCAATTTTCTGGGTTCCGCCCTTTACAGCGTCCAAAGCTGTTTCAACACTCATAACACTTATTTTTTCAATCATTGTTTCTGCTATCTCAACATTTTCCACAAAGGATGCGCTGCCTTCCCCTGCCTCGTACTGGGCTTTAAGGGCACTGAGCAGATTTTCGGCCTCTGCCCGGCCTCTCATAGCCAGAACCGCCTTACCGTCAACCAGTATCTGAGCCCCCCTCACCTGTGAGGCTACAGTGTCGTTAAGGGCTACTCTTAAAGCATCACCCTTCACTACCGGGCCTGCCTGGCTGGTCTTTTTGACCTGAATCCTCCCCAGCAAGGCTGCGGCTTCTCCCCGGGGGTGTTCCTCAATCAACTGACTAATGATATCCCTGGCCTCTGCCGGGTCGCTTACCACTGAAATAAGCTGGCTGCCTGAATATACACCCCACTTCATATTACCGGCGTAGGCCGCGGATATCAGGGACAGCAGGAATATGGTGTAAAACGCCACCCCTATAATGGCGACCGGCTCTTTTGGCTCTTTAACAAATTTTATAAATTGATTAATATTTTTCGACAGCAAATTTGTTTTTTCAATAATAAAACAATTCCCCCCCTCGCCTTGAATTATATTTAAATGTACCCTAAAAAATGGCATATAAAAGTGTAGAGCCTTTTAATTATAACATACCTGCCCCTGCACCAAAAAAACTGAAAAGTTAAAATAAATGGTTTTTTCTCTATCTTACTTTTGTTTTCGATGGATAACCCAATTTTACACAGACGAACCATCAAATTCAACAAGTTGTTGGAATAAATAAAAAAATGTATAAACCGGGCATAAATTATTGTACCCGTCCGGTCCCCTTTAATCGTTAAACTGGGCCAGGTACATGGCGCACTCCAGCCTTTTTTTAGTCATGGCGCAGCCGGTGGAGTAAGGCTTTAAGAGGCTGCCGTTATGTATGTAGGCGTTTGCGTGGCAGCCCCCGCTGCAGTGATACTTGGCCCAGCAGCTGCTGCAGCCCTCTTTCTTATATAGGTGAGAGTGCTTAAAAAGCCCGATCAGGTCATCTCTTCGTACCCCTGTGTATACATCGCCCATGACAAACTCTCCCTGCCCCACAAATTGGTGGCAGGGGTACAGTGTTCCCTCCGGGGCCACAGCCAGGTATTGAAATCCCGCCCCGCACCCGTTCATTCTTTTGGGCAGGCAGGGGCCGCCCTCAAAGTCTATGTTAAAATGAAAAAAGTTTATGTGACGCCCGGACTTCTTCATTTTGAGAAGGGACCTGACCAGTTTTTCATATTCCAGGGAAACAGCGGGAAGCATCTCTTCCCTAAGGGCGTAATGCTCCCTCCGGTCAGCCACCACCGGCTCCAGCGATATATTGTCGAAGCCCAGGTCGGCCAGGTGACGCACATCTTCAGTAAAGTCAGGGTTAAGGGCGGTAAAAGTCCCCCTTACGTAGTAGTCCTGGTAATTCCTCGACTGGAGAAAAGAAAGTATGTTTTCCAGCACAGTCCCGTAGGAGCCTTTTCCACCGGGATATGGCCTCATAGCGTCATGTACCGCCTGTCTCCCGTCAAGGCTTAGTATAACGCTGATTTTGTTATCGTTTAAAAATTCACCTTTTTTACGGTCAAGCAGTATTGCATTGGTGGTGCAGGTGAACTTTATTTCCTTTCCCCTTTTGCCGGCCAGGTCCCTCCCATAGTCAACAAGCATGGAAAGCGCCTCAAAATTGAGCAGAGGCTCCCCGCCGAAAAAGTCTACCTCCAGGTGACGCCTTTCTCCCGAGGAATCCATCAAAAAGTCCAGGGCCCTCTTACCCACCTCAGGAGTCATCAGCCCGGCAGCCCCCCCAAATTTCCCCTGTCCCGCAAAGCAATAGCGGCAGGCCAGGGTGCAGTCATGGGCCAGGTGCAGGCACAGAGCCTTGACAAGGTTCTCCTCCGGAGGGGTATAGTTGCCCCCGAAGGGATCGGGAGAATATAGTGTTTTTTTATCGATAAGATCCTTTATTTCCTCAATAGCCTCATTTACAGCTTCTACGGGGTATCTGCCCAGGAAACTGGAGACAAAGTCTTTCTCGGTAAAATGGTTATACTCCTCCAGTATGTCCCAGACAAGTTCATCGACAACGTGAAGGGCCCCGCTGTGGACGTCAAAAACCAGTCTTTCTCCGTCAAAAACAAATTTATGTATCATATATTTACCCCGTTAAAGTAAAAAACCCAATCCCACGGGACCGGGCCTCATTTTTTAAAATTATTTTTTTTCTTTAACACAAACCTGGTTGCCAACTGTGCAGGATGTTTTGCAGGCAGACTGGCAGGAAGCCTGGCATTCTCCACAGCCCCGGCCCTGCAGGGTCTGACTGAGGTTGTTTTCATTTATTGTCCTTATATGTTTACCCACGTAATCTATCCCTCCTTTTCCCTATACAACCTATATTATACGGGTTACAGCCCCTGTGCGCAACATTTTTCCTGCCTTTTGGGAGTACTGCTTTTGGGAGTACCGCCGCCCTGTCAGGCCAGCAGACGGTCATCGGCTGTGCTGACCGCTATAAGTGCCCATGCCGGCACATAGGTCCCCCAAATAATATTCTGCAGCCATGGAACGACAATGGACGAATAGTCAGGACTAAACACATTATAGGCCACCCCTATATCACTAATCAGCATTAAGCACCCGGCCAGGGCAAAGCGAAAGGACGCCGGGCCGCTGTAATAGTTCCTGAAAAGGGTAAAGACCGCAGCCCAGGCCATAAGACCCAGCACCAGGGCAAAAATGAACGCCCCCGTCTTCAGTTCCCCCCCTACGTGGGGGGTTATGTTCACCACAGCCGGCAGCAGCACCGCCAAAACCGGTACAAGGGTCAGATATTTCCAGGGGCCGGGCTTTATTCTGCCCTTAACAAACACCGCCAGGAGGGAAAGATAAGCAAGTATAAAGCTTAGCACCCCAAAAATTCTCACATCTCCCGCCAGAACCGGAATGGCGCTGCACAGGTTTAAAAAAAAGTCCCCCACCACCATAAAGAGTATCGCAAAGGTCAATATGGCCTGCTCCCGGTACCATTTTCCGGTGTGCAGGGCAGCCGGAAAAAGGGTTAAAACAGCCACAAATTTAAAATAATTTACAGCCACCCGCCCCGGAAACAGCTGGTCAAGCAAGATAATCACTGATGCCAGAGGCAAATAAACCTTCAGCAAAAGAATCTGCTCCCTGTTCACCTTCACTACACCGTCTTTGTTATAATATTTTCACTTACTGTAAAATAATATTTTTTTACTGCACCATATATACCCCCTACCTGCAATTCAGTGAAGGACAAAGCTCCCTGATTACCTCTTTATCGGTGGGAAAGGCCAGGGGCGGCAGGTCAGCGGGATGAAAGTAACCCAGCCGGTCCAGATCGCTCCCGGCCCCAAGCTCTCCTCCCTCCACCACGGCCCAAAACCATATCCCTACTGTGTGCAACTCAGGGTTATGGAAGTTGGACTTCACCGCGCATACCCCGGTAACCCTTATATAGAGACCTGTTTCCTCGTGAAACTCCCGCACCGCCGCGCTGTAAACATCCTCATCGTACTCCACGTAGCCGCAGGGTATGCACCACTGCCCCTTATAGCTGCCGGCGCGCCGCCCCAGCAATATCCTGCCCTCCGGGTCCAGCACCACCACCGCCACCCCCACCGCCGGGTTTTCATAGAGAATATACCCGCACCGGTCACAGGTCAGCCGCGGCCTCTCGCCGCCAGCCCGGTACAAAAGCCTTCCCCCGCACTTTGGACAGAAGAAAAAACGCTGCTTCATCAAACACCCCGCCAGTCAGTTGTTTTAAAAGACTATCTGAAAGCTTCCGGAACCTTCCCGGTAACCGCCTTGGTTACCCTTGTTTCAGCCAGGAGCACCCCCCCGGCATCCCGGACCTCAACATTTATAAAGGCCAGCCGCCTGGTCCTGGTGGCCACTTTGGCCTGGAAAAAAACCGGCCCCTCCTTTGTACCCCTGTACACACTGCACTGAATGTCTATGGTTACCGGAAACTCCCCTGCCTCCAGAGAAGGCCCAAGGGCTGCAAAGGAAGCCACATCGGAAACAAGATAGATCACCCCTCCATGCAGGCTGCCCGCAGGATTAAGGGTGTGGCTGTCTGAAGGAATGGAAAGCTTCGCCTCCCCCTTGCCCATCTGCTCAATCTTAATACCAAGGAAGTTGTGTAGAGGAGATCCCTCTATATTTTTTCTGTATATCTCTTCTCTGCCTGTCACCGAAAAAAGCCCTCCCATTTACATATTCCGCACTATTTTACAACGAACTAACCCACGGTACAACCAGGTTTTTACAACTCCTTAAACTGCCTGATTCACTATGGGTAAAAAAAATTCCGGAGCCTGTTAAGCCCCGGAATCCTTAATTTACTGGAGCGGGTGAAGGGGATCGAACCCTCAACCCTCAGCTTGGGAAGCTGATGCTCTACCATTGAGCTACACCCGCCTGCAAGTAATTATTATACCAGTTTTGCTCCGATAGTCAAGCGCAGGGGCGGTGTAATGTTATGGAAACACCTCCCCTGGCACATAGATTATGCCCTTTGGCTTACCCGCTCCATATCGGCCCGCACCATTATCTCCACCAGTTCTGAAAAGGAGGTCTGGGGCTTCCATCCCAGTTCCTTTTCTGCCAGTGAGGCATCCCCAATCAATAGATCCACCTCGGCCGGCCGGAAAAGGGTGCTGTCGCTGACCACGTATTTTTGCCAGTCCAGCCCGGCAGCCGAGAAGGCTGCCTCCACAAACTCCCGGACACTGTGGGTTGCCCCGGTGGCAATAACATAGTCCCGGGGATCTTTTTGCTGCAGCATCAGCCACATGGCCTCCACGTACTCGGGGGCGTAACCCCAGTCCCTCCTGGCCTCCAGGTTACCCAGGGCAAGCCGGTCCTGAAGCCCGTGCTTTATTCTGGCCGCAGCATCGGTTATTTTCCTGGTGACAAACTCCAGTCCCCTTAAGGGGGACTCGTGATTAAAGAGTATACCGGAGCAGCAGAACATGTTGTAGGACTCCCGGTAATTGACCACCGCCCAGTGGGCGTAAAGCTTTGCCACAGCATAGGGGCTCCGGGGATAAAAGGGGGTCTTTTCATTTTGCGGCACTTCCTGCACCTTGCCGAACAACTCACTGGAAGAAGCCTGATAAACCCTGGTGTCCGGCTTTACCAGCCTGACGGCCTCCAGTACATTGACCGGCCCCAGCCCGGTAATGTTGGCGGTCACCAGAGGCTGGCTGAAGGAAACTCCCACAAAGCTCTGGGCCGCCAGATTGTATACCTCGTCAGGGCGGAATTCCTTCATTACCCTGACAATGCTTCCCATATCCTGCAGATCGAAGGGAACCAGACTGACGGCATCCTTTATCCCCAGGTATTCCAACCTCCAAAAGTTTGCCGTGCTGGACCTGCGAAAGGCGCCGTATACCCGGTACCCTTTAGCCAGTAAAAATTTGGCCAGGCAGGCGCCATCCTGTCCGGTGACACCAGTGACCAGCGCTGTTTTTGCCAATTAAAATCTCTCCGATCTCAGGTGTGTTTTTTCCTGCTGCTGCTCACCATATCAAAAAAGACTGTTACTCTTTCTGCAGCCGCCGTTTCGGAATACAGCTTTTTTACAATTGCCCGGCCGCCGGCGGCCAGCTTTTTACGGAGGCGGGGGTCTTTAAGCAGTGACATGACACAACAGGCAAACCCCTCAGTGGTATCAGCGATCAGTATATCTCTTCCGCCTTCGCAGTCCAGCCCCTCGGCCCCGATGGTGGTGGAGACCACCGGAATCCCCAGGGACCAGGCAGTCATTATTTTTATCCTGGCCCCGGCCCCGATAAAAAGAGGCACAATAAACACCGACGTGCTGGCCAGGATAGATCTTTCATCCTCCTGCCGACCCCAGAAGACAACAGAGCCACTTTCCCCAAGCCTCTCTATAAAATTGGCCGGAGGTCTTCCGGAGCCCAACACGTGCAGCCTTGTTTTGGGAAAGTTTCTGACCACTTCCGGAAAAACACTTTCCACAAACCACAATATCCCATGTATATTGGGATACCACATGGTGCCCACAAAAGAAATATCCAGAGGGGCTATTCCTGGTCGGAATCCCGCCGGTGAAGCCACTTCCTCTACACCTCCCCCGGCCACCACCACCTCCACCGGCACACCGGGGGCCAAACTCCTGAACATTAAGGCCTCCTGGCTGGATACTGCCAGGCAATAGTCGACCGCCGGCCAGAATCTTTTTTCCCAGGCTATGGCTTTATGGTATTCCATCAGGTACTTTTCCCTGACTCTGCCGGTCAGTCCGCCGTTTTCTACCATCCTGCGCATCAACAGGCTGTCGGCGTTCTGGAGATTAAGAACAATTTTGGCCCAGGGCTGTATTTTCCTTATCAGGGGCACCGTCCAGAGCATGTCTGAGGTCTCCACCAGCACAATGTGGAAAGCATTCTCTCTCAGCACACGGGAAAGAGCCTCCCTGTACAGGGAGGAACAGTATAAATAGACCGCCCCGCCGGGGACAGTATCCCTTTCCCAGCTGCCTCCCCTGCACTCCCGCTCGCACTCCACCCCCCACACTTTCCGGAACCCGGGTGCACCTTTGAGGTAGGCCGTCACCTGGCGGGCTTTTTCCGGTGAAGTTACCGGCACCAGCAGGCTGACCAGGTATTTGCCGGAGTTTGCCAGGGCGGTAAGGGTTTTTAAAATATGCCTGGCCCCACCGGTTACCGGGGGACAGGAAAAATAGGAGGCATAGGGTATCAGGCTCAGTACACCTTTTTCATTTTTCGTGTCGGAAATATGCTCTGATTCCATTTTCTAACCACCATAAAAGTGTTTCTACCACCATATGCCGCCGGCCTCAGGGACGTTCCCCCGCTAATTTGTATAAACAAACACCAATTTACCAAAGTGGCAATATTTATAATCAACAGCAGTGCGGGAGGTGTTTATTCTTGAGGATCTTCGCGGCAGTAATGGCCGGGGGAAGCGGGGAAAGATTCTGGCCCCTGAGCCGGAGAAACCACCCCAAACAGTTCCTCTCCATACTGGGGGGCCGGTCAATAATAAATCAGACGGTGAGCCGCCTAGAGCAGCTGGTCAGGAGGGAAGATATTTTTATTGTCACCGTCCGGGAATACAGGGATCTGGTGGCGAAGCACCTTCCCTGGATTAATAAAGACCAGCTACTGATAGAGCCCTGCGGCAGGGACACTTCAGCGGGAGTGGCTCTGGCGGCGGCTGAAATACACCGCCGGGACCCCCGGGGGGTTATGATTATGCTGCCCTCGGACCACTACATAGCCGACCGGGACCTGTACGTGCGCACTCTGGCGGCGGCGGCCTCAGCTGCTTCAGGCGGAAGACACGTGGCCACTATCGGCATAACCCCCACCAGGCCGGATACAGGTTTCGGGTATATACTGAAAGGAGAAGTACACAGTGTAATTGACAGCCACACGGTACACCGGGCGCTTAGATTTACCGAAAAGCCCTGTCTGGAAAAGGCGGTAGCGTTTGTGGACAGCGGAAATTATTTCTGGAACAGCGGTATTTTTGTATGGAGGGTCGATCTCATCCGCCAGCTTATAAGCACCTTCCTGCCGGGTCTGGCTGAAGGCTTCCGGAAATTTGAAGAAGCCCCGGAAAAAGAAAAAGAGCGGGTGCTGGGCGAAGTTTACCAGGCACTGCCTAAAATATCGGTGGACTACGGCATACTGGAAAAAGTTGAGTACATTCTGGTAATCCGGGGGGATTTTGGGTGGGATGATGTGGGATCCTGGCCGGCGCTGCACAGGGTTTCACCCTCTCTATGCGGAGAAGGCAATGTAATACAGGCCCGTGGAGTTTTTTTAAACACCCGCGACAGCATTATTGTCTCCCCCCGCAGGGTGGTGGCAGCCATGGGAATCTCCGGGCTGGTGGTGGTGGATGACGGGCAAAATTTGCTTATTTGCGGGAAAAATGAGGCCCAGGATATGAAAAGACTGCTTCAGGCCCTTCAGGAGGAAGGTTTTGAGGAGTCCTTATAGACACCCCTGCAATATTCAATTACGGCACCACAGAGGAATTAACGTTTGTGTATGCTATTAATGAATGTCCTGATAAACCACAGAGCACACAGAGGTCACAGAGATTTTTTGCCCTGCCTGAATGCTTTTTACGGATTATAAGAAAAGGAAAATGAATATAATTTTTCAGGTGACCTCTACTCCCGCCAGCTTACTTACCACCTCCAAAACATCCCCGGCCGCGGCTTCCCAGGTATACCGGCTGGTTACCAGCTCCTGCAGCTGCCGTCCCTTCTCCCTGGCAGTCGGGCGATCCTCCAGAGCGGCTCTCATTTTTTTCCTCAGGTCATCCATGTCCGGCCGGGCCCAGTTCTGGTCCTGCCGGTAATAGGGGCAGTGCCTCTGGTAAGGGACTGGCTCCAGCTGGTAGCTTACCGGGTAGCTGTTCTGATCATTCAAAAAGTCGGTCTGCCCCCCCCAGCCGGTGGCTATTACCGGCATACCCAGGCTCCCGGCCTCCAGCAGAGGCAGTCCGGCCCCTTCCCCCCTGCTGGGAAGAACAAAGCAGTGACAGGATCTGTACAGATTAACCATATTGGCCGGAGACGCATCCCCGGTGAAAAAGTACACCGGGGCTACGCCCCTGGGAGGCCTGACTCTTTCTTTCAGCCGGCGCATATCGGCCAATATATTTTCCCTGGCCCCTGTCAAAGTACGTCCAAACCCTGTTTTTATCACCAGGCAGACTCCATCCCTCAGGGAAAACTCCTTCCAGAAGGCCTGAACCAACAGGTCATAACCTTTCCGGTATATCCAGTCAAACACCGATAAAAACCTGAATGGAGGGGCATTTTTCCCCGCCAAAACATCCCTGTATTCCCCGGGGCTTATAAAGGCCTGGTCCACCCCGTACCTGACCAGTTCCACCGACTTATGAACCCCACCCCCGGTAAAGGCCTCTATATTCATGGCGCTGGGGACCGCCAGCGCATCCATGGCATTGGACCAGTCCCTCCACAGGGGGTGAATCCTATCGGACTCCCAGGCCGTTACTCCCATGGAAAAGCGGCCAAACTTCTCAAAGCGGTCCGGTATGCTGTGCCTTACAAAAACAATATTGGAGTATTTTTCAAAGGGCCTTCCGGCCAGCCTATAAATAGTTTCTCTTGTTATTTCAGGAATTTTCAGCGGTGTGCCCTTACCCACCGGGATCAACTTTATATTTGCCCCCATGCCGTCAAGCGCTGTAACGTATCCCCTGGCCGCATTACTGTAGCCGGTTATATCAAAAAATCTGGCCTTCCATACCAACTGCAAAACAATCCAACCCCCGCCGCCATCAAATTTACACTATAGTCTATGCGCAGACCATCTTTTTGTACAATAATGCTAAAAAAGTATACGGTAACCAATTGCCCTGCCGCTCCATAAAATACAGCATATCCATGAATTACAGCTGTATTATGGAGGTAACCGTGATTTTAAAAAAACCTTTCACAGTATGGCTGACCGGCCTGTCCGGGGCGGGGAAAACCACTCTGGCTGCAGGTGTTCAGCAGCTGCTTGGCCAGGAGGGCATCCGGGCAGCAGTATTGGACGGGGACATAGTAAGAAAAAAACTGTTCCCCGAATTGGGCTTCACCAAAAAGGACAGGGAGCTTAATGTAAAGAGAATTGCCCATATGGCCAGGCTTATAAACGATAATGGAATACCAGCCATAGTATCGGCAATATCCCCCTACAGGTCCGGCCGCGCCTCTGCCAGGGCTGTAACCAGAGAAATGCTGGAGATATTCGTTGAATGCCCGCCGGAAATATGTGAAAAAAGAGATGTCAAGGGCCTGTACAGGAAGGCCAGGGCAGGCCGGATAGACAATTTCACCTGGGTAAGCGACCCCTATGAAGAGCCTGACAGGCCGGACCTGATTGTCAGAACCCATAAGGAAGCAGCTGACCGCTGCGCGGAAAGGATACTGGAGCTGCTGACAACAAGGGGCTACATTAAATGAATTGCCTGCAGGCGCTAACAAATTTTAACAGGCCGTCAACAAATTCTTCAGTTGAAAAATTGCTGTAAATGTATTTTTGGGCAGACAGCCCTATTTCCTTATAAGCATCTTTTTCACTGAGCAAACAGGTAAGCAAATACTTTAAGTCACCTGCCTCATTATCAGGGCTTATCTTAATCACACAATTATCCGGCAATTCATCGTACCATCCGGCTTTGGTAACAACAGCAGGCTTTCCGATAGACATTATTCTGATCAGGCTGCTGCTTGTTTCCCCCATGGTGGGATATCTCAAACTCAGGCAAATATGGGAGCAATTTAAGTAGGCATAGGCTTCTTCCAGCGGCAAATATCCTAAAAAGCTTACATTTTCAGAAATACCAAGACTTTTGGCATATTCCTCAAGCCGGTAATTTATATTTGAACTTCCTCCAATAATTAATAAGAATATATTCTTTTTTAATGACTCCTCCCCGGCAATAACCGCCATTACTGTATCCATTCTTTTGGCGGGGTTCAAAAAGCCCATATGTGCCAGGATCACCTTATCTTCCGGCAGTCCGAGATCATCGCCTTTCTTGTTCAGGCTGGCGCAGGGAACTGGGTATACAGGCGAGTTTATTTTAACAACCCTGTCATGCACATTATCCTTAACCAGCATTTTTACATATTCAGAGTGAACTATCACGCCTGTGGCCCTCTTCAGTAAATTTTTATTCAGGGGATATTTTATTACCTCATCGGTTTCCCACAGTGGTGTTTTCCTCCTTAAGGCTTTACGGGCTGACTCTTCCAGGTCCGGCCCGTACTGATTTCTTAATTCGGAAAAATAGCCTTCCAGCCCGGCTTTTTTGTTAATCCAGTAGCCTACTATAAAGTGATGCAGCACATAGTCATGTAATATAACAATTCCGGGATACTCCAGGAAAATTTCATACATACCTCTGTGAAATCCCACGTTATTGCCCATGTTATAAACAATAGCATCATATTTTTTTAATAAAGGCAGCACTTCCTCTGTGGAACAGTAATCAATAACAGTAAAATCCTTATAAAACACCGGGTCTGGAGTAAACCCATCCACCCAGAGGTGAACCTCCGCCCTGTTTTTTAAATGGTACAGTATCACTTCGCTATACTCGCTGATACCGGATTTGAGCGGAGGAAGGGGGCTGAACCAGGCAATTCTCATTTGCAATCAACTCCTTTATCATGCTGGCCGTCATGAAATACCACATAACAATTTATGCGGCAGGAGGACTTTTGTACAAAAATGGCCGGCCAACTTCCCCTTTAGCCAAATGTTTAGCCAGCCATAAAATACGGCTATGTATTTTTCTGCCGGCAGGAACACTTTCAATAAAAGTAGGGTGAACTTTTTGTGAAGATATGTATCGCCACTGTCAAGTCTCCCTTTATACGGGGCGGCGCTGAAATACTGGTGGAAAACTTAAAATACCACCTGCTGCAGGCCGGGCACAAAGTTGAGGATATATCAATCCCCTTTGCCGCACACCCACCCCAAAGTCTTACCGATATGATCCGGGCCTGCCAGCTGCTGAGCATCGATAAAAACATGGTGGATGTGGTTATCAGCACTAAATTCCCCGCCTACTGCATAAACCACCCGGTAAAAAGACTGTGGATACTTCACCAGCACCGGCAGGCCTACGATCTATGGAACACCAGGTTTTCCAGCCTGAAGGGCCACCCGGAGGGCGCCGACACCAAAAGATTCATTTTTGAGTCGGATAACCAGGCCTTTAGGGAAGCTCAACGGATTTATACCATCTCCAAAAATGTAAGCAAACGGCTGCAAAGGAATAATGGAGTTTTTGCTCCACACCTTTATCCGCCGCCCAATTCAACAGGCAGTATTTCCGGGGAATACGGCGACTATATATTCTATCCCAGCAGAATTAACCCCACCAAAAGGCAGTTTTTGGCCCTTCAGGCAGCCCTAAAAGCCAATACCCGGGTGAAGTTGCTGCTGGCCGGGGCCTGGGAAGATGCCACCTCCAGGGCATTCTTTGAGCGGTACATTGAAGACCACGGAATGAAGGGACAGGTCAGTTTCCTGGGCTATGTTTCCGAGCGAAAGAAGAACTACCTTTATGAAAACTGTCTGGGGGTGCTGTTCATTCCCTATGATGAAGACTACGGCTATGTCACAGTGGAAGCCTTTCACCGGGGAAAGCCGGTCATTACCTGCGCCGATTCAGGCGGACCCCTTGAATTTGTTGAAAATGGTGTGAACGGTATAATTGCCCGGCCTGATCCCTTAGAGTTGGCCCAGGCGATGGATTGGCTTTACATGGACAGAGGCGTGGCAAAAAAAATGGGGAGCGCCGCACTGGAAAAGATTATCTCCATGGATATTACCTGGAATAAGGTGCTTTGCGCTCTCACAGAATAATAAACTCTCCCTCACACCAATTTTAGCTATCAGCAGTCAGCTGTCAGCAAACAGCAGTCCGTAAAAAGACTCCTGTTTGCCCAAAGCGGATTCCATTTCAGAAGAATCCAAGGAGCGGTTTAAATTGAATAAATTTTTATTTTTGCACATCCCTAAAACAGCAGGCCTATCCCTCTTTAAAATTTTTGAAAATATTTTAGGCTACCAAAATGTATTTCATATAAATAATCCCAAAGGTAAGGCCGCCCGGCAGCAGCCCCACGAACTGAACAAATACACCCTGCTGGCGGGACACCTCACCCTGGAGGAATATAAGAAGCATTTTCCTGACCGGCGCTGCCTGCTGTTTTTAAGAAATCCTGTGGACCGTTTTATCTCACACTTTTTTTTCGCCAAATATAATATGCAAGATACTTCCCTCCCCTTTGTGAAAGCTGCTCAGTCCATGGATTTGGAAAAATATATAAAGCTATACCAAAACCAAAACAAAATGAGTATTTGGAACCTGCAAACGCTGCACATGGGGTTTCATGAAATCACCCTGCCAAGATCCGAGCTTGTTAAACTGGCCCGGGAAAGGCTGGCGGAGGTGGACTTTGTAGGCATTTACGAATCCTTAAGTGAATCCCTAGACTTTCTTTGCGATCACTTCCACTGGCCCCCTGTTAAAGAAATACCAAACATAAACACCACCCTGATCCGTCCCCAGCTGCCTCAGCTGGATGCGTCAATTACAGCTAAGCTTACTGAATTGTGCAGCCTTGACATGGAACTATACCAATATGGCTTGAGCCTCTTTGATCAGAGAAGGAAGGTTAAATAGACAATGCCTCCGGGGGAGGTTTATATGAAGCAATGCATAGTTTTTGGAAATTGTCAGAGAAATGCTATCATCCGCTACCTGATGAAATCAAAGCCTTTAAAGCAGTTTATGAGATCATCAATATGCCTGCAGTGCATATGTGTCACAGGGACGGCCTCAGTAAAGAGGCTGCCAGGGGTTGCGACCTGTTCATTTATTAAAAAGTAGGTGAAGGCTATGGCAAATATTTATCAACCGATTATATTTTAAGCGGGCTTAAAGATTCCTGTGAAAAAATAAGCATTCCCAATACTTTTTTTAAAGGCTATCATCCCGAATTTATAAATAATCCGGTATCTAAGCCCAATCCAAGGTATGGCAGCCACCCAGGGGGCAAATTCCCCTATGGTGACAAAAACGTTATTAGATTTTTGAACATGGGTAGAGGTAAAAAGGAAATTATTAAGGCGTTAGCGGATGAAAATTTTTATTCTTATGCCTTTTTAAAAAAGAACCTTGAGGATTCATTGAATGAATTGGCGGCGAGAGAAGAATATTTGCATGTTAAGGTCGCTGACTTTATTCGGAACAACTACCGGGATAAATATTTGTTTTATACCGTAAACCATCCCGGTGATTATGTGAGCAGATATGTATCCAGGGCTATATTAAAAAAGTTATTGTTTCCTGTATGAAATATCCGCCACTGCTGTTAATTTTTTTGAGCTGCATCTGCATGTGCCCATTTACCCAAGCGTTATAAAACATCTCCAGCTTTCATTTATTAACAGGGATCACAGATATTCATTTCATTATTGTGCCGACCAGCGCCTGGTAACCTTTGAAGAATACATTTCAGAGTACGTTGATTATTTCACGGAATAACTATTAGCAAAAACTTTTTTTGCAAAGTTATTTTTCCAAGAGCACAAAAATATGAATATTTATAACAAATAAACTGCCTGCTCAGCTAGAGTATTTATTATTTTTGTGAATAAAGGTGGTCTCCCGATGCTGACAAACACTGGCTACCGGGTCCCGGAAAAGCCTGAATGCCTTATGACCCACCGTATAATAACTGACACTGAAAAAAGGCTGTGGATTTTTTTCCAGAGCCACTACCGCTCCCTGGCCTTTGGATTTTCCGAAGACGGGGGGCAAACCTGGACCTCTCCCCAGGAGCTTCTGCCCGATATTTCAGGGCCTTTTTCCGCTGCCGCCGGGGCCGGTGGCATGGTTTTCGTGGTGGCGCGGAAAACCAATCATCCGGATATTTATCTTCTGGTGTGGAACGGAAGCCAGTGGTCCGAGGGGGTCCTTCCATCACCAGGAAAGCAGGTTATTACAGCCTCACCGCTGGTTGCCGGGGGCTCCGGCCAGGAGGTTCATGTAGTATATGCCGCCCGGGGCTATTCCTCAGGGGAATGGGCAGTTAAGCACTCCCTGCTGGAAACTGGCAAGGGTGAAATATTCGATAGGCCTGTCCCGCTTATCTCCGCCCCGCAGCCTGAGTGGCCCCCCAGGCTGGAATTTCTTAGAGAGTCCCTTTACTGGGCAGGAGACATTGCCCTGGACTCGGAAAGCAGCCTGCACCTTGCCTGCAGTGTTTTTTCCGGAAGCCACTACCAAATTTATCACTCTTTCTGCCGCGGCGCCAGCGGCCAGTGGGGAGCATTCTCACCACTGACGGCAGCACCCTTTCACAGCACCCATCCACGACTGCTGGCCGGGCAGGTAAACGGGGAAATTCACGCCTTCCTGCAGCGGGAAAAAGAAGGCGGGCATACCCTTATCGGTCTTTCCAGGAGCCCTGAGGGCAAATGGGGATCTGAAAAAACCATAGCTGTGAATCTTAAAGGGGATTTTCCTGCAGAGCCCGTGAAAACCCCTTCCGGTACGGCACTGTACTGGTCCTATGGCGGCGGAATCAGCCGCTCCCTTTTTGGAATAAGCTGCCCCACTGAAAAAATAGTAAAAGAAAAGGTAACCTCTTTTTCAGCCTGCTCCTCACTGGAAAAAGTGTTTCTGGCCTGCTCCGGCTTAAGCGGTGACAAAACATCCATATTTGTGGCAAAAGACCGGATAGATTGAATACCGTGGAATAGCCGGCTAAAAGGCCGCTATGACCCCTTAAGGCCACTGAACCGGTAAAGACGGTAATTAGGAAGAGCCACCCCCGGGTGGCTCCTTAATTAAACATATCCGTCAGGGTGGATCCCGAATCAAAAAAAAGACTCTTTTGGCTGCTGTCTTCAGGCACCGTTTTGATCCTTATTATTTCCTGCTCCTGCAGCCCTTCACCCAGTACGCAGACCGCCAGGCTGAACAGCCCTTCCCCGTAGTCATCCCCGCAGGAAATATATCCCCGGCCCCTTAATCCAAAAACCCTTCCCCCAGTGAATCTATCACCTAAAAATGATACCCTGACTGTTTCCGGCAACGTCTCCACGGTCAGCTGATGCCCGTGCCGGCAAACCACCAGCTTTAAGCGCTGGTAGTTTATAACCTGGCACTCCAGCCCAGGGGACCCCTGTCTGGTAAAAAAACGGTGCTGCCGGACGACCCTCTCCTCCTCAATGGGGGCATGCCCGAATGATGCCACTATACGTAAATTACCGTCCATATTTTTCTGCTCCTCAGGGGAAAGCCCAATCATGTACAGGCCCTGTCTGTTGCTGTAGGTGTGTCCCAGGCACTTTTCCTCCCCCGTGGAAGAAAGGGATATTAACATGACCAGAGCTCCAGCTAGATGATTTCCCCTGGAGTCTTTTACCCTGCCCCAGATGTTCAAAAAATTTTTTGCCGGACCCTCCCCTGTACTATTAGTGCCTTTCATACAAAACCATCCTCAAGGCTTTTATTCACCGCTCATTTCAATTGCATTATCAACTTCCAGGGGAAGTGGCAGCTTAGCAGACAGTTTCTGAAATCGGCTGTGCGCTTGATTCCCCTGGGGGGGCATGCTGCTTTTACTTGTCCTTATAATATATTTGGTAACTGTAAAATCAGGCCGGGGAATATTCACAAGATAATAGCCGTCTTTGCCACTGTAAAAATGATTGAGGGGAACTTCACCGCCATCTCCCTTCAGGGCAAATATTTTAAGCAGTGCCCCCTCCAGGCCCTTGTCATTGCTGTCCTTAATCCTCCCGTAAAAGACCACATCATTTACTTCCTTCACACAGAGGTCCCTCACCTGGTAAATACTCTGCCCGGACTGTTCCTCTTCACCATTCCTGTTAATTTCTATATCACAACTATCCATAATCCAAGCCATTGAATTGCCTCCTCCAAATATAATGATCAGCTATCCCGGTATTTTTTAATATCTTCCCGTTGCGCTCCCGACTCTCACTATATATTTTTCAACAGGGGCTGCTGGCTTTTTAAAGGAGAACATGTAATTGCCATCACGATCACTGTAAGTAAAGGCGACAGGTATTTCCTCCCCCTTGCCCATATACGCGCAGAGCCCAAGAACGGCGCCGGGAACCCCTTCCCATGTTCTGTTAACCACCCTTCCGAAAATTACCATCTGGTCATCCCTGTCGTCTAAAACAATATCCTGCCTGTAGCCACCCTCAATTGAGTATTTTCCCCATATCTCCTCCCTGTCGGCTATTACCTCAGATTCCCCGGTAAAACCTGCCATGCATTTTCCTCCTTAAGATACTTCGTACATATCCATAATATTAGTTTCTCCTATTTTGTGTTACGATCCCTCCAGCGACACATACTGGCATATACTCCACATATTTACATGGCCACTGCGGCCCTCTTGCACACCCCGCTTCATACTTTATCTATAGCTGCTCTCATACATTAACACCATCTAAAATACAGGAGGTTAGCTTAAATGGACTCCTTACGCCCCACCGCAGTAAAACTCAGTATAATAATACCGGTTTTTAACTGCTCCCAATACCTGAAAAAAGCACTTGACAGTGCTCTGGAACAGACTTACCCGAATGTGGAAGTAATCGTGTACGATGACTGCTCCACCGATCCCGGGGTCAGAGGCACGCTGCTTCAGTTTAAAGACCATCCCGGCCTAAAAATTTTCTTCGGAAAAACCAACCTGGGCATTTCCATGGCCACCAACCTGGCCATATTACAGTCATCGGGAGAATACGTGGCATTAATGGACTGTGACGACATTTTGCACCCCCATGCCCTTGAAACAGCCGCCAGGTACATAAATGAACACCCCTATGTCCATTATTTTTATTCCAACCGGGAAAATATTGATCAGGATGGCAAAATAATAAACCGCCTGGACTTTTCCCAATACACCTCCAAACACCCCGGAGAACAGATATTGACCTTCATGTTTGCCAGCCACCTGAAAATAATTAAAAAGGAAGCGCTGCAAAGGGTAGGGCTTTTTAAAAAAGAATTCGACTCGTGCCAGGACTACGAAATGGCCCTGCGCATGTCCAACCGCTTCGCCTTCTGCCATATCCCCGAATACCTCTACCAGTACCGCATCCACCCCCGGCAGATCTCCAGCCTGAAAAAGAGTGACCAGGCCCTCCTCTCACTGCGCGCCAGGGAGGTGGAGATGGTTAGAAGGGAGCTGTACAGGGGCAATATAGGCAAAAATAAAATTAGCATAGTTATACTTACCTTAAACCGCTGGAAGAGAACAAAGTCCTCACTGGACCTGCTGGTCAAACACACTCCTCTGCCCCATGAAATAATTCTATTGGATAACAACTCCTCGGATGAAACCGTGCCGATGCTTAAATGGTTTGCCGGGCAAAGAAGCAATGTCAGTCTGATCCTGGAAAAAGAGAACCTGGGCCCGGCCGGGGGGCGTAAGAAAGCCCTTAAGGCTGCCGGAGGGGATTTTATAGTAACCCTGGACAACGATATAGAGGTGGGCCCCCGGTGGCTGGAAAACCTCCTGGTCCGGCTAAAGGAGGCACAGGCTGACGCAGCCTGCTGCAGGGTGCTGCTGCCCAACGGGAAAATTCAATACAACGGCGGGCACTATGTTGTCAGGGAGCCCTTCATCACCTTTTCTTTCATCGACCACTCCATGAAGCATGACAGCCTGGGCTCCTTAATTTTCAGAGAGTGCCGGTGGCTGCCCGGAGGGGCCACCATTTACCGCCGATCCGTATTCGACCACGTGGATTTTTGCGAGGAGCTGCGCGGGGGCATGGAGGATAACGACCTTTCCCTGCAAATGATGAGGGCCGGACTCAAAATGGTCAACTCCCCCCTTTCCACCGTGGTGCACCACCACACCCACCATGAGCCAAAGGACCTGCAGGACCGGGAATACCTACGGCGGCGCTATGACTGGGAGCAGCTTAAAACAACACTGTCAGTTTTTTATAGAAGGCACGGGCTGATCATTTACGACCCCTGGCTGTTTGAAAAACTTAACATACCCGGCTCCAGCGACCGGGAGGTGATAGATTATTTTACGCGCCACTTTAGGGTCAACCCCAGGTAAGCAGGGGCCGGTCCCTTATATTACAAAGCGACTGCCGGAGTACACTCACCCTGGTAACAGGAGGACAACAGGGTTGAATTGCTTTAAATGTTAAACTTATATTAAATGAAAATATTTGCAGGTATATGGCCCATAATGTCGTACTTTAGCACAATGGAGGTGAAAATAAAATTATGTCTATACGTGTTAAACTATCCTTATCAATATCACTGGTTCTTTTTTTACTCCTTTCGCTGATAGGCGCATACTCTGTGATGGCAATGCATGACCGGCTCATTGATTCAGCCCAGATAAAGCTCAAATCAGACCTGGCCTTGTCACAAAGCCTTATCAACAGCATGTATCCCGGGCAATGGAATATCAGTGATGACAAGTTGTATAAAGGGGACACCCTGATTAATGAAAACTACCAGCTGGTGGATTTATTAGGTGAGCAGACGGGCAACACAGTGACCTTATTCATGGGTGACGTCAGAGTAACCACCAATGTTAAGACTGCCGACGGCAAAAGGGCCATCGGAACCAAATCTTCAGCTGAGGTGGCCCAGGCGGTGTTAAAAGAAGGGAAGCCATATCTTGGCAAGGCCCAGGTGGTAGGAACATGGAATCAGACCGCATATGAGCCTATACGTGATCAGAGTGGCACTATAATAGGGATGCTCTATACCGGCGTCCCCAACAGCCTGTATGACGAAACGGTAAACAAGTTTGCCGTCCGGATAATACTGGCGGGAATACTGGGGCTATTGATAAGCATTATTATCTGCAATATCATACTCCACCATATTATTGCAAAACCATTGTCCAGTTTTTTAAATTTTTCAGAAGCGGTTTCCAGAGGAGATCTTACCCAGGAGATTACCTACCAGTCCAGGGATGAGCTGGGCAAACTGGCCCAATCCTTTAATTCCATGGCCAGAAGTCTGAAAGACCTGAACGGCCAAATAAGTCAGGCCAGCTCACTCATCTCGGAAACGGTAAAGGCTCTTTCCTCCCAGGCGGATCAAACTACCGGGGCAGCCAATGAGAACGCCAATACCGCCAATAAAATCTCTATGGCAGTGGATGCTATGGCAATCAGTATTAAAGAGGTGTCCGCTCAGGCCCAGGAAGCCAGCGGGCAGACCTCTGACGGACAAGAAA
This sequence comes from Peptococcaceae bacterium BICA1-7, assembly GCA_000802095.1. GTDB lineage: Bacteria > Bacillota > Desulfotomaculia > Desulfotomaculales > Desulfocucumaceae > BRHc4a. Next base: position 53,356 of record JUEB01000014.1, on the reverse strand, counting down.
AAATAAAAGTTTTTTTTGAAACTATGCAGGACATGGATAATTCGATAACAATGGTGTCCGGATCGCTTAATTCACTGGACCAGGCCATAAACAGGATTAGCCATTTCGTTGCTACAATAAACAGCCTGTCCGATCAGATTAATTTACTGGCCCTTAATGCGGCCATAGAGTCCGCCCGGGCCGGGGAGGCCGGCAAGGGATTCGCGGTTGTAGCCGAGGAAGTTCGCCAACTGGCAGAGAGCTCAGCCCAGTCAGCCAGGGAAATAAGCCAGGTGATCAATGAGGTTCTTCATCAGTCGGCCGTTTCGGTAAAGGATATGGAAGGCAGCCGGGAAACAGTCTCCCGGGGAAATCATATGCTGCAGGGGCTGGCCGCGTCTTTTACAGCCATAGCAGGACTGGTAGAAGGCTTAAACCAAAGGTCAAGAGATATTACAGAGGCATCCAGTCAGGTTGGTGGATCCATTCAAAATCTGGCCGCCACCACCGAGGAGCAAACCGCCGCCATGGAGGAAGTTTCGGCCTCGTCAGCAGAGCTGAAAAATATTACCGGGAAAATGGATGAAATGGTAAGCCGGTTCAAAGTCTAGAGGTTTATATTCATAAAACACCCTCCTCTCACCGGCCAGGCGCAGCCATATTCAAACAGCCTGGCCGGCAAGCCCCCTATACTTCGCAAGGCCCCGGGCCAATCACCCGCGATCCCTGGCTATAGCCTCATTATTTCACCCGTCAGGCGCTCCAGCAGGTACTGTCTATAAAAGCTTTCGTCAAAAAGTATGAGCTCCCCAGGCTTACGGATAAAGGAACACCCTGGGGTATAGCCGTTATAGTGCACATGCCAGCCTATATTTTTTTCTTCCGGGCTATATCTTGGCTTCCGGTCGTGAAACACCTTCTTTTCTCCCTGCTTCTGATTTCTTATGGGGTAGTGACGCAGCAGGAACTTATAAGGATAAGTCCTTCTTCCCTCAAAGGCAGCCTCATGCCCGGCGGTATCCGCGAAAGAAACCGGGCGTCCGGTATTTTTCCAGGCTTTGACGTGAAAATTTTCTGTCACATGCGGGTATACAAAACTGCAGCGGTTAAAGTATGAGAGAAAATCCATGCCGGTAGTGAATAAATCATCCACCGGCCAGAAAGTCAGCTCTGTATGATTTATCGCATTATAGCCCTGGCGGTCTACAATGTAGATTCCCTGTTTCAGACTAACACCCGGCCAGGGGGAATCCCTTACTTCATCCACATCACCGTTGATAAACCAGTGCGCCTCAATTTTACCGGTCAGTTCCTCCTTTCTCCGGAGGAGCCTGCGCAGATTGAAATATTCTTCCGGCCCCTCCGGCGGAAACCTCTCCACACCCAAAAAGAAAGGGCTGCCCTTAAACCGCCTCAGTATTTCAGGAGTTTTGTCTGTGGACCAGTTGTCTATAACATAGACATATATCCCCCCGTCAATCAGTTTTTTAACAGAGTGATATATAACGTCTTCCTCATTATATGCCGCCAGCAGGGCAACAACCCTGAAATTATTATAATCAGGGCCAATTACCGGACTGCTGTCCGAAACAACAGCCACTATACAGTCTTTATGGCGGCAGGTACTGCAGGAAACAGTCAGCCCAATGTGGTCGACGTGGAGTCCGGAATCAACCAGCAGCCGCTCAAACTCCTCCAGATTCCAATTTGCGTCAGGAGCCTGGATAGCCCCCTGACCGGAATGGTTATCAGCCTCCAGCAGGTCTCTTGCCGGGGTGCTTAATATACAGGCCGGCGCGTTCTGGGCCACTTTTTTTACAATAGCAAGGATCTTTCCGATGCTATTTGAATACTCAATTAAATTGACGCCAACTATTACAGTTTTATTTATTTTTTTTCTCAGGGCCTCTCCTTCCTGGCTGCAGAGCCCCAGCGCGGCCTCATAGGGGAACAGTTTTTTTAATTCCAGCACATTTTGGCACTGGCAGTATGTTTTCAGATATTCTGCAAATCTAAAAACATCAGGCTGACGGTATCGATTGATATTATTCTTATTAAACCTATCGGACATTTATCTTCTCCGGCCTCCTGACCCGAATATTTCATAATTTGTAACCTATGTGCCAAATCCGGCAAAGGTTACTGGTGGTCCCTGACAAAAGAATAACTGTTTCCAGCAATATACATATACTGTTTAGAGAGCTATATTTACAGCATATTAAACATACAGTGAAAGGCGTGAATGCATGAACGGCAAAAAACAGTCAAAAAACATTAAATATACTGCGTCAATTGTAATTCCGGTGTTCAACAGGGCTGAGTATACCAGGAACTGCATAGCCTCCCTGCAGAATACCCTGCCGGACGGCACCGAGGTGATCATTGTGGACAACGGCTCCACCGATGAAACAGGTCCATATTTAAGCACCCTTCCCCCTGGCTTCAGGGTTATCACCAACCGGGTAAACACCGGGTTTGCCCGGGCCTGCAACCAGGGCGCCAGGTTAGCTCAGAGCCGGTACCTGGTGTTCCTGAATAATGACACCCTTGCGCTTCCGAACTGGCTGGAGGAAATGGTGATCACTGCAGAGAAGGACCACAGCATAGCTGTGGTAGGCAGCCGCCTTTTGTATCCCAACGGAACCCTCCAGCATGCCGGTATAATAATGGCCCAGTCCCGGCAGGATCCCCTCATAGCGCTGCATGCCTTTTATAAAATGCCCGGAGACCTGCCGGAGGCCAATGTTCCCCGGGATTACCAGGCGGTTACCGGAGCCTGTATGCTTGTTAAAAGAGAAATATTTTTTGAAGTGGGGGGGTTTGGCGAGGAATACATAAACGGCTATGAAGACGTGGATTTGTGCCTGAAGGTAAGACAAACCGGCCGCAGGGTGGTATACTGCCCCACCAGCGTGCTGTACCACTACGAGTCGGTCAGTGAGGGCAGGCACAGTCACATCCGGCATAACTCAGCCCTCCTTCATAAACACTGGCTGGGCCGTATACAACCAGAATATCACTATAATGCCGGGAGGCTTTTGGAATGCCGTAAACCTGTATCTGTCCTTCTGGCGACCCAAAACTCAATGGGCACACTGAGGAATTGTGTCAGGGCGCTCCTGGCCTCCACCACTCCGGAAGATGAAATAATAATCATAGACAGCTGCTCAAAGGATGGCACCAGGGAATATTTAGCGGGGCTTAAAATAAGAACTCCCTCTGTAAAAATAATACTGAACCAGGAAAGCCGCGGGCTTCCCTGGGCTTATAAAATGGGACTGGCCCACTGCACAAAAGAATATGTGGGCATTTTAAAGCCCGAGGCAGTGGTGGGTAAAAACTGGCTTGCGGCACTAAAGCATTTTAAGGCGGATGACATAGGGGCCGTAGGGCCGGTAACCAACAAAAAGGCGGAAAAGCAGTGGTTTCCATACCAGCTGGACACCTCTGACTGCCCCGGGGAGATTACCGTGGAGCAACTGGAACGCCTGCTCAGGGAGAAAAATTGGGGAAAGGCGGCGGAAACAAAGCTGCTGGACGGCTTATGCTCCCTTATGCCCAAAAAAGTTATAAATGAGCTGGACCTGTTTGAGACAGGGGATCTACTGGAAAAGTATGAGCTGTACTGGGCTTACAGGCTCTCCCAAAAAGGCTATAAGCTTTTAATAGCCCGAGACTCCCTGGTGTTTTGCGAGCAGGAGGCCGGGTCCAGCAGCTATCAGACCCAGCGCAGCATCAACCTGATAAGCGGCAGGCTGAAAAAGGGTCATCCTCCGGACCGGCCCCCCACCCCTGAAGAAATCTGGGGAATAAGCTGGTTTAAGCCTTCAGGGGGCCTGACCAGCATGGTCATACCCTGCCTTGACCAGGTGGAATATACCCGGCAGTGTGTGGAAAGTATTTTTGAAAACACCCCGGAACCCTTCGAACTGATTTTTATAAACAACGGCTCAAAGGATGGCACCGGCCAATACCTTCAGAAACTGGCCGGAAAACATAAAAATATAAGTATTATATCCAACCCCAAAAACCTCGGCTACGGGGCGGCCTGCAACCAGGGAATGAAGTCGGCTGGCGGCCGTTATGTTTTACTGCTTAACAATGACACGGTGGTTACAGAGGGATGGCTGGCCAGAATGCTGGCGGCCGGCGACTGTATAGAGGGAGTCGGCATTGTGGGCCCCAGGTCCAATTCAGTCAGCGGGGCACAGAGGATACCCTCTGTACCATACAGAGATCTGGACGGAATGCGCCGGTTTGCCCGCGAAAGAGCTGTGCTTAACGCGGCCCGGGGCTTTACCACCAACCGGCTGATAGGCTTTTGCATGCTGGTAAAAAAAGAAGTGCTGGATCGCATAGGAGGGTTTGACCCCTGCTTTGGCCTGGGTAATTTTGAGGATGATGACCTGTGCCTGAGGGCCCGCATAGCCGGCTTCAAGCTGTGGGTCTGTGATGATGTCTTTGTGCACCACTATGGCAGCATCACCTTTAACGGGGCCCGGCTGGGCCATTCCAGGCTGATGGAGTCAAACTGGGAAGTGTTCAGAAAAAAATGGGGCCTTCCGGATAACTGCCCTTATCTTGACGGCTATGATATGACCTCTGTGATCAGCCGGCCCTTTGATTATAAAGTCCACCGCTGTCCAATTTAGGAGCACCGGACAATTGCTTTTGACTTAAAAAAATAAAGTGGCTGTGGTGAGCAGCCACTTTATTTTTTATTAGTTTGTAACCAGCCAGAAAGATGCCCCTCCGGTCATATCCACATCCCCCAGCACAGGACCCTCCCACATAGGTCGTGCAGCCGCCGAGAGTTCGGTGTCATGGCTTATGAAAGCATTGGCCAGTAAAACATCAAATTTTTTTGTTTCAGACAGCAGGGCCACTGCCAGCAGGTACTGCTCGGAGTAATACCTGGCTCCCCAGCCGGGAGGGTAGTCATAGGGCAGAAAGATGTCGTGCAGGTGCACCAGCACCCCTTTGGAGAGATAGGGCAGTATATCCAGGAAAACCACCGTTACATCGGAGTTCATAAAAACACGGTGGGAATTGTCCACAAATAAAATATCTCCCTCCCGGAGGTCCCTGAAAGCTGACAATTCCAGCTCCTCAACCGGAAGGCGGACAATACTATCGCACATGCTGTCTATTCCCAGGCGGGGACTGGGGTCAAAGGAGGTTATTTTTGTTTTTAAACTACAGTCCCCTATGGCCTTCCGGGCAAAGCCGGTGGATATTCCAGACCCTATTTCATAATACCGGGAAGGATTCTTTAAGCAGAGAAAAGAGTAAAGCGAGACAGCATCCAGCCCGGAAAACCATGGGTTGTTCCAATAGGGTGAGGCGGGCTGCCCGGGGTCCCGGCTCAGCCCAATCTGTGAAAGGAGGTCCCTGTACTGCAAAAAGTCCTCCAGGCGCCACCGGAAAGTCTGCCTGCCGCTATTCAGTATTCTATAAAGCCGGGGGTGCGGCGGTCGTCCGTAGCCGTACCTGGGGACTGGATTAACAGGATAATCCAGGCTGATATTCATAAAGCTTCCTCCGCTCCGGCCAGGCGAGCGTATGCTATTGCCCTGGCCGGCTATTCTATTTACTGTTGCAATTTTAATCCGGCTTCAGTTCTTTTCCCCCTACCTGTCCTTTCCACCACTCTATTGTTTTTAAAAGCCCTTCCCTTAGAGGTGTCCCTGCCCTCCAGCCCAGAATCCCGGCAGCTTTCCCCGCGTCGGGCACTCTTCTGGGGATGTCTTCGTAAACATTTCCGTAAATCTCGGCGGTGGAAACCTTCCGTATGTTGAACGAAAGCCCGGCCAGTGATCCGATAAGGAGGGTCATCTCCTCCACCCCAGTCTCCACTGTGGACCCTATATTAAAGGCCTCCCCGGGGGCCAGGGGGCTTATGGCGGCGGCCAGGGTGCCGGACACAGCGTCCTCTATATAAGTAAAGCACCTTGTCTGGCGGCCCCCGTCATATACCAGCAGTTCTTCTCCCTGCAGCGCCCTCTTTATTTGGGCCGGAACCAGAAGGTGGGGCAGCTGTCTTGGCCCGTATAGGTTAAAATACCTGAGCACCACGGCCTCCAGGCCGTAGGCGGCGGCGCTGGCCCACAGCATGTGCTCGGCAGCGGCCTTACTGGTGCTGTAAGCCCAGCGGTGAACCGGGGTGTGTCCCAGGACCCGGTCGGCATCCTCCTTCCAGGGAAGGGTAGGGTTTTTACCGTATATTTCGCTGGTGCTGGAAAAAATTATCCTGGCCCCGCTGCCCTTAAGGGCGCGAACAAGGTTTCTCAGCCCCAGTATGTTCACATCTATAACCTTCAGAGGGTCTTTGATATACAGATTTACACCCACCACCGAGGCCAGGTGAATGATTATATGCGGCATGGCCCTTTCCACGGCCTCAGCGGCAAATCTTTCTCCGGTGATATCCCCCTCCAGGTATTCAAAATTACCCCCGCCCACTGTTTTAACGAACCCGTCCTCCCACCCGTAGGGGGCTATATCAAGGCCGGTGACCGCATAGCCCTCCCTGATCAGCCGCTCACACATATGGCTGCCCACAAAGCCGTTGCAGCCGGTTACTAAAACTCTCTGCATAAACTATTCTCCTCGCAGGACACCCGCAGAATTTTCCTGCCCGGCGCCAGGTAGTTCAGTCCGGCCCCCATCATTTCGGCCCCCTTAAAAATATACCTGCCGTCCACCAGCAGGCAGTCCTCCTCCAGCAGTTTTTTCCAAAACCCCGGAGCCCTTGGAAAGTCCTCGTGGCCAACCATAAAAATCACAGCCCGGCAGCCCGTGACTGCCTGCCGGAGATCAGTTTCCACCCGCGCCCTCCCTTCCACCAGCTCACCGGCCAAATGGGCCGGCACCCAGGGGTCAAAAACCCGCACCTGGGCTCCCCGGGATGAAAGCATTCTGATCAGGGGCAGCGATGGTGAAAAACGGGTGTCTCCAGTATTCTGCTTGAAGGAAAGGCCCATAACACATACAGGGCTACCCTTGAGCCCTATACCCCGGGCTCCCAGCTTTTCTTCAGTTACCCTGACTATAAAGCCGGGCATCCCTTCGTTGATGAGCCTCCCCGACGAGGGAAGCCGCAGGGATAAACCATGTCTGACACCCATGTTATGCGTAAACCAGGGGTCCTTTACCAGGCAGCTGCCCCCCACCCCGGGGCCGGGAAAAAGTATATTCACCTTTCCCATTCCCTTGGGCAGGGTATTGGCCCCGTTAATAACCTCCAGAACATCCACCCCCATGGAGTGGCAAAGCATGCACAGCTCGTTGGCCAGGGCTATGTTCAAATCGATCCAGAGGTTGTCGGCCAGCTTGGTCATTTCAGCCTCCTCCGGGCCGGACACCTTAATAACCTCCCAGCCCAGTCCGGACCAGAAAGAGGCCGCCTCTTCGGTGTCTTTGGGGGTCAGTCCCCCCACCACCACAGGGATGGTTTCCAGGTCCTTTATAATTCTCCCCTCGGCCAGCCTCTCCGGGCAGCAGGCCATATAAATATCCTTCCCGGGCACCAGGCCGGTGCCTTCGGCCAGCAGCCTGGCAACCTCCCTGGTGGTGCCGGGAGGAACGGTGCTTTTCAGTATCAATGTCTGCCCTTTCCTTAAAAAGGGGCAAATATCCCCGGCAGCTTCCTCCAGCTGCCGCATATCCGGCCGGTAACCGCCGTCAAGGGGAGTCCCCACCGCCATTATAATCACATCGGCCTCCCCTGCCAGGGCTGCCTCCCTGTGGGCGCTAAGCCTTCCTGAGGTTGTTTCCTCCCGGATCAGATCATCCATGCCGGGCTCCCTGATGGGGCATAGCCCTGCTCTGACACTTCTTACAACATCTTCACTCCGGTCTATCCCATAAACCCGGGCCCCCCTGCGGGACATGGCTGCGGCCAGACTTAGCCCGACGTAGCCCAGCCCTATCACAGCCACCTTTTTTTTATTTTGGTCAGTCATATAGGCACCGCCTTGTCATACTTTTAGAAAGGTATCCTGAATCTTTTAAAAAACCAGTCATCGTCCCTTTTTCTCTTTTTCAAATACTCCTGCCTCTGTACAAAGGTGTCACTCTCCATGATCATCCTCTCCACCCTGTTACTGCCGGGATGGTTCTTTATAAGCTCCAAAACCCTGGCTATCCTTTCATTTTTAAAGTGGCTGTAGGCCATGCGAAGCAGGTTGTAGTCAACATGCTCCCAGGTCACCGTGTACGGATGTCTCTCCCGGAATATATGCAGTATCCTGGCATCCGGGCAGACCCCCAGACGGTAGCCAAAAAGCCACATCTTGAGGGATATTTCCTCATCCTCCCGGCCCCAGATTATAAAGCCCCTGTCGAAGCCCCCCACCTTCCAGAATACTTCCGCCCTTACAGCCAGGCAGCCACCGGGCAGAAGTGGAGAGGGCGAAAGCCTGGGCGGCCTTGGGAGCCAGGTAAACCTTAACTCCTCGTTCCAGGTAAATCCCCCGGCCACATCATGGGGCCTGTCATGGGGGGCTATACCGGGACAGGCTGCCTCTACCCTTTCCTCCAGAATAGGCTGCAAAACTCTGTCTATCCAGTGGTCCTCCACAAAAATATGTGCGTCACAGAATATGTAGACACTGCCCAGGGCCTTTGAGGCCCCAAGGTTTCTGGCCTTGGCCGATCCCAGTCCCGGTGTGGTGATAAGCTTTACTTCCTGATCCCCGTACGTTTCCCCCAGGAAACGGCAGCAACCATCTTCCGATCCGTCGTCTATAACAATAATCTCGTAAGGGGTCTGGTTTTTGACTCCCAGCATGGAGTTTAAAGTATTTAAAACATTGGCCCCTTCATTCTTGGCAGGTATTATTACTGATGCCAGCAGGCCGGACATTTATCCCACCTCCCCGCAGGGGTGTAGCCGGTAAAGCTCCCGGGCCTTTTTTATTAGTTCCGGCAGTATATTACCATCCCTGTGCATCGATATCTGCCGGCCGTGCCAGCGATAGCCCGCCAGCACTTCCGGCACGCAGGCGAAACGATAGAAGGCTGCCACCTTAAGCCACATGTCATAGTCAACAGTGTGGCTGAGCCCCTCATCAAACCTTCCGGCAAGATCAAAGCACACTCTCTTCATCATCACAGTGCTATTGGCAAAAAAGCAACGGCCCATAAGGGCATCCCTGTTTGAACGGCAGTCCCTGTAATAAGGGGGTACATAATAGGACTTCCTTTCCCTGAAGGAGGTGCTGTCAACCGTCATATGACCGGTATAAACCAGGCCCGCCCACGGGTTTCTTATAAAACATTCCACCTGCTTTCCAATCTTCCCCGGGAAAAAAAAATCATCGTCATCCAGCCAGGCGATCAGCTCTCCGGAGGCCATTTCCAAACCATAATTCCTGGCACTGGCCACTCCCCCGTTTTTCTTGAAAAAATATTTTAACTGCCCCCGGTACTTTTCCATTATCTCGTAAGTCCTGTCGCCAGACCCGTCATCCACCACAATGAGCTCAATGTCTTTAAATGTCTGGGTCAGAACGCTCTGAACCGCCTTCTCCAGCATTCCGGCCCGGTTAAAGGTAGGGATAACCACACTGACCAAAGGCATCAAATCATTCCTAACATAATTTTCATAAAATGTAATTCATTATATGAGCAGCGCCGTCCTGATGCTACAACGCACCCGGGTAACAAATATGGTTATTAAAACATATATTGGCAAAAAACGGCTGACAGAAAGGAGTGCTTCTATTGACTATAATTTTCAATGAGGATGCCTGGGTTTTTGCCAAAGCCCATGCCCGGTGCATAACCATTGACCAGGATCATTGCCGTGGCTGAGGAGGACGTATTAGAATTTCCCCCGCCGTGAGCGTGGGTGAGCCTGTTGATAAGGAAAAATATGATATTCACACCAGGGAAGATATAGTAATATATGTAGTCAAAAGCTTTCCTAAGGACCCGCCCAACCTGGTACTGCACCTCAAAACCAGTAAGTCCGCTCCTCCCCGGCTTTTAGCCCAAAGGAGAAGATAAAAGCCGCCTGTTTGGCGGCATTGCCTTTTTAAGCGGCGTAATCACTAAAGCGTATTTGGGTTTTTAGAGTTACCCATTTCGTTTTGAAGGCTACAGTATAATTTTGGCAGTAGAATTGTGTCTTATTATCTGCTAAGATAATAACATCTTTCCCTTCGGGGAAGAGTTGCCTGAAAAGGACTAAGGAAAAGCTTCTTTTTCCTGCATTTTGATGCACCGAAAGGAGCTTTTTTATATTAATTAGAAGGGCAGGTGATGTGAACTAACAGGATCCGTAAGTGGACAAGCATTAAAAGGAGGAAATAACGAATGATGCGGATTCATAAGCTTAAGACTGCTGTGGCCACCCTGGCCGCATTTCTGGTACTGATGGCATTTCCCCTCTCTGAGGCCTTTGCCGAAACCATATATGGAAAAGTGGGTACCGTTACCTATACAGTGAGCAATATTGAAAAGATGCTGACCGCGCTGGGCTATAGCGTGGGCACAGTGGACTATAAATACGACGGATACACTGAGGCGGCGGTTAAAACATTTCAGCAAAAGCAAAACCTTCCTGTAACCGGAGTTGTGAATGACACAACTTACCGGGCTATCGTATTAGCCTACGCCAACCGCGGAAGTTCTCCGGCTCCGACCCCGGCTCCGACTCCGGCTCCGACCCCGACTCCGACTCCGGCACCGGCTCCGACTCCGGCACCGGCTCCGACTCCGACCCCGACTCCGACTCCGGCACCGGCTCCCTCAAAAGTCACCATTTATGGACAGGTAGGAATGGTGTCCACTACAGTAAATAATATTGAAAAAGAACTAACAGCCCTTGGCTATAACGTAGGCAAAGTTGATAACACCTATGACCAGAACACCGCCAATGCGGTAAGCGCCTTTCAACGGGACCACAATTTGCCGGTGACCGGTAAAGTAGACAACAACACCTATGCCGCACTTGTTATGGCTTACGCCAATCGTGGGTCGACCCCGGCTCCGACTCCGGCTCCGACTCCGACTCCGACTCCGACCCCGACTCCGACTCCGACCCCGACTCCGGCTCCGACTCCGACCCCGACTCCGACCCCGACTCCTTCTGGCCTGACAGCCGAGGAGCAACAGCTTGTGAACCTTATCAACCAGGAGCGGACCAGCCGCGGGCTTCAGCCGCTACAGGTGGACATGCAACTGGTGGGAACTGCCCGGGCCAAGGCCACGGACATGGCTGTAAACAACTACTTTTCTCATACCTCGCCCACCCTTGGCACACCCTACGAGCAGATGGTCAGGGCAGGGATTAAGGGTTACACCATTTTAGGGGCTGAGAACATCGCCTTTGCAAGTTCGGTTCCGGAAGCCCACAAAAACTTTATGAACAGTGACGGCCACCGCCGTAATATACTGTATCCTACCTATACCCATGTAGGCGTGGGTGTGGTAAACGGCAGCTCCTGGGGCAGGGTTATAGTGGAGCACTTCGCGGGCAAATAACCATATAATCAGTCAGCTGGAAAAATTTTAAGGCACCTTGATGTTAAGTCATCAATGGTGCCATTTTCTTTTTGCCTACAATTACTTTTGTTTTAAAAATATACCTCTATTGGTAAAGACAGTAGCAAAACACCACACCCTCCCATAATATGAAACCAGGAAAAAATAATCCTCAAATATTACTAATGGTTAAAGGAGGGATGTTTACAAAGTTTTACCCAAAAATATCGAAGAGAGGTATAAAAATGGAGAACAGTGTACTGATTCAAAACAGGCAGCCCCTTCCCGGCACAGTCTGCGTCCCTTCCGTAAAAGAAGTGGTATGCCGCTGGGGTGCAAAGTGCTACCATGACATTCACTACTCAACAACTTTCATTCCCTTTGGGTCGACAACACCCACGGCCATTCCTCCCGGGGCCTGCCTGCAGGGGCTACCGACAATAACAAATTTTTCCATAGTTCTTGATGGTACTACAAACGGCTGCTGCCGGGTGCTGGTAAGCTACACCATAGTGGCCATACTGGTTGATATCAACGGTCTGCCCATCGGGGTCATCACCAAGGTGGTAACAAGTCTGCCCCTGCAGATTCCCATATTTGATGTGCCCAATGTTATGTGCTTTGGGCCGATAATCAACAATGAGGCCTTTGTAGTGGAATTCCCCAGGGTGTACAGCGCCACCATCACTACCGTCAACGGAGTGCTTACAGCAGTCTTTAGGGTTGAAAAGCAGTTCGGCTGCTTCGAGAGCCGCAACGCCATAGTGTGCCAACTGGAGTGCGCTCCCGACGAGCCTTCCTGCACACCGCCCATGCCCACTCCGCCCACCTCACCGGGCTGCCCCACCTTTACCACGCCCACGGTGTGCTTCGAGTTCTGCGTGGACGACGAGCTGACCAGCCCGTATAACTGCGACCAGTGCCCTCCTCCCCAGGTTATCACAGATCCGGTCATCTAAAAGAAAAAAACACGGCAAATTATTTAAATCGCACAGGCAGCCATCTACTAATAGGGCTGCCTGTCTTTTTCGTCTTTTGCGGGGACTTTCATATATACTTTTCCACTGCTGCCAGGAGACAATCACCAGGGGAAAATATTTCCCATAGAATGTACAACAGCGGTGAAGGCCCACAAAAACTTTTTTTACCACCGCAAAGGAGGTTTTTTAATGTCTGAACTCCCGATGAAGATAATTAAGCCCCCTATCATTGAGGCTGTCAAGAGCTTCGAAAGCAGCCGTCCTTTAAAAAAATTGGAAAATAGCTGTGGTTCAATGGAAGATTGCCTTCCGATAAAGACTAGCTACAGTTCACTGGTAAATATGTTTCCTATATTGGTGCCCGTAGATAGTATTACTCCTCAACAGGTGGAGCCCCCGGTTAGGGTAAAGGCTCTGTCTGAAGTACCCGCCAGCGATATAAAGAACACCGGCGAAAGTAATGGCAGCGGCAGTCCGTGGAAAGACCTTCCGGAAAAGGACACCCTGCAGAACAGGCAGGACGCTGACGGGGACAAAGAGGCTGTAGTGGAGACCCAAAGGCTGCAGGGTGAAATAACAGAAGCAGAGCCTCATAACAACCTGGAACAGGAAGACTTCCCCGCACCTGACCCGTCTGAAAACAGCACTTCATTAAATGGCACAGCAGAGCAAATAAGCAGCAGTAAGGAATCCGGACTGCAAGGCCTGGCTCTGGCGGAAAGCATCGCTGAAAATGCTTTAGCATTCTGGCAAAAAGCCGTCGAAGACCATCCCTCGAATAATATCGCCCAGGCCTATTACGCAAGCTGTCTTGCCCTGACAGGCAGGGATTCCACAGACTCCAAAGTTATTTTTGAAAATACCATAATGGGACTTAGTCTGTTAAACCGCGCTGTAAGCCGGGATCCGGAAAACCACAAAATACGCCTACTGCGTGCATATATACTTTTCTCCCTGCCGGAGCATCTATCCCACCTGACCCATAAGGGCATAAAGGATTTCCAATATTTAATCACTGTATACAATAGAGACAGCAGCATTTTTTCGGAGAGCTGCTACCACCAGATGCTGTATGACCTGGGAGTGGCATACCACCGCGCCGGCAAAAAGAAAAAGGCGCAAAAGGCATGGGAAAAGCTCCTGAAAGAGAATCCCGATCCCATGTATATGAAAGTCTGCTCAGCGGAAAAGCTGTCACTGAATATAAGTGAGCCCTGGGGAAACTTAGTTCGAGCTTCACGACCTGTGGAGGCCCCATCTAGGACAGAGTCTTAAGCAGGCTGTCGTGAGAAAACCCCTGTTTCTTATGGTCCATACCATAAATGGCAATTAAAAAAGCCCTGTGATTTTGCATCACAGGGCTTGCTGGTGACCCCTACGGGATTCGAACCCGTGTTACCGCCGTGAAAGGGCGGTGTCTTAGACCGCTTGACCAAGGGGCCTGGTGAGCCATCGGCGACTCGAACGCCGGACACCCTGATTAAAAGTCAGGTGCTCTACCAACTGAGCTAATGGCTCTTACGTCAAATCCTTATATCATTTTTACGAGTCAACGATAGTAATGATACACTATTTACAATAAGGATGTCAACCACCTAAATCTGTAAATATCCGCCCTGCAGGCGGCGAGGAGACAGGAGACTGCTAAACGGTATTACTTCGGGTCGGGAGACAGAACTTTTACATGCTTTAATCTGGGATTATACTACCCAAACCCCGCAGTATTAGTTAACATATAAAGAATACCCGGATATTCTGTCTTCTGTCTTCTGTCTCCTGCATCCGACCGCATTAGTAATATCAGTATAAGCTCTCTAAAACCATAGTCTGCTCCCGGCCCGGACCTACCCCTATAAGGGCAATGGGAACACCGGAAAGCTCGCTTATTCTGCGCAGATAGTTTTGAGCGTTGACCGGCAGGTCCGCGAAGCTGCGGGCCTGAGTGATGTCCTCGGTCCATCCGGGCATTTCTTCGTAAACAGGCTCACAGCCTGCCAGCACCTTCAGGGTGGGCGGGAATTCATAAATGGCTTCCCCCTTAAAGCTGTAGGCCGTGCAAATTTTTATCTTTTTCAGGCCGGTCATTACGTCCAGCTTGGTTATGGCCAGGTAGTCCAGCCCATTTATTCTGGCGGCATACCGGGCAATAACAGTATCATACCAGCCACACCTGCGGGGCCTTCCGGTGGTGGTGCCAAATTCGTGGCCCTGCTCCCGAAGGAACTCCCCGGTGCCATCGTCAAGCTCGGTAGGGAAGGGTCCCTCTCCCACCCTGGTTATGTATGCCTTGGCCACGCCGATGACCCTGTTTATCCTGGTGGGCCCCACTCCGGTCCCCAGGCTGGCCCCGGCCGCCACCGGTGACGAGGAGGTCACGTAGGGGTATGTTCCGTGATCTATGTCCAGCAGTGTTCCCTGGGCGCCCTCAAAAAGGACATTTTTGCCCCCCCGGATAGCGTCGTTCAGTATTATGGACACATCGGCCACAAAGCCGGATAGCCTCTTACCAAATCCGGAATATGTACTGTATACCTCATCAAAGTCCGATCCCTCGGCGCCGTGCACCCCTTTTAAAAGGGCATTCTTTGCCTCCAGGGCTGTTTTCAGGCTGTCTTTAAAGCTTTCGGAGTCCACCAGCTCGGCCATGCGGATACCTGTTCTGTATATTTTGTCGGCATAGGCCGGACCAATGCCCCTGCCGGTGGTGCCTATTTTTTTAGTCCCCCGGCTTTCCTCATCACAGGCGTCCTGTTTGCGGTGGTAGGGCATAATAACATGGGCCCTGGGGCTGATCCTCAGATTATCGACGCTGATACCCCTGGCGGCCAGCCCGTCAATCTCCCTTAAAAAAACCTCTGGGTCCAGCACCACTCCGTTTCCTATAAGGCACATTTTTTCCGGGTATAGAATGCCCGACGGAATCAGGTGCAGCTTAAACTCCTGGCCGTCGGCCACCACGGTGTGCCCGGCGTTGTTGCCCCCCTGATACCTGACCACTATCTCGGCTTCCCTGGCCAGGAAATCGGTAACCTTGCCCTTTCCCTCATCGCCCCACTGTGCGCCAACCACTGCTACGCTGGACAAATATAACACCTCCTAGGCATTTCTTTCCGGTCGGAATCCAGAATTCAGAAGTCAGAATCCAAAAATGAGAAAGCATTCCTTAACAGCCTGAATAATAAGGGGTATTCACCATTATGACTGACTTTTACCGCTTAAAACCGGCCATAAAAGCTTAGACGCTCAAAATTCTGACTTCTGTATTCTGACTTCTGAATTCCGACCGCATAGAATTTCAAATAAGCATATTTACAGTCTTTTAATTATCTCCCGGGCCACCACTACCCCGGCCGCAGAGGCCTGGGCCAGCCCCCTGGTAACACCTGCCCCGTCACCACTGGCGAAAAGATTCCTTATAGGGGTCTCCAGGCAGGTGCTTAGTGTAAGCCTGGAGGAGTAGAATTTCACTTCCACCCCGTAAAGCAGTGTGTATCTGGAGTATACCCCGGGAGCAATAGCATCAAGCGCCTTGAGCATTTCCACAATGGCCACCAGATGCCTGTAGGGAAAGACCAGGCTTAAGTCTCCAGGTGTGGCCTCGGTCAGAGTGGGCACTGTAAGGCATTTGTTAAGCCTGCTGACCGTAGTCCTCTGGCCGCCCACCAGGTCTCCCAGACGCTGTACTATAACTCCTCCACCCAGCAGATTGGCCAGGCTGGCCACGTATTTTCCGTATGAGATGGGCTCTTTAAATGGCTCGGTGAAGGTTTTGCTCACCAGCACCGCAAAGTTGGTATTACCTGTCTTTTTATATGCGTGAGAGTGGCCGTTTACGGTAACCAGGCCGTCATTGTTCTCCAGAACAACCTCTCCATAAGGGTTCATGCAAAAGGTGCGCACCTTGTCATCAAAGGTTTTGGAATGATATATAAATTTAGCCTCATAAAAAACTCTTGTCAGGGGCTCCATTATTTCTGCAGGCAGTTCCACCCGCACACCTATATCCACCGGGTTGACCTCGGTCTTTATATCGAGGTCCCTGGCCAGTCCGGAAAGCCACTGGGACCCTTCTCTCCCTGGGGCAAGTATAACATTCCTGCCGTATATTTTTTCACCGCCGGCTACAACAATACCGCCCACGGCTCCTTCTCCATCCCTGAAAACGCTTTCCACCCGGCAGTCGGTGCGCACTTCCACCCCACTGGCCACCAGATAGTCTTTCATCTGGCTCAGTATTTCCATACACCGGCCGGTCCCCAGGTGCCTTATAGGAACCGGAATGAGCTTAAGCTCGGACTGGGTGGCCTTGCGCTTGAAAGCCTGTATTTCTTCCTTGTGCTCCAGTCCAAAAACAGCATCGGGAGCTCCGAATTCAAGATAGATTCCGTCCACATAATCAATAAGACCCGACAGGGCAGCCTCGCCAAGGTACATTTCCAGGCTGCCCCCTATTTCTGTAGAAAGGGTAAGCTTGCCGTCACTGTACGCACCGGCGCCCCCCCAGCCACACACAATTGAGCAGGGGCTGCAGTTAAAGCAGCTGACATTTTTTTCTTTGGAGGGACAGACCCTCTTATTAATGTCCCTACCTTTTTCCACTATCAATATTCTGGTGTTTTTTCTCTTTTTAATGAGTTCGATGGCAGTAAATATCCCTGCAGGCCCGGCTCCCACTATAATTACATCAAATTTTTCGGACAAAGTTTTTCCCCCCGCTCCTATTTAGCCACAGGTATCCCTGCACGCAATGGTGAGCACACAAAAAAACCTCAAATATCCGCCGACACTGCCGGGAACTTTGAGTTTAAAACATTTTGGCTTTTTAAATTAACCAACTGTTCTTTTTCAAACATATAAAGTTTAACACCAGAATCACCATTGTGTCAACATATTGGTTATCCCTCTTCTGACCTCTCCAGGTTCATAAAGCGGGTGTATTCTTTCAGGAAGGCCAGGTCCACCGATCCGGTGGGGCCGTTTCTCTGCTTGGCCACTATTATTTCTGCTATAGCTTTCTTTTCGGTGTCAGGCTTGTAGTACTCCTCCCTATATATAAACATAACCACATCGGCGTCCTGCTCCAGGCTGCCGCTCTCCCTCAGGTCTGACATGATCGGCCTTTTCTTGTCCCTCTGCTCCACCGACCGGCTGAGCTGGGCCAGAGCCACCACCGGCACCTCAAGATCCTTGGCCATTGCCTTTAAGGACCTGGAAATGTCCGCTATCTCCTGCTGGCGGTTTTCAGTTCGCGAAGAGCCCTGCATCAGCTGCAGGTAGTCTATTACGATCAGTCCCAGGCCTTTTTCAGCCTTAAGCCGGCGGGCCTTTGCCCGCACCTGCCGCACCGAAAGGCCGGGTGAGTCATCTATAAAAAGGGGGGTCCTGGTAAGCTTGGCGGCCGATTCGGCCAGCTTGTTCCAGTCCACGTCTGAAAGATATCCGCTGCGCACCCTCTGCATGTCCACCATGGCCTCGGCGCAAAGCACCCTCTGAACCAGCTGGGCCCTGGACATTTCAAGGCTGAATACCGCCGTGGGCACCCCGTTCTGTACAGCGGCCTGGTGGGCCATGGTCATGCCGAAACTGGTTTTGCCCATGGCGGGCCTCCCGGCCACAATGATCAGGTCACCGGGCTGCATGCCGCACAGCAGTCTATCCAGGTCTTTAAAGCCGGTCAGTATCCCGGAGGTTTTTCCCTTATTCCGGTACCTTTCCTCAATAACCCTGAATATTTCCACCAGTATCCTGTCTATGGGGCTGAATCCTGCGGTGGATCTTCTGGAGCTGAGCTCCAAAAGCATATTCTCGGCCTCGTCAATTAGCTTTTCGGCCTCTTCCCCACCCTCATACCCCATCCCTGCAATACGGTTGGCCATGGTAATAAGGCTGCGCAGCAGGGACTTTTCCTCTATTATCCTGGCATAGTGCTCAATATTTGCCGCCGTTGGCGACAGCGCCGCCAGGGAGGCCACATAGGTGGCCCCACCAACCTTTTCCAGGCTTCCCTGCTGCCTTAATATATCTGTTATGGTAACCATGTCCGGGGGCACACCGGACTCGTCAAGGTCCAAAAAGGACTTATAGATAAGCCTGTGGCTTTCCAGGTAAAAGTCTTCAACCTTTAAAAACCTGGCCACCCTGTACAGGGCATCCCTTTCCACAAAAAGAGCGCCCAGCACCGACTGTTCGGCATCTATATTCTGAGGGGCAACCTTGTCCATCAACAGTATCACATCCCTAAAATTACAACTCTATAATTTATACAATCCCGGACATAAATCCTCCTTTTAAGAGGCAGGCATCAGAGGACTACGACATGTCCCCATTAATTTGGTTACTGATTGCTGACGGCTGATAGCTGACAGCTGTCAAAAAAAGCGCCCCTTTAAGGCGCTTTTTTTGACCATTGCTTATTTAGTTAATCAGCCGGGGCTTACCGGTAAAAATTGCTTCCAAAACTTCCTCCACCGCCAGCACCGGCGATACCACTATCCCCTTGAGATCCGTGGGAGCATCCTTGCTGTTGTCTGCAGGCACCAGAACCTTTTTTATCCCGGCCTGCCTGGCTCCGTATATTTTTTCCGGAATTCCCCCTACAGCCCTTATCCTGCCCTGTATGGAGAGCTCTCCGGTAACGGCGATATCCTGGGGAATAGGCTTATTTTGAATAGCGCTGTACAGCGCCAGGAAAATGGCCGTTCCTGCCGAGGGACCGTCTATCTTTCCCCCTCCCACAATATTTATATGCACATCATAATTGTGGAGGTCTTCCCCGGTAATCTTCCTGAATACCGAGGCAGCGTTAAAAACCGAGTCCTTGGCCATGCTGCCGGCGGTATCGTTAAACCTTATGCCCCCCTTGCCCCTGATCCGGGAGGGAAAGGCCACCGCCTCTATTTCAATGACCGATCCTAGAAAGCCGTGCACCCCAAGGCCGAAAATCTTGCCCACCTCGGACTTATCCGAGGCCTTCTTGAAAACGTAAGGGGTGAGCCGTCCTGACTGGGTCACCTCATAGACTTCCTCAGGAGTAATTACTATGCCATTATCGGAGCCGTTGCAGTTCCGCCAGGATAGCCCGTAGGCATCGGAAAGAATATTTACCGCCTTGCGCCCCTCAATGGTGTACTGGCCAATTATTTCGGCCACATGATCATCCATGGCCACCTTCAGCTTATCAGCCGCCTGAACAACTATGGACTTTATGTCCACCGGGGTAAGCGGCTCAAAAAACACCTCGGCGCAGCGGGACCTTATGGCCGGATTGATTTCTTCCGGGTCCCTGGTGGTGGCCCCAATCAGTATAAAATCAGCTGGGGCCCCCTCTTCAAACAGCTTTTTCACGTACTGGGGCACATTGTTGTCATGTGGGTCATAGTAGGCCGAGCTGAAGAAAACCCTCTTGTCCTCCAGCACTTTTAGCAGCTTGTTCTGAAGTATGGGGTCCATTTCCCCTATCTCGTCAATAAAAAGCACACCCCCCTGGGCGTCGGTGACCAGACCCGGCTTGGGCTCCGGTACTCCCCCTTCGGCCAGGTCCTTGCGGGCCCCCTGGTATATGGGATCATGCACAGACCCCAGCAAGGGGTTGGTAACCTCCCGGGGGTCCCAGCGCAGAGTGGTGCCGTTCACCTCCACAAAGGGGGCGTCTGCAGAAAAGGGGTTCCCCTCCAGCTGCCTGGACATTTCCAGGGCCAGCCTGGCTGCTGTTGTTTTACCTACCCCCGGAGGTCCATAGAGAAGAATATGCTGGGGATACGGTGTGGCCAGCTTGGCCAGAAGAGCCTTTATGGCCCTTTCCTGCCCCACTATTTCATCGAAGCTGCAGGGGCGAAGTATATCCATAGCCGACCGGGTAAGGTTTCTCAGTTCCAGCTTCTCCAGGAGGGCCAGTTTTTTTAGAGTTTGGGCATTTTCGATGCCGGCATTCTCCTTGACCACCTGCATCCTTATTTCCCGCACATAGTCCTCATGCTTGGCCTGGAGCTTTTCATTCACTTTTCTTTCTATCTCGTCTTCCACGGTGCGCCGGGCCACTATATCGGCAATTTCATCCTCAAGCTTCTGAAGCACCCCGGGAACCTCCTCCGGGGTGGGGACGCTGTCCAGGGTAGGATCCTCAAAAACCAGTTTTTGCAAGGCCAGCACCCTCTCCTCGATCCTTTCGGACCTCATGAGCTGCAGGGCGTTCAATTTACCTGCCCGGAGAACCAGCCGGTCAGGCCCATACAGGTTTGAGACCAGCCCATACAGTGCGTTGACCTGCTTGGCGATCTGGGCCTGTCCCTGCAAACTGCCCCCGGGAGGATTGTTTTTTATGCTGCCCTTTATCTTTTCCAGGAACACTTTCAAAGCCATAACCCCTTTCGCTATCTTTTGCTTGAGGGTAATACCCCCGGTCCGGAGACAGGAGACAGAATACAGGAGACAGGAGTTTTTGTAGCCCTACCTAGAGGTCGGTAAAAGCCGGAATCCCCTGTCTAAATCAGCCATAAGGACACAGAGGTTTGTTAGCTCAACTAGCGCCTTATATAACTTATAAGGAATACCCCGGCTATTCTGTCTCCTGTCTCCTGTCTCCTGTCTCCTGTCTACTGACCCAATGTTCATTCTTTTGAGCTTACTCTCCCTGCACCACTACATTTATACTGGCCTGTACGGACGGATGAAGCCTTATGTTGACGGGAAATTCCCCCTGGGTCTTGATGGGCTCCTTAAGAATAATTTTCTTTTTATCAATATCAATACCATGCTGGGCGGCCAGGCGCTCTGAAATGTCCTTGTTATTTACCGCGCCGAAAAGCCTTCCGCCTTCCCCCGCCTTTGTTTTGACAATCACCTTGAGCCCTTCCATCTGTGCTGCCATAAGACGGGCCTCATCCTCGGCCTTTTCCTTTTTCCTGGCCAGGGAGGCCTTTTGGTCGGAAAGCTCTTTTAACTTGCTTTCAGAAGCCACCACGGCCAGGTTCCTGGGGATAAGAAAATTCCTGGCATAGCCTTCAGCCACTGTTACTATATCACCCTTTTTACCCTGTCCCTTAACATCCTGAAGTAAAACCACCTTCATCTTTTTTCTTCCTCCTCCGGTGTTCGGCCATCCGGGGATAACCGGCGAATATTTAAAATGGTATCTGTAAGCCCCATTGTTACCAGGACAACCACAGTTATATGCGCAAAAATAATCAGCCCTGCCACCACCATCAGCCTGGCTGCCCGGGAGGACAGCCACTTTTTCAGGTAGAAGCCGGCAACCGCTGCCCCCAGCACCGCCATTATAAATCCGGCAACCCACAATATGATATTGCCCGCCTGGGTCATTCCGGCTGACCCGAACTCGTCCCCGGCCAGCCTAAGGGCAAGTCCGGCAATCACTCCCCAGATAATATACCAGGGAAACCTCCACCGGGAAAAAGGAACAGCTGGAGGGACTTGAAATCCCAAACGGGCCAAAGAGCGCCGGGTCACTGAATAGGTAAAGAAAGTCGATACCATTATCCAGATGATGGTGGAAGCTACGGCCAGCACCGGCCAGACTGCTTCTACCCGGTCCACCACCAAATCCAGTTCCTTTATATTATCCGGGTTCATTCCTTGTGCGGACAGATCTGCTATTTCCCTCCTCATTTGGTCAAACATGCTGTGGTCCACCTGATCAGGGGCAAAGGGGCTGACCCCGGTCAAAAAATACATCAGCCCAAAGGCTGCCCCTGTGATCATCACGGCCATGCCAATAGCCACCACCAGTGACCTGCCCGCCGTGACCCCGTTTTTAAAGAGAAGGCCCAGCAGTATGCCCAGGGGGCCGGTCTGGAGGGTGATTAGCAAAACAATCTGTAAATGTCCGGTCACCATAAAAAGCGCTGCGCCGGTAAGCAGCAGTGCTGCCAGGCTATACCTGAGATCAAGCCTGCATATCAGCAGGGCCAGAGGCAGGGGCATTAACAGAACCGCCACGATATAAAACAGTGGGATGTATACTGCCGCCAGGGCCATTATAACAAGGACGGCAGTATAAACTGAGAAGATGCGTATCTTGCCATTAAAAGCTGTCATCACGGAATCACCTCTTCCGGTCAACCAGGTAGGCTAAAAGCAGAGACAGGTCTCCATACCACTTTTCAACCTCGTGAGAGTCCTTTATTCCCTGCCGCAGCTTGGCCTCCACGGCAACATCCACCTTGGAAAAATTATAGCCCAGCCGCCTTCCCAGCACATAGCAGGTGACAATTATACCTGAAAGGGCGTCTAAAAGCCTTTCCTCGCTGGCCCGCAGCATACCCTTGTACAGGGCGGACAGTGAGGAAATAAGGTCGGCCTTAAGCCACTCCACCACCTTGATGTTTTTTGCCACATCGGACTCGCTGCTGCCCTGAAACATAAAAAATACCTCCGGATCATGAAAAGACTTATCACTATTCTTCAGCCGGACCTTTTTTTCCTCCCCTTAAGCCTTCAGGTCAGGCTGTTATTTATTGCCCTTTGTGGAGAGGATGTCTATAAAATAAAAAAGCACCAATAGTGCTTGCCCTACTTGAATGCTGTCAGAGGAAGCTTTTTTGAAACGCTCTTAACGGAAAGTGGGAAACTTCAGGAGAACTGTAATTTCCTAAGCGTTATAAAAAAAGCTTCCTTCCGGATGCAGGCTGACAGACAGTACAATAAGCTTTTGTTTGCGTCCTCATTATGTTCCTTATCATAGGGGAAGGAGTTTTGTGAAGTAGTTTATCCTATTATTTTCTTTTTGTCAAAGCAAAAAAGGACTGTACTTGCAATAAGCTCATAATAATAACAAGCCCCTGGACCGTTATAATCCAGAGGCTTGACAAACTACTGCAGACAGCAGCATCTTTTATTCGGATGTAAAAGGCAGCAGGGCTATATTCCTGGCCCTTTTTATGGATATGGTCAGCATCCGCTGGTGCTTGGCGCAGTTGCCTGAAATCCTGCGGGGCAATATTTTGCCTCTTTCCGTTATGAACTTTTTCAGGCGAGGGATATCCTTGTAGTCTATGCCCTCCTGTTTATCGACGCAGAAGACGCAGACTCTTTTCTTACCCCTGCGGCCCCTTTCACGTTTCACCTATATATTCCTCCTTTTAAGTCCCAAAACCTTATACTCAATGTTGGGGACCTTACAGTCAATAATGAAATCCCTATCTTTCAGCGTATGTCCATCGCGATCGGGGACATTCCTGTCTACGAGAAACACCTTTGATGAGCAGTTGCGTCCACCCCGATCGGGGACATTCCTGTCCTCAAAGGAATACCTTCACTTCAGCAGGTGTGTCCCCTTTCCGCTAAAACGGTATATCATCCTCTGTAAAGGGGACTTCGCTGAAATTGTCTTCATCATTATTATTGTTTTTGGGCCGGTATCCTCCGGCAGACTGCCCGCCCTGACCCTGGGAAAAATTTGATTCCTTGCCACGGTCAAGAAAACGGACATTCTCTGCAATAACTTCAGCAGCCTTGCGGCGTATGCCCTGATTGTCGTCATAGGACCGGATCTGCAGCCGTCCGTCCACTGCTGCCATATACCCCTTTTTCAGGTGGTTGGTGCAGGTCTCGGCAAGATTCCTCCACACCACCACATCGATAAAGTCAGTGTCCCGATCTCCCTGCTTGTTGCTAAAATTTCTGTTTACTGCCAGAGTAAACCTGGATACTGGAACTCCACCGGGAGTAAATCTTAGTTCAGGGTCCGCCGTCAAACGGCCAATCAGTATAACCTTGTTGTACATTAAGCACACCGCCTTGGCACTTTCTTTATAAAACCCCGGGATTGTCCCCGTTACCGGGGCGCCGGGCTGCTACTCATCCTCGCGGATAATAAGGTGGCGTATTATCTCATCTGAAATTTTGAAGACCCGGTCCAGTTCGCTGGCCGCAGCGGACTCAGCATTAAACCTGGATACCACGTAGACCCCTTCCTTGGCGCCGTCAATTTCATAGGCCAGCCTTCTTTTTCCCCATTTGTCAATGCTGGCAATCTCTCCACCGTTTTTTTCAATCAGTGTTTTGAACTTCTCGACGGCCTCGTTGGTCTTTTCCTCCTCCATATCAGGACGGATAATAAAGACAGTTTCGTACTTACGCAATCCTATTCACCTCCTCCCCACGGACTAAGGCCCCGCCACGCGGACGGAGCAGGGGGATATTCAAGCCATTTTGGCTAAAGTATTATAGCACGGAAACTGTTTAAAGGCAAGACAATACTGCCCATAAGAGTGACGCCGTAAAGATGAGAAACGAAAATTGCAAGACCTCCCTGCATGTCACATCAAAACCACAGAGGGCACAGAGATCACAGAGAATTTGTTCTCAGGCATTACTCCCGGGTTTAAAACCAAGGCAGCAAATATGAGAAGCTTTACAGCCATTATTAAAACTAATTATAGAAGCTTTTCAAAGCATTCAGGCAGGGCCAAAAACTCTGTGCCCTCTGTGTGCTCTGTGGTTTATAAGGGCTCCTATTCTACTTGAGCGAATTTTCCGGGGGGGCGCTTGTGACAATGGACTTGACGCTCTTTTCAAATTTAGGCCGGGGAACCATGACCACCCTTCCACAGGTGCTGCACCTTATCCTGAAATCCACCCCGGTGCGCATAACCTCCCAGGTATCCCCCCCGCAGGGATGAGTTTTTTTCATTTTTACTGTATCCCCAACATTATATTTAACCGGTAACGGCATAATCTGCCCCTCCCCCTATGCCCCGCCGCGGGGCCGGGATTTCCGGTCCCGCAGCGGCAGCTGGATCCCTCTCCCGGACCCTTCTATATACTCTTTAAAAAGGCACTGTAAGCCCTGTAGGTCATGAATATATCTGCCTTTCCGGCCACCTCGAAGGGAGAGTGCATACCCAGTATGGCCGTGCCGCAGTCCAGCACATCCATATTGTAAGCAGCCAGCAGATGGGCAATGGTCCCTCCGCCCCCCTGATCCACCTTGCCCAGCTCTCCGGTCTGCCAGTATACTCCCGAACTGTTAAATATGCCTCTGACTCTGGCCACAAACTCCGCCGAGGCCTCACTGGACCCGCTCTTGCCCCTGGAGCCTGTATACTTTGTAATCACCACTCCCCGGTTAACCCGGGCCGAGTTCAGCTTATCCATTACCTCCTCGTAATTGGGGTCCAGAGCTGCGTTGACATCGGCTGAAAGGGCGTATGAGGAGGAAAGGGTCCTCCTGAGCAGCAAATCGCTGTAGCTATTGTTCCTGGCCGCAATCATTTCGGCCACAAAATTCTCAAAAAAGGAGGACTGCATACCTGTGTTTCCGGTGCTGCCGACCTCTTCCTTGTCGGACAGCAGCACCACGGCTGCTCTTTCCTGGTCGTCACCTATATCCAGAAGCGCCCTTATAGCCGTGTAGGCGCACACCCGGTCATCCTGCCCGTAGCCTCCTAAAAGGCTCCGGTCAAAGCCAACATCCCGGGACGGCCAGGCGGGAACAGCCTGCAGCTCGGCGCTGATGAAATCTTCCTCCACAATACCGTATGTATCTTTAAGATAGTTTAATATCCCCTGTTTGATCCTTTGCTTGATATCGTCCCCCTCTACCGGGATGCCCCCCACCAGTATGTTGAGGGCCTCTCCCACAATGCCCTCGGACATCTTTTTTTCCATCTGGTCCTTGGCCAGGTGCGGCAGCAGGTCGGTAATAGTAAATACAGGGTCCCCTGGCCGGTCACCCAGCCGTATTTCCGCAACGGATCCGTCCTGTCTGGCCACCACCCCGTGCAGTGAGAGGGGAATACTCACCCACTGATACTTTTTTATTCCCCCATAATAATGGGTTTTAAAGAGTGCAAGAGTCCCGTCCTGGTACAGCGGCTCCGGCTTTATATCTATACGGGGAGAATCTATGTGTGCGCCCACCAGCCCCAGTCCATTTTCCAGCGGCTGTCTGCCCATTACCGCCAGAACTATTTCACTGTTCCTGTTTACTGAGAAAATCCGGTCGCCTGGATTAAGCGCCTGTTTTTCCCTCAGATCGCAAAACCCTTTGTCCCGGGCCATTTTTACAACCTCGGCAACCACTTCCCGCTCAGTCTTGCCCCTGTCCAGGAACTCCCGGTAGCCTTCACAAAAGCTAAAGACCTCTTCCTTTTCCGGGCCGGTCAGTTTATCCCAGACGGTAAGCCCCCTCTTTTCATCCTGGGCATCATATTTCAATACTGCCATTATCAAACCCCCGCTAACTTTTTATTTGCAATAATAGTAATACCCTTCGGCTGCAGCTCTAATGACATCCTATACCGGCCACCCAGGAAAGGTGATATTGAATATAGTCAAAGCCTTTATGAAATGAGGCACCAGCACTGACTTTTGAAGAGCCAGGCTGAAAAAGGAAGTTTTTTGTTCCCCCGAGATGATTACCGCCGGAAGCTGCAGGGAAACCATTACCGCCACCAGCAGCCCCGCAATGATACAGCCCTTGAGGGCTCCCAGCAGCAGACCCCCGGCCCTGTCCAGGGGTCCTAAAAGAACCATCCTGGAAAGCTTCCCCGCCACCGAACCACCCAGGGCGATAAGTTTTGAAACCAGCAGGAAAATTAAAAAAAAGCAAATAATATCCAGTATACCCGAGGCCAGGGAGCGGGCTAACGAGTCCCCGAGGCTTTGCAGCCCCAAAAATAGCGTCCTGGGGGCTTCCGCCAGTCCCCCGGCCAGAGGAGAAAAGACCTCCACCGCACCTCCGGGCCCCGCCCCCTGGCCCCCTGCAGGTTTCCCCAGGAAGGGCATAAAATCTCCTATTTTAGAAACCAGATTCCATTTAAGGTTTACCGAGTCGGCCAGGGGGCGGTAAAAATTCAAGGCAGCCGCCAGTCCCACCAACACCCCCAGGAGCCTGGACAGCCCCGCCAGCAGTCCGGTGGTCAGCCCGCTCCAGGTATTCCACCCGATTATAACCGCAAAAAGTATATCCAGCCAGTTCATTGCCACACATCCTAATATTCCAGACTATTGACAAACCCATTATTCTGCTTGAAAGGTGCAAGGAATTATCAGCTACTTGCTAACATTGTCAACAACCTTATATTCCTTATTTATTCCCTAATTAATTATACTGATTTATAAAATATCCTTCTCCATATTTTTACCGGCAGCACAGCCAGCAGAGCAATAAGAAGTATAAGCCCCACATACCCGAAAAGAGGATAAAGCATTCCCACAAGGTAGGAAAATTTTAGGGTTGACAGGGGAACCGCCATCAATACCAGGGCCGTTCCTATTAGTTTATAGCGCCGGGTTCGGGCGTCTGCAAACCTGGAGGCAAAGCCGTGGGCATCAGCAATGGCGGTGGTCAGTATAGCCAGCCAAATAAGCGGCCCAAGGGCTACTTTGACCACTGAACCCATCTGCCCGGCTATATATAGCAGTGGCACCTCATAGCCGGTTATTTGCGGGTAAAAAATCCGGCCCGCCAAATAAACCATGGCTGTTACCAGTCCAAGGACTATCCCACCGGCCACCCCCCCCAGCACACCCTCCCTGGCCGTAACCTTTCCTCCCAGGGAAGAAAGAACAGCCACCGGAACCACCATATTATATGAAACATAAAGAATGGCCGACCACAGCCAGTTGACCCTGCTGCCTGCAGATGATCCATGGTTTATTTCACCCCCGGCGCCCTCGCCGGAATATATCAGTGTCAAGAAGCATATAAGCAGAATAACCGCCACTTTCAAAGGGACCAGGGCGGCATTGGCCGTGACCACCCCCTTTAGGCCCCTGGACAGTATAGCAATGGTTACCCCGGCTATGAGCATGGTGCCCAGCCAGCCCGGAAGCCCCAGGTGCTCTGAAAAAACCGCACTGCCGCCGGCCAGCATCACCACAAGCCCCCCGGGCAGCATAACAAGGCTCAGGCCATCCATTATGCGGCCGGGGATTCTTCCCATCACCAGCCGGTACACATCGTTATAGCTAGCTGACCTTACTGACACTGCCAGCAGCATCACCAGCCCCCCCAGGAGGGAAAAGAGGGCAGCTGCCAGGACTATCCCCCATAGGCCCTTTTTTTCAAACACTATGAAAAACTGAAGAATTTCCTGACCGGAGGCAAAGCCTGCCCCAATCACCGCGCCTATGTATAAAACAGCAATATTATAAACCGTCCAGACCGTGCCATGCAAAAATTACCACCTCCCCTTTACACTCTATGCCCCCGGGAAAAAATATATCCGGGGATTTTGATTAAACTTAAACCTCAGTGGGAATAACTATATCGGACTGTTTTTTTGGAGGAATTATATGGCTGTAAAAGTAAGAGAGGAAGAATCATACCCGTCAAAAACCAAGATTCACTGGGAAGACCCTCTGGCGGTGGCAAAATTCTGCTGGGACTTGACCGCCCGGCTCAGTAAGGCCGGAGTAAAAAGAGACCGCGCCAAGGTATTGCTCTGTATCGGCACTGACCGTTCAACCGGAGACAGTCTGGGCCCTCTTATCGGATCAAAAATCCAGTCTCATATTCAGGACTACCTTTATGTGTACGGGACTCTGGACGAGCCTGTGCACGCCAGCAATCTGAAAGAAAAACTGGAACAGATATATTCCCGCTTTAAGGAACCTTACATAATCGCTGTGGATGCCTGCCTGGGCAGCATTGAAAGCGTAGGACACATCAGCATAGGCGAAGGAGCCCTGCACCCGGGGGCCGGGGTAAACAAGGATCTACCCCCGGTAGGGGATTTACATATTACAGGCATAGTGAATGTGGGTGGGTTTATGGAATACCTGGTGCTGCAAAACACACGGCTTAATATTGTAATGAAGATGGCCGACCTGATAGCTGAAGGAGTATCAAGAACCATAACCGAAACAGCATATGCCGGCGCGCACCAATAACTTATACAGCTAAATGCCCCGGCAGAACAACCGCCGGGGCATTTAAATATTTATCTCCAACTTCCAACTTCCGGTCTCCAACCTCCATTAGTGGTATCTCAGGTCTTTAAGCCTTTTTATAATGTCCTCGGGAGACTTCCCACTGGCGTCTATTACCGGCGCAGTCAGGCTGGTGTCCTGGATATTCATAAAATTATTGCTCATTCCCGATACTATCACCGCGTCAACGTCGCCCTGCCCACTGTACGGGGAAATCACCTGATATCCCTCTTTTTTTAGCATATCGGTCAGCCCTGAGGGAAGCCCCTTATCCACCGCTACCCTTTTCATAAAGCACCTCCGGTTAATGATCTGTTCAAAGAGTATTTTTTGCGGCACACTTAATTATATGCGCAGGCCTTTTGGAACTTTTTGTCTTAAGCTTCAGTCTTACAATATGTGGTGATTTTTTGCATCCCCCGCTCTGTGTCCCTTTAGAATAGCTAGCACCTCCTCATCTGAGGTCTGGTCAAAATCATCGTAAAACTGACCTACGGAATAGAATTCCTCAGGGTAGTATAGGCAGACCACCTGGTCACACTCTCTGGCAAAAAGATCCAGGGTGTCCGGAGGGGCCACCGGCAGGGCTATCATCAGACTTGCCGGATTCAGTGAGCCCCTTACGAACCTGGCCGCCGCCAGCATGGTGTACCCGGTGGCGGCGCCGTCATCCACCAGGATAAGGGTATTGGCAGAGAAGTCCGGATATTGGGCGCTTCCCCGGTAGCCGGTCATCCTCCTTTCAATCTCCCTTACTTCCCGGTCAATTATTTCTTCAATATCATCATTCTCAATCCCCAGCAGGGCTATCATTTCCCCGTTCAAATAAGTGGATCCATCCTGGGCAACAGCACCCAAAGCCACTTCCTGATTCACCGGTGACCCTATTTTCCTGGGAACAATAATATCAAGGGGAACTCCCAAACTCCTGGACACCCTTTCCCCCACCACCACTCCCCCCCTGGGAATGCACAGCACCACGGCAGAAGAGGGGTTTTTAATTTCGATCTCCCGCGCCAGGCGGTCCCCGGCGTCATCCCTGTTCCTGAACAGCATAATTCTCCTATCTCCTGTCCCCAAGTCATATTTACAAGATAGTATACACATAATTTGACAGTGTAGTAGCGGTGATATAAAATTTTTCATATTACAAGCTCTCAGCTATCAGCAGTCAGCAAAAACAAAAACCTTCTATGGCAAAAGCTAACCCACTCTGCGCTTACAGCTTAATTACACTGGTCACTGTGACCACAAAGCCGTCTGGCGTCTGATAGCTGAAAACTGATGGCTGACAGCTTTAAAAGCAAAACCTGGAGGTTAAAATTTGGATAGAATATTTATAAAGGGTGTGCTGGAAAAGGTTTCACAGGGAGAGGTAAGTGTGGAGGAGGCTATGGGCAGGCTTCAGCACCTTCCGTACAGGGACCTGCACTTCGCCAAAATTGACCACCACCGCTGTATCAGATCAGGTTTTCCCGAGGTTATCTTCTGCCAGGGAAAAACCAGAGAACAGGTGGCCAGCATATTCGGACACCTGGCTCAAGCCTCGGACTCCTCCCCGGTGCTGGCCACCAGGGCTGCTCCCGAGGTGTACCGGGAGGTGGTTAAAACTATTCCGGAGGCCCAGTACTTTGAGCTGGCGCGGTGCATCGTCCATAGAATTCCACCGGAGCCCCTCCGGGACGGCACTGTCCTTGTAATAAGCGCCGGCACCGCCGATATGCCAGTGGCCGAAGAGGCTGCGGTATGCTGCCGGTCCATGGGCAATAAGACCGAGAGGCTTTACGATGTAGGTGTCGCAGGCATTCACAGGCTCCTTGACAACCAGGGGCTAATACACAATGCTGATATAATAATTGTGGTGGCCGGCATGGAGGGCGCCCTGGCCAGTGTAGTAGGCGGCCTTACCGACAAGCCTCTTATAGCAGTACCCACCAGTATAGGCTACGGAGCCAGCTTTGGAGGTCTGGCCGCGCTTCTGGCCATGCTGAACAGCTGCTCCGCGGGAGTGGGGGTGGTCAACATAGACAACGGCTTTGGCGCCGCCGCCCTGGCCAACTCTATAAACCGCCTGCGCAGCTCCGCCCGCGCAGAAAAAGGCTCCTAGGGTTAAAGGGAGGCCCTTTTAACCACAGAGCACACAGAGGACACAGAGGTTTTGGCCATGCCTGAATGTTTAATATACTTTTACTAAATAATCTGGAGAACGAATGGCCTAGCTTCTCGTAGAATCCGGGCTACAGATCTTATAGTAGCACCTGTTAGTTTTTCTCTGTGATCTCTGTGCCCTCTGTGGTTTATAAAAAGGACCTGCACAAAGCGTGCACAGGTTTTAATAATTCAGAAAGAAGGACTTTTATGAGGCTGCTTTATCTGGACTGTTTTTCCGGCATTAGCGGGGATATGTGTATGGGAGCCCTGATCGACGCCGGGGCTGATGAAAAAAGGATCAGAGAGGATCTCTTGAAACTTCCCCTTTACGACTGGGACATGAGGATTGAAAAGAAAAACAGCCGGGGCATAAGCGGCACCAAGGTGGATATAGCGGTAAGGGAAGACCTCCAGCCACACCGGGACTTCAACGATATTAAAGTGCTGTTGAGTAACTGCTCTCTTCCCAGCCCGGCCCTGGACAGCGCCCTGAAAATATTCACCCGGCTCGCCGAGGCCGAGGGAAAGGTGCATGGTCTCCCTGCCGATAGGGTGCATTTTCACGAGGTGGGCGGTGTGGACTCCATAATAGATATAGTGGGCGCCTCACTGGCGCTGTATTACCTAAAGGTGGACCGGGTAGTCTGCTCGCCGTTGCCTCCGGGCAGAGGCACTGTAAACTGCAGGCACGGTGTGCTGCCGGTGCCCGCACCGGCCACAGCCGAGCTATTAAAGGGAATACCTCTGTCCAGCCTGGATGTGGAGGGAGAGCTGGTCACTCCCACCGGGGCCGCCATAGCCGCCACCATGTCTCTGGAATTCGGCCCTCTGCCGGAAATGAAAGTTGAGTCACTGGGCTACGGATTTGGCAGCAAGGATTTCGGCATACCAAATTTTTTAAGGGTTTTCATCGGTGAGTCGGCTGCTGGGGCTAACAGTTACCACACCGAGGCTGTACTGGTAATGGAAACAAATATAGACGACATGAACCCTGAATTTATGGGCTATGTGATGGACCGGCTTTTTGCCAGCGGGGCACTGGATGTCTTTATTTCACCGGCCTACATGAAAAAGAACAGGCCCGGCTACCTGCTTACAGTTCTCTGTCACCCAAACTTAAAAGATGACATTCTCAGGGTTCTTTTCGAGGAAACCAGCACCCTGGGAGTAAGGTGGCGGCAAGAGCAAAAGTCCATGCTGGGCAGAAAGATAACCGAGGTGGAAACCCCTTACGGCCCGGTAAGGGTAAAATACGCCATCTCCGTAGATGGCAGGGTTATAAGGAGCGCCCCCGAATACGAGGACTGCAAAAGGATAGCCCGGGAAAGAGAGGTTCCGGTAAGGGAGATATATGAGTCAGCACTGCTGAAATCAAAAGAGGGAGGCGATTAACGCCTCCCTCTTCTATACAGGCAGCCCATATTTTTCTACCAGCAGCACCAGCAGCACTACCACCACAATGGAAGGCAGCAGATTGCCCACCTTTATTTCCTTTATCTCCAGCAGATTGATGCCTATACCTGCTATTAGGACTCCACCTGTGGCGGTTAGCTCCCTGATTACCCCCTCGGTGAAAAATACTTTTATTGTATCGGCCAGGAGTGTTATAGATCCTTGATACAAAAACACCGGAATAGCTGAAAATATTACCCCCACCCCCATGGTGGAACTGAAAATAACCGCCGATATACCGTCCAGCATTGACTTGGCGAACAGTGTGGTATGATTTCCTGTAAGGCCGTCCTCAATGGGCCCAATTATGGCCATGGCCCCTACGCAGTATATCAGGCTGGAGGTGACAAAAGCCCTGGACAGCCTGCTTTCTCCCCCGCCAAGCCTAGTCTCCAGACTGTTCCCTATCAGAGCCAGCTTTCTTTCTATATCAACCAGCTGCCCTATTATCCCCCCAAGCACCAGACTTATAATAACCAGCAGCACGTTCTGGGTCTTCAAGGCCATCTGCGCTCCGATCAGTATAACGGAAAGCCCCAGTCCCTGCATCACTGTACGTTTGACCGGCTCTGAGAGGCCCTTCTTAAGCGCCAGCCCCAAAAGACCTCCCCCCACTATAGCAGCCACATTAACCAGTGTTCCTGTCACCTTTGCCCATCTCCCCCGCATCTCTCTGAAATACCCAAAAAAAACCGCCCTTGGGCGTTACATTTAATGTCATAATACTCATAGACTCTTCAGTTATTAAAAACGGCTGTTGTTTCACGTGAAACATTTTCATTTAGGAAGAAGAATTTTCCCTGCTCTGCCGCAGAAGATTGGCGAATCTAAGCATCTCGTCTGAATTCTCAAAGTCCATGATCAGCCTGCCCCCGCCATCCTTTTTTTCTCTCATTTTAACGGCAGCGGGCAAAAATGAACTTAGGTCCCTTTCCAGTACCAGGTATTCTCTATTCTTACCTCCGGCCTTCCTGACCCGGGATCTAATCCTGCTCAGTGTTTTTACCAGGCTCTCAGCCTGCCTGACATTCAGCTGGTTTCTGACTATTTTTTTGGCCGCACTCATTTGCCGGCCTTCATCCTGTAGCCCCAGCAAGGCTCTGGCATGACCAGTGGAAAGCTGGTTTGACACCATCATTTTCTGTATCCCCTCGGGAAGGGACAGGAGTCTCACCATATTCCCCACAAAGGGCCTGCTTTTTCCCACTCTCCTGGAAACTTCCTCCTGGGTCAGCCCGAAATCTTCCATCAGAATTCTGTAGGCCCGGGCCTCCTCCAGAGAGCTTAGGTTTTCCCTCTGGACATTCTCTATAAGGGCCACCGCTGCCGCTTCCAGGTCTCCGTAATTCCTTATTACCGCAGGAATTATTTCCATATTAAGGAGGAGGCAGGCCTTCCACCTTCTCTCCCCGGCAATCAGCTCGAATTTCCCGTCTTCTAAAGGCCTTACCACAATGGGCTGAACAATGCCGTGCTCCTTAATGGACTCAGCCAGCTCGGCCAGCTTTTCCTCATTAACCACCTGCCGTGGCTGCCTGGGGTTGGGCAGCACATCTCCAATATTGATCTCCCTTAGGCTGCCCTCACTGTCTCCGGCGGTACCCGGCAGCAGGGCATCCAGACCTCTTCCCAGCCCTCTTTTTTTATTCAATGCCCAACACTTCCTTCGCCAGATCGTGATATACCTCGGCCCCCCTGGACCTCCTGTCATAAACCATAACCGGCTTCCCGTGGCTGGGGGCCTCACTGAGACGAACATTTCTGGGAACTATGCTCCTGTATACCTTGTCCCGGAAGTGCCTCTTTATTTCGTCCACCACCTGGATGCTCAGGTTGGTCCTTCCGTCAAACATGGTAAGCAGCACACCCTCTATGACCAGATCCCTGTTTATTCCCTTCTGCACCAATCCGATGGTGTTCAAAAGCTGCCCCACTCCCTCCAGGGCATAGTACTCGCACTGTATTGGAATAAGTACCGAGTCTGCCGCTGCCATGGCGTTTATGGTCAGCAGTCCCAGAGAGGGGGGGCAGTCAATGATGATAAAGTCATAGCTGTCCCTTAAACCCTCAAGGGCCTTTTTAAGTAAATATTCCCTTCCCTCCAGGGAAACCATTTCTATTTCAGCCCCGGCCAGCTCTATCCTGGAAGGCAGCACCAGGAGGTTTTCCACCGGGCAGCCGGTCACAGCCCGGCTGACTTCTATACCATTTATAAGTACGTCATAAATGGTGTATTCCATTGCATCTTTATTGAGGCCAAGGCCGCTGGAGGCGTTTCCCTGGGGATCAATATCAATAAGCAGTATCCTTTTCCCCATAAGGGACAGCCATGCCGACAGGTTAACTGCTGTAGTAGTTTTGGCCACCCCGCCTTTTTGATTGGCAATGGCTATAGTCTTTCCCATGCTTACCTCCCCCGGCTAATCCAGTCATCATAAGCCTCTTGGTAATACTTCAATTATTATCACTGCTTGGGAACTATTCAACGAAAATACTCTCCGTTCCTTCTTTTATCATAAAAAACCCCTTTTACAGAGTTTCTGCAATAAAAAAGAGGGCTATCGCCCTAATTAGGAATTGGGAGTAGGCCATACCGATCGGGGACATTCCTGTCCCCAAAGGAATACCCCAACTTCAGCAGGTGTGTCCCCTTTCCGCTTATAAAAAAGACAGTGGATTTTAATCTCCACCGCCTTAAACCGATAAGGTCACCTTATGGGCCTTTTGGCCGGCATCCCTTCCCTGCGGGGGTATTTTTCCGGGGTAGGGGCCACCTTTCTGATCAAAATTATATTTCTTTCCTCGTTATAAAAGGGAAGCCTTAAGCTTTCCCTTTTTTCAAACCATCCCCCCAGCAGCTCAATGGCCTTTCCGGCCTCATCAATCTCTTGTTCCGCCCCCGGGCCCTTCATGGAAAGAAAATATCCTCCCTCCCGAACCAGGGGAAGGCACAGCTCGGCCAGCACGTTTAAGGGGGCCACCGCCCTGCTGACCACTATATCGGCGCTTTCCCTGAATTCCTCCGCCCTGCCCATTGTTTCGGCACGGTCCCACCTTCTTTCCACCCCGTCCAGCCCCAGCTTTTCCACAAGTAAATCCAGAAAGTGTACTTTCTTTTTGACTGAGTCCACCAGCACAAGGCTCATGTCCCGGTACAGAATTTTAAGGGGAACACCCGGAAACCCCGCCCCGGTTCCTATATCAACAACCCTTTTATTATTGAAGTCCAATGCCTTGACGCAGCTTAAGCTGTCTATAAAGTGCTTGACAGCCACCTCCCTTTCTCCTTCCAGGGAAGTGAGGTTGTACTTGGCATTCTCCTCCTCCAGCAGCCTGTAGTATGATCTGAACAAAACCATATGCTGATCCGGTATGCTTATGTCCAGCCACCCAGCTCCGGCAGCCAGACTTTCCTCCAGCAATGCTGCCAATTCAGCTGCCCTCTCCCTTCGACCTGGCCATCTGCTCCAGGTATATCATCAGTACCGAAATGTCCGCCGGGCTCACCCCGGATATTCTGGCCGCCTGTCCCACCGACTCAGGCCTGACCCGGGCCAGTTTCTGCCTGGCCTCATTGGAAACCCCCTTCATATCCTCAAAATTTACATCCGGGGGTATTTTCCTGTTTTCCAGCTTTTCAAACCTTTCCACCTGGGACCGCTGCTTTTTTATATACCCCTCGTACTTAACCTCTATCTCCACCTCTTCCCTTACTTCCTGAGGAAGATCCGGGCTTTCCAGGGGCAGTTCCAGAAGATCCTGGTAGCTTAGCTCCGGCCTTCTGAGCAGTAATGCCATACTGACCCCCTGCTGGTAATCAGATCCCTTTTCCTTTAACAGGGACTTTATCTCAGAGGTTGCTGGAACATGTGTTCTATTGAGTCTGTCTATTTCATCATAGATCATTTTCTTTTTTTCCATAAAATAACTAATCCTCTGGTCACCTATAAGCCCTATGCTGTGCCCGGTCTCAGTAAGCCTCATATCGGCGTTGTCCTGCCTTAGCAGCAGCCGGTATTCGGCTCTGGAGGTGAGCAAACGGTACGGCTCATTTGTTCCCTTGGTAACCAGGTCGTCTATCAAAACCCCTATGTAGGCCTCGGACCTGGACAGCACCACCGGGTCCCTGCCCCTTAAATACATGACCGCGTTAATCCCCGCCATCAGCCCCTGGGCGGCAGCCTCCTCATATCCCGATGTCCCGTTAATCTGACCGGCGCTGAAAAGCCCGGGAATTTCTTTATTTTCCAGTGAAAGCTTGAGCTGGGTGGGATCAATGCTGTCATATTCTATAGCATAGCCTGTCCTTATTATTTTCACATTCTCCAGACCGGGAACTGTCTTGATCATGGCCATCTGAACATCCTCCGGAAGGCTGGTGCTAAGTCCCTGGACATACATCTCGTTGGTATGCCTTCCCTCGGGCTCTATAAAAACCTGGTGCCCCGGCCTCTCTGAAAACCTCACCACCTTATCCTCAATGGAAGGACAGTAGCGGGGGCCGGTTCCCTTAATAAAGCCGCTGTATAAAGGGGATCTGTCCAGGTTTTCCCTTATAATCCGGTGGGTCTCCTCATTGGTGTAGGTCAGCCAGCAGGGCACCTGCTCCCTTTCCTTTATTCCAGACACAAAGGAAAAGTTGTAAAGTTTTTCATCCCCCGGCTGGATGGTCATTTTGGAAAAGTCCACACTTCTTTTATCAACCCTTGCCGGAGTCCCTGTTTTAAACCTGACCAGCTTTATTCCCAGCTCCTGAAGGCTGTCGGAAAGCTTGAGCGACGGGAAATTACCGCTGGGACCCCCCGAATAGGCCAGTTCCCCTATAATAACCCGGCCCTTTAAATAGGTGCCGGTGGTCAGGATAACCGCCGGGGCATCAAAGACCGCCCCGGTGCTTACCACCACCCCTGCGGTCTTCCCATTTCTGACCAGCACCCGGTCCACCATTACCTGTCTCAGATCCAGATTTTCCTGGCCCTCCAGCACACTCCTCATATTGTCCTGGTACAGCCTCTTGTCCGCCTGTGCCCTCAAAGCGTGCACCGCCGGACCCTTGGCAGTGTTGAGCATTCTCATCTGTATGGCCGACCGGTCTATATTAATGCCTAGCTCCCCGCCCAGAGCGTCTATCTCCCTGACCAGCTGACCCTTGGCCGGGCCCCCTACCGAGGGGTTGCAGGGCATAAGGGCTATATTATCCATGTTCACCGTCAGCACCAGGGTCCTGCACCCCAGCCTGGCGGCCGCCAGCCCGGCCTCACAGCCGGCGTGCCCGGCCCCCACCACTATAACATCATAACTCCCGGCAGGGTACTCCATTTAGAAACACCTCACTTGCCAATACAAAAATCATTGAATATACGGTCCAGCAGGTCTTCAGTAACAGTGGACCCGGTTATTTCCCCCAAAGTCTCCCAGGCGCCTCTTACATCAATGGAGAGCAGATCCGGAGGGACCCCCTCATCTGCCAGGGACATAAACTCCTCCATGCTTCCCCGGGCCTTTACCAGCGCCGACTCATGCCTTATATTGCTTACAATAATGGAATCCGGAGAGCCTGTCCTTCCGCCGGTAACCATATGCTCTATTTTTTCTTCCAGGATTTCTATGCCCTCCCCCTTAAGAGCGGATATTTCCACCCGGGGTATGCTCCATTCCTCTTCCAAGGGCAGCTCAGGGCTTTCCTCCACATCTATTTTATTAATGATTAGAATAGTTTTTTCCCGGTCCACCGTCTTAATTATCTCACAATCCTCACCGGTCACCCCCTGGGCGGCATCTATCACAAAGAGTATAAGTCCGGCCTCCTCTATAGTCTGGCGGGTTTTTTCCACCCCTATTTTTTCCACAAGGTCCCCTGTTTCCCTCAGGCCCGCGGTGTCGGCCAGCACAAGGGGTATCCCCCTTATGTTGATGGTCTCCTCTATAACATCCCTGGTGGTTCCCGGTACATCGGTGACAATGGCCCTTTCCCGTCCCAGTAAGGCGTTCAGTAAGGAAGACTTCCCCACGTTGGGCCGTCCGGCAATCACCGTCATGATTCCCTCCCGGTAAATCCTGCCCCTTGCCGCCGCCTCTAAAAGCCGGTCCAGTCCCCCGATAATTTCACCGGCAGTCTCCCTTAACTCCTGGCGGCTTTTTTCATCCACATCATCCTCGGGAAAATCAATGGATGCCTCCAGCTGTGCAAGCATGCCCAGTACCCTGTCCTGAAGGGACCTTATTTTCGCCGATAGCCCTCCCCCCAGCTGAGACATGGCCACCTTTAATGAGGCCTCTGTCTTTGAACGGATGACATCTATTACCGATTCGGCCTGGGTAAGATCAATCCTTCCGCTTAAAA
The DNA here is from genome assembly GCA_000802095.1 of Peptococcaceae bacterium BICA1-7. Lineage (GTDB taxonomy): Bacteria > Bacillota > Desulfotomaculia > Desulfotomaculales > Desulfocucumaceae > BRHc4a. The sequence continues at coordinate 14,068 of JUEB01000014.1, read as the reverse complement.
AGGCTCTCCTGGTAAATTCCCCCGGGGCTGCCAGCCTGGCCCCCGCAGTCAGAACAGTTTTAAGTACTGCCCTTAAGGGCACGGCCCCTCCGTGGCAGTTAATTTCCACCACATCTTCCCGGGTATATGTGTGCGGAGCCTTCATAACAGCCAGCAGCACCTCGTCTATCACCTCACCGGTGACCGTATCAACAGCATGACCGTAGTGCAGCTTAAAGCCTTCCCTCCGCCAGTCCTTGCTCCTGGCCGGCCGGAAAACCTTTTCCGCAATATCCAAGGCCCTTTCCCCGCTTATTCTTATTATCCCCACACCCCCTTCGCCGGGAGGTGTGGATATGGCCGCTATGGTATCGTTTAACACCGGAATTCCCTTCCTGACCAGTATTTATTATCACAAGACCGGGGACATCCCTTCCCCGAGGACATTCATATATCGGGGACATTATACCGATCGGGGACATTCCTGTCCCCAAAGTAATACTCTAACTTCAGCAGGTGTGTCCCCATTCCGCTTTCGGTGTGTCCCATTCCTTATTAAAAACCCAGCAGTTAATTACCTGCTGGGTTATAGTTTACCTATTTTTTGGGGGCAATAATTATCTTTCTGTAAGGCTCCTCCCCCTCACTGAAGGTTGAAATATCGTCTCTTCCCTGCAGCGCGGTATGTATTATCCTTCTCTCCAGAGAATTCATCGGCTCCAGCACTACATTCCGTCCCCTCTGCATAGCCTTGTCGGCCAGCTTTTGGGCAAGTTTTTTTAATGTGTCCTCCCTGCGCTTGCGGTAGCCCTCTATGTCCAGAATAAATTTCTTTCTGTTTTCCTGGTTTTTGTTAATCGAAAGATTTACAAGGTACTGCAGCGCATCCAGTGTTTCGCCTCTTCTGCCTATCAGTATGCCCAGGTTCTCTCCCTCAAGGTTAATGGTTACAGTGTTGTCCTTCTCCACTATGCTGAGATTGGCCTGCAGGTCCATGGTGTCCAGAATTTCAGTCATTATACCCTTTACTCTTCTGACGGGACTGTTCTTTACCGATACCTTAACCCTGGCAGGCTTTGATCCCAACAAGCCCAGAAATCCCTTAGAGGGATGCTCAATAATCTCAATTTCGGTTTCTTCCCTGGGAATTCCCAATTCGGCGATGGCCTGTTCGACGGCTTCCTCTACCGTCTTACCTGTCTTTTCTACCACCTGCACCCTCTGGTATCGCCTCCTTTAAATCCTTGGTCTGCTTATTTACTATATATTGCTGTAATATGCCCAGAGTATTGAAGGTTACCCAGTACAGGGCCAGCCCTGCGGGCACCTGGGTGGCAAAATAGCCGATCATAATGGGCATGGTGTACAGCATCATTTTTTGTGTCTGGTCAGACATGTTGGTAGTCAGCCGTGTCTGCAGGAATGTGGTGACAGCACACAGAATTCCCAGCGCATAAAACTCGTTGTTGATTTCACTGAGGTTTTGTATCCATAAAAAACCGGCATGGCTGGGATCCTTGTAATGAAAAGTTCTCAGCGCCTGGAAAAGGGCTATCAGTATGGGCATCTGTATAAGAAGGGGAAGGCACCCGGACAGCGGATTTACATTGTGTTCCCGGTAAATCTCCATGATCTTCTGCTGCATCTTTTGGGGATCTTTGCCCTTGTACTTGTCCTGTATCTCCTTTATTTTAGGGCCCAGCCTCTGCATCATGTACATAGATTTCATCTGCTTTAAGGTAAGCGGGTACAGCACCACTTTGAGAAGTATTGTGAAAAATATTATGGCCAGGCCGTAGCTGGCTATATTTGCGCTAACAGTAAGACCGTACATCCAATTTATGATGTATGTTATAATGTTTACTATTGGATTTAGTATACTCATTTTTCCCCTCCGTAGGAAGCCTTACCTGACAGGGTCATACCCTCCAGGGTGAAATGGGTGACATTTTAGTATTCTTAGAAAAGCTTTATAAGCCCCAACTATTATACCATATTTTTCCAATGATTCTATGGCATATTGTGAGCATGTGGGGTAGAATCTGCAGGTGGGGGCTTTCAGAGGAGATATATATTTTCTGTATATATTAATAAAGCCAACAGCAGTTGTAACCGGAATCCTTTTTAACTTTTTTTTATTTTCATTCATTACTGCCGCCCTCTGGCCCTTCCCTTTCTCTTTCGGGAAAGTCACCCCTGGTAATTATTATTTCCTAATTTTTTTTATTTTCCTGGAGAGCTTGAACATTTCTTCTTTAAAGGTATGAAAACTTTCCTTACCGGAATCCTTTTTGGGTATTATTATGTAGTCATACCCTTCCTCAAACCAGTCCATATTAATCCTGCATATTTCTTTGAGCATTCTTTTTACCCTGTTCCTTACCACAGCCTTACCTATTTTTTTACTCAGGGAAAAACCAAACCTCGTCATAGAGGTATTACCTGACAGACGGTACAATACCAGATACCTGCTGCCAACTGATTTTCCCCTGGAGTATATTTTCTTAAAGTCGTTGTTTTTCTTTATGGTATATATTATTTACACCCTTCCGGAAACAATAACATGATACCTGTAAGGTCTGGTTAAATAACAGGGTAAGTATTAAAGGCCACTTTTCCAGCGGCCTTAAGCACTTAATTTCTTCCTTCCCTTGAGCCTTCTCCTTTTAATAACATTACGTCCGGCCGTTGTGGACATTCTTTTTAGAAAGCCGTGCACTTTTTTATGCTTTCTTTTTTTGGGCTGGTAAGTGCGCTTCATATTTTCCCCACCTCCTTGACCTGCAGTTCAATTGAGCCTATTTCTTTATATTAACAGTGTTAATATCAGGCACATCACACAAAATTATATATTAAAAAGGATAGGAGAGTCAAGGGACACCAGTATTTCTTTTATATTTACCAACCTGTTGATAACATATGGAAAATTTGTTATTATGACATTGATGCCTTATAGGTATTCCACAGAGTTTTCAACAAGTTAATAATTGACTGTTAAAAAATATGTTTCTCCGGACAGGCCTCCATATACTCAATAAATGGAGGTTTTTTTGGAAAACATTTTGCCTTTTTCGCCTGTAAAAAATCAATGGAGGGCTATGCCTTGAACAGAAACAACCTTACTCACATATGGAACAGCGTAATTACGACCCTCCAGTCCAGACTTAACAACCCCTCCGTTGATACCTGGCTTAAGTCCATGAACCCTATAAACATTATGGACGACTCTCTAATAATAGAGGTTCCCGATAAGTTTTCCAGGGATTGGCTGGATGACCGGTACGGGCCGGTTATTAAAAGCATTTTGTACGACATACTGGAAGAGGAAGTGAACGTGGAATTTTATCTCAGCCAGGACATTCCAGGCAGGCTAAACAGTAGAAGTAAAAAAGCCTCTCAGGTTACCAATGACCCTCTTTACCACCTTAATACAAAATATACCTTTGACACCTTTGTAGTGGGCAACAGCAACCGTTTTGCCCACGCTGCCTGCCTGGCGGTGGCCGATTCACCCTCCAGATCTTACAACCCTCTTTTTATATACGGGGGGGTAGGTCTGGGAAAGACTCACCTGATGCACGCCATAGGCAACCATATACTCTCCAAGGGCAACCTTTACAATGTTCTTTATATATCTTCAGAAAAGTTCACCAATGAGCTGATCAACTCCATTCGGGATGACAAAACACTGGAGTTTAGAAATAAATACAGAAGCGTTGATATACTGCTGATAGACGATATACAGTTTCTGGCCGGTAAGGAAAGAACACAGGAGGAATTTTTCCACACCTTTAACACACTTTATGAGGCCAACAAGCAGATAATCATATCCAGCGACCGCCCTCCCAAAGATATTCCCACTCTGGAGGACCGCCTCAGATCACGATTTGAGTGGGGGCTTATAACGGATATACAGACCCCTGACTTTGAAACGAGAATTGCTATTTTAAGGAAAAAGGCCCAGTTGGAAAATCTGGATGTACCCGATGATATTCTCACTTATATTGCCGATAAAATTCATTCCAATATAAGAGAGCTGGAGGGGGCTCTGATCAGAATAATAGCCTTTGCCTCCTTTAACCAGATGGAGATAAATATAGAGCTGGCCGAGACAGTTCTAAAGGATATTCTACCAGAAATAAAGCCCCGTCAGATTACTGTGGAGCTTATCCAGCAGGTGGTCTCCAACCATTACAACTTAAAGCCCGAGGAGCTAAAAGCAAAAAAAAGAACCCGGAGTGTTTCTTTCCCCAGGCAGATATCCATGTTCCTTACCAGGGAGCTAACCGATCTCTCTCTTCCCAAAATAGGGGAGATGTATGGGGGAAGAGACCATACAACGGTTATACACGCCTGTGAAAGGATAGGAACCGGCATTAAGCTGGACCCTTCCCTGGAAAGCACAATAAAAGAACTTATCAACACAATTAAAAATGGGTGATCATCTACACTGTTCCTTTTGAGGATTAATTTTTAAAAATATTTTTTAAAAAAATTAAGGTTTAAAAAAGCTTTTTTTTGTGTACAGTGCTATTATCTTTGGCAATGTTTAAAACAGTGGTAATTTGTTTTAATCCACAAATCAACAGGTACTATTACTACTACTGTGTATTATTTATAAATAATAAATATATTAAGACCGGTGTGTGATTATGAAATTTTTTATCGACAAAGAAAAATTATCTTACGCCATTCAAAATGTGCAAAGGGCTATAACTACCAGAAGCCCCCTGCCTATACTGACCGGGATACTTTTTAGCTGTAGCGGGGACCGCTTAAATCTATCGGCCACAGACATGGAAATGTCCATCAACTGTTCGGTCCCGGCTGATGTTGTGGATCCGGGGGCCCTTGTCATCCCGGCCAGGTATATTGCAGATTTTTCCAAAAAGCTCCCCGATGTGCCAATTGAGTTTGAAACAATAGGGGGAGGAAACCTGGCCACCATTCGTTACGGACAATCTGAATTTAATATAAATGGATATAATGCCGGAGATTTTCCCGCTTTCCAGGTGCCCGAGGGAGAGTTTTCCTTTACCCTTAAGTCCGATGAGTTTAAAAACACAGTGAGAAAGGTAATTTACGCTCTTTCCAACGATGAGGCAAGGCCCGTTTTTACAGGTGTTCTACTGGAAATAGACGGTGATCAGGCAACTATGGTGTCCACCGACACCTTCAGGCTGGCCATGAAGAGATTTAAGGTGCCGGCCTCCACACCAGAAATAATAAATGTTATTGTACCTGGAAAAACTTTAAATGAAACAGTCAGGGTGATGGGGTCCACCGATACGGTAAAGGTAACCCTGTCCAAAAATCATATTATGTTTGAAACACAGGATACTGTTATTACCTCAAGGCTTATATCCGGAAGATTTCCCTCTTACCGGCAGGTAATACCGCAAAGCTTTACCTGTACCATTAACGCCTCTATAAGGGAGATGCTTGACTCGGCCGACAGGGCTTCTTTGCTGGCCGGAGAAAAAAGTTCTCTTATAGTGTTCCAGGCCCGCAGTGAAGGTGTGGTTATAAGTGTGCGCAGCGAGAACGGGTGGATAAGAGAAGATATTCAGGCAAATACAGAGGGAGAGAATCTTGATATTCTCTTTAATGTGCGCTACTTATGTGATGCGCTGAAGGCCTGTGACGGTGAAGATATTACCATGAAGCTGACAGGAACTTATACCCCGGCCCTATTATCCTCACCCGGGGATGATGATTACCTGTCTATAATAGTTCCGGCCAGGACTTCCAAGGAGTGAAGCATTTGCGCAGCGTGGCTGTGAAGGGACCAATAAGACTGGACCAGTTTTTAAAGTGGGCAGGTGTGTCCGGCACAGGGGGACAGGCCAAATATATCATTCAGTCAGGGATGATTAGTATAAATGGTGAAAAGTCGGAAAGCAGGGGTAAAATGCTTTCCGATGGAGATATTGTTGAAGTTAGGGATATGGGATCTTTCCAGGTGGTATTCGGCACGGTGGAAAGAGAATGAGGATCCAGAGAATAATTTTGGAGAATTTTAGAAACTACAGGGGAATTGACTGGAGTCCTCATTCCCGCTTTAATATCATCACCGGTGATAACGCCCAGGGGAAAACTAACCTCTTAGAGGCGGTCTTTTTTTGTACGGCGGGCAGATCCTTCAGAACTGCCCGGGACAGGGAAATTATCAACTGGGATAAAGAGGAGTGCCAGGCCCGGGCTGTTGTAGAAATGAATAGGTCCAGCAGGGAAATAGAAGTATCTCTTTCTAAAAGCCAAAGGACTGTTTTTTCGGTCAACGGGTTAAAGAAGAGCAGGGGAAAGATTTTCAGGCCCTGCCTGGCCCTGTCCTTTACTCCTTTAGATCTTGATTTAATAAGGGGAGCGCCGTCGGAAAGAAGAAAGTGGCTTGATCTGGAACTGGGGCCCTTTGATTATGATTATATTTATAATCTGGAAAAATTTGAAAGGGTGCTGGCCCAGAGAAATAATCTTCTTAAAAAAAACAACAGTCAGCTGGCCGATGGAATAGAGCCCTGGAATGAGCAAGTTGTTCATTACGGAAGCAGGCTTATTTATTCAAGGATTAATTTACTAAAAAATCTTTTTCCCCATTTAAGAAAAGTATTTGGAGACCTTACCTCGGGTAAGGAAGATATATCTTTTAACTATCTTTCCAGCCTTCCCCTGGAAAAAGGCATGGGGCAGAAGGAGATTGAGGACCTTTATGGGGAAATAGTAAGGAAAAGTATTGCCGAGGAAATAGCCAGGCAGCAAACACTCTTTGGCCCTCACCGGGATGATCTTATTTTTATGATTAACCGCACCGAGGCCAGGAAGTTTGGTTCCAGAGGACAGCAGAGATCGGTGGTGCTGGCTCTTAAACTTTCACTGATAAAATTTTTTTTGGAAGAATACCAGGAATACCCGGTACTGGTGCTGGATGATGTTTTTCTGGAGCTGGACAGCAGCAGAAGGAGGGGGCTGGACAGGCTCCTGGAAGGGGAGGGGCAGGTATTCATAACCTCCAACAGTGAAATTAAAGGGTATTTTTCAGAGGATTCCAGGACATACAGGGTAGAAGAGGGAAAACTATACGGGGGTGATAGGTGATGTTCCTACATCTTGGAGGAGATAAAGTAGCGCTGAAAAAGGATATAATAGCCATATTGGATTATAAAAAAGGCTTTTCGGCCATTAATAAAGATTTTATGGAAATTGCCAGAGATGAGGGTTTTATTGAAACAATATCGGAGGAGGGCAAGGAAAAATCATTTGTTATAACCTCCGAAAAAATATATATCTCCCCAATTTCCTGCAGCACTCTTAAAAAGAGGTCTGTTGGAGGCTTTTCGATAGAATAATAAAAATAAAAAAGACTATTTTATGAACGGGGGTTCCTTCTTTGTCTGAAGAAAAAAACGGCCGTTATGGAGTGGATGAAATACAGGTTCTCGAGGGTCTGGAGGCTGTCAGGCGCAGACCGGGGATGTATATAGGGAGTACCAGCTCCAGGGGATTGCACCATCTTGTTTATGAAGTGGTGGACAACAGTATTGACGAGGCCATGGCAGGCTACTGCGACATTATTGAGGTGATCATTCACCCTGACAACAGCGTGTCGGTCAATGATAACGGCAGGGGAATACCTGTTGGTATTCACCCCAAAACAGGTCTTCCGGTAGTGGAAACAGTGCTTACCATTCTGCATGCCGGTGGAAAATTCGGAGGGGGAGGGTACAAGGTTTCCGGCGGGCTTCATGGTGTGGGGGTTACCGTGGTAAATGCCCTTTCCGAGCGGCTGGAGGTGGAAGTGAGGCTCGAGGGAAATGTATACAGACAGAGATTTGAAAAGGGTGAGACCATGACCTCCCTGGAGGTGGTGGGCAGTACCGAATTAACAGGGACAAGAATAACCTTTAAGCCGGACCCGACAATTTTTGAGGAGACTGTATTCAGCCTGGATACTCTGATCCAGCGGCTGAGGGAGCTGTCCTTTTTAAACAGGGGAGTGAGGATTACTCTAGTTGACGAGAGAAACGGACAGTCTCTGGAGTTTAAGCATGACGGGGGAATTAAGGACTTTGTAGGTCATATAAACAGGAATAAAACACCTATTCACAACAGGGTAATATATTTTTTTGGAGAAAAGGACGACATCCAGGTGGAGGTGGCCATTCAGTACACAGACACCTATGTGGAAAATATTTTCTCCTATGTGAACAATATTAACACCATTGATGGCGGAACTCATGAGGCAGGCTTTAAAACAGCCATTACCAGGATCGGTAATGACTACGCAAGAAAATATAATTTTCTTAAAAACGGCACCACCAACCTCTCGGGGGAAGACATACGGGAGGGAATAACCGCTGTCATCAGCGTGAAGGTGCGTGAGCCCCAGTTTGAGGGGCAAACCAAAACAAAGCTGGGCAACAGCGAGGTAAGGGGAATTGTTGACTCCGTTGTTATGGATGGCATGGGCACCTTCTTGGAGGAAAACCCCTCGGTGGGTAAAAGAATAATTGAAAAATCTCTAATATCCTCCAGGGCCAGAGAGGCAGCCCGCAAAGCCAGGGAATTAACCAGGCGCAAGAGTGCCCTGGAAAGCTCAACCCTGCCCGGAAAGCTGGCTGATTGCTCTGAAAGGGACCCCTCTATGTCCGAGCTTTACCTGGTGGAGGGAGACTCCGCCGGAGGATCGGCCAAGCAGGGGAGAGACAGGAAGTTCCAGGCCATACTCCCCTTAAGGGGTAAAATATTAAATGTGGAAAAGGCCAGGATGGACAAAATACTGGGCAATGAGGAAATAAGATCTCTGATCACCGCCATGGGCACAGGCATAGGGGATGAATTCGACATCAACAAGGCCCGCTACCACAAGCTTATTATAATGACTGATGCCGATGTTGACGGAGCCCACATAAGGACTCTTTTACTAACCTTCTTCTACCGGCACATGAAAAATCTTATCGAGTCGGGATATATTTATATAGCCCAGCCTCCCCTTTACAAAATCAAAAAGGGTAAGACTGAAAGGTATGCCTATAATGACAGGGAGCTGGAAGAAATACTGTCCGGTATAGGACGCACCGGTATAAGCATGCAGAGGTACAAGGGACTTGGTGAAATGAATGCCACTCAGCTCTGGGAGACCACCATGGACCCCGAGTCCAGGACTATATTGCAGGTAAACCTGGAGGACGCCGTGGAAGCTGACTCCATCTTCTCCACCCTGATGGGGGACAAGGTGGAGCCCAGGAAAAATTTTATTACTGAAAACGCCAGGTATGTGAAGAATCTGGATGTGTAGATGAATGGGGACACACCTGCTGAAGATGATGCATTACTTTGGGGACAGGAATGTCCCCGATCGGGGTGGCTGGTAGGGTTCCAACGAGGATAATTATTAGGACAAGGCTAAAAATTCGGAGATGAATGTCCCCGACGGTATATTATGAAAAAGCCAGCATCTTTAAAAAGGCTGGCTTTTTCAAGCGATAACTCCTCTTTTTAGTTATTATTCTTTTTTTGAGGATTTTATAAGAGAGGCCTTTATATATACGCTGGTTTTCTTGTTTATAACTACCAGGTAAGTTCTCAGCCGATAGGTGTTTCCGTTGGCCTCCACATCACGGCTGTCCACAATACGGGGCACCAGAAGGGCGTCCACCTCGGAAATATTTTTACCTATCAGGGGAGTGAGCCACTCCTTTACTTTTTTATCCACTTCATACTCCAGTGTAAGCTGGTCATAGTCGGTCAGTCCCTCCCGGGAGTCCAGCAGAGGGAATATGTCAAAGCTGGTGATGGAGTATCTGTTTTTAATTTCTGTGGACTCTTTCAGGCTTTGCAACTGGCGCTCAGCCTCGGCCAGGCTTTCCTGCAGGGATTTGTTAGTCAGGGAAAGATAGTCCAACTGCATCCCCATATAAATATTGGTGGACGCTGCTCCAAAAATTATTCCCAGTATTAAGAGAGACAGTGTTTTAAATATTTTTGACCTCATTCAAAACTTCCCTCGCAAAGGGCCAGGATCAGGTAATAGCCTGCCTGGGTCCCGGCCAGCGCGCTGGCTATATAAAGCATCTGCTTGACCACCGCCCTTACCTCGCCATTAAAAAGGCCGCTTTCAAATACTTCAAAAGTGGAAAAAGTACCTCCTATGGCTGCCGCAATGGCCCATATTTTCATATCCCTGGACAGTTTCAGCATGACAGCCACCGGGGGCTCCCTTACTATAACGGCGGCCAGGGCACCTACCAGAACAGACCCGATCATTATGCCAAAGGCGGTAAAAAAAATAAGCAGCAGCTTATTTTCAAAAGTGTTCATGAACAGCACCCCGCTACGCTTTAGCAATCCTTTATAGATTAATATGATGGGAATATAAATATAATTACAATTATTACCAATACGGAGAATTAATTAGTATGGCTCTTTAATTTAAATATATTTTAAATATTTAAACAAAAATAGAGCTTGCGCCGTCATGGTAACATGTAAGCAAAGTTCAAAGGAGGTGAGGGGCGGTGGAAGAGTGGCAGTTGATCTGCCTTGCATTGCTGGCGGCGGCATTTTACAGGGCGGGGATAATAAGGGTTGAGAAAAGAGAACCGGTCACGGGGAGTATTTTCGTCGGCCCCTTAAGCCCGGGACTGATATACCGGCGCGGCCTAATTAAAAAAGGCTACTAAAAAACATGGCGGCAGTACGTGTGGCCGCCTTCAGCCCCGCTGCATAAACGGGGAATAGAACATCGGGGAAACCTCAGTCTGTATTCAGGGTTTCCCGCCAGGAGGAAAAGGACCGGCCAGCTTTGGACAGTGTATTGGTTTAATGTTATATTGGTATTGGAAAAATTAGTATTGTGTTGAAAGCATAAGGAAAATATAATAATAAAGGTGAATTTTGTAGTATTTTGAAACCAATATACTTTGGAATGTCGAAAATGTTTAGATAAAAATTTTTATGGGTTGGAGGGAGCCTTTTGACTCCATTAGGAAAAGTTGTTCCAATTAACATCAATGATGAAATGAAGGAGTCATACCTGGACTATGCCATGAGCGTTATTGTAGGCAGGGCCTTGCCGGATGTCCGTGATGGACTGAAGCCTGTACACAGGCGCATACTTTACGCCATGTACCAGCTGGGTATGTATCCTGACAAGCCCCATCGTAAGAGCGCCCATATAGTGGGCCAGGTTATGGCCAAGTTTCACCCCCACGGGGACTCGGCCATCTATGACGCCCTGGTGAGGCTGGCCCAGGATTTTTCATGCCGCTATCCCCTGGTGGACGGGCATGGAAACTTCGGGTCGGTGGACGGTGACTCGGCTGCGGCCATGAGGTATACCGAGGCAAGAATGGCCAAGATCACCATGGAGCTGCTGTCTGATATAGAAAAGAACACAGTGGATTTCATACCCAACTATGACGGCAGTGATGAGGAGCCTACCATACTGCCTTCAAAGATACCAAACCTTCTGGTTAACGGTTCTTCCGGAATTGCTGTGGGAATGGCCACCAACATCCCCCCCCATAACCTGGGAGAGGTGATCGACGGTATACTTCACCTCATCGAAAACCCGGGGGCCGGGCCGGAAGAACTGATGGGATTCATAAAGGGGCCTGATTTCCCTACCTCTGGAAAAATAATGGGACGGTCCGGGATCAGGGATGCCTATATTAACGGAAGAGGCTCAGTAAAGGTAAGGGCCAATACACTTATTGAAAAAATAGGCAGCGGAAAAAGCGCCATTATTGTGAATGAGCTTCCTTACATGGTGAATAAGGCCCGGCTGGTGGAAAAGATAGCCGAGCTGGTGAAGGAAAAGAAAATAGACGGCATCACCGATTTGAGGGATGAGTCTGACCGCAACGGCATGCGGGTGGTTATAGAGCTGCGCCGCGATGTCAATCCTGAAATAATACTTAACCAACTGTACAAGCATACCCAGATGCAGGAGACCTTCGGGGTGATTATGCTGGCTCTGGTGGATGGAGAGCCCAGGGTTCTAAACCTTAGGGAAATGCTGTACTACTACCTGGATCACCAGAAACAGGTAATTACCAGGAGAACCAAATTTGACCTGGCCAAGGCCGAGGACAGGGCCCACATAGTGGAGGGGCTTTTGAAAGCCCTGGATCACATAGATGAGGTTATTAACACCATAAGAGCTTCCAGGACCGTTGATATAGCAAGAAAATCCCTTATGGAAAAGTTCAGCCTTTCGGAAAAGCAGGCCGAGGCCATTGTGGAGATGAGGCTTCGCAGCCTGACAGGCCTGGAAAGAGAAAAGCTGGACAAGGAGCATGGAGAATTAATGGACCGGATCGCCTATCTTCGCGCGGTGCTGGAGAATGAGTGGATGGTTTATGACATAATAAAAAATGAGCTCGTTGACATAAAAAAACGGTTTGCCGACCCCAGGAGAACGGAGTTAACAGACGATGAATTCAATATTGACCTGGAGGACTTAATCCAGGAAGAAGAAATGGTCATCACCATTACCAGACAGGGCTACATAAAGAGAATAGCCCTGGATACCTACAAGAGTCAGAAGAGGGGTGGCCGGGGAATTGCCGGTATGGGCACCAAGGAAGAGGACTTCGTCCGACACCTTTTTATCACCAGCACACATCACTATTTCCTCTTCTTTACCAACAGGGGTAAGGTATACAGGCTTAAAGTTCATGAAATCCCGGAAGGGGGAAGAACCGCCAAGGGTACGGCCATAGTAAACCTGATCCAGATTGAACAGGATGAGAGGATTAATGCCGTGATTCCTGTTAAGGAGTTTGTTGCGGATTCTTACCTGTTTATGACCACCCGGAGGGGCATTGTTAAGAAATCTCCCCTGGTGCAGTATAACACCTCCCGCCGGGACGGAATTATAGGCATCAGCCTGGATAAGGGGGACGAACTGGTGGAGGTTATGCTCACCGACGGCTCCCAGGACGTTATACTGGGGACCAGAAACGGACTGGCCATACATTTTTCTGAAGAAGATGTCACACCCTACAGCAGGACTGCCAGGGGTGTGCGGGGAATACGCCTGAGGGAAAAAGATGAGGTTGTGTCCATGGATACCCTGCGTCCCGAAACAGATGTGCTGGTGGTTACCGCCAACGGGTTCGGCAAGCGGACCAGAGGGGATGAGTACAAGCAGCAGACCAGGGGGGGTAAAGGAATTATCAATATAAAAACCACCAAGAGAAATGGAGAGGTGGTATCCCTGCAAGTGGTCAAGCCTGATGAAGAGGTTATGATGATCAGCCGCGAGGGCATAATAATACGTATAAAGGCCAGAGATGTATCTATAATGGGACGGGCCACCCAGGGAGTTACCCTTATGCGCCTGGACACCGGAGACAAACTGGTGGCGGTGGCCAAGGTAAACCTGGAGGAAGAGGAGTAATAAAAAGGTTTATAAATACAAGAATCCAGGTTGACCGCAAAAGGTAAAAATGCTAATATATATAAGTCGCCGCCGCTAACGACCAGTAATTGGAGGTTGACCGGCAGGGGGCAAAGTGGTAAGATAACTTCTTGCCGGGGCAGTGAGCCCTGGCGGAAAAAGAAAGCCCACCGGGTGACAGAAAGTACCAGTTGACCCGGAGGCGAAAAAAGAGTAGAATAACTTCTTGCCGGTACGATAAGCGCCGGCGGAAAAAACGGTCCTTGAAAACTAAACAGAAGAGTAATGATGGACATTCTCGAGGTTCGAAATTCGAATCCGGGAAAAACAATTAAGCCAGATGAGAAGTCTTCACCCGGGAGACCGGGAGGAGACGGAAACGTCAAAGAAATGAGAGCTAACAAGCTTTTTCATAAAAGATTTTATGGAGAGTTTGATCCTGGCTCAGGACGAACGCTGGCGGCGTGCTTAACACATGCAAGTCGAACGGAGTCTTAGAGGAAGCTTGCGAATTTAAGACTTAGTGGCGGACGGGTGAGTAACGCGTGGATAACCTGCCCACAAGACTGGGATAACGCCGGGAAACTGGTGCTAATACCGGATAAGCTCTATGGGGTGCATGCCTTGTAGAGGAAAGGGGAAACCCGCTTATGGATGGATCCGCGTCCCATTAGCTAGTTGGTGGGG
>JUEB01000013.1 GCA_000802095.1 Peptococcaceae bacterium BICA1-7 | reverse complement strand
CACTCGGCATCCTTGACATCGGTCTTACGCCCAGGAACAGCCTTTATGTGTTGAGCGTTTACCACTAGGACTTCCTTCAGGTCGTAATGCTCCAGGATGTTGTAGATTGGCTTCCAGAAGACACCGGTTGATTCCATGGCCACGTGCGTGCAGCCCTCAGCTTTGATCCAGTCAGCCAGGTTGAGCAGATCGGCAGTCATGGTACCAAACGTTCTTAACTCCTTTCCTTTGGGAGTAATGATACAGGCTGTGATGGTATTCTTGTGAACATCCAGTCCACAACAGTGTGAATAGAGGACTTCCATTTGTGTTTGCACTCCTTTAGCGGTTTTTATTGGGCTGGTGCAGTGACCTAAAAGAGGCATTCTGCCCTGCGTGCTTCCCTTATGGGAGCAACATTCTGTGGTGCACCAGATCGCTGAGGTCTGTCTGGCTTACGGGCTTATAAAGCACCAATGAAAAATCGACCTCGCTTCGCCAGCCGCTAAAGGATTAATTCGTCAGACCCCATTTTCGTTCCTCTGATGGTGCCGCTCTTAGCGGCATGGGGGTCTGGCTTCTGAATTCTGGATTCCGCCGTCTGTCAAGACGGCTCCGCCCGAAAGGGCGGCTTTTTTATGGCAGATGCCGGCCGCAGCCGGAAAAGAGGAAGGCACTGTTTTTAAACTGGAAAAGGATGTGAGCTGTCTAGTTTGGGTAGAATGCGTCAAATGTTTAGAAAAATTAAATATTAAAATAAAAACTCACAGTTTTCTAAGAGGGTTTATCTGAATATGTGTTGAAAATTGAATTAATGTGTCGAAACTTTAACCATTCCTCTCAAAATTATTGCTGGCCTTCTATCGTAGTGGCTCCAGAAGCAGGTCTCAGTTAAAATTTACTATCCGCCGTTTGGATTTCCTCGATCCGGGGCTTATTTTTCCAATTAATAGTTATAGGGGACTGAGAGGTATTGAGTAAAAGAGTACTATACCTAAGAAATGCTACTCTCCATAAACGGGCAGAGGCAGAAATCCGTAAGCGGGAGCGTTTATTGAGGACAGTGCTCCAATCATTGCCTGTGGCTTGCTTGGTTGTTGATCCCCGAACGGACAAGATAATATATTATAATTCATTATTCTGTGCTATCTGGAATATCAGGCATCTCGAAGAGGAACTGCGCCAGGGGTTACTGAAAAGCGGTGATCTCATGCGGCAATGTCTTCCGCTGGTGGCCAATGTTCCTGAATTTATTAAATCCTGCAGGCCTCTACAGGATCAAAATGATCTCTCGGTTATCCAGGATAAGATTATTTTTAAAGACGGCAGGATTATTCAGAGGCTATCCACCCCAATGCTTGATGCTGATGATAAATATCTGGGGCGCCTAAATGTTTATGGAGAAATTACCCTGCCCAAACAGATGGAAAAGTCCCTGATGGAAAGTGAGGAAAAATACCAGCAGCTTTTTTTCAATAGCCCGGCCATTAAAATTCTGCTGGATCCCCAGACCGGGGATATAGTTGAGGCAAACAGCTCTGCTATCAAATTTTACGGCTATACCGACGATGAATTTAAGGGTATGAATCTATTTGACATTAGCCATGGAGACAGGGAAGTAGCAGCAAAGGCCCTGCGCGGGGTAAAAGCTCCCTACGGGGACTATTTCCTGGTCAAGCACCGGCTGAAAAGCGGTGAAGTCCGGGATGTGGAGGTGTATTCCGGGTCCATTAGCTTGGCCGGTAAAAAACTGGTCAGTTCCATAATCTTTGATGTTACCGACAGACTGCGGGCAGAGGAGGAGCTGCGGGAAAGCCGGGAGCGCCTGGCCCTGGTTATTGAAGGTGCCAAGGCGGGCATCTGGGACTGGGACCTGATTAATAACCGCGTATATCTGGATAAGCAGTGGAAAGCCATTCTGGGTTATGAGGAGGATGAAATAGAAGATAGCATTGAGAATTGGCTGAGCCACTGGCACCCCGGTGACATTGACCAGATTCACCGGGCCAGAATGGATTATATGTCCGGAAAGACTGATAAATATCAGGTAGAACACCGGCTGCGGCACAAAAATGGATCCTATCGCTGGATACTCACCACTGGAAAAATGATTTTTGATCAGTGCAAGAGGCCTGTACGCTGGGTGGGATCAAACATTGACATCACCCTCAGCAAAGAGGTGAAGGAGCTGCGCCTGGAAAGTGAAATGAGATTGAGGGAATTTGCCCAGGCCATGCCCGACATTAGCCTTATAATTGATGAGGACGGCCGCCATGTGGAGGTGTTTGGCAATAATGAAAAGCTCCTGCCCAGGCCCAGGGAAGAATTGAAGGAACTAACCCTGCACCAGGTGGTGGACAAAAAGCTGGCCGTCATCCTTCTGAATGAAGTGAGACAGACAATTGTCACCGGAAGGCAGCGCACAGCTGTTCTTGAATTTGACCGGGACCAGGAAAAGTATGTTATTGAGTGGCGTTCGGCCCCCATGAGCTACCTGGCTGAAGGGAAAAAAACCGCCGCCGTTTCTCTGACTGATCTCACGGAGAGACGCAAAGCTGAAACAATGCTGCAGTTTACCTATGACCTGCAGCGTAAAAGCGATTTCTTCAATGATATTATAAGCCGTAGCGTCTCAATAGATATGAAGGCTGTGGCCACTGCCCAAAACTGGGGAATAGATCTGACTGAGCCGGTGTTTTGCGGCCTTATTGCTTTGGAGAAAACAGCAGCCGCTGAAAAGGTCAATAGAAATCCCACTGACCTGCAGCTGCAAAAAAATAGTATCATCAAGCTTTTGAGTCACAGCCGGGAATATGTTTTATGGGACTGCCGGGACAGTATAGGCATCATGTGCCAGGACCGGGATAAGGAGAAAGATGCCTGGGAAAAGTGTATGCAGGCCGCCGCGCGAATAAGGGAGAAGATAAGAGGCTTTGACAGTGACCTGATGGTTACTATCGGCATAAGCGAAATGCATAGCGGGCCTGACTGTTTGGAAAAATGTCACCAGGAGGCTAAAAGCGCGCTTATCTCAGCCAGGTGCCAGGGGGGAAAGGGCGGAGGGATCTATCATTACCGGGATATAGGCCTCTACCAGCTGCTTACTGCCTACAGCGGGAATGATCAGTCCCGGGAGTACGTACAAAAAAATATAGGGGCGCTGATAAAATATGACCGTGAAAAAGGGACCGATCTTTTATCCACTCTCGAGGTGATTTTACAAAGCACCAGCCTGAAGGAGGCGTCCAGTAAAATTTTTCTGCACCATAAATCCCTGTCCTTCAGAAAACAGCGCATTGAAAAAATTTTGGGACACTCTATTGACCGTTTTGAAACAAGGCTTTCTTTGGCCACGGCAATCAAACTATACAAACTGAACAGCTTGTAAATAATAAATAATTAGCAGCACTGGATACTGCCCGGCAGGATATTATCTCCTGAAGATAATATCCTGTCTTTTTTTGTCGAAATTACTGCTTCTACTGGATAATAGTCAAAAAAACACTGTCCAACTATAATTAAACAGAATTTATTTATAATTTGTCGAAATTTACTAAAGAGGGGAGGGGTATGAGGTTGGAAGCACAGGTGGTTATTTTTGAGCTGGAGGGGGTTTTATATGCCATTGATATACTGCAGGTGCAGGAAATTATGCGGTATATGGAGGTTACCCCGGTGGCCGAAAGCGACTATTGCACAGAGGGGATAATCAACCTGAGAGGGCAGGTGATCCCGGTAGTAAGCCTGGCCCGCCGGCTGGGGCTTCCCGAAAAGGCTCCCGGCCAGGATACCCGCATCATCGTGGTGGAAGTATGCGGGAAGAAGTCTGGCCTTATTGTGGAAAGGGTGCTGGAGGTGGGCAGCTATAGCGAAGGGGAGCTGGAGCAGCACACTGATTTGGGTGTCAAAGCACCTTTCCTGAAAGGTGTTTTAAAAAAAGAGAAAATATGGCTGCTGCTTAATCTGGACCAGGTGGCCTAGGTCGGGGCATTATAAATTTTTATCAAAGGAGCTGGAATATAAGCATGAAGGTTTCTATCGGGAAGAAAATAGGCGGGGGCTTTGCCATTCTTTTAATGCTGCTGGCCGTAATCGCTTTTGTAGCCAGCACTAATATGAACACTGCGGGAGTAAATACAAATGATCTGGGGGTCCGCTCCCAGAGGGTGAGCCTGGACTACCAGATTAAAGAGGCTTTCCAGGGGGCTGCGCTGGCCATCCGGGGCTACATGGTTTATGGCGACGAAAAGTATCTCACCCAGTACAGTGATCAGATTACTATAACTGAGAAGTTGGTAACCGAGAGGATCAATAATTCGTCTGAGCAAAACAGGCCCAATTTTCAAAAAATGCTGGGTCAGGTTGAGGAGTACGACAGGCAGATTATACAGAACATGGTTCCCCTCCTGAAGGAAAAGAAACTTGTGGAGGCCACTGCGGTGGGCGCTACTATTGCCCCTATTACCGCCCAAATAAACCAGACGCTGGGAGATTTGATCGGCGCAAATGAAAAGAGGGGCACTGAATTGCAAGGCGCTACCGAGAGTGCCGTTAAAAGCGGAAGCCGAATAATACTGGTGGTAAGTATAATATCGCTGCTGGCAGGCCTTGCCATGGCCGTTTTCATCACCAGATCCATAACCGGGCCGGTGAAAGTGCTGGTTAGCGGCGTGCAGCCCATGGCCGCAGGTGACTTTACCCATACCGTGGAGGTAAGCAGCAGGGATGAGCTGGCCGAGCTGGCCGGGGTAGTCAACAGGACCAGGGAGCAGCTTAGAGAGCTGGTGGGGGGTGTGGTTGGCGCCGCCCAGTCCGTGGCCGCCCACAGCGAGGAGCTGGCAGCCTCGGCGGAAGAGGTAAGCGCCACCATTGAAGAGGTGGCCGGGGCCACCAACGAGGTGGCCGCCATGGCCGAAAGAAGCATGGAAAACGCCGACGCCACCGCCAGGGAGTCCAGGAAGGTGGTGGAGGCCGCCGAGTCCGGCAGCTCTACGGTGAAAAAGACTGTAGAGAAAATAAAGGCCATCTCCAATGCCAGCGGAGAGGTTAACAACTCCATTCAGAGCCTGGGCCAGCTGTCGGCCAAAGTGGGCAATATAACCGATGTGATCACCGGAATTGCCGATCAGACCAACCTATTGGCCTTAAACGCGGCCATTGAGGCGGCCAGGGCCGGAGAGCAGGGGCGCGGCTTTGCCGTGGTGGCCGAGGAGGTAAGGAAGCTTGCCGAGCAGTCGGCCTCAGCCGCCAGAGAAATAGGAGAGCTGATCAAACAAATCCAGGTTGGGGTGGATGGCGCCGTCCGGGCCATGGAAAACGGTGAGGCTGAGGTAAGGGAGGGAGTCATACTGTCCGGGGAGGCAGGGGTTGCCCTGGAAAGCATCATCGGGGCGGTCAACAGCAACATAAGCCTGATCGAGGAAATAAACCTTGGCGCCAGGCAGACCGGTGAGGGCACCCAGCGCCTTTCTGAAAGCAACGAGCAGGTTTCCTCCACTATACAGCAGGTGGCCAGCGCCACCCAGGAACTGGCGGATATAGCCACCAGGCTACAGTCTTCGGTGAACAAATTCAAGGTGTAATTAAATGGCTATCCAGTGTTAACTTGATTCTAAAGGCTCAGTCAAATTGCACATAAACTAATAGTTTGACAGTACGGGATATTATTGGGCAGTCAATTATCTTTTGAGATAATTCTGTCGGGCCTGGCTGGAAAATTACAGTCTCTGGCGGGCAGGTTTAAAGTATAGCAGATTGCGCAAACGAACATTATTGTGAATAAATGGCAATAATGGATACTGCTGGGCAGAATATTGTCCCCTAAAGACAATATTCTGCCTTTTTTTGTGGAAATAACTGTCTTCCTCGGATAATGGCCAAGAAAACCCTATGCAAGTATAATGTTGTAGATTTTATATATATTTTGTCGTAATTTGCATAAAAAGGAGGGACATGGTGGGGGAAGCACAGCTGGAGCAGTATACTGATCTGGGTGTCAAAGCGCTTTTCCTGAAGGGTGGTGGTGAAGAAAAAGAAAATATTGCTGCTGCTTAATTGGGACCAGGTGGCCTAGGGTCGGGAATTATTATTGTTTTAATTAAAGGAGCTGAAATAAGCATGCAGATGTCTATCGGGAAGAAAATAGGCGGGGGCTTTGCTATTCTTTTAATGCTGCTGGCCATAATTTCTTTTGTAGCCAGCACTAATATGAACACTGCAGGAGATAATACCGCTGATCTGGCGGTCCGCTCCCAGAGGGTAAGCCTGGACTACCAGATTAAACAGGCTTTCCAGGGGGCCGCGCTGGCTATGCGGGGCTACATGGTTTATGGTGATCAAAAGTATCTCACCCAGTACAGTGATCAGATCAGTTTGACCGAGAAGCTTGTGGCCGAGCGGATTAATAATTCGTCTGAGCAAAACAGGCCCAATTTTGAAAAAATGTTGGGGCAGGTCAAGGAGTACGACCGGCAGATTATACAGAACATGGTTCCCTTCTTGAAGGAAAAGAAAATACAGGAAGCCACAGCCATTGGCGTAACCATTGCTCCCATAACCGCCGAAATAAACAAAACCCTGGAGGATTTAATCGGCGCAAATGAAAAGAAGGGCGCTGAATTGCAAAGCGCCACCCAAAATGCCGTGAGAGCCGGAAGCCGCACAATCCTGCTAATAAGCATAATATCACTGCTGGCCGGCCTTTCCATGGCCGTTTTCATCACCAGGTCAATAACCGGTCCAGTGAGAGAAATGGTTAGCGGGGTGCAGCCCATGGCCGCCGGTGACTTTACCCATAACCTGGAGGTAAATAGCAGGGACGAGCTGGGAGAGCTTGCCGGAGCGGTAAACCGGACCAGGGAGCAGCTAAGGGAGCTGGTGGGGGGTGTGGTTGGCGCCGCCCAGTCCGTGGCTGCCCACAGCGAGGAGCTGGCGGCCTCGGCGGAAGAGGTAAGCGCCACTATTGAAGAGGTGGCCGGGGCCACCAACGAGGTGGCCGCCATGGCCGAAAGAAGCATGGAAAATGCCGACGCCACCGCTAGGGAGTCCAGGAAGGTGGTGGAGGCCGCCGAGTCCGGCAGCTCTACGGTGAAAAAGACTGTAGAGAAAATAAAGGCCATCTCCGGCGCCAGCGCAGAGGTTAACAACTCCATTCAGAGCCTGGGCCAGCTGTCGGCCAAAGTGGGTAATATAACCGATGTGATCACCGGAATTGCCGACCAGACCAACCTTTTGGCCTTAAACGCCGCTATAGAGGCAGCCAGGGCCGGAGAGCAGGGGCGCGGCTTTGCCGTGGTGGCCGAGGAGGTAAGGAAGCTTGCCGAGCAATCTGCCTCGGCTGCCAGAGAAATAGGAGAGCTGATCAAACAAATACAGGTTGGGGTGGATGGCGCCGTCCGGGCCATGGAAAACGGTGAGGTTGAGGTAAGGGAGGGAGTCATACTGTCCGGGGAGGCAGGGGTTGCCCTGGAAAGCATCATCGGGGCGGTCAACAGCAACATAAGCCTGATCGAGGAAATAAACCTTGGCGCAAGGCAGACCGGTGAGGGCACCCAGCGTCTTTCTGAAAGCAACGAGCAGGTTTCTGCCACTATACAGCAGGTGGCCAGCGCCACCCAGGAACTGGCCGATATCGCCACCAGGCTGCAGGCCTCTGTTAATAAATTTAAAGTATAAATAAACTCATCTTCTCCCAGGAAGTAAAGAAGGGACTCCCGCTTTTTTGTGGGAGTCCCTTGTCTTCCTGGGGTAGTTTTGTCCAAGCGGCCACCTCATAAATATTAGACTTGCTTTTGGGAGGACCCCTCCATCTCAATGCTGGACGATGATGAATATTTTTTTAAAATCTTTAATGGGATTTTAATTTTATTCAAATATTCCTTGAAGTTTTTGGAGTTAGAATTCATACATAATTAAATTAAAAAATTGAAAGAAAAAGGCCTCCATAAACGTCTGTGATATAGAGGATTGCGCATAGGGGGAATTATTTTATATGTTTAGCCGAAAGTTCATGGCATTCTTGTTATCGGCGCTGCTGCTTCTTTCATCGGGCTGCGGTACTGACGGAGACCCTGAAAATCAGGAAAAAGGCAGTGAGGGAAAAACTGCCAGGGTGATCACGGTGCAAAAGCAAGCCGAGCCCGGTATGCACCAGTCCACGGGGGTGGCGGAAGCCAGGCAGGAGGCGGATTTATCCTGCGGCGTTTCCGGCACCATAGTGGATATATATGCTGAAAAGGGAATGGCTGTCAGCAGCGGGCAAGTGCTGGCGGTAGTTGAGGGAGGAACACCCGGCTCCCGCAGGCAGCTGCAGCTGCAGCTGGAGGATGCCCGGCGGAAGCTGGAGGAAAAGGAAGCTGACCTGCAAAGGAGCGAGGCGCTCTTTGCCGCTGCCGCTATCTCCAGGGTTGATCTGGAAAGCCGTCAGAGGGAAGTTGATCAGGCCGCCGGCTTACTGGCGCAGGCAGAGCAAAATACTGAACAGGAAAAACTGGTGGCCCCCTTTTCGGGAACAGTCATAGAGGTTACCCGGCAGGCGGGGGAAATGTCCACCCCGGGGACACCCTTGGTCCGGCTGGTGGATTTATCCCAGGTGAAAGTAATCATAGATGTTACCGGCGATTTAATTGACCAGTACCGGCTGGGGCAAACAGCCTCCGTTGTGCGGGACGGCGGCGGGCGGGAACAGGGAGAGGTGACCTTCATTGCACCGGTAACAGACCCCCAGACCGGCAAATACCGTGTGGAGGTGACCGTGCCAAATCCCGCCGGGGAATGGCGCGGAGGCATGCTGGCCAGGGTAGAGGTGCCCCGCACCCTGTCCACCGGTATAGTGCTGCCGCTAAGCAGTGTGGGTATTAATCAGGATGACCGGTATGTGCTGGTGGTGGAAAATGGAGAGGCCAGGCGGCGCAGCGTGCAGGTTGGAAGGATACTGGAAGACAGCATTGAGATACTGGAAGGGCTGCAGGCCGGAGAGCAGGTCATTTCTGCTGGAATAGCCTATATTGTGGAAGGCGAAAAAATTGTGGCTAAGGGAGACTGATGGTGGAAAAGCTTATTCATTATTTTCTGGGTAAAAAGCTTATTGTTTACCTTTTAACCTTTTTGATTGTGGTGGCCGGGGCTGGGTCGCTGCTCTCCTTCAACCGGGAGCTGGTTCCCAAAACAAACCTTCCCTGGGTAGAAATAAGCGTCTGGGGAGGCTCCCTGCCCTCCGAAGAGATGGAGGAAAAGGTTACCAAGCCAATAGAGAAAGAATTAAAATCGATAGCGGAAATAGAGGAGTTCACATCGTCCAGCAAGACGGGATCGGTGCGTATATCGGTTCAGGCCCGGGAGGGCAAGGGGGAGGAAGTCAAGCAGGAAGTGCAGTCCATCGTTGACCGGCTGCGCAGCGGCTTTCCCAGGGACGCTAAAAATGTTGATGTCAGGCAGGCCGATTACGGTGATGAGTTTTTAATGCTGCTGGCCCTGTCCGGAGACGATTTGCCCACCCTGCTGAATCTGGCCAACACCGTGATCAAGGACCGGATCGAGGCGGTCAACGATGTCAAGGATGTAGAGGTTGAGACCACCAATGTAAGCAATAAAATAATGATTACCCTGGACCCCGAAAAGATGGCCGCCTATCAGCTGACTCCCCGCCAGGTGATCGATCAGCTGCAGTCCTCCAACGTAAGGCAGGCCATCGGTACACTGAAAAACCCCGGGTTCGACACGGTGATTGAAGTGGACCGCTCTTTTAAGAGTATACAGCAGATTGGTGAAGTGCCTGTTCAGACACCCTCGGGGCAGGTGATGTTAAGGCAGGTGGCCAACGTTCAGGATTTGCGGGGTGGAAGTGCCGATGCCGTATTCATCAGGGACGGCAGTCCTTACATAATGATGGTGGTCAACAGGGCTGCGGGCAGTGACGTGATCAATACAGCCGCAGCCGTACAGCAGGAAATAGACCGAATCAACCAGGAAGCTCGGGGAGGCTATGAAATCTCCAAGGTTCAGGACGGAGCCACCTTTATTCAGCATGCAGTAACCAATTTAAGCCGGGATGTGATCATCGGCGGCACTCTGGCCATTGTTATTCTATTTGTTTTTCTAAGAAACTGGCGGATTACCATGGTGATATCCACTACCATTCCCCTGTCGGTGCTGATGACCTTCATTGGGATGAAGCTGGTGGGCTACAACATTGACCTGGTCACCCTGCTCTCCCTCAGTCTGTCTGTGGGACTGATGGTTGACGCGGCCATTGTTGTGCTGGAAAGCATTTACCATTTCCGGGAGCAGGGGGAGCCTCTGGACAGGGCCATTGCCAGGGGAACCCGGGAGGTGATCACCCCGGTGCTGACTTCCCAGCTGACCATTATAGTTGTTTTTCTTCCCCTGCTGCTGGCCAATCTGGGTGGGATGGAGTATAAGCCCATCATGAGCACCATCGCCTTCACCGTGACTATCGCCATTGTATCGTCCACGGTGGCGGCAGTCCTTTTTGTTCCGGTGTACGCCAACAGCTTTTTGGGCAGGAGTCTGGCTCCCGCCCCGGAGAATAGCCTGGGCGCGCGCATTACCAGGGCACTAACCGGGGTGCTGTCCCTGGCCCTGCGCCACCGGGTAAAAACAGTACTGCTGGCGCTGGGGCTATTCGTGGCCGCCGTGCTGCTTTCTCCACTGGTAAAAACAACGACTGACCTGTCAGTGGATGAGTCTTACATCCAGGCCAGGATAATCATGCCCAGGGGCACATCTCTGGAGGAAACCGCCACGGCTTCCCGGCAGGCGGTGGACAGTCTGTCAGACCTCCCGGAATTGAGGGAGATTTACCAGGAGGCCTACAGGGAAAGGGCTACCCTGCATATGATGATGAAGGGCAAAAAGGAGCAAAAACGATCCAGGGAGGTTGTGCTGCAGGAGATCAATGATCGTCTCAAGTCCCTTCAGTATGTGGAGAGGGTAGAAGTGGGCTTTGGCGGTGGGGCCGGTGACACCCCGGTGCAACTGGAGGTTTCCGGAAAAGAAATGGAGATTATTCAGCAGATCTCCGCCCAGGTGGAGAAAATGCTGTCTGCAGTTCCGGGTGTTCGCAATCCACGCAGCGATTTTGAGCAGGGCGTTGATAAAATTAGCCTGGTGCCCCGGGCCGCTGTCCTGGAGCGCCTGGGAGTAGATGAGAACTCCCTGGTCCGGCAGCTGTCCGCCCTGATGGGTGAGCAAAGCATTACCACCATGTCGGTCAATGGCCTGGATTTGGATGTGCTGGCCCGGTATCCGGAGCAGTGGATGCAGCATCCGGATCAGCTGCGCCAGGTGATGGTGCAGTCAGAATCCGGCGCCCTGGCGCCGCTGGCCGATCTGGTGCAGTGGAGGTACACCAAGACCCTGATGACCGTTAACCACAAAGAGGGTGAGCGGGTTGTCAGTGTGAAGGCCGAGCTGACTGGAAGCGACCTGGGGGCGGCCGGGCGGGTCATTGAGCAGCAGCTAAAGGCCCTGCCGGTGCCGGCCGGGTACAGCGTCCAAATGGCTGGAGCCCTGAAGCAGCAGAAGGAGAACGCCTCCGGTGTACTTTATGTTTTTCTTGGGGCGGTTGCCTTAATTTATGTAATCATGGTGGCGCAGTTTGGCCGGCTTAGCCATCCCTTTATAATTATGCTGTCGCTGCCCATGGCTGTGGTGGGTGTGGTTGTCGGTCTGGTTTTAACCCAGCGGGTGGTCAATCCAATTGGGATGGTGGGCTTTATCATGCTGATTGGCATTGTGGTGTCCAACGCCATTTTACTGATTGACCGCATTAATGTGCTGCGCAGCCGGGGCTATCAGCTGCAGGAGGCCATTATGGAGGCCGTGCGCAACCGGGTGCGCCCCATACTGATGACCAAGTTAACCGCCATCCTGGGTATGCTGCCCCTGGCCCTGGCCTTTGCCGAAGGATCGGACCTGGAGGCGCCCCTGGCCACGGTGGTTATTTTCGGTTTGATTTTTCACACTCTGATTACCCTGATACTGGTGCCTGTGCTCTATTCCCTGTCAGAGGGGTGCCAGGACTGGTGGGATAAACGGAAAAACCGTTCCGCTTTGCCGGAACAGCCCACAAAACCTCCACTGAACTGCCCTCCAGGTTTATAAAGTATAACCAGAACATATAACATGAAGGGATTCTCACTTTAGCGGTGTGGATCCCTTATTTTTTGTTTAACTGAGAAAGTATGCCTCTTCCAGGAGCACTGTATTTTAGCGGCAGGGTGGAGTAAAAAAAATACTTGAAGGTATAGACTGTGGCATTACCGAACATAAAACAAGGAGAAGAGGCGGCCAAGGGCCTTTATTATAATTGCTCGTAAGAAAGGGATCGGTATGAATCTGTTAAGCGCTGAAAATATCTGTAAGAGCTATAGCGAAAAAAAACTGCTTTACAATATAAGCCTTGGTATAAATGAAGGAGATAAAATAGGATTAATAGGCATTAACGGCACCGGCAAGACCACGCTGCTGAAAATAATTGCCGGGGTGGAGCAGCCTGATGAGGGAGTGGTGGTTAGAGGAAACTCTGTCAGGATAGAATACCTCCCCCAGAATCCTTGTTTTGATCCCCAAGCGTCGGTGCTGGAGCAGGTTTTTAAAGGGAGCTCCCCTGTTATGAAGCTGATCAGGGAGTATGAGGAGGCTTTATCCGGCCGGGAAAATTCCAGTGAAAGAATATTGAAGCTTACTCATGATATGGACGCCATGAACGCCTGGAATATGGAAAGTGAAGCCAGAACCATACTGACAAAGTTAGGTGTTACCGATTTTAATGCCAGGATAGATACCCTGTCCGGAGGGCAGAAAAAGAGGATAGCCCTGGCGGCTGCACTGGTTAACCCTTCAGAATTACTGATTTTGGATGAGCCCACCAACCACCTGGACAATGATACCATAGACTGGCTGGAGCAGTACCTCAATAAAAAAAGTGGCGCCCTGCTTATGATTACCCATGACCGGTACTTTCTGGACAGGGTGGTAAACCAGATTATAGAGCTGGACCGGGGGAAGCTTTATTCCTACAAAGGCAATTACAGCCACTTTGTTGAGAAAAAGCTGGAAAGAGAAGAGATGGAGGAGGCCAGTGGCCAAAAAAGAAAGAGTCTTTTCAGGAAAGAGCTGGCCTGGATAAAGAAGGGCGCCAAGGCCAGAACCACCAAGCAGAAGGCCAGAATAGAGCGCTTTGAAAAGCTAAGTGAGCAGACCGGGCCTGAAAGGGAGGAAAAGCTGCAGCTTACAGCAGCGTCCAGCCGTCTGGGCAAAAAGACAATAGAGCTTTTGCACATAGAAAAAAGCTTTAATGACTTCAGGGTGATAGATGATTTTAATTTCACCCTGCTGAGAAATGACCGGGTTGGCATAGTAGGGCCTAATGGAATTGGCAAGACCACTCTTTTAAATATAATAGGCGGCAGGGATGAGCCGGACAGTGGAAGGGTAGAGATAGGGGAAACCGTAAAGATTGGGCTGTACTCCCAGGAAATTGAGCATATGGACGGCAGTATGCGGGCTATAGAGTTTATAAAAGAGGGGGCGGAATACCTAAGCACGGCGGAGGGCCATAGAATAAGCGCGGCCCAGATGATGGAGAGATTCTTATTTCCCCCTGCTCTGCAGTGGGCCCTTATAGAGAAGCTTTCAGGTGGAGAGAAAAGAAGGCTGAATCTGCTTAAAGTTCTTATGGAGGCGCCCAACATACTGCTTCTGGATGAGCCTACCAATGACCTGGACATAGAAACACTCACCATTCTGGAGGATTATCTGGAGGACTTTAAAGGGGCTGTAATAGCTGTTTCCCATGATAGGTATTTCCTGGACAGAATGGCCGAAAAGATTTTTTCCTTTGAAGGAAATGGAAGCATAGTTCAGTACCCGGGCAATTACTCTGATTTTCAAAGAATAAGAGGCAGCCGCTGCGAAGACAGCAATATTTCAGATAAAGCTGTGGATAAAGTAAAAGAGGCTGTTGATAAAAAATACGGTGCTGTGGATAAGGCTGATCCGGGTGAAAAGAGGGAAAGGCCTTTAAAGTTTTCTTTTAAGGAACAAAAAGAATATGACCAAATAGATGATGCTATCGCCGGGATTGAGGAAAAAATCAATAGTATAAAAATAAAAATTGATGAGGCGGCTGCCGATTATATTCTTCTGCAGCAATTACTGGCTGAAAAGGAAGACCTGGATAAGCAGCTGCAGGAGATGCTGGAAAGGTGGGTCTACTTAAATGAGCTGGCTGAAAAAATAGCCAGTAGGAAATAAAGTTTTATAAAGAACATAAACCCCAATAACCCTTTGAGTTATGACTGCTCAGTCATTTTTAGGAGGAGGGAGTGGATAAAAATATTGATGAGGAAATTAAGCTGCGTCTTAATCAGTGTGGCACTGATACTTATTCCGATCAGCCCCTGTGCCGGCAGCGGGGCAATAGCGGGGGATGCTTCGGAGCCGCTGGATCAATATGTGTCGGGTATGAGTATTGAGGAAAAAGTTGGCCAGCTGTTTATGACTACTGTTATCGGCACTGAACTGAGTGCCGTCCAGGCCCAATTAATTAACAAAAACCATGCCGGGGGCATTGTATTATACAGTTATAACTTCCAGAATACTGAACAAACAGTCAGGCTTACCGATATGCTTCAAAGAAATGCCGGAAACATTCCCTTGCTTATAGCCACCGACCAGGAGGGCGGAAGGGTGACAAGGCTGCCCATGGGTACAAATATGCCCGGCAATATGGCCCTTGGCGCTTCCCGGTCGCTGGAAAACGCCAGTAGGGCGGGGGCTGTTATTGGAAGAGAGCTTAAAGCACTGGGGATAAATGTTAACCTGGCCCCGGTGCTGGATGTCCATCAAAACAGCAGCAGCTCAGCCATAGGAATAAGATCCTTTGGGGCCGGCCCTCAGTTGGTGGCCGATATGGGGCAGGCCTATCTAAAAGGCCTCCGGGAAGCCGGTGTAATAGCCACTGTGAAGCATTTCCCCGGCCATGGCGACACCGCCCTGGACTCTCACGCCGGATCACCGGTAATACCTTATGACCTGAACAGGTTAAGGAATGTAGAGCTTAGGCCCTTCCAGCAGGCCTTCAACAGCGGGGCCGGTATTTTAATGACTGCCCATGTGGCCTACCCGGCTATTGATGACACCAGTAGTTACTCTAGTAAAGAGAATAGGTATTTATATATACCAGCCACCCTTTCCTTTAAAGTGCTGACCGGGCTGGCCAGAAATGAAATGGGGTTTAAGGGGGTTATTTTAACTGACGCCCTGCATATGAAAGCGGTCATTAATTACACGGGGTCCCAGGAAGAGGCGGCAGTTATGGCTATAAAGGCCGGGGCGGACATGCTCATGGTTCATACCGGCCTGGAGAAAGCCAGCCAAAGAGTAATTGATGCTGTAGAAAAAGGTGAAATCAGTGTTTTTAGAATCGACCAGTCGGTTAAAAGGATATTGGAGCTTAAGCTAAACAACGGAATTATTAAAATATCCGGGGGTGGAATAGCGCGGGGTGACGCATTTAGCCTTGGTATAGAAGAGAGAATCTCCAGGGCCGGGGCTATTGTGGGCGGCCAGGAAAGCAGGGCGGCTGAGAGAAGCGCGGCTGAGAAAGCTGTTACGCTCCTGAAAAACGAGAATATACTGCCCTTTAAACCTGAGGCAGGCAGCAGTATAGTATTCTTTGCCCCTTCCAAGGAAAGTCTGGCCGTTATGGAAAGCGCCATAGAGTCAGCAGTTAAAGAAAAGGGGCTAAACAATGTCAGGGTCAGGGGCTTTGCCTACAAATTGCTTGGAGGGTTAACAGACCAGCATAAAATAGCTCTTGGGGGGGCTGACTTTGTTATACACGGCACCTGCAGCTATAATGAGGAGGAGAGGAGCCCTCAGGGCTGGCGGGCAGCCTTTTCTAATGACCTTATAAGCCGGGCTGATGCTCTGCATACACCTCTGGCCGTCATGGCTATAGGGGACCCTTACG
The DNA here is from genome assembly GCA_000802095.1 of Peptococcaceae bacterium BICA1-7. Lineage (GTDB taxonomy): Bacteria > Bacillota > Desulfotomaculia > Desulfotomaculales > Desulfocucumaceae > BRHc4a. Next base: position 241,325 of record JUEB01000013.1, on the reverse strand, counting down.
ATATAGCGTTCATACCTGGGGCGAAAGCCTATCTGGCTGTTTATGGAACAGCCGGCGGCCCCAATGTGGCTGCAGGGGTAAATACTATTTTCGGGCTGAATAATCCCACCGGCAAATTGCCCGTGCCCATACCGGGCTCTGACGGCACAGGCCTTCTGTATCCGGAGGGCCATGGGCTCAGTCTGTTTTCCGCAGCTCCATAACGGCCGGAGTTCTAAGGCCTGATGGAGGCTAATGATCTGCCCGGGCCGAGCTTATCCCGCTAAGATATCCGGTGGAGAAGGCTATCTGTAAATTGTACCCCCCGGTTAAGGCGTCAACATCAATTACCTCCCCGGCAAAATAAAGTCCTTTAATTATTTTTGACTCCAGGGTGGAGGGGTTGATTTCCTTTACACTGATCCCGCCACTGGTAACTATGGCCTCGCTCAGCGGGCGGGTGCCGGTAACGGTCAGGCTGATTTTTTTTAAGGTATCCACCAGCAGCCCCCGATCTTTTTTGGTAAGCTGGTTTACCTGGGTATGGGGATCCAGGCCGGATAGCCCTATGATTATAGGAATCATTTTTTGGGGCAGCAGAGCATCCAGTGAATTCTTCAGGTGTCTTCCGGTATATTTAATAAAATCTCTCTGCAGCCGGGCATCCAATTGCTCCTGGGACAGCGCCGGCTTTAAATCAATTGTAAGGGTCACCGGAAAGCTGGATTCTTTTGTCAGAAAGCTGCTTATGCTCAGTATAATGGGCCCGGATACCCCAAAATGAGTGAAAAGCATTTCCCCAAACTGCTCCGCCTTCACCTTGCCGTTTATTACCGCCTTCGCTGCCACATTCTTTAAGGAAAGGCCCTGCAGGTCTTTAACCCACTTTTCACCGGTTACCAGGGGAACCAGGGCAGGCTTTGGCTCCACCACAGAATGCCCCAGCTGCTGTGCCATTCTATAGCCGTCTCCGGTAGAGCCGGTTTGGCTGTAGGACCGGCCCCCGGTGGCGATGAGGACCTTTTCCCCCGAGATTTGCCGGCCTTTTAAAAGCACACCTGTTACCTGCTGGTTTTTTACCATTATTCTTTTTACGTCGGTTTCCAGTTTGACCTCTACATTATTGGACTGCAGGTGTTTTTGCAGAGCTTTAATCACATCGCTGGATTTATCCGACTGGGGAAAAACCCGGCTGCCGCGCTCCACCTTTGTTTTAACTCCCAATGACTCCAAAAGTCCGATCAATTGGTGATTGGTAAAGCTTTTATAGGCGCTGTATAAAAATTTTTTGTTGGTGGTGATGTTATTCAGGAAATCATCCAGGTCGCCGTAAAAGGTAAAGTTGCACCGGCCTTTGCCTGTTATATAAAGCTTTTTCCCCAGCTTTTCGTTTTTCTCCAGCAAAATAACCTTTAAGCCTTTTGCCGCCGCCGCTGCTGCTCCCATAATACCTGCGGGTCCTCCACCAACCACAATCAGGTTGTAATCCATTTCTCCTCCTATAGCCGGAATATAATACTATTATATGCAAACCCTGCAAATATAAAAAGAAGAAGGTCTATGGTACTGCCGGGAAGACCGTTGATCACCCGGGACCGCCTTATCAGTCCGGGTGATCAAACAGAGTGGGCATCAACTCTTTTACCGATATATAAATCCCCTCCTGGTCCCGGCAACGGGATTTGTAAGGGGGTTTGTTTTTTATGCAGTTTTGCCTATACAAGGTCAATCTGGAACAAAATTTTTCAGTATTTCATAACATACATTACCAAAATATAACCGGATAACCAGATAAAACATGCGCCCAAAGTTTACCTGAAAAGGCGGCTGCAAGTCAGGTCAGGCCGTATAGCCGTAAACTGTCACGGGGGCTGCAGGGAGGCCTGTTGATTTTATGAAAGATGAAAGCCCGTATGTCCATCTGAATGAAAAGGAACTGCTGGAGATTATCGACAGTCAAAACCTGCCCGGGCACATCGCCATAATAATGGACGGCAACGGCCGGTGGGCGCAGAACAGGGGGCTGCCCCGCTCCCTGGGCCACCAGGCGGGGGTGGAGTCCCTGAAAGATATTATAAAGCTGTGCTGTGATTTAAAAATCAAGGTGCTGACGGTGTATGGCTTTTCGACGGAGAATTGGAAAAGGCCCCCGGAAGAGGTAAACAGCATAATGAAACTTGTTGTGGACTACCTGAGTAATGAAATAAAAGAATTATGCCAAAAAGGAGTGCGGGTTAATCCCATCGGAGGGCTGGGGGGGCTTCCTGAAAAGGTCCGGGAAACCCTGTCCATGGCTGTGAGGCAGAGCAGGGACAACAGCGGACTTATTTTCAATGTGGCCCTTAATTACGGGGGGCGTCAGGAATTAACCGACGCCGTGTGTGCCATAGCCTCCTCGGTGGCGGCGGGGCTATTAAATGTTGGACAGATCAACACCTGGACGGTTTCAAATCACCTTTACACCGCCGGGCAGCCCGATCCGGATTTGATTATAAGATCTTCAGGCGTATCCAGAATAAGCAATTTCTTACTCTGGCAGTCGGCCTATTCAGAAATCTGCATCACCGATGTGCTTTGGCCGGATTTTAAACGGAGACACCTGCTGCAGGCGCTGGCTGACTACCAGCAGCGGGAGCGCCGCTACGGAGGACTTAAATTGAATTGATTAAAGAAGGGGTATTAAATTGATAAAGCACGTTATTTTTGACTTTGACGGGACTATAGCGGACTCCAAATATTTAACCGCCGGAATAATCAATGATCTGGCCGAAAAATACAACTTCCAAAAGATTAAAAAGGAGGAGCAAGAATATTTCCGCAGCCTGTCTATACTTGAGAGAATAAAGGCCATTCAGCTGCCTGTTTATCTAATCCCCCTGATTGCCGCCGAGGTTAATATAAGATACAGGAAGTCTGTTAATACTGTGCCATTGGTCAGTGGAATCGATAAGGCAATTCAGGACCTTAGAGTAAGTGGACTTAAGCTAAGCATAATGTCATCCAATTCCATCACCAATATAAATGCTCTCTTTAAAAAAGAAAATATCGTTGCGTTTGATAATATTTACACCTCAGCTAATATTTTTGGCAAAGATATGGGGATAAATCTTTTTCTCAACAGAAACAGGCTAAAAAATGATCAGGTAATCTATATTGGAGATGAGTGCAGGGACATAGTGGCCTGCAAAAAAAATAATGTAAAAGTCATTGCAGTTGCCTGGGGGTATGATTCCAAAGAGCGCCTGGCCAAGGAAAAGCCGGATTATATAGTCAGTTCACCTTCAGAAATAACCGGAATTATAAATTCATTAATGTAAGTCGTAAAAAAATGTCAAAGGGGTAATCACATTGGCTGGTTCGGGCCTGAGGGAAAAGGTGTATGGAAAAATCCTTTATTTAACTGAATATCTGGCCGGGGTTCAGAGATCTGACGGGGCCTGGAATTACTGCTTCGAGTCGGGAACCATAACCGATGCTTTTATGATAATTTTGCTGCGTCACTTAAACATGGACCACAGGACGGTTATTGAGGGGCTGGCCCGGAGAATAATCTCCAGGCGGGAAAACGGCGCCTGGAAGTTGTTTTATGATGAGCCGGGAGGGAATCTTTCCGCCACCATTGAAGCCTATTATGCCCTTCTGCTGGCCGGCCGCAAAGCAAAGGATGACCCGGAAATGAAAGCAGCCAGGGATTTTATCCTGTCCCGGGGCGGCATACCGGAGGCAGGCTCCCTGACCAGGGTGATGCTGGCACTTACCGGCCAGTATTCATGGGATAGAATGCCACAAATACCGGTGGAGCTGGTGCTCCTTCCCACCTGGGCGCCGGTAAATTTTTTTGACCTGGTGGGGTATGCCCGGGTCCACTCGGCCCCTATATTCATCTGTGCGGACCGGAGGTTTACCCTTAAACTGCCGGAAGGACCAGACCTTTCAGACCTCTACCCACCCGGGGCGGAGCCCCATATGCCCCTTAAAGCTCCCGGTCTTTTGCTGGAGGAAACCGGAAAGCTAAAAAATAGCTCCCAGTTCCCCTTTCCCGGGGGGAATAGCCCGGCCTTAGCTGAGTTGGAAAGGCATATGCTGTCCCGAACGGAAGGGGACGGCACTCTTTACAGCTATTTTACCGCCACTTTCTTAATGATCTTTGCCCTGCTGGCCCTTGGCTGTGATCAAAGGCACCCGGCTATAGTAAGGGCGGTGGACGGCCTGGAAAGTATGATACTGTGTGAGGAAGGCCCCGGGAAAAAGAGGTTTCACCAGCAGGAGACGACCTCTACCGTATGGGATACGGCGTTGCTTTCGTACGCCCTGCAGCAGGCCCAAATGTACGGCCACCCGGCGGTGGAAAGGGCTGCCGGCTACCTCTGGCCGAAGCAGCAGATCAGGTGTGGCGACTGGAAAATAAGCAGCAGTGGCCACCCCGGAGGCTGGGGTTTTTCTGACTCAAATACCATAAACCCCGATGTTGATGACACCACCTACACCCTGCGGGCACTTTACCGGCAGGCGGCCGAAAGGCCGGAAACCTGGGGACCGCCATGGAGAGCCGGGCTGGAGTGGCTTTTGAGTATGCAGAACAGTGATGGAGGCTGGCCGGCCTTTGAAAGAAACAGGAATAAAAAGTGGCCTGAGCTTTTGCCCATGCCTGATGCGCTGCCCGCGCTGACAGACCCTTCCTCGGCCGATCTGACAGGGAGGGCCCTTGAATTTTTAGGGGGCTATGCCGGGCCGGACCTCCCCAAAAAGCAGATTCAGAGAGGGGCACAGTGGCTTTTAAAAAACCAGAATAAAGACGGCTCCTGGTATGGCCGCTGGGGTATCTGCCACATATACGGCACCTGGGCGGCTGTTACAGGGCTTAAGGCGGTGGGACTAAACCGGGGCCGGTGCGTGGAAAGAGCAGTTAAATGGCTTTTATCCATTCAGAATGAAGATGGCGGGTGGGGTGAATCCTGTCTGAGCGACAGCGCCAGGAGGTACATACCCCTTGGCTTCAGCACACCCTCCCAGACCGCCTGGGCTCTTGATGCACTGATAGCCGCAGGACTGGCTGAAAGCCCTGCCGTGGACAGGGGGATGGAAGCGCTGCTGGAGCTGGTGGACGTAGAAGGAGTTGCCGGATCGTACCCAACCGGGCAGGGGCTGCCCGGGGGATTCTATATAAATTATCACAGCTACCGGTTTGCCTGGCCCCTGGTGACCTTTGGCCACTACTTGAAGGGATCTGTTTGAGGATTACTGAAATTTATACCATGATTCTTTAAGTCCCGTTTCAGACCTTCAAACAGCGCCTGGAAAAAAGGTGTAATAGATAAAGCGAAGGGATTCACGCATTAAGGTGAGAATCCCTTATTGTTTTTCTGTGTATATAAGGCTGTGGTCAGAAGGTAAAACAGCAAAATTGTACAATACCATCCCGGGACCCGGGGGTTAAAATACATCCAGATCAGCCTATGATAAAAAAATATGGAGGTGTCAACATGATCCGCAAGTGCATAAAGGGGGATTTTAATAGCATCTACTCTATAATAAATGACTCCGCCGGGGCTTACCGGGGGGTGATCCCCGCAGACCGCTGGAAAGATCCGTATATGTCCGAGAGCGAACTCCAGCATGAGCTGGAGGAGGGAGTGGTGTTCTGGGGCTATGAAGATGACAGCCAGTTAATTGGAGTTATGGGACTGCAGAATGTTCAGGATGTAACTCTCATAAGACATGCCTATGTGCGCACGGCTATGCGCAATAAGGGCACAGGAGGGAGATTGCTGTCCTTTCTGACCGGTGAAGCAAGCCGCCCCATTTTGATTGGCACCTGGGCGGATGCCGTCTGGGCCATCGGCTTTTATGAAAAGCACGGCTTTCAGCTGGTTGACCGGGAGGAGAAAAACAGGCTTTTAAAAAAATACTGGTCAATTCCGGAACGGCAAATCGAAACCTCGGTAGTACTGGCCGGGCAGGACTATTTTGGGCGGGGTTAACATACATAGAGCAGCACCGGCCACTTGAATTTTGATCTGCTTGGGGCGGTAACATTTTCCTTCCCTCCCGTATACTGTTATATAAAGGAGGGATTAATAATGTCCGAGGAAGAAAAAACCGTCAATATAGATGAGGCAGTGCCGGAGGGGACTGTGGCGGCAGATAAGCAACAGGAAATTATAACGGGCACGGCAGAGCTTTTGAGGCCGGCCGCCTCTGCCAGGGGTGAGGGCACGGACAATAATACCCTGAACAGATATGCCCTGAAATTCGCCGCCACCTGTGAATGTCACAGGCCATTCGGAACGCTCAGATTCACTGAAGCTTCTCCGTCGGGGCAAGTGCTGGCAGTGGTAGCCTCCAGCAACCCCAATCAGGTAATACTCAACAAAGAGCCTCAAAACCAGGCCCTCACCAACTGGTGTGATGTTCGTGTCAAAATCTGTGACTGCGATTTCCAGGACTGCCAGGCCTCGCTGTATGTCAGCGACATTCCCGGCACAGGGAATATTCAGGCAGCCCTGCTGGCCACCAAAAGGGATCAGGTGGTATACTGTTTCAGCGGCATACTCTGCGGCAACCTTAATGTTTTAGAATGTATGTCCTGTATGGACCCCGCACCGGGCTCCCATGATCCCTGTAATGATCCCTGCCATAAACCGGGTACCTGCCATGATTCTGCCCAATGACCCCGGCATCATACCAGAGTATTAGGAATAAGAAATATTAAGCAATTACAGGCAAAGTGAGCCTCGAAAGAGGCTCACTTTGCTATTTGCCAGCGAGGGGTTTTAATTACTAACGGGCGGGCCGTCAAAGCTGTCAAGTAATTTAAGATAATTTAAAAGGTGCGTGGTTATCAAAAAGTGCTCACGCACCCTTTCCTTGCCGGCCACAATCATCTCCTGGGCCAGAGTGGGGTTTCTCAGTATTCTGAGCACCTTTTCGGCACAGTCTTCCACGGTGTCCACCAGGTAGCCGGTAACCCCTTCCTCAATCTGATACTTTATGCCCCCCACATTGCCGCCTATTACCGGTGTTCCCTTCCACAGCCCCTCGGAAACCGTTAGCCCGAACCCTTCCCTTAAGGATTTCTGCAGCAAAACATCTGAGGCGGTTTGAAAGGCGTTTACCTCCAGGTTGGACACACCATTAAAATTGGTAATTATTTTAATGTCATAGTCCTCCCCGGCCCTTCTCAAAGTCCGGTACAGGTAGTCCCAGCCCTCCGGGTCATCAGAGGCCATTGACCCCACCAGGGCCAGCTGTACACTGGGAAAATCCTTTTTAACCATTTTGTATACGTCGATTACTCCCAGGGGGTCTTTCCAGGGGTCAAAGCGGGAAATCTGGGATATAAGAGGCCGGTGTATGTCCACTCCGAAACGGGCTATAATCCGCCTTACCTCTTCTTCGTCCAGAGGAGTGTTTTTTGTGCTGAGAGGGTCGATGGAGGGGGTGATGAAGGTAAGGTTATGAAACTTTTCTTTTTCGTTGACAAAATCCTCCATGGTAAAAATACAGGCATCATATTGGCTGATGTATTGATACAAAAAGCTCCAGTACTCCTGATTGGGGGTGGAGGTGTCTATGTGGCAGCGCCATATCCACCTGGCATCGGACTTTGTCTTTAAAAATTCAATAAGCCCCGCCGGCTGGGGGTCGTGGATGATTATATAGTCATAGTGCCAGTCTTTAGCGGCGGCGGCGTTTAGCTCATTGTATTTGAGGTAGATGTTTTGAGCCTCTTCGCTGAGGCTTCCCTCCTGTCCCTGCAGGCAGTTGTGCATGTCCTTGGTTACGTTGTAGAATTCGTCAGCACCCTGAATTACCCGCCATTCCATGTCCAGCCCCATATCCCTGGCCAGAGGCACCATGGAGTGGAGTATTTCGGCCACCCCCCCGCCATAGGACGTGGCGTTGACCATGGCTATTTTTTTATCCCGCAGCCTATTCACATAATAATCCAGCTGCGCTGTGGTGCCTGTATCGATTATTTCCTGATAATCACTGTATTTTTTAGCAGCGGTTTGTACAAGTTCCATTATCTGACCTCGCCTATTATTTTTTTCTTCAAAGAATGTATCCCGGGTCAGGAGACGGGAGACAGTAGACAGTAGACAGGAGTTGGTCAGGGTATTCCTATTGGGCTCGTTTAGCTTTAGTTGAGCACCGGGGGTTTCCAGATATGGAATCTACCCCACCTGGAAGACGGGCATGCAGACTACTGTCTTCTGACAGAAGGGAATACTTATAAGCACCTCCTGTCTACTGTCTCCTGACAGGAAGAAATACTTGTAAGCCGTCTCCTGTCTCCCGACCGGAGGTATTACCCTCAAGTATTGTAGAAGGGGCTATCTATACTATGTTCAAAATGGGCGCAAATATTATCAACAGGGAAAAAAGCCAGGTTTGTTTCAGGGTTTTTGCCTTTGACAAACGGGAGGCAGGTTTGGTGATCAGGGCCGGAGAACGGGAAGTGGAGGCGCCCATGCTTAGGGAGGCGCCTCATATATACAGCGCAACCATAGACGGGCTGGGTTTGGACCTCTTATACAAATTTAAAATAGACGGCCACGGGGAATACCCCGACCCGTATTCCAACTTTCAGCCCGATGGGGTGCACGGCTTTTCCAGGGTTATAGACCATGAGGCATACAGGTGGGGGGATGGGAACTGGCAGGGAAGAGAGCTAAAAGATCTGGTGATCATGGAAATCCACGTAGGCGCCTTTTCCGGCGATGGCACCTTTGACGCCGTTGCCCAAAGGCTGGATCACTTTGTGGAATTGGGGATCAGCGCCATTGAGCTGATGCCTGTTGCCCAGACCCCCGGCAGGTGGAACTGGGGCTATGACGGGGTTAACCTTTTCAGTGTCAACCACAATTACGGCTCCCCGGATGAATTAAAGAGGCTGGTGGACTTATGTCACCGGAAAAACATAGCTGTAATTCTGGATGTGGTCTATAATCACTTCGGCCCGGAGGGCAACTACCTGCCTGCCTACGGCCCCTATTTCACCGATAAACATGAAACCCCCTGGGGGAAGGCGGTAAACTATGATGACCTGTACAGCGGGCATACCAGGCAAATGGTTCTGGACAGTGTCCGCTACTGGCTGGAGGTATACCATCTGGACGGGCTCAGGCTGGATGCAGTCCATGCCATCAAGGACGACAGCCCCATCCATATTCTCCAGGAGATAAGCATTACCGCCAAAAACTGTGCCGTCCGGCAGGGCTGTAAAAAGTTTGTCATTGCCGAGAGTGATGAAAATAATATACGTCTTATAGATCCCCTGGACCAGGGCGGCTATGGCATGGACGCCCAGTGGATGGACGATTTTCACCACTGCATGCACACGGCGCTGACCGGGGAGCGGGAAGGGTATTACATGGATTACGGCCGCATCGGTGATTTGGAAAAGGTGTATAGGAACTATTTATACACCGGGCAGTACTCTAAATACTGGAAGAGGGAGAGGGGGACCGAAGGCTTTCACAAACCCGGCCAACAGTTTGTGGTGGCCTTGCAAAACCATGACCAGGTGGGTAACCGGGCCCGGGGGGACAGGCTCTCCACACTGGTGGAGTTTTGTTATTTGAAGACTGCCGCAGGGCTGGTTTTATTTTCCGCCTACCTGCCCCTTATTTTTATGGGGGAAGAGTACGGGGAAAAGAATCCCTTCCTTTTCTTCACCGATTACGGAGATCCCGGGCTAAAAGAGGCTGTGTCCCGGGGCAGGAAAAAGGAGTTTGCCCAGTTTACCTGGGGAGATGTCCCCGATCCCCAGGACCCCCGGACTTTTTACTCCTCCAGGCTGACTCCCGGCAGCCGGTGGGACAGGGAAAACCAGGGGCTGTTCAGCTTTTACAGGGATCTTATCAGCCTGAGGCGCTCCCACCCGGTCCTGAAAACGCTGGACAAGGACAGGCTACAGGTGGAGGTTGAGGAAAGAAGCGGGCTGGTCAGCATAGCCCGCTGGAATAATGATCAGACTCTTACCGGCCTGTTTAACCTGGGAGCAGGTGATGTGGCCATAAGCCATACCCCCGGCCGGGTGATATTCAATTCCCTGGACCATTCCTACGGCGGGTGTGAAGATGCCCGGGAAGGGGTTTTGCGAAAGGGGCAGATGATTATTTATGAAAACAGCCCATAGAAAGGACCATTTTCATTCTCCCGGGAGTTTTTTATGGCGGCCCGGGAGAAAATCACCTGGGTCTTATTCAGGACGCGCATAATCTGCTGTCATTTTGTTATTATCAGGCCAGACAGGGAACCCCGTTTGTTCCAGGCCTTCCCTGAATTGGCCCGGGGAGAAGTATTCCTCTGTTTCCCGGTCGCTCATGGAGTCTATTCTTTCTATCATGGACGGGAAAATGGGGGGATATATGTCGTATAGATAGTGGTACATCTTATCCACCATGTATTCACTGTCAGGGCATTCCGTCCAGATTCTCTGAATATAGTCGGTGGCCACGTAAACCCCCTGGCAGTATTCCTGAAGAAGCTTCAGAAAGGGGAGAAGCCCGTCCGGGCCCTGCCGGCTGGCAGTGTACATCGCCCCGGCCTTTTCCAGGGCTGTGGCCTTCCACTGCTGAACCGGATCGAATAGCGCATAGGCGGCCCTTAAATCCCCGCCTTTTTCCCCGGCATACCGGTCCAGGCCGTATTTAAGGTAGTTCAGGCGACCGTCGATAAAAACTTTCAGTGTTTCACAGATGCCCACCAGGTGGCGGGGGTCAGCCTCTCTGAAGCGGCGGCTTAAGGCCATTTGGGGGGGGATTTGCCTTAGTTTGTCCAGCAAAACCTGGCAAACCAGATAGCCCAGCAGGCAGGGGCGCTTCTGTCTTCCCTCGGTCGGCCTCCAGCCCCAGTTGCAGGCCCTCTTCATCAGCCTTGAGTATAATACTGCCTGGGAGTCCGGGCTCTCCCGGGCCAGGTCGTACCCGGTTTCACCCAAACGCCCCACATAGGCCGGAATGTTGGTGGACAGGCAGAAGTTTTCCAGCAGTGTGTCGAATATGCCGCAGAAATATTTGCCGTTTTCCCAGAAGATGTGGGGGTGGTGGTAAAGCCCTGTTTTATGGATGTCATAGCGGCCCACGCCGGTAACCCCCAGGGGGGGATAGTGGCCATCCACCCGGAGTATGAGCCTTATTTCAGGCGCCCAGCACAGGCGATCGAACTTTATTTCCGGAAGGCTCTCCACACCTGCCGGGGCCACCACTTCATCAATATAGGTGTCGGGGGTGACAAAGCGCACATCATACTTATCCCCCTCTTCCCGCAGTACATCCTGCCAGGCCTTTTCCATTATCTCCAGGGCAATATCGCCAAAATCCATCAGCTCCAGGTCCTGGATGTAGACCAGTAGGCCATTTTCCGGCGCTCTGGCCAGTTCCCGGCGTAGAATCTCCTTGTACAGGGCCACCCCTTTTTCCAGGTCTATGGGAAACTCTTCCCGCTGGTCATAAAGGTATTCGTTGTCAAACACAGGAAAATCCCCCAGCATGTACCCCTGGGATTTTACATCGTCTCTTTTCATCCTGGTAATGGGCCGCCATATTTCCTGTGAAATTGGAAAATTACGGGGCAGGGCGATAATATTTTTCCGGGGGGTGCGGATCAAAAAGGGCTTATAAACGTAATCCCCTTCTCCCAGTATTTCAAAGGGCCCCTTTTCCCTGTTCAGGTGGGGGAAAATAACATAGTCTATATTTGCTTTTTCTATAGCCTCCATTTTGTCGTAGCTAAAGGAGTCTTCCGGAGGAAAGAGCCCGTTATACCTGGGGTAGGGTACCTCCATGCAGTTATGCAGGTATTGGCGGTTCCAGTTTATTTCCTGGGTAATCTCCCCGTCCCGCAGCAGTGAAACGTGGGTGTGGTGGGCGTGGCCATATACAGGGTGCAGCCTTCCCCGGCGGTAGTCCTCCATAAGCCTTTCAAATACCTCCGGCATTACGTCCCTGATTTGAACCAGGAGCTCGTTGGTGTATTCCACGCACATGGGGGCGTCAAGTCTGTCTCCCAGCCTGCTGCACAGTGAGTATATGTCGCGCCCCTCTTCATGCCTTTTTTTAAGGTAGTTTATATCCTGGTAGGATTCCTTCATGGGGTTGTTGTCCTCCAGGTAGGATAACATCTTTTCGGGAAGGTCCCAGAGCATTTCATGGGCGTGAAAGGCCAGTATTACATATACCTTTTTCATTTAGACACCTCTATTTGCAATTTTTTACGCCGGCAGGTATTTATAGATGAACCCGCTGTAGGGAGGCATTACAAAATGTTGTGCCGCACCGCTGCCGGCCAAGATGCTGTCCGGGTCGTGGGGGCTCTTATTGCCGTATGGCGGCAGGTCGTTGATGCAGTCGATGTCACCCAGCTTAACCCACTGCCCCGGGTCAAAATCGACCTCCAGGGGGACATCATGGCCTTCAAAGTTAAGCAGGATCAACATTTTTTCCGTAGGATCAGCGCCCATTACTTTCCAGCCCACAAGCCTTTTTTGACCGCCCCTGCTTTCATTCATCCAGTGTCCGGCGATCCAGGTGAATCTGCCCTCGTCTGCCGGATTATACCCGCCAAGCCTTAAGGCCTCATACCTTTTCCTCAGATTGATCAGTGACCGCGCCCAATTGTAAAAGCTGCTGCTTTCCTCGGCATAATTGGACCAGCTCACCTTTATCCTGTTTCTTTCCCTCTCAATGCCAAATTCCTGACCCATGTAAATCATCGGCTGCCCCAGGGCCACCATGGTGGTCATCAGGCCCAGCCGTGCCTTGCGGCTCTTTATTTGCGGGTCCTGCAGGCGCTCTCCACCGGTAGCCACCTCGTACTGTACACTGTTTTCATCGTGACTCTCACAGTAGTTCACCACATTGTTGGTGTGGGCGGCAAAGCGGGTTTTGCTGAAATAAATAATTGTGCCCAGGCCTTCAGGACCGTTGCCTGTCCCCTCATACACCCCTTCCCGCAGGAGGGCCTTTACCTTGTCGTGAAAAAGATTGGACCACTGGGCATAGCCGTTGTAGCCCTCCAGGTTAAGGTCCTTTTCATTGGGGAGGTTTTCGGCGATGAGGACTGCATCCGGCTTGAAGCCCCTGTCCTTGATCTCGTGGGCTAGGCGGTGCAGCAGCTTATGGTTTAAAAAATAGCTGTGGGTGGCGTCAAACCGGAAGCCGTCAATGTGGTACTCACGAATGAACAATTTGCAGGAGTCAATAAGCATATTGTCCACCTCGTCTTTTCCGGTGGCCACCTTGTTGCCCCACATGGTCTTGCCTGCAAAGTAGAAGCCCCCGTCGCCGGAGCCGTCGTCGATGAGGTTCCACAGTGGATTATAGTCGTTGGAGGTGTGGTTGAATACCTGGTCCATGAGCACGGCCAGCCCGTGCCGGTGGGCCTCATTGACCATTTCCCTGAAGTCGTCGGGGGTGCCGAAGTCCTTTTCCACCGCCATGAAGGTGCAGGGCTCGTAGCCCAGTCCCTTCTTTACCGGCACCTCGGCCGTGGGCATCAGCGCCAGTGCGGTTATTCCCAGCTTATCAAAATAGCCGCTCTTTATGCGGTGGGTTACCCCCTTGAAGGTTCCCTGTATTTCTTCCGGTATTTTATTGTCGTTGTCGGTAAAGCCGTAGATGTTTAATTCATAAAGTATAAGGTCCTTGATGTCGGGGGTTTTCCACCCCTGGTCGTTCCAACTGAATTTGGTGGGGTCCACCACCACGGAGTTGCGGTTTTTAAAGTCATCGCTGAAAAGCCTGGTATAGGGGTCGGCCACAAACCGCTCGTTTTCGACGGCCCCGCCCTGCAGGTAGAATTTATATTCTACCGGATATTCTTCCTGCCGGGGTATTCTGGCCAGCCAGAGGTTGGGCTGGCGGTAAAAGCCCAGGTGCAGCTCCATGGGTATAAACTTTTCTTCCCGGGGCGCCGGGTGTCCCGGGCACTGCCAGTCATTAAAGTTCCCCACCAGGTATACCCTGGCGGCATAGGGGTGGAAAAAGCCGAATAGTATGGTCTGGTCCGTCAGTATATTGGCTCCCAGCATGGAGGTCACTCCCAGCCCGGAAACGTCGGTGCCGGGAAGATAAAAATTTCCTTCGGGAACCAGCGGTTTTATATTCCGGTAGTAGTCTATAACACTCCCCCGGGGCTCTGCCGGACGGATGTTATAGATATTGTGCCTGTCCGACATGGACCAGATCTCTTTGCCCAGGTGCAGGTGAAAGGACCGGGTGAATTTTTCATCCTCCCAGGGAACCTCCTCTCCCTTGCCGTCCTTGAATAAAAAGAAGAAGCCGCTACGGTTGTAGGTCAGGTCGTAGTATACCCCGAAATCATCCTGTCCGCCGGGGGTTATTTCCCTTTCCAGGGTGGCTCCGTCTCCTACCCACACCCACATAACCGGGTTTTCAAAACCGTTTTTATTGTCGTAATGGATTCTTACAGTATGTCGCATAATTTGTTCCTCCCCAAGATATAAATATAGCTTTTGCCGCCTGGATTTCTTTATGCAAACATTTAAGCGAAGGGGGTTCTAAAGACTGTTCAAGTAAAATTTGTTTATTTTTGATATAATGCGTTAATATGGAAGGTAAAGGAGAGAAGAATTTTGATTGCCAGGGTATTGCCGAACCTGTATAGAATAGAAGTTCCCCTTCCCGGAAACCCCCTTAAGGCTCTGAATTCGTATGTTATAAAAGGCCCGGGAAGGAATCTGGTCATCGATACCGGGATGAACCGGGAAGAGTGCTCAAGTGTTATGTTTTCAGACTTGAAAGAACTTCAGGTGGAGCTGGAAGAGACAGACTTTTTTATCACCCATATGCACGCCGACCATTCAGGACTGGTGGGAACTCTCGCCTCACCTGCCTCCAGGGTATTCTGCAGCCGGCCGGATGCCGATATTATCGTATCCACCGATTCCTGGAACGGAGTTCTAAAGGGGGCCTGCTTAAACGGATTTCCTGAGGGGGAGCTGCAAATTGCCCTTAAAAAACACCCCGGCTACAAATATGCCCACAGGGGATATATAGAATTCACCACTGTCAGGGATGGCGACAGCATAGACATTGGGGACTATCATTTCAGGTGCGTGGAAACCCCCGGCCATACCAGGGGGCACATGTGTCTGTATGATCGTGAGAAAAAAATATTTGTTTCGGGAGACCATGTTCTTGACGACATAACTCCCAATATATCCATGTTTGTGTCTGATGAGGGTAATCCACTGCAGGATTACCTGGCCAGCCTGGATAAAGTGTGCCGGCTGGATATAGAGCTGGTGCTGCCCGGGCACAGGAGCCTGATCAAAGATTTGAGAAAAAGGGTGGAACAGCTAAAACAGCACCATGTGGAAAGGGCTGAGGAGATTCTGTCAATTCTGGCGAAGGGTGAGGCCCATGCATATGTTGTGGCGTCAAAAATGAGCTGGGACATTGACTGCCCCACCTGGGAGCAGTTTCCCACCCCCCAGAAATGGTTTGCCACCGGGGAGGCCATTGCCCACCTGAGGTACCTGGAGGGAGAGGGAAGGGTAAAAAGGGAGATAAAAAATAATATTAATGTGTTTTCCAAAGCTTAAAGGCTCTATTTAGCAATAAAATTTCTAAATAAATGCCAATCTGGATGGCGGCAAAAATATAGGGGACACTCATCTGACGGTGAGAGTCCCCCTTTTTATTTTTTCAACCTCTTTGGTTACCCGGCGCAGAATTACGGGCAGGGCTTCCCTGACTGCAAAAGAAAGAGGTTCCCCAAGGCCGAGGTTTCCCGGCTCCACACCAATAATTGCTGCGCTCCCGGGAAGGCCTGTCATAGCCCGGGCCATTTTTATCAGGCCCGGTAGTGAAATAGCGTGGGCGCCTTTTTCGGGGCCGCAAAATATATCCTCCCAGTCCAGCCGGTAGATACTTCCCGGAGCGCCTCCCGCGCTCAGCGCATCAACTGCAATCAAATGCTGGGCCCTGCATATTTCCGCCAGGTAGTAAAAAACAGAAGTCCCCACCTCCAAAATGTGGACTCCTGGAGGCCACTCACTTTTTTTAAGCTCCTCCACTGCCAATACCCCTATACCGTCATCCCCCATAAGCAGGTTACCCAGGCCAAGCACTAATATTTTATAATTACTAAATGTGTTCATGGAATATGTATATTGGTGAACAAATTATTCTAAAACTGTGAGCAGGGGAGTTTTTTTATGCAAAAAGAAGACTTCGTAAAGCTTTGCCGCACTCTCTCAATCAGTCAAGACCATACGCTATCGGCACAGGTGCTGCCTGTTGTTCAAAAATACAGGAACAACTTACCTGACTATAAGCTTCCCGTTATATGGCTGGAGACTAATGATAGCGGGGACAACAACATTGCCTTTATGAATACCACCTATCCATATCTGGGGCAGGTTTTAACAGATATGATTGACCTCTTGTACAGCAATACCTTTATGGCGGCCCAGGGTAAAGAAGCTCTTTACAAACTGGATCAGGCTGCCAACAGGCTTTCCGGAAAGTTTACCCTGGTGGTGGAGGGGGCCATACCAACTGGGGAAAACGGGCTCTATACAATGATAGCACGCACGGAAAACCGCAATATTACCGCCCTTGAGGCAGTATTATGGCTGGGTCCGCTGGCGCAGAACGTTATCGCCCTGGGCACCTGTGCCAGCTTTGGGGGCGTCTCTGCGGCACGGCCCAATATTACCGGCAGTGTTGGTATCAGTTCCATTCTCCAGAGAGAGGTGATCAATGTCAGCGGGTGTCCCGTTAATCCTGACTGGTTTGTGGGGACACTGGCCCATCTCCTCATGTATGGAAGGCCGGAGCTGGACAGTCTTGGCCGTCCCACTCTTTTTTACGGCTTTACTGTTCACCGGCACTGCCAGCGCCGGTCCTACTTTGACAGTGGGCAGTTTGCAGAAAAACTGGGGGATGTGGAGTGCATGTTTTCACTGGGGTGCATGGGCCCGCGCACTGGCGCCGACTGTCCCTACCGGCAGTGGATCAACCATGTAAGCTGGCCGGTAAAGGCCAATACCCCTTGCATCGGGTGCACCAATAAAGATTTTCCGGATGGATCGTCTCCTTTTTTCACTCCCCTGCCGGAAAAAAGTTCTCCTGCTAATAATGATGGGCAGCCGGAGTCACCGGCACTGAAAGGAGCAGAAAATGTCACAGAAGAGAATAATGTTTAGCCCGGTAACCCGCTTGAGCGGCCTTTTATCGGTGGAGGTAGTTGTGGATGGCAGCCGTGTAATGGAGGCAAATGCTGGAGGCACTATGTTCAGGGGCTTTGAGCTCATTATGAGGGGCAGAAGTATAAACGATGCGGTGTATATGACCCAGCGGATTTGCGGAATTTGCTCCCTTGCCCACGGAGCCGTGTCCAGCTACCTTCTGGATGATTTATATGATCACCAAATATCCGAAAACGCCCAGTATTTAAGAAATATAATGCTGGCAGCAGATATTTTGCAAAACCATATCAGGCACTTTTATTTTTTCAGCCTGCCGGACTATGTCAGAATGCCGGCACAGCCTCCTTTTGAGGGCCAGGAACTTGCTGATGCCAGGCTGTCGTCCCAGGATAACCAGAGAATGGTGAATAACTACTTCAGGTCGGTGGTGGCCTCCCAGGAGTGTCATCAGATGCTTGCCCTGTTTGGAGGCAAGGCTCCCCACCAGCACAGCTTTGTGCACGGTGGTGTGGCAGTTGCGCCCTCGGCTGATAAAATAATCCAGGCAAGGGCCCTCATTAATAATGTTCGCCAGTTTGTTAAAGAGTCCCTGATTGTGGATACCGAGCTTTTATCAAAGGCATATAGCGATTATTACAATATCGGCAGGACCCCGGACAGGCTATTATCCTTTGGGATGTTCCGGTTCGGAGACAAAAACCAGTACCCCCTCTGGAGGAGTGGGGTGCTGGAGGGCGGCCGGCTAAGCTCCCCACAATTTATGCTGATCAGTGAAGAGGTGAGCAGTTCCTGGTATGTCAGGGCTGGCGGACAGGATCTGCCGGACCCCCATAAACAGGGGGCCTATACCTTTATAAAGTCGGTTCAGTACCGGGGGCAGCCCTTTGAAATGGGGCCTCTGGCACGTATGCTGATCAACGGCTTTTACCGGGGAGGAACCTCCACCATGGACCGTATCTATGCCCGATCTCTGGAAGCCTTTTTGATTGCGGAATTGTTGAGGGAATGGCTGCAGAGGCTGGTGCCCGGCCCTCCCCCCATCCGGCAGAAGAATAATCCGGTCAAAGAGAGGGCCACTGCAGCCACCGATGTTATGAGGGGAGCACTATTGCATAGCGCCCGGGTAACTGAAGGACAGGTGGCGGAATATAACATAATTACTCCAACTGCCTGGAATTTTTCTCCTAAGGGCAGTGCCGGCCAGCGCGGCCCGGCAGAGAGCGCTCTGGCCGGCGCCATAATTCCAGGGCCGGGTTTGTTAAATACAGTACTTGGGCGCATAATCCGCGCGTTTGATCCATGTATTAATTGTGGAACCCATGTCTTAAGGGCAAAGGGGTCTGAGGAGAGTTAGTCCTATGGACGTTTTAGCATACTGGCCACAGCCTCCTGCTTTGCCTCCCGGGCCAGAGACCAGGCTGTAAGGCCGCTGTCGCTTCTTAAGCCAGGGTCGCCGCCTGCAGCCAATAACATTTTCACAATTCCGGCCTGGCCCATGTAAGCCGCAGCCATCAAGGCGGTGATGCCGTCATCGCTACGGGCATTAACATCGGAGCCTTTGTCCAAAAGAGCCCGCACCACCTGGGAATGGCCGCCCCTGACCGCCAGCATCAGGGCTGTGGCGCTGTAAATGTCCCTGGTATCCGGGTCCATTCCCCGGTCCAGGTGAATTTTTGCCATGGTTAGACTGCCTTGCTGAACACACTGTAAAAATGAATCCCTGCTGAACTCATAAAGAGACGCCACGTCCCCCACCTTCACCAGGCCACCCTGGACAACCCGTCCGAAGCGGCCCTCACGGCTGACTATGTAGGGACGGCCGTGCTCTTTTGGCTCACCCTTACCTATATGCAGTATTTTTATAACGGCCTCCCCAACCCTGACTAAGCTGCCCACCGCCAGGCCGGTGGGCTCTACTCCGGAAATAGTCAGATTTTCAGTATAGCCGCCACCCGATACCTCCTCTTTTTTCTCCGGAGGCGCCTTTTCCAGGGACTCCACCGGGAGAATGCTAACCTGCCTGTCCCAGTCGCCGCCGTGGGCATCCCCCTCAAGGCCCCAGCCCTCAAGGGCCTCTGCCTGCCCAACGCTGCTTTTTTCAGTACCTCTTTCAGTGCTTATGTTGATAGCCAGAACTTTTCCCATTTCTTATTCCTTTCCGGGCCATACATAAATATTTTGAACGTTTGACCATATTTTACCTGGTTTTGTTTTTTGCTGTCAATTTATAGAATGGGCCATATATGACATAAGGGGTCAGCATTTTGAAAAATGAGCTCTAAAACGTTTTAACTGAGTCGAAACATCGGATTGCTATACGCTAAGGATCCGCTCCGTATATTTTCGCTGAAAAGAAGGAATTTAATCATTGCACAGCTAAAATGTTTTTGAGCAAGATTATACAACCTCCCTTCAATGAAATACCTGCTGGGAAGGCACTTTCCGGCAGCCCTCTCCCCCCCCCCAAACTTTTACCATCGGTGATTTTTTCTCTTTATGGCTCCAAAAGATGTATTGGAGTAATTTAAAAATAGAGGATATAGTGCTAGAAACAAAAACCCGGCTGGGGGGGAATCATTTTGGGATCCGAAACCAATTTCCACTCATTTATTAAATATACTCCTGCCATCACGTATACTGCAAAAGCTGATGAAATCAGGTCCATTCTATATATCAGCCCTCAGGTCGAGAAACTGCTCGGTTTTTCCGGCCAGGAATTTATAACCAAGCCTGATACCTGGTACAGGCTAATCCACCCCGGGGACCGCGGTCGGGTGATGGATGCTGTTTCAGATCTTCGCGCCGGCATTGAGAAAGTAGTAACAGAATACCGTATTTTTACCCGGGACGGGAAATTGCTGCACTTTCACGACCAGGCCGTGGCAATACCGGGTGACCGGGAAAATCCGCCATGCCTGCAGGGAATTATGCTGGACATAACCGGTTTTGTTAACATACTGAATGATATAACAGACCGCAGGCAGATGGAAAAGGAACTGTTAATATATCACAACCATCTCGATAAGCGGGTTAACGAGCTAACCGCTGAGCTGGTTAAGGCAAATAAAAACCTCCAGAGGGAAATAGACAGGCACGGGGTCACTGAAAGTCTGCTGCAGGCGGAAAGGGACAAGCTGAAAAGCATACTCGACGCCATGGATGACGGAGTTTGCATGGTGAGCAGCAATTATGACGTTGAATACGCCAACCCGGTAATTGAGAGGGAGTTTGGCCCCGTTAAGGGTCGCAAATGCTATGAGTATTTCCACGGTGTGGGGGAAATCTGCCTGGAGTGCAACAGCAGGGATGTATTCGCCGGAAAATCCGTGCGCTGGGAATACCACTCCTCCAGTGGAAAAACATTCGACCTTTATGATGCCCCTATAAGGAACAGTGACGGCAGTATTTCTAAGCTGGAGTTTTTCCACGACGTCACTGATCGGAAAAAAGACGAGGTAATGCTGCTGGACTATCAAAAAAAGCTCAGGTCCATGGCAGCAGAGCTATCTATGGTGGAGGAGCGGGAGAGGCGTCACATAGCGATGGACATCCATGACTATATAAGCCAGTCGCTGGCAGCGGTCAAAATAAAACTGGAAACTATAAAACATTCTCCGCTTTCTCCCGATACCCTTGAAGGCTTTAACCGTATTGGCGGGTTTATCGACGAGGCCATAGGATACACTCAGTCATTGATAACTGATCTAAGCATCTCCACCCTCCAGGGTATCGATTTCTCAGAGGCGCTGGAGTGGTTGTGCAATCAGTTCCAGGAACGGCACGGTATAAGGATAAGCTTTGAAAAAAGCGGGGAAATCAATCTTATTGGAGAGGAGACCCGGGTTATTCTCATAAAATCAGTGCGCGAGCTGCTAAATAATGCCGTAAAGCACTCTAAAGCAAAAAATGTGAAGATATCATACCAGAGTCGCAACTCAAAAATACACGTAACAGTGGAAGATGACGGTATTGGATTTAAGGTTGACCATAAAAAACTGAGGCTTGGAAAAAACGGGGGGTTTGGCCTTTTCAGCATACGAGAGAGTCTGAATCACCTGGGAGGGAATATGACAGTCAGGTCGGGCTCCTCAAAAGGGACTGTCATCACCCTTAAGGCCCCGCTGAAGATACTACGGAGAGGTCGCAAAAATTGAAAATTATGATTGTCGACGACCACCAGATTATACGGGACGGCCTTCGCTCCCTGCTGGAAAAATTACCTGACATTGAGATAGTTGCCGAGGCCGGGGACGGCATCACGGCTGTACAGAAGGCCCGGGAAATTTCCCCGGACCTGGTTTTAATGGACATCTCCATGCCCAATTTAAACGGCATTGAGGCCACACTAAAAATAACCTCGGAAAATCCGGGCATAAAGGTGATCGCCCTGACCATGCACTCGGAGAAGTGGTATTTGGACAAGATGATCAAGGCGGGGGCTTGCGGATATATCACCAAGAGCTGCGACTACAAAGAGCTCATCCAGGCGCTGACCTCCTGCCAGGAGAATGGCTTTTACCTGGGCAGGGGTATTGCCGGCCTGGTTATAAAAGATTATATGGCACAGTTGAAAAATAACAATTCAGAGCAATTGCTGACAGTTAGGGAGCGACAAATACTGCAACTTATCGCCGAGGGGAAAACCACCGCTGAGGCCGCCTCACTGCTGAAAATAAGCAAGAAAACAGTCGAAGCGCACCGCAGTCAGATTATGAACAAACTGGGCCTGTATAATCTGGCCGATCTGGTTAAATATGCCGTCAGGGAGGGATTGATTTCCATATAAAACCGGGCTCCTGGGCGCAAATACCAGGGTCGGAAAATGATTGAAACAGGGTTTTTAAATGACCATAATAAGGATTCGAAAGGTATAAATCAGGCCAAATATAAAGGCATAATTAGGGAAAACCCCTATATTCTCCGCCAGTTCACAGATGTAAAATACATTGGGGGGGATATAGGGGTTTTATGTCAGTTTGGGTCGTTTTTGTTTTGTGATGAAAACACAAAGGGAGGGAAAAAAAGTTGACAAGCCAGGCTGTTATTCTTGAGTTGGCAGGCGTCCACTACGCCATTGACATCATATATGTGCACGAAATAATTCGCTTGACGGAGATAACCCCGGTGTCCGACTATGCGGAAATAGAGGGCATCTTAAATCTCCGTGGAAAAGTAATCCCGGTGATCAAGCTTTCCCGGAGAATGGGGCTGCCGGAAAAGGAGAGCGACAGTGAAACCAGGATTGTTGTCGTTGAATTTAACGGCAAAACAGTGGGGCTGATTGTGGACAGGGT
The DNA here is from genome assembly GCA_000802095.1 of Peptococcaceae bacterium BICA1-7. GTDB lineage: Bacteria > Bacillota > Desulfotomaculia > Desulfotomaculales > Desulfocucumaceae > BRHc4a. The sequence goes on along the minus strand of JUEB01000013.1, from coordinate 218,867 downwards.
GTTGGAGGTCAGTTCCTACACCAATGAGGAGGTCGAGGAAATATCGCGTTTAGGCGAGGTAATGTCCTTTATAAAGTGCATTGTAAAAAAGAAACAACAGCTGTGGCTGGTAATAGACCTTTCTGAAGTGGCTTAAAGTGTATTGATCGGGAGGAGTGGAAGTTATGAAATTTGGCAACCTGAAAATAGGGATTCGCCTTGCTCTTGGCTTTGCCCTTGTATTAGCGCTTATGATAGCTATAATAGTTGTTGGAAGTTCCCAGATGAAAGAGATAAACAACAGTTTGCAACAAATTACCGACATTAATAATGTACAGGTGGAACGGGCCAACAATATGCTGGATTCGGTTCATGTAGTCACCAGGGTGATACGAACTATCGCGCTGCTAAATGACGTGCCGGCTCAAAATACTGAGAAAGAGAGAATTGTCTCGGCGAGGGAAAGTTACAATGAAAACGAGGAGCAATTTGAAAAAGTGCTTCCAGGTATGCTTAACAGTGAAAAAGGAAGGGCTCTGCTGGAGAAGGCAAAGAAGTTGAAGGCAGAAGCCAGGACTATAAACGATCAAATTGTTGAACTTGCCATGGCCAACAAGAAGGAGGAGGCCGTCAAATTATTATTGGAGGAATCACAGCCCAAGGTGACCGAATGGCGGGACACTCTTAGGGAGTTAAATGCATATGCCAGTGAATGCACTGCTATCCGCGCCGAAGAGGCAAAGAATAGCTATGCAAAAGCACTTATCATGATACTTGCCACTGGTGGCGCGGCAGTTCTGCTGGGTCTATTGACTGCTTTCTTCATCGCCCGCAGTATTACCGGTCCGGTTGCCAGCCTGGTAAATGTGGCCAACGTGGCAGCCTCGGGGGACCTGACCTCCGACATTGAAGTAAAGTCCGGGGATGAAATAGGAAAGCTGGCCACCGCCTTTAAGACCATGGTGGGCGAGATGAGAGGGCTGGTAAGGGAGATAATGGAAAAGTCCTCGGCTTTGTCGGCCTCTTCCCAGCAGCTTAATTCCAGTGCCCAGCAAACCTCCGCCGGGGCCAGCGAGAACGCGGCCACCATGACAGAAATCGCCTCCACCGTGGAGCAGGTCACCGCCAACGTGCAGTCAATTTCGCAGGCCTCGGAGGTTACCAAGGGGCACGCTAACGAGGGGAGCGGCGGCCTGGTAACCATCAACAGTCAGATGCAGGCTATTGCCGGCACCGCCAAGGAAGCTTCTGTAGCTATAGACGGATTGAATACAAAAACCCAGGAGATTAACCAGATTGTCGATCTGATTACCAGCATCGCTGACCAGACCAACCTGCTGGCGCTGAACGCAGCCATTGAGGCCGCCAGGGCCGGGGAGCAGGGCCGAGGGTTCGCGGTTGTGGCCGAGGAGGTCAGAAAACTGGCCGAGCAGTCGGCAAACGCCACCAAAGAAATCAGCGGCCTGGTCAGCGCCATCCAGACTGAATCCCAGAAGGCTGTCAACAACATGGCTGATGGCGGAAGGGAAGTGGAGGGTGGAACCAGGGTGGTTCAGGAAGTGGGGCAAAACTTCCAGAATATTATCAGCGCCGTACAGGACCTCTCTACTCAAATCCAGGAAGTGGCCTCGGCCACCGAGGAGATGTCGGCAGGGGTGCAAAACGTGGCCGCTTCCACCGAAGAGCAGACCGCGGCCATGGAAGAGGTATCGGCCTCCGCTGATTCTCTGTCCAGGCTGGCCGAAGAGATGAACCTCCTGGTGGGCAGATTCAAAGTATAGGTGGCTTAAGAGAGCAAGCCCCGGATTTTACCCACAATTCACAATTACGAATAAAAAGGGATGACGAATTTATTCTTCATCCCTTTTAAACTGGAGTGCGGTGATATTAACGTGGAAAGCAGTATAAAAGTCAGGAAAGAAAACAGTATTCCTGAGTGCCAGGGAGCAAGCAAGGAAATACATCCGGGCGTTTTGACCTCTTTTAAAGACCGCCTTAGGCAACTGGAAGAGGAGCTTCAGTGTTGGAGAAATAATATTGAAAGGTTAAACCGACAAAATGAACTTATTTTAAATTCTACGGGGGAAGGTATATTCGGACTGGACAGAAAAGGGATAATCACATTTGTCAACCCGGCAGCGGCAAAAATACTGGGCTATGGGACAAGGGAGCTTATCGGCCGGCGCAGCCACTCCACCTGGCACCACACAAAGCTGGGCGGGAGCCCCTACCCTGAGCATGAGTGTCCTCTTTGCGCCACCATTAAAGACGGGCTTGTCCACCGGGTGGAGGAAGATGTTTTCTGGAAGAAGGACGGCACGGCAGTCCTGGTGGAGTATGTGAGCACACCCATTAAAGAGCGCTACGGGCTGACCGGGGCGGTGATAACCTTTAAAGACATTACCAGTCAAAAGAGGCTTGAGAATGAAATTAAAGAGAAGGTAAAGTTTGAAAAGCTTGTCACCGGAATATCCACAAGGTTTATTAAGCTTGGGCCCGGCGAAGTTGACCGGGGGATAAGCCGCGCCCTTAAAGAGATCGGTACGTTTGTTGGTGTTGACCGCAGCTATTTGTTTCTCTTCTCCGAAGATAGAACCATAATGAGCAACACCCATGAGTGGTGTGCAAAGGGGATAAGTCCCCAAATTCTAACCCTTCAGGATATACCCATTACAGATCTGCCATGGATCATGGGAAGGCTGTTATTATATAAGAAGGTACATATTCCTGATATCGCCGGGCTTCCACCCGAGGCCCTCACAGAAAAAGAACATTTCCTTGCCCAGGGGATTAAATCGATCATGGCCGTTCCTCTAATTTACAAAAATCTGATTTACGGCTTTCTGGGCCTGGACTCGGTGCGGGGGGAGAAAAGATGGCCGGAAGAAACTATAAAATTGATAAGAATAGTAGGGGAGATATTCGTAAGCGCGCTGGTTCGATGCCGGGCAGAGGAAGGCCTCCAGGCAAAAAACCAAGAACTTCTGTCCACAGTGCTGCAGCTTTCCCGGGCAAAGGAAGAATTGAAAAAACAGTATAAAGAGCTTCAGAATAACGAGAAATTGATCAGGGGAAGCGAAGAAAAATTCCGCACTCTTTTTAATAAGGCAAATGACTGTATATTTTTAATAAAACTCTCCGGGGATGGGACTCCCGGCCCGATAATCGAGGCGAATGATATTGCCTGCCGGAAGCTGGGCTACAGCAAGGACCAGTTTTTATCAATGACCACCGGTGACATAATGTCTGAAGAATACCTGGATGAAGTTTCGGGGATCTGGAGACAGTGCATGGATCAGGGCCGCGCCTCCTTTGAGATTGAACAAATTACAAGGTCCGGCGAAAGAATACCCATGGAAATAAACACACACGTTTTTACTTTGAACGGAGAGAAGGTGGCTCTGTCCATCGCCAGAGACATCACCGAGAGAAAGCAGGCGGAGAAAACGCTCCAGCAAAGCAATGAAGAGCTCGAGGCCACAATCGAGGAACTCAACGTGATACAGGATGAACTAAGGCAGAATTATGAAAAATTCAGATATCTAAGCCTCCACGACTCACTTACCGGATTATTTAACCGCACTTATTTCGAGGAGGAGGTCCTCCGGCTGGAGAGAGGCCGCTATAACCAGGTAAGCGTAATCGTGTGCGACGTGGACGGACTTAAATTTGTAAACGACTCCTTCGGGCACGACTACGGGGATGCCTTGCTGATAGCCGCCGCCAACACCATCAAAGAGTGTTTTCGCGAAGGAGACGTTGTGGCCCGTATTGGAGGGGACGAGTTCGCCATATTGCTTCCCAATACTGACTATGCTTCAGCTGAAGTATCCACCGGCAGGCTAAAGGACTTATTGGAACGGTACAATTCGGTCAATGCCGAACTGCCGCTGAGCATATCGGTGGGGTTTGCCACCAATGATCCAGGCAAAGGTGTAGGCGACATTTTCAAGGAAGCCGACAATAACATGTACCGGGAAAAGCTGCACCGTGTCAAGAGCACCCGCAGCGCCATTGTCCAGGCGCTTATGAAGGCCCTTGAGGCCAGGGACTACATCACTGAAGGCCATGCTGACAGGTTAAAGTGGATGGTGGCAGACCTGGCCAGGATTGCCGGACTGACAGAAAGCAGCATTACCGATCTGCGGCTTCTGGCACAGTTCCACGACATAGGAAAGGTAGGCATACCTGATCGCATTCTCTTTAAGTCCAGCTCACTCACAGCCGATGAATTTTCTGAAATGAAGCGGCACTGTGAAATCGGCCACCGTATTGCCCAGGCGGCCCCCGACCTGTCGCCTATCGCAGACTGGATATTAAAACATCATGAGTGGTGGAATGGCGGTGGCTACCCGCTGAAACTGCAGGGAGAGGATATCCCCCTGGAATGCCGCATCATTTCCATTGTAGACGCTTATGACGCCATGACCAGTGATCGCCCATACCGGAAAGCCCTGACACACGACGAAGCCCTATCCGAGCTGAGTAGGTTTGCCGTCATTCAGTTTGACCCCTCCCTGGTGGAGAAATTTGCTCAGTTGTTTTAACGCTTGCTCCCCACATTGTATTTTTCCAGATCGGAAACAATTTTTTCGCCTGATTCCAGTATGAACTCGGACTTTACAAGGCCAATCCCTTCCTTATAGTAGTTAAGGGACCGGGAATTTCCCTCCTTATAGGCTGCCTCCACTGCAACACAGCCGCTGAAAGACCCTGCGGGCACATCTACCCGGGCGTCTGTCTGCGCTATTTTATAGGTGTCTCCTTCACTTATCCAGGAGGTTCCGGCTGTTATAGGAAGTTTCAGCAGGATAGCCTCTGTGTTGGAGGGCTCATCCAGTATATTCCTGTCGTCATAGACCTCTCCTTCCCGGTAGGTTCTGATGATAGTGTCGCTTTGCACCTCAAGCCTGTTGGCGGTTATGGTCCCGCCGTTGTCAACCATAACCTGATACTTGCCGTCCTTTTGCCGGGTAACGGATTGCGTGTATGAGGCGTATTCATTGCCTGATCCCGCGTATTCCCAGCGGTTGCCCGTCTGGAGCGGCAGGTATGCGCCTATGGGCTTTTCAGCTGCGCTTTGGGGGCCTGGGCCGGGGTTATTATCGGCTTTCTTCTCTGCACAGGCTGCCAGTACTACAGGCAGGAGAATTATGGCGGTCATGATCAGTGCTTTTTTTAAATATGTGCTCATTATATATCACTCCAATTACCGTATTTGTGGTATAAGGAGCCCCGGTGTGATCTATGCCGGAGAAAATCCCTGTTTGGCCCACCATTCCTCCCTGGCAAAGTCATAGGCCTTTTCCAGCCGGTCCAGGTGATCCTTTTCCCAGTGGGAGAGCTTAAGGTAAAGATCCCTTACCTCCGGCAGCTGGGTTTTTTGGGCGGCTTCCCGGTAGTAGTCCATGGAGGCCTTTTCCATCATGATCCCTATATGCAGGGCGGAGACTATCAGGCTGCCGGCACTTTTTATATTGTCCCTGGTAAATATGCCGGGAGAGCTGGTCTCTGGGCCGGGTATTATCTCTACAGAAGGGGGATTATTGCCCATCAGATCCCTGGCTATTCCCCTGAGCCATTTTTCGTGCCCCTCTTCCTCTTTGGCCAGGAATTCAAAAACAGCCCTGACCTCCCCGTCATTCATGCTGTCAGCCGCCAGCCTGTAAAACTGGAAGCCCTCATTCTCATTCAGTATGGCTGTTTTTAAAATCTCCATTTCCTTTGCGTACATTTGGATCACCTGCTCCTTTTTTATTCAGGGCTTTCCCCGTTTTATCCTCCCCGGAGTCATATTCCGCCTCTTTCGAAAGACTATCTTTTTCCTGATCATTAATAATAATAAAAAGGTATTAAATCATCTTTCCCAATTATTAATTTTCCCTTAAAACAGTAGTTTATAAAATAAATTACGGGGAGGAAGTCTGTTGAGTGAGAAATTCCCCCACCCCTTAGTGCGTTGAAAACAAATTTGAAGGACAAGGCCATGGCTGGTACAATAAAACCAGTAAAGAGAACAAAAATAAGCAATGCTGTAAATAGAAGCGGAATTGAGGGGTTTTTATGAAAGCACTGGTACTGGCGGAAAAGCCCAGCGTGGCCCGGGAAATAGCCCGGGTCCTGGGCTGTAATGTAAAAGGCAAGGGGTATCTGGAGGGGACCCGGTACGTGGTGACCTGGGCACTGGGACACCTGGTCACCCTGGCCGAGCCCGAGGACTACGATAAAAAATATAAAGAGTGGCGGCTGGAAGACCTGCCCATGGTGCCGGATCAGATGAAGCTCAAGGTAATCCGCCAGACCTCCCACCAGTTTCAGGTGGTCAGTAGCTTAATGAGGCGGCAGGATATCGGGGAACTGGTTATCGCCACCGACGCCGGGCGGGAGGGTGAGCTGGTGGCCCGCTGGATAATGAAGCTGGTCAGCTGGAAAAAGCCCTTCAAAAGGCTGTGGATTTCCTCCCAGACCGATGCCGCCATAAAGGAGGGCTTTGCCAGGCTGAAGCCGGGGCCCGAGTATAATAATCTGTACGATGCGGCAGTCTGCCGGGCCGAGGCCGACTGGCTCATCGGACTCAATGTTACCCGGGCGCTGACCTGTAAATTTAATGCCCAGCTTACCGCCGGCCGGGTGCAGACCCCCACCCTGGCCATAATTGTGCAGCGGGAGGAAGAGATAAGAAAATTTGTGCCGGTGGACTACTGGACCATCCGGGCTGACTTTGGGGATTATTACGGAGACTGGCGGGGGAAAGAGGGCAGCCGTATATTTGACTATGCCCGGGTGGAGGAGCTCACCGGCAAATTAAAGGGACACCCCGGCAGAATAGCCGAGGTGCGCCGTGAGAGCAAGAGCGAGCCGCCGCCCCTGGCCTATGACCTGACCGAGCTCCAAAGGGACGCCAACCGGAGGCTGGGCTTTTCGGCCCAGAAGACTTTAAGTGTGCTGCAGGGACTTTACGAGAGGCACAAGCTGGTATCCTATCCCCGCACCGACTCCCGCTATATCTCCTCGGACCTGGTGCCCACCCTGCCGGCCAGGCTAAAGGGCATTGCGGCGGGACCTTATGCCGAGGCCGCCAGGCAGCTTTTGCAAAAGTCTCTGACAGTTACCAAGCGCTTTGTGGATGACAGCAGGGTTTCCGATCACCACGCCATTATTCCCACCGAGCAGCCTTATAGGCCTGCCGATCTTGACGCCGGGGAAAAGAGCCTGCACGACCTTATAGTCCGGCGCTTCCTGGCTGTGCTTCACCCGCCCTTCCGGTATGAGCAGCTTACCCTGGTCACTCTGGTAAACGGGGAGAGCTTTTATTCCCGGGGCAAGGTGGTCAAGGATCAGGGCTGGCGGGCGGTGGCCAAAAATATGGCCGACCGGGAAGAGGGCAGGGAGGATTCCCTGCCGGACCAGACACTGACCAGCCTCAATAAGGGAGAGGAGCGGCAGGTTAAAAGCATTAAGCCCCTCAGGGCCAAAACAAAGCCTCCGGCCCGCTATAACGAGGCCAACCTGCTTACGGCTATGGAAAGCCCGGGCAAATTTATTGAGGATGAGGAACTGCGGGAAGCAATGAAGGGCAGCGGCCTGGGTACCCCGGCCACCCGGGCGGACATTATTGAGAAGCTTCTGTATAACAATTATATAGAGCGCAGCGGCAAGGAACTGGTGCCCACCTCCAAGGGCTTTCAGCTGATCAACCTGGTGGCCCCGGAGCTTAAGAGCCCCGAGCTTACCGCCCAGTGGGAGCAGGTACTGACCAATATAGCCAAGGGGAAGGGAAGCAGGGTCAAATTCATCAGTGACATCAAAAACAACACCATGGATCTGGTGCGCAGCGTGGCGGCGGACACCGCCGTCTATAAGGCGGACAATATATCCAGGACCAAGTGCCCCCTCTGCGGCAAATATATGCTGCTGGTCAAGGGCAAGCGGGGCAAAACTCTGGTCTGTCAGGACCGCGCCTGCGGGCACCGGCAGCCTGAGAAGGCTGACGCTATGGGATTTTCCAGCTCCAGGAAATCAAGCCAGGTTAACCAGAGGCTGATCTCCCAGTACAGCGATCAGGGGTCCATCGGCAGCAGCCTGGGGGACTTGCTGAAGGAGGCGCTGGCCAGGGAAGGCAGGGATAAATGATGATAAAAATAGCTTATGCTGGATTGTGCTGTCGGAGGGGCCAGGGGCGTATTTCCGTTTGGTCGGAGAAGCTGAAAATGTATTCCTGATTGGCCGGAGTTCACCAGGAAAGTATTATGAAGCTTTAAAGCGCTGAAGTAATACGGTAGTCTGAAAAAGATTTAAGCTAAATCAATTCGGGCAGCTGTAGGGTCAACTTGTTGTTGCTAAAGGGCCGGTTGGGTGGTTGAATCCGATCAGCATACCCTTCGGCTAAACTATATCCTGTACGTCTGTAAAGACGGCACCGACGCAATTGGGGCTGTTGACAAATACTCAAAATTAAGGTTTTGGATAGAAAGGCGTCTTATAAACTCTTGGATTTCTTGGGTTTTTAGACGCCTCTTTGTTTTAAACACAGTTTGTTAACAGCTCCATAAATTTAGCTACACAGCCCAACTGCTCCAACGGGCCCTTGTAGAAATGTTGGGGTCTCAGTTTGGAATCCGGCAGGGAAGACAAGGGAAGGCTTTTCTTTTGGTTAATCTTATGTATGAAATGTCAAACTATAGAAGAAAATAATTAAAGTAATATCTATAGAGGGGGGTATTGATTTTGGATCTCACAAGCCTTTTAACAGGTCAGCAGCCGAAAGACAAAATGAATTGGGGGGAAGCCCTCAGTTTATGGAATATTGGACGCTTTAAAAATATTGGGTTGACCATAACCGAATTTTTTTTAGCTCAGGCAAAAGACGTTGAATTAAAAAAATCCCTAAATTTAGGAGTAGAAATGCTAATTATTCCCCACATAGAAAAAATCCAAGTTTTTATGCATAAAGAAGGGCTGGAAGTTCCTGCAGTACCCCAGCGGAAAAACCTTGATATTATCGGAAAAAACGATGAGCCAAATACTTACATCCAAGATGATGAGATTGCCAACACTGTAAAAGACATTTATAAATTCGGCTTATCACTGGATATGAATGGGTTGTCAGAGTCAACAAGGGATGACATCAGGGAGCTTATCTGGGAAATTCTTTCCGATGACTACAAGGGTTATGATGCAATGATTAAGTTGCACAGGAAAAAGAATTGGTTAATTCCTCCCCCTACTGTATGAAAAATCTCTTTAATAATCCTTTGCCAGTTCATTTTTGAGGTGATCAATTGCTTCCACCGGGCCGGGGTCTACACCATATAGAAAGGCCAGGTACACACTTGTGTAATCTCCGCTGTAAATAAGGGAGTACGTCCGGGCCAGGAGATCTCCTCCGCTGGCCCGGACATCGGTGATGCCGGCAACGGTCTTGCTTATGACGTTCTTGGATATTTCAATGCGTTTTTGCACCCTTGGGTGGTCCTGGTCATCCCTTAAAATTACAATGTGCAGCTGCTTTAGCAGGGCTTCCGGAAATCTAAAGCCCACCAGTTCATTATGGTTTAGCTCCGGGAAAACGTTCCAGTAGGCAGGCGACTTTGCATTTTCGTTTATCTGTCCCTTCCACCTCTGGGCAACCACCTCCGTGGTGCCGCTGGACCCCCAGATGACCGGTATACGGTTATAAAGTTTCAAGGCCATCTGTTTGGCTGAATTTTTTTCCACCGGTATTTCCGGCTTAAGATTTTCGTGCAGTTTTTTCAGGTGGTCCACCAGCTTCTCAACCTCTTCGGCAATGCCGGACAAAAAACCCAGCTTTTCCATGATGCGAAGGGTGGGTATAAAAAGAAAACCGGAAGCAGATCGGGGTGATATACCTCCAGGCACAGGTATAACTGTTGCTCCGTCACCATCAGCCATTTCCTTCAGTTTGCCGCCGGTGGTGATGGCTATAATGGTGGCGCCCCTTTTCCTGGCGTCCAGATAGGCGCTGATGGTTTCCTCGGTGTTGCCGGAATAGCTTACAGCAAAGACCAGGGTATCCTTACCGACAAATTCAGGCATGACGTAATTTCTGTTTACCACCACAGGCACCTGGCATTTATCAAGGCAATAGATCCGCAACAGGTCTCCCCCGATTGCCGATCCTCCCAGCCCGGTCACCACTACGTTGGATATTGCCTCCACAGCTGGCAGGTCAACGTTTCCGGTAAGATCCCAGCAGGCTGTATTGCACTGGCCCGCAAGCGCGGCCAGGGACTGAAACATCTCCTTAGTATCGGCCTGGTACATGTACTCCGCGTCGTTAAGTATTTTTTCCCGGTCAATCATTTGGTACCTCCCAATAATCAGTACTTTCTAGTACTCCCAATTGAATTTTTCAACTTCAGAAAACCCGGACAGGGCTTTCTGCATGGTGTCGCAGATCCTCTGCAGCCCTTCAGGGGTCTTGGCCTCGCAGCGGGCTACCAGAACAGGCTGGGTGTTTGACGCCCGGACCAGGCCCCAGCCGTCACCGAAGAGCACCCGCACCCCGTCAACGTCGATGACCTCGAATTGGCGCTTGAATAGCTCCACCAGCCCCTTTACCACCGTAAACTTGTCCTGGTCAGGGCAGGGGACCCTGGTTTCAGCCGTAGAGTAATATTTGGGTACTTCAGCCAGCATTTTAGAGAGGGGCTCTTTGGAGCGTAAGAGAATCCTCAGCAGGCGGCCGGCTGCGTAAAAGGCGTCGTCAAAGCCGTAGAATTCGTCTGCGAAGAACATGTGCCCGGACATCTCTCCGGTGAAGATTGCCCCGATTTCCTTCATCTTGGCCTTGATCAGAGAGTGACCCGTTTTGTAGAAGAATGGCCTGCCCCCCAGCCGGACAACCTCGTCCACCAGCGACTGAGAGCACTTAACCTCAATGATTGCCTGGGCCCCGGGGTGATTGGCCATGATCTCCCGCCAGTACAGGCACATCAGCAAATCTCCCCAGATAATTCCGCCCGACTCGTTCACCACGCCGATCCTGTCAGCGTCGCCGTCAAAGGCGAGGCCAGCATCGGCACCCTTTTCTAAAACGGCTTTTCTTAGCTCTGCCAGGTTTGCCGTTTTGACCGGGTCCGGCTGGTGGTTCGGGAAAGAGCCGTCTGATTCGCAGTACAGCGGTATTACCTCGCAGCCCCACGCCTCCAGGATTTGCAGGGCAAACAGCGAGGCCGTGCCGTTGCCGCAGTCCACTGCAACTTTTAACTTTCTCGGGCCCAGTTGGATTTTTTCTTTGAGCATAGCAAGGTAGGGGGGTACCACGTCCAGTTTTTCCAGCCGACCCGAGCCTGAAGTAAAATTCCCTGAAATCATAATGTCTTTTAGCTTTTGAATCTCATCACCGTAAATGGTCCCGCTTCCCAAAGCGAGCTTGAAGCCGTTTTCATCCGGTGGGTTGTGGCTGCCGGTGATCATAATTCCCCCGTCTATGCCGAAGTGAACCCTGGAGTAGTAAAGCATTGGTGTGACAACCAGCCCTATATCGGTGACGTCACAGCCAGCGGACAGAAGACCTCTGATAATGGCGTCCCGCAGCCGGTCGGAGCTGAGCCTGTTGTCTCTGCCCACTAAAACTTTGCGGGAGCCGGATTCCTTAACATAAGTACCGAAAGCCTTTCCAAGCAGTTCCACGGTTTCATTGGACAAGTCCTTTTCAGCAACGCCGCGAATATCATACTGGCGGAAAATTTGCGGGCTAATTAACGTCAATTGCTGTCTCCTTTGTATATTAATTTTATATGAACATTTTTATAGAACACTGTTAAACCCTTTAGCACTCAAAGCCTGCACAACCTTTTTTATCTCCTGGGCCCGGCTTTTGTGGCAGATTAGCAGGCTGTCATTGTCGTTTACAACGATCAGGTCTTTAACTCCTAACAGCGCCACGGTCTTTTTATTGGTGACAACATAGGTGTTTTCCGTATCCAGCAAGACTCCCTCCCCGTGAAGGACGTTGCCGAGTTCATCCTTTTCAACGAATCTCTCAAGAGCGGTCCAGCTCCCGATGTCGTCTCACCCGAAATCGCAGGGAATGACTAAAACGTTGTCGGCCCTTTCCATTATGCCGTAATCTATGGAGACCTTCGGTAGTTCCGAGTAGACTTTTTTAACCGTTTTTTGGTACTGGTCAGTTCCGAGGGTGTCTTCGATCTCCTTAAGCCTCTCTGCAAGCGAGGGAATGTGTTTTTTTATCATTTCAAGAATGGTGTCGATCCTCCAGACAAACATTCCGCTGTTCCAGAGGTAGTCCCCGCTGGAGAGGAACTCCAGAGCGCGGGCGTAGTTGGGCTTTTCCAGGAAGCGGACGGCCCGGTAGACAGGTGTTCTGGAAAAGGTGTTAGTCAACTCGCCAAGGTGAATGTAGCCGTACCCGGTTTCAGGACTGTGGGGAGTGATGCCCAGGGTGACCATTTTGTCTCCCAGGCCTGCGGTGGCCACTGCGCTTCTTAATACTTCGTGAAATTTGCGCATGTTGCCGATATAATGGTCGGCCGGCAAAACAATCATGACCTCCCCGGGTTTTTTTTGCCCCAGGACCAGGGCGGCCAGTCCTATGGCTGCGGCCGTGTCCCGGCCAAACGGCTCGATAATGATGTTTTCTTCGGGCAGTTTGGGGATTTGTTCCAGAATGGTGTCTTTAAAATCCGAACCGGTCACGATATAGGTGTCTGATATTCCGACCAGTCCTTCGATCCTTTCTACGGTCAGCTGCAGCATTGTTTTCTCGCCGATGAGGTTTAAAAATTGCTTTGGCTTTGCCATTCTGCTCCGCGGCCAGAACCTTTCTCCTCTACCGCCAGCCATAATAACTGCAAAAGGCACAGTACTCCCCCCTTCCAATAATAAATAAATATTCCATAAAATTATATTATAACATATATAATACAGGAAATTCCTGTAATTAATAGAAGTACATATAAATAGCAAAAATAATAAAAATTGGCTGGAGGTTTTAGATGAAGATAGCCATGCTTTCTCCCATAGCCTGGAGGACTCCCCCGCTGGGGTACGGTCCCTGGGAGCGGGTGGTTTCACTGCTGACCGAGGGACTGGCCGCCAGAGGGATTGATGTGACTCTTTTCGCCACGGCAGACTCCGTAACACAGGCGAAGCTCCACGCTATCGCGCCGAGGCCCTACGAGGAGGACAAGACCCTTGACCCAAAGGTCTGGGAGTGTCTACACATATCCGAGCTGTTTGAAAGGGCTGGGGATTTCGATTTAATCCATAATAATTTTGATTTTCTGCCCCTCACTTATTCAGGTCTGACGGACACCCCGGTACTTACCACTATCCATGGGTTTTCATCACCCAAAATACTTCCTGTATACAGAAAATACAACCAAAAGACTTACTACGTATCTATAAGCAACGCTGACCGATCGCCGGAGCTCAGCTATATAGGCACTGTCTACCACGGGATCGACCTTGAGAATTTTACTTTTCAGGAAACACCAGGGGACTATCTGCTTTTTTTCGGCCGCATTCACCATGACAAGGGGGCTGCCGAGGCTGTCCAAATTGCCAGGCAGACCGGTATGAGGCTGATTCTGGCGGGTGTTATCCAGGACAGTGATTATTACAGATCGGCTGTCGAGCCCCACCTCGACGGTGTCAGGGTCAGGTATGCGGGTGTCGCGGGGCCGGAGCTTAGAAATGAGCTGCTTGGAGGAGCGAGGGCGTTGCTTCACCCAATAAATTTTAGTGAGCCCTTCGGGCTCTCTGTTGTGGAGGCTGGCGCCTGCGGAACTCCGGTGGTGGCCTTCAACAGGGGCTCCATGCCGGAGATAATAGAAAACGGGGCCAACGGTTTCCTGGTGGGCGACGTTTGTTCCGCAGCAGAGGCGGTGCGCAGCCTGGATGCGGTGTCGCGCCGGAAGTGCAGGAAGATAGTGGAGAAGAGATTTTCAAGAGAGCGCATGGTGGAGGATTATTTGGGCGTTTATCATAAAATTATCGGTAAAAAAAGTACAAATACAGGGAGGTTTTGCTTTTGAGCCCTAAAAAGATGGGGCCGGTTGTCCAGAGGTACGCCGGGAATCCGATATTGACCAGGGACGATGTGCCCTACCCTGTGGCCACCGTTCACAACGCGGGTGTGGTGAAAACAGATGGCCGCTATTTTATGGTTTTTCGCTCACACCTCTTCAATGGCCGCTCCATTTTGGGTCTGGCTGAAAGTGCAGACGGCTATTCATTTAAAGTACGGCCCGAGCCTTTCATGGCCCCGCTGAGGGACGGTGTTTGGGGCGAGTATGAGGAGTATGGCATCGAGGATCCGCGCATCTGCCAGATTGACGGGGATTTTCTGATCACCTACAGCGCCTATTCCAGGCACGGGGTGAGAATCGGCCTGGCCAGGACCAGAGACTTTTTATCCGTCGAGCGGATTTCAATGATCACCCAGGCGGACCTGCGCAACGTGGTGCTCTTCCCGCAGAGGTTTGGCGGGCGTTACGTCCGGCTGGACCGCCCCCATTCCGAAATCAGCCCCTGGTCTATGTGGATTTCCTATTCACCCGACCTGGTTCACTGGGGCGACTCAAAAGTCCTTGTTAAACCGGCCGGCTACCACTGGGATGAAATGAAGATAGGCCCCGGCGCCACACCTTTCAAGACTGAAAAGGGTTGGCTGAATATCTATCACGGTGTCTTTCGCACGATGGACGGGGCTGTATACCGGCTGGGAGTGATTCTCCACGACCTGCATGATCCGTCGAAAATACTGGGTGTTGCCGACGAGTGGATTCTCCAGCCTGAAGATCCCTGGGAGATTACGGGTTACGTACACAACGTGGTCTTTACCTGCGGGGCTGTCCCCGAGGAGGACGGCACGGTAAAGATTTACTGGGGAGGCGCGGACAAAGTTATGTGCGTCGGCGCCGCCAACATCAGTGATCTTGCTGCCATGTGCCTGGAAAGCTCAAGGAGTCCCATGTAGCTGCAGGTCCGCTAAAACCGGCAGTCCATTGTATAACCTTTTGTTATGTTGTATAATTTAAGTTACATGGTTAATATGTGAATTTATGAAATAAATACGGGAATTATGCCCGAAGCAGGAAGGAGTCCTGGTATTAATAAATATTTTAACACGGAGGTGAATATTTTTGCGTCAAAAAGGAATAAATCCTTGTTTTATTAGTTCATATATCCCAAAAGAGTGCGGAATCGCCACTTTTACGCATAATTTATTCACTTCGTATGAGAATTTCTATGCATCAGCCGGTAAAATTGTAGCAGTAGGTGGACTTACCTCGGGTGAATATCCCCAGGAAGTCAATTTTTTCTTTGACAAAAATAAAGTATCCGATTACACCAGAGCCGCCGGGGACATTAATGCAGCTGACCTGCAGGTGGTCAACCTCCAGCACGAATTCGGCCTGTTTGGCGGCCCTGAGGGACGCCATATTGCAAGGCTGCTGGAAAAGCTGAAAAAACCGGTGGTAACAACCATCCATACTGTGCTTCAACAGCCCACCCTTGGTTATTATACCTCCCTCATCGAGGTTATCCAACGCTCCCAGCGGGTAGTAGTAATGAGCAACAAAGCTATCGAAATACTTAATGAAGTATACTACGTCCCCCTTGAAAAAATAGTGATGATACCGCACGGTGTGCCCGACCTTCCTTTTGTCGAGACGGAGCCTTTCAAAAAGGAACTGGGCCTGGCCGGTCGCCTTGTGCTCCTTTCTTTTGGCCTGCTGAGCCCCGGGAAAGGGTTTGAGCTGGTTCTGGAAGCCCTTCCCGAAGTGGTCCGCAACCATCCCGATTTGCTGTACGTCATACTTGGTAAAACCCACCCGGAAGTGGCTAAGATTCACGGGGAAAGGTACCGGGAGAGCCTCCAGAAATTGACTCAGGAAAATAAACTGGAAGATAATGTGCTGTTTATCGACAAATTCGCGACGAACGAAGAGCTGTATAATTACATAAGCGCCTCCGACGTGTATGTAACCCCCTATCATTCTCAGGAGCAGATAACCAGCGGGACGCTGGCCTATGCTGTGGCACTGGGCAAGGTGGTGGTCTCCACCCCCTATCACTACGCCCAGGAAGTGCTTGCCGAAGGCCGTGGTCACCTGGTGCCCTTCAATAACCCAAAAGCTCTGGCCAGGACCCTGAGCGGGGTTTTTTCCCATCAGGAGGACATGCGGAAGACGCGCCTGGCCGCATACGAATACGGGCGATCGATGATCTGGTCCAGGGTGGCCGAGCTTTACCACGGCTTGTTCAAAGAGGTTTACAAAGAATTCTCGATGAAAAAGCTGCAGAGAATAGGCGTGGTCTACAAAAGCAGCCGGGATTATCTGAGAAGACGCAATCTGTATAGTATGTTTGAGCGCATGACTGATGATACCGGCATCTTCCAGCACACCAAGCACGGCATTCCCGACCTGAAGCACGGCTATTCCGCTGATGATGTCGGGAGGGCGCTGGGGATAATTATGAAGGTGGCCCGCTTTGACAAGAAGCCCGGTTATTATCAGCTGGCCAAAAAATACATGGCCTTCATACTATATGTACAGAGAAAGGATGGGCGGTTCCATAATTTTGTGGGCTATGACCGGCGGATTTTGGACGAGGACGGTGGCGATGACACCTTTGGCCGCGTATTGATGGGCCTTGGCAGCGCCGCCGCTCTGAGCACGGATCCCTCTGTGGCTACGCTGTCCAAGGAAGTATTCGACCGGGCCATAGACGGCCGGCAAGCGGGGATACCGCTGTCCACTTATCCCAAGGCGGTGGCCTACGGCATTTGTGGATTATCCGAATACCTTAAAAAATTCACTGAGGCGCCGAAGGCCGGCGAGCTGCTCAGGGCAGGGGCAGACTACCTGGTCAGACTCTACAATGATAATAAAAGGCCTCACTGGGACTGGTTTGAGCCCTCTGTTACCTATTCCAATGCCAAGCTGCCCTTTGCTCTGATGATGGCGCACAGTATTCTTAAGGAAAAAGTTTATCTGGAAACGGCATTGGTGACTTTAAACTTTCTGACCAGAACACAGTATAATGGTACTTACTTCGACCTGGTGGGCAACAAGGGCTGGCTTGTTTTAGGGGAGGAGAGGGCTTTTTTTGATCAGCAGCCCGTAGAGATTGGCTGCCTGGTGGAAGCATACTGCGAGGCCCTGCGGCAGACCAATGACAAAAACTACCGCGACCTGGCGAATAAGGCCTTCAGCTGGTTTTTTGGCAAAAACAGACTGGGAGTGCCGGTGTATAACCTGAAGGAAGACTATCCTCTGGACGGTCTCACCGAGACTGGCAGCAACGCTAACAGCGGCGCAGAATCGGTGTTGGCCTTTGCCCAGGCCATAACGTGCCTGAAAGATGTTAACATATTTAAAATACTGGACCGAAAAACGGCCCTGTGAAAGCAAACATAAATCGGGATATTGATTATTTGGCTGACACTGCTCAAAAACGGGTGGTCCGGCAACGGGGAGCGCAAGAATAAGGCTTCTGGCGTAAAATAAATTTTTAACGGAGGTTTTATTCATGGGCGTCGAGCGGTTGAATGATTTAGAGGCACTTTTTAATGAGAGCATCAATGAGTATATTGAAAAGGCAAAGTTGTTTAATGAAGTCAATGTGGTAATCGGCATCCCTTTCTATAATGAAAAGGATATCCTGCCCGAAGTGCTGAAAGTGTTGGATGAAGGGCTGGCCGGCCTTCAGGAAATGAGCAAGTCTCTGATCATCTGCGTGGGGGACCCCGTAGGAACAGAAACGCTGGCATCCATCAGGCGTCTGGATTTAAAAGCCCCCCACCTGGAATTTTTAATGAAGCCCGGGAGCAATGGCAGAGGGGCCAGTATAAGGGCGATATTGGAGATAGCCAATATGCTGGAGGCCGATGCGGTTATATTTGCGGCCGACCTGGTGCGGGAGGAAGGCAGAGGGCTGCAGCCCGACTGGATCAGGCGCCTTATAGAGCCCATCAGAAAAGAATATGATTTGGTGGTGACATCTTTCCATAGGCACTATTTTGAGAACCTTTTGGGAAGCCTGTTCACGGCCCAACTGCTGGAGGTATTTTACGGGTACAACGTCAAGGGGACTTTGAGCGGTGTTTATGCCATATCCCACGACACCGTGGAGGACTTTTGCGCCGATATAAAATTCTGGACTGACACCACGTGGGGGTTCGGAATCGACCCCTGGCTGGTTAGCCGGGCTATGCGCTGGAACAAAAAGATTTGCGAGGTGGAGCTGGGCACTAAGCTGGGGGAAATCTCTATTGAAAAACTAAACTATATTTTTAAAGAAAACGCCAGGTCATTGTTTGAATGTATAAAGAGGGATGAGGATTACTGGACCGGCAGCAGGTTAATCATCAGGACGCCCGATATTTATGGCGGCAGGACCAATGATAAGCCCTATAAGCCTACCCCGTCTATCCGGGACCCCCAGTTCAGATACAGTTACAGCCAGTACAAAATACTTTGTGACACCTCCTACTACGACCACCTTTACGAAGGCAGCAAAGACACCCGGCCGGTAACGGACAAAGAGCTAATAATAGAAGGAAAAATATGGGCCGATATAGTATATCGCATACTGTTTAAGTACTGGTTTGTCACTGGTGTGTGCAGCGACGATCTCCTGGACGAACTCACTTTTGCCTTCAACGGGAGGGTGTCCAGCTTCATTGGGAACATTCAGTCCGTGGAAAAACAATTGGAAGGCATTAAAAGCGTTGATACCGACTTTATTGTCTCAAGTGAGGTGTCTTTAGCCAAAGAAGAACAAAGAAAAGACTTTCTAAGATTGAGGGATCACTTTATGCTGTTGTGGGAGCAAAAGGATCTAGAAACGAAGCCGCCCCTCGTACCGGCCCACTACCTGGAATTTATACCAGGCATACCCACCGTGCTGCCCAAAAAAATAGAGGGGCGTAAAGGCAAGGTTGTTTCGTCGGAAGAAATGTTCCACCGCCTCCAGTCCCGCTATCAGGAAGCGTTTAGCAGCTTTCTCCGCGACGGGCTGGGGACGTCGGAAAACGCTGATTACAAAACGATAATCGTGTGTATGAAAGAATTCATGAGCGAACTGGAAAAAACTATGGAAGAGCTGCTGCCGGGGGACTTATACACCGAAGAGGGAATTGGGCAGGTAATAGACGGCATTTTCCGGCTGTTCCACTCTCCCATGATTTTTTCCATAAAAGATGAGGTCATAAGGGAGATGTTGCTCCGTTTTCCGCCGCTCAATGTGATGATCCCTGCGGGATGCAAGAATCCCAGGGATCTCATTAAAAAAATGGACGTCAGGGATGCCGCCAGCCTGGCCAACCTGGTTGAGACCCGGAAGTACGGGGACAGGTCACTTTTGTGGATGATGGATAATTTGGGGCCGGATGGAATGGGTGAGGTGGAGATCAAGCCCATCATATTGGGTGCAAAGGTACTTAACGGCACGGTGAAGCTGGGAAATGTCTCCGACTTCAACAAGATCGCCTCCAGGATTGTGGTCGGGCCTCTGAATAAAGGTGTGGGAGGGGACTATCCGAGGCTGCGCTTCTGCCTCTTTGTGGCCAGGCATATTATGATGGCCGAAAATTACGACATCCTCTGGAGAACCTACGCCAAAGAGAGGAAAAACCTGGGTGGCAAGATACTCAACTCCCTGGTTGGGCGTTACGAAACCATTGCCTTTTCCGTACACAATTTATTTGAAAACTTCCATCACCGTGCGCTAATCAGCCAGTTTCGGGCGCTGTCACAGAGGCTGGCGGATGTCGGCCAAAACGAAAAGGCCCGGCTGATAAACATTATGTGTAATGGCTACGGCCTGAGCCAGGTTCTTGCCGACGGCACATTCCTGCCGTGCTCGGTCTGGAGTTGGGCCAGCTATAGCTACAAGGGCGGAAAGGGTATTCCTACCTCGCTTTCCAGCCATGTCGAGGAGAAGTGGTTCAACCACGATTTCCTTGAGGAAATATATGAAGAACTGGGCTACGACCCCGGAGAAATCATGAAAACGGTGATCCAGCTCATAGGTGAGGGCAGGGCCAGCGAAAACCTTATTGATGTCCTTTTGGGAATAAGGCCCAAAGATGTGACCGTAGTGGTGCAGGAGTCTCAGGATTACCCGCCGGCAAAGCCCCTCGTCAGGTATGCGGGCAATCCTATGCTGAGTCCAATAAAGGAGCACCCGTGGGAAAGCAAGTACGTCTTAAACACGGCTGCCTTCCGGGTAAAAGACAGGGTCTACCTGCTCTACAGGGCGCACGGAGATGATGATGTGTCGCGGATCGGGCTGGCCGTGACGGACGGCTACAAAGTGCTGGAGAGACTTCCGGAGCCTGTGTTTGTGCCACAGGACAGGACGGAAATAAAAGGTGTCGAAGACCCGAGGGTAGCCATATTCGACAACAGGATATATATGCTTTACACTGCCTACGACGGTGTCATTGCACAGGTTTCGGCCGCTGCCATAGGGCTGGAGGACCTGTTAAACAAAAGATTTGACAAATGGGAAAGAAAGGGCCTTGCTTTCCAGGACATCTGGGACAAGGACGCCATACTGTTTCCAGAAAAAATTAATGGGAAATATATTATTTACCACCGGATAGAGCCAAGCATATGGATGGTGCACCTGGATAAGCTGGAGTTTCCGGCGCCCAAAAAAAAGCACTCCATCATCCTGGGTCCGCGTTCGGGATGGATGTGGGACTCCTTAAAAATAGGAGCGGGCTCCCAGCCCATCAAGACCAAATACGGCTGGCTGCTTATCTACCACGGTGTCGACCGCAACAGGGTGTATCGTCTGGGCGTTGTACTGATCGACCTCGACAATCCGGAGCGCCTGATCTACCGTTCTCCCAATCCGGTCCTCTCTCCCGAAACCGGGTATGAAATAGGAAAAGAAGGGGAGAGCTGGGTGCCCAATGTTGTTTTCACCTGCGGCGCGGTGCCGGCTAATGACAAGGAAGTGCTGGACGCCGATGACCAAATACTGGTTTATTATGGCGCTGCAGATACCCATATATGCCTTGCCACCGGCCGGGTCGGCGATCTGATACCGGAATCCGTCAGGCAGGAGGTTGGAGGGAAGAACAATTATGGTACAGATATTTAATAGAGTAGCACTGCTTGCTCTTTTTTCAATAACTAAACAACTCAACTTTCGGTCTGGAAAGTTGAGTTGTTTTATTTTCACAGGGGCGAGTCCATTGTTATGCTTTTTGCTACAGTTTCCACTTGCCGGTATAATAGACATTCCTGACACTGTTTGCTTTATCTTTGGCCCATGCGTCCAAGCCCATCTTTTTTATTAAACACAGATTAAAAACTTTGGTATTATGTGGCAACTGAGAGGCCCGGTCAGCATATGGATGGAGATAATCACAGGGAAAATCAGAGCAATCACAACAAAATGCAATACCTTTCTTTTCTGCGCAGGGATACACGTTGCAAGGCATTGGGAGATTAGGAATCTTTCCTTTTTCGTTGCGGCAGCCTTTACAAATAGCTATTTCCAATGAATAGCCAGCCTCTTTTAAAACCCTGGCCTGCAGCTCCTTATCGGCATAACCGGAATAAATAAAACAATTAAAACAATCCAGACCGCAGGGCGCTGTCATCTGTTTATAATCCATTTTTCAGCCTCCTTAATTTATATTGCTGGTTAGACTGACAAAAGAGCAAAAGGTTGCAAAAAAATTAAGAAAAAGTAGCCCATTTCTTTTGGGCAAAGCCTTCTTTAAAAAACTTTGCCAATACTTCATCGTTGTCTGCCAGGTAAACATTTTTGTATATATCCCGCAAATCCCACATGTATATTTTTACCCCGGCCGGAATGGTAATTTTGGGCAGAGGGTTGGCTATACACTCTTTAGTTATCCATCCTCGCGAAATGCCACGTTTAATCCATTGCTCACAACGGCAGGAATTTGATTCTTTAACTAATTGGCACCTGCTTTCCATGTAGCCAATCAATCTGTTTTTAGCCCGGTGCAGCGACGATTTCACCGAACTGACCGAACAATCCAATATTTCGGCCACAATTTTGTGCGGCAGACCTAATCCTACTGCCAAGAAGAAAACTTTTTTTTGGCTGACGGGCAGACATTCAGTGAAAGCAGCCATGCAGACCCGCATTACTTCATTGATCATTAATTTGGTTTCCGGGCTGTAATCAGGATGGGGATCAGCCAAATCATCAACAGAGCAACCTGCATCTTCGGCAATTTCGTAGACGGGCAGTTTACTTCTTTGTTTCATGTAATCATTGGCCACATTGACGGTAATCCGGTATATCCATGTAAAAAAAGAGCTTTCTTCACGAAAGGTTTGATAGGAGCGAAAAGCCCGTACAAAAACTTCCTGGGTTATATCTTCCGCGTCATTGGGATTGTGGGTGAGTCCCAGGGCTAGCCGGAATACCTTGACATAGTTATCGCGATATAGTTGGTCAAAAAGCTCGGTAAGTTCATCAGTCATGATATCGCCTCATTTTTACCAGCCTCCGGAGGATTGAATAATACAGTATTTGATAAATTGATGCAAAATCCCTTTACACCGCCGCAATACGGCGGTTTTTTTCTGCCCCCAAGGTAATAACTTGAGGTGTACACTGACTGTTGTTGTCAAGTGTACAGGACAGTGCGGTGATGGCAGCGTCAGGGGTTTATGATTGCTTATTATATAAGGTTTTTTTTGTGGCAAAGTCTTTGCTTATACATATTAAAAAGTTCCGGTGGTGAAATAAGGGCGCTGCCGGGAGCTTATGGTGACAGTGGTGTTCAGGCGGTAAAATGTCAAAATATTATTAATAGTTGGAAAGGAGCTGTTTTTATGATTCTGGCTTCAGCCGGAAAAATTGCTGATTACACCGAAAAAGGCTGGTGGGGGAAAAAGAACCTGATCGAGTATTTTAAGGAGCATGTTGCCGGGGACCCCGAACGGACCGCATTGGTGGACCCCTTAAACAGAATGGAGCTTACCGGTACTCCGGGGGAAAGGATTACCTATCAGCAGTTGGATAAGGCAGTTGATGCGGTAGCCACTGCTCTTTTAAAAGCAGGGATTGTCAAAGACAGTATAATTATGGTTCAACTGCCCAATACCTGGGAGCTGGCCATGCTTTATTTAGCCATTGCCCGGACCGGGGGGCTGATTTCGCCCGTGCCCATGCAGTGGAGGCTCAAAGACCTGGAGTATGTGGCCAGGCTTACCGGGGCCGCTATGTTTATCACGGTGAAAGATTTTAAGGGCTTTAAGCACGGGGAAATGGGTGAAGAGCTGCAGACCAGGGTTCCGGGAATAAAATTGCTGACCTTGCAGGATATCAGGGAGTTTGCCGGGGGAGAGGCCGATCCTGAGGCTCTTGGCGCTGTACATATTTCTGCCAATGATATTTTTACCCTTTGCTGGACTTCCGGTACCGAAGCAGAGCCAAAGGGCTGCCCTTTAAGCCATAATAACTGGCTATTTCAGTGCAATATGGGGATTCAGGCGGCGGACATCAGAAAAGGGGATGTGCAGCTTACCGCCGGGCCGCTGGTAAATATGGCTTCCCTGGGCACCACCTTTATACCGTGGATTATTCTGGGCGGCACCTATGTGCTTCACCACCCCTTCGATCCCCAGTTATTTATCAGGCAGATGATTGAGGAGAAAGTAAATTATACCCTGCTGGTGCCCGCTGTGGCCAACGTAATCGCCAAGCACCCCCAGGTGGACAAATTTAACTTAAGCGCCACCAGGTCCATTACACTGGGCTCAGCCCCGCCCTCCCTGTTTACCGTACAGGAGTTCAAGAGGAGATGGGGTATAGAAATAGGAAATATATGGGGTCAAAACGAGGGAACAGCCATAGTATCCGGCCCCAGGGACGTACCGGATATGGAAAAAAGGGTGGATCACCTGCCCCAGTTCGGCAAGCCGGGCATAAAGTGGGCGGCAAGTGTGGAAGGCATTGAAACCAAGGTGGTGGACCCGGACAGCGGCCACGTTTTGAAGGAAGCCGGTGCTGTGGGAGAGCTGGCCTATAAGGGGCCAAACATCATGCCGGGGTATTTCAAAAGGCCTGACCTGACTGAAAAGGCCTTTGATGCTGAAGGTTACTTTTATACCGGAGATCTGTTTCAAATAAAGGAAGGAAACTTCATAAGCTTTTTCGACAGGAAAAAGGATATCATCATCCGGGGCGGCTATAATATCAGCGCCCAGGAAGTGGAAAACAGTCTTTTAGGGCATCCGGGCATTGCGGATGTGGCTGCGGTGGGCATGCCGGATGAAATACTGGGCGAGCGCACCTGTGTTTTCGTGGTGCCGAGGCAGGGGGCAGAGATCGATTTGGAGGAATTGAAAACCTTTATGAGGGGGCTGGGTGTTTCGGTTTATAAGCTTCCCGAAAGAATGGAGTTCATTGAAGCCATACCCCGCAACCCGGTAGGAAAAATACTTAAATCAGTGCTGCGGGAAGAGCTGAAAAAAAGATAAAGTAGACAGGAGGATTGCAAATGAATATATCATCCCTGCTTGCCCGCAATGCGTTTAAATACCCGGCCAAGGAAGCGCTGGTCTGCGGTGTGCGGCGTCAAACCTGGCAGCAGCTATACCAGCGGGTGGAACGTCTGGCCGGTGCTATGGCCCGCAGCGGAGTGCAAAAGGGCGATAAAGTAGCTTTATTGATGGAAAACTGCGACCAGTTTGTGGAAATTTATTTTGCCACAGCCCGGCTGGGGGCGGTGGGAGTTCCCCTGAACTACCGTCTGGTCGGTGGAGAACTGGCCTTCATCCTGAACAGCAGCGAAAGTAAGATGCTCTTTTATGGTTCCACCTACCGTGAAACGGTGGAGGCGGTGAAGAAGGATCTGCCCCTTCTGAAAATTTACCAGGAAGTGGCGCCGGGCGGGGGAATATACGATGAATTCCTGGCCTCCGGGGAGGTGCCGCCTGCTGTTGAGGTGCGGGGAGATGATCCCAATCTGATCCTGTATACTTCAGGAACCACGGGCCGGCCCAAAGGGGCGGTGCTCACCCATGACAACAGCATCTGGAACGCCATGAATATGGTGGTGGAAGCCCGCTTCAACCACGAGGACCGCTGTATAGTGGCGCCGCCCCTGTATCACTCCGCTGCCCTTAACTGCTGGCTCCTGCCCCATATTTTTATGGGAGCGGCTGTGGTGGTGGAAACTTCCTTCAACCCGCCGGCTCTGGCCCAAAAGTTGGTCGATGAGAGGATTACCAGCCTTTTCCTGGTTCCGGCAATGTATAGTTTTCTGCTGCAGGTGCCGGGAGTGGATAAACTGGATTTATCGTCCGTCAGGCTAGCGGCAACCGGGGCTTCGATTATGCCGGTAGAATTAAAAAAGAAGCTCGGGGAGATCCTCCCCAATGCCGGAGTTATTGATGTTTATGGTTTAACGGAGTCCGGCCCGGGGGTAACCATTTTAAAGTCGGAGGACGCCTTCCGCAAGCAGGGCTCGGTGGGGAAGGCCTTGATTACCCTGGAGGTGCGTTTGGTTGATGAGCAGGGCCGGGATGTTTCCACAGGGGAAATTGGGGAAATAATTGTCCGGGGCCCTACGGTGATGAAAGAGTATTACAACCTGCCCGGAGACACTGCCGGGACTTTGCGTGACGGCTGGCTGTTTACGGGTGATCTGGCCCGCAGTGATGATGAAGGCTTTTTGTATATCGTTGACCGGAAAAAAGACATGGTCAACAGTGGCGGAGAAAATGTCTATCCCGCCGAGGTGGAAGCTGTGCTCTACCAGCACCCCAAAATACTGGAAGTGGCGGTAATTGGTATTCCGGACCCCAAGTGGGGGGAAACGGTTTGTGCTGTGGTAGTTCCCCGGCCGGGGGAAGAGCTTACCGAGGCCGAGGTGATTGAATTTACAGTGGGCCATCTGGCTGGCTATAAAAAGCCGCGCAAGGTGGTTTTTACCAGTGCCCTGCCCCGTAACCCGTCGGGAAAGGTGCTGAAAACAGTGCTGAGAAGTGAACAAACACCACGTTCCAACTGATATTAGTATTAAAAAAGATGGAGGTTTCCGGTTAATGAATTTCGAGCTTACTGAAGAGCAGAAGGACCTGCAAAATATGGCCTATAAATTCGCCAAGAAAGAATTTGAGCCAATCGCCAAAGAGTGTGACAGGGAAGAAAAGTATCCCCGGGAGTTATGGAAAAAGGCCTGTGAGACTGGCCTGGTAGGCATTATTATTCCGGAGGAGTACGGTGGGGCCGGGGTTGGCTGGATAGAGACCGCCCTTGTTATGGAGCAGTTTTCCAGGATAGACATGGGTCTTGGCCTGGCGGTTCTGGCAGCTACATTTGGATCGGAAAATATAATGCTTTACGGTACTGAAGAGCAAAAGAAAAAGTACTTACCTCCTCTTGTAAATGGGGAGGCCATCTGTGCGGGGGCTTATACCGAGCCGAATGCCGGCACAGACGTGGCCGGTGCAAAAACCAGGGCGGTAAAGGATGGCCAGGACTATATCCTCAACGGCAGCAAAATGTTTATCACCAATGGCACCATCTGTGATTTTATGGTGGTGCTTTGCGTTACCAACCCCGGGGCAGAAAGCCGAACCAGTCAGCACAGTCTTATTATTGTTGAGGCGGACAGTCCGGGCATTACCAAATCAAAAATTCACGGGAAAATGGGTATCAGGGCCACCGATACGGCGGAAATAACCTTTGAGGATGTCAGGGTGCCGCAGGAGAATTTGATCGGACAGGAAAACAAAGGCTTCTACCAGTTAATGCACTTTTTTGACCTGACCAGGATTATGGTGGCTGCTCAAGGTGTGGGGCTGGGCCAGGGGGCACTGGATAAGACCATACAGTATGTGCAGGAAAGAAAAACTTTTGGCAGGCCCCTGGCGGTGAACCAGGGTGTTCAGTTCCAGCTTGCCGAGATGGCTACCCGTGTGGAACTGGCCCGGTGCATAACTTACAAGGCGGCCTGGAAGGCTGATTACGGTCAGCTGGACCCTTCGCTAAATGCCATGGCCAAGTACTATTCCGGGGAAAGTGCCGTCTGGCTGGCTGACAAGGCCTTGCAGCTCCATGGTGGGTATGGCTATATCGATGAGTATGATGTTCAGAGATTTTACAGGGATGCAAAGATACTGGAGATTTACGAAGGGGCTAAAGAGGCTGAGAAAATGACTATTGCCAGAAGGCTTTTCTGAGCAGTTGACTGGCAGGCATGCCCTTTGCAACATTCTCCTAGCGGGAGTTGCATGAAAAAACCTGGGGGGGATGAAATAGTGACCATTGATCTTAATTCCGGCGATTATAAAATATTCAGGGACGCTTTTAGAAAATTTATTGACAAAGAAATACTGCCCTGCTACCAGCAGTGGGAAGAGGAGGGGCTGGTGCCCCGGGAGGCATGGCTTAAATGCGGCAGCCAGGGCTTTTTGTGCCCCTGGGTGGAGGAACAGTATGGAGGCTCCGGGACTGATTTCGGCTACTCGGTTATTATTGCCGAAGAACTGGCCAGGGCAGGAACCCATGTAATGTTCCCCCTGCATAGCGATATTGTGGTGCCGTACATTAACTCCTTTGGCACCCCGGAACAAAAACAGAAGTGGCTCCCCGGCTGTGTGTCCGGAGAAATAATTGCCGCCGTGGCCATGACCGAGCCCGATGCCGGATCCGACCTGTCCGCTCTTAAAACGGTGGCGGAAAAGGATGGGGACCATTATGTTTTGAATGGGGCCAAAACATTTATTTCCGGGGGAGAGCACTGCGACCTGGTGATTGTGGCCTGCAAAACCGACCCCAAAGCAAACCCCCCTCACCGGGGAATAAGTCTTATAGTGGTTGAAAGCGGCGCTCCCGGCTTTCAAAAAGGGCGCAGACTGCACAAGATGGGCTTAAAAAGCCAGGACACGGTGGAGCTGTTTTTTGAAAACTGCCGGGTGCCGGCAGCTAACCTGCTGGGTAAAGAGGGGGCAGGTTTCATATGTCTGATGCAAAAATTGCAGCAGGAAAGACTGGTGGCCTCCATCAGCGCCCAGGCCCTGGCTGAAAAAATGCTCAAAGAGGCTATGGATTACACCAACGGGCGGACCATATTCGGCAAACCTGTGTCCAGATTCCAGCACAATACCTTTAAGCTTGTAGAAATGGCTACCGAAATCGAGCTGGGCAGGGTCTTTCTGGAGAGGCTGATTGAGGATCACATGGAAGGCAATAATGTGGTGAAAAGGGTTTCCATGGCCAAATACTGGATTACCGAAATGGCCAACCGGGTGGCCTATCAGTGCCTGCAGCTTTACGGGGGCTATGGCTATATGGAGGAATATCCCATCTGCCGGGACTACCGGGATGTCAGGGTGCAAAACATCTTCGCCGGGGCCACCGAGGTAATGAAAAGCATCATCGCCAAAGAATTGGGATTATAAAAAAACAAAGTGAACAGGAGGTATTTATAATGGCAAAGGTGGATCTGAGAAAGGAAAACCAGGTGGCTATTCTGACCATCAATAATCCACCGGCAAACGCTTTAAGCAGCCAGGTTTCTGTAGAATTGCTGAGGCATCTGGAAGCCCTGGGTAAAGACGATGAGGTCAGGGTGCTGGTGGTTACCGGGGCCGGTGAAAGATTTTTTATGGCCGGTGCTGATATAAAGGAGTTTCCCGGACTGCTCAAAGGGCAGTCCGGGCTGGCCGGGGCTTTTGCCCTGGAGACTCACAAAATGTTTAATGCTCTGGATAATTTTCCCAAGCCCACCATTGCTGTCGTGAATGGTTTTGCCCTGGGGGGAGGCTGTGAGCTTGCCCTGGCCTGCGACCTTCGCATAGCGGCGGACAACGCCCAGCTTGGCCTGCCGGAGATAACTCTGGGGCTCTTCCCCGGGGGTGGAGGGACCCAGCGTCTGCCCAGGCTGATTGGGGAAGCCAAAGCAAAGGAACTGATGTTTCTGGGGGACCCCATTTCGGCCCGGGAGGCCCTGGAAATCGGCCTGGTCAACAGGGTTGTCCCGGCCCCGGAGCTTACTGGTGAAGCCATGAAATTGGCTAAAAAGCTGGCCTCACGCCCGGGGGTGGCCTTAAACCTCATTAAACAGGCTGTGGACAGGGGAGTCCAGGTCAGCCTGGAATTGGGATTGAAAATTGAGGCTGACCTTTTTGACAGGGTTTTTTTAACCCAGGATGTACAGGAGGGGGTCAGTGCTTTTATTGAAAAAAGGAAGGCTCAGTTCAAACACAGGTAAGAGGACTTAAAATATATTTGCGAAAGGGTGGTTTTAATGAGAGAGGCAGTTATTGTTGAGGCTGTGAGAACGCCGGTGGGACGCCGGGGTGGGATGCTTAGCGGTATCCGGTCGGAGGATCTGGCCGGGCTGGCGCTAAAAGAATTGGTGAAAAGGGCCGGGATCGATCCCGGGCTGGTGGAAGACGTTATCATGGGCTGTGTTTCACAGGTGGGTGAGCAGTCCATGTGCATTGGCAGGGAAGCGGCACTGATCGCCGATTATCCTGCCCATGTGCCGGGGACCACCCTGGACCGGCAGTGCGGCTCCAGTCAGCAGGCGGTGCACTTTGCGGCCCAGGCCATCATCAGCGGCGACATGGATGTGGTTGTGGCCGCAGGCATAGAGAATATGACCAGGGTACCCATGGGGTCCAGTTTTAAAGATACACAATTCAGCAAAGAGCTGACCTCCCGCTATGAGATTATACCCCAGGGGCTTTCCGCAGAAAGAATAGCCGATAAATGGGGCTTTAGCCGGGCACAGCTGGATGAATTTTCACTGCAAAGTCATCTGAAAGCCCTTAAAGCCCAGGAAGAAGGACGTTTTGACAGGGAAATAATGCCTTTGGAGGTAACCCTGCCGGATGGAACCAAAACAATATTTAAGACCGACGAGGGCCCCCGCCGGGATACCTCTCTGGAAAAGCTGGCCAAGCTGAAAACCCCCTTTAAGGAGAACGGAAAAATTACCGCCGGTAACTCCAGCCAGATCAGCGACGGCGCATCGGCTATTCTGGTTATGTCCAGAGAGAAGGCCCTGGAATTGGGATTAAAGCCCCGTTTCAAGGTATTGGCCCGCAGCGTGGTGGGGTCTGACCCCACTTTAATGCTCACCGGCCCCATTCCCGCCACTCATATGGTGCTGGCCAAAGCCGGCCTTTCTATCAAGGATATTGATATCTTTGAGGTTAATGAGGCCTTTGCCCCTGTTCCCCTGGCCTGGCTGGTGGAAATGGGGGCCTCTTCGGAAAAGCTCAATCCTAACGGGGGCGCTATAGCCCTGGGACACCCCCTGGGCTGCAGCGGGGCCCGGGTGATGATTACCATGCTCTATGAGCTGGAGAGAACAGGAGCAAGATATGGGCTCCAGACCATGTGTGAGGGGCATGGCATGGCCAATGCCACCATTATCGAAAGGCTGGATTAATAGCAATAGTGTAAGCTATATAATTAATTAACTATAAAACATAAATACAGTAGGGAGAGATAGCTATGAAAATTAACAATTGCGTGGCCCTGGTTACAGGCGGGGCATCCGGTCTGGGTGAGGCCACAGTGAGAAATATTGTGGCCGGTGGGGGAAAGGCTGTAATTCTTGATATGTCGGAGGAAAGAGGCGCGAAGCTGGTGGCTGAGCTGGGAGACAGCGCAATTTTTGTAAAAACCGATGTTACAGATGAGGCCAGTGTACAGGCGGCGGTGGACAGGGCCATTGAGGCTTTCGGGGCTGTGCATATTGTTGTTAACTGTGCGGGTATCGGTATTGCCCAAAAAGTTTTAAGCAAAAAAGGACCCCACTCCCTGGGCAGCTTTAGCAAAGTTATTCAGGTTAACCTAATCGGGACCTTTAATGTCATCCGTCTGGCTGCGGAAAAAATGGCTGCCAACACTCCCAATGAGGGGGGAGAACGGGGAGTAATTATCAGTACTGCCTCGGTGGCTGCCTTTGAGGGACAGATCGGCCAGGTGGCCTACAGCGCCTCCAAGGGCGGTGTGGTTGGAATGACTCTGCCCATTGCCAGAGAGCTGGCGTCATATGGCATCCGGGTGATCACTATTGCCCCGGGACTTTTTGAGACGCCCATGTTTGACAGCCTTCCCGATAGTGTTAAGAAGGCCCTGGGAGAAATGACCCCCTTCCCGTCCCGCCTGGGGTACCCGGAGGAGTATGCCCTACTGGCCCGGAGCATTATTGAAAACCCCATGCTCAATGGAACCACCATCCGCCTGGACGGGGCTATCAGAATGCAGCCCAGGTAAAAATTATAAAAAGGGGACAGGCTGCTTTTTCATTTGAATGAAAAAGCAGCCTGTCCCCTTTTTTGCTTCTTTCTTGCAGAATATTGAAGGAATGCAGCAGCAAAAGGAGAAATATCTGAACAAAAATCATTCTATAATAAGAGGAGGGGGAGCTATCCATGCGTATGGGAGAGATTATGACAAAGGATGTGCCCCTCTTACATTCAAACAGCACCTTAAAGCAGGGTGTCCGGATACTGAGGCAAAGCAAGCTGGATGGGCTGCCTGTGGTGGATGCCCAGGGCAATCTGGTGGGTATTTTCACCAAGGCTAATCTGATGGATGCCTTCCTGTCCGGGGCCAAAAGATCCGAGTCCCTGGAAAGACATTACAACCACCAGGTAGGGACCATACATGTAGACACTCCCTATCCGGAAATTGAGAAGGTTGTAAAGAGCAGCCCTGTGGGGACAGGTGTTGTTGTAGACGATCAGGGAAAGGTTTTGGGTATTTTTACCAAGGTTGATATGATCATGGCCCTGTTTAAGGAATCCGAAAAATTGGCGGCACAGCTTAATACTGTCTACAATGAAATGCACAATGGAGTAATCGTAATAGATAAAAAAAGCAAAATAAGGCTGATTAACCGATCAGGTGAAAAGATGCTGGGGCTTAGCCAGGAAAGGATAAAGGGCTGTCTCTTCGGCGATATTCTTCCGGGCATGGATATGACCTCTGTTTATAAGGACGCACAGATTATTATCGGGGTAAAACAAAAATTAAACGGGATCAACACACTGTGCAATATAAGCCCTATTGTGAATGAAAATGGAGTCACCGGGGCGGTAATCATCTTCCAGGCGCTGACAGATCTTGACCAGGTGGCCTCAGAGTTGGAGGCCACCAAGCGTTTGTACGAAACTCTGCTGACCGTGCTGAATATTGCCTACGAGGCAATCATTGTGGTGGATGAGCAGGAGAAAATATTTCTGGTCAACGAGGCGGCCTGCCGGTTTTTGGGTAAAAAGGAGTCCGATCTGCTGAATAAGCCGGTAAACCGGATCATTGAGAATATAAAATTATCCAGGACCCTTAAAACAGGCATGGCGGAAACCAACCAAATCCAGGTTATCGGCGGGCGTCCCTATATAGTTTCCTGCATACCCATTATCAGGGCCGGTAAGGTAATTGGTGCGGTGGGCAGAATAGTTTTTCAGCGGCTGGAAGAAGTGAAAGAACTGGCCGAAAGGCTGGCCCAAATGGATCATGAATTAAGCTACTACAAGGAGAAATCCAAAAAGACCCCCACTACCGTTACTTTTGACTGGATAGTGTCGGTGAACAGGGAAATGCGCAGGTTAAAGCAGGAGGCCGAGGTGGCCGCCAGGGGCGGTTCCACCATTTTGCTTACCGGGGAGAGCGGCACCGGCAAGGAGCTGTTTGCCGAGGCCGTTCACAACGCCAGCCCCCGGAGAAAGGGGCCTTATGTCAAAATAAACTGTGCGGCTGTGCCTGAAAACCTGCTGGAGTCCGAATTTTTCGGCTATGCCTCAGGCGCCTTCACAGGCGCCCAAAAGGGGGGCAAGCAGGGGAAATTTGCCATAGCGGACGGAGGCACCCTGTTCCTGGATGAAATAGGTGATATGTCCCGCAACCTGCAAAGCAAGCTGCTGCGGGTTTTGCAGGATAAATGTTTTGAGCCGGTGGGCAGCAATGTGACCATTAAAGTAGATTTGAGAATAATTGCGGCCACCAACCAGGATCTACTGCAAAAGGTCCAACTGGGGGAGTTTCGCCAGGACCTGTTTTACAGGCTGAATGTGATAAATTTAAAAATAGTGCCTCTGCGGCACCGGCCCGAGGACATCATCCCCCTGGTGCATGTATTTTTGGAGGAGTTTAGCAAAACCTTCGGCATACAGATTGACGATATCTCGCTAAAAGCCCGTAAAATATTGCTCTCCCACCACTGGCCGGGAAATGTGCGGGAGCTGAAAAATGTAATTGAAAGGGCGGTAAACTTTTCCACCGGGCCCACCCTGGAGGTGGAAAGCCTCCCTTTTTATTTGCGGGAGCAAAGGGAGAGTTATATACGGCCTGCACCTGAGAGAAGCTACCCGGTGGGGCACAGGGTGGACAATATTGACCGGGAGACATTGCTGCAGGTTTTGCAAAGGGTTCAGGGAAATAAGTCGGAAGCAGCCAAGGTGCTGGGTATAAGCAGGTCCTGGCTGTATGAAAAAATGAGGCGGTACAATATTTTTGGCGCTGATCATCAATAATGGAAAAGCGCTGTAGTCAGGAAGAACTGGATAAATGACCCTTTAATTTGGGGTTACAGCAAAATACAATTGCCGGTTGCTGTCCGTGGTCAGGTGGATAGATGCGCTTCCAGAGGAATAGCTTCTTTTTGGTTAGACGGAATATCCCCACCATCCGTGGTTAACGCTGCAGCAGTTTTCCTGCCATTCTCGCAAAGGAACATATTCTTTATTTCACAATTCCAAATTAGCTGCTGACTTCTTGATGGAATTATAGTACAATGTCCCTAAATTAAAAGCCGTGGGTTATTACACCCATGGTTGTAATAAATTTCACAATGATAAAAAGTGTTTATTACTATAATCAACTATTTTTAAAAAATAAATAGATAACCCGGCCTATGGATAGGCATTCATAAGCAGAGTGCCGGGCATACGGAGAGGGATTTAATGTTCAACTTTTTCCAGCGGAGCTATAAAACCCAGATGCTGACAGCAGTATGTATTGTCCTGATAGCACCAATAATGATGCTGGTTTACAATTTTTTCTTTGTTTCCAGAACCGATGACTTCCTAATAGGAGATATGGAAAAAGAACTGATGGGAGTGGTGAAGGAAATGAACTCAAAAATACAGGAACAGATAGCACTAAAACAATCCAGGGAACCACAAAATAATTTTGAAATACTGTTGGAGGACTCCTTCAGAACTGCCGCCGGCCCTCTGCTGGCCGGTAGAAACGATCAAATCAGGCTTTGTATTTATAATATAAAATCCAGCAGCATTTTTATTGAGGGCTATCTTCACGATTACCGCCCACCCGGCGGAGAAGGTCAGATACTCAGGAAGGATCGTATTTTAGAGGAAACCAGGGAAGGAATCAACGCAGTTGCTTCAAGCGGCAAGGCCATTACCACTCTGGGAAAGACATGGGACGATCAATTCCTTGAATATCTGGAGCCGCTATATGTGGATAATGAGCTGAGGGCTATTATCTGGGCGGAAAAAAGAATGCACCCGGTTTTTGCAAGAGAGGCCAGCGCCAGGCAAACAATTCTGGCTGTGACCCAGTTGATATTCTTGTTTGGGGTGATTATCACCATTTTAGCCACAAACC
This sequence comes from Peptococcaceae bacterium BICA1-7, assembly GCA_000802095.1. GTDB lineage: Bacteria > Bacillota > Desulfotomaculia > Desulfotomaculales > Desulfocucumaceae > BRHc4a. The sequence continues at coordinate 184,289 of JUEB01000013.1, read as the reverse complement.
AAATGGCTTCCAGAGTCAACATAATAAAAGAGGGACTTTTTTTACTGGAAAAAAATTTAAACCACAGAATTCCTTATTTGCCCGGTGAGCTTGGGCAAATAAGCAAGGCAGTCAATAATATGGCTGCAGGCTTACTGGAAAAGGAAAAGCTCACTGAGCAGCTGAGAAGTTCTGAAAGACTGGCCTCTCTGGGCAGGATAGTGGCTGACATAGCTCACGAACTACGCAATCCGGTATCCATAGTCCAGGCCACAGTCGAACTGATGGAATCCAGGGTTAACCAAAACCAGGAGCTCACTGACTGCCTGGATATGATTAAAGTTCAGATGTGCCGCCAAAAAACCCTTATTACGGACCTGTTGAGCTTTAGCAGTACCAACCGGGTGTCGCTGGAGCCCATCGCTGTAAATGGTTTTTTACAATCAGTAACTGACAGCATACTACCGGTTCTAATAAAGAACAATGTAGATTTATTGGTTAATTATCCAGAAAAGGTGTTCACTATAATTGGTGACAGGGACAAACTTACTCAGGTCTTTATAAATATAATTATTAACGCAGTGCAGGCAATGCCGGGAGGGGGCCGGCTAAGTGTCGATATTCTCCCCAAGGAAGATATGATTGGCCTCGCCTTTAAAGACACCGGAATAGGAATACCCGAGGAACAGCTGGATCAAATATTTGAGCCCTATTATTCCGTGAAAGCGGGGGGTAGCGGGCTGGGGCTGGCCATCAGTAAAAAAATAATTGAAATTCACAAAGGGTTTGTAAAAGTTGAAAGCAAGCCAGGACACGGGACAACTTTTACTGTCTTTTTCCCGATTAGTTAAAAAATATGAAAAGGGAGAATAAATAAATGAAACAGTTAAAAGTACTTATAATTGACGATGAGCCGGGCATGTGCTGGGTACTTGAAAAGACCCTGAAGGAAGAGGGCTACTCAGTAGTAAAGGCCTCAAATGGCGCCGAGGGCATCAATCAGCTGACCTCAGACATTTGTATGGTTTTGCTGGATTATAAGATGCCCGGTATAAGCGGACTGGAAACTCTGGACCAGATTATGGCAAAGCGCCCGGAGCTGGCAGTTATTTTTATGACCGGCCACAGCAGCATGCCAGTGGCTCTGGAAGCACTCAAAAAAGGTGCCAAGGCCTATGTAACGAAACCCTTTCACCTAAATGAGCTTAAAGTTATGATTAAAAAAGCCCTGGAATAAAGCACGGCATGATCATACCCCATACAGCGCAAAAAAAACTGACAGTTAACCTCTTTATAATTAGCGCATCAAGCTTTTAAAAAATTCCATCTATAATTATTATCAGTTTTATATTGCCAGGCCAGGAATTAAAAAATATAATATTAATGTGAATTATATCACATTAATGCTGAGAGAGGTGCATCATGATAGATGAATTAATCGTTTTGACCAACAAAGAAAAACTTCTAATAAAATTTATGCGCGAACTGGCCTGGGGGGAAATGAAGATAAGGGTTGAAAGCGGCCAGCCTGTTTTAATATACGAGGCAATAAAGACCATCAAGCTGGAGGATGAACAAAAGAACTTTAAGAAGAACTGTTCCAAAAGGCCCTAGCCGGGGGATAAATTGTAAGTATTGATGTGATCATGTGCACAGCCATAAGGAGCAATACTTTCTTTGCCGTAGCGTTTGCAGGCCGGCAAATTTTGTGCTGCATGGGGCCAGAATTCTAAAAACAGCTTCAGACCTAATGGTCCTGCACAGTAATCAGCGGGGACTTATCCCCGCCTGATGGAAGGAAAAATAATACGCTAAATTGTTTGAATTTTTGGTTAATGTATAGTATTATATTGTTCAAAGGGGTGAAGGGAGGGGCCAACAATGTTCAAGGCTTGGTTAAGGAACACCGAGCCTGTCAATCTGGAGCCATATGTCGGTGATTTGAAGGGTATCGACGGATGGCTGTCCAGAGATGGGACCCTATATCAATGTAATTATGTGGATCACTTGATTTATGCCGAAAGGCTTTGTAAAAAGTTTGGTTATCAACTGCTTAACCGCTTCCCCTATCAAATGAACAGTGAGTATACCCTTGAGCAGAAGGGGTGGGCTAAAATCAGTAATGGTAAAGTGCATTACGCAAGCACAAAACCCATGAGCAAAAAACAGCTGGACTTTTTGTTTGACTACTTTATCAACAATGGCTACAGTGTTAATGAATACCAGGAACTGGTGCGCCAGCAAGAAGGGGAAGTACTGGCCTAATGCTTTTGTTAAACATATTTGTAACCCATTGAGCAATGGTACTGGTAAGTGGCGCCTGATACTTCCCAAAATCCTTTGGGCGGCTTGCAGTGCTTTTGAATGGAGCTGATCGGGAGTCTTTTCAGACTTATAATCATGGATCCGCACTGGCCAATGGGCATAACTTCTTTGGGGCCGGCTATCATATAGTTGCCCTGATAGTGAGGCTTCTCAAATATATATACATAGCAGCCCCCCGTTTCCACAAAGGTTACATGTTTCATGTGCACAAAGTTATAAAAGGCCGTGTCGGGCATTGAGTTATAGGAGTGGTCTCCGTGATAGATCCTGGGCGACCTGGCTGTGTGTTTGCGCCTGAAAAAAGTCACCAGCGATTTGAAAAAATTTGCGGCAGCGTTTTCAAATACAATACCCTGGCAGTTATCCCCGGTTTGAGAGATGCTTGACATGATAATTCCTCCTTTCTTGGTAAAACAAATAGGCCGGCGTGTTATTACAACATGCCGGCCTATCGTTGTTCGATTCAGCCGGGAATTAAACTCTTTAACTGATAAAAAATAGGCCGACGCTAAATGCTGCCAGCCTATCGTTGTTCGATTTGGCTCAATCATTATTATCTTTGATTTAAATATAATAGCAGCTCTGCTTTGATGTCAATAGGCAAAATAATATACAGAAAATATAAAAATTTTAAATAATATAATGTGATATATATTACAAGTTTTTGGTTTTTAATTGACTCGCCCATATGCCGAGAGTATAATATGGTTAATTAAATAATCCATTTGGATAGGCTAAATCGAACAACGATAGGCCGGGTGTCCGGGATAAGACTTTATCTCGGAACTCCGGCCTTGTTTTTTTGGGATAAGCAAACAACCCCGGAGGATAAGAAAGGAGGTAGATCAAATACTGATATGTGAATGTGAAAACAATCCTAAGTTCATTAAAGGGGGTGTACTTCATGTTTAAATTCCTGGCACAAGTATTCATGGTAGTAACCTGCATCGGATCCTGCGGTTACTGGTTTTACACCTTGGCCACCTTGAAGTTCCTGGCCAAATAAAGCTATTTTCACAGTATAGTCTAATAAATGGAAGGGAGGAATCTATGTGAGTTTCTTCGAATGGTTCTTAGATTTACATAAGAGCAATCCTATACTTGCCGGTGCCTTTGTCCCTTTATACATGGCCGCAGTGGGCATGGCATTTGCCCTGGTGGCAGACATTGTTGTAAGGCTTATGGGCGTTCATCTCGGCGATTACAAAAAGGAATATGATGATTTGCTGGATGAGCCGGCCCAGGAAAACAAAACAGTATAGTATGGCAATTTATATGTGCTACAACTGAATAACCCAGATTAATGGAGTAAAACTGTTTGAGAGCCATTGAATTTTTAATGTATGTTACTAAATAGCATAATAATGGCCTGGACTATTTCTAAGATTAGTGAAATATTTCTTAAGTGGAGGTGTAAAAAGCTATGATGCACATGCCCATGAGTGGCGTTGAAATGGCCTGGTGGCCGCTGCTTTTGATAGGATTTACTGTAGGCGTAGTGGGAGGTTACTTCGGTCTGGGGGGGGCCTGGCTGGTAACGCCTGCGCTGAACCTCTTCGGGTTCCCGATGGTGTACGCAGTCGGCACCGATATGGCGCACGTGGCTGGCAAATCCGTGGTGTCCACCTTCAGGCACTGGAAATTCGGGCACGTAAGCGTGATTATAGCCTTAACCATGCTTATAGGTACTATGGCCGGTGTCGAGGTGGGCGCCCAGTCTCTAATGTTCCTGAACAAGAAGGGGCTGGCCGGGCCGGTGGTGCGCTACATCTACATGGTACTGCTGTTTAGCATGTTCTTCTTTATGCTGAAAGAATATCTGCAAGCCAAAAAGGTTGAGAAAATTACAGGTAAAGAGGTCAAAGACCTGGTCGGCAACAAGGTGTCCAGGTGGATTCAGAAAAATCTTGACGTGTGGCCGGTTATTTATTGCAAGACCGCCCGCATGAGAATCTCGGTATGGGCACTTATATTCCTTGGTATATTCACGGGTTTTGTGGCCGGTATCCTGGGCATCGGCGGCGGCCTGCTGAGGGTTCCCGCCCTGATATACCTGGTTGGCGTGCCTACCAAGATAGCCGTGGGCACAGACCTGTTCGAGGTTATGTTCTCAGGGGCTTACGGTGGTTTCACATACGGAGCCAAGGGGATGGTGGAACTGCTGGCAGCCAGCATCATGCTGTGCGGAGCGGCTGTGGGCGCACAGTTCGGCACTATCTGCACCAAGTACGTTTATGGCATCACCATCCGCCTGGTCTATGCCATATGCTGTTTCTTCGCATTCACCTCGGTGGTGCTGAAGCAGGTGGCCTCAGGGTATGTCAAGGTATATGAAAAGGGTATCCTGCAGGTGCTTCAGGCCCAGGGGATTAGCAATACAAAGGCCAAGATAATGATACAGTACCCGGAACAAATGCAGAACTATATGCTCAACGTTGCCCACCGGCCGGACTGGTGGCAGGCATTCCAGACAGGTTACACAATCAATATGATCGGCTGCGCAGTAATCCTGACGGCGGCCTGCGGAGTATGTTCGTTCATAATTTACCTGCTGGTTGTGGGTATTATGAAGGAGAAGCGAGAAAAGCGCCAAATGGATCAGGCTGCCAAAAGCGGAGCATAAATGTTAACAGGTAAGAAAGGGGAAGTCCCGAAGGTTCGGGGCTTCCCCCCCTCAAATTTCCGTAAGTATGAAAAGAATTAATTATATATAACCGGCTAAGGCATCATTAAAAAATGTGTACAGCAATTATATAATTTATTAAAATTTTTAATTTAAATTACACCAATTATTATCAATGTTGATTAGGAGGTGTTTTCATGGGATGGCCGTTCAGGATAAAAACACCTGTCTGTCCGTCTTGCGGTTCAAAAGATACAACCACGGGCCGCTCTATCAGGCTGGCCGCAGGACTTTCCCTGGGCATCGGAGTCTCCTTGATTCTATACCTGGTTGGTTATCTCTACCCGTTGGGACGTATTGTAATCCCATTTACCTTTATAAGCGGCATGGTTATTTGTATCATACCTCCGCTGGGCAGATACTGCTGCCTGGAATGCGATGCCTACTGGAATCCGGACAATCCCAGCCTTTTCTGGAGAGTAAAACCCCCGGGGCTGTAAGGAAGAGTCAGGGGGACGTTTCCTTGACTCAGGAAAAGGGGCCCCTTAATTTGGGGTTGACAGCTTAAGGCAATTGCTTTAATATGCATTTCAGGTAAAATTTTATATGTTTTTACAGGTGCCCGAAAAGGGAGAATAGGGAACCAGGTGAGATTCCTGGGCGGACCCGCCACTGTAAGGGGAAGCTGTTGCCAGCGCCACTCCATGAGGGGGAAGGGGCAATGAAGCGATGAACCCGAGTCAGGAGACCTGCCTGTAGAGTACTGGCTGCCTCGAGTATAGGCAGCTCAGGTGAGGATGAAGGCAAAATCCACACCCCATGGGGTTGTGGGTTTTTCTTTTTATTTGAACTGGTTTTTTAGGAGGGAGAGTTTATGAAAGAAGCGGCGTACCAGGAAAAAGTTTTGGAGGTGGAGCCTTACGGCATTGAGCCCATTCCCAAAGAGGAGCGGCACGGCGGGCCGGGGCAGATGTTTACCATCTGGTTTGCCATCAACCTGAATGTGGTTACCTGGTTTACCGGTTTTTTGGGGGTTGAGTTCGGGCTGTCTTTAAAGTATGCCATACTGGCCATTATTATAGGCAATATTGCCGGGGCGGCCTTCCTTGCCCTCAGTTCCTCCATCGGCGCGGAGTTGGGACAGCCGCTTATTCCCGCCAGCAAAAGAGCCTTTGGGAAGACCGGAGTTATCGGGCTGTCCTTTCTAAACCTGGTCAATAACATCGGCTGGCTGGGGGTAAACCTGGTGCTGGCCGTTATGGCGCTGCAAAAGATTTTGCCTTTGGGCTACCATTCTTCTTTATTGCTGCTTGTTGCCGTTACTTTACTGGTTGCCGTGTACGGCTATAATTTCATTCATGCCTTTGCCCACTGGATGTCCGTGGTTATGGGCGTGCTTTTTCTGGCCATGACTGTGATAACCGTGAGAAACCTGCCGGAAATAGTGGGCCATGCGGCTCCCGCAGCGGGGGGCTTTGATCCGGGGATGTTTATTCTGGCCATTGCCGTGGCATTTTCTTACCAGATCAGTTATTGCCCCATCAGCACCGACTACGCCAGGTATCTTCCGGAAAACACACCGAGGCCAAAACTGTGGAGGTTTTCTTTTTTAGGAGCTGTTTCAGTTTGCATCTGGCTGGAAATTTTAGGGGCGCTTACGGCAACACTGGGCATGCACGCGGGGCCGATGGACTTTTTTGCCGGGCTGATGGGGATTTTCACCATTCCGGCCCTGATCACTGTAATTCTCAGTATTCTTCCGGTTAATGCCATGGCCATGTACAGCGGGGGTCTGGCGGCCCTGGCCATGGGCCTGCCTATGAAGAGGTGGACCTCGGCTTTGGTTACCGCCGGCCTGGGAGCGCTGATAATATCCTTCGGGAATGGAGAATTGTCCCATACCTATACCAATTTCCTGCTCCTGCTTTCTTACTGGATAGCTCCCTGGCTGGGGGTGGTGCTCAGTGACTTTTATTTTCACAAGGCAAATCCTCAGAGGAAAGACGAGCCCAAAGGGTGGATTGGCATACTGTCCTTCCTTTGCGGTGTGCTGATCTCCATACCCTTTATGAATTCGGTGCTCTACGTCGGCCAGGTGGCCAAAAACTACCTGGGGGGAGCGGACATCAGCTACTTCCTCAGCTTTTTGGTCAGTGTGCTGATTTACCACGGGGCGGTAAGGCTTAAGGGCATTCCCTCCGGTCAGGAGACGGTAGACAGTAGACGGTAGACAGGAGTTTTTGCTCTACTCTTTGGTTAATAAAAAACCTGGCAGAGGAATGCCTGAACACTTTATCATGCAGTATTAATTGACATATCAGTAATGCCTGAATCTCCCGTCTCCCGACCCAAGGTATTACTCCTTGGCAGTCTCCCGTCTCCCGACCGCGTAAGAATTACAGTATAAGCAAAAGACAGGTGGGTTTACCTTGGAATTCTTACTGGCAGTGCAGTTTCTGACCAAAATACCGGTTACCGTCCGGGGCCCGGTGGATGAAAAAAAGCTGGCCCGCTCCATGGCGTATTTTTCTCTGGTGGGACTGCTGCTGGGGTCCTGCGCCGCCGGCCTGCATGCGTTATTGTCCCTGGTTTTTGCGCCTCCGGTAAGCATACTGGCCGCCCTGGCCTTTATGATTATGATCACCGGGAATCTGCATGGGGACGGCCTGATGGATACCGCGGACGGGCTTTTCAGCGGGAAACCCCGGGAGGGCATGCTGGAAATAATGAAGGACAGCCGGACAGGGTCCCACGGGGTCATGGCAGGCGCTCTGGTATTGCTGACAAAGTTTGTGCTGCTGGGTCAAATGCCAGTGGCCGGCCAGGGGATGGCGTTAGCGCTGGCAGCTGCCCTGGGCCGCTGGTCCCAGGTCTACGGGGCCGCTTTTTATGATTATGCCCGCCCCGCCGGGGGAACCGGGAGCTTTACAGCCCGGGTGGGCTATCGTGAGATTATTTATAACTCGTTAACCGCTATTATTCTGACTTTATTTTTGCTGAAGCTTTATGGGTTGATACTTCTGGCTGCGGTTCTGTCCGGAACCGCTCTGCTGGAGTGGTATATCGCCAAAAAAATAGGCGGCATAACCGGAGATACCCTGGGGGCTACCAGCGAATGTATTGAGGTGCTGACCCTGGTGACACTGCTGGCCATCTTCACTAAGACGTGCTAATACTGAAATCCTTATTCTGTCGGGAGACAGGAGACTGCTTCCGGGTAATACCTCCGGTCGGGAGACAGGAGTTGTATATGCCCGGCTTTAGGGTAGATTAATTGTCTTTTTTAGCCACAGAGAGTTTATTAATATTTTGTATGCCGAATTAATCGGCCACAAAATACAAGTAAGAAATGCATTGTCATTCTGAATTCTGACTTCTGAATTCTGTATTCCGACAGAAGAAATCCTCAGTATTAGCCATTTTTAAGTTAGGAGGTCTTTAACATGAGTTCTGATCTTTACAGGGTGATAGCCGGTATTAAGCCGGTAAGCGTGGAATGGCGCCGGAAGGCCAAAGATTATCTGGACCAGCTGGCCATTCCCCGGGGCAGCCTGGGCGATCTGCTGGCTATTGCGGAGCAGCTGTCGGGTGTGCAGGAAACCCTGAAGCCCTCGGTAAAGAGGAAAGTGGTGGTGACCATGGCGGGGGATCATGGTATTGTCAGCGAGGGAGTAAGCGCCTTTCCCCAGGAGGTCACCCCCCAGATGGTAAGCAACTTTGTGCGTGGCGGGGCCGCCATCAACGTGCTGGCGGAAGTGGCCGGGGCCAGGGTGGTAGTGGTGGATATGGGGGTGGCCGCAGATCTGAGCGCACTGGCGAGGGAAGGAAAGATACTCTCTTATAAAATTGACCAGGGCACACGCAATATGGCCATGGGGCCGGCCATGACCCGGGAGCAGGCCGAGAGGGCCCTGGAGAGCGGCATTGAAATAGTGGGCGGCCTGGTGCGTGAAGGTGTTGACCTACTGGCCACAGGAGATATGGGGATAGGCAACACCACTCCCAGCAGCGCCATTCTGGCCGTGCTGTCGGGCCGCCCGGTGGGACAGGTTACCGGCAGGGGCACCGGCATCAGCGACCAGGCCCTTGAGAATAAAATACGGGCCATTGAAAAAGCCATTGACATTAACCTACCGGACCCCAAAGATCCGGTGGATGTGCTGGCCAGGGTGGGGGGCTTTGAGATCGGCGGAATTGCGGGAGTAATACTGGGGGCGGCTTATTACAGGGTGCCGGTGGTGGTGGACGGGTTTATTTCCACCGCCGGGGCGCTTTTGGCCAGGGCTTTGGCGCCTGATTCCGTCCAGTACATGATTGCGGCGCACCGCTCCCTGGAATACGGGCACCAGTTCATGCTGGAGGAACTGGGGCTCAAACCTTTACTGAATCTGAATCTTCGTCTGGGAGAGGGCACCGGGGCGGCGCTGGCCATGAATATTGTGGAATCGGCTGCCCAGGTTATTTGCAAAATGCTTACTTTCCAGGATGCCGGGGTAGATGGCCCGGGAATATAAAGGATGTGTGTGGATTTGATTCTGCCGTATTTAAACTGCGATCCCCAGGAAAAAGGCCCCCAGTATCTGGAGGATATAGCTACGGGCTACTGGTACTCGGAAGCCCTCTTCACCGCCGTTGAGCTGGATATATTCACCCTGCTGGAAGGTGGGAAAACAGCGGAGGAAATAGCCGCCGGCCTGGATTTAAACCGGGCCGGGCTGGAGCGGTTCCTGCAGGCCCTCTGTGCCCTGGGGCTGATCGGCCGGCAGGGCGGGGTCTATTTTAATACCAATATATCCCGCCGTTTTCTGGTAAAGGGTGAGGAGGATTACCAGGGAGATTCCATACTGTGGAGAAAAAAGCTTTTTCCCGGCTGGAGGAGTTTAGAGGGCTGCCTCAGGAAAGGCGGCAGGGTAGATTTTGCCGCACCGGACGAAAATCCGGAGCAGTTGGCCGGGCGCATACGCCAATACAGCCGGGCCATGGACTGCGTGGCCAGAGCCAAGGTTGAAGAAATACTGCCTTTTTTTAAGCATATTCTACTGTCGGGAGAGATACTTGATGTTGGGTCGGGGTCCGGCGCGGTATCAGCCGGATTTCTGGAGAATTATCCGGGGCTGCGGGCTATTTTAATGGACCTTCAGGAAGTGCTGGACTGTGCCGGGGAGCTGCTTGGAGAAAGGGGCTGTCATCACCGGATAGACTATTGTCCCGCCAATATACTGGAGCCCTGGCCCGTGCAGGAGAAGGGCTTTGACCTGATCATACTTTCCAATATAGTGCATGCCTATTCAGAAGTGGAGATTACAGAACTTCTGGAAAAGGCGGCTGCCTGCCTTAAAAAAGACGGCTTTTTGCTGATCCATGACTTTTTTTTCGATCATTGCCCGGGGAAAGCCGCTTTATTTGATTTAAACATGTTTGTCAATACATATAACGGCCGGGTTTATCCGGCCGGGTGGCTAAAAGACCGGCTAACCAGGCAAAAACTTTACCCCACGGAGCTGCTGCCTCTGACCTCGGACACAGCCCTGATTATTGCCGGGAAAAGCCCGGAAAGGCTGTCGGGCCTCTGCCTGGACAGCAAAATACGGCTTATTGCCAGAATAAAGGACCTGGGCTTTCAGAGTGTTTGCCCCCTTCCGGCGGAGGCCGTGCACATTCCGGAATGGGCCGATTTGCGGTGCCGGTTCGGCTGCGATAACTTCGGGAAGCCGCACTGTCCGCCCAACAGCCCCACGCCTGAAAAAACAAGGGAAATATTCCGGGACTATACCCACTGTCTGCTCCTGGAAGGCTCTCCTCCCACCGGGGATTTTCAGCGACTGGTGCTGAGGGCGGAGAAGGAGGCCTTTAAAGCCGGCTTTTATAAAGCTCTGGCCTTTTGGGCGGGGCCGTGCGCCATTTGTGACATCTGCTCCCCGGAGGGCAGCTGCCGCAACACCAGGGATTCCAGGCCCTCCATGGAGGGATCGGGGATTGATGTGTTTGAAACGGTTAAACGGGCGGGGTTTTCCCTGCGGACACTGGCGGAACGGGGAGATTTTATCAAATACTTTGGTATTTTATTGTTGGAGTGATGGCTGTGCGGGTGTTAATGGTTCAGACCCCCTCGGTGGAGGGGCTGTCCCCGGAAAGAGTATATCCCATTGGAATAGTCACCCTGGCCACCCACCTGAAAAGGGCCGGCCATGAGGTAGAGCTGTTGGACATGAATATTGAGGCCGACCCCTTCAGCGCGCTAAAGGAAAGGCTCTTAGGCTGCAGGCCGGAGGTGGTGGGCCTGTCCCTGCGCAATATAGACCCCCTGGCCAACAGGACCAGCTCCCTTATTCCTCCCTTTGCCACTGCGGTGAGGCTGGTGGCGGCGCTTCTGCCCCGGGCCTGGATAGTGGCCGGGGGAACGGGATTTTCACTTTTCCCCAGGCGTATTATGGGAGAGCTGAAACAAATACACTATGGCATCGCCGGTGAGGCTGAAACCTCCCTTCCGGCCCTGCTGGCCTCACTGGATAATCCTTCCGGTATTAAGGGCCTGTGTTACCGGAAGGGTGAAAAGGTGCTGGTCAACCGGCCCTCGGTGGACTATGACCTGACCCGGTACGTGGTTCCCTCAAGAGAGGTTCTTTTGCCAAGGCTTTACCAGGGCATCAACAACTATGTGCCGGTGATGGGGATTGAAACCAAGCGGGGCTGCCCCTTAAAATGCTCCTATTGCGTATACCCCCGGCTGCAGGGGAAAAAATTACGCTGCCGCCAGCCTGACGGGGTGGTGGATGAAATAGAATTGTTACATAAGGAATACGGTGTTAAAGATTTTCACTTCAATGACCCGGTGGTGAACCTTCCCTCCGGCCACCTGGAGGAAATTTGCCGGGAGCTGCTGCGCCGGAAAATAAGCATTGCCTGGAGCGGCTTTTTCCGGGAAGACCACCTGGATGAGCGCAATATCCGCCTTTTTGAGGAGGCCGGGTGCAATTGTTTTTCCTTTTCCCCGGACGGCCTTTGCGACCAGTCGCTGCAGGCACTTGGCAAAAATCTCAGCCAGGACGATATATTAAAGGCGGCAGGCCTGGCTGCCGGCACCGATGTGGTTACCATGTATCACTTTATGGTCAACGTGCCCGGGGAAAACACGCGCACCATCGACAGCGGGCTGCGCCTGCTGGACCGCCTCTATGAGCTGCACAGCCTGAAAAGAAACCTGGGCACGGTGGTATTGAACAATATCCGCCTGATGCCCGGCACTCCCCTGGCGGAAACAGCCATAAAAGAAGGGGTCATACGGCCCGATACCGACCTGCTTTACCCGGTGTACTATAACCCGCCCCCGTATGAAGCCCTGCGCTACCGGCTGGAAGCCTATCATCTGCAGAAGAATGTATTTATGTGGCAGGAAGTGAGGCAGTGAAATGAAAGTACTTTTACTGGAGCACCCCCGCAAAATTGCCCGGGTGAGGTGCAATGATATTGCCAATACACCGCTTTCCTCCTGCCTCATCAGCGGTTATGCCGCCGGCCTGCTGTCCGGCCGGGGACACGAGGTTAAAATAATTGAGGGGTATTTGGAGGGCCTTTCCTATGGGGAAATCCACCGGGCGGTAAGTAACTTCGGTCCGGATCTGCTGGGGGTGCACATGGTCTATCAGTGGGAGAGGGAGGAAGACCTTTTTGCTTTTCTGGGAGAGCTAAAGGGCGCAGGAAAAACCCCCTTTATAGCCGCCTACGGCTTTTATCCCACCTTTGCCTATGAGGAAATATTACGGCACAGCCAGGCCATCGAGGCGGTCATTATGGGGGAGCCGGAACTGACTCTGGCCCGGCTGGCGGAGAGGCATGCCGGGGCCGGGCTGCAGGAAATACCCGGGCTGGCCTGGAGGAACCGGTCCGGCATCTGCATACAGCCCCGGGAGCCGGAGCCCAACCTGGACAAACTGCCTTTCCCTGTCCGCACCGAGGCCATGCTGCGCCTGCCGGAAATCAATATAGAGGGCAGCCGGGGCTGCTATGGGGGCTGCACCTTTTGTTATATCAATGCCTACTATGGAATGGGGACACACCAAACAAGGAATGGGGACACACCTGCTGAAGCTCGGGTACTCCTTTTGAGACAGGAATGTCCCCGATCAGGTACTGGCTTTGGAGGTCGGAGGAATGTCCCCGATTTTTCTCGGTGGCGGGGCCGCAGCCCGGAGAACATAATAGCCGAGATTGACCGGCTGCTGGCCGAATATGGGAAGAGGGACTTCTATTTTGTGGACCCCAATTTTTTCGGTCCCGGACAATACGGCCAGGACCGGGCGCTCCGGCTGGCCTCACTGCTAAAGGAACGCCATATTCACTTTGGCATAGAGGCCCGGGTGAACGATATCCATGAAAGAACAGTCAGCTCCCTGGCCGAGGCGGGGTTGCGCCATATGTTGGTAGGCCTGGAGAGCGGCCGGGATGAATCCCTCAAACGGCTAAATAAAATGACCACCGTGGCCCAGAATGAAAAGGCGCTGAAAATTCTACGACAGTACGGGATAGAGCCCAATGTGGGCTTTATCATGTTTGAGCCGGACTCCTCCCTGCAGGATATCCGGGCAAACTATGAATTTTTGCAAAGGAATGCTTTGACCGGGGACCTGGCCATTACCGCCAATGTGCTTTACCACCCGATGATCATACTGCAGGGCACCCGGGCCTATCATAAGCTGCAGGAGGAAGGGCGGCTGAAGCTCCTTTCCACCACCTACGAGGGGACGGCGGGCTTTGCCGACCGGCAGGTGGCGGCGCTGGCGAGTATTATGAGCGGGATTACCAATTATCTTTTTGTGAGGATGGACGGTGTCTGGAGCGGGAAGGCCAAAGAGCCCAAAGGCGCGCAGCTTATTTATGACCATCTGAACCGCTCGCTGCTGAGCTATTTCGAGGATACTCTGGCCAGGCTGGAGTCCGGAAAACAATTGGCCCCGGAAGAAATAGAGGCTCTGGTTTGTAAAGCTAAACAGGAGATAGAAAATAATTTTTCAGGCACAGATTAACACAATAAAAATTAGGCGTGCAGCAACTCAGAATAAAAGCTGCCTCATTTTTTTATACTACATGGGAGAAGCTGCAAGGTGTGGAGGCGGTGACATGGTCCGGGATTATCATGAAATCCCCCGCTGGAAGGATGTAACCGGCGGCCAGTGGAACGACTGGCGCTGGCAGCTGGCAAACCGGCTGGTCACGGTGGAAGATCTGGGTGAGGTTATTAGCATGTCCCAGGAAGAGAAACAGGGGATTGCTAATTCACTGCAGACAATGCGCATGGCCATCACACCGTATTATGCCACGCTGATGGACCCAATTGACGGGGACGATCCCGTGAGACGCCAGGCAGTGCCGATCTCCATGGAATTACAGGATGGTGATTACGATCTGGAAGACCCTCTCCATGAGGACGTGGATTCGCCGGTGCCGGGACTGACCCACCGCTATCCGGACAGGGTGCTTTTACTGGTTACCGATCAGTGCTCCATGTATTGCAGGCACTGCACCAGAAGGCGTTTCGCCGGTGTCAGCGACAGGGAGAGACCCAGGGAGCAACTGGAGAGGGCACTTGACTATATCCGGAGGACACCTGTGGTCAGAGATGTAATACTGTCCGGGGGCGACAGCCTTTGTATTTCTGATGATCACCTGGAATACCTTCTGGGTAGCCTGAGAGCCATACCACATGTGGAAATTGTCCGCATCGGAACCAGGACACCGGTAGTTATGCCGCAGCGGATTACCGCTGATTTGTGTTCTATTATAAAAAAGCATCATCCTGTATGGCTAAACACTCATTTCAATCATCCCAAGGAGGTTACCGGCCGGGCTAAAGAGGCCTGCGCCATGCTTTCCGACGCCGGAGTGCCCCTGGGAAACCAGACTGTGCTTTTGAGAGGTGTCAACGACTGTCCCTATGTGATCAAGGATCTCATGCACCGTTTGCTGGAAATAAGGGTGCGCCCCTATTACCTCTACCAGTGCGACCTTTCCCCGGGCATAGAGCATTTCCGGACATCGGTAGCCAGGGGAATTGAAATAATGGAGCTTCTGCGGGGACATACATCAGGCCTGGCCGTACCCACCTACGTGATTGACGCGCCGGGGGGCGGCGGGAAAATACCTGTTGGCCCCCAATATCTTATATCCCAGTCTCAGCATAAGATGATACTTCGCAATTATGAGGGTGTGGTGGCCACATACTCTGAGCCCCGGGATATTGACGACCCGTGTGATAACTGCCGCGCCTGCCCCCGCTTAAAGGACAAGGACCCTGTGGGGCTGGAAAAGCTGCTGGCAGGCCATCAGCTAAGCCTGGTGCCAAAAGGAAATTTGCGTGAAAGGCGAAGACAGACGTTCCGGGGCACCTGCTGTTGAATTTAAAGTGTTCGCAGGCTTAAGGAGGGCAAGTTTTTTAAGTTGAGGACACAAAGCTGTACTGGTGATCAGATTGGTTTTATGAAGGTTATTTCCGGCGACAGCTACATGGCCCGGGTATTTATAGACCCTGTCAATCGCCGGATCAGTGTGAAGGGCTGCCAGGGGCCTGATCTGCAGGGATTGGCCAGGGAGCTGATTGACATAGCTAAAAGTCACCAGCTAAGTAAGGTGATATTTTATTGCCTGGATAATGCGGCGCCTTACCTGGATGCTGCGGGCTACATTTTAGAAGGCCGCATACCAGGGTTTTTTAGGGGCCGTGAGGCCTTTTGCCACTCCTATTTCGTTGATCCCGGCAGGGGCCAAAGCCCCTATCTGGAGCAGGAGGAACAAATATTAGATCAGTTAGGGCAGAATAAAAAAAAAGTTTTGCCCCCGCTCCCGGAGGGATACTCGGTCAGACCGGTGATGGCCGGTGATGTGGAGGCGCTGGTGCATCTCTACAGGACAGTTTTTTCATCTTATCCCAGCCCTCTTTTCGACCCGGCCTATGTAAAAAGGGTGATGGAGTCACATGTTTATTTTCTGGCGGTTTTTTATGAAGAAAGGCCGGTAAGCGCCGCCTCGGCGGAAATAGACCACAATAACTTTAACGCAGAGATGACTGACTGTGCCACTCTAGACGGGCATCGCGGGAGAGGTCTACTTACAGTGCTGTTGGACCTTATTGAAAAAGAAATGTGGAAACTGAATATGGGTGTGGTATACAGCCTCAGCCGGGCAGGTTCCTTTGGTATGAATGCTGCCCTGCATAAAATGGGATACGCCTTTAAGGGCAAGTTTATCAACAACTGTCATATCGGCGGGAGGTTTGAGAATATGAATCTGTGGGTTAAACATGAAAAAAATGGCTAACTTTTAGGCATGCTATATATTGAAAGATAATTTAAGGAGGTAACTATGTGGCGGCATTTAATGAAATTGGACTGTCAGAGCCGGTTGTCAGGGCTCTAAATAATATGGGCTTTGAAGAGCCCACGCCAATACAGAAAAAGGCTGTTCCGCCGGGCCTGGAGGGACGGGACCTGATCGGGCAGGCCCAGACCGGGACCGGTAAAACAGCAGCTTTTGGCATCCCCCTGGTGGAGCTTTTACATGCTGACAGGGATCAGGTGCAGGGGGTTGTGCTGGCGCCCACCCGGGAGCTGGCCGTGCAGGTGGCCGAGGAATTAAACAGGATCGGTCACTTTAAGGGCATCCGTACACTTCCCATTTACGGGGGCCAGGAAATAAGCCGCCAGATAAGGGCCCTGAAGAACAGGCCCCACATCATCGTTGGTACGCCCGGGCGTTTTATGGACCACATGAGGCGCAAGACTATCCGATTGGGCCAGGTCAGCCTGGTGGTTTTGGATGAGGCTGACGAGATGCTCAATATGGGCTTCATAGAGGATATAGAGACCATCCTCAAGGAAGTGCCGGAGGGACGCCAGACTTTACTCTTTTCGGCCACCATGCCGGGACCAATACGGACCCTGGCCCAGAGGTTCATGAAAAATCCTGAGGTAATCAGGGTTGAGTCCAGGCAGGTTACCGTCTCCAGCCTCAATCAGAGCTACATTGAGGTGGGGGAAAGGCAAAAATTTGATGCCCTCTGCAGTCTTCTGGATTCCCAGTCACCGGAGCGCACCATTATTTTTGGACGAACCAAGCGCCGGGTGGACGAGCTTTCTGAGGGACTGAGCAAGCGCGGTTATTCAGCCGCGGGTATCCACGGTGATATGGCCCAGTCCCAGCGGGACCGCGTCATGAGAAGGTTTAAGGAAGGTACGGTGGAAATGCTTATAGCCACCGACGTTGCCGCCAGGGGCCTGGACATAAGCGATGTTACCCATATATATAACTTTGACATTCCCCAGGATTCCGAGGGCTATGTCCACAGGGTGGGCCGCACCGGACGGGCCGGAAAAGAAGGGGTGGCCGTAACCCTGGTTACCCCCAGGGAGATTGGCCATTTAAAAAATATTGAGAGAACAACCAGGAGCAATATTGAGCGCAGGCCCGTTCCAACTTATAAAGAGGCCTTTGAGGGGCAGCAGCGCCTGGCCGTGGGCAGACTGCTGACCGTTGTGGAAAAAGGGGGAATAGATAATTACAGGGCTCTGGCCGAGGGCCTGTTGGATGAGACAGACTCTGTAACCCTTCTTTCGGCGGCCTTAAAGATTCTTACCAGGGAAACCGACCGGACCCCCGTGACACTTACCGAGGAGAGGCCCCTCAGAATAAAAAATCTCAGGAATGCAGGACCCCCCCGCAAGGAATACCACAGGGGCGGAGGAGGAAGGAAAGGCTTTGGCCAGGGCGGGGGCTTTAAGGGGAAAAGCCGAAATGCCGGCCGGACCTTTTAACCTGGCCATATTATTGAAAAGGCTGTTGGCTTATAGCCAGCAGCTTTTTTTTGTTAGCTATCAGCCATCAGCTATCAGCCATTTTTTCCTGGCAGCGGGTTATTAGAGGACCAGGCTGATTACTGACTGCTGACAGCTAGCCGCCCGAAGGGCGTGTTTGGCAAAAATTACAACGGAAAAGAATGTTGATACAAGAGGGATATTGGAAGCCTGTGTCTAAAAACAGAATATATGCCAGGGCTGGAACAACCCGGGGGAGTTTTCATTTTTTATAGAAGGCCACCACAGCACTTTACAATATTATTAAAGGAGCAAAACAATGAACATCAAAAGGATAACTTTATACCTGACGGTACTTTTTCTACTGGTTAACTGTTCCATTGCCTACGGATCACCCGCGCCTCAGGCCTATAGCGATATAAAGGGCTCTTATGCAGAAGAGTCGGTCATCCGCCTTGTGGAGCAGGGGATGATCAGCGGGGAGGGAGGGGAATTCAGGCCCGGGGGCAGCATTACCCGCCTGGAGGTTGCTGTGCTGGTAGCCAGGACACTGGGGATACAGCCGGTTTATCCGGCCAAGCCGTCTTTTGCCGATGTTTTCCCTGGCACACCTGAGGCCGGCTACCTGGAGGCACTGGCCGGTATGGGTATAATTAAGGGCACCGGGGAGTCCTTTGGGGCCGAAAGCCCTATTTTGCGGCAGGATGCGGCTGTGCTCTGGCACCATGCCCTGGGGAGCGGCTATGAAAGGCTTTCCCTAACTGAAAGATATATTGATAAAGAAAGTATTTCCAACTATGCAGAGGCCAGCGCCGCCTTTATGACCGGAAGGGGCTGGATGGGGGGAAGTGAGGGCTATTTTTATCCCCAGAGGGAAATGACCCGGGCCGAGGCTGCGGTACTGGCCGCCAAATTGCTGGAAATAAGAAAGGGTCAGGCACTTACCGCATTACCGGTGGTTTCAGCCCGGCAGGCCCAGGTGAGGGAAGGTGAAACACTGGAGCTGAAGCCTGTGATCGCCGGAAATTTCCCAGTTTTTACACCGGTCTTCGGCACCGACAGCCCAAAGGTGTGCCCTGTTTCTCCGGAGGGCACGGTAGAGGGAAAACTGGCAGGGAGAGGGACGGTTACGGTAAATGCGGGGTATAGCTCTTATATGGTTAAAGCAGAAGTAACTTCTCCCAAATCCAGGAAAAGCGCTTCCGCCAGTGTAAGCGGGGCGGTTTACCAAGCCCCGCCCACTGAATATAATCTTGTCTACACGGTAAAGCAACATTCCCCGGACACCGCCTTCCGGCAGACAGAGAGTAAAAACAATCCCGGACCGCCGGAGGGGCTGATCTCTAAAAGTGATACCTGGACAGGCTTTTTACGCCAGCAGGGAAGGGACATTACAGTGGACTTGAAAACTGCCCGGCCAGTGTCTGAAATATCACTGGAATTCATGCAGAATCCTGAGTGGGGGGTTTTCCTGCCCGGCTATATAAAGGGTGAGGTGTCGGCGGACGGCCTCTCCTGGTATCACCTGGGCTATGCCTACCACGGGGTGAGCCCTGCGGAGCCTGGTGAGAGTAAGGTCAGCCTCACTCTGTCCTTTACCCCGGTAAACGCCCGCTATGTCAGGTTAACTTTCCCCGTGGACATATGGGTTTTTGCCAGGCATCTTTCGGTAAGGGGGGGAGCAGCGGCCGCCAGTCCTGCGGTGCTGGCCTGCGCCGGGGGCGACAGCAGTATGGCGGGCAATTATATGCAGGTCCCCAATATGAACGATATTTTGCTTGTGTACACCGGGGATAAAAGCGACAGTCAGACCCTGGCCCCGGCCGACTTTTTGCCTCTGGTAGGCTACCAGGACAGCACAGGTAAAATTTCCGGAAGAATGTTCGATACCATGCTTTTCCTCCCCTACTACGGAATACCCGCTACCAGAGACAGCTGGGCCGCCTACCTGGAGGATCTGTTCGCCACCGGAAAGCAGCTTGCTGCCCTGGATGAGGCCGTGTCCAGGATGAACAGCCTGTCGGGGATGCAGGTGAGGGAAAAGGTGATACTGTCCATTCCCTACCCCGGCGCCAGGCCGGAAGGCTTTGCCCCGGCTGACGGCGGAGAAAGATTTGCCGCCGTGCAGTGGTATTATGGTGAATTAATGGGCAGATGGAGCGACGCCGGCTTTAAAAACCTTGACCTGGCAGGAATATACTGGTACGGGGAGTCAATAGAGAATACCAATGCCGGGGAAAAGGATCTGGTTATCAACACTGCCAGGCTGGTGAGGAACAACAGCCAGAAATTTTTCTGGATTCCCTATTTTGGCACCAAGGGGTATGAGAACTGGAGATCCTATGGCTTCAGCCATGTTTTCCTGCAGCCAAACTATTTTGCCCAGGACAGCCCCCCGGAGGACCGCATGGACCGGGCGGCGGAGCTGGCCAGGCGATACGGCATGGGCATTGAAATAGAATGCGAGGAGAATGTGCTGTACGACCAGAAATATTATGATTTGTTCTACAGGCAGCTGCAAAAGGGACATCAGCTGGGCTTTGACGGCCCGGTGACCAATGCCTATTATATGGGGGTGGTTAAAAAAACGCTGGTGAAGTCCGCCCGCAGCAATGTTCCTCAGACCCGGGCAATATATGATGACCTTTACAGATGGATCAGCGGCGCCTACAATTAAAAGCTTGACAGTAATAAAAAGTTTCAGTAAAAATTTTACATAGTATTGAGTAGGTCAGTCTTGTTTAGACAATCAAGTTTATTTATAATTAATCATTAGCTGATTAAAGAATAATTTAAATTTAAAGCTGGAGATGAGTAAAATGATTCTGGTTGACAGCAGTTTGGTGGAAAGAAAGGACTTTGGGGTTGATATTGAAGACAGGGCCTACCAGTTTGGCGATGGGGTTTACGAGGTTATAAGGGTATACGGCGGTAAAGTGTTTGCCATGGGCCAGCACCTTGACCGGTTGTGGAGAAGCTGCGCGGAGCTTAGAATGCCGCTGCCCTTTGGGAAAGATGAACTGGCCGCCAGGTTTGGGGAGCTAATGAAAGCCAACCAGCTGTCCGGGGATGGCATTATTTACCTGCAGATTTCCCGCGGTGTTGCCCCCCGGGTGCACCAGTTTCCGGAGGAGACCAGACCGCTTTTGGTGGCTTATACCAGGGAGGTTCAGCGGCCGCTACAGGCCATGGAAAACGGTGGAAGTGTGATTACCGCTGAAGATATACGCTGGCTGAGGTGCGATATAAAGAGCCTTAATCTGCTGGGCAATGTGCTGGCCAAGCAGGCAGCCGTGGAAAAAAGGGCCATAGAGGCCATATTGCACCGTGGCGACACCGTAACAGAGGGCAGTTCCTCCAACTTTTTTATAGTTAAAGAGGGTTCTGTTTACACTCACCCGCTGAGTAACCTTATTTTAGGAGGCATAACCAGGGAGATAGTGGTGAAGCTGGCTGAAGACTTGAAGCTTAACCTGATCCAGCAGGCCTTTACCGTCGATCAGGCCTATGGGGCCGATGAGGCCTTTATCACCTCAACCATCAGCGAGGTGCTGCCCATCATAAGCATTGACGGGAGGTCTATCGGCAGCGGCGCCCCCGGTCCGGTAACCCGTAAGCTGCAAAGGGCTTTTGAGGAGTTAGCGGGGCTCTAAACCGATAACCGCGATAAATGTTATAAAAAAGCACCAATGGTGCTTGCCCTTCTCGAATGCAGTCAGAGGAAACTTTTTTGAAACGCTTTTAACGGAAAGTGGGAGATTAAGGAGAACTATACTTTCCTAAGCGTTATAAAAAAGGGGACAGGCTACTTTTTTAAAAAGTAGCCTGTCCCCTTTTACTAAAATGAGCATTGCATTTTATCAAGAAAAGTATTAATATCATGATAAAATATATTTATAATAATCAATAAGATATAATTATTATAATTAGCTATGATTAATTTATTATTTTTATGAAAAGCAATAGAGTTTTTTGTTATTAGCAAATGTTCAAAAAGTTTAAGGAGAGGGGGGATAAAATGTTTAACGGTCTTTTGCAGCCTACACACCTGATACTTATTTTGGTGGTGGTTCTTATTGTCTTCGGCCCCGGTAAGCTACCCGAGGCCGGCAAAGCTCTTGGAAAATCGCTGAAAGATATGAGAAACGCCTTTACCAGCACCGATGATGATGAGAAGAAAGACAAAAGTGAAGCGGTCAGCGCTGCCGCCAATACTGCTGCCAATCCTACTGCTCCCGGCGCGGCTCCGGGCAGTGCAGTCAACTGATTAGGTAAAAAAAACTATGAAGGGAGGCGGCGGGGTGTCTAAAAATGAGGAAATGACGGTTCTTCAGCATATGGAGGAACTGCGCAGGGCGGTAATAGTTTCGGTGATAGCTACCTTTGTTATGTCTGCAGCGGGCTGGGCTCTTAATGACAGAGTTCTGGAAGTGCTTCTCCAGCCAGTTACTGCAACCGGCAACCAGATTGTTTATATAGGTGTTACCGAGGCTATCATGACCAGGCTTAAGCTGGCCTTCTTTCTGGGGTTTTTAGCCGCCCTGCCCGTCATCCTCTGGCAGTTCTGGGGCTTTATATTACCGGCGCTGCGCAAAGTAGAAAGAATATATTTCACTGCTTTTGTTTTATTGTCTTTTTTGCTTTTTGTGGGAGGGGTGGCCTTCGGTTTTTTTGCCGTGTTCCGCCTGTGTGTGATGATGCTTTTAAAATACGGGGGGAGCGAGATTGTGCCCATGCTCAGCATAGGCAAATACATATCCTTCACGCTAAGTTTTCTGCTGCCCTTCGGACTTGTTTTTGAAATGCCCCTGGCTGCCTTTTTCCTGGCCAGGCTTGAGGTAATCACCTACCGGACCATGGTCGGGGGACGTAAAATCGCCATAGTGTCAGTGGTGGTTTTCTCCTCGGCCCTGGTGTCCTCTCCGGATATATTCTCAGTCCTTCTCCTGGCCGCCCCCATCTATCTGCTGTATGAGCTAAGCGCCACCATCGTCAAGGTGGTGGAGTGGTCCATCCGGAGAAGGAAAGAGGGTAAAACATTAAGAACATCTCTGGCCGGAATAAAAAGACTGGCCCAAAGAATTAAACTCAGGTTCGTCCCCAGGTAGAGCAAATAGCTAATACTGAATAGCTTGCGGGTCAGGAGACAGGAGACAGAATACAGAAGGGACAGGCATTCCATTCTGTATTCTGACTCCTGACTCCCAATCGGGGAAATTCCTGTCTACAAAGGAATACCCATACTTCAGCAGGTGTGTCCCCTTTCCTTGGTGTTCCGACCGCAAAGCAGTACCTGTAAGATTGTATAAAAGGAGGATCAGTAATGGAAGACCATCTGAAACTGGAAAAGGAAGTCACCAGACGGTCTTTTCTGAAAATGATGGGGGGGCTGGGCTTAAGCGGCCTTGCCCTGACCCTTGCCGGCTGTGAAAACAATACGGCGGTAAATGCCGGGGGGGACGGCTGGCTTCCCCAGCAGTACCAGATAGCGGGCACATGGCCGGCCCAGGTGCGGGGCCGGGTGCCCATTGAGGCGTCCAACCCGTCAATAGTCAGGGATGACCAGAAGTGTGTGCTGTGCGGCCAGTGCCTGGAGATATGCAGGAATACCCAGACGGTATATGGCCATTACGGCTTTCCCCTGATAAATGACATAGTGTGTATAAACTGCGGCCAGTGCTCGCTGTGGTGCCCCACCGGGGCTATTGCCGAGAGGGATGACACTGAAAAGGTGCTGCAGGCCCTGCAGGACCCCGACAAGTACGTGGTGGTGCAAACAGCCCCGGCCACCAGGGTGGCTCTGGGTGAGGAGTTTGGCCTTCCCCCGGGCAGTTGGGTGATGGGTCAGCAGGTGGCCGCCCTGAGGAGGCTGGGGTTTAAGCAGGTGTTCGACACCAACTTTACCGCCGACCTCACTATAATGGAGGAGGCCACCGAGCTAATCAAGAGGGTCAAGGGAGAGCTGAAAAAACCTCTGCCCCAGTTTACCTCCTGCAGCCCGGGCTGGGTAAAGTTTTGCGAGTATTTTTACCCCGACCTGTTTCCCAACATGTCCAGCTGCAAGTCACCCCAGCAGATGATGGGGGCTCTGGTAAAAACTTATTTTGCCAAAACAAAGAACATAGACCCGGAGAAAATATATTCAGTGGCCATAATGCCCTGCACCGCTAAAAAGTTCGAGGCCCAGCGGCCGGAAATGAACGACAGCGGCCATTACTGGAAAAAGCAGAGCCTTCAGGATGTGGACGCAGTACTGACCACCAGGGAGCTGGCCCGTCTATTAAAGAGAAAGGGCATCGACCTGAACAGTCTTCCCGAGGAAAGCTACGACCCCCTGCTGGGCAAGAGCACCGGCGGGGCCATAATTTTCGGCGCCACCGGGGGGGTTATGGAAGCCGCCGTCAGAACGGCCTACTTCTTTATTACCCAGCAGGAGCCCCCGGCCCAGCTGCTGTCCCTGACACCTGTGCGGGGCCTTAGTGGGGTCAAGGAGGCCGCGGTTGACATCCCCGGGGTGGGAACAGTGCGGGTGGCCATTTGCCACGGTATGGGCAACGGCCGCCAGGTGCTGGAGGCCGTGCGCAGGGGCGAGGCTCCCTGGCACTTTGTGGAGTTTATGTCCTGCCCCGGAGGGTGCCAGAGTGGGGGAGGGCAGCCCAGGACTTCGGTGCCTCCCTCTGACGAGGTTCGCCAGAAGAGGATGGCCAGCCTGTACAGCGCTGATGTAAGGATGGAGTGGCGGGAGAGCCACGAGAACTCCGAGGTGCTCGCCCTCTACCAGAATTTCCTGGGCCACCCCATGAGTGAGCTGGCCGAGGAGCTGCTGCACACCGATTATGTGGACAGGGGTAAGAGCTTTAAGCAGCTTGCTTCAGAAGAATTACCAGATAAGGTTTGACGGGGGAGGAAAAGATGGTGCCAAAGGGTGTTCTGGTGGACATTACAAAATGCGTGGGCTGCGGCAGCTGTACGGTGGCCTGCAAGCTGTGGAACAATCTTAAATATGATGGAACTCCTGCAGATGGTAAAGACGCCGCTCTGGGGGCTGAGAGCTGGACAGCGGTAAAGTGGGTGGAAGCCCCCAAGGATGGAGAAACCGTCTGGAGGTTTGTAAAAAACCAGTGTCTTCACTGTCACCAGCCGGCCTGCGCCTCGGCCTGTTTTTCCAAGGCTATCAAAAAAACCGCTGACGGCCCGGTAGTGTATGATGAAAAGTTGTGCGTGGGCTGCCGTTACTGTATGCTGGCCTGCCCCTTCAATATTCCCAAGTATGAGTGGGATAAGTCCTTCCCCAGGGTCAGGAAGTGCCAGATGTGCGCCGGCCGTATTGCCAAGGGTGAAACTCCGGCCTGTGTGGGAGTCTGCCCGGCGGGGGCGCTAACCTTCGGTGAGTATAATGAGCTGGCCGGGCTGGCCGCTGAGAGAATTCAAAAGGGCGGCTACATAAACCACATTTACGGTGAAAAAGAGGCCGGGGGCGCCTCCTGGCTGTATATCTCGGATGTTCCCTTCAAGGATCTGGGCTTCCGCACCGATGTAACCACCAGGCCATTGCCGGAGTACTCGGAAAGCATATTAAAGCTTACCCCCGCCGTGGGACTTGGCTGGGGAGCGGTACTCACCGGTATTTACGTCTACAACAGGCGTAGAAACGAGATAGCCCGGGAGGAAGGCGAAAAGAATAAAAAATAAGGTTCAGTTATGGGGTAATATTTGAGGGTCCTTTTTTTAGCCACAGAGGACACAGAGATCACAGAGAATCTACTCTAAAGCACTACTTTTAGGTCTTGAGTAAATATTAACACTTGAAATTATGGAAATTACTTTTAATTAAGTTTAATAAATATATAAAAACATTCAGAAATGCTAAAAAAGCTCTGTGTCCTCTGTGTTCTCTGTGGCTAATAGAGACCCGAGATGTTTTCAGATATAGATTTTTCAGGTTCATTTTGGGGAGGTTTAATATATGAAGAATAGATGGAGCTTTAAAATTACCCCCGTCAGGGTGGTCTTAATGGGGCTGGGTGCTCTGGGCCTGGCGCTGATGGCCTACAGGCTGGCCTTCGGCCTGGGCAGTTCCACCAACCTCAGCGACCAGTGGCCCTGGGGGATGTGGATTGGCTTTGACGTGCTGACCGGGGTGGCCCTGGCCGGCGGAGGCTACAGCACATGCCTTCTGGTGCAGGTGCTGGGGATAAAAAAATTCACCCCCATTGCCAGGAGCGCCATGCTTACCTCGCTGATTGGCTACCTGCTGGTTATGGGCGGCCTGTTCATGGATATCGGCCGCTGGTTTAACTTCTGGAGGCCATTTGTTTCCTGGGGCTACCACAGCGTGCTGTTTGAAGTCTTCTGGTGCGTTTCCCTTTACACCACCATACAGCTTCTGGAATTCGGGGAGATAGCCACTGAAAAAGTAATGAAGCCCTGGCACGGACTGGTCAAAAAGGTGCTCCCGGTGCTTTTTATAATAGGTATAGTGCTGCCAACACTGCACCAGTCATCCCTGGGATCACTATATGTTATTGAGGTGGGGAAGCTTTACCCCCTCTGGTGGTCCATGCTGCTGCCGGTATTCTTTCTTATGTCGTCCTTTTTTGTGGGGCCGGCCATGGTTACCGTGGAGTCGGCGCTGGCCGGAAGGGCCCATGGGCACAGACCGGATTACAGTGTTTTGCAGTCACTGATTAAAGTGTCCGGCTACCTTATGCTGGTCTACCTCGGGCTGAAGATTTATGATCTGTATAGCCGGGGGGTAATGGACCTTGTCTTCAGGGGCAACCTGGAGGGCAACATGTTCCTTCTGGAAATGGCCGCCGGTGTGATCATCCCGCTGATCATCTGCTTTACCCCCGGCTGGCGGTCCACCAGGGCAGGAGTTCTTTCCTTCAGTGTGCTGGTGGTGGCCGGGGTCATTATCAACAGGATGAATGTAGTGTTCACCGGAATGTCCGGGTATATGGGAGGCTCCTACTTCCCCTCATGGATAGAGTGGGGAGTCAGCCTGGGTCTTCTGGCCATAGGCGTTCTGGGCTATCTGTTTGTAGTGGAGAATTTTAATATTCTTCCCCATGGAAATAAGGCGGAGGAGTCTATAAACGCGCCGTCCGGTGAAAGGGGATACAGGCTTAGCCCTTCCGGGAAGGCGTACTAGCTTGCAGGCGCCGCTTGTCGGCCGGAGGGGCCAGGGATGCATTTATTGCCTATTGGCATCTCCTACCAATCGGGAATGCCCTTGAGCAAAGAAGGAGTCTGATAAGAAAAATAGAAGTATACTGATAAACATATATTATAGTGGTGATGGTGATATAGTGAATATAAAGCAGTTGGAGGCCTTTCTCCTGATCGCCCAGCTTAAAAATTTCACCAGGGCGGCGGCCCAGCTGGATATGAGTCAGCCGGCCATAAGTTTTCAGATTAAGGCACTGGAGGAAGACTTAAAGATAACCCTTTTTGAGCGCAATGACAAAAAGGTGCTGCTTACCGAGGCCGGGAGGCTGCTTTACCCTATTGCCACCCAGATGGTGCGCCAGTACAACAAGATAAGGGCCGGCATAGACGACTTAAGAGAGGTCAAGGCAGGACACCTTTTACTGGGCGCCAGCCCGGTGGCCGGGGAGTGGCTCTTGCCTCTGGTCATAGGAGGCTTTAGGGAGCAGTACCCGGCGGTTACCGTAAGCCTGCAGATAGGGGGCAGTCCCCAGATTTCCCAGTGGCTCAAAAACAGGGAAGTGGACATGGGGATACTGGGCGTGCCCGTCAAGTCGGACGACCTGGAGTGCCGTCCCTGGGTAAGGGACCCTGTGGCGGTGGTAACACCGTCCTGGCACCCGCTGAAGGGCAGGGAAGTGTCTATCCCCGATCTGACCAGCGAGTCCATTGTAGTGCGGGAGGCCGGTTCCGGCAGCAGGCAGGCGCTGGAGCAGCAGCTTTCCAATTTTAATATATCATTGGACCAGTTTGCCAATGTCTATGACCTGGGCAGCGCCCAGTCAGTGATAAACGCGGTGCGACTGGGGCTGGGGATAGGGGTGGTCTCCCGCTGGGCCGCCGGGGAGCTTATTGAGAAGGGTGTTTTGGGCGAGCTGTTTGTGCCGGGGGTGGACTTGAGCTATGACCTGTGCCTGGCCTGGAAGCACCCGGATCACGAGAGCCTTGCCTCCAGAGCTTTCCGGTCATTTATAACCGGCGAGGAAATTACCGGGAGATTTAAAGGAGGGTCTAATATTTTTAGTCTGTAATGAAAGATTAGCTATCAGCCATCAAAATATAGGTCCATTGCTAATAGCTAATAGCTATTAGCTAATTAATCGCCGTGGGGCGATTTTTTTCTATCTGCCCTGACCCGGAACCTGCCCGGACAATGGCATATCAAGCTGTCCCTGAATAAAGCGTTAACATATTCTTAATATACGTCCACAACTTTTTTAACACAGGCATGATATAGTCAAAACAAAAGATTAATAGTACTGGGAGGCAGGTTTTATATGCAATCGGAGGACAGGATATATGATGCCTTTGCAGATGAGATCTGTGAGATACGAAAAAAAATTGAAAAGGTAACCGATTCCAACGACGCCCGCAGGTTGTTCAGAAGAATAAGAGAGCTGAAAAGCCTGCAATTCTGGCAGCTGGGTCCTGACAAAAGAGAGACTTTGCAAAAGCTTTAAACTATCAATACTTCCTGTAAAGATTAATTATGCAAATACCCCCGCCCTTTGTGGGTGGGGGTATTTGTGTATTGAGAATTGAGAGGTGTGGGTTTGGGCTGTTTTAAGGGCTAATGCCTGTCCCGGGGAGTGTAGCCGGTGTGCAGCAGTTGGTGGGATTTATGTCCCAGGGGCTCACCCAGGAATTCTTTATAAAGCGCCTGTACGGCGGGGTTTTCGTGGGATTTGCGCAGGGGCATGGAGGCGTCGGCCCTGTAAATGCCGGCGGACCTCTTCTCCCTTATTTCTCTGTTGGTGGGTATGGGCTGGCCCCCTCCTCCTATGCAGCCTCCGGGGCAGCACATGATCTCGATGAAATGGTACTGGCGGCCGCTTTTCACCCTTTCCAGCAGCTCCCGGGCATTGCCCAGCCCGTGGGCCACCGCCACATTAAGGGTGGTGCCGTTTAAGTTCACCGAGGCCTCCTTGACCCCGTCAAGCCCCCGCACTTCCTGGAAGTCCAGGGAGACCAGGCTGTTGCCGGTGACCAGCTCGTAAGCGGTGCGCAGGGCCGCCTCCATTACTCCTCCGGTGGCGCCGAAGATTACCCCGGCCCCGGTGGTTATGCCAAAGGGGGCGTCATATTCCTCTTCAGCCAGGGCATTGAAATCCACACCGGCCTCTTTGAGCATCCTGCCCAGCTCCCGGGTGGTCAGCACCACGTCCACATCGGTATGGCCGCTGCCATTCATTTCTTCCCTGCCGGCCTCAAATTTTTTGGCGGTGCAGGGCATTATGGATACCACAAATATATCCTCCGGGTCCAGGCCGGCCTTTTGGGCGTAATAGGTTTTGGCCAGGGCTCCGAACATCTGCTGGGGCGACTTGCAGGAGGACAGGTGACCCAGCATGTCCGGGTAGAAGTGCTCTATAAATTTAATCCAGCCGGGGCTGCAGGAGGTGATCAGGGGCAGCTGGCCTCCCTCCTCAAGGCGCCGGAGCAGCTCGCTGCCCTCTTCCATGATGGTCAGGTCGGCGGTAAAATCGGTGTCAAAAACCTTGTCAAAGCCCAATCTTCTAAGCGCCGCCACCATTTTCCCGGTGGCCACGCTGCCCGGCTCCAGGCCGAACATTTCCCCTATGCTTACCCTGGTGGCCGGTGCTGTCTGCACTACCACGTGCTTTCGGGGGTCCGCCAGGGCAGCCCATACTTCGGCCACCTGGTCTTTTTCGTGAATTGCCGCTGTGGGGCAGACCAGGGCGCACTGGCCGCAGTTTACACAGGCCACAGATCCCAGCGGGTCCAGGAAGGCTGGAGCGATGACGGTGTTAAAGCCCCTCTCCTGGGGCGCTATGGCGCCCACCTGCTGCACCTTTTCACAGACGCTGACGCAGCGCCTGCAGAGTATGCACTTGCGCGGGTCCCGCACCAGGGAAGGGCTGGAGAGGTCAGGGTCGTAGGGGGGCATTTCCCCTGCAAAGCGGAGCTCTACTATGCCCAGGTCCGAGGCCAGCTGCTGGAGCTCGCAGTTGGTGCTGCGGTGGCAGGTAAGGCACTCCCTAAGGTGGTTGGACATAATCAGCTCCAGGTTTAGCTTTCTGGCCTGTCTTATGGCCGGGGTGTTGGTGCGCACCACCATGCCCTCGGATACAGGGGTTACGCAGGAGGCCTGAAGGGCCCTGGCGCCCTGGACCTCCACCAGGCAAACACGGCAGGCCCCTATTTCATTAATTTCTTTCAGATAGCAAAGGGTCGGTATTTTTATGCCCGCTTTTTTTGCGGCCTCCAGCACCGGGGCGCCTGCCTCGGCTTCGACCCGAAGTCCGTCTATGGTTATCATTACCGGCTTCATGTCATATTCCTCCATTTTGATTATAGGGTGCTGACTGCGTTAAATTTACACTTTGTTTTGCAGGCGCCGCACTTGACACATTTTCCGGTGTCAATTATATGGGGCTTTTTCTTTTCTCCTGAAATGGCCTGGGCGGGACAGGCCCTGGCGCATACTCCGCAGCCCTGGCACTGTTTGGCGTCAATATAAAAAGTAAGGAGCGCCTGGCAGGCCCCGGCGGGGCACCTTCTTTCACTTATGTGGGCCTCGTATTCATCCCTGAAGTACCGGAGGGTGCTGATGACCGGGTTGGGGGCAGTCTGCCCCAGACCGCAGAGGGCCGAGTTTTTAATGCCGCCGCTCAGCTCTTCCAGCAGCTCTATATCCCCCTCACGGCCCTTGCCGGAGGTAATGCGCTGCAGTATTTCCAGCATCCTCTTGGTGCCTATGCGGCAGGGGGCGCACTTGCCGCAGGATTCCTCCTGAACGAATTCAAGAAAGAACTTGGCCAGGTCTACCATGCAGGTATCCTCGTCAACTATAATCATTCCGCCGGACCCCATAATGGTGCCCAGGCTGGTCAGGGACTCGTAATCCACCGGGGTGTCCAGGTGCTTGGCGGGGATGCACCCGCCCGAGGGCCCCCCGGTCTGCACCGCCTTAAACTTTTTGCCGCCGGGGATGCCTCCGCCTATATCAAATATAATCTCTCTCAGCGGGGTGCCCATGGGGACCTCCACCAGTCCGGTGTTATTTATTTTACCGGCCAGGGCAAATACCTTGGTGCCCTTGCTTTTTTCGGTGCCGATGGCGGCAAACCACTGGGCCCCGTTAATAATGATGGGGGCTATGCTGGCCAGTGTTTCCACATTGTTGATCACGGTGGGCTTTCCCCACAGCCCCTCCTGGGCCGGAAAGGGGGGTTTGGGGCGCGGCTCCCCGCGGCGTCCCTCGATGGAGGCCAGCAGTGCGGTCTCCTCACCGCATACAAAGGCCCCGGCCCCCACTCGTATTTCTATGTCAAAGTTAAAGGCAGTGCCGAAGATGTTCTCACCTAAAAGCCCATATTCCCTGGCCTTGTCGATGGCCTTTGACAGTCTTTCCACCGCCAGGGGGTATTCGGCCCGCACGTATATGTAGCCCATGGGGGAACCGATGGCGTAGCCGCAGATGGCCATGGCCTCCAGCACCGAGTGCGGATCCCCCTCCAGTATGCTCCGGTCCATAAAGGCCCCGGGGTCTCCCTCGTCGGCGTTGCAGACCACATATTTGGGATAACCGGCCGAGCGGGCGGTGAACTCCCACTTCAGGCCGGTGGGAAAACCAGCCCCGCCGCGACCCCTGAGTCCCGATTCCTTGATGGTGTCCACCACCTGCTCAGGGGTCATTTTCGACAGCACCCTGCCCAGGGCCCGGTAGCCGTCCCGGGCTATGTATTCCTCCACCGACTCAGGGTTGATCACCCCGGTGTTTCTCAGGGCTATCCGGGTCTGACGGCTGAAAAAGTCCATTTTTTCATGGCCGCCGGGCTGACCCCCGGCCCCCTCGGTCTGGTGCATAAGCCTGGTGACCACCTTGCCCTTGAGAAGGTGCTGGCTTACTATTTCAGCGGCGTCCTCAGGCTTAAGCCGGCGGTATAAAACTCCATCCGGAAAAACCATGATCACCGGCCCCAGGTCGCAGGGCCCCATGCACCCGGTCTCTACAACCTTTATCTCGCCGCCCAGACCCAATTTATCTATATTATCCTGAAGGGCGCTCTGCACTGCTTTACAGGATGAGGATATGCAACCCGCTCCGGCGCAAACCAGCACGTGTGACCTGTACATTTCCATTGTTAATCCTCCTTGTGATGTCTCCAGCTGAGAAGGAGCCTCCTACCGGGCTGTCCACTCCTCTACGACCTTTCCTCCCACCAGGTGCTTTTTGACAATCTCCCTGGCCTTATTCCCGTCAATTTTCACATATGTAGTCTTCTCGCTCCCCTGACTGATTTCCAGCATAGGCTCGTAGTGGCACAGGCCCGCGCAGCTGGTCTGGGTCAGGGATATTCCATTAAGGCCCTGTTCCTTCAGCTCTTCCAGCAGGGCCTTGACTATTTCCCTGGCCCCGGCCGCGATGCCGCAGGTGCCCATGCTGACGGTGACTTTTATTTCATGACCCTGCTCTCTTATGCTCATATCTTTTTTTAATTTTTCTCTGAGGCTAGCCAGTTCTTCCAAACTTTTCAAGTGTATCGGCCTCCTTCAAGTTGGCAATGTTTTCTACCAGGTGCTTTCCCATCCAGACAAGCACCTCCGGGGACCGCAGGGGAATGTCCTCTCCCAGCAGTGACTGAAAGTCCTTTGTGTCGAAGGAAAAGATCTTTTCGTTATACCTGTGCCGGTATATAAGACGTAAAGGAGTATTTCCCGCCATAAGGACAGTAATGGTGCCGGCGATGTCCCCCAGGGGGGCCCGGTCCAGGTGATCATGGGGAAAGGTCGCCGTAACCACTGTCCCGGCCTGGGGGGCAGGCTTTATTTCAAAAATTCCCCCGCACCTTTCCACGGCCTCCCGGAATAAGGGTATGCCCAGTCCCACCCTCTTTTCTTTTTTTGTGGTATAAAAGGGGTCCATCACCCTGGGGATGTCAGCCGGAGAAATGCCCCTCCCGTTGTCCCGCACCTCAATCTGCAGCAGGTTGATCAAAATGTTTTCTGAAACGGTTATTTCCAGCCTGTCGGCGCCGGCCTCCAGTGAATTGAAGGCAACGTCCAGAATGTGCTGGGACAGCTCTTCCAACCGGTCTCACTCCTTAGTGTACAGGGCTAGAATATCGGAAAGCTTTTCAGTATGTACCCGGGCATATACATCATCATCCACTGTAACCACCGGACCGAGGCCGCAGGCGCCCACACAGCGGACCACGTCCAGGGAGAACTCTCCGTCCTGGCTTGTCCCGCCAGGTCTTACCTGCAGGTCCTCACTCAACCTGTCAAGCAGTTGGCTGGACCCGCGCACATAACAGGCTGTTCCGGCACATACGCTTATTTTATGCCTGCCCCGGGGCACGGTGGTAAAAAGAGAGTAAAAGGATACCACCCCGTAAACCCTGGCCAGAGGCACATCAAGGCCCTCGGCCACCTTTAGCTGCACCTCCCGGGGCAGATAGCCCACAATGTTCTGAGCCTTGTGCAGTACCTGGATTAAATTGCCTGACTGGCCGCGGCAGGGGGCTATCAGCCGGTCCACCTCGTCCATATGCTCCCGGGTTACTTGGCTTTGGCAGGCACACCCGTTTGACATGTGTTAAACCTCCTTTGTGTTGATAATCATTATGCATATTGAATTTTCCCAATTATTTAAGCGTATTCAACCTTGTTTGGAAAAGATTTTGTAAAGCCTGCCCGAGGCCTGGAAATTGTTCAGCGGCGTGGAGAAAAGCGGTATGCCTTCTTTTTCCGCATCAATAAGGGCGTCCTGGTTCGGCTGGCGGCCTCCGGTTATGATTACTCCGCCTATATTTAAAAGGGAGGCCACGGCGATTACACTGCGGTGGCGGTGTATGGTTATCCACAGGTCGCCGCCGGAGGCATTGGCCAGAACGTCGCTCAGCAAATCGCCGCAGTAGGCTCCCCGGGCATTGTTGTTCAGTGTTTTAAGGCTGGTCAGCAGTGTTAAGTCCAGAGAGCTGATAATTTTTTCCCAGTGGTTCATTTTTGACCGTCCTCCCCGCCTCCTCCATTTGAAGAGTCCCGCCTCATGGCCGGGGGCTGCAGGTGTGACAGGTCAACTATTTCTCTGGCCAGTACCTGCAGCTTTTCCCTCAGCTTAAAAACGCAGTAGGAGGTCTCGGCATAGCCACGGACGATATCCTCGGCCAGTGCCCGGCAGTTGGGCGACCCGCAGGAGCCGCAGTCCAGTCCGGGCAGGTCGGCGCTGATTTTCTCCACCTTGCCAAGCATGGAGATGGCCTGATCCAGATCGCTGCTAAGCTTTAATCCCTGAAGAGGGAGTATAGGTTTTTTCAGCCGGTAGTACTCCGGGTCGGTGGGGAAGTCCGGAAGAGGAGGTCTGGCTGCTTTCAGCCTTTTTACCAGGTTTTCCATGCGTACCCGGGACACAAAAGGATTCTGTGGCGCCAGGGGTCCTCCTATACAGCCGCCGGTGCAGGACTGCGCCTCCACGTAGTCTATATCCCGGAGGCCGCCCCGCTCAATTTCCTCCAGCACGTTGATGACATTGTGGATACCATCCACTGCCAAAAGAGAGCGGCCCTTTATAGAGTGGTTTTCTCCTCCGGCCTTGCCCCAGCCCACACCCCTGGGTGGTGAGAGAACAGCCCTTTCTCCTGCCGGCTGGGAGTCCAGACGGCCCAGCAGCTCTCCGTAAATGGCCGTCATGGAAATAACCCCATCCACATGGGAGCGGTCCCCGTAGGGCTGTTTAACAGCGGTAACCTTGGCCGGGCAGGGAGTAATAAAGAATACCCCTATTTCTTCATCTTTTATGCCGTGCTGCCTCATTACACTTTCCCTGGCCATACGGGCGGATATCTCCATTGGTGTATCAATGGGCACTATATGCTCCAGAAGCCCCGGAAAGCGCACCTGCATAAGCCGCACCACCGCCGGGCAGGCCGAAGAAATAAGCGGCCTCGGATAGCTGCCCCGAAGGAACTGGCGCAGTGACTGGGAAACGGCTTCAGCCCCCACGGCCACCTCAAAATAGTCATCAAAGCCAGTTTCCAGTAGCGCCCCAAGTATCTGTCCGGGCATTACCCTGGGGCCAAACTGGGCATAAAGTGAAGGGGCCGGCAGAACAACGGTATATTTATAATCCGCCAGGCGGTCCATGCTGTCGGTGATGGCCAGCTTGGCCCGGTTGGGGCAGATCCGTATGCACTCACCACAGTCAATGCAGCGCTCTTCTATAATCTGGGCTTGCCCCTCCCTCACCCGGATGGCCTCTGTGGGGCAGCGCTTGATGCAGTTTGTGCAGCCTTTGCAGTTTTCTTTGTCAAGCTTCACGGAATGGAAATATTTTTGCATTTTTCACTCACCATTTATATTATTGAATATTGTCGCCTTTAGCCTGGTGCCGCTGTTTACCCGGGAATCTATATCCAGGTGGTCTGAGCAGCGCTTTATATTGGGGAGGCCCATGCCGGCCCCAAAGCCCATTTCCCTGACGTGGGGGGGGGCCGTGGAGTATCCCTCCTGCATGGCCAGGGCTATATCCGGTATTCCAGGCCCCTCATCTTCAGCGATTATTTCCACCCTGTCAGGGTGCACAAATAGTGTCAGGATCCCCTGGCGGGCATGAATGACTATATTAAGCTCGGCCTCATAGGCAACTATGACGGCCTTTCTGATGGTAGAAACCTCCATGCCCACCAGCTGAAGGGCTTTTTTTATTTTAGCGGAGGCCTCCCCGGCCCGGGTAAAGTCCATTCCCCTGACATTAAACTCCATATTCAAGCCTGATCAACTCCCCACTGACATTTCATGAGCTGCGCAGTCCGTGCTGGTATAAAAGGCCGCAGCTTTCAAACAGGAAGCGCCTTGTAACCAGCAGGGGGAGGTTTTTTTCCCTGGCCAGCGTGATAATGTCCTGGCCGGGCTTTTTGCCCCTTACAAATACAATGGCCCGGGCCTCGATCATATCGGCCACCCGTATAATTTGTATGTTGGTGAGCCCTGTGAGCAAAAGGCAGTCCGGCCTGGAGAAGCAGAGTGAATCGCTGATCAGGTCGCAGCCGAAGCCAGCATTTACCTCAGTATCCAATAGACTTTCCCCGGCTATGACCTCTGCGTCAAGAATAGTAATTACATCATGCAGTTTAATAGTAACTCACCCCACCCATAAAAATAATTTATCATATTAATGTTTTAATGATAAATATAGTAAATAATTATTGATAAAAAAACTAAATTGTGCTATGTTCAATAATAATTAATTTGTTTGAAAAAATCAATTATTTTTTATTTTACCGCACAGTTATTTTTTAATGTGGGTGTTATAAAAGAGATATAATAGGCCTTGTAATATGCGGCCCGGTTAATTCCGGACCGGTGGGGGAGGCAGCATGGATCTTTTTGAAGAAGCGCTGGCAAAGGCCGGGGAAAACTGCCGGGAGCTGAGTTTTGAGGATATCAAAGCCCTTCTGGGCGCGGGGGAAAGTGAGAGGCCCCGGCTCTACGCGCTGGCGGACCGGGTAAGGTCCCGGCTGCTGGGGGAAGAGGTTTATTTAAGAGGAATCATAGAGTTTTCCAATTACTGCTCCGGCGCCTGCTTTTACTGCGGCCTGAGGTCGGGCAACAAAGGGGTGCGCAGGTACCGCATGGAGCCGTCGGAGATACTGGAGGCCGCCGGGGAGGCGGCCGGAATGGGGCTTAAAACTATTGTGTTGCAGAGCGGAGAAGACCCCTTTTATACTGTGGAGATATTAACCGGGGTGATTTGGGAAATAAAGAAGCTGGATGTGGCCGTCACTCTTTCATTAGGCCTGCGTTCCCCGGAGGATTTGAGGGCCTTTAAAGAGGCCGGCGCCGACAGGTATCTTCTAAAGCATGAAACAGCAGATGCCGATCTATTTGCCCGCCTTCGCCCGGGCACCACCCTGGAGGACCGGGTGGGCAGCTTACGCCTGCTGAAGAGGCTGGGTTACCAGGTGGGCTCCGGCGGGATGGTGGGGCTTCCCGGCCAGACTGTCCCGGCTGTGGCCCGGGACTTGCTGCTGATGCGGGACCTGGATGTGGAAATGGCCGGTCTGGGGCCTTTCATACCCCATCCCGGAACTCCTTTGGGAGGGAGCCCGGCGGGGTCACTGGAAATGACCCTGACTATCCTGGCGGTGGCCCGGCTGGTATTGCCCGATGCACACCTGCCTGCCACCACCGCCCTGGGCACCATAAACCCCCGGGGGCGGGGGCTGGCGCTGAGGTGCGGGGCCAATGTAATTATGCCCAATGTCACGCCGCAGCGGTACCGCTCCCACTACAGCATTTATCCGGGCAAGACCGGGATTGACCGTGATCCATTCACATCTGTACGGGAGATGCGCCTTCTTATTGAAAGCCTGGGGCGCAGCGAGGGGACGGGGTACGGGCACAGCCCCAAATATGCTTATACTGAGTTGCATTCCGGTCGGGAGTCAGGAGTCAGGAGTCAGAAGCCAGAATAATGCTGAAATTCTTGCCGGTCCAAATTCAGAATCCAAAACATCCGGGCCACCAAGGAGTGCAAAAAAGAATGCCCCAATCATTCTGGTTCCTGGCTTCTGGCTTCTGGCTTCTGACTCCTGACCGAATAGGATTACAGTATAAGCCATTTGAGGAGGTGTTCCATTGGGCCACCGTGTGGAAGAAGACTTTTTGGGGGAAATGAAGGTTCCCGGGGAGGCCTATTACGGCATCCATACCATGAGGGCGGCCGTTAATTTCCCGGTCTCCGGAATAGGTATGCACCCGGCCCTGATTAGGGCGCTGGCCCGGGTAAAGCAGGCTGCCGCTCTGGCCAACACCGGGGCCGGGCTTTTAGAACGCAGCACCGGGGAGGCTATCGCCCGGGCGGCCGCCGAGGTGGCCGAAGGGGGCCTGGCCGGCCAGTTTATTGTGGATGCCTTGCAGGGCGGCGCCGGGACTTCGGCCAATATGAACATGAACGAGGTGCTGGCCAACCGCGCTATAGAAATACTGGGGGGGGAAAGGGGGAGCTACCATAGGGTGCACCCCTTAAAGCACGTAAACCTTTCCCAGTCTACCAATGATGTCTATCCCACGGCCCTTAGGGTGGCCGCCATAGGGATGGTGCTGGATTTAAGCCAGGCCTTGGCGGGCCTCCAGTCTGCGCTGCAGGACCGGGAGGCCGATTTTGCCGGTGTTTTAAAGCTGGGCCGCACTGAAATGCAGGATGCCGTCCCCATTACCCTGGGTCAGGAATTCAGCGCCTACGCCGAGGCTGTGGCCAGAGATCGCTGGCGTCTGTACAAGGTGGAGGAGAGGCTCAGGCAGGTCAATCTGGGGGGCACTGCGGTGGGGACCGGGCTGAATGCGGAACCCCGCTATATTTTCATGGTTATAGAAGAATTGAGGACTCTGACCGGCTATGGACTGGCCAGGGCAGAAAATACGGTGGACCTGACCCAGAATGCCGATGTGTTTGTGGAGGTGTCCGGGCTTTTAAAGGCGGCTGCCGTCAATCTGGCCAAAATATCCGGTGACTTAAGGCTGCTCTCCTCAGGCCCCCTGGGGGGGCTGGGGGAAATAAAACTGCCCCGGCTTCAGCCGGGGTCCTCCATCATGCCGGGCAAGGTCAACCCGGTAATCCCGGAAATGGTTACCCAGGCAGCCTTTCAGGTAATGGGCAACGACCAGGTGATTGCCCTGGCGGCGGCGTCCGGGCAGCTTGAACTCAATGCCTTTTTGCCGCTGATCGCCCATAACCTTCTGCAGTCCCTGGATATTCTGACAAAGGCTGCCCGGCTGTTTGAGGAGAAGTGCGTGAGGGGAATAAGGGCGGACAGGGCCAGGTGCAGCCGCTGGCTGGAGGAAAGCCACAGCTTTATAACAGCCCTTACCCCCCATCTGGGCTACGACAGGGCTGCTGAACTGGTGTCCAGGGCCTCCCGGGAAGAGATCCCACTGAGGAGGCTGGTGGTGGAAGCGGGCTTTATGTCGGAAGAGGACCTGGAGGCGGTATTTGCCCCCGGCCAGCTGACCAGCCCCGGGGTGGCCGGGGCCGCTATAGCAAAGAAGGCAGGTGATTGCAGGTGAGTACGGGGGGACTTAATGAAACTCCAAGGGGCAGCAGGCTCCACATAGCTATATTTGGCCGGAGAAACGCCGGTAAGTCAAGCCTGATCAACTCACTGACCAGGCAGGAGATAGCCATTGTTTCCGAGGTGCCGGGCACCACTACCGATCCGGTATACAAGTCCATGGAGATACTGCCCATAGGGCCGGTGGTGATTATAGACACAGCCGGGATAGACGATACCGGCCTGCTTGGAGAACTGAGGGTTAACAGAACCATGGAGGTTTTACATAAAGCCGACCTGATGGTGCTGGTGGTGGACCCCGCCCAGGAGGTGGGGGAATATGAGGCCGACCTGGTAAAGAGGGCCGGTGAACAGAAAGTGCCGGTGGTGGGAGTACTGAACAAGATGGACCTCGACTGCTGGCAGGGCCCTGAGGCTGTGTCAGACCGGCTGGGCATCCGGGTGGCGCCGGTAAGCGCTCTTACAGGTCAGGGGCTGGAGGAGCTAAAAAAAGAGATCATCAGGTGTGCCCCCGGTGACTGGACCGCTCCCACCATTATGGGGGACCTGATCAGCCCCGGGGATACTGTGGTGCTGGTGACTCCCATCGACCTGGCCGCCCCCAAGGGCAGGCTGATACTGCCCCAGGTGCAGACCATAAGGGACATACTGGACAATGACGCCTGCGCCCTGGTGGTCAAGGAGAGGGAGCTTAAAAGAGCGCTGGCAAACCTAAAGGATCGGCCCAGGATGGTGGTTACCGACTCCCAGGCCTTCTTAAAAGTGGATGCGGATACCCCGGCGGATATAATGCTGACCTCCTTTTCCATTCTCTTCGCCCGCTACAAGGGGAATCTGGAGGCTCTGGCGGCTGGGGCCAGAGCGGTGGAGGGATTAAAGCCCGGGGACAGGGTGCTTATTGCCGAGGCCTGTACCCACCACCGGGTGGCCGATGACATAGGCACGGTGAAAATTCCCCGCTGGCTGCGCCAGAAGGTGGGAGGGGAAATCCACTTTGACTGGTCCAGCGGCATTGATTTGCCCAAAGATCTGGAACAATACAGCCTGGTGGTGCACTGCGGGGCCTGCATGATCAACCGCAGGGAAATGCTGCACAGGATGATGCAGGCCTCCGGTGCAGGGGTGCCCATGGTCAACTACGGAGTTCTCATTGCCTATGTGCAAGGCATACTGAAAAGGGCGCTGTTGCCTTTTCCCTCGGCCCTGAGGCAGCTGGAGGGGAACTGAGAATGCTTGAGGGTAATACCTCCGGTCGGGAGTCAGAAGACAGAATTCAGGAGACAGGAGATTTGGATGACCGGCTTCGAGGTCGGTATAAAAAAGCAGAGGATTTAGAACTAGTTCTTTTTTAAGTACAGGACCCCGTCCGGTTAATCAACCAAGTATAAGGAATGCATAGACAATTCTGTATGCTGACTCCTGAATTCTGGATTCCGACCGCATTTCCTTGCAGAATTAGTAAAAAGAATGGGGAGGCCGGGAAAAATGGACCAAAAGTATTCAACCGCCTTTATTAAGGACAGTCAGATATTTGACCTGCTGGACAGGGGGCGGAAGGCGCCGCCGGGGGCCGCCGGGGATATAATAGCCAGGGCCGGTAAGGCCGAAGGGCTGACCCCGGAGGAGGCGGCGGTGCTGTTAAGCGTGGAGGACCCCGGGGTGCTGCAGCAGATGTATGAGACCGCCAGCATGATAAAAATGAGAATATACGGGCGCAGGCTGGTTTTTTTCGCACCCCTTTATATAAGCAATCACTGTATAAATAGCTGTTATTACTGCGGCTACCGCTGCGCCAACGGGAAAATGGCCCGCAGGAAGCTGACCATGCCCGAGATAGAGGAAGAGGTTAAGATTCTGGAAACACTGGGCCACAAGCGCCTGGCGGTGGAGTGCGGGGAGCACCCGTCGGAAAGCCCTATAGAATATGTGCTGGAGGCTATCAAAACAATATACTCGGTAAAGAAGGAAAACGGCAGCATCAGGAGGGTCAATGTCAATATAGCCGCCACCAGTGTGGAGGAGTACCACAGGCTTAAGGAGGCCGGCATAGGAACTTACATATTGTTCCAGGAGACCTACCACCGGGATACCTACCGGACCATGCACCCGGCGGGGCCCAAGTCCGACTACGATTACCACCTTACCGCCATGGACCGGGCCATGGAGGGAGGCATAGACGATGTGGGCATTGGGGCGCTTTACGGCCTTTATGACTACAGGTACGAGGTGATCGCCACCTTGCTGCACGCACTGCACCTGGAGGAAAAATTCGGGGTGGGCCCCCACACCATTTCAGTACCCCGCCTGCGCCCGGCCTCAGGGGTCTCGGTGAGGGAGTTCCCGCACCTGGTGTCCGACGCGGACTTTAAAAAGCTGGTGGCCGTGCTGAGGCTGGCCGTACCCTACACCGGAATGATACTTTCCACCAGGGAGAGCCCTGAGTTCAGGGATGAGATCCTTTCCATTGGGGTGTCCCAGGTAAGCGCCGGGTCCTGCACCGGGGTGGGCGGCTACCGGGAGGAATATAGCCAGGGATTCATGAAGCAGGGTGAGAGCACTGCCCAGTTTAATGTTGAGGACCGCCGGAGCCCCGACGAGGTTATCCAAAATGTCTGCCTTTCCGGTTATATCCCCAGTTTCTGCACCGCCTGCTACCGTAAGGGAAGGACAGGGGACAGGTTTATGCCCCTGGCCAAGAGCGGGGAGATAGGCAACGTCTGCCAGCCCAACGCCATTCTCACCTTCAAGGAGTACCTGGAGGACTACGCCTCGGAGCCCACCAGGGAAATAGGTGAAAAAACCATCAGGGAGCACCTGGGGGAGATAACCAACCCCGCCGTCCGGTCCGAAACCATGGCCAGGCTGGAGCGCATCTCCGCCGGTGAGAGGGATTTATATTTTTAGAATAAGGGAATTACAGCAAATTTATAAGTCTGCCATTTTAAAAGGGGTTGTTTAGTCAAACACCTCTTTTTTTATTTAAAAATACACGGTGAGCCCAATTTACCACAGAGAAACTATTTCCGCTATTTTCAAAAAAATTTATAAAATCAAAAATGTCGGAAGGAGTAGCGGAAAAATTAGAGAATATTTAATTGGTAAAATGGTCATACCATCAATTATGTAAATGACATTATCAGTAGATGGTATCGTCATGCATTTGGACGAAATAGCTGTGGCGTTTGCGATAGAACCAAATAGGTTTTCGGGGAGGTGCTTGATGGTATAAGTCAAAACAGTATTATTCCGGGCATTATAATTATTTTTATCAAAAAGACTTATCCCTTTAAATAAGAAAAGGAGGAAGAACAAATGACCTGGACACAAGCTATTAATCCTCTGGGTAACATTGGCCTTTCGGCGCTGGTTGCCGCCATTCCCATATTCTTCCTGTTTATTGCCCTGGCCGGCCTGCGCATGAAAGGGCACATTGCCGGGCTAATCACTGTGCTGCTGGCTATACTGGTGGCTGTGGCGGCCTACGGCATGCCGGTCAAATATGCCCTCTTATCCACCCTGACCGGTGCTATGTTCGGACTTTGGCCCATCGGCTGGATTATTGTAACGGCGGTATTTTTATATAATATGACGGTTAAGACCGGTCAGTTTGAAATAATAAAAGACTCCATCGCTTCCATAACAGATGACCGCAGGCTGCAGGCCCTGCTGATTGCCTTTTCCTTCGGCGCTTTCCTGGAGGGCGCGGCCGGATTCGGCACCCCGGTGGCCATCACCGCCGCCATGCTGGTGGGACTTGGCTTTAACCCCCTCTACGCGGCGGGCCTCTGCCTGATTGCCAACACTGCTCCGGTGGCCTTTGGGGCCATTGGGATACCGATCATTACAGCCGGGGCGGTGACCGGCATAGACGCCATGTCCATCAGCCAGATGGTGGGCCGCCAGCTTCCCCTGCTCTCTCTCTTTGTTCCGTTCTGGCTGGTAGTAATTATGTCCGGCTGGAAGGGCGCCAGGGAGGTAATGCCCGCCATACTGGTCAGCGGCGGGTCATTCGCCGCCATGCAGTGGTTTTCATCAAACTATTTAAGCCCCATGCTGCCGGATATAATGTCATCCCTGGCCTCTATCATATGCCTGGTGCTTTTCCTGCGGGTCTGGAAGCCCAAAAAAATATGGCGCTTTGCCGAAGAGCCGGCGGCCACCCTTGAGGTCAGACATCACAGCCCCGGCGCCATATTAAAGGCCTGGTCTCCCTTTATCGTCCTGACCATTCTGATTGCCGACTGGGGGCTTAATCCCGTCAAAGCAATTATAGGAAAAATGGACTTTAAATTTGCCATGGCCGGCCTGGACAAGATGATCATTGCCGGAGGCAAACCAATGGCTGTTGTCTTTAACTTCAACTGGCTTTCGGCCACCGGCACCTCAATTATAATAGCTGCTGTCATATCGGCAGCCATCCTCCGGGTGGGGCCGGGTCAGTTTATCAAGATATTTGTTGATACCCTTAAAAACCTTAAATTTGCCCTTCTTACCGTGGCCTGTGTGCTGGGCTTCGCCTACGTGGCCAACTGGTCGGGCATGACTCCCACCCTGGGCAAGGCCTTTACCGTTACCGGTTTCGCCTTCCCGTTCGTATCAGCATTTCTGGGCTGGCTGGGAGTGTTTATTACCGGCAGCGACACCTCGGCCAACGCTTTATTCGCCAACATGCAGAAGGTTACCGCAGAGTCCATGGGCATCAATCCCGTGCTAACAGTGGCCACCAACTCATCCGGTGGTGTGGCCGCTAAAATGATTTCTCCCCAGAGCATCGCGGTGGGCTGCGCCTCAACGGGTCTGGTGGGCCGTGAAGGTGACCTGTTCCGGTTTACCGTACCCCACAGTATTTTCTTTACCGTGATGATTGGCGCGATAGCAATGCTCCAGGCGTATGTTTTCCCCGGGATGATTCCCGAGGCCATAAAGGCAGCCGCCGCTGCCAAGGCTTCAACCAGCGGGGGCGGCGCCATACTGATAGGTACCGCGGTGGCTGTTTTGATACTTGGAGTATTTTCTTACAGACAAAAAAGCGGGGTCTCAGGCGTAAAGTAATAGAGTATGCTATGCTAAAAAGGGGAACCCGCTAGTTAATGAGTAAAAAGTCCTTTAGGAGAGCGGAGTGAGTTGCTGTGGCAGTTGATCCTGTAGAAGCAGCAAAAGAAAAAAAGGCCGGAGATCTGTTTGAGGAGTTCAGGCGAAGCGCTGAGGCCATATCGGCCCGGGTTTACCGGGCCGG
Source organism: Peptococcaceae bacterium BICA1-7 (assembly GCA_000802095.1). Lineage (GTDB taxonomy): Bacteria > Bacillota > Desulfotomaculia > Desulfotomaculales > Desulfocucumaceae > BRHc4a. The sequence goes on along the minus strand of JUEB01000013.1, from coordinate 140,078 downwards.
TAATTACTCAGAGGCCGCTGGTATAATAGTGGGCCTGATCAGGGAGCACAGTGCCAAAAAAGTTGTGGCCACCTCCACTCCCCTTGTGGAGAGCCTCTATTTGGATGATATTACCAGGGAGGCGCCGGTTTGCCGGGATAATTTGCGTCTGCACGCCGCCGGGGCTGATATAGGGGTGTCTGAGGCTGACTTTGCCATTGCTGAGACCGGGACACTGGTTTGTGAGGCCACCGATATTAATGCCAGGCTGGTCTCCACGCTGCCCCCTGTTCATGTGGCGCTTGTATATGAGGACAGGCTGGTGGCCAGCCTGGAGGAGGCCATCGGCCTGTACGCAGGCGGAGACCGGGGACACTTGCCGGGCTACCTGTCCTTTATATCGGGGCCAAGCAGAACGGCTGATATTGAAAGAATACTGACCATAGGTGTACACGGCCCGTCCGAGCTGCATATCATCTTCGTCGGAAAGCCGGGAGGTGGAGACCGGTGAGTAGAGAAATAAAGCATGACATAAAAGAGGCCCTTTCCAATGAGAACCTGCGGGGAGCCCTGGGGCGGTTTGGGGACGCGTATCCGGCGTCAAGGGAAGCGGCCTATGCCAATAAGGATTTTAGTGCCCTCAGGGAGAAGATCCGCAGTATTAAAAAGTACGCTGCCGACAACATGGAGGATCTGGCCAGGTCTTTCTCCGAGAAGGCTGCCCGGCGGGGCGCCATTGTCTACCGTGCTGAAACAGCGGCCCAGGCCAGGGAATACATTGTCAGCCTGGCACTGGAGCGGGGAGTAAAAACGGTTGTTAAGTCCAAGTCCATGGCCAGTGAGGAAATCCACCTCAACAGCGCCCTGGCTGCAGCAGGACTGGATGTGGCCGAAACAGATCTGGGAGAGTGGATTATCCAGCTATCGGGCCAGCGCCCCTCCCACATGGTCATGCCTGCCATTCACATGACCAGGGGGGAAGTGGCCGGTGTTTTTTCGAAAGAGACAAGGGAAGATGTTCCCTCAGATATTCCGTACATGGTGAAACTGGCCCGTGAAAGGCTGCGCAGAAAGTTCCTGTCTGCCGAAATGGGCATCTCCGGGGCCAATATTGCCGTTGCCGAAACAGGAACGGTGGTGATGGTGACCAATGAGGGCAATGGCCGGCTTACCACCACTCTGCCGCCCCTGCACGTGGTTCTGGTGGGGCTGGAAAAGCTGGTGGCTGGATTACTTGACACCGTTCCCATCCTGGAGGCCCTGCCCAGAAGCGCCACCGGCCAGAAAATCACCAGCTATGTAACCATGCTGACCGGCCCGGCCGAAGCCGTGGATGCTGAAGGAAATAGGGTTAAAAAGGAAATGCACATTGTCATATTAGATAATGGGCGCACTAATATGCGGGACGACCCGGTATTTAAAGAGGCCCTGCAGTGCGTGCGCTGCGCCTCATGCCTGAATGTGTGCCCTGTTTTCCAACTGGTGGGGGGGCATGTCTTCGGACATACCTATACCGGGGGCATTGGCACTATTCTGACCGCCTTTTTTGAGGGGCTGGAAAAATCAGCCGCTATACAGTCCCTTTGTATAGGCTGTGAGCGCTGTAAAGAGTTCTGCCCCGGAAAGATAGACATACCCCGGCTGATCAGTGAATTAAGAGTCAGGCAGGCCAGGGAGAAGGGGCTGCCCCTTTCCCAGAGGGTGCTTTTAAAAACAGTGCTGCCCAGCCGGAAGATGTTTCACGGCCTGCTGCGGGCCGCTTCCAGGGTTCAAAAGCCTCTGCTGTCCGGTGAAGGCGCCATACGCCACCTTCCCTTTATACTTTCAGGTGATGGAGGGGATTTGAAGTTGCCCCCCATTGCTCCAACGCCGCTGAGGGACCTGTTCAGGGATGGCCGCCCCGGCAGGGATGAATCATCCGGAATCAAAGGGTTGGTAGGAATTTTTGCCGGCTGTATGGTGGACTTTGTCTATCCGGGCATCGGCCTGTCCATGGTCAAGGTGCTGGAGAAAATGGGCTACCGGGTAATATTCCCCCAGGGTCAGACCTGCTGCGGCTATCCTGCCAGGCAGATGGGAGCCCCTGAGGTGATGGGGTTTATTGCCCGGCAAAACCTGAAGGCAATGGGGGAGAAACCTGTTGATTATATCATCACCCCCTGTCCAACCTGCACTCATGCCCTGAAAAATATTTACCCGGAAATGCTGCGCCAGGATAAAAATTATGGGCCCCAAGCAGAGGCGATGTCTGCCCGGGTCCATGATTTCGCGGAATTTGTATGCCGCGAGGCGAAAGAGAGCGGGCTTTTGCTAAAGCCCCTGAAGCAGAAAATAACCTATCACGATTCCTGCCATCTAAAGCGCAGCCTGGGCATTGACGCTGAGCCCAGAGAGCTGATTAAGATGGCCGGCGCCGAACTGGTAGAAATGAAGGACTCCGACCTGTGCTGCGGTTTTGGGGGATCTTATTTTATGAAGCACCCGGAGCTCTCGGACCAGATACTGGGGCGGAAGCTGGAGAATATTATTGCTTCCGGGGCCGGGACCGTGGCGGTGGAGTGCCCGGGCTGCCTTTTACAGATCAGGAGGGGGCTGTCCTTTACCGGGAATAAGCCGGGAGTAAAGCATCTGGCCGAGATATTGGCCGGACAGGTCGAATAATGTATGGGGACACACCTCCCTTGTGAGACATGCTTTGAAGTCGGAGGAATGTCCCCGATCGGTAAGGACACACCACTCTTTGGAGACACCCTGAAGGTCGGAGGAATGTCCCCGACTGGGAGTATGGGGACACAGCTGGAAAATGAAAAAGCCTTCCCGGCGCGAAACATCCGGGAAGGCTTTTTTATCTATAAATCAGAAGTGTCCACAATCTTTCCGGGGTTTAGTATAAGATTGGGATCCAGCGCCTTTTTTATGGACTTTATAATATTGATTTGCACCGGGTCCATAAATTTTATCATGGCAGCCCTTCTCTTGGCGCCTATTCCGTGTTCCCCGGAAAGCTTGCCGCCGAATGAGTAGGTGGCCTGGTATATTTCCTCCAGCACGGTTTCCTTCACACTTTGCCAGGTTTGGTCATCCATGTCTTCTTTTAAGAGGGTGGCGTGAATATTCCCGTCACCGGCATGGCCGAAGCAGGGTATCTTTATACTGTGCCTTTCCGCTATTTTTTCTATCTCGCCCACCATGGCGGGAATTTGACTTACGGGAACCACTATATCTTCCATGCAGTAAATAGGGCTGGTCACCCTTAAGGCTTCGGCCAGGCATCTCCTGGGCTTCCAAATCTTTTCCTGGGTAGCGGCATTGTTACCCACCAGAACATCCAGTCCGCCATTGTCCATGCATATATTGCCAATGGCCTCGAATTCCTCCTCCAACTGGGACTCTGTGTTGGAGTCAACCTCTATTATTATATAAGCCCCGGCATCTCCGTGAGGAAGCTGGCGGTCCAGAAAGGAGCCGGCGGACTTTATGCAAAGACTGTCCATAAATTCTATTGAGGTGGGAATGATGCCTGCCTGGGTCATAACAGCGGGGACAATATTGATGGCTGTCTGCATATCGGCAAAGGGCACCAGCAAAACGGCATTGTGCCTTGGTTTGGGAAGCAGCTTTAGATAAATTTTGGTGACTATCCCCAAGGTGCCTTCAGAGCCCACCATAAGGCTTACCAGGTTATATCCGGTGACGTCCTTTACGCACTTTCCCCCCAGGGTGGTGATCTCACCGCTGGGGAGGACAATATCTATTCCGTATATGTGGCGTGAGGTGCAGCCGTACTTCACGGCCTTGTTGCCGCCCGCATTGGTGGCCACATTGCCCCCGATAAAGGAGCTGTCGGCGCTGCAGGGGTCACCGGCGTACAGGTAGCCTTCTTCGGCGGCAAGCTTCTGGACTTCGCCGGTGGTAACGCCGGGCTCTACTACCATAAAAAGATTTTCTCTGTCCAGCTCGATTATTTTATTCATCTTTTCAGTGGAAAGAACAATTCCTCCATATACCGGCACTGCTCCGGCAGCCAGCCCTGTTCCTGCTCCCCGGGGGGTAACCGGGATCATTTCCAGGTTGGCCAGCTTCAGTATCTCAGAGATTTGATGGGCGGTCTCCGGCTTTACCACTACTTCCGGCATACTCCTCCACTGGGTTTCGGGTACCTCATCGTGGGTATAGGCCTCCATTTTTTCCTGGTCAGTCAGTACGTTGCCAGGCCCGGCAATTTTTTTCAGCCTGTTGACGACACTTTCGTTTACCGTGTTATACTTCACTTTCATTCCTCCCAAGGCATTTCCTTTATAGCCCTTTTGCTTCCGGTAAGTAATTGATTTTCACCTGACAGCCCGGAGATTATTCCCTCCAAGGGAGGGTCCTGTCTACTAAAGGTCAAATGACAAAGTGTTCAGATGGTCATACCACTTATCTAATTATGATTCTATTATATGTTATATATTCCTGCAAGGGAGCCACCTATAATTTTTACAAAATTTTTTTAGCCTGTTAAATAAAAAAATTTGCATCAATAACTGGAGGAAACATTGTAAAAAGGGGAGAATATATAATGGTCATACCATCAGGATATCAGGGAAATGAGAGAGAAAGTCCGCTGGTTGAGTATTATAAAACCAGAGACTATAAAAGGGATTTTCACCAGCCAGATAGAATGCATAGGTGTGTTTTATTAATAATTACAGAGGTGGGGATCCTTGGACTTCAAGCCAATCAGAACAAAGAAGATTTACGAGGAAATAATTGACCAGGTAAAGGAATTAATTGCCGGGGGGCATTTGAGCCCGGGAGATAAGCTGATTTCAGAGAGAGATATGGCCGACAGGCTGAAGGTTGGCCGGTCTGCTGTGCGGGAGGCCTTCAGGGCGCTGGAGGCCATGGGAATAATAGAGATCAGGCAGGGCGGGGGCACCTTTATTAAAGAAGTCAGCACCGACTCTCTGGCCGAGGCTCTGGCGCTTTTCCTGATGACTGAGAGGGACACCACCCGTGAGCTGCTGGAGCTCAGGAAAATACTGGAGGTTGAGGCTGCCGGGCTGGCCGCGCTGAGACACAGCCCCGAAGAGCTTGATAAAATGGAAGAGGCGCTGAAGCAAATGGAAGAAGATTTTGCTTCAGGTGATCTGGGGCAGCAGGCTGACTATAACTTTCATTACGCACTGGCAGAGGCATCTCATAACTCCTTGCTGGTAAGGCTAATGGACTCTATTGCTGATACCATGCAGAGGGTTCTAAAAACAGCCAGACTTGAATTATACCGTACTCCGGGCACCCCCCAGCGCCTGCTCAGGGAGCACTATACTGTGTTTGAGGCTGTAAAAGGCGGACAGGACCAGAAGGCCCGCAGGGCCATGTTTGAACACCTGGACCGGGTTGAGAAGGCCATTCTTAAGTGACCAAAGCCTATAAAAGGAGATGTGAAGGGTGAATTTAGCCGACATAAAAGGGTCTGCCAGGGAGAAAATGAAAGGTTACTGCCGGGTTTGCCCTGTTTGCGACGGGAGGGCCTGTGCCGGGGAGGTTCCCGGTATGGGCGGCACCGGGACTGGTTCCTCATTCAGGGCCAATCTGGAGGCCCTGGCCTCGGTTCGACTTAATATGCGTACTATACACGGGGCTGGAGACCCCCAAACAGGTATTGAATTATTCGGTAAAAAGCTTGCTACCCCCGTGCTTGCCGCGCCAATGACCGGCACCCCTTACAACATGGGAGGGGCGGTCACCGAGAGGGATTTTATAGGAATGATTATCTCGGGCAGCCGCCGGGCAGGGTCCCTGGGCTTTTCAGGAGATGGGGCCGATCCCTCCATGTATGACTACGGTCTTGAGGCCATAGCCCACGAGGGGGGGCATGGGGTGGCTGTTATCAAGCCCAGGGCCCAGGAGGCCGTTATTGATCTTATACGCCGGGCAGAGGCCGCCGGGGCCTGTGCCGTGGGGGTTGATGTTGACGGGGCCGGGCTGATCACCATGGCGCTTAAAGGACAGCCGGTAGGGCCAAAGACAATTTCTGAATTAAAGCAATTAATTGGCTCCACAGAATTGCCCTTTATAATAAAGGGCATCATGACGGTGGATGAGGCCAGTGCCGCTGCTGATGCGGGGGCAGCCGCCATAGTGGTTTCCAATCATGGGGGCCGTATACTGGACCATACACCTGGAGCGGCGGAAGTTTTGCCCGCCATAGCGGGGGCGGTTCGTCAAAGGGTAAAAATACTGGCCGATGGAGGTGTCCGCAGCGGGGCGGATGTTATCAAACTGTTGGCCATGGGCGCCGATGCGGTGCTGGTGGGACGTCCCCTGGCTGTGGGAGCCTTTGGCGGGGCTGCCGAAGGGGTAAAGTTCTTTATTGACAAAATGACCTCCGAGCTGAAGCAGGCCATGATTTTGACAGGCTGTGGGTCTCTGCAGGATATAGGCGGGGACATATTGGCATAATACTCTGAAGATGAAAGAAAGCCCGGCACAATGCCGGGCTTTCTTCATCTTCAGACTTCTTGCCGTCTTAGTGCCGGGACGCTCTTAAGAGGTTTGTCAATTCAGCTTAAACCGGCCAACCTTCTTTTCCATATTTTCTGCCATGTCGGCCAGTTCGCTGGCGGTTTTTCTTGTTTCATCCGCCCCGGCTGCATTTTCCTTTGAGTGAAGGCTTATTTCCTCCATTTTTTTGGCGAGGGTCTCCGCTCCCCCGGATACCTTGGCAGCGTCCCCGGCCACCAGGGCAACCTTTTCCGATGCGCTGACTGTGCTGTCCGAGGCGTTGCTGGCTGAGAAGGACAGCTCGTTGACTGATTTGGCTATATCCTGAAGTCCCCTGGAGGTCTCATCTATAATACGTGCTGACTGGGCGGCATTCTCGGCCACCTCGGTTATTCCCTGGGTGATGGCATTGACCTTTTCGGCCGAAAGCACCACAGATCTGGATATTTCCCCTGTGGAGGATGACTGCTCTGTTACAGCCGAGGCTATGGTGCTGGTTATATCGGTTATTTCCCCGATTACCCCGGTTATGGTTCCCACAGCCTTGACGGCCGCCGCCATGTTTACCTGCATGTCTTCTATCCGCAGGCCTATCTCATCGGTGGCCTCGGCCGTCTGCCTGGCCAGCTCCTTGACCTCATTGGCCACCACGGCGAATCCCCGGCCTGCCTCACCGGCCCCGGCAGCCTCAATGGCTGCGTTTAGCGCCAGCATTTTGGTCTGCTCGGCTATATCGTTGATAACATTTACAATATTCCCTATCTGCTTTGAGGAGTTGCTTAGCCTTTCTATTATATCGCTGGTCTCTGAAGCCATTAGCCCGGCATTATCTGTAATGACAATGGACCGCTCACAGTTGCTGCTGACCTCGTTGAGGGAAATATTTATTTCCTTGACGGCTGCGGCCACACTGCCCACTGAGGCAGACATGTCCCGGGATGACTGGGCTATACTGTTTATGGATTCGGAATTCAGCTCTGCTCCAGCGCTGATCTGCTCCACGCTGGCAGCTATCTGCTCGGATGCTGAGGCCAGTTCCTGTATGTTGTTGAAAATGCCGTCCAGTGCATTGGCATTATTGTTTATATAGCTGCTGGTTTCAGCAGAAATGGCGGCAGTGCCTTTAATGCTTTCGGTTATCTGTCCCACAGCCTCATCAGCCTCAACTATTTTGTCCTTCATCTTGGTATTGTTGGAGGCCATCCGGCTGGCCATATTAAACATATCATCCAGTGACCCTCTTATAGTTACCGCGCTGCTGCGTATATCAGTAAGCATATTCTTTATTCTTTCAATAAATTGGTTAAAGGATGAAATAAGCTGGCCCATTTCATCCCTGGACACTATCTCTCCCCGGACTGTGAGGTCACCTTTTTCGGCATGGGCCATCATTGTTTTGATGGTCTCCAGTGGCTTTATTATAATACGTCTGAATAGAATATTTCCGGTCAGGAAAGACAGCGCCAGAAGCGTCACCGTCACTCCCATAACACTTATGCCGGCGTTTTTAACCATCTGGCCCACAATTTCCTTTGATATTCCAACATACCAGATGCCTATAATTTTTCCTTGGGCGTTTCTAATGGGCTGGTACGCAGTCTGACATTTTTGGTCAACTACAACTGCCTCTCCATAATACCGCTCACCCTTTGCCAGCACGGCATTGGCCACTATGTCACTGACCTTTGTGTTTACCGCCCGGGTGCCATCCTTGTTTTTAACATTGGTGGCCACCCTTGTGTCCCCGTGGAATATGGTCACTGTACCACCGGTCATGCTGCCTATATGGTCTACCACCTCGAAATTCCCGCTCATAAGTGTGCCGCCCTTGTATAGCTTGCCGTCTTTTTCCTCCCAGCTGCCGGGATGCCTCAAATCAAGAATTTCATTGCCAAGGGCCAGGTCTCCCCGCACCTTTTCCAGCACGGCCTTTTCGACCCCGCTGTTAATTATTCTGGTTACCTGAAAAATAATAACCACGGAAAAAGCCAGTAGTATTAGTAAAAAAATCAAACCGATTTTGTGTTTAATGGAGATGTGCCCACTACCTGAATTATTCATCTTTTTCTCCTCACCGGCCAATCAGGTGAAATATAAGGTACAACAAATTGTGACACTATTTTGTAATTTATTATAATGTTAGGATCCTTTTTTAGTCAATACTGGTTAGCTACGTCCAATAGTGGTTGATTTTATCCGGCCTGGCAGATTTACGGGCAGTTCTCTAAAAAATAAAAAATGTCGGATACCCAGGAAAATAATCAAAAAGTTCAAAAAAATACAAAAATTCATTGTAATTAGTCTATATGTAAAGTATTATTAATGAAAATGCTCAGTTATAATGGGCTTGTTGCTTCATCGCGTGTAAATAAGGGCTAATGGTAAAAACAGCCCTAGCGCTCACAAGTAGGTATTTAATAAAAAGTCTATAAGCTTTGGGTTAATATAAAGGAAAGGAGGGTTGAGGGATGTCGGTAAATCAGGCGGTTGTTTTTGAGCTGAGCGGAGTGCGCTACGGGATTGATGTTATCAGGGTGCAGGAGATTATTCGCATGGTGGATATTACTCCTGTTTCTGAGGCCGATGCCAATGTGGAAGGGATAATAAACTTGCGTGGGCAGGTCTTGCCGGTTATTAACCTGTCCAGACGTCTGGGGCTTACGGAAAAGGAGTGGGACCGGGAAAGCAGGATCATTGTGGTGGAATCCGGAGATAAAAAGATTGGTTATATAGTGGACAGGGTGTTTGAGGTTGGAACTTATTCGCTGGAGGAAGTAGAGGACCCGTCAGGTGTTGGCGGGCAGATAAATTTCCTGAGTGGAATTATAAAAAAGAAAGATCATATGTGGCTCTTATTAAACCTATCCGAGGTAGCCTAGTTATAATATGGAGAAATAGCATTAAATCCTTTTGTTATGCATTGTATAGACGGATATAAGGGGGATTACAGAGGTATGAAACTAAGAGTCGGGGCAAAAATAATTCTGGGTGTGTCACTGGTGCTGCTGTTGGTGGCGCTTTTGGGATTGAATTCGGTTGTCTCTTCACGGTCAATAGGTCAGGAAGTTAGTGCCATTAATAATTTAAACGAGACCATAGTGCTTCAAAACACTATAGAAACGCACTTTTACAAGGCTGTATCCGGGATTAGAGGTTACATTGCTTACGGTAAGGACAATTTTGCTCAAGACTACGTCAAGGAGATGAATCTGGTTCTGGAAGCCGAGAGGAAGCTCCTGGATGTTATATCCAAGGATAAGGCGGCCGATGTGGAGAAACTCCTGCAGGTAAGCACCACCTATCACAACGGCATTACCAGTGAGCTGATACCCGCCATTAAAAGGCAGTACCAGGCCACAGATATTACAACAATGCAGGCCGAGCAAAAAGAGGTGCAGAGAATCGCCGGCACACTGGTTCCCGTTACCGGCCAGCTTACTGAAATAGTGCAGAAGCTGAATACTGAAAGCAGCGCCAGCTTTACAGGAAAAATATTGTTGACCCAGGGCACTGTGCAAAAGGATACAGGTCTTGCTATTATAGTCAGCGTAGTGGCTGTGGTAGTAGGAATTATAATAAGTATAGTTTTATCAAGGTCCATCAGAAATCCTGTGGCTGAAATGGTGAGCGGGGCCAACAGGTTTGCCGGTGGCGACTTTACTAATGAAATAACTGTCCGGTCTTCTGACGAGGTGGGTGATCTGGCTCATTCTCTAAATGCCATGGCCGGTCAGCTGAGAGGCGTTATCTTAGAGGTGGTCACCAGTTCCCAGACCCTGGCCGCCCATAGTGAGGAGCTGGCAGCCTCGGCCCAGGAAGTCAATGCCACTGCTGAGGAAGTGGCCAGCACCACCAATGAGGTGGCGGCAATGGCCGAAAAAAGCATGGATAATGCCGTTAAGACCACCGAGGAGTCCCAAAAGGTTGTCGAGGTGGCCGAGACAGGTGGAAAAGTGGTCAGGCAGACCATAGAAAAAATATCTGCCATTGCTGAGTCAGCCAACAAGGCTAATGAATCAGTTCAGGGACTGGGGAGCCTATCCGCCAAAATAGGCAACATTACCGACGTAATCACCGGTATAGCAGAACAAACCAACCTGCTGGCCTTAAACGCCGCCATTGAGGCCGCCCGGGCCGGGGAGCAGGGCCGCGGCTTTGCGGTGGTGGCCGAGGAGGTCCGCAAGCTGGCTGAGCAGTCCGGCAGCGCGGCGGGGGAAATAGGTCAGCTGATTAACCAGATCAGGTCGGGGGTAGAAACAGCCATAAAATCAATGGAGCAGGGTGCTGACGATGTAAGAGACGGGGTAAGTCTCGCCTCAGAAGCCGAGAAGGCCCTTGAAAGAATTATACAGGCCATCAATACCAATATAAAATTTATTGAAGAAATTGCCCTGGGGGCCAAACAAACCAGTGAGGGGGTACAGCAGCTGTCCGCCAGTAATGAGCAGGTTACCTCCACTATTCAGCAGGTGGCCAGCGCTACCCAGGAGCTTTCCGATATTGCCGGCAGGCTTCAGGTATCAGTGGACAAGTTCAAAGTATAATACTCTAAAGCTTTAACAGGCCGGATTAATTCACCGGCCTGTTTTTTTAACGGTAAAATTATTTCTAAAGTTACTGCTTTTGGTCCAGTTTTCTGAATGCTGACAGCTGATCGCCCACGCAAGGCGATTCTTTAATGCTGCCCCTGGTCGGGACTCTGGAAGGAGGGGGCCTGAGGCTGGTTAATGTCAAAATATTTACCGGGAGTGGAAAGGTTGAAGTAAAGCCGGGAGTCTTTATCAACTCCCCAGTCCCTGTTTGACCCGCTGTCCTGTATCTTGGTAAAGGCCTCCCTGAACAGGGTGTTATGTGCCTCCTCCCGGTTGAGCAGGAAGTCGATCATCTCCCTGACGTGCCTGTCATTTATCTGCCTGTGCAGGTACTCGTAGACTACCTTTGCCCTTTGCTCGGCAGCAATGTTGGAGAGCAGGTCGGCCGGCAGGTCTCCGGTTACGTTTACATAGGCGGCCGTCCAGGGGAAACCCGAGGCATTGGCCAGATAAGGGCTGAGGCCTGTCAATACCTGGCTTTCGATATGGCCGGACGGTACCGCCTGGGCATCCAGGTCATGCCCGTTTAATAGATTTACTGCTGTCGCCACCATTTCCATGTGGCTCAGCTCCTCAGAGGCAATGTCCAGGAAAAGGTCTTTTATCTCCGGATCTTTAATTCTAAAACTCTGGGAAATATATTGCATAGCGGCCTTGAGCTCGCCCTGTGGGCCCCCTAATTGTTCGCTAAGCATAGCAGCGTAGGCGGGATTGGGCCTTTCCACCCGGACCATTTCCAGAAGATTTTTGTCATGTTTAAACATTAATCCACCACCTAAAATTTTTAATACCATAATTATTCTCTCTTAATCCGGTGCTGTATATGCGTAAAAAATGTGCCGTTCAACCGGGCGGGCTGCTTGTATAAGTCTTTGAAAAGTGTTATTTTGATTCCATAATAAAGGGGGGCATTAATATGGGCAGGGTTAAGCTGGTGGTCTTTTCTGATTACGTGTGACCTTTTTGCTATATCGGCAAGGGCATTGCCGAAAAACTTGGCAGGGAATTTCCCATTGAGGTGGAGTGGAAAGGTTACGAGCTTCACCCGGAGACCCCGCCGCAGGGAGTAAAATTAAGCATCCTCTTTCCCGGCTTTAATCCGGAGAGCATGGTGGAGAGGCTTAGAAGGGCAGGAACTCCTTACGGGATAAGTTTCAATAAAATAGAGAGGCTGTCCAACTCCAGGCTGTCACTGGAGGCGTCTGAATTTGCCAGGGACAGGGGCAGTTATGAAAAGCTGCACAGCCGCTTTTTTGAGGCTTATTTCCTGGAGGGCAGGGATATAGGCAGCCTGGAAACTGTACTGGAAATAGCTGACGAGGCCGGACTGGACAAAGTGGAACTTAAAGAGGCACTGCATAAAGGTATATACAGGGATCGCCTGCAGGAGCACCGGGAACTGGGACTGAGATATACGGTGGCGGGGCTGCCTACCTTTATCATCAATGGAGAAGATAAAATTGTGGGGGCCCGGGAGTATGAGACCTTTGCCAGGGCTGTCAGCAATTATCTGTAATACATCAACAGCTAACATCCGGGCAGCAAAGGAACGGGGTATGTCTATGGCTATAACCAAAGAGGGAGTAATTGCCCTTCTGGAAGAGAGAAGGCTGGAGGAGCTGGCCCAATTGGTGGCCCAAAAAAAGAGCGTGCTAAGGTATTTGAACAGGCTCCTTTCTGAGAGAGAAAGTCTGCTGCGCTGGAGGGCTATTGAGGCTATGGGAGAGGTTGCCCACAGGCTTGCCGGGGAAAACCCGGAGGCAGTGAGGGTTATTTTGCGCAGCCTGCTCTGGTCCATAAACGACGAGTCCGGGGGGATAGGCTGGAGTGCCCCGGAGTGTATAGGAGAGATAATCTATCGGAGGTCCCGGCTGTTTGGAGAATTTGCTTCCATTATTATAGCCCATGCTGAAGAGGAGATGCTAAGGCGGGGGGTGTTGTGGGCAGCGTGGAGAATTTCCCAGGCCGAGCCGGGCCTTTTAAGGGAAGAGGTTAAGGGGCTGGCCGAATACCTGGATGACCCCCAGCCCGCTGTACGGGGTTATACCATTGGCTTCCTGGATATTATGGGGGAGAGGCCCAACCCTGCCCGTCATTTAAGCCTGCTGGAGGACGGGGCAAATGTTCCTCTCTATGAAGACGGCCGCCTTTATCAGGTCAGTGTTTCTGAGTTGGCCCGGCCCTGGTTTTTCCGCCAAAAATAGGCTGATGATTTTTGTGTTTTTTCTTTTGAGGCTGCTTGAAATAATGGAGTGTTCATGCTATTATATAGATAGTAAGCACCATCCTTACAGAGCTCAGGTTCAAGGTATTGCAAGGAACGTCGGTTTAGTTTGTTGCAAGTTGTTGAGACCAGTTCGAGGGGTAGTGTTTTTTAAGTTTCCAGAATACCAGGTTTCAAGTCTATTCACCCGGTTACCAGAAAAAGGGTTCCAAGGAGGGTAATAACGTAACCTTACTCAGTGGTTCCAACGGTAGAGTTCTTTCCGTAAGTAAACTGTAAGGATGGTTGCTTTTGAGAGAAGGCGTAAGCCTTCTCTCTTATTTATGCCCTAAAAAATATAACCGGCTGCTGTAGAAATATATCAATACCGCCCCAACTAAAGAAGATCTAATGGCATAGCTTCTGATGGCTATGACCTGGGAAGCACTCCGAGGCGCTGGGCGGCATAGTCGTCTATCAGGCGGTGAATAGCCTCGATTTCGCTGCTTTGGGGAAGTGAGCCGATCATTATGTCGATAAACCCGTTCTTAAAAATTTCGGAAAGGGTGTAGGGGAAATTTATATCGAAGACCCATGACAGGTTTAAGATCTTTCTGTCATTGCGGTTTTTTATGTCGCTGTAATTGCACCTTTTATTTTTAAGCAGATCTTCCACCAGGGCCCGGGAGTATCCCGGTGTGTCCGGCAGGTAGGAGTCCAGGGCGGTGGCGAATTCATCATCTCTCCTGGTGTAGTAGCGTGAGAAAACTTCCAGTATATCAAGCTTGTCGGCGTCCCGGATGAGGTGGGCAAATAAAAGCAGGCGGTCCGGAAGGCCTTCGGGAAGGTCACGGAGGTTGTGCAGCTCAATGGCCTTTATAATTACAGAGCTTTCTTCTTCCGGAAGTTCCGCCAGCACTCCATATTCTTTTAGTACCCTGGCGCCAAGGGTGGCGTGGTTTTCTGACCTGCCATCGTTGAAGGTGCCGTATAACTTTATCTGCCTGAAGCGGCCCACATCGTGAAAAAGTCCGATGGCTCCTGCTGTGAGAAGTTCCTCTTCACTCAATTTAAGTGAGCTGCCTATACGGGTTATCTTTTCAAAAACCCTCCGGGTATGGCTGTCTTTTAGCTTGATCCAGCTGTGAAACTGTGGGCTTTCACTGTGAGATATCTCTACGTAATGGCTAAACCACTGCTGGAATGCAGTGAGATGTTCCCTGCGCACAATAATTCCCCCTTGATTTATGCCGCCTTGCCGGAAAATAGTTTACCACATCATAAACTGACGGTAAAGTCTCCCTGGATATGGATCCTCCTGGCGGACTGGGGCTCCAAATATATGGGAAAGGCTTATTAAGGGGTAAAAATGCATTGACACCTTCTGCCGGTTTATTATATATTGAATACCATATACAATCTAATATGAAATTAGATAGAGGTGCGGCCTATTATCAGTACATGTCCCGAGCCTGGCCGGCGTTTTAGGGGCGTGGAAAGGAATAGCCGCCGAAGCATTGATTTCGGGCCGGGAATCTTTGCTGGGCTTGTATTTAATAAATACAGGACTGTCATCCGCATTTGGATGGAGCGCTATCGGAAGCTTAGCGAAAATACTTTTGTATTCTTTTAGCGGTTTGCGAGATGTGCTCACGACCGCTTTTTTGATGCCAGGAGCGGCTCCTGTGTTTGCCAGTGCCTGCTGATTTCCGGCCCCTGCTTAATATATTGTAGGGAGGTTGTACCATGGCGGAAAAGTATTTACCCTTCAACAAGGAAAAGATTATTGAGATAATTGAAAAACATCCCACGCCCTTTCATATTTATGATGAGGCAGCGATCAGGGCAAACGCCCGCAGGTTGGTAGAGGCCTTTTCATGGGCCCCTGAATTCAAGGAATTTTTTGCGGTTAAGGCCACACCCAATCCTCATATATTGAAAATTCTAGGAGAAGAGGGGTTCGGCGCCGACTGCAGCTCACTGCCTGAACTGCTGCTGGCTGAAAAAGCCGGCATAGCCGGCGAGGAAATAATATTTTCGTCCAATGACACCCCGGCGGGGGAATTTGTCAAGGCCAGGGAATTGGGGGCCATTATCAATCTGGACGATATCACCCACATAGATTTTCTGGAAAAGCACGCCGGCATACCCGAGCTGCTTTCCTTCCGCTATAACCCGGGTCCCCTGCGGGAAGGGGGCAACGCTATCATAGGCAAGCCCGAGGAGTCCAAGTACGGTCTTACCAGGAAGCAGCTGCTGGATGCGTACAGAATCGCGCAGGCAAGGGGTGTAAAGCGCTTTGGGCTGCATACCATGGTTATATCCAACGAGCTTGACCCCAATTATTTTATTGAGACCGCCAATATGATTTTTGAGCTTTGCATCGAGATTTACAGGACCCTTGATATAAAGGTGGAGTTCGTCAACTTTGGAGGAGGCATTGGCATTCCCTACAGGCCCGAGGAGGAGCCGGTGGACCTTGAATTTCTCAGCCGGGGAATAAAAAAGGCCTACGACAGGAAAATAGTGGCCAATGGACTGCACCCCTTAAAGATTGCCATGGAAAGCGGCAGGATTATTACCGGGCCTTACGGGTACATGGTGGCCACCGTTATTCATAAGAAAGAGATCTACAAGAATTACGTGGGCCTGGATGCCTGCATGGCCAACCTCATGCGGCCGGGAGTATACGGCGCCTACCACCATATCACCGTGATGGGCAAGGAGGACTGGCCCCTGGGTTATATTTACGATGTAACCGGATCATTATGTGAGAACAATGACAAGTTTGCCATAAACAGAAAGCTGCCCATGGTGGAAATAGGAGATATACTGGTGATTCATGATACCGGGGCCCACGGTCACGCCATGGGGTTTAACTATAACGGAAAGCTTCGCTCGGCCGAGCTTCTGCTTAAGCCTGACGGCAGTATGCAGCAGATAAGGAGGGCCGAGACCATAGAGGACTATTTCGCCACTCTTAATTTTGAAAGTCTGTAAGCTGTATACAATAAAAATTACTAATGCAAAGTGGGGGCCGCCGTATCCATCTGGCCGTTCATAAAAATGGGTGCGGCGGCAGGGTTTTAAAAATTAGGTAAGGATATATGGCTGCTACCAGAAATTTTGTCCTCTTTTAGGGTTGGTTTGTCCTTTGTTCGGGCTTAAAAGGGTTGCATCCGGACTGGTTTATATGTATAATGATCTAGTCCAATTGAATAAGAACCTTTTTTTTGGTAGTCCTGCGGAGAGATGGCCGAGTGGATGAAGGCGCACGCCTGGAAAGCGTGTGAACGGGAAACCGTTTCGCGAGTTCGAATCTCGCTCTCTCCGCCAATTTTTATCCGATAGCTAATCGCCGCTAACACTTCCGCTAAATGGAAGATAAACGGCGCTAAGCTCCTGGATAACATCTTCTTGATTCAGATGAGGTTATAACCCTATCTGAATCAAGAATATTGTTAATATTGGCCGTGCTAGACGGGGAGCTGGCGGTGCCCTATACCCGCAAACCGCTGTAGCGGGGTTGAACTCCCACCCCCGGGTTTGGCTTGTGGGGTCCGGCCCCTGTAAGGGGTGCTGACGGCCGGGTCTTGCGCGACGTAGACTCTTGAACCGTGTCAGGTCCTGACGGAAGCAGCACTAAGGGATGTTCTGCGGGTGCCGCGAGGGCGCCTGGCCCGAGCTACCTGCAGGGGTAACGCCCGGAAGTCATTATTCAAAGGTGGGTGCACGGCCTGTAAATTTAAAAAAAAGAGCGGTATCCGGCAACGGATACCGCTCTTTTTGCACATACTGAGGGTTTTTTCTGTCGGGAGACAGTAGACAGTAGACAGGAGACAGGAGACAGTAGACAGTAGACAGTAGACAGGAGGTTCAGGCATTTCTGAATGTCTATTAATACTGACAATATTGTGTGATATGGGTTTTTTACAGGACACGAAGTCTTAATTCTCCATAGAATGGCATGCAAAACTCCTGACTCCTGACCCAAAAGGAATACCCATAAGTAAAGAATACATATAAGCAAGGTAAAAGGAAATAACTTCTCTAACAGCGAAGATTATTAAAAGTGCCGTTGCCTTTGACAAAGGCTAAGAGGAGATGTTTTAAATGGCTTATCTCGCCCTGTACAGGGAATGGCGGCCCCGCACCTTCGGGGAGGTGGTGGGGCAGGAGCATGTTGTCCGCACCCTGGTTAACGCCCTGGGCAGCGGTAGGATTTCACACGCCTACCTCTTTTGCGGCCCCAGGGGAACGGGCAAAACCAGTATTGCCAAGATTTTGTCCAGGGCTGTGAACTGCGCTAGCCCCGTCGAGAAAGGCAGTCCCTGCGGACAGTGTGACTCCTGCAGGGATATTGAGGCCGGCGCCTCCATGGATGTCACCGAGATAGATGCCGCTTCAAACCGGGGCATTGATGAGGTCAGGGATCTCAGGGAGAAGATAAAATTTGCCCCCTCATCAGGCAGATACAGGGTTTTTATTATTGACGAGGTGCATATGCTCACCAACGAGGCCTTCAACGCCCTCTTAAAAACACTGGAGGAGCCTCCGGGGCACGCCATGTTTATACTGGCCACCACAGAGCCGCACAGGGTGCCCCTGACCATACTTTCCCGCTGCCAGAGATTTGACTTTCACAGAATAGGCGATGATGAGATGGCGGCACGCTTAAGAGAGGTGGCCGAAGGGTCTGGCATAACGGTGGATGATGGGGCGGTAAGGCTTATCGTAAGGGCCGCTGAAGGCGGCATGAGGGATGCCCTGGGGATGCTGGACCAGGCTGCGGCATACAGCGGCAGCCTGGTAGGCGTCGAGGAGATCCACCGCATACTGGGAACAGTCCGGGAAGAGCTGCTGGATGCTGTGGTAAAGGGTCTCATGGCAGGCCTGGCCGGTGAGGTGCTTGATCTTATCGGGGAGGTGGCCGGCCAGGGTAAGGACCTAAGGGTTTTTGCCAGGGATATTAATTCCCGTCTCCGCAGAGAGATGCTTGATCGGATGGGGGCCCCCCGCCCGGAGAGTGAAGAGATTGACAGGCTTTGCCGGATAATCGGCAGGCTGGCAGCCGCCGAGCAGGAGATGCGCTGGAGCACTCAGCCCCGCATACTGCTGGAGGTAGCCGTGGTGAGAGCCGCCCGGATAATGTCTTTGGGGGATTCCGGGACTGTTGAGGACATGATCGGTGAGATGACCGCCAGGATCAGTGAGCTGGAAGGTTTGGTGGCTGGACTGGGAGGAAAACAGGTAAGCAGCCCGGCGGCATTTAATGTGCCCGGAGCCAGACCCGGTAAGCCGGAGAAATACATCAGCCCCGGGGAACAAGGAATCAGCAGTGCCCCTGCCGGGAGAAAGGCGGGCCTGCCTAATCCCCCTGACAAAGGTGAAATTGCCGATCCCGGCATAATATATAATGTAGCCGCCAGTAAAAAAGAGGTCCGTCCTCCGGCCCAGTCTGTGGAAGAACGGCCGGGCCAGAACCCGGGGGTAAAAAATATTGCCACTATTTTTAGCAGAATAGATTCCAGGTGGAATGACATGCTGGAAACAGCCCGCAAGGTATATCCCAATATAGCCACGCACCTTACCCAGGGCAAGGGCTGGCCCCTGGAGACGGACGGGAAAACCTTAACGATCGCCTTTCCCAAATCCGGGGCCTACACACCCCTGGCAATGGGAATACTTCAAAATGAAATAAATATTAAGGAGCTTTCGGATTTGATAAAATCTGTATGCCAGGAAGACCTGCGGGTACGCCTGGTGGAGTCAGACAAAAAGCCCCCCGCAGGGGCTGGCCGGAAGAAAAGATCTGTGCATCCCGACGATGTGGAGGCGCTGTTTGGAAAGGCTGAGGATTTGCCGGAAGAGGACTTCGAGGGGTTTGACCATTAGTAATATGCTCTACCGGCCTGGCAGGCTAATTTGTATATAAATTCAAGGAGGTAATTATTATGATGGGCGGCGGAAATATGCAGAAGATGATGAAGCAGGTTCAGAAAATGCAGGCCGAAATGGCCAAAATGCAGGAGGAGCTGGGAGAACGCACTGTGGAGAGCACCGCCGGGGGCGGAGTGGTAAAGGTGGTGGCCAATGGCCGGCAGGAAGTGGTGTCGGTGGAGATAAAGCCGGAAGCGGTGGACCCCGAAGATGTTGAAATGCTCCAGGACCTTATACTTACTGCGGTAAACGGGGCACTCAAGCAGTCCCAGGAGATGGTTTCCAGGGAAATGGGAAAACTGACCGGAGGTCTGAACATTCCGGGGATGTTCTGATTCTGGCTTACAGGTATTTCTTTCCGGTCGGAATACAGGAGTCAGGAGTCAGAATACAGAATGATCAGCATTTCTTACTGGCTGAAATTGGGCAGATAATAAGACTTATGTTGACCTCAAAGCAGGGCTTTAAAACTCCTGTCTCCTGTCTACTGTCTCCCGACCGGAGGTAATACCCATGAGCAATATAGGGAGTGAAGGTATGAGTGGAGCCGGGCCTATTTCCAGATTGGTTGATGAGTTTGCCAGGCTGCCGGGCATTGGTCCCAAGACCGCCCAGCGACTGGCCTTTCATGTATTAAACGCTCCTCCCGAGATGGCCCGGGGGCTGGCCAGGGCGCTGGTGGAGGCCAGGGAAAAAATATGCCGCTGCTCGGAGTGCTGCGATCTGACCGACAGCGACCCCTGCCCCATATGCAGAGACCACCGCAGAAACAGGGACCTTCTCTGCGTGGTGGAGCAGCCCAGGGATGTTATAGCCATGGAAAAGTCAAGGGGCTTTAAAGGCCTTTATCATGTGCTGCACGGAGCCATATCCCCCATGGGGGGCATAGGGCCGGGAGAATTGACCGTCAGGAGCCTGCTGGAAAGGCTTGCCGGCAATAATATAAGGGAAGTGATACTGGCCACCAACCCCAACGTGGAAGGGGACGCCACGGCGTTGTATCTGGCCAGGCTGATAAAGCCTGCCGGAATTAAGGTGACCAGGATAGCCCATGGCCTTCCGGTGGGGGCCAGCCTGGAGTACGCTGATGAAATGACCCTTTCCAAAGCGCTGGAGGGACGACAGGAACTTTCTTAACGCTAATAGGCACTACTTGCCGGTCGGAATTCAGAATTCAGAATCCAGGAGTCAGAATGGCTTGAGCATTCCTTATTCTCCCTGGGGGCTGCTATTTACAGCCCGGAATTCTGGATTCTGAATTCTGGCTTCTGTATTCCGACCGAATTTACTACCCTTAAGGAATATTATTCCATTTCCCCGCATAATCAATATATTGAAAGATAGTGAAAGGGTGATTTGCGGTGGAATGGAAGCTTGCCTTTCTGATAATGGTCTCTCTTGGCCTGGTCTTTATTCTGGCCAGCCTGATGCTTAGTCACATAAAGGTGCTGTACAGGCTTTTTGCCTGGGCTGTGGTGGGCACAGTGATAATTCTTCTGGCCAATGTGGCCCTTGAAAAGGTGGGGATGCACATTCCCGTCAATCCGGCCACAGTTTTAACTGTGGGAATGTTAAATATACCGGGGGTACTGTTACTTGTGGTTTTAAACTATTACTTTGTATAGTTTTTATTATAATTGTTTAAGTATTAAAAGTTTTATATAGAAAAATTAGAAATTTGAATTTTTAGACATAGAGGCAGTTTTGTTGACTTTTTTTTTTTT
The DNA here is from genome assembly GCA_000802095.1 of Peptococcaceae bacterium BICA1-7. GTDB lineage: Bacteria > Bacillota > Desulfotomaculia > Desulfotomaculales > Desulfocucumaceae > BRHc4a. The sequence goes on along the minus strand of JUEB01000013.1, from coordinate 119,151 downwards.
TGCAATATACTAAATTATAATCTTTTCGCATGTAACGAGTGAATGTGAGTTCACTCTGTTTTGTTGTGTTAAGGGGTTTATTTCAATGTTACCGGGTATAAAATTGTGAAAATTACATAAATATTGGCCCTGGAGGTGAAGCTAGGTATTTCAAGCCGTAAAGTTGAAGCATATGTGGGGGAATATGCCAGCGGAAAAAGTGAGGTGGCTGTAAACAGGGCGTTGATGCTTTCCCGGGAGGGACGGACCGTTACGCTGGTAGATCTTGATATAGTAGAGCCATGCTATACACTAAGGCCTATAAAAATGGAGCTAATCGCTGCCGGTATAGAGGTGCTGGCCTGGGAGACCAGGGAGACTGTAGGACTGGGAGAGGCCGGCAATGTTTTAAGGGCAGAGAACCGGTGGGCCCTCAAAAGGCCAGGTGATATTATACTGGACATTGGATACGGAGTAGGCGGCTCCAGGACCTTAAACCTTCTGGAAGGCGCCAGGGATGACCCCGATCTCAAAATGGTGGCAGTTGTCAATGCATCCAGGCCCATGACCGGCTCGGTTCCGGATATAGTGGATTACATCAGGGAACTTGGCCCTGTTGACCTGATTATCAACAACACCCATCTGGGAGATGAAACCACGGAGGAGATAGTGCAGGAGGGAGCGGTCTGTGTCACCGGGGCCGCCAGGGAACTGGGGCTGCCTGTACTGGCCACCACTGTGGTGGAGGTCCTGGCAGCACAGATAGGGCCAAAGGACTGCGAGGGAAACCCGGTATGGCCTATAAAGCGGTATATGCCCAGGACTTTCTGGTAAAAATTGTACATTCCTTTAGATTCTAATACTTTCAGTACAAATACAGAAATAAAAGAGCCTGTCCCTCTATACCTCACGGGGCGATGAGAGGCAGCTCCCTGCATAAAAATAAGCCTTGCTGATAATTTTTTATACAGGGGGGTTAAGAAGGGGGAATCCCCCTTTAAAAAAGAGGAGGTTAGTTAATTAGATGGCTAAAAACATGAAGACCATGGATGGAACGAAAGCCGCAGCGCATGTATCTTACGCCTTTACCGACTGTGCTGCCATTTTCCCCATTACTCCCTCAACTCCTATGGCTGAATACGTGGATGAGTGGAGCGCCCAGGGTAAGAAAAATCTCTTTGGGCAAACCGTAAAGGTGGTTGAAATGCAATCCGAAGCCGGAGCTGCCGGAGCCATGCACGGTTCCCTGGCGGCAGGCGCTCTGACCACCACCTATACTGCGTCTCAGGGCCTTCTACTGATGATTCCCAATATGTATAAAATAGCCGGTGAGCTGCTGCCCTGTGTTATTCACGTAACTGCCCGGGCCCTGGCATCTCACGCGCTGAGCATCTTTGGAGACCACCAGGACGTTATGGCCTGCCGTCAAACAGGATTTGCCATGCTGGCCTCCAACAGCGTTCAGGAAGTCATGGACCTGGCCGGCATCGCCCATCTGGCCGCCATAAAATCCAGGGTTCCCTTTATGCACTTCTTCGATGGCTTCAGGACCTCTCATGAACAGCAAAAAATAGAAGTCCTGGATTACAAAGAGCTTGAAAAGCTGATTGATATGGATGCAGTAAAAGAATTCAGAAACAGGGCTTTAAATCCCGAACATCCTGTGGTAAGGGGCACAGCTCAGAACCCGGATGTCTACTTCCAGGCCAGGGAGGCCTGCAACCCCTACTACCTGCCTATAGCTGACACCGTGGCGGAGTATATGAAAGAAATCAGCAAGGTCACCGGCAGGGAATACGCGCCATTTAATTATTACGGCGCGCCGGATGCCGAATATGTTATCGTGGCAATGGGGTCGGTATGCGACACCATTGAAGAAACCATTGACTACCTGCTGGCCAAGGGAGAAAAGGTGGGTGTCATCAAGGTGCACCTGTTCAGGCCTTTCTCCCCAAAATACTTCTTTGACGTTCTTCCCAAATCGGTAAAGAAGATTGCTGTAATTGACCGTACCAAGGAAGCCGGCGCCATAGGAGAGCCGTTATATGAAGATATCCGCACCATTTTCTACGATGCCGACATCAAGCCTGTTATTGTTGGCGGCCGCTACGGACTGGGCTCCAAGGAAGTGCTCCCCGCCGACATTAAGGCTATATATGATAACCTGAAGGCCGATAAGCCCAGAAACAACTTTACTTTTGGCATTGTTGACGATGTCACCAACCTGTCTCTCCCGCGGACAGATGCCATTGACGCCACCCCGGCCGGTACCATCCAGTGCAAGTTCTTCGGCCTTGGTTCCGACGGCACCGTTGGGGCCAACAAGCAGGCTGTGGAAATTATCGGGGATAACACCGACATGTATGCTCAGGCATACTTTGCCTACGACTCCAAAAAGTCCGGAGGCATTACCATTTCCCACCTGCGCTTTGGCAAGAAGCCCATTAAGTCTCCTTACCTGATCACAAATGCTGACTTTATCTCCTGCAGCAACCAGTCCTACGTTTATATGTACGACCTGCTGGCAGGCCTTAAGCCTGGCGGAACCTTCCTCCTAAACTGCGTCTGGTCGAAGCAGGATCTGGAAGTAAAGCTGCCGCCATTCATGAAACGATATATTGCCGGCAATAAAATAAACTTCTACACCATCAACGCAGTTCAAATCGCACAGGAGCTGGGGCTGGGCAACCGCACAAACATGATCATGCAGTCCGCTTTCTTCAAACTGGCCAATGTCATTCCCGTAGAAGAAGCCGTCAGCCATCTGAAACATACCATCAAGAAGGCCTACGGCAAGAAAGGCGAAGCCATCGTCAACATGAACTATGCTTCGGTTGACAAGGGTCTGGAGGCCCTGGTGAAGATTGACATACCGGCTTCCTGGGCCGATGCCGTGGATGAGGCGGCAGCAGACAAAGACATTCCGGATTTCATTAAGAATGTACAGCAGCCCATGAACAGACTGGAGGGTGACAAGCTGCCGGTCAGCACCTTTAAAGATTCAGCGGACGGCACCTTCCCTGTAGGCGGCTCAAGATATGAAAAACGGGGTGTGGCAGGCTTCGTGCCCATGTGGATCAAGGAAAACTGTATCCAGTGCAACCAATGCTCCCTGGTATGCTCCCATGCTGCCATCAGGCCCTTTTTGTTAAACGAGGAAGAAACCGGTAAGGCTCCGGAGGGCTTTGAAACAAAACCAGCCCAGGGCAAACAGCTGGCCGGCCTGAATTACCGCATCCAGGTCAGCGTTATGGACTGCCTGGGCTGCGGAGTTTGCGCCAATACCTGCCCGGCCAAGGAAAAAGCCCTGGTTATGAAGGACTTTGGAAGCCAGGTGGAACAGTCCGGAAACTGGGATTATGCCACAACCGTTTCAATAAAGGATAACCTTACAAACTTATTCAGTGTCAAGGGCAGCCAGTTTGCCCAGCCGCTGCTGGAGTTCTCCGGCGCCTGCGGGGGCTGTGTGGAAACAGCCTACGCAAAGTTAGTCACCCAGTTATACGGAGACAGGATGATGGTTGCCAACGCCACCGGCTGTTCTTCCATCTGGGGCGGCAGCGCACCGGCTATGCCTTATTGCACCAACAGTGAGGGCAAAGGTCCGGCCTGGGCTAACTCTCTCTTCGAGGATAATGCCGAGTATGGCCTTGGTATGTACATTGCCGTGAATCAACTCAGGGGAAAAATTGCCGATTTGATGAAGGAAGCAATGTCTTTGGATACCGCCCCGGCTTTAAAAGAAGCCTTCCAGGAATGGCTGGACGGCAAGGACGACGCCGAAGCTTCCAGGGTGGCCACCGCTAAGATGCTGCCTCTGCTGGCAGGCCAGACCAGTCCGGTAATAAAAGAAATTGCAGATAAGAAAGATTTCCTTATCAAGAAGTCCCAGTGGATCTTCGGCGGCGACGGCTGGGCCTATGATATAGGCTATGGCGGCCTGGATCACGTCCTGGCCTCGGGTGAGGATGTAAACGTGCTGGTATTTGACACAGAGGTTTACTCCAACACAGGTGGGCAGTCCTCCAAGTCCACCCCCACCGCGGCTATTGCCAAATTTGCCGCTTCCGGTAAGAAAACAAAGAAGAAGGACCTGGGTATGATGGCCATGTCTTACGGCTATGTTTACGTGGCCCAGATAGCCATCGGCGCCGACCAGAACCAGACCATCAAGGCTATCAGGGAAGCTGAGGCGTACAAGGGGCCCTCCCTTATAATAGCTTACTCACCCTGTATCAACCACGGTCTGAAAGGCGGCATGCAGAACAGCCATGTTGAGCAGGATAAGGCCGTAAAAGCAGGCTACTGGCAGCTCTACAGGTTCAACCCGGAACTGGGTAAGGAAGGAAAGAATCCATTCTCTCTGGATTCCAAGGAGCCCACAGGAGTGTTCAGAGACTACCTGCTTAGCGAGGTCCGCTATGCTTCTCTGAAACAGCTATTCCCGGACGATGCGGAAAAACTGTTTGAGAAGACCGAAGAAGACGCCAGGGAAAGACTGGAGTCATATAAGAAATTGGCACAGAGCTAAAAACTATTAATAGGCGGGAGGATTTAGTCTTCTCCCCGCAGGAATCAAAAGGCGGTGGGTTATTGACCCACCGCCTTTTACAATTTGCATGACATGAGAGACCGATAAAGGCTAAAATACGGAATATAATAGCAACATCTGTTGCTAGTTGACCGGGGATTTCGGTATAATGTAGGTTAATGAAAGGAAGCATATATTGGAGGATATGCCAGTGGCAAGAGCTCAGAGGACATTCACAGGGCTCTTTAGGCCAAACTATCGGAGAAGTATGTGAAATAAAAAGAACATTTATTAGCCAAAGATTTAGGAGGTGTAACAGCTATATGCCAGAGAAACCGATCAAGGGAGAAAAGAGGTATTTCATGACCGGCAACGAGGTTGTGGCCTACGCCGCTGTCATGGCCAACGCCGAAATCATGTATGGCTACCCCATCACCCCCCAGAACGAGATCATGCACTACTGGACCAGGATGGCCCCCAAGTACGGGAAGGAGTTTTTGCAGACAGAGGATGAGCTTTCTGCAGGGTTTACAACTGTTGGAGGAGTTCTGGCCGGGAGGAGGGCCTTTACCGCCACGGCAGGTCCCGGCAACACACTGATGCAGGAGCCAATTTCCATGGCTGAGGCCATGAGGCTTCCCATTGTGGTAGTCGTTCAGCAGAGGGGAGGCCCCTCTACCGCCACCGTTATCTATTCTCAGCAGGAAGTGACCCTTACCACTTTGGGCGGCAACGGCGAAGGCTTCCGCGTGGTATACTCCACCGCCAATCACCAGGAGCTGTTTGACTACACTATCAAGGCCTTCAACACAGCGTGGAAGTACCGCTTCCCCACCTTTGTGCTGGGGGACGGCTACCAGGCCAAGATGAGGGAGTCCCTTACCATGTACGATCCCGAGGAGAGAGGCTTAAAGATGGTTCCCACCGAGGCCTATGTGGGCAAGCCGGGAGTGCCGGGAATAGACAGGCCGCCGGGACAGTACAGGAATACCTATAACGTAGAGGAAGAGATTCACGAGGTGGTGCAGCAGTACACCAAAGAATTTAACGCCATCGCCCCGGAGGTTGCCGAGTATGAAAGCTTTGGCACCGAAGACGCAGACCTGGTTATAGTATCCCACGGGGTGGTTTACAGGGCCGTAAAAGAGGCCGTCAGCGAATTAAGGGAGGCCGGGATGAAGGTGGGCTACTTCCGCCCCATAACACTGCGCCCACTGGCTGAAAAGGAGCTGAAGGAAATGGCCGGCAGGGCAAAGGCCCTTTTAATGGCCGAATCCTCCGTCGGGCAGATGACCAGGCTGGTAAAAGAGGTCATTTATGGCGCCACCGCCGATATTCACACCCTGTACAAGCCCGGCATGGGTATATCCGCAGAGGATGTGGCGGCCAGAGTAAGGTCAATACTTTGATTGCTTGAGGGTAATACCTTCGGTCGGGAGACAGGAGACAGAATTCAGAATCCAGAATCCGAAAATGGTTTTGGCATTCCTTATAAAGTGTTTAAGATTAAATAGATAAAAGTAATGAGAGAGAACTGCTGGTTGATGGTCTGCCGATACCCGGGTGGGTTTTGACAGTCCGTTTGAGAGATGAAAGGAGGCTTCAATATGTCTGTGCAGGTAGCTATGCCCAAAAGCTGGCGGGTAGATACAAAACCGCATAAATTCTGCCCCGGGTGCGGGCACGGTTTAGTTTTAAAGGCCATGGGAGAGGCCATTGATGAACTGGGTATCCAGGGCAAGGTGGTGTACGGCTGTGATATAGGCTGCTCTCTGCTTTCCTGGGACCTTTTCAATGTTGACACCATTCAGACTCACCATGGCAGGACCACCCCGGTTATAACCGGGGTAAAGAGGGCCAACCCCCAGGTAATAGGCATCGCCTACATGGGTGATGGGGGCGGATACGCCATCGGTTCCCAGCACCTGGTGAACGCCGCCGCAAGAAATGAGAGAATTACGGTTATACTGGTAAACAACACCCAGTACGGCATGACCGGAGGCCAGATGGCCCCCACCACCATGCCGGGCCAGAAAACTGAGACCAGCCCTTACGGCAGGGACCCGGAAAAGACCGGCTATCCCACCCAGGGCCCGGAAATGGTGGCTGCCATAACCCGGGAGGGAGCCTATGTGGCCAGGGCCACTGTGGCCAAGCCCAAGCAGATGAAGGACTTTATTAAAAAAGCGCTGGAAAACCAGATTAGCGGCGGGGGATTCTCATTCGTGGAGGTGCTGTCCACCTGCCCCACCAACTGGCGCACCAACGCCGAGGATACGTGGAATTTCGTGGAAAAGGAAATGCCCAAGTACTTTAAGGTAGGCGAAATAAAAGTTCCAGAAACCCTGCATAAGGAGGGGAAATAATGGCTAAGGCGGTTAAAATAGTCCTGGCCGGTGAAGGTGGCCAGGGTGTGCAGTCGGTGGCCGAGATTATCGCCGAGGCTGCCAATGAAGAAGGCCGGGAAGCCCTTTACATTCCCAATTTCGGGGTAGAGCAGCGGGGCGGTGTTTCAGTGGCCTTCCTGCAGATAGGCGACCAGGCCGTGGGATCCCCCAAGTTCAACACGGCGGATATAGTCATCGCCCTTAGCGAGCGGGCAGTGCGCAGGACCAGTCAGTACGTGGGCCCTGATACAGTGTTTGTGTATGATTCAGGACTTCAGGGCATAGAGGACGACATACCCAAAAACGCCAGGAAAGTACTGGCCATCCCGGCCCTGCAGGTGGCCAGCGATGAGCTGACCCCCAGGGTTTTTAACATCATTATCATGGGGGCAGTGGTCAAGGCCACGGACGTGGTTACAGAGGACAGGGCCAAGGATGCCATTGAGAAAAAACTGGGGTACAAGTTTGAGAAAAATCCCAAGCTCCGGGACCTTAACTACAAGGCCATTGACCGGGGCGCCGAACTTGTGGCCGCTTTATTGTAGGGGGTGCTTTAGGTGACACAAACATTTAAAGACAGGTCCTTTGAGGTTGAAAAGGGATTGTGGGCCATATTCCCCGGGCTTTGCAAGGGCTGCGGCCTATGCATTCAAAAATGCCCCAAAAAGTGCATGTCCTGGTCCGATATACTGGGAGTGTACGGCACTCCGTCGGTGGAGGTAAACGACGAGTGCATCGCCTGCGGCATCTGCCAGACAGTATGCCCAGACTGCGCCATTAGCGTGGCCAAGAAAAAGGAAGAGAAATAAGGTTATAATATATGGGAGGTCGGAGAAAAGTTCCGGCCTCTTTTCCTTTGTCGATAGAATAATAGTTATATTGTCAGTAAAAAGAGGTCGGAATTTAATTCCGCCTCTTTTTTGATCGCTCAAACCATAAATTTAATCTGCAGAAGCAGTATAGCATTTTGAAAAATAAAGTAAAAATTTCGACTAATTACCCTATTATATGGATATTTCCATATAATAGGTCTAATGGTAAAATGTATTGATTAAGGATAAGATTATTTTTTAAGTAAATTGAAGTAATGGGGGGTATTTAATGAAACTGTTTTTTAACAAATTTTTCAAATTATTCTGTGCAGTTCTCATAATCTCGACTTTAGTAACGTCTAATGCAGATGCTTCTGCTACTTATACCATCACAAATGTTCCGTCAGTTTTCCCGGGCTCCTGGTTCCAGGAAAGTTCTTCTTTTACTTCAATTATTGCTGATATACCGGCAGGCGGGTTGGTTAACGAGTCAAGGTTTGATGTAAGATTACCCGCAGATGCCGCCTGTGTGCTAAGCGCTGAAATACCACAGGAAATATACAGTGTAACCAATCAGGTCTATAGCGTGAATATAATGCCGCTTACAGGGCTTAAAACTACACCGGCGGGAGCCGATGCTTATAATTGTTACAGTGTGGAGGTTAAACCCTTCGCTGGCACAAATAACCCGGCGAAACTGGTTTTAAAACTGTCTTCACTGTATGTGCCGGAGACAATAACTGGTGATTTGGATGTAATAATAACCAGTCAAACTGGAGATTTTCCTTCTGGTTCCCTGGTAATTGCCCAAGTAGCGGAACCTACAGCCATAATTTATACATCCCCCGCTAACGGGGAGGAAGATGTTTCGGTAAACAATCAGGTATTTATTAAATTCAATTATCCGGTCGAGCCCGGTGACAACTACGACGGAATAGAAATTACACCTGAGGGGGGACTGCCTTTAACTGCCTTTGGTAAAAGCATTGACGGGAGACAGCTTACACTTTCCCCGGATTTGCAATATGAAACCACCTATAGAGTAGACATTCCAGCGGGCGCGTTTAAAGATTATTCCGGTTTTTTTCCGAAAAATGACTTTGCCTTTAGCTTTAAGACTATCCAGGACAAACCTGCACAGACAATTATTCTTTATGTGGGAAAGAAGGAGTACCAAGTAGACGGGTATACCTTTGTAATGGATATGTCTTCTTTCCGGGAGAATGGTCAGATGTTTACGCCGGTAAGGTATTTAGCGGAATGTTTTGGCGCCATGGAGATTATGTGGGATGCACACAGCCAGATCATTACATTTGAGAAGAAGGGCAAAATTGTAAAAATGCAAATTGGAAGCACCTCGATTTATATAAATGACAGGATAATGGACACCGGTGTGGCCCCGGTAATCAGGGACGGAAGGACTCTTATACCAGTAAGATTTGTAGCCGAATTATTTGGCTACAAGGTTACCGAGGATAGCAGCAAAATAGTGCTGAATTATGATCCTTCCTCTGTCAATGACGGAAGCAACCTGCCGGTGTACAATGGCCCGCGTATTCTTGGGACCGACCCCGTCAATTACTCTGAAAACATGGTCATAGGAAGAATTATAAAGTTAACCTTTGATAAAAACATTTATGAGGGCGGGAGCTTCAGCCAAATAACTGTTAAAAAGGCAGATGGCGGCGTTATTCCGTATACAGCATCCATAACCGGCAATACACTGGCATTAAATCTGAATACTGACCTGTCTCCGGGCTGTTATATTGTGGAAATTCCGACCGGAGCGGTTAAGGACGGGGAAGGAACGGCGCTGGCAGGCAGTTATTTACTGAATTTCACTTGCTATTTGCAAAAAAGTCCTCCAACGACCATAGTGTATTGTGTTGGCAAGTCTGAAATTAAAGTGGAAGGAAACTCCATTGTTTTGGATGCTCCAGCGGTTTACCAAGACGGGCATGTGTATGTGCCGCTGAGAGCCATTTTAACGCCGCTTTCCATGCCTGCATCATGGGATGCAAACACTCAGACAATAATATTGCAGAAAAATGACAGGACTGTGAAAATGAAAGTGGGAGAAGGGACCCTTTATATTGACGATAGACCTTTTGTCATAGGCGCCGCCCCATTTATAAGCAATGGCCGGACTTACGTGCCTGTTAAATTGGCTACCGAGGCTTTTGGATATAAAGTTGTAGAGGACAGCGGCGGGGCAACCCTGACATACGTGCGTCCGGTATTCATCAGTGCAGTGGCCAATACCGCAGGGAATATAATAACCGTGACCTTCAGCAAGGAAATGAGAAATAATCCCGGCATGCACGTGCAGTTTAGAGTTGAAGTTAACGGGGCCGAATGTCCGGTAGTAAGTGCCGCATTAAATGCTGATCCGGCAAAGATTGATCTGTTTTTATCTAACCCTGTAAGCAAAGGCCAGAATGTCACTCTGAGTTATACAGCCGGTTCGGTGGCAGCCATAGATAGTTCTCTATTGGCGGCACTTGATAGAAAAACTGTTGTTGTTCCGGCTGCAATAACTACCACAGAGGTCCAGGTCGATAACACAAACAAAAATCTCGCCATAACCGATTCCACGGTGGCAGCTGCTGGTGGAAACCCGGTCGTGATAACCATTCCGTCTTCTGTCCGGGATGCCACAATAAGTGTTGCTGAAAGGCTGGTTGCTTCGGCTGGTAACTTGACCAGCGTGTTGCCGCCGCTGCAGATATCCTCTTATACAGGTATAAGCCCTACAGAACCTGTGCTTGTAGAGATTCCGGGCAATACAACAGTTAGTGCCCCTTTGGGCTGGGATGGCACTATAAGTGTTCCCGCTGTAAAGGAGAACAACAGTGTCACTGTAAATCCCAGCCCCGGAAAAAGGGCTTCAGTCGGTACAGTAATAGAAGTGGGATTTGGCGATGTGCCTCTGACTTTTAACAAGGCCGTGAGAATGCTTATTCCTGGACAGGCCGGAAAGGAAGTAGGCTATTACCGCAACGGATTCTTTACAAAAATAAGCAGGATCTGTGCTGAGGACAGCCAGATCTGGGCTGATCATAATGCAAACATACCTGCCGGTGAGGACGGAAGAATTGATGTCAATAATGATCTGGTAATATGGACCAAGCACTTTACCAGGTTTGTTACCTATACCGAGACCGATACCACTTCCGGTGGAGGTGGTGTCGGAGGTGGTGGTGGCGGCCCAACCCCCAGTAAGCCGGTCAACAGCACCAGCGGGGCGGCCACGGTGACTCCGGTCGCGGGCGGCACCGTGGGACTGGGCAGTGAGGCCATGGTGACCATACCCGCCAAAGCACTGCAGGGGAATGAGAAAGCAGAGGTGGCGGTGCGGAAAGAACAGTCCACTCCGGATATTGCCCAGGGCTTTAAGGTGCTGGGAGCTGTCTACAATTTTACGGTTAACGGGCAGGACAACTATGAGTTTAATAAGCCGGTGACACTTACCTTCACCTTCGAACCTGCTGAGCTGCCGCCGGGACAGCTGCCCGTGGTTCACTACTACGATGAGGCGGCGGGGCAGTGGGTTAACCTGGGAGGCACGGTGTCCGGCAACACCATTACGGTGACGGTGGGCCATTTCACCAGGTTTGCGGTATTGGCGGTGAAAGAAGCGGTAAAACCCCCGGTGCAGAAGCCGTCAATGACATTAACCGACATCTCGGGCCAGTGGGCTGAGGCTAATATTATTAAATTGGCAGGCCTGGGAGCCATCAGCGGCTACCCCGACGGCACCTTCAAGCCAGACAACGCCATTACCCGGGCCGAGTTCGCCGTGGTGCTGCTAAAAGCCTTAAAACTGGAGGCCAGACAGGGAAAGGTGTTTTCCGACACTGCCGGACACTGGGCCAGGGACGCCATTTCCACAGCGGCTGCCAACGGCATAATCAGTGGTTACAGCGACAACTCCTTCGGCCCCGATGACCCGGTAACCCGGGAGCAGATGGCGGTGATGGTTGGAAAGGCGGCCGGGCTGTCCACCCCGCTTTCACAGGGGACTGACTTTAAGGACGGGAGTGAGATTTCGTCCTGGGCAGTTGGACCGGTGGCAGTGGCAGTGCTTAACGGGGTGATCAAGGGCTACCCCGACGGCACTTTCAGGCCACTGGCCGGGACCACCAGGGCCGAGGCTGTGACGGTTATAGTCAACGCTATGAAGAAGTAGAGGAAAGCCTGCAAAAAGAGAGGGCCAGGCAGTTTTTACCAATTTTAGTTGACCTGCTAACAGTTTGGCTTAAGAGTTCCCGGCTGTGTGCTGCTCCCAGTCAGTTGTAACCAAAGTGGAAAAACGGGAATACTTTAATAAGTATCCCGTTTTTCAATTGCGGTGATATGAAGGGGGACGGCTTATTCATGGAGAGCAGCTGTATTTTTTGCGGGCGGGAAGAAAACTTTGGAACAGGTCTGGTTATACGGGGCAGGCTGATTTGCGGAGGCTGTGAAAAAAGGCTGGTAAGTATTCATAGTGAGAACATTTTTTATGATCTTTATGTAAACGGGTTAAAAAAGATATGGCGCTGCCTCAGGGCCTGATCGGCCAGGGAGGAATTTTTCCTGGTCTGCCGCAGTCTGCGGTGGGCCATTTCAATATCGGCCTTGATGTGCTGGAGCTTTATCGGGTCGATACCTGTTTCCTGGGCAATTTCCATGTCGGACAGGCCCCTTTTCCATCCTCTGATAAGCCGGGGCACATTGGTGCGGTATTTTTTACAAAGGGACTTTTCGTCTATTCTTTCCGACTGCACAGGATCAGCTCCTTTCTTTTACTTATAGACACTGCTTTTCAGTCGGAATCCAGAATTCAGACAACCGGCCGCCAATACTGCCACCAAGGAAGATGAAAAATTGGGTCCTTTTTAAACCACAGAGAACACAGAGGTTTGTAAGCACTGCTTATATGTTAGAAGGTTTTTATTAAAATAGGCCCGAAAAAAACTACTATTATTTACTATATAGGTTTTAAGACCTGAGAGTAATGCCTAAGAGCAAATTCTCTGTGATCTCTGTGTCCTCTGTGGTTTATAAAAAGGCATTCATCACCTTCAGAGTAGAGCATCAGGGGAAAAAGGAATGCTTTTCTTATTCTGGATTCTGTATTCTGACTTCTGAATTCCTCGGGATGGAATGCTTCCTTTATAGTAGTTTGCATCAATAAAAGCACAATAATTAAATTAAATGTTGGCAATATATTTGCAAAACTATTGAGGTTTGATATTAACATGATAAAATTATTTTAATTTTGCCGATATAGGGTTTTTTATGAAAAAATACGATCAAAATGAGATTCCTCTGCTGGAGGCGCTGACCGGGCACTCCCGGTCAGCCCGGGGATGGTTTCATGTGCCCGGGCACGGCGGCGGCAGGGGGGTTCCGGAAGCACTTCTTGATTTTACCGGTCCTGGTGTTTATTCCATTGATTTGACTGAGCTGCCGGGACTGGATGACCTGAACAGTCCCACTGGAGTTATTGCCCGGGCCCAGGAGCTGGCCGCAGCCGCCTTCGGAGCGGAAAGGAGTTTTTTTCTGGCCGGGGGCACCACCCAGGGGCTGCAGGCCCTGGTGCTGGCGTCCGGCAAGCCCGGTGACAGTATTATTCTGCCCAGGAACTGCCACCGGTCTATCATAGGCGGGCTTATACTTTCCGGGATTAGCCCGGTATTTTTAAGGCCGGCGGTGGTCCCGGGCTTTAACTTCCCTGCCGGGGTGCCGGCAGGGCATTATGAGAGGGCTGTGGCAGAGCACCCGGGGGTCTGCGGGGCTTTCTGCATCCACCCCACCTACTACGGAACGGTGGGCAATACCGAAAAAATCTCCCGCACTGTCCATGCTGCCGCCTTGCCTTTGCTGGCGGACGAGGCTCATGGAAGTCACTTTTGCTTTCACAGTGGGCTACCGGTGGGGGCGCTGGCGGCAGGGGCCGATGCTGCCGCCCAGAGCACACACAAAACGGGGGGGGCCATGACCCAGTCCTCCATGCTTCACCTTTCCCGGGGGGCGCTGCTTGACCCTGAAAGGGTTTCTTCCGCGTTAAGGCTTTTGCAGACCAGCAGCCCTTCATACATACTGCTGGCCTCTCTGGACGCTGCCCGGCGGCAGCTGGCCCTTAAGGGGTTTGATCTGATGGACAGGCTGTTGGAAGTGGCCGGCTCATTTAGGGAAGACCTGTCCCAAATCCACGGGATGGAGGTCCTGGGTTCGGAACACATTGATGGCGAGGGAGTATTTGATTTTGACCCGGCCCGGGTGGTGGTTAAAACCAGTGGTGCAGGACTTACCGGCTGGCAGGCCGCCTCGTGGCTGGCAGGTAATTATGGCATATATGTGGAAATGGCTGACAGGGATAATATAGTTATGGTGCTGGGGCCTGGGGCTTCAGGAGGAGAGTGCCGGGAGCTGGCCCTGGCGTTAAGGGATCTGGCCCGGAGGGAGGGGGGGAGGCCCCTGTCTCTATCCCCGGGCCCGGGGGATTTTCCCAGCCCGGTGGCGGTGCTGGGAATCAGGGAGGCCTGGTTTTCCCCCGCCCGCCCGGTAAGGACAGAGGAGGCGGCCGGGCTCATCAGCGGGGAGTGGGTGGCTGTTTACCCTCCTGGAATGCCGGTGCTTTTTCCCGGAGAGGAGGTAAGCGGGGCGGTGGTGAATTATTTAATAGAGGCCAGGAAGTCCGGGGCGCGCTTTCAGGGCCCTGCGGACCCGGGGCTGGAATATATCAGGGTGATGGACATTTGAAAAAAGGAACTTTTATAGTAATTGAAGGCATTGACGGCAGCGGTAAAACCACCCAGGTGGATCGGCTGAAGGCATTCCTGTCCGAAAGAGGACACCGGGTGCTGATTACCAGGGACCCGGGAAGCACTGCGCTGGGAGAGAAGCTGAGAGAGGTGCTTCTTTACAGCCGCCAGGCCATAGACCCGGTGGCTGAGACTATGCTGTACGCCGCCGCCAGGGCGCAGCATGTTTCTGAAAGGATCATTCCTGCTCTCCGGGGAGATGTGGTAGTGGTTTCGGACCGCTTCTTTGGCTCAATGTATGCCTACCAGGGGTGGGGAAAAGGGGTGGACCGTGATCTGCTGGATGTGGTAAACAGGCACAGCTGCCGGGGATTGATCCCTGATGCGGTGATACTGCTGGACATTGATCCGGCGCTGTCCCTGTCCAGGCTGAAGCGCCCGGCGGACCGCATGGAAAGCGAGGGGCAGGAGTTTATGCAAAGGGTGAGGAGAGGCTACCTGGACATGGCGCGCAAAAGCCCGTCGCTGTACACCGTTATTGACGCCAGCCTTCCAGTAGATGAGATAGCCCTTCAAATTAGGCGCATGGCCGAGAGCTGTTTGAAAACAACATAAATGATTTAAGTGGCCCCTGCATAAAAAATTGTAACCTGAAAATACTGATTGTCTTTTTTAAAAACCACAGAGGACACAGAGATCACAGAGAATTTGCTCTCAGGTATTACTCTCAAGTCTGAAAACTATATAGTAAATAAGAAAAGTTTTTCTTCCAACCCATTTTAATAAAAACCTTATAGAACATTCAAGCAGGTCTTAAAAACCTCTGTGTCCTCTGTGTGCTCTGTGGTTTAAAAAGTACCCAATTTTCACCTTCCTTGGTGGCCGTACTAGGCGGCCCGGGGGTCTGAATTTCGACCGTATTTCGTACTTATAGGCCGTGTGGAGGTATTGTATTGAACCTGTTGAAGGATATTATCGGGCATGATGATATAATTAGTATGTTAAAGGGATCACTTTCTTCGGGCAGAGTGGCCCACGCCTATCTCTTTTCCGGCCCCGGAGGGGTGGGCAAGCTGACCACTGCCCTGGCCTTTGCCGGAGCTCTTATGTGCGGAAGCCCCCCCGGGGGGGAAGGCTGCGGGCAGTGCGACGGATGCAGGAGGGTGGCCGGGGGAATACACCCCGATGTGGAGTTGATCCGCCCCGAGGGCGCCACTATGAAGATAGGCCAGCTCCGGAAAATGGCGGCAGGCACCCAGTATGGGCCGGCCACAGGGATGTGGACGGTACGGATATTGGATGGAGCCGATTTGATGACCCAGGAGGCGGCCAACTCACTTCTGAAAACACTGGAGGAGCCGGTGACCGGAGTGGTGATCATACTGGTAACTGCAAGGCCCCAGGCCATGTTGCCCACCATTGTCTCACGCTGCCAGCATATGTATTTTCAGCCCCTGTTGAAATCCCAGGTGTTAAAGGGTATGATAAGGGTTGCGGGGGAAGCCGGGGAGAATATGGACCTGGCTGCCTCACTGGCCGGGGGAAGCCTCGGAAAGGCCCTGGAGCTTTTGGCAGGGGGGCTGTCTCTAAGGGAAAGGGCCTATGGAATTGTCAGAAGCCTTGCCGGAGCCTCGGTGGAAGGTGCCCTGGCCCTGGCCGGAGACCCGGCCCTAAAGAAAGAAGCGGTGGTGCCGCTTCTGGAAATGATGATTATATGGTTCAGGGACGCATTGATGTATAATGAGACAGGCGTCAGGCACCTGCTCAATTCCGACCGGGAGGAAGCCATAGGGAGCCTGGCGGGCTGTTATGGCACCGGAAGGCTGGCGGAAATAATTATTGATATAG
The DNA here is from genome assembly GCA_000802095.1 of Peptococcaceae bacterium BICA1-7. Taxonomy (GTDB): domain Bacteria; phylum Bacillota; class Desulfotomaculia; order Desulfotomaculales; family Desulfocucumaceae; genus BRHc4a. The sequence goes on along the minus strand of JUEB01000013.1, from coordinate 102,842 downwards.
AGAAGGCTAAAGGTTCACTTTCAGCCAGCGCCAATGTCCAGCTTGCGCTGGAGGCGCTGTTTCTGGGACTGGCCGGTAAGGCCCCGGGCTTTGCCCGGCTGGAGGAGGTTTTTTGATACATGACATACCACGTTGTGGGGGTAAGGTTTAAAAAAGCCGGGAAGGTATACTATTTTGACCCCGGTGATCTGGTGCTGGCAGTGGAGGATGACGTTATAGTGGAAACAGCCAGGGGCATAGAGTATGGTGAAGTGGTTACGGGAAGTGCCGATGTTCCCGAGGAAGAAGTGGTTGCCCCCCTGAAAAAGGTGCTCAGAAAGGCCACTGATGAAGACAGAAGGCAGCTTAGGGAAAACCGTGACAAGGAGATCAGAGCCTATCATATTGGCCTGGAAAAGATAGATATCCACGGGCTGCCCATGAAACTGGTAGGTGTTGAGCAGACCTTTGACGGAAATAAAATAATTTTTTATTTTACTGCCGAGGGCAGGATAGATTTTAGAGATCTGGTTAAGGACCTGGCGGCGGTTTTCAGGACTCGCATAGAGCTGCGCCAGATAGGTGTTCGGGATGAGGCCAAGATGATGGGGGGCCTGGGCTGCTGCGGCAGGGAGCTTTGCTGCTCCACCTGGCTGGCGGACTTTGCCTCGGTTTCCATCAGGATGGCCAAGGATCAGAATCTTTCGCTTAATCCTACCAAGATATCCGGTATATGCGGGCGCCTTATGTGCTGCCTGAAGTATGAGAATGACACCTACGAGCTGGCCAGGGAAGAGTTTCCCGAGGTGGGCAGCAGGGTGGTCACCCCCCAGGGTGAGGGTAAGGTTATAGGGATAAATATTTTTAAAAAGACAATATCGGTTGAATTAAAAGAAAGTAAGGCAGTGCAGGACTATACTGTTGAAGAAATTGTTACCAAGGGAACGAGGGTTGAAAATGGCTCATCCTCTGGGTCAAACAATCAGGCAAATGGAGGCAAGAATTCAAGAACTTGCTGTGGATCTTGCAAGGATTAAAAGACATGTTCAGTCTCTGGAAAACGAGAATGACAGGCTGAAGGAAGAGCTGGCCAGGCTGTCCGGAAACTCCCCGGATGGATATCCCCAGGGAACTGAGGGCAGCGGGGCCCAGGGCATGGACAATCTGATAAATCTTTATGACAGGGGCTTTCATATCTGTAATATATATTTTGGCGGGGTGCGCAGCGGGGAGTGTCTTTTTTGCGCTGCCTTTTTACAGAAAGGCAGGGAGGTGGAAACCTCTTGAGCGAAGACAGGGGAGTATTGTATCTCTGTGCCACCCCCATAGGCAACCTGGAGGATATGACCCTGAGGGCTTTAAAGGTGCTGGGGGAGGTGGATCTGGTGGCTGCCGAGGATACCAGGCACGCCAGAAAGCTTTTCAGCCACTTTGACATACACACCCCGCTGACCAGCTACCATGACCATAACAGGCGCAGCAAGGGGCCGCACCTGGTAAACCTTCTGCTGGAGGGAAAAAGCATAGCACTGGTTACCGACGCGGGGATGCCCGGTGTGTCTGACCCCGGGGAGGACCTGGCAGCCCTGGCTATCGGTGAGGGAATAAGAGTGATTCCTATTCCCGGGGCCAGCGCTTCACTTTCCGCCCTGGTGGTTTCCGGCCTTCCCTCAGGAAGGTTTTGTTTCGAGGGCTTTCTTCCCCCCCGGGGAAAGGCCAGAAAGGAGCGGCTGAAGGAACTACAAGAGGAAAAAAGGACCATGGTGTTTTACGAGTCACCCCACAGGCTAAAATCCACCCTCACTGATTTGACCACCCTTGGAAACCGCAGGATATGCGTTGCCAGGGAACTGACAAAGTACTACGAGGAGGTGTGGAGGGGGAATTTGGAGGGGGCGCTGGAAAAATTTGAAGAGCAGGTTCCCAGGGGAGAGTTTACCCTGGTGCTGGAAGGTTTTACCGGCAGTGAGGGCGCAGCTGCTGGCGGCCAGGCCGGGATCCGGGGTATTGACGAGCTGGCGGCCCTGGTGCTTGATTTTGAAAAGAAGGGCAATTCCCGCAAGGAGGCCATTAAGGAGGCTTCCAGGATGGCCGGAATACCCAAAAGAGAGGTTTACTCAGCCCTGCTGGCAAAAAAAGAATCAGGAGGCGCGTAACCTCCTGAATAGTGGGCCATCTTTTTTAGTTAGACAGTTAAATGGCCTTTGATTTGGATGCCACGTCTACCATGGCCAGGGCGCATTCCTTGCACACTCTTTTTCCCCTGTAGTCCTGGACATCAGCTGCGTTTCCGCAAAAAATACAAGCAGGCTCATACTTTTTGAGGATGATTTTTTCGTTATCCACATAGATTTCCAGCGCGTCCTTTTCGTCAATACCCATGGTGCGGCGCAATTCAATGGGGATAACAACCCGACCCAGCTCGTCCACCTTTCTTACAATACCCGTCGATTTCATTCTCTATCCCTCCCCTCTGGTTCTACACATATCGACATAAAGAAACAAATTGCTCGTGACTAAATGGTACCAATGATACCATTAAAAGTCAATAGGTGTTCTAAATTTTGGATAATTTTGTCTGATTCAGCACTGTTAAGGGAAAACTTGACATTAGTGGGCTGGGCGGTTAAAATATTCTTCAGCTCATAATTTAAAATTTTACAGGCTGTGAAGGAGAAGAGTAAGCCGGGCAATCTGCGTTAGAGAGCGGGGACAGGTGAAAGCCCGCCGGATCATACGGCCCAACATGGCTCCGGAGCCGCATGCCGAAAGTGGCCAGTAATGGCTGCCGGTAGGTATGACCGGAAGGAATCCGTTATAATTCCAGGGATTTGGATATTTTAGTCCAAACCTGCCGAGGCCGCCTGCCATAAGGCGGCAAATCGGGGTGGTACCGCGGAAAAGTGCCTCCGCCCCCGACCTGTAGTGTCGGGCGGGGGTTTTTTTATTTCTAAGGGGTAATGCTGAAGGGGCAGAATTCAGAAGTCAGAATACAGAATACAGAATGGGCTGGGGCATTCCTTTTAGCAGTTTATAATCACATGCAAATTCTGAATTCTGAATTCTGGGTTCTGTATTCCGACCGGGGAGCAATACTTATAAGTGAAAAAAGTGAAAGGAAGAGAGTATATGGAAAATAAGAAGACATTCTACATTACCACGCCCATCTATTATCCCAGTGACAACCTGCACATAGGCCATGCCTACACCACTGTGGCTGCCGACACCTTTGCCAGGTTTAAGAGGCTGACCGGATATGACGTGTGGTTTCTTACCGGCACCGATGAGCACGGACAGAAAATTGAGAGGGCGGCTAAAGCACGGTCACAGACTCCTCTGGAATTTGTCAGCCAAATAGTGGAGGGCATCCGGCACCTGTGGGAGAGGCTGGCCATCAGTAATGACGACTTTATCAGGACCACCGAGGAAAGGCACAAGAGGGTGGTATCGGACATATTTGAAAGACTGCACAGCCAGGGAGACATATACAAGGCCAGCTACGAGGGCTGGTACTGCACACCCTGTGAGACCTTCTGGACGGAGAGCAGGCTGGAGGGGGGCAACTGCCCCGACTGCGGCAGATCGGTGGAGCTTCTAAAGGAAGAGAGCTATTTCTTCAAGATTTCCAAGTACGCCGACAGGCTTTTAAAGCATATAGAGGAAAACCCTAAGTTTATCCAGCCGGTGTCAAGGCGCAATGAAATGATCAGCTTTATAAAAAGCGGAATGGAAGACCTGTGCGTGTCCCGCACCACATTCGACTGGGGAATAAAGGTGCCCTTCGATAGCAAGCATGTGGTATATGTATGGGTGGATGCACTTACCAACTACATCTCCGCCCTGGGCTACGGCAGTGCTGACGATAAACTGTACCAAAAATTCTGGCCCGCCGATATCCATCTGGTGGGCAAGGACATTGTCCGGTTTCACACTATAATCTGGCCCATAATTTTGATGGCGGCCGGGATTCCCCTCCCCAGGCAGGTGGTGGGACATGGCTGGCTCCTTCTGGACAGCGGCAAAATGAGCAAGTCCAAGGGCAATGTTATAGATCCCCACACCCTTATCGACAAGTACGGGGTGGATGCTGTGAGGTATTACCTGCTTAAGGAGATAGGGTTCGGCAGTGACGGCCTTTATTCCGAGGATGCCCTTATAAACAGGATTAACAAGGAGCTGGCCAACGATCTGGGCAATCTGGTGAGCCGGACCCTGGGCATGGCCGACAAGTACTTCAAAGGGGAAATAAGTTCTCCGGGGCCGGCCGAGGGACCTGATGATGAGCTTATCAGCCTGGCTGGGGATACTCCGGCTGCTGTGGAGGAAATGATTGAAAAAAGGGATCTCTCCAGCGCCCTGGGGGCTATCTGGAAGCTGGTGTCCAGGGCCAACAAGTATGTTGACGAGACATCTCCCTGGGTGCTGGCCAAAAACCCCGAAAGCAGGGAAAGGCTCAACACTGTAATGTACAATCTGACCGAAGCGGTGCGGTTTATTACCATTTTGACGTCACCTTTTATGCCCAACATGGCTCCCAGGGTATGGCCCCTGCTGGGAATTGAGGGCAGGGCCGACCTGCAGGGCTGGGACACCCTGACCTGGGGCAAGTTACCCTCCGGAACCGTGGTCAAAAGAGGTGAGGCCCTGTTCCCGAGGATAGAGACAGAGGACAAAAAAGCTTAAGGGCAGTAATTCCCGGTCGGAATACAGAAGACAGAATACAGAAGTCAGAATGTTTGAGGCATTCCTGATTTGTTGCTTGCAGGGCATGGCATGCATGGATATTCTGAATTCTGACTCCTGGGTTCTGAATTCCGACCGGACAGTAGTGCCTTTAAGCCAGCGGAGGTGGAATGCAAATGATATTAGTCGATACTCACGCGCACGTGGACATAGACGCTTTTGACGCAGACCGGGAAGAGGTTTTGGAGAGGGCTGCCCAAAATGGTGTGGCTGTCATAATAAATGCTTCCTTCGACATGGAGTCCTCCCGCCGGTCTGTTGCCCTGGCTGAAAGCCGGGGCGGGGTTTATGCCCTGGCAGGGGTGCATCCCCATGACGCCGGTGAGGTTCCCGAAAACTACCTGGAGGAGCTGGCCTCAATGGCCAAAGGACCCCGGGTGGTGGCCCTGGGGGAGATGGGGCTGGACTATTACCGTGATTTGAGCCCCAGGGAAGTCCAGCAAAAGGTTTTCCGGGAGCAGCTGGCCCTGGCCAGGGAGCTGGAAATTCCGGTGGTGATACATGACCGGGACGCCCACGCCGACATTATGAGTATACTTAAAAAGGACGGCATTTCCGGGCGGGGAGGCATAATGCACTGCTACAGCGCCAGTTGGGAAATGGCCGTTGATTTTATGAAAATGGGCTTCTATATTTCCATCGCCGGTCCGGTAACCTTTCCCAATGCTGCCAGGCTCAAGGACATAGCTGCCAGGCTGCCCCTGGACAGGCTTCTGGTGGAGACCGACTGCCCGTACCTGGCCCCCCAGGCACGCCGTGGGAAAAGAAACGAGCCGGCCTATGTCCGGTACGTGGCCGAAGAGATTGCCGGGCTGAGGGGAATGGATTTAGAATCCCTGGCCAGGTCAGCCTCGGCCAATGCGGCGGCTATTTTCGGCATAAGTGTGCCCGGGCTGTGATGCTCCTCTCAGTATAAGCTAAGGAGGTTTCCATATGTCTGAAAGTAAAGGCCTGGTGATTATTTTTACCGGGAATGGAAAGGGCAAGACCACCGCCTCCCTGGGTATGGCCCTTAGGGCCTGGGGCCAGGGGATGAAGGTGCTGGTGATACAGTTTATTAAAGGCGGGTGGGTTTACGGAGAGCTTTTAGCTTCCAAAAAGTTGGAGGGGCTTGAAATGCGTCCCATGGGAGAGGGCTTTGTAAAGGACGCCGGGGAGGATAAGGCTGCCGCCCACCGGGCTGCCGCCCAAAAAGCCCTGGAGGAAACCAGGAAGGAAATTGTTTCAGGTAAATGGGATCTGCTGATACTGGATGAAATAATATATGCGGTGGGGTTCAAGCTGTTAAGGGAAGAGGACCTGCTGGAGCTGATAGCCTTAAAGCCCCCGGCAATGCACCTGGTGATGACCGGACGCAATGCCCCGGAATCTATTGTTGACAAGGCGGATCTTGTTACCGAGATGAAGGAAATAAAACATCCCTACAGGCTGGGAATCAAGGCCCAGAAGGGCGTTGAGTACTAACAACAAAAATTTGCTTATGAGTAGAATAAAAATATTCTATTGCGATGCCGCCAGGAGGACACTCGGGGCGGCATTTTTGGTATGTGCTAAAATTCACATACCTGTTTAGAATATTTTACCGGAATAATTTAACATCAACCAGAATATTATGGATGTTAGCACGGGAGCCGCCAACCTACAACATGGACAACGTTGCCAGCAACTTATTGAGAGGGTTCGACAATACTTTTAGGCTGGTTTGGGCAGGAAACAGGGGAAAAAGATAGAAGTTATATTTTACAGGAAAGGGGGAGGTAGAGATAAAAAGAGCTATCAAAATCCCGCCTGCCGTAGCTTCTGTCCGCCCTGTATGGGTGGTATCGGGTCTCGCCATGATAGCCGTTATGGCGTGTATAGTTTTCGGCTTTGCCTGGGCCGGAAAAACTGTTACGCTAATTGACGGTGACCAGGAAATTGCCGTGAAAACCAGGTCCGCCAGCATTGGAGAGTTTCTGGAAGCCCAGAAAATAGTACTGGGCCCTGAAGACAGGGTTGTTCCGGAACTGTCCGCAAAGCTTGTTGACGGTTCAAGGGTTGTTATCAAAAGAGCTTATAAGATAACGCTCATTGTGGATAAGGAGAAGACAGAGTTTTTTTCATCGGCGGATACAGTAGGCGATGTGCTCAAAGAAAAAATGGTGGCGCTTAACACGGAGGACATGGTGGTTCCCGAGGCGGGAACAGTACTGGCTGAGAACAAGGAAATAAAGGTGGTAAGGGTTCATACCGAGAGTCAGTCTATAAAGGCTCCTATTCCGTATAATACCAGGCGGGTTCCCAACCCGGAGATTTCAAGAGGCTTAAGCAGAACGGTAAGCCGGGGGCAGAACGGCCAGGAGATGCAGACCTGGAAGGTCACCTACCATGATGGCCAGGAGGTAAGCAGAGAGCTGGTGGAGCGCAAGCAGATTGCCAATCCGGTTGAACAGGTACTGCAGGTAGGCACCGGGCAGCAGGTGTCCAGGGGCGGCAACAATATAAGATTCAGAGAGGCCAAAGAGGTGACCGCAACTGCGTATACCTATACAGGCAATAATACCGCCAACGGGACAAAGCCTGGCTATGGAACTATTGCGGTGGACCCCGGCGTGATACCCTACGGCACAAAAATGTATATTGAAGGCTACGGCTACGGCACGGCACTGGATAAGGGCAGTGCAATCCGGGGCAATAAGATTGATGTGTTCCTGGAATCAGAGAAAGATGCCCGCAGTTGGGGAAGAAGAAAGGTCAAAATCTATCTGCTTGACTGATTGCCAGAGGAGGGGGGAAACCCCCTTCTTTATTTCTTAAGTGTGGTCCTTTCCGTCGGGAGGAACTCTGGGGTATTGCCTAAATGCATATCCCCCCGGTTCCTCCGGCAAATTAGAAATACATCTCCGGCTCCTCCGACAGGCCGGAAATACTTTCTGTCCCCTCCGACCAACCGGGAATGCATCACTGGCCCATCCGGGTAGAATAAGAATAAATTTTTTAATTACCGGCCGGTATGGTAAAATTGTTTTGACACAGGGTTTTAATGGAGGTTATATGACGGATATCTCGGCTCCATCAGGGGTTAAAGAACTGATGGGTAAATATGATCTGCGCTGCCGGAAAAGATTGGGGCAGAATTTTCTGGTGGATGCCAATATAGTAAATAAAATAATATCTTCGGCCTCTCTTGAACGTGATGACGTGGTGGTGGAAATAGGCCCCGGCCTGGGGGTTATTACCAGAGCGGCCGCGTCCGGAGCCCGGCTTGTGGTGTCCGTCGAACTGGACAGGGTGCTGCTTCCGGCGCTGGAGGAAACTTTACAGGGTTTTGATAATATTCATATAGTGGCCGGGGATGCCATGGATACAGATTTTGACTCTCTGGTTCAGTCCGAGGCAAACTATAGCGGGCCGTACAAGCTAATCGCCAACCTGCCGTATTATATAACCACTCCTTTAATAATGCGGCTTTTGCTAAACAGGTTTAATATATCCCTGTGTGTAATAATGGTGCAAAACGAGGTGGCTGAAAGAATTACCGCCCTCCCCGGAGGAAAGGAGTACGGATCTCTGTCTGTGGCGGTTCAATATTTTACCGAGGCCCGTTACCTTTTCAAGGTTCCCAGGACAGTATTCATTCCCAGGCCCGAAGTGGATTCCGCTGTAATACTGCTGGCGAGAAGGGAAAGGCCACCGGTTGAGGTTCCCGATGAGGATTTTTTTTTCAGGGTGGTCAGGGGGGCCTTTGGGCAGAGAAGAAAAACGCTGCTGAACGCACTGTCGGCTACCTTTGACAGCATATCCAGGGAAAGGATGAAAGATCTACTGCAGGGATCAGGCATAGACCCTGGCCGCCGGGGAGAGACTCTGGGTCTGGAGGAATTCGCAGGTGTTACTAAAGCCATATACGGTGAGCTTCCCCAACCCCATTGTATTGAATAAGGTGATTTTATGTATTTCAAAAGTCCAACCAAAGGGAAAATGACCTTTGACCAAATGATGGCGGACATAGCCGGCTATATTACCGGTCTGCCCACATCCTCCTACAAGGTGATCATAGGCTCCGACTCCCAGGTGAAGTCAGAAACATGTTTTATCACTGCCGTGGTGGTGCACAGGCTGGGCAAGGGGGCCCGCTATTTTTACAGGAAAAGAATACAGAGAAAGATAAAAAGCCTCAGGCAGAAAATTTTTTATGAAACAGCCCTCAGCCTGGAGGTGGGCGGCAGGATTGCAGGATATCTGGCCGATAGCGGACTGGATGACCTGGAGGTGGAAATACATATAGATGTGGGCAAACAGGGAGAAACCAGAGATTTGATTCGTGAGGTGGTGGGTATGGTTACCGGCAGCGGGTTCCAGGCCAAAATAAAGCCCGATGCCTATGCGGCCTCCAGTGTTGCTGACAAGCATACCAAATGATGCTATGAGGCAGGTTTATCCGGCCGGAATACACAAAAGACAGGAGTCAGAATCGGAAAATATTTATTGCCCGGGCATGAAGCCGGTAAAAATTTAAGCCAGGGTTGTAAAAAAGCACCCCGCCAGTGAGGGTGCTTTTTAGTTTTTACCCCAGGAACACCTGCTATAATCCTTCCATAATATGAAAAAAAAGAGAAGGAGGGGTTAACCTTGGTCGGCATAAAAGAATGGGATATTGTGGCCAGGAAATCCTATGGAAGTGATATCTTTTTTAGGGTAATAAAGCTGTTTACCGGGGCTGATGGAAAAAATTACGCCCGCCTTAAGGGGCTTGACATGAGGCTTGAGGCAACAGCCCTGGTTGAGGATTTAATAAAGGTGGAGCAGATAGAGATAAATCAGTACTGGCACACCTGCCAGCTCAAAAATATGGACAAAATGAAACATATATTTGTGAGAAGGGAAGAGTACCGGAAAGAGGCCCTGGGCCGGGCCACCAAAAGCAATATGGATCAAATAGAAAGCTTTGACCTGCCCGGAACCCTGGTTCATATTGATGGAGACAGGGAGTACCTGGATATGTGTATGACCAGTTACAAGCAGCTGAACATGGAGTGTTACGGGTACCATATAGATGAGGATAAACAGGCCGAGAAGGTGATTGACATCCTTACCGAGCACCGCCCAGACATGCTGGTGCTGACCGGGCACGACGGGCTTGTAAAGGGCGCCAAGGAGGAGGAATACAGGGATATAAAAAAATATCATAACTCTCAGCATTTTATAAATGGTGTAAAGGCTGCCAGAATTTATGAAAAAAGCCGGGATGACCTGGTTATTTTCGCCGGGGCCTGCCAGTCTTACTACGAGGCTCTGCTGGCTGCGGGGGCAAATTTTGCCAGCTCACCCAGGAGGGTCTTGATAAATGCCTACGACCCTGTATTTGTAATGGAAAAGGTGGCCTATACCTCCATATATGACCCTATTCCCTTAAAAGACGTTATTGCCAGCACCGTTACCGGCTTTGACGGGATTGGAGGCGTTGAAGCACCCGGTATGCAGCACGAAAAAGTTTTAGCCCGGGGGTATTAAAAATTAGTATTAAGGTTAAAATAATCCTGAATTGTAATTTATTATCAGGAGGAAAAAATGCAAGGAAAAGTAAAATGGTTTAATCCCGGTAAAGGATATGGCTTTATTGAGTCTGAAGATGGCACCGATGTGTTTGTTCATTACTCAGCCATAAAGGAAGAGGGCTATAAGTCGCTTGATGAGGGACAGTCGGTAGAGTACGAGGTTGTATCCGGAAAACGTGGCCCCCAGGCAGATAATGTAAGCAAACTATAGTAAAAAGCTCCGGTGAGCGCGCCGGAGTTTTTTTGTAGCGTTAAAAGGATAACCGGTATAGTTTAAGGGGGATCAATGCTTATTAAAGTGGCAGGTGCAGCGGTGGCATTAGCAGTGTTTCTGCTGGGAGCTTATACTGAGGCTGAATATACTATAACCCCGGCTGTTTCAGCCGCCGGCGGCACCGGGGTCATAATGGCCCAAGACCTGTACGCCGGTGTTATTAGACCTTATCTGGAAAGGGTTCACTATCTATCACTGATTGTTTCGGTGGCTGGATTTTCAGTCCTTTTGCTTTTTAAATTCCTTTTCCGGGCCCGGAGGCTGTAGTCTTTGCTATTCATTATTATTCCCGGTTGGCCCATTCTGACGACCATTGGGAGGAAATTGGTTGTAAAAAAGCCGGCACGGTTATATATTATCGCTTGGATAAGTATTTTAAGCTGTGGCGTTATGGAGGGTTACAATGCTTGACAATCAGCTGGATATCTTTATTACAGTGGCTGATAAAAAAAATTTTTCCAGGGCCGGAGAATTTCTGAACATGACCCAGCCTGCCATAAGCCAGCATATACACGCACTCGAGGATTATTACGGAGCCAAGCTCTTTGAGAGATCCAGCAAGAAGGTTGAGCTGACCCAGGCCGGAATGGTGCTGTACAAATATGCTCAGGAGATTTTAAGCCTGCACAGGGTGGCTAAAAAGTCGGTATCTGATCTGGTGGACATGGTTACCGGAAAACTGACCATAGGCGCCAGCCTTACCATTGGGGAATATGTTCTGCCAAGGCTTTTGGCAACATTCACCAGGAAGTACCCTGATGTGGAGTATTCCGTACTGGTTGGTAATACCGAGCTCATACGTGAGCTTACCCGTGAGGGAACTATAGATGTGGGTCTGGTGGAAGGCGTTGTAGAGGATGTTCAGCTGGAAATAATTTCTTTCCTAAAGGATGAAATGGTACTGGTAGCCCCTACCCTTCATCCACTGGCGAAAAAGCAGCGGGTGGAAAGGGAAGATTTGAAAGAGTGTGTTTTTGTTATAAGGGAAGAGGGATCAGGCACCAGGCTGGCTATGGAGGAGTTTTTTGAAAAGTCCGGCTTCACCCCCGACAGGGTGATCACCCTGGGCAGCACCCAGGCTATAAAAGAGGCCGTGGAGTCTGGACTGGGCATCTCTATACTGTCCAAGTGGAGCCTTCGCAAGGAGTTGTCCCTGGGAAGCCTAAAGCCTCTGAGAATAAAGGGACTTGAAATACCACGCTGGTTTTTCCTGATCAAGCTGAAGGATAAATTCCAGTCCAGGGCCTCTGACGAGTTTACCAGGCTTATGATAGGTGAGGACTTGCCTCAGATATTGGCCGACAGCCTGGTAAGGCCGGGGGGCTAATTGGCTTGGGGGTATTCCTTTCCGGTCGGGAGACAGGAGACAGAATACAGGAGGCAGGAGCTTTAATTAACTTAAGGATTAGAACCTGAACAGCCGTATATTTACGGCTGTTCTTTTTTTTTCGCCTGTAAATACAATCAGTAATAGGAGGCCGGGGAGGGGTTATGTTTTTTGGGATTCTTTACCGGTGTTTTTTACAGTAGTATACCCCTGGGGCCGGGGGACTGTTTGCTGTTCATCCGGAACCGGGCACCGGGGGTAAAAGAATTTTTTCAGGGCGGCCTCTATTAGTTCCCGGCCACTGTCATCCTGCCGGAACACTTTGCGCACTATCATTTTTAATGCACCTCCAGCTATGTTTATGCCTGGCAGGCCCTTTTAGTACGGGGGAGGGGTTGTTTTTGAAGGTGGCGGTGTATTGCAGGGTATCTACCGAGGACCAGGCCGATGCCAGGACCATTGAAAACCAGGTGGACTTTGCCCACAGGTTCTGCCAGCTGCATGGCCTTGATATTCATGATTTTTACCTTGACGATGGGGTCAGCGGATCTGTGCCGGTGGAACAGAGGCCTTCCGGGTCAAGGCTTTTGGCAGATGCCCAAAAAGGTATTTTCTGTGCGGTATATGTTTACCGCCTGGATAGACTGGCCCGGACTACCCTGGATATTCTCAAAACTCATCAGAGGCTCAGTGAATCAGAGGTGGCTTTAAAAAGCATGACCGAAAATTTTGACACCTCGACCCCCAGTGGAAAATTCTTTATGACAACTCTGGGAGGAATTGCTGAAATTGAAAGGGAGACCATAGCCGAGAGAATGCGGGTGGGCAGGGACAGGGCGCTTAGAGAGGGGCGCTGGCCAGGGGGGCCGCCACCCTATGGCTATTCCCTGGAGAATAAGCGGCTGGTAATAAATAAAAAAGAGGCGGACATGGTCAGGATGATTTTTTCTCTGTACAGCGGAGGGAGAATGAGCACTGCTGCCATTGCCCACTACATTAACGCCCTGGGAGTGTCCTCCCCGGCCGGATCGGGTAAAAAAGGATCGGGGACGTCCGGAAGTTGGCATGCCAGCAGGGTGTGGAGCATATTGTCCAACCCGGTGTACCGGGGGACCTTTCTGTACGGCAGGAGGGGAGGGCAAAAGGTGGTCGGTATTGAGTGCCCTCCTTTGGTTACCGCCGAAGAGTGGGAGGCTGCCGGGAAAGCCAGAAGGAGAAATAGTCAGTGTGCCGGGAGGAACTGCCGCAGGGAGTATATCTTAAAGGGTCTGGTGGAGTGCGGGCTGTGCGGCGGCAAATTTTACGGAGACGGCTCCGGCAGGGAGGGAAGGCTTTGCTATTACAGATGTTCAAACAGCACCTCACTTAAGGGAGGTGGGAAGTGTCAGGCCAAATCCGTAAGGGCGGAAATTATAGAAGCAATGATCTGGGAGGATGTATGCAGCTTTGTGTTAATGGACGGGCCGGCATTTAAAAGAATAGAGGAAGCGCTTCCGGCCGCGAGAGGAAAGCTGTCTCCTGAAGAACAGCCTGCCCGGCTGGAGAAAATTATCCAGGCTAAAGAGACTGAGCGCAAAAGAATAATAGGACTGTACCGGCGTGGTATTATTTCCAGCGGGGATGTAAGGGCTCAGCTGGATATTATCGATCGGGAGGTAGAGGCTGTAAAGATTCGCAGGCTGGGGCTGGCCAGTTGGTCAGGGATGTCCGGCCATCTCTGGGACCGTCCGGAGGCAGTCCGTAAAAGGCTTCAGCTGGCCAGCGCCGCAGATAAAAGGGAGCTGATTAGTGGTCTGGTGGAGGGTATCACGGTGGGGCTGTCATACTCAGGGGGCAGACCGGCGCCGTTGGTAACCGTGCGGTACCTTTTCGGAGGTTTTACGGATTGCATACTTAGTATTGAAACTCGCGGCAAATACAGGCTGGGGGTGCCCAAACCCCTTTATTGACAGGCAAAAAGTATCTTTACTGTCAGGCAGTGCGGTGGATCTCCTGGGCGGAACCCTTTCCCCCCTTTTTGAATACTATGTCAGGAGGCGCAAGGAGGGGGTTCCGGGTGGAGAAATGTCTTAATATGTTAAAAAAGGTGAGAAAGGTCTTACTGAGTAAAAACAATGTTATCGGTGTTGGGGCCGGAATGAAGCAGGTGGGGCTGGAAAGGACCAATAAGCCCTCTGTTATTGTTTTCGTCGAAAAAAAGATGGTTAGATCCAACCTTTCCAGGAAAGAAATCATACCCGAAGAAATTGATGGTGTTCCTACGGACGTTATAGAGATAGGCAGGGTAAGGCTTCTTGACGCCAGGACAGACAGAAGCAGGCCGGCCAGGCCGGGGTGCAGCATCGGGCACTACAAGATAACTGCCGGCACCTTTGGGGCGGTAGTCAGGGACTTGAAGTCCGGGGAGCTCCTGATATTGAGTAATAACCACATACTGGCCAATGGCACAGATGGACGGGATGGCCGTGCCAAAGTAGGGGATTCCATACTGCAGCCGGGTTCCTACGACGGGGGCGTGGTAGATGATAAAATTGCGGAATTACTGCGGTTTTGGCCTCTCTTCAAACATGAAAAGCAGACCGACTGCCCAGTTGCCGCCGGTGTGGCCCAGTTGGGGAGTAAAATTGTGCACCTTATCAGGCCTGACTATGATATTCGCTTTATGAGGATTAACCGGGGTGACAATATAATAGATGCAGCCCTGGCCCGGCCAGTTTCCAGGGATGTTATTTCGCCGGAAATTATTGATATAGGGATTCCCCTTGGGATTTCCGAAGCCGGAGTTAAAAAGAAGGTTATGAAGAGTGGCCGGAGCTCCGGGTTGACCTCCGGGGATGTTGTGGCTATTGACGTGTCACTTCAGGTGGATATGAACGACGCCGGTGAAGCTGGTAATTTCTCCGGCCAGGTGGTTTCGGATATGGCGTCGAAGGGTGGAGACAGTGGCTCCCTTGTACTTGACCAGGAAATGAAAGCGGTGGGCCTCTTGTTTGCAGGTTCTGAAAAATACACAGTTTTTAACCGGCTGGAGAATGTATTTGCAAAATTGGGTGTGGAGCTGGCATAGCTTATAAAGACCCCCTTGCCTACACCGTGGGGGTCTTTATAGAATTTTTACCGGGCGGGAGGATAGTATATGGGAGAACCGGTTTTCAAGGCCGGTGAAATTGCCATGGCCCTCCTGGGAGAGGGCATTCCTGCCGTAGGTCCCAGGATGAAGACAAGAACTGACGCCTTGTCGGTGGTAAAGAATTATGTAAACGCCATTGAGGGTCTGGTGAAATTCACCGAAAAACCTTACAGAGTAATGTTTTCCAGGCAGTCCGACGGTAGGTTTATGATGTTGATCAAAGGATCCGGGAAAACTCTTGAGCTTATGCATAACTTTGATGAGCTGACCATGAAAAGATTCCAGCGGTCATTTAGAAAAGGCATGTTTATAATTACCAGTTTTTTTGAGGAGGGCGGCAACCTTGAGTGCATGGCCCTTACAGAGGGGCTGGGGGCGGTTATGTATGTTCCCAGGGATGGTTGATTATACCAGGTGACAGTAATTTTGTGAAACCTTGCCCTGGTGGGTGGTTTTATAGTGTGGGGCTGGTCAGCGGGATTATCATGGTCGAATTTTGTCGTTGAGAGAGCCTTTTTTTTTCTGGTAAAGTTGATACACATATTTCCTTTTTGTACAGGCTCTGGCGTATTATACACACCCTGTATGGAGAGGAGAATGCTGCAACCACCTCAGGCCGAATCCCATTAAAAGTAATAATGGGTACGGAGGAACCAATTTGGGGGTGAATCCCATAACAGTCGTCAGTCGTCAGTCTTCAGCCGTCAGGACAGGGAAATCCTTTTTGGATAAAAAACTGATTAAACGTCCTCCATCCGACGTCCGAAGTCCGACTTCCGCCTACTGAATTTGGGTAGGGTTATCTTTTTACCGAACCCGTCAGCTAACTCCGGAGGCAAAAAAAGAAAGGAGCACTGTATGAGTACCAGAAGAGTTCTGGCTATCTGTTTCATCGTTTTCCTGCTGACATTTTGCCTGGCGGGAGCATCCTTTGCCGCACAAGGGGTACAGCCGTGCCCTGCTCCACAGTTAAACTGCCCCTCCCTAATGGAGAATGCCGCACTCCAGTCGCCGCAGGTAAATCTTCCTGCTATAAAAGACCTGAAAAATGGGCAAAAAGTTCCTCCGGCAGGCATCCAAAATATGGGGGGACATATGACGCTGCTGGGAAAGGCGGATTTTATCCAAAACAAGTCTGTCGAGACTGTTAAGTCTGCCTTTCCGGTTCTGGGTGTTGATTCTGGAACAATGTCTTCTGAAGAGCAGCAAATGTTTGGTCTGGTCAACCGGGAAAGAGCATCAAACGGCGCAGGATCACTGAGTTCTGATCCCGCCCTGGTCAAGCTGGCCCGGCTCAAAGCCCAGGATATGGTGGACAACCGTTACTTTGACCATAACTCCCCCACCTACGGCAGTCCCTTCGATATGATGAAGCGATTCGGCATAAGCTATTCTTATGCCGGGGAAAACCTGGCCATGGCCGGATCTGTAAGCAGTGCGCACAGGGCGCTGATGGAATCCCCGGGACACCGGGCCAATATACTGAAGAATAACTTTGACCGGATTGGTGTAGGCATTGTGGTGTCCGGCGGCTACAGGTACTGTGTGCAGATGTTTACCGGTAGACAGAGGGGAACTATACCCGGTGACTCCGGGCAGCAGCCTTCACCGTCTCCCGCTCCGGCTCAGCCTGGTGACAGCTCGGGTCTTTCAGAAGAAGAGCAGACTTTGGTCAACCTGATTAACCAGGAGAGGGTAAAAGCCGGCCTGCCCAAACTTAAGGCTGACAGCAAGCTTTTCCAGGTGGCCAGACTCAAGGCCAGGGATTTTATAGCAAACAATTATTTCGCCCATACCTCACCTACCTACGGCTCATATAGGGACATGCTGCGCAGCTACGGGGTGAGCTTTGTAAAGGCAGGAGAGAATCTGGCGGCCACCTATACAGCGGCCAGGGCTCACACTGCCCTGATGAACTCCTCCGGCAACCGGGCCAATATACTGAGCCCTGATTACAGGTTGGTCGGCATAGGCATAGTGAACAAGGGAAGCTACAAATATTATGTTGAGATGTTTACCGACGGCGGCTCGGTAACTCAGCCTCCTTCCGGAACCACCCAGCCTCCTTCCGGTGGAACCACCCAGCCTCCTTCCGGTGGAACCACCCAGCCGGGGACCGGCAATACCGCAGGGCTTACGGCTGATGAGCAGAATATGCTGAATATGGTAAACTCGGAGAGATCCAAAAACGGGCTGGCCCCGCTGAAAGCCAACCTGAAGCTTACCGGGGTGGCCAGGCTTAAGGCCAAGGATATGATTGACAAAAACTATTTCAGTCATACCTCACCCACTTACGGAAGTCCCTTCGATATGATGCGCCAGTACGGAATTACCTACAGGACCGCCGGGGAAAATCTGGCCGGCGCCCCTTCGGTGAACTCGGCCCATACCAATCTTATGAATTCTCCGGGCCACCGGGCCAATATACTGAACAGCAGTTTCAAAGAGGTAGGCATTGGCGTGGTTAACGGGGGTCCTTATGGTAAGATGTTTGTGCAGATGTTTATAGGCTGATTAGTTAATAAATAAAAGAAACCCGGATTTTTCCGGGTTTCTTTTATTTTTATGGAAAAATAATCCCAATTTGCCAAAGTATCCATTGATGGATATTTTTATTTGTTTTGGTATATATTTTATTGCTTTTAGACTTAAATACCAGTCATTTTTAAAAAATCCTGAAAGTATACATATAAGTGTGCAGTTATCAATCAGAAATTTGTTTTTTTTAACTTCAAGCATTCAGGAAGGGAGGGTAATTTTTTCGCTTTTTAATATAGCATGTCAGTAAGCTTTGCACATTTTAGGGGGCAATTCATATATATATAAAGAACGGCTATTAATAGACCAGCCTTGAAAGGAGGAAGACCAATGGTTGGAAATGCAGCACCGGGCACGGAAAGGCTTCGGGTCAATCAGGTAGTCAGCGAGGATACCGTCCAGACTGTGGTGCGGGGAATAGTGACTGTACCGGACCCCAAGCCGGATGTTGAAAAAGTCCTGTCCACCGATAAATCGGTCAAGGTTAAGAATGTAGAGATATTACCTGACAAGGTTGTTGTAGAGGGGACCCTTAGCCTGCAAATAGTATATGTTGCCTTCGAGCCGGCCCAATCTGTCCATCACATGCACGGCCAGATTAATTTTACCACTTTTGTCGATGTGCCTGGAGCCCTGCCTGGTATGACCGCAGATGTGGATGTCGTCGTGGAGGATGTGAGTGTCACTCGTAGGACGGGTCATCCCAGGGACTTTGACGTGGCTGCAGTACTGGAGGTAGCAGCCAAGATTACCGAGGTTATGGATGTTGATATTATCACTGAGTGCCCTGCCGGCTGTACCTGTGAAACAGAGGACATCACTGTGGATAATGTAATGGGAACCGGCAGGAGACAGGTGATGATCAGTGACGTTTTTGACGTTCCTGAAGAGAAGCCGCCGGTTGAAAAAGTGCTGGACACTGATGTGAAGGTTGAGGTCACCGATACCCGGGTTCTTAGGAACAAGGTGATTGTGGACGGCACTGCCACTATAACCATTATGTACGTAGGGGCTTTGCCGGACCAGCCGGTGCACGGCCTGCACCGCACCTTCAAATTCAGTGACTTCGTGGAGGTAAGGGGAGCGGAGTCCGGCATGGATGTCAATGTTGATGTAATGGTGGAGAGCGCCGATGTTGATCCAAATGTCAAGTCCTCAGATAACTGCCTGCGCCTAAGGGCCGACCTGGTGCTTTCTTTGAACGCCAGCGCCGTCGAGCCCCGGCGGGTAAGGGCCATAATCGATCTCAACAACTGCCCGAACGTGGATCCCACCTTTACAACGTTAAAGGTTGACAGCCTGGTGGGTGAAAATACAAACCAGGTGATCATCAAAGATACCTTTGAGACGCCTGATCCCAAGCCCGACGTGGAAAAAATACTAAATACCACCGCCGACAAGGTAACCATAACAGATGCCAAGATTATCAAGGATAAAGTAATTGTAAGCGGCCAGGTTGATGCACAGATAGTATATGTGGCGGCTGAGGCCGACCAGTCGGTGCACGCGGTGCACAGGCGCCTGCCCTTCCGGACCTTTGTGGAAGTTATGGGAGCCCGCGAAGGGTTGGATGTGGATGTCAAGGCCATTGTGGAGTTCATCACGGCCACGTCCAAGGGCTGTGAAATTACCATTGAGGCGGTGGTCAAAGTCACGGCCAGGGTTACCAGAACTCTGCAGAGGGATGTGCTGACCGAAACAACCGAAACAACCCCCACCACGGTATCCCCCACTGCGACGCCGTGCCCTCCGGGACAGACCTTTGAGTACATTGTAAAACAGGGTGACACCCTTTACACCATAGGGCAGAAGTACGGGGTTTCATTAAGCCAGATGCGGGCTGTCAATACACAGATTCCCGATGTCAACAACTTACGCCCGGGAATGGTTGTCAATGTGCCCTGTGTGGCCATGGGCTAAAAAATTAATTATAGAGGAGGCTTTAAGTATGCCAAACAATAATAATTTCAATAACGATACTATGATGGTTGAGCCTCAAGATCTGAGATGCATGCGCATCAAAGTTCCTGTGGTGCTTGCCGAGGAAGAGGCCCAGGTGGTGGTGGATACCACTTTCTGCCTGCCTGAGCTGGCCAAAAAGGTTGATCACATAGACATAATGGTGCGTGACCTTGAGGCTGACCCGGTTTTTGTTCATGAAAACGATTCCACCTGGAATCTGAGCATGTCCAAGAAGTGGCCCCATAACATCCATAACTTCCCTGGCGGAAGGGCCTTTGTTAAAAAAGTGGTTGTGCACGGTACTCTGCACAAGCAAATATACTATGTTAACCAGGAAGATCAGGTAAAACACGTCGGTGAGGACATCCCGTTCACCAAAACCATTGATCTGACTGAGCCCGAACCCGTTATGGATATAGACGATGTAGAAATCCAATTCCACGGGACCAGGGCCGATGTAACCTGGGACCTGGTGCGGGCCAGCAGGCTTCAGCAGACCGGTGTGGTTATCGTCAGGGTGAAAATTTCCGAGCAGCGCCAGATTATGGTGGCGGTTTGCCCTGGTGAGGCCTGCCCCACCAACCGCAACCTGCTGAGAGACCCTGGCTTCGAGCAGTGGATCGGCGATACACCGCTTCTCTGGGGAGCCACCAACGTTTTCCGGGCCAGCAACGATCTGGTCAGGACCGGCGCCCATGCGGCCGGGCTGGGCCTGGATCCGACCCTCCCGGCGGCCGTGTTCCAGACCACCAGGAGGATTAATACCGATTTCGTGTATCGCCTCTGCTTCTGGGCCCGTAAGCTGGCCCCTGCCCTGACCCCCGAATGTGATTTCACCCTGGAGGCCCAGGTCACCTTTTTTGACTCAGATCACAACCAGATCGACGTGCAGTCTCAGTCCTGGTCCGATGATCAGGTGCCTTTCAACTATAAGCAGTTCTGTCTGGATGTAGGGCCTGTCAATGATGGTGTTTCCTATGCCCTGGTTCGCATAGCCATGCATGTTCCGGTGGGTGCGACTCCTCCCAACAACTGCCAGGTAATTGTCGACGATGCTTCACTGGTATGCATCAGACGCCGCTAGCTCATAGTAAATCAATAAAAGGAAGCTGTTTTAAAAAACAGCTTCTTTTTTGTAATCGGAAATGTTCAGGTGGCACCGGGGAAGTCCCGGGCATATACTTTAAAAATATAATTACAGGGGGGACCGGATTTGAGTGACAATACCACAAACAGTGGAGATATTCAGGACACCCTTTTCAGCCTGATCAGGTCGGCGGACATGGACCAGGGAAGTCTTCTGGTGCTGCTGAGCCTGGTCAACATGATGGGTATAATCAATATCATTAGCTACCGGGCTGGAGTCAGGAGTAAAAATGAAGCCGATACAGTATCTACTCCAGGACCGCCCAGGGATGCCCCTTTTGACCCGGCTTCACTTATCTCCATGCTTGGAGGTAAACAGGGTCCCGGCCCTGGCCCGGGAAATCTGGAAGGGCTGCTAAAGCGCTTTATGGGCTCACCTCCTGCCCAGCAGGAGGTGGCTGTTCAGGAAAAACCGCCCAATGGGGCTCCTCCTCCCGAAGGTGAAAGAGGAGGGTGAGGGCGGTTGAATAACGGGGCGGCGGCAGCATTCCAATGCAGGTAAGTCAGCTCTCCTGAACAGGGTTGTCTACCGCTCCCTTTAAGGGCTGGGGTGATATATCCGCCTCCTTTTGCCCGGGGCTGACTAATTTGCCGGAATGGGGGGAGGCAACCTTAACCATACCGGCATGAAAGGTTTCCATGCCGCTCCTCATAGACTGGATGGCGTTTTTTGTGGACTGGATGATCTGAATCAAGTCATCCAGAGTCTTTTCCAAATTTTCCTGGTCCTGCGACATTGCCAGCAGCATTGGAATAACAAAAGGTTGGGGGCCTGGTATAAATCTATCGGACAATTTGCTGACCTCCTTTAAAAACTACTCATTTAGTTTCATCTTATGGCGGCAAGGTAAAATTTGTTACCTTGGATTAAGCTATTGGGGGAGGCCTAGCCAGCATTTTACCAAAGGGGGATAAATATATGACCGGTAAAGAGCCCGGCGGGGTAAATCTTGAAAGTGTAATGAACCGGCTGATGGAATACCAGCCGGGAGAAAATACTGATAAAACCGATACCATGATTATGTTGAGCCTGGTAAATCTACTGGGCATAATCAGTGTAATGAATAAACAGTCTCTTCCGGAACCTTCTTCCAGGCCCGCCAGGGAAGATCCTATGCTGCCCATCTTGATGAGCATGCTGGCCCAGAATCAGCAGCAGCCCTCCCGTGAGGGACCCGGGGGAGGAATGAATCCTGCTCTTCTCATGAGCCTTTTGGGCTCAAAGGGGCAAAAGCCTGAAAACGCTCTTTTACTGGGCCTTTTAAGCAGCATGATGCAGCCTCCTCCCTCTCCTCCCCAGCAAAAAGGGTGGGAAAGGGAAAGAAGGGAAAGCTCCAGCCGGCCCGTTTCCAGGGAAAAGTCTTCGGAAGAAAGCGCCGGAGACAGTGATAAACAGGACCGGCGCCTTTCCTGGGACCGGCGCCTGGGGTAAATTTTACCGCTAGCTTTAAAGGTATTATATTGACTCATTGGCACAACAATACCCCCATATGAATGGGGGTGATTTTTTTGTCCGGGTCCGCAAGGGCTGTTTTCAGGGTTGGGGGCCTTAAAGGTGCTGAGGGCAGCAGGGAGATTGAGCATACACTGGCCCAGATAGACGGGGTTATTTCGGTGAATGTAAGCCTGCCTGACGGCTCCGTCAACATTAATTACAACCCCGGGGTTATAAGGAAGGAATATATAGAGAGGACGCTAAATTCCCTTGGCTATTCTCCTTATCTACCCTCCGGCCGGATCTGATTGTCCGGCTGTTTGGCGGCAATTAACTGTGAAAGGGGAATTAAATGAGCTCCCGGCTACTGGCATTATTGATTGCAGCCTCCTCAGGGCTGACCATGGCTCTTCAGGGAACGCTGAACGCCGCCCTTGGAAAGGTTATAGGTCTCATAGAGGCCACCTTCGTGGTTCACCTGGTGGGTCTTGTATTTGTATCCGTACTGCTTTTTGTTTTTCAGCTTGGCCAGGGAGGCCTCGGCCTTTTGAGCAGGGCCCCCCTGTATAGCTACCTGGGGGGAATACTGGGTGTAATAATCATTTATACCGTTGCCAGCAGCATTCCCAAGGTTGGCGTGGCCCCGGCCACTACCGCCATTATACTGGGGCAGGTGCTTACCGCCGGACTTATTGATACCTTCGGGCTTTTTGGTATGGAAAAGCTGCCCTTCAACTGGTGCCGCATAGGGGGGGCGCTCTTACTGGCAGGTGGAGCCTGGCTGATACTACGTGAATAAAGCTCACAGGCGCTGCTCTCCGGTCAGGAGACAGAATACAGGAGACAGAAGCCAGAAGTTCTAATTTGCCCAAAAACGATTTTGGAATGCTTAATATTCTGAATTCTGACTCCTGAATTCTGTATTCCGACAGAAATGATCATCAGTATGAGCGTATTTTCAGGGTATTACAAGCACCTGTCCCACTTCCAGCCGGTTGGGGTCAATCATTTTGTTGGCGTTTATGATTAGTTCTACAGGCACACCGTACTTTAGGGATATCTTCCAGAGGGTATCCCCGGGCTGAACCATGTGCGTCTTTCCCCCGGGGATATTGCCCATTTGCTCTGTTTCTCCCGCAGTTGGACCATCGGTAATGTTGACCGGTGTTCCTATGCCGACCTGGGGGAATAGGCTTTCCACGTCATGGTTCTGCATCCTTATACAGCCGAGAGAAATGAATTTGCCTATAGAGGAAGGGTTGTTTGTACCATGGATGCCGTAATTGCCGCCGGGGATATCCAGGCCCATCCACCGGGTGCCCAGAATATCACCGGGGTTTAAAACTTTATTGATAACTCTGTAGTTGCCCAGCGGGGTGGGTGTTGAAAACTTTCCCACCGCCACCGGGTATGTATTTTTAAGAATCCTTCCTGAAAAGTGCTGGAGTTTTCGGGATGACCTCAGTATCACCAGATTTGTTCCTGCCTCATTGATTGTGATTTCCGCCATTCAATCACCCTCCACATATTTTTAAAACAATTTATTAACTGACCGGGATTATTGTGAATTAAAGCAGGGGGGTTGAAATTGTAAAGAAAAAAAGGGAAATATTACTGTGAGTGGTATTATTACTTTTAGAACTATATTTGTAAATATACTGACAGCGGGGTTTTAATATGAATATAAGAGCCCGGGCCAAGATAAACCTCACCCTGGATGTGCTGGGCGTAAGGCCGGACGGCTATCATGAAATACTTACCGTTATGCATCCCCTTGAGCTGCACGATAGAATAAAGGTGGAGCTCCTTTCCACAGGCGCCCTTGAGGTGAGCTGCAGCCATCCCGATGTTCCCTCCGGCCCCGGAAACCTTGTGTACAGGGCGGCTGAACTGCTTCGCAGCCAATGTGGCTGCAGTATGGGGGCCAGTATACTTATTAAAAAAAATATACCGGTGGCCGCCGGCCTGGCCGGGGGATCAGCCGATGCCGCCGCTGCCATGTCGGCTTTAAATGAGCTCTGGGGGCTTGACCTGGAAGAGGGGCAATTGCTTGAGCTGGGTGAAAAAATTGGGTCAGACGTGCCTTTTTGCCTGGCCGGGAGAACTGCCCTGGCCGGCGGCAAGGGAGAGATACTTACACCTGCACCGTCCTTCCCGGGCCTGGGTGTAGTTCTTGTAAAGCCTCCCTTTGGGGTTTCCACGGCCAGGGTATACGGCCTTTACGACAGCAGCCCGGCAGGACCCCGTCCCAACACTCAAGCCATGATCAACGCCCTTGAAAAAAGGGATTTTGAAGCTGTGGCGGCATTGCTGGGCAATGCTCTGGAGCGGGTGACTGCAGCGCTGCATCCTGAAATATATGAAATAAAAAAAGCTCTTCGTGACGCCGGGGCGGCCGGCGCGGTCATGAGCGGGAGCGGGCCTACTGTTTTCGGTCTGTGCCGTAGTCCCGGGGAAGGACTATCGGTGGCGGCGCGCCTGGATCTTCCCGGCTGCAGGGTTACGGTGAACGAAACTGTTTAATGCCTGTCCATACCGTCATTATCCCGCAGCAGTAATAGGCAGGAGCGCCATTACTTGCAGTCTTTACTGTGAGGGATTACAATATAAACTGGAGTATGCTGGTAGGGGGAATAGAAATGGAACAGCCCAGGTTGATCCCGATAAGACTGGATAATTATAAGCCCTTAAGGGAAATGGTGTTTGAGTCCCTCAGAGAGGCTATTATCCAGGGCCGGTTGAAGCCCGGGGAGCGCCTGATGGAGATGCAGCTGGCCGACGAGATGGGTGTCAGCAGGACACCTGTCAGGGAAGCCATAAGAAAGCTGGAGCTGGAGGGCTTTGTAGTGATGATTCCCCGAAAAGGGGCTTATGTCTCGGGAATATCGGTGAAGGACATAGTTGATGTTTTTGAGGTGAGGGCTTCCCTGGAGGCCCTGGCGGCAGGTCTTGCGGCTGAAAGAATAACGGATGCCGAGCTGGAAGAACTGGAAAGATCAGTAGTGCAGATCTCCGAGCTCAGTGACAAGGCCGACCTGGATGCCATTGTGGAGACCGACACCAATTTCCATGAGCTTTTATACAGGGCTTGCCGTAATGAAAGGCTGGTCCAGATAGTCACTCATTTGAAGGAGCAGATACAGCGCTTCAGGACCACCTCACTGTCCCAGCCCGGGCGGTCCAAACACGCTCTGGGCGAACACCGGGCCATTGTGGAGGCCATAAGCGAAAGGAATGCAGAAATGGCCCAGGAATTGGCCCGGGAGCATATTGAGAACGCCGAGCAAAGCCTGTTAAACGCCCTGCGGGAGGAAAAGGAATAAATGATTGATGCGCTGGTTCTGGCTGGCAGCAGAAATGACGGACCTTTAAGGCAGTGCAGTTCGGTTCCTTACGAGGCCATGATTACCATTGGCCGCAAAACTATGGTGGATTATGTGATTGATGCCCTGCGGAGCTCCCGGCGCATAGGCAGGATTGTGGTGCTGGGTCCCTCCGGTGTGCCCGGCTTTTGTCAGAGAGACGATGTTAAGATTGTCACAGCCGATGGCGGGCTTGTGGAAAATGTGGCCAGAGGGGTTCAGTGTCTTCAGGACTCTAAAAGGATACTGCTGGCCACCTGTGATATCCCGCTGATCACCCCCCAGGCCATAGAGGACTTTCTGGACAGGTGCGGCAGCGGGGCTGCCGATATTTACTATCCGGTAGTGCCCAGAGAAGTGGTGGAGAAGACTTTTAACAATGTCAGGAGGACCTACGTTACTGTCAGGGAAGGGGAGTTTACCGGGGGTAACCTTTTCCTTATAGATCCCGGGGCGGTTAGCCGTTGCATGGATATAGGACAGCGGCTGGTAGATGCCCGTAAGAGCCCGCTTCGCCTTAGCAGGCTCATAGGTCTGCCTTTTCTGATCAGGTTTTTGCTTAAAATGGTTACATTACAGGAGGCGCAGGAAAAGGTTTCCGCCTTGCTGGGAGTGAAAGGTGTGGTGGTGGTCACATCCTACCCCGAGGTGGGAGTGGATGTGGATAAGCCCAGTGACCTGGAGCTGGTCTGCCGGGTTCTTGATCTGGCGTGAAAGCGGGGAGATTTTGCTAAAAAATTTTGTAGCCGGTTAACACTATCATTTTTGCCAGGGGAGCAGTATTGAAAATGATTTTTAACATTGATCAGGTGAAAGAAGCCAGGGAGAGGATGAAGGAAGTGATTCACCTGACCCCCCTGGACTATTCCCACACCTTCAGCAGGCTTACCGGGGCCAACCTCTACCTCAAGCTGGAAAACATGCAGAAGACGGGGTCTTTTAAAATTCGGGGGGCCTATAATAAGCTTTCCGCTCTGTCAGAAGAAGAGAGGGCCAGGGGGGTAATTGCGGCCTCGGCCGGAAACCATGCCCAGGGAGTGGCCTATGCCGCCTCCAGATTGGGACTTGCGGCCACTATAGTAATGCCCGAGGGCTCTCCCATAACCAAGATAATGGCCAGCAGGAGCTATGGGGCAGAAGTTATCCTCTCCGGAAAGGATTATGACCACTCCTACAAAAAGGCCAGGGAAATACAGGCAGCTACCGGGGCTACCTATATTCACGGCTTTGACGACCCTTACATAATTATGGGGCAGGGCACCCTGGGCCTGGAGATACTGGAGCAGCTTCCCAATGTTGACGCGGTAGTGGTTCCCGCAGGGGGAGGAGGGCTTTTAAGCGGCATTGCCCTGGTTATGAAATGGGTAAATCCCGCAATTAAGGTGTTTGGCGTTCAGTCTTTCGGCGCCCCGGCCATATTCCGCTCCTGTAAAACCGGGGAGAATGAGGGGCAGTGCGCCCTGGGAACCCTTGCTGATGGTATAAATGTTGGCTTTCCAGGGAAAATTAACCTTGATTTGATAAGAAAATATGTGGATGATATTGTACTGGTTGACGATGAGGAAATCTCCCGGGCCATACTCATGCTTTTAGAGAGGACCAAGGTGATGTCAGAGGGGGCCGGGGCTGCGGCCCTGGCAGCAGTGCTGCACGGCAGGCTGAAACTTGAAGGGCTTAACGTGGTGGCTCTGGTAAGCGGTGGGAATATAGATGTCAACATGCTCTCTACCATTATTGAGAGAGGATTGGTTAAATCTGCAAGACGCCTGTCAATAAGAACAATCATCCCTGATATTCCCGGCAGTCTTGAGAAAATTGTTTCACTGGTGGCCGACCAGCAGGTTAATATAATTTCCATTGTACATGACCGTTCCCGGCTAAAGATTCCTATAAAGAAGGCAGAGGTTCTATTTGTACTGGAAACAATGCACCGGGAACATATTGAAAAAGTCATGGCAGCCCTTAAGGCGGCAGGCTTTGATATAGAGACTATATAAATTTTGAAAATAAAGAATTTTTTTAATTATCACTTAAGGAATATTTTTCATAATTAGAATGGTAAATTGAAGGAATTTTTTTTTCGATGGAGAAATTAATCATAATCGTCATAACTTTTTTGGGAGGGTGGTGAGCGGGATTGGTCGTCACTGACGTAAGGGTGCGTAAAATTCTGACTGAAGGTAAAATGAAGGCGATTGTATCGGTTACATTGGACGACATGTTCGTAATTCATGATGTTAAGGTGGTCGAGGGCCAGAATGGACTTTTTGTTGCTATGCCGAGCAGGAAAACTCCTGACGGGGAATTCAGGGATATAGCGCATCCCATCACATCTTCTGCCCGAGAGGTAATACAGAACGCGGTTCTACAGGCATATGAGGCAGCTATATAACAGAATACCATAAACATAAGGGAGCTTAGGCTCTCTTTTTGTGTGAAAAGTCAAAAAATAATGCACCCTAAAGGGAAATAGCATTTCTTGTTGAATAAAGAAGTTTGGTGTTTAAATACTGAGATTGGGTGGGAGTGGTATAATGCCGCTGGCTGCTGTGATACTTGCCGCAGGCAAGGGGACCAGAATGAAATCTGACTTGCCCAAGGTGCTGCACGATATCTGTGGGGCTCCAATGATCAGCCATGTGCTGGCTGCGGCACGGGAGGCCGGTTCTGAAAAAACTATAGTAGTGGTGGGCTTTGGCGGCGATCAGGTGGCTCAGGCTATAGATGGCCGGGGAGAGATTGTTTTTCAGCATGATCAGTTGGGCACTGCCCATGCACTGCACCAGGCCGCGACAGCTCTTGGCGGGTTTGACGGGGATATACTGGTGCTCTGTGGGGATACTCCCCTTGTATCGGCTGATATTCTCAATAAAATGACAGCGGCTCACCGTGAAAGCGGTGCCCGGGCCACCGTTTTGACTGCATGGCTGGATAATCCTTTCGGCTACGGGAGGATCATCAGGGATAAAGACGGTATGCTGTTAAAAATTGTAGAGCAAAAGGACGCTTCCCCTGAAGAACTTCAGGTTAAGGAAGTTAATACCGGGATATACTGCTTTGCGGCTGAAGGGCTTTTTCAGTCCCTGGCGCTAATAAAGCCGGACAATGCCCAGGGAGAGTATTACCTTCCGGATTTGATGGGTTTGTATAAGGGGCAGGGTAAAAGGGTGGGCGCGGTTCCCGGGGCACACCCGGCGGAGATAATGGGTGTTAATGACCGCTCCCAGCTGGCCCAGGCCCGGGAGGCCATGGGCCAAAGGATTAACTCTGAATTTATGCTGGCCGGGGTGACCATGGTGGACCCCTCGTCGGTCTATATAGATATAGGTGTGAAAATAGGACGGGATACGGTTATTTATCCCGGTACAGTAATACAGGGAGGCACAGTAATAGGGGAGGGCTGTGTCATTGGTCCTTTTTCCCAGATTGTATCGGCAAGGATGGGGGATAAAGTAACGGTAAGGCAGTCGGTAATAGAGGACAGTGAAATAGGAAGCGGCTCCACCATCGGGCCATACTCCTACATAAGGCCCGGCTGTGTTCTGGACGGTCAGGTCAAGGTAGGGGATTTTGTAGAGCTTAAAAAGGTTAAAATAGGGCGGGGCTCTAAGGTGCCCCATTTAAGCTACGTGGGGGACGCGGTAATAGGAGAAAAGGTAAATGTGGGGGCCGGAACCATTACCTGTAACTATGATGGCGAGAAAAAGTGGCCCACTGTTGTTGAAGACAACGCCTTCATTGGCAGCAACACCAATCTGGTGGCCCCTGTGAGGGTGGGCAGGGGGGCTGTTACCGGCGCAGGTTCAACTATCACCAAGGATGTGCCCGAGGATTCCCTGGGAGTGGCCAGGGGTGTTCAGAAAAATATTCCTAACTGGTCCCGCAGGAAAAAGTCCCTTGAAAATGAGAAATGAGAAGTAAGAAGTGAGCTTCTCACTTCTCGCCTCTCAAGATGGAGGTAATTCTAATGACTTCCCGCAGAAGGTTGAAAATTTTTACCGGTAACGCCAATCCCCGGCTGGCTGAGGAGATAGCCCAGTACCTGGGGGTTTCAGTGGGGTCGGCCAAGGTGAGCAGGTTCAGTGACGGAGAGGTGCAGGTTAAGATCAACGAGAGTGTCAGAGGAGCGGACGTATTTATTGTCCAGCCCACCAGCACTCCGGTGAATGAGCACCTGATGGAGCTTCTCATAATGGTTGATGCGGTGCGCAGGGCCTCGGCCAGGAGGATAACGGCGGTGATTCCCTATTACGGCTATGCCCGTCAGGATCGCAAAACCCGGGCCAGAGATCCCATTACGGCCAAGCTGGTGGCCAATCTACTGCATGCCAGCGGGGCCAGGCGTGTGATAACCATGGACCTTCATGCGGGACAGATACAGGGTTTTTTTGATATACCGGTGGACCACCTTCCCTGTGTGCCCATATTGGCCCAGTACTTCATGCAGCAGAAAATAAACGACCTGGTGGTGGTGTCACCCGATATTGGCGGGGTAACCAGGGCCAGAGATCTTGCTGAGCGCATCGGGGCTCCTATAGCCATTATCGATAAGCGCCGGCCCGAGCCCAACGTGGCCGAAATAATGAATATTATAGGTGATATCAACGGCAAGAATGTTATTATGATAGATGATATTATCGACACAGCCGGCACAATTTCTCAGGGGGCCAAGGCATTAAAGAAGTGGGGGGCCAAAGATATATACATCTGCTGCACCCACCCGGTTTTAAGCGGCCCGGCATTAAAGAGGCTGGAGGAATCTCCGGCAGGGGAAATCCTGGTGACAAATACCATTTATGTTCCCCAGGAGAAAGTGCTTTCCAGAATGAAGATACTGTCGGTTGCCCCTCTGCTGGGCGAGGCTATCATAAGGATTCACGAGGACTTAAGTGTAAGCAAGCTGTTTGATACTTAAAGCTTAAGGGTAATACCTCCGGTCGGAATACAGAATTCAGAAGTCAGAATACAGAATAAAAAGCATTCCTTATTGGTCAGGATTGTGGCTTTGCAGCTGTCAAAAAAAGATCTCCGAAATGGAGATCTTTTTTGATTAGGTAAATTGGGTTTAGAACACTTAGAAATTAACAAAGGAAGGCCTACACCATTCTGGATTCTGGATTCTGAATTCTGTATTCCGCCGTCTGTAAGACGGCACCGCCCGCAGGGCGGTTTTTAGGGCTGTTTGTTTTCAGGGGCGGCATTTTCTTCGGCTTTTGGTTCCGGTGCAAGTTCGGTCGGGAAGGGACTGGTGATTTCAGGCTCTTTCTCCAGCCTGGAATCTTCCTCCACCGGTGTGTATGCTTCCTGCTCTCCGTTGGGCCTTTCTTCCATGTAGTCCGAGGCGGCCTGTTTTCCATTTGGTCCTTCCTCAGAGGAGTCTTTGTCTTCGGGGCTGCTGAACCGGTCACGTTTTATCTTTTCCAGTGACTGATTGAGGCTTTTTCCAAGCACCCTGGTTTTTTGTATGGTGGTTCCCAGTAGCTGGCCGGTGCTTTCCCGGAAGGACCGGAGTGATTCCTGAATTCCTCCATCCATTTTAACAATATTGGCCAGGGCTGAGTCGTGACAGATAATTATTCTTGTGCCCAGAGTGCGGATGTAGTTAATATCCAGAAAGGCGCTGCCCCTGAACAGGTTGTTGACCGTGCCTCCGGAGAATTCAAGGCCTACCACGTCGCCGGTCTTGAGGTCAACATAAAACTCCTCCACCACTCCCAGAGCCGTTCCGCTTTCGGTTACCAGCCTTGAGCCGGTTATATTCACCCGGTCCTTGAACAGTTTGAGAATCTGTGGCAGACTGGCCCCTTTTTCCACTCTGCTGCTGCGGTCTATGGTGACAACGTCCTCCCCTATATTGTGAACTCTGCTGTAAGGAATAAATTTTTGCTCCCTGAACCAGCCTTTTTGCTCTACTATCAGGGCGGCCACATTTTTGCCGGCGGGATCTATAACCAGTCCGCCCACAGATCCTATCTGCTGGCCCTCCTCCAGGCTAACCACA
Source organism: Peptococcaceae bacterium BICA1-7 (assembly GCA_000802095.1). Taxonomy (GTDB): domain Bacteria; phylum Bacillota; class Desulfotomaculia; order Desulfotomaculales; family Desulfocucumaceae; genus BRHc4a. The sequence continues at coordinate 71,408 of JUEB01000013.1, read as the reverse complement.
TTCATATTCAGAAACTGCTTGCTTTTGCGCATTTTCTGACCCCCTCAGTAAACGTTTTAAGGACTGCAAAAAAGCCGGTTCTCGACAGACTCTATTATATTGCTATGCAAATGAATAGTTTCATATGACAAATAAAGGGAAATAATAATGAAAGGGGACACACCATCAGCGGAAAGGGGACACACCTGCTGAAGTCCAGGTATTCCCTGGGGACAGGAATGTCCCCGATCGGTATGGCTTTGGTGTTCTGAGTGTGTATTCCCAAAAAGGCAAAAGACCTTTTAAAAAATAGGTAGTGGAGGTATAGTGATATGACGGAATACAGTCTTGATGCGTCTGTTCGGGACAATATGGCCAAAAGTTACCGTAAGTTTCTTTTTAGCCGGGGTAAGATCCCCGCAGTGGTCTATGGCAAAACATTGGGCAGCATGCCTTTGGAGGTGTCCGGAAAACAGCTGGAAAGGGCCGTTCAGTCAGGTAGAAACACCATTATAAACCTTGTGGTTTCCGGCAACGGGGGCCCTTATAAGGTGATGGTAAGAGACCTGCAGTATGACCCTATAAAAAGGGTTATACTGCATGCTGACTTTCAGCAGATTTCCCTTAAGGAAATGATCAATACCTCGGTGGATGTGGCTATCTCCGGAGAGACTGCCGGCGGCCTGGCCAGGCTGGTGCTGCGCAGCCTGGAGGTTTCCTGTCTTCCTGCCGGAATACCGGATCAGATAACGGTGGATGTAACTGGAATGATGCCGGGAGAAAGTATAACTGTCCGGGATTTGAACGTTCCCCGGGAGGTCAGGGTCATTACCAATCCCGACGCCGCAGTGGTGGCGGTTATGTCACCGGCCGGGGCAGTGGTGGAAGAGCCCGGGGATGATGCCGGGACTGCCGGAAATGATCAGGAAACAGCCACTGAGGAAAACGGAAAATAAGCAATTAAGCTGTAAAGGTAATTATCACCATTAAAAGGCCCCCTGCATATTTTGGTAACACATATTAAAAAAGGGGGCTGCAATATGTCAGATAAAAAAGATAAAACAAAAGCCAAGGCCAAAGGTATAGACGTATCCGGCTATATGCCGGGACCTGTATCTCCGTATTCTCCTATCTCCGGGCCAGGGGAGGCCTGTATGCCGGGACCTGTATCTCCGTACCCGCCGGTAATGCCAAAACCGCCGGGATCTTGTCCTGAGGACGGTAGTCATATGGATATGATGGATACCCTTGCCTGCAAGCTTAAAAAACTGATGGGGCAGCAGGTTACTGTTTATGTTTCCGGTATGGGTCCGGCGGCTGCAGTGCAGACCATACCCATAGCAGGGGCTGTGGTGCCCGGGGCCGGCACTGTCGGGATTACCGGGATACTCCACCATGTGGGAATGGACTATCTGGAGATCCACGTTATGATGGGGGGCAACATGAGGGTGGTTTATGTTCCACTTATGTCAGTAGCTTCAGTGGTGCCCGGGGGGCCTTTGCTGATGGAAACAGAAACCAATGTGGTGACTACCGTTCCGGCAACCTTATAAGCCGCACAAGACTCCCCCCAACAGGGGGGATTTTTTTTCGGCCCTAAAAAAGTAGCCTGTCCCCTTTTTATTTCTGGTTGTAAGTGACTGCCCATCCGGGTTAAAATAGGCCTGTTAATATAGTTGTAAGGTGTTGGTAGATATGCATCTGGTGGTGGGACTGGGCAATCCAGGCCGGGAATATGCCCGTACCCGGCATAACATGGGGTTCATGCTGGTTGATATGCTGGCCGGAAAGCTGGGGGTGGCGGTGGAAAAGCCCCTGTTCAAATCCTTCACCGGCCGGGCCCCGGTGCCCGGTAGCAATATGATATTGGCCAAGCCCCAAACCTATATGAATCTTAGCGGGCAGTCAGTGGCCGCGCTGCTGAACTGGTTTAAGATACCGGTGGCCAACCTTATTGTGGTGTATGATGACCTTGATCTTCCCCCGGGAAAGATTAGGATAAGGGCCCGGGGCGGGCACGGTGGTCACAGGGGCATGGAGTCAATCATTGGTAATCTGAATTCCGGTGATTTTCCCAGGATACGTGTAGGGATAGGCAGGCCTGAAAATGCAGATTATGAGGTGTCTGACTGGGTTCTGGGCAGGCTTTCGGAGGAGGAGGAGAAACTGTCCGGTGAAGCCCTCAAAAGGGCCTCTGAGGCCGTTATAGCCCTTGTGGCTGACGGGGTTGAGGCCGCCATGAACAGGTTTAACAGGAATGCGTAGTATAGAATATAACTATTTATGTTAAATATATAAAAGACCGGTGGAAAAACTTGAATAATTGTCAGAGCGGCTTTTTATGGCTCTATGAGGTGACTGGCGTAGATGCAAATAGCCGGGGTTTTTCTGGCCGCATTGCTGGCGGCCGGCTTTTCGGCGGGGCTTAATTTTCTGTTCAGGGAGGCCGGCAGGGCAGGGATAACCTACCTCGGCCCAATATTTGAAGAGTGGCTTAAAACCGGTCTGGCTCTTTTTTTTAACGCATCCCTTCCGGGAACCCATATTCTTTTTGGGGTACTGGAGGCAGTTGGTGATTTTGTTTGGGGCGCCGGGGGAAAGAAACTGCCGGCGGCCCTTTCCGGCATTGCTGCACACACTGTTTTTGGTTTGATTGCCTTCTTATTGATTAATTCAGGATATCAGGTGTATATAGCGGTGCTGTCCTCCATCGGTGCGCATGTTGCCTGGAACTGGGCTGTTCTTAAGCTGTCCGGGCGTAAGTAGCTTTAAGCCTTAAAAAAGTATTCCCGGTTTTATATTGCCAGGTATACTGGAGAGTGGGTTTGCCGTCTGAAGGTATATATTGTTTGCAGCTGCTGTGAAGAAATAATCTGCCTGGCGCGAAAGCTGCCTGCAGCCCCCGAAACCTTGACGGTGAAAGGGCCTGGGGATATAATTAGGGCAGGCGGCGAGGCGGAAGTCCTTCTGCGGAAAGGGGACACACCTCCTTATTATGCATGGCTTTGGGGGACGGAGGAATGTCCCCCATGGTAATGAATCTTTATGCGACCACTGCCGGGAGACCCTGCCTGGGGATACCGGAAGGATTTGCCATGCCTGTCACCTTTTGCACTGAATTGGCCATGACCACAGAGCTTTAGTATTAAGCTAAAGCTCTTTTCGTCGTGCTTACAGGGGATAGTTCTATGAATCATATTTGTAAGTAAGTTTTAAAGAGCGGTAGTCAACAGAGCCTTCCCAGAGAAATCAATGATTTTTACTTTATATATGGGAGAGAAAGCATTGTTTGGTTTATTGGAGCCCTTAAAAAAAATGAATGAGTATGCCAGCCTTTGCCGTGGGCTGGACAAAAGGATAAGGCAGCAGATAGTCTTTGGGCTTTCCGGGTCCCCAAAGGCCTGCCTTGCGGCTGCCCTGGCTGATCATACCGGAGGCCCGGCCCTGGTGCTCACACCCGGTGAACATGAGGCCAACATAATGGTTGAGGATCTTAGTGCTTTGCTTCCCGGAAGGACTGTACTCCATTTTCCGGCCCTGCAGCTTCTTCCCTACCAGGTGCTGGCTGCCGGCAAGGAGGCCGCAGTGGCCAGGCTAAGGGTTTTAACTGCCCTGGGAGGTAGTCCGGTGGTGGTGGTGACCACCCTGGAGGCCTTTATGCGGCGGCTTACTCCTCCTGGTAGATTCTATTCAAAAAATGTAAAGCTCTCCATAGGTGACCGGCTGGATCTTGACAGGTTAAAAATAAAGCTGGTGGATATGGGCTATGAAAGGTGCGACCTGGTTGAGGGAAGGGGACAGTTCAGCGTCAGGGGCGGCATACTGGATATTTTCCCCATGACCTTCGACAGCCCTGTGCGCCTGGAATTTTTTGATGACGAGGTGGATTCGGTCAGGGTCTTTGACGTGGACACCCAGAGGTCGGTGGAGAAACTGCCCTCGGTAACCATATGGCCGGCCACCGAGCTGGTGTTGGATCTAAAGGCCAGAGAGGCCTCCCTGGAAAAGATAGAGAGTGAGTACAGGGTGCAGTCCAAAAGGCTTGCCAGAACTGGAAGCCCCGGGGCCGGGAGAAACCTTGCCGCCCTGCGGGAGGAAACCCTGGCAAGAATAAGAGAGGGACTCTATTTTCCTGGTATGGAGCAGTTTCTTCCTTACTTTTACCCCGATCCTGTAACCATAGCCGATTACCTCCCTCCGGACTCGCTGGTGCTGGTGGATGAGCCCCAGCGGCTGAAAGAGATGGCCGGAGTGATTCACAGGGAAAGAGGCGAAACCTACACCGAACTCCTGTCCGGTGGAAAGCTGCTGCCAGGGCAGTATGACGGGTACCTTCAGTGGGAGGATGTCCAGAAGGCGTTGGAAAGGCTTTTGGCAGTATATATTTCCTTCCTGCCCCGGCAGCCCCAGAGCTTTTCTTTCGGGAACCTGGTAACCTTTCCTGCCAAGGCAATGCACGCCTTCCTTGGCAGAATGGACATAGTCACCGACGAGGTGGCCAACTGGAAGAGGGCCGGCTATGCCGTGGCCATACTGGCGGGCAGCTCAGATCAGGCCGGGCAGCTACTGAAGGTAATGAAAGATGCCAAAATAGACGCCTACAGGTCGGATACACTGGAAGGCATTGCCCACGGAAATGTGGTAATTACCGGTGACCGGCTCTCCGGGGGCTTTGAGCTGCCCACGGGCCGGCTGGCCGTGCTGACAGGGGCGGAATTATTTGGCAGGCAGAAGAGGGCCAGGGCCAGAGAGCGGTCCGGCAGCCGCCTGGAGCCCTTTACCGACCTAAAAGCCGGTGATTATGTAGTTCATATCAACCACGGCATAGGACGTTACACAGGTATAGAAAAACTGGACATAGGGGGGCTTCAGAAGGATTACCTGGCCATCAGGTACTCCGGGGAGGATAAATTATACGTTCCTACGGACCAGGTTGGGCTTATACAAAAGTACCTGGGCGGGGAGGCCGAGTCTCCGAAGCTTTCCCGGCTGGGCGGTGCCGAGTGGAACCGGGTTAAGGGAAGAGTTCGGGAGGCCGTCAGGGAAATGGCCCAGGAGCTGCTGGTCCTTTATGCTGCCAGGGAAAGCGCCCCGGGCTATGCCTTTACCCCTGATACCGTCTGGCAGAAGGAATTTGAGGCCTCTTTCCCCTACGAGGAAACCCCGGACCAGCTTCGCGCCGCAGAAGAGGTTAAAAGGGATATGGAGAGAACCAGGCCCATGGACCGCCTTTTGTGCGGGGATGTGGGCTATGGAAAAACAGAGGTGGCCTTAAGGGCAGCCTTTAAAGCAGTGATGGACGGCAGGCAGGTGGCTGTGCTGGTGCCTACCACAATATTAGCCCAGCAGCACTTCAATACCTTCCGGGAAAGGTTTTCCCCCTATCCCATAGGAATTGAGATGCTGAGCCGATTCCGGACCCCCAGAGAGCAGAAAAAAATACTGCATGACCTTGCCCTGGGCCAGCTGGACATAATCATTGGAACCCACCGGCTGGTTCAGGAGGATGTGTCCTTTAAGAATCTGGGGCTGGTGGTGGTGGACGAGGAGCAGCGGTTCGGGGTAGCTCACAAGGAGCGCCTCAAGATGCTAAAAACAAATGTGGATGTTCTAACCCTTACGGCTACACCCATTCCCCGCACTCTGCACATGTCTATGGTGGGGGTGCGGGACACCAGCATTCTGGAGACTCCCCCGGAAAATCGTTTTCCGGTGCAAACCTATGTATTGGAAGAAGACCCCTCCATGATCAGAGAGGCCATTTACCGGGAAATCAGCAGGGGAGGACAGGTGTTTTTTGTCCATAACAGGATTATGGATCTGGACAGTATAGCCGGTTGGCTGCAGGGTCTGATCCCTGAGGCCAGGCTGGCAGTGGCCCACGGGCAGCTTAAGGAAGAAGACCTGGAGCAGATAATGATAGACTTTATGGAAGGGGCCTGTGATGTGCTGGTCTGCACCACTATTGTTGAAAGCGGTCTGGATATACCCAATGTAAATACTCTTATTGTCAAAGACGCTAATAATATGGGGCTTTCCCAGCTGTATCAGCTGCGTGGCAGGGTAGGCCGGTCCAACAGAATTGCCTATGCCTATTTTACCTACCGGAGGGACCGGGTGATGAACGAGGTGGCTGAAAAAAGGCTGGCAGCCATAAGAGAGTTCACAGCCTTTGGATCCGGCTACAAAATTGCTATGAGGGACCTGGAAATCAGGGGCGCCGGAAATCTCCTGGGGGCCGAGCAGCACGGGCACATAGACGCGGTGGGATTTGACATGTACTGCCGCCTGCTGGAAGAGGCGGTAAGGGAGGCCCGGGGAGAGGAGCAGACCGGACCGGTAGACACCTCTGTGGAGCTGCCGGTAGAGGCCTTTATACCGGACAGCTATGTTCCCGACTCCAACCAGAAGGTGGAGATATATCGGAGGATGGCAGGCTTTAAGGATGAGGTATCCCTGGATGATCTGGCCGAGGAAATGGTTGATCGCTTTGGTGATCTGCCCCTGCCTGTGCAGATGCTTTTGCGGGTGGCCAGGATAAAGACTCTGGCAGGAAGAATTAGAATAAGGAATATAGCCGGTCAGAACGGTTTTTACAGGCTTCAGTTTGCCCCCGGCCACACCCTTACCGGGGATAAGCTGGTAAAAATAGGACAGGAGTATAGAAACAGGGTTAAATTTTCCACCCAGGGAGAGGATTTTGAAATCAGGCTGAGATCTCCTGTAGAGAATAATCCTGAGTATTACCTGGAAGAGCTGGAGGGCTTTATAAAGGAGCTGGCCTGAGGTAAGGGTGCAGTACATTCGGATAATTTTAAAATGGTGAGTCAGGGATTCAGCCCCAAGAATATCAAAAATCGTCAAATCACCCTGACCTTTTTTGTTGCGGTTTTGTAGTGGGAGGATTATAATCTTCCTTATATGGGAGGGATGGAGTTTGTATAAATATGTAGGCAGAGTTATGATAGTGCTGCTTGTGCTGGGAATGGCGCTGGTGGCTGCCGGTTGCGGCAAGGGTAGTGCTGTGGCCACTGTTAATGGAGAGGTCATAACCCAGCAGCAGCTCGATCAGATGGTCGGAGAAATGAAACAGTACTATAAATCTCAGGGATTGGATCTGGATACCAACAAGGATACCGCAATGTTGGAAACAATCAATTCCATGACCTTAGACCAGCTTATTACCCAGACACTGCTGCTCCAGGAAGCAAAAAAACTGGGGGTTAAAATTGAGCCAGGGAATATAGACAAGGAAATAGCCCAGTATAAAGAGCAGATGACCGAAGAAAATTTCAGCAGCTTTTTAAAAGACAACAATATTACAGAGGCAAGGCTTCGCACAATGATTGAAAAGGACCTGATCATTTCAGGCCTTCAAGATAAGCTGCTGGAGGATGTAAAGCCGGCCACAGAGGAACAGGCCAAAGAGTACTACGACAAAAACAAAAGCCAGTTTGTAGATCCGGTAAGCTATCAGGTGCGGCATATACTGGCCATGATTCCGGAGGACCAGAGTGATAAGAATAAAGCTGACCTTGAAGCCCGGACAAAAATACAGGCCGTTATGGAACAGCTCAAGCAGGGCAAGGACTTTTCCGAGCTGGCCAAAGAAAAATCGGAAGACCCTGGCACTGCAGCCCAGGGAGGACTATTTGTATTCAGCCCCGGGGATGCGGTTCCCGAGTTTGAGCAGGCGGCCATAGCCTTAAAGCCTGGTGAGTACACCAGGGAGCCGGTTAAAACCAGCTATGGATATCATATTATTAAAATGGAAAAAGTAACTCCTGAAAAACAAAAAAGCTTTGCAGAGGTAAAGGCCGAGCTGGTGGACAAGCTTACCAATGACGCCAATCAGGAGAAAGTAACCAATTTTGTTCAGGAAGCCAGGGAAAAGGCTGAAATAGTTAATAATCTGGCCAAGCCAGAGGATAAAGAAACCGGGAATGAAGAGAGTATAGACACTAAAAAGGAATAACCACGAATATTGAAAAAAAATAAAGCTGATTGGTAAAAAATGAATAATTCCTTTTCTCCTGTTATATACTATCTGTGAAAGTTAAATCGCGAAGTTTATGCAGATAAAGGAGGGAAGGGTGAATAGATGAAGGCAACCGGTATCGTTCGCCGAATTGACGATTTGGGCAGAGTTGTCATCCCGAAGGAAATAAGAAGAACTTTACGTATACGTGAAGGAGACCCTCTGGAAATCTTTGTAGATAGAGAAGGCGAGGTAATCCTGAAAAAATACTCCCCTATTGGAGAGTTAGGTGATTTTGCCAAGGAATATGCCGATTCTCTGCATGAAGCGCTGGGACACATAGCCTGCATCGCGGACCGTGATACAATAATAGCAGTCGCCGGGGCCCCCAAAAAAGAGTTCATCAACAAGGCCATAGGCCCTGCTGTTGAAAAGGTAATGGAAGATAGAAAGGCCCTGGTGCTCAATAGTCCGGGAAAAGATTCCCAGTGCAAGGAGGGAATCATTATTGAGGACGGTGACTGTAAGTATTCTGCCGAGGTAATAGCCCCCATAATTTCTGAGGGCGACCCTATAGGAGCTGTTATCCTGGCCTCCAGAGAAACTGATGTGAAAATGGGAGAAATGGAGCTGAAGCTGGCTGAAACAGCAGCCGGTTTTTTGGCCAAACAAATGGAGCAATAGGTCTTTAAAAGAGTGGCTCACACTGGGCCACTCTTTTATACATTCTGCCCTGAAAATAATGAATGTCTTATTTATAAAAACCACAGAGGACACAGAGGTCACAGAGAAAAAGCTAACAGGCACAACTATTAGGTCTATAGCCGGAATTCTACAATTCAAAAAATTATGCCAGTCGTTATCCAGATCATCTAGTAAAAATATTATTAAACATTCAGGCAGGCTAAAACCTCTGTGCCCTCTGTGTGCTCTGTGGTTTATTGAGACATACATTAACAGCATGCAAAAGATTTTAATCCTCTGTGGTGCGGTAATTATTTTCCATGGGCGGCTGGATTGCCCCAGCATGTTTCCGGCCCTGGAAAAATGTTTAAAATGAGGTCCTTTATGTTATAATAAACGGGGCGATGGGGCTGCAGCGGGCTGTAAGGCAGCCAGAGCAGCGTTTTTTTGTTTTTATAGGCAAAAAAGATATAGCATGGAGGTTTACCGTTGGGCGGAAAAATAACTGTAGTAGGGCTGGGTCCGGGGGATCCTGGAATGCTTTCTTCGGCAGCCCTGGAATTACTGGGGAAGAGCCGCTGTATAAGGCTTCGCACCGGGATTCATCCGGTAGTGGAGTGGCTGGGCCAAAGAGGGATACACTTTGATACTTTTGATTATATATACCGGGAGGCCGGTGATTTTCAGGAGGTCTACCGGCGTATTGCCGATGAGGTTATAGAACTGGGCCGCAAAGGTGACGTGACTTACGCCGTTCCGGGACATCCGATGGTGGCTGAGGAATCAGTTGAGCTCATCATAAATTCAGCCCGGGGGGAAGGGCTGGAAGTTGGCTTTATTCCCGGGATGAGCTTTCTTGATGCGCTATATGCCGTGCTTGAGATAAACCCGGCCCGGGGCCTGCATATAATTGACGGGCTGAGGATGGGGGAGCAGAGACCTGACCCGGCGGTGGGTACTGTTGTTACCCAGGCATACAGCCGCCTGGTTTTGTCTGATATCAAGATTTCGCTTATGGAGACCTACCCTGATGATCATCCAGTGACCATTGTTACAGCCGCGGGAGTTCCCGGTGAGGAAAGCATTGAAAGATGCCTTCTTTATGAACTGGACAGGACAAGCAGGGTGAATCATCTTACCAGTGTCTACATTCCACCTCTTGAAGGCGAGACCTCCCCTGCCGGCTGCCGCTTCCCCCTTGACCCGCTGGTGGATGTAATGGCCCGTTTAAGGGGTGAGGGCGGGTGCCCCTGGGACAGGGAGCAGGACCACCTCTCTCTGCGACCGTACCTTCTGGAAGAGGCCTATGAAGTTATAGATGCCCTTGACAGGCAGGATATGTATAATATATGTGAAGAATTGGGAGACTTATTATTACAGATTGTATTTCACGCCTTGATAGCCGGGGAGGGCGGGCACTTTGGCATTAATGACGTGGTCGGAGCCATCACTGAAAAAATGGTCAGGCGTCATCCCCATGTTTTTGGCAGTGTCAAAGTGGAAAACAGCCGGGAAGTGCTCGAAAACTGGGCGGCAATAAAGAAAAAGGAAAAAGGTAAGGGTGCCCCGGCAAGTATAATGGATGACCTTCCACGGTCGCTTCCTTCCCTGATAAGAGCCCAGAAAATACAGGCCAGGGCAGCCAGAGTAGGCTTTGACTGGCCCAGCTATGAAGGGGCACTGGAAAAGCTCTATGAGGAGCTTTCTGAAATAAAGGAGGCTGTTAAAAGTGGAAGCGGATCGCAGATGGAAGAGGAGCTTGGAGATGTTCTATTTTCTGTGCTGAATCTTTCCCGGATTCTCAATATAGATGCCGAAATAGCACTTAGTAGAACAATAAGTAAATTCTTGGATAGATTTGGATATATTGAAGAAAGGGCCGCAAAATCAGGGTTGGAACTGGACCAATGCAGTCTGGAGCAAATGGATAACTGGTGGGAAGAGGTAAAAAAGCAGAAAAAAGTATAAAAATACAGGAATTATTTTCTTGTAGGGAGGAAATAGGAGAAAAATAGCGAATAGTAACTCCATCAACAGGTTAAAATTTAAGGGAGGGTATTTATGAACAAGGCTGATCTAGTCTCAAAAGTTGCAGAAAAGACTGACTTCACCAAAAAGGATGCCGAAAAGGCTGTATCTGCAGTATTAGCCAGCATTGAAGAGGCTCTTTCCAGTGGGGAAAAGGTGCAACTGGTTGGATTCGGCACCTTCGAAATCAGGCAGAGAGCAGCGCGTAAGGGCCGCAACCCGCAGACCGGTCAGGAAATTAGCATTGCTGCAGCAAAGGTGCCCGTGTTTAAGGCAGGCAAAGCTTTGCGAGAAAGTGTAGGCTAGAAAGACTTATCGTAAATTTATTTGAGATTAGTTTTAATTTTTTTAATGTTGTAAGGTTTCACAAAATCCACGCTAACTGTGTGGATTTTATTTTTATTCACCAGTCTAATGCTAAAAGAGGGGGCGCATTAAGTGAGACTTGATAAATTCTTAAAAGTGGCCAGGATCATTAAGCGCCGGACTGTATCCAAGGAGGTCTGCGATCAGGGGCAGGCAAAGGTGAACGGGCGGGCAGCCAAGGCCGGACTTGAGGTAAAGCCGGGTGATATGGTGGAGATAACCCTGGGCGTCAGGTTAATCAGGTTTGAGATACTGGATGTCAGAGAAAATGTAGCCGCCAGGGATGCTTCGGAATTATACAGGATGCTGGAGTAATGTATTGGTGAATACTCAATGATCATGAGGCCGTAGGGCCTCATTTTTATTAGCTATAAGATGAAATAGGACAAGAGGAGGAGCTAAAGGGTTATAAACTTATAAATAGAGCAGTTATGGCCCGAAATAGGGTTTGCCAGTAGATGTTATAATTAGCAATATATGGAAATGGGGTGAAAGGCAATGATGGCGCTGCTTCAGAAGCACATTGTCGAAATAAAGAATAATTTTAGTGGAGGACAACCTCTGGAGGTCAATCCGGGGAAGAGTATTGCTGTGCTGCTGGAGGATGATCAGGGCCGGGCTGGCGCCAGGGGCGGGCCAGGGCGAATTAACACCGGGGCCAGAGGGCCTTAAACAAATTTAACAGCCAGCGGGTAAACCGGGTGTGGCGAGAAAGGTTTGGGCGCCTGGCCCACTTGATAAAATTATACTCCCGATAACCCCGGATGCCTGCTTTTTAGGGAATAACAGGAAGGCCACTGCGGTGTAATTATTGGCAGCAGCCTGGTGGTGCGGTTTCTGCCTGTGGGGGCCCCCTTTTTATACCGCATCAGTGTGCCTTATTAACCTTTGCAATGTTCAAAACAGATGGGCGCGGTAATATCCGGACTGGAGCCTGACATGGCGCTTCAGGCGTCGCTCAGTCCCTGATGAATAATATTATGTCTCCCGGCAAAAATAAAATATATTATTTTTACCGGGGGGCCATGCTATGAAAAAGATAAGAGCTGCAATATTTATATTTATGACCGCGCTTTTGACAGCTTCGTGCGCCGGGGCTCCACAAAAGAGTCCTCCGGGTAGTGGCACGGAGCCTACAATAAGCCTGTATGACAATAAGACAGGCCAAAAACTGAATATTAAGCTCGAGGAGTATCTGGCAGGGGTTGTGGCCGCTGAAATGGAGCCGACCTGGCCTGTAAATGCCCTGGCTGCCCAGGCCATTATTGCCCGTACCTTTACTATGGAAAACATAAAGGCGGGCCGCATTAAAGAAATTCACGGAACTGATGCCTCTACCAGTGTCGAGGAGTTTCAGGCTTATGATCCAAGCCGAATAAACGACAATGTCCGGAAGGCTGTAAGCATGACCAGAGGGGAGGTTGTCCTGTATAAGGGGCAGTACATTAAAGGATGGTTTTCGGCCTGTGACGGGGGAGTGGAGGCTTCCGCCAAAGAGGGGCTGAGCTATGTAAAGACCCCTACTCCCTATGTCAATGCAGGGGTTAAAGACAACTGCCTGTCCATTACCCCGCCTGAAAATAAGTCCTGGATAGCCGAGATACCTTTATACAGGGTGAGGGAGGCTGTCAGGACTATAGCCGGGAAAGATCCCGGGAATATCCGGTCGGTGGCTATAACCCGAAAGGGGCCTTCTGGGAGGGTTGAAAAAATGAGGCTGGGAGATGTGGAGGTGGGAGGCCCCGCCCTGAGGCTCGCCCTGGGCAGTGCTGAGGTCAGATCAATGTTCATTGAGGGTGCCACTGTACAGGGTGATAAGCTGGTTTTGAAAGGGAAGGGATTTGGCCATGGCGTAGGAATGTGCCAGTGGGGGGCCAACCTTTTGGCAAGGAATAATACATCCCCGGAGGATATAGTCAAATTCTACTTTAAGGACATAGAAATTAAGAAAATTTGGAAATAAAAAGCCGCATAACAAAGTGTCACCTCCAAAGGTGGTAAATGGGTGTCTCCCGGCACCCATTTTATTTTTGTAAGAAGCGGCTCTTTTTTTCATAATTATCAACATGGTGAATATATATGAAAAGGAATTGATAGTTAAGGGGGGAGAGTCGGTGGATCAGTCTATAACCCAGAAACTGACTCTTGTGGACAGGAAACAGCTTGAACTGGAAGGGGTTCGTCATGTAGGCAGTTTTGACGAGCGTGAAATAGTGCTGGACACCACCATGGGGGTTCTCTATCTCAAAGGCGAAGGCCTTCATATAAGCAAGCTTAATTTGGATGAGGGGACTCTTAGTGTTCAGGGCTATATAAATACGCTTGAATATAAAGAGGGCAAATCAGCCAGGGGAAGAGGCAGAAATATGCTGAGCCGGATAATGAAATAGCTGGGGATATTTGGGTGAAATCAAGCGCTGCGGCGCTTTTTTTGATAGGAGTGATGGCTGTGCCCCTGGCCGACCAGATAGTTGCTTTTCTTTGGACCCTGGGGATTGGTATGACAGCAGGACTGTGTCATGTCATTTACAGGGCTATAAGTGATACATTAAGATTGAAAAAGGTGGGCACTTTTGCCGGTGACCTTGTTTTTTGGATTGTACTTACGGTCATTTCTTTCTATGTGCTCCTAAGGGCCAATTATGGTCAGCTAAGGCTTTACGTGTTCATAGGCCTTCTTCTGGGAGCATTTTTATTTACTCATTTCCTGGGCCGGCATTCATACCGGCTGGCAAGGTGGCTTCTCAGGGCCGGGGCATGGGTAGCCGGGTGTTTGGCCATGCTTATGGGCTACGCCTGGAAGCTGATATCGCTGCCCTTTAAAATAGTTTTTATTACAGCTGTATTCCCGGTGCGGCTGTCGGCCAGAGCACTGGGCGGGGTGGGAAATTTTGCAGGAAGAGTGATAGGAAAACCCTTCAGGCGCTTTAAGGTAAGAATTACCTCCTGGCTCGGAAGTATCCGGGCAAAGCCTTAAGGCAATTGGCTTAAGGGACTATATACTTACAGCGTTCGATCCGCCCTCCATATTTTGTTTCTTGGCCGCATAGCTGGAAGACCAGTATAATAGTGCAAAGGTTCCAAGGGTGGAGCCTTTAATATTTATGGCCGAATCCCCGGCCTGGCCGGGGTACGGGGGAAAACACATTAACGGGGTGAATCCGTAGAGCTTCACAGGAGGTGAATTGAGAAGCGGTTGCAGGAGCTGTGGCGGAACATGGGAGTATCTAACTTCCAACCTCCAGCCTCCAACATCCAAATTACGGTAGGGTACCCTCAACCCGAACCCTTCAGCTAACCTCGGAGGCCCTTAGGAGGGATTCAATTGAAAAAAGTTTCGTTGCGTGTAACCGGTATGCTGGTAACCGTTCTGCTTCTTGTCGTCCTTTTATTCAGCCTGGGACAGGCCCTGGCTGCCACCCACACGGTTTCTCCCGGTGAAAGTCTATGGGAAATAGGCCAATGGTACGGGGTTGATGCCGGAGCCATAAAATCTGCCAACAACCTGAGTAGTAATTCCATCTATTCCGGCCAGAAGATTTACATACCTGAAAAATCCTCCGGAGGATCTTATACTGTACTACCGGGGGACAGTCTCTATACTATAGCCAGCCGCTATGGCACCTCGGTAAAGCAGCTTATGGCGGACAATGGCCTCAAAAGCACCGTCATTTATCCCGGTCAGACCATCCGGGTAGCGGGTGCTCCTGCTGCTAATAGCGCGGGGTCAGGGGTAAGCCGGGGAGGGGTGAACAGGAATTATTCCGGAAATGTTTCATCTTCGGAATTTGACACCCTGGCCCGCATTATCACCGCGGAGGCCGATAACCAGAGCTATGAGACCAAGGTGGCCGTTGGCGCTGTTGTTCTCAATAGGGTTGAAAGCGGTATCTTTCCGGGCTCCATCAACGGTGTGGTTTATCAGGTGGATGAAGGGGGCAGGTACCAGTTTGAACCTGTATTAAATGGCTGGATAAACAGGCCGCCCAGCCAGTCCGCAATCAATGCCGCCAGGGAGGCGCTGTCTGGGGCCGACCCAACCAACGGGGCTCTTTTCTTCTGGGAGTCCTGGGTAAAAAGCGGTTATTTGAACTCCAGGCCTGTGGCGGGGACTATAGGGGCATTTACATTTACCTACTAAATAGCTATCAGCTATCAGCCTTCAGCTATCAGTAATCAGTCAACCGCTGACCGCTGACCGCTGACTGCTGATGGCTGACAGCTTTTTTACTATTCTTATGTATATTTTCCATGTTAACTGGTTAAGAATATTTTAAGTAGGATAATAATGAAAATGCAGCAGACAAGGGGTATGCAGTTTCTATTACGGAAGGGGGCTTTGGATGAATTGTCAGATTTGCAATAACCAGACGGATATTGAAAACCAGTCCAGCTGTGGCGCTTTTCTCTGCAGGGAATGCCTGGCTTCATGTGAGGAAAGGCAGGGTGACTGCATGGCCTGCTCCGCTATTGAATAGGTGTATAACTTAAAAGCCCCTTAACGGGGGCTTTTGTTTATTAGTACGCCCATTAGGCGCTCCTCCCAAGCCGGCTATTTACCTTGTCTTATCGTAAGGCCAGGCAGTTATTCCACCCTCCAGGTTATAAACATCGGTGTATCCCTTTTCAGTCAGCAATTTGCCGGCTTCTGCGCTTCTTCTGCCGGACCGGCAGTAAATAACCACCTTACGGTCCCGGGAGATTTCTCCCAGCCTTTTTTCTATCTGCCCCAGAGGGATATTCACTGCTCCGGGGATAAAGCCTGTCTCTTCAAGTTCTCCCGGCTCTCTTACATCTACAAGTACCACACTGATATTTTTCTGCAGCAGTAGGCTGTGCAGGTCTTCGGGGCCGATATTTTGATAACTCTGTCCTGTTTTTTGCGCGCACCCGGCTAGGAGTAACAGTATTATTAATGCCAGCGCCAGTTTCTTTGCTTTCATGGGTATCTCCTTTCATTTGTGTTAGGGGGGCACGGCACATGACAAGTATATCAAAAAAAGATTATGATAATGCAGGTAAACTTATGTACTAATAATTGATCAATATATAACTTACCAGGGCTGAAAAAAATATTTTAGCCCTGTTTTTAATTATAGCCATAATAAGTAGGGAAGGGCTGACCAATTTCTATACATTTTAAATTATCAGAATTGTTTAACAAATAAGCCTACAGGTCATATCGATACTGCTGTCTGGCAAAATGGGGCAGCGGGTTGTGTAAAAATCAGACAGTAGTGTGGGATAAGCAGTCAAAAAACTGGCCAGGGGGCAGTGAAGATCCCTGTGATATTGCACTGTATATAACTTTTAAGACTGGTATTCTATTTGCACTATGGATCACAAAACCATAGGGTGGTGATGCCGGCCGGTTATATACGGTGAAATGAGTACTTGGAAGAGGAGGGATTGATTTTATGAAAATCAGTGAGAAAGAGAAAAAGGACTCTGCAGGCTCCCTGGATCTTGAGCCCAGTCAGCACAAAACCATTAAAAAGGAATATGAGTCGGTTACAACCGGAATAATTAAGGGATTATTCTATATTTCACTGACAGCTGTGGTATACTTTTTAATTTTTTCAAACGCTGAGAAAGTGCTTGCTCTGCTTACCACAAAAAACTATGCGGCGCCTGCTTTTTCTATGATTACGGTGGTATTGGTGGCTTACCTGCTGGGGACCGGGATTAACAAGCTGATCAAGGTTACCCTGGAGAGAGCGCTGGAGTCCCAAAAACTAAGGGAGGAGTGAGATTATGGCTGGTGCAGTGGAAATCCCGGCTGCGGCCGAGGCTATTAAATTCCTGGCTATGACCCCCAAAACCGGGCTGTCTCTGGTAGGCATAGGTTTTGTAGGAGGATTGTTAAGCGGTTTTCTGGGATCAGGCGGGGCCTTTATAATGACACCCGCCATGATGAGTCTGGGAATACCCGGTATAATGGCGGTGGCGGCTAACATAACTCATAAATTCGGTAAGGCCATAATGGGATCCAAAAAGCATGGTGAATTTGGCAACGTGGACAGAAAAATGGGGGTTGTAATGATTATAGCCCTGTTTGCCGGGGTCCAGGTGGCCGTAATGATGCAAAAAGGGGTGCTCCAAAAGCTGGGTCCCGCCGGCTCCAACCTATATATAAGCCTGTTGTTTGTGGCCATACTGACCTGGGTTACTCTCTTCATGTACAGGGATATAAGGAGGATACAGAAGGGGGGATCGGAAACAGGCGGAAGCGGGGGAATGGCAGAAAAAATAAGGAATTTAAATATTCCTCCGATCATTCACTTTAAAGTGGCCAATGTAAGAACCTCTCTCTGGCTGGCCCTTCTGGTTGGGTTCGCCACCGGGTTCCTGGCAGGATCGATTGGTGTGGGCGGCTTTATAGGGGTGCCGGCCATGATTTACCTCCTGGGTGTGCCTACCTACGTGGCTGCGGGTACTGAGCTGTTCTTGGCCATATTTTCCGGAGCCCAGGGAGCATTCCTGTACTCACTTTATGGATACGTGGATTTAAGAATCACCTTGTTCCTATATGTTGGATCTCTGCTGGGAGTGTATATAGGGGCTGTGGGAACCAGGGTGGTCAGGGGCTACCAGATCAAGCTGGTTATGACCTCGGTGATAGCCATGGTTATGCTGAGCCGTTTGGTTATAGTCCCCAAGTACCTTGGTGAAATGGGAACCATCGCACTGTCAAAGGGGGCATCCGATATAATCAGCGCAGTCAGCAACGTGTTCCTGT
Organism: Peptococcaceae bacterium BICA1-7; assembly: GCA_000802095.1. GTDB lineage: Bacteria > Bacillota > Desulfotomaculia > Desulfotomaculales > Desulfocucumaceae > BRHc4a. The sequence goes on along the minus strand of JUEB01000013.1, from coordinate 53,634 downwards.
TCGGCAGTGGTCTTTTAGGCTCCTCAATAATACTGTTCTGGATGTTCCAGGCGCTGCGCAGGGCTAAAACAGAAAAAGCCTATCAGGAAGGCAGTGTTTCGGTTAAAGCCTGAACTGCAGGGCGTCTGAATAGAAAGGATGTATGAAATGGCTAACAGATTACAGGTATGGATGGAAAAAAATCTTGAAGAGCCCTTTTTTAAGGCCGAAATGGCCAGGGCTGAATCTTCTGGCCAAGATAATCCTGCCGCCGCAAAAATTCAATTTTTTGCGGCGGCAGGAATCATCCTGACTGTTTGCTGTCTGGTGGTATCCGCAGTCAGGTAAGGGCTGGGCAACTGGGCGGGGGGCGGCGCAGGACCGGCTCCCATACCGGTTATAAAAGGGGGTGGGCTGCTTGAATAGTGGTGATTTTGTCAGCGTTTTCGAGCTGTACAAGGAAAGATATCTGCAGCAGGACCAGCAGGGACATGAGACCAAAAAGGCCCTGGACAGATTTCAGAGCTGGCTGAAGAATAACACAAAGCTGTTTCCCGCCAGAGCAAAAAGTGAAAAGCAGCAGAAAATAGATCTGGGCAGGTTCATTTCGGCAATTGTCCAGGAGGCCAGGAGTATACTTGCAGAAAAAGGGGTGCAGATATTCTGTATTTCCCTGGGCCTGAAAGAATCATCAAAATGTATAAGGGCATTCAGTGAGAGCACCATTTATTACAGATTGGGTAAAACCTGCCCCAGAAAGGGGAACTACAGAGGAATGGAGCTCCTGGTCATGGAGCTGGTGATGGATGGCAATAAGAATAACATTTTTATTCCTTTAGTGGAGCGTCAGCAGGCCATAGAGGAGCAAATGGGAACCAGGATTGAGAGAGAGAGCCACAGGATTGAGTCTACCGGAAAATACAGGTTTAAGCTGTATTTTCCCTTCGAAAATGACGATTCGGCTGAAGCCATCGGCAGAATGTCGGTAATGCTGGCCAACTTTATTTATATTACCCGGAAAGAGCTAATAAACTTGAATATTATTTAAGATAATATAAATTTATACAAACTCTTTGTTTTGCGGTGCAACTTAGCTGTCCGGTCGAATATATGGGCAGATAACCGCATTTTTTCTCTGGCACATGGTGTATTTTTTCACAAGTAGCCCGGGAATTTGAAGTTTTGCGAACTTTACTGCACTTAATCGAAGTTATATAATATACAAAAACATATTATTAACAAGCTGACAGGAAGGTTTATAATGAGGAATATAAGTTTTGGCAATAGAATACTGCTTCTTATATTGCTGCTGCTGATTATGTCGGTTTTGTCCACATTATACCTTATGCATATTATAAAGGTCACTGAGACTTCTATGCTGGCAAGCCAGAACGCAAAGCTGGAAAATGTCGCCCTTCTTTTTGACCAGAGTATCCCGGACGGCCTGGGTGAAAGCATTGAGCAAAGCGCCGGCGCCAGGGAAAGGGCCGAGAGAATTGAAAAGCTGGGGCAGATGCTAAATACTAAAATTGGGGAGATTAAAAAGGATTATCCCGAGGTGCACCTTGGCATATTAGTTTACCGGTTGGATATTTTTTATGACGGAACTCTCCGCTTTGGGGAGAATTATTCTCTCAGAAGAAAAAATGCCTTTGATGAGGTTATAGAGACTCAACAGCTTCTTATTCAGGATTTGGGGCCGGAAAAGGGAGGGGTTGTGGAAGTATACCGTCCCTATATCCGCAACGGCAGGCTGGAGGGTGTAATAAGATCCGCAGAATATCTGGCCGATACCGGCTATTATGACCAGAGGAAAGAGTTGGAAAATACTGTTTATGTGATTATTGCCCTGGTGATAGCCACCGGGACCGGTGGTTCAATGGTCCTTTTCAGGCAGTTTGTGGCTCAGGTCCACAACATAAAGGCCGGGGTAAGGGAGTTGGAGGACGATCTCAAAAATACACTGCCCCCTGCTCCCGGCGAGCTGGGTGAGATAGTAGGCGCCATAAACAGGCTGGCCACCAAGATAGCCCACTTAAACCTCTATAATGAAAAAATGCTGGCCTCCATTGATGACGCCATAATAGTGGTGGATAACGGGGGCCGGATAGTTATAAGCAACAACATGGCCGGGAAGATGTTTGGCGTGCAGGAGAAGGCAAAGGGATCCCACTTTAGCGAAATACTTCCCAAAGAATCTCCCTTTGGGGTGCTTTTAAAAGATACCCTCTCTGATTCCAGGCTTTTTAAGGATCTTCAGGTTGACTGGGTAAACGAAGGACATATCAGCCATATTCTGGTGAGCACTTCTACTCTGGCCGATTACGGTGGAACCATCATCGGGGCAGTACTGTCCTGCCGGGATATTACTGAGAGGATAAGGCTGGAGGAGAAGGTGCACCTGCAGGAGCGCCTGGCCTCCCTGGGTAAGCTGGTGGCCGGTGTGGCCCACGAGATAAGAAACCCTCTGACCACCATCAGCTGCTATATTCAGCACTGGCAGAATCAGAACAAGCCCAATCCCAGGGCCCTGGCCACCATGTACAGGGAGGTGGCCAGGCTGGACTCCATAGTTGACCAGCTGCTTTATTTTGCCAAGCCGGCAGAGGCGCAATTCAGCTTTAACGATATAAATAAAATAGTGGATAATGTGATGGCCTTTTTCAGCGAGCTCCACCAGGGCAGGTATAATCTTGTTAAAAATCTCAAGCCCGGTCTGCCCAGAGTCTGGATAGACACCGAGCAGATTGAGAGGGTGGTTGTAAATATAATGTTTAACGCCCTTCAGGCTCTTCCCGAGGAAGGAACAGTTATAATAAGCACTGACTTTGGCTCCGAAGAGGATATGGTGGAGGTATCCATTGCCGACAACGGATGTGGAATACCCCAGGAAAACCTGGTTCATCTATTCGACCCCTTTTACTCTACCCGCCCTAAGGGCACCGGCCTTGGGCTGGCCATAGTGCATGAGATTATCAAGGCTCACGGGGGACATATTGAGGTTAAGAGCGAAGTTGGCCAGGGCACCAGGTTTGCCTTTTATCTTAGCACAAGGGAGGATGTTTAGTATTGACCAGGCTGGTTCTGGTGGTTGATGATGAAATTGGCGTGCAGGAGGCCCTCCGGGATATACTGGAGGACAGCGGATACAGGGTTGAGTGCGCATCCAGCGGAGAGGAGGGCTTAAAAAAAATTGAAGCCTTAAATCCCGATGCCGCTCTCCTGGATATAAGGATGCCCGGGATGGACGGCATCCAGCTATTGGGAGCCCTCAGCCAGAAGGGCATAAATGTGCCGGTGATACTGATCACAGCCTACGGTTCAACCCAGACCACCATCGAGGCCATGAAGCTGGGGGCCTTCGACTACCTGATGAAGCCCCTTAAGGTTAAGGAAATACTGGATTCGGTTGCCAAGGCCGTGGAGATTAAAATACTCATGGACCGGTCCGGGGGCCAGCGGGGAGATGGGGAAGAGATAGATTCCTATACCATGATCGGTCTTTCCGGGACCATGCAGGGTGTATATAAAACCATCGGCCGGGTGGCCAATACCAACGCCACGGTGCTGATCCGGGGGGAAAGCGGGACCGGCAAGGAACTGGTGGCCAGGGCCATTCACAAGAACAGTGTGAGAAATGACCGGCCCTTTGTGAAGATTAACTGCGCCTCAATACCGGAGAATCTTTTAGAGAGCGAGCTCTTCGGGTACGAGAAGGGGGCCTTTACCGGGGCCACCTCCATGAAGCCAGGAAAATTTGAGCTGGCCGGCAAGGGTACTCTTTTTCTGGATGAGATAGGTGAAATGTCCCTGAACACTCAGGCCAAACTCTTAAGAGTGCTGCAGGAAAAGGAATTCGAGAGGGTGGGCGGGACTGAGACCATCAGGGTTGATGTCCGAATAATTTCGGCCACCAATAAGAACCTGGAACAGTCCATTGAAGAAGGTTCCTTCCGGGAAGATTTATTCTACCGGCTCAATGTGGTGGAGATAATAATGCCTCCTTTGAGAGACCGGAAAGAAGATCTGCCGGATCTTATAAAGCATATTATAAAGTTTTGCAACAAGGAGTACAAAAAAACTATAAACGGTTTTTCCAGTGACGCCATGTCTCTTCTTAGAAGCTATGACTGGCCGGGGAATATACGGGAATTGAAAAATCTTTGCGAGAGAGCGGTGCTTATGTCCAACGGCCCGGTGCTGACGGTGGAGGACCTGCCTATAAGCCTTCAGAAAAAATCCGGTCGGGCCGGCTGGCTAAACGGTATTCCCGGGGGATCGTTAAAGGAAATAGTGGCCGAGGTGGAGAGAGAGGTTATACTGAGGGCACTGGAGGAGAATAACTGGAACAGGTCGGCGGTGGCCCAGTCCTTAAAGATGAACAGGAGCACCCTTTATGCCAAAATGAAAGAGCTGGGCATTATTGATTAATGGGCCGGGGCATTTTGCCTGCAGCGTTTTGTGCCGGCTGAAAATGGGGGCCTGATTATGTCTCGTATAATGAAGGTCAGGGATCTGATGGTGCCTGTGGAAGAATACCCCGTTATATACGAAAATGTCGCGGTGGCCGAGGCTATAAGTGAGCTGAGAAGCAGTTTTCACGAAAAAGACGGCACATGGTACGGCTTCCAGTCTCTTCTGGTGCTGGACAGGAAAGATCGGCTGGTGGGGATACTGACCCTCAGGAGTCTTTTAAAAGCTTTTAAAATACAGGCCCTTTATGATCATCTGTTGAAGGGGGACCCATCCGGATTAATGTTTATAAAGCCCTTTAGCAATAGCCTGGAAATTACTGTTAAAGATATTATGAGGCCCTTAAAGCTGGTTACCGTGCAGCAGAACAGCAGCATACTGGAGGCTGTGCAGATAATATGCAGGAAAAAAGTAAATTCTCTTCCAGTGATGGACAGGAATAGGCTGGTGGGCATTGTTCGCACCATGGACCTGTTCTGGTCGGTGGGGGAACTGATGGAAAGCTAGTGGGGGTGACACTTTTTGAACAGTGTTAAAACTGCTGAAGACATAATGGTGTCTATAGGTGATTATGGAACCATACCCGAGACCGCCACCGTTTTTGAGGCTATAAAGGCTCTGCGTCAGTCTTTTCACCGGGACGGCAAGGCCTGGTACGGGCACCGCACCGTGGTGGTTCTGGACAGCAGGGGCAAGCTCACCGGAATACTTACTCTGAGGGGTTTGCTGAGAGCCGCCGGCTTCAGGGAACTGGACGAGGATAAGGGTTTAAAGGCGGAGTCCTGGGGATGGTATTACACCAGCCAGTTAAGGGAGGAAATGGGTATAAAGGTAAGAGATATAATGCGTCCCATAGAACTGGCCACTGTCAAAAGCGATACCCCTGTCACAGAGGTGGCCCAGGCCCTTTTAAGATATGGTGTCAATTCCCTGCCGGTTTTCAGGGCCAATGAGCTGGTGGGGATAGTGAGGACTCTGGATGTGTTTATGGTGATCGATGAATACTTTAAGTAGCTTATACTGAGAGGGTTTGCGGTCGGAATACGGGAGACGGGAGACGGGAGACAGAATTTAAAATAGTTTAGAAGGCCGCCGGTGGGCGGACTTTATGAAGCTGTCAGCTGATAGCTGATAGCAAATCGCCTGCAGGGCGGTTTTTTTGTGTTCTTTATTATGGTAAACTATAAAAATTTTTACTCAAAAGCAGGAGAAATCGGTATTGCGTAGAAAAGTAGAAAAATTATACTAAAATCGTAGTCATATTGTGGATATGCTAGGGAACTTCCCGGGGTGGTTAAATGAAGATAGAAATCCGAGGCGTTGAGAAGCTTAGCTTTCGGGAGCGACAGGTAGTGGCTTTTAAGGAAACCGGCATTAACAACGAAGAGGTGGCCAGACGTCTGGGTTTAAGCGCCAGCACAGTGGCCACATTGTTTAATAGAGCCCGGGTTAAAGGATACGAGGTTGTCATGGTGATTCCGGGCAGCAGCCTGGGAATATACGGAACCGACGATAACGAGGAGAATAGCTGATGAGCGGTTCCCCAAAAGTAACTTACTTTCCAGAACGGGAAAAGGAAAAAACAGTTAAAAAGAGGCGGGTATTCCGGCCAGGGAAAAAACTTCCTGCTGTAATTGCCGTTTTTTTGCTATTTTACCTATTAATCTCTTTTTTCGCTCATTTTCACAGGCTCAATGTTTTGCAGGGAGATATTCTAGAGATAGAAAGTCAACTGGGAGAGTTAAGACAAAAAAATGAGGATTTAAGGAAGCAATTAAAGCAGGTTCAATCAGACGCCTATATTGAACAGGTGGCCAGAGAGAAACTGGGTCTTGTGAAGCCCGGGGAAACAAGGATTGTGCCGGTGCAGAAGCCAGCTGCCAATAACCCTTAATCTTCCCTTCTTGTGCAGTTAGGAGACAGTTTTGGACTTAAAATCTTACCTTGACACTTTTATTTCTATCCGCATATAATTAAGCATAGTCTTTTGGGTATTATAAAGGGAGGATTAAGTACTGATTATGCCGGTGGAAGTGGGCAGCGTGCTGGAAGGTGTGGTGGCGGGCATTACCAACTTTGGGGCTTTTATACAGCTACCGGGGGGGGAAACCGGGCTTGTCCACATTTCCGAGATAGCCGAGGTATATGTAAAGGATATCAATGAATTTCTAAAAGCTAACGATAAGGTTACTGTAAAGGTAATCTCCGTTGACCCAAAGGGGAAGATCGGTTTGTCCATAAAGCAGGCGAACCCATCTCACGGTCAAGTTCATAACTATAAGAGTCCACCCAGAAAAAAACCTCAGGCAAACTTTGAAGACAGGCTGGCAAAGTTCATGAAGGAGAGCGATGAGCGCCAGCAGACTCTGCGACGCAGTACAGACGCCAAGCGGGGCGGTCGGGGGGGTCCTCGCCGGGCCGATTGAAAAAAGGGTATAGAACAAATTAAAAAGTAATGCATTATAAACATTCCCAGGGGAATGTTTAATTGTTTTTGGAGGATTGAAGTGATGGCTCTGTCCAGGGTAGGCATTATAGATGTGGGAACCAATTCAGCCAGGCTCCTGGTGGCCGAGGTGTCCGAAGAGAAAAAGGTGACACCGGTTTATACCGGTCTTAAAACCACCAGGCTTGGCGAGGGTATCCAGGGGGGAATTCTTCTTCCCGGCCCTGTTGAGCGCACGGTTGAGGCCCTGCGGTCTATGAGGGAAAGTGCGCTGGAATACTCCGCACAGGTGGTTTTGGCTGCAGGCACCAGCGCCGTAAGGGATGCCGCCAACAGTGATTTTTTCCTGGCCGAGGTGTTCCAAAGGACAGGGCTTTCCCTGCGTGTGCTCAGTGGAGGAGAAGAGGCCTTTTACAGCTATATGGGGGTGACTTCCAGCTTCGGGGAGTTGAAGTCAGCCGTTATAACCGATATAGGCGGGGGAAGCACTGAATTTACCTGGATGAAAAAGGGAAAATTAATCTGCCGCAGCGTAAACGCCGGTGCTGTCAGGATGACCGAGGGGGGCCACAGCGATGCCCAAATACTGCAGATAATGAGGGAAACTCTGGATGAGGTAAAAAAAGAGGCCCCGTCTGAATTAATAGGTGTGGGGGGCACGGTAACAACCCTGGCGGCAATTGATATGGCCCTGGAGGTCTATGACCGCTCACTGGTGCACGGGCACAGGCTGGCTGTGGACACTATTTATGGTATAAGGGATACTCTGGTTCTGGCAGGCCCCGGTGGAAGAAAAGGAATACCAGGGCTGCAGCCGGCCAGGTCCGATATAATACTGGCCGGGGTGCGCATTCTGATACAGTTGATGGACTTTCTGGATATTGGGGAAATTGTTGTTTCCGAGGCCGACCTGATGTACGGGCTGGCCCTGGAGGCGGCAAAAAGTGTCGGTAAAAACATTAACATAAATAACCAAAACTGACAATAATTACTCACCTTCTGTACTATAATTGATTGACATAAGGGATACAGGGGTGAGTATTTTTGTCAGACAAAACAGATGTATATCCCTATAAGCGGTCCGGGGACGACCCTGTGCTGTTCCGCCGTCCATTTAAAAAAGGCGCTGTCTTTAACAGTTTCGGCACGCTGCAGGAGGTACTGGGGCTCATAAGTCCGGGTATGCTGCTTTCGTGTACGGCAGCTTTTTTTCTGGGCAGGGCTGTTTTACTTGGGGAATTACTGCCTTTTCAGGCGGCCTATGCAGCCGCTGCAGCAATTTATTACGGGAGATCGGGCATTATCCCGCTGGCTTTTCTTTGTGCGGGGGCGGCTACTGTTACCGGAGGCTTTTCACTGGCTGCCGGCATATCTCTGGCTATCGTTACCTTTCTGGTGGTACAGGCCGTGCCGCCAAAATATAAGGATCACCGGGCGGTTATTCCTGTCCTGGTATTCGGACTGGCCATTTCAGTGCGGTCGGCCTTTTCTGCCTATACAGGCTCAACCCCCTACGACTATATAAGCATTCTTTTTGAGGGTATATTTGCAGGGGCGCTGGCCCCGGTATGTATAGCGGCCCTTTCCTCGGCCCGTAAACTAAAAGGGGTTCAGCCCCTGGGCGGGGAAGAAATGGTCTGCCTCATTCTTTTTGCGGCGGGGGTCATAGCCGGGACCGTGGACCTGCATATATGGCAGGTTTCAGCCATGGGATTCTTGAGCAGGATCATTATACTGCTGGCTGCCCTTGCCGGAGGCCCCGGCCTGGGCGCTGCTGCCGGGGCGGTGGCCGGGATAATACCGGGTCTGTCCTATACGGTGACCCCGTATATTGTGGGGGCCTATTCCTTCTCAGGCGTTCTGGCCGGTCTGGGGGGGACACTGGGTAAGGTGGGCATTGCCCTTTCCTTTCTGGCCTCCAATATTTTACTGTCTGTTTATTTCAGTAACTTTGCCAGCATGGAATCGGTTATAGCCGAGACCGGACTGGCCTGCCTGGCCTTTCTTCTGATACCCGGGGAAGCGGTGCGGGGAATATCAGCCTCTGTTTCCAGGGCTCAGTCCGGATCTGTTCAGGACAGCAGCAGGGAAGCTTTGCAAAGCGCCTTCCGGCAAAAGACCAGAGAATACTCTTCCTTATTCAAACAAATGGCCAGCTCCTTCGGAGAGTCAACCATGCTGAGTGAAAAAAAGCTTGATGAGCAGGGGCTGAAGGAAATACTGGACGGTATATTGAAAAAGGTTTGCGTTGACTGCGGCATGCGTAGGTCCTGCTGGGAAAAAGACTATTACCGGATGTATCACAGCCTTCTGGAGATGTTTGCCATAACCGAGGCTAACGGCCGTGTGGAGGTTGGTGATATACCGCCGGAGGTGAAGGGGCGCTGCTCCCGTCCCAGGGATTTGGCCACTGCTGCAGGCTGCCTCTATGAAACCTTCAAGGTTGACCGCCACTGGAGGAGGAAATTTATATCAGGCAGGGTTGTGGTAGGGGATCAGCTGCGGGGAATGGCCGGGGTTTTCGAGTCTCTGGGAGATGAATTTAATATAAGCGCCGATGAGGGAGGGTATGCCGATTCTGATCTTAAGCTCAGGCTGAGGCAGTTGGGCATACCTGTCAATGAGATAAGGATTAATCAGTTTAAGGGCCGGCGGGAGATGCAGGTCACCATGAAGTCCTGCAGGGGCGACCTGGACTGCCGGTACAGGGTGGCGCCTGTTATTTCCGAACTGGTGGGCCAGCTTTTCTCTGTTTCAGGATGTTTTTGTGAAGGACGAAGGGAGGGCGCCTGCAGCTTTCGCATTTACCAGGGCCCCCATTACAGGGTGGAGGTGGGGGTGGCCTCGTCCGGAAGTGAAAAAGACAGTGTGTCCGGCGATGTTTATGACTTCCTGCAGCTGCGTGGGGGTAAATTTGCAGCGGTACTGAGCGACGGGATGGGGACCGGGGCAGATGCCGCCAGGGAAAGCGCTTCGGCCGTTAATCTTCTTAGAAGAATGTTGGAGGCCGGGATCAACGTAGAGCTGACCATGAAAACAATAAATGCGGTGCAGTCCCTGAGAAATCCGGAAGAATCCTTCTCCGCCATGGACATGACGGTGGTTAACCTGTACAGCGGCCAGGCTGAATTTATAAAGAACGCCGCCCCGCCCACTTATATAATCCGGGGGGGAAGGCTTATCAGCATCAGCACCAGCTCTCTGCCGGTGGGAATATTGAGGGATATTGACATAAATATAATAGAAAGGAAGCTGGCCTCGGGAGATGTTATAGTCATGATCACCGACGGGATACTTTCTTCCCGCCGGGGAGAGGACAGGGAAGGCTGGATAACCGGGGTGCTGCGGGAGCTAAACGGTCTGGAGCCCAAAGAAATGGCCGGGCTGCTGCTGAAATTGGCCCAGACCGGAAGCGGGGAGGAAACCGCCCCCAGGGACGACATGGCAGTGGTGGTTATAAGGGTGGAGAGAGAAAAGGTGGTGGAAATCCCACTATAAAAGAGTATTGCTCCCGGCAGAATGGTAAATGCCTCTGTGGGGGCTTTTTATGCTTCAAGAAACTATATGACGCTTTAAAGCGCTGAATTAATTATATTCAAGGGGGTTAAGAAGGGGGCATCCCCCTTTATTGCAGGGTGAGGGACCGGTAGTCCCGAGGGGCGGCAGCCCCTTTTCAAATGAGGATACGGGCGATAGCCAGTCTTTTTTAAAAATTCCATGTCTATGAAGGTCACTTTTAAGCAATATTATGTACAATGGAATTTGTCAAAGTCTGTCTCCCTGTAGAGGGGGATTTTCTTTTGATCACTTTAAATCAAGCGTGGCAGGAGATTTTGTCCTTTTGTGGAAATAAACTTTGTTTGAAGGATTTTTCCCCGGGTGGTGTTCTATTGGATTTAATTTCCCTTGTTGGATCATATATTGAAATGCACCGCATGATTTCCCCGGGGGATGTTGTGCTGGCAGGGGTTTCAGGTGGTCCTGATTCTGTTGCCCTGCTTCATATTTTAAACAGGATGAAAAAGGAATACAGCATTAAACTGTACGCAGGACATCTTAACCACATGTTCAGGGGCGCCGAGGCTGATGCAGACGCCAGGCTGGTGGAGGATCTGGCCAGGGAATGGGAGATCCCTTTGATATCCGAAAGAATTGATGTTCCCCGGTACCTGAAAAAAAGCCGCCTGTCTCCACAGGAAGGAGCCAGGGAGGTGCGCTACCGTTTTTTTGAAAGCACCGCCAAAAAAATTGGCGCAAGCCGGGTGAGCCTGGGGCATCATGCTGATGATCAGGCCGAAACAGTTCTTATAAACCTTATCAGGGGGGCAGGTATTACCGGATTGGGTGGAATTCCCCCGGTGCGTGAAGGAATGTATATCCGTCCCCTTATGTGTGTGCGCAGGGCCCAGATAGAGGATTACTGCAAAGCCTTTAGCATCCCCTACCGGGTGGACAGCTCCAATTTGAAGACCGTTTACCTGAGAAACCGTGTGCGCCTTGAGCTGCTTCCTCTCCTGGAGGGAAAATACAATCCGGCGATGGTTACAGCACTTAATCATTTGGCTGAAATAGCCAGGGAAGAGGACTGTTACCTTGAAGAAAGGGCCGGGGGTGTTTTAAAAGATGTTATGGAGAGGCGGGAGGATGGTAAGGTAGTTATTTCCCTGGCCATACTGGAACGTTACCCGGCCGCGCTTAAAAGGCGGGTGGTAAGGCTGGCCTGTAGGAAAGTTGGGGGAGGCGCAGTGCTGCCAGGCTACCAGCATATTGACAGAATACTGGAGGCGGCCGGCAGGGCTTCGGGCCGGGTAGAGCTTCCCGGTGGCGTTAAGGCGGTTATTAGATACAGCCTGTTGGAGATTATAAAAGATGAGGGCACCTTTAAAGTGCCATATTACCAGTATCCCCTGCAGGTTCCCGGGACCACTTTCCTCCCTGAAACAGGACTGACTATTTCTACCGGGGTGCTGGATGCCGGCGGGGCCGGGAATCCCCGGAGCTTTTGCCGGAATGAGGCCCTGGTGGACCTGGAAAAGCTTGCCGGGCCCCTCTGGGTGCACCGTAGAAAGGATGGAGACATAATTAGCCCTCTGGGTACGGGTGGAAAGATGAAGTTAAAAAAATTTTTTATTGATCGAAAGGTGCCCAGGGAGGAAAGGGACGCAATACCGATCGTAAGTTGTGGAAATGATATTGTATGGGTAGCTGGTTTTTGCCCTGGTCATTATTTCAGGGTTACCGAAAGCACAAGGATTTGCCTGCATATGAAGCTTATGGAAGAATCATTCCGCGCATTGGATTAAATGCCTGTTATTGCAAAGAGATTCGCAGCCATGGTAGAATACTCATTATTGTCTCTTTTTAGGTTGTCAGAGAGGAGTGTCTTGTTTGAACAAGGTCCTTAAAAACCTGAGTATATATCTGCTCATTGTATTGGTCATTATATTTTTGATCAAATACACCTCGTCCCCGACAGCCGCTCCGGATAAAATCCGGTATGACCAGCTTATAGGGATGATAAAAAATAAAGAAATTACCAGGGTGACTGTGCAGACGGGTGTAAACTCCAGCCATATCCTTGCCGAGAGAAAGGAAGGAAATAAGCTGGAAACCCGGGGTCCCCAGCCTGATCCCGATCTGCGGAGGCTGATGGAAGAAAAGGCTGTGCAGTTTGACTATGAGGAGGTCCAGCCCCGGTGGTGGACCGGAATTCTTACCAGCCTGCTGCCTATACTGCTGTTTGTGCTGCTGTTTTTCTTCCTTATGCAGCAGACCCAGGGGGGCGGCAACCGGGTGATGTCTTTCGGCAAGAGCCGGGCCAGGATGGTCACCGATGAAAAGAAAAAGGTTACCTTTGCTGATGTGGCCGGCGCCGATGAGGTAAAGGAAGAGCTGGCCGAGATAGTAGAGTTTCTTAAAAATCCCAAAAAGTTTAATGAGCTGGGGGCCAAGATTCCCAAGGGGGTTCTTTTATTCGGGTCGCCGGGAACCGGCAAGACCCTGCTGGCCAGGGCAGTGGCCGGTGAGGCCGGAGTGCCCTTCTTTACAATAAGCGGCTCCGACTTTGTGGAAATGTTCGTTGGTGTTGGCGCCTCCAGGGTCAGGGACCTGTTCGAGCAGGCCAAGAAGAGCGCCCCCTGTATAGTATTTATTGATGAGATTGACGCCGTGGGAAGACAGCGCGGCGCCGGGCTCGGGGGCGGACATGATGAGCGTGAGCAGACTCTTAACCAGTTGCTGGTGGAAATGGATGGCTTTGCCCCCAACGAGGGTATAATTATAATAGCCGCCACCAACAGGCCTGACATACTGGACCCGGCCCTTCTGAGGCCGGGCAGGTTTGACCGCCAGGTGGTGGTGGATGTGCCGGACCTGGCCGGGCGCAAGGAAATTCTTAAAGTTCACGTAAGGGGTAAGCCCCTGGCCGACAATGTGGACCTGGAGGTGCTGGCCAGGAGGACACCGGGCTTTACCGGCGCCGATCTGGCCAATATGGTGAACGAGGCTGCCCTTTTATCCGCCAGGTTTGAAAAGCATGAAATAGGCATGAAGGAGCTGGAGAGCTCCATTGAGAGGGTAATCGCGGGCCCCGAGAAAAAGTCAAAGGTGATCAGTGAAAAGGAAAAAAGGCTTGTGTCTTATCACGAGGCCGGCCATGCCCTGGTGGGCTACCTTCTGCCCAACACCGACCCGGTGCATAAAGTTTCCATTATTCCCAGGGGCCGGGCCGGGGGCTATACACTGCTGCTCCCCAAGGAAGACCGGTATTATATGACCCGGTCCATGCTGCTGGACCAGGTGACCATGCTCCTGGCCGGAAGGGTGGCCGAGGCAGTGGTGCTGCAGGAGATCAGCACCGGCGCCCAAAACGACCTGGAAAGGGCCACCGGCACCGTGCGCAAGATGATCATGGAGTACGGCATGAGCGATACCATAGGGCCCCTTACCCTTGGCCGGAAGCAGGAAGCCGTCTTTCTGGGCAGGGATATTTCCCGGGACAGGGATTACGGTGAGGAAATAGCCACCGCCATTGATAAGGAAGTAAAGAATATAGTGGGTCAAAATTATGACCGGGCCAAGGAACTGCTGGAAAACCACATGGACACTCTGCATAAAATAGCCGGTGTGCTCATGAAAAAGGAAACCATTGAGGCCATCGAATTTGAAGACCTGATGAAAGAGGCGGGACTTTACAAAGAAGAATAGTTAAAAATATTTTTTTCGTTAGCGTCAAAGGAGGATTCACCAATGGAAAGAACTTACCTGATGATCAAGCCCGACGGGGTCCAGAGGGGACTTGTCGGTGAAATACTAGCCCGCTTTGAAAAAAGGGGCCTTAAGATTGTAGGCCTTAAAATGCTCCAGATACCCCGGGAGATAGCCGAAAAACACTATGGAGAGCACCAGGGTAAACCCTTCTTTGCTCCGCTGGTGGATTTTATAACCTCCGGCCCTGTGGTGGCGTTTGCCGTTGAGGGCAAGGATGTCATCACCACAGCCAGGGAAATGATGGGGGCCACCAATCCCTTAAAGGCTGCGCCCGGAACCATAAGGGCCACCTATGGTGTGGATGTGGGCAGGAATATAATTCACGGGTCAGACTCTGCCGGCAGCGCGGAGAGAGAATTGGGAATTTTCTTCATGCCCGAAGAGCTGGTGGAATACACCAGGGATGTAGACAGGTGGATTTATGAGTAAAAAGCGACTTCGGTCGTTTTTTTTTTAGGCTAATAAAAGGCAAAAAGGGACTGTTAAATGTATACATTTCTAAAGGATATATCGAAAACTTTTTGAGAAGGAATTTCATACCAGCCTGGAGAAGATTATTTTATGAAAGGATGGTAAAAAATGAGTAATTTAAAGTCTGGGGTCAGGGGAGAGGCCCGGGCGGAGGTTAATGAATCCAATACGGCCATTGCTTACGGCAGCGGTGGAGTTTCGGTATTTGCAACGCCTGCCATGATCGGACTTATGGAAAAGGCTGCCCTTTCATCAGTGGACCCCCTTCTGGAGGAGGGCATGACTACGGTGGGCACAGTAATAAACGTGCAGCACCTGGCGGCCACCCCGGTGGGGATGAAGGTTACCGCCCTGTCCGAGCTGGTGGAGGTGGACGGCAGGCGGCTGGTTTTTCGGGTGGAGGCCCGGGACGACGCCGAAATAGTGGGGCGGGGGACCCATGAGAGGTTTGTGGTGCCTCAGCAAAAATTTTTGGACAGGGCCACGGCCAAGAAAAAATAGATAGCTGCCTTAATATGAAAAATGTGGGAAGGAAATTTGCCCATTATATAGAATAAAAGCTAATTGCACAGAAATTTTTTACTGCCAGTTTATGGCAGTCCTTATGCCATAATACCATGGATAGGATTGCCCTAAGTTACAAAAAATTATTATGCAAGGGAGGGTAAGTTGGCAGGGGCGGCTTTTATTATCAAAAGAGAGTTAAATTATTGAGAGGAGAGGAATTAAATGGCATACGATGCAACCAAGCTTAAGGACTTTGAAATAGCTGAACAGGCTGAAAAGAACATGCCCACCCCGGATCAGTGGAGAGAAAAACTGGGTCTCCAAAAAGATGAGGTCATCCAGTACGGCAGGATAGCCAAGCTTGATTTTATGAAAATTATCGAAAGGCTTAAAGACAAGCCGGATGGTAAATACATAAATGTTACCGCCATCACCCCCACCCCACTGGGAGAAGGTAAAACAACCACCACCATGGGTCTGGTGGAAGGTCTCGGCAAAAGGGGCCAAAGCGTAGGCGCGGCTATTCGCCAGCCCTCGGGCGGACCTACCATGAACGTTAAAGGAACTGCCGCCGGCGGCGGAAACGCCCTGGCCATCCCCATGACCGAATTTTCACTGGGACTTACCGGTGACCTGAACGATATAATGAATGCTCACAACCTGGGCATGGTGGCCCTTACCGCCAGGATGCAGCACGAAAGAAATTATGACGACGCCGAGCTGGCCAAGAGGAATCTGCGGCGCCTGGACATAGACCCCACCAGGGTGGAAATGGGCTGGATTATCGACTTCTGCGCCCAGGCTCTGCGCAACATTATCATCGGCATAGGCGGAAAGATGGACGGTTACATGATGCAGTCCAGGTTCGGCATCGCCGTGAGCTCTGAAATAATGGCCATCCTGGCAGTGGCCAAGGACCTCAAGGACATGAGGGAAAGAATTGGCAAAATTATCGTGGCCTATGACAAGAAGGGCAATCCTGTAACCACCTCGGATCTGGAAGTGGCCGGGGCCATGACAGCCTTCATGAGAAACGCCATCAACCCGACACTGATGAGCACTGCCGAGTACCAGCCGGTGCTGGTGCATGCCGGCCCCTTTGCCAACATAGCCATCGGCCAGTCCTCCATCATTGCCGACCGCATCGCTCTGAAGATGTTTGACTACAACGTAACTGAGAGCGGATTCGCCGCTGACATCGGCTTTGAAAAGTTCTGGAACGTGAAATGCCGCTTCAGCGGGCTGACCCCCAACGTATCGGTTATCACCGCCACCATCAGGGCCCTTAAAATGCACGGCGGCGGCCCCAAGGTTGTTGCCGGACGTCCCCTGCCCGAAGAATACATCAAGGAAAATGTGGGACTGGTGGAAAAGGGCTGCGCCAACCTGGTACACCACATCAACACAGTCCGGAAGGCCGGCATCAACCCGGTTGTCTGCATAAATGCTTTCCATACCGATACCAAGGACGAGATTGCTGCAGTCCGCAGGGCGGCCGAGGCTGCCGGAGCCCGCTGCGCCCTGTCCGAGCACTGGGCCAAGGGCGGCGACGGAGCTCTTGAGCTGGCCGATGCTGTTATCGACGCCTGCAAAGACAAGCTGGAATTCAAACACCTCTATCCGCTTGAAATGCCCCTTCGCCAGAGGGTTGACATGATCGCCAGGGAAGTGTACGGGGCTGACGGAGTCTCCTGGACACCTGAGGCCGAAGCAAAGGCCAAGATGTTTGAAGAAAACCCGGCATACAAGGATTTCGCCACTATGATGGTGAAGACCCACCTGAGCCTTACCTCGGACCCCACACTGAAGGGTGTTCCCAAGGGCTGGACTCTGCCTGTGCGTGACGTCCTCATCTTCGCCGGCGCCAAGTTCCTCTGCCCCATGACCGGCACCATCAGCCTGATGCCCGGCACCAGCTCCGACCCTGCTTATCGGAGAATTGACGTGGATACCGAAACCGGAAAGGTTATGGGCCTGTTCTAAACCTGATATCAATAAAAGAAGGGCTCCCGCAAGGGAGTCCTTCTTTTTTGGTGCGCCATAGGGCCTGGAAACAAATTTATAATAAGGCTTTTGTCGTTATAAGAAGGAATACCAAATGGTTTAAAAGAATTAATAACTGTTTTTAGTTTAGTAGTGAAAAGTCCCCGCCGGGTCCGTTATTAATGTTGGGTCCCGTGAAACAATATGGTTAAGGGGCTGTTTGTTTTTATAAAGATGATGGGAAAAGGAGTGTTAAATAAATGTCAAGGCCCCCTAAGTGCAGAAGGGTTGAATTTGTACCCCAGCTGACTTATTTCAAGCCGGCGGGGGTGCCTATAAGGGATCTGACTGAGGTAAACCTTACTATTGAGGAACTGGAGGCAATAAGGCTCAAGGACTTAAAGGGTCTTGAGCAGGAAGCCTGTGCGGAGAAGATGGGGGTTTCCCGTCCAACTTACCACAGAATACTAACTTCAGCAAGGCAGAAAGTTGCCGAGGCTCTGATCAAAGGGAAGGCTATAAAGGTTGAGGGAGGAAACTTCCAGGTTGTGATAAAATATTTCCGCTGCCTCAAGTGCGGTCACCAGTGGGAGGAAAAGTGCGACCACAGGCCGGAGTCTTCCTGTCCCACCTGTGATGCGGCGGAGATATTGCGCTTAAACAGCGACGGGTCCCTGTTTAACTGCCGGCGCTGGAAAGAGGGCCGGAGGATATAGGGGACTGATCATTATTTAATGCCGGGAAGTGGTTAACGCCAGGGTCAACCGGGGGGTGATTGGATTGGGCAGGATTGGGGCTGTAAGAAAGGACCCCTTTTATCTGGACTGCCTGTTGCTTAACGGCGAACGCGAAAGAGACAGGCTTTTTTGCCGCCATGACTACCGGCATATGGTTTTAGTCTCACAAATCAGTTGGCGGATAATAAAGCAGACCGATGGGCTGGAAAGTCTTATTAAGACAGAAGGACTCAGTGGGAAAATGTCTGCCCTGGAAGTGGTATATGCAGCCGGACTTCTTCACGACATGGGCCGCTGGCGCCAATATGACACAGGTGAGGACCACGCCCTGGCCGGGTCAGCTATGGCCGGCAGTGTTCTAAAGAGGGCCGGCTTTTCAGAAAGGGAGGCCATGGTAGTTATCAGGGCTATAAGAGAGCACCGCAAGGCACTCCCGGGCCAGAGCTACCTCGGCAGGGTGCTGTGCCTGGCCGATGACCTGTCAAGGCCCTGCAGGTCTTGCAACGTCAGGCTGGACTGTTATAAATACGAACACATGGAGAATATAAAAAAGAGAAACAAAACAGGGTATAAGCTGGATGCCGGTTAGATTACAGTATTTAACGGGAAGTGTGACTCATGGAAGTAAGAAACCTTATTATCAGCAGCCGGGAAGAGGCTATAAGGGAGATTCTGGCGATTGGGGCCGACCCGGCGGGGTCCCGCTGGATGGCGCCCAAGGCGGTGTGCAGGGCACTGAAAATAAGCGGGCTGTCACCAAAGCAGGCCAATATTATAAAGCAGGAGATGCTTGGCAAGGGGGGTGAAGCCGCTGTGTCCAGGGGCGTCCTGGACGGATCGGCAGACCCTT
Organism: Peptococcaceae bacterium BICA1-7; assembly: GCA_000802095.1. GTDB lineage: Bacteria > Bacillota > Desulfotomaculia > Desulfotomaculales > Desulfocucumaceae > BRHc4a. The sequence goes on along the minus strand of JUEB01000013.1, from coordinate 34,919 downwards.
CCGATATTATTGTTATGGGCACTGTCAGGCAGATAGAAGCCATGGCGGCCAAATTAAAAATGCAGCCCTTCGGGCTACCGGCTCTGGCCGATAAAATACGGGCAGTGATTTCCTCCCTGGAGGGGCGCAGGCCTTTTAGCCTGGACTGCCGGGGGAGAATTCTTCCCATAGGTTCCCGCACCCTGGTGATGGGTATTCTCAACGTGACCCCGGACTCTTTTACCGACGGAGGGCAGTTTTTTGATCCCGGCAGGGCGCTGGAACATGCCCTGCAGATGGAGGAAGAGGGGGCCGATATAATCGACCTTGGCGGAGAGTCAACCAGGCCGGGGCACCGTGAAATTGACGCCGGGGAGGAAATAGACCGGATCATACCGGTGCTGTCCCGGATTTTAAAGGAATTGAGGATTCCTGTATCCGTGGACACCACCAAGGCTGAGGTGGCAGAGCGGGCCCTGGAAGAGGGCGCCCATATAATAAACGACCAGTGGGCCCTGCGCCGTGACCCGAATATGGCCGGCGTAGCCGCCAGGTACGGGGTTCCGGTGATTATAATGCACAACCAGAGCGGAACGGAATACAGGGATATGATGGGTGATATGATCGGATATTTCAGGGAGAGCATTGAAATAGCAGAGTGTAAGGGGATTGACCGGAACAGAATAATAATTGATCCGGGAATTGGGTTTGGTAAAACTCTGGAGCAAAACCTTGCCACCATGAGAAGGCTAAAAGAGCTTGACTGTCTGGGACAACCGGTGCTGCTGGGCACCTCCAGGAAGTCCATGATTGGCAAGACCCTTGACCTTCCCACCGACCAGAGGGTAGAGGGGACCGCTGCCACGGTTGCCCTTGGGATAGCCTACGGGGTCGATATTGTAAGGGTTCACGATGTTAAGGAAATGGTCAGGGTGGCCCGGATGACCGATGCTATGGTACGCCAGGTTGCGGAGGGAAGCGGCAATGGATAGTATTATCATGAAGGGAATGAGGTTTTTCGGGCATCATGGCGTTTTGGCCGAGGAAAGAGAGCAGGGCCAGGTTTTCGTGGTGGACCTGCAGCTATTCATGGATTTGAAACCCGCCGGGGATTCAGATGACCTGGGACTGACTGTAAGCTATGCCGAGGTTTTTGAGGCGGTGGAAGAGGTTGTATCCGGAAAACCCTTTAATCTTATAGAGGCTCTGGCCGAAAGGGTGGCCGGGGTTGTGCTGGAAAGATTCCAGCCGGTGCGGGAGGTAAAGGTTACTCTGAAAAAACCCCAGGCCCCCATACAGGGGGCGTTTGAATATATGGCCGCAGAGATCACCAGATCGAGAGGTGTAAATACAGGTCCTTTTTAAGCCACAGAGGACACAGAGATTTTTGGCCTTGCTGGAATGCCTTATGAAAATTTTATTAAATTTATTGGATAAGCTTGATATTGCACTCTTTTTTTATACTTGACCACAGACCTGAGAGTAATGCTTAAAGAAATTCTCTGTGATCTCTGTGTCCTCTGTGGCTTAAGTTTTTTATTTCTTTTCGGTGGTTTTGGGCTACGTGGTTCTTATTTTGACGGATGACAAAGGAAGGTTCGAAAATATTGGCAGTTAAGGTATACATAGGTATTGGATCAAACTTGGGTGATAAAGAGGGTAATGTGCGGGAGGCCCTTCGCCTGCTGGGGGAAGACGGGAGGCTGTCTGCACAGGAAATTGCCCCTCTATATAAGACCGGGCCGGTGGGCTACACCGACCAGGACTGGTTTTTAAATACCGTGGTGTCTTTTGAGGCAGATCTTGCCCCCCAGGAACTCCTGGGGCTGCTCATGGAGATTGAGCGGCAAATGGGCAGGGAGCGCACCATACGCTGGGGCCCCAGGGTTATCGACCTGGACATACTCCTTTACGGGGATGCCGTGGTGAATACCCCGGACCTTCAGATACCTCACCCCAGGATTGTGGAAAGGGCCTTTGTAGCTGTTCCCCTTGCCGACCTGGCCCCGGATATTCTGCTGCCCGGAGGTAAAACAGCCGCCTCCCTGGCGGAGGCTCTGTCAAAAGAACAAACGGTGGAAAGGTATAAGGCATGAAAAATACCCGTATAGCCCTGGTTCAGATGCAGTCCCAACTGGGGATGGTGGAAAAGAATACCGACAAGATTTTAAAATATATATCCCGTGCCGCTGTGGACGGCGTTGATATAATCTGCTTTCCTGAGATGTCTCTGCAGGGGTACAGCAGGGACAGGGCAAAGCCTACAGCGGTGAATATTCCCGGGGAGATAACTGTCCTTTTGGGAGAGGCAGCCCGGAGGGCCGGGCTGACCGCACTGGTGGGTCTGGCTGAGGAAAGCGGGGAGGAAAAGCCCTGCATCACCCAGCTGGTTGTTTTTCCTGACGGCAGCTGGCAGAAATATAGGAAAACACACCTGGGAAAGAGTGAGCTTCCCAATTTTACAGCCGGAAACCACCTGCCGGTCTTCAAAGCTGAAAAGGCCGTCTTTGGTGTAGAGATATGCTGGGACCTTCATTTCCCGGAAGTGACCACCGTACTGTCCCTGAAAGGCGCTGAAATAGTCTTTGCCCCCCATGCCTCCCCGGTGATAGTTGGTGACAGAAGGGGCATCTGGATGAAATATATGGCGGCCAGGGCCTATGACAACTCGGTGTTTGTGGCGGCCTGCAACCTTGTGGGCAGTGACGGGGCCGGGTCTCAGTTTTGCGGGGGGGCCCTGGTGATAGACCCCAAGGGAAATCCGTTGGCCGAGAGTTTTGACGGGGCCGAGGGAATGTTGGTGGCCGACCTGGACGCCGGTCTGATCAACACCGTGCGGATGAAAAGGTCAAAGTCCATGAGGGACAGTTTTTTCCTGGACAGCAGGCGGCCCGATCTATACGGGCCCCTTGTGGTTAAGTCCTAGGAGAGACTGTGCCTTATTCTTAAATGTGATTACTGTTTACTTAAGAGGTGCTCTATTGGTAGACTATGGTATGTACTTAAATAAAAAGAGCGAGCATTTAAGAGGGCTCACCCCGGTACAGCTCATCGTATCAGGTTATCTGATTTTCGCAGTCATTGGGACAGTTCTTCTCAGCCTCCCCTTTTCATTACAGCCGGGTGTAAACCTAAGTCTCATAGATGCACTGTTTACCTCGACCAGCGCTATAAGCGTAACCGGGCTTACAGTTGTAAATACGGCAGACACTTTTAGCCTTGCGGGACTGGCAATACTTGTCTTTCTCCTGCAGTTCGGGGGAATTGGAATAATGACTTTAGGCACACTTGTTTTCGTTTTAATGGGAAACCAGGTTAACCTTCGCAACAGAATGATGATCATGGCTGATCAGAATCAGACGTCCATGCAGGGTATGGTTATACTGATGCTTTTTATTTTTAAAGTGGCCATTATATTAGAGATACTGGGCACTTTGTTTCTGACGGCGTATTTCTGGGCCTATTATGATATGCAAGTCTGGAAGGCTCTTGGAATGGGCTTCTTCCACAGTGTTTCGGGCTTTACCAATGCAGGATTTGACTTGTTCGGCAATAGCCTTCAGGGCTTTAGGCAGGACTATGTATTGCAAAGTGTTATGGGGATTTTGCTGCTGGCCGGCTCTATAGGCTTTCCTGTTTTACTGGAGCTGCATTCCTATTTATCAGCCAAACGCACCGGTAGGGTTTACAGGTTTACCCTTTATACAAAGCTGACCACAATAACTTTTATAGCTCTGCTCGTAGTTGGATTTGTTATTGTTTTATTCTCTGAGATGTCCGGGGCTCTGGCCGGGGCGCCATGGCACCAGAAAATTTCTACGGCGCTGTTTCACTCGCTCAATACCAGAAACGGGGGCTTTAGCACTGTAGATGTCAGTGTATTTCATGATGTAACCCTTTTATTTTTCTGCCTTTTAATGTTTATTGGAGCTTCCCCCAGCAGCTGCGGAGGTGGTATCCGCACTACAACCTTTGCTGTTCTTTTACTAAGTTTGGCTGCCTCTTTCAGGGGACAGAGCAGTGTGAAAGTATTCCGCCGGGAGCTTTACGATGCAGATGTTATCAGAGCGTTTTCAGTATTTGTGGTAGCTTCATTGCTTGTTTTTTCCTCTGTCATTATTATGTTGGGGTTTGAACGATTACCAGCTATACAGATTATTTTTGAAGCATGTTCAGCCTTCGGCACCACAGGCCTGTCTACGGGAATAACAGGTGAGTTGAGTACACCCGGCAAGGCGGTAATTACATTCTTAATGTTTATCGGAAGAATAGGTATAGTGGCTCTGATACTGGTGTTTCATAATAAAAGAGCGGACCAGAACTATCATTTTGTGAAGGAAAAAATTATTATTGGCTGATTCCTCCGGCTATAATGAAGTGTCAAGGGATTTTTGGGGGTAATATTTATGAAAAAACAATTTGCGGTAATAGGGCTGGGGCAGTTTGGTGTCAGCCTTATAGAGGAGCTGACCAACATAGGCCATGAGGTTTTGGCCATAGACAGTAATGAAGATCGGGTAAATGACGTGGTGAACCTGGCCACTCACGCGGTTCAGGCTGACGCTATGGACGAGCAGGCCCTGAAGTCACTGGGGGTTAATAACTTTGACACCGTTATAGTATCTATTGGTGAGGACATGCAGTCCAGCATACTGGCCACCATTCTTTTAAAGGAAATGGGTGTTGAAAAGGTTGTGGCCAAGGCCAAGAACCACCTGCACGGTAAGGTGTTGGAAAAGTTAGGGGCCTCGGTTATATTTCCGGAAAGGGATATGGGCAGGAGGCTGGCCCACTTACTTGTCTCGGAGGGAATATTGGACCAGATATACCTTTCCAGGGACCACAGTATAATGGAGATAAAGGCGCCGGCCCGGTTTGTGGGTAAAAACCTGGTGGAGGTCGATGTCAGGCGTAAATATAAAGTTACCATACTGGCCATAAAAAGGGGAGAGGAGATAGTGGTCTCCCCCCGGGCCGAGGAAATTATAGACGGGGAAGACATATTGGTGGCTGTAGGAAAAAATATTAATCTGCAAAAGCTTTACAATACGGAGAAATAATTTTTATCATAATGCAGGGGAATTTAAATGTGCCTGTCAGAAGAACTCACTGCCCTTATGTCTGCCCAACTGTCACCCGGGGTTATGGTAACAATCCTCCGCAGCCGCTCCAACTGGGTACACGGGTTAATCAGGACATCATTTACTGAAGCGTCGATACAGCACATTAAATCACGCCTGGTAAATCCATCCCCATACACAATTAATGGGCAGTCAGTTAATTCCCTAACCTTCTGCGGTAAATAGAATAAATTTATTTTAGTGAATTCCAGTGAGATAAAAACTGCTCTTGGATTTTCGGTAACAATAAAGGTGATTGCATCATCCTCGTCCTCAGTTTCATGAACGGCACAATCAAGCTTCCATAAACACAGCTTTAAATTGTATCTGGCGGTTGGATCCTTGTCTACCACTAAAACAGTATTTCCGTAATACATAAAAAATCCTCCTTAATATATAAGGAGGGTCAGCTAAGCAGTATCTATCCTGCATTAAGGAGCAACTGGCTGTCATAGACCGCACAAAACGCCCTTAGACCCTCTAGCTTTGCGTCACTACCTTTCGGTAGATTTGCCAAATAGTATTATTTTGCTAACAACTATTAATTATATGAGAACAGCGCCTCTGATGAAATAGGTATAAAGTCCTATATGCAACAGAAATTAGGTCCCATAGGAAAAGGCCGGCTTATACACAAAGAAAAAAGCGCCCCATATTCTTTGTTTGTTGGCGCGCCTTTTTTTAAAGCTATGTTTTTTAACCCTTTAACGCCTTGGCCAGGCTGGTTATGACCAGACGTCCGTACTGGTCTTCATAATATTTGAAGGTTAAATTGTCTCCGCTCTTTAGGGCTATTCCCTCAAATTCTGTTTTGACCTCCTCGGAAAGCCTGAAGGCTTTATCTTCCCCGTTAAACTTGATCTCCACCGAGTTACCGTCAATCTGACCGTTATATAGGCCGCTCCCGGCTTTCTCCTGGCCCGGGCCGCTCTCTCCCTGACCAGAACCGGCACTGCCACTTTCAGCCGCTGTATTTTTACCTTCCGGAACATCGGTTGCTTTGTTTTCTTTTTTGCCGCAGCCGGCTGCCATCAAACCCATAAGTAAAATAAAGACCGCCAGCAGGCTGATAATTTTTTTACCCAAAAGAACACCTCCTGTATAATAGACGGTTAATACTCTGAGAATGTTCCGGGGGCAGAAAGCTTTATTTGTTAATAGCTGATAGCTGAAGCTAGTAAATGTTACCAGAAGGGTCAGCCTGCCTTTTTAGAGCTATGAGCGCTAATGGCCGGAAGCACTTTTCTCGCTGGACGCCGGTAGGGGCCTATAACCAGTTTTCCATAGGGAAGAAAGCCTATCAAAAAGGTGAGTGCCAGCGACCCCAGCGAGCAGATAGCAAAGGCCAGAACACTGGAAAGTACAATGTGTCCGGCGGGAAGGAAGTTGCCCAGCTCACTGACGGCATATTTGAGCGCCAGGGCGTGGGAAAGGTAGGCGCCGTATGAGTATTTGCCGGTAAAGGATAAAAATCTGTTTAGATAGGAGGTTCTCCCCGAAATTGTCATGGCCAGGCCGTAGACCAGTAGTATTTCCGATACAGTGTATAAGAACATGGATGGCTTTAAGGGGGTGGAAAGGTTAAAATCTATCCTTCCGCCCAGCCCGGCGGCCAAAAGCTCATACCCTATCCACACGTATAAAGCAGCAAAAAGGAAACTGTTCCAGCTGACTGACCGTCTGACGAAGCGTCGCCACTTAATTATTCCGGCCCCGGCCAGCCCGCCCATAAAGAAATAAAATATAAAAAAGAGAAAATTCCTGTCCCTATAGTCTATAAAAAGCGCCTGCCAGAGTGAGGAGGGCAGTTGCAGGTTCTCCTGCGGTATGTAGCTGTACGAAACCCACATCAGCCAGGCATAGCCCCCGGCCAGAAGAACAACCGCAGAAACCAGCCGGGACCCGGAGGTCAGCATGCCCCGCACCTTTTTAAAGGATTGCAGCAGTAAAGGGTAGATCAGATAAAACTGAAAAATCATAACCACAAACCAGAGGTGGTATACTTCACTGCCGGAAATTACCGTCTTGCCGAATTCTTTAAGCCAGGCGGAGCTTATATTGGGAAGCCCATTAAAATGGATCTCATATATACAGGTCCAGACCAGATAGGGCACCAGTATATCAAGGGCTCTCTTTTTAATAAAGGAGGGGTAGTTCAGCCTGTGGTAGTAGTTGTAGAAAAGTGTGGCGCCGGTTACAAATACAAAGGCGGGCACCGCCAATTTGGTGAAGTGAAGGATCATCCCCAGCACGGCAGCCTCGGCCGGCCGGATATCCGGCGACTGGGAGTAGTAGCCCAGGGAGTGCTGAAACACCACGGCCAGGAAGGCCAGTCCCCTCAGTATGTCCAGCTCGGGAATTCTTTCCTTTGTTACTGCTAACACTCCGCTAAAGGATGACATTGGTAAAGACCTCTAAAATAAAAAATATCCGGCGCCGTATTATCCGGAAACACGGTATGATGTTAAGTAGAAGTATAGCATAATCTGGGGTATTTTGTCAGGCAAACAATGGAGCTTATATACTGATAATTTTTTTCAGTAATATGATCCTGGTATTCGCCACTTTATACCACCGGGTGATCTGAAACTTAATGCAGGTAGCGTGCTGAGAACCTTTCGTTGTCGAAAAATAGAAGTTTTTTAGATCCGGGGTGTATATATTATGGTAAAATCTACAAAGGAGTATTTAGTAAAACAGATATAGTGCTGATAGGATAAGCAAGATAAAGATATTCACCTCGGGATGGAAAGAAGATGCAAAAGATCCTGGAAGGATTGCAAGCAAAACAGATCATGAAGAGTGAGGACATCCTGACTCTAAGGGAATACATCGGCCGGAAGTATCCCGATGCTGCTCCCCGGGAGGCGGCGGCCATTTTGGCAAACGCTGTCCACAGGGTTATTGACAGCCATATTCAGGAGTTTGACGAAAAAGACAGACTTCAGATCAGAAAGAGCCTTCTGAAAAAGGTCGTAAACAGTAACCACTTTTCCATTCATGCCGGGGATGTCTTCCGGACCTGTCTCGAAATCCGGAATGGTAATGAAAAGTACGAAACAACACTGGCCAGGTGGGTGAGTGGACAGCAGGATGCTCCCATTTCCCGGGAAGCCCTGCGGCATTTTTCCAGAGGGCAGGGCCGGCCTGTCCGGGAGCCATTGAAACATAAACGGGAGGTTCCGGGAGGCATAACTCTTCCATCTAATGTCACTAAACAGACTAAAAAGAATAAAACTTTTTTGGCTGCCTCCCTTATTGCCATCAGTTTGCTGGCGTTTCATCCTCTGAAAAATATGCTGTCCGTGTCCTGCGGTTCAGTGGCCTCAGCCCGGACAACTGTGGCTGCTGCCGGGGCAGTCCTGCCGGAGGGCTTGCAGTACAGCGACGTTGATACCGATAAGTTAAAAGCTTCCCTGGAAAAAAGAAATTCCATCCTCGCCGAGGAACTTTATCTTTCGGCGATATTGCAGGCTGCCAGGGATTACAACGTAAACCCACTTTTACTTTTTGCCATCACGGGGCAGGAGCAGGCCTTTGTGCCCAGGACATATAAGAACGCCGCCAAAATAGCAAACAACCCCTTTAATGTATACCATAGCTGGACGGAATATAACACCGACATCAGCGACTCGGCCGGTATTGCGGCCAATACTGTAGTCAATTTGAGCCGGAACAGGCCTGAGGATGTTGATCCATTAGTCTGGATCAACCGGAAGTATGCTGAAGATAGCAAGTGGTCGGTGGGTGTAAGCCAGATTTTTAGAGAGCTCCAGGCTGAAGTTGGAGAAACTTAGATTATTTAAGGCGCAGGGGGGAATAGAGTGAAAAAATTGTACCAGGCAATGTTACAGCTTCTTAAACGGGGAGAGAGCTTTGTGCAGGCCACCATCCTGACTCAATCGGGATCAGTCCCTCGAACTGCCGGCGCCAAGATGATCATCCTGGAGGACAATTCTATAATTGGCACCATCGGCGGCGGGCTGGTGGAAGCCAGTATCCAGAAACTGGCTGTCGAAGTTTTCCAGTCCAGAGGCTCCCGGACCAGGGAGTTCAACTTGACAGGCAAAGAGGCGGGACAGATGGACATGATCTGCGGAGGAAGGCTTGAGGTGCTGGTGGAATATATGGATGCCTCCAATATACGGCTGATCAATGTATATCAGTATGTTGTCGACTCTATAGAGAAAAGGAAAAGGGCTGTACTGGTAACTCCCGTGTCCGGTTCACGGAACGATTGTTCCCGGCCCTTTCTGGTAGGGCTGGATGGCTCGGTTGCCGGAGAATTTAAAGGGCCGGAGGGATGGCTGGAAGAATTCACAGGCCTGGCCGGGGGCAGGTATCCAAAGGTTTTAACAATAGAAGGCCGGCGCTTTTTGGTGGAGCCTGTCAGCACCAATGAAACTGTATATATTTTCGGCGCCGGACATGTAGCACAAAAACTGGCCCTGCTTACCACCATGGTCGATTTCAGAACAATAGTCCTGGATGACAGAAAGGAGTTTGCCAACCGTGACCGCTTTCCTGCCGCGGATGAGGTAAAGGTCCTGGAAAACTTTGATTACTCCTTTGAGGGCCTGGATATTGACCGGGAAAGCTACCTGGTTATTGTAACCAGGGGGCACGTCCACGATAAAACTGTACTGGCCAGATCCCTTAAAACTAACGCATGCTATATTGGGATGATTGGCAGCCGGAGAAAACGTGATGCCATTTACAGAAGCTTGCGTGAAGAGGGGTTTACAGAAGCAGATATTAAACGAGTTTATTCACCCATTGGGCTGGATATAGAGGCTGAAACACCAGAGGAAATTGCCGTCAGTATAGTGGCTGAATTAATAAAGGTCCGGGGGGAGCATGTTAATGTGACAGGGTGATAATCTTTTCGGACGTAACTAGGAAGGAAAATAGAAAACCCGGGATTATTAAGGGATACCCGGACAGCAGCTTCAGGCCCGGGGGTAATGCCACCAGGGCAGAAGCTGTTACGGTGATAGTAAATGCGCTTAAAAAATAGGTAGTTGCCTATTTAAAAACAGGAGAGGGAGGAATAGGTTTCCTCCCTCTTGCTGTTGTAGATAGCCTGCCATAATAATAAAATGGGCTAAAAAACTTACACCAGATACTCCACCCGCGAACCCGGAAAATTTTTTTCAAGTTTGCCTCTGAACAGTGAGTCCATTCCAAGGGGTTGCAAACCTAAACTACCGGGCTTTTTAATATTTGTATTGGTAATAATATATCGGTCTAATATCAAAATAACTTTGGAGGTAAAAAGTACATTTAGTGGAAATATGTAAAAGATTATTAATGGCATTGCCTGCTGAAAGCATATTGAGAGAAGAGATAAAACATGATGAAGGAAACAACAGCAAGAAAACGTTTGCTGCTGCTGCTATCCGGTGTGTTTGTTATAGCGGCTGTCATTATTTGCATATTTTTGCTTCCAAAGCAGAGCAGCCGGATAAGTCCGGTGAAGGGCACGCTGGATCTGCAGGGATGGAGTATACAGCGGGATGGTCCTCTGAGCTTGAGCGGACAATGGTATTTTTACTGGGACAGTTTTCTGACTTACCGGGAAATTGTAAACGGCAGCCGGAAACCCGATGTTATTGCCGATGTGCCCGGGGTTTGGAACGCTTACAGTCTTCAGGGGAAAAATCTTCCCGGCTCCGGCCATGCCACATACCGGCTCAAAGTGGTCAACGCCCCCGAAGGAATGCCGCTGTCACTAAGGATACCGACTTTTTCAACAGCTTATGAACTATATATCGACGACCTTCTTATTTCCTCCAATGGCAAGGCCGTCCCAAGCAGGGAGCGGTATTGGCCCGAATACAGGCCAAGGGTGGTGGAGTTTACTCCGGCCGGTACCAGCTTTGAGCTGATTATCCATGTGGCCAATTTTACTTATGCCAGGGGAGGAATGTGGTACGCAGTCAATATGGGCACTCCGGAGCAGATCCGTAAAATGGACAGGGTTATTCTCTACAAGGATTTGCTCTTATCCGGGGCGCTGTCCGTGATGGCGCTCTATTACCTGAGTATTTTCCTGCTGCGGCGGGAGGACAGAAGCAGCCTGTTTTTGGTATTGATGTGCGTTGTTTTTGTATTCCGGACGTTGGTATACGGGGATTATCTGATCAAAAGCCTGATTCCGTTTATAAGCTTTAATGCAGTAGTGGCCATAGACTATTCTACCCTGTGCTGGTTTTCTGTTTTTGCCGCCCTTCTGATTGGAGAGATGTTTCCTGAAGAAACCTCCAAAAAAATTCTAAAAGCATTTTCTGCCTATGCGGCGGCAATGACGCTGGTGTTTTTAACAACACCGGTTTCCTTTTTTACAAGACTTTCCTACATCATTGAAGTGACAGCGGTATTAATAGGCCTTTATGCGATAGTCTGTGTAAGTGCTGCCTTTGTAAAAGGGAGGAAAGACTCCCTTCTGGTGCTGCTGGGAACACTGCCGGTCATAGCGGGCGGGGTGCATGACGTATTGTACCAGAATAATATTGTCCTCAGTGATTTTGGTGAACTTGTGCCCATTGGCCTATTTCTCCTGCTGTTTATGCAGTCCTTTGTCCTGGCGCGAAGGTTTTCGGAGGCCTTTAGCAATGTCAGCGCGCTGTCCCAGAAGCTTTTGAAGCTGGATAAAGTAAAAGATGAATTTCTGGCCAACACATCCCATGAGCTGCGTACCCCTTTAAGCGGCATTCTCGGGATCGCCGAGGCCCTGCTGAGGGGAAGCGGGAACCAGTTAAACGGCACTCAAAGGCAGAGTCTGTCCATCATAGCAGGCACCAGCCGGAGGCTCGCCAACCTGGTGAATGACATACTGGATTATTCAAAGCTGAAACACGGGGATATCAGTCTCAACATAAGGCCGGTACGGCTGGATGGCCTGATTCAGACCGTTGTAAATGTATTTAAGCAACTGAGCAGATCAAAGGAATACGACGTTATTTCCGACATTCCGGCGGGGCTTCCTCCTGTTATGGCGGATGAAAACAGGGTGGTGCAGATATTGTACAACCTGTTAGGCAACGCGGTAAAATTTACTGCCAGGGGCCAGGTGAAGGTTTCGGCCAGGAAAGTCGGAAACATGCTGGAGATTTGTGTAAGCGACACCGGTGAGGGCATTCCGGAGGACAGGCTGGAAGACATATTTAAATCCTTCGAGCAGGTGGACACTTCTCTTACGCGCAGGCACGGGGGCACGGGGCTGGGGCTTTCCATCACAAAGCAGCTGGTGGAATTACAGGGAGGCGGCATACGGGTCCAAACCCAATTTGGCGCCGGGTCGGCTTTTTATTTCACGCTGCCGGCAGCCTCGGCACTGCCTGAAGAAAAGGATCCTGCCGTGCCGATGCTGGAATTGGACGCATCGGCTGCCGGGGAACAGCCTGCGGCAATAAAGAAAGAAGGAGACGGCGCCCATGTCCTTTTGGTGGACGATGATGCCGTCAGCCTGCACTCCTCCGCAGCCATACTAAAAATAGGGGGATATGCCGTTACTGCAGTAAACAGCGGCAAGGCCGCCCTGGAAGTAACGGCAAGGCAGCAGGACTGTTCGCTGGTGGTGCTGGACGTGATGATGCCGGAAATGTCCGGCTATGAGGTATGCCGGAGGATCAGGGAGCATAAAACAAGTTTCGACCTGCCGGTGCTGATGCTGACAGCCAAGGCCACTACCGGGGATATTGTCATGGGCTTTGAGGCAGGAGCCAGCGATTACCTTTCCAAGCCTTTTGAGCCGGAGGAACTGCTGGCCAGGGTCAGGACCCTGGTAAATCTTAAGATATCGGTGGATAGGTCCCTGGCTGCGGAAGTGGCCTTTATGCAGGCGCAGATAAAACCCCACTTCCTGTACAACACTCTGAACACCATCTCCTTCTTCTGTGATGCCGACCCCGGGCGTGCCCGGATGCTTATTGACGATTTTTCCAATTACCTTCGGCATAGCTTTGATTCTGAAAACCTTGAGATGTATGTGCCGGTTGAAAGGGAGATCAGCCTGGTGAACTCCTATGTGGAGATTGAAAAGGCCCGTTTCGGCAGTAGGCTGAAGGTGGAGTTCAATATTGATTCCACCATAAAGGCCGCAGTACCCTCTCTGACAATACAGCCCCTGGTTGAAAATGCCATTCGCCATGGCTTAAGAAAAAAAGGGGGTGGCGGCACAGTTGTAATATGGGTTAAAAAAACAGGGGAAGGCGTAATGGTATCAGTGTCGGATGATGGTGCCGGAATCCCGCCGGACAGGCTGGAGACAATTCTTTCCCCTGATACAGGCCAGGGTGTGGGACTGCGAAACATAGACAGAAGGCTAAAGAAACTTTTGGGGAAAGGCCTTACCATAGAAAGCAAGCCCGGAGAGGGCACCAGGGTAACGTTTATATTGCCGCCGGAGGGGTTTTAAATGATCAGGGCAATAATTGTGGATGATGAACAGCCGTCGGTTGAAAAGCTTTCGAAAATGCTGCAGGATAGCGGCATGGTGGAGATAAAGGGAAAATTCACCGAGCCGCTGAAAGCGCTGGAGTTTCTGAAGGCAAACAGAATAGACGCCTGCTTTCTGGATATTGAGATGCCGGATATGGACGGCATCGAACTGTCCAACCGGATCATCAATCTCCAGGGGAAGATTGCCGTTGTTTTTGTGACGGCTTACCACCAGTACGCGGTTGAAGCCTTCCGCCTGAACGCCCTGGATTATCTTTTGAAGCCGGTGTCGGACGACAGGCTGAAAGAAACCCTGGACAGGATTGTTGAAGAAAAAAATATAGGAATGAATAATGACGGGCTGACGGTACGCTGCTTCGGCAAATTCAGGGTGACAACATTATGCGGGGAAGTAAGATTCCGCACCGAAAAAGCCGAGGAGCTTTTGGCTTTTTTAATTGACAGGAGGGGCGGCTTTGCTGGCAGAAGCGAAATAATTGACTGCCTGTGGGAGGAATATGAAGGCGACAGGGCGCTGATACACTTCAATACAACTCTGCACTATGTAAAAAAAGCTTTGCTGCTGCACGGAGTTCAAATCCCCATAGAGCATGACAGGGGAAGCTATAGAATCGACTCCGGAAATATTAGCTGCGATTATTGGAAATTTCATACCCTGGCGGCGGGGGCCGGACCCTCAGGCCCCGATAATCTGCTAAAATATGAAGAGGCCGCAGCGCTCTACACCGGAAGCTACCTTTCCGGCAAGGAATACCCGTGGGCCGAGAGAAGCCGTCAGATGCTCAAAGATCAATACATCGGCCTGCTGCTGGAATTATCAGGATATTATAATGCCGCCGGCAGGCACAATAAAACTGTGGAGTGGATGAAGGCCGGACTGATGCATGAACCCCTGCACAGGGAGCTGAATTACAGGCTGATTGAAGCCCTGCTTTTAGCCAATGACCGCCTGTCGGCCAGTAGATATTATGATGTATACAGGAGTGGATTGAGGAAAAAGCTGAAGCAGGAGCCGGACGATTACTTTAAAAAACTGATGAGGTGAGTTATTCTAATAAAATTTTAAATGCAATTTGCTTCCAATTAATTGACAGTACACTTCTAACCCTTGAACAACAAGGGTTTTGTTTGTCTTTGCCCTGAAATCCGGTTAAGTGGTGGTTAAGTGGAATTTTGTAGAATAAAAAAAGCACACTGTTTCCATGAACACAATATGTATATTTATGTATTAAATGGGGTGTAATGTAAATGCTGTCATTAAAGACAAAGAAATTTGCTCATCAGATGCTGGTTTTCCTGGTAATTTTTTCGTTGATCATAACCGGTATGCCCCCAACACTATATGCCAACATTAATGACATCACATCGGTCGCCGGTGATGGAGCCGCCGGGGATGGCGGTGACGGGGGTCCGGCCGCCAGCGCTCAGCTGAATAAACCCACGGATGTTGCAGTGGACAGTGGTGGCAACATTTATATTTTCAACGAGGGCAATCCTTTCGAAGATGGTACCCGTCGTGTGCGCATGGTGGACGCGTCTACCGGTGATATCGATAGCCTAAACCTTGGCCCGCTTGGCATTCCCGGCAGCGTAACCGTGGATGCTGACGGCTGTCTGTACGTCCCCGGTGAACCACCCATAATCTTTATATATACCGATGACCATACCGTTTCTGTGCCGACTGAAGTATACTTTCCCGGCGGAGTTACGGTGGATAGCAGCGGCAGCCCAATTTATTTCACTGACAAATCAGATAGTGTTGTCTGGAAAGTAGACAAGTCCACCGGAGACATCACCAGAGCAGCCGGAACACCAGGTGCCTCGGGTTACGTGGAAGACGGAGTCCTGGCCACCGGAACCCCGCTAAACAACCCCCGGGGAGTGGCGGTGGACGCCGCCGGCGACCTTTACATAGCCGACACCGACAATAACCGGATTCGCAAGGTGGATGCCGCCGGTATAATTGCCACTGTGGCCGGGGATGGCACAGATGCTCAGCTGAGTCATCCTGAAGGGGTGGCGGTGGACAGCGCCGGCAACGTGTACATAGCCGATACCGGCAACTACCGTATTCGTAAAGTGGATACCGGCGGCGATATAACAACCGTGGCCGGCGACGGAACCCGGGGCAGTCCCCTGAACGGGGTTCCGGCCACCAGTTCCCCGCTCAACCAGCCTACGGGAGTGGCCATAGGCGGCGACGGCAATCTCTATATCTCCGATTCAGGATCCAATAAAGTATTAATGGTTCAGCTTGTTCCCGATGTGTCACCGGATGCTCCCGCCATTACTCCGGGCGGAGGCCACTTCGCCTCACCGCAGACTGTGACCGTATGCATTACCGCCAACCTGTCCGCAGGGCAGGCTGTTTACTACACCACGGACGGCACTGAGCCGGCGGTTACCAGCCCTCTCTACCAGGGACAGTTCTCCCTGACGCTGGCGGCGGGCGCCACCACGAAGGTGCAAGCGAAGGTTTTTGACTCAGGCACCGGGCTTTGGAGCGGCACGGCCATGGCAGCATATACAGTCGCTGCTCCCAGCCATGGCGGTGGGGGCGGCCCCTCCCCGCCACCTCCGCCACCCGTAGTTCCGCCAGTGGTTACCGAGCCGGAGGTAAATACAGAGCCTGCCACCGGCATAACCCTGACCCAGGCCACCTTAAACGGCAGTATAAGCAGCACCGGCGGCGCTCCCTGCACAAAGGTCAATTTCCGGTACCGGCTGCTGGGAGAACGCAGCTGGCAGGATACCGGCATACAGTCTGTCTCCCTGGACAATGGGGGGCAGTTCAGCGCCCGGATCACCGGGCTTAAGCCCAACGCCAGGTACGAATTTGAGGCCAGGGCGTACAATACGGAAGGCTGGGGCGAAGGACAGATTAACTTTTTCACCACCACCTCGGCGGTTCTTCCCAAGGTGGTAACCCGGGCCGCCACCGGTGTCAACATTGACACCGCCACCTTAAATGGCTCCATAACAGATAATGGAGGGGCCGAAATTGCCGACAGCGGCTTCTCCTGGGGCACCTTCGTCCAACTGGGGTCTAACATGAATAAGGTCCGCGTCACCCCGGGGGAGGACGGCACCCTGTCCTTTAATATAAATGGACTGAAAAAGAATACCAAATACTATTTCAGTTCCTACGCCACCAACCCGGCCGGCACCAGCTACGGCGACCTGCTGTCCTTTACGACCCCGCTGGCGCCGCCTATGACTGTAACCACCCTGGAAGCCACCGATGTGGGCTTTGAAACAGCAACTCTCCACGGTAAGGTGGAGGGTGGCGGAACTGACGTGGACTGCGGCTTTTCCATCAGCGGCTTTACCGGAGAGGTATATACGGCCCCTGCCGCAGATGGCTCTTTCTCCCTGGCCGTTAATGGGCTTAAACCGGGAACCACATACAACTTCACAGCCTTCGGCATAAACGGGGCAGGGAAATTCTACTCTTCTTCGGGTATGAGCTTTTCCACACTGACCAACGCTCCGGAGGTGGACACCCGGTCCCCCGCCGGGGTAAGTCCAAACTCTGCCCAATTAAAAGGTTTTATCAATAAAAACCATGGCTTTGACATCACCGACAGCGGCTTTCTGTGGGGGGCCGACCCCCAGCCGGGCAACCTGGTGGTCAGTGCTCCTCCCGGTGATGACGGCCGCTCTCTCTCATACTCACTGAGCGGCCTCCAGGCCGGGGTCACCTACTACGTCCAGGCCTACGCCGTCAACTCCGAGGGCACCGGCTACGGCAGCACCGAAAGCTTTACAACCCGGCCGGCCACCACACCGGTGGTTACCACTGCCCCGGCGGCCTTTGACTCCGCCGGCGGGGGTGCCGTTTTAAAGGGTAACATCGCCTCCAACGGCGGCGCTCCCCTGACTGAATATGGCTTCAGGTACGGCACCGGCCAGGAGAACTGGACCAGCCTGGTGATGGGCCAGGAACACACCGGAGACTTCACCTCCGGCGGTATATACAGCCTGACCAACCTGTCGCCGGGTGCTACCTACTACGTGCAGGCCTACGCCGTCAACCAGGTGGGCCCGGGCTACGGTGGGTCCGTCAGCCTCGCCATGCCCAATCTTCCCGTGCTCACCGGCAGCAGCGACAACTCCGCCGTTGAGTCAACTTCGGCCACACTCACCGGAAACATCACCGACACCGGGGGGCCGGGGGTGACCTGCGCCGCGCGCCAGTTCCAGTATCGCCTGGCCGGCAGCAAGGATTGGGTGGATGCCGGCAGCCAGCAGGGCTCCTTCGGCCCGGGAACCTTCACCCTAAAGCTTAATGGCCTTAAGCCCGGCACTAAGTATGAATACAGGGCCCGGGCCCAAAACCCCGCCGGCTGGGGGGACAGTGAGGCGGTACCCTTTGCCACAAGCTTTGGGCTAACTGACAAGGAGGCCGCCTTAAACATGAAGGCCGCCGGCTTTGATGCGGTTAAAATAGCCAACGAACTGCAAGTCGGCTACGGGGACACCGCCGCCGCCGCCCTAGAGGCACTCAAATACGCCGGTTTCGGGGCCGGTGACATCGCCTCCGCACTCAAAAATTCATCATACAGGTGTTCCCTCCAGACCGTGGTGGGCTTACTTAAAGCCGCCGGTTTTGATGTGGTGGCAGTGGCCGGTGTTTTACAGCAGGTCTTCCCCCAGGAAGTGAAATGGAGCGGCCATCTGGATCTGGGGGTTGCCCAGTGCCTTAAAAACACAGGCTACAGCATTGATGATGTGATCAAGGCCATGAGAGCGGTCTTCAATTATCAGCTGGCAGACTGCGCGGATAAACTGCAAGGCAGTGGTCCCTGGTTTTCCCAGGATACAGTCTACGGAGGGATCGCCAGGGCCTATGGGGCCAACGAGCTGGCCAATTACCTTTGGAGCAAAAAAGACAAATGGGCTCGGATCGACAGCACCCTGGGTAATATAGCCAGGATAATGAGAGACGATGCCGGCCTGGACGCTCTCCAGGCGGCGGGTATTTTGAAAAGTGTTTATCCGTCCCTTGATATGAAGCTGCTGGCCCAGGTATTCCGCAATGTAGGCTACAGTCCCGGCGACGCCGGAGCGGTGGTGATGCAGCTCTTTGCCGCCGACCTGCAGGCCGTTTTTCAGACCCTTATCAGTGTTGGTTACGACAGCAACCTGGCCGGGCTTATGGACTGGCTGGTCAACAGCATGCACTGCAGCCCCCAGCAGATGGCTTTGATGCTGACCAACTGGAACAATTCCTGGGACAGAATCACCTGGGTATTTACCACTTACTACCACATGGATGCCGTTGAAGTGGCCAAAACACTGTACGGCGCCGGCTGGACTGAAAACAGCAGCGGCCGTTATAGGTTAAAGGATCTGGTTGAGCTTATGAGCAGATATCTTGGCAAGAGTTCGACGGGCGATATCATCGGGGTGCTCAAGGAGCTGGGGCTGTCTCCACTGGCGGTGGCCGACATAGCGTATTCGAAAGGCGGCCAAACCTGGCTATCGGACTACAGGCAGCAGGGCTATACCGCCACTGATGCGGCGGCCTGGTACAATTATAAAGAACCATATACTTCGGGCCTGGCCGGTGCCGGCTGGACAAGGCAGTCGTATTCGCAATACAGGGCGGGTATGACCATTTTAGGTCTGGCCAGGGGAGGTTACAGCCTCAACGACATTGCCCTGGGGATTAAAATTGCCTATGCGCTGGACCAGAACACCACCCTGGACCTATTGAAAAAAACCAGTGGGGGCACCGCCATAGGGTGGTCGGACAGTGACATCGTGGCTGCGGTCAGCCTGGCCTACGGAGTGGACCCCATTCCGGCTGTAATCAGGACCATGAAGAGCGCAGGCGCCCCGGTTACCCAGGTGGCCTGCTCACTGAAACAAAATTTTGGGGTCAATGACCCTCTTAAGCTGGCCACCTACCTGGACCAGGCCGGTTACGGGCAGAACGATGTGTTAAGCGGCCTGCTGGATGCCTTCTACCAACGCACTCCCAGCGCCGAAGCCTTCATGATGCTGGCCCAGATTCTCCAGAGCCTATACCAGCAAAAACAGGGGGACATCGCTGCCATGCTGCAGGCTGCCGGCGTTACCACCCCCGCCGGGGCAATCCAGGCGCTTAACCAGGCCGGCTACAATCTTCGCAGCATTGCACAGGTGCTGAAGGATTTGTACAACGTCACAGCCCCCGTCGCCACCGATTTGCTTCTGAATAGCGGCTGCTATAAGCAGTCGGATGTTGGCTTTGCGGTGCAACTGGTCTTCGGAGGAGATCATATTACAGTCTATCTCCAGTACTTGAAGAGCCAGGGCAATGATGCCACCGCCTGCTACGAGAGGCTGACCGACATGATGGGGGCCAAAGATCCTTCCAGGGCCTTTTCATATCTGAAGGAGGTCTACTCCGAAGGGGAGGCCCTGGAGGCCGTGCTGTTTTATGCCCGGGAAGACGTTTTGCTGGTGCTGAAAAACGCATATGGTCTGAGCGACCCCGTGGCCCTGGGCGGACTGCTTAAGCAGATGCCGCAGGTGAGGGACTATTACGGCCTGCATGATATCGTTTCCCAGCTTCGGAAAGTATTTCCCGGCACCGGATCCGCTGCCGTGGCCAAGTCCCTGCTGGCCTCCGGCATTACGGTATATGAAGGCAACGGCGTCTTCACCTGGCTGAGGTCCTCCGAGGAGAACGGGCAAAAGGACGATGACCTGGCGGCCATCCTGGGGTCGGCCCATCCCGGCGACCTCAACCTGAAATCGGTGCATACCGCGGAAATACTTAGATACAAGGGCTACAGCCTGGAGGAGACAGCCTCCTGGCTTAAAAAGGACGACTATGCCCTGGTGGACATGATAGATGCCCTGAATAATCAGTGGACGGAGCAGGGCCTGGCGCCGGTCATCAATGCCTTGAAAAAGCTGGGCTATAGCATCGACGATCTTGCCGGGGGCCTGGTGGCTTTCGTTGGCCTTCACGGCAATGGTCACTTCATTTTCCGCTGCGCCCATGCCTATTCATATTTGATCAGCGCCGGCTACAGCCTGGCGGACACTGCCGGGGCCTTTCTGAAGCTGGGGGTCGGGGTGACGGATATGGTGAGCATCATGGGGGATTACAGCATCGGCAGGTCAATAGAGGAGCACAACCCCAGGCTTAGGCTGTCGGCCACCGACATAGCCACGGCCCTGTACACGGCGGGTAAAAACAGGCCGGAATTATCCTTAAGCCTGGTGGATATCGCCAGGGGCCTTAATGCCCACGCCATCGATCCGTACAATATGTTTACCAGGAAAGCTGTTTTAGAAGCCATGAAGACGGTGGGAGGCAAGTATTTGCAGGATGTTAACGGAATAGAAAGCTATCGTAACCCCTTCACCGGCACTTTATATGACCCCGGGCTGACCGACGGAACGGCCCTCTGCACCCTGCGCCTGGGCGGCCTCTCCGTGGGCGATGCGGTAGTCACCCTGAACGAGGACGGCTACGGCTGGGCCGATGCCCTGGGAGTTCTCCTGGTGGCAGGCTACAGCAGCGGAGACAGCGTCAGCGCCCTGTGGAACAACGGCTACCGCAACGCCATAGGGGCGGACATTATCGGCCTGATGAGCAACGCAGGGAAAATGGCGGTGGACCCGGGCGTTTTCAGTGCTATAAAAGCTGTCGGACAGCTTGCGTATACCGGCTTTAAAATTGGTACTGCGGAATAGCCCTGTTGGGGCAATTGGCAGAAAGATCTGAGAAAAGGGGCTGTTTCAAAGTCGAATTTACATAAAAAACCCCCACCGAACACTCTAAAATTTTTCTATCCATGGATTCTAAAGGGACCCCCTGGTTCAGGTGGAATTTCTTTTGAATTATTTTAACCGGTCAGGAATAACTGGGTTGTGTCGGTGGGTGGAAGATGAAACAACAAAAGTAACAAACCAACAAAACGTTGAACATGCATACAGGCGTTCTGAGGTGGCCAAATTTCTTAAAAAAGACCGTTCATTGATAACCAAGGTACTTTCTGGATGAGGGGGATCTTCTTTTAATAATTTCAACAATTTAACAACAGGCGCCAATAGAGCAAAAGAAGAAGGCTGCATGATGAAATGGTCAAAATATTTTCAGAATCCTATCTTTTTGGAAATGACCAGAAAAGTATTATTAAATGATGACTTTAAGCCCCTGATTGTCAAATACTGCCGCATCAAGCCGGGCATGGAACTGCTGGACGTGGGCTGCGGGACAGGTTGCTTTACCCGTTATATTGCCGGTGGAGCTAAAGGCCTGAGAATTACCGGTATTGACAATGATGCCGCTTTTATCCGGCATGCCCTTGAGCTGGCTGAAAAAAATGGTTTGGCCGGCAGACTTGAATTTATAACCGGAGATGCCTGCGCGCTGCCCTTTCCTGAAAAAAGCTTTGATACGGTGCTTAGTCATACATTTTTTACCAGCGCAGAAGATCCCCAAAAAGCAATTTCGGAAATGATACGGGTAACCAGGCCCGGGGGTACGATTGCATCCATTACCGCCATGTCTATTGTCAATCAAACCTGGCACAAGGGCTATTATCCGCCTGAGTGCGCATGGTATAACGAGTTGCTTAAGCTGGAAATTAAAGTATCGGGAATGTACCAGTCCATTAATCCCCTTTCTAATTATACCCGGGGGCTGCCTTCATCAGAAATTCCCCACTTCTTTGCCGAATCAGGCCTGAAAAATGTGTGCCTATATCCTGTGGGCAAGGCATTTTCCCTTAGCAACGCAGCTCTGTCCGCCAACGATAAAGAGGAATACATAAAGGGCATGTATGAAGCAGAACGGGAAAAACTGCTAAATTTTATGGAACTTGAGGAAGTATGGGATTATATAAGCAGAGAGGAATGTGAGAGATACCTGGAGCTTTTATCGGCAAAGCGCGATTTTCTCCTTGTAAATAATGGAGAAAACCATATCTGGGAATGGTACGGCGGGGCAAATGTATTGGTTACAGGGGACTATATCTGATTATTTAAATTAAATTAAGAATGGGAGTAGACCTAAATTAAGAATTATAATTATAACCGCTTTAAGGATACCTTGCCGGAAGATACTGTCCACCAGATAAGAAATATTCTCCATGGCCTGGGGTTGCTGACCATTGATGAGTGGGTGGAATCCGGGATCGATGGCTGTTATTCCCTTCGGGTTACCATAGCCGGAACATGCATGGGTTCAAACGGTAAGGGAACCGATCCGGTTTATGCTCTGGCCAGCGCTTATGCTGAACTGATGGAACGCATGCAAAACAGGATTCTCTATCTCGGAAATTTCAGTAGTGATGCCACTCATCACGCCGGTTTTCTGGTCACCCCCGATGAAAAATACTTCTCTTATCAGGAATTGGCGGAAATGGACAATGCCATGCTGAATTATGTCCTTTCAGAAAGCACCGGCATACGATCTGAAATTGGAAGCGATGAGAGGGAGGAAGCCATAAAAGCCTGGACGGTTTTTAATCCGCCGGGTTATCCCTCCAAAGCAGTCACGGTTCCCTTTTACAGCTTAAAGAGGAGGAAAACTGAATACCTGTTATATGATATGTATTGCTCCTTATACGGCAGCAACGGGATGTGCGCCGGGAATACTCCCGCAGAAGCCCTGGTTCAGGGGTTATCGGAAGCGTTCGAACGTTATGTGAATAAACAACTGATTACAGGCCGGATAACTCCCCCAACTATTCCTGACCGGTACCTGATGAATTACCCCGGCCTTTTTGACATTATCCAGTCTATCAGAAAAAGCGGGCGCTACCGGGTTATCGTAAAGGACTGTTCCCTGGGAAAAGGATATCCGGTGGTGGGAACCATCATTTTGGATACCTGTAAAGGGTCCTTTGGCATGAAACTTGGTGTCCATCCTTCATTTCCAGTTGCCCTGGAGCGGACCATTACCGAAGCCTTTCAGGGCCGGAATATTGAAGATTTTACCAAAAGCTGCCTGATCAGCTTTGATGACCGTATCCTTAACCATCGGGACAATGCTGTAAATATCGCCAAAACAGGCGCGGGTAACTACCCGGCACAACTGCTCACGGATAACTGCAGTTACCAATTCACTCCGTTCACGGATGAAAATACCGGAATAAACAGAACAATGCTTAAGGGATTGGTTAAACTCCTGGTGAAACAAGGCTATGACCTGCTGGTAAGAGATGTTTCATTCCTGGGGTTTCCCAGTTATCAGATCATTATTCCCGGATTCAGTGAAATGTACCCGGTAGACCTGGTCAGGGCCAGGGAACTGAAAACATACCAGGCCATATCCAAAACCGTCGGAAACTTTAACCGGGCTTCACAGGAAGATCTTGAAAGAGTGGTCAGATATATTCGTTTCAAAAGGCAGTCCCTGATCGAAAACCAGATGAGTATGATTGCCGGGAGGCCGCTGGTTAAAGCGTTGCCGGGCGGCAGCGCCGATGTGGACTTTCTCCTGGCAATTTGCCTGTATAAACTTGGCAGGCTGGAGGAAGCCTGCCCGGTTTTCCGATATGTGGCCGCAGTGAATGAGGAGGCCGGTACTGATGAGTGCCGCTATTTTAAATGTATGGCAGACTATGCCGCCGCCAGGTCGGGAGGTTTAAGTCCGGAAGAGATATACTCCATGCTGCGGAAAATGTACTCGCCGGAGATTGCCCAGAGGGTTGCCGATCAATTGCATGACCCGGATAAAGTGTTTGGGCGGATCTATCCTGAATTCAGCTGCTGGGATTGTGACAACTGCCAGGCCAGGGGATACTGCTGTTACAAAGAGACTGAGCGGGTCCATAAATTACTGAAAGAAAGATATGCGGCTAATCCTGTAGATCAGGAGAAGCTGGCTGACATCTTCCCTACCGAAGGTGCTATATGAGTTATCCAATAAATACTGCCGCCCATACCCGTTATAAGGAAATTCCCCCTCTGGATACTGTTTCAAAAGTAAGGGGCATTTTGCACGGCCTTGGTATTGCCACTATTGAGAAATGGACAGACTCCGGGGTTGACGGGTGTCAATCGCTTAGGGTGGAGATTGCCGGGACAGGTCTGGGCCAGAACGGCAAAGGGGCTACGCCTGCATACGCCCTGGCCAGCGCGTATGCAGAGCTGATGGAAAGAATGCAAAATGACCTGCTTTATACCGGCGATTATGACGAAGAGACCTGGAAGTATGGCGGTTTTTTCTATGCGCCGGACGAAAGGCTGATGAGTATAGAGGAACTTTCTGAAGAGGATAATCCATGGGTTGATAAGCTCCTGGAGTTAATCCGGCAAAAGGATGATCAAATCAAACCCGGGAGCGGTACGCTCAGTTTGATTGGGGCCAGGTTATTCCATCCGGAAGGAGAAAAAGGCGGAAAGTACGAAGCCCTTAAAAAATGGCGTTTTTCCGTCCCGCCGGGGTGCAGCCATGATTTTGTAGCGGTCCCCTTTTACAGCCTGAAGACCGCACAATTGTGTTATATGCCGGTATCAGTCCTCAGGGCCATATACGGCAGCAATGGGACATGTGCGGGAAACAACCGGGAAGAAGCGTTGTTGCAGGGATTGTCGGAGCTGTTCGAACGAAACTCCAATATCAAAATCATCAGGGATAAATTGACCCCTCCGGCCATACCCGATTGGTACTGCCGCAGGTATAAACGTCTGTACGATATTAAAGAACAGATTGAGAGCACCGGAGACTACCGGTTAATATTTAAAGACTGCTCACTTGGCAGCGGGTTTCCTGTTGTTGCATCCGTCCTTATCAATCTGAATACCCAGTCGTATGCAGTCAAGTTCGGTGCCCATCCGGATTTTGAAATAGCTCTGGAGAGGACTCTTACCGAAATGTTCCAGGGCCGGGATATCTCCTCTGCCTCTCAAAACTGCCATATCTCGGGCGGTTTCGAAAGCACCGGCGCTCCCGATAATCTGCATAATCTGTTAAAGGTGGCTTCAGGGCAATACCCTGAAGAGTTTTTTGCCGGTAAAAGCAGCTATGAATTTACCCCTTTTATTGATTATAAGGAGAAAACAAATGCCGGGCTTCTGGAATATACCACCGGCTTGCTGGCGAAAAAAGGCTTGGATATCATGGTCAGGGACGTATCATTTCTGGGATTTTGCAGCTACCAGGTGGTTGTGCCCGGCTTTAGCGAAGTTTTTAATTTTGGCACCCTGAGGTTCAGGGAAAAAAGCTCCCTGGATGCCGTCAGACAGATCCTGCGGAAACTGCCTGCAGCCTCCGGCGACGAGCTGGAAAAGCTGGTCCGTTATTTAACTTATAAAAGAAATTGGTTCCTTGAGAATACCCTGGAATATAACGCCGGGCTGCCCCTGAAACCTTTTTTTCCCGGCGGCGGACTGGCGGCAGACTTATTGCTGGCCGCATGCTGTTACCGGCTGGGCATGTTTGCGGAGGCGCACCGGGGATTTTCGTATGTGGCCGCCAGGATGCGCGGCGCCGGTAAAGATGAAGCGGTTTTCTACGCCTGCCTGAGAGATTATGCCGGAGCGGTCAAAAGAGGCGCCGGGACTGAGGAGGCGGTTGGGTTATTAAAAGAATTTTATAATCAGGATATTTTGGATCAGGTCGTCAGGTATGCGGGAGATCCTCAGGAGATTATCAAGCAGCTTTATTCATCACTGGACTGTTATGAATGCCGCTTATGCCCTGCTGTTAGCAGTTGCTCCTATGATCTGATCAGGAAGATGCGTATAAGGTTGAAAGATAAGTATCAGGAAAACCGGATTGACCAGCTCCAGGCGGGCTTTGACCATATTCGCGCTGCCTGGAAATCAGCCGGGCCGGGTTGCCGGAGAAGGACGGGGGATTAAATGCCGGATGTATGCCTTGTCTCTATGCCGTATCAATTGCTCCATTTGCCCTCATTAGGTATCGGCCAGCTGGTTTCAGCCGCAAAAGAAAAAGGTATTGATGCCAGGGCTGTATATGCCAGATTCTGGTTTGCGGAAAAAATCGGTCTGATAAAATACAATATGGTCTGCTATTTGTTAAATACCGGCAGCCTTTTGGCTGAATGGACATTTTCCGGGGCGGCTTTTCCGGACCATCAGGACGGGGCCGACGACTTCCTTTCTATGGCCATATCTTCATATCATGAAGATAAATTGATAGATATATTTCTGAAGAATTATTACAAACATACAAATATTAACGCCAACTTCCGGGATATCCTCTGGGAGATAAGAACAGAGGCCGATAACTTCATTGGGGAAGCGGCAGAAAGAATCCTGGAAATGAAACCTTTAATTGTAGGCTGCAGCTCAACCTTTCAGCAGCACTGCTCTTCTCTGGCCCTGCTGAAGAAAATAAGGGAACTGGATCCGGGCGTCATTACCATAATGGGCGGGGGTAATTGCGAAGGGGTTATGGGGCAGGCTGCCTTAAGGTGTTTCCCCTGGCTTGATTTTGTGATGTCGGGAGAAGCAGACTTTAACTTTCCCGAATTTTGTGCGTTGGCGCTTGCCGGTAAAACAGCTTTAAAGCAGGACCAACTGCCTTACGGGGTGATTTCCCGGGAATATGCAAGCGCATCTGATGACAATGATATGACCGCGCCGGTGGTCCTGGTGGATGATATGGACAAAATCCCCATGCCTGATTATAACGACTATTTTGAGGAACTGGAGAAATTGTCAGGAAAAGAAACCATAATTCCTGAATTGGTAATAGAGACATCAAGAGGCTGCTGGTGGGGCCAGAAACGAAAATGCAGTTTTTGCGGACTTAACGGCAATAAGATGAGGTACAGGAGAAAATCCGCCGGCAGAATAATAAATGAAATTTCCGGGATGTCGCAAAAGTATGCTCAACACAGGTTTTTTGTCGCGGACAATATTATGGATATGGGATATTTTAAAGAACTTTTTCCAAGGTTGCCCGAAACCGGCCCGGACCAAAAGCAATTTTTCTTCGAGACCAAATCCAACTTAAATGAGCAGCATGTTAAGGCCTTGAAACAGGCCGGGGTCAACCGTATTCAGCCGGGCATAGAAAGCCTGAACGATAATGCCTTAAAGCTGATGAACAAGGGCAATTCCGCTGCTGGGAATGTGGCCCTCTTAATATATGCTCTGGAGAACGGCGTGAAAGTATCGTGGAATTACCTGATTGCAATGCCGGGGGAGGAAGATGCCTGGAATGATAAAACATCCCGGTGGCTTCCTTTAATTTTTCATCTGGAGCCGCCCATTGATATATGCACCATCAGGTTTGACCGCTACAGCCATTATTTTTATCAACAGGATTTATTTGGGCTTGATCTGTCGCCGTTCAGAACATATTCGTCCATCTACCCTGTGGCAGGCAGTGAAATTAAAAAAATGGCTTATTTTTTTGAAGACAATAACAAGGGCATTAGAGGGGAAGGCCCGGGTTCCCGGCGTCTGAGGGCATGTTATAAAGACTGGTTTAAAGCCTTTTTCAACTCATCACTGGGGACATGCCTGCCTGTAGATTACAGGTTTGACGGACGGCCCAGATTATTAATGCGGGTGGAAGAAAATAAAACAATCATTACCGATACCAGGGAATGTGCCTTTAAGAATAAATTCTCTCTTGAAGGGCTGGAACATA
This sequence comes from Peptococcaceae bacterium BICA1-7, assembly GCA_000802095.1. Classification (GTDB taxonomy): domain Bacteria; phylum Bacillota; class Desulfotomaculia; order Desulfotomaculales; family Desulfocucumaceae; genus BRHc4a. Next base: position 6,779 of record JUEB01000013.1, on the reverse strand, counting down.
AAGTGCATAAATACTGCAGGCGGCCCCGGCCGGTTGCCGCACTTCGGGAAAGCTTCAACCCCCATTTTGGGATGGATGTAAAACAAGGGGAATTAGATGAAGCTGTCAACAGGCTTCAGGAATGGAAACTGCTGTTGATTGTGGGCGGCCGGGCGCTGAGCCTGGCTACCTATGAAACCGCTTACAATAAAAAAAGTATTGCCCAGGTAATTTCAGCATGTGAGTGGTTAAAAGATATGTAATGGTGCTGTTACAGTAAATTTTAATGGTGTTTTCCTGGTCATAAGGCCTCCGGGCCTGGTGATAAATAATATAAGGGAGGTTAAGCAGTATGACGGACGCAATGAAAAATTTTCTTGACAAACTGGTACAGGATGAGGAATTGCAAAACAGGCTGGTGGCAGCTAAAAGTCCTGAGGAAGCCTATGATGTCGCCCGGGGAGCGGTAGACGGTTTATTGCTTGATGATTTTATTTCAGGCATGAAAAAGCTGCACGAAGTTCTGACCAAAAGCAAAGATGAGCTGACGGATGCGGACCTGAGTCAGGTGGCAGGCGGTTTGTCTAAAGAAGAGGAAATAGCATATAGTACCTCTACAACCACAGCAGCGGTACCGGCTGCTGCAGCCGCAATTTAGCAACAGGTATTTGCCTGTCCGGAACAAAAAACTTTTGAGGGCGCCAGGGGGGCCTTGGCCGTCTGGAACACAAATTAATTTATGCGATAATCCTCCTCAGAAAACTGGCAACGGTAAAAGAGGAGGATTTTAGCTTATTTCCCATGAGAGTGCCGGTTGTTAAAATGACTAAATGATTGTAATCAAATACTTTAAAAAATCCACTGTTTCAGATTCGGGCAAGGTATGATTTTAGCTCATTCTTGATAAAGTCGTCAAAAACATCAAGTATAGGGGCAGAATCTATGAATCCATCGATTTTCTTGCCACAATCGGTCCCACTTCTTCCCATAAAAACTCCCCTTTGTGTAGTCCTGAATTTTTGTTTTTTCAGGTGTCTACTCAAAGGGGAGCAGTTCAGCTGGAACGTACACCTTCACCGTAACAGTTAAAGACAAGAACAACAACTCTGCAAATGAGTCCTATACGATGACTGTGAACACCGCCAACACGACGCAGCCCTCGACTCAGCCGGTGACCTTGAGCGACATCGTCCGCAACTGGGCGCAAGACAACATCGAAAAGCTGGTCTCCCTGGGCGCCATCACCGGGTACCCGGACGGCACCTTCCGGCCCGATAACGACATCACCAGGGCCGAGTTCGTCACGGTATTGGTGAAGGCCTTTAAACTTGAGCCCAAGCAGGGCAAGGTGTTTGTTGACACAGCCAATTATTGGGCCAGGGACTATATCTCTACGGCGGTGGCCTATGATATTGTCAGCGGCTTTGACCAAAACACCTTTGGCCCCGACGACCCCATTACCAGGGAGCAGATGGCAGTCATGGCGGTGAAGGCGGCCAAGCTTACACCGGCAAATGAACAATTATCCTTTGGCGACAGCTGGGACATTTCCGCCTGGGCCAGGGAAGCCGTAGCCACCTCGGTGAAATACGGGATTATCAAGGGAAATCCCGACAACACCTTCAGGCCCGGGGATAATGCCACCAGGGCTGAGGCTGTCACGGTAATAGTAAATGCTCTTCAAGTATAAATAGTTGCCTAATTGGAATAGGAGAGGGAGGAACCACAGGGTTCCTCCCTCGTGCTTTGAAAACTAAGGTATTGATGTTGTGGTTTTCACACAGCCTGCCATATATGAGATTTGTTACACCAGGTACTCCACCCGCGAGCCCGGAAAGTTTCTTTCCAGTTTACTTCTGAAAAGTGAATCCATTTCCTGAAGTGTTTCCTTCGGATAAACATATTTGCCGTACCCAAACGCTCCTCGGCCCCCGGTGTGCCGTGCTCGTACCTTTTAATAACGTGCTGTGTATTTATGCTGAAGCGAAACCGGGTGTGCCCCCGTTGGTCGGCGTCCAAGAGGCTGTCCACCTCTGTGTACTTGGTGACGAAGCGAAAGCGGCCCAACTCCTGACTGCCGAAAAACTCTATGGCCTTTTTTAGAGACCCGGAGTATTTCTCCACCGGTATGGGGTCCGAGGTGGCCGCCCCCTCGAATAGGGTGATTTCAGGACTTCTTTCCTTTATATATTCCTCTGCCTTAGCCAGTATTTCATCGGTGTTTACATATATGCGAAGATACGGCCTGTTGCCCAGGGTGGTGTGCAGGTAGCAGTATTCGCACTTTTCATTGCTTTAATGCATCAGCTCTTTTTGATGCCTGTCAATATAATATCAAAGTGCTGTAAAACCTCTTTCTTTAAATCAAAATCAGGGTAACGTACACACCATTCGAAGGTCATTCCCCTAATGCTCATCACGCAGTGGTTTGAAATGGAATCTATATTCAGTGCTTCCCTGAATTCTCCCTGACGGATCCCCTGCATAATAATATGCCTGTATATTTGATAAAGCCTGCGGTTATAGCTAAGCATAGTCTCCGTGCCGTCGGCTTTTTTAAGCAAAGCCTCATAAACAGTTCTTATTACATCAAATCCGATACCGATTAACACGTCTGTAATTTTTGCGGTTATCAGCAGCAGCATCTTTGATGGTGTAACATCAGTGGGAATAGAATTAAAAAATTCTTCATAATCAATATCCACTGTGCTGATATAATCAGCAATCAATGAAAATTTTGACTTGTAATGAACATAGAATGTCCCTTTGGACACTCCGGCTGCCTCCACAATGTCATCTACACTGAAATTATTAAGACCGCGCGTTCTCATTAACTCCACTGCACTTTCATAAATTCTCCTTTTTGTGTCGGCAGCCTGAAGTTTTCTTGAAGTTGTCCGGTCCTTCATAAATATACTCCTTTAATTGACAAAATAACTTGAAAAACAATATAATGACTTTAGTCACTGACTAAAGTCATTAAAAATTATATCACTGCCCGCCTCCTATTACAAGAGGGCCTTGATTTTGTGTTGCCATTATTTGTATAGAGCCCATTGTCTGTAAAAACAACTGAATATGAAGCAGTTTTTGCTAAGTAACTGAAAAAAAGCTATTGGATGCTTGCGGGGACTCTGCAAGCAGGCGGGGAAGGGCAAAAGGGGGCGTTTGACAGACAGGCTGCGGGAGCCGTATGAATTGGGGGTGTTATAACAAGATGGAACAGGACGGCGGGATCTTTCCAGTCATCTGATTAAAACTGGAAAATGGAGGCAGGAATGTGAGGAAAAGATTTATCGCGTTAACCATAGCGGCAGCATTACGCTCTCTAGTTGATTATTAGCGAAAAAAATATACAATGACCCGTAGTCATTATACTTAGTTATGATATTAGCTTTTTAATTATAATGTCGGACAAACATTATATCAAGGAGTGAAAAACGATGAAACCAGGAAGAAAAATCTTATTGCTGCTGCTCACAGCGGTAATGGTATTATTACTGCTGCCGCAGTCTGTCATGGCGGAGGAAATAGTACAGGACAACGGCTCCGCCGGCAGTGCGGGCGGGGTGATTACGGTGTTCGCCACACTGACGGATGCGGTGAGCAATCAAACGGTGGATATAGGTACGCAATTGGATGATCTAATCCTGCCGGATACCCTGTCGGTAACGGCACAGGTCTACGGCGAAGGCGATACGCTCGAAGAGGCGCAGGAGATTGAGCTTACGGGCTTTACCTGGCAGTCCGAGCCGGAATATGACCCTCTGGCCGGGGGAGAGTATATCTTTACACCCGTTTTACCGGAAGGCTGGATTGCACAGGATGGCGTCACACTGCCGCAAATCACGGTGCTAGTGGGCGCGGCTGCGATGCCGATGGGAATGGAGCTTCTTTCCTCCATTCCTACAGAATACATTTTTGACGTTTCCGAAGGAAATATCACGATAACCCCCTCCGGCGTCGGACAGCTTACCGTGACCTATGGCGCGGGAGAAACCGCCACATTTGATGTGGAACAGGAAATCACCATAACAGGTAGCTCAGATACATACTCGGTTGCGGTATTACAAAACCTTGATACCGTATATATCACCCTGGACAACGTCATAATCGAAAACTCGCCCGCCAACAGAATTGCATGTCCGTTTTCTGTAGGGGCTTACTCGACGGTGCACTTGACTCTTAGTGGCGAAAATAGGCTGGATGCCACAACTTGGTTTGGTGCAAATGATGGGAGAAATGCGGGACTGGGTGTGCCATATAACGCCACCCTCGTCATAACTGCCGCCAGCACCGGTTCTCTTTGGGCACACGGCAGCTATAAGGGCGCCGGCATCGGCAGCGGTTTCGGTCATAGCGGCACCGTGACTATCGATGGTGGCACGGTTACCGCTTATGGCAGCAGTGGTGGCGCAGGCATCGGCGGCGGCGAAGGCGGCATGGGCACGGTGATTATCAACGGTGGCACGGTCACCGCCAGAAACCTCAACAGTGGTGCCGCAGGCATCGGCGGCGGCAACTGGCAGGGTAACGGCATGGTGACCATCACCGGTGGCACGGTCACCGCCGAAGGCGGAGGTTGTGCCGCAGGCATCGGCGGCGGCAGTTCGGGTGTCGGCGAGGTGACCATCACCGGTGGCACGGTCACCGCCACAGGCGGCAGTGGGGGCTACAGCTTTGGGGGCGCCGGCATCGGCGGCGGCCAAGGCAGAGATGGCATCGTGACTATCGATGGTGGCACGGTCACCGCTTATGGCAGCAGTGGTGGCGCAGGCATCGGCGGCGGCGGCGGCGGAAGCGGCACGGTGAAAATTAATGGCGGGTCGGTAAACGCAAGCCCCACACCATCCACCGTGACAAACAACAGCGGCAGTTCGGAATACCTTGTAACAATATCGGGCTTACCGGCGTCTGTCGGCGTGTCTTATGAGGTTAACGGAGGAATCCCCGTTTCCTGCTCGACGGATAACAATGGTAAACTCTATCTGTGGCTGAGCGCGACAACGGGCTCCGCGGATACCATTCTAATTTCAGCCGGTGGTTCCCAGTATACGGCCATCGGAGAGGTCTCTACAAGCACCAATAATTTCACAGCCTATTTTCCCCTGAATACCTCTCCGACGGCGGCCCCCGGTACGGCAAGCGGTACGACGACAGTAACGGCGAGCCCTAACACCGGCGGCGATGTGCTGAGGTATCTGGTGTCCACATCCTTCATTACGCCTCCTGAGATGAACTCCACCAGTGTTCCCGCGGGAGCGGTCACGTCCGGAAACAATCTGGCGGCCACTGCCGGAGATTGGGTAGGGGTGTACGAACTGAACAGCAGCAGCCAGGTGGTTGCGTTCAGCCAGATCCAGCTGAGCGCCGGCGATATCTCGGCGGTGGCCACCACCATCAATACCCAGCCGGCCACCGTTGTTTATGGCGGCAGCGTAACCCTGTCCGCCACTCTGAGTCCAGGAGTGGCCGGCAAAACCATCAGTTTCAGCATTAACGGGACGTCTGTAGGGGCCGGAACGACTGATGGCAGCGGCGTTGCTACGCGGAATGCAACAATAAGCTTACCCGTGGGCAATTACCCCATCTTAGCCAGTTTTGCCGGAGATCCTGTCTACGCAGCCAGCAGTGGGTCAGCTATGCTTACTGTGAGCCCGGCGCCCTTAACCGTTACCGCCAACAACAAGACAAAAGTATATGGTTCGGCCAACCCGGCCTTTACTGCCAGCTACAGCGGGTTTGTCCTGGGTCAGGATCCGTCAATCCTGGGCGGTACCCTGACCCTCACGACCCCGGCTACAGCATCAAGCGGCGCGGGCAGTTACGCGGTCACGCCCTCGGGCCTGACCTCCGTGAACTATGCTATCACATTCGTAGACGGCACCCTGACAGTTAACCCGGCGCCTCTGACCATTACTGCCGACAACAAGGCAAAAACATACGGTGACCCCAACCCGGCCTTTACCGTCAGCTACAGCGGGTTTGTCCTGGGGCAGGATCCGTCAATCCTGGGCGGCATCCTGACTTTCACGACCCCGGCTACAGCAGCAAGCGGCGTGGGCAGTTACGAGGTCACTCCCTCGGGCCTGACCTCCGTGAACTACGCCATCACTTTCGTAGACGGCACCCTGACAGTGACCCCGGCGGCCCTGACCGTAACGGCCCATGAAAAGTCAAAAACATACGGTTCAGCCAACCCGGTCTTTACCGTCAGCTACAGCGGGTTAGTCAACGGGGATGCAGCGTCATCCCTGGCCGGTACCCTGGTCTTTACAACTCCGGCCACAGCATCAAGTGGCGCGGGCACCTACCCGGTCACGCCCTCGGGCCTGACCTCGGTGAACTACGCCATCACATTCGTTGACGGCACCCTGACAGTGACCCCGGCGGCCCTGACCGTAACGGCCGACGACAAGGCAAAAACATACGGTGACCCCAACCCGGCCTTTACCGCCAGCTACAGCGGGTTTGTCCTGGGTCAGGATCCGTCAATCCTGGGCGGCACCCTGTCCTTAACGACCCCGGCCACAGCATCAAGCGGCACGGGCACCTACTCTATCACGCCCTCGGGCCTGACCTCCGTGAACTACGCCATCACATTCGTTGACGGCACCCTGACAGTGACCCCGGCGGCCCTGACCGTAACGGCCGACGACAAGGCAAAAACATACGGTGACCCCAACCCGGCCTTTACCGCCAGCTACAGCGGGTTTGTCCTGGGTCAGGATCCGTCAATCCTGGGCGGCACCCTGTCCTTAACGACCCCGGCCACAGCATCAAGCGGCACGGGCACCTAC
>JUEB01000012.1 GCA_000802095.1 Peptococcaceae bacterium BICA1-7 | reverse complement strand
GCCCTCGGGCCTGACCTCGGTGAACTACGCCATCACATTCGTAGACGGCACCCTGACAGTGAACCCGGCGGCCCTGACCGTAACGGCCGACGACAAGGCAAAAACATACGGTGACCCCAACCCGGCCTTTACCGCCAGCTACAGCGGGTTTGTCCTGGGTCAGGATCCGTCAATCCTGGGCGGCACCCTGTCCTTAACGACCCCGGCCACAGCATCAAGCGGCACGGGCACCTACTCTATCACGCCCTCGGGCCTGACCTCGGTGAACTACGCCATCACATTCGTAGACGGCACCCTGACAGTGAACCCGGCGCCCCTGATTGTAACGGCCGACGACAAGGCAAAAACATACGGTGACCCCAACCCGGCCTTTACAGCCAGCTACAGCGGGTTCGTCAACGGCGATACAGAGTCGTCCCTCACCGGTACCCTGTCCTTCACGACCCCGGCTACAGCATCAAGCGGCACGGGCACCTACTCTATCACGCCCTCGGGCCTGACCTCGGTGAACTACGCCATCACATTCGTAGACGGCACCCTGACAGTGAACCCGGCGCCCCTGATTGTAACGGCCGACGACAAGGCAAAAACATACGGTGACCCCAACCCGGCCTTTACAGCCAGCTACAGCGGGTTCGTCCTGGGCCAGGATCCGTCAATCCTGGGCGGCACCCTGTCCTTAACGACCCCGGCCACAGCATCAAGCGGCACGGGCACCTACCCGATCACGCCCTCGGGCCTGACCTCGGTGAACTACGCCATCACTTTCGTAGACGGCACCCTGACAGTGACCCCGGCGGCCCTGACCGTAACGGCCGACGACAAGGCAAAAACATACGGTGACCCCAACCCCGCCTTTACCGCCAGCTACAGCGGGTTTGTCCTGGGTCAGGATCCGTCAATCCTGGGCGGCACCCTGTCCTTAACGACCCCGGCCACAGCATCAAGCGGCACGGGCACCTACTCTATCAAGCCCTCGGGCCTGACCTCGGTGAACTACGCCATCACTTTCGTAGACGGCACCCTGACAGTGACCCCGGCACCCCTGACCATTACGGCTAACGATGCGTCAAAAGCATACGGTTCAGCCAACCCGGCCTTTACCGCCAGTTACATCGGGTTCGTCAACGGTGATACAGAGTCGTCCCTGACTGGCAGCCTGGGTTTCACCACCACTGCCACTGCAGCAAGCGTCGTGGGAAGCTACCCGATCACACCCTCAGGCCTGACCTCAGATAATTACAGCATCAGCTACGTGGACGGCACCCTCACCGTAACGGCCATACCTACAACCGGTGGCGGTGGAAACAGCGGTGGCAGTACGGTTACGTCACAACCCGCTAACAACACCACCGGATCGGCCACAGTTACCCCGGCAGCGGGTGGCACTGTGGGGCTGTCCAATGATGTGTCATTAAATATACCGGCCAACGCCCTGCAGGGCAACAACAGTGCACAGGTGGCCGTTCAGAAGGTGGATACCCCACCGCCCGCACCTTCGGGCTTTATAATCATGGGCACGGTCTATCAATTTACCGTCAACGACCAGGACCACTATAGCTTCAGCCAGCCGGTGACCCTGACCTTCACCTTCGACCCGTCCAGCCTGGCTTCCGGTGAAACCCCGGCGGTGCATTACTACGACGAGGACAAGGGACAATGGGTGAATATAGGCGGCACGGTGTCCGGAAATACCATAACCGTTACCGTGGACCATTTCACCGAATTCGCCGTGATGGCGGCGGAGAAAGGGGCAAAACCCCAGGAACAGGAACCTTCGGCCCCGCTAACCGACATCGCCGGCCACTGGGCGCAAACGAGCATTGAAGATCTGGTGTCCCTGGGGGCCATCAGCGGCTACCCTGACAGCACCTTTAAGCCTGACAACACCATCACCCGGGCCGAGTTTGCCACCGTGCTGGTGAAGGCCTTCCAACTTGCCCCCAAAGAGGGCAGGGTGTTTGCCGACACAGCCAACAGCTGGGCCAAAGACTATATCTCCACAGCGGCGGCCTATAATATAGTCAGCGGCTACAGCGACAGCCATTTTGGCCTGGATGACCCCGTAACCAGGGAGCAGATGGCATCAATGGTGGTGAAGGCGTCAAAGCTTTCGCCTGTAAATGAAGAGACTTCCTTTACAGACAGTGCCGATATTTCCGCCTGGGCCAAAGAGGCCGTGGCCACTGTGGTGAAGGGCGGGATTATGAAGGGCAATCCGGATAACTCCTTTAGACCCGGGGCTTATGCCACCAGGGCCGAGGCTGCCTCTGTAATAGTGAACGCCCTAAATAAACAGGTGTTGCAATTAAGAATGCAAGAGGGGGGAATATCCCCCCTCTTGCTGTCAGCATTATAACGGCCTCTTGTTTGAAGATTTTACGCATGGACTTAAAAGCTACACCAGGTACTCCACCCAAACTGCCCGTATTTGAACTTCCTTTCCTCCTCCTCCATGGGCAGGGTCGAGGAGGGGAATATGTCCAGTATTCTTTTCTTGGCCCTGGCGGTTAACCGGTGGCTTATAAGCTCAAAGGTGATGTTGTTTTCAGCCGCCGGGCCCAGCTTTTCTCTGAGGTTTTCCATCAAGTCTCCATAGTCTTTTCCCAGCCTGGGTAGACAATAATGGGAGCGATTATAAACCCCAATGGATAACCCGCAGCCGCTACCTTCCTGGCCGTCTCCAGGCGCTCCTCGGCTCCCGGGGTGCCGTGCTCATACCTTTTAATAACGTGCTGGGTGTTTATGCTGAAGCGAAACCTGGTGTGTTCACGGTGATCGGCGTCCAACAGGATGTCCACCTCGGTGTATTTGGTGACAAAGCGAAAGCGCCCCAGCTCCTGCTTTCCGAAAAACTCTATGGCCTTTTTAAGGGACCCGGAGTATTTCTCCACCGGGATGGGGTCCGAGGTAGCGGCCCCCTCAAAAAGGGTTATCTTAGGATTTCTTTCCTTTATATTCCTCGGCTTTAGCCAGTATTTCATCCACGTTTACGTATATACGCAGGTACGGCCTGTTGCCCAGTGTTGTATGTAAGTAGCAGTATTCGTACTTTCCGGGGTTTAAAAAAAAGCTAAAGCCAGCAATGCCTTGATATACAAGGGTTGCTGGCAATTTATAAGTCTCTTTTGTTTGGTTAATTATAATTATCCCCCCCTAAATGGAAATATCATTTGCGTATTTCTTGATGAGAAATTTAAGGGGGAATAGCAGGTGAAAAAGAAAATTGCCGCAATGGTCTTAGGATTTTATTTAACTGGGGCATTTGGTGTTGCCTATGCCAGCCCGAATAGCACTTCAAATGTAGGCCAGATTGAAGATAAAGCAACATCTCCTGCCAGTACAACAGAAGATGGAGTCCAAGTGAGTATTGTTGCAATAAAGGATACGGCAGGCGTATTGCCAGACTCACGTTTCTATAGCATAGAACGTAAAATAGAACAGCTTCAGATCGCAATTACCCGGAGTGAGGAAAAGCTATCGGCAGTTAAGGCACAACTTGCGACCGAGAGAGCTGCGGAAGCGGTTATTATGTCGGACCTGGGCAAAGAAGAACTTGCAGGTAGGGCAACAACTGAATACATGGAGGTTCTGGCTTCTGCTGCAGAGCATATAAACAATGCAATTGAAGCCGAGAATGAGGCGGTACAGACTCTTGATGCTCTTAACGAGGCGTACAGGAGAAGCGAGGATATTTTAAAAATTATAAAATCGAGAAGTCTCCGGAAGGCGCCAGGGCAGCTATTGAAAACGCATTAAACGAGCAGGGTAAAGCCATTGCGGCTGTTAATGGTTTTTATGCAGCAAAGGACTCCTTCTTTGCTGCAAAGGAGCAGCTTATGGAGGCAAAGAGAGAGCTTGAAGCTGCAAAGAGGAGTGGTAACGAAGAGGCGATTAGAGTCGCTGAAGAAAAGGTAAAGGTTGCTGAGGCTTTAAAGGATGAACTTGAAGCATTAAAGGATTCTGCTGATTTGGCCAAGGAAGAAGTAAAGAGCCTTGCTGAGAAAGCTAATAAAGAAATTGAGTCGGTTATGAAACAGGTTGAAAAGGCGAGCAGGGAGATTGAAAAGCTGGAGGAAAAGGCCTTTGATAATGAGAAAAATAAAGGAAAAAGCAATTAAAGCAGTAGAGAAGGAAAGGGAAAAGGCTAAAAAGGAAGAAGAAAAGGCAAGGGAAGAGATTAAGAAGTCTGATGAAAAGGCTAGAGAAAAAGCTGAAAAAGCTGAAAAAGCTGCAGAAAAGGCCAGAGAGGAATGAAACCATCAACTCAATCCTATCTAGGACGATAATATCCCTTATTAAATAATAATATAATAAAGACAGGGACTTTCCGTTTTTTGCAGCGACAAGTCCTTGTTTGTTTTATCGGGGTCTTTGATACAGTATTAGAATGAAATAATCCTAAACCAGGTACTCAATATTAGCTGTCGGGAAATATGTGTCAATTTCCCGGATGAACAATGACTTTAACTCTTCCATGGTTTCCTTCGGATAAACATATTTGCCGTACCCAAACTGCCCGTATTTAAATTTCCTTTCCTCCTCCTGCATGGGCAGGGTGCTGGTGGGGAATATGTCCAGTATTCTCTTCTTGGCCCTGGCGGTGAAGCGGTGGCTTATCAGCTCAAAGGTGATGTTGCTTTCCGCCGACGGGCCAAGCTTTTCCCTCAAACTCTCCATTAATTCTCCATAGTCCTTCTCCCAGCCGGGGTATACAATAATGGGGGCGATAATAAAACCCAGGGGATAGCCTGCACCGGCCACCTTCCTGGCCGCCTCCAGGCGCTCCTCGGCCCCAGGTGTACCGTGCTCATACCTTTTAATAACATGCTGGGTGTTTATGCTGAAGCGAAACCGGGTGTGTCCCCGGTGGTCGGCGTCCAGCAGGGAGTCAACCTCAGTGTACTTGGTGACAAAGCGGAAGCGCCCCAGCTCCTGCTTTCCGAAAAACTCTATGGCTTTTTTAAGGGACCCGGAATACTTCTCCACCGGTATAGGGTCCGAGGTGGCGGCTCCCTCGAAAAGTGTTATTTCAGGACTTTTTTCCTTTATATATTCCTCTGCTTTTGCCAGTATTTCATCGACATTGACATAGATACGTAGATACGGCCTGTTGCCCAGTGTAGTATGCAGGTAGCAGTATTCGCACTTGCCAGTTGTTTCAAAGGAAAAGTAAAAAGCCGCAAACCCTTATGTTTCAAGGCTTGCAGCCGTATTAAGAAATTCTGTGTAGTTTTGTTAATATATCTTATCGGAAGCTCCTCCTTAATAAAAAAGAAACTTTATTTTTTCTTATTAATAAAAATTGTCGTATTTATTCTTTCTAGCTTGCGCATAAAGCCTTGTATATATAATGGTATTTTTTATGTTATCATGTCCTAGCAAATCCTGTATGCAACTTAGTGGCATGCCTTTTGCCGCCAAACGGGCTGCAAAAGTATGCCTTAACTTATGAGGTGATATACTGTAGCCTAGGTTTAGAATTTTGGAATATTTATTAAGAATAAAGTTAACCCCCCTTACACTTAGAGGGTACCCTTGTCCGTTGACGAAAAGGTAGGGGCTTTCATCTATACGTAAGGCCAGGTATTTCTTTAATCTTTCGGCGCATTCGATGGTAAAAAGAACAAATCGCTCTTTCTTGGCTTTTCCCTTACATATTAGAATTTCTTTGTTGTACCAATTTATATCTTCTTTTTTTATATTGACGAGTTCACTTACCCGAACTCCAGTAGTATAAAGGGTCTCAATAATTGCGCGGTCTCTTGGGCTATTGGCTGAAGCATTTTTTAAATTTGCCAATTCTTGTTGATTTAAATAAACCGGTATCAATTTTTCTTTTTCGGGTAAAAGCATGTCTGAAGTAGGATCTTTTTTAATTAAGCCTTCCTCTATGCAGTATTGGTAAAAAGACTTTAAACTGTAGTATTTTAGGATGATAGAGTTAGGTTTATAGCCACAGTTAATAAATACAGCTAGCCAATCTCTTATATCGGTAGCTTTAACTTCGTCGTATTCCTTCTTGCAAAAAGAAAAAAACTCTTTTAAAGAATTGCTATATGCTTTGATAGTATGTTTAGAAAATTTTAGTTCATTATCATAAAAGTATTTGTTTATAGTTTCCATAGTCATATTCATAAATTATCCCATATACCTGCGATATAGATTCACTATTTGTTCCGATGGGAGTCTTGCGTATACCCTGGTGGTATTAATATCTTTATGACCAAGTTCCTCGGCAATAAAATCCAATTCAGCCCCTTTTGCCAGAAGCCGTGTAGCAAAGGTATGCCGCAAACAGTGAGGACCAAGGTTACGGCGCAAACCTGCTTTTTTACCCAGCACTGAGGTAATATTATAAATTGATCTCTGTCCAAGTCTTTTTCCGAATTTATTTAAAAAAAGAGCTGAAATGTTTTGTGGATGATACTTAAGATATTTTTTCAGTAAGATGGCGCATGTTTCAGTAAAGTGCACTTCCCTCAAACTTTTTCCTTTGCCAATGACCCGCGCTGTTCTGTTAGTGAGGTCAAGATCCTCTATATTTAAGTAATGTACTTCTGCGCACCTACAGCCGGAAGATACTAATAATTCAACAATAGCTCGGTCCCGTATATTATTTTTTTCGGCACATAGCTTGACCTTAGCCAGTTCGCTATTATCCAAGTATTTGGGGGTGGTTTTTGGTAACTTCGGCTTCCAATATCGTTTAATCATAACCTTGTCTATGTATCCCTCTGTCTGGCAGTACTTAAAGAAAATATTCAAAACATTGATAAATAAATTTATTGTTGTCTCTTTCTTATACCTGTGATTTTTACGAAGCCAATTAAGAACGTCATCTGGGGTTAATTCCGATAGCTGCTTTGGACAGTCAAGAAAAAATCTTTTTAATACTCCTCGATATGTAGTAATTGTTAGTTTAGCCCGGTTTGCCACTTTTAAAGTAGTAAAAAAATCATTGATAATTTTTCTAGTTTCATTATGAATTTTCTTATCATCTATAACCCAATATTCCTTTATCATAACTAATTCCTCTTAAAGTTAATTTTAACGGGGTATTACTGATAGCTATCGTACTGTTTTTTTCGTGCTATGGACTGTAATCTTGTATAAATCTTGGTGGTATTTATATTTATGTGTCCCAATAATTCTTGTATATGGGCCTGGGGCATATCTTTTTGGGACAGGTGGGCGGCAAAAGTATGCCTTAAAGTATGTGGTGTAATTTTATATCTTGAATTAAACCCTATTGCATAACGGCTAAGCCTTTTTTCAAGCCACACCCGGCTGAAAGGGTTACCCCACCTATTGGCAAACAAATATGGGCTTTCAATTTGCCTATTTGCAAGGTAATGTTTTAACCTTTCGGCACACTCAGCGGTAAAAAGGACAAAACGCTCTTTATTCCCCTTGCCCTTCCTAATCCAGATTTGCCTTATATCCCATTTGATGTCCTCCAGGCGGATATTCAAAAGCTCACTTGCCCGGACCCCGGTGGCGTATAAGGTTTCAAGGACTGCCCGGTCCCTGGTGTGGTCCTTTGCGGCTTCCATCAACTGAACCAGATCAGCTTTGCCCAAGTAAACTGGCAAATAATCTTCTATCTTTGGGGAATTTATATCTAGGGTAGGATTTTTTGAAATTAATTCATTTTCTATTAGGCGTCGATAAAATGATCTTAAACTCGCTAGTTTTAAACTAATCGACCGGGGCTTTAGACCGGCACTATTAAGCTCTATAAGCCAGTCCCGAATGTCTGCTGTCTTGACCGCATCATACTCTTTCTGGCAAAAGGCAAAAAATTGCTTAAGCGAAATCGTATATCCCCTAACTGTTTCTTGGGAAAACTTTGCCTCGTTTTCTTTAATAAAATAGTTAATTATATAATTGGTTTTTTCCATTATATTTCACCTACTATTGAAAACTATCATATTGTTTCTTCCTAGTTTTGGCACTAAGATTGGTGTAAATCCTGGTACTATTAATGTTGACATGACCTAGGAGTTCTTGAATATAACTCTGGGGCATGTCTTTTTCAGCCAGATGTGCCGCAAAGGTATGCCTCATTGTATGGGGAGTGAACCTTTGCTCTAGGTATAGTTTCTTGTGATAGCATGAAAAAAGCTTCTGAAGCCATGCCCTACTCAAAGCTTTTCCATGTCTATTGGCAAAAAGGTAAGGGCTTTCTATGTTGCGATTTGCCAGGTAATTTCTTATTCTTTCGGCACACTCTGCGGTAAAAAGGACAAACCTATCTTTTTTTCCTTTACCTTTCCTGATCCATATCTGTTGGGTATCCCATCTAATGTCGGAAAGCTTAATGTTTAACAATTCATTTGCCCGGATCCCAGTGTCATATAAAATCTCGAAAACGGTACGGTCTCTAGGGTACTCTTTTGCAACCTCCATCAGCTGTGCTATTTCATTTGTTTCTAAATAGACAGGCAGTGATTGATCTATCTGGGGTAATGCTATATTCAATGTCGGATTTTTTCGGATAAATTTCTCTTCAAAGCAGTACTGGTAAAATGAGCGAAGGGATACCAGCCTTGTTCGAATTGTTCTGGGCTTCTGTTTCGCCTCTTTTAGCGCTGAAAGCCAGGACCGGATGTCTTCTGACATAACTTGGTCAAATTCTTTTGGACAAAAAGTGAAGAACTGCCTAAGCGACTGCCTATATTTCAAGACGGTTTCATTGGAAAACCTTGCCGCATTGTCTTTAAAGAAAGATTCCATGGCATCATGTGTTCTCATATTCTACTCCTTAATTTTCCTGTAGGCGGCAATGATTTGGTCTGAAAGAATTCTAGTGTAAACCCTGGTTGTGTTAAGATCACGGTGCCCCAACTCATTGCCTATAAATTCCAACTCAGCTCCTCTGGCCATCATATTGGTGGCAAAGGTGTGCCGGCAGCAATGCGGGCTAAGGCTATGAGGTAGCCCTACCTTTTTGCCAAGCTTTGTGGTAATTGCATAAATGCCAATGGGCATGAGCCTTTCCCCAAATTGATTCAAAAATAAAGGCTTTTTATCTCTTGGTTTGTTATTTAAGTACTTTTTCAGGATAAGGGCACTTTCCTCATCGAAATGTACCTCCCGAAATTTATTGCCCTTTCCTAATACCCGGGCTGTTCTATTATCCAGGTCAACATCATCTACATTTAGTCCCGATACTTCTGAGCGACGGCACCCGGAACTTAACAAAAACAATACTAAAGCCCGGTCTCGCAGAGATAGTTTTTCGGCGGCGATTTTTACCCGGGCTAATTCACTGCTGTTTAAATACTTCGGAAGGGTCCTGGGTAACCGCGGGCGCCAGCGATTCTTTATTAGAACCCGGTCAATGTATTCCTCGGCCTGGCAGAACTTGAAAAAGCTTGATAGAACTGCGAGGACCTGATCAATTGTCCTCTCTTTCCTATCCCCATAAAAGCTGTGAAGCCAGTTGAGAACATCATCTGGATATAGCTCCTGTAGTGGCGTAGGACATTCCGTAAAAAATTTCTCCATTACACGCCGGTACTTGTCGATTGTGACGGGTGATTTATTGGCTAGCTTCATGTTTTGTAAAAATTCATTGGCGATTCTTTTGGTTTCGGCATCTAATGTTTTTAGTTCAATAATCCAGTACTTCTCTTTCAAGGTATCAATCCTTCTGGGAAGTTATTTTATGTATTTATGTTATTGATTGCAGTATCAGTATTTATTATTTCCGTTTGGTTTGTTAACTAAACATATAACGATTATTTTCAAACGCTTGCAAATAATCATTATGGGATAAACAGTCTATATATTGGGGGAGCTCTATAAAATCGGGCAGCCTTTCAATGTTAGAATTCTCCAAGCATGATAGAAGAATGGCTATTTAGAATGGCTCCTATTGAACAGAAAGATGCAGACAAATAAGGTGTAAGTGGTTTGGTGGTTTATTTTTCCTCATGCGGAAGGATTTTGTCGGTATTGAAAGAAAATCAAGTTATATAACCCAAACTATTACTATCGTAATGTCTAAAACAATTATTGGATCTGGAATTTCTTTGTGTTCAGGATTGTGGAGAAATTATCCAGCCTAGGAGCACAGACCGTTTATTCAACATCATGCTGTATGAAATAGGGGATGTATTTAGCGTGTATCTTTCTGAACTTCGGATCGAGAATTTCAGAATGTTCGGTGAAGGTGAACGGGCCTTTGTTCTCCCACTTCGAGCAGGTTTAACGGCAATCGTAGGCGAGAACGATGCTGGCAAAACAGCTGTTATAGACGCACTTCGCTTGGCTCTTGGCACACGTGACCAGGAGTTTTATAGGGTGGAAGAGGCTGATTTCCACCAGCCAGCTGATGGAACCATGCGTTGTAAGGAGATTCGAATTCGTTGTAAGTTCAACGAACTTACCATAATAGATAAGTCATCCTTTGCTGAGTATTTGACTTATGAAGACCATAGCGGCAATATGGTTCCGGTTCTTTATATCAATTGGAAGGCTGTTGTTTTAACAAAACGAGTGGGTCAGAGGAAGTATATTTCTGTAGAAGCTAGGTCAGGACAATTCGGGAAGGGTCCGCAATTGGATGCTGAGGCGAGGATGCACCTATGTGCCACCTACTTGCGGCCTCTACGTGATGCAGAGCGTGCCCTTTCAGCTGGACGGGGATCGCGGCTTTCACAGATATTGCAGCATACTAAGGAGATCAGGGAACATGGGCAGGACTATGATCCGCAAGATGGGTTGTCAGTCGACCCACGTAATTTAAGCGTTTTGGGTATCGGTGATTATGCAAATGCACTTCTAGGCAATCATCAAGGAGTTCAGAATGCACGAAATCGATTAAACTCAGAGTATCTAAAGAATCTCTCCTTTAGCGGAGATCAGTTGCGTGGTTCCATATCAGTCAGTGGCTCCAAAGGAGATACCGAATACCGCCTCCGTCAACTTCTGGAAAAATTAGAATTAGAACTGCGCGACGAAAGGGCTCCTGAACCTCCACCAAGTAGGGGCCTCGGATCGAACAACATTCTCTTTATGGCCTGCGAGATGTTACTGTTAGAGTCCGACACTGATGAATTCCCTCTGTTGTTAATCGAGGAACCGGAAGCACATTTGCATCCTCAGCGCCAGCTTCGTCTTATGCAATTTCTACAAGAAAAGGCGAGTGAACCTCGGCCTGACGGCCAGCAAATACAGATCATTGTAACCACGCATAGCCCGAACCTTACATCTGCAATAGATCTTGACAATCTTGTTTTGCTGCATGGTGGGAAGGCATTCCCAATGGCGTTTGGCCAGACACACCTTGAAAAATCAGATTACGGTTTCTTGAAGCGATTTCTTGATGTTACAAAGGCCAACTTATTCTTTGCTCGTGGCTTGTTAATTGTAGAGGGGGATGCTGAAAACATTCTTCTTCCTACACTGGCTCGGTTAATCGATCGGAACTTAGCAGAATACGGTGTTTCAATCGCTAATGTCGGGGGCACGGGATTGCGACGCTTTGCACGCATTTATCAGCGCAAACACCCTGAGAAGGACGGAATAATTAATATACCCGTCGCCTGTGTAGCGGACTATGATGTAATGCCCGACTGTGCCCCGGTAATAATTAAGAAAGTTAAGCCGGGTGAAGAATTGCCTAACATAAGTGATCGGCGCTGGCGTGTTAAAGGAGATTTTACGGTGGAGGGGCTAAAAACCCGCCGCAAAGAGATTCGGGCCAGGGCCTCAGGCCAAAAGGTAGAGACATTCGTCGCTGACGAGTGGACCCTGGAATACGATTTAGCTTTCTATGGTTTGGCTAAATATGTTTGGACCGCAGTATGTCTTGCTAGGGAAGACGAACAAATAAACACCTGTAAGAAGACAAGGAAGACAGTTATCCGGGAAGCGCTGAGATCCTATGCTGAAGTTGTTGTTAACAGCCCGACAAATGAGGAATTAGCTTCACATGTTTATGGGCTCCTCGCTTCAAACTCAAATATATCCAAGGCCACATCTGCTCAGTATCTCGCATCCCTGCTAGAATCACGGCATAAAAAAAGGCAAAATTTACGATCGATTCTGCCTCCATATCTCGTACAAGCAATCGACCACGTTACGCTTCATGGCAAGAGAGATGGGTCATCAGGAAAAGAGTCAGCCCAAGCTAGTGAGGGGGCTACACATGAATGAGCTACCCTTGTTCGAGTGTCCTTGTATAACGGATGATGATGTTGCGTGGGTATGCGAACTTCTGCGGCTGCCCGAGAATGCTTTCAGCGGAGCCGATGGCAACGACCCACGAATGGAGATTCTCAAGTCCAACGAAACCCTGGACATCGAAGCCTGCCCAGGTAGTGGCAAGACAACACTGCTCGTTGCAAAGCTCGCTATACTTGCCCGAAAATGGACCGACCCGCACCGAGGTATTTGTGTGCTTTCACACACGAATGTTGCTCGGAGAGAAATCGAACAACGTCTTGGCAATACTGCGGAAGGTGAGCGCCTCCTGTCCTATCCCCATTTCGTGGGAACTATTCACGGTTTTGTCAATGAATTTCTTGCTATTCCGTGGCTCCGCTCCCTTGGATATCCCGTCAATTTTATTGATAATGAGCGATGTGAGCAGCATAGAAGACGTTTGCTCAATCGTATTCAATTCAGGGCATTAGGTAACTACGTGAACCGGCGAGAAGATAGTGGTAAGCACAATGTCGTATCAAAATGGTGTGTAGTCTCATCAGCATTTGATGTTCTTAAGGAAGATAATCAGTCAGAGTTTAAAGATGATACAAAACCAGCGGCCAGACAACTCATGGCATTAGCTGAGAGAACTGTAAGGGATGGTTATCACCGTTACGATGAAATGTTCATGTGGGCTCATGACCTTCTCGACCAGGTCCCGGAAGTACAGGATGCCATCAGGGGGCGTTTCCCACTCCTGTTTATTGATGAAGTGCAGGACAATAGCGAGTCACAATCTGTCCTATTATTTAGGCTATTCATGGATGGTAATAATCCAGTTGTCCGCCAGCGCTTAGGTGATTCCAATCAAGCGATTTATCTGAATGCTTACCAGACTGTGGGTGCTACAACCGACAAATTTCCTGATGCCTGCATCAAAAAAGACATCCCGAACAGTCATCGATTTGGTATGCAGATAGCCCATATTGCTGATCCTTTGGCTCTAGCCCCTCAAAATCTAGTGGGTTGTGGCCCTTCCAGCAGAATCATCAGGTCTGATTTAAAGAACAGACACGCAATCTTTCTTTTTAACGATCAGACCATAGAGCAGGTTATGAATGTATATGCAGATTATCTTCTGATGGTTTTTTCCAAAGAAGATCTGCGCGAAGGGATATTTACCGCCGTCGGCGGTGTTCATAGACCTGGTGGCGATGACCATTTGCCGCGTTCTGTGGGGCAGTATTGGAAGGAATATGACCATGAACTAACGGCTGCCGAACCAAGGCCGAAGAGCTTCCTTCAGTATCTGAGGACAGGATACAAGCTCGTTAATTCTTCTGGTGAAGCGCATCACTTGGTAGAAAAAGTCGCAGATGGACTCTTACGGTTGGCAAGCCTGTCAAATCCGTCCGCTGGTTTGTGTAATCGGCGTCGTAAGCATCGCTATGTACTGGAACTGTTGGCTGACAATCCGGATGCAATAGCTACTTATCGTGATCTTATAATGTTTTTGGCTGTTGAACGTAGTGTTCCTTCCATGGATGATTGGACCAACAAGTGGTCTGACGCAATCGTATATCTTGCTGAGGCAATTTGCGGCGTGCCACCCGATCCTACTATTGCAAAGGAATTTCTTGAATGGGAGTTGCCAGACCAATTGGACCATGAATCAATTTCTTCTCTTCAGCGCGGCAATATATTTCGATATCCTGCGGTTAATCCACAGGTCCAAATCCGAATGGGCTCTATACATTCAGTTAAGGGGGAAACACATACGGCAACTCTAGTTATGGAGACGTATTATTATGAGCACCATCTCGCCAAATTGAAACCCTGGCTTTTGGGAAAAAATTGGGGCAAAGGTAAAGAAGGAAATCGTATCATATCAAGCCTTAAGCAGCACTATGTGGCGATGACGCGGCCCAGCCATCTCTTGTGCCTAGCCATGAGAGAGGATACGTTTAGCCTGGATGAGTTAAATCAGCTCAAATCAATTACTTGGAAGGTTGCACGTGTCATCCAGGAGGGTCCGGTATGGCTTTAAACACTCAAACACCTTGGTTAAGTAATCTTATGGTAATTGCTGAAAAGAAACCAATCGTTGTTCTCAGGTTCGGGGATGAGGAATGGGAGTTTTTACAAGGATCCCGTCGAGGTTTAAATGAATTTACTATTGCCCGCCCGCATTCACTTCTCAAAGGGGTCAGTGTACCTACACCCTGCCTGATTCAGCGCAGGAACGATGCCTGTGAACATCTATACTTTGGTCTGATTAGCTCACGGAGCGCCGTAACTACCTTAGAAACACGTATCAAGATCAGACGTGTAGCACGGATCAAAACAGCATCCAATGTCAATCTCATCCAATTTATCTCTGAAAAGCCTCATGCACAAAACTTAAAGGAGAGACTTCGTTCTGCTGCGCCTATTGTGATCCTGTCGCCAAAGCTCAGCAGCCATCTGGTTGAGAAACTCGTATCGGTTGAAGAAAATAGGGGCCCCATGCGTGCCATTACGGAATCGCTAACTTCTCAAAAGCGATTCCTGGGTGCCAAGGCATTACAGGAGGATGCCATTCACACAGCTCTTAAAGTCTTCGGTCTAACCCTCGATGATCCGGCCCTGGCACTGGAACTTGTGGAGGGAAGGGAAACAGCGTTGGCACGCGTCGGCATAATGGAAGATTCAGTAATTGAACACGATGCAAGGTATATTTCGGACTATAAACTTGTAAAAAGTGATTTAACAGGCCATGCAGTCTTTAAGAAAGGTGACCAACGGTTAGAGGTTTATACGGCTAACCGCCGATCTCTTGAAAAAGCTTTGGGTGTTGACTTAATTTATTTAAATGTCACGCGGCAGAATATCGTGATGCTTCAGTACAAGATGTTGGAACCACAACGCGATGGTTTGGATACTACAGATTGGATATACCGACCTGATGCAAAGTTGGAGGAAGAATTAGGTCGGATGCGCAAATTCATTAAGGATCAATCGCCGGGTTTGCACGAGTACCGGTTCAATCCGGGGGTCTTTTATCTTAAGTTCGTTAAAAGAAATGGTTTAATAAGAAATGGCGGCATCATTACTCCGATTGATCATTTCGAAAAAATAAGGACGGACCCAGCCTTCCGAGGCCCGAAAAAAGGATTACGTGTGAGCTACAAAAGTCTTTCAGGACACTATCTCCGCGAGAGTGCCTTCCTCGACTTGGTTAAATCAGGATACATTGGCGGGTATGCCGAAACAACTGCGTATCTTAAGACGCTGGTTGATGCAGTTCTGAAAAATGGCAGGGCGGTTGTTGCTGCCATTCAACAGAGCATTGATACTACAGTAGTCTAAAAAAAGCATCCAACTTTGTACGTATAGGGAGTGTTCCCTGGCTTTACTTTTGAGGGAAAAATTATAAGGTGTAAAAACCTGTTAAAGGTTGTACCGGCAATACATGTGACTCGATCTTCCCTATCGTTTTACTAGTTTTAGGAGGCTATTCGATTGTATGGAGTAAGTATTGTTTTGGATATTCTCCGTAATACACAAAAACGCTTTTTAGATATGGAATTTGAGCCACATAAGAGTGTAAGACAATTGCATTTAGCTATGAAGCATGCAATAGGTGTAATTATGCCTTGTGTGGTAAATGAATATGTTGGAAATAGTTTCATTGTTATCTGGATTACATTTGGTACAAAAACAAAGGATTGGTTAGTGCAAAGGTATGAAGAGTTGCCACCCATTTTAATGGCTTCTGTTGAAAAAGGTTATAGTGGTGGTTATATCCCTTTAGACAATACTGTTTACATTGTTATTAAAGAAGATACTTCAGAATTTCTAGTTACTATGGGTCTTGCAGATAATATCTATGAAATTATAAAATTAAGATTTGCTGAACCAATTTTAAAAGATTGGGATAACAAAGAGAAAGCTTTATTTGAAGAGGTGGGATATCAGACCTGGGAGATAATGCCGTTTCCGGAAAACCCCAAACCTTGTCTTCAGATAAGTGCATTTTCAAGGTTAACTTATGAAGGTGAGATGAGCCCACTTTCATACCAGGATATAGTTTCGCAAGTTAATGCATCTTCTTTATTGACATGTGTTCCTAAGAATGTATTTGAAGTTCTCAATCGAAGCGCCAAATTGTGCATCTGGGGATATCAAGATTGGGAATTCTTTACTATGTCAGAGCATTATTCCACAATGTCAATTGAGACTAGTATGAAAACTCTTTATGTCAAGATGTTCAAGACTCCGCTCATTATAGTATTGGAAAACCCTAAAACAAAAAAGCAAATCATTAAAGAAAAAATTGATGTTAATACATATGGGGACATTTCAGTTCTTGCAAAATGGCTTGGTTGGGAGACAAAAGAGTACTGGTATGTTGAGAGCGTCAATGGTAAGCCTTTTCTCAAACTTAAAGACAGGAGTAAGAATGATATACTTCATCTTTTAGCCAAGTACAATATACTCTCACCTGGCGAAGTAAACGACCTAAACTATCCTTTTTTAAGGAGAAACGATTTAAGTCATCCGGATGGCACAGACATCCAACTTGCCTTCGATTCCTTACAGTTATTTGCTGAGATTATAACATTAACCAATAGGCTGTGGATGAGGTTTCTTTACCCGGACCGTATGATATGGGAAAATATATGGTATAAAAAACCTCATTGGACACAACTTTCTCATACTATTTAAAACACCAAAAATGGGGGACATATATGGCAACTAAAACGTCCACCAAACCAAAAGAAACAAAAGTAATTCCTTATGAAGAAATACCTTCAAGTATAAAAAAACTGGCATTGTGGTTTGTAGAAGGTGTAAATAAAGAAATTGAGTTCCTAGGAAAAAACGGTGGAACTCAGCAATATGAATTATTGTCCGGCAGATTTATTGGTTCTCTAAATTCTAACCAAGCTATTTTGGAATTTGTCATTGCTGATGGTACAAGAATTCCAGAAGATGCCTCTGGAAAGCTTAAAACCGAATTAAATGAATATCCAGCCTCGGTGGTTAGCCAATATGCAAATAAAATACATATACAAATTGATTGCATTGATATACCGGATTCTGGGATACAAAGGGCGCTCCTTATAATTGATGATACCGCAATTTTAAGAAAACTTGCTGAAGCTTTAGAAGTTATTAATGAAGAGCCTTCAGCAGTTGGCAGTCTAGCAACTACAGTATTTCGTCCCAACCAAGCAACTGTCGGTGTTTCAAAACTTCCCCAGAGTTTAGGTGATGTTAAAGGCCAAGTAAGAAAAACTATAGAACAGGCCTGCGGATCAACTGTCACTTATATCTGGGGGCCTCCAGGTACAGGAAAAACATACACAATAGCAAACCTTGTTATGGCTCTTATGGAGCAAGGGGAACGTGTTCTAGTAACAAGTCACACCCATGCTGCTGTTGATCAAGCTTTGAACGAAACACTTTCCTTAATAAGGAATATTGATGGACACATATTAGATAAAACAATCTTAAGGGTTGGAATAACTTCAGACCCCAAAATACCTGATACAGTAAAATTGCAGCATTGGATAGACATTGAATCTCGGGATATAAGATCTCAAATAATTGAACTTGAAAAAAAGGCAAACCAACTGTCAGATTATATATCATGGAATACTAAGGCAATTACTGAGTGGAAAAATCTAGATGACAAGATCTCTCTATTCAAGGAGTCATTGGAGCTTGTAAAAGACAGCAAAGAAAAACAAAAGAATGCTGAAGCTCAAACCATGAGATGCAAAGAGATTGTTGAACAATGTAAGAATGAATTGGAGCGTGCAAAAAGGGCTTGGCTTTGGAAAGTTAAAAAAATAAAACAAGCAGAATTAGCCTTGAATGCTGCAAAAAACGAAATGGTTAAAGCTGAAAGGGCTTTGGTAGAAGCTTCACGGAGTTTTAAAGAGTCGGTTCAAATTAGTTCTGAATTTGAGAAAGATGTGAATAAGCAGAAGGGTATTTGTGCCGGTTTCCCCAAACGGGAAAGTATTACCAAAGAATTACAAGACGCTGAGAAGCAGCTAAACGAAATAAAAGGAACAATTAGTACCCTGCAAGATAACATTTCTCAATTAGAGGAAAAAATTATTTCAGAAGCTAAAGTGGTGTACTGTACATTAACAAAGAGTTTTATGGGAAGGGAGCTTCAGAAGCAAAAATTTGACGCAGTAATTATAGATGAGATTTCTATGGCCCTTCCCCCGATGATATTTATTGCTGCCGGAAAAGCTGAATCTAGAGTAATACTGGTCGGCGACTTTCTTCAACTCCCTCCAATCATTCGTAGTGATGAGAAGATAAGCAACGACAGGATGGGACGAGATGTCTTTGAATTATCTAGGGTTGCAATTAATAATAAACCAAGCCCCAATTGCAAGGCTCTAACCAAATTATCTGTCCAACAGCGGATGGTTCCTGAAATAGCTGATATAGCTAGACAATTAGTTTATTTGGAAGCCGGCCTTGAACTAAAGGATCATCCAAAAGTAAAGAAAAGGGGGAAACTGGATTGGCTTGATTTTCTCCCCGATAACCCATTAGTGATTATCGACACTGCTGACTTAAACTGCTGGAGCGGGAAACAGCCGGGGAGTCTTAGCCGTTTTAATTTTTACTCAGGAAACATAGCTGTTAAACTTGCGGCTATGGCCGCTCAAAGGATTGAACAACCGGATAACCAAATTGGAATTGTTACTCCTTTTTCTGCCCAGAGGAGAATGTTATCAAGGCTTATAAAAAATATGGAGCTTGATAACTGGGTAGCGGCTGGGACAGTACACACATTTCAGGGCAGCCAGGCAGAATTAATAATCTTTGACTCTGTACTGGACGAACCATATTATAGTGCAAGACTTTGTAATCCCCGTGATCGGGATCAGGTGATAAGGGATATAAATGTAGCAGTTACCCGGGCAAGAAATAAATTTGTTTTTATTGGTTCTTCTCAGTGGTTAAATAAAAACGCAAAGCCTTCGAGTGCACTTGGTCAGCTATGGGAATTTTTAAAGGACCGTGCAGATTTAATTTCAGCAGATGAACTGGCAATTAATCCTTATCAGCAACCAACTTTGTTTTCAACAGGGTGGACGCCTCCGAGCAATGAAAAAGGGCCAATGTTTAAACTCCTTGATGAAGTATCTTTTTTTGATTGTTTTATTGAAGATATAAATAACGCAAAAGAGTCAATATTTGGTCTTGCCCCTTATTTTGGGCAGTACCGTTGGCCAACGATTGAACCACATATAAGGAATGCTTTGACCCGGGGAGTAGGTGTAACATTGGTTACCCCTCCCATAAGTGAAGCTCAAAACCAAACTTATGTAAGCAAGGTAATTAAAAATCTCAGAAGCCTTGGCGCTTTTGTAATAACAGCCAGTGGTTTACACGGAAAGGATGTAATAATTGACGAGGGGATTGTCTATACCGGTAGTATGAACTGGTCAAGTCATAGGGGCCGTATTGAGATTATTCACCGCATCCAGGCTCATGATTATGCAAGAATATGCCTGGAACTTTTACAGGCAAAGCACATTCGTAAAGCTGCTGTGCATGATGACGGTAGTATCAGGGTTTGTCCATATTGCAATATGCCAACCCATATAGTTAACCAGCGACGACAGCATGGCACATGGGACTTTCAGGCACTAAAAGTAGGATGTTCCAATCCTGAGTGCAAGGATTATCTAAGAAATATCGATGAACGCCCACCTTATAAGAGTATTCCTTTGTGCAAAATTGATGGGCGAACTAAGCTGCGGCGAGCACGTAGAGGTAGAGGTGAGGTTTGGCAATGCCCAAAACATCCAAAAGAAATGGAGAAGGTTGTGCCTGGAGATCCTCAATAAGTTCTATTAAAGATTAACTATTCTAACTATAATATTTATAATTGATAGCTTGCAGAAACGAGTTTTTGCATAAATAATGCGAAGCTTACATTTTATCCAAAACGTATAATGTCGAAGAAGCTTGAATTATAATATAATAGAATTTTTAAATATGGACATTCCCTTTACCCCATTTTATAGGTTGTTTCCATGTCAAATTCGCCTGGTTTTTTGCACCTGGAGAATGGATAAGATAATAAAGAAGAAGAAAGCTTCTTTGGGCAACAATTATATGTTGGAGGTGCTTACTCCTTTATGAATCAAGATAATAATCAAATATCCCAAAAAATTATTGAACTTTTGGAATCCAATACTCCTATTATACTTTTTGTTGGCAAAAGTTACGGGGATCTTAGTCCTATATTAGCTAAACAGCCGTGGAGTTGTATTATAACTTCAACTACTTATGAAGGTTTTGCATACAATTTTGAGATAGTTGACAAACGGATTCCAATTCCAATTAGTAATTATGAAGATATGCTTGATAAAGTAGTTCTAAATCAACGGGAACTCAATGTGATCTATTTGCATGGAAAAAGTAGCAAATCTGAAGAGGCGTTATCGTTTCGAGAAGCTCAGCAGCAAAAATTACAAGCAGAAAAAATGGTTACATTGATTCCAGAACTTCTTAAAGGAAACTTTGGCTCTTTGGTCATAGTCGGATATGATCCTGATATTCCAGATGAAGTTGATATCTCTGTACTGTATAATGTAATTTTGCAAATGCGAAAAGGTTCGGCTTTCCTTTTCGGTGCATCAGATAGCTTACAGAATAGTCCATTTATCCGTGATCTCGTGCAGCACAATCAGCTTCAGGCCTTTGCGGATGACTTGTCTAATTTGATGGAAGATAATGAAGCCTCAAAAGTATTTGGAGATGGTTATGAAATTAGCTATTCATTATTACAGGATGAGGATAGCGATGCACTCTATATCAACAAAAAAAGGACTACTATAAGCTATAAAAGCCTGTTAGACACACGCGGATTTGTTCGTCTTCTGTCGGAATCCGAGGTTGGGGATACCAGCTATCCTCCTCATATGAAGATTGAATATTTCTATAGTTTTTTAAAAGATAGTGTGCGCAGACCGGTTTGGTTCGGTTACGAAAATAATTTTAATTTGTGTCGGAATTTTGAACCTTCCCTTGAAAAGGCCGTCAGGAGCGCATTATCCTCTGGAAAAGAAACGGCGGAACAGAAATCGATATTGCTCGTTGGCCAGACCAGCAGCAGTAAAACTATTGCATTAGGAGCGCTCGCCTACAAAATCTATCGAGAGCGAGAATACCCAGTTTTATTTATCAATAATCCTGACATAAATCTGGAACAAAATTCGCCAAATTTTGTGGGGCTAGATATGTTGCTTAAAAAATTAGAAGATCTTGACGCACACAAAGTACTGCTAATTTGGGACAATTCATCATCAATTAGCCAAATACAGGAAAGCCGGAAGCTTTATACCGCACTAATTAATCGGGGACGAAGGGTTGTATTAGTCAGCACTGCATATGAGCAACCTGAAAGCTATTATAAAAGCTTCATAACAATTAAGGCAGATATTAACTTGCACCCTGAAGAACTGGATGTCCTTCAGGACAAAATAGTTGACCTTTGCGATATTTCTGCAGAAGATTTTAAACGCTGGGTAAAACAAAATAATGAAAGAAACCTTCTAACTCTACTTTATACCTTCTTATATTCACATCTACATACCGAAATTTCTCAAGGCCTTCAACAAGAAATTGATTGGGGTATGGATAAGCTTTACATCCGATTGACCAAGCAACTTTCGGCAGAAGAAGGGAAGTATCTTTCAGACATAGCTCTAGCTTTGCAAAATGCAGGATATACTCTGTCCGATTTGAGCGAAGAAGATGATTCGTCAGACCGGAACGAAAAAGTGTTCCAGGGCATACAGAACTTTTGTAATTCAGTAGCCACCAGCTATCAGGTTAAGATTCCACTTCCTCTTTCTATGGCTTTACGCTGTATGAATTTGCCTATGGATAATCGCTTTTCAGGTGTACAGAATGCTCTTTTAAATGTACCTTTTTTGCAAATTATTTCACCGGAATTAGATGGCACCGGTTTTGATTATTTGGTGGCTTTCCGGACACCATTGGAAGCAGAGATTTATTTGGAAAGCGCAGGTATTACGCAGGAGAAACAGATTGATTACATTGTCAGCATGATTTGTGAACTATCAAGTTCAGGCGAGTATAATAAACATAGTGAAGCGGCAACTATTGAACGTCTTATTAGAATTATTGGTCCTAACTGTACATACCCTGAACAAAAACACAGGAATTATTTCTATAAGCCATATTACCACCGCATTATCGATGCCCTCACCCATTTACGGGTAAATAAGCGAATTAACGAGCCTAGGCTGATCTGTCAGGAGGTGGCTTGGCTGCGGGAAGTTTATGGAACAAGCAGATCAATCGGTGAGTTTACAGTTAAAGAGCGCAGGGAAAAACTCCAACAGGCAATTGATATCTCGAGAGGTACCATTGAAAACATGGAAAATCCTCGTTTGTCTAAAATTAATAAGGTAACTAAAAACAATTTGATTGTAGAAAGCGCTTTGAGCCAGTTGAAGCTCCATGATTTACGTAAAGAGAATGCTAATTTAGAAATAAAAGAGCCTTCGGCTATTTTCGATTTTCGAGAAATTTTTCAACAGCTTAACAAAGTGATCGCTTCTGATCCCACCAACACTTACCCATACAATGCGCTTCTGCGCCTGTTTAGAGCTGTGTATTACAGTGATACTGTTACTGAAGAAAATAAAATCCGCTACTTAAGCAATGTCACCTCAGTGATAGATGAGGTAGAAAGCCAAGGGCGGGAAGTGGAAGACAACGAAGAATATCAAGAGAATAAAGCAGAGATCCTAAGTTTTTTAAGCGAGGAGAAATATAAAAAATACTATGATGATTTGCTCACTAAGGGTTCTGCAAGCGGTATTCACCTCAAAGCCCGAAAAATGCTTGCCGATGCAGGTATTGACTACAAAAAAGCAATAATAAGCATTGCTCAAAAAGCGAAAGCGCAGGAGATTGTAGATTTCTTAAAAAACAATATGGTTGTAGCCCAAAATCATGCTGGTTGTTTGTATATGCTATTGAGCCTGACCTGGTTACTTTACAATGAGGCACCCATTTTTTCCGGTGAAGAGAAACAGTTTACACGTATGGATGTTAAACAGTGGCGAGAAATTAATAGACTCTGTGAGATGTATGAGCAGCAGTTTCTGCGAGGCGAGGAGATACCGTTCAACACCCCTACAATGTACTATCTTCTGGCTCTCTCCTGTGCCCAGTTGGATAATTTTCAAGGCAGCCTCAATGCCTTCAGCAAAATCAATGAAACCATGTTCTATACACAGATACGCACCAAGGTATGGCATATTCTTTGTGAAAAAGATGGGACGCCAAAAAAGTTTAAGGGCACTATTGATGATAGAAAATATGACCCAATTAGTAAAAAAGGTAGAATACACATAGAAAAAATCTCTGATCGTCGCGGCGTATTTTTTTATGGACCAAACCTTCACCTAATAGAAATTAAAGGCATCAGATCAGACTTTGAAATTGGTACCAGCTACATGGGTTTCACGGCATTTCGCATGTTAGAGGAGCGGAGGTGATTGCATTGTCTAAAGATTTTTCCCAAATAGTGAAAAATTCTATCGCCTTTGATATTAATGTAGTGGAACGCTTAAATAAAAAGGCGGTACAGATTGATCCACGTTTGTTTTTGTTTGCTTACTACCAGCCCAAACTATTGCCGAAAAATTCCGATGCACGTATGTGCTTCTATACAGCTGTGCTGAATATGTATGGATTGCTGTGGGATTGTGGTAAGATTGTACAGCACCAACTATTTGGACTGAACCACATAAATCATAGACCATCTACAATTCAAATGTTAGTATATATGAATCTTAAAGATTGTGAAAAGTTTTTTTCTATTATATTAAATGTACGCACTTGTATATGTCATAACAATAGCGATTATCTTTATTTTAATCAAGTTAAGCGTTACGGTTGCAAACAATACTTGGAAAATACTGCTGGTGCCTCGATTACTTTGTATTCTTATGATGAGTCCCAATGGGAGAGAATTTGCCAAGATTTTTTAGACCGCTGTAAATGGTTTGTTAGTATTCTAGATAATTTTTTGGATCAGATACTCAAAGAAACAGACCCAAAAAGGAAGAACATAATTGTAAAGTATTGGATATATTCTATATCCAAATGGTACCAAGAGGATATCAATTTGATTACTCATGTTTTGGCAGACCGCTACAAGTTAAAGGCCTTAACTTCTATACGGAATAAAAATACTATTGTTACAATATCAGAGGTAATCAAATGGGTCTACTTGTCATGGAAAAAAAGAAACCCATCCCTTATACTGGCAAATAAGAAAGAATATTACTTGAATTACATTAGCAGTTGCCAGGCAAAGTTGTCTAGTATATTGGATGCAAAGGATTGCCCGAAACCAGCACTACCGCTTGAAGTTCTCACAAAGGCCACTGCAGATGCCAGAATGTTTTGATATATGTACTTTACCAACTAATTGAACAGAAAAACAATGGGTAGAGAAAATATAGGTGATAGTAGGCATTTCAACTATTAATGAAATGCCCTATAATCAAAAAATCGATATTTTTACAATATCTGTATTATATTTTGAGCGTAAAAATATATTTCAATATTGTATATACCTATACTAGGTACTCCACCCGTGATCCCGGAAAGTTTCTTTCCAAGTTGCTTCTAAACAGTGAGTCCATCTCCTGAAGTGTTTCCTTCGGATAAACATATTTACCGTACCCGAACTGCCCGTATTTGAATTTCCTCTCCTCCTCCTCCATGGGCAGGGTACTGGAGGGGAATATGTCCAGTATCCTCTTCTTGGCCCTGGCGGTGAACCGGTGGCTGATCAGCTCAAAGGTGATATTGCTTTCCGCCGCCGGGCCAAGCTTTTCCCTCAAATTCTCCATTAATTCTCCATAGTCCTTCTCCCAGCCGGGGTATACCATGATGGGGGCGATGATGAAACCCAATGGATAGCCCGCACCGGCCACCTTCCTGGCCGCCTCCAGGCGCTCCTCGGCCCCAGGTGTGCCGTGCTCGTACCTTTTAATAACGTGCTGGGTGTTTATGCTGAAGCGAAAGCGGGTATGTTCCCTGTGGTCTGCGTCCAGCAGGGAGTCTACCTCGGTATATTTGGTGACGAAGCGAAAGCGGCCCAGCTCCTGCCGGCCGAAAAACTCTATAGCCTTTTTTAAAGACCCCGAATAGTTCTCCACCGGGATGGGGTCCGAGGTGGCGGCCCCTTCGAAAAGGGTGATTTCAGGTTTTCTTTCCTTTATATATTCCTCTGCTTTAGCCAGTATTTCATCGACATTGACATATATGCGCAGGTAGGGCCTGTTGCCCAGTGTGGTATGCAGGTAGCAGTATTCGCACTTGCCGCTGCAGCTGGTGTTGAGGGGAAGCTGGTAGTGGGCCGAGGGTTTACAGGTTTCAAACTTCAACGTTCTCCGCACCCCCACCACCAGTGTTCGCTTGGCCTCCAGGTAGGCCTCCCGGGGGGTTTTGCCGGGTATTCCGGAAATGCGGTTATGGCTGGCCGCCATCATTATGGGAATTCCCTCCCGGCCAAAGCGCCGGTGAAGCTCCTGCCCCAGGGGGTAATTCAGGGCTTCTTTTTCAAAATAAACCCTTTTAGGGGTGAAAGTCATAAAAAGTCCCTCCGGGTTTAGTTTATCCAGCGGAGGGAAGTATCATATATTCAATATTTTCAAGCGCCTGCAAATTCTCCAGAGGATTTCCCCTTACCGCAATGAGGTACGGGGGCAGCCCGGGGATTACCATGCCCAGCTCTTTTTCCAGGCCCAGTATCAGGGAGCCGCTTGCGGTGGCGGCCCGGAGAATTTGGTCCCTGCCCAGTCCGGCTTCCTCCAGCAGCAGCATTTCTTCCAAAAGGCCCTCCCCGTGAAGCACCCCGGTGGCCCCGGCGTCGGTGCCGGTGCCTATTATCACTCCCAATTCCTGTGCTCTATAAACCATTTTAAGCTGCCGCCGGTAGGTTTTTTCAATTACCTCCAGTTCTTCGGGGGTATGTCCTTCACCAAGCCTCCCCCTGGCCTGGTTGGCCACCGGGGCCAGTGTGGGAATCCATGGGATACCCTTTTTCGCCAGTATTTCCAGGGTGGGCCGGCTGATGAAATAGCCGTGCTCCAGGCTGTCCACCCCTGCCCCGGCCGCCAGGGCGGCGGCCTCATCGGAGCTGGCGTGGGCCATTACCCTGAGACCCAGACGGTGGGAGTGCCATACCAGCCGTCCCAGCTCTTCCGGGGAAAAGTGCATTTCTCCAACCCGGCGGTATTCTTTAAAGCTGACCACACCTGACACCAGTACTTTTATGTGGTCAACACCCCGGGCCGCGGTTTTTTTGACAGTATCCTCTATTTGATCCCCGGTAATGCCCGGGCCCAGGAAGGAGCCGTACCTGCCCCTTTTCCCCAGGGCTATACCCGGAGACAGTATACGCGGCCCGGCCAGTCTGCCGCTGTTCACCTCATCCCTTGCCCGGAAGCCCACCCACTGCCGGTCGCCCCCGTCCCGCACAGCCACAATCCCTCTGTCCAGGGTTTTTCTCAGGTCGTTACCAATCCTTTCCAAAAGAAGACTTTCCCGGGGCCACAGATCCATGGCGCGGTTAAAGTCCTTTCCATCCAGGGCCAGGTGCACATGGCAGTCCACCAGCCCCGGCAGCACTGCGCAGCCGCCAAGATCGATGAATACCTTGCAGCTATCCGGGGCCGGGCCGGCTCCCTGTTCAACAGCGGTGATCCTTCCGCCTGATATTATAATGTCGGTTTTTTCATAAGGCAGCAGGGCCCGGCCGTCAAAAACCTTTCCCGCCCTGACCACATAGTCTGCTTCCTGTGAAACATTGATTATTTGCACAGTCTTATCCTCTAAACAAGGCCTTTGCTTTTCAATCTATCACTTCACCACGGCAGGGTCAATGATTAGCGGCATGAAACAGGACTGCGGGTAAAAAAGAAAATTTCATCTTTAAGGCTAAAACTGTTGAGATCTAAAAAGTACTGTGGTAATATCATTTTAGGATGGTATCCTTTTTGGGAACCTTACCTTTTTAATTGGCTGTGAGCTACAGCTGAATATTGTTAAACCGCTTGGAGCCGGTGAGGACCGAGACGGAGAGGAAAGTTAAAGCCTTTCGGTATGTCCAAAAACCGGAAGGCTTTTTATATATCCTGAGCATACTTATACTGAATTCCTATACCATCGGAAGCTATAATTCAGAATGAAAATTCTGTCCTTTTTAGCCACAGCACACAGAGTTTTTTGGAGACCTGCCTTGAATGCTATATTAGGTTTTATTAAATAGATTGGAATGGTCGAAAAAAATCTCCATTCTTCAATTATACTAAATTCTCTGTGATCTCTGTGTCCTCTGGGGCTAATAGAGACCAGAGAGGTTTTCATGAAGGAATGCTCAACTCATTCTGAATTCTGACTCCTGGCTCCTGTATTCCGACCGGACATCTGGTCACGTAAGCCAACAAAAGGAGATGTAGTGCATGACAGCGTTTAAAATAGCCATCATCGGGGCCGGGAAGGTGGGCAGCGCCCTGGCCATACTGCTCAGTGAAAGGGGCTATAAAGTGTCCGGGGTGGCCAGCAAAAGCTTTGACTCGGCGGTAAAGCTGGCTTCCCGGGTAGAGGCTCCGGCCTTTGAAAAGCCGGAAGAGGCGGCTCAAAATGCAGATATTGTTTTTATTACCACCCCTGACCGGGAAATAGAGAATGTGAGCAGACATATAACCGGGCGGGGAGGTATTGCCCCCGGGAGGATTGTGGCCCATACCAGCGGCGCGCACTCCTCGGATTTCCTGGCCGGGGTAAGGGAAAAGGGGGGGCTGGCCGTTTCCATCCACCCTCTCCAGTCCTTTGCCGATGTGGAGGCTGCCATGGGAAATCTTCCAGGGTCCTATTTTGCCCTGGAGGGTGACCCCGAGGCCTTGCCCGCGGCTGAGCGGATGGTGTCTGACCTGAAGGGAAGATCCTTTTATATAGATGCCAGAGACAAAGCCCTCTATCACGCAGCAGCCTGTATAGCGTCAAACTACCTGGTATCTATCATGCACCTGAGCACAGGGCTGTATGAAAAATTCGGGCTTTCCAGGGAAGAGGCATACAGGGCGTTGCTTCCCCTTATTCAGGGTACAATAAGCAATATTGAAAAGGTTGGTCCGGTGCAGGCCCTTACCGGCCCGGTGGCCAGGGGAGATTCCTCCACCATAGAGGGGCACCTGCCGTCCCTGGCCGGGGTGGGCAGTGAAGAGGAGTCTTTATACCGCACCCTCGGTAGTTATACCGTCCGTGTGGCCCTTGAAAAGGGTAGCATCAGCAGTGAGCAGGCTGAAAGCCTATTAAAATTATTTGGGGGGTTATCCAGTTGAGTGAAAGGATTACCGTAAGTTACTTAATGCAGGCCAAAAGGGAAGGACGGCCGGTGACCATGCTGACCGCCTATGATTTTCCCATGGGCAGGCTGGTGGACGCCGCCGGAATTGATTCCATTCTGGTAGGTGACTCACTGGGCAATGTGGTGCTGGGCTACGGGTCTACCATCCCGGTGACCATGGATGACATGGTTCACCACGTCAAGGCAGTCACCCGGGGAGTGCAGAGGGCCCTGGTGGTGGCCGACATGCCTTTCCTGTCCTATCACCTGTCCAGGGAGGAAAGTGTCCGCAACGCCGGCAGGATGCTCCAGGAGGGCGGAGCCCAGGCGGTAAAGCTGGAGGGCGGACAGGAGGTGGCCGACGCCATCAGAGCCATGGTTACAGCCGGGATACCGGTGGTGGGCCATCTGGGGCTTACTCCCCAG
This sequence comes from Peptococcaceae bacterium BICA1-7, assembly GCA_000802095.1. Classification (GTDB taxonomy): domain Bacteria; phylum Bacillota; class Desulfotomaculia; order Desulfotomaculales; family Desulfocucumaceae; genus BRHc4a. Next base: position 18,854 of record JUEB01000012.1, on the reverse strand, counting down.
TCGGTGCTCACCATGGGGGGCTACAAGGTGCAGGGCAAGGATGAGGCCAACGCCAGGAAGCTCCTGGATGACGCCAGGGCGGTTCAGGAGGCCGGGGCCTTCGCTCTGGTGCTGGAGTGTGTGCCTACCTCCCTGGCCAGGCTGGTAACCGAAAGCCTTGACATAACCACCATAGGTATAGGCGCCGGTCCGTACTGCGATGGCCAGGTGCTGGTTACCCACGACTTGCTGGGCCTATATGGAGGCAACTCACCCAAGTTTGTAAAGCGGTATGTGAACCTCAACGAGGAAATAATGAAAGCGCTGCAGTCCTACCGGGAAGAGGTGGGGTCCCGCAGCTTCCCCGGTCCCGAGCACGGTTTTTCCATGCCGGAGGAAGTAATAGAAAAGCTTAAAGCTTAAGGGTGGTACCTCCGGTCGGAGTAGCTCTGGGGTATTACCGATTGGTCGGAGGGGCTCAAGGGTAATGCCTCCCTGTCGGAGACAGTAGAGGTTTATTGTAGTACCGCCAGGTCTCCGACCCTCCGGGAATGCATCTCGGCTCCTCCGACAAAACGGAAATGCACCCCTGGATCCTCCGACCATCAGGGAATGCAACTTCGGCCCCTCCGGCCAGTCGGAAATACATCTTCGGCTAATACATCTAAGTAAAGGAAGGAATCCGTGTGTTTATTCTTGAAACCATAGCGGAGATAAGGGACTTTGTAAAAATAGAAAAGGCCGGGGGTAAAACTGTGGGGTTTGTTCCCACCATGGGCTACCTCCACGAGGGTCACCTGTCCCTGGTCAAGAGGGCACAGAAAGAATGCGGGTCGGTGGTGGTGAGTATATTTGTAAACCCCCTGCAGTTCGGCCCCAAAGAGGATTTTAGCGTTTACCCCAGGGACCTGGAGAGGGATTCCCGCCTGCTGGAGGAATGTGGTGTTGATGCAGTATTTCACCCCTCCGATAAGGAGATGTATCCCGGAAGGCACAGAACTATTGTTGAGGTGGGCGGGATTACCGGTTGCCTGTGTGGAACCTCCAGGCCGGGGCACTTCCAGGGGGTAGCCACAGTGGTAACCAAGCTCTTTAATATAGTACAGCCGCACCGGGCCTATTTCGGGCAGAAGGATGCCCAGCAGGTGCTGGTGATAAAAAAAATGGTGGAGGACCTCAACATACCGGTGGAAATAATAGCTGCGCCCACCGCCAGGGAGAACGACGGCCTGGCCATGAGCTCCCGGAATGTGTATCTCACTTCGGATCAGAGATTGGCGGCGCCTATACTGCATAAAAGCCTGAGGGAGGCCGCCGGGGCTGTGTCCTCTGGTGAGAGGGATGTTAAAAAGCTGGTGGCCATGGTAAGCGGCATTATAAATGGGGTAGAGGGCGCCAGCGTAGACTATGTCGAGGTGAGGTCCCTACCGGACCTTGAGGAGATGGTATGGCTTGATGTCCCTGCGCTGATGGCTCTGGCGGTGAGGTTTGGAAAAACCAGGCTGATAGACAACATTATACTGGGGGAATAACTGATGTTTCTGACAATGTTCAAGTCAAAAATACACCGGGCCCTTGTAACCGAGGCCAATCTTAACTATATGGGCAGCATCACCATTGACCGGGATCTTATGAAGGCGGCCGATATACTGCCCCATGAAAAGGTTCAGATTGTCAACAATAACAATGGCTCCAGGTTTGAGACCTATGTTATACCGGGACCTCCGGGGTCCGGGGTGATCTGTCTGAACGGGGCGGCAGCCCGCCTGGTTCAGCCCGGGGATACAGTTATAATTATTTCGTATGCCTCCATGACCAGGGAAGAGGCCCTTGAACACCGCCCCACCGTGGTAATGGTGGATGGGTCCAACCGGATTACCGACCTCAGAAGGGTGGAAAATCACGGAGATATCGACTGACTGGTCAACCTTTGGCTTGACACGGAAAGACAGGAATGGTTAGAATATTTTCATGGTTTTATACGGATGAAAAAAATCAGCCCCTAAAAGGAGCAGCAGACACTGAAATGGATAAAATTAAAAGGCTGTCCGAAGAAATAAACCTGCTCAGGGAACAAAAAAAGGCCATAATATTAAGTCATGTCTACGAGAGGCCCGAGATACAGGAGATAGCTGATTTCGTTGGAGATTCCCTGGAATTATCCAGAAGGGCAGCTGAGACAGACGCCGAAGTTATTGTTTTCTGCGGTGTTCACTTTATGGCGGAAAGCGCTGCCATACTTTCACCGGAAAAGATCGTCCTGCTTCCCGAAAAAAATGCCGGCTGCCCCATGGCGGACATGGTGGACGCCGATTCGCTGAGGGCCAGAAAAGAGCAGATGCCCGGGGCGGTGGTAGTATGCTATGTTAATACCAGCGCCGAGGTAAAGGCTGAAAGCGATATTGCCTGCACATCGGCCAACGCTGTCAGGGTGGTGGAGTCCATTCCCCCGGACCGGCCCATACTTTTTATACCGGATAAAAACCTGGGCCATTATGTGGCCCAAAAGACCGGGAGGAAAAACCTCACGGCGTGGCAGGGCTTCTGCAACACCCATGACAAGCTGATCCGAACCGACGTGCTTAAGGCCAGGGAAGAGTATCCTCAGGCTGTCATAATGGCTCACCCGGAATGCCGCCCCGATGTGGTGGACATGGCCGACGTGGTGGCCAGTACAGCGGGGATGATTAAATTCGCCGGGGAGAGCGGTGAGAGGGAATTTATAATCTGCACGGAACTGGGCATACTGCACCAGTTTGAAAAAAGAAATCCTGGCAAGAAGTTTTATCCTGCCTCAAACAGGCTGGTCTGTCCCAATATGAAGGCGACCACCCTGGACAAGGTACACCAGGCGCTGGTCAGCCTGGAGCCAAGGGTGACAGTCCCCGAGGATATTCGGGTGAAGGCGCTTAAAAGCCTTGAGCGTATGCTTGCTGTAAAATAGGACAGGCCGGTGGTATGTCCCCGGGAAGGAGTCTTCTTCTTGAAACCTGATTATCTGGTTAATTTTGATACCCGGCAGCTGCCCCAGGAATACTGGGACTATGTGATCATAGGTAGCGGCATAGCCGGGTTGTATACTGCCTATATGGCCAGCAGGATTGGTAAAAAGGTTGTGGTCATAACCAAGCAGGCCGTGGACAACAGCAATACAGACAAGGCTCAGGGAGGGATTGCCGCCGCCCTGGGGACATCTGATTCCCCTGACCTGCATTATGTGGACACCCTTATGGCAGGGGCAGGCCTTTGCGATGAAAGTGCCGTCAAAATACTTGTCAATGAGGGGCCCCAAAGAGTAAGGGAATTGATAGAGATAGGGGCCAGGTTTGATCTGGAGGGCGGAAAGCTGGCCCTTACAAAGGAAGGCGCCCACAGCAGGCGGCGAATACTGCATGCCAGCGGAGACGCCACCGGGGCTGAGATACAAAGGGCCCTGGCCAGCCGTATCAGGGAGGACAAAAATGTCCTGGTGCTGGAAAACCACCAGGCGGTAGATCTTATGGTCCATGATAATACCTGTTACGGCATACTGGTCTATGACCGCAACACCGAGGGGCTCCATGTATACCGGGGGGCCGGGGTAATTCTGGCCACCGGCGGGCTGGGCATGCTTTACGAGCACAATACCAACCCGGAGGTTGCCACCGGAGACGGCATTGCCATAGCTTACCGGGCAGGGGCCGAGGTTATGGACATGGAGTTTATACAGTTTCACCCCACCGTGCTGAGCCTTCCCGGAGCTCCCAGATTTCTTATATCCGAGGCAGTCCGTGGAGAGGGGGCATACCTGCGCAATCGCTATGGCGAACGCTTTATGACCCGGTGTCACGAGCTTGCCGAGCTTGCTCCCAGAAATGTGGTGGTGCGGGCTATACTTTCGGAAATGGCCAGCACAGCCTCTGAAAAAGTATTTCTGGACCTGTCCCACATGTCACCCGACCTGGTCAGGGAGAGGTTTCCCAATATATTAAAAACCTGCGCCAAATACGGTCTGGACATAACCCGGGACCCGGTGCCGGTGGCCCCGGCAGCCCATTATATGATGGGAGGGGTAAAGACCAATCTTAACGGGGAAACCAGTATCCGGGGGCTTTATGCCTGCGGTGAGTCCGCCTGCCTGGGGGTCCATGGAGCCAATCGCCTGGCCAGTAATTCACTGCTTGACGGGCTGGTTTTTGGCCACAGGATTGTGGAATGTGTGAAAAAATATAAAATAGGACAACCAAAAAAGACCATTGAATTCTCCTGCGACTGTCTGGACAGCGGGCTGGTGGGATATAATAAAATCCGTACAGAGCTTAGAATGGTAATGAACCAGTACGTGGGTCCGGTGCGTACCGGCGAGGGTCTTAAAAAGGCCATAGAATTTTTCAATAAATACTACTATATAAATAAAAAGGAAGCTGCTTCCCCATCCGATATGGAAGTGAGAAACATGCTGGAAGTGGGCAGCCTGATAGCTGAATCGGCCCTTATGAGGACAGAGAGCAGGGGGGGCCACTACCGGCTGGATTGCCCGGAGTCCGGGGACAGCTGGCTCAAACATCTAATACTGAGAAAATAAATGCCCGCTCCGGAGGTTTTGTATAATGAGTATTGAGCGCTCACTGGTAAAGGAAATAATATGCCGGGCACTGAGAGAAGACGTGGGTACCGGCGATATAACCACTGCCAGCATAGTATCTGAAAATTATGTCACCATAGGTTTTATCAGGGCCAAAGAGCCCGGTGTGGCTGCCGGGCTGGAGGTGGCCGGGGAGGTGTTCAAGCAGCTAAACCCTGAAATATCCTTTCAGCCCAGGGTGAGGGATGGTGACATGGTTACCGCGGGTCAGCTTCTGGCCAGGGTGGAAGGTGACGCCAGGGCTATTCTGACGGGGGAAAGGGTGGCCCTTAATTTTCTCCAGAGGATGTCCGGCATAGCCACCCGCACGGCGCACCTGGCCGGCATTATCGCGGGAGAAAAAGCTAAATTGACAGATACCAGAAAAACCACACCGGGCTTAAGGCTGTTGGAAAAATACGCAGTAAGAGTCGGCGGGGGCTATAATCACAGATTTGGCCTGTACGACGCCATTCTCATAAAGGACAACCACATAAAGGTGGCCGGAAGCATCACCGAGGCTATTTCCAGGGCCAAATCCAGGGCTCCGCACATTATGGGAATAGAGGTGGAGGTGGAAAGCCTGGAGGGCCTGGAGGAGGCCATACGGGCCGGGGCGGATATAGTAATGCTGGACAATATGGACCTGGAAGCAATTAAAGAGGCTGTGTCCATAGCCGGTGGCAGGGTATTGCTGGAAGCCTCGGGACAGGTGCATGAAGGAACTATACTGTCTATTGCGCGGACGGGTGTTAACCTTATTTCAGTAGGTGGTATCACCCACTCGGCCAGGTCTCTTGATATTAGCCTTGATGTAGGTGAAATGAAACCCATTGCCGGTGTTATTCTATAAAGCCTATATATAACTTAAAAGCCCTGAGGGGCTGTTTTTTTTGACCGGATAGCCCTTGCACATTGGAGTATTGGCAATTACCCCCGGATAATGAATGAATATTCAAAAACTACTTGCAACTTTTTGTATTTTAAGTTAATTTAGATCAACAAGTAAAATACAATGTTTTTATAAAAAGGGCTCATATAAGTTTATGGGGGGGTAATTTTTATATATGGATATTTTAAGGTATTCCTTTGCCAGGTACCTTCTGAGGACAGCCATGGTTAGCCTTCCTACCAGCACCATTCTGGGGTATCTGCTCTTTCTGCTGGACAGCGGGCTATGGATGACCGTTCTGGCCACTGTATGCGGGGCCTTCACCGTGATGGCGGTTACCTCGGCCAATTACCGCCGCTTTTTGACACCTTCCCAAAAGGCCATGGAAGTAGTGGAAGACATGGCTATCAAAAGCGGAACCGGGCAGGCCGGTAATGTGCAGACTATTTCCGGACTGGAGAAGCTTTTTATCAGTATAGTGCAGGAACTGGCCCAGCAACTGAAAAAGGCTTCGGGAAAACTAAAAGAGGGTGTATTGGAATTAAAGGAGTTTTCCTCCCAGACATCCATCGGAGCTTCGGAAACAGCCGGGGCCATTGCCCAGGTGGCTGCCAGTACCGATGATATTTTCTCCAAGGTGGAAACCTTTTACCGTGACGCCGGCCAGATGGCTACCTCCATGGCGGACTGCCACAGGGACTTTCTGGTGATTAGTGGTCAGATGGAGGTTATTGCCCGGCATAACCAAATGTCGGTTGAGATAGTGGATAAGCTCACCCGGCACTTTGAGGGAATTGTCAAGGCCGTTGATTTAATCACAGGTATAGTGCACCGGACTAATTTGCTGTCCCTAAACGCATCTATAGAGGCTGCCAAGGCCGGAGAGGCTGAGAGGGAATTTGGCGTGGTGGCGGTGGAGATGCGAAAGCTGGTTGAACAGTCCGCCGGCGCGGTTCATGAAATAGAACAGGTAATGAGCAGAATAATGGAAAGCTCACACAAGGCGGTATTAATTATAAATAAAGAAAAAGCAATAGTGCTAAGCGGCACTGAACAGGTGGAGGCTCTTAAAAAGGTTATGTCTGAATGCCTGTCCAGGGTGGAGGAATTTCTGGATCAAATGAGCCAAATTCCTGATACGCTGGGTCATATTGCGGCGTCTGTTGGGAATATAGCCGGAGTGGCCCAGGAAACCAGCTCCAGGTCCGGAGAAATGTCAGTATCCCTGGGCAATGTGGAAAAAATGATGGCACACTTAAAAGCCATGTCTGAAAAATTTGACCTCAAATTTGATATAAGGGAATCCGGGAAAAAAGATGTGAATATAAGAAAAATTGCCAAAGGCCGGTACATATTAAGCACAGTTTTAATAGGAGCTCCTTTTTACGGACTTTTGGGGTACCTGGCCTATCAGACCGGAAACATACACCTGGCGGGTATTTCGTCAGGACTGATGGGAATGACTATAGGTACCGGCCTCAGTATAAGGAATTACAGGATGGTGGTGGGCCCTCTTAAAAAAGTAATGCTTCACCTGGACCGGGTGGCCAGTATAAGCGGGTCAGGCGGCAGCGGAAAAACGGGATCTGAGAGCCTGGGAGATACCTTTAAGCTGGTATTGGACGACCTGGCCAAACAATTGGCAATAACCGGCCAAAAACTGGGCGAAACAGTGGCTGACCTGCGGGGACATGCCGAGCAGACTCTGGCTGGCGCCGAGGAAACCGCCGGTACCATTACTCAGGTGTCCGCAGACTCCCAGGACATAGCCGCCCGTGTAAGCAGTATAAACAAAAAGGCCGGCGGCATAGCCGGGGTGCTTTCAGGAGGCAGCCGGCAGCTGGTTAAGGTGAATGACAGCATACAGGACATTGCCGGGCAGAGTAGTATGGCCGTGGAGATAATAGAAAAGCTGAATAACCAGTCTGATGAAATTGTCAGGGCACTGGAGATGATTGCCGGCATTGCCGGTCGAACCAACCTTCTTTCTTTAAATGCTGCGGTTAAGGCGGCCAAAGCCGGTGACGCCGGAAGGGGTTTTGCGGTGGTGGCCGAGGAAGTGGGCAGCCTGGCCGACCAGTCTGCTGCTGCTGCCAGGGAAATAGGAGTTATTGTCGATGATATTGCCGGCAGTTCCAAAAAAGCAGTGGAAATTATAAACCAAGAACACAGGATAGTGGAAGAGGGAACCGAAAAGATAGCCGGACTTAAGGAAAACATGGGTCAAAATCTAAGCTTAATTGAAGGTTTTCTGTCCAGGGTGTCCGAGATTCCCGAGACCATCCACCAGATGGCCGGGGCAGTGGATAATATAGCAGCGGTAGCCCAGGAACATAGCGCTACAACCCAGGAAGTCAATAGGGTTGTATACAATGTGGAAGAACTTGTGGGCGATCTTAACAGAATGGCCCGAAGGTTTGCTATAGATTAGGTGAACCACTTACAAAAGCTGCATAGAGATACAAAAATATTGCATAAATAATTAGTTAAATGATATATTGTATAGGTGTTAAAATATTTAATGATTATAATATTATCAGGAGGCTTTTATGGATATAAAAAAGCTCACACAATTGCGCTATTCCCTGAGGACTTTTTTTATTGCCCTGCCCATAGGAGTTTTTACCGGGTATATAATGTACGTCCTGGGAAAACCTCTCCCGTCGTTTCTGTTTGCCGGTGGGATGGGCATACTGGCCGGAGCCCTGGTGAGTTATTCCAATTATAAAAGGTTCATTGCCCCGATGAAAAGAGCTATGGCTCACCTGGAGGATATAGCCCAGCAGAGCGGCACAGCCCTTAAAGGAAACATCAATTCCGTAGCCGATCTGGAGGAGACATTTCTTACAATACTTAAAGAATTATCCGGGCAGTTGGATGAGGCCGCGTCAAAACTTACCGGCAGCGTGTCGGATCTGAGGAGTTGTGCTGCACAGACCTCCATTGGGTCTTCGGAAACTGCCGGGGCCATAGCCCAGGTGGCTGCCAGTGCGGTGGACATATCAGGAAGGCTGGAAAGCATAAACCTGCAGGCTGATCAAGTAGCCGGCTCCCTTTCGGACAGCAGCCGTGACCTTCAGGTAATCAGCGACCATGTTCATACTATTGCCCGCCAGAACAATATGTCAGTTGAGATAATTGAAAAGCTCAACAGACATGCCGAGGCTATAATAAGATCAATGGAAGCTATTGAAGGAATAGCCCAGAGGATTAACCTGCTTTCCCTCAACGCGTCCATCGAGGCTGCCAAGGCCGGAGATTCTGAAAAGGACTTTTTGGTGGTGGCCGGTGAGGTGAGAAAGCTGGCCGACCAGTCTTCAAAGGTGGTCAGGGAAATAGGAGTGCTGGCAAACAGCATAAAAGACAGCTCACAGCAGGCCAGGGGGGTTGTCACTGAAGAGCGGCTGATAGTAAAGGATGAAACAGAGAAAATAGAAGCTCTTCAAAAAAGTATGATCAGCAGTCTGACCATTATAGAGGAGTTTCTCAGCTGCGTAAGGGAAATACCCGAGATGGTCGGTCAAATAACCGGATCGGTGCAGAACATAGCAGCCGTTGCCCAGCAGACCGGCTCTACCTCCGGTGAGCTGGACAAGGCTCTTGACAGCGTGGGGAATATGGTCAGCCAGCTCAGCACACTGTCGGCTAGATTTAAAATTGATATAGAGGTAAGTGGCGTCAGCGGACGTAAGAAGTTTAAAACACTGAAGAGGTATCTAATTGATACTGTGGTGACTTCTTTTCCTGTATTTGGAGGGGTGGGTTACGCAGCTTTCCTGTTGGGAAGGGTAGGCGCCCCCAATGAGAGCATGCTGGTGTGCCTGCTTAGCTCCTCGGCCTTTACTGGTATAGGGGGATTCTTTTTAAGCATGGGTAAATACCGCCAGATAGTGGGGCCCATGAAAAAAGTCATGCACCATCTGGAGAAGGTAGCCCTGCAGAGTGGAGCCGGGTCCGCACAAACGCTTAGCACGGTGGCCGATCTGGAGAATTCTTTTACAGGCATAATAACCGATTTGACCAGTCAGCTGGACAAGGCCGGCAGCAGTCTTAGTAAAACGCTGGCAGATCTTAGGGGATTCGCCGAACAAACCCTGGCCGGGGCTGAAGAAACCGCCAGCTCAATAACCGAGGTGGCCGCCAGCGCCCAGAATATATGCGGCCAGGTTGACAGTATTAATGAGGATATAGACAGGGTGTCCGGCATACTGGCGGAGGGCAGCGGCAACCTGGAAGTGGTCAGCGGACAGGTACAGGCCATAGCGCGGCAGAGCAAACTTTCAGTGGAGATAATCGGTCAGCTTAACCAGCAGTCCGAAGAAATGGTTAAGTCCCTGGAACTGATCACCGGCATAGCCCAGAGGACAAACCTTCTCTCCCTTAATGCGGCTGTAAAAGCAATAAAAGCCGGAGATGCTGGCCGGGGCTTTGCCATAGTGGCCGAGGAAGTAGGAGCGCTGGCTGAACAGTCATCCTCAGCAGCCAGGGAAATAGCCGCTCTGGTTAATGATATTGCCGACAGTTCCAGGCAGGCGGTGTCTGTAATTAAAGAAGAGTATGAAATAGTACAGGAAGAGACAGAAAGGATTACCTCCCTGAAAGTCGATATGACCAGGAACCTCGGCCATATAACTGATTTCCTGCAAAATGTGCGGGAGATTCCTGAAGTGGTTGGGCAGATAGCCGGGGGGGTGCAGAATGTGTCCGCAGTGGCCCAGGAAAACAGCGCCACCACCCAGGAAGTTAGCCGTATTGTGCACAGCGTTGAGCAGTTGTCCGGCAAAATGAATGACCTGGCCAAAAAGTTTTCTATAGCCGGAACTGTATCCTGAGAATAATGATTGTCTTTTTATAAAACCACAGAGGACACAGAGATCACAGAGAAAATGCTAATATGCACTACTATCATGTCTAATAACTGAATTTATAATTTTAATAAGTTATGCAAATGGTTCTCCAGAGTAAAAAGATCATAAAACCTTCAAGGCAGGGCTAAAAAATCTCTGTGTCCTCTGTGTGCTCTGGGGTGTGTGTTTCTTTACTGCAAAGGTGTCTATGAATATCATTTGCAAGCATTTATATATTTAAAGGTTTGTCAGCAGTCCGGATCCGGTTAAGCCGGGCTTTTTATTTTAATAGCCAAGGAAAATGTTAACCTTATACTGTGCAGGGTTGACAATGCGGCCTGATGACAATAATATTTAACTATAAAATATAAAAAACTGGGTGAAATATGTCTAAAAAGGCGGAAATACTGAAACTTTTAAAGAACGGCAGGACGGAATATATATCCGGGGAGGATATCTGCCAGAAGCTAAACGTATCCAGGACGGCTGTCTGGAAGCACATCAAAATCCTGCGGGAGGAGGGGTATGGCATTGACGCCGTTCCCCACCGCGGATACAGGCTTTTGAATGTTCCGGACCGCCTTTATCCGGATGAGATAGTGGACGGGCTGGACACCAGCTTTGTGGGCAAAGAGGTGTTTTTTTACGAAAGCCTTATTTCCACCAACCGGGAGGCCAGGGACCTTGCCCTGGGAGGCGCCTGTGAGGGGACCCTGGTAGTCGCCGAGGAGCAGGCCGGAGGCAGGGGCAGGATGAACCGGGGATGGTATTCCCCCAGGGGGAGTGGAATACATTGCTCACTTATTTTGAGGCCGGACATTGAGCCCCGGCAGGCTCCCCCGGTAACCATGCTTACCGCTGTGGCGGTGGCTTCGGCGGTGGAAAAGGTGTCCGGTATAGCCCCGGGGATTAAATGGCCCAACGATCTGCTTCTGGACGGGAAAAAGATATGCGGTATTCTGACTGAAATGAACGCCGAGATAGAAAGAATAAATTTTCTGGTAGTAGGTATGGGGCTTAACATTAATACTGATCATTTTCCGGAAGAAATAAAGGATGCTGCCACATCCCTATACCTGGCCGGGGGGAGCCGGGTTTCCAGGCTTGATGTGCTGAGGCAGTATTTGAAGGAATTTGAACATTACTACAGGCAGTGGATGGAGTATGGCTTCGAGCCTGTACTGGATGAGTGGAAGAAAAGGTGTGTTACTTTAAACCGCCCGGTAAGGATAAGTGCCTCCAGGGAGGTATGGGAGGGCTGGGCTGTCGATGTGGACAGCACCGGTGCCCTTGTGCTGCGCACCGCTGACGGAGAACTGAGGAGCTTTGTGGCAGGGGAGGTGTCTCTGAGAACGGTTTAAAAAAATTTGGACTTATTGTAAACCTTATTTAAAGAAATAGTTTACGTATCAAGTGTTATAGGAGGAATAAGTGTGAAATTAACAGCCAAGGAAATATCCCTGGTGGCTATGTTTGCAGCCCTTACTTCGGTGGCGGCAATACTTTCCCGTTTTTCCCTGATTGTCATTCCCTTTACCCAGGTTCCTTTCAGCCTGGTGCCTTTTGTTGTGCTGCTGGCCGGAATGATACTGGGCCCCAGGCTGGGGGCTCTGAGCATCACAGTTTATGCTATAATGGGGCTGATTGGCATCCCTGTTTTTGAAAGCCCCATGGCGGGTCCGGCTTACATTTTAAAGCCCACCTTTGGATTTATTCTGGGATTTATAATGGGGGCCTACGTCACCGGCACTATTTTGCCCCGGCAGGGCAGCCCCACCTTAGCACGATACCTGGCGGCCTCTCTGGCCGGCATAGCGGCTATATACATAGTAGGGCTGCCCTATTTATATTTGATACTTAATTTTTACCTGGGGAATACTGTACCTGTTATGCAGGTGCTGAAAATAGGGTTTATACCTTACATAGGGTTTGATTTGATTAAAGGTGTACTGGCTTCCTTTTTGTCCATGGCGGTGGTCAGAAGGCTGAAGGCCTCCGGGATGACGGATATTAACAGGGCATGAATAATTGATATTATTGCAGAACCCCCCCTCCGGTGATAAAATTGTTAAGGGTTTAAAAAAGATGAGCTATAGCGTTGGGGGAGACTGATATGGTACTTGTATTCGACATAGGCAACACAAACATAGTTCTGGGGGTATATGACGGCGGGAAACTTTTAGAGCACTGGCGTATATCCACAACAACAAAGCGCACTGCGGATGAGTACGCTGTTCTTTTAAAGGCTCTATTTGATCAGGCCGGTCTGTCTTTTAAAAGAATAAAGGCAATAGTTATTTCATCCGTGGTCCCTCCCCTGATGATGACACTGGAAATAATGTCAAAGAAATATTTTGGCTTCTCCCCTCTGGTGGTGGGCCCCGGGATAAAAACCGGAATACAGATAAAATACGATAATCCCCGGGAGGTTGGGGCCGACCGGATAGTCAATGCCATAGCCGGCTTCGAGCAGTACGGGGGGCCGCTGATTATTGTGGACTTCGGCACCGCCACCACCTTTTGCGCCATAACTGATAAGGGAGAGTACCTGGGAGGGGCCATTGCCCCGGGCATAGGCATATCCACCGAGGCTCTTTTTTCCAGGGCCGCCAAGCTGCCAAGAGTTGAGCTGGTAAAACCGCCCACCGTTATCGGTAAGAATACAGTCAGCAGCATGCAGTCAGGCATAATTTATGGCTTCACCGGCCAGGTGGACGCTATAGTATCCCGTATTAAAAAAGAAATGAAGGGGAGCCCCCTGGTGGTGGCCACCGGCGGGCTGGCCGAACTTATAGCCCAGGAGTCCCAGACCATCGACAGGGTGGACCTACTGCTTACCCTTACCGGGCTGAGGATTATTTATGAAAGGAATCAGGTGTAGCCACACTATGGATATAGCTGGCGTAAGGTTGGCCAACCCGGTGATTGCGGCGCCCATGGCCGGGGTTACCGACAGGGCTTTCCGTACTCTTGCCAGGGAAGCGGGATGCGGCCTGGTCTGCACCGAGATGGTGAGTGACCAGGCCTTAATATATGGAAGCCCAAAGACCGGCACAATTCTAAACATTGATGGTGAGCCCGGCCCCATAAGCGTTCAGATATTCGGGTCCGACCCCGGCTTCATGGAGCGGGCGGCGGTTATGGTTTCCTTAAAAAAACCAGATATAATAGACATAAATATGGGCTGCCCCACCCCCAAGATAGTAAGAAATGGTGAGGGGGCGGCACTGATGAGGAATCCTGACCTGGCCTGTGAAATTGCCTGTGCTGTGATAGCAGCTGTTAAAGTTCCGGTGACGGTTAAAATGAGGAAAGGCTGGGACCAGGATAGTGTTAATGCCGTGGAGCTGGCCACCAGGCTGGAGAGGGCCGGGGTTTCGGCAATTACTGTGCACGGACGCACCAGGTCCCAGTTTTACAGCGGGCGGGCGGACTGGGCCATAATAAGGGATGTAAAGAGAGCGGTTAGTATCCCGGTTATAGGCAACGGGGATATATGGGAGCCCCGGGACGCCCTGCGCATGATGGAGGAGACCGGCTGTGACGGTGTTATGGTGGGAAGGGCCTCCATGGGCAATCCCTGGATTTTTAATCAGATCATTCAATATATAAATACCGGTGTAATACCGCCTCCTCCCTCCCCTGGCCAGAGGCTGGACACCGCCCTGAGGCATCTGGATATGCTTATAGAATTGAAGGGTGAGTATATTGGCGTCAGGGAGATGCGCAAGCACGCCTCCTGGTATCTGAGGGGAATAAAGGGGGCGGCCCGGTCCAGGCAGGAGCTTAACTCCGCCCGGACAGGTGAAGAAATGGTGGCTGTCATCAGGGGACTGGAGGTTTGAGATTATGGAAGGCCTGGTCATGCAAAGGGCAGATGTTGCCGATGCTGAGGAGATTCTTATACTGCAGAAGGCCGCCTTCATAAAACAGGCTGAAATGTACAATAACTATCGGCTGCCACCTCTTATCCAGGAGCTTGAAGATATAAAGTCTGAATTTAAAAAATATACATTTTTGAAGGCTGTTCAGGGTGAAAGAATAATAGGCTCGGTCAGGGCTTGCATGGAAGAGGATACATGCCTTATAGGCAGGCTTATAGTTTATCCATCCTTTCAGAACAGAGGTATTGGGACAATGCTGATGCTTGAGGTGGAAAGGATTTTTGATAATGCGGTAAGATTTGAGCTTTTTACAGGACATAAAAGCGCCCGAAATCTGCATCTATATCGTAAGCTGGGATATAGTGTTTTTAAATCCCAAAAGGTTTCTGACAATCTTAATATGGTCTTTTTGGAAAAAATCCCGGCAAGGGGATAAACTGTATATGACTTAAGGAACGTTTAAACGTTCCTTTTTTGTTTTTAACAGGAATTTAACGGCATAGAATGTTTTGGGAGTTCTTTTCCAGGCTAAAGAGGGGGTTTTTTCGTGGAGAGGTTTGCCTTTATAACACATCCTGACCGGGCTGAAGATATAAAGAACTTTATCCACCCGGCAAAATATATTCCTCCGGTGCTTGCTGAGGAATTGGGAAGAGTGCTGCCTCCCCTGCAGGTTTCGGTATTAAAGGTGGAATCGCCTTACGGAACTGCACAGGGGGTTATTATCTCTATAAATATAACTTCCCGGCAGGTGGAAGCGCTTCCGCCAGGGGCTGTTATAAACCGCCTGACAAAGGCCGGCAGGCTGGCAAATAGGCTGGGGGCCTCTATTATTGGCCTGGGTGGTCACCGCCTGATCAGTAATCTGGCCCAGGAGGCTTTTAATACATCGTCTGACTGGGAAAGCAGCTATCATATCGCCGCTGCCCTGGACAGCCTGGAAGAGGCCTCCTCTCAGATGGGTAGAAGCATTCAAAAGGAGCATGCTGTGGTATTAGGGGCTGCCGGGCCTATAGGTGCGGTATTCTCTCTAATGCTTTCCGGCAGGGTAAAGAGTATGACCCTGGTGGATAGCAATAAAGAAAAGATTAAAGAGCTGTCCAGAAAAATTATTTTTTACAGCGGACTATCGCCCGGTATAAGTTATGATTTTACCAAAGCAGTTCGATCAGCCAGGCTGGTCATTATCGCCGGGGCTGCTGGGATTGGCCCGTCTGATTTGGCTCCCGGAACAGTGCTTTACGACCTCAACCGGCCTCCCCGCCTGGGAAGAGAAACCGGCCGGACAAGGGATGATGTTCTTGTGCTGGAGGGTGGCGTGATTAAAATGCCCTGCCTGGCAGGCAATTATTCTGAGCCTGGATTTCCACCGGGTATGGCAGGCCCATTCCTGGTGGAAACTATTTTACAGGCTCTGTCAAAAAGCACACAAAAGCCTTGCCCCGTAAGCCGTGTATGCATGGAGGAGGTGGACAGGATGAGACTCCTGGCCAGGAAGCATGGCTTTTCCCGGGGGGGGCTCCTGGGTCCTGACGGGCTGATAAATAAGGAATACATGGAAAAGGTGAAGAACAGCGCTTTTAAAAGGAGTTTTGCGGCGGTTTAACCGGGGTTAGGGCCTGATATTCCCACTGGGGTAAAATACCTTGACAAAGTTGGTAACTGTTCTTATAATGTTTTGGAAGGTTAGGTCAAAAACAAACGGCACTGTAAGGTTTTCCTTGCAGTGCTTAGCTGTAGTATGAGGATTTTTTAAATTTCCTTAATTAACCTGGGCTACTGCTGAATAATATGGCTGAAAGAACATATATTTTCTGTAAGTTTTTTATCATAAATAATAACGGGTGTAAGGAGAAGCATAAATGAAGGAAAAAGAGGTCCTGCTTACTGTTGAGGGGCTCAAGAAGCTTGAGGAAGAGCTGGAACGTTACAAGTCGGTAAAGCGGAGGGATGTGGCGGAGAGAATCAAGCAGGCCATTGAATTTGGCGATATCAGTGAAAATTCCGAATATGAAGACGCCAAAAACGAGCAGGCCTGGATTGAGGGCAGGATTCTTACCCTGGAAAAGATGCTGCGCAACGCAAAAATAATTGATGACGAGAATATAGGCACTGATGAGGTGACCCTTGGGTCCACTGTGCTGCTTAAAGACCTTGAGTATGACGAAGATGTGGAATACACTGTGGTAGGGTCAATGGAGGCCGATCCCGGAAATAACAAGATTTCCAATGAATCCCCGGTGGGCCGGGCCATACTTGGCAAAAGCAAGGGAAGCATTGTGGAGGTTAATGTTCCGGCCGGTGCGCTTAAATACCAGATAATCGATATCTTAAGAACTGAAAGATAATTGTTATATAGGGGCCCGGAAACCGGCACTGCCTTGCTATGCAGGTTATTCCGGCCTTAGACAGCAATTCCGGAGGACTGAATATGTCTGCTGAAAAAAATGATAGCGAAAATGTTTTGACTGGCCAATTTGAAGAAGATCTAAACGAATTATTGAAAATACGGCGGGAAAAACTTTTAGAGCTCAGAGAAAAAAATATTGATCCTTTTGGGGAAAAATACGAAAGATCAAACCTGGCTCAGGATATAACCGGGGACTTTGAGGGATTTGACGGAAAAGATGTAAGCGTGGCCGGACGGATAATGGCCAAGAGAGTAATGGGTAAGGCCAGCTTTGCTCATATACAGGATATTTCCGGACAGATTCAAATATACATAAGACTTAACGATGTAGGCCAGGAAAAATATGATTTTTTCCTTAAACTTGATATTGGAGATTTTATTGGTATAACAGGTAAGGTATTCAAGACAAGGATGGGTGAGGTCACCGTATCGGCCGAAGGAATGGTTCTGCTTTCCAAATCCCTCCGCCCCCTCCCGGAAAAGTGGCACGGGCTAAAGGATGTGGAACTGCGCTATCGCCAGCGGTATGTTGACCTCATTGTCAATCCGGATGTCAAGAATACCTTTGTTATTAGGAGCAGGATAATAAATTCCATAAGAAGGCACCTGGAGCAAAAGGGCTTTTTGGAAGTGGAAACTCCCATGATGCACCCCATAGCCGGGGGAGCTACAGCCAGGCCCTTCATAACCCACCACAACGCCCTGGACATGAATCTCTTTCTGAGGATTGCCCCGGAGCTGTACCTGAAGCGCCTGCTGGTGGGAGGTTTTGAAAAGGTATATGAAATAAACAGGAACTTCAGGAATGAGGGCATTTCCACCAAGCACAACCCGGAATTCACCATGTTGGAGCTTTACCAGGCCTATGCCGACTACAATGATATGATGGATTTGACTGAAAACCTCATCGCCTCTGTAGCCAACGAGGTGCTGGGGACAACCTCCATAGTATATGAGGGGACAGAAATAAACTTTTCTCCCCCATGGGCGCGGGTGCCCATGCTGGACGCCGTTAAGCAATACAGCGGCCTTGATTTTGAGACTCTAAAGGGTGAGGGAGAGGCGTACAGGGCGGCCAGCAGCCTGGGACTGGAGCTAAGACCTTCAGATTCCTGGGGAAGCATACTAAATGCTGTGTTCGAGGAGAAGGTGGAGCCCAGACTGATTCAGCCCACCTTTATCACCGACTACCCTGTTGAGATTTCTCCCCTGGCCAAGAAAAAGAAAGACCATTCCGGGCTTACCTATCGCTTTGAGCTGTTTATTTACGGCAGGGAAATGGCCAATGCCTTTTCCGAGCTTAACGATCCCATCGATCAGAAGGCAAGATTCTTAAAACAGGTGGAAAAGAGAAAGTCCGGTGACGATGAGGCCCATATGATGGATGAGGACTATATTAATGCCCTGGAATACGGCATGCCGCCGGCCGGCGGGCTGGGTATAGGCATAGACAGAGTGGTAATGCTGCTTACCGGATCATCATCCATAAGGGATGTAATACTGTTCCCGCTGATGAAGCCCAGGGACTGAGGAATTAAAGGGAAAATGTTCCGGTTGACCGGCAGTGTAGCAAAGTGATAGAATAACTTCTTGCCGGGGCGGTGAGCCCTGGCGGGAAGAAGAAGCCGACCGGGAGACAGAAAGTACCAGTTGACCGGGAAGCGAAAAAAGAGTAAAATAAATTCTTGCCGGTACGATAAGCGCCGGTAAAAAAATAAGCACAAAATGGCCGGATCTGGTAGATTCAAAGTTGACACCGGCGGGCCGGTGTGCTAATATAATAAAGCTGCTATGGTAAAACTGGCAGCGCGGTCCTTGAAAACTAAACAGAAGAGTAATGATGGACATTCTCGAGGTTCGAAATTCGAATCCGGGAAAAACAATTAAGCCAGATGAGAAGTCTTCACCCGGGAGACCGGGAGGAGACGGAAACGTCAAAGAAATGAGAGCTAACAAGCTTTTTCATAAAAGATTTTATGGAGAGTTTGATCCTGGCTCAGGACGAACGCTGGCGGCGTGCTTAACACATGCAAGTCGAACGGAGTCTTAGAGGAAGCTTGCGAATTTAAGACTTAGTGGCGGACGGGTGAGTAACGCGTGGATAACCTGCCCACAAGACTGGGATAACGCCGGGAAACTGGTGCTAATACCGGATAAGCTCTATGGGGTGCATGCCTTGTAGAGGAAAGGGGAAACCCGCTTATGGATGGATCCGCGTCCCATTAGCTAGTTGGTGGGG
>JUEB01000011.1 GCA_000802095.1 Peptococcaceae bacterium BICA1-7 | reverse complement strand
CCCCCCAGAGGGATATTGACAAGCCGTTTTTGATGCCTGTGGAAGATGTATTCACCATCACCGGGCGCGGCACCGTGGCCACCGGCCGTGTTGAGCGCGGGTTAGTCAAGGTGGGAGAAGAAATAGAAATAGTGGGTCTGCAGGAAAAGCCCAGGAAGACAGTGGTCACCGGGGTGGAAATGTTCCGCAAGCTCTTAGACCGCGGAGAGGCCGGAGACAACATCGGCTGCCTGCTGAGGGGCGTGGAAAGAAAAGAGATCGAGAGGGGCCAGGTGCTGGCGAAGCCCGGAAGCATCGCGCCGCACACCCATTTTAACGCCGAGGTATACGTGCTGACCAAGGAAGAGGGCGGCAGGCACACACCGTTCTTCAACGGGTACCGCCCGCAGTTTTATTTCAGGACCACCGACGTTACCGGAGTGGCCGATCTTCCCGAGGGAGTGGAAATGGTTATGCCGGGAGACAACATCCGTATCAATATCAAGCTGATTACCCCCATCGCCATTGAGGAGGGCCTGCGCTTCGCCATTCGTGAGGGCGGCCGCACCGTGGGCGCTGGAGTGGTCACCTCGGTTATAGCGTAACTACAGGGATTAGGGGTTAGATATTAGGGATCAGGGGTTAGGGATTAGGGATTAGAATATAAAGGCTTTGATCTACTGCTGCAACTGCTAATCCACAATTCCCAATCCCTTTTTCAGAATGAAATTGGCCTCATACCTTGCAGCCGGATTTTTGACTCCTGCTGAACGGTACGGGGCTGGTTCTTTTTTGAGGGGGAATAGTATAACAGGTTAAGTGCGGAGGCAAACTAAAAATATGTGATTTTGCCTTCCCTGTAGTATAGCTAATTTAGTTGTCATGTAAGACAACTATTGACAGAGAATATTAATTATGATAAATTGTTTAAGGTTATCTTCAGCTAGATCTTCCAGGTTTTTTTTTCTATAGGAGGTGTCATGAAATGCGCGTTGGAGTAACTATGGCCTGTACTGAGTGCAAGCGCCGTAATTATACAACAACCAAGAACAAAAAGAACGACTCGGGACGGATAGAGTTAAAGAAATACTGCAGGTTTTGTCAGACTCATACCGTTCACAAGGAAACACGCTAGCAATTTTTCTGACACACGTCTGTGCTGGAATAAACGGCTGACGGGTGTTTTCTTATCTGTAACAGTTGAGGTGGCAACTAATATTTCCGTATTTATAAGGATGTGGCGATTTTTATGGCCTTAAAAAAGCAGGACAAGGATCAAAACGGAAAGAAACCGGCCGCCAAAGGTGAAACCGGGAAAGAAACTAAAATTGTGCCCAAAAAACAGGTGGTTGTAAAAAAAGAAGCCGTCAACCGTGTTGAACAGGTCAAGAAATATTTCCGGGGGGTATACAATGAGCTTAAGAAGGTTCACTGGCCCACCCGCCGTGAGGTGATGACCTATACCGGGGTAGTTGTGGTGGCGGTTATATTTGTGGGTACCTTAATCTGGGTATTTGATTTGGGTATGAGCAGGTTTATTCAGCTGATTATCCGTTAGGACCGGGGAGGTGGGGGACCTTTAACAGGTCCCTTGAATTTATGAAGCAGTGGTATGTTATCCATACCTATTCGGGTTATGAAAACAAGGTAAAGGCAAATCTTGAGAAAAGAATTGAATCCATGAACATGGAGGAGAAAATCTTTCGAATCCTTGTGCCTATGGAAGATGAAATCGAGATTAAAGACGGAAAACGGAAAGTCAGCAAAAAAAAGGTTTTTCCCGGCTATGTCCTTGTGGAAATGATTATGACTGATGATTCCTGGTATGTGGTGAGGAATACCCCGGGGGTCACAGGATTTGTGGGCAGCGGTTCCAAGCCCATACCCCTTACTGACGAAGAAGCTAAGCAGATTATGAGAACTATGGGTGTGGATGAGCCCAGGATTAAATTGGAATTCACGGTAAATGAACATATCAGGGTGAAAACAGGGCCCTTTGAAAACTTTGATGGTGTGATTGAAGAAGTCTATCCGGATAAGGGTAAGGTAAAAGTAAGAATTTCCATGTTCGGCAGGGATACCCCTGTGGAGCTTGAATTCGGCCAGGTGGAAAAAATTAGTTAAACTTATACTGAAATCATTATACTGTCGGAATCCAGAATTCAGAATCCAGAATTCAGAAGGCATATGGGTATTCCTTTCAACCTTAAGGGTACTTGCGTATTAACTCCTGTCTCCTGTATTCTGTCTCCTGTCTCCCGGCCACAGGTATTACCATTAAGCAAAAAGGGGAGGTGTATATATATGGCAAAAAGAGTATCCGCTATAATCAAGCTTCAGTGCCCCGCCGGAAAGGCTACTCCGGCTCCGCCGGTTGGTCCGGCTCTTGGTCAGCATGGTGTAAATATAATGGCTTTTGTTAAGGAATATAACGAGCGGACAGCTTCTCAGGCTGGTTTGATTATTCCGGTTGAGATTACTGTCTTCGAGGACCGGTCATTTACCTTTGTAACCAAGACTCCCCCCGCTTCGGTGCTGCTTAAAAAAGCAGCCGGCATTGAGTCGGGCTCAGGGGAGCCGAACACTAAAAAGGTTGCCAAGCTGGCCCAGTCAAAAGTCAGGGAGATTGCCGAGCTGAAAATGAAGGATCTCAATGCAGCCACGGTGGAGGCCGCCATGCGTATGGTGGAAGGAACTGCCCGCAGCATGGGCATAGACGTTGTCGAGGGTTAATTTAGAACAGTGGGAGGATTTATATCCGCTATACCACAAGGAGGATTTATTAAATGCCAAAACTGGGTAAAAAACTTACCGACGCAATCAAACAGGTGGATCGCAATAAACTTTACGAGCCCGCCGAAGCACTGGAAATGGTTAAAAATATTGCTCCCGCCAAGTTTGACGAGACTGTGGAGGCCGTGGTCCGACTGGGTGTGGACCCCCGCCACGCTGATCAACAGGTTCGTGGAGCTGTAGTTCTCCCGCATGGCACAGGAAAAACCAGGTCTGTACTGGTTTTTGCCAAGGGCGATAAGGCCAGGGAAGCAGAAGAGGCAGGGGCCGATTTTGTTGGCGCCGAAGACATGGTTGAAAAGATTCAGAAAGAAGGATGGCTGTCCTTTGATGTGGCCATTGCCACCCCGGATATGATGGGGATGGTCGGCAAGCTGGGACGTATCCTGGGACCCCGGGGACTGATGCCCAACCCCAAGACCGGAACGGTTTCCTTTGAGGTTGCCAAGGCCGTGCAGGAAGTAAAGGCCGGTAAAATTGAGTATAGGGTTGATAAGGCCGGTATAGTACATGCTCCCATAGGGAAGGTTTCCTTTGCTGTGGAGAAGCTTATGGAAAATCTGAAGGTGCTGATGGAACAGCTGATCAGGGTTAAGCCCCAGGCTGCCAAGGGTCAGTATGTAAAAGGTGTTTCCGTGTGCTCCACTATGGGGCCCGGAGTCAAGATAAATTCCCAGAAAATCACCGCCTAAAGGTATGGAATTGGGAATCAGAAATTGGGAACTGGAAAGCTGTGCATGAACTATCCTAATCCCTGACCCGGGTGGTCAACTTAATAGCATATATACGCTGTAGACAGCTGGTGTTTGATAAACTAATGGCTTTTGCCGCCAGCCGAGGCCTGGAAACAACCTGCCAAAACTTGATAACAAGGCGGGCCCATGGCTTTTCTACATGGGGCCGCTTTTTTAATTTCTGAAAGGAGGTGTACTGGTTGCCGACCAGAAAAGAAAAGGAAAAGTCTCTGGAAGAGATTAGGGAAAAGTTAAAAAGCGCTAAAGTCACCGTCATGGCTGACTACCGTGGCCTTAATGTTGCTTCCATGACCAAGCTGAGAAGCCGCCTTCGTGATAAAGGCTGCGAACTCAAGGTGGCAAAGAATACTCTTGCTTTAAAAGCCGCCAGGGAAATGGGCATAGAGGGTCTGGAGTCCTATCTTGAGGGTCCCACCGTAATGGCCTTTAGCAATGAGGACTTGGTGGCTCCGGCCAAGATATTTACTGAATTTGTCAAGGAGACCAAGATTTTTGAAATCAAGGGCGGTATCTTAGAGGGCCGAGTTATAGATGTCAAGGCCGTCCGTGAACTTTCCGACCTGCCGTCCAGAGAGGTGCTGCTGTCCAGGGTTCTTGGCGGAATGCAGTCCCCCATGTACGGTTTCGCCACTGTACTGCAGGGTACTTTGAGAAGCTTTGCCTACGTACTGGAAGCTGTGCGTAAGCAAAAGGCCGGAGAAACTGCCTGATAAAAAGTATCAAAATATTTATTATAAAACAGGAGGTTTGCTTAGATGTCCAAAGTTAATGAAATTCTGGAAGCCGTAAAGGGTTTAACCGTTCTCGAACTGTCCGAACTGGTCAAGGCATTTGAAGAGGAGTTTGGTGTAAGCGCAGCCGCACCGGTTGCCGTTGCTGCTGCTCCCGGTGCAGCGGCCGCTCCCGCAGAGGAAGAGGAACAGACTGAATTTGATGTTATCCTGGCAGCTGCCGGTGATAAAAAAATCAACGTAATCAAGGTTGTCCGCGAAATTACCGGTCTTGGTCTGAAAGAAGCCAAGGATCTGGTTGACAATGCTCCCAAGCCCGTCAAGGAAAAAATTGGCAAAGATGAGGCCAACGCCATCAAAGCAAAACTTGAGGAACAGGGCGCTTCCGTTAATGTAAAGTAATTGCCTTTTAAATAAGAAGGAACCGGCCGTCCGGCCGGTTCCTTCTTATTTTTAGTCAAGAAAAAATTTAACCATCTTTTCTTGACTTTGCTAAACATTTATGTTATTATCCTTAAATCGTTGACTTTAAATAAAATTTCCAGATTCAGGGTATGACGTGGTAATAATATGTATCCGGTGGTTATGTTTGGGGAATAATATCTTAGATATAGCTTAATTTTGAGAAGGAAGCGAGGTTTTTGGTTATCGAGGACCTTGCTTTTCGTTGTTTGTTTTACAAGTTTTAATATTTTGGGGGTGTGGCGCTTTAGATGTATGCCGAAAAAATGGGTAGGAGAGAACGGAAAAATTTCGGCAAGTTAAGGGAAGTCCTTGAACTGCCCAACCTTATCGAGGTTCAGAGGAACTCTTACAACTGGTTTTTGAAGGAGGGCTTGCGGGAGGTATTTCAGGATATTTCTCCCATTCAGGATTTTACCGGCAACCTTGTGCTGGAGTTTCTTGATTATACTCTGGGAGATCCCAAGTATACCGTTGAGGAGTGCAAGGAGCGAGATGTTACCTTTGCGGCCCCTTTAAGGGTCAAGGTGCGTCTTATCAATAAGGAGACCGGGGAGGTAAAGGAGCAGGAAGTTTTCATGGGAGACTTCCCCCTGATGACCGAAAAGGGCACTTTTATTATCAACGGGGCCGAGAGAGTCATAGTCAGCCAGCTGGTGCGTTCACCCGGAGTTTATTTTGGAGACATTATTGATCCCAGTGGGAAAAGGCTTTTTACAGCCACTATTATCCCCAACCGGGGTGCCTGGCTGGAGTTTGAAACAGATATAAACGACCATATTTTTGTCCGTATTGACCGGACCCGGAAAATTCCGGGCACCGTTCTGGTGAGGGCTTTGGGGTATGGCAGCAAGGCCAAAATAGCCGAACTCTTCGGGGAAAACCAGCATATTATGGAGACCTTGACCCGTGATAACTCGGACTCCGAGGAAGAGGCCCTGGTGGAAATATACAAGAGGCTGAGACCAGGCGAGCCTCCCACGGTGGAGAGCGCCAGATCTCTTCTGGAAGCGCTTTTCTTTGACCCTAAAAGGTATGACCTGGCCAATGTGGGGCGCTATAAGATACAGAAAAAGCTTAAGCATGGTATTTTGTACCGGCCCAGGGAAGATGGGCGGCCCGGGGAGGAATTCGACCAGTACCTGAAAAAAATGGTCCCGCTGGACCGTGATTTTATAAGGGAGTTGGTGGCCGAAGACATTATAGAGGCCATAAAATACCTTCTCAACCTTATTGACGGGAAGGGCACCGTTGATGACATAGACCACCTGGGCAACAGGCGTCTGCGGTCGGTAGGCGAGCTTCTTCAGAACCAGTTCAGGATCGGTCTTTCCAGGATGGAGAGGGTTGTTCGGGAAAGAATGACCATCCAGGATGTAGATGTGATTACACCTCAGGTGCTTATCAATATACGGCCGGTTGTGGCTGCTATAAAAGAATTTTTTGGCTCCAGCCAGCTCTCCCAGTTTATGGACCAGACCAACCCGCTGGCTGAGCTGACTCATAAGAGAAGGCTATCGGCGCTGGGCCCCGGGGGCTTAAGCCGTGAGCGGGCAGGCTTCGAAGTCAGGGACGTGCACCACTCTCACTATGGCCGTATGTGCCCCATTGAGACCCCTGAAGGTCCCAATATCGGTTTGATTGGGTCACTGAGCACCTACGCCAGAATAAATGAGTTTGGCTTTATTGAAACGCCATATAGAAAAGTGGATAAGGAAATTGGGAGGGTTACCGAGGAGATAGTATACCTCACGGCCGATGAGGAAGAGGGCCATATTATTGCCCAGGCCAACGCACCCCTTGACGAGAAAGGGTATTTTACCAGCAGTAAGGTAAACTCCAGACACGGCCGGGACATATTGGTAGTAACTATCGACAGGGTGGACTTCATGGACGTTTCACCCAAGCAAGTATTTAGTGTGGCCACGTCTCTCATCCCGTTCCTGGAGCACGATGACGCCAACCGCGCCCTGATGGGGGCCAACATGCAGCGGCAGGCCGTGCCTCTTCTAAAGGCCCAGGCTCCGCTGGTGGGCACCGGCATAGAGTACAAGGCCGCTAAAGATTCCGGTGTGGTGGTGGTGGCCAAAAACGGGGGCGTTGTGGAAAGGGTTACCGCCACAGAGGTTATTATAAGAACTGATGATGGGCACGTTAACACATATAAACTGCATAAATTCAAACGGTCCAACCAGGGGACATGTATAAATCAAAAGCCTATTGTTAGCCATGGTGAATTGATTGAGAATGACCAGGTTATTGCTGATGGGCCCTCCACCGATATGGGCGAGCTGGCTCTGGGCAGGAACATACTGGTGGCCTTCATGCCGTGGGAGGGCTACAACTACGAGGATGCCATACTGGTCAGTGAAAAAGCGGTAAAGGAAGATTTTTTCACCTCCATACATATAGAGGAGTACGAGTGTGACGCCAGGGACACCAAACTGGGTCCCGAGGAGATTACCAGGGACATCCCCAATGTAGGGGAAGAGATTTTAAAGGACCTGGACGACAGGGGAATAATCCGGGTGGGGGCCGAGGTAAGGCCCGGAGACATACTGGTGGGCAAGGTTACTCCCAAGGGTGAGACCGAGCTTACCGCAGAGGAGCGCCTGTTAAGGGCCATATTCGGAGAGAAGGCCAGGGAGGTCAGGGACACCTCGCTAAGGGTTCCCCACGGGGAATCAGGCAAGGTGGTGGATGTTAAAGTTTTCTCCCGGGATAACAGCGATGAGCTGCCGCCGGGGGTCAACCATTTGGTAAGGGTGTATATAGCCCAGAAGAGAAAAATCTCAGAGGGTGACAAGATGGCCGGGCGACACGGGAACAAGGGTGTCATTGCCCGTATACTGCCCGAGGAGGATATGCCCTTCCTGCCCGACGGAACTCCAATTGAAATAGTGCTAAATCCCCTGGGGGTGCCCTCCAGGATGAACCTGGGGCAGGTGCTTGAGTCCCACCTGGGATGGGCTGCCAAGGCCATGGGGTATCATGTGGCCACCCCGGTGTTCAACGGGGCGCTGGAGGAAGATATACTTAATTCTCTCAAGGAGTCGGGCTTGCCCGATAACGGCAAGATAACCCTTTATGACGGACGGACCGGTGAGCCCTTCGACAGCCAGATCACTGTGGGCTATGTGTATATGCTCAAGCTGGCCCACCTGGTGGATGATAAGATACACGCCAGGTCAACAGGGCCATACTCCCTGGTTACCCAGCAGCCCCTTGGCGGCAAGGCTCAGTTTGGCGGGCAGCGCTTCGGGGAAATGGAGGTCTGGGCACTGGAGGCGTACGGCGCTGCCTATACACTGCAGGAGATACTTACAGTAAAGTCTGATGATGTTGTTGGCCGGGTAAAAACCTATGAGGCTATAGTAAAGGGAGAGAATGTTCCCGAGCCCGGCGTGCCGGAATCCTTTAAGGTGCTCATCAAGGAACTGCAAAGCCTTGGCCTTGATGTGAAGGTGCTGTCCGAAGATGACAGGGAAATAGAGATTAAGGAAATAGAAGAAGATATACAAGAAACCGCCAAGGATCTCGGGCTTGACCTGGCAGAAGGGGAGATTTTCCCGGAAACCCCGGCCTATGAGCCCGAAGAGGTTGAGGATGAGGAAGAGTACAATGATGATTTCCTGGAAGAGGAATTTGAAATCGATGAAGAGGAAACTGTCTGATCTCACGGTAACTCTTTCGAAAACCTCTAAATAACCGAAGGGAGCGTGTTTCCTTGCTGGATTTAAATAATTTTGACAGGATGCGCATTGGCCTGGCTTCTCCCGATCAGATTAAGGAATGGTCAAGCGGAGAGGTAAAAAAGCCTGAAACTATAAATTACCGCACCCTGAAGCCCGAGCGGGATGGATTGTTTTGCGAGAGAATTTTTGGGCCTACCAGGGACTGGGAGTGCCACTGCGGGAAATATAAGCGTGTCAGATATAAAGGTGTGGTATGTGACCGCTGCGGTGTCGAGGTAACCCGGTCAAAGGTAAGAAGGGAAAGGCTGGGACATATAGAGCTGGCCGCCCCGGTTTCCCATATATGGTATTTTAAAGGCATCCCCAGCCGTATGGGACTGCTTCTGGATATGTCCCCCCGGGCGCTGGAAAAAGTATTGTATTTCGTTTCTTATATAGTAATCGACGGCGGGGATACCGGACTGATCAAAAAGCAGCTGCTTACCGAAACAGAATATAGGGAGTACCGTGAAAAATATCCCACCGGCTTTAAGGCTGGAATGGGCGCCGAGGCTATCTTAAGGCTTTTGGAAGAGATCGAGCTGGATGAGCTGAGCAGGGAGCTGCGCCAGGAGCTGAAGGAAGTAACCGGGCAGCGTAAAATAAGGGCTATCCGCAGGCTTGAAGTGGTGGAGGCCTTCCGTAAATCAGGCAACCGGCCGGATTGGATGATCATGAAGGTTATCCCGGTTATTCCTCCGGAACTAAGACCCATGGTGCAACTGGATGGGGGCAGGTTTGCCACCTCAGACTTAAATGACCTTTACCGCCGGGTGATCAATAGGAATAACCGTCTTAAGAGGCTTCTTGATCTTGGGGCGCCGGACATAATTGTAAGAAATGAAAAAAGGATGCTGCAGGAAGCTGTGGACGCCCTTATAGATAACGGCCGCAGGGGCCGCCCGGTTACCGGGCCCGGCAACCGCCCGCTTAAATCTTTGAGTGATATGTTAAAAGGCAAACAGGGCCGCTTCCGACAGAACCTCCTTGGTAAGAGGGTTGATTACTCCGGCCGTTCGGTTATCGTGGTAGGGCCCAAGCTTTCTCTTCACCAGTGCGGCCTTCCCAAGGAAATGGCCCTTGAGCTTTTCAAGCCCTTTGTGATGAAGCGGCTGGTCAACGATGGCCATGCCCACAACATAAAGAGCGCCAAGAGGATGGTGGAAAGGGTAAGGCCCGAGGTTTGGGATGTGCTGGAGGAGGTCATAAGTGAGCACCCGGTGCTTCTTAACAGGGCGCCGACCTTGCACAGGCTGGGTATTCAGGCCTTTGAGCCGGTGTTGGTGGAAGGCCGTGCCATCCAGATTCACCCCATGGTCTGTACCGCTTACAACGCTGACTTTGACGGAGACCAGATGGCGGTGCACGTTCCCCTGTCTGCCGAGGCCCAGGCTGAGGCCAGACTTTTGATGCTGTCGGCCCATAATATTTTAAACCCCAAGGATGGGCGGCCGGTGGCCATTCCTACCCAGGACATGGTGCTCGGTAGCTACTACCTCACTATGGAAAGGCCGGGGGCCATGGGCGAGGGAAAATATTTCGCCGACGCCAACGATGCCATACTGGCCTATGACAACAAGGCTGTCAGCCTCCACGCCCGCATAAAGGTGCGCCGGGACGGCGAGATGCTGGAAACCACGGTAGGCAGGATTATATTTAATGAAGTGATACCGAAACAGATGGGCTACATCAATAAGGTGGCCGACAAAAAAGAGCTGAGCCGGGTGGTTGATGAGTGCTACAATGAAATGGGCTTTGCCGCCACCGGGACACTGCTGGATGGTATTAAAAAGTTGGGCTTCCACTATGCCACCAAGGCCGGCGTAACTATCGGAATTTCAGATATAACTATTCCGGAGGCCAAGGCTGAGGTGTTGAGGAAGACCGATCTGGAAGTTGAAAAGGTGGAGACCCAGTTCCGCCGGGGCCTTATCACCGAGGATGAGCGCTATCGTAAAATTATAGGCCTGTGGAACGACGCCACCGAAAGTGTAACCAAGGCACTGATGGAGACACTGGACCGCTTCAACCCGGTATACATGATGGCCACCTCCGGCGCCCGGGGTAATATACAGCAGATTCGGCAGCTGGCCGGCATGAGGGGGCTTATGGCAGACCCTTCGGGAAGGATTATCGACCTTCCCATTAAGGCCAACTTCCGTGAGGGTCTTACGGTTCTGGAATACTTCATATCAACCCACGGAGCCAGGAAGGGACTGGCAGACACCGCGCTGAGGACGGCCGACTCCGGCTACCTTACCCGGCGGCTGGTGGATGTGGCCCAGGACGTTATTGTGAGGGAAATTGACTGCGGAACCGATGAGGGAATAACAGTAGCCGAAATTAAGGATGGGTCCGAGGTTATTGAAAAACTTGAGGACAGGATAAGGGGGCGCATAGCCCTTGAGGATCTGCCCCACCCGGATACAGGGGAGCTGCTGGCTCAAAAAGGTGAGGAAATAACCACCAGGCAGGCTGAGAAAATAATCAAGGCCGGTGTTAAAAAAGTTAAAATCCGCTCTGTGCTGACCTGCAAGTCACGCTATGGAGTTTGCATACGCTGCTATGGCCGGAACCTGGCCACCGGGCACATGGTTGATATAGGTGAGGCGGTAGGCATTATTGCCGCCCAGTCCATCGGTGAGCCGGGAACTCAGCTGACCATGAGGACCTTCCACACCGGTGGAGTTGCCGGTGATGACATTACCCAGGGTCTCCCCAGGGTTGAAGAGCTCTTTGAAGCCCGCAGGCCCAAGGGCCAGGCCATTGTGGCCGAGTTCGAAGGTGTGTGCGAAATAAGAGAAGTAAAGGGCCGCCGCGAAGTAGAGGTTACCGGGGATGACGGTGACCGGAATAATTATCAGGTGCCGTATGGGGCCAGACTCAAGGTTCGTGACGGTGACCGGGTGGAGGCCGGAGACGAGCTAACGGAAGGATCTGTCAATCCTCATGACCTGCTGAAAATAAAGGGGCCCCAGGGAGTTCAGGTATATCTTCTCATGGAGGTCCAAAGGGTTTACAGGCTGCAGGGTGTTGACATCAACGACAAGCATATAGAAGTGATGATCAGGCAGATGCTGAGAAAAGTTAAGGTGGAGGACCAGGGTGACACCGACCTTTTGCCGGGAGGGCTGATCGACATATTCGAGCTGGAAAAGGAAAACGAGAGGGTCCAGTCCAAGGGTGGCGAGCCAGCCGGAGGAAAGGCCGTACTTCTGGGTATAACCAAGGCCTCCCTGGCCACAGACTCATTCCTTTCAGCCGCCTCTTTCCAGGAAACCACCAGGGTTCTGACCGAGGCCGCCATAAAGGGTAAGGTTGATCCTTTGCTGGGACTCAAGGAGAATGTTATAATAGGAAAGCTTGTTCCCGCCGGAACCGGTATGAGCCGCTACAGGAACATTGAAATAATGGGTGAAGACGGGGCTGACACAATACTTGACGACAACCTTGACAGCGAGGACTACTCCCTGGATGGAGAAGAAGATTTTGAATCCGACTACACTGTTACCGCCGAGTAGAATGAGCTTGACTGATATCCGGGTTTGACCTCAAACCCGGATAAATCAAGTCTTACAAAAACAGTTATTGTTGACAATGGGTATTTAAGGTGGTAAGATATAAAAGTGTCTGGATTTGGGAGGTGTGGCCGTAGTGTCCCTGGAACGCCTGTCCAAGGCCCGGAAAAAGACAATCGGGTCCAAGCAGACGCTGAAAGCTGTTGAACAAAATCAGGCCAAGTTGGTTTTTGTGGCCAAAAATGCAGAAAAACATATAATCGATCCCATTCTACAGGCCTGCTCCGCAAAATCCATAGCGGTAATTATGGTGGAATCAATGCAGATCCTTGGAAAAGCCTGTGGAATCGAGGTAGGCTGCGCGTCAACCGCTATATTGGAAGAGTAGGAGACGCCCAGCGGTTTTAAGAAAAATTTTTTGGGATAATAAAGGAAAGGTCTCCAAATTACTTTCCCGGAATAAATAATGCCGCTCTGACACTTTTACAGTGTCGGAGCGGGATTTGATTTGATAGGTCCTTTATTTAATCTTAAATCTTACCAGAAAGGAGGTGTCTGTCGGTGCCCACCATTAACCAGCTGATCCGCAAGGGTAGAGAAGTTTCCATAAAGAAATCTTCGGCCCCGGCATTAAAAGAATGCCCCCAGAAAAGAGGGGTTTGCACAAGGGTCTACACCACTACTCCCAAAAAGCCTAATTCGGCTCTGCGCAAGGTGGCCCGTATTAGACTGACAAACGGTATTGAGGTTACATCCTATATTCCCGGCATAGGTCACAATTTACAGGAGCACTCGGTTGTCCTGGTTCGTGGCGGCAGGGTCAAGGATTTACCCGGCGTCAGGTATCACATTGTACGGGGAGCCCTGGACTCGGCGGGAGTGCAAAACAGAAACCGCAGCCGTTCCAAATACGGTACCAAGCGACCTAAAAAATAGAGGGAAAAAAATTTATATAAATTTTACTTCCTTGTAAAGGGGGGAAATATGTGCCCAGAAGGGGAAACGTTAAAAGAATCGAGGTTGTTTCCGACCCGGTTTACAACAACAAAGTTGTAAGCAGGCTGATCAACCAGATTATGCTGGATGGCAAAAAAGGCACCGCCGAAAAAATAGTATACGGGGCATTTGATATTGTAAAGGAAAAGACCGGCAAAGACGCTCTTGAGATCTTTGATACGGCCATGAAGAACATAATGCCCGTGCTGGAAGTCAAGGCCCGCAGGGTGGGTGGCGCCAACTATCAGGTACCCATTGAAGTTAGACACGACCGCAGGCAAACACTGGGAATCCGTTGGCTTACCAATTACGCCAGGGCAAGAGGCGGTAAGTCCATGGAGGATAAGCTGGCCTCGGAAATAATGGATGCCGCTAATAACACCGGCGCCACAGTGAAGAAAAAAGAAGATACCCACAAAATGGCGGAGGCCAACAAGGCATTTGCACACTACAGGTGGTAAGGAGGGAGTCTTGATGGCGCGGCAGTTTCCGTTGAATAAGACACGTAACATTGGCATCATGGCTCACATAGACGCCGGAAAGACTACCACCACCGAACGTATTTTGTTCTATACCGGTAGGGTTCATAAAATCGGGGAAGTCCATGACGGCGCGGCCACCA
Organism: Peptococcaceae bacterium BICA1-7; assembly: GCA_000802095.1. GTDB lineage: Bacteria > Bacillota > Desulfotomaculia > Desulfotomaculales > Desulfocucumaceae > BRHc4a. Next base: position 333,320 of record JUEB01000011.1, on the reverse strand, counting down.
TGGACTGGATGGTCCAGGAGCAGGAGCGGGGGATTACCATAACCTCCGCAGCAACTACATGTCAATGGCGTGATCATTGTATAAATATTATCGATACACCCGGGCACGTGGACTTTACAATGGAGGTCGAGCGCTCTCTTAGGGTGCTTGACGGTGCGGTTGCAGTCTTTTGTTCAGTGGGGGGAGTAGAGCCTCAATCCGAAACGGTATGGAGGCAGGCGGATAAATACCAGGTCCCCCGTATAGCGTATATCAACAAGATGGACCGGGTGGGCGCTGACTTTTTCAGGGGCATGGACATGATTAAGGAAAGGCTTGGAGCCAATCCTGTCGCCCTGCAGATTCCTGTGGGAGTCGAGGAAAAGTTCAGGGGAATAGTCGATTTAATCAAAAATAAGGCCATAATTTACACCGATGATATGGGCACAGCCAGCGAGGAAGCTGATATACCTGAAGAATTGCTGGAATTGGCGGCTCTGTACCGGGAGAAGGTAATTGAGGCTGCGGCCGAGTCCGACGAGGAACTGATGGATAAATATCTGGAGGGTGAAGAACTCACTCTGGATGAGATCAGAAAGGGAATCAGGGCGGCCACTCTTTCAGTGAAAATGATCCCGGTGCTCTGTGGTTCTTCCTTTAAAAACAAGGGTGTTCAGCCTCTTCTCGATGCCATAGTGGATTTTCTCCCGGCCCCTACTGATGTGCCGGCCATAAAGGGAGTTAACCCGGATAGCGGAGATGAGGATTTCCGGTCAGCTGACGATGAGCAGCCTTTTGCTGCTCTGGCCTTTAAGATTATGGCCGACCCTTATGTGGGTAAACTGACTTTTTTCCGGGTTTATTCGGGAAGGCTCAACTCAGGTTCCTATATTTATAACTCAATAAAAGGCAAAAGGGAGCGGGTGGGGCGTATACTGCGAATGCACGCCAACCACCGGGAGGAGATAGGAGAGGTTTACTCAGGAGATATAGTGTCCGCCGTGGGATTGAAGGAAACGGTCACCGGGGACACTCTCTGTGATGAAAAGAGCCCTATAGTCCTTGAATCCATGGAATTCCCGGAGCCTGTTATAGATGTGGCCATTGAGCCCAAAACAAAGGCTGACCAGGATAAGATGGGGATTGCCCTGCTAAAACTGTCTGAAGAAGACCCCACTTTCAGAATGCGCACTGACCCTGAAACCGGCCAGACCATTATCTCCGGGATGGGAGAACTGCACCTGGAAATAATAGTGGACCGGCTTTTGCGGGAGTTCAGGGTGGAGGCCAATGTCGGAAAACCTCAGGTGGCCTATAAAGAAACCATCAGAGGCAAGGTAAAGGCCGAGGGAAGGTTTGTCAGGCAGTCCGGCGGACGGGGCCAGTACGGCCATGTGGTGCTGGAGATAGGTCCTATAGAGTCGGGCACCGGCTATGAGTTTACCAACAAAATAGTGGGTGGTGTTATTCCCAGGGAATACATTCCGGCGGTGGACGCAGGAATAAGGGAAGCCATGGATAACGGAGTAATGGCCGGATATCCAATGATGGACATAGGAGTAAGCCTGCTGGACGGGTCTTATCATGAGGTGGACTCATCTGAAATGGCCTTTAAGATAGCGGGCTCAATAGGGTTTAAGAATGCTGCCGCAAAGGCGCAGCCGGTGCTTCTGGAACCGGTGATGAAGCTGGAAGTTGTGATTATGGACGAGTACCTGGGTGACGTTATAGGCGATTTGAATTCAAGGCGCGGACGCATTGAGGAGATAGAGCCCCGTGGCAATACCCAGGTTATTCACGCGGTGGCCCCTCTTTCTGAAATGTTTGGGTATGCCACCGGACTTCGTTCTATCACTCAGGGAAGAGGAACCTTCACAATGCAGTTCAACAGTTACGCCGAGGTACCCCAGAATATCGCCGAGGGTATAGTAGCCCGGAGGTGTGGATAATGTTTTTAAGTAAAATTGCCACTACTTCCTAAAATATCCGTATCTGTTAAAGGAGGAAAATAAGAATGGGCAAGGCAAAATTTGAGCGCAACAAACCCCACGTAAACATTGGAACCATAGGTCACGTGGACCATGGCAAAACAACCCTGACTGCGGCCATCACCACAGTGCTGTCTACAGTGGGCCAGGCCACCATAAAAAAGTATGATGAGATCGACAACGCTCCTGAAGAAAGAGAGCGCGGCATCACCATCAACACAGCCCACGTGGAATACGAGACCGGCAACAGGCACTATGCCCATGTGGATTGCCCGGGGCACGCCGACTACGTGAAAAACATGATCACCGGGGCGGCCCAGATGGACGGCGCCATACTGGTGGTATCGGCCGCAGACGGCCCCATGCCGCAGACCAGGGAGCACATACTGCTGGCCCGCCAGGTGGGGGTGCCCTACATCGTGGTGTACCTGAACAAGGCCGATATGGTGGATGACCCGGAACTTCTGGAACTGGTAGACATGGAAGTGCGGGAGCTGCTTTCGACCTATGAATTCCCCGGAGATGACACACCGATAATTACCGGCTCGGCGCTGAAGGCCCTGGAGTGCAGCTGCGGCAAGAAAGACTGCCAGTGGTGCAAGTCCATATGGGAGCTGATGGATGCGGTGGACAGCTACATTCCCACCCCCCAGAGGGATATTGACAAGCCGTTTTTGATGCCTGTGGAAGATGTATTCACCATCACCGGGCGCGGCACCGTGGCCACCGGTCGTGTTGAGCGCGGGTTAGTCAAGGTGGGAGAAGAAATAGAAATAGTGGGTCTGCAGGAAAAGCCCAGGAAGACAGTGGTCACCGGGGTGGAAATGTTCCGCAAGCTCTTAGACCGCGGAGAGGCCGGAGACAACATCGGCTGCCTGCTGAGGGGCGTGGAAAGAAAAGAGATCGAGAGGGGCCAGGTGCTGGCGAAGCCCGGAAGCATCGCGCCGCACACCCATTTTAACGCCGAGGTATACGTGCTGACCAAGGAAGAGGGCGGCAGGCACACACCGTTCTTCAACGGGTACCGCCCGCAGTTTTATTTCAGGACCACCGACGTTACCGGAGTGGCCGATCTTCCCGAGGGAGTGGAAATGGTTATGCCGGGAGACAACATCCGTATCAATATCAAGCTGATTACCCCCATCGCCATTGAGGAGGGCCTGCGCTTCGCCATTCGTGAGGGCGGCCGCACCGTGGGCGCTGGAGTGGTCACCTCCGTTATAGCGTAACTTCAGGGGATTAGGCATTAGGGGTTAATTCCCAATCCCAATCCCATTTGTGAAAGGAGGTCTGCCTGATGAAAAGACAAAAAATCCGCATCCGGCTGAAAGCATATGACTACCACATGCTTGATCAGTCGGCTCAAAAAATAGTGGACACGGCAAAAAGGACCGGGGCTTCGGTAGCAGGACCCATACCGCTGCCCACTGAGAAGAATATATACACAATCCTCCGTTCACCTCACGTGAACAAGGATTCCCGCGAACAGTTTGAAATGAGGACGCACAAACGCCTGATTGATATTCTGGAACCAACTCCCAAAACCGTGGATGCGTTGATGCGCCTTGATTTGCCGGCGGGTGTGGATATAGAGATTAAGCTTTAAATTAAGGCTTGCACGGGAATAAAGTTCACCTTAAATGACTGTTCGTTTTCGGCGGCAGCCTATAGTATAGCGGTGAACCTCTTGTTTTCGGCCGGCACTGGAGGTGCTATTGAATGAAAAAGGCAATACTGGGCAAAAAGGTTGGCATGACCCAGATTTTTACCGATGACGGCAAGGCGCTGCCTGTAACCGTCATAGAGGCCGGTCCCTGCTTTGTGGTTCAGAAAAGAACCGTGGAAAAGGACGGCTACGGAGCCATTCAGGTCGGCTTCGGGGAAAAGCGGGAAAAATTGTTTAATAAGCCTACCAAAGGGCATTTTAACAAGGCGGGGGTAAGGCCCCTGAGAGTCTTAAGGGAACTGAGGCTGGAGGACTACGACAGCTACCAGATAGGCCAGGAGCTGAAGGCTGACCTTTTTAACACAGGGGAAAAGGTTGATGTGGTTGGAACTTCCAAGGGCAAAGGCTTCGCCGGCGGCATCAAGAGACACAACTTCCATCGGGGACCAATGGCGCACGGCTCCAAATACCACCGCCGCCCAGGATCCCTGGGAGCCAAGGGCCCGGCCAGGGTATACAAGGGCCGCAAGCTTCCCGGACATATGGGGGCGGCCAGGGTTACGGTGCAAAACCTGGAAGTGGTCAAGGTGGACTCTGACCGCAATCTGCTGGCGCTTAAAGGCGCTGTTCCGGGGCCCCGCGGAGGGCTGGTAATAATTAAAAACAGTGTTAAGGCTGTTAAATAACGGCGTGCAGAAAGGAGGAAACACGAAATGCCGAAGGTTGCGCTATACAACACCAACGGAGAACAGGTGGGAGATATTGAACTGAACGACAGCGTTTTTGGCGTTGCTGTTAACCAAGCCGTGCTGCACGATGCCGTGGTGGCTTTTCAAGCCAATCAGAGACAGGGTACCCATGATACCAAAACCCGTGCCGAAGTATCGGGCGGGGGCCGTAAGCCCTGGCGCCAGAAAGGCACAGGCCGGGCCAGACATGGAAGCACCCGTTCTCCTATATGGAGAGGCGGCGGAATAGTTTTTGGTCCCCATCCAAGGGACTACAGCATAAAGCTTCCCAAAAAGGTGAGAAGGCTGGCCATGAAATCAGCCCTTTCATCAAAGGTTGAGAGCGGCAATATTGTAGTGCTGGACAGCTTAAATCTGGGCCAGCCCAAAACCAAAGACATGGTACGCATTTTGGAGAACCTGAAGGTTGCCAATAAAGCCCTGGTGGTTATCGCCGGAAAAGACACCAATGTAGTCAAGTCCGCCCGGAACATTCCCGGGGTTAAGCCCACTGCGGCCAGCCTGCTTAATGTGTATGACCTGCTGGCGCACCAGACTCTGGTAATCACCAGGGATGCGGTGAGCAGGGTCGAGGAGGTGCTGGCGAAGTGAAAAATCCCAGGGACATTCTGAAAAAGCCCCTTATTACAGAGAAAAGCATGGATCTGGTGGGTGAAAATAAGTACTCCTTTATAGTAGACCCCAATTCAAACAAGGTTGAAATCAAAAAAGCGGTTGAAGAGCTTTTCAAGGTAAAGGTGGAAAAGGTTCACACCATACGGTACAAGGCCAAGATAAAAAGGGTTAAAGGAAAGCTGGGCCGCATTTCGGGCTATAAAAAAGCCATTGTCACCCTGAAAGAGGGCGACAAGATAGAGATCTTTGAAGGCGTCTAATCTAGTCGTCGGACGTCAGGCGTCAGTTGCCCAAGACTAACGACTGACGGCTGAAAGAGGAGGTAAACCAGGTGGCAGTTAAAAAATTTAAGCCCACATCGCCTGGTCGCAGGTTTGTAACTGTTTCGACCTTTGATGAAATTACCACTGATCAGCCTGAAAAGTCCCTTCTGCAGCCCCTTACCAAGAAAGCAGGGCGCAACAACAAGGGAAGAGTTACAGTAAGGCACCGCGGTGGTGGGCACAAAAGACAGTACCGGATGATTGATTTCAAAAGAAACAAGGATGGTATACCGGCCAAGGTAGCCACAGTTGAATACGATCCCAATCGTTCGGCCAGGATAGCACTGTTAAACTACGCTGACGGGGAAAAGCGCTATATCATCGCTCCCCTGGGGCTGCAAGTGGGAATGACGGTAGAATCCGGACCCGGCTGTGATATCAAGGTGGGCAATTGCCTTCCCTTAAGAAATATACCGCTGGGCACACTGATTCACAACCTTGAGCTGTATCCCAAGGCCGGCGGCCAACTTGTCCGGTCGGCGGGGACCTCGGCACAGTTGATGGCCAAAGAGGGTAAATATGCCCATATAAGGATGCCGTCGGGCGAAATGAGGCTTCTGCTGCAGGACTGCCGGGCCACTATAGGCCAGGTTGGCAATACCGATCATGAGAACCTTACCATAGGAAAGGCTGGACGGACCCGCTGGCAGGGCATAAGGCCAACTGTACGCGGCGTGGTGATGAACCCGGTGGACCACCCCCACGGCGGTGGCGAGGGCCGCTCTCCCATAGGACGCAATCCGGTTACTCCCTGGGGCAAACCTGCTCTGGGCGCCCGGACCAGGAAAAAGAAGTCCAGTGACCGCCTGATTGTCAAGCGCAGAACCAAGTAGTGAGGAAGGAGGCTAGCACATGGGCCGTTCCCTGAAAAAAGGGCCGTATTGCGATGCAAGACTGCTGGAAAAGATTGAACAAATGAACGCCAAGGGCGATAAGCGTGTTATTAAAACCTGGTCCAGGCGATCAACAATTTTCCCGGAGATGATCGGCCATACCCTGGCCGTTCACGACGGCAGGAAACATATTCCGGTGTATGTAACCGAGGATATGGTAGGGCACAAGCTGGGGGAATTTGCAAACACCAGGATGTTCAGAGGACACGGACATCATACCGAGAGATCAACTTCATTGAAATAACCAAAGGGGCTGCTTATTAGATCTAATATTCATTCAGCATTCGCCGGCCGGGTCCAGCCAGCATTGGGTGGCCAGCCGAAGCGGCTGATGAAAGTAAGGAGGTAAACCTGTGGCAGCTAGTGAGGCAAGGGCAATTGCCAAATACATCCGGTTATCTCCGCGTAAGGTGCGTGAAGTTATGGACCTTATACGCGGAAAGGACTTGAAGGAAGCCCTGGCAATTCTCAGATACACTCCAAGAAGAGCTTCGGCGCCCATCTCCAAGGTGGTTCAGTCCGCTGCGGCCAACGCCGAGCACAATTATGAAATGAACAAGGATAGCCTGTACGTTGCTGAGTGCTACGTGGATCAGGGTCCCATTATCAAACGGTTTCAGCCCAGAGCAATGGGACGGGCAGATACTATGCGCAGGCGCACCAGTCACATTACCGTTGTTTTAAAGGAGAAACCTGTTAAATAAAGGAGGGCTAGTGTGGGCCAGAAGGTTAATCCAAAGGGTTTGCGGATAGGCATTATCAAGGACTGGGATGGCAAATGGTTTGCCGGTAAAAAAGATTTTTCCTCCCTTCTGATGGAAGATGTCAAAGTCCGCAAGTTTGTAAAGAAAAAACTGTTTGCAGCCGGTGTTTCCAGGATACAGATAGAAAGAGCCGCCAACAGGGTAAAGCTTACCATTCATGCCGCCAAGCCTGGAATAGTTATTGGCAGGGGCGGTACCGAGGTGGAGAACCTTCGTAAAATTCTGGAGAAAATGACCGGCAAACAAGTTCATATTAACATTGCCGAGATTAAGATTCCCGAAACCGATGCCCAACTGGTGGCCGAGAATGTGGCCAGCCAGCTGGAAAAAAGAATTGCCTTCCGCAGGGCGATGAAACAGTCTGTTTCACGCAGCATGAAGATGGGGGCAAAGGGCATCAAGGTGGCCTGTGCCGGAAGACTGGCCGGAGCTGAGATAGCCAGGTCCGAGTGGTACAGCGAGGGCAAGGTGCCCCTGCACACCCTGAGGGCCGACATCGATTACGGCTTTGCGGAAGCCAATACCACCTACGGTAAAATTGGCGTAAAAGTTTGGATGTACAAAGGAGAAGTTTTGCCGGAAGCCAAGCCCGCTGCCGGACAAGGAGGCGAATAGGCTTTATGTTGATACCTAAGAGGGTTAAGTACCGTAAACAGCACCGCCCCGGTCTGACTGGCAAGTCAAAGGGTGGAAACGAGCTTCATTTTGGAGATTTTGGTCTTCAGACGTTGGAAGCAGCGTGGATAACCAGCAGGCAGATTGAGGCGGCACGTATTGCCATGACGCGTTATATCAAACGTGGTGGTAAGGTTTGGATAAGAATTTTCCCGGATAGGCCCATTACCCAGAAGCCGGCCGAAACCCGTATGGGAAGCGGCAAGGGCGCTCCTGAGTACTGGGTGGCTGTTGTAAAGCCGGGCCGGGTATTGTTTGAACTGGCCGGAATTCCCGAAGAGGTGGCCAAGGAAGCTATGCGCCTGGCGTCTCATAAGCTGCCCATAAAAACTAAATTTATAAGACGTGGGGAAGTAGGTGAGGCCGGTGAAGGTTAAGGAGATAAAAGAAATGTCTGCTGATGAATTGAAAAAAGCCCTGGATGACTCCAAGGATGAACTGTTCAAGCTGAAATTTCAACTGGCCACGGGCCAACTTGATAACCCGATGAGAATCAAGGAAGTTAAAAAAGATATCGCAAGGGTAAAAACTATCATACGCCAGAGGGAACTGGGTTTTTTCCCGGTATAAGGGGGGTAGTACCAAGTGGAAGGCCGAAATTTACGCAAGACCCGTACCGGCTACGTGGTCAGCAATAAAATGGATAAAACCGTCGTGGTGTCCGTTGAGACACTGGTCAGGCACTCCCTGTACCAGCGCACCTTCAGGAAAACCAATAAGTTCAAGGCCCATGATGAGCAAAATGCCTGCAATATTGGCGATAAGGTCAAAATCATGGAAACCAGGCCCCTTTCCAAGGATAAAAGGTGGCGGGTAGTGGAGATTCTGGAGCGGGCACATCAGATCTAGTCGCAGCGGTTAAAGGGAGGTTGTAAAACATGATCCAGGTGCAGACCATGCTTAACGTTGCCGACAATACAGGAGCCCGCAAACTTATGTGCATCAGGGTACTGGGCGGGTCAATGAGGCGTTATGCCCGGGTTGGCGACATAATCATTTGTGCTGTTAAGGAAGCCACGCCAGGCGGCGTTGTTAAGAAAAGCGACGTGGTAAAGTGCGTGGTAGTTAGAACAAGCAAGGAAGTAAGGCGGCCGGACGGATCTTATATCAAGTTCGATGAAAATGCCGCAGTAATCATAAAGGACGATAAAAGCCCCAAGGGCACCCGTATCTTCGGACCGGTAGCCCGGGAACTTCGGGATCGTGACTTTATGAAAATAATCTCCCTGGCCCCTGAGGTTTTATAGCAGCCCGGGACCGGGATTCACAGCAGGAGACAAAAAGCGCCACCATAGGAGGTGTGAAACATGCCGAAAGTTCACGTGCGCAAGGGAGATACCGTCCTTGTTACCGCAGGTAAGGAAAAGGGGAAAAAGGGTAAAGTAATTAATGTGGACCCCGAAAAAAGCCGGGTTATCATAGATGGTATTAATATAGTAAAGCGCCACACCAGGCCCACTCAGAAACTGCCTCAGGGCGGTATTATGGAGAAACCTGCCCCCATGCACAGCTCGAATGTGATGCTTTACTGCACAAAATGCAATACCCCTACCAGGATAAACAAAAAAATCCTGGGAGACGGAAAGAAGGCCAGGGTGTGCAAAGAATGTGGAGAAGTGCTGGGTTAACCTCGCCGGAAAGGAGGGAATGTTGGTGTCAAGACTAAAGGAAAAGTATCAAAATGAAGTAATTAAGGCCATGATGGAAAAATTTAACTATGATAACATCATGCAGGTTCCCAAGCTGGATAAAGTAGTGGTTAACGTTGGCGTGGGAGAAGCCATCCAGAACAGCAAGGCCCTGGATGCTACGGTAAGTGACGTTACCATCATAACCGGACAGCGCCCGGTTATAACTAAGGCCAAAAAATCCATTGCCGCCTTCAAACTGCGCGAGGGAATGAAAATTGGCTGTAAGGTAACCCTACGGGGTGATCGGATGTATCATTTTGTGGATAAGCTTTTCAATATTGCCCTCCCCAGGGTGAGAGACTTTAGGGGAGTATCGCCCAAGTCTTTTGACGGGCGTGGTAATTACAGCATGGGAGTAAAGGAACAGCTTATATTTCCGGAGATCGAGTATGACAAAATCGATAAGGTTCGCGGTATGGACATAATATTTGTGACTACCGCAAAGACCGATGAAGAGGCCAGGGAGCTTCTGAAACTGATGGGCATGCCCTTTAGGGCTGCATAGTTTCGCGGTAAGAAAAAACAAAGCATCATCCCCAAGAAGGAGGGAGAAGATGGCAAAACTATCAATGATCAACAGGAACTTGCTGGCGCCGAAATATAAGGTCCGCAAGTACAATAGATGTAAACTGTGCGGCCGGCCACATGCGTATATGAGGAAATTCGGAATCTGCCGTATATGTTTCCGTGAATTATCCTATCGCGGCGAGATTCCAGGAATCCGCAAGGCCAGCTGGTAATGTGGAAGGAGGTAGTAACGCATGGTAATGACTGACCCAATTGCCGACTTCTTGACCCGTATTCGCAACGCCAATACCGTTTATCATGAAAAAGTCGAGGCGCCGGCTTCCAGGATGAAGAAGGCTATAGCCGATATTCTTAAGGAAGAGGGTTTCATAAAGGACTGTGAATATGTTGCAGACGGCAAGCAGGGCGTAATCAGGGTGTATATGAAGTACGGCGGCGGTAAGGAAAGAGTTATTACCGGGCTTAAAAAAATCAGCAAGCCCGGACTAAGGGTGTATGCCCGTAAGGATTCGGTTCCAAAGGTGCTCGGAGGATTGGGTATAGCCGTTATATCGACCTCCAGGGGAATAATGACCGACAAAAAAGCCCGGCAGCTTGGCCTGGGCGGAGAAGTAATCTGCTATATCTGGTAGTTTGGTTTTTTCGCAGGAGGTGTGAAAATGTCGAGAATTGGTAAAATGCCCATACCGCTGCCAGGTGGAGTTGATATCTCCATAGACGGAACAGCTGTAGCGGTAAAGGGTCCCAAGGGAGCCCTCCAGAGAGAAATACATGGCAACATGATCTTAAAGGTTGAGGATGGAGTGCTGACGGTTGAAAGGCCATCGGAAAGTATTGCCGACAGATCCCTGCACGGCCTTACCAGGTCACTTTTAAACAACATGGTGGTAGGGGTAACCAGCGGCTTTCAGAAAACGCTGGAGCTTGCAGGAGTTGGCTACAGAGCATCCAAGCAGGGAGATAAACTGGTTCTGGCCGTAGGTTATTCTCACCCCGTTGAAATGAATCCTCCCGAGGGAATTGAAATAGAAGTTCCAGCTCCCACCAAGGTGATTGTAAAGGGTATTGATAAGGAAAAGGTGGGTGCCTTTGCCGCCAATATAAGGGCGGTCAGGGAGCCTGAGCCCTATAAGGGCAAAGGTATTAAATACGAGGGCGAGCGTATCCGCCGCAAGGCCGGTAAGGCTGGCGGAAAAGGCAAGAAGTAAGTGGCGAAGGAGTTGAAATCTGGTGATTAACAGACCCGACCGCAAGGAAGTGCGGGCTAAAAGGCAGCAGCGGGTTCGCAATAAAATATCCGGCACCGCCGACAGGCCGCGCCTAAATGTTTTTCGAAGCCTGAACAACATTTACGCCCAGCTTATAGACGATGGCAAGGGTGTAACCATTGTAACCGCTTCCAGTCTGTCTCCTGAGCTCAAGGGAACACTGGCCCGTGGCAGCAACAAGGAAGCAGCCATTGCTGTAGGAGGGCTTATAGCTAAAGTGGCCCTGGAAAAGGGCATAAAAACAGTTGTCTTTGACCGGGCCGGGTATCTTTATCACGGGCGTATAAAGGCTCTGGCCGATGCGGCCAGGGAAGGCGGCCTGCAGTTTTAAACGGGCTTTTAGCCCGCTAAAGGAGGGAAACAGGTGTCCAGGATTGATGCTGGCAAGCTCGAATTGTCCGAAAAGGTAGTATATATAAACCGGGTGGCCAAGGTTGTGAAGGGTGGCCGGAGATTCAGTTTCTCGGCCCTGGTCGTGGTAGGTGACGGAAACGGCCATGTCGGGTCCGGTCTGGGGAAGGCTGGAGAGGTTCCCGAGGCTATCCGCAAGGGGATAGAGGACGCTAAGAAAAATATGGTCGAGGTTCCCCTTTCTGGAACCTCCATTCCTCACGAGGTGCTGGGTATATTCGGAGCAGGAAAAGTGCTTTTAAAACCAGCTGCCCCAGGTACCGGAGTAATTGCAGGAGGTCCTGTGAGGGCTATCCTGGAACTGGCCGGAGTGAGGGATATTCTTACCAAATCTCTGGGGTCCAATAATGCCAACAACATGGTTCATGCCACTATGACCGCTCTTAAGAGCCTGAAAACCCCGCAGGATGTAGCAAGGCTCCGGGGCAAAACGGTGGAAGAACTTTTGGGTTAGGAGTGAATAACTTGGCTAAGCTAAAAATTACTCTGGTTAAGAGCATTATAGGCAGGCCCGAGGATCAGCGGGCCACGGTAAAAACCCTGGGACTTAAAAAGACTAACAGCTCTGTGATAAAAGAAGAGAGTCCCATCGTTATGGGTATGATAAAAAAGGTTTCTCACCTGGTTAAGGTAGAAGAAGCTTAAAAGGAGGTGCAGTCTTTGGTCCAGTTAAACGATTTGCGACCCAATCCCGGGGCACGGAAAAAGCCTAACAGAAAAGGCCAGGGGATTGGAACGGGAAACGGTAAGACTGCCGGCAAAGGTCATAAAGGGCAGAATGCCCGCTCCGGCGGGGGTGTGCGGCCCGGCTTTGAGGGTGGTCAGATGCCCCTGCAGAGGCGTATGCCCAAGCGGGGATTCTCCAATTATCCCTTTAAAAAATATATTGTTACTGTAAACCTGGACGCTCTGAACAGGTTCGAGGCAGGCGCCGTGGTTACTCCCGAAACCCTGCTGGAAAACAAAATGATCAAGAAAATAAGTGACGGGGTAAAAATACTGGGCAACGGTGACTTATCCAAGGCATTAACTGTAAAAGCCCATGCTTTCAGCAAATCAGCCGCCGAGAAGATAGTGGCCTCGGGCGGTAAAGCTGAGGTGATTTAACATGATAAGCACCCTGCAGGCTGCCTGGAAGATTCACGAGCTAAGAAGAAAAATAATCTTTACCCTGGCCTTGCTTTTTGTGTTCAGGCTGGGTGCTCATGTTCCGGTGCCGGGAGTTGACAGCAAGGTTTTTGCCGACCTTGTGGCCAGCAATACCCTGTTCGGGTTCTTTGACGTTATATCCGGAGGCGCCTTCAAAAACTTCTCCATTTTCGCCATGAGTATAACACCGTATATCAATGCTTCAATTATAATGCAGCTGCTGACGGTGGTTATACCTCACCTGGAAAGGCTGGCCAAGGAGGGGGAAGAGGGAAGGAAAAAGATAACCCAGTATACAAGGTATCTGACCGTTGTGCTGGCCTTTATTCAGGGTATCGGCACAACAGCCGCCATGAAGGTGGCCATGGATAACCCCACGGTATGGAATTACCTGATGGTGGCCTTAACCCTTACTGCTGGAACAGCTCTTCTGATGTGGCTGGGTGAGCAGATTACCGAAAAGGGAATAGGAAACGGTATATCACTGATTATATTTGCAGGTATTGTCTCCAGGCTTCCGTCGGCTTTAATGAGCCTTGCGGAGTATCTGAAGACAGGAACTATAAATATACTGAGCCTGCTGCTGCTGGTGGTTATTGCAGGTGTGGTAATTGCCGCCATAGTGACCGTTCAGGAAGGGCAGCGCCGTATACCTGTTCAGTACGCCAAGCGCGTTGTGGGCCGCAGGGTCTACGGAGGCCAGTCCACCCACCTTCCGCTGCGGGTTAACCAGGCGGGGGTTATACCGGTGATATTCGCATCTTCAATAATGATGTTTCCCGAGCAGATTGCCCGGTATTTTGTCAACAGCAAGGTGGCTGCCTGGTACCTTTCGGTATTTGCCTGGGGCACCTTCCTGCACACAATGTTTTACGCGCTGATGATTATAGGGTTTACCTATTTCTATACCGCAGTGATCATGAATCCAGTTGATATGGCCGACAACATTAAAAAATACGGGGGCTTTATCCCCGGTATAAGGGCCGGCAGGCCTACGGCGGAGTATATCAGCCGGGTAATGGGAAGGGTAACTCTTGCTGGCGCTGTGTTCCTTGCTCTGATTGCCATACTGCCCAACTTTGTACTTATGGCCACCAAGATTCCCAACATATATTTCGGGGGGACCTCACTGCTCATCGTGGTGGGCGTGGCGCTGGATACCATGAAGCAAATGGAGTCGCACATGCTTATGCGCAGCTACCAGGGCTTCATTAAGTAAGGGGTAGGGCACTATGATAACCTTAAAAACAGAGAAGGAAATAACCTATATGAGGGATGCCGGCAGGGTTGTGGCCGGGGCTCTCAGGGAACTTGCCCCGGTGGTAAAGCCCGGGGTGACCACAGCCGAGCTGGACAGTATTGCGGAGAGCTTTATCATAGCAAAGGGAGCCAGGCCGGCGTTTAAGGGACTGTACGGTTTTCCTTCAACTATCTGCGCATCTCCAAACGAGCAGGTGGTGCATGGGATTCCCGGTTTAAGGGTACTGGAAAATGGTGATATTATTAGTATTGATGTCGGGGCGGAAATAAATGGTTATTATGGGGATAGCGCTGTTACGCTGCCTGTAGGTGAAATAGACGGCCATACCAGCCTGCTTCTAAAGGTGACGGAGGACTCTCTCTATCATGGCATTGAGCAGGCGGTTGTAGGAAACCGGCTCTCAGATATCTCCCACGCCGTACAAACGCACGTTGAGGGCAACGGATTCTCGGTTGTGCGGGACTATGTGGGGCACGGGATAGGCAGAAGCATGCACGAAGAGCCTCAAGTACCCAATTTCGGCCGGGCGGGCAGGGGCCCGAGACTGGAGGCCGGAATGACATTAGCAATTGAGCCCATGGTTAATATGGGCACTCATGAAGTGCGCACCCTTCCGGATAACTGGACTGTGGTTACCAAGGACATGAAAAAGTCCGCACATTTTGAGCATACTGTTGCCATCACCGATGACAAACCGGAGATACTTACACGGCTATGACCGGTTCTACGGGGGTGGAGGGTTTGCATTACAATCTGGACCCGGGGAGGCTGGTGGTTTCTACGGCCGGCCGGGACAGGGGTAAATTTTACCTGGTCCTGGAGGAGTGCCCGGATAGCAAGGTGAAGGTTGTGGATGGTGAAGTCCGTAAGGTGGTCAGCCCAAAGATCAAAAACAGGAAGCACCTGAAGGCGTACCCGGATGTTTCACTGGAAATTGGTGAAAGAGTAAGGGCCGGCCTCAAGGTAACCGACCTGAATGTCCGGAGGTCACTTGAAGAGTTTATCGCCAACTACACTTAAAAACCTTGGAATGAGGAGGTTGGATAAAAGACTAATGTCAAAACAGGATGTTATAGAAGTTGAGGGTACTGTTGTTGAGCCTCTGCCAAACGCCATGTTTAGAGTTGAACTTCAAAATGGTCATAAAGTGCTGGCCCACGTGTCAGGAAAGATTCGTATGAATTTCATCCGCATTCTGGCCGGGGACAGGGTTATGGTGGAGCTTTCCCCGTATGATCTGAGCAGGGGAAGGATAGTTTACCGCTACAAGTAAAGCATGGCCTTTAAGGGGGAGGGTTGAAGATGAAAGTGCGCCCGTCAGTTAAGCCTATGTGTGAAAAGTGCAAGATAATACGCCGTGAAGGTAAAGTCATGGTGATCTGTGAAAACCCTAAGCATAAGCAAAAACAAGGATGATTTTTCTTTGGGGTTATCTTTATGTATATCCGGACATCATGGATTGACCCAACACCATTAGTTCATGAAAAAATATAAGGAATGCCCGGAATTCTGAATTCTGAATTCTGAATTCTGACTTCCGACCGGTAATAATTTTCAGTATAAGGTATTTAGCGGGAGGTGTTTATAAAGGAATGGCACGTATTGCAGGAGCCGACCTGCCTCGGGATAAACGGGTGGAAATTGCCCTTACCTATATTTATGGTATAGGAAGACCCACATCCCAGAAAATCCTTGAGCAGACCGGGATTAACCCGGACACCAGGATGCGCGACCTGACGGAAGAGGAAATAAACAGGCTGCGTGAGGCGATTGAAAAGAACCACAAGGTTGAGGGTGACCTCCGCCGTGAGGTGGCTCTCAATATCAAAAGGCTTATTGAGATTGGTTCCTACCGTGGCCTCAGGCACCGCAGAGGACTGCCGGTGAGGGGTCAGAGGACCAAGACCAATGCCCGAACCCGTAAAGGTCCCAAGAAGACCGTGGGAGTGCGCCGTAAGAAATAATTGATTCTAAAGGGGGTTAGAGAATGGCACGTCGCGCCGTCCGTACCAAAAGGCGTGAAAAGAAGAATATTGACCGTGGGGTGGCCCATATTAAGTCCACCTTTAACAATACCGTGGTGACTATTACCGACGTAAAGGGCAACGCCATTTCATGGGCCAGCGCCGGTGGTGTAGGTTTCAAAGGTTCCAGGAAGAGCACGCCCTTTGCTGCCCAGCTGGCCGCTGAAAAAGCTGCCAAAGAAGCCATGGATCACGGTATGAAAGAGGTCGAAGTAATGGTAAAGGGACCAGGCGCCGGCCGGGAAGCGGCAATTCGCTCTCTGCAGGCCGCCGGCCTTGAAGTTAACCTCATCAAGGATGTAACACCGATTCCACATAACGGATGCCGGCCTCCCAAGCGCCGGAGAGTTTAAGGAGGTGCGTGTGTTTTAAATGGCAAGGTATACAGAGGCTCAATGCAGGCTCTGCCGCAGGGAAGGCATGAAGCTCTACCTGAAAGGCGACCGGTGCTATTCCGGTAAATGCGCCATTGACAGAAAGAGTTACGCCCCCGGCATGCACGGCCAGGGTGGCAGAAGACCAAAGGTAAGCGAATACGGCACTCAGCTGCGTGAAAAACAGAAGACCCGGCGGATTTACGGAATACTTGAAAAACAGTTTAGGAATTATTTTGAAAAGGCTGAAAGACAGCAGGGCATTACTGGTGAAAACCTTTTACGCCTTCTGGAAAGACGCCTGGACAACGTGGTTTACCGCCTTGGTCTGGGATCGTCAAGGGTGGAGGCCCGTCAGCTTGTAAGGCACGGGCATTTTACCGTTAACGGCAGGAAAGTAAACATCCCCTCGTTTTTGACCCGGGTTGGAGACGTTATTGAGGTACGGGAGAAGAGTAAAGAATCTCCACGTATTAAAGAAATGATGGAAAGGGCAGCTGACAGGACCCCTCCCGCCTGGCTGGAATACGAGTCCGAGCCGGCCAGAGGCCGACTAGTTGCACTTCCCGCCAGGGACCAAATAGACGTCCCCGTGCAGGAGCACCTTATTGTGGAATTGTATTCCAGATAAATTGTGTTCATGCCTATGGGTTATTCCGGCCGTTAGGGAGGTTACCTTTTTATGTTGGAAATAGAAAAGCCGAAAATAGAATGTGCCGAAATGAGTGAGGAGAATAACTACGCCCGATTTGTGGTGGAGCCCCTGGAAAGGGGTTATGGCATAACCCTGGGGAACTCCCTCCGCAGGATTCTGCTTTCTTCTCTGCCGGGTGCAGCTGTAACATCGGTAAAAATAGACGGGGTGCTGCATGAATTCTCCACCATCCCTGGTGTAAAAGAAGACGTCACCGACATAATACTGAATCTCAAAGGCCTGTGCCTTAAAATGTACTCCGATGAGGAAAAGCTGATGCGCATTGAGGCCAAAGGCGAGCGGGCGGTCACTGCCGGAGACATCATTCACGATCCCGACATAGACATTCTTAATCCGGAGCTGCACATCGCCACCCTTTCAGGCAATGCCAGGCTTTTCATGGAATTGACGGTGGCCAAGGGGCGGGGCTATGTATCCGCCGAAAAGAACAAAAAAGGCGACCATATCATAGGGGTAATACCGGTTGACTCGGTTTTCACCCCTGTGCGCAAGGTCAATTTCACTATCGAGAATACACGGGTGGGCCAGCGTACAGATTACGACAAGCTGTCGCTGGAGGTATGGACTGACGCCAGCATAAGGCCCGATGAGGCTGTAAGTCTTTCGGCAAAGATTATGGGAGAGCACCTGAGGCTGTTCATCGGACTAACCGAAACCGTAAATGACGTTGAAATAATGGTTGAGAAAGAAGAGGAGCAGAAGGACAAGATACTGGAGATGACTATTGAGGAACTGGATCTTTCTGTACGCTCCTACAACTGTTTGAAACGCGCCGGTATAAATTCGGTGGATGAACTGATTCAGCGCAATGAAGAAGATATGATGAAGGTCAGGAATCTGGGCAAAAAATCACTGGAAGAAGTTATCAATAAGCTCAATGAACTGGGGCTTTCATTACGAAAAGATGATGATTAGGGAGGGATGAACGGTGGGCTATCAAAAATTGGGACTGACAACCGGGCACCGCAAGGCCATGCTGAGAAACCTGGTTACCTCCTTAATTAAGGAGAACCGCATAACTACTACAGAAACCCGGGCCAAGGAGATTAAAAGCATAGCCGAAAAGATGGTCACCCTGGCTAAAAAGGGAGACCTGGCGGCACGCCGGCAGGCCCTTGCCTATATATATGACGAAGAAGTAGTCAAAAAGCTTTTTGATACAGTAGGGCCCAAGTACAATGAACGCCAGGGAGGGTACACCAGGATAATTAAAACCCTGCCCCGCCGGGGTGACGCAGCCCCCATGGTGATCTTGGAACTGGTTTAAAATGCCGGGGTAAGTGGCGGTAAAAAGGTTGCCCCTGTCTCCGGCGCAGGTTTCATAAGCTTTAGGAATGTGGTCTACCGGTATGGTAATAACTCCAATAATGTTTTAAATGGCATAACTGCTGACATCAGCCGGGGTGAGTTTGTTGCCGTGATAGGGCCCAATGGTTCCGGGAAGTCTACCCTTGCCCGTCACATCAATGGACTGCTGGTCCCTTCTGAAGGGCAGGTTACCGTTGACGGAATGGATACCCGGGAGCCGGAAAGCATACCGGAAATAAGGCGGAGGGTGGGGTTCGTTTTTCAGAATCCCGACAATCAGCTGGTGGGCACCACCGTTGAGGAAGATATTGCCTTCGGGCCTGAAAATACCGGGACCAGCCCTGAGGACATCAGGGAGTCTGTTGATTTTGCCATGACGGTGGCAGGTTTAAGGGAACTGGCCGGGCGGCCCCCCCACATGCTGTCGGGGGGGCAGAAGCAACAGTTGGCCATAGCCGGGGTGGTGGCTATGAAAACCGGGTGCCTGGTGCTTGACGAGCCTACCTCGATGATCGGGCCGGCGGGCAGGCGATCTGTTATGGGCCTTCTGTCCAGGTTAAAAGAAGAGTTTAACATGACACTGGTTTTAATAACCCATCACATGGAAGAGGCCGTTTTTGCCGACCGGGTTATGGTTACCGTAGAGGGACATATAGCCGCGGAGGGAACTCCCCGGGAAGTTTTCCGGTCCACCAGCGCCCTTTACGGAATGGGGCTTGAACTGCCTGGGCCGGTAGAACTGTCCAATCGCCTGAGGGCACTTGGCCTGACCCTGCCGGATCCGGTACTGACGGTGGATGAGCTGGTGAGCTGCCTATGCCTATTATAAGGATGGATAATATCTGGTATGCCTATAACCGGGGGACCCCCATCCAGACTAACGCTTTGTCCGGCTTAAGCCTTGCTGTCAGCAGGGGAAGCTTTGTTGCCCTGGCGGGTCACACAGGGTCCGGCAAGTCGACAGTTCTCCAGCACCTAAATGGGCTTTTACTTCCTCAAAAGGGAAGGGTGCTGGTTGAAGAGGCCGACACCCGGGATAAAAGCTTCAGAAGAAGTCTCTGGGCCAAAGTGGGGCTGGTGCAGCAGTATCCTGAGAGGCAGTTTTTTGAGGAGACTGTTTTCAGTGAGGTAGCTGTAGGTCCGAATAACCTTGGGCTATCACCGGCAGAGGTGGAAGACAGGGTTCTGGAAGCCCTGGCAGTAGTGGGTATAGACAGAAAGCGGGCCAGAGAAACATCACCCTACGCCCTTAGCGGGGGCGAACAGCGGAGGGTGGCCCTTGCCTCGGTACTGGCCCTGCGGCCCGGGGTGCTGGCCCTGGATGAACCCACAGCGGGCATTGACTTTATGGGGCGGCAGAGAATATTTAAGGCTCTGGCGGATCTGAAAAGCCAGGGAGTAACTATTATCATGGCCAGTCACAACATGGACGATGTAGCCAGGATGGCCGACCGGGTAGTGGTTATAAAGGAAGGCAGGGCACTGCTGGAGGGCTCGCCCAGGCAAGTATTCGCAAGCCAGGGGTGTGTGCGGGAGGCCGGACTGAACCTCCCCTTCCCCAGTGAGGTTATGGCCAGGCTGAGGGAAAAGGGCTTTAATACCGAAGCCCCGGCCCTCACCGTTGATGAAGCCGCAGAAGAAATTATAAAGTGTGTGGGTGCCCGGAAAACAGCCCAATAAAGGCGGCACGGGGGTGTAAGCACTGGAAGGCATCATGCTTGGGCAGTATCTGCCCGTGGAATCTGCCATTCACCGGCTTGACCCCAGGGCAAAGCTTTTATCGACCTTCCTGCTCATAGCTGCCGTTATGGCCGGAGGCTGGGCAGGTATGGCTATTGGTGGGCTGATTACAGCAGCGGGAGTTATGGCTGCCCGGCTGCCCCTTGGGGTGCTGTGGAGGCAGGTAAGGCTGCTGGGGCTGATCATACTGGCATCAGTATTAGTCCAGATTCTTTTTACACCCGGGGATGTAGTATTGAGCGCGGGACCGGTGAAGGTAACGGTTCAGGGCCTTGTATCCGGGGTAACTCTACTGATAAAAATTTTACTTGTTGTTTTGACAGGTATTATTCTCACCTCCACCACCACTTCCCTGAGGCTGGCCTCAGGAATAGAGCTTCTTCTAAAGCCTCTGGGGAGGCTGGGAATACCGGTGCATGAAATTGTTATGGCCCTGTCCATTGCTATTCGCTTCATACCGGTTATTACTGAAGAGGCGCAGCATATAATAAATGCCCAGCTGTCCAGAGGTGTGGCATTTTATGGGCCTGGCCTCGGCAGGAGGGCAAAGGCCGTGATATCACTGGTGGTGCCCTTATTGACAGGGGTACTGCGCAGGTCCGATGATTTGGCGACGGCAATGGAAGCACGCTGTTACCGGGGTGGCGCCGGCAGAACGCGCATGCACGCCATGGTTTTTAAAAGGGCTGACGTTATGTGCCTTTTGATGACCGGAACCAGCCTGGTGGCAGCGGTACTGCTCCGGGTTACACTTGGTCTTTGAGGATTAGACGGCGCTATGAGAAATATAAAAATGACTGTTGCCTATGACGGAACCTCCTATCACGGTTTCCAGGAACAGCGGGGCACTGGACTGCCCACGGTGCAGGAGAGGCTGGAAAGCTCTCTGACTGAACTGGCGGGAAGAAGTGTGCAGGTCATAGGTTCAGGCCGGACTGATGCCGGAGTGCACGCCAGGGGGCAGGTGGTTAACTTTAACGCTGCCGGCTGGAATATACCCGCTGAGAAAATTCCTCTGGCCTTAAATGGAGTGCTTCCGGAAGACATGTCGGTTTTAGAGGCCATGGAAGCGCCGGAGGACTTTCATGCCAGGTTTTCGGCAACAGCCAAAGAATATAGGTACACTATCCATAATTCCCGTACTCCAGACCCTTTTTTAAGGCGATACAGCTTATTCTTTCCCAGGCTGCTTGATATTGAGGCTATCCGCCGGGAGTCTCGACTTCTTTTGGGCAAACATGATTTTTTGGCCTTCAAGGCCGAGGGATCCCCGGTAAAGACCACGGTAAGGACGCTGTATGACATAAGGATAGAGCATAGGGGAGACAATATTCAGCTTTTCTTCCGGGGGGACGGATTTCTCTATAATATGGTCCGTATTATGGTGGGCACGCTGCTTAATATAGGTTTGCACAAACATCCACCGGGAGCTATTAGCGGTATACTGGACTCCAAAGACAGGACCAGGGCGGGACCTACGGCTCCTCCCCAGGGACTGTGCCTGATGAAAGTTTTCTATTAATATAAGCCGTGAAATTTTTTAAGCAAAGGGTCCCGTTTTTGAGATTTCTTGACACGGGTAGTCGGTAGTATTAAAATACTTGTGTGAGATCGCCAAAGCCTTGTCCAGGATGGGGCGTTCTTTTGGTAACTGATTTACCCCTCTAACCGGTAGGGCGGTTGAGCCCCGGCCTTTCTCGGATAGAGCGGGATTCAAATACTGGCAGGAACTTTTAACGGGTTAGTATAAATAGACCACTTAATTTTGTTTTAGCTTTTTCAGGAGGGATAAGAAAATGAAGTCTTTTATGGCAAAGCCGGGCGAACTGGAAAAAAAGTGGTACGTCCTGGACGCCGAGGGTAAGGTACTGGGCAGACTGGCTACCGAAGCCGCCAGTATACTGAGGGGAAAACACCGTCCCACCTATACCCCAAATGTTGATACCGGTGACCACGTCATTATAATTAACGCCGACAAAATAGTTTTGACCGGCAACAAGCTTCAGAATAAAAAATTATACAGGCACAGCGGCTACCCGGGGGGACTTAAGGTAATTAATTATTCAACCCTGATGGCCACAAGGCCAGAGCTGGCTGTGAGAAAGGCCATTGTGGGCATGCTGCCCCATAACCGTCTGGGGGCGGCCATGGCCAGGAAGCTTAAGGTATACAGTGGACCGGATCACCCGCACCAGGCTCAGTTGCCTGAAGCATGGTCAATATAAGGATTTGGAAAGGGGGAAATGAATAAGTGTCCCAGGTAAAGTTTTATGGCACGGGCAGAAGAAAGAACGCGGTAGCCAGAGTATTTATCAATCCCGGAGAGGGAAAGGTTTCCATAAACAATAAGGGAGTGCTGGAGTATTTCGGACGGAGAGTGCTGGAGATGATTATCCGCCAGCCTTTAGAGCTGACCGGCACCACCGGCAAATTTGATGTGATGGTGAAAGCCCATGGCGGCGGAGTAAGCGGCCAGGCGGGCGCTGTAAGGCTCGGTATAGCCAGGGCCCTGATCCAGGCTGATCCCAATCTGCGTCCCATCCTAAAAAAGGCCGGTTTTCTGACCAGAGACCCACGTATGAAGGAAAGAAGAAAGTACGGACTGAAAAAGGCCAGAAGGGCTCCGCAGTACTCCAAGCGTTAGAGAATATATACAAATACCGGAAAAGGAAGGCTATGCCTTCCTTTTTTACATATTTATTCCTGCCCGGACATATATTTGAGATGTGAGAGGTGAGAAGTTGGAAGAGGGAAATAGGATTCACCACTCGCCTGAATGGATCTGCCGGGGGGATAAAAGTGCCGATAAAAGTTTTTAGATTCAAATTCAGATATGCTGCTGTGGCTGTACTGCTGGCAGGGCTGATCTACGGGTCCTGGATAAAGGTTTCCTTTGAGCTGGACAGAAGGTCAGTTGAAGCCCTTTCTACGGCCATGGCGGGTAAAGTGATAGTAATAGACCCGGGCCACGGCGGAAAGGACCCGGGCTCCAGAGGCTCATCAGGGGCAGAGGAAAAGGATATTACCCTGGAGATTTCCAAAAAGCTTGCGTACATGCTTGGACAGGCAGGGGCATCGGTTTTACTTACCAGGGACTGCGATATGTGGCTGGCGGACCCCGAGGCGCCTCATAAAAAGCGCTCAGACCTGACCAGGCGTGTAGAGATAGCCAACAGCAACAACGCAGACGCCTTTGTCAGCATTCATGCCAACAGCTTTATTCATGACAGAGGGCAGCGGGGAGCGCAGACCTTTTCCCAGCCGGGGTCCGAGGATGGAAAGCTCTTAAGCTCGGTTGTTCAGGAGGAATTGTCCAGAATATTGGGAAATACAAAAAGAAAGCCAAAGGAGATTGACTATTTTATAAGGCGCTCAAAGGTGCCGGCCATTATAGTGGAGGTAGGTTTTCTTTCCAATCCCTCCGAGGAAAAGCTTTTGCTTGATCCGGCCTACCAGAGTAAGGTAGCCTTTGCAGTTTATGGGGGGCTGGTGAAATATTTTGCTGGTAAGGCTTATAATGGCGTGCCGCAAGAAAATAACGGTGCTGGAGTTAATTAATTTCCATGTAATAATAAAAAGTCCCGGTGGCATCATAATTCATGTGAACCCAATAAAAATACCGGGAGGTGTTTTATACTTGGTACAGGGATGGAGTGACAGTACCCGTGGTGTGGAGGTAAAGCAGGCTGCTTACGGAAATGAGGCAACCGTGCTGTACACCGGGCTTCTGGCCAAATCCGGCGCCGATCAGGTGTACCTGCACTGTGGATTTGGCGATCCCACCCATTGGCAGAATGTGACCACCCAGAGGATGGACAGAACGCCAAGAGGCTGGGAAAAAACTGTTAGACTGGCTGAAAACAAAGCTACCTTTTGCTTTAAGGACTCGGCCAACAACTGGGACAACAACAGCGGCTACAACTGGATGATAGGGACCTAGAGGAGCAAACCCGGGAGCTAACCCCGGGTTTCTTTTCCAGGACTTTTAAAAAAACAGGCGGTTTACGGCAGAGCTGTTTAGCCGTATTATTATATAAACTAACCTGAAAAAAATTAGGAGGTTATTGAATGGCTCATGTACTTCCGCCACTCCCCTATGATTACGATGCCCTGGAGCCCCATTATGACGGGCAGACCCTGCGTATTCATCACGATGCCCACCATAAGGCGTATGTAGACGGGCTGAACAATGCCGAGGCCAAAATAGCCGAAGCCAGAGAAAAAGGAGATTTTGCCCTGATCAAGCACTGGGAGAGGGAACTGGCCTTTCACGGGTCCGGGCACATACTGCATACCCTTTTCTGGGAAGGCATGTCCCCCGGGGGCGGGGGTGAGGCCACAGGAGCTGTGGCAGAGAGAATTAAAAAGGACTTCGGCAGCTATGAGGCCTTTAAAAAGCAGTTTTCCACGGCTGCAGTTGCCGTTGAGGGATCAGGCTGGACCCTTTTATGCTGGAACCCATTCTTTAAAAAATTGGAAACACTGACGGCTGAAAAACACCAGAACCTTACCCAGTGG
The DNA here is from genome assembly GCA_000802095.1 of Peptococcaceae bacterium BICA1-7. Classification (GTDB taxonomy): domain Bacteria; phylum Bacillota; class Desulfotomaculia; order Desulfotomaculales; family Desulfocucumaceae; genus BRHc4a. The sequence goes on along the minus strand of JUEB01000011.1, from coordinate 308,681 downwards.
GGAGTTTTGCCCCTGCTGGCCCTTGACCTGTGGGAGCACGCCTATTATCTTAAGTACCAGAATAAAAGGGCAGCCTGGGTGGAGGCCTGGTGGAACATAGTGAACTGGGATAGTGTAAACAGAAAGCTGGCGGGTGCAGTAGGATAATTTAGTGATCACAGGGTGATTTTTTCTGGCATAGTGCTTTGGAGTATGGAAGAGGGGGAAGTATTTTGGGAAGTGTTTACTTTTATCGTGATACTGATCTGCCGTTTTTTGAATTAAAAATATGCGACACTTCTGATCTTTCCTACAAAAAGCACTTACATGAGGAGTATTCGCTCGGGATAGTGGAGCAAGGGGAAAGCAGTTTTTGGTATGAAGGAAAAAAGGCCGGTGTTTTTTCAGGAAATATTGTTTTCATTCCGCCCAATACGCTTCATGCCTGTAATCCCCAGGAAGCTGCTAACTGGATCTATAAAATGCTTTTTGTGCACTCCCAATGGGTGCAGGCTTTACTGGAGGGCGAGGGGATACATAAGGTTGAGTTTCCCATCGTGGAAAAAATGGACGGCGGCAGAGACAGATTTATGATGGCCAGGCTTATTGATGACTTGAAAAGTGATATCAGCCCACTGGAAAAGGAAACAAGCATCATGTGCGTTTTTTTGAGGCTGCTTGGTGGAGTAAAAACCTTAAGGAAGAAAGAAAATCCGGCTAAGGAACGGCCCGGGCTGAAGCTCATCCGTGACTACCTGCACAGCCATTTTAACGAAAAAGTGACCCTTGACCAGCTGGAAATGTTGTCAGGTCTTAATAAATTTTATATTGTCCGGCTGTTTAATGCCTCCTATAATGTCCCCCCGCATGCCTATCAGACCTTGCTGAGGATAAACCATGCCAAGAGGGAGCTCCGCAAAAACAGACGGACGGTGGATATAGCCCTGGAAGCAGGTTTTTTTGACCAGAGCCACTTTATCAAGGTGTTCAAAGGCTATGTGGGCACAACGCCGGACCATTACCAGAAATTATTATAGCTAGTTTAAAAAGCTATCAGCTGACATCTAGTCGCCCGCAGGGCGGCTTTTTTATGCTACATCAATTTTATACAATACACCCTTTGCTTAAAAAAATTATTATATCTAAAAAAGCAGGAGGGTGTCATGCTGACGGATCAGACAGGGGTTAATGCGTTTACACGGGAACAGCTACTGGCCAACATAGCCATGATTATTACGGTTGCGCTATGGGGGGTTTCCTTTGTCAGTATAAAGATAGCTGTAAATGAAGTTCCACCCATTACCATGGCACTAGTCAGGTTTTCTGTAGCTTCTGCCATTCTTTGGGTGATCATAAGAAAATTTGAACCTTCGGCTAAGCTCCAGAAGAAAGATGTGCCAAGGATGCTTTTTGCGGGATGTCTGGGCGTAACACTGTATTTCTTTTTTGAAAACACCGGTGTTAAACTGACAACCGCATCCAATGCCTCTCTTATAGTAACCATTATTCCTATTCTGGCCATAGCCATGGATAAAATATTTTTTCGCACAAAAGTTTCTGCCATTCAGCTGTTGGGTATTGGAATAGCTATACTGGGGACATATCTTGCGGCCACTGCCAACGGGGAGGTTGATTTTACCTCAGCAACTTTCAGAGGTAATATTTTTATGGTTTTGGCCATGTTTTCCTGGTCTTTATATACGCTGATCAATAAATCTTTCCATAATAAGTATTCAGGACTGGCCTTAACAGCTTACCAAATGATGATGGGTACCCTGTGTCTCATTCCCCTGTCTTTTTTTGAACATGCAGAATGGAGGCTGTTTTCTTTAACAGTATTGTGTCATATTCTTTTTCTTTCTGTTCTCTGTTCTGTTGTTTGCTATCTATTATATATGCATGCCCTAAAAAAACTTGATGTTACTATAACCACTGTTTATTTAAACCTGGTGCCTGTAATAGGTGTTGTCAGCGGGCATTTATTCTTAAGCGAAAATGTCCTTCCAATACAAATGGTAGGAGGTTTGATCACATTACTGGCCATACTTATGGTTAATTTTGAGAAGTATGCAAGCCGGGGCTTTATGGTAGGTCAACACAGCTGCAGTGCCGGGAATAAGCCTGGGAAAAAATTTTAATGACATAGCAGGTTGCGATATCCATGATGCAGACAGATAGAAAACTGCATGCGTTGACAGCTAAATCATAAAGAATTATTATTTAGTATATTAATTGAGGTTTAACCGGAAAGCGCAGAAAATAAATCGAGGGTAGAGAGCTATGAATGATAAGGGTCTTATACTGGTCAGCGGCTGTCTGGCCGGGGTTTTGTGCAAGTACAACGGCACGTACAACAATGTTCCCGAGATTATTAAAATGGTTGAGGAAGGCCGGGCCATAACGGTGTGCCCCGAAATTTTGGGGGGCGGCACAGTGCCCAGGGAGCCCAATGAGACTTTGGGCGGGGACGGCCACCGGGTACTTGACGGGAAGGCCAGAGTTATGACGCCCTCAGGAGTTGACTGTACTGAGATGTTTATTAGGGGAGCAGTAGAGACGCTTAAAATTGCCGAGGATCACAATATAAAAATAGCCATACTGAAGGAAAGAAGCCCCTCCTGCGGCAGCAGCCTTGTCTACGACGGTACCTTCAGCGGCAGGAAAATAGCCGGCAGCGGTGTGACAGCGGCCATTCTCCGGAGGGCCGGGATTAAGGTATATTCCGAGTATAATTTCAGGGAAGAACTTAAAAAGACCTCAATGGATGGTTAATTCCGGTCGGGAGACAGGAGTCAGAATACAGAATTCAGAATTTGGGTAAGCCTTCCTTAAAGCTTATTGAAAACATTACTCCTTACCGTCCACCTTTTCCACCCAGCTTTCCAAAACATTTCCGTCAAGGGCTGATGAAGCGGCGTAAAATCTCTTAACCCTGTAGCCTTCCTCTTCCTGGGAGTAGAAGGTGTATTTATTGCCATCTCTGTCGAATATACTTGGCGCCTGAGCATTAAAACTAAGGTTGGTATAGCCTATAACCCCGGCAACTTTTCTCCCGGGGAGCGCACTGGAGGCCTCAGCCGCTATTTTCTCAGCGTGGTTCTTTACCCTGTCCGAATTGGCTTTGAAGATGCCATCTGAGAAAGTGGCATATTTAAACGGATCCACCCTGGCGAAAACAACAATTGATTTACTATTCTCATCACCTGAGGGGGCGATCTCATCTATATAGAGTTCAAGGTTTACTAAATCAAAGCTATTAAGTTCTTCCAGTTTATCCAGAATTGGTTTAAATTCTTCCGGAGTTTTGGAAAAGGCCTTTAGCGGAATGGCATTTAGTATTCTTTCAATGTCCTGTTCCGGTGCGGGGACCTCCTCTTCCAGGAAGGCGTTATCGATCATAACTGCTGCCTCGGCCCTGGTCAGCTGGCCGTCGGGGCTGAAAGTCCCATCAGGATATCCTTTGACAATTCCCTTATTGATTGCAGAGGAAATGATGCCCCTGTATTCCGGCAATATACTCTGGTAATCGCTGTATTTTTCCAGCTGCCCGGTGTCTGAATCAGGGAGGCTGCTGGCCATGGCTATGGCCGAGATGGCCTCCTGCCTGGTGGCGGTATCCTCCGGGCGAAAATTCCCCGCTGAAAGGGAAGAGTCTTTTGAAAAGAATGCCTTTGAAGCCTCCACCGGTGTGAAATACCATTTATCCCCGGGAACATCGGCTAAAGAGGGATTCTGCGGAGCGGGTTCATTTATCCCCGCTGCCTTGGCTATCATGGCGGCCAGCTCAGCCCTGGTAACTTTTTGATCAGGGCGGATAGTATTGTCAGGGTACCCGGTGAGCCAGTGCCTTCCTACCAGATTGTAGATCATGCCGGCTGCCCAGTGGTCATCGGGGAGATCAGTAAATTCCTTTTTTATATCATCGGCAAGGGCCGGCGCCGTAAAAAGCAGCATCATAACAAGAGCCATGGCCTGCATAATTCTTTTACTCATAGCTATCCTCCATCAATGATAGAGGCCGATTATCCCTCGGCCCACAAATATTATTTGCTAACGGATCTATATTTCTATATTTTTTCTTTAAAAACCTTCTTATTTTTGCAGGCTTCTTTTAAGATAGACGGCAGTGCTGCTGTCGGGAGAGCAGAATATTTATTGCTTTAAAGGGATTAATTGTACAATTATAGTATACTATTATAGGAAATGCTGATCACGGGCCTATACATATTCCCGTCCGGCGGGAGCTGGCGGTCAAGCCCTGGTATATTCCTGATATATGGAAGGAGATTGATATGGAAGGAAAGATAAAAACAGCACTGGAAAAGGCGCTGGAAAGAGCGGCCACTTTCAGGGAAATACCCCTGGATGAGATTGAACGGATGGAGCAGATGCCCAGAGGAAGGGCCATTGCTGCAGCTTATATCAATAATGCGGGCTACGATATAAAAGGAGCCCTGGACGATGTTTCCAGCGAATCCAGGACATATGTTATTGAGGGCTGCCAGGAGGTGCTTTTGCTGAACCTGGCCCTTTCTGCGGATGAGTCTGCGGATGACCTGAACAGAAGAGCCATGGAAGGGATTATAGCCATTAAGAAAGATAAAAAGCAGGCCTCTGATATTCTTGGGGAAATGGATCAGCTTTTAAATTACTATCGTCAGTCTTTAGAGCAGACCAGAGACAGATTTAAGCAGGATTTTGAAAATCGCAGCCAGATGAACAGGGGCAGGCCCACCCGGGGCAGGGATCAGGAAATAATGGAGTTCAGGGAAGAGTGGTCCAATGTGCTGAGACAGCTGAACGAAAGGTTTGAAACAGGGCTTGCCGAGCTGAAAGAAAGAGTAAAGGCCATAAATTGACAATAAAATGCCTTGAAGGCGGAGGAATACAGAACCCAGAATTCAGAATGGTGAAGGCATTTCTTACAATAACAAAAAGCCCGCAGCGCTGCGGGCTTTTTAAATACTTGTCTGCCGGGAAGACTTTAATATTCTGAATTCTGACTTCTGAATTCTGTATTCCGACCGGGAGTAATACCCATAAGCCTTTTTACATCAGTTCCACTGATGATCCAAGCTTGCCCAGAAACTTCATGGCCTCGAATCTAAGCCGGTCTTCCCTGGTAACATTACTGCCTATCTTGGCCATCAGTACATTTGCCGGGTGCTCTAATATGTCCGGGTCATCGGTGGATATTTTTATTAGGCCTACCCTGGCGAAGAGCTTGGTGAGCATCTTCTGGTATGCCCAGACGTCCAGGCTTGAGTTTCTCAAATCCCAGTGCCAGCAGTACTCCATGGTAATTACTATAAAGTTATCAAGGCTTTTGTCTGCATAGGCCACCCTCATTAGATTGTCACCGATGCCGCACTTTCTCCAGTCGGGGCTTATTTCTATGCCGCCCATCTCCAGGATCCTGGGATGCCTGCTCCAGCGGGTGTACTCATCAGCCTTGTGAAAGGTGACATAGCCTATAAGCTCACTTTCATGCCGGGCTATATAGACCATAGCGTCAGTCATGCCGGTGATTCTGACCAGAGCTTCCTTTTGTTTGTCCGGAGGTCTGAAGTTTCTGAGGCTCTGGTTCATTACAAGAGACTCAATATATTCCCCGCTGACAGGTCCCTCTATATGGGCCAGTCCTTTCGGAGTATCAAAATTAAAACTGTTGGTGTGCAAATTTATCACCATCTCAATTAATGTTTACCTTGGGTTAATTAACCCTATTATATGGGTACTGGGTTACTTTTACAATAGTGCTGCATCAAGTGGTAAAGTTTTAAATATTCAAAACATATTGAAGTAATAGTAGCTGCAACTAAAAGTCAGTTTCCCTTAATATTTCTCCTAAAACAAGGGCCAGGTCGTTCCATGTGTCGATTATGTGGACACATCCGCTGCCTCCCGCCAGGGCTGCCGCCATCTCCTTTTTGGAAAGGCTGGCAATACATTTACCCAGCAGGTTTGAGGAAAATTCCGCGGCTTCGCAGCAGACTTGATCCGGTCCCCTGAGAAGGCGGCAGCGCGCCTCGGTAAGGACTCCTGTTTTTAAATCCAGTCGGGCGTCTATGCCCACCTCGTGGAAGGAGTCAGACATAGAGGCCGCTGCATGCAGGGCTCCCCCGTCTCTGGACACAGAAACTGTCTTAAATTTGTTGTACAGGGATCCGAATCTTTCCTGGCCCGCTATGTAATCTTCCCAGCGGGTGGTGACCCTGTCCAGGTTGCTGTAATATCTGCAGCTGCCGGCATACATGGAGTTCCAGTACTCATCATAGCTCTGGCTGTCTTTAAAGCCTCTTTCCCTGAACAAAAAGGTTTCTGCCTGTATTATGCCCCTTACCGTCTCAGTCATAAGGGGTAGTGCCTCAGCCGCGCTGCAGCCTGACAGGGCGCTGCGCAGGGCGGCCCCGGACCCCATATATGCCTCCACCCCTTTGAGGCCCTCTATATCCATGCTTACCGGTCCGTCAGGGCCGCGGTATATTTCCCAGCGGGCTTTTTCAATAGAAAAGGATTTTTTGTTTACCAAAAGGGATGCTGAGCACTCCTTTCCGGTAGAAACACAAGTGGTGACGCCGATAATGCTTTCAGGTCCGGAAACCTGTACCGATGTATGCCAGTGGCAGTGGCGCAGGGCCAGCATCTTAAATCACCTTCTCCAATATAGTATTGTACCGGGCCGTGGTAAAATGTTTATCTCTTAACCTTAAATTACTATAAAAAATTGGGTAAAATGGTGGTAAGATAGAAATAGCAGACGAGGTGCTTTTTATGAGTGTTAAAATTGTTGACTTCGATGAAGAAAGGCTGAAAAAAAGCCTTTGCCAGATTTATGCAGTGCAGCTTTCCAACTGTCTTCCTGATCAGGCAATGCCCAGGATCATGGAAAAACTGGGACTGGATGAAGAAGGGGCCATTGAGCTTTTAAATTCTCTTATCAGACTGGGCTGGCTGAGCACAGGCCACATAATCCCCAAATTTTATCTGCGCCCTGGCTTCGTGTCCTTTTTCCCGGTTATAGTATCTACGTCGGGCAGGGCAAAGATTGAAGGACTGACTGTATAATTATTCTTTGCTGCTAAGTTTTTTACCTTTAAAATATTTCCGGCAAATGGAGGCCGGCCGCCATAAAAAATGGATAAGTACCGGGAGGTGGTTTTTAAAATGGATTTTTTCCAAAAGGTGGGAGAAAAGGCCAAGGGGCTGCAGGGTAAGGCCAGGGAGTTGGGTGATATGGCCAAGGAGGTATCACGCAAATCGGGCGAAATCCTGGAGGTGACAAAACTAAAATTTGAGTTGAACAAGCTGGAAAAGGAACTGGAGAACAATCTGTCCGGCCTGGGGGCGGTAGTATACCAGAAATTTAAAGGTGCTGCCGACATGGACGAGGAAATCGACCGCCTGTGCCAGAGTACCGCCAGGCTGGAAGAAGAAATGAATGCACTGGAAAAACAGATTGAGAAGATGCAGCCAAAGACACTTACGTGCCAGGATTGCAATATGGAACTCCCCTCCGGAGGGAAATTTTGCCCTTATTGCGGTAAAAGTATGACAACGGAAACTGACTAACAGTTTAGAAAGCCGCAGCAGGACTGCGGTTTTTTTAATAAGGAATGGGGACACACCTGCTGAAGATGATGCATTCCTCCACAAGGAAAGGGGACACACCTGCTGAAGTTAGGGTATTCCTTTGGGGACAGGAATGTCCCCGATCGGGATAATGTCCCCGATCGGGATAATGTCCCCGATCGGGATAATGTCCCCGATCGGGGTGGTTATTGGTCATTCCCAATCCCCAATTCCCAATTCCGGAATTTAGGGAGGTGCGTCATTACGCGAGACTATCATGAAAAGATAGCCGCCCTGGCCGGGCTGATAAAGGGACACAGCCCGTGCTTTGTTTTGAGCGGCGCGGGTATCAGCACTGAAAGCGGCATACCTGATTTCAGAAGTCCGGGCACTGGCCTGTGGGCTCAGTTGGACCCGGTAAAGGCTGCCAGTCTCAGCGCTTTTCGCAGGGATCCGGCAGCATTTTATGACTTAAACCTGAAAAGGTGGAGGGCTATTGCCCAGGCTGATCCCAACGACGCCCACCGGGCTGTGGCCGCCCTGGAAAGGGAAGGGCTCATCGTGGGCACCATTACCCAGAATATAGACAGCCTGCACCAGAAGGCAGGAAGCCGCAGGGTGTGGGAGGTGCACGGGCACCTGCGCACCTGCCGCTGCGTAGAGTGCGGGGAAAGTTACCCGGTGGAATTTCTTTACCAATTGTATGACAAAGGGGAAAACCCTCCTCGCTGCGTAGAGTGCGGGGAGACTCTGCGCCCCGATCTGGTGCTTTTCGAGGACCCCATGAGCAGGGACTATTATAAGGCTGAAAAGGCATTGACCGGCTGCCAGCTTTTGATAGTGGCCGGCAGCAGCCTCCAGGTGCTCCCTGTGGCCGGACTGCCCCAATATGCCAGAAGGCTGGTGATCATAAACCGGGACCCCACTCCCTGGGATGACAGGGCTGAACTGGTCATAAAGCAGTCCCTGGGCAGGGTGTTCAGTGACCTGCTGGTGGAATTGGGGGTGGCGCCGGTCTAGCAACATAGATTGGTGGCTTTAGGAGACAGGTTTTAATGTTAATAGGTGGAGGTTCTCTATGAGTATTCTATTTGAACCTGCTAGTTTAAAAAATATAAAGATAAGAAACAGGTTTGTCCGCTCGGCTACCTATGACGGTTTTGCTGATGAAGGCGGTTATGTTTCCGCAGGGCAAAGAAAACTTTTGACTGAACTTGCCGGTGGCGGTGTGGGTTTAATAGTATCCGGTATAGCTTATGTTCACTATACCGGTCAGATATCCCCATTTCAAAATTCAATAGCGGAAGACAGATTTATCCCAGGCTTTAAAGAATTAACAAATGCAGTGCATGAAAGAGGAGCTAAAATTGCCCTGCAGCTTTTTCATGGCGGCAGAGAAGCAAAATACGTCAGAACAAAAAGTATTATTCCTTTAGCTCCATCAATTATTGAAAATGATCCTTTTTACAGGGGTGAACACCGGGAAATCACTGAAGCAGAAATCTGGGAGATCATTAAGGCCTTTGGAGATGGAGCAAAAAGGGCAAAAGAAGCCGGGTTTGACGCCATCCAGGTTCACGGAGCCCATGCGTACCTTTTAAGTCAGTTTCTTTCACCTTATACAAACCGCAGACAGGATCAGTGGGGAGGGAGTCTTGAAAACCGACTTCGTTTTCATAGCGAAATATATAAAGACATCAGGAAGAAAGTTGGCCGGGATTACCCGTTATTTATTAAAATCGGTGTTCAGGATGGGTTTATTGGCGGGCTTGAATTTAATGAAGGGAAACAGGCCGCCTTGCAAATGGCACAGCTGGGATATGATGCTCTGGAGATCAGCCAGGGTTTAAGAGGTGAGCGATATGAAGGCACTGAATACAGGGCCCATATCAATAGTCCAAACAAAGAGGCTTACTACCGTGACTGGTGCCGGGATATTAAAAGCCGTATAGATATTCCGATAATGATGGTTGGCGGGTTAAGAACCTTATATCTTATGGAGAAGATCATTCAAAATGGAGAGGCGGATCTGGTGTCTCTATGCCGTCCCCTTATATGTGAGCCAGGCCTGATTAATGAATGGAAAAACAATGAGCACAAGAAGGCAAAATGCATCTCGTGTAACAAATGCGTTGACCATATGTACAAAGGAAAGCCAATCTGCTGTATCCAAAATGACCCGGACAGGCTCCCGTAAAATGTCCGGTAGGGGAATGACCTCTTCTGAACCAAAGCTCACATATAGTACCTGCCGGGTATCCCGGCTCCAGATTGTGGTATAATAATGATATTTTATTGTGAAAAAAACCATAATGGGTGGGATTTATGGCTCTTATACTGGCAATTGAGACTTCCTGCGACGAGACTTCGGCGGCTGTGGTCAGAGATGGTGTGGAGATACTATCCAACATAATATCCTCACAGATAGAGGTACATAAAAAATTCGGCGGCGTGGTCCCCGAGGTGGCCTCCCGCAAGCACCTTGAGTTAATCAACGGAGTTATCAGAGAGGCTTTGGACGGTGCTGGGGCCGATTTCAGTTCACTGGACGCCGTGGCGGTAACCAGCGGCCCGGGACTGGTAGGAGCTCTTCTGGTGGGGGTTTCGGCGGCCAAGGCTATTTCCTATGCCCGGGACATACCCCTCATTGCTGTAAATCACCTGGAGGGACATATCTACGCCAATTTTCTGGCGGACCCCGGCCTGGAATTCCCTTTGATCTGCCTGGTGGTCAGTGGAGGGCACACCGATCTGGTGATCATGAAAGGCCACGGAAATTACAGTGTGGTGGGCCGAACCAGGGATGACGCAGCCGGAGAGGCCTTTGACAAGGTGGCCAGGACACTGGGCCTGGGGTATCCCGGCGGTCCCCTGGTGGACCGTCTGGCGGCCGGGGGAGACCCTTTCGCCATACACTTTCCCAGGGCCTATCTGGAGGAAGGCAGCTTTGATTTCAGTTTCAGCGGGCTGAAATCGGCAGTTATCAATTACCTGCACCGGGCCCGCCAGAGAGGCGAGGAGGTTAACGCGGCAGATATTGCCGCCAGTTTCCAGCAGGCTGTTGTGGATGTCCTCGTGGACAAAACCTTTGAGGCAGCAGAAAAATACCGGGCCAGGACAGTTATTCTGGCTGGGGGGGTAGCGGCCAACCGCTTGCTGCGGGAAAGTATGGCCGAGTCCGCCAATAAGCGGGACCTTAAAATGTTATACCCACCGGGGGTGCTCTGCACCGACAATGCCGCCATGATTGCCTGTGCAGCCTATTACAGGTACCTGCGGGGAGATTTCTCAGATCTTACACTTAATGCAGTGCCCGGTCTGGATCTGGTAAAAGGAGAAGAATTAAATAATTTGTAAAATAATATTATGAATGAATATTCAACAAAACTAACAGTGTCTTAGTTTCACTACCGGGGTCAGGGAAGGTTGGAAAATGGGTAAAACCCTTGTTTTTAAAGGGTTTTACCCATATCCGTCCTCTTGGTTAACCCCAATTATAACAGGTGAAAAAGCAAAAATACTGTGGATAATGTGGATAAGTCTGTTAATAACTTGACTTAAGGGGATTAAATCTGTGGGTGAATTCTCTTCTGTAAAATTATATAAAAATGTAATATATAGTCTTGTTCATGAAAACGCAGCCCAATCAAACATTTTGTCCCTTAATTCGACCTGCAACGTATGGTGCAAGTTTTGCAGCCACAGACAGAATCCTCCAGAAGTGGAATCTTTCCGTATTCCCGCTTTAGCACTGGATTTCTTGGAGCAGGCCATAACCCTTTTGGACCCGCGTAAACCGGTTGTTATAGGGGAGTCGGTGACCAGGGTTATAGAGGGAGAGCCCTTTATTCATCCCGAAATAAAAAAGATATTGCTGAGTATAAGGGAAAGAATGCCTGGTACCCCCATACGTATCACCACCAATGGCACCCTGCTGGATATGGAAATGGTGTCATTCCTGGCCTCCCTGGGAGGGGTTACGGCTAATCTTTCTCTGAATAGCTCAAATACTGATGTCCGGCAGTATATTATGAAGGACTCCAGGGCGGAAACAGCAGTAAAATCGGCGCTGCTGCTGAGAGAGCAGTCGGTGCCCTACCACGGCAGCATAGTGGCCATGCCTCATCTGACAGGCTGGGACGATCTGGCCGGGACCATAAAATATTTTGATCAGTGTGGGGCTGAAACTGTAAGGGTTTTTGTGCCCGGGGACACCCGTCTGGCCCCTCCTGCTTTGAGGATCCCGGGCAACCTGAGAGAGCATCTGGACCTTTTCCTGGAAGAGGTGAGGGTGGAGACTTCCGTGCCGGTAACACTGGAACCTCCGCAGATAAAAAACCTCAGGGCCTCTGTGTCCGGAGTGGTGGCCGGGTCTCCAGCCCAAAAGGCAGGGCTGCGGCCCGGGGATCATATAGAAAAAGTAAATGGCAGCAGGGTAAAATCAAGGGTTGACGCCTTCAGAAAAGTATTGGAGGGGGAAAGCCCGGCCCTGGATTTAACCAGGTCCGGGAATAACTATTCCGTGAAGGTTATAAAGGAAAGGGGAGAATCATCGGGACTGGTTTTCGACTATGACGTTGATCCCTGCGCCATACGGGAAATAGAGGCCGCCGTCAGGCGAAAGAGGGCCGGAAAGGTAGTTCTTATGGCCTCTGAGCTGGGCTTTGGAGCAATGAGGCTGGCCCTGGAGGAAATGTGGGATGGCGGGGCAGAAGTGATCAGGCCGGTAATGGTGAAAAACCATTATTTTGGCGGATCTATTGGCTGCGCAGGACTATTGACGGTGGGCGACCTGCTGGAAGCGGTCAGGGATAACGTGGGGAAGGCCGACCTATGTCTAGTTCCGGGTATAGCCTTTGACAGACGGGGAAGGGATATAACCGGCAGGAGTTACCTGGAACTGGAGATTGAAAAGGGGCCGGAGATTGAGGTTGTTTGACGGCTTACAGGTACTGCTTTCCGGTCGGGAGACAGGAGTCAGAATACAGAATTCAGAATTTAGAATGAGAGAAGTCTACAGCCTTGGGGTAATACTTTTAGGGTCCTTGAAGGATTCTGGAAGATGTTGTTGAAATTTTATATTTTAAACATATAGTCATTTTGAAAGGAGTAAGTTATGTACTGGGACCGGGAATTTGAGACAATGCCCAGGGAGAAAATAGGGGAGCTGCAGCTGGAAAGGCTTAAAGCGACACTTGACAGGGTATATAATAATGTTCCTTTTTATAAAAAGGCCATGGATGAAAGGGGTATAAAGCCATCGGATATGAAGTCCCTTGACGATGTCAGGAAGCTTCCTTTCACCGTTAAGCAGGACCTGCGGGACAACTATCCCTTCGGGCTCTTTGCGGTGCCCATGGATGATGTGGTGCGGGTGCACGCCTCCTCCGGAACCACCGGAAAGCCCACTGTGGTGGGCTATACCCTAAATGACATAAATACCTGGGCAGGCCTTATGGCCAGGGCTCTTACCATGGTAGGGGCCGGGAAGAGCGATGTGGTGCAGAATGGCTACGGTTACGGCCTTTTTACCGGGGGCATGGGAGTGCACTACGGGGCCGAAAGGATAGGGGCCACTGTTGTTCCCATATCCGGGGGGAATACCGGCAGACAGCTGATGCTTATGCAGGACTTCAGCTCCACCGTGCTGACCTGCACCCCTTCCTATGCGCTTTACCTTGCCGAGGAGGGCGAAAACGCCGGACTGGATTTTAAAAAGCTACCCTTGAAGGTTGGGGTTTTCGGAGCAGAGCCCTGGTCGGAAAGGATGCGCCACCAGTTGGAGGAAAAGCTGGCTATAAAGGCTTACGATATTTACGGGCTGAGCGAGGTGCTGGGACCAGGAGTGTCTATGGAGTGCCCGGCCCAGCAGGGCATGCACATTTTCGAGGACCATTTCCTGGCCGAGATAATCGATCCGGAGTCAGGTGAACCCCTTCCTTTCGGACAGCAGGGGGAGTTGGTATTCACCTCCCTGACCAAGGAGGCCTTCCCCATCATTAGATACCGTACCCGGGATATAACCGTGCTTAACGAAGAGCCCTGTTCCTGTGGGCGCACCCACGTAAGGATGAGAAGGGTCACCGGGCGCACCGACGACATGCTTATTATACGGGGCGTTAATGTATTTCCATCCCAGGTGGAGAGCATTCTGCTGGAATTCGGCGAAACTGAGCCTCATTACCTCCTGGTGGTGGACCGCAAGGGCAATCTTGACGATCTGGAAATATGGGTGGAGCTTTCGGAAAAGTGGTTTAGCGACAAAGTGCGACAGTTGGAAGAGGTGGAGGGCAGGCTTAAGGGCCGCATTGCCAGTGTACTGGGAATATCAGCCAGGATTAAGCTGGTGGAGCCCAGGACCATACCCCGCAGCGAGGGAAAGGCCAAGCGGGTGGTGGACAAGAGGGAACTTTAACTCGCTAATTCTGATAGGAGATACGGTCGGAATACAGAATTCAGAATTCAGGAGCCAGAAGGTTTGGGTATTCCACAGGGGGCTTTTTAAAAATTAGTTGAGGAGGTTGTGCCCATTGAAAATTAAGCAGATTTCCGTTTTTCTTGAAAACAAGTCGGGACGCCTGGCCAGGGTAACCAGGGTGCTGGCAGAGAACAAAATTAATATAAGAGCTCTTTCCATTGCGGATACCACCGATTTTGGGATACTTCGCCTTATAGTCAATGACCCCGATACCGCCCATGGTATTCTTAAGGAAAATGGCTTTTCAGTTAATGTCACCGACGTTATAGCAGTGGAAATTACCGACTCCCCGGGTGGTCTGGCCGACCCCCTGGCGTATTTGAAAGAAGCTTCCATCAACATAGAATATCTGTATGCCTTTTTGACCAGAGCCTCCCAGGCCGCCCTGGTGGTTTTCAGGGTGGAGCAGATTGATGAGGCCATCAGGGTTCTGCAGGAAAAAGGCATCAAGATACTGGGAGGAAAAGACGTTTACGAGATGTTGTAGAGAGCTGATCAGGTGGTTTCATAGCTGTCAGCTATCAGCTATTTAGAAAAGCATGTAATCACGAATCTAGCAGCATGAAAATAACCCCCTGACGGGGGTTAAATTTTTCCACATTGGCTTTAAAGACTATATAAATGCGATATTTTAAGGTATTCCTCAGGCCACGGTGATAACCTTATGGGGACCGGTCAGCCGGCTCTGTACATCGTGCATGTTGGCAATGGATCCAACCGCCAGTTTTTCTTTAATCTTATAGTATTCCAGGCAGACCCCGCAGACCAGTACCTCTGCACCGGCGCCGGCCATTATTTGCAGCTGCTCCAGGACTGAGGAGCCTTCCACCACCAGTTGCACGCCTGTATTAAGAAAGATCAGGGCTGCCGGGGCCACCTGCTGTCCCGCCAGGGTGACCATGAGGCCTTTCATAAGTGCCGCCCCTAAATCCGGGGAGCCCTGGCCCAGGGTTGCCGTGGTAATAAGATACACCTGACCTGCAGTGGATTCAGTTTTAATAGCCTCTTCCTTTACGCTCATCATCAGTTCATCCTTCCATTGTTTTTATAATTAAAACTCTATGTTGCGGATACCGTTGGGGTCTACTTCTGCCAGGGCTGAAAGCTCTTCAGCAGTAGGAGCCGGGTACACCTGGACGTCTGTCTGGTTGATTGGCCAGCCGGTGTTTTCCTTAACTTCTTGCAGTGTTGTATAGGGGAAAATGCTTTCCAATTCCAGAAGGCCGTTTTTTAAGCGAAAAATGCACAGATTTGTTATTACAGAAAACTCTTTGGCAGGGTCTGGCGCAGCAGTAACAAATTGCACCTTTTCCACCAGGGAATTCTTGTCCTGCTTGGTCTTCCATACCGTTGTCCGCCTGGTTACCGGGGCAAGAGTAGCGCTTCCCGCGCCGCCGGGAAGCCTTAGCTTGGGTTTATCGTAATCACCTCCTATATATGACATATTTATTTCCCCTTTTTGGTTCATTTGCACGAAACTGAGGAAGGAGATATCCAGCTTTCCTGAGCAGGCCAGGTCCATTATTTCATCCAGGCCATACGTGGCTGCCGATCCATGGTACAGGTTGGAGGACAGGGTTGAGCCGGTAACCGCCGGGCTTTCCCATTTGGGATCAACCCCGCCGGCTATGTTAACATAGGTGAAATTCCTGCCCATTGATTTGGCCAGTTTAACAGCCGTCATGGGGACAGGTGAGGCCAGGCCGTGAAAAACCATATCACCGTCTTTAATCTCACGGGAAAGTGCTACACACATCATCTCAGCTGGTCCGTATCCCATGTTACGCCCTCCCTTCCGTGGTGATGGCCAGAAAATGGTCCAAAGCACCTTCTTTAATGGCCCGGGAATATGCTTTCATACAGCCTGCCTCCACGGTTTCATATTCTCCAAAGCAAATGCCGGGTTTGGCCCCCTGAGGGGCTAATACCACAGCTTCTACCTGAAAATGAGGTACGGTGGTTAAGGCCGGATTTATTTGAAAGCTCTCAGTATCAACAATCCTCTCGGCAGTGATAATAGTTTTCCTGGCTGCCCTGGTAAGAAGCTGGTCCTGAAATAGTGAGCCAATAATACGGGCATTGCCATATTCATCTGCCTCGTGAACGTGGATTATAGCCCAGTCCGGAACTAGAGCCCTGACCACCACAACTTTTTCACCGTTAAATGGTGAGGTCATTACCTGGAAGAAGTCGGGCCTGACATCCAGCAACTCACTTTCCCACATGCCGCCGACAGGCATAAAGGGGATTCCGTATCCCCCTGCGCGAAGGGCGGCAATGATGGAAATACAGGAACCTTCAACCGCTTTTATTTTTCCTTCCTGGCAGCCCTTACGGAATCCGGGGGCAAGGCCGAATTCATTTTCAAAGCCAAAAAAGCTGAAATACACCGTGTCTACACAATTTCCCGCACACAGCACATCTGATGCATATCCCTGGGCGACGCCAACGAGCCTTAGTCTGGTCCTATTCAGTTTTGCCAGCTGGTGACAAAACACGGCAGGGTTACGATGTAGGGCACTACCGCCAACAGCCAGCAGCTGCCCATCCTCAATCAAGCTTACTGCCGAACTCATAGGCATCAATTTCCGCTGCACCCATAAAAACCTCCCTTTAACTTATTCTTATAAAAAGTAAGCCATGCTCTTTTAACCTTGCCCCTTGCAAAAGGTAAAGTAATGTTGCCCTCTACGCTTACCAGATGCCCACTCTGCCGGTCATCTCCTTGATGGCTATCTCCCAGATGGTCATATCCATATTCTCAAGGTCCTCTCTCATGAAATGCTTGCCTCCATGTCCGCTCAGCCCTTTCCTGGTAAAGGCGTCGAACATCCTGCGCTTGGCGTCCAGTTGTGTGGACAGCCGGGCCAAACCATAGACCACCACGCTGGACCAGCAGCCCTTGTCAAGAAAGTCCACTTCGAAGCAGATATGTGGATTTTTGTTGACCATTTGGACTTTCTTTCCTCTGCCGCTTGAGTGAAAATAGATACTGTTTTCAAAATATACATAAGATATAGGAATGACATACGGAAGATTACAGATGGACAGTCCGAGCCTGCCATACCTGCCAGCGGACAGGAGGGCGGCACACTCCTCCCGGGACAAAGTCCCGGGCTTCATTTGCGCCTGGCCGGGAAATGCAAGCTGATCACGCTGATAATCCTTCCTGTATCCGGGTAAAGCGCTGTTAATCATTGCACACCCCCAAGCTCTTCTTTCTTATGACCCTTTATTCTCTCAGCCATTCTTTTGATTGTGCCCGTCACATCGGGGAAGTTTATGCCAAAGCTCAGCGCGGAGAATTTGCACCTGTCGATGCAGTCTCCGCAGGCTATGCAATTACCGTCAAGAATAGCGGGGCTTTTCTTTTCAATCAATTTATTGATGGATACTCCCATTTGACAATCCCGTGAACATAACTTGCATTGCTTGCACTTGTCATAGTCAATTTTAATCTTCAGCAGGCCGACCCTGGAATAAATACTGATTAATCCACCAACCGGACAGACATATTTGCAAAAAAATCTGTTTCCGAAATAATGGCTTAAAAACATGGTGAGAGGGAGCATGGTAGCCATGCCGCCGAGGAAGACCCATAGGTCGGCAACCTTGTATCCGTTAGTGATCTGGAAGTAAACCGTATCATTATTCATATAAAATACAAGAAAATTGTAAATTACGCTTCCCCAAAATATTGATGTAACTACATAAATAATTTTGTTGTGTTTTACTGTTGTTTTCACTTTCTTATTAAATGAACGCAGCAGGTTGTTTGACTGTTCCTGAACAAATGAATAGACACAGAACCAGGAACAGATAAACCTCCCCCAGATAAACACCAAAAGGTACATTGTGCCCCAATAAACAGCCGATAGCCCGAAGGTCCCGACAGTTGCCAGGTCAGTGGAGGATCTGGGGCACATTGAAGGTATGTTCAAATGTCCAAAGTGCACCAGGCAGATATGAAAAGTTATCAATGACAGGATAAAGATCTGGAACAGAGTTCTCCTTTTTTTCCATATGCCGAATTTTTTCCACTTAAAATTTTTGACATCGTCACTGATTTCTTTTCTTTTTGTGGGGATAAGAAAGATCAATGCAGTCGCTAGTATGAATCCCCCCGCCATAATAAAATACTTTCCCAGCGCCATGGTGAAAACTGCGAAAAACTCTTTTGATGTTGTGCCAAAGAAATACAGCACGCCTGATATTGGCATCAGAATACAGCCCACCATCTCTTCGGTGGCACAGGAGATGCCAAAAACCAACAAGAACACACCCAGAACAAAAATGAACTTTTTCATATGGCCAACTCTCCTTTTTTATTTTTCCCCCTGCTCCTCCATATAGATTTAGAGCTGGTAAATTGCAGAGGAAATGCAATAAATGCTGTATGTTCTATATTAACCAGAGGAACAGAGCATTTTTGGGGAGTTCCAGAATTGGCCATGGGAATTATTTGTATGGAGCCAAATAAAAATATGTGAGAAAATTCTGACTTTTAACAGGAGGGGGTGCCTTAGAAAGCTACTGGTAAAAACGAAATATATGCAATATGTACCATATGGCATGTGTTAGCTAATTCTTTTCCTTATAAAATGAAAAATCATATCTGAATAATACCCATGCTGTCGATGAGAAGAGTTGATAATAGATGATATAAAATTACTACATAGTCCAGAGAAATGCAACCATAAAAAACAAAAAAAGGCAATATATGGACCATAAAGATGTATAGCATGTCTGAAAATGATAAATGCGTGTCTGAAACGGCTATTAAATCAATATGTTTATATGAAAAATAGGGAACAGCCGGTTTCAATTTTCGACTGTAAGAAGCCCGGCTGCTTGGCGCTACAGTGGACGGGGGCGCCGGACTCCTTTAAGAACCACAGGTAGGGAGCTTGCACCCGCAGCTCTGCCGGTCTTTAAAGAATCGATTCTGAACCTCTTCGGCCACCTTGCCGGCAAATTCATCAATTTCACTGCGGGGAAGGTCAAATATTTCAAAGTACTTTTCTCTGTCAAAACTGTAGAACTGGCCTGTCTCAACAATTGTTGCCCGGAAGTTGGGATCCCTCATTTTCATTATTTCAGTTCCACAATGCAGATTGCAGCCCTCCAGGGCTATAATTTCGGGCGCCTGCCTGATCAGGTCAAACATTCCTGAATTGCCGGTGGAAGCGTCACCAAGGCAGATCCTGACAGCGCTGTCCCTCTGTAAACGGTAGGCCAGTATATTGGCGGCCACCCTGGTTACCTCTCCTTTAATGCAGGACCCTTCACAGGACAGAACAGCTTTTTTGGGAGGGCAGTCCATTTGCTTCTTAACATACCTTTCACCGTCGGCGCATATTCTTGATTTTCCCGCAGCAGGACAACAGCCTTTGTCCCGGGCCTCTCCTATGCTGCATGATCCGCTCTCGGGCTGACAGCCTTTGGTGGGTTGATCACACATTGTAGTTCCTCCTCTTTTTATTTCTATTAGCCGTTACGTAATGAGCCACGGCAATAATTTTTGACTTGCGCATATGTGCATAAGTGCATATGTATTTCCAAAAAAAACGCACACCTTTGGGTGTAAAGCTTTCATCTGTTACCCTGATCAGAGGGGATGTCAGCCTTTTCCAACTTTTTTTCGGACAGCTCACTTAAAAGCAGGTCAATTGTAATTCTGGAATTCATAATGGCCGTCTCTTTAACCATTTCCGCGATATCAATGGCCTCGCCTATTTCATCTTCATCTGCGCCCGCCACACGGGCGGCCGTGTAATGAACTTCCAGTCACGGCTGGCAGTTGGCTGCTATACTGGCGCTGATAGCGATCAGCTCTTTGATTTTAGGATCAAGTTTATTCAATTTGGGTTCTCCCCTAAAAATTATTTTTTCCGTATTCCAGGCATACGGTACCTGCCACGCACTTACCTTCGACCCTCAACGCCAGCCGCTTTTTAAGCAGAGCCAGATCTTTCTCATACTGTTGTTCAAGGAGATCTGTTTTGATCAGTAAAAGCAGTTTTTCTGAAAAGGTGTCAGGCTTTGCCGAGATTGAATAATACCGCCAGGCCCCCTCGCGCTTTTCGCCTACTATCCCGGCATGTCTTAGTATGGAAAGGTTGCGCGAGACAGAATACTGCGGCAGGCAGAGCGCGTCAGTCAACTCGCAAACAGTAGCCTCACCGCCTACATATAAAAGCCTGGCGATGCGCAGGCGGCTCTGATCAGCCAGAGCCCGAAAAATATTTTCCACATTTTTAAGGGATTCATGTGTCATATGCTGCATATTGCATATATTAGCATGAATATTTTTATCTGTCAATAAATTGCTTTGCCCGGCGCAGGTACTGTGAAATATGTGGTTTTTGGCGCATCGGTAGAATTAATGTATTTAAGCGCTGTCAATTATAAGCAGGAGAACGTATTGATATTGGAGAATATTTATAGGCTGCGAATTGTGTTTTTGTGTGGAGGGGTCTTTTTGAACAGAAATGAAATTAGACAATCTGCGCTGAGGTCCAGGATGTCCTTGTCTCCTGACTGGGTAGAGGATATAAGCAAAACCATAATGGAAAAAATAATTGCTTCCGATGCATACCTGAAATCACACCATATCATGGTTTACGTGGATTTCAGGAACGAGGTCCGGACCGGGAGGCTGATTGCCCACGCTCTGGCTCATGGAAAAAGAGTATCGGTGCCAATAACTGATATAAAAGGGAAAAGGCTGACGCCATCCGAGCTGCTGGACTACCCAGGGGACCTGGAGCCAGGGGCCTGGGGTATTCTGGAGCCCAAAAAGTCTTTGGTTCGCCCGGTGGGCCAGGAAGAGCTGGACATGGTGGTGGTGCCGGGGGTGGCCTTTGATGCCGGCGGGAACAGACTGGGCTACGGGGGCGGCTTCTACGACCGTTTTTTGCCCGGCACTAGACAGGGAACCGTGTACCTGGCCCCTGCTTTCGAGGTTCAGATGGTTGACAATGTCCTGCCGGGACCGCTGGACGTCCCGGTCCATGTAATAGTTACCGAGAAAAGGGTAATAACCGGAGCACGATAATTTTAAAGGGGGCGCCCGTGAAAAATCCGGGAAAGCTTCCTTTTGGGGGTTGTTTAGTTAATAAAGTTGTAGGGAGAGAATTTGAGAGGGGGTTAATAGTTTTGACTTGCAAATGTGGACACGTTGACGAGAGTACAAAGCAGGAAGCCCTTCAGGCTGCCATCTCAAAGTACATGGCGGTAAAGGGAGGGCTGATACCTTTGCTGCAGGAGGCCCAGGACATATACGGCTACCTGCCCAAGGAGGTAATGCAGCAGATTTCCGGCGGGATGGGCATACCCTTCAGTAAGACCTTCGGAGTGGTTACCTTTTACTCCCAGTTTCACTTAAAGCCCAGAGGACGCAACATTATCCGCGTCTGCCAGGGAACTGCCTGCCACGTGCGGGGGGCGTCCAAGGTGTTTGACGGGGTCTCCAAAAAGCTGGGAGTAGCCAAAAACGGCACCACCGAAGATTTGCGCTACACCCTGGAGACGGTGGCCTGCCTGGGGGCCTGCGGTCTGGCTCCGGTTATGATGGTAAACGACAATACTCACGGAAAGCTGACCCCGGACAAAGCGGTAGCAACCATTGAAAAATACGAGTAGGGAGGAGGACGTGGAATGAAAAACTTGATGGACAAGTGTTGTGATAAGTGTAAGCATACACCGGCCTCTCCTTGCAAGGATTATATCAAGTGCCGTAAGGAAGGGCCCATCTGCCACCAGGATGAGGCTTGCAAACAGAAAAGGGCGGAGATACTGGCGGACATTAATCTCCCGGCCGGATCACCCAAACGCCAGGTACTTATCTGCGCCGGAACCGGCTGCACCTCCTCAGGGTCCGGCAAGCTGGTCAACAAGCTGGAAGAGGAACTGGCGGCCAACGGGCTAACTGACAAGGTAGCTGTAAAAATAACCGGCTGCCACGGCTTTTGCGAGCAGGGGCCGCTGATGATCATTGAGCCCTTAAAAACTTTCTACACCCAGGTTCAGGAAGAGGATGTGGCCGAAATAGTGGCGAAGGACCTGGTCGGGTCCGAGATTGTGGAACGGCTGCTCTATAAAGACCCCAATACCGGTGAGCCGGCCAAAACCTATGAGAATGTTCCCTTCTACGCCCTGCAGAAGCGCCTGGTGCTGCATAACTGCGGGCACATCAACGCCGAGGAAATATCCGACTATATAGCCAATGACGGTTACGCAGGCTTTGTCAGGGCCCTCTTTGAATTAACCCCCGACCAGGTGGTGGAGGAGGTCAAGACCTCCGGGCTGCGCGGCAGGGGCGGCGGTGGATTCCCCACAGGCATGAAGTGGGGCTTTGTCCGCCAGGCTCAGGGAGATAAAAAGTACGTGGTCTGCAACGCTGACGAGGGCGACCCCGGGGCTTTTATGGACCGCAGCGTGCTGGAGGGAGACCCCCATGCGGTGCTGGAGGGAATGATGACCTGCGGCTATGCTGTGGGCGCCGATGAGGGCTATATATACGTCCGGGCAGAGTATCCCCTGGCTATTGAGCGGCTTAAGATAGCCATTGCCCAGGCCGAGGAATACGGAGTGCTGGGTGACAATATACTGAACACCGGCTTTAACTTCCACCTTAAAATAAAGGCTGGGGCCGGCGCCTTTGTGTGCGGCGAGGAAACCGCCCTTTTAACATCCATAGAGGGCAACCGGGGGATGCCCAGGGTAAGGCCTCCCTTCCCGGCCAACAGCGGCCTGTGGGGCAAGCCCACCTGTCTTAATAATGTGGAAACCTTTGCCAACGTGCCGCAGATACTACGGAACGGCGGGACCTGGTATGCCTCCATGGGCACCGAGAAGAGCAAGGGCACCAAGATATTTGCCCTTACCGGTAAGGTGAACAATACCGGGCTGGTGGAAGTTCCCATGGGCATCAGCATGAGAGACATTTTATTCGCCATAGGCGGAGGCATTCCAGGAGGCAAGAAGTTTAAGGCCGTGCAGATAGGCGGTCCCTCCGGAGGCTGCCTGCCCGATGAACTGCTTGACCTGCCGGTGGATTACGACTCACTCACCTCGGCCGGGGCCATGATGGGCTCCGGAGGGCTGGTGGTAATGGACGAAACCACCTGCATGGTGGATATAGCCCGGTATTTTTTGACCTTCACCCAGTCTGAGTCCTGCGGTAAGTGCACTCCCTGCCGGGAAGGCACCACCAGGATGCTGGAGATATTAACCCGCATTTGCGCCGGAGAAGGAAAAATGGAGGATATCGACAGTCTGGAGCGCCTGGCCCGGGTGGTTAAGAACACCGCCCTGTGCGGCCTTGGGCAGACCTGTCCCAATCCTATTCTTTCAACTCTCCGCTATTTCAAGGATGAATACATTGCTCACATTCAGGATAAGAAATGCCCTGCCGGGGCCTGCGCAGCCCTATTAACCTATGTTATTGACCCCGAAAAGTGCAAGGGCTGCGGCAAGTGCCTCAAGAACTGCCCCGCTGAGGCCATCACCGGTGAGAAAAAGCTGCCTCATGTTATTGACCCGGCCAAGTGCATTAAATGCGGAAGCTGTGTGGGCGGCTGCAAATTCGAAGCCATAATCCGGGCTTAGGTGAGGGGAGTGATATAAATGGCAAGTGTTACACTGACCATAAACGGTAAAAAGGTAACCGTGCCCAGGGGAACCACGGTGCTGGACGCTGCGGCCCAAGCCGGCATATTCATTCCCACCTTCTGCCATGACCCGGAAATACCCCGCTTTGGGGCCTGCCGGATCTGCGTGGTGGAAATACCGGGGATGCGCAACCTGCCGGCCTCCTGTGTCACTGAGGCCACCGAGGGGATGGTGGTGGAGACCGAGTCCCCGGCCGTGGTTGAGGCCCGCAGTACCATACTGGAGCTTTTACTGGCCAACCACCCCATGGACTGCCTGACCTGTGAGAAAAACGGGGACTGCCGCCTGCAGGATTACTGCTTCCGTTATGGCGTGAAGGGGTCGGGATTTGAGGGAAGGCAGCACTCCTATCCCCTGGACGACAGCAACCCCTATATTGTCAGGGACCTGAACAAGTGCATACTCTGCGGCAGGTGTGTAAGGACCTGCGCACAGGTTGAGGGAAGGGCCGTTATAGATTTCGCCTATAGGGGTTTTGATACAAAAATTGCTCCTCCCATGGACACCCCCCTGGGAGAGTCCGACTGCGTATACTGCGGGCGCTGCCTGGCGGTATGCCCGGTGGGGGCGCTGACCTACAAGCGCATGGCAGGTAAAGGCAGGTCATGGGAATATGACAAGAAGCCGGTCACCTGCACCTTCTGTGACAGCGGCTGCCAGTTTAACCTTAATGTTAAGGACGGCAAGATAGTGGGAGTAACCGCCGCCTCACCCGGCCCGGGCAGGCCACTTTGCCTGAAGGGCAGGCTGGGGCTGGAGCTCCTGTACTGTGATGATCCCCAGGCTCCGGAGCTTAAAAAAGACGGGGAGTTCGTCAAAGTGTCCTGGGCTGACGCCCTGGGCCTGGAGGGTGTGCTTGATAAAATGAAGAAGTTAGAGGGCAAGTAGCTCCATTGATATCTTGCCGAAAGGAGGCTTAAACGGTGGCTGATGTCACTCTATTAATAAACGGCCTGCAGGTGACTGTTCCCCAGGGCAGCACTATACTGGACGCGGCCAGGCAGCTGGGTGTCTTTATACCTACCCTGTGCCATGACCCTGAGCTTACCAGTGTGGGATCCTGCCGCATGTGCGTGGTAGATGTCAAGGGGGCCCGTAGCCTCGTTATATCCTGCGCAACCGCCGCTGCGGAGGGCATGGTGGTGGAAACCGAGTCCCCCGCTGTAATGGAGGCCAGGAAAACAATAATTGAGCTGTTGCTGGCCAATCACCCCATGGATTGCCTTACATGCGGCAAAAACGGGGACTGCCGGCTGCAGGACTACGCCTATATGTACGGTGTAAAGGACGGCGGCGTCTTCCAGGGCGCGGTGCACCAATATCCCTTAGAGGAGAACAATCCCTTTATAACAAGGGATATGAACAAATGTATACTGTGCGGCAAGTGCATAAGGGCCTGTGCAGAAATACAGGGCAATAACGTGGTGGACTTTACCTACCGGGGCTTTAACACCAAGGTGGCCCCGGCCATGGATACCGCCCTGGACGAATCCAGCTGCGTTTTTTGCGGCAACTGCGTGGCGGTCTGCCCCACCGGGGCGCTTCAGGAGAAGGCCCTGCGGGCAAAAGCCCGGTCCTGGGAGGTTAAAAAGGTTAACACAACCTGCCCCTACTGCGGCACCGGCTGTAGCTTCGACCTGAATGTAAAGGACGGCAAAGTGGTGGGAGTAACCTCCTGCGACGGGGATGTCAACGGGAGGGCACTATGTATAAAGGGCCGCTTTGGCTTTGGGTTTATACACCACCAGGACCGCCTTACAACACCGCTCATCAAAAAGAACGGGCAGTTCGTCGAGGCCGGCTGGGATGAGGCCTTAAGCCTGGTGGCTGAAAAGCTGGGCTCCCTCCGGGACAATTCAGGTCCTGATTCTATCGGGATACTGTCCTCGGCCCGCTGCACCAATGAAGAAAACTATTTGCTGAGCAAATTTGCCCGCGCGGTGATCGGTACCAACAATATCGACCACTGCGCCCGTCTCTGACACGCTCCCACCGTCGCCGGTCTGGCGGCAGCTTTTGGGAGCGGGGCGATGACCAACCCCATCGGGGACATCGCCGGGGCTGACTTTATACTGGCCATAGGCACCAACACCACTGAGTCCCACCCAATTATCGGGCTGCAGGTTAAAAAGGCGGTCCGGCAGGGCTCTATACTGGTGGTGGCCGACCCCAGAAAAACAGAGGTGGCCGAACTGGCCAAGAGCCACCTGCAGATTAAATCAGGCTCCGACATTGCCCTGTTAAACGGGCTGGCCAATGTAATAATTAGCGAGGACCTTTATAATAAAGAGTTTGTGGCTGAAAGAACCGAGGACTTCGAGGCCCTAAAGAGTGTTGTGGCCAGGTATACCCCGGAATATACCGAGGGTATCACCGGTGTTCCCGCCGCCGCCATCAGGGAAGTGGCCAGGCAGTACGCCGGGGCTAAAAACGCCACCATACTGTATA
This sequence comes from Peptococcaceae bacterium BICA1-7, assembly GCA_000802095.1. GTDB lineage: Bacteria > Bacillota > Desulfotomaculia > Desulfotomaculales > Desulfocucumaceae > BRHc4a. Next base: position 282,529 of record JUEB01000011.1, on the reverse strand, counting down.
CCATGGGCATTACTCAGCATATCTGCGGCACCCACAACGTGTTTGCCATAGCCAACCTGGCCATGCTGTGCGGTCAGATAGGCAAGCCCCACAGCGGGGTAAACCCCCTAAGGGGTCAGAACAACGTCCAGGGGGCCTGCGATGTGGGCGCACTGCCCAACGTTTTAACAGGCTACCAGCCTGTTGCTTCCGATGAGGCCAGGGCCAAGTTCGAGGCGGCCTGGGGCTGCGGCCCTATTCCCGCCAAGCCGGGCCTTACGGTGGGCGAGCTTCTTGAGGGAGCCGACAAGGGCGCCATAAAGGGCATGTATATTATGGGTGAAAACCCGGTGCTTTCGGACCCCGATGCTGATCACGCCGCCCACTCCCTTAAAAAGCTGGAGTTTTTGGTAGTCCAGGATATTTTCCTCACCGAGACTGCCCGGCTGGCCGATGTGGTGCTGCCTGCCACCAGCTTTGCCGAGAAGGACGGTACCTTCAGCAATACCGAGCGCAGGGTGCAGCTTATCCGCAAGGCCGTTGAGCCGGTGGGTAACTCCAGGCCCGACTGGCGGATTATCTGTGATCTGGCCTGTGCCCTGGGCTATACAATGAAATATGATTCCCCGGCCGATATAATGAAGGAGATTGCCTCGGTGACACCCTCTTACGCCGGAATATCCTATGAGCGGCTGGAAAAGGGCGGCATACAGTGGCCCTGTCCCACCGCCGACCACCCGGGAACCCCGGTGCTGCATGCGGGCAAATTCTCCCGGGGCCTGGGCAAGTTCCACCCGGTGGAACACGTGCCGCCGGCTGAAACACCTGACGAGCAGTATCCGCTGGTGCTCAGCACCGGACGCAGGCGCGCCCACTATCACACCGGAACCATGACCATGCGCACCGGCGCCCTGGAAGTGCACTATAGCAAGGAGTATCTGGAAATCAACCCTGCCGACGCCGCGAGGCTAAACGTCCAGGACGGGGACATGGTGAGGGTGACCTCCCGCCGGGGCAGTGTGGAGGTTATGGCACGCCTGACCGACATTGTTTCCGAAGGGCTGGTGTTCACCTCCTTCCACTTCCCCGAGGTGGCCATCAACAAGCTGACCAACCCGGCCCGGGACTCCATATCAAAGATACCTGAGTTCAAGGTCTGCTCCGTTAAAGTTGAGAAGATAGCTTAGCAATGAAAAGCGCCTCCGGATTATGCCGGAGGCGCTTTTTTTTTGAGCTATTAGCTATCAGCCATCAGCTATCAGCATATCAGTAAAGTTTTAAAGCATTTCTCTTAGGTAGCCGTCCATTGGCAAACAGGAGTCTTTTACTGACTGCTGACTGCTACCACCCGCAGGGAGGTCTTACAGTATGGCGTTCAGCACCCCGGTGAGGGCTTCTCTTTCTTTTACATATTCCGGGGTGAAAAGAGGCCTGCAGTTTTCAATGCTCTGCCTGCCTGTCAGCAGCAGGGCGGCAAAGGCCAAGCAGCTGGCCTCGCCGCACTGACGGCAGTTTGTCCGGGGCAGCCAGCTGTAAAACTGGGGGACGGAGGGCTTTATTTTCTTTTCAAAGTTTGGAGTTATAGAGCTCCTGTTCTCCCAGGTGTCGTTAATCAAGTCCTTAAGCCATTCCAAAATCTGCCGGGCGTCGGCCCGGTCCACCGCCTTGGCCATGGTCAGGCTTTGGGGATAGAGAACCATCAGCCTGAATTCCCTGGTAAAGGAGAGCAGAGGGGCATACCTGTTGAATATGGCGTTCTTTATAACAGTATTAAGATACGGCATTACCTCGGTAACGTCACTGGTCAGCTCTGCCTTCAGCCTTATTTTATCCCTCTCCGCAATGCACTGCTCGGTGTGAGTGATGTAAATTTCCTCAAGAAACATGACACATCCCCGCCTTTCTTCATAATTACAGATGTTATAAAGACGGATTGAGGCCACAAATAGATACACACTTGTTCGCATATTTTTACCATAATCCGAAAAGTTTGAGCCTATGGATGGGACATCATAGGCTCAAGGTGAAAAAACATGGTTAACAGGAAAATTTAAAAAACCCCGCACCGGGGTTTATTGTTTGTCTGCTCAGCACAGCACATTTCTCTCATCGTAATAGAAGGTGCAGTCCCGGCCCAGTATTTCCTTTAATTTTTTACGGGACCTGTGCAGGCGTATTTTGGCGTTTTCCAGAGAGCAGCCCATTATTTCGGCCTTTTGCCGGTTGCTGTAGCCCTGCGCATCCAGAAGCAACGCTGTGCGGTAGCTTTCCGGCAGCAGCAGCAGCTTGTTTTGAACGCACTCAGACATTATTTGCTGGTCGGCTTCCAGGGTTATGCTTTTTCTCAGATCGGCAAGCTTTTCCGTCAGCAGTGTATCATCAATGGGCAGCAGTGGGGGGCTTTTTTTTCTCTTTAAGTCAAGGAATAGATTATAAGCTATTCTATTGAGCCACACCGATATTTTTGAACTTTCCCTAAGAGAGCTTATGCTCCGGTACGCCTTTATAAAGGTCTCCTGGGCAATGTCTTCGGCCTGCCCCCGGTCGGTGGAAAGGCTGTATATGAACAGCAAAATCTTCTGGTAGTTTTCCCTGTATATTTCTGCAAAACTTTTTTCCATGAACATTTTCACCTCCATCAGGGCTTACCGGCCTTATCTTAAAATTTCTCTGGCTTTCCGGTATTCTTCCGGAGTGTTTACATTCATCAATGCCCTTTCCAGCCCGGCCAATTCCTCAGGCGAGACGGCCACCTCTTTCCAGGACACCAGCTCCAGGGGGGCGGTGACCTTGTAAATGCCTTTTTTTATGCACTCTTCGGCTGCCCTGGCATAGTCCCTGCTGTATACCGAAAAAAGGGGCTCAAAAAACTGGCCTGTTTTTAGCATTACAGCATCGTAGCCCTCCTCTATTTCAGCTATTATCCTTCTCATCAGCCCGGCATCCAGAAAGGGGATATCGCAGGCCGCCGCGAAGCTGTACCGGCTGCCGGCCGCTGTAAGCCCGGCGTGGAGGCCGCAGAGGGGGCCGCAGCCTGGAAAAATATCCGGGACAGTGCGGCAGCCCGGGATGTTCAGCTGGTTGCTGCCCCCGGCAATAATAACCTCAGTGCAGACCGAGGCCACCACCCCGGCCACCCTTTCAATCATGGTGACTCCGCCTATTTCAAGCAGCGCCTTGTCCTTTCCCATTCTTCTGCTTTTACCGCCGGCCAGTATGATCCCGGTTATATCCAATTGCTTAATCCCCTTTTTTGTTGTTATGCCACAACATTATTATAATAACACGGGAGGAAATGAAAGGTAACTGATATAAAAATGGGTATTGCCAAAAAAAATAATTTGAATATAATTTATGTTAGTTAGTTGAATAACTAAGAAAGGTCTGATATTATTGGCGAAAAAAGTAAATATAAGCCCGGGGGATATTGTCAGGGCAGCCAGGATATGTATCCAGGAAAATGGCTTTTCCGCCACCACTCTGAGGGATGTGGCGGCCCGGGCCGGAGTAACCCAGGGCACGGTATACTACCACTTTAAAACCAAAGAGGAGCTTATTGCTGCTGTGATGGATTTAACCAATAGTGAAAACCTGGCGGCAATAGAAACGGTAATGGACAGATCGGTGGATGTGCACTCCAAAATAGGCACGGTGATGGATGTTACCAGGGAGGTGTACGGGCGCAATGAAGAGTTTAGAAAGCTTTTCTTTAATCTGGCGGCCCTGGCCCTGCATAATGAGAGGGCTTCTGAAGAATTCACCCTTTTGGGAAGGAAAACAATAAGCATTATCGAGAGCATGTGCCAAAAAGTATATGAGGAACAGACAATACCCTTTAACCACATGGCCAGTATACTTACAGCCGTTGTTACAGGGCTGGCACTGCAGTCAATGTTTCTTAAAGAAATTGACATAGATGCTGTTTACGGATCTTTCAGCAAAATACTTCAAAATGCGGTCGACAATAAAGCCGGTGGGAAGGAGGAGATTGAAGATGTTTAATAAGGGTCGGCCGGGATTGCCTAAAGTCCTGTTTTTGGCCTTGTTTATAATTATAGTGCTGCTCCCGGGCTGCGGCAGGCAGGCGGCCGAGATTGATAAACCTCTCCCGGTGGTGACCGCCCAGGAAGTCCTTCTGACCGAAAATGCTTATTCCCTGCAAACTACCGGTGTGGTGGAGCCCTGGGAAGAGGCCAGGCTTTCCTTCCAGGTGCCCGGAAAAATTCAGTGGGGGCCGCTGGAGGAGGGTGCCGTGGCAGCCGCCGGAGAGGTGATGGCCCGCCTGGATGACGCTGACTACCGGGCCCAGGAGAATGCCGCCCGCAGTGAGCTGGAAATGGCCGGGGTGGAAGTGGACCGGACCGGGGCTGACCTGGAGCGGTACGAAAAGTTATTTTCTTCCGGGGCTATATCACAAAAGTCTCTTGACGATGCCAGGTTTGCTTTCCGGGCCGCCGATGCACGGGCCAAACAGGCCGCCAGCGGTTTGCGGCAGGCTGAATTGACGGTGGAGCACAGTATTCTGGCAGCTCCCTTTTCCGGCAAGGTGATCAATAAATTGGCCAACCGGGGTGAGATGGTGTCGGCAGGAACCCCTGTACTGGTGCTGGCGCAGCTCAATCCTGTAAAAATATCCCTGGCGGCGCCGGCAAATGAAATTGATATGTGGGATGAAGGGGCCGGGGCATGGGTGGATGCCGGGGGAATTCCTGCGGCCGCCGGGTCCGGCAGCGAAGAGAAGATAGAGGCCGTGGTACATAAGGTAAGTCCCGGGGCGGAAGGAATGACCGGGACCTTCAGGGTTGAGCTTAAGGTGGAGAATAAAAATTTGGAGATGCGCCCGGGACAGGTTGTCAAGGTGGACCGGCAGGTTAAAACAAAGACCGGGCTGTGGATTCCTCTCAAATCGGTGGTAAGCCGCGGCCAGGAGCTTAAATATGTTTTTGTGCTGGATCCCTCCGGGCCTCTGGTGCGTCAGAGGGAGGTTAAGCTGGGCCCGGTGGTGGAAGACCGGGTAGAGGTGGTGTCCGGCCTGGAGCCCGGATCACGGATTATCGTGCTTATGGCTGAGGATTTGAGGGACGGTGACCGGGTGGAGGTGAAGTAAATGAGGATCATTGAGGCCGGGCTGAAATACCGCAAAATTACCGTAATGCTTTTTATGGTGCTTATTGTTGCGGGAGTGACCAGCTTTATAGCCATGCCCAGGTATGAAGACCCTCCCTTTAAAATTCTGACGGCCAGAGTATTGACCCTATACCCCGGGGCCGCCCCCGACCAGGTGGAGGCGCTGGTTACCAAGCCCCTGGAAGAGAGCATTAATGAGCTGGAAGACGTGTCGGTGATCGAATCGAGCTCTTACAATGGAGTTTCCAGCATAATCGTAAAGCTTAAAGATACCGCCGGCCCGGAAGAGAATTGGGACAAGCTGCGCCAAAAGGTAAACGAGGCCGGGGCCAGGCTTCCCCCGGGGGCTGATGTGCCTGAGGTCCAGGATGAGCTCAATAAGACCTCTTTATTGATCGTGCACCTTTTAGCCCCTCCGGGGGTGTCACCGGCCTCACTGAGGGAAACGGCGGAAAGCTGGGAAGATGAAATTAAACAGCTGCCGGGTGTGGAAAGGATTGAAACGGCCGGCATTCCCGACAATCAGGTGCAGGTCATTACCGACCCGGCCGCCCTGGCTGCCCGTGGGCTCAGCTGGGCCCAGCTGGCGGACGCCCTCCAAAAAAGAAATGTCAATATTCCTGGAGGAATACTGAGAGAAGGCCAGATGGGCTTACTGGTGGAGTCTTCCGGTGAATACAGATCAGTGGAGGAGATAGCGGACACTATTATCTACTCCCAGTCCGGCGGCGCTCCGGTCAGGGTAAGGGACGTGGCCACCGTGGAAAGGGCTCCGGCCCGGACCGATGTGCTGGTGGAAACAAACGGCAGGCCCGGTGTGGCCCTGGCGATTTTTATAAAAGATGAATACTCAGTGTCTGACTTGGAAAAAGATCTGCAGTCCCTGATGGCCGGCTTAAAAAGGAACCTTCCCCCCGGGGTGGAGACAGCCATAGTTTTTAATCAGTCCGCCAGCGTGGACAGTAATTTTTCACAATTGTGGCGGGAACTAATCATAGGTATGGTGATGGTTCTTCTGGTATGCCTTGCCGGCCTGAACTGGCGTACTGCTGTGATAGTGTCCCTTTCCATTCCGGTATCGGCCGCCATTGGCTTTGGTCCCCTGTCCTGGATGGGCATAAGCCTTCACCAGGTAACCATCGGGGCACTTATCATAGCCCTGGGTATACTGGTGGACGATGCCATCGTGGTAAACGACAACATTGAGCGGCACCTGGCCCTGGGAAAGGGAGGTTATGCCGCTTCCGTAACTGGCACCAGGGAGGTGGCTGTGCCTATTCTTACTGCCACTGTGGCCACGGTGTCGGCCTTTGCCCCGCTTATGTTTATTCCCGGTGATATAGGCAATTTCATCTATGCTCTGCCGTTGGTGGTTTCGGTGACAATGCTGGCCTCAATGATTGTCTCCCTCTGGCTTACCCCCACCCTGCGCCTCTGGGTGGTCAGGGGGGGTAAGCGTGGGAGTACGGGCCGGAGCCCATTCAGGGATGGTTTTTTAGCTCCCCTTCTGGAAAGGCTCAGTGTATGGTACGAGGCCAGGCTGGCATACTCTTTGAAGCGCCCGGGACTTACAGTGGCGGCTGCTGTTTTGATAAGTGTCGGCGCCCTGGGGCTCCTGCCTCTGGTAGGTGTTCAGTTTTTCCCCTATGCCGAAAGGGACCAGTTTATAGTGGACATCACCACCCCCAGGGGCTACAGCCTGTACCAGACAGCAGAGGTGGCCCGGGAGGCGGCCGGGAAAGCAGCCCAAAAGCCGGGTGTGGAGGCGGTGCACACCTATGTGGGGCGGGGGGCTCCCAAATTTTATTATAACGAGGTGTCCTTCGCCCGTGGTGAAACCGTGGCCCAGCTGGTAGTGGTGGTGGAAAAAGGGAGTCCCCATACCACGGGCCACCTGGTGGATGAGCTTCGGAAGGAGCTTTCGGGAGCTTTTCCGGGAACCACTGTGGACGTCCGGGAGCTGGAGCAGGGGCCCCTGGTGGGAGCCCCAATCGCTGTAAGGATTTGCGGCGATGATCTGTCCAGGCTAAAGGAAATGGCCGACGAAGTGTCCTATATTTTAAAAAAGACTCCGGGCACAGTCAACGTACATGATGATATGGGCCTGGACACATACACCATAAAGGTAAACTCTTCCCCCGAGCTGACTTACCGCTACGGGGTGGCCGAAGAGGATATAGCCTACTCGGTCCGCATGGCGGTGGACGGATTAAAGGTAAGCGACTACCGTGAGGGGAACGATCTTTATCCTGTGGTTTTGCGCACCGGGAAGGCCAATGAAGCAAGTCTGGAGGGTCTTTCCAGGGTATGGGTGCCTTCCTGGAAGAGCGGGTCGGTTCTGCCCTTAAGCCAGGTGGCATCCCTTGACGCCGGATGGAATTCGGGAACCATCAACCGGCGAAATATGGAGAGAGTGATAACGGTCAGAGCCTATACTGACGGTACCCTGGCCGACGATATACTGCGGGAGGCCTCAGGGGAGATTGAGAATGTGCCCAGACCGCCGGGCTACCGCATTGAGTACGGTGGGGAGGATGAGGAGCGTAAAACGGCCTTTGCCAGCATCGGAAAGCTTTCGCTGGTGGTGGGACTTCTTATTTATATCATTATTGCCATGCAGTTTTATTCCCTGACCAAGCCGGCCATAGTTTTCCTGTCTATTTTCCTGGCCGTTTCGGGGGCTGTTCTGGGCCTCTTCATTACCGGCAACCCTCTGGGCTTTATGGCTTTATTGGGCATAGTCAGCCTGTCCGGCATAGTGGTGCGCAATGGCATAGTTCTGGTTGATTTTATTGAAGTGGGGCTGAGAGAGGGCATGACACTGGAAGGGGCCATCCGGAGGGCCGGCAAAGTAAGGCTTCGCCCCATACTGCTGACCTCGTTCACAGCTATACTGGGGCTGGCCCCTATGGCTGTCATGGGCAGCAGCCTGACCCGCCCCATAGCCATAAGTATAATCAGCGGCCTTTTCTTTTCTACCGTGCTCACCCTGCTGGTGGTGCCCAATGTGTTTCTTCTGGCGGAAAGGCTTTTAGGGAAGAACAGGCGCCAAAATAAAGGTTATAATATATTAAGCGCCGGCGAGAGCGGGGAGGAGTGACGGCATTGAAAAAAATACCGGTAGTTTCCTTTGTGGGCTATTCCGGTTCCGGAAAAACCACTTTTCTGGAAAAGCTTATACCGGAGCTGAAAGCCAGGAATATAAAGGTGGGGATTATAAAGCACCATGGTCATGACATAGAGATTGACACCCCCGGCAAGGACACCTGGAGGCACTCCCGGGCCGGGGCCGACGCCGTGGCCATTTCCACCGCCAAAAAGGTGGCGGTGTTCCGCAGGGTGGAGGCTGAGATGGACCTGGACCATCTGGCCCGGGCTATGGGGGATATGGACATAGTTCTTACCGAGGGCTATAAAAGAGGAAATAAGCCTAAAATTGAAATAAACCGGTCAGCCCATACCAGAAGCCTGATAACCGACCCCCGGGAGCTTATCGCCATAGTCAGCGACACCAATTGGGAGGTGGGGGTTCCTGTATTTGGCCTGGAAGATTTCAGCGGGGTGGCGGATTTTTTATGGTCAAGGTGCGGACGGGACTACACATAAGCACATTAATTTTTTAGAGCTGTAAACAATGGGGGAAGGAAAATGGGTTTATTTACAGAAATATAAACTATACAATCTCCGAGTCCGGATGGCCTAAGCTTTAAGTGGTATGGCTACCGGGCCTGCAGGGTATGCCGGGAAACTGACATGCCTCCCATTGCGGAAAGGAGAACACTGCTTTAAAAAGCTAAAAACTAAGTTTGCCCTAAGGGCTTACTTAAATTTTTGCATTGATTAAAGCTTTGTCCTTTTTTGCATAGGGCAAAAGCTTTTTTATATTTAAATTTAAAATTCTCCGAGCTTAGCCTCCTAAAACACTGTGTCAAGGGGGCGGGCCATTGGGTAAGCCTGGAAACGGGCTTGCCTCCCGTGGTTGGAAAGGAGAGCACCGGGGGCCGGGTTTGCTATAGAGTTATGCCGGTTTCCTTTGCTGTCGCGTTTTTACCTCCAGCCGGGCTGGAGGTTTTTTAGTTGTAATGCTGATTATTTGACGGGGGAGTGATGATTATTGGACCTGATAAGAATTAAAATCGACGGAAGGGATGTGGAGGTCCCGGCGGGGACTACAGTGCTGGAGGCTGCTGAGCAGGCGGGAATACATATTCCACGCCTCTGCCACGACCCGGAGCTGAGCCGTTTCGGGGCCTGCCGGCTGTGCGTGGTGGAAATTGAGGGGATGCGCAATCTTCCGGCCTCCTGCGTGACGGCGGTAGCTTCCGGCATGGTGGTGTGGACTGAGTCGCCACCGGTGACCGAGGCCAGGAAGACAATACTGGAGCTATTAATGGCCAACCACCCCCAGGACTGCCTTACCTGCGAAAAAATGGGGGACTGCCGCCTGGCCGACTACTGCTACCGGTACGGTGTGAAGGAAATCCCCTATAAGGGGAAAACCCACGCCTACGGGGTGGAGGAAGACAACCCCTTCATTGTGCGGGACGCCGACAAGTGCATACTGTGCGGCAAGTGCGTCAGGGCCTGCGCCGAAATCACCGGCAAAGACAATCTTGATTTTGCCTACCGGGGATTTGACACCAAGGTGGCCACCTTCGGGGACTCTCCGCTTTTGGAGTCTGACTGCGTTTTCTGCGGCAGCTGCGTTGCTGTATGCCCCACCGGAGCCCTTATGGAAAAGCAGATGCAGGGGCGCGCCCGCCGCTATGAGCTGAAAAGGGTAAAGACCACCTGCCCCTTCTGCGGCACAGGCTGTAACTTCGAACTCTGTGTCAAGGAAGGAAAGATAATGGGTGTCACCACCAAGAGCGGTGGCGCGGTAAACGGGCGCTCCCTGTGCATTAAGGGCCGGTTCGGCTGGGACTTTGTGTACAGTGAAAAGAGGCTCGATACCCCCTATATTAAGAAAAACGGCAAAATGGAGCCTGCCACCTGGGATGAGGCCCTTAATGTGATCGCCGGGAGACTGGGAGAAATTAAGCAGAAGTATGGCCCCGGGGCCTTTGCCGCCCTTAGCTCGGCCAGGTGCACCAACGAGGAGAACTACCTGGTTCAAAAATTAGTAAGGGTGGTGATGGGCACTAACAACGTTGATCATTGTGCCCGTACCTGACACGCTCCGACGGTGGCCGGTCTGGCCACTTCTTTCGGCAGCGGCGCAATGACCAATTCTTTTTCCGATTTAGAGCAAGTGGAGCTTATGTTCCTTATCGGGACAAACACCACCGAGGCTCACCCTGTGGCAGGGTATAAAATGAGGAAGGCGGCCAGGCGGGGGGCCAAGCTCATAGTGGCGGACCCGCGCCGCATCGAGCTGGCAGAGGAGGCCGACCACTGGCTGCGCATTCAGCCGGGAACCGACATACCCCTCTTAAACGGGCTGATGCACATAATTATAAAGGAAGGACTGCACAACCAGTCATTTATTGAGGAGAGAACCGAAAACTTCGAGGCTCTCAGGGAAACAGTGGAAAAGTATACCCCCGACTACGTGTCCCGCCTGACCGGGGTGCCGGTGGAGGACCTGTATACCGTGGCCCGGCTGTACGCCACCACCGACAGGGCCATGCTTTTCTACACCCTGGGTATTACCGAGCATATATGCGGCACCAACAATGTGATGAGCGTCGCCAACCTGGCCATGCTGACCGGCCACCTGGGGCGCCCGGGCACCGGGGTTAATCCCATCCGGGGTCAGAATAACGTGCAGGGGGCCTGTGACATGGGGGCGCTGCCCAATGTTTACACCGGATACCAGAAGGTAACCGATCCGGCCTCCCGGGCCAAGTTTGAGAAAGCCTGGGGCGTTCCCCTGCCAGGCGAGGCCGGGCTGATGATTCCGGAGATGTTTGAAGCGGCCCATCACGGTGAGCTGAAGGCCATGTATATACTGGGTGAGAACCCGGTGCTCACCGACCCCGACAGCAATCACATACGGGCCGGATTGGAAAAGCTGGAATTTTTGGTGGTGCAGGAGCTCTTCATGACCGAAACTGCGGAATACGCCGATGTGGTGCTTCCGGCCGCCAGCTTCGCCGAGACCGACGGGACCTTTACCAATACCGAGCGCAGGGTGCAGAGAGTGCGCCAGGCCATAGATCCCCTTCCGGGCATGGCCAACTGGCAGTCTATTATGGCCTTAGGGGACAGGATGGGCTATCCCATGAACTACCGGAGCGCGGAAGAGATATTCAACGAAATGGCTTCCCTCACTCCTTCTTACGCTGGAATCAGCTATGCAAGGATAGAGGATAAGGGGCTTCAGTGGCCCTGCCCGTCTGCAGATCACCCCGGAACCCCCTATCTGCACGCTTCCAGTTTTACCAGGGGCAAGGGGCTGTTCCAGAGCATCGATCACATACCTCCGGCTGAGCTGCCGGACAGGGAATATCCGTTCCTACTGTCCACAGGCCGCATACTGTACCACTATAATGTCACCACTCCTTATTCTGCCGGCATCCAGAGCATCTGGTCCAAGGAGTTTGCCGAGGTTAATCCCTACGATGCTGAAAGGCTGGGAGTTGAAAGCGGCGACAGGGTGATGGTGGCCTCCCGGCGCGGAGAGCTGACCACCAGAATTGGTGTTACCGACCGGGTTCCTCCTGGCATGATTTGGATGTCCTTCCACTACAAGGACAGCCCCACCAACGCCCTGACCAGCAATGCCGTGGACCCGGTGACCAAGACCGGTGAATACAAGGTCTGTGCCGTTAAAATGCAAAAAGTTGCGGGGGAATAGATCATGCGGGAGGTTCCAGTCAAAGAGGCAGTGGGCCTGGTGCTCTGCCACGACATAACCAAAATTGTGCCCGGCCTGGAAAAGGGCCGGGCCTTCCGCAAGGGGCATGTTATCCGCAATGAGGATGTGCCCCGGCTGCTGGATATGGGGAAAAAGAATGTCTATGTCTGGGAGCCCGACCAGGATCTGGTGCATGAGGATGAGGCGGCCTTAAGGCTGTCCGGCCACGCTGCCGGTCCCGGCCTTTTGCGGGATGACCCCAACCAGGGCAAGGTAAGCTTAAAGGCGGACTGTGACGGGCTGCTCAAAGTAAATGGAGATATCTTGAAGATGGTCAATAGCCTGGAGGGGGTTGTCTTTTCCACCCTCCACGGCAACAGGGTGGTGACCCGGGGGCAGGTGGTGGCCGGCACCCGGGTAATTCCCCTGGCTATTGCCAGGGATGTGCTGGAAAAAGCCGAGGGTATCTGTCTCAAGCACGGCCCCCTTATTTCCGTCAAGCCCTTTCATCCCCGGTGGACCGGAATAGTCACCACCGGCAGCGAGGTATACGAGGGCAGAATATCGGACGGCTTCTGCAGTGTTCTCAAGAAAAAGCTGGTACCCCTGGGGGGGAGGCTTTTGGGGCAGGTGATCGTTCCCGACGACCCGGACCTGATAGCCATGGAGATAAGGAGGCTGGTGGCTGAGGGGGCGGAACTGATCATGGTCACCGGAGGCATGTCTGTTGACCCTGATGATGTGACCCCTGCCGGGATCAGGGCCTCCGGGGCCGAGGTGGTATTTTACGGCGCCCCGGTGCTGCCGGGATCCATGTTCATGATGGCCTACCTGGGAAACGTTCCTGTTTGCGGCCTGCCCGGCTGCGTAATGTTTAACCGGACCACTGTTTTAGACCTTATTTTACCCCGGATATTCGCCGGGGAGCGGGTCTCGAAAGACGAGGCAGCGGCTTTCGGGCAGGGAGGGCTGTGCGAGGAGTGCCAGGTCTGCAGGTACCCGGCCTGCTCCTTTGGCAAAACAATATAACTGACTCCGGAGGTATGTAATCAGGTGCAAAGCAATGTAGTGTTGGAGGAAGCCCGGGAACTTATATTAAGCAAAGTGATACCCCTCCCCGGTGAATTGCTTACACCGGTAAAAGCCCTGGGAAGAATATTATCGGCCGACCTCCGGGCTCCTGAGAATTTGCCGCGGTATCCCCAGGCTGCGGTGGACGGCTATGCGGTCCACCGGGAGGATGTGGGCCTTACCAATGTGTTTACCGTCAGGGAACGTCTCGGTAGCGGGGAAATGCCGGGTGGCAGTTTGGTTTCCGGCGAGACAGCGGGAGTATTAACAGGTGGTCCGGTCCCTGGCCTGACAGGGGCGGTTGTGCCCCAGGAACTGGCTGTCACTGACGGAGACAGGGTGATCATAAAGGCTGATATCGTGGAAGGTTTAAATATAAAGCTTCCCGGAGAGGACTTCGGGGCCGGAGAGCTGCTGGCCCGGCGTGGTGACCGGGTTGGCCCGGGACTGGTGGGAGCTTTGTCCGCTTATGGCATCAATGAGGCGCCGGTGTACCGCAGTCCCAGGATATCTATACTAAGCCTGGGGAGTGAAGTAATCCCAGCCCGCTTAGTCCCCGGGCCGGGGCAGGTTCGGGACTGCAACGGGCCTCTTCTGGCGTCTCTGTCTACTGTTGACGGAGGCACGGTGATATCTTTGGACACTGCCGGGGGAGAGGATTATAACTGCTTGAAAAGCAGACTAAAAAGTCTTATACAGAGCTCCGACCTGGTCATTACCATCGGTGGAACGGCCTCGGGGGCCTGTGACTGCGCCCTGAGACTGATCAGGGAGTCCGGGGGCGGGGTAGCATTCTGGGGAGTAAAAATAAAGCCGGGCAGTCACAGCGGGGTAGCCTTTTGCGATTCAGTACCGGTTATTTCCCTTTCCGGAAACCCGGCGGCCTGCGCGGTGGGCTATCACCTGCTGGCAGCCCCGGTGATCAGGTCCTTTCAGGGTATTGACCCCTTCCCCGGAGCATTTGAGGCCCAAAGCCTGGATGCCTTTCCCAGGAAGGGCGGCCCCCGCAGGTTTCTGCGCGGGTATGCTCACTGCAGCCCTGGTGGATGGGTGGTAAGCCTTCTGCCGGGCCAGAAGTCCAGCATGATTCGCTCACTACTGGGCTACAATGCCCTGGTGGACCTGCCGGCGGGGCACAGCCCGGTAGATCGGGGCTCCAGGGTGACGGTAATCCCGGTTGGCCTTGCCGTAGGGAAGAGGTAAACAATTTGAAAAGCTATCACAGCATCGAAAAATTAGTGTCCTGCCTGTGGTGGCAAATTTTTGAAAATGAGTGCCGCCGGAAAGTTATTATTAATATTTTAGGTGAATTATTGGTGGAAAGCCGTACCGAAGATGAGGTCCTGGACATGTTGCTCTGGCACTCATCTTTTTTGGAGCCCCCCTTAAATAACGGGGAACTGCTATATTGCCAGGCCCTTTTAAGAATGCTGTCAATCTTTGATGATATAGAGATTGACAGCATGCAAAAAGTGTTTGAGATATTGGAATTACCACTGGAAAAAATGTCCTTACCGGAAAAAGAGCTGGGCAAGGCTGTTAAAAAGGCATATTGGGTCCGGTTTAACAGGCTTATCAGAGGCTTTAGGGGCTTTTACGACAACGCTACTGAAATTGCAGCCATTACCAGGGCCTTCAACTTTTTTTGCCAATCTGTCTGATTCTTCTTCATTTTTTTTCAATAATTGAAAAGGGATTTGCTTAAAAGCGTAGAAATTAAAAAGTGTTAACTCTAATTAACAGAAAGTTATACATATTTAAATACTTTGTATAATTGGCTATTATTACATATTAATGAATGATTGCTCAATCATAATAAAGGGGGTATTGTAATGACACCGTCCAATCAAAAGCAGTGGCTCAAAAGTTACCCTGAAGGTATGCGTCCCTCTCTGGAGTATCCCGGGCTGACCATGCCGGATTTGCTGGAAAAGGCTGTTAGCCAGTTGCCTGACCGCATTGCCATAGCCTTCGCAGGCCTGGAGCTGTCTTACCAGATGCTCAAGGGCATGGTGGACAAGGCCGCCACTGCGCTGTTTGAGCTTGGAGTTAAAAAAGGGGACCGGGTGGCCCTCATGACTCCCAACTGTCCCCAGTACATCGTGGCCTTTTACGCCATCCAGAAGATTGGCGGAGTGGTGGTGCAGGTCAACCCCATGTACGTGGAGAGAGAGCTGGAGCACATACTGAAAGATTCAGGGGCCAAGGTATTTATAGCCTATGACCAGTTTTATCCCCGCATTAAAAATGTTCGTGACCTCACTCCGGTGGAGAAGGTGCTGCTTTTCAGCCTGGGGCCGCCCCTGGATGTAGAAGGGGAGGACGTACTTAAAATTGAGGCCCTGCTGGCCTCCACCCCGGCCCAGCCCCCCAGGGTAGAGATAGATGCCGCCAACGACCTGGCCATCCTTCAGTATACCGGGGGGACCACCGGTGTCTCCAAGGGAGCCATGCTGACCCACCGCAATATAGTGGCCAATGCCCTGCAGGTGTCCGAGTGGTTCCAGGGGTGCAAGTACGGTGAGGAGAGGGTTCTGTCGGTGCTGCCCTTCTTCCACTCCTACGGTATGACCACCTGCATAAACTTTGGCATAGCCAATGCCGCCACCCTGATAGTGGTGCCCAGGTTTGAGATTGAATCGGTGATGCAGGCCATAGATAAGTACCAGCCCACCCTCTTCCCGGGTGTTCCCACCATGTACATAGGGGTTATAAACTACCCCGGGATTGCCAATATCAATGTAAGGTCAATCAAGTACTGCATCAGCGGGTCGGCTCCCCTGCCTGTGGAAGTGTCCCAAAAGTTCGAGGAGCTGACCGGGGGCTTTCTGGTGGAAGGCTTCGGGCTGTCTGAGACATCGCCTGTTACCCACTGCAACCCCATGATTGGCAAGAGGAAAGTAGGCAGCATAGGACTGCCGGTGCCCGATACCATTTGTAAGATAGTGGACCTGGAAACAGGGGAAAAAGAGGTGACCCCGGGAGAGATAGGGGAGCTTTGCATAACCGGGCCCCAGGTGATGAAGGGTTACTGGAACATGCCCGAGGAGACCGGCAAAACTCTGAAGGATGGCTGGGTCTACACCGGGGATATAGCCAAAATGGATGAGGACGGCTACTTCTTCATAGTGGACCGCAAGAAGGATATGATCATAGCTGGAGGCTTCAACATCTATCCCAGAGATGTTGAGGAGGTGCTCTTTGAGCATCCCAAGGTGCAGGAGGCCGTGGTGGCCGGGGTGCCCGACCCGTACCGGGGCGAGACCGTAAAGGCCTTTGTGGTGCTCAAGGAAGGCCAGTCGGGCACCGAGGAGGAGATGATCAGCTACTGCAAGAGCAAGCTGGCTGCCTACAAGGTGCCCAAGGCCATCGAGTTTAGGAAGGAACTGCCCAAGACCGCAGTGGGTAAGGTGCTGAGAAGGTTCCTCAGGGAAGAAGAAATAAAAAAGCAAAAGGGTGAATAATCACCCCGAAAAATTGACCATCGGATCGCAGGCTTTCGGGCCTGCGATCCTTTTTATTGAGGTTTATAAATATTGACAAATAATAGTCGGCATGATATTTTATCTTTGTAATAGTTCGCTTTACGAAATATATCATACTGAGGTAGACACTTGGACTATAATGATTTATATCAGTTTATGCTTGACAACATTCAGAAGATTGTGATGCCCGAAGAGCTGATTAAAATAGAGCTGTCGGTGTCCAGATTTGAGCTGGCCGCCCTGATGCTGGCAGAAAGGCATGATAACATTACCATGAGCGCCCTGGCCCAGGGTATGTCTGTGCCTATGAGCACAGCTACCGGGGTGGTTGACCGGCTGGTGAGAAAAAAGTTGTTGAAGAGGGACCGCAGTGAAGAAGACCGCAGGATCGTTACTGTTGCCCTTACCGAAGAGGGAAGCGAACTGCTGGAAAAGGTAAAAAAGCATCTCCGGCTTTTCTTTGACCGGGTAAAAAGCTTGCTTACAGAAGAAGAATTTGAAACAGGCATTAATCTGATACGGAAAATAGCTCTCGGACTTCGTCAGGACCAAACCGTTTCGGGCGATCGACCGGTTTTATCCAGAAGGGCTATTAAAATAGAATAGCAATTATTTTTTTGTCTAATAGTTCGTATAGCGAAATATGCGCAATGCGTAATATGGTTATTTAGTCAACTGGAGGGGTCAGAGTGAGGATAATTCTTTATACCGGAAAAGGCGGAGTTGGTAAGACCAGCCTGGCCGCAGCCACTGCCGCAGCAGCGGCTGCAGCGGGGAAAAAGACAATTGTTGTGAGTACCGATGTAGCCCACAGCCTGGGAGATTCCTTTGATGTCAGGCTTTCTCATGATCCGGTGGAAATACTGGAAAACCTTTGGGCCCAGGAAATAAGCTCTCTGAACAGCGCTGAAAAAAGCTGGGGCAGGGTCCAGGAGTACCTCTCGGCGCTTCTTGCGTCGCAGAATATTACCGATATAACCTCCGAGGAGCTGGTGGTTTTTCCCGGGCTGGAAGAAATGTTCAGCCTTATGGAAATACTTGACCACTGCAGGGGAGGAAAATACGACATTGTTATAGTTGACTGTGCCCCCACCGGTGAAACCCTGCGGCTGCTGAGTTTTCCTGATGTGCTTAAATGGTGGCTGGAGAAGATATTTCCGATGGAAAAATTGTTATTAAAGGTTGCCCGGCCTGTGTCTAAAAAACTCCTGGGTGTGCCCCTTCCCAGTAATGACACCATGGACAGCATAGCCGATCTTTTCCGCAAACTTACCGAAATGCATGATGTGCTGTGTGATCAGGAAGTTACTTCGGTAAGAATAGTGGTTAACCCTGAAAAGATGGTGATCAGGGAGGCTGAAAGAAGTTTCATGTATCTTAATCTGTATGGTTTTAGCACGGATGCCCTAATTGTGAACAGGATTCTTCCCTCTGCCGGCCTGGGGCCGTATTTCGAAAAATGGGCCGGGGTCCACCACCAGTATCTAAGATATATAAAAGATCAATTTGCCCCGGTGCCTGTTTTTACAGTTCCGCTATTTATGCAGGAAGTAATCGGCGTGGAAGAGCTGAAAAAGATGGGTAGTGAGTGTTTTGGGGAAAATCCACCGGAAAAATTCTTCTACCGGGGGCAGTCACAGAAAATTAAACGGGACGGTGACGGATACATAATGGAATTGGCCCTTCCCTTCGTGAAAAAAAGTGATGTTTCACTGTCCCAGAAAGGAGATGAGCTTACTGTCAGGCTCGGAGAGTACAAGCGCAATATTTTTCTTCCCCGCAGGCTCCTGGGGAGAGATGCCGTTGGGGCCAAGCTTGAAGGCAGTGTGCTGAGAATATTATTTGGGGAAGTCAGAAAGTAAAACGGTATGAATTCATAATGTTTTTAATTCAGGGGGTGTGAAAAATGGCCGATCAACAATGCGAAAGCTGCTTATTAAAGGATTTGCACAAGTTTCATCAGCTGGTGGAAAAAAGAATGACCGGCAAACTGCCGGAGGAGGTAATTAAACCGCTTTTTGAAGCAAAGAAGCAAATGCGCCTGGCATTGCGTGGTTTTATCACGCACCTGCTGGAGGAGGAGCCGTCCTGTAATGAAAAGCAGCAGGGCATTTCCCGCCCGATAAAACTGGAATAACCCCAAATAAAGAGTCCAGGCCTGTACGGCTGCGTCCCTTGTAAACCGTTGTTATTTAAAAAACTGCCGGAGCAGTGTGGGAACCATTAAGAAATGGATATAGTTATTTGTGATTCAGGGCAGACAGGCGGTTTTTTTGTCTATTTATTACGTCACGCGAAAAGTTTGAGTTGAGAAGTATTTATATAATTTCCATGTGTAGCTGAGGAGGGAACGCAATGGTGATAAAAAATATTCATACCAGGGAATTGAACTGCTCTATATCTCAAGCCTCCTGCCTGATTGACCGCCTGGCCTCAAAGGATGAAATTCTATGGCCCGTCCAATACTGGCCCCCTATGAAGTTGGATCGCCCGCTGGGGGTTGGGGCATCCGGGGGTCATGGGCCTATTGGCTACGTGGTGGAGGAATACCGCCCGGGCACTTACCTGCGGTTCCGTTTTACCCGGCCCCCTGAGTTTATGGGAATCCACGCTTTTGCTATGGAAGAGCTTAGCCCGGCCAGGGTCAGGATTAGGCATGTGATAGATATGGAGGTTAAAGGGGCCGGGTGGTTTACCTGGTGTTTTGCTGTCCGCTGGCTGCACGATGCGCTCATTGAAGATGCCTTTGACCGGGCTGAGGAATATCTGGAGTCCCGCCCTGCAAGGCAGCGCAAATGGTCTTGGCTGGTGCTGCTGCTCAGGTGGCTTATGTCCGCCCGGAAAAGATGATATTGGTATTACATAATCTAGTAAAAGAGGTGAAGAACTTTGTATAAGCCGGCAGGCTGGTTATTGGCGGCAGTTTTCTTTTTGCTGGGCGGGATCCATGCGTACTGGGGATTGGGTGGACGGTGGGCCATGTATATTTTCGAGGGTGTAGCGAATCCTACCATTTTGGAATGCTGGTTGGTAGCACTGGCGCTTTTTGCCGCCATGCTGGTTGTTTTAGGCAGGATGGGGGTCTGGGGCGGCGCCATTCCCCAGTGGATATTCCGGTGGGGGACCGGTGTTTTATCGGCTGTTTTCCTTTCCAGGGGCGTGGCCGGGTACCTGGGGTGGCCTATGGTGGTTACCCCGAGGCCGGTCTATGAATTCTGGGACACCTGGCTGTTTTCCCCTCTATGCCTTTTAATATCGGCGGGCTGTGTGTTTTTACTAAGACTTCCGGCAAAAAAATACTGAACACCTATTATTTATTCCTGGGGGTATCTGTTATGAGACTGGATTACTATATACCTGAATGTCATTTTTCCGAAAAACACAATATTACTATTAATGCAACGGCGAAAAGGTATATAATGCCGCATGCAATTTAAATCTGGGTAAATCCGGAATTGTCAGACTTCTTTTTAAAATAAGGGGTATTTACGCCATTTTTAGCCCCGGAAAGCAAAATAAACAGCCGGTAAGACTATCAATTAATGATTTTATAAAAAATGAATTTGTTACTCTAGAAAAAGTTGAAAATAGGGAAATAGTAATTGGGTCGATAGGTAAATTCTGGACTCCCTCTTTAGAAAAGGTCAATTGTTTAAGTGCAAGCCATTTCATAAAATTTGATCAACCTGACTACTGTAAGGTTGCAGCCAACTTTCTGTTAGATGAAAATCCCGGAGGCGGAATAGTTTTATCGACAGAGACAAGGGTTTCCTGCCTGGGGTACCGGGCAAAAATAAAGTTCGGTCTGTACTGGCTGGTAATAAGGCCTTTCAGCGGGCTGATCAGGATTATAATGCTGAGGAGCATAAAGTATCAGGCCGAAGAATTGTAGTGCCTCAGATTGTTTATAGCTAACAGGCGACCCGGCGTGTGCCCCTCATGTGTATGGGGACACACTTGCCGGGTTTTTTTCTGAGTTATTTTTATGTATTTCAAATGGCTGCCGTATTTCAGGGGAATCCTAAAAGTGTCTGCAGGAGGATTACCGTTTTCCTTTTAAAAGGATATTCGGCATTCCCAGCGAAGGAAATAAATGCTATATTTGAGCTAATATCAAAATATTTAATTAGAGCCGGTTGGTTTGGAGGGATATGCATGTCTGGTCCGGTGGATGAAAAAGTTACCCAAGCGGTATTGATGACGGCAAAGGATGGCCGGCTTTCCTGCACGGCGGCCAGAAAATTGGCTGCCGATCTGCAGGTTAGCCCCGGAAAAATAGGGGAAGCCTGCGACCTGCTTAAAATAAAAATTCATTCCTGTGAGCTGGGATGCTTTAAATGAAAGGTAATGGTAATATTGGAACTGTTTAACGCCCTATCTGTAGCAGAGGCCTGCCGGGTGCTGGAGAGGCACATGAGACTTCCCCGCAGGAGGATCACTGTTCCCCTTAATAAGGCCATAGGCTGCCGGCTTTATGAAGATGTGCAGGCCCCTGAAGATGTGCCGGGCTTTGGCCGCTCCACCATGGACGGCTTTGCGGTCAGGGCCAGGGACACCTTTGGGGCCTCCGAGAGCCTGCCGGCCTATCTTGACATTGCCGGAGAGGTCTTTATGGGAAAAGGGGTTGATATTGCTGTCCGGCCTGGCCAGGCATGGCGCATTCCTACCGGAGGCATGCTGCCGGAGGGCTGCGACTCCGTGGTGATGGTGGAGTACACCGAGGAACTGGACGGTAGGACCATTGGTGTCACCAGGCCGGTGGCGCCTGGTGAGAATATTGTGGCCGCCGGGGAAGACCTGTCCGGAGGGGAGATCATATACCGGGGGGGCAGAGTTATCCGCCCCCAGGAACTGGGGACTCTTTCGGCCGCAGGGATTACCTCGGTTGATGTGGAGGACCCTTTAAGGGTGTCTGTTATATCCACCGGCGACGAGGTGGTGGAACCGCAGATCACACCGGGGCCAGGACAGGTAAGGGACGTGAACAGCTATGCCCTGTACGGCCTGGCTGACCGGGCGGGAGGGGTGCCCAGGCTGTGCGGCATAGTGGGGGATGATTACCGCCTCCTCCGTGATGTAATGGAAAAAGAGCTGGCCCGGGCCGATATAATACTTCTTTCAGGGGGCAGCTCGGTGGGGGCCAGGGATGTTTCGGCCCGGGTAATGGAAGACCTTGGCAAGCCGGGAATTCTTTTTCACGGTATATCCATAAAGCCGGGAAAGCCAACCATAGGAGCGGTGGTGAACGGGAAGCCTGTCTTCGGGCTGCCGGGCCACCCGGTTTCGGCCATGGTGGTCTTTATGCTCATGGTGGAGCCTCTTTTGAGCAGGGGTAAATACCCGGCGGATGAGGACCAGTTCCTTATGGGATTCCCGGTTACCGCCGTTATAACACGCAACCTGAGGTCTGCCGCAGGCAGGGAGGATTTTATAAGGGTTGGACTCCGGCAGCAGGGGGGAAGCCTTATGGCCGACCCTGTGCTGGGTAAGTCAGGGCTCATATCCACCATGTCCAGGGCCGACGGGCTGGCCAGAATACCTGCCGAGATGGAGGGTGTGGAGGCCGGGGACATGGTCAGGGTGAAGATAATTTGAAATGCTCATACTGTAATTATTTTCGGTCGGAATACAGAACTCAGAATTCCGGGTTGCCAAAAGAAGGCAAACATTCTGGATTCTGGATTCTGACAGGATAGGAAATGCAGTATTAGCAAAGAGGTGATTTTTTGAAAAGAGATGTATATCTTTCCGACCGCCCCCTGGAGGAGGCTGTTTCGGGGTATCTGGAAGCCTTAAGGGAGCAGGGGCTGCTTAAGCCGGGAAGGCCCGAGCGCATACTGGCGGAGATATCGTCCGGCAGAGTTACCGCAGCCCCGGTTTATGCCCTCAACTCCTCGCCCCACTACCACGCCAGCGCCATGGACGGCGTGGCCGTAAATTCGGCCGATACCTTTGGGGCCTCGGAAAAGGCCCCCAAAGCACTGCGCCTGGGTGAGGGCGCCGTCATGGTTGATACCGGGGACCCTCTTCCCGAGGGCTGCGACGCTGTGATTATGATAGAGGATATACACTTTACCGGGGAGGAGGCCTTTGAAATTATCTCAGCGGCCTCTCCCTGGCAGCACGTCAGGGTGATCGGCGAGGATATAGTGGCCACCGAAATGATTGTTCCGGCCAACCACCGCATACGGCCCATAGATATTGGAGGGCTGCTGGCCGGGGGAATTACTGAGCTTTATGTGCACCCCAGGCCGGTGGTGGGGCTGGTGCCCACAGGCACCGAGCTGGTGCAGCCGGGGGCCAGTTTAAAGTCCGGGGACATAATAGAGTACAATACCCGCATGTTCGCCGCCCTGGTTGAGGAGTGGGGCGGACAACCGGTGAGATTTGAAATAGTGGCCGACCAGTATGATCTTCTCAAAAGAAAGATAGAGGAGGCGGTGGACCAGTGCGATGTAGTGCTGGTTAACGCCGGATCCTCGGCCGGGAGGGAGGACTTCACCGCCGGCATTATAGGCGATCTGGGCTCGGTGCATACCCACGGGGTGGCCATAAAGCCGGGTAAGCCGGTAATACTTGGCATAGTCAGGGGAAAGCCGGTGGTGGGGGTGCCGGGGTACCCGGTCTCTGCCATACTGGGCATGGAGCTTTTTGTAAAGCCGGTCATATACGGCAAGCTGGGGTCCGTTGAGCCATCCCGGCCCAAAATAGAGGCCCTGGCCTCAAGAAAGATTGTCTCCTCCCTTGGGGTTGAGGAATTTGTCCGGGTAAAGCTGGGGCAGGTGGGGCACAAAGTAATAGCCACCCCCATTTCCAGGGGGGCCGGGGTAATCATGTCACTGATCAGGGCCGATGGCATACTGAGGGTGCCCAGGCTTTCTGAGGGGTTTAAGGCCGGGGAAAGCGTGTCTGTGGAGCTGCTTCGGCCCGTGGACGAGGTGATGGAGACCACGGTTATAATTGGAAGCCATGACATTGCCCTCGATGTTATGGCCAATTACCTGAAACTTATCCACCCCGAGGCCAGCCTTTCCTCCGCCCACGTGGGCAGCATGGGAGGCCTCACCGCCCTGAAGCGGGGAGAGGCCCACTGTGCCGGAACCCACCTGCTGGACGAGGACACCGGAGATTACAATGTTTCATATATAAAAAGACTGCTTCCAGACCGGAAAATGGTGCTGGTCAACCTGGTCTACCGTGAGCAGGGGCTTATAGTGGCCAAAGGCAACCCAAAGGGGATAAAGGGAGTAGGAGACCTGCCCCGGGAGGGGGTTTCCTTTATAAATCGCCAGAGGGGGGCAGGGACCAGGGTGCTTCTGGATTACCGGCTTAAGGAGCTGGGCCTGGACCCTGACAGCATAAACGGCTACCAAAGGGAGGAGTATACCCACATGTCTGTTGCGGCGGCCGTGGCCAGCGGGTCGGCAGACGCAGGCATGGGCATCAGGGCGGCGGCCTCGGCCCTGGGGCTGGACTTTGTCAGCGTGGCCGAAGAGCGCTATGATCTCTGCATACCTGCTGAGTTTATCAATACCCCTTACATAAAGAGGCTTTTTGAGGTTATGGAAATGGAAGAGTTCAGGTCGGCGGTGCGCCAACTGGGGGGCTACGATCTGAGAGACTGCGGCAAGGTGATGTGGGAGTCTTAAGCTTAAGGGCCGGGCTTTGCGGTCGGAATACAGGAGACAGTAGACAGGAGACAGAAGCTGGGTGAGGTATTCCTTGTCGGCCTGCCTGTTAGGGCAGGTAATGGTGGGGATTATTAACTGACATCAAAGCTGGGCAACAAAACTCCTGTCTACTGTATTCTGTCTCCTGTCTCCTGACCGGTGAATCATTCTCCTAAGGGACTACCCTTTCGGGGTGGGTGTAAATGTTAACCCGGCTGCCCCTGGCAAAGCCGGCCACTGTTACTCCCAGGCTTTCAGCCATTTCTATGGCCAGGTCGGTGGGAGCCGATCTGGAGACTATAACCGGAAGGCCCATCCGGGCCACCTTGATCAGTATTTCAGAGGAAATCCGTCCGCTGAGGACTATTGTTTTATCAGCCGGGGGAATTCTGTTCAGGTAGCAGTGGCCCAGTATTTTATCCACGGCATTGTGCCTGCCTATATCCTCATAGTGGGCTATTATTTTGCCTGAGTCGAAGAGGGCTGCCCCGTGGGCCCCACCGGTTGACCGGAAGAGGCCGGCCCTTTCCTCCAGCAGGGAGGCCAGGGCGGTGACTGACTCCACCTTTATATTGTAGTCTCCCATTGCAAGGGGCTTAAGGTCTCTGGCATCGTTCACAAAATAAAAGGAGGCCCTCCCCTTCCCGCAGCAGGTGGTGATATAACGCTTTAAAAATTTATCAGTGGCCGGCACCGGGCTGGTGGTTTCCACCCAGATAAAGCCGTCACCGGTATTTATGGTTATTTTCTTCAGGTCTTCAGGCTGGCGCAAAATTCCCTCGGAGCACAGGAAGCCGGCTGCCAGCTCTTCCAGTCCTTCCGGGGTGCACACCAGGGTGGCCAGCTCTTCATCGTTTACGAAGATGGTAAAGGGGACTTCCCTTACCACCAGATCTTCACTGGTAACTGAGGTGGGCCCGTTATACCTTTTTACTCTGACAGAGCGGGTTAGCTTCATCTAATCCCTCCAGCGGGCTTATTCTAAGGTTGTATTTGGCGCCCATAAGTCTATTTTAACCGGGAGGCGGTAATATGTACAGGGTTGGGATACTCACGGCCAGCGACAAGGGGGCTGCCGGGGAGCGGGAGGACCTGAGCGCTGAGGCCATAAGGGGGATAATATCCCGGCAGGGCTGGCAAGTGGTTATCTACAGTATTGTTCCAGATGACACCGAGGCTATAAAGGAGGCCCTGGTGGGCATGGCTGACAGGGACGGTGTGGACCTTATACTGACTACCGGGGGGACCGGGTTTTCTCCCCGGGACAATACTCCGGAGGCCACCAGGGCGGTTATACAAAAGGAAGTGCCCGGGATACCCGAGGTAATGAGGGCAGAAAGCTTTAAAAAAACGCACAGGGCCATGCTTAGCCGGGCTGCTGCCGGGATAAGGCACAAAACACTGATCATAAACCTTCCTGGAAGCAGAAAGGCTGTGGTGGAGTGCCTGGAGGCCATTATGGAGTCTTTGCCCCACGGGCTGGATATACTGACCGGACGGAGCGGGGAGTGCGGGACATCAAAATAATAGAAAAAATTAGTATAAAACCAAACCGGCAGGGGGAAAATATTTCTAGTAGGAGGACAATATTTAAAATACTGTTTAATGCTGGTATAGAAAGAGAAAAATAAAGGTAGCTGGACCTATTGTGGTTAAATCGCCCGAGAAGGGGGATTTTTGCATGTTACAGAAAGTTGCTTTTGAATTTCTCATTCTATATTATATTACTTGGGTATTAGCACTCAACAGAAGTGAGTGCTAACAAATACAGTAAAATTACACCACTTAAAAGGAGGGTATTTATTGTGATTAGACCTTTAGGAGAAAGGGTAGTTGTAAAGCCCCTGCCCCTCGAGGAAGTGACCAAAGGAGGGATTGTTCTTCCCGATACTGCCAAGGAGAAGCCCCAGGAGGGCGAAGTTGTTGCAGTTGGCTCAGGCCGTTTACTGGATAATGGGACAAGAGTGGCCATCGACCTGAAAGTGGGAGATAAAATTCTTTTCTCAAAATACGCCGGCAATGAAGTGAAGATCAGTGATGTTGAATACCTTATCATGCGCGAGGCTGACATACTTGGAGTAATTGAAAAATAAAAATATTTATTTCCAATAAAAGGAGGTTTTTGAAAATTGGCTGGTAAAGAAGTATTATTTCGTGAAGATGCAAGGCGTGCCCTGGAACGGGGTGTAAACGCTCTGGCCGAAGCCGTAAAGGTTACCCTTGGCCCCAAGGGGCGCAATGTTGTGCTTGAAAAAAAGTTTGGCGCACCTATGATTACCAATGACGGTGTGACCATCGCCAGGGAAATTGAGCTAACCGATCCATTTGAAAATATGGGAGCCCAACTGGTCAAGGAAGTGGCCACAAAAACCAATGATGTGGCCGGAGATGGCACCACCACCGCCACAGTTCTGGCCCAGGCCATTGTCCGTGAGGGCAGCAAAAACGTGGCTGCCGGCGCAAACCCCATGATCATCAAGCGTGGTATTGAAAAGGCCGTTGCCAAGGCTGTGGATACCATCAAGGAAGCTGCCAAAACAGTGGAAAGCAAGTCAGCCATTGCTCAGGTGGCCTCCATATCGGCCAATGACTCCTCCATCGGAGATCTCATCGCCGATGCCATGGAAAAAGTGGGCAAGGACGGGGTTATAACCGTTGAAGAGTCCAAGGGAATGAGCACCACCCTGGAAGTTGTCGAGGGCATGAATTTCGACAGGGGCTACATCTCCGCCTACATGATTACCGATACCGATAAGATGGAAGCCATCTTTAACGAT
Source organism: Peptococcaceae bacterium BICA1-7 (assembly GCA_000802095.1). Lineage (GTDB taxonomy): Bacteria > Bacillota > Desulfotomaculia > Desulfotomaculales > Desulfocucumaceae > BRHc4a. Next base: position 255,621 of record JUEB01000011.1, on the reverse strand, counting down.
CCCTATATACTTATTACCGATAAAAAAGTTTCGTCCATTGCCGACCTGCTTCCGGTACTGGAAAAAGTGGTTCAGTCCGGCAAGCCTCTTCTGATTATTGCCGAGGACGTTGAGGGCGAGGCCATGGCCACCCTGGTTCTGAACAAGCTGCGCGGCACCATCCAGTGCGTGGCTGTTAAGGCTCCGGGATTTGGCGACCGCCGCAAGGCCATGCTGGAGGATATTGCCATCCTCACCAACGGCACCGTGATTACCGAGGACCTTGGCCTCAAGCTGGATAAGGCCACCATTGACATGCTGGGAACAGCCTCCAAGGTAAGGGTCAAGAAGGAAGAGACCATTATTGTAGGCGGGGCCGGCAGCCAGGATAAAATTACCGCCCGGGTAAGCCAGATCAAGAAGCAAATCGAGGAAACCACCTCTGACTTTGACCGTGAGAAGCTGCAGGAGCGTCTGGCCAAGCTGGCCGGGGGCGTTGCGGTAATCCAGGTGGGAGCCGCCACCGAGGTGGAGCTGAAGGAGAAGAAGCTCCGCATCGAGGACGCTCTCAACGCCACCAGGGCCGCTGTGGAGGAAGGAATAGTATCCGGCGGCGGTGTGGCCTATGTTCAGGCTATTGCAGCCCTGGAAGGGGTTGAGACCGGCAGTCTTGATGAAAAAACCGGTGTGGACATTGTCCTCCGCGCCCTGGAAGAGCCCCTTCGCCAGATTGCCAACAACGCCGGCATGGAAGGCTCCGTGGTGGTGGAAAAGGTTCGTAACTCTGCTCCCGGAGTAGGCTTCAACGCCCTGTCCGGCAAGTACTCCAACATGATTGAGGATGGCATCGTGGACCCGGCCAAGGTGACCCGCTCGGCACTGCAAAACGCTGCCAGCATAGCTGCCATGATTCTTACCACCGAAACACTGGTGGCCGAGAAGCCCGATAAGGATAAGGATCCCATGGGCGGAATGGGCGGCATGGGAGGCATGGGCGGCGGAATGCCGATGATGTAAGTAGCTTATACTGGAGAGACCCCTTTTAACGAGGGGTCTCTTCTTATTTCCGGTCGGAATACAGAATTCAGAATTCAGGAGTCAGAATGGTTTTGGCATTCCTTATAGGTGATATAAAGTGAATAGCTGAGCCTGTGTTCACTGGGATTTTAAAGGACCCTGGTTTTATCCTCCCCAATTATTCTGAATTCTGACTCCTGGCTTCTGTATTCTGACCGAAAGTAATACCCGTTAGCATATGTTTGACTTCTATATGCGCAGGTGATAAATTGGTAAAAATGAAGATGGAGATGGAGCCATGAAGATAGCTGACCGACTTACAGACCTGGTGGGGGGAACCCCTCTTTTAAGGCTTAATAATTTTGCCCGGGGGGCTTACGCCGACCTGGTGGCCAAGTTGGAGTATTTCAACCCCGGGGGCAGTGTAAAGGACAGGATAGCCCTTAACATGATTGGCAGGGCCGAGGAAAGAGGAATTATAGGACGTGAAAGTGTTATAATCGAGCCCACCAGCGGCAATACCGGCATAGGGCTGGCCATGGTTTGCGCCTCAAGGGGATACCGGCTTATATTAACCATGCCCGAGACTATGAGCAAGGAAAGGCAGGACCTCTTAAGGGCCTATGGTGTGGAAATAGTGCTTACACCCGGGGGAGAGGGGATGCCGGGGGCTATCAGGGCTGCCGGGGAAATTGCCGCCAAAACTCCCGGATCCTTTATACCCGGCCAGTTTGATAACCCGGATAACCCTGAAGCGCACAGGATTGCCACCGCGGAGGAGATATGGAGGGACACAGGGGGAAAGGTGGACTTTTTTGTGGCCGGGGTGGGTACCGGCGGGACAGTTACCGGAGTGGGAAGTGTTCTAAAACAGAAAAGGCAGGTAAAAATAATAGCCGTGGAGCCCCGGGAATCCAGTGTGCTTTCCGGAGAAGCCCCGGGTCCCCACGGGATACAGGGAATTGGGGCCGGGTTTGTGCCCGGGGTGCTGGACACCGGGATACTGGATGATATAGTTCGGGTTTCCTATGAGGAAGCCCGGAGTGCCGCCAGGAGGCTGGCCAGTGAAGAGGGTCTGCTGGTGGGAGTGTCCTCCGGGGCGGCGGCCCACGCTGCTCTCCAGATAGCCTGCAGGGAGGAAAACAGCGGCAAGATGGTAGTTGTCCTTTTCCCCGATACCGGGGAAAGGTATTTGTCCACCACGCTTTTTGTGGACTAGACACTAATGCCACCAGTGTGGCGCTTACTAATAGGATGATAAAACCGGGTCCCTTTAAGCCACAGAGGACACAGAGTTTTAAGATTTGCATGAATGTTATTTTAAAATTAAAAAACTCTAATTCTAACTGTGCTTAAAACCTGAGAGTATTACTTTAAGAGTAAATTCTCTGTGATCTCTGTGCCCTCTATGGCTAATAAAAGACCTGCATCAATGTGGAGGCGGTTATGGAAAAAATGGTAATAGAGACCAGGGCCGGGTATATAGGACTGGGGTGGACCGGGGCAGGGCTGTCGTTTTTAAACCTTCCGGAGCCCACCCTGTACGAGGCTGAAATGGAAATGAAGCCTTATCTGGGAGCTATAGAAAAGGAGGCGCCGGGGCAGTGCCTTAGCCCTGATGGTCTGGAAAGGGCGCTCAAATTATACTTTGAGGGAAAGCCTGTGGACCTTTCCTTTCCGGTGGACTGGAGTCTTTATACAGACTTTCAGAAGAGAGTGCTCCAGAGGGTTTATTCAATACCCTGGGGTGAGGTTTTGTCTTACGGCCAGGTGGGTATGGAAGTGGGAAGTCCCCGGGGGGCCAGGGCCGTGGGAGGGGCGGTGGGTTCCAACCGGGTTGTCCTGGTAGTTCCCTGCCACAGGGTTGTGGCCCATAATGGGATAGGCGGCTTTGGCGGGGGACTGGAGAGGAAAAGGATGCTTTTGGGCCTTGAGGGCATAAATATATAGCAGACCAGTCAATAGAAAAGGGCTGATGATCATATAAGGTCATCAGCATTTTTATTTCAAGAAATTATGCTTTGTGGATACCTTAAAAGTCAACTGTGTGGCTGGCCTGGAAAAACAACCCTAAATGTCAACGGGTTCTCCGGCTGAACCGGCTCTACAACTCGTGGCTAACGGAATACCGACCGCCCTCGAAAGGCCCGTCCTGGGCCTCTCGGGCTTCCGCAGCGTCCTGCTGCCGGATCGGTATTCCATAAGCCAGCTTCGTTAAGAGCCGGTAGCAGCCTTCGAAAGGTTAACAAGCGTGGTTGTTTTTCTCTGCCTCCATGAATGTCGCTATTGGGTCGCCCTAAGGGCGAATTTGTTTATGAATAGCTGACGGCTGTGACAAGACCACACTGCCGGAAACGGCGGCTTATGCCCCCGGCGATTTGTACACCATATAAAGCTGGGGGTTTTTTCCTTCGGCCAGGGATGCCAACTCGGCAGGGGTTATATCTTTTGACCCGCGGCCAGGAAAGAGATCAATGCCTGCCTGGTAATAAACGGTGTCCACCAGTGCCGAGCAGATAAGTCTTTCACCGGCCGCCATAAGAAGGCTGACAGGTATGTGGGGCTCTCCGTCCCTAATTAAATCATCTCTGGTCAGTATAAATTTTAAAGCCAGGTCCAGTATCTTAAAAAAATCATAGGCGGGCGGGTTATTAACAAAGTCCTGAATGCATACCCTCATCCTGCCGATATAATAGGGGGTTTTAAAGCTTCCCGGCAAAAGTAGCCGGTGTCTGTATATCACAAAGGGCCTGGGGCCTTGTCTGTAGTGGTTATCGTAGTGCTGAAAACCAAACCTGTTCATTTCGGCTATTTTTCCCGGCTCAGTAACAATGGCGGCGTGAGAGAAAAAACTGTGGGTGAGTTCCTGTATTGTCTGGGAGATTAAATTATCCCCGTGAACAAGCATTATATCACCATACTGGCCCCACATTTAAAAATCACTCCCGGGTAAAGGATTAATGGCAATTTTTAAGCATTTTAATAGTTTATGTATTAATTCTTGTAATTGATGGAAATAATAACTATAAAAGGGGTTGGTTGTTATGGCTTTTGAAATTTACAGACCGCGCGGGGAACGAACCGAAAAAGTGCCTATAGTCTCACTTTCCAAATCTTCTATAGTGCTTAACAACGTGGCAAGGCAAAAAATAGGCAAGAATAAAATTGAACTTGCCTATGACCGGGATACCAAAATACTAAGAATAAAGGCAGTGGACGAGGGCGGCCTGGAAATGAGAAAAACCAAGGTCTTCGGCAAGGGCTTTTTCAATCATTTCGGCATTAATAAAAAAGGAAAGTATGAGGCTAGGTACGAGCCTGAGGAAAATGCCCTTTACGCTAATTTAATATGACATTCTGAGCCCGTAATCACATACGGGCTCTATTTTTATACATCTTACTCATGAAAGGTTAATAAAGTGTCACCCTGTTTTGGATACATTAATTACCATTTGCAAAAAGGCGGGAGAAATGATTTAAACAACCCGGGCTGAGTAAAATATACTGGAGGGAGATGAGGATTATGAGTAAGCACAAGAATCATGTGGACAGGAGAAGAAACCTGATTGGAAATGCCCTGGGAGAGCAGAGGATAAAAGAAATGGAAAGGTGCAACAGGACATCGCCGGTCTATTCAGTGAGCTCAAGCACCGGGCAGAAATTTGAGGTATATAACCCCAACGCCAACAAGGGCAGGAGGGGCAGAGACGAGATATTGTATACCTAGGGTACCCCAGGCAGCGCCCATACCCGTTGACTTTGGGAATCTCATAGGGTATCATATATAGTGCGTTTAGGAAAGTTTAATATTATGCTGGTGTGGCTCAGTGGTAGAGCAGCGCATTCGTAATGCGCAGGCCGCCGGTTCAAATCCGGCCACCAGCTCCAAAAAAACCAAGGCCTCCGGGGTTTATTTTACCCGGAGGCCTTGCCAATTTGCAAAAAATCATCTAGATATTACCTTTAATTCATGATATATTGTAACAAAGAAAACAATAAACAAAGAAATAATATTCAAAGAAAATAGGAATCATTTTTTGGAAGGGTGGATAGAATAATGGTAGTAAGTATTGATAGGGAGTTGAGCCCTATGGAATCAAAAAGGATTAAAGTTTCAGAAAAAAGACAGATTACTATTCCTAAAAGTTTTTATGAAAAACTAAATTTAGGTGAAGAGGTAGAATGCATCTTTGATAAAGACAAAGGGGCTATTTTGATCCGTCCCAGTGTCAGAGAAGATGATTTTAGTGAATTTATTTTGGCAGATCTAATTAGCCAGGGATATACCGGGACTGACCTTCTTAACGAATTTAAGCGCATGAAGAGGAAGGTAAGACCAGCAGTTGAGAGGATGATTGAAGAGGCTGATCGGGCAGCGGCCCAATTAAAAGGCACCGGCAATGATGAAATGAGAGAAATATTTGACGGCCTGGAGGACTGAGAATGTTACCTGTTATCTTTCGTCCACCGGTAAAGCAATACCTTAAAAAACTGAAGGACAAGCAGTTGAAAAGAAAATACCAGGAGGCAATAACAGAAATACGCAAAAATCCGGAGATTGGCCGGTTTAAAAAAGGTGACCTTGCCGGAATACGTGGGTATGATATTAGCCATAATGGTGTTAATTATGAACTGGCCTATCGCGTATCAGTTAATGAGCAGGGGGATGTTGTAGTCATTATAATGGCCGGGACCAGGGAAAATTTTTATGAAGCGTTAAAAAAATATTTAAAATAGCTCCATAGAAAAACCTCGATTTTAAGGGTTTATTTTTTATGTTACGGCAAGGATTAGGGCACCCACACTTATACATGAATAGTCAATGGTACTTTGTGTACACTATGTGCATAATATATAAAAATGGAGGTGAAAGGAGGCATGCTTATGCAGGGAGTGCTTAACGCCACGGATGTTCGAAAAGAATGGGGCAAATTTATAGATACTGTGATTCACGAAAGACCTGGAATTGTGAAACGCAACAGGGATCATTTTTTGGCCTTATCAATCATGCAGGCCAAGGCTCTACTGGAAAATTACCATTTTAAGGCCCGGCTAATCCAGGAAGATGATGGCTCCATTACAGCGACGCTGGAGAATTTCGATCTGGCTGTAAACGCTTCGGATCGGTATTCAGCACGCAAGGCATTGGCAGAAGAGCTTATAGAATACGCTAATGAATACTTTGAGCAATTTCCCCTATATTTTAATTCCACCAACCGTCAGTCACATTTTCCTTATATGCTGGCTGTTAGCCTGCAGGAAAACCTTGACGGTGTTTTGGGGCTAATCAGTGCCTAGCTGGAAAGATATAAAAAGATTCTGTGAAAACGATGGTTGGAAATTATATAAAGAATCGGACCATTATTTTTTTCGTAAGATGATGCCGGATGGCATATTGAAGAGAACAAAGGTATCCAGAGGTTCCGGACAGGTTAAGGGCCATTTATGGGAGAATATACTGAAAAAACAGCTAATGGTGTCAAAGGAATACTTCAATAGCAAAATATAGAATCTAAGCCCCGGTTATAAGCCGGGGCTTTGGTGTCAGCCGGTAAAGAAAAGGCGGCCTTCACTACCCTCCCTGACATAGCTTGCCACAGCGTCCCGGTAAGTGCGCTGCAGCACTATTTCCCTGCCCACCTCGCAGCCCCGGCAGGACAGGTGCCCTGAAACAGTGTTTTCCGCCAGGTCCGGGTGGTTGTTCTGCTGGCTCAAATGGGCCAGGAAGACATGCATAGGGCCTTTCCGGGGGACTCTTTCCAGCAGCCTTGCAGCATCAAGGTTGGACAGGTGGCCCACGTCACTTCTTATCCGTTTCTTGAGAAAAAAGGGATAGGGGCCGTTGTTTAACATATCAATATCGTGGTTGGACTCCAACACCACTGCGTCGGTGTAGGCCAGGGCTTCTTCCACCGGCTTTGTGACCACTCCCAGATCCGTAGCCACGGCGCATTTCAGGTGGCGGTGATAAAAACAGAATCCTACCGGGTCTGCAGCGTCATGGGATATTTTGAAGGGTTCAATCCTGACTGTTCCTATGTCAAGGCTGCCGGGCAGTTCCCGGCGCACCTCAGCCGGCAGGGCGTCCCGGAATCCAATTTTCTCCCAGGCCTTAGGGCGGGCGTAGACAGGTATCTTAAACTTCCGGGAAAATACCTCCAGTCCCTTTATGTGATCAGAGTGCTCGTGGGTTATCAGGAGGGCATCCAATTCCCCCGCCCCCACACCTATACCGGCCAGGGACCTCTCCATGCGCCTGGCGCTGATGCCTGCGTCCACCAATATCCTGACGCCCCCGACGGCTATATATATGGAATTTCCGCTGCTTCCGCTGGCCAGCACATGAATTTGCATTTTGTGACCCTTTCCATTGGTGTATCCTAAACACATATAAATTCCCCGTACAAATTCATTCCCCTTTAAAGGGCCGGCTTTTTGAAAGTATTTATTTCCATATCAGGCAGCCCATCTGATTTTAAAAAGCTGCCGGTGAGTAAAAGAAAAGGGGAGGGCCAAATGGCCGTCCCCCTTTAAATGTTTCACCACTGGCTCCGGTTGTCTTTGTGTGTTTTTACCAGCACCGCTTCTTTTATTATCTTTGCCAGTATTGAGGTGTCCACATAGGAAGGTTCGATGTAGGGCAGGTATTCCGATAAATAGTCTCTCTTTTGCTTTTTGTTTTCCAACCCCTGGCATTGCAGCAGCGTCCAGGGCTTCATCCGGTCGACCCGGTGGCGGAAATAGCCGGCCTTCATAAGACGTCCCTTTATTTTTTCCTCTTCATGCGGCAGCATTTTTACGCAGTCCTTCCATGGAGCCGAATATGGCTAAATGATAACATAATCGCGCATTTATTGTACTGATTAGTATTTCTCATTATTATGGGACCGGGGTCTGTTTCTTCTCTTTCTCTTCATACTTTTGTGCCCTGCAGGACATTATAATTGAAGAAATCTGGTGGGAGTGAATTTTGTTTGGTCTTTAAGTCACTGGTTTTACTTGCAGCGCTAATCATTTCTCTGACAGGGTCCCCGGGTTCCGGGTGGGCTTCGGGAAAAGCACCGGGACTTCAAAACGATGTCTTTTTTCTTTATGAGCCGGGTTTTCCGGCCTCTGAGGCCGCAAATTTCGGAAAACCAAGCACGATGCACGTGACAGCTGATGCCGCAGTGCTGCTGGATGCCGGCACCGGACAGGTGCTATATGCCAAAAACCCTCACCAGAGAAGGCCTATTGCCAGCACCACCAAAATAATGACAGCCCTTTTGGCTATCGAGTGCGGTGAACTAAATAAGGTGGTCAGGGTAAGCCCCAGGGCAGCAGGGGTAGAGGGAAGCAGCATTTATCTGGGGGCCGGTGAAAGGCTCACCCTGGAGGAGTTGGTATACGGCGCACTGATGCACTCCGGCAATGACGCCTGTGTGGCCATCTCTGAGCACATAGCGCCCCGGGAGGATATTTTCGTCCAGTGGATGAACCGGAGGGCGGTTATGCTGGGGCTGAAAAACACCACTTTTATGAATACCAACGGCCTGCCTCACAAGGATCATCTGTCCACCGCCTACGATCTGGCTGTAATAGCCGGGAGGGCCTTGCAAAATCCTGTTTTTAGTAAAATAGTGTCCACCAGAAATCATGTTATAAAGGGTCCCGGGGGGCAGAGACACTTAAGCAATACCAACCAGATGCTCTGGGGCTACCAGGGGGCCGACGGGGTAAAAACAGGCACCACCGGCGCAGCCGGCAAGTGTCTGGTGTCTTCGGCCAGCAGGGACGGGCGCAGGCAGATTGCCGTTGTCCTGCACAGTGACGACCGCTATGGTGACTCAAGAAGGCTCCTTGACTATGGTTTTGCCTGTTTTAAAAATGAGGCGGTGGCCAGAAAAGGAGAGCATTTTACCTATATAAAGGTGCGTGATGGGATTGAGAGCAGGGTGTCTGCGGGCTGTGACAGGGATGTGTTAGTCACTGTGCCCGTGGATGGAGATAAGGGCATGGAAAAGATAGTAAACAAAGAGAATGAAATTGCGGCCCCGGTAATGCCCGGGCAGGTGACGGGCAGCCTGCTGGTGCTGGTCAATGGTGAGCCCGCCGCCGCCGCTGGCCTGACAGTTATTAATGGAGTGGATAAGCTTCCGGCATACAGGCTGTTGTACCGGAATGTAAAAAAATTTTTTAGCTGACAGGAGGCCGCTGTTCAGGTTCCTGGGAAACGTCATATTTTTCCCTGTCCACATCCACGAAATGCCACCACTCGGTCACAGCCGGATGGAAACCGTTTTTGATCATAATATTCTCAAGATATCTGGCGTTGGCCCCCCGGGCCGGGCTCACATCGCTGTAGTTGCGGTCTGCGCTTGGGTCAAACTGGTCATAGCCGCTGGGCATTTCCAGCTGTCTGCCCTGTTCATCTGCCAGTGTAAGGTCAACAGCGCAGCCCCTGGAATGATCCGAGTGCCCTTTGTGGGGATTGGCCACAAAGCGGGAGTCGGGGTATTTTTCCCACATCTTCCACTGAACCTCCGGGGGTCTGTAGGCATCAAGAATAACCAGCCGGCAGCCATCCCGGGTGACCTCATCCGAAACACTTTTCAGCTTGTCGGCGGTTCCTCTGCGGAGGTAGGCCACGGGACTGCTATATAGTTTTTGACCGGTGAAATTATTTGTGGTGTAGTAGGCAAGGCTTATGTGAATTCCGGGTATATACTCCTCCAGGTTGACATAATCCGTATCTATAGGGGAGAGCAGTTGCTTTCCTATAGGAGTCTTGCTATTCTCTCCGCATCCTCCAATATTAATTATTAGGCAGAATAAAATAGCAGTGAATGTGAATCTAAATACATTATTTTTCATAATCTCATCACCTGATGTATGTTTATACTTTTCCTTCGGAATTATTATGGTTGTTGATGGTACTCCATATACGTTTATATAATGCTTATTTTAATTGGTCAGTCTATTTACATAATAGAAGATTGGTTTTCTAATTTACCTAGACCTCTGGCATCACCACTATTGAGAGAGTATCCACTAATTACCGTTGAAAATGATATTGTTTTTAGTTATACTACCATAGCTGACTGAATTGAACTATAAAGGAGTGATAATAATGAAAAAGAATATAAAATATGTGTGGACAGAAATAAATAATAATCTCAGTAAATTATATAACCGAATAAAAAAAATACTGTCAAATAATAAACCAGTGGATCTTAATAGAATACTTCTATTAAGCAGGAAAAAACCGGTTCATGCTGCACTTGTACTGGCTATTGCGGCTGGTACAGCCTTTTCCGGCCTGTCATTATTGGTTAAAAGGGCGCCGGATAAATCTCCAGACCAAATTGCGCTGTTTAATGATAAAAATGACGGTGAGGTAAAGGAAAGCACCTCCCCATACAGTCAGAGATTTCGTCCGGAAGCTGGTGTCACTGCATCCAGGGGAGGGGTCAGTCATGGTGACCGCTATCTAATGGCCAGGGTAATAGAGGGTGAGGCTGCGGATGAGCCGATGAAGGGCAAGGTTGCTGTGGGGGCGGTAATATTAAACAGAACTGAGAGTAAGGATTTTCCCCCTGACATTAGCCAGGTGGTCTATCAGCCCCTGGCCTTTGAGGCGGTCGCCAACGGCCAGTACAATCGTCCCCTGACACCAGAGGCCCTGAAGGCCGCAGATCTGGCACTGGAGGGCAACGACCCCACCAGCGGGGCGCTCTACTACTGGAACCCTGCCAAGGCTACCAGCAGATGGGTGTGGCAAAGGCCTGTTACCATGCAGATAGGTCGGCATGTTTTTGCCAGGTAGCCTTAAAAGCCCGGTTTATCCGGGCTTTCTGGTGCATTAGGAGTTGACAGCACCTAAACCGGCTCTATATAATGCGTGAATATAGAGTGATTTGCATATGCGGGGGTGTTACAATGAAAATAGGTTATATTGAGGGAAATGAAGAGCTGTTGGACCTTTTAAAGCCTATGTGGGAGAAACTGAACCTTATTCACAAAAGCCGTTCACTATATTTTAAGGATAGGTATGAAAAATTGATTTTTGCGGAAAGGAAATCAATTTTGCTGAAAAAGGCTGAAGCCGGTATGGTCAGGGTGGATTTGGCCGTGGAGGAAGGGAACACATATGTTGGTTATTGTATTGGTTCCATAGTTGGGGATAAGGCGGGTGATATAGATTCTTTGTATGTTGAGCCGGGGTACCGTAACGCGGGAATAGGCGGATGTCTTGTTGAAAGGATGCTGAGATGGATGGACGGCAGCGGCGTTCTTTCCAAAACAGTGACTGTGGCGGTGGGGAATGAGGAAGTTTTTTCATTTTACAGCAGGTATGGATTTTATTCCTCAGCAAATATACTAATGCAAAGATAAAACAATTTTTCCGTTTACAAGTTTACATAATCCATTGCGGGCGGTGAAGTAGCTTAATTATCAGTTGTTTTTTGAGTTATCATAAATATATAAAGAAGGGGGTACAGATATGCCGGTAATTATTTTTGAAGGACCCAGGCTGACCAGAGAGCAAAAGGAGCAGCTGGTGAATGAATTCGCCTCCGCAGCGGCCCGTGTTACAAACCTTTCACCGGAAAAATTTATTACTCTGATCAAGGAAAACAGTCCTGAAGATGTCGGGGTAGGGACAAAACTTTTGGCCGAAACCCAAAAGTGATGAGCTTTATCCGGGGTTTTAGTTTTTTTGCAGCACAGCCGCCTAAGGGTGGCTGTGCTGCTTTCCATTGGGCCGGGCTACTGCAGAGGAGCCTTTTTCTCTGCTATAAAACGGAGTGAGTCTGCTATGTCTTTGGCATAGAAAATAAAAGGGATGGTTAGTGCCGCTGATACAATTGTGAGTAGCGCCATATCGGTTCTGCTGACATCTTTTGAGAACACCTTGCAATCCTCCCCCTTTTTTATTAGCTTAACCCTGCTTTAATAAAAAATTAATGGTAAATATTCGCTAAATTTTCTAACGGCTTAAATATTGAATACTTTTTTAGACATGAAATCAGGCCTTTTGATACTGGTTTTACGGCTTTCGATACAAAACCATTGAGCTATGTTAATTTTTGTAGTATCTTATACTGAAACTAGTGCATGCGGGTGCGGTTTTAAAATAACAATAATCTTTTCACATTTTTGCAAAAGTAGATATCCTGGGCTGTGTTTAAAAGCGAGGGCTGACTATGATCAGTGGGGCTACTATAGCGCAAGGAAATATTTCTTTACTGGTTAATCCGGAAATGGCCGGCCTTATAGGCTGCTCCGCCAATGAGATTACCGGCGGGAATTTCTATGATTTTATCTATACAGAGGACCTGGATAGGGTGAAAAAAGAAATATCTTTTTTACCTGCCGCAGGAGAGGAATTCTACAGCTGGTTAAGAGTTGTGTGCCTGGATGGGAGTATAAAAAAAGTCAAGGTGAGCTTTTCTCTGGTTGAATACCCCGGTGGTCCTGCTATACTTGTGAGTGCCCTTGATATTACTGACAGAGTCCGCAAAAAAGGAATTAAGTCCAAAAATATTTGGGCTGGCGACAGAGTTGCAAAACTAAAAAAGGAAATTACTTCCCTGGAGGAGGAATGCACCCTCCAAAAGGTGTACTTTCAGCAGCTTTTTGAGAACTCACCAGATGCCATAGCTATAGTGGATGGCAGTGGGGCCTTTATAAGGGTCAATAGGGTATTTGAAAATATATTTCAATATAGTATCGCTGATATAAAGGGCTTTCCGGCTCAGAGCTTTATTGTGCCTGAAAGTCTTATTGAAGAGGAGGACTCTTTTTTAGAGAGGGTTCTGGGGGGGCAGGCCATCAAATTTGATACTGTCAGGCAGGGCAGGAACGGTATTAAGGTTGACGTTGCCTTGCAGGGTGTTCCCATTGCAGTTAAAGGCAAGAATGTCGGGGCATATATTATATATACGGATATATCCGGGAGAAAGCAGGCGGAGGAGAAACTGATGTATCTGAGCTGGCATGACTCTCTTACCGGCCTGTATAACCGGGCATATTTTGAGGAAGAGATGACCAGGCTGCAGTATATCGGACCGTATCCCATCAGCATAATACTCTGCGACGTTGACGGGCTGAAGTTTGTCAACGACGCTCTGGGCAATTATGCCGGGGATGCATTGCTGGTTACTGTCTCCACTATAATTAAGGATTCTTTCCAGAGTGGAGAAATAGTTTCCAGGGTAGGGGGAGGCGAATTTGCCGTACTTCTGCCCGGGGGTGACAGCAGTATAGTAAAAGAGGCCTGCCGGAGGATACTGGCAGCAGTAGACGGCTATAACGGTAGTGGACCCCGCTACCCGCTAAGCCTGTCTGTGGGGATCGCCACCAGGGATGAACCGGCCAGTCTGGCCGAATTATTCAGGGAAGCCGATAATAATATGTACAGGGAGAAACTTCACCGCAGCCAGAGCGCCCGAAGCTCAATTGTCCAGGCGCTGACCAAGGCGCTGGAGGCCAGAGACTTTATTACCGAGGGCCATGCAGACCGCCTGCAGGACCTGGTGGCCAGTCTGGGCAAAACAGCCGGTCTGCCTCACAGCGCCATAACAGACCTGCGGCTGCTGGCCCGCTTTCATGACATAGGCAAGGTGGGGATACCAGACAGGATACTGTTTAAGCCTGGTCCCCTTACCCTGGAGGAGTATGGCGAAATGAAGCGGCACAGTGAGATTGGCTATCGCATCGCCCAGTCGGCCCCGGAACTTGCGCCTATTTCGGACTGGATTTTGAAGCACCACGAATGGTGGAACGGCCAGGGCTATCCAATGGGGTTAAAGGGAGACCAGATTCCACTGGAATGCCGTATTTTGTCCATTGCCGACACTTATGACGCCATGACCAGCGACCGCCCCTACCGCCGGGCCATGACCCACGAGGCCGCCGTAAAAGAGCTTAAAAAATGTTCCGGAACCCAGCTGGATCCTAACCTGATCCCGCTTTTTTTGGAGGCATTCAGGTCTCGAAACAGTGGAAGCAATAATAAACCGCTATCTGGAGATCATATAAAGCAAAAAGCGAAGTGATATTGTGGAAAGACTTGTGTTGCTGACCGTTCTTCTGAATGCCGCCGAGGCCCACATGATGAAGGGCCTTTTGGAAAGCGAGGGCATTGAGTCCTTTGTATTTGACGAAAGGGCTGCTTTCTACACCCCGATGTTAACCGGTATTAGGATCATGGTCAGGAGTAGCGACCTGGAAAGGGCCAAGGAGATAATCTCCCTGGAGGAAAGTCCCACTTCTTGAGAATAAAGGCCGCAGAGACTGCCTTAGTACATAATTATTCTATACTGAAAGTGATGAATGTCTTTTTTATGAACCACAGAGGACACAGAGATCACAGAGAATTTGCTCTCAGGCATTACTCTCAGGTCTAAATCCAATGTAGTTAATAAAAGTTTTTTTGCCCAATATTATTTTAATAAAACCTATTTAAAACATTCAAGCTGGGCTTAAAAACCTCTGTGTCCTTAAGTGTGCTCTGTGGTTTAAAAAGAACCCCAGTTTCATCTTCCTTGGTGGCCGTTATAGGCGGCCCGGGTGCTTGAATTCTGACTTCTGAGTTCTGTATTCCGACAGAATTCATTGTCAGTATAGGTACATATCAGGAGATTAGCTCCCGGGCCGCTTTGATAGTGTATTCTACATCTTCCGGGCTTATATTGAGATGAGTGACCATTCGGATAAGGTCGGGCCCGAAGGTGGCGCACCTTATTCCTCTTTCACCCAGCAGAGCTACTATTTCAGCGGCGGACAGACGGCCCTGAGCCCTCAGCACCACAATATTGGTGTGCACCCGGTCCATGTCAACACTTATTCCCGGCAGGGCCGCCATCCCTTCGGCCAGGACCCGGGCATTTTGGTGATCTTCCCTTAGCCGGGCTATGTTATCCAGGGCCACCAGCCCGGCAGCAGCCAGCACACCGGCCTGGCGCATCCCCCCGCCCAGGGCCTTCCGGTACTTCCGGGCCTTTTCGATAAATCCACGGCTGCCTGCCAGCATGGACCCCACCGGCGCCCCCAGTCCCTTGGAGAGGCAAAACATTACCGAGTCGCAGCTGGCTGTAAACTCCCTGACATCCCGGTCCAGGGCTACCGCCGCGTTAAAAATACGGGCTCCGTCCAGGTGCACATTGATTGATCGCTCCCTGGCCAATGAGTATATTTTAGTCATTGTCTCCGGGGCCATTACCGTTCCCCCGCCCCGGTTGAAAGTGTTTTCAAGACAAAGGAGCCGGGTTAAGGGAAAATGTATGTCCGCCGGTCTCAGTGCTTCCAGGAAGGCCTCCGGCCCCTCGCCGGAAAGCAGTCCCCGGACCGGCTTTATGGATATCCCGCCCCACATTGCCGGTGCTCCCACCTCATAGTAGTATATATGGGCATCTTCATCCACTATAGCCTCGTCCCCCCGGGAGGTATGGGACAGCAAGGCCAGTTGGTTGCCCATGGTGCCGCTGGGGTTGAACAGTGCCGCCTCTTTTCCCACCAGGGCCGCCGCTGCCTCCTGGAGTTTATTGATGGTCGGGTCCTCACCATATACATCGTCTCCCACCGGGGCCATGGACATGGCCTCTCTCATTTTAAGGGAGGGCAGGGTAAGGGTGTCGCTGCGCAGATCTACGCTAATTATTGTTATCACTCCTTGCTGAGCCAATGATTGCAGGCCCTATATGATAATACCAGTAAATAAAAAAATAGAAAATATTATATTGACAAGAGGAAGGGTTTGTAATAAATTAATGTCAAAGAAGGTCAAAGTTAAAGTCAGCTAATGTTAAGGGTTCCCTACTACTACTCCTGGAGGGAGATGAGAACTAAAGGCACACTTTAGTCTTGGTGTAAATTAACCTGATGGTCAAAGGGAAAGCATACAGTGGCAAGGCGTGAATAATAATATTGGTTAACATAAGATTTTATTCCTTGAGGAGGTTGTTAATAATGGCTAAGACTGTAGGTATAGATCTGGGCACCACCAACTCCGTGGTTTCTCTGATGGAGGGTGGAAAGCCGGTGGTAGTCATCAATTCCGAGGGGGCCCGCACCACTCCTTCGGTGGTGGCCTTTAAAAAAGACGGTGAGAGGCTGGTGGGCCAGGTGGCCAGACGCCAGTCGGTATTAAACCCTGAAAACACACTTTACTCGGTGAAGCGCTTTATTGGCCGCCGCTACTCCGAGGTGGCCGAGGAGTTGGAGCTGGTTCCGTATAAGGTGGCGCCGGGCCCCAACGATGCCGTAAGGTTTGATATAAACGGCAAGCTATACGCCCCGGAGGAGATTTCGGCCATGGTTTTACGCAAACTGGTGGACGATGCCTCCAAGTATCTGGGAGAAAAAATAACCGATGCCGTGATTACAGTGCCTGCTTATTTTAATGATGCCCAGAGGCAGGCCACCAAGGACGCCGGTAAAATAGCCGGCCTTAATGTGCTCCGTATAATCAACGAGCCCACAGCCGCAGCGCTGTCTTACGGGCTGGACAAAAAGTCCAATCAGACTATACTGGTATTTGACCTGGGTGGAGGCACCTTTGATGTTTCCATACTGGAGGTGGGCGACGGGGTGTTCGAGGTCAAGTCCACCAACGGGGACACTCATCTGGGCGGGGACAACTTCGACAAGGCCGTGGTGGACTGGATGTCCGGGGAGTTTAAAAAGGACTATGGCATTGACCTGCGCAGTGACAAACAGGCTCTGCAGAGGCTTACCGAGGCTGCTGAAAAGGCCAAAATGGAGCTTTCCACCACCATGGAGACACAGATCAGCCTGCCCTTTATCACAGCCGACGCCGCAGGTCCCAAGCATCTGGAGATGAAGCTGACCAGGGCAAAATTCAACGACCTCACCCAGCACCTGGTGGAGCGCTGCCGGGGGCCGGTGCTGGCGGCTATATCAGACGCCAAACTTAGCGAAAAGGATATTGATGAGGTAATACTGGTGGGAGGCTCAACCCGTATTCCAGCAGTGCAGGACCTGGTCCGCAAGCTTACCGGCGGAAAGGACCCCCACCAGGGTGTCAACCCTGACGAGGTGGTGGCCATTGGCGCGGCCATCCAGGGTGGAGTGCTGGCCGGGGAGGTTAAGGATGTGCTGCTGCTGGATGTCACACCCCTCTCTCTGGGAGTGGAAACACTGGGTGGGGTAATGTCCAGGCTTATTGAAAGGAATACCACCATTCCGGTGCGCAGGAGCCAGGTGTACACAACCGCGGAGGACAGCCAGCCGGCAGTGGATATCCACGTGCTGCAGGGCGAGCGGGAAATGGCCAGGGACAATCGCTCCCTGGGACAGTTCAAGCTGGACGGGATACCGGCGGCACCCAGGGGAATTCCCCAGGTTGAGGTAACCTTTGACATTGACGCCAACGGAATATTGAAGGTCAGCGCCCTGGACAAAGCTTCAGGTAAGGAGCAGACCATTACCATAAGCGGTTCCACCAGCCTGGACAAGGGTGAAATAGACCGCATGGTCCGTGACGCCGAGGTTAATGCCAGCCAGGACAAACAGCGCAAAGAGGAGGTTGAGTCCCGCAATGAGGCTGACTCCCTGGCCTACCAGGTGGAGAGGCAGCTTAGGGACTTCGGGGATAAAGTGCCGGATCACGAAAAGGCCCGTATTGATCAGCTGGTGGCCGACCTCAGGGCGGCATTGAAGGAGAATGCTCCCATCGACCGCATCCGCACGCTGCAAAGTGACCTGCAGCAGGCGGCCTACAGCCTTTCCCAGGCTGCCTACCAGCAGGCCGAAGGGGCGTCAGGAGGTTGCTCAGGGGGCGCCTGCGGCCATGCCGGGGCCGGAAGTCCGGGCGCTCCTCCCAATGGGGGCAGGGGTGACGACGTGGTGGATGCCGAGTACGAGGTGAGGTAAAGCCCTTGGGGGAGGATATTATGGAAAAGAAGCTGGACGAGGTGCAGGGTTGTTCCCAAACCCTGCACCGGGAGCTGGAAGATGAAAAAAAACGCCATCTGCGTACTCTGGCAGATTTTGAAAACTTTCGCAAAAGGATGGAAAGGGACGCCGGCCAGGCGTCTCTTCAGGGCAAAAAAGTGCTGGCCGGCGACCTTTTGTCGGTGCTGGATAGTCTGGAGCTGGCCCTGGGACAGGTAAAGGATGATAATTTGATCCGGGGACTGGGGCTGGTACACAGGGAATTTGCAGGCATTATGGCCCGGCACGGGCTGGAGCCTGTGGAAAGCGTGGGGCTCCCCTTTAATCCCCGGGAGCATGAGGGGGCCGGCTATGTGGAGGGAACAGTTTTTCCTCCGGGTCATGTGGCCCAGGAGCTGCGCCGGGGCTACCGCTTTGGCGGGGAGCTTCTGCGCCCGGCCACCGTCAGGGTGGCCAAAGGGCAGGTGAATAATAAATGGCAGTGAAGTTTCAGGACTATTACCAGACTCTTGGTGTGGGGAAAAACGCCACCGAAAAGGAAATAAAGACCGCCTATCGAAAGCTTGCCCGCAAGTGGCACCCGGACCTGCACACCGATAAGGAAAAGGCCGCCTCTGAGGAAAAATTCAAGCAGATAAACGAGGCCTATGAGGTTTTGAGTGATCCTGAAAAAAGGTCCAAGTATGACCGCCTGGGGGCTAACTGGAGGGACGGGGATAATTTCAGGCCACCCCCCGGCGCCGGCGGCTTTAACTATAATGCCGGAGGAGGGGCCGGTAACGGCTTTAGCGATTTTTTCGAGATGTTTTTCGGGGGAGGATCCTTTAATGGAGCTCCCCGGGGGGCCCGGAGGGGTCCTTCCCGGGGACAGGATATTGAGAGCGACCTGGAAATTACCCTGGAAGAGGCCTACCGGGGTGGTGAAAAGGCGCTGCAGCTTTCGTCCCGGGAAGTGTGCCCGGCCTGCGGCGGCGACGGGATAAACAACAATTCCTTCTGCGCCCGCTGCGGGGGAACTGGCTTCAACAGCGGGCTAAAAACAATAACTGTAAAGATACCGCCGGGGGTGCGGGAAGGAAGCCGTATACGCCTTAAGGGGCAGGGGGGCGGGGGTTTTAACGGAGGCCCCGGCGGAGACCTGTTCCTGAAGGTGAGGCTGCTGCCGCACTCCCTATACCAGGTGCAGGGGAGCGACCTGGAGACCGAAATAGTGCTCACTCCCGATCAGGCCGTGCTGGGCGATCACGCCGATGTCTCCACACTGGACGGCCCGGTGTCGGTTAAGATTCCCGCCGGAACCGGGGCCGGGAAGCGCCTGCGCCTGCGGGGCAAGGGGCTGCCGGGCAGGGATGGGGCCCGGGGAGACCAGTATGTGCGCATCAAGATAGATATTCCCAGCCACCTGACCAGTGAGGAAGAACAGCTGTACCGGCGGCTTGCCGAACTGAGGAAAGGGGTGTGAGGGAATTGAATAAATTCTATATGGAAATATACCGCCACTCCCTTCCGGAGAATGAAGAAGACGTTTGGGTGAATATCAACAGCCTTGACGTTCATCCCGATATGATTCATGCTCTGGCCGATCTGGGCATAGTGGAAGTCCGCCGGGGGTATATGCCGGCCAGACATGTTTACCGGGTTGGGAAGCTTCTCCGGCTGAGAAGCGGCCTGGGGATAAACCTTCCGGGAGCGGCGGTGATACTGGAGCTGCTTGAACGTGTGGAAATGCTCGAGGAAGAAATTGCCCGGCTGAAAAGGAGGTGAACACCCAGTATGGATATGAACCGCTACACTCAAAAATCAAGGGACTCCCTGGCCTCGGCGCAGCAGCTGGCGGCTGAGAAACACCACCAGGAAGTTACCGGAAAGCATTTGCTGTACACCCTGTTAACCCAGGAAGGGGGCATCGTTCCCCGCTTTCTGGATCATGCCGGGGTGAACACTGTCATACTTACCGCTACAGCGGAAGCACTATTGAAAAAAATACCCGTGGTAACCGGCTATGACGGACCCCTGCATATGGGCGCCGGGCTGGCCAGGGTGCTGGCCAGGGCTGAAAAGGAAGCCAGGGGGATGAAAGACGAATATGTAAGTGTTGAGCACCTTCTCCTGGGCCTTTTGGAGGACGGGGAGCCCGAGACCATGGAGGTATTGAAAAAATCCGGGCTGTCCCGGGAGGCGCTGCTTTCCTCCCTCAGGGCGGTGCGCGGCACTCAGAGGGTTACCGGAGAAAATCCCGAGGAAACCTACGAGGCCCTTGAACGCTATGGCCGTGACCTTACCAGGCTGGCCCTGGAGGGCAGGCTGGACCCGGTTATCGGCAGGGATAATGAGATAAGGAGAGTAATGGAGATACTCTCCCGGAGGACAAAAAACAACCCGGTGCTTATAGGTGAGCCGGGGGTTGGCAAAACCGCCATTGTGGAGGGGCTGGCCAGGCGTATTGTGGCCGGAGATGTTCCCGAGGGACTTAAAGAAAAAAAGCTGATTGGGCTTGATATGGGGTCGCTGCTGGCCGGGGCCAAGTACCGGGGAGAGTTCGAAGAGAGAATGAAGGCTGTCTTAAAGGATGTCCAGGAGTCCCAGGGAAGGATAATACTGTTCATTGACGAGCTGCACACAGTGGTGGGGGCGGGCGCGGCCGAAGGGGCTGTGGACGCCGGCAACCTGTTAAAGCCCATGCTGGCCCGGGGTGAATTGAGGACCATAGGAGCTACCACCCTGGATGAGTACCGCAGGCACGTGGAAAAGGACGCCGCCCTGGAAAGGCGCTTCCAGCCGGTAATAGTGAGGCCTCCCTCGGTGGAGGACACTGTCTCCATTTTACGGGGGCTTAAAGAGAGGTATGAGGTGCACCACGGTGTGCGCATACAGGACAGCGCCCTGGTAGCTGCGGCTACCCTTTCCGACCGGTATATATCCGACCGCTTTCTTCCGGACAAGGCCATAGACCTTATGGATGAGGCGGGGGCAAGGCTGCGCACTGAAATTGACAGTATGCCGGCAGATCTGGATGAGATTACCCGCCGCATAATGCAGCTGGAAATAGAGGAGGCAGCCCTGAACAAGGAAAAGGATCAGGCCTCCCGGGACAGGCTGGAAAAGATAAAGGAGCAGCTGGCCGGCCTGCGCTCCGAGTCCGGGGCCCTAAAGGCACAGTGGGAGACAGAGAAACAGGCCATTTCCCGTGTGCGGGAGCTGAAAAAAGAAATAGAGGAAACCCGGCAGGAAATAGAGAGGGCCGAGCGTGAATATGACTTGAACCGCCTGGCGGAGCTGAAATACGGCCGGCTGAACGGCCTGGAAAGAAGGCTTGGGGCCGAGGAGGACCTGCTGGCCGAGAAGCAGAAGCACAGCATGGTTCTCAAGGAAGAGGTGGACGAGGAGGATATTGCCAGGGTGATCAGCCGGTGGACCGGAATACCGGTCAGCAGGCTGATGGAGGGGGAAAAGGAAAAGCTGGCGCACTTAGACGATGAGCTGCACAGGAGGGTTATCGGACAGGATGAGGCGGTGCGGGCGGTGGCTGACGCCGTGCTGCGCGCCAGGGCAGGCATAAAAGACCCCCACCGCCCCATAGGCAGCTTTATCTTCCTGGGACCCACCGGAGTCGGAAAAACAGAGCTGGCCAGGGCCCTTGCCCAGGCGCTTTTTGACGACGAGCGGAGCATAACACGTCTAGACATGTCGGAATATATGGAAAAGCATACTGTGGCCCGCCTTATCGGGGCGCCCCCCGGCTATGTGGGCTACGAGGAGGGCGGCCAGCTGACCGAGGCGGTACGCCGCAAGCCCTACTCGGTGATATTGCTGGATGAGATAGAAAAGGCACACCAGGATGTATTCAATGTGCTGCTGCAGCTTTTAGATGACGGGAGGCTTACCGACGGGCAGGGCCGGACGGTGAATTTCCAGAATGCAGTGGTGATTATGACCTCCAACCTGGGCAGCCAGGAGATACTGGCCCAGCAGGAAAGGGGAGGGGACTTCGAGCAGATGAGGGAAAAGGTGCTGGGCATACTGAGGCAGTATTTCCGCCCGGAATTTCTAAACCGTGTTGATGAGACTGTGGTGTTCCATGCCCTTAACCAGCCGCAGGTAAAAAGAATAGCCGGCCTTTTGCTGGAAAAGCTTTACGGGAGAGTGCTCTCCGGCACCGGTATAAGGCTTAAGTGGGATGAAAGCGCCCTTGACTATCTGGCCGGGGAGGGCTACCAGCCTGCATACGGAGCCAGGCCGCTGAAAAGGCTAATCCAGCAAAAGGTGGAAACACCTCTCAGCAGGATGATAGTAAAGGGAGATCTGCTGCCCGGGTATGAGGTGGCGCTTGTCGGCCGTAACGGCGGCCTGGAGTTCGACACAAGAAAAGAGGGCCTGTAGCTTTCTTGATAAAGATCTTAAATATATAGTGGTGTTGCAGCGGTAAAAGCTGCTCCTGTGCAAAGGAGCGGCTTTTTTATACTTAAAACCCCGGGATTGGACTTTTTACGCAGTCCCGGTATAATGTTATAAGACCTTATATGGCGGCGGGGTGGTCAAATGGTGATAGGGGTGCTGACTCTGGAACTGTTCATGGGAGAATGCTCATCATTAAAAAGTAAGCGCAGAATATTAAAGAGCCTTTTGTCCAGAATGAAATCGCGTTTTAATGTTTCGGTGGCAGAGGTTGGACTGCAGGACAAATGGCAGCACTCAACAGTGGGAGTGACCTGTGTTACCAACGATAATTCCCACGCCCACCAGATGCTGGCGGCGGTTATCAGGTTTGTTGAGGCCGCCGGAACGGTAGAAATACTGGATATACAGACAGAATTACTGTGAAAATGCTCATGCTGAATATTTTACTGGTCAGGAGACAGATGACAGGAGACAGAATAAAACATTCCGGCAGGGGCTTTGGGCCATTCTGTGGCCTTCCTATTTTGTCGGCTGTCTCCCGACCAGAGGTCTTACCTTTAAGCAGTCTCCTGTCTCCCCGCCGTCTGTAAAGACGCACCGCCGGAAGGCGGTTTTTTTGTCGTTGTTCCCTTTAGCTCGGCAGCCAGCATTCCTGCCAGTATGAGAATACATCCGGCCAACTGGCGGTAGGAAAGAACCTCCCCGGCCAGAAGAAAGGCCCCCAGGCCGGCAAATACCGGCTCCATGGTGAAGATTATGGCAGTATTGGTGGCAGAGGTGTATTTCTGCACTCTGTTTTGAATAAGGAAGGCCAGAGAGGTGGCCGGTATGGCGGTGATTAAAAGGGCTGTCCAGACCGGCCCTGTTATTGTGGCGGGCATTGTTTCCACCGACATGCCGGTCAGAAGGCTGATAGCCGAGACCGTTCCAATCTGGATAATGGTCAGCCTTATGGGACTGAACTGGGCGGTGTATTTTCCAACCAGCAGTATATGTCCGGCAAAGCACACCGCGCAGAAAAAGACCAGCAGGTCTCCGTAGTTAAGGGACAGTGAATCGTTAACGGACAGAAGCGCCAGGCCCGTCACTGAGCACAACACGCCGGCGCAAAGAAAAAATGAAGGCAGCAGCCTGGATGAAAAAAGAGCAAATATAGGGACCAGCACCACCGAAAGGCCGGTTATAAACCCGGCATTGGCGGCCCCGGTATACTGCAGTCCCACCGTCTGAAAGGAGTATCCCCCAAAAAGGAAAAGCCCTATAAATATTCCGGCGCCCAGTTCCTTCCCTGTTGTTCCGGCCATGCGCTTAAAATAAACTGCCAAAAGGAATAAGAACGCCATGGCGAACCTTATGGCCAGAAAATAAAAGGGGCCTATGTAATCCAGTGCGTCCTTCACCACTACAAAAGTGATTCCCCAGATAAAGGCGACGCCTAATAGGGCCAGGTTAGCCTTGTGATGTCTATTTTTGTTATTTGTATTCAACCCGGATGCTCCTCCAGCACTAAATATCAGATATTCTCTCATGGCTTTGGAAAAGGTGTCAAGTGATCGGTCACAGCAAACAAAAAATATAGTCGTATATAATTCTAGGCAGGATTTTTCACTTTAGAGTAGAAAAAAAGAATCTATCAAAGTTTGTGGGCTTAAGCCCGAATTTTTAGTGGGGGAGGATAATTTTTTGAAAAAGGCAATCAAGCTTTTACTGGTGGGACTGGTAGTGGCGGCTCTGGCCATTACTGCAGCGGGCTGCGGGGGCAGCAAGGATACGGCCGGCGAGAATAAGACTGAGCCTGCCGCCAAGAAAAAGGTTGTACTGGGATCGGATACCGCCTATGCTCCTTTTGAATCACAGGATCCTCAGTCGGGTAAATTTGTTGGATTTGATATTGACCTGGTCAATGCTATCGCAGAGACAGCCAACCTGGACATTGAAATCCGCAGCATGAATTTTGACGGCATTATACCGGCGCTGGAAACCGCCAGCGTGGACGGGGCCATCTCGGCCATGACCATAACCGACGAGAGGAAAAAAGCGGTTAACTTCTCTTTGCCGTACTACCTGTCCGGCCAGAGCGTGGCTGTAAAAACCGACAACAAAGACATCAAGGGCTTTGACGACCTTAAGGGCAAAAAGCTGGGTGTGCAGATTTCCACCACCGGAGCCGAAGAGGCCCGCAAGGTGCCCAACGCCAAGGTAACCGACTACAACACCATCAATGAAGCTTTCCTCGCCCTGAAAAGCGGAGCGGTGGACGCAGTGGTGAACGACTTCCCGGTGAGCGCTTATTTTGTAAAGAACAACACAGCCAAAGACGTTATGATTGTGGGAGACCTAAAGACCAGCGAGCACTATGGAATTGCTTTCCCGAAAAAGAATACCGAGCTGAAGGATACCTTCGACAAGGCTCTGAAGACCCTGAAGGAAAACGGCAAATACGCTGAAATCTACAAGAAATGGTTTGGCGCGGACCCCCCTGCCTACCTGCCGGGTGAGCCCCCCGCCAAATAAGACCAGGAA
Organism: Peptococcaceae bacterium BICA1-7; assembly: GCA_000802095.1. Taxonomy (GTDB): domain Bacteria; phylum Bacillota; class Desulfotomaculia; order Desulfotomaculales; family Desulfocucumaceae; genus BRHc4a. The sequence continues at coordinate 230,805 of JUEB01000011.1, read as the reverse complement.
ACCACTTAAATAAACACACATTAGAATATGCGTAACACTTCCCGTGTTACGCATATTTAATGTCTTCCTTAAATTTTTGAGGTGATATTGTGGAAGTTGTTATTAAGACTTTTCCAGTTATGCTGATGGGCGCTGCGGCCACATTGGGGGTAACCTTAACATCAGTGGCCTTTGGGTGTATTATAGGGCTGATCGTGGGACTGGCCAGGCTTTCCAAAAAAAGGTCCATAAAGCTGGCAGCCACCGCCTATGTGGACTTTTTCCGGGGAACTCCCCTGCTGGTCCAGATCATGATAATATATTTTGCTCTACCCCTTCCCCAGTATTTCAGGGATTTACAGACTTTTTTTGTGGACCGCGGGATAGCGCCTTGGTTTATCGAAAGCCATATGTTCCCTGTATTTCTTGCGGGTGTGGTGGCCTGCAGCCTGAACAGCGGCGCCTATATTGCTGAAATATTCAGGGCAGGGGTGCAGTCCATCGAAAGGGGCCAGGTGGAGGCGGCCAGGTCCCTTGGTATGACAGCCGGACAGGCCATGCGCTATGTGATACTCCCACAGGCCTTTAAGCGGGTTATTCCCCCGCTGGGCAACGAGTTTATTGCCATGCTTAAAGATACTTCCCTTCTTTCAGTTATAGGATTCGCTGAGCTGACCCGGAGGGGCCAGCTTATTGTGGGGCAGACCTACGTGGCCTTACCGGTCTGGTTTACCGTGGCTTTACTCTACCTGGCCATGACATTTACTTTCAGCCGCCTGGTGGACTATACTGAGAGGAGGCTGAAAACAGGTGATTAGTGTTGAGGGGCTGCACAAAAGCTTCGGCAAGCTTAAGGTTTTAAACGGCATTGACTGCCATGTTTCACCCCGGGAGGTGGTGGTGGTTATAGGCCCGTCAGGGTCCGGCAAGAGCACTTTTTTAAGGTGCATAAACATGCTGGAAGATCCTACCGCCGGAAAAATAAGTATTGACGGGGTCTCTCTACTGGACCCCAAGACCAATATAAATTTTGTACGGGCGGAAGTGGGTATGGTTTTTCAGAGGTTTAACCTGTTTCCCCACAAGAGCGCCCTGGAAAACATCTGCCTGGCCCCCCTGAAGGTAAAAAAACTTTCCAAGGGGGACGCTGAGTCGCTGGGCCACAGCCTGCTAAAAAAGGTGGGCCTAAGTGATAAGGCCAATGTATACCCAGACCAGCTTTCCGGAGGGCAGCAGCAAAGAGTGGCCATCGCCAGGGCACTGGCCATGCAGCCCAAGGTTATGCTCTTTGACGAGCCCACCTCGGCCCTGGACCCGGAGATGGTGGGGGAGGTGCTGGCCGTAATGAAGGACCTGGCCCGGGAGGGTATGACCATGGTGGTGGTCACCCACGAAATGGGATTTGCCAGGGAAGTGGGGGACAGGGTTATTTTTATGGATGAGGGCCTCATAGTGGAGGAGGGGACGCCTGAGGAGCTGTTCCTGGACCCCAGGAATAACAGGCTGAAGGCTTTCCTTAGCAAGATTTTATAGAAAGACTTTTGTGCAATATGAAGCAGGAACATGCAGGGGCCTTGCTGGTGGTAATATCGGCGGTCTGCTATGGCTTTATGGCTATTTTTGTAAAATTTGCCTACGCTGGCCAGGCCAACCTGGCCACAGTGCTTTCGGGGAGGTTTGTGCTGGCCTCTCTTTTTCTCTGGCTGCTGGTGATCGTCCGGAGGCAGGCAGCCGGCATCAGCGCCGGGGAAATGGGCTCTTTCTTTTTGCTGAGCCTGGTGGGGTATGGTTTTTCCTCAACCTTATTTTTTTCCTCACTTCTTTATATACCGGCCTCCCTGGCCTCGATGATACTTTTTATCCACCCCGTGATGGTATCTGTGTACGAACTGGTGGTCTACCGCTACCCCCTCACCCTTAAAAAGACCTCGGCCCTGGCGCTTTCCACTGCGGGACTTGTACTGGTGCTGGGGAATCTGGGCAGCGGGGTAAATGTAAGGGGGGTTTTACTGGCCCTGGGAGCCTCTTTGGCGTATACTGTGTACCTGCTGTACGGAAAAAAAATAGTGGGCAGGCACTCCCCATTGGTGGTTACCGCTTACGTGCTATCCTTTGCGGCAGTGGGCTTTACCGGCTACGGGCTGGCCTCGGGAGGGATAAACACCGTTCTCCCGGCCGCCACCTGGCTTTGGATAATTTCTGTGGCAGTGATATCCACCTGTCTGGGCATACTTTTCCTTTTCGCCGGGCTAAAAATGCTGGAAGCAGGCCGGGCTTCAATAATCAGTACCTTTGAGGTAGTTGTTACGGTATGCTTTTCCGCCCTCCTGCTGGGTGAGTCAATGACTGTTTTTCAGGCGGCGGGAGGGGCCATGATATTGGCCGGCATAATAATACTCAGGATAGAGCCGGGACGGGAGCAAGCGCCTGGCTAGCCTTTCAGCTTTTGACTCTTTCGGTTTTTGTTTTCCGCCGCAGGGCTCTCCTTTTTTACTTTGACCAGCTTTGACATTGTTTCGATAAACAGCCTGGTCAGCTCAGGGTCGAACTGTATTCCGGAGCACCTTTCCAGCTCCCTGACGGCCTCCCCGTGGCTCATGGCCTTTCTGTACGGCTTGTCAGTGGTCATGGCGTCATAGGCCTCCATTATGAAAAACAGCCTGGACAGCAAGGGAATCTGATATCCCCTCAGCCCCCTGGGGTATCCCCTTCCATTCCACCACTCGTGGTGAGATAGAATCCACTCGGCTATATATGATAGGTCCGGTGTGGACCTGGCCAGCCTGAAGCCTATTTCACTGTGCAGCTTCATTTCTGCCCATTCTTTTTTATTGAGTGGTCCGGGCTTAAATAGAATTCTGTCGGATATGCCGGCCTTTCCTATATCGTGGTATCTGGACAGGAGCCGTATGTCTTCCAGGTCCCTGGGGGATAGGTTAGCGGCCTGGGCCAGCCGGCAGGCAATATTATATATTCTTTCTGCATGTCCCCTGGAGAGCAGGTCTTTCCCGGAAAGGGTTTCTATAATGGAATTTACCAGGGTGTTTTGGGAGGCCACCCTGCTTTTCATTTTATGGCGGTACATATCGTTATCCGCCTGCTTGTAAAGGTAATTGCAGCTGGTCTTTTTGGTGATGTTGCCTGTGGCCATGCCTATTGAAAGGCTTATGGGCAGACTTGAAGATTCTCTATTATATTTTTTCAGGGACTGTTTGATCCGGTCACAAATTCTTCTGGCGGCCTTCTCATCGGTTTGGGGAAGTATAATGGAAAACTCGTCTCCCCCGGTCCTGGCCACCACATCAGAGGCCCTGAAGGGACCTTTAAGTATCTCTGCAACAGATTCCAGCAGCTCGTCACCTTTTTTGTGCCCGAAGGTGTCATTCACCAGCTTCAGCCCGTCTACGTCACAACATATCATTGTTACCGGGGAGAATCTGCCCCGGCTGATCCTGGACATCTCTTCCTCGAAATAGGTCCTGTTGTAAAGGCCTGTCATAACATCGTGCATGCTGAGGTACTTCAGTCTGTCTTCTGCCTGCCGCCTTTCCGTAATATCCCTGACTATGCCCCTAAACCCTTTGGGCACACCACTGCCGTCCCTGATAAGTGAGATGGAAACCTCTACAATCCTTATGGTTCCGTCTTCCCTGGTGATATTCAGGCTAAAGCCCTTCTCGGCCTTTCCGGAATTAAAGACCTTATTGTAAGCCTTATAAATGAGTTTGGCGTTTTCCCTGTCGGTATAGTGTTTGTAGTTAATGCCGATAATCTTGCCCCGGCCCCCGTATATTTTGACAAGAGCTTCATTGCAGAAAAGAAGGTTTCCTTCCAGGTCCACCTCATAATAACCGTCCTCTATATTCTCTATAAGAAGCCGGTATTTTTCCTCTGACTCCCGTAGATGCATTTCCATTTTTTTTAGCTCTGATATGTCTAAAAGGGAACCAATGCTCTTATTTGTTTCCGGCACAAGGTTTATGGTATAGAGTATTTTTTTTACCACACCCAGCTTGTCTATAATCCTGAATTCGTACTGGGTGGGAGCATTCTTGCCCTGACGTCTCTCGTCGTGGTATTTCTGCATCTTCTTCACATCTTCGGGGTGAATAAACAGCTGATCCCAGGGCTTTCCGATGACTTCCCGGGGGGAGTAACCGGAAAGCCTTTCCATTTCCCTGTTGACCATGGAGACTGTTTTATCCTCCTCAATGACGATAATAGCCGTGCCGGTGTATTCAAACATGGTCCGGTAGTACTCTTCAGATTCCGAAAGGGTTATTTCCAGGAGCTTTCTTTTACTAATCTCCTCTTTTAGCTCCTTGATAGTCTCAACATATGTTTTTTCATACTCTTTTAAATCATCAATATCCCTCATGAGCACAATGCTGCCGCAGATCCGGCCCTCCAAAACAAGGGGGGAAGCGGAGGTTTTATAGTGCTTAAGGCTGCCCTGGCTGCTTTTTAGCACAACCTCAAAAAAGTTATCGGAGGCGCACTGATTTTGTATTATGGAGTCAACCGGGCAGCTGTCCCGGCAGTTTCCGGCGCTGCTGAATACATCGTAGCATTTTCTTGCGTTGATGGACTCCACAGCGCTCAGCCCTGTGATTTCTTCGGCCTTCCTGTTCATAAATATGATATTTTTTTGCAGATCCCTGACATATACAATCTCATCTATGCTGGAAAGTATATTTTCTGTTATTTCATAATAAGACACAGAATATCACTGCCTTTCCCTGAGCGGGAAATATATGATAAATAGAATAATACTTAGACAATGTGCTATGGAATCCTCCACTGGACATGCTAAATTTTTCCTACAAAAAACTAGCTTTTTCTGCTTTTACAACCATTTATGCGACAATTAGGGGGTGGTAATTTATTTTTTTAAATGGCTGAGGAAGGTAAATAAAAGGCTGGCAGCGAAAAAAGATGGAGTGGTGTATGACAAATATATCTGGAGGAGTTAATATGGCGGACTCTATTGAATATCTCACCCCAATTTTTGTGGACGCACACAATTTGCCCGATGCCTGGTTTCAGTTGCAGAAAAAATTATGGGAAATAGACGCTTACGAATACCCTGTTGAGTGGGGAAGTTACCCGGGACAGATCAGGAGGGAGTTTGATTTTGCCTGCTGCCGGATAAGACACCCGGGCCTTCGGCCGCTGTGTGACGAGATACCCCCGGGACTGAGCATATCCCCGCCCACCACCATTGACAGGATAGAGGAATATTTTCAAACATACATACTGGGTCCCGGCAAAGAGGATAATCAGAAATACACATACGGCGAGCGCATCTGCATACAGGTGGAGCACCTCATCAACAGCTTTAAGGAAAAGGGCTTCGGCCATGTAAAGTCATGTATTGAGATAGCGCGTCCGGAAGACCTTGTGGATGGCAAGTCACAGCCCTGCCTCAGGCTGATTGACTCTAAAATAAGGAAAGACCGCATAGCCAACGTATACAGGCTACACTTTATTGTTTATTTCAGGGTGTGGGATCTGTGGGGAGGTTTTCCCGAGAACCTGGGCGGGCTGCAGCTTTTTAAAGAGTGGCTGGTGGATCAGATCGGACCTAACCCTAACGACGGGCTGCCTCTGGTCGATGGTGAGATGATTGTAATGTCAAAAAGCCTTAATGTCCGGGAGCACATGTTTGAGCTTTCCAAGGCCAGGGTTTATAGCGGTAAATAAAAAGAGGTACAGTTATTTTATAAAAAACAAAAAAAAGGTGCAGCTCCTTTTACTAAAGGCGCTGCACCTTTTTTATCTGCCGGTGATTAATAATATGCCCTGCTTTCCTGGGCTGATCCACTATAAAGAATACTGATTATGTACATTGCAGCTATAAATATATTTTATGTTAATGATTAAATAATTATATAGCTACCTTTTTGGGTGTATAATATTCCCGGGAAGAAAGGGGATGGTCCCCCCACAGGCTGCAAACCTGCTGGCCGGCCTGTGACCCAGGCCGGAGTCCGGTTCGATTCCGACTTCTTCCCTCCATTTTAATATTAAAGGGAGGCTTTTTATGACAAACAAAAAAGTATTGGTGGTGGTTACAGGCGGGGTGTTGGGTCTGCTGTCCGTACTGCTTGTCAGGTACGGCAATCCCGCCAACATGGGCTACTGTATAGCCTGTTTTATGAGGGATATAAGTGGCGGGCTGGGCTTTCACCGTGCGGAAACTGTCCAGTACATGAGGCCCGAGATATTCGGCCTTGTTGCCGGGGCCTTTATAGCCGCAATCTTAACCAAGGAATACAGGCCGGTGGGCGGATCCAGCCCCTTTGCCAGGTTTGCCCTGGCTTTTAGCGGTATGCTGGGAATGCTGGTATTCCTGGGCTGTCCGGTAAGGGCGGTGCTCAGGCTGTCCGGAGGGGATCTGAACGCCGGAGTAGGTATACTGGGCCTAATAGCGGGTGTTTTTGTAGGTATACAGTTTTTGAACAGGGGATTCAGCCTTGGACGGGCAGTGGCGCTTCCTTCAGTAAACGGATTTATATTTCCGGCAACAGCAATTGCTATATTGATATTAGTCCTGTCCGGGGTTACATACTTTTTTGCCAGCAAAAGCGGGCCCGGCTCCATGCATGCCCCTGTGATCATTGCTGCGGCTGCAGGGCTGGCAGTTGGTGTTATGGCGCAGCGATCCCGCTTTTGCATGATAGGCGGCATAAGGGACTTCATTCTATTCAGGGACAGCCATCTACTTTTAGGGTTCCTGTCCCTGCTGCTGTTCGCCTTCCTCGGTAATCTTTTTGCGGGATTTTTTAATCCGGGATTTGCCGGGCAGCCCATAGCTCATACCGACGGCCTGTGGAACTTTCTGGGGATGACCCTGGCCGGCGCCGCGGCCACAATGCTGGGGGGCTGCCCTTTGAGGCAGATAATTGCAGCCAGTGAGGGCAATACTGACTGCGCCGTCACCATTATAGGCTTTATTGCAGGGGCGGCCTTTGCCCATAATTTTGGGCTGGCGGCAAGCCCCAAGGGGGTTCCTCTGGCGGGGCAGTATGCTACCGTGATAGGCCTTGCAGTTGTGTTGGGAATAGGCTTTTTAGGAACATATAAAACAAGTTCGGTAAGCGGGGGTGTTGGATATGGGCATAACGGTTGATGCCCGGGGGCTTTTATGCCCGGAACCGGTTCTTATGGTGAAAAGGGCGATAGAAAGTAAAACAGGGGGAGCGGTAAGGGTGCTGGTGGACAACAGCGCAGCCAGGGAAAATGTAACAAGACTGGCCAAAAACTCCGGGTGGAGTGTCAGTGCAGACGCTGATGGAATGGAATTTATTCTTACACTGAGCAGATAGCAGTCGGCCTTGCCTGCCCTGGTGGCCAATGCCCTAGGGATCTTCACCGGGTGGAGGTATTTCGGCCCCACATTTCAGGCAAATCCAGATGCCGGACTCGTCTGCGCTGTACCATGTGTATCCGCACCGGGGGCAGTTTCGGGATACCATAAGCAGTCCTCCGTACCATAATATGGTAAATTATAGCACAGAGAGGCCGGCAATGGTATAAAATTCAACCGATTGTAAATGATGCTTCTCGACATAGTTCCATATACTTCTTAAAAAAGATAAACAACAAAAGACAGGCCCATTGACGGGCCTGTCTTATTATGGTGCAGATCCGCTATTTCCTGACTTGGGTATTTGTTTGTATACCGGCTAAAAACATGGCGATATGCTGCACAGCACACCCCTGCACAAGGTCATTGGCCAGGTACCAGGCACAATCATCCTGTTTGCAGATGCTTCCCGTAATAGGACAAATAAGAACGCTTTTCTCCGCCAATGCAACAGGCCCTCCTTTCCAAAAACCGAAGCTTATTCTATAATCTTCGACAATAAGGAAAGATCTTCCTGTGTGAGAGCCAGTATTTTTTAGTATGGCATATCTCTGTACCTGGACATTTTTAGAATATTGAGAGCCTCCTCGGTGAGGGTGTCCGCATTGTTTACCGGGTTTATCAGCAGTTCCCTCTGCCTGTTGTCTGAAGGCTGATAGATTTGAATATATGCCTTTATTATAGTCAGCTGGTTCCTCAGATCCTCCAGAATGACTTGCAGCTCGTGCAAGATAGGGCACTTCCTCTCTGTGTTCCACAATAAAGTTACTATATCGTTATTTGACGATATAATGCCGGAATCCTCTTATTTATTTCCAAAAAATAGCAACAAATATTTTTCTATTTCGACTTTTAGGGATGGAAAAAATATTTAGGGATTTAACCGATGAACAGCTGAACATATATCTTGCCGTATTGCCCCCCGCTGACAACCCCAATGCCTATTTCCCTGTAGCTGCTATTTAGTATATTTGCCCGGTGTCCAGGGGAATTCATGAGATTTGAGTGGGCTGCCGCAACCGATCCTGCCCCGGCCAGGTTTTCTCCGGCGGTGCGGTATGAGATGCCAAAATTCCTCATCATATCAAAGGGACTGCCAAAAGTTGGCGAAGTGTGGCTAAAATAGTTTTTGGCGATCATGTCATCTGCCTTAGCCCGGGCAGCCCTGGTCAGCTTCATGTTAATGGAAAGAGGCCCGGCCCCGTTTTTTTTGCGGGCCTGGTTAACCATGTCCAGCATTATCCGCTCATCATCGGTTAGCCCTGTTTTTTCCGCAGTGGAGGTTGGCTGTTCAGGTTTAGGCTGTGCCTGCCCGGGTGTGGCGGCGGTTTTTTTAGGGCGGGCCGAACTCTGCGATCTCTGGGGCTGAACAGAATTTTGGGGACGCAAAGAGATTTCAGGTGGGGTCCTGACCACAGGTGCTGCTGGGGGCGAGATCTGCCCCTGACTGCTCAACTGGTCAGTCTGCGGATTGCTTTCACCGTTCTGTTTTTCCTGTGTAAGCCATGACACAGTGCAAAAGACAAATAATAAGAGGGTTATTAGAATACCAAATAACCATTTATGCCGGTTCATAACCGCCCTCCTGGATTGTAAAATATACCTTATTCATATATTCGTAAGAGGAGCGGTTTTTCTGGGGGTGTGGGCAGGGATGAATTATAGAAATGTCACATTGGATATATTAACATATAATACATAAAATGGTATGGAGGTAAGGTATCTATGAAAGGTTCTATAATAGCTCTTAACCCCAATGAGCCCGATAAAAATGTTGAGGTGGTGGCCGGCTGGTGCAATGACCACCAGCTGAATCACTATGAATTGCTTTATGTTTCCTCAATGTTGGCTCAGGAGGGACTAATCTATAATACCTGCCAAAAAACAATGAGATTACTGGCAGGAGCTCTAATAAGCCTTCCCTCCGACAGGCACCGCTTACTTTCAGTAGTTTTATTGCAGAAGGCTCTTATATCCAGCTACCGGGTTAATATTATGTGGATATCTGAATACAGCCTATGCTCCCCGCTGTTCAAAGCCGGGTTGCCTGAAGGCCTTGCTCTCACATGCCGCAGTAATGGGCTATCTCCCCTGGGTCTGCTGGATGTGGCCCTGTGCAGGGCCGGAACCGAGGAACTCATTGGCGGGAATGCTGGTCAAGATGGCGAAGCCTCCATAAACTGTGATTTGTTTATTGAGGCGGCTGAAGCCGGCAAAATGGTAGGGCGCCAGCTGGTGGGTCTGCCCCTGGAAGACAGGGTGGGCATGCTGCTTAAAATTACTGGTGTCATGTGCGGCAATATACTGGGGATCTGCGGAAAAGCAGGCTAATAATAAATCCGCCGTATAGAATTCCCAGCCCCGGGAGATGTTAAATCCGTACAGGGGGTGATTATATGGTCAGCACAGGAGATATGGCCGAGCTGAAAAGCTGCATTAACAATGCTCAGAATGTAGTTATGGAAATGGGGCCAATCATTGACCGGGTAGGAAGCCGGGAGGAGAAGGACAGATTAAAAGAATTATCAGGCAAGATAGGGACTCTGCTTGAAGAGGCCAGCCAGAGGACCAGAGTTATTTAAGAAACACCCCGGATGGGGTGTTTCTTTTTGCCCGGCGCTATTTCATCTTATACTGGGGCTCCTGCTTCTCGATGTAATTAACTCTCCCCTTAAGCTGCTCGCACATACTCTCCAACTGCTGGTTCATGCTTATAAACATCTGCTTGGCATTCTGATCCTGAGTCTCAAGCGCGTAGGTTTTCAAGTCTGCGGCCGCTCCTTGCAGGCCCGCCAGCGTCTGATGCATTTGTATGCCTACTGTCATAGCATTTGACACCTCCCTGTTCTTCACAGTTATTGTTACCGTAAAGACAAAAAATAAGCTGGAGGAAAGTTCCATAGTAATGATTTGTTTTAATGGCAGTATGTAAAATAAAGGAAAGCCGTGGGGGGGTTTGTTTAATGCCGAAATTAAAGCGGTGTCTCCATGTTGCTGTCGGAGGTAAGTATTTTTTTCATATAAAGAACTGGAAAAGGGAGGGACGGAACATTTTTTTTGTCCCTGGGCAGGTAACCGAGGCCTTTATAATATTTTTCCAGCCGGGTAAACTGCGCCGCTATGGAAATCTCCGACGTAGAGGCCCCCAGCAGCGCCAGCTGGCCTTCGGCGGCATTCATTAGCTTTACCCCGATACCTCTGCCCCTGAAGCGGGGAAGTACACACAGGCGGCTGATAAATCCTTTGTCCGGATTATCAGGAATGACATAAAAGCCCACAGTTCCTGCCGGAGTTCCATTCAATAGTCCCATCAGCACAGTATTACCCCTCTCAATCCGGCCACGCACTTGTACGGGTGTGTCAAAAGCTGCATAGCTGGGGTAATCTTCTTCTTTCAAGCCCAGTAAATCTGCCTGTTCCTTAAAAGATTCCCTGATCATATTTGAAATGGTCTCCGCATGGTAAAAACAGACTTTGGCCACTGTAAACATTTCTATTCTCCCAAGCTGTCGTTTTTATTTTTTATCTCCAGCGGGTATCTCTTGTGCCGGGGGCTGGGGTGGTGTGCATGTTGACGGCGTTTGCTAGCATATATAGATATGTTCTTTAAAAGATGAATTTTCCTTGCTGCTATGTTTATCAAAATACATTTTCAGCACATAGACTCCCGGCTTAATAATTTTTTCAGTAGCACCCAGCCCTATTGTTTCACATAAGTGCAGCATAGGCCAGTTGTCCATCTGCACAATTGCCTCAAATCCTTCCAGCCCGTTGTTTTTTGCAGCTTTCACCAGGTAGCTTAACAGCTCTCTGCCAATCCCTTTATTCTGGTAATCATCCCTGACAACAAGGGCAATTTCGGCCAGAGAGTCACCCGGATATGTATGATACTGTCCAACTGCCAAAACTTCTGCCGGATTATCTTGATTTCCCATAACCAAAATTTTCAACTCCATGTTGGAATCATTAACAAAGAAGTTGTCTAAAAAATGGTCCAGCATATTTTTTCGTAATGATAAAAAGCGACGGCGCAGGCTCTCAGCTGAAAGGGTTAAGAAAAAATTTTTGACTAGCAATTGGTCGGATACCGTAGCCGGTTTCAGAAGGATTTCCAGGCCTGCTTTGGTAATGCTAATAACTTTAATGCTCACGGCTAAGCCCTTCTTTCATATAAAAATCACGGACAGAATATTCGTTCCGTTTTAAATAAGAATAAGTGCCCTATCATTGAATATCCTTATTCTCCACTAAACCAATGGCCAGGGATTCATGAAACGACATGACCATGTCCACCATTTCTTCTACCGTTATTTCTTTTAGCACCACCCATTTATAGACAGCGTATTTTACAATCCCCAGAGTGGCATGGGCAATGGGAGATGCTTTAAGATTACGGAATAAACCTTTCTTTATTCCAAATTCTATGTTTTTAGTGGTGAAGGCCAGAAATTTATCATCAAAATCTTTTAAACACTGGTCTATGCTGTCACTATTTCCTGCTACTCTACTGTATATTTCCGATAGTTGTTTGTTTTGCGCAAAAACATCTATAATTATGTGCTTGGTTTCAATAAACCTCTGATATAAATTTCTTTCCCGGACATAGTAATCATTCACCCTGATTATAATTAGCTTTAAAAAATCAGAAAGGAGTGTTTTTAGAACATCTTCCTTATTGGAGAAATGCCTGTAGAAGGTACTGGTGCCAAAGCCTGAATTATCGATAATCTCCCGGACAGTGGTGTTGAGATAGCCTTTTTCCACAAAAAGTAAAAGTGAGCACTCCAGTATTCTTTGTCTTTTTTCCTGTGATTTTTTTGTGGTATTCGCGTTCATTAATCTGCATTCACATCCATAAACAGAATGTTCCTTCCTTCTTACCAAAAATATAACTCTAAACAGGTTTTAATGTCAATGTACTTTCGTCATGACACAATAAACCCCCTTGGCCGCTCCAGTATTTGAGAACAGCATCTTACCTACACGCCGTAATATATCCAGGCCAAGAATAGACGGTGGCACTCGCCTTTGCTAAGCACCATACTTGATGCTGACAACAGCCGGTGTGTATTTACTCTGGATTTTTTTTAGAATATAGGTAAATATAATAGCAATTATCTGACGCGTTACAGAGGAAGAAAACATTGGAGAATCTTATTTGGGCAATTCTATTGTGGGCGCTTGTGTTTGTCTTAATCCCACTTGTTCGTATTAAAGAAATTTGGCCAGTGGCGTTAATAGCAATGATTCTGACATTTGGGCTAAATTACATTTTAGATAGCGAGGTATTGACATGAATATATTTAAAAAACTACTTCCGTTTCAACAACAGCAACCAGTCACACCGCTTCATGCCGGAGAGATTTATTATATGTGGGAAGGGCTTACCTCCGGTTATAAAATTATTGAGGTCATCGAAACTTATTTGATGAACTCGGAGGATACTGAACTTCAGGTTTTTCTAACCGGCATCATACAGGGAATAAAAGCAACCAGGATTAATAGGATAGAAAAATTACTTAAAAATGAGGGCTTTACCGTACCACCCCATCCTGCAACCAAGCTCTACCAGGGAAACCCAGGGTCAGGGCAGGATGTAAAATTAAGTGATGATGAAATACTGTTAAACATCGTATCCTGGGGTCAGACATTACTGCTTAACAACGCTAAGGCAGTAGGAGCATACACCAGGGAATCGGTGAGAAAAATATTTACTGATCTCCTTTTGAACGAGATTAAAGCCTACAAGCTAATTGTAAATTTTGGCAAAAGGAGAAAGGTTTTTAGTATGCCCCCCCCGGCTACGGCAAAGGATAATAGCCTGCACATGGGAGAGGTGTTTTTTCTCTGGGATGAGCTCGGAGCCAGGCATTTAAGCATCATGAACCTGGAGTCATATATCGCTGACTCGGACGATAAAGTTTTAATTAACCTTCTCACGCGTGGACTTAACCAGGTCGCAGTTCCTCAGATGGAGAGGCTTGAAAATATACTAAAAAAAGAGGGATTCACTGTTCCTCCCAGACCTGTTAGGCGGATAAATCAGAAGCCACCTGAAATGGCTGACAAAATCAGGATGACAGAAGAAGAAATAATAGGAACCCTTACAGTATCTTTTCAGGCCGCAATACTTTACCACACCCGGGCGCTTATAGCTTGCATGAGAAGCGATATAATAGAGGTTTTCGAGGAGTTCCTTTCAACGGAAATAGAAGAGTATCAGAAGCTCATGGAGTTGGCTAAAAAAAGGCACGCCCTGGACAACCCGCCGGTGGTCAGTTCAAAAAAGGGATAATTCCAATATATCCCTTTGACTCAAGTTTGCAACTTGAAAAAGTCTCTCCAGTGGTAAACCGGCCTCAGGTCCAGGCTGGATTTAATTTACCGGAAGGCCCGCTCCACACGCCACAGGTCTTTGTAAGCAATGGCAACCTGGTCAGTATTATGCTGGCAGTTGGTGCGCAGCACATATTACCCGTCAAAACGGGCTTCTTCTTTTAATACAGGGCGCTTTTCCATTATTTTACCGTTTATGCACTTCTCGACGATACTATTCTCTCTTAATCTGTTCCTAAGACGTAACCCTGCCTACAGCTTAGCCTTTTCTCCTTCTTCAATATAATAATTACTCCCCAGTAAAAGGTAGTTTTCTAAAAAAGCGAGTCTTATTTCCCCCATGAATTTTCTCCTGACCAACCAGGGCTAACGATAACCATACCAGTATAGATAGCCCCGCCACATTTTGAAGGTAACTGAGGAAGGAATTAAAACCGTTTGTATACTGGAAAGCTCCGTAACGGATCATTATTGATTCTGACAACAGCAATAACCCACTAAAAAACAATACCAGAATGACGTTATACAGCGGATTCCGTTTCATCCAGTTAAGCAGGAGGATAGATCCACCAGCCCCGCCGATTAGGTGAAAGAGTGGAACACCGGCAATAATAACAATCCAACTGTTGAAACGGTAGTAACCCCCCTCGATCATCATGTAGTTCATAATGAATTGCCAGATGATACCGACCACCGCAACCGGCCAAATTTCCTTTAGTCTTTCTATTGGTATTAAGACAAACACAAGCGCCCATAACCCAATAGCCCATATAAGATTTTCCAAAGTATAGCCTCCTCCCTCAACGTGCAGGTTTAGTTTTTGTTTGTGTTTATTGAAAAATACGTTACAACGAGGAATTTTTTGCTACACTGGTACACATCACCATGGAACAGCTGTTCTGCTACTGCAGAATTATCCTTAAAAGCAAGATTGCACATCCTTCCTGATTCGTAAAACCTTCTCTTTCGCCATAACATAATAAACCCCTTTCGCTGCTCCAGTATTTCCTGACAAAAGCAGTAAAAGGGGAAATCCAGTGGGGTTAAAATATACGCATTGGATTCGCATGTAATTAAGAGGGTGGAAGCAAATCCCAATTTGTAAAAACCCCTGATAATATTGATTGGTGCGGGCGAGAGGACTTGAACCTCCACGAGATTGCTCCCACTGGATCCTAAGTCCAGCGCGTCTGCCGTTCCGCCACGCCCGCATGTAAATATATAAGCTGCAGAAAAAATTATACAGGATAAATTAAATAAAGGCAATGCCGGAACAGTTATTATATAGCCAGGCAACTAAAAAACAACGCCCGGTATTACCGGGCGCTGCCTTGGTGAGCCATGTTGGACTCGAACCAACGACACCCTGATTAAAAGTCAGGTGCTCTACCAACTGAGCTAATGGCTCAAACTGAGGCCGCAGAGCGGCCATTAAAGATAGTGGCTGGGGCGGCTGGATTCGAACCAACGAATGCCGATTCCAAAGACCGGTGCCTTACCGCTTGGCGACGCCCCAGTATAATTTTGGGGTGGATGATGGGACTCGAACCCACGGCCCCCAGAGCCACAATCTGGTACTCTAACCACCTGAGCTACATCCACCATATTTTTTGAAACTAACTGCCGATTGATAGGATACCCCATCTTCAGGGTGGTCAGCCCATCCCGTCAGCAAGAATTATTCTAACAAACGGGGTGACAAAAGTCAAGCCTCGTTTGGCAGGAAGGTTGTGCCAGTTCCGGGCTCATAGAATAAATACGGCCTTCTGGCAGTTCGTTTTATTTATTTTATCATAAAAATAACGAACTGCCAAAAGGCCTTTCAGGGTAATTCTTTCACGCCTCCTCCAACAGTTTTTTCAGGCGGATGTCTTCATTCCTGTCTACCAGTATAATTACCGGGCGGCACAGCTCGGTAATCCTTGAGCTGATTCGGTAATCCAGGTAATTTCCTATTTCCAGGTATTCCAGGTTGGATGTGATCACAGTGGGAAGGCTGTTGTTTATACGGTGGTTTAAAATGGCGTAAATCCTGCTTTTTGTCCATTCCGAGTAGCTGTGGGCGCCCAGGTCGTCCATAACCAGCACAGATACCTCCCTGGCCCTGTCCAGTATCTCCTTTTCGCTGGAATGACTTCCCCCATCCCAGGAGTGCTTTATCTCATCAAGATAATCGGGCACCACTACAAAAAGAACCTCGGTGCCCCCCCTGATCAGATGGTTGGCGACACTGCAGGCGAGGTGTGTCTTGCCGGATCCCACTCCACCGAATATATAAAGGCCCCGGGGATTTTTACCTGAAAGGCAGTCACTTACGAAGGCCCGGCAGGTATCCAGTGCCCTGGCCGCTATTTCATAATGGGTCATTTCACCGAAAGGGTCCTTTTGGGTTTTGGAATAGTACTCCAGGGAGAAGCTTTGGAAAGTTTTCTTACTTAGCTCTCCGGTCATGTGCGACGACCTGGCCAGGTTTATAACTCTGGCTTTTACGGTGCAGCCGCAGATAACCGCCGCAGGGCCGTCCTTTATGTATACTCCCCTGCCGCCGCATTTAGGGCATGGTTGATCGGGCATTACAATACCTCCAGGGCAATTTGATAATTTTTTCTACACCGGGGAACAAATATCCTTTTTAATAAGAAATGCCGGGCATAGTATTTACGGCCCTGGTTTGCCAAAAAAACTGGTATCTGTCAGAATAGGAATGAGAAGAATTAAGGGGAGGTATGGTGCGGTGGGTTCAGTGTTAAAGGTCGTGGTAGTGGGGGATGTTCCTCCGGAAAGCTTTGCCCGTTCAGGGTGAGTGCCCGCAGACTGTTCTTCGGTGCGAAGAAATCATTATCCCGACTATAAGTATTTGGAGGGCCTTCTGGGCTGGTATTACGGGAGTCTTGTATCTCTATGTTATGGCTACCAGCCCGGCGGCGACCAATCTTACCCCCGGGTGGTTATTGGCGGCGAAGTTGTGTCCAGGGGTAAAATAGATGCGGAGGCAGTTGTAAGTTATCTGGAGGGAATAGGGTTGGAGAGGCTGGATTAGGGAAATAGGCCTTCCACCATCACTTCAGCTTAGCCCGGGGCCGGAGGCTGTAGACCTGTCCAGGGCGGCAATTGCCTGCCGGATTGTATCCGCCGCCTCCGGGTATTTAAAAAATTCAGTGTGAACCTGGGCAAAGGCCTCTCTGAAGGCAGGGCTTTCCTTTAAGAGGCGGGTGCCCAGGTTAAGAAAGCTGACAGCCATTTTTGATGCGTCCTCCAGGTCCTCGGGACCAGCCTCATGCAGCTTGTTTACAGCGTCGGTGGTGATGCCGGCCAGTAAATTAATGATATCAGTCTCCTCCTCCTGTTTTCTAAAAAAATACTAATTATAACTGAAATAAAAAATTTTCTTTTTAGTATTCCACAATATTAAAATATTTGATAAAATTGTGTTTGGTTTTCAAGTAAATATATGGAATGCCCGGAAGGGGGTAACCCCTGTCTGGGCATTAGGTTTTTATAGACTGAATGTCGGAATATAACTGAACACTACAGAGTGTGTCAGGTTTTGTATTGTGGAGGTTCTGGAGATGATTAACCGGGATGGTGTCTATAACCAGGGTGACCAGGGGGAACTGGTCAGGCTGGTGAAGGAAACGGAGAGTCTATTGGCCCTGGAAAGGGAGGTCAATGAGCAGCTCAGAGATAATGAAAAAATATACCGCAGCCTGTTGGAGACTTCACCCGACGCCATTATCATTTCAGACATCAATGACCGTATTATAATGGCCAACCACCAGGCAGCCGTTATATACGGTACTGAAAACAAGGATTTTCTGGTTGGGAAAAACTCAATTGATTTTTTTGTTCCGGAAGACAGGGAGCGTGCCCGTAAAGATTTTGGAATGATTTTGCAGAACGGCTCCACAAAGATTGCCAGGTATTCAATACTGAAAGCTGAAAGCACTCCCTGCCAGGTAGAAATTAATACTTCGCTGATTCTGGGCCGCAGAGGGAGGCCAAAGGCGCTGGTGAGCATCTACAGGGATATTTCCGGGCACATGTCAGCACAAAAGGAAAGAGAGCTGGCCAGCCTGGACAGGTTTAACCTGGTGGGTCAGGTGGCGGCCGGTATTGGTCATGAAATAAGAAACCCCATGACCACTGTCCGGGGATTGCTGCAGGTTTTAAAAGGCAAAAAGGGCTGCAGGCATTTCATGGAATACTATGATATTATGATTGCAGAGCTGGACCGGGCCAATTCAATAATCACGGAATTCCTGACTGTAGCGGTGAGCAAGCCTGCGGATTTAAAGTGGACCAATCTGAATAACATCATCAGGCTGCTTTATCCACGTATGATCGGTGAGGCAGTGCATTCGGGAAAGAGTATCACCCTTATAACTGGCCAAATCCCTGACCTGGAGCTTAATGAGAAGGAAATAATGCAGCTCATCTTTAATCTCGTCCGCAATGGGCTGGAGGCTATGGAACCGGGCGGGGAGCTTACCATAAGAACCTATTCCGAAAGGGGAGGGGTAGCATTAACGGTTAAAGATCAGGGTAAAGGTATAGAGCCGGAATTGATTGATAAGATAGGAACCCCCTTTTTCACCACCAAGGAAATGGGAACTGGCCTCGGCCTGGCTGTGTGCCACGGGGTGGCGGCCCGGCATGGCGCTGTCATCGGCGTGGAGACGGGTAGTGCCGGCACAACCTTTTTGGTGCACTTTAAAAATGAGGGCACCGGCCCCTGTTAGCTGTAATGCCGGCTTTCCGGGCAATAAGGCGGCGCACTATTAGTGCGCCGCCTTATATTTGCTCCCCTTGCCCGGCCCGCATCTCTTTGGCATAGGTTGCGGGGGTAAAATTAAATAAAGATTTCGGAAACATTCATTTCCGGGATCCGGGGGAGCAACCTTCCTGCCCGGCCTGGCGGTGAAGCCTAAATGGCCAGAATGGCCACTAGGATGAGAATCAGCAGCAGGATGATTATCCCCAGTAATAGGTTGGTCAGTGTCAGCGGGTTGGGAAAAAGGCAACCTAAGCCGTTTGACATGGTAAACACCTCCAAGGCTGTTTTTTACCAATATATGTATCCAATGTTGCCACTGCTACTTTATGGGCCTGGTATTAAGGTAGACTATGGGAAAAATGGCAGGTTGGCAGTGCACCTTACCCGGCCTGGTGAATATATTGTCAGTGAAACAATAAATGAGAGGGAGGGTATAACATGGCATACGGATTTGGCGGGGCTGTAGCCCCCTACTTTGACGGCAGTTTTATTCTCTTTTTGATCCTTATATTGCTGGTGTTCGGCAGCATGCCGTATTAACGGACTTGACGTTAAATCAGTGGCCTCTTTCCCTTAGCCCCTTATGGGGTCTTAGGGCACGGCTGTCGAATGGCACAATTTCTCCTAAGAAGTAACAATTAATGCAGCCTCTGAATATATATGGCATTGTAGCAAACATTAAAAAGTAAAGGAGGATATATATGGGATTTGGTTATGGCGGAGGCGGAGCAGGCTGCGGCGGAGGCGGAGGAGCCTATTTTGATGGCAGCTTTATTCTTTTCCTAATTCTTATCCTGCTTGTATTTGGCAGCAGCTTCGGCGGTTACGGCGGATACTATGGTGAAGATAAGAAGTAGCCAAAAAAGCTTAATTAACTTAAGCCCAAAAACAATATATAAAGGAGGATAATTATGTCATACGGACTTGGTGGAGCCGGTGGAGGCAGTTTCATAATCTTCCTGATTCTTATACTGCTTGTTTTCGGAAGCGGTTTTGGCGGCGGTTTCTACGGCGAGAAAAAATAGTGTTTTTGCTGAAGGAATACTATATCGGGGCCCGGACCCTAATTTATAAATTAGGGTCCGGGCTTTTAAGCATGTTTTCTAATTAAGAATTGCCGGTTTTTGATCAGTATAAGTAACGTACCTGCCATACCGGCTGCCAGAAGACCGATGTCTTCACGAATCCCAAGGGAGAATGCGGCAAAGGAGCCTATTAGTGACCAGAACAAAGGGATCAGTAGTATCCGTCTGGGCATTTTTTCAGCCCAAAGCAGAAGTCCGAAGGTGAAAATGGTGACGGGGCAGGGGGTGACCCCGAAAACAGGCGACTGTGGGTAACCATGCCCAAGCAGCTGACCTATAACGGGGTAAACCACCATTGAGTATACTGTCAGAATACAGCCCGCCGCGGCTATGCCGGAGGGGGCCACCTTAAAAGATATGCCGGATTTTATTACTCCATATATTGTAAAGAGAAGCCCCTGCATAATAAACAGTGCTCCAAATGCGTAGGCCGCCTTATTGATGGAGCTGAAAAAGGAAATATGATAAGCTGCTCCTGTCCATATCCACATTATCGCCAGTATGCCGCAGATAATTTTGTCCGAGTTCCTTGATTTACGTACAGCCAGGTATATTGCGGCCATCCCCAAGATATAGGCGGTCACCTGCATTGGCCAAATGGCCTGGTTGTAGCTTTGGAAAATGGCCAGGAACTGACCTGTGGTAAAAGGAATATTCATTTTTTTTCTCCTCCTTTTTTATTCGTATGTTACTGACAGTATTTTTTGGATAAAGCTCCTGGTCTCCGGCAGTATACTCTCCCTGGTTCCCATAAATGAGCGGGCTACCCTGGGCCCTGGCCATTCAGGGGGAAGCAGTTCCAGGGGCAGCTGGGGGTCATCCTGTATTACCTCAAAAAATTCAAGGCCCAATTTATGTAGTAAGGGCAGCCCGGCGCCACAGTTTATAGAATTTGGGTCGAGCTCATTTAATTCCTCGGCTATCGACTTTTCCAGGCTGGAGTACCTTTGGGCCAGTTTTCCCAGCAGCGGCCAGGCCTTTTGGGCTGTTTCCATGGAAGTTCTGCCCCCGGAGGGTGTTCCCCGGAATTGGAAAATTTCAATGCCACATTCCTCGGCCACTTTTTCCATTCTTTCTGTAAAATTAAACGGTGACACCCACAGACCGCTTCCCAGGACCCCGTATCCGACCTGTATGACTGCTTCGGTAAAAGCCGCGGCGCTGTTTTTATCAGTGTGAGCTCTCCAATGGAGAATGCTCCATTCCCCATCCCAGCCGGAAAGCTGTAGGGGAATCCTTTTCCGGTATTCCGACAGTGTTTCCTGCCAGTGCCGCACTCCTTTGGCGGCCTCACCGGTGATGCTGTAGAAGACCTCCCCATCCTTTTTTTCTCTTGACAGCAGGCCGTTTTGCACCCCCCTTGACAGTCCCATTCTGACTGCCGTTTCGTTTTTACGAAAGGGCTCGGTTATCCTGAATATTTTCTTTAGTGGCAGGGAGGTTATCCCCCGCTCCACAAGGAAAACATTAAAGATAAAGAGCAAGATGCTGGTGACGCTGTCTTTTTTCCGGATAGATAGATGCATTGATTTACCTCATAACAAATAATTTATAGCGCTATAGATATGTTATAACATAAAATACATACAAATGTAAATATGTTATGTAATGAATTTTTATTTTTTATTCCTTTATGGCAAAGGCAATAGGGAAATCAGGTTTAAAGGGTGCGGGATTACTGGAATTGCCTTGGGCAATGAGTTATAATCAATAAAATGGTTCATGGCCCACATTATTTATAACTGGAACGATCCGGCAGAAGGGTATTATTTAACTCTGCCGGTTTTTTTGTAATAAGGGGGGTATTAATATGCCACTGGAGGTAATCAGGAAATACGGCAAAAGGGTGGGCTATAATGAGATGGAAATGGAAGAATTAAAAGAGGGGGGTCACAGGATCAGGCATATAAATGCGTTAGCCCGGGCCTCCCAGGTCTTTACTATCCAGTTTCAGGTGGTCAGCGCAGTACACTGCAACACCGGCTATGCAGTTGGAGATAAATTTATACTGGATGTGGACGGCAATATTATCTCCAAGCTCAATCCCAAAAGGCTTTGTGTATATCTTGTTTCCCAGATGATGGTTCCTGTCGCCCTTATCAACGAGCGGCTTAGCGAGGGGCTAAGCCCCGGTGAAATTCATTTTATGCAATATATAAGGTGTCCGGACGCAGGGGTGCAGTGCCTGGGTTACGGCCAGGTAATGGCCAGGGTTGCTGTTATTGAAAGAAGAGGTAAGGAATAATATGAGCGGCTTACCGGGCGCCCATTTCCGGATGATATAAACAGAATGGTAAAAAACCGCATCAGGTTCAAGAGATACATTGGTTCTTTTTTTCATATTATTACTGTAAGGGAAAAAAGGCCGGACAAATAAAGAATGGCAAACCCTGTTGATATAAAGGGGGGCTTGGCTTAAGTGTCTTTGATCCGTGAAGCGGTGCTGCCTGGACTGGGGAAAAAGTTTCAGGTGGACCTGGAAAGTGGCGAACAGATAGTAGTGATTGTCCATGATGATGGAAGGCGGGAGCTTTACCATTTTGCCGGGAATGGTGAAGACCCTCTTTCTTCGGTAACCCTTTCTGACCAGGAGTCCCGCCAGTTGGGTTCAATAATAGGGGGATCTTCTTACCAGCCGAGAACGCTTGACAGGCTTGACACCGCCGTAGCGGATATGCGCATCGAGTGGGTAAAGGTTAAAGAGGAGTCCGAGGTGGCCGGCAGAAGTATTGGCGATTTGGGGCTCAGGAAAAACCACGGCATTGTTATAGTTGCTGTGATGGAAGACAGGGGCGGGGGCTGCAGGGAAACATTGCATATAAATCCGGGGCCGGGCTATGTATTCCAGCCTGGGCACACGGTTATAGCCGCAGGGAAGGCTTATAAAATTAAAGATTTTGAAAAAATGCTCGGGGTAAAAAAGTAAGTTGTCCGCCGATGTTGTGCTTAATGTGGGCCTTGCCTTTGTATTTATCAGTGCGGCTACTCTTATCGCCTCACGTTTGAATTTTTCCCCCATACCCTTTCTTATTGTGCTTGGTATGCTGGTTGGCCCAAACGCCCCGGACATTGGGAACTTTTCCCTGAAGCTTATTACCGTATCAGAATCCATTGAGCTCCTCTCACGGCTTGGAGTGCTTTTGATGCTTTTTTACCTGGGCCTGGAATTTTCCGCCGGAAAGATAGCCGCAGTGGGCAAAAGCCTTTTCAAAAGCGGAACTGTGTATGTGGGACTTAATTTTGTCAGGGGGCTGGGCTTTGGGTGGCTTTTCTTCAATTCCTGGGCAGAGGCACTGGTGGTTGCTGGGATCACCGGCATATCCAGCAGTGCCATAATAACTAAGCTGCTGGTGGATCTGAGGAGGACGGCCAACCCGGAGACCGAGCTGATTCTCGGTATAATGGTATTTGAGGATGTTTTTATTGCGGTATACCTTTCGGTGCTGTCGGCGGTGCTTCTCACCGACACCTTTATTCTGTGGAGGCTTGTAGCCAATATAGTGATCATTTTTGTGTTCATTATTTCGATAATAGCCCTGGGCAGCCGCATAGGATCATTTTTTGACGGCAAGCTTAAATTTAACAGCGGAGAGGCATTTGTAATAGCAATATTCACCCTGCTGCTACTGGCCGGCGTGCTGGTGGAAAAAATACACATTGCCGAGGCTATAGGAGCGCTTCTTTTCGGCCTTGTAATGGCAGAAACCAGTCACGGCCTACGTATAGTACAGGTGATAACCCCGATGAGGGATTTATTTGGGGCGGTTTTCTTTTTCTCCTTCGGGATGGCCATAAACTGCCGGGTCTTTGGAGAGGTGGCCTTAATGGCTGCAGCCACGGCGGCAATGACTGTGCTGGGGAATATTGTCACCGGCTATTTAGCCGCCTGGCTGTCCGGTTATAAAAAAAGAAGGGCGGCTAATGTGGCCTTTACCATTATGGCCAGGGGTGAGTTTTCTATAATACTGGCCAGCCTGGCGGTTACCTTCGGCCTTAATGAAAAACTGCCTGCCTTTGCTGCCCTATATGTGCTCATTCTGGCCTTTATAAGCCCCATTCTGGCTAAAAACACAAAATTAATCCACCATTTAATTGAAAAAGTAAGGCCGGCTCCATCTGACTCAAATATCTCCGGGTGAAATTAATATATATTCCTGGCACAAGGGCCTCCCTTAAATGCGGGAGGCCTTAAGTATATTACTTTCAGGCCGTACTGTACTCAGCCGGCCGGTGCCCCGCAGCCAGGGAAAGAATCAGTTTCTCCAGCTCGTCACATGAATCAACAATAAAGTCAGGACCTCTTTCCAAAAGCTCTTCCCGGGAGGCCATACCCCAGGTTACCCCCACGGTGAGAACACCGGCCTGTTTACCGGCCATAATGTCATACCAGCTGTCCCCTATAAAAACAGCTTTCTCCGGCTTGGCGCGCAGCAGATTCAGCGCCTCGATAACAGGTTCGGGATGGGGCTTGGGCATGACTACGTCTTCAACTGTAACGGCCACATCTATATAGCTTTTCAGTCCGGTTATTTCCATATCGGCAAGGGCTGGGGCCCTGCGCTTGGAGGTGACTACTCCGGTGCGGGAGCTCCCTGATTTTATTGCTGCCAGCATCTTTAAGGAGCCGGGATAAAGTTTTACATAATCTGCGTGTTTTTCTCCCTGAAAAAGGGTATATTTTTCAATAAACTCCTCTGCGCGGCCGGGAAGGTAGATCTGGGCCACTTCCCTTAGGGGTATCCCTATTGTTTTTAAAACCTCCCCGTTTTTCCACGGGAGGCCGAAATGTTCAAAAACCTTTTTAAACGTCCCGGTAATCAGAGGTATAGAATTAATCAGCGTTCCGTCAAGGTCAAAAAGAAAAGTTTCTACAGTCATTTCGGGGTACTCCTTTTGCATATTATGGAAGAACATAAACTCTTACTGCGGTTATTTGACAGCCAGCATGTCGAAACCTATCGATAATTAATTAAAGGGTATAGGACCAATGAATTGAATCCTAAAGAGAGACATTATAATTGCAAGGAGAAAAAAATAATGGAATCAACCCCGGGATATACGGTATCTCTCCTTAAAAAGTGCAAAGATATTTACGGTCATGCGGGGTTGTCTACGGGCTGGTCCGAACCTACGGAGAAAGCTCCGTATCACACTCTGCTGGTATATTTTAACGAGGTTGGGGAAAGGGACTCATCCCTTGTGCTGGAGCTTTGCTTTTTACCCAGTGTGGAAGAGGCCCCCTATCGGGGAACCTACCTGCTTCAGGCCTTTATAAGCATCAGGGAAGATGTGCAGCCGGAGTGCAATGGTGAGCTGTTAAAGGTTATCTCCGATATCAACACCCAGCTTCCCCTGGGGGCCTTTGGCCTATTCCAGGACACCGGGGTACTATATTTCAAGTACACCAGCATTGTGGACAGAACTATAGATGAAGAGACACTGGTAAAGATAGTTGATCAGCAGAACAGACTTATATTACACCAGCACTTTATATTTATTGACATTCTTTTAGATGTGGCCGATGGAATAAAAACCAGTCAGGATGCTTTGTGGCAGACCCCCTTGCTATAGCCGATACCTGTTCCTTTAACAAGGCCTCCCAATAAACGGGAGGCCTTGCTGTGTTCCTTTGTTGAACACCTTTTACCAGCTTATCAGGGCTGTATTCTTTTGAAGTATAGCATTGACGGCTGCGCTATCGGCATCCTTAATGGGTAGTGGGTCAGGGGGATCCTGTGACGGCTCCCTTATGGGCATTTGGTACCATATTACATCCTGCCACTGCCCCAGCTTATAGCCTATTTTATGGTATACCCCCACCTGCTTGAATCCGAAGTTGCTGTGAAATCCCTCGCTTTTAGGGTTTGGATAGGTGATGCAGGCCAGACCGCTGAAATATCCCAAATGCCCCAGCAGTTCAAATAAGGTGGTATATAACACCCTGGCCAGTCCTTTTCTCTGGTATTCATTCTTTATATATACCGACAGGTTAACCGACCACTGGTAGGCAGACCGCTCATGATGCCGGGAGGCGTATGCGTAGCCGGCCAGGCAGCCGTCAGCCTGGCAGACTATCCAGGGATAGATTTCCGAAATATTCCTCACTCTATTGGCAAATTCCTGAACAGTCGGCACCTCGCACTCAAAGGTAATTGAGGTGTCAGTTATGTACGGCGCATATATATCCAGGATGGAGGCACTGTCATCCTCTGAAACCAGTCTTATTATTTTTGTTATGCTCATTTACTCATACCCCGGGATGTTATAAATATTTTGGTAATATATTCTCGGTGATAACCCCGTGATCCTTCAAGGGGATATCCGGGTAAGAAGGGTCACTAAAACTTTGTTGTGGTGTTAGAATAATAGAGGTGGTTCTTCGACAGCAGGCCGGAAAGGAGATGCTTTATGTTATTTGCTTTTCTTTTATTTATATTTGCGGGGCTGGCCGAGATTGGGGGAGGTTATTTAGTCTGGCTTTGGCTGAGGGAGGCAAAGCCCTTCTGGATGGGAGTGACCGGAGGCCTTATTCTTATACTTTACGGTGTAATACCTACTTTTCAGAAGTTTCCCAGCTTTGGCAGGGTATATGCCGCATATGGGGGAGTGTTTATTATTCTTTCTGTATTGTGGGGCTGGTGGGTTGATAAAAAGACCCCTGATATATATGACTGGTCCGGGGCTGTTATTTGTCTGGCGGGTGTTTTGGTAATGCTTTGGGCCCCCCGGCACTAATAGTCCGAATTATAATGGGGGGAGGTCTTTTTGGTGGTTAGTGAGGATACCTTTATTAAATTCCACTTAAAAGTTATGGCCAGCAGCCGCAGAATAAATACAAAGCCGGCTGTCAGGACGGTTATTATATTTTGTGGAATACTTTGCGAATAAAGGGCTATATAAACAATTCCCCCCGCCACACAGGTGATGGCGTAAAAATCCCTTTTAAGCACTGCCGGTATCTCATTGGCCAGTAAGTCTCTTATCATTCCTCCCATAACCGCTGTGGTCAGACCCAGTATTACCGCTCCGGTATAGGAGATATTGGCGGACAGTCCCTTGGACACCCCAATGCACACAAAAACCCCCAGGCCCAGTGCATCAGCAATCAGTATAGCCGAGTTTATCCTGAAAAGAGCCCTGTGAAAAAGAAAGGAAAGAATTGAGGCGGCAATGGAAATATAAATATATTCCGGGCTATTAAGTATGAAAACAGGGGTATTTCCCAATAAAAGATCACGCAGTGTTCCCCCGCCAATGGCTGTCACAAAGGCCAGCACCACTATACCGAATATATCCATGTCTTTTCTAATAGCCATTAGCGCCCCGGAAAGGGCGAAGGCAAAGGAGCCCAACAAATCAAGCAGGTAAATAGCCGACACAATATCACCCACATCGCTGTTTTAATAGAACTATAAATTGTTCGGGACAGGTGGGGACATTCCTGCTTTTTTTTAATGCCATATTTTGAGAGACTTACTCTGTAAAGCTAACGCTTTGCTGGTATATTACTTTCCTGCCCAAGGGAACATAAGATATGCCAGTTGCTAAGGAGGATATATGCCATTCATAGTCAAGGCCCTTATTATATTGCCGGTATTCTATTTTTTTGCCGGGGGCAATTTCCACCGGCTTTGGAAAGGTGGCCTGATAGGAGTGGGAGTTGCTCTGGCTGCTGATTTTGTAGGGTACAAATTAAGCCTGTACCGGTATCTGGAGGGCCAATTATTATTTAACATATATCCTTTTTTTCATTTGATCAATATGTTCATATTTGCCATGCTGTTCCTTAATTGGCTGCCCCGGGAGTGGACCAAAAGAATACTCTATACTGTATATGTCTCGGTTATATTTCTGGCTATTGAGGCCATGATGTTTCAGGCCAATGCCATTGTTTATCTGCATTGGGAGTTATGGCACAGCTATTTCCTTGATATTGGAGGGCTTTTACTGTTGGCTTACCTGAATGACCTTATAACTAAAAAAACTGCGGTCTGGGGATAAAGTGTCGCTTAGGAGCAATATTTAAAAATTATGTAAGGCTGGTTTAACCAGGGTCGTAACTGAGGCCTCCCGGCTTTCCGGGAGGCCTCAGTTACTGTAGTTTTTAAGCTGATTTAGCTGCACCTCAGTACCTGCCCGCACTTTTCACCGGGTAGGGCCAGACCATCCCTGACTACTTCCCGGCCATTGATGAATACTCTTTTAATGACATTATTTTGTCGGTGCTTGGATGCGCATTCTTTTTAAAAAAGGGATTGACCTTGACGTTGCGTAAAGGTATACAGTTATGTTGTCAGGAGGTGAGCACATGGAATATACAGTGCAGAAGCTGGGCCGGCTGGCGGGTATAAGCGCCAGGACACTCCGGTATTATGATGAGATTGACCTTCTTAAGCCGGCTAGGGTGAGCTCGTCAGGATACCGGATCTATGGTCAGGCTGAAGTTGACAGGTTGCAGCAGATACTGTTCTACAGAGAGCTGGGTATCGGCCTGGAAAGTATTAAAAAAATAGTCACCGGCCCCTCCTTTGACGGAGCCAAAGCCCTTAGAGAACATCGTGAACAGCTCCTCGACAAAAGAAAGCAGTTGGATTTGCTGATCACTAATGTGGAAAAAACAATCGCCTTAACCGAAGGGAGAATGACCATGACCGACAAAGAAAAGTTTGAAGGCTTCAAGCAAAAGATGATTGAAGATAACGAGAAAAAGTACGGTAAAGAAATCCGTGAGAAGTATGGAGACGATACCATCAACAGGTCCAATGAAAAGCTGCGGAACATGACCCGGGAGGATCATGAAGAGGTAACGCGCCTGGCCAATGAAGTGACCGCTACTTTGGCCGAAGCTTTCAGAAATGGCGACCCTGCCAGCGATATCGCCCAAAAAGCGGCGGATTTGCATAAGCAGTGGCTAACTTATTTCTGGAGCCAGTACAGTAAAGAGGCTCATGCAGGTCTGGCCCAGATGTATGTGGATGACGAGAGGTTTAAGGCCTACTATGATGAAAAGCAGCCGGGCACGGCAGAATTCCTAAGAGATGCTGTCTACATTTATACAGGTTATAAGAAATAAGGATATTATAGAATAAGAAAAAATAAAGGGGTCACTGCTGCCATTTGAGCATTTTCTTTTCCAGGTAGGAGACTCCCAGGTACATGGCTGCTGCGGCTACCGCCAGAATGATTACGCTGGCCATGACTATATCCAGCTTAAACACCTGGCTGCCGTATATTATGAGGTAGCCCAGACCGGCCTTGGAGACCAGGAATTCCCCCATGATCACCCCTACCCAGGACAGCCCCACGTTTACCTTCAGAGCTGATATAATGTTGGGCAGGCTGGCGGGCAGTATAACCTTGCACAAAATCTGATACCGGGATGCGCCGAAGGTTTTGAGCAGTTTTATCTTGTCCTGGTCTACCGTCAAAAAGCCGTTTAGCATGCTGATGATGGTTACTATAATTGAGATTAAAAGGGCCATGGCTATGATTGCGCCCATGCCGTTACCCATCCACACGATCAGTATGGGGCCCAGGGCAACCTTGGGCAGGGCGTTAAGCACCACCAGGTATGGCTCGGAAACCCTGGACAGAAAATTTGACCACCAAAGCAGAACCGCAATCAGCAGCCCCCCGGCAGTTCCCGCTGTAAATCCCACAAAGGTTTCCCAGATGGTGGTCCACACGTGCAGGTACAGTGACCCCCCGGCGTGCAGCGACTTCAGTGTTTTAAGCACACCGGAGGGCTGGCTGGTGATAAAGGGGTCAATCCACTGCATCCTGGCTGCCAGCTCCCATACTGCAAAAAAGGCCATCAGTATGAACAGCTGGGTGATCAGTACAAGCATTCTTTTCCGGTGGGTCCGCCTCAGGTAGTCCCTGCGCTCGGGAGATATATTAACCTGTGACATGAACGTCCAGCTCCTTCCAGATGGCGTCGAAATAATGGCGGAATCGTTCGTCCTTACGGTTCTCCAGGGGTGGGTTGCCGGCCTGGGCCAGCTCGATGGAGTATATGCTTTTAACTTCCGCCGGACGGTGGCTGAATACTATGATCCGGTCGGACATTGATATAGCCTCGGCAATGTCATGGGTAACTATGATAGCGGTTTTGTTTTCCTTTTTCAGTATGGTCCATACTTCATCCACCATCGTCAGCCGGGTCTGGTAGTCCAGGGCCGAGAAGGCCTCGTCCAGCAGCAGCACGTCAGGGTTCACCGCCAGGGTGCGGATCAGCGCCGCCCGCTGGCGCATCCCTCCGGAAAGCTGGTTGGGATAATGGTGCATGAAATTTTCCAGGCCGTATGTTTTTAAAAGATGTATAACACTTTCTCTGGCTGCCTTCATATCCTGACCCTGCACCTCGGGGCCCACCAGGCAGTTGTTAAGTATAGTGCGCCATTCAAACAGGTGGTCCTTCTGCAGCATGTAGCCCATCCTGCCGTTTACCCTGACCTGTCCGGCGGTGGACTTATTCAGCCCGGAGAGAATGTTAAGGATAGTGGATTTGCCACAGCCGCTGGGGCCGACTATGCTGACAAACTCCCCTGCCTCCACCGAAAGGGAGACGTTACGGATAGCTTCGGTTTCACCCTCCACCGTTTGAAATTTCATCTCTATGTTTTGCAGTTCCACCTTTATTACCGACAAATTCAGCCTGGCCTCCTTTCGGCTAAAGACTATAAGGTGCTGCCGCCTACCGGGGGCAGTCACCTTATAGCCTGTTCAAGCTATTTCTTAATGGTTTCGATGGACTTTTCAGCAAATGTGCGGGTAATGAGCTTTTCTGAGTCGACAGGCTTTTCCAGTTCACCAGCGGTTTGAATTATTTTTTGCAACTGGTCCATGGCCTTACTGTCCATGGTGGGGTTTTGGGCCCAGGTGTCCTGGGCTTTATAACGGTCAATGACCATGGTCATCAGCTCCAGGTCGGCGTCAGGGAAGAAGGATTGGATGGCTCCGGCAATATCAGCGGAGCTGTTACCTTCAACCCAAAGCTGGCCCTTATAGACAGCGTTGGTAAACTTTTGCACTATTTCCGGGTTTTTCTCTATATAGCTCTTTCTGGCCATGAATACTGTGTAGGCCACCTCGCCGCCGTCTTTACCCAGGGAGGCCACTACATTACCGGCCT
Organism: Peptococcaceae bacterium BICA1-7; assembly: GCA_000802095.1. Taxonomy (GTDB): domain Bacteria; phylum Bacillota; class Desulfotomaculia; order Desulfotomaculales; family Desulfocucumaceae; genus BRHc4a. The sequence goes on along the minus strand of JUEB01000011.1, from coordinate 200,128 downwards.
TCTCCTTTTCCAGTATGCTGGCGGTGGGCTCGAACAGGGCCACGTAATCTCCGGTGCCTCCCTTGAAGGCGCCTGCGGTGGCGGTGAACTGCAGGTTGGTGATGATGTTTACATCCTTGCCCGGTGTAAGGCCGTGCTGTTTCAGCACATACTCCAGCACCATCTCGGGAACACCTCCGGGACGGCCCCCGATAATGGTTTTACCCTTGAGGTTCTCCCATTTGAAATCGGCCTCGGGCTTCCTTCCCACCAGGAATGAACCGTCCCTCTTGGTAAGCTGGGCAAAGTTGACTGCATAGTCCTGCTGTCCCTGGCTGAACACGTAAACAGTTGCCTCGGGGCCTGCCAGCCCTATGTCGGAGGCGTTGGCCAGCAGGGCGGTCATCACCTTATCGGCCCCCTGGGCGGTGGTCATTTCAATATCCAGCCCCTCTTCCTTGAAAAACCCCTTATTGATGGCAACGTACATTGGGGCGTAGAATATGGAGCGCACCACCTCGGAGTAGCGGATCTTGGTCAGTTCCTTGGTTTCCGGCGCCGCTGCAGGTTTGTCGCCCCCGCACCCGGCGGTAAAGGTTGTTGCCAGAAAGGCCAGGATCAGCAAAAAACTCAGCCTCTTTGTCATTATCACATTAATACCCTCCTTTGATGTGTAAATAAAGCAATTAACTGGCTGGTCACCTCCTTGCCGTTTTGATCCCCGGGATTTCTCCAAAAGGTAATCCGCAGCGATCATCCCCGCGTAATCCCGGATTTTCGCGGAGCCAAACTGCATTAAAGGGGTGGCGGTTACCCCTTCCCTAAAAATATATGTTTCTATACCCGGCAACAGCTCCTTTATTGCATTGGCCAGGGGGAAGGTCGCCCATCCTTTCCGGCAGCCGGCCCCCGGTAATTGTCTGCAGGGCCTTTACCACATCTCTGGCATAGTATAGCTGTCCCATCAGCAAACCTTCTTTCATTCAATAATTATTATGTGTCATTCACTTCATAAGAAGTAATTATAGCTTCTGTCAATTACCAAATAATTCCTTCACATATTTTACCATTTATTTACTGCGCAAGACCCAGGGCAAAATGTTTTATCACCTTGGAGGCTGGTGAAATGAAAAGAACGACCTTCCCAATAGGGGGTCGTTCTTTGATGCCGAAGAGGGGAGTTATGTGGTGGTTCCCTCGTTGGAGGGTGTGAGGATGTTGAATAATTAACTTCTTACTTAGTTAACCGGTATTGCAGGCTCAATATTGTATTCATCTATTTTTCTGTATAGGGTAGTCCTTGAGATGCCAAGTGTTTTCGCGACCTTTGCCCTGTTGCCTTTATGTTCCTCCAATAGAGAAGTTATTAGTTGCTTTTCATATTCCTTCAAAGGCACCTGGCTGCTGATTACCATATTTTTTTGGTGTCCACCGGAACTAAGCATAAATTCCGGCAAGCTTGCAGGAGAAATAGTGCTGACACTGGTAATATTGATTGCTCTCTCCAAAATATTTTGCAATTCTCTTATGTTGCCCGGCCAGTGATAACTGCTAAATATATCAAATACCTCCTTGCTTATGATCTTTACATCTTTATTTAACCTTTGGTTTAAAATATTAAGGAAATGCATGGCCAGTATGTCGATGTCATCCTTCCTTTCCTGTAGGGGAGGAATGTTTATGGTTAAAACATTTAATCTGTAGTATAAGTCTCTCCTGAAATTCCCCATGCGAACTTCTTTTAATAGGTCTTTGTTGGTAGCGGCTATAATACGGACATCTATCGGGATTATTTCTTTACCTCCTATTCGTACAATTGAATTCTCCTGTAGAACCCTTAATAAAATGGCCTGGAGTTCAAGGGGCATCTCGCCTATTTCATCAAGGAACAGAGTGCCTCCGTCAGCCAGCTCAAATTTCCCCGGGTTACCGCCCTTTTTTGCCCCGGTGAATGCTCCTTCGGCATAGCCGAATAGTTCACTTTCAATCAGCCCCCTTGGTAGGGCGGCGCAATTTATACCAAGAAAGGGGCCTGACTTCCGCGGGCCGGCGTTGTGAATGGACTGTGCAAAGATCTCCTTTCCAGTGCCGCTTTCACCCAGAAGTAAAACGTTGGAAATGCTGTTGCCCGCTGCTTTGGCAAGCCTGATGGCTTCCTTAAATCTGGTATTGTTACCGATAATATCGTTGAATGTGTAGCGGGCCCGGGCTCCCACCATCCTGTTGACTAGTTTTCTCATCATCTTCATTTCCCTTAACACCAGAACCATGCCGATAATATCATTGTTCCGGGAATAAATAAGCCGGTGGGTTACGGTGAAGCTTCCCTCATCAACGAAAAATGTATCTCCGTTGGATATTTTGAAGCATTTTTCAAATCTATCGCTGAGAGGGTGGCTGGATCCCATAACCTCCCTAAAAGGTGTGCCCACAATTTCCTCATCAGGCCGTTCTACATTGAGAATCCTTTTGGCGGTACTGTTTATATGGCTCACAGTCCCGTCTGTGTTTAAGGCCATTATGCCCTCGTCGATGGATTCCATGAGAGCTGTTTTATAAGCATTGGATATAGCTATTTGTTTAAATGATTTTTGCATCTGCAAGTTATCTTTAATTGCATTTACTCCTGCTACCACCATCCCCAGGGTATGCAGATGCACTTTATCGCATTCTCCGGTCATGGTTAGAGCCCCCAGTATGTTCCCGTTTTCATCAAATATGGGTGCTGAGGAGCAGGTCCATTCGTGGGAGGATCTTAAATAATGTTCGGCCGCAAAGACCTGAATCGGTGCACGTGTAAGTAGCGAAAGGCCTATGGAATTGGTGCCGACTGATTCCTCAGTCCAGCTATCTCCAATATGTACCCCCGCCTTTTTAACAATTTTGTCCTCACCAACTATATCCAGAATCATGCCACTGCTGTTGGCCAGGGAGATTAAAAAGCCCGTTCCCTGTACAAAATCAAAAAGGTTTTTCATTATGGATAATGATGTGTCAATTAGTTGCTGCTGCTCAAATAGCTCTTTTTCTATAGTATCGGGGGCCATTCTCTGTATCCTGAAAACATTGGGGTTGATCCTCAGATCCTTGCACCGTACCCATGACTCAGCTATTACCGGCCTTACTGTTGAGTCAATAGTATTGTCAGCAACAAAGGCCTCCCACGCTTTTTTTAGAGACTCTTTTCTTGTTTCTAATGTTTCCATAATCACATCTCCATAAAAAAATTTATCTGCACAAAATGTCCAAATATGTTACATGTCCAATAGTGTCACAATGCCATTGCAATAGAAGGGAGTATTGGCTTGCCATTAAGTTGTACAATAAATGGACGGTTGTTGGGTTGTTCTTATAATACACTTCGTGTAAAGGCTTGTAAATAAGCTATTTATATTGAGGCATCCTTCTTGCAATAATGGCAATTGCGAATATTACCAATATTGCAGTACTGTAAAAGGTAAGAATTATCAAGATTGGAGGTAAAAAATGTTAAAAGGTTGTATGCCCTTTCCGAAGGAGATTGCCGACAACTACGTGGCCAAAGGGTATTGGAAGAATGTGCCCCTTGGAGATGCCTTCGACCGGGTGGCTGAGGTTTATTATAAAAAAGAAGCCTTGATTTTTGAGGATCTAAGGATAACTTACGGCCAGTTAAAAAGTGGATCAGACAGGCTGGCGATGCATTTATTAAATATGGGATTAAGACCTTTGGACAGGGTGGTTGTACAACTTCCGAACATACCTGAATTTGTATACTGCTACTTAGCCTGTCTGAAAATAGGTGTTATTCCGGTAATGTGCCTGCCTCCTCACAGATATTCGGAAATATCATACATAGCAAAGAAATGTGAAGCCAGAGGCTACTTGATTCCCGATGTGTTTAACAAGTTCAACTATCTTGAGCTGGCTGAAGAAATAAAGGCCGAGGTTCCCTCTCTGGAGTTTGTTTTGGTGGCCGGCCGGCAGTGCCCTGACCAGTACGTTTTGATTAATGACTTGCTGGAAGACAGGATTGAGGAAAGGCAATCAGTGGGAAATCTTGAAGAATACCGGCCTGATCCAATGGAAGTGGCAGTCTTCCTCCTGTCGGGGGGTACAACCGGTCTGCCAAAAATAATCCCCAGGACCCATAACGATTATCTGTATACCTCGGAAATGACCAGCAAACCCCTTGGGTTTAATATGTATACGGCTTTTCTTGTGGTAGCCCCACTGGGTCACAATATGACCTTAGCCTGTCCTGGAGTAATGGGAACGTATTTGAACGGTGGGAAGGTTGTGCTGTCTGCTTCCACCCGTGTGGACAACATTTGCGGGCTGGTTGAAAAAGAAAGGATCACCAATCTCCCATTGGTTCCGGCTTTAATAATCGGTCTTTTGAATTATGAAAAGAGAAAAGGGTATGATTTATCTTCTTTGCTTACCATCACTTCGGGCGGATCCAAGTTAAACCCGGAGGTAGCCAAAAGAATAAAGCCTGAACTGGGATGTCATTTGGTTCAGCAGTTTGGTATGGCTGAGGGGCTGCTTACAATGACGGATATGAACGATGATGATGAGGCCAGGTTCAACACTATTGGCTATCCTGTGTCTCCGGCTGACCAGTTCAAAATAGTTGGCCCGGATGGAGAAGAGGTTTCTTTGGAAACCCCTGGAGAGCTTTGGTGCAGGGGCCCGTATACCATCAGGGGGTATTACGATGCCCCGGCGCATAATGAAGCAGCGTTCACGGAAGACGGCTTTTATAAGTCCGGCGACATTGTCAGGCTGCATCCCAGCGGCCGCCTGATAGTGGAGGGCCGCAAGAAAGACCTTATCAACCGGGGCGGAGAAAAAATAAGCCCTGAGGAAGTGGAGAACCTGATCTTAGCTCATCCAAAGGTTGAAAACGCCGCAGTGGTAGCAATGCCCGATCCGGTAATGGGAGAGAGGAGCTGTGCCTATGTCACCCTGAAGCAGCAAGATGCTGATTTGACCCTGGAGGAATTGAATTTGTTCCTGCTTGAAAAGAGAATCGCTAAATTCAAATTTCCCGAGCGGCTCGAGGTAATTAGCGAGTTTCCGCTGACCAATGTGGGGAAAATCAAAAAAAATGTTTTACGGCAGGACATAGAGAGAAAAACCGCAGAAGAAAACCGGGCTAAGATATGACGGTGATTAAGTCGCGGGTTTGTCTGGCTAAAGGATAGATACAGGAGGTGCCCCATAATGAAGATACTATCACCGGTAAACTTTAAAAATCTCAGTTTGAGGAACAGGCTTGTCTGGCTGCCGATGGTAAGCTGGCTGGCGGACGAAGAGGGCTTTGTGACCGATGAGCTTATCAGTCGCCATCGTCTCAGGGCAGAGGGCGGAGTGGGTTTAATTATCCTTGAGGCCACCGGGGTGCTGGATCGCAAAAGCCCCAAGCTGCTTAGAATTAATGAGGACAAGTATATGCCGGGAATGGAAAAATTGGTGCAGTCGGTCCATGACGCCGGTGCAAAAATATCTATACAATTAATCCACTATGTCAAGCAGTCACGCTCCGGCTGGAAACAAAAGGTGGAGGACCTTTCCATTGAGGATATTAATAAGGTTAAAGATGATTTTGTTCAGGCTGCAGTCAGGGCGAAAAAGGTAGGCTTTGATTCAATTGAGCTGCATGTAGCTCACAGCTACACCCTATCGTCTTTTGTTTCACTTCTAAATAAGCGGCAGGACCAGTACGGAAGAAGCCCGCAGGGAAGGGCTCTAATAGTTACGGACATTATTGAAATGTGCCGTGAAAAGCTGGGCGATGAATACTGCATCGGGGCCAGAATCAGCGGGGAGGAATTTGTGTCCGGCGGAAATACCCTAAAGCAGACCAAAGCAATATCCAGGATAATGGCTGAGAAAGGGCTTGACTACCTTAGTGTTTCCGCCGGTGGAAAAACTGAGGACGGGGCCTGGTACAGCGGGTACAGCGGAACCAGGAGCATGCCCACGGCAAATCTTCCATACGGCTGCCATATATACCTTTCCAAGGGTATCAGGGAGGAATTGGAGCCGCTGGGAGTACCGGTTATAGCTTCCGGAAAAATAAATTCCCTCGAGCTCGGAGAGGAGATGCTAAATCAGGGTAAAGCAGACCTTATCGGGGTATGCCGCCCATTGCTTGCCGACCCCCAATGGATTGTCAAGCAAATGGAAAACCGGAAAAATGAAATTGTCAACTGCATCTACTGCAATACCTGCCTGGAAAGAGATCAGCGCTGGGAGCCGGTGGAGTGCATTGTAGCCGAAAAGAAGTCAAAAAAGTGAAAGATGACATCCCTAACTAAGGAGGTTTACTGGTGGAATTTCAAGACATAATTTACTCCAAATATGAGGGAAGAGCCAAAATAACAATTAACCGGCCCAACAAGCTGAATGCCTTTACCAATTTCACACTTGATGAAATGATGAAAGCTCTAATGGATGCGTGGACGGACAAAAACGTGGGGGTAATCATTATTACAGGGTCTGGAGACAAGGCTTTCTCCGTAGGTGGGGACCAGAGCATAAGGACAAAAGACGGCTATGATCCGTCGGGCTTGAAGGAAGGCGGACCCGAAGGCCTTGAATCCTTGCCCATGCCCAATTTACACGCCATGGTATTGCAGATGATCAGGACTATTCACAAGCCTGTGATAGCCATGGTAAATGGTTATGCCATCGGCGGGGGACATGTTTTTCACGTGGTCTGCGATCTGACGGTGGCCTCCAGTACCGCCAAGTTTGGACAGGTGGGACCCAGGGTGGGCAGTTTCGATGCCGGTTACGGAAGCGCTTACCTGTCCCGGATAGTGGGTGAAAAAAAGGCCCGGGAAATATGGTACCTTTGTCAGCAATATACCGCTGAGGAAGCCTTGCAGATGGGATTGGTAAACAAAGTTGTTCTTCCTGAGAAACTGGAGGAGGAAGTGGAAAAGATGTGTGACATTATACTGTCCCACAGCCCTACCTCTCTTGCTGCCCTGAAAGCATCCTTCAATGCTGATACTGAGTCGGTCTGGGGAATCCATACCATGTCCGGGGTGGCGTTAAATATGTATTATGGAACCGACGAGGCCCTGGAGGGTAAGAATGCTTTTTTAGAAAAAAGAAAGCCGGACTTCGGCAAGTACAGGAAGTAACTATTATTCAATTATAGAGATGACTCTGGGGGGAGGGTTTATTAGTTGGCTAAATAACAATTGGGGAGGTAAATATGCGTTCAATTAATGTAAATAAAATTATAGACGAGAGTAAATTCAATAGCTATCACCTACTGATCTTGGTTTTGTGCGCCTTTGTAATTGTGTGCGACGGGTATGACCTGGTGGTTTACGGTACCGTTGTCCCTTTATTAATGAAGCAGTGGAATTTATCGCCGATACAGGCAGGGGCGCTGGGTAGCTATGCATTATTTGGAATGATGCTGGGGGCCCTTTTTTTCGGGCCACTGGCCGACAAAATAGGGAGGAAAAAAGTAATCCTGATCTGTGTGACAATGTTTGGGCTCTTTACCGGGATGGTTGGATTTTCCAGAGGGCCCACTGAATTTGGGTTGTACCGCTTTATTGCAGGGCTGGGGCTGGGCGGAGTCATGCCTAATGCAATTTCACTGATTACTGAGTATTCTCCGAGGTCAATACGCAGCACGCTTGTAACAATTATGTTCAGCGGCATGCAGCTGGGCGCAATGTCCGCAGCCGGACTGGGCATAGTTCTTATAGAGCCTCTGGGCTGGAGGGTGATGTTTTGGGCCGGTGCTGCCCCACTGTTGGTAGTGCCCTTGATCCTGCTTTTCTTGCCTGAAACAATGAGTATCTATGTTGCCAAAAATGATGATGAAAAAATACGAAGTGTGCTAAAAAAAATCAATCCAGTATACAAACCGGAGGAAGGAGAAAAATTTTCCCTGGAGGCAGCCAAGGTGGTTGGTATGCCGGTGGTCAGCTTGTTTGAAAACAAAAGGACACTAAGCACTATTATGTTTTGGATAACCTTTTTTATGAGTTTACTGATGACTTATGCTTTACAGACATGGCTTCCCAAGCTGATGCAAAATGCGGGTTACTCCATGGGCTCAAGCCTGTGGTTCATGTTGATACTCAACGTAGGTGCTATTGTCGGGGCCATCACTGGCGGACTGCTGTCGGATAGAATAAACGGCAGAAAAGTGATCGTGGTATTTTATGCTATAGCCTTCATTTCTATTTGTCTGCTTAGCTTTAAAACCGGTATGGTTACACTTTCAATTTTAGTGGCCATCGCCGGGGCTACCACGATGGGTACTCAAATAAGCGCTAACGCTTATGTTTCTCAATATTACCCTAATAATATTCGTTCCACCGGGATTGGTTGGGCCTTAGGTATAGGACGTATGGGAGGAATTGTAGGCCCTATGATGGTGGGATGGTTACTTACTATTAACCTTACACTCCAGCAAAACTTCCTGGTTGTTGCTCTTCCCGCTGTCATAGCTGTTATCGCAATGATGATTGTACAGGAAAGACACGGACATTCCAGTACTGTGGCAGCCTCCGTACAGAAACCGGAAAGTGTGATGGATTAAAATCATTGGCTTTTGGGTTAATATCTCTCCGGAAGGCACAATGCCTTCCGGAGAAGAGGAGGTAGTGACATGTTTTTCTTTAAGAACAGGACTGGAGAAGGAGACTTCCCTGTAGATAATACCGGAGAAGAACATCCGGTTCCCACCGTCCGGGGAAAAAGTCTAGAAGATTTTTACCGGCAGCCGGATGACAAAGACCTTATTTTAGAGTATCTGGTGAGGCTTGCCCCGATCATCCAGGAGCTTATACCTCTGGACTGCATGATCGGAGTGGCCGATAGGGAGAATTTCCTGTGCAATGTTGACGGGCGGGAGATTAAGAACCCTATGGCAGTCCCGGGAAAGCCCATTCCCCGGGAAAGCGCTCTCTATAAGGCCATTCAAAGTGAGAAAACGGTAAGGGTTACTGTGCCCCGGGATGCGTACGGGGTGTCTTTCAAGGCCACCAGCGTACCCATAAGGGACCGCAATGGCAATGTGGTTGGAGGAATTGGCCTGGGGGTAAGCCTGATGGCCCAGGAAACCCTTATCGATGTTGCCGGCAGTGTTGCTTCCCTGGCGCAGGAGTCATCGTCCGCAGTGGAGGAGCTGGCCGCATCGGCGGAACAACTGACTGCACACCATGAAGACCTCCTGAAAATGGGAGAAGAGGTGAGCCGGCAGGTAAACAAAACAGAGTCCATCCTGGGCTTTATCAGAGAAGTAGCGGAAAAATCCAACCTGTTGGGCTTAAATGCTGCCATTGAGGCGGCCAGGGCAGGGGATGGCGGCAGGGGATTTTCGGTGGTGGCCGAGGAAATTCGGAAGATGTCCGTATTCAGTGCCAATTCCGTTAAGGAAATCAGAGATATACTGGTGGCGATTAACGAAAAGGTGACAGAGATGGCCGAAAAGATTTCCACAGTGTCAGCGTTGATGCAGAACGAGGCAGCTGCAACCGAGGAGATTTCGGCATCTGTCCAGGAGCTGGCCACCTATGCGGGAAAAATCGAGAAAGTGGCCCGGATCATCTAGTGGCAGGAGAATAGTAGGGTGGTGAAAGACATGTCGCAAAAAGAAAAAAGATATCAGTCCTTTTCCGGAATTCCTTTAAAAGATCTGTATTCTCCAACTGATCTGGACAGTATTGGATTTGACTATAACCAGGACCTGAATAAATCCGGGCAATACCCCTATACCAGGGGAATAAGGTCTGGAATGTACAGGGATGAGCTCTGGATAATGGGCCAGTATTCCGGGTTTGGCTCGGCTGAGGAGGCCAACCTGCGGTACCGTTACCTGCTGGAGCAGGGACAGACCGGATTCTCCGTTGCCCTTGACCTGCCCACCCAGATTGGGCTGGATTCCGATAATCCTCTTTCCCGTGGCGAGGTTGGCAAGGTGGGTGTGGCTATCGACAGCCTTGAAGATATAGAAAAGCTGTTTGATGGTATACCCCTGGAAAAAGTTCGCCAGATAAGGACCACAGCTAACTCCATAGGGCCTGTTATGACAGCCCTTATTGTGGCCTTTGCCGAGAAAAATGAAAATGACCCCAATATGATCAAGGTTTTGGTCCAGAATGACCCCCTAAAGGAATACTTTGCCCGGGGCACCTACGTATTTCCTCCCGACGCGGCTGTAAAACTGGCTGTTGACGTGATCGAGTACTGCGCCCAAAGGCTTACCAACTGGGTCCCCATGGCGCTGAGCGGCTACCACATAAGGGAAAGCGGTTCTACTGCGGTGCAGGAACTGGCTTTTTGCTATGCCGACGGAATGAGTTATTTTAAGGACGCAGTAGGGCGGGGGCTCAACATAGACCAGTTTGCGCCTAAGCTATACACCTTTTTTACAGCCCAGATGGACCTGCTGGAGGAAGTAGCCAAGTTCAGGGCTGCCCGCAGAGTCTGGGCAAAGATTATTAAAGAGCAATATGGCGCCAATAACCCGGACTCCATGAAACTGAGCATACTGGCATACACAGCCGGGGGGATGCTTACAGCCCAGCAGCCCCTAAACAACGTGGTCAGGGTGACCATAGAGGCCCTGGCAGCCGTTTTAGGAGGAGTTCAGACTCTGGCCACCTCATCTTATGACGAAGCCTTCTCCATACCTACCGAGCAAGCTGTTACAGTGGCGCTGAGAACACAGCAGATAATCGCCAATGAATCAGGTATTGTAAATACAGTTGACCCGCTGGGCGGCGGTTATGCGGTGGAGAGCCTTACAGCAGCAATAGAAAAGGGAGTTAACGAGTACATAGAGCGGATAATAGAGCTGGGTGGGGCGGTTGAATGCATAAGAAGCGGGTTCTTTCAGAAAGAGCTGGCCAAAGAGGCGTATAAATACCAGAAGTCAATAGAGAGCGGGGAAAAAATTGTAGTAGGATTGAATGCCTATCAGAGCGAGGATGAGGAAGAAATTCCCATCTTTGCAGCCGACCCGGAAACCGAGGCGAGGCAGGTAAAAAGATTGAATGAACTTAAGAGGCGGCGTGACTCTTTGCAGTTAGCCGGGGCAATGGATAGCCTGCGAAAAGATGCCGTGGCAGGAAAAAACATAATCCCGGCCGCAGTCACAGCTGTAAAAGCATACGCCACCCTGGGCGAAATAACAGAATGTTTGAAAGAAGTTTACGGTACGTACAAGGATCCGGGAATATATTAAACAGTTGGAGGTATCGTACCAAATGCGAAAAAAGATAAGGGTTTTAATTGGAAAACCCGGACTGGATGGGCATGACCGGGGGGCTAAGGTTATTGCCAGCGCATTAAGGGACGCCGGGATGGAAGTGGTATATACCGGCCTGCGCCAGACTCCTGAGCAAATAGTGGCCTCAGCCATTCAGGAGGACGTTCAGATGATTGGACTAAGCATATTATCCGGGGCACATAACGTGCTGGTTGAAAGTATAATGGCCCGGCTCAGGCAGGAGGGGATTAACGATATATTGGTGATCGTAGGTGGCATAATCCCCCAGGCCGACAGACAGCGCCTAAAGGAAATGGGGGTGGGTGCAGTTTTCGGCCCAGGCAGCCAGTCGGAAGAAATAGTTGGCTTTATAAAAGCTCATTTTGAAAAGAAAGCATCCTAATTTGGCAGGGGGGTAATGACTTTTCCATGAAACAAAAGCCTTTGGAAGGAATAAGAATACTGGCGGTGGAGACCCAGGTGGCTGTTCCTTTTTGCACCATGATGCTGGCGGACGCAGGGGCCGAAGTGATCAAGATTGAAACTCCGGGGCGGGGTGACGTGGCCAGGGAACCCGGTCCTATAATAAAAAATGAAAAGGGAGAAAAAGTCAGCGGGTATTTTATGCGCTTTAACCGCAATAAAAAAAGCTTCACCTTGAACCTAAAAGAGCCCCAGGGCCTTGAAATAATGAAAGATTTGATAAAAAACAGCGATGTGCTGGTGGAAAATCTTAGTCCGGGCACACTTAAAAAAATGGGGCTGGGCTATGAGGAGGTGAAAGAGTTAAACCCCCGACTGATATATGGCTCTGTCAGCGGCTACGGGCAGATGGAGGGACTGGAGGGTCCGTATTCAAAGAGGCCGGCCTACGACATAGTTATCCAGGCCATGGCCGGCATGATGCACCTGATCGGCAACGAAGACGGGCCGCCGCTGCACCCGATGATCGCCCTGGGAGATATTGTTCCGGGAATGATCATGGCTTACGCCATAACCCTGACACTATATAACAGGCAAAAGACAGGCCTGGGTGATTATATAGATATTGCCATGTTTGACGTGATGATGGCCCTGACAGAAAGGGCCCATACCCTGTATTCACTGACCGGGAATGTAATGAGCAGGGGTAAGGAATCCCTGATCCACCCCTGGGGGGCGTACAAGACCAGAGATGGCCATGTGGCCATAATAGTGCTGGAGGCAAAGATGTGGGGCCGTTTCTGCGATGTTATCGGACATCCCGAATTCTTTGAGGACCCCAGGTTCGTCAATGCCATGCAGAGGGCAAAGAACCGACGGGAGCTTGACCCCGTAATTGAGCAGTGGATGGAGCAATATGCCTCCGAAGAGGTCACCGAAAAGCTTCTGGCGGCAGGTGTTCCCTGTGGGCCGGTAAGATCCTCCCAGGAGATTTACAGCTGCGAGCAAGCCCAAGCTCGCCGTATGTGGGTCGAAGTGGATGACCCGGTGGCAGCCACTGTCAAACTGGTAGGCAGCCCTGTTAAAATAAAGAGCCTGCCTGTGGAAACAAAAGCCAACCCGGCGCCCCTTTTAAGCCAGCACACAGAAGAGATTTTATCCTCTGTCCTTGGTTATAACCGGGAAAAGATAGAGACTCTCAGGAATGGGAAAATAGTCTAGATGGAGGCTGTAAATCTAGCTGAACAGTTAAAAACAAATGGGGGTGAGACTATAATTATGACAGAAAGTGGGGAGAAGTCAAGGATTCCCATAAGGAAAGGTTTATGGGAGCAGTCAGGTGAAGGAGATGTAAGATTAATAGGTAGCAGCTGCCTTTCCTGTGGAGAGATATTCTTTCCGGTGCAGGACAGCGGAATATGCACTCACTGCCAGGGAGACCGCCTGGAGGTTATTAAATTGAGCAGCCAGGGAGTGATTACCAGTTTCTCGGTGGTGTACCAGAAGCCGGCGGGAGGCTTTTATGGCGGGCCCATACCCTATTCCTACGGATTTGTGAAGCTGCCGGAAGGAGTAAAGGTGGAAACATTGTTTACCGGCTGTGACCTGGAAGAACTGGAAGTGGGCATGGAAGTAAGTTTGGTCATCGAAAAGCTTTGTGAAAACGCTGAAGGGGCCGAAATACTGACTTATAAATTTCAGCCGGTGAAAATAAAAGGTGATAAATCCAATAATGTTCATACAGGGGGCCTAAACAATGAAACCAATTAATCAGATGAGGGAAGTAGTGGTGGCCGGCATCGGCACCACCAGGTTTAACGTATACGAAGACAAGCAATGGTTTCATCTGGGTGGAGAGGCTATCCTTAATATTCTAAAAGATGCCGGGATGCAGTGGCCGGATATTCAGGCAGCCTTCTGCGCCAGTGTATACCAGGGCACCGGATCCGGGCACCAGGCTATAAAAGAAGTTGGCCTTACAGGAATTCCGGTGGTTAACATAGAGAATGCCTGCTCCAGTGGAGGATCGGCCTTCCGGTTGGCCTACCAGTCAGTGGCGGCTGAAATATATGACATCGTGCTTGTCCTGGGCATGGAAAAAATGCCCCGGGGTCCCATTCCCAGCACAGCCTTCAGGCCATTTGAACTGCAAATGGGTTTTAACGTGCAGCCCGCCAATTATGCCAATGAAACAGTGGAGTATATGAAGGAAAGCGGCGCCACGGTAGAAGATTTCAGCCTGGTAAGTGTAAAAAACCGCAAAAACGGTGCGTTAAACCCCAATGCGCGCTTTCAGAAGCCGGTTACCCTGGAAGAGGTGATGGCCTCCAGGATGGTGGCCAAGCCCATGAGGCTTTTACACTGCTGCCCCCTGGCCGATGGCGCTACCGGATTCATACTTTGCAGCAGGGATAAATTGAAGTCGGCAAGTAAAGCTGTAAAGGTAGCCAGCTCTGTTCTTAGCTCGGGTGTATACGGAGATGCCTTTTATCCTTCAGCCCTGGTGGACAGTGTCAAATTCCCGGCCAAAGAGGGAATGACCGAAATGTCTGCCAGAATGGCCTATGAGCAGGCCGGGATAGGGCCTGAGGACATTGACGTGGCTCAAGTATACGATACCATGGCCCCGTCCGAATTGTGGGACATAGAAAAAATGGGCCTGTGCGGAAAAGGAGAGGCGCCAAGGCTTTTAAGAGAGGGCAAGTTTAACATCAATGGCCAGATACCGGTGAATACAGACGGGGGACTTATGTCAAGGGGTCACCCGCTGGGGGCCACAGCCTGCGCACAAATCTATGAGGTGGTATTGCAACTGAGAGGCGAGGCGGGCCCCAGACAGGTGGAAGGCGCACAGGTCGGCCTTTGCCATGCCTCGGGGGCAGGTCCCAACAGCTCGGTGACCATTCTTAAAAAATGAGGTCTTCTGATGATAATGTCTTTAAATATTGTAATAAGGTTCTTGCTGCCCAACCGTCCGGGAATCCTTGCCAGTGTGCTGGCGGTGATAGCCAGGGAGGGAGGGAGCATCGGCAACATAGATTTAGTGTCCGCCTCTCCCAATTTATTAACCAGGGATATCATGATCCGTTTGCACGATAAGAAATCCATTGACGGGTTAGTCAATGCACTGGGCAATATCCCCGACATCAGGCTGATCCATATAGCCGACAGGGTGTTTACAAGACACCTGGGAGGTAAGATTAATATTCAGCCTCAAAAGCCGGTTATCGACTGGGAGGACCTCTCCCTGGTATACACTCCGGGGGTTGCAGAAATTTCCGAGGCAATCGCCGGGGATCCTGGAATGGCGTATCGTCTGACCATGAAAGGAAATTCATTAGCTATAATTACTGACGGATCGGCGGTTCTGGGCCTGGGTAACCTGGGCGCGGCCGCCGCACTGCCGGTAATGGAGGGCAAGGCCATGCTGTTTAAAAAATTTGCCGATATAAACGCCTTCCCCTTATGCCTGGGCGTGCAGGACAGCCAGGGAATTATTGATGCTGTAGTAGCCCTAGCCCCTTCTTTCGGGGGCATAAATCTGGAGGATATCGCCGCGCCCAAGTGCTTTGAGATAGAGGAGGCACTGGCACGGCTGCTGGATATTCCCGTTTTTCACGACGACCAGCACGGCACCGCAATAGTGGCACTGGCCGGGTTGCTAAACGCCCTAAAGGTGGTTGGCAAGGATATAAAGGGTATCCGGGTGGTGATAAGCGGGGCCGGAGCAGCGGGGGTATCCATTGCCAAGATACTATTAAGCGCAGGGGTGTGCGATATTGTAGTGTGTGACAGGAAGGGCGCCATCTCAAGGGACAATCCGCCCACCCAGTCCTCAAAGCTATGGCTTGCCCTTAACACTAATAATAGATGTATTCATGGGAGCCTGAAAGAAGTAGTCGCCGGGGCCGACGTATTTATCGGAGTGTCCGGGCCAGGTCTTTTAGTAAGGGAAGATGTGTTAAATATGGCTAACAGCCCTATAGTATTCGCCCTGGCAAACCCAAATCCGGAAATATACCCGGAGAGTATATTGGATGTGGCCGGGGTAGTTGCCACAGGTAGGTCTGACTACCCCAATCAGATTAATAATGCCCTGGCTTTCCCAGGCGTTTTCAGGGGGGCGCTGGACTGCAGCGCCAGGGCTATAAACCATGAGATGTGCCTTGCTGCCGCATACGCGCTGGCCGGTTTAATGGACAGCGAACAATTGTCTGCGGACAATATAATTCCCTCTGTTTTCAATGACAAAGTATCTCCGGCATTGGCAAAGGCGGTTAAAGAAATGGCAAAACAAACCGGAGTTGCCAGGGATTTTTTGAATATGGACAATTAGCTGTTCTTCACCGGAGGGCCGGTATCAGTCAGCAGTTCGTCCAATTCCGCCTTTACCTGGCGAATATTGGCATAAAAGAGCTCTTTCTCGTCTTCTCCTTCAGGTTCTGACCCGGCCATAAGCCGGGCCAGTTCCAGTTTAAGGGAAAGCATGCGGTCTTCCATTTCGCGGTCAGCAGGCCGGCAGGCTGCTTTATAAAGGTAGTTCTGGAACTCTTCATAATTACCAGGATAATAAGTCATCTGGCCTTCATTCAGGAGGATAACCCGGTTGGAAACTTTCTTCAACAAATATCTATCGTGAGAAACCACTACCAGCGCGCCGGGATAGCGGATAAGGGCTTCCTCCACCTGCTCCCGGGTGTGAATGTCCAGATAGTTTGTGGGCTCATCCAATACCAGCAGGTTAGCATCAGAAAAATAAAGCATGACAAAGGCTAACCGGCACCGTTCCCCCATGCTAAGGGTGCCTATGTTGCGGAATACTTCATCCTGCCGAAAGAAAAAGCCTGCCAGAATATTTCGTGCCTCCCGCTGAGTCATACCCGGCAGGCGAAGCAAACTGTCCAGTATAGTCTCTTCATTATTGAGGTTATCCAGTTCCTGGGCGAAGTAGCCTATTCTTAATACTGGATGATGGATGACGGACCCTGCCCGGGGCTGAAGCTTTCCAGACAGAAGTTTTAGGAGTGTGGTTTTGCCGCTTCCGTTCTGGCCGGCCACGGCCACCCTGTCACCCCGGGAAATGGTAAGATTCACGTTCTGGAGCACCTGCTGATCACCGTAAGAAAACCCCACATCTTCCATTCGGACCAACTGGCGGGCTTCAAAGACATTTTCTTTAAAGCTGACATGTATACCGGGTATATCTTTGGGACGTTCCACCTGTTCCTTTTCCAGGCGTTCCAGTGCTTTTTCCTTTGCTTTAAAACGTGTCCGGTTTTTTTCCGCCTTCTTCTTATAAAAGGGGCTCCGCTCCCCTGCCGCCTCATGGGCCTTCATAAACCATTCCCTATAGCGGCCAATGGCTTCTTCAATTTTCTTTTTTTCCTGCTGCTGTTTTTTATAAAGGGCTTCTTGTTCCTTACCTTCGCGTTCCCGTTCTTTAAGGAAGTCCGAGTATCCTCCCGGGTATGTTTTAGTTCCTTTTAATGAAAGCTCCACCGTTTTATCAGCCACCCGGTCGATAAACTCCCGGTCATGAGATACAAACAAAACAGTGCCATGAAATGCCTGTACCCAGCATGTGAGCCAGTCCAGCGTCTCCATATCCAGGTGGTTGGTAGGTTCATCCATGAGCAGAAATGAAGGGTTCCCTGCCATAACCCGGGCCAACTGGGCTTTTGTTTTCTGCCCCCCGCTTAATTCCCGGTACAGGACCTTCCCTGAAAGGGCGAACCGGCAAAGGACAGCATTGACCTCATATTCCCACTCATATCCCCCCAGAGATTGGTAACGTTCCAGGAGGGTACTATAACGTTCAAGGGCAATGTTCAGTCCATCCCCTTTTTCATATTCCAATATATTCTCCAACTGGTTCAATTCATTTTTCAAGCGGTATAAAACTGTGTGCCCCGATTTAATAAATTCTTGCACTGTCAGTGCCTCCGGGACTATTAAATGCTGCTCTATTATTCCCCATGCCTTTACAGGCAAGCGGCGAAAAATCTTTCCCTCATCGGGGGAAACCTGACCTGACAGGCACCCCAGGAGTGTAGTTTTTCCTGCCCCGTTCCCTCCCATTAGGGCAATACGTTCTCCTCGATGTATTTCAAGATTAACATTTTCAAACACCTGTTTTCCGTTCCAATCCTTTTTAAGTCCCTCAACTTTAAGTATCAACATAAAAAACCCTCCTCATCCTCAAATAAAAAACAGGCTCCTGTCTGCCTGCTTTCCGGATGCGAAGGGTCAATATGGCAATAAGCTAAAGCATCCATACCATCCATTTAGCGGAGATTGTATTATGGAATGCCTTGTTATTATAAAATTTCCCTTTATCAGAGGGTTAAAAAAGACACACTTATTTCGACCACTGCACCGGCAGACAGACTCCGGCAACCCTATCCAGTTTGGTTAAGGACTTATTGGTCGAAACGCATGTCTATATTTTTACCTCCGGTTTTTTACATATATATTGTATAGGCTTTTTCTTAAAAAGTCTACGTGGTAATCGTTTTCTCTTTTTACATTTATATTCTATTCCATAGGGAGTTTTAGGTATGCCAAAACAGAGATAATATTACTGACCTGTACGGCAGTGTGTATCATGGTGACGGTTTTGACTGCAGGCCGGTGAAATTAAAAAACGACCTCCATTCAGGGGGTCGTTTTTTCATGGAGCTAAAAGCTTAAGGGGCAACCTTTTCTGATCGCCGTAGATATGCATGGAAAAAGTATTCCGCAACGGCGACAAGGACTGCAAAAGCTGCCAGTGCTGCCCAGGTAGTTGTAAACCCCGGGACAATAAGATCGACTACATAAGCTGTTACTGCAGCAAGGACACCATCACCCAAAGAGGCCACAATGTTGCCAAACCGGGGTAGAATAACAAGGTCACCGAGCAGGTAGTTTAAAATTGTTCCTGCAAGGGCTACTAGTGCCACCCATCCTAATGCATTCCGCTCTAGAATCATGAAGGCTATGGCCGCTGCAACAAACGTCATTACAAATTTGACAATAAGTGCTACTGATGTTTTACTCATTTTACTTTTTCACCTCCTATCAATAATAAGATGCCCTAAGGGAAGAATTTTAAACCTTGAGTCGAAAAAAAGAAGTCCTGGAATTAACAAAAATGCCTGTGCGGGGCGCATTATAAGCGAGTTCATTCATTGCCACCGCTTGGCATATCTGGGATGACCGGCCTGGAAATGGATGCACTGATGTGTTTAAGAAGAAGATACATGTCCGGATCAACGAACTAAAACAAGTATTAGGTGAATAGCATACTTGCCTGTATTTAGACAATGCTTTGTATATCCCTAAAGGCTTTTATGAGACCATAAACTAATCCCTGTTATAGATTCACCACAGCTATATCTGCAAGGAGAGATTAAGAATGACTTTGCAGAGCAAATAGTTGATTCTGTGAGTGGACAGAATGAGAAGAAATTTGATGGTATTAGGGGAATTGGAGTTTAAAGAAATAGGACCCGGCACTTTATTAACAGACCTGATAAAAAAGATGCTTAAAGGAGTCCGGGCCTTATTCATATTCCGGGAAAAAATAATTGCAGGACGGGATGATGCTCCCAAAGGCTGGGGACCGGTTAGCGGATGAGATTGGGCACGGACCGGGGCTTCAAAACCTTTCGAGAGATTGTACTAAAGCAGCCAACTCACGGCAATGCCATATACTATTAAACATGATATAATTAGAATAATTGCAGGGTGTTTTTATTTGGTCGGTTTCCAGTGTTTGGGCGGGAACTGCAAGTAGATGAAAAATTAAAAAAGAAGTTTTTTCGCTATGCTATGCAAACAATATCATTTAACACTTATATGGAAGGATAATATGTTTTTTAGTGTACTATCGTATTAAGTTAGAGGTGCAGGCATGAAAATTTTATCGGTTGACGATGTTGCAATGGTGAGGAAAATTACCGGAAAAGTTGTAGAAGCTTTAGGCGGGGAAATTCTAGAGGCGTCCGATGGTGTGGAAGCCCTGGCTGTTTTAGGGCAAAACAGCCATATAGACCTTGTTATACTGGACTGGAATATGCCAAGGATGAGCGGTTTTGAGCTCCTGAAAACTATTAAGAGTAATGAAAACTATAAGCATATCCCGGTTATTATGTGCACCACAGAGAATGAAAAAGATAAAATAATTAAAGCAATTCAGGCCGGGGCAAAAAACTATATGGTCAAGCCTTTTACTGAACAGGAGTTGACTAAGAAAATTCTGGACTGCCTTGGTTTGGGCTATGAATATCAACAGATTAATGAATGTCTATCAGACGCTTTAAAGTATACTGTGGGGAAGATTTCGGGGCTTCAGGTGAAGGAGATCTCTCAGGGCACTAATGACCTGCTTAAACAAAGAGATGTCTTTTCCTGCCAGATACCTTTTTGGGGCTATATTAATGCTGTTTGTATTATTACCATGAACAAAGAAACCGCGCTCAGGCTTGTTTCCCGTCTATACAGAACCCCTCCGGAGGAGATTGCGGAGGAGAAACTGACTGACGGAATTGTTGAGGTAGTGAAAATTGTTGTGGCCAAGGTCAAGGCGCTGCTGTCGGACAAAAGCCTTCAATGGGACATCAAAACACCATTTTTTTCCGTAAATTATGTTGGTGAAAGTCGCTTCATATTAAGTCACAACTGCACAAAAATCTCCAAAAGATACCAGGCAGATGATCATATCGAGGTTTTCCAGACTATCCATATCTTAAGTGGATAATGTAGTGAAGTCACCTAAAATTCACTAATTGCGATATCTTTTTTCCCAGCAAGCCCCAGCCATTCAGCCAGCCATAGCATTATTGTGAAACCACCGGCGTTAAGCATGAAAGACTTTGCCGGGTTCCAGTTGATATAGTTGAAGTAGCCTAACCAAAGCATAATTAACTCCATCACCAGCAGCGCAAAAGCTGAGATAGCAATATATACAAGCTTTAACCAACGTTCATTAGGGCAATAGTAGCCAAATATAATCCCCCCTGGGATATAGCTGAGCCAGTAAGGAACAGGAATACCGGATATTTCAGGAGTGCTGGAACTAAATTTGAAGGCGCCTAAAGACACTAATGTGCTATCAATAGTAAAAACGATGATCATTCCGGCTATCCCTAAAGGCCATAGTTTTTTCCAATTTTTAAGAGGTACAAGTAATAAGCCTGTAAGCCATGCTATTCCTCCAAATGCGAGCCACTCCATAATATCACCTGCAATTCTTTATCTGCATGATATAGGATGCTCAAATTTCACTATCCTAAGCCGTCAATCTTAATATAAAAAATAGAAGCGGAAGGAATTTATCCCTCCGCTGTCCATTGTCCTTGTTCTCGTAGGACCTATTGGGGGGAAGGTACTTATAAAAAGAATACTGGCTCCTTTCGATTTTGACATGTTTGACTCAGATGTATTGAAACATTTTTAACTATACCAGCTTTCATCGTTCGTGCATTCTCCGGGCACTTCTTAATGCAGGCACAACACAAGATGCATTTATTCGTATCAATTGAACCACTATTTTCTAAATCGATAGCCCCAACGGGACATTCCTGTGCACAGACTCCACATTGCGAACATTTATCATTGATTGCTATAAAATCAAGAACCCATGCCTTAAATTGCTGATAGGGATAGTTGCCAGGTACAGTTATATCGGAAATATGATCAACTGATGAAATAGACAATAATTTTTCATTTATTCTTTTCCCAAATAACTCTGCGTGATTTACATCACTTACATCAGGACGAGCTGAGGCAATAGGCGTTTCAGAGCTGGAAAAGGAGTGTTCCCCAACAAATGCAGCATAGGCTATCGGAACACATCCATGCTTTACCATAGTGTCTTTAAGTTCGAGTAGAGCATCGCCATACTGACGATTGCCATAAACGACAATGCATACGGCAGGCGTGCTACGAGCTTTGATCGTATGTAGCCAGTCAATTGCAATAGCCGGAACCCTGCCGACATAAACTGGCACACCGATAACAAGTAGTTCATTTTCCGATGTTTGCAATTGTTGTTTTCTAACCTCTGGTTTCGTAATATCTATCGTTTCCATAGGACTTTGATTAATTCCACGTGCAATTCCTTCAATAATCGTTTTCGTTGTCCCTGTAGGCGAAAAATAAACGAGTTTCAGTGACTCTATATTCATTAGTTTCCCTCCATTAGATTTGTCCGTTTAGAGTAACAACCTAAATATAATATTCTCTTTATTCCAAATAATTCCTTTGATTAATAAGTCTTTAATAAATCAACTGACGAATTGGAATTTAGAGCAGATGAAGTAGCCGGTTGCAAAGAGATAAAACTCAGTGATATTGGGATACGAATAATTTTTATGAAGACGATCAAAATACTGGCAGAAGTTATCTGGTTGATCAGTATTTTGCCCTGGACAGGTACCTAACCAGAGATAGTTTTGATAGAATTAATCCCTCCGCTATCTTTTCATTCCAATTAGCTCATTAAATTAGGTTTGATATTACATTAACAGAGCCTTTCTAATAAAAAATTAAAGGAAAAGTAAATGTAACGAAAGCTGCCCAAAGTCCGTAGACCGGCAAATACTTAGTAACGGCATCTTGGATGGTTGAAGGTCCGGTTTTGTTTTGTAGAAAACGCATATAGGAGAGCATAATCCAAATTAGATTGGCCCAGATAAGTATGTTTACGCCTAAAACAGCAAGTCTGTTGGGCGTAATCCCATAAGAAGAAAGCCTGAACACTATGGCTGATAAAGCCACACTGTCAATGATAAGAGCAAGAACAATCAGGGCAAAATTTATATAATCAGAAATGTTCTTTTTCTCGTCTGTGCCGCTTTCGGTAATGGAGAATATGGTAACGGCCAGTACACTAAGGAGTATTCCGTTGAAGGATATGAGGAAATTGCGGTCCAGGAATGGATTTTTTCCGACCCCAATAACCGTTATAAGATAGACCAACAATGTGGCCAGTACAAGAGGACTAAAAATTTTGGCTATATATGGTGCAATATTTTTAGCAAGTTTAAGGTTCCTTGATACCAGGTATGTAGCCACAATAGCCAGAGCGGCAGCACCAAATAAAACGACATTTTTAAAATAGAATTCAGATATATCCATGCCGACAAAACTAAATAACTGCATGGTTAATGCTGTTAGCAGCATTCCGCTGATTGCCATGCTGGCGTAGAGTATGCAAAATTCCCCATTAAATTTGAGATAGGCTAATTTTGTGCTGCCTATGCCATATTCATTTCCTGTAAATGCAAGCCCTAATAATACCCATAAGAAAATGGGAAGGTGTAGATAAGCCAGGATAATACTGTCTTTATGCTCTAGTGGCAGCATATTAAGATAAAATAAGGAGATTATGAATAACGATGCAAGGGTGTAAAGAACATTTTTTTTGGGGGTATTATTGTATACAAAATAGGCGGCAATAAAGGGAAGTATACCAAAAACAAGGTTAATAGGGGCTATTGCTTGCTGTTCGGCAAAATGTAAAATTATCCTTGTGCTTATCCCGGCCAGAATTGCTAAAATGCCCATGGATAAGAAATCTTTCTGAAGCAAGGAAGCTTTTTCTGTATTTGCCGTCTCCTTGAAATGCAATCTTTCATACCAAACGGCAAGAACCTGCGAGTCAGGGTTTTGTTCCCAGGCGTATGAGAATGACTTTTTAAAAGCTTCGGGTTCTTTTCTAAACATTCTCTCCAGCTCATGGGGGTTAGCAATATTTTCAATAATCAGATTGTTAATGTCCATGGTTATACCTTCCCTAATAATTATCAATTAAATCCTTTCCTCCACAATGTTTATTAACCAAACTTTATTATCCTTGACTGACTTCACTTTTGTATTCTAAAATATCTCCAGGCTGACATTCTAAAGCCTTACAAATCGCCTCTAGAGTTGATAATCGAATCGCTTTTGCCTTTCCATTTTTCAATATAGAAAGGTTAGCCATTGTTATTCCAACCCTCTCCGAAAGTTCTGTTACGCTCATTTTCCTTTTAGCCAACATCACATCAATATTGATTATAATCGCCATGTTATTCACCTCAAACCGTTAAATCATTTTCTGATTTTATATCGATAGCATTTTTTAATAGCTTTTGAAGAATAGCAGCAAAGACTGCAATCACCGTTGAAGCAAAAGCAATAACCAATCCGAGTGCTACGATACCTGGGGCGTCGTCTGCCTCCGCCATGGGAAATAAGAGTGGTATGAGTCCTGCATATAAAATACTGATTGTGATTGCACAGTATTTTATATTCTTTAAAGCCTTTACAGATAATTCCGAGAAAGCCTTGTTATTGTCAATATAGCTTAAAAGTTTTAAAGTCTGATACAGAGCAAAGAAAAATGGGACCGCCGCTGCATACATACCGATTAAAACGGGATATAGCAAATAAGCTGGATAATATTCTGCTGCTTCATTAGCTATCGAAGGCAACCCAAATATACACAAACCAAGAATCGGAATTCCAATAAGAAAAATAATTACCTTTAAAAAGAGTGTTTCTCGTTTCATAAAAAGCACCTCACTTATCTATGTTAATTTGATTTTAACACACAATATATCGTAAAACAATAAATATAAATCGAATCAAATTATATTTTTATTGTTACATAAATATCCATTTAATTTTAGACAAAGATAAAAAGAGGTCTATTGGTACCGGTTTAACTAAGTTATTAAGTTATCAAAGATTCTTTTTTCAGCAATATGCGAAACGCATCTAAAACCGCATAAAGGAAAAAGAAAGGCCTCCCACAAGGGGGAGGCCTTTTCTTGGTGCCGAAGAAGGGAGTCGAACCCTTACGGTGTTGCCACCGGCGGATTTTGAGTTTTACCCAGGGGTATAGGGGCTTTAAATGCAATATCGCTGAGTCCATATTTTACGCGGTTTGGACGACTCAGCGATATTTCTTTTTACTCGGTTAAATTAGGTTATAAATGCCTGTTGGTAGAAAAAGCGGTAGAAAGATTTAATTAATAAGGCGGTCTGAAAACCTGGTCATGGGTGCCTACGTTTCTTAGTTGTAAAACATCTTCTGATAGCATGAAGGTGATGCGTATCGATATGCCAGCACTGGCTTCCCAGATGTTTTTTGTGCCCTGTATTCTTTTCATGCGCAAGGATGGATGATGAGGATTATTTACCAGTAACGAAATTGCTTTTTCAACGAGTGAACTAGATTTTTTGTCGAGGGTTTTGTATGACCGAACAAATCTATTAGTGAATGCCACCTTGTACATGATTTATTGGTCTTCCCCGGACGGACGTTCACGCTGTTCGTTTAGAAATTTTATTGCGTCATCAGCGTTATTGTAACGGTGGACCCTGCCAGCGGCTATATCTTCGTCTGCTTCTTTTTCAGCCGCCTGCCACTGAGGCGTCCAGTACCATGACTGGTCATCAAAAACGGCCTCCTCGTCAAGCCTGCGGGCGAGTTCAGATTTTTCAGCTGCTGATAAATCCCTAATTTCTTTAATTAAGCGATCGAGATTAGCGGCCATAATTAATCACCTCAGTACAATAATACCTCAAAAACTACATGAATTCAATTTATGTGGTTCTATAATGCTCCCATAGAGTGAGACACAAAATTAAAAAAGTAAGTCCCCACCTGGGGTTATCGAACCATCACACGGATTCTGAGACGGGATGATTATCTACTGATTAACAGGAAAAAAGTACGCCGAATGATGCGAGAGATGGGGATTTACACCATTTATCCTAAACCCAATCTAAGTAAGCGGTTTCACGCCCAGTATGTTCGGCCTTATCTACTGAGGAACCTGACCATTGACCATCCAGACCAGGTCTGGGGCGTAGATATTACATATATTCGAATGGAAAAAGGCTTCATGTATCTGTTTGTAATTATCGACTGGTACAGCGGTGCATCGTGGATTTTGAACTGTCCAGCACCTTGGATAAATCCTTTGTATTAAACTGCCTGAAACGGGCCTTGAACCACCGCCGTCCGGAGATCATCAACAGTGATCAAGGTTGTCATTTTACCAATCCTGACTATCTTAATCTGTTAGAGTCCTATACTGTTAAAATCTCTATGGATGGCAAGGGTCAAGCCCTGGATAATGTTAGAACTGAACGGTTTTTCCGGACTCTGAAATGTGATTGCGTATACATCAATGAATTCAATAGCCCCCGGGAGCTGAGAATTGCTTTGAACCAATATATTCATGAGTACAATACCTATCGTCCCCATTCTTCCATTGGAGGTCAATGCCCGTCCCAAGTCTATGATGGCAAGCATCATCAAGCTGCTTGAACATACAAAACACGGAAAGGAGGATAACTTACAAAATATTTTCCGTGTCTTGACAACGGGGGGCATTATAAACAGGCTCTTGAGAAAATGAAGGCTGAAAAATTTGATCTGATTATCTTAGATATAATGATGCCGGAAATCAACGGCTGGACCGTTTGCCGCGAGGTGCGGGCCAGATCATCCGTCCCTATAATATGCTTACGGCTAAAGGTGATGAAGTGGACAGAATCGTCGGACTTAGATGGGCGCGGACGATTATGTTGTGAAGCCTTTCAGCCCACGGGAACTCCTGGCCAGGGTCAAAGCAGTGCTGCGCCGCACAGCCCAGAGCCAGGACAATGTGGAAAACAAAGAAAATAAAATGACGGCACTAAAGTATCAGTGGAAATAAATACAGAAACACGAAGCGTTACTGTTTGCGGGCAGCCTGTTTCCCTTACTGTAAAAGAATTTGATCTTATATACTTTATGAGCAGGCATCCCGGCAGGGCATACACAAGAGATGAACTGCTGCAGGAGGTTTGGGGGTTTGATTATTACGGCGATACCAGGACGGTGGACACCCATATCAATAGACTCAGAGACAAGTTAAATAAAGTGCCAGGATGTCCGGACATAATCAGGACCGTGTGGGGAGTCGGCTATAAATTTGAGGTGGTGGAATGAGGTTTTTTAAAAAAAGCATTATGGCCAAACTATGGCTGGCTATTGTGATTCTTGTGCTGATAATTACCTGGACCACCGGCATGGTTCAGTCAAATATAATAAAAAAAGTTTACTATAAACTGCAAACGGATAGCATTCTCCGTCAGGGGAACGAGGTTGCCGGCGCCTTGAGCAATGAAGAAAATGCCCGGGATAAAATAAGTCTTATTTCCGAGCTGACCGACACAAACATTATGCTGGTGGATCGGGACGGTTATATACTGGAATGTCACGGGATGGGCATGAACATGAGTTTAACCAAAATCAGCATTCTGGAACATCATGGTGACTTGATTACCATGGATGATTTAAAAAAGGTATTAGCCGGAGAAAGAGTATTAAAGAGCGGCAGAAATGAAATCATCGGAGCAGAGGTCTTGTCTGCCCTGGTGCCGGTCATAAACGGGGGTCGTACCACTGGCGCTGTAATTGTAAGCAGTTCCATAGCCGCTATTGAAGGACAGATTTCTGAGTACCAGAGGATCATACTTAACGTAGGCATAGGGGGCATTATTCTGGCTACATTCCTGAGTCTGGCCTTCTCACGTTCTTTGTCCCGTCCCCTGGTACAAATGAATAAAGTGGCCCGGGCCCTGGCCAGGGGGGATTTCAGCAGGAAGGTGGCCGTAAAATCCGAAGATGAAATAGGAGTCCTTGCTGATTCGCTTAACACTTTATCGGGTGATTTGCAGGAAAAAATAGCTACCCTGGAGAGGCTGGATCAAACCAGGAAGGATTTTGTGGCGGGAATCTCACACGAATTAAGGACACCGCTGACCATTATCCAGGGATATGCGGAAGCTCTGAAGGACAATGTGGCGGAAAGTGAAGAAGACCGCCGGGACTGTATAGATGGAATTGTTGAGGAGGCAGGCCGGTTAAAAAGACTGGTTTTTGACCTGCTGGATTTGAGGAGAATGGAGTCCGGGCAGGAAAATATTGAGCTTTCTGTATTTGATATAGCCCCTGTTTTAATAAAAGCGGCAGAAAAAATGGGAGTCTTTATTGAACAAAAAGAAATTGCGCTTGACCTGGATATTCCTGAAAATATCCCCCCTGTACTGGCAAATCCGGATCGTCTGCAGCAGATACTGTTTAACCTTTTGGAAAATGCAGTAAGATATACCCCAACAGGTGGGAGTATCCGGATGAATACTGTTGTGCTCAACGGCTTTGTTAAAATAAGCGTGATAGACAGCGGCCCCGGCATACCAGAGGACGAACGGGAGTTTATCTGGGAAAAGTTCTATAAAGCTGACAAGTCCAGGACCAGAAGAGAAGGCGGCGGAACGGGGCTGGGACTGGCCATAGTCAAACGGCTGGCTGAAAACATGGGCGGTCGGATATACGTGGAAAGCACTCCTGGTAAAGGAACGACCTTTTCCTTTACGCTAAGCACAGGAACAGCCCCGAGGTAAAGGCTCACGTTGTGGGCCTTCTTTTTTTACTTCAGCACTAAAAATGTGACAGTTTTGTAATATAACCGTTAAAGGTTTGTAAAATCTGTTTGGTAGTATTAAATCGTAAGAAATACAGAGGAGTGATACCATGTTCGGAGGATTATTCGGGGGTTTTTACTGGGGTATCTGGATGCTGCTACACATGCTTATTCCTGTGATAGTTATTATTCTTGCTATATCTTTGGGCACTGGACTGTGGAACAGATATAGGAAGAAAGAAGTCACCGACGGTCCCGACCCTGTCTCTAGCATTAAAGAACGCTATGCCAGAGGAGAAATATCGGAAAAAATATCATAGGTTTAGACCAGAATATATAATTCAGAGGTGAGAAAAGGATGTATAGAAAACGCTGGATGTTGCGCCAGGTGGCGCACTGTAAGGGTGGGTGCAGTATATTGTCCAGGGCATGACCTAAAACTGCCTATTCTTTGGGGGCTGTTAAAGGCCCTTTTTCTTTTTGTCCTAGATTATTTGTTAAAAAAATGTGACATTTTCGGGACATTTCTGTGAGATTTGTTCCTTAGAATGAGTATAGAGTGCAAAAGAAAGGAGGGAAAATCATGAAAAGGAAGCTGGCAGTGGTAATGGTGGCAGTTCTTTTACTGATGATAACCATATCTGTAGCGTATGCCGCCACCGATAATCAGGACTTTTTTAACCAAATGTTCAGCGCGCACAAACAGTGGGTCAACCAGGCAGTTGAAAACAAACAGCTGACTCCGGAACAGGGACAGGCCTGGAACAATCATTTTGATCAAATGCAGAAATTCCACGAAACCAACGGCTTTGGCTGCCCCGGCCCGGGCATGATGGGTGGATTCACAAACAACAACCAGCCCAATAGCGCTGAATAAGCGCCAAGACAGAAGCGGAGGGATATAATGGTCGCCAGGAGATTTACCATAACATTAATAGCACTATTTGCACTTATTTTCAGCATATCCGGATACTCTTTGGCGGCGAGCGAACATACCGGTCATGACGGTTCGCCGGCCGGCAACAGCCAAACACAAGAGGAAGATATGGCCAATATGGATACGCCCGGTATGGATATGAGTCAGGGATCCGGTCAGGGCGGACATGATCAGGCAGGCTCGGTCAGTAACTCTCAGGACAGCTCAGGTCACGGAGAACAGGGCGGAGGCCATGGAGATTCCGGCACAGGGGAGCCTAACCCGGTGAAGAACCTTCTGGTGGGGGGCTTTGCAGGGATTAATGCCCTGATTATCGGCATCGCATTATACATGAAAAACAAGCTGCAAAGGGGGGTAACAGGTTGAACCTCCTGAATTTGAAACCAATAAAAAATATATTCAAAAGCCAGTGGTTTCCCGGCCTATTACAGTGGCCCACCGCCTTCATATTCGCAGTAGTTGTTTACCAGCTCCTGTACGGGCCGGCCTCCGCCCATGTCAATTTTGGCACTGCCATGACCTGGGTGCTCTGGTGGCCTATCATTCCCCTTATTTTCTTGTTGCTGGGAAGATTTTGGTGCGCCATTTGCCCCTTTGCTACCTTAAGCGACTTTGTGCAGAGATGGGTAGGCCTTAGGCGTCCGGTCCCCGTCTTTTTAAAGAAATACGGGATTTGGATTATTGACGCCATGTTTATACTGATCACCTGGGCCGACCATGTTTTCGGCATAGTGGAATCTCCTTTTGGCTCAGGAGTTCTGCTGCTGCTGATTATTACCGGGGTGGTTTTTTCCGGCGCCTTTTTCGAGCGCAGGACGTGGTGCAGGTACCTGTGCTTTCTCGGAGGATTGGCAGGCAACTACTCACGGGCAGGCGCCTTCGAGCTGCGGGCTGACAGTGATAAGTGCAGCGCCTGCAGGGATAAATACTGCTATAAAGGGAAAGACGGCGTTCCGGGCTGTCCCATGTTTGAGCTGCCCGGACAGATGGACTCCAGCGCCAAATGCAACCTGTGCGGAAACTGCGTAAAAGTATGCCAAAACGATTCTGTAACATTAACAGCCCGGGTGCCTTCAAAAGAACTCTGGTTTATCAGAAAACCAAGGATAGAAGAATCTTTCCTCGCCATAATAATCATGGGTATTGTTTTCGTGCAAAACATCACCATGCTTGAGATCTGGCAGGATGCCCAGCGGTTTATTGAAGGTGTTACCGGCACAACAAGCTATACCGTTACCTTTACCATTACCTTTATTATCGCCATGACCGTTCCGGTGCTGGCGCTGTACCTGACCGGTATGCTGGCAGGGCTGTTTAATAAAGAGAGCGCCATATCAAACTTTGCCAGATTCGGATACGCGCTGATTCCCCTGGACCTGGCAGGCCACCTGGCGCACAACCTTTTCCACCTGCTGGCGGAAGGAAAATCAGTGCTGTACACCGGGATTTCTCTCATCATACCAGGCTTTGAAGGCGGATCTCCCGCCCTGGTCTCTAACGAAATAATTCAAGTAATGCAGTTTGTATTGATCGCAATGGGATTGGCCGCGTCAATTTATACTGCCTACAGAATCAGCAAGAGCAACTTTAAAAACACCTCGTCATTCCTTCCCTATGCAGCTTTACTGGTAATTCTTGCTGCGTTGAACTTGTATCTGTTTACTCTGCCAATGAGCATGAGGATGTAGCCCCAAAATTAAAAATGATCCGTGCAGGAGGTATCTTTTTGTGAAAAGAGTAGTATTGGTATTGGCAGTTGTTCTGGCTGTAGTTCTGGTAGCGGCGGGATGTTCCTCCTCGAAGAACCAGGCACAGAACCAGCCCCAAAATCACCAGATGATGAACACCGGTGACATAACACAGATGATTAACGGTAACCCCGGGGAAATGGCCAATGTTATGAGTTCCCAGGACACCAGGGGCTCCATGACTAAAATAATGAGCTCTCAGCAGATGCAGCCGGCCATGATGAATATGATGCACACCCCGGAAATGCAAAAATCTATGGTGAGTATTATGAGCTCCAAGGAAACAATGGGCGACATGGTGAAAATAATGTCCGACCCGGCTATGAGGGAGACAATGGTAAACATTATGGCCGACCCCGCCATGAAGGAAACCCTTCAGGCAATGATGCAGGACCAGAGAATCAAGCCCATGCTGCAACAGATTATGAACAAATAAATGCCTTCCGGTTGCACAGAAGCGGGCCAGTCCTTCCAGACCGGTCCGCTTATCTTAATTCCCTGGCTCACTATTAATAATTAAATGCCTAATATAATTGTTGATTAAAAGTTACATATTTCTCACTGCCGGGGGGTTGAACCCGAAGATGGGATTTTATACATTGAAGATAGGTTTTATATACAAGAAAATAATATATGTTATGACATATAATTTCGTTACGGTCAATATTTCATAAAAATGGATTCGGGTGAAAGATATAGTAAGTAAGTCAATCAATCAATTATTTAATGCGGGGTTTTAATTGTCTATTTTTACTGTATAATGATAGCAAGAAAAATATGTCGAAATCGGTCAAAATAAGGGGGTAGCAATTTGGGCGGCAGTCTGATGAAAAAGCTGATGTTTGCCTTTGGCGTTATTATAATTATGATGCTGGGAGCATGTATTTACCTTATATATGAGATGAAAATGACATCTGAAAGCTACAGCGATCTTTTGGAACAGGACGCCCTTGCCTATGCGTGGGTAGAGTCATCCGTGTCCCATTATAATGAGGGAGCTTCAAATCTGAGGGGATATATATTAACCGGAAACAATGAGCATTTTGAGAAATATCAAAAGGCTATAATTGACGGCGATGAAATTATCGGAAAAGTTTCTGCCCTGATAAAAACTGAAAAAGAAAAACAGTTATTGGATTTATTTCAATCTGATGTTTCTGGGTTTAAATTGTTCGGAGATGAGATTACCCGCCAGGTAAAAGAAAGAGAGCTGGCGCCTCTTGAACAAAAGGCAGTTTTGGACATCCAACTAAAAGAATACACGCATATGAACGGGACAATTGTGGAGAAGATGGCTGTTTCAGGAGAATTATTGTCGGCAGACTTTAAAGAAAAGCTGGAATTAAAGAATCAGGATAATTTAATGATGGTAAAAGAAGCCATTAATCTATCCATTGCTTTAGTAGTTGTTACTATATTTATAGGTATGGCATTTGCCTATTATACTGCCCGCGCTATAAGCAGACCTTTGCAGTTGGTTGATTCAGAGGCGGCAAAGGTAGCGGATGGTGATTTGACCGGGGATAAAATAAAAGTTGCAACATTAGATGAGACAGGCAGACTGGCTCAGTCGTTTAATTTGATGCTTTCAAATCTAAAAGATATTGTTGGTCTTCTTCAGGAAAAATCCCGGGTGGTTGCGGCATCCTCAAGCGAACTTACCGTCAATGCCGAAACAGTCGCCTCCGGGACATCACAAACAGCTGCCACTATCAGTAATATTGCCGGCAATGTTGATAGAATAACTTCAAATATTCAACATATCTCCGATGCCTCAGACAAAGCCGCCACCTATTCCCAGGAGGGGCGCGAAGGAATTTTTACGGTTTCGGCACATATGAAAAGTATCCAGGAAGCAACCGTTGTTACAGGGGAAGCCATTAACAACTTGAATATCTCCGCCTCTAAAATATCACAGATTGTAGAACTGATTACACAGTTTACAGAGCAAACCAACTTACTAGCGTTAAACGCCGCTATTGAGTCGGCCAGAGCCGGTGAGCACGGAAAGGGATTTGCAGTTGTTGCGGAGGAAGTAAGAAAGCTGGCTGAGCAGTCGGGTGAAGCGGCAAAAGAAATATACGCTCTCACAACTGTAATTCAGAATGACGTTAAGAAAGCAGTATATGTAATGAGTGAAGGAATGGAAAGGGTTGACTCGGGAGCGGTTGTTGTTGAGAATGTAGGACAAACCTTTGAGAATATTATTGGGGCAGTCCAGGGATTAGCGGTGGAGATTAAATCTGTGGTTATTGCTGTTGAAGATATTTCCTCAGCCATCGAAAATGTTGCTGCGGCTTCGGAGGAACAGACTGCGATAATTGAAGAAGTATCATCTACAACTCAAATACTTACCAATCTGGCAGAGGAGTTGGAAAACATAGCTAACCGATTTAAACTTAATGTAATAGTTTAAATCATTATCCAGATGAGTTATGTATGCGGATGCGAACCATCATATGGGCTGGTTCGCATCAATTTTCTTATAACATATAAAAAAAACATAAGGGTGAGGATAGCATTGGATAAATATTTTCCCCAGGAAAAAGGATGGGATAGAACAAATATTAAAATAGGCCTGTATAGAGTAATAACGGTAATGATATTGGGCCCAATTTATTTTAACTACTGCAAAAGTCAGTTGAATTGGACAATATTGTGGTCGCTTTGGCTTTTATATGCAGCCTTGTGGATACCTTTGCAAGGAAAGCACAGCAAGGAAACCCCAAATTTTTGGACTTTTACTTTTATCATTTGTGATGTCTTTTTTTTATTGCTTTTCTCAGTTATAGAATATAATGTTCTGGAGAATTACAGCGCGGTATTGATAATTCCATTATTCCAGTATTTAATAAGGTACGGCAGAAAAACCGCCTTTGCTTACGTCTTTATTTCTATCGCGGTCATATTACATATATGTATTTCCCACTATGAAATACACCCTGTAAATCATATCATAGTTGCTATTATAATGCTTCTCATTGTGAGCAATGAAGGGTTGTTAATACAGGAGAATAAGGACCTGAGAAAACAACTCTATAATATCTCTATCTACGATGAATTGACAGGATTGTACAACTATAGGTTTTTCACACAGATTATCAAGAGGGAAATAAACCGCGCAAACAGATATCGATCTTCATTGACAGTTTTACTAATTGATATTGATTATTTTAAAAGGATTAACGACTCATATGGTCACGAAAAAGGAAACATTGTATTGAAGGGTGTGGCGGAGATTATTGCAGAAACCGTCCGTGATGCCGACGTGGCAGCAAGATACGGCGGCGAGGAATTTGTCGTTATACTTCCGGAGACTACATTGGATGACGGGTACCATGTGGCCGAAAGAATAAGGAGGAAGGTAGCAGAATTTAAATTTGAATTCGGGAAGGTAACTATATCAGCCGGTGTTGCGTCATGTATGCCGCCCGCTTTATGCGGAGAGCAAGTATTAAAGCGGGCAGATATGGCTATGTATAGTGCCAAGAAGAATGGAAGAAACAGGGTTGAAATTGACAACATTGTGGCATCAGCGACATAAAAAACCGCAGCACGGCTTAACCGCATAAGTCTGATATAAATGAACATATGGAGGTTTTTACCCTCCTTTTCCTGTTCATTGGACAGAATAGATTTTTATAATAAATAATGTGTGTCCGGTAAAAAATAGCTAAAATAATTTAATGATAAAGAGGGGCAAGCTTTGTGGAAAATCTTGTTTGGGCAATCGGGCTTTGGGCCCTTGTATTCATATTAATTCCGGTGGAAAGGATAAAACAGCTCTGGCCCGTTGGAGTTTTATCCTTTTTCTGGATGTTTTTCTTGAATTATGCCTTCATAAAACTGGGCTACTATACGTATGCCAGTTATTTGTTTGTGGTGGCTGGGGTACCTCCACTGGCTCTTATGGGTGGTGCAGCCGGGGGTATATTAATGATGAACTGGATGCAGCGAAATCCGCTGCATAAAATACTTATAGTTTTGCTTTTCAGCGGCTTTTTGAGTGTTACCTCTGAATTATTCATGAGATTAGGTGCTTTTGCAATGCTAAACGGATTTGATCATATCTTGCACTTCGCGGTAAATATATCAGGTGTAGCAATTTTAGTCTGGCTGTCATTTGCTCTGGTAGGTGAGGAAAGAATCTATGAGGGCAGGAGAACAAATTTTGTTAACAGAGCATGGTTTAAACGAATATCATAGGTGTCCCAAGAACAGCTAAGGTAGCTGACAGTGCCGCACATGGTCAGGGCTTTTCTTTTATCTTCCAGGCCGGCAGCGGCAGCATACGTTGGGATACTCTTTCTTTGTCTTTTACTTTTTCGTCAAAATACCGGTATGGGTTGAATCTCTTAAGCCTGAGGGCATTGGTTACGACGGAAACAGAGCTGAAAGCCATGGCCGCGCCGGCAATAACCGGATTCAGCAGCCCTGCCGCCGCTATGGGGATGCCAAGTGTATTGTAAACCAGCGCCCAAAAGAGGTTTTGCTTAATGTTGCGAATTGTGGCCCGGCTCAAATCAATACTGGCCACGATGCCCCTCAGATCACCCCGCATCAGTGTTATGTCCGCCGCCTCTATGGCCACGTCGGTACCGGTGCCCACCGCGAAGCCAACGTCCGCGGTAACCAGGGCGGGAGCGTCATTTATCCCGTCTCCCACCATGCCTACCACCTTTCCCTGCTGTCTGAGCTTCTGCACCTGCTGAGCCTTGTCCTCGGGCAAAACTTCCGCCATAACGTTATCAATTCCCACCTGGCGGGCAATGGCGCCGGCGGTTCGCCTATTGTCTCCGGTAATCATCCAGACTTCAATGCCCAGTCTTTTAAGAGCCTTAATGGCCTCAGCCGAAGTTTCTTTCACAGTGTCGGCCACCCCAGCGACTCCGGCCATTTTCCCGTCAATGGCCATTAACACCGCGGTTTTACCCCTGTCCTCCATTTCTTCAATAATACCAAGAACACTTTCAAACTCAACCTGGTTGTCCTTCATCAGCTTCCGCGTCCCCAGCAGAAGTTTTTTCCCCTCCACCACCGCATTAACGCCGTGTCCCGGGATAGCTTCAAATTCTTCAGGATCATTCAGCTTTCCGGTTTCGGCCAGAGCTTTTTTATATACAGCCTGGGCCAAGGGGTGTTCGGAGTTCTTTTCAGCCCTGCCGGCCAGCTGCAGCAGCAAGCTGTTTTTTCCCTCGTATTCTCCAACTCCGATAAGGTCGGTCAGATCGGGTTCACCCTTGGTTATGGTGCCGGTCTTATCCAAAACCAGCGCCGTCAGGCTGTGAGCCTTCTCCAGGTACTCACCGCTTTTTATCAGAATCCCTTTTTCAGCGCCCTTGCCGGTGCCCACCATAATTGATGTGGGAGTGGCCAGGCCCAGCGCGCACGGGCAGGCAATGACCAGAACGGCGGTAAAATTAATCAGCGCCCGGGTAAAATCTCCCGGCAGCCTTATATAATACCAGAATAAGAAAGCGGAAACCGCTATCAACAGCACGGCAGGCACAAAATAACCCGATATGACGTCGGCCATGCGCTGAATGGGGGCCTTGGACCCCTGGGCTTCCTCCACTATGCGGATTATCTGCGCCAGGGCGGTGTCCCTGCCCACCTTGGTGGCTTCAAACTTAAAAGTGCCCAGCTTGTTGATGGTCGCCCCGATAACCTCGTCTCCCGCCTTTTTATCCACCGGTATGCTCTCCCCGGTCAGCATGGACTCGTCAACAGCCGAATATCCTTCACGCACAACGCCGTCAACAGGTATTTTCTCTCCGGGGCGCACCACCACCAGGTCGCCGGCCACGACTTCCTCCACCGGTATTTCCAGCTCCTGTCCTTCGCGCACCACCCTGGCGGTTTTGGCCTGCAGGCCCAGCAGCTTTTTAATGGCCTCGGTGGTCCTCCCCTTTGCTATTGTTTCAAGGGTTTTACCCAGAAGCACCAGGGTAATTATTATCGCCCCCACCTCGTAATAAACCTCGGCGCGTCCCAGGCGCGCCGGGAAAAAGGTGGCTCCCACGCTGTAAAAATAGGCGGCGCTGGTTCCCAGGGCAACCAGCACGGACATGTTGGCGCTTCGGCCCTTTAGGGCGATATAGGCTTCCCGGTAGAAGCTCCAGCCTGCCCAGAACTGCACGGGTGTGGCCAGGGCAAACTGAAAGTAGGGGTTGTAGAAAAGGCCGGGAACCACGTCATGCAGCCCGAACACCATGCTCAGCATATATACCAGCAGCGGAGCGGACAGTATTCCGGATATAATTACCGTCCTTTTCTGGCGGGAGATCTCTCTTTCCCTTTCCTGCTGTTCCATTTCAACCGTGGAGCCCTCTGCCCCGGTTGCCCCGTACCCGGCATCGGAAACAGCTTTTTTTATTTCGGAAAGGGAAATTCTGCTTTCATCGTAATTCACCACGGCCTTTTCAGTAGCAAAGTTAACACCGGCCTTAATCACGCCGGGCAGCGAATTGAGAGCCTTTTCTATTCTTGCCGCGCAGGCGGCGCAGCTCATTCCGTCAAGCTTCAGCTCGGCCTTGCTGAAAAAAATGCCGTAGCCTGTTTCTTCCACCCGCTTTTGAATTTCATTTATCGAAACCTGGTCCGGCCTATACTCAACAGCAGCGTTCTCAAGGGCAAAGTTGACCCTGGCCGACCGCACCCCCGGCAGTGAGGATAAGGCTTTTTCCACCCTGTTGGCGCAGGCCGCACAGCTCATTCCGGTAATTTTAAAAGAGGTTTTTTTTATATCGGACAAGGTCTTATCCTCCAATTCTCTTATCTTTTCTGAATTTGCCTTTCCATTTCAGTGCGCACCCTTGTATCCTTTGCCATATCCTGAATAACCACGCTCATCTGGGGCATGGCCATCATATCCACAAAGGCTTTCCTTGCTTTAGGGACCGACATTATATCGGCCATGGCCTGCCTCATTGTGCCGTCCTGCATCATGTCAACCATGGCTTTTCTCATCTCAGGCTGCTGCATCATATTAATCATGGCCTGGCGGTTTTCCGAAGAACTCATAATACTCGCCATATCATTCCAGTTTTCTTGATTGTGCATGTAATTCATCATTTGGCTATTGCTGTGTGAAGTCCCGTAATCCGACGCCAACGGCTTGGCATATCCACCCCGGCCCGTCCAGAAACCCGGTCCTATAAAGGAACCCGCAATAAACCCCAGCACCAGTGTACCCAGCGCCACAGCCCACCACCATTTTTTCATTATCTCAACACCTGCTTTCTCCACAATTTTTCTCCAGATATTTTTTCTTAATCGGGCGACTTCTATGCCATAAGGGACAAATACAGACATTTATGTTCTTTAAAAGGTATTGTGATAAATTTGTTAAACTTTCGTAACGGGGTTGTGAAATCTTGTTGCTATGATTAATACATAGAAAAAATCCTAAATAAAAAGGAGGACACAAAATGAAAAAAAGACTATGGCTTCTGGTAGCAGCGGGTATTCTTGTGGTGGCCCTGGCAGCTCCGGCGGCATTCGGGGCAGTAGCAGGTAACGGCCAGGGCGCCCAGAACCAGCAGTTCTTCAACCAAATGTTTGACTGGCACCAGCAATGGCTTGACCAGGCCCAGAAAGACGGGCAGATTACTCCGGAGCAGGCCAAAGCCTGGCAGGAACACTTCAACTACATGCGTGACTTCCACAGCCAAAACGGTTTCGGGATGATGGGTTCAATGATGGGCGGATATGGGATGATGGGGCCCGGAAACGGTATGATGGGAAACTTCAATAACGGATTCGGCGGAATGATGAACTGGGGAAACAATTAATACTCTAATTAATGATACCCGGGGCGGAGGTTCAGCTTCTGCCCCAATTATTTTCAAATAGATCAATGGATGAAGGAGGGAAGCATTGATGATGTTTGGGTATGGTTATAATATGTTGTGGAGTCTTGTTATGATGCTGGTTCCATTGGGTGTGATAGGTCTTGTAGTTTATTGGGCTGTTTATGCCGGTGTTAAGAATGCCCTTAAAAAGAATTCCCTTGATAAAAAGTAGATTGAACTTTTTCATTAGTACATTGTTAAAATAAAACTGGTTCCTCTCCATGCAGGTTATCGATTTTACTTAAGGTTAAAAGCGGCAGGCGGCTGATACTATTCAGCCGCCTGCCGCTTTTAAATCGATGATTTTATTTACCAGTCATTGCGTTCCATGTTTGACCAGTTTCCGGACATATTTCCATGCTCCCAACTGTTTTCGTTGTTTTTAGTATTAGCTTTGGAACTTTGGGTGTTCCAGGAACTCTTCTGTCCCTGCTGGTAATACTGTTGGCAAACCTGTTGCATAGCTGTTATATCCTGCTGGCTCATGTTCATCATTTGCCCGTTCATCTGCTGGCAGATCTTGATCATTTGTTCCGGGGTCATGTTGCTGCCGTTCAGCATCGGGCAATTCTGCATCATTTGACCGCCCATTTGCAGGCAGGCTTTCAGCATCTGGTTGTATAGGTCGTTTTGCTTTGCAGGAGAAGCGGAGATATGATTTATTTTTATAAAATAGTCCCGTATTACTATATTGTGGGAGCGAAAATACTCCTTATAAGTAGCTTCTTTTGGGGCTGCGTTTGCCACAGGGATAAAAACTCTCCTGTACGATAATTAAATAGAGGTTAGGATAGTTATCTGGGTCAAGGCTCCCAATATACTGAACAGTTAAGAATGGAAGTAGACGGCACAAAGGATAAATATGGGAAAATACTAAAAAACGGCAATACGGTTAAAGCCTTAAACATCGTTTTTGGGTGCATCCAGTTTATCAGCAGTATCCCTCCGGCAGCTCCTCCCAGAGGAATCAGTAGCACTCCCACCACCGGAAATACTTCTTTAGCAAAATCATAGTATCCCAGATGAAAAGGCTAACTCAAGAAGAACATCTAAATAAAGATATTACTGCCACGGTCCAATGCATTTTATTGAATATCCCCCTTATTTTCAACTTTGCACCTTACGTATTTGTTGACATAATAGCCCGTACCAGTCACTACCAAAAAAATAATAGCCGGCACAACCAAATCAAAGTAGGGAATATATTGACCGATTTCCCGGTATACAATTACATCAGCTGCAATCATCTTCCCTGCGGTCCAGGCCAAAACCCCTGCCCCTATATAAACAATAACAGGAAAACGCTCCAGCCACTTAAGGATAAATGTGCTACCCCACACAATAATTGGAACGCTCACTATTAGTCCAAGTACAACAAGCATGAAGCTCCCGTGTGCAGCACCTGCTATAGCTATAACATTATCTATACCGATAACCACATCTGCCACAATAATTATTTTTATTGCGTCCAATAAGTTTTTGCCTTCTTTACATTCCACATTTTTTTCTTCCAGCAAAAGCTTAAAGGCAATCCAGACAAGCAATATACCTCCCGCAAATTGCAGCAGAGGAATTTTCAACAAATACAGAGCAAAACCTGTTAATGCTATACGCACTGCAACAGCGCCTATTGTGCCGTAAATGATAGCCTTTTTACGCTTTTCGGGTGGTAGCGTCCTGCTGGCCAGGGCGATTATTATGGCATTATCACCGCCCAGTACGATATCAATAATAATGATACTAATTA
Organism: Peptococcaceae bacterium BICA1-7; assembly: GCA_000802095.1. Classification (GTDB taxonomy): domain Bacteria; phylum Bacillota; class Desulfotomaculia; order Desulfotomaculales; family Desulfocucumaceae; genus BRHc4a. The sequence goes on along the minus strand of JUEB01000011.1, from coordinate 159,757 downwards.
CGGCTACAATAATTTCCGGTACTGTCATAACTTTCACTCCTATAGGGATACATTCCTAATTAATGTTCCCGATTTTAAAAATTAACATCAACATTGAATAATTTTTGTCTTTATAAAAAAAGCGAGACCTTTAGCATAGCCATCCCAAAGATAACCATGCTGAAGGTCTCGCAAATTGGCATAGGCCAACGGTAAAGCCAGGCATTTAGCCGGGACTGTTGACTTTACCTACGTTAAAACGTCGGCTACTCCCCTTTAAAAACTAATTGTTTTTTCTATAATATTTTTAGCCAAAATATACAGAGGAGATCTGTTGATGAAACTTGAATTTATAACTTTTTCAACTTCGCCACCCTGTCCTGAATAGGCGGGTGAGTGCTGAACAGTTTCATAAGTGTAGCACCGGACAGTGGGTTCACTATAAAAAGGTGAGAAGAAGCGGGATTAACCGCCATGGGTATTCTTAGCGCAGCCGACTCCAGCTTTAGAAGGGCGCTTGCAAGGCCGTCAGGTGTACCCGCAATTTTCGCGCCGGTGGCATCGGCCATATATTCCCTTGAACGGGAAATTGCCATCTGTATTATCATGGCAGCTATTGGGGCAAGGAATGCCATTATAAGTCCACCCGCCAGGCCCCCACCGTCATCTTCTTCATCTCCTCTGCCCAGGCCGAATATGGCTGCCCACTGAAAGGCATTGGCCATCATTGTGACAGCTCCAGCTAGGGCTGCCGCTATTGTTCCCACAAGCACATCCCTGTTTTTAATATGTGCCAGCTCGTGAGCAAGCACCCCTTCTATTTCCGACCTGTTAAGCAAACGCATTATACCCTCGGTAACAGCTACCGCCGAGTGTGACGGGCTTCTCCCTGTAGCAAATGCGTTTGGCTGGTCCGAAGGCGTTACGTAAAGCTTGGGCATCGGTATTTCTGCCCTTTGGCTCAACCTTCTGACCATGGCGTACAATTCAGGGGCTTCGGACTCGGAAACAGGATACGACCGTGTCATCTTAACGGTAATTTTATCACTATAAAAATATGAAGAAATTCATAGCCATTGCTATTACAAAGAAAATTATTGCCCCGGACTGCCCGCCTATAGCACTGCCTAATAAGACAATAAGAAGTCTATATAATGTTATTTCTTTCCTTATTATATTTTGGGGTACTGGCCTTGGTCGGCCTTGAGGGCTTGCAGTTGCTTTTATCACGTTAAGATCGTTAATTAAAATACTAGCCCATTCACCGATTTTTAGCTAAAAAATGCTAGAATCTTGCTGCTGTCAAGGTCATATACCAACCTTTCCCCAATTGACGGAAGATTAACATTCGTATCACAATGAACCTTTAATATATTTAAACTTGCTCCTTCTGTTTCAATGGATATTTCCCATTTATCCCCAATGTAACACATATTTCTAACCCTTCCTGAGTAATTTCCACCTTTATCAATGCGAACTGCCTCGGGGGGGATACCTAAATGCACTGAATTTGATATGTTTTCAGATGTAAAATGTTTAACCTTAATAATACCAAAATCTGTATATATATGATCCTTTCCGGAGATCCTTCCATTTATCAGTGCGAACCTATTAAGAAATGCTGCCACGAATTTGTTTTCAGGCCTGTAATAAATATCCCATGGTTTACCAACCTGCTGTATCTCGCCCTCTTTCATCACAATAATCCTGTCAGCCACTGCCAGGGCATCCTGAATATCATGGGTAACAAATATAGAGGTAAGCCCTGTTAAATTAATTATCCTCTTTATTTCCTCCCTCATTGACTGTCGCAGCACTGTGTCGAGATTGCTGAAAGGCTCGTCCAGCAATAAAATATCGGGCTCGTGCGCCAGCGCTCTGGCCAAAGATACCCTCTGCTGCTGACCTCCGGAAATCTGGTGTGGATACCTTTTTACCAATTCTTCAAGTCCTGTAAGCTCTAGAAGAAATTTAACTCTTTGCCTTGTTTCCGGTGTTTGCTTGTTTAGCCCAAAAGCTATGTTTTCTATTACATTCAGGTGAGGAAATAGCGCATAGTCCTGAAATACCATTCCGATTTTTCTTTTTTCGGGGGGTACCCAGGCATTGCCGGCAACCTCCCTGCCCAAAAGATATACTGATCCTGAAGAAGGACGGTCAAACCCGGCAATAATCCTTAAGGTTGTGGTCTTTCCGCACCCGCTCGGCCCCAAAAAACAAACTATCTCCCCACTGGAAATCTCCAGGTTAATATTTTTAACTGCATAATGCTGACTGTTAAAAACTCTGCTAATATTCCTTAGAATAATAGACATTGACATCACCCTCTGTTATTAGTTATCAGTGTTATTGAAAATAGTGAAAGCACTACCATTAATAATGCTCCCGGCGCTCCCAGGTAAAAAAACCCCTCACTGGCCTCTATCCATACCCTCACCGGCAGTGTATCAAAACCAACTGGCCGTAAAAGCAGGGTAACAGGCAACTCCTTTATTACACCAAGGAAAGCCAGTGCCCATCCGGCCAGTAATCCCGGCCTGATTAAAGGAATGATTACTCTGTAAAAAACCCCTGCTACAGAATACCCGGCTAACCGGCCTGCCTCCTCCAGTTGTGGAGGCACCTGCTCAATCGCAGAGTTACCGGCCTGTATTGACTGGGGTAAAAAGCGAACTGCATATGCCACAAGAAGTACCCAAATGGTGCCATAGAACACTGGCGCAATCTTATTTGTAAGCAAAATAAAGCCCAGGGCCACCACTACTCCGGGCAAGGCATAGCTGGAATTGGCCATACCATTAACAATTGAGCTAAATATCCCCCTGTGGCGGGTATTAACATATGCTATGGCAACCGCCGGTATAATAGTAGCTGTTGCCGCAACCACTGCACTAATAATGCTGTTATATGCATACCCCCAAAAATAAGGGTCTAAAGCTCCTTCACCTATACCTACAGCCGTCCAGTATAATAACATGCCCATGGGGATACCAACCGATAAAAGAAGTATTGTAATCACAACTGCCATAACAGGGTAACGCCACTTTCCTAATACAACCTCAACGGCCTCGGTATAGGATGATCCAAACTGGTAGTACTTTGACTTTCCCCTCATTTTTTGTTCAAAGTAAATCAGCAGAAAAGTTACAGCAATTAATGCCAGGGCCAGTACTGAAGCTGCGGTTTTATCATATCGGCCAATAAGCTGGAGATAAATTGCACCGGTAAAGGTCTGCATGCGAAGCATAGTTACAGCACCAAAATCCGACAGAACATAGAGTCCCACCAAAAGACAGCCTGCCCCAAGCGCCGGTCTCACCAGAGGTAATGTTACCTTCCAGAATACCTGCCAGCTTGTATACCCACAGGACCTGCCCACTTCTTCCCAACGACCGGTCATAGCGGATAAAGCAGGCTTAACCAATAAATATATATACGGAAAAGTGCAGAGCGACAAAATGAGTGTAGCTCCGCCAAATGAATAGACGGAGGGTATGTAATCAACCGGCCACCCCAGACTCTTAAAGATTTTTGGCCCGGCGCCGGCAGGACCTATCAGGGATATGTATGCGAAAGACCCTATATATGGAGGTATTGCCAGGGGTATAACGAGGATAAAATGTAATAATCTCTTTCCGGGGAAGTCTGTCCGGGACACAATAAAGGCCAGAAAAACAGCTATTATTGCCGCAACCACTGTTACCGCGACCATAAGCCCCAACGTGTTGACAAATAAGACAGGAACCTTGGTCTTTATTAACCGCACATACATTTCATATGTTCCGTTTGATGCAGAAAAAATAACCATTGCTGCCGGAAGAAAGGCAAGGATACCCGCCCCCGATGAAAGTATAGCAATTCCCATTGGAATATTTATATTGTTCCAGGACAGCGGCCAGGTGCGGTTAGAAGTCCGCACCCGGCCTAATCCTGCCGGTTCATATCCAGCCTTATTCATTATTAAGGCAGACCTACCTTTTCTACTAAATCTATTGTCTTGCCAAGCTCCTGCCCAAGCTGCTGCAAGTTTACATCAGTCTTTTTAAAGTCCTTTAAAGCCTTAGCTTCATTAACGGGGACACCGTCTACCACAGGCATTTCATAGTTCAGCTTTGCAAACAGCTCCTGTGCTTTGGGCTGCAGCAGGAAGTCTATAAATTTAGCGGCGGACTCCTGGTTTTTGGCACCTTTTATAATTCCCGCTCCGGCTATATTCATGGGAACACCCATCTGTCCGGGATCCTGATCCGGGTATATTACCGCTACCGGTGAACCGTCCTTTTTCTCCAGGTGATAATAATAGTGGTTAACTACTCCCAGTTTAAATTCACCGCTTCCTACTGCTTTTCTAACCTCTGTGTGTCCCTTTAAAAACTGAGCCTGGTTTGCCATCAGCCCCTTCATCCAATTCTCTGCTTCCTTTTCTCCTTTAGCATGGCGAATGGCTGTTATATGTCCTATTAAAGATTCATTTGAGCTTATTGAAAGGGCTACCTGTTTTTTCCACTTGGGATCTGTCAGTTCAAAAACCGACTTCGGCAGCTCACTTTCTTTTACCAGGTTGGTATTGTACATTATAACCCGTGCCCTTCCGGATACCCCAACCCAGGACCCGTCCTCCGACCTGTATTGCAGGGGTATTCCAGCAACTATTTCAGACTTGTTCGGAGCCAGCAGACCCTTTCCCCTTAAGTTTTCCAGTGTTCCTGCATCATTTGCTATAAACACGTCCCCCTTTGGGGTATTTCCTTCCTCAATTATCGCATTAGCCAATTCGGATGCTCCGCCTGAACGGAGTGTCACTTTAACTCCCGTAGCCTTTTCAAACTCTTCAATTACCGGTTTGATTAAAGGCTCCTTCCTCCCTGAGTAAATAACAAGCTCACCTGAATCTTTTTTTGTTGAAGACTCAGTGGGGACCTGCTTTGATTGTCCGCAGCCGGCAATCAGAATCGTTGCTGAAAAAAGTGTTGCTGCCAGAAGCAAAGGTATTTTCCTAAAAATCATGCCTGGGTACTCCTTTCTGCATTTTAATAAGCCAAACAGGTCGACTCTGTTTGAAAATGATTATCATTTACAATGATATAATAACCTTGTTTTTATTACAAAGTTTAAATACCGTCGTTTTCTTTAAATAGCTCTCTATTAGGGAGCAATTCTAATTCGGGACAAGTCGTGATAATGATTATCATTTTCTATGTTTTCTTAACATAAAAAACAAATCTCCCGGTAAAATCTTGCCGGGAGATTTTAAGGCACTTCATCTTGGTAATGTTGTAAAATACGCAAGGAGCAGGTTTTCCGGGAAATAATTCTGGAAGGCCATGGGCGATTGGAAATCTCCCTTAACCCGTCATTGTATCCATAAACAAGCAAATAAGGAAGAAAAAACATGCAGCCGACATACATTTGATCAAAAGTTCCTGTACCAACCATTTCAGAAAGTAAAAATCTAATACTTTGAAGAACAAAGTAAAAGCCCCCATTTTGCACGGGTTTCCACTTCTTGAGTTAAGAAGATTTAACTACGATGGCACTACCCCGTCAAAGAACCCCGGAGTAATATTTCCTCCGGGGCTCTTTGGGTATTTTCTAATTAACCATTAAACATTTGAACAAACATTTTTCCGTAAGGGCCTCCGTTTACAATCCCAATGCCTACTTTGCTAAAATTGGCATTTAAGATGTTAGCCCTGTGGCCAGGTGAGTTCATGAGGTTTGTGTGCGCTATGTCAACGGCTGGCGCCCCGGCCAGGTTTTCTCCAGCGGTACGGTAAGTAATCCTGGCAGACTTCATCATATCGAAAGGTGATCCATAGGTCGGAGAGTTATGGGAAAAGTAGTTTTTATCAATCATGTCTTGCGCTTTAAGCCTAGCCAGTTTCACCAGGTTAAGATCGGCCTGAAGAGGACTCAGTCCCGCACTGGATCGTGCTGTGTTTACCAGGTCAAGCATTTGTTGTTCATCTGCGCTCAGACCCTGGACTGGCTGTGAAGGTTGTGGGGCGGGACTTGGTTGCGGAGTCGGAATGGGCTTTGGTTGGGGAACTGGTTGAGTAACTGTTTTAGATTTATCGGTTGGTATTACCATTTTATTCCCGTTTTTTGGACAAACGGTTATTTTATAAGAGTCGCTTTTAACGTTCCGGGCATTAATTCCTATCTTTGCCAGCGCCTGACTTACCATTTCAGAGATAAGCTTGTTATCCAATGTCAGAGAATTGGTTCCTGTAGACGCCGCTGCAGGATTCGGCGTACCCAGAGAAAACATTGTGGAAAAAAGGAAAAGGCTTAGCATTATTATTAGTGTTCTTTTAAACCTTACTCTCATTGATTTACCCCTTTCTTTTCAGCCTCCGGAGTTAGCTGACGGGTTCGGGAAAAAGATAACCCTACCCGATTCAGTAGTCGGATGTCGGACTTCGGACGTTGGATTTAGGGCATTAGAATAGTTTTTAACCAATAAAGTTACCCTGTACTGACGTCTTATGTCTTTCGCCTGACCACTTAAATAGGGATTCACCCCATAAAATCGGTTCCTCCGTACCCCGTTTTTTGGAGATTCGGCCCAGTTGGCTAATGTTTTATTATTTCGATCGGTACTCTAAAAGTTTTTTCACCTCCTCCTGCTGTGGGTGATACCTCTTTCTACATGATCCCCCTAAGGGAATTTGAGGTATCTATCCAGTTATTCGGGAATATTACTTGAATTTAGGTGGGTATCTCGTATATTTTTTTCTTGAAAAGTTATATTCTGAATAAATGGGTGATATAGGATAAAGGTATTATTATCATGTTCAAACAGGTAATATAATGTATAGAGAGGGAGGGGATGCGTAATGCCCGGGGTTAAGCAGCAGGATATATGCGAGGTCTTTTGTTTTAACGAAGAAAAGGTGGAAAAGCTCAAAAGCGAAGTGCTTGTTACGGAGGGACTGGCCTCTGTTTTTAAAGCCCTGGCGGATGATACCAGGATTAAAATAATATATGCCCTCTCCCGTGAGGAGCTGTGTGTATGTGATGTGGCGGCTATTATCGGGTCGACGGTGGCGGCAGCGTCTCACCACCTGCGTTTCTTGAAAAACGTGGGTCTGGCAAAGCACAGAAGGCAGGGTAAAATGATTTTTTATTCATTGAACGATTCCTGTGTGAACACCATAATAGAGGCTGCCCTAAAACATTATAGTCACAATTAAACTTAATTGCATTATTTCAGGGGGGAAAAAGCAAGTCTGTCTGTACTAAATTATAAAAGAGATCCAGAGAAAAACTCAGGATCTCTTACTTGGGGATAGGAAGGTTAATATTAATTTATTGGGCCATTTTCCTGCATTCTTCAGCGCATTGGCGGCAAATTTTAGCGCATTCCTGGCAGTGATCGTCTTTAAAAGCTTCGCATTCCTTGGCGCATATGTCGCATATCTGAGCGCATAGGCCACATATAGCTTTGGAAAAGTTGCTGTTCCTGGCCATGTATTGAACAGACTGCAGACATATCTCAGCGCAGTCATTCAGTACTTTTACACACTTATCCCTTGCTTTTAAATCCTGCTCTTCAAGGCAAGCCGTGAAACATTCCTCGCAGGCACGGGCACACTTTACACAGGCATCAATGCAGGAATCCATGTCTTTTGGTGATTTTGATAAAACCCCCACTTCAATAACCTCCAATTTTCAGTAGTCTATAAATATTTTCCCCCCAAATCACCAAGTTATGTGAACATTATCGTCCTAGAGCTATAATGATAATTATTTGAAATCTATAGTCTGTAAATTGTGTATTATATTGGGTGAATTCCAAAAGGGCCGCGTATCGACATAAGTATCTCCTTCTTTTGCCTTCAGAGGTAGTGGCGGATTCGGTAAAAGAAAACCCTACCAACCGATTTGATTGGAATTCACCACAACAGTGGTTCCTCCATATCTTCAAAAAAACCGGGATGAGCGTTATTTAGCGTGAGCAAAGGTAAAGCTGTCAAGTTTCACGCTGACAGGCAGGGACTGGAGAAAAGGGCTGGACACCCGGGTCTCAAAAAAGTAAAGGGCGCCGCCGGAGGGGTCCGAACCGTTCAGTGCCTCTTTTGCCGCCTGAATGGAGTCAGGCTTAGCAGGACGGTTGATGGAACCGTTTTTTACCGGCACAAATTGGTATACACCGCCATTTGCCTGATTAATTACCTTTGCTATGGTGTTGGGAAAAAGAGGGCTTTTGACCCTGTTCAGGACCACTGCACCCACAGCCACTTTAGCGACGTAAGATTCTGAGTCGGCTTCGGCGGTAATCAGCCTGGCCAGAAGGTCCAAATCCCCCTCGGAGTAGGGAATCCTACCGTAGGGTGAGAGGTCGCCCCTGCTGACATTCTCCTGGCCGGCCGGAATTCGCAGTGCCTGACCGGGATAGATGTCCTCGTTTTTCAATCCGTTGGCCAACATAATTTCCTGGAAGGAAACACCGAACCGGAGGCCTATAGAATAGAGGTTATCCCCTTCTTGCACGGTATACGGCCGGTCGGGAATGTTCAACTGTTGCCCGGGGCTGATCACATCATCTTTTAGATTGTTGGCCGCGCGGATTTCTTCCACAGGGGTCTTGTATCTCTGGCTGATCTGATAGAGGGAGTCGCCCTTGGCCACTGTATATGTTGAGGCGAGGGCGAAGGTGGAAGGAAAGGCAAAAAGACATAGAAACATGATCACAATCAAGCGTGACTTGAGAAATTGACGCATTTGTCCCTCCTTTGGCCTCCGGGGTTAGTTGCCGGGCTGGGATTGAGGGTACCCCTCCTTCATAACCTTAAATTTCACCTCCTGTGTTATAAAGGATTAGCCCCAAATTTGATCCCCCGTATTCCATAATGGAAATTCGGCCTGTTGTTTTTATACAGTTATTCGGACAGATCACTAGATTTCGGTGGGTATGTAAAAAAATATAATGGAATTATTAAAAAGAAATTTCTGGTTATTATGCAGGCTGGGTTTGGACTTTGGCCCGTTGATGTCTGCATCCAGCATTTGTTATCCGCAATAATAATGCAAAGTTAATTTATACCATCTAATGAAAAGAACCATCCCATCATTTCATTAACAAAGTTTATTCAACGTCTCTCATTATAAAATTATTCTATTTGAATTATAATGTTTTTCTATTATATAATTACCCATTAATAATAACTATTTAATAGGAGTATAGCTTAAATGAATGGCACGCAGGTAATAAAAAAAGCAACTACAGACAGAGCTAAGATCTACTATGTAATGAGCAAATATTGGCCCCTGTTGGTCTTTTTATTTGTTGCGGTGATCGGACTGTTCTATGTCAAGTGGAACCCTTATTATCAAAAGGCGTTGGTGGCGGCCTCAAAACACTTCATTGGCACATCCATAATATCCGGAGTAGCGCAAGTCCCACCCGGGCCATCCTGGGTGGTTGCCCTGGACTACACCGCAGTTTATTTCAAGTCAGTGTGGAAGGCCATGATTTTGGGGCTGGTCATGGCTTCCCTGGTTGAAGCAATTTTGCCCAGGGTGTGGCTGCAGCAGCTATTCGGGTCCAGCAGATACCGTAGTACAGCCTTGGCCGGTGTTGCTGCCATTCCCTCAATGATGTGCACATGCTGTGCCGCCCCAATAGCACTGAGTATGCGCAGGCAGTCGGTTTCAGCGGGAGCGTCACTGGCCTATTGGTTAGGTAATCCTCTGCTTAACCCGGCCACACTTGTTTTTATGGGATTTGTCCTTTCCTGGAAGTGGGTTGCGCTGCGTCTGGTTGCAGGATTGGTGGTAGTTTTCGGACTGGCTTATGTTGCAGGCAGGCTTACAGGGGAGGCTTCCATCACTAATTCGGTAATGAAAGACCGGAAGCCGGAGCCCGCGAATGGAGGCCTCTTTGTTCGGTGGTTGCGGGCCTTTTCTAGGTTAGCATTGGAAAGTCTCCCGATCTATCTGGCGTTGGTCATTATTTTGGGGGCTTTTAGGGCCTGGATATTCCCTTTGGTAAATCCTCAGTGGGCGGACAGTCTGTGGGTGACAGCCTGTTTTGCGGTGGCAGGTGCTCTGTTCATCATCCCCACGGCAGCAGAAATTCCCATAGTGCAGACTATGATGTACTTTGGCCTCGGTGCCGGGCCGGCGGCAGCCCTGCTGGTTACCCTGCCTGCAGTCAGCCTGCCCTCTTTGCTAATAGTTAAAAGCGTTTTCCCGACCCGGGTTTTAGTCCTGGTAACAGCCGGGGTGATAGTTTCAGGAATACTAAGCGGCCTGGCGGCCACATTGCTTTTTTAGTACAAAGCAGTGAGTTAACAACGAGCCCTGGGTTTTTTGAATTGCTCAGGTGTATATTCTAATCAAAACAAACAGAAAAGCTGTAGTCCCCATTCACCCAATCCAAGAGTTCCGTCGGAACCACCTCTAATCTCGAGACAACCTACAAATAACTCTCCTTTCGTTCCAAGATATCATACTTCTCCATTTTCTATACTCCTGATGGCTTCCTCCAAAGGAACAGTTTCTTCCTGCAGCCGTTCCTCTATAAATTTGTCAAAGGTCTTGTTTAAAACTTCCTTTCTTTCGAGGAGTTTGGCTTTAAGCTCTTTACCCGTATAACCCAAATCATTTAAATCTTTCAATAGCAAATCTTCCATTTCGTCGGCAATAGTAACTTCCCTGACTTTCAATTCCTCTCCGTCAAGGTAAAATTTAAGTTTTGTGCCTTCCTTCCAGTTGAACTTATCCCTAATCTCTTTGGGAACTGTTACCTGACCCTTTGATGTCAAAGTTGTATAATCCATTAAGGCGCCCTCCTGGAGTAATACTGTAATACCGTATGACTATCTTACCATGGAAAGCAATAAAAGAATAGAAGCGGAAGGAATAAATCTCTCCGCTATTGTTTGTCGTTCCAATTGATATGAATACTTCTGTCGTTACATCTTTGAAATGCGTAAGAACCAAGAACTCCTGGGCTTAATAAAATTAACAAGCTGATATTCTTTCTGACAGGAAATGTTTCACTTTTATTGAATAAACTAGTGAATGTATTTAATTAAAAAGGAGGCATATTGTGTGAGTAATTTTAATTATGACTCGTATTGTGGAATATACTGTGGAGCATGCTCAATTTTGAGGGCTTATCAAACAGGCATTAAAGATAAGTTTGCATCCTTTATGAGTGATGAAATGGGTTTTGAATTAAGATGCCATGGTTGCAAAACTGATACAGTATTTGAAAATTGTGCAAACTGCAAAGCTCGAAATTGTTCGATTAACAAAAAAGTTGAACGATGCATTGATTGTAGTAATTTTCCGTGCGATATTGTGAACTCAGATGAACTGAAGAATATATTAGATAAATTGCCACATTTAAAAACCATTCTAAATAATATAGGGACTATTAAAAACATCGGCGTTAATAAATGGCTTGAAGATCAAGATAAAAAATGGAAATGTCCGGATTGTCAAACAAATTTTACTTGGTATACTACTAAATGTTCAAAATGTGGCAAGGATTTAGAAAAAATAATGGACTACGAGAAAACATTCGATAAGAGCATATTTGAAGGTATAAAATAGTTTACAACAGCACTGAGACTTTTTTTGGGTAAAAGATTTGTTGCACATTAATAATAAAATATGCAACAGGGGCCGTGAGCAAAAATTCACGGCCTCCTCCTTTTTCCTGCTTTAAAATTCCTTCTAAAAGGGTCTGTAAATAGTTTTGTGCTTTTACCCTTTTACCATCAGTAATTAGCGAAGAATGTCATGGGGAAATGTCAAGGGGACGGTTCCGCTGACATGAATATCTAGTAAAGTTTCTGACCGTTGTCAATCGAACAGTCTCCATAACTACTGGTTGGTGAAACGAAAAAAACGACCTCCCAATTCAGGGGGTCGTTTTTGGTGCCGAAGAAGGGAGTCGAACCCTTACGGTGTTGCCACCGGCGGATTTTGAGTCCGCTGCGTCTGCCAGTTCCGCCACTTCGGCATGTATTCAATGGAGAGTCGATCTTCAGTATAGCAAGAGGCAATTTCTTTGTCAATAAGGTTTGAGAAGGGGCGGGGAGGTAAGATAGGGTGGCTTTGTTATATATAGGTTGTTATTGCTATTGGGGCAGGAGTGGCGCATGTTTCTGTCGAATTAGTGATGAACGTATAATCATTCGGAAGGGGGTGAGGCAGTGAACCCGGATGACGATCAACTGGTTAAGAGGAGCCGTTCTGGTGACCTGGATGCTTTTGATGAGCTGGTCAGGAAGTACCAGAGCAAGGTTTACACGGTGGCCTACAGATTTATGGGAAATCACGCCGATGCCGGGGACCTGTCGCAGGACGCCTTTATCCGGGCATACCAGGCACTGTCCTCTTTCCGGGGTGATTCAAGCTTTGCCACCTGGCTGTATAGGATAGCGGCAAATGTCTGCCGTGATGAGATAAGAAAGCAGAGCAGGTATAAGAAGGTGTCTCTGGATGAGCTGCTGGTGCAGCCGGGGGGCAACAATTCCCTGGCGGCTGCAGACCTTACTCCGGAGGAATCCCTGGAAAGGGTGGAGCTTAAGGATGTGGTGCAGCGGCATCTTAACGCACTTTCCGCAGAGCACAGGCTTATACTGGTGATGAGAGATATTCAGGGTATGTCTTACGATGAAATTGCAACCAGCCTTGACTGCACTCTGGGTACTGTCAAGTCAAGACTGAACCGGGCCAGGCAGACCCTTAAAAAGAAGATATTGGAACACAGGGAACTAATAGAGGATGAACTTCGTCTACCAGGTAAGGAGGGGTGAAAATGCGGTGCCATGAAATAAATGAACTGTTTTCGGCATATTTTGACGGCCTGCTGGATCCCTCCGTGCAAAACACGGTAAGCCTTCACCTGGAGGAGTGCGCCGCCTGCCGAACGGAATTTGAAGATTTGGCGATGGTTGTGGGCCTGGTGAGAAATCTTCCCATGGTGGAACCACCGGTACAATTTGGGAAGGGACTGAGATCACAGCTGGAAAGCCTTAAGCCATCACCCGGAGCCGTTAAAAGACTTTTCCCGGGCAGGTGGCCTGCTGTGCTGGCTTTGGCCGCAAGCTTTTTTGTGGTATTCGGAATCGCCGGCGCCTGGCCCGATCTGGCTCCCCGGCTGGGCATTAATAAGGAGGCCGGAATGCAGAGTCAGGTTGCCGACCGTACTTCCTCCGGCACAGTTGTTATGATGGATAAAAGCACACCCGAGGCCCGGGATTCGTCCGAAAACAGTGAAAAGACACTGTCTGTCAATGATGAGGCGGCCCCGGCAGTAAAGAATAAAGAGGTTGCCCAGAAAAATAATAATTCGGCCAAACAATCTTTAGGCGCCCCCTTGGCGCCCCGGCAGTCCCAAAACACTGAAATCGCCGCAGCTCCACCAAGAATCGTTGACTCCGGCGGCATGGGTGTGACCGCCCGGGGAGCTGTTCCCGGAGGGCATCTGCTTATGGCAGCCCCCGCCGATCCAGCTGAAAGGGCCTTCCTGAATATTAAGGCAGATGATATTGGGGCAGCCATGAGGCAGATATCCGACGTTGCCAGGATAAACGGGGGGTCGGTGGAGGTGCCCCGGGAGTTGGGAGTCAGTGAGCTGACTGTTACCATTCCTGACAGTCAGTTCGACAATGTGATGGCTGAGATAGCCAAAGTTGGAAAGGTGACCATCAATAATAATACTGAGCCTGAGATTAAAATGAGTGCCAAAGCAGAGCCTACTGTTACCGGGGTGTATGGGAAAAATGACGCCGAGACTGGTATCACCTCCCTGCAGGCCCCGGAGGAGGATAGCGACAGGCAGCTGGAGGATAAGAATGTTTCGAAGGACACTACTGCCCCTACCGGTGAAGACGGTGTTTCTGTAATAAGAGTAAAATTTGAATGAGTTTTTCTTATTGGAAAAGGTAATCAGCCTTGCCATAGATATCTAAACAATGTAAAATTAGTTGTATATTTTATTAGACCTTGTGCGGCAGTTAACGTAAATTATTTGATAAAAGCTGTCCGTATAAGGTAATAATATTTTCAGGCAGGAAGGAGGTACTATTAATGAAGGAAAAGGTCGAAGCGGTTTTAGATAAAGTCCGCCCGGCGCTGGTCAGGGACGGCGGCAATGTCGAGCTGGTGGACGTCACCCCCGACGGAACAGTTAAGGTTAAGCTGGTGGGTGCCTGTGGAAGCTGTCCAATGTCGACATACACTCTGAAGATGGCCATTGAGAAGACTATAAAGCAGGAGATTCCTCAGATAAAGGAAGTAGTCCAGGTATAAATTCCCACATTCCCACAATAAACTTTTAAGTAAAAGGAAGAGCGTTGCCGCTCTTCCTTTTTTTATGCCATCCTGGGCATGGGCGCTGTCTTTACGTTCTACGGTTCAGTGGAAACCATGTCGTGGTGCTTATTTCTCCAGGCATACTAGACAGTGGGAGTCATTACCAGCCAGTTTTTTTTCCTGTGCAGCATGATCATTGCTTCATAGCCTTTAAAATCATCTGAGAATATATCAAAAACCAATTTTCTGATATCATCCCGTATGCAGCCCACCAGTCCTCTTGTATCAAGAACTAGTCCATACCGGAACACTTCCCTTATTTCATTGGCAATTTCATCATCTTCTATGATAGAGTTGGGGGTGATTTGTTTTTCGATCATATTAATATTTTTCCTCTGAGGTATGGCGGGCTCTTCCAGTCCCTCTTTATGCAAAAATTCCTGTATTTTTTTGATATGAGGCTTAATTAACATTTCGATGCCTATGTTAAGAGAATTTTTTAATTCAGCATCTTTAGCCTGGGCTAAATAAATTTCAGATATTGTCAGACCGATTATTTTAAAGCGAGATATATCCCATAATCCGGAAGCTTCGCCCCAGGTAAGTTTTTCTTTTGGTTGCTGCGGTAGAAAACTTGTCAAGTCCATAACAACTCAGACCCCCTTATGGCTGAGTATATTATCTTCAGGTAAATATTTAAATATTCCTCCCCAGCAAAGCAATGTATCTGAGGGTAGCATCAGGTGGCGCCGGGCTGAGATGGGCGCACATCAGGCAACGGTTATAACTTTGACCTCTCCCACCAGGTACCCGTTTATCTCCAGCATATTTCCCACCCGGCCCACCTTGAGCTTTTCCTTTATTTTATAGTAGTCCAGGCAGGTGCCGCAGGCTATAATGATGGTCCCCCTGGTGTAGAGGGACTGCAGCTGCTCCAGCACCGGAGATCCCTCACAGGCCGACATTACCCCGGTATTAAGCAGGAGAAGGGCAAGGGGCGGGGGATTCATTTCATTTATGGTTACCAGCAGGCTTTTCATAAGCACCTGGCCCAGATCCGGCGATCCCTGGCCCAGTATATTGCTGGTGATGAAGTAAACCAGGGGTGCTACCTCTTCCCGGGCAGGCTTGCCGCTACCGGCTTCCTCCCCTTTGACAGGTGTTCCTTTAACTATGGTTATTCTATAATTTTGGTCTTCTTTTTTAACCTCTGCGCTGTAGCCGGCATTTCTGGCAAAGGCGCTAACATTTTCTCTGGCTGTGTCATTGTCTACAATGGCTTCTATGGCGCCCTCTGTAATGGAGTCCAGGGCCTTTTTAACCTGCAGGACAGGCTGGGGGCAAGCCAGGCCCCGGCAGTCAATATTCTTTGTGGGGGACATTTTTTCACCTTCTTAAGTTAAGTCTATTAATATTTCTTCCTTTTCCATTACCCTTCCCACCGCTGCGGCCGGTATCCCCCGGCCTTTCATTTCTTCCAGCAGGGCCTGATGGGCTTTTTCCGAAATCGATATGAGGAGTCCCCCGGATGTCTGGGGGTCATGCAGAATGGCGGTCATTTCCGGGCTTATCTTTTCAGGCAGGCGGACCTGACCGGTCATGAAGTCCCTGTTGGAGTATGCCCCTGCCGGTATCATTCCCATGGCGGCCATTTCCATGGCCCCGGGCAGCAGGGGAACACTGCCGGCCCATATCTCCAGGGAGACATGGGAGGCCCTGGCCATCTCGGCGGCATGTCCGAGAAATCCAAAGCCGGTAATGTCGGTGCAGGCATGCACGTCATACCCTGCCATCAACTGGGCGGCCCCCTTGTTGAGGGCGGCCATATTTTCCACCGCTGCCTTTATGTATTCTTCCGGAGCCAGCTCTCCCTTGGCGGCGGTATTTATTATTCCTGTTCCCAGGGGCTTGGTGAGCACCAGTATGTCTCCCGGCAGGGCCCCGGCGTTGGACTTTACCTTGCGGGGGTCCACCAGTCCTGTGACTGCCAGTCCGTATTTGGGCTCATTGTCCTGAATGGAATGGCCCCCGGCTATTATGGCCCCTGCCTCTGTGGCCTTGTCGGCCCCGCCCCGCAGTATTTCCCCCAGCACCTCGGTAGGAAGGCAGGTGGGAAAGCAGACTATATTCAGTGCCAAAAGGGGTTTTCCCCCCATTGCGTATATGTCGCTTAAGGAGTTGGCGGCGGCTATCTGTCCGAAAAGGTAGGGATCATCAACCACCGGGGTAAAAAAATCAACCGTCTGTATTATGGCCAGGTCATCTCTCAGTCTGTATACAGCCGCATCGTCCGAGGTATTGGGACCTACCAGCAGGTTGGGGTCGACAATGGGAGGGAGCTGCCGCAGAACCTGCGACAGGGCGTCCGGCGCCAGCTTTGACGCTCACCCCGATGCGGTGGTCATATGTGTCAGCTTTACGTCCGCCATTTTCACACCTCCTTTAGTCTCCATTCTCCCAATCGGGTACATTCCCCCGACCCTAAATTCCGGAATTGGGAATTTAGAAATAGGAATTGGGAGAGAGAAAAAAACATCCCGATCGGGGACATACCTGTCTCCAAAGGAATGCTCATTCTTCAGCAGGTGTGTCCCCATTCCTATATTATCACCAAAAATTGCACAAATTGACGGTATAAAATTTTTTTATGTCAATATTAACAGCTATAAGAAATCCTTTGGGGCTGAGCCCATCCAGTTATTAGTAATGTCTTGGCTGTTTGCTTCATATATTTTCACGGGGAGGGGTTTTCATGTCCTGGAAGGATTTTAAAAAAAGGGTTAAGAGACAAATGTCCGATATGCTGGAAATCCCCAGTGATATAATTCTGGACTTGCCCAAGCTGGTTATATTTGGCGATATCCAGCTATACATAGAAAATCACCGGGGCATTATAGAGTACTCCCGGGAAACGGTCCGGGTAAATGTGGGGGACTACGAGGTGGCGGTTACCGGAGAGGACCTGCTGCTGCGTAATATACTGCCTGATGAAATCTGCCTTGAGGGCAGGATAAAGAGTGTTCATTTTGTCCGTTAGTCAGCTAGAAACGGCTTTTTTTGCCTGACGTGGGGACAAACCTTCAGTGTGCTTATAGGTACTGCCTCCCGGTCCGAATTCAGGAGCCAGAAGTCAGAATCCAGAATTTTTTCATGCCTGGCTCTGGGGACTTAAAATTCGTTTCTGTAGCTTGTTAATCGGCATATTAGGAATGCGCGGGCTATTCTGACTCCTGAATTCTGACTTCTGTATTCCGACCGCATAGAATTTCAGAATAAGCTAATTGAAAGGAGTGCTGCCTTTTGTTTCTTTTCAGATTCATTTCTTTCCTTTTTGGTTATGTAAACATACTGGTGAAGGGAGAAAACCTGGAAAAGTTTTTAAACAAGGCCGCCAGCAGGGGAATTTTCCTGTGGGACATTAGAAGGGTGGGTGAGAATGAGATCCTGGTGAAAACCAGGCTTAGTGCCGTCAAACCCTTACGTCATATAGGAAGAACCACCGGGAGCCTTTTCCGCTTTAAGGCCCGCGAGGGGCTTCCTTTTATAATAAGCAGGCTCAAGAAAAGAAAGTCCCTTTTGCTGGGAGCAATGCTTTTTTTAATAGGATTGTATTCCCTCAGCTCTTTTATCTGGTTTATTGATATAAAGGGCAATAAGGCGCTGCCCGCCGAAAAGGTGCTTCAGATAGCGGCTGAAGGAGGCCTTAAGCCCGGTGTCATAAGGTTTAAGGTGGATGAGGCCAGGGTAGAGGGCTATATGCGGGATAAGCTGCCCGAGGTTTACTATATCAGTGTGGAGATAAGCGGTACCAGGGCGACCATTGAGATTGCCGAAAAAACTATCAAGCGTAAGGAAGAACAGCACCCGGCCAGTATTGTGGCCCAAAAGGCTGGCCTGGTAAAGGAGGTGCTGGTTTTGGTGGGCAACCCGCTGGTAAAGGAAGGAGACACTGTTGTGCCGGGGCAGACCCTTATATCCGGAATAATTCCTCCACCGGAGCCTTCGGGCTCCGTGCCCGGGGACAGCGCCGGTGATCCGGGTCTTAATCCTCCTCCTGTGCTGCCTCCGGCCTATGTCCATGCGGCTGGTGTAGTTAGGGCCAGAGTCTGGTATGAAGGCTACGGTGAGGTATTCCTGGTGGAGGATGGAATCAGGAAGACCGGAAACAGTATTTCCAGAGTTTGCATTAAAATTAGCGGCAGGGAAATAATTTTAAAAGGTGACAGGAGCATTCCCTTTGCTGATTACGAGGTGCAAAGGAATGTTAAAAAGGCACCGGGCTGGAGGAATCTTTCAATACCCGTCGAAATTATAACAGAAGTCTACAATGAAACTGAAAGTTTCAGGGTTAGCAGAAGCCGGGCGGAAGCACTGGAGCTGGCCCGCCAAAACGCCCTGGAGTCGGCCCGATCCGGTATTGGGGACGATGCCCAGATAATAGAGGAAAAAACCGGGGAAGTATCGTTAAAGAACCCCGAGAACATTGTAAGGATGCGGGCTTATGTGGAGACCCTGGAGGACATAGGGATAGAAAGGCCCATAGAAAGGCAGCAGTAGACCCCGCTGATGACTTTTTTAACCGGGAGGTAATCTTTTATTGCAGGAAAATACCGAGGCTAGGGTTATTCTGGAAGACATAAACACGGCAGCCGAAATATTCGGACGCAATGACGAGCATTTGGCCCTTATAGAGAGGGTACTGGGTGTAAGGGTGGTAGCCCGCGGAGAGGAGCTTGTCATTCTGGGAGGCCCTGAACAGGTAAAGCTTGCAGAAGAGGTCTTTGATCAGCTGCAGAATTTTTACCGGGCAGGCAACAGGCTTACCCTACTGGAGATAAATTATGCTCTTAAAGCGGTGCGGGCCGGGGTTAAGGATGCCCTGTCGGGCCTGGCCACCACAGATATTTCAGTTGTTTCCGCCCGGGGCAGGCAGATAAAGCCCAAGACCCTTGGCCAGAAGCTGTACCTGGAAGCCATCAAAAAGAATGATATTGTTTTTTCAATAGGGCCGGCAGGCACCGGCAAGAGCTACCTGGCGGTGGTTATGGCCATACGGGCCCTGCGCAATAAGGAAGTAAACAGGATTGTACTGACCAGGCCGGCGGTGGAGGCCGGGGAGAAGCTGGGCTTTTTGCCCGGGGACCTGCAGGAGAAGGTGGACCCTTATCTGAGGCCGCTGTATGATGCCCTTTACGATGTGCTGGGGCTGGACCACACCCAGAAGTACCTCGAAAGGGGGATTATTGAGATTGCCCCCCTGGCCTACATGAGGGGCAGAACCCTTGACGATGCTTTTATAATACTGGATGAGGCTCAAAACACCACCGTGGAGCAGATGAAAATGTTTCTGACCAGGCTGGGCTTCGGGTCAAAGGCAGTCATAACGGGAGATATTACCCAGATCGACCTGCCCAGGGGGCAGGTTTCAGGCCTTGTCAATGCCCAGAAGGTATTGGCTGACATAAGCGGGATTGTGTTTCACTATCTGACGGGGGAGGACATTGTCCGCCACCCTCTGGTCCAGGACATCGTCAGGGCGTATGATGAAAAGGGCCGTGAAATATAAGCCGGGAGTATAAATATGCAATCATTTAGTTCCATAAAAAGTAAAATATTTGGCGGATTCGGTTTTCTTTTGAAAAAAAGGAAGTTTCGCAGGGGCAGTGCTGCGGTGCTGTTTTTTTTGTTGCTTACATTGCTGATCTCTGCGGATCTGGTGCCGGACAAGGTGGATCTTCGCCAGGGAGAGGTTTCCTGGGAAGATGTTTTTGCCCCGAGGACCGTGGTCTATGAGGATAGGGAAAAGACCAGCGAGAATAAGATGCTGGCCGAAGAGAGCATAGCCCCTCAGTATGACCGCAACGTGGATGTGGAGCCCGCTGTAATAAAAGACATAGCCGCCGTAATCAGCCAGGTGGATAATATACAGCGTAATAGCGGGCTTAATGAAGAGGAGAAGGCCGGTAAGATTGTTCAGTCAGTGCCCTTTGTACTTTCGGGGGGAACTGCCCGGCAACTGGCCGCCCCCAACCCCGGTGCGCTGGAACAGCTTTCCGGGACAATTAACTCCGGTGTTTCCGCCGCCATGGGATCTGAGGCGGGTGTTACCACTGAGAGTGTTAAAGATGTGGTTGGCCAGATAAACCAGAAAATTGTGGACCAGAAGCTGCCCAAGGCGTATACCGACCTGGGACAGGGGCTGGTGACATATTTCATGCGGTCCAATATGCTTTATAACGAGGAAAAAACAAGGCTCTTAAAGTCTGCGGCCAGGGACTCGGTTCACCCGGTGCTGGTAACCATACAGTATAAGGAAAAGATTATCGGTGTGGGAGATGTGGTTACCTCCGACCAGATTCAGAAGCTAGAGGCCCTGGGGCTGTCCAGGGGAGGTATACAGTGGAGGACCACCATGGGCAACGCCCTGCTGGTGGCGCTATTAATGGTGGTTGTCCTTTTTTACCTGTATCAGCAGTGCCGGGAAATATACCGGGATGCCGGAGTGCTTTATCTGCTGGGCATAATAGTGGTGGTGATCATGGCTGTGGCCAAAGGCATACTGGCCATAGAGCTGACCAAGTCGCCACAGCTCGGTGCGCTGATGGGCTATATGGTACCCACCGGTGCGGCTGGTATGCTCATTGCCATACTGATAGACTCCCGGCTTGCCGTGCTGGTGGTAAGCATAATAAGCTTTTTGCTGGCACTGATGGCCGGAGGGGTGAACTTCGGCATAGTGGGTCTGGTGGGGGGCTTCACCGGGGTATACAGCGTAAGCAAGTTAAGCCAGCGGGGAGACCTGGCCAGGGCGGGGTTCTACACCAGCGCCGCCACCTTGGTGGCCATAGTCATTATGGGGATACTGGGCAGCATTTCCCCGGGCCTGGTGCTTTTATCGGCCCTTATACTGGGTGTTACCAATGGAATACTGTCTTCTATACTTACCAACGGGTCTTTGCCTTACCTTGAGAACGCCTTTGGCATAACGTCATCGGTTAGGCTTCTGGAGCTGTCCCACCCCAGCAACCCCCTTTTGAAAAAACTGCAAACTGAGGCTCCGGGCACCTATCACCACAGCATACTGGTGGGCAATCTGGCCGAGTCCGCCGCCGAGGAGGTAGGGGGAGAGAGCCTCTTAGTCAGGGTGGCTGCCTACTACCACGATATAGGGAAAATTAAAAGACCCTACTTTTTTATCGAAAATCAGCTGTCCAGCGATAATCCCCATGATAAAATAGCCCCCACCCTGAGCACACTTATACTGACCTCCCATATCAGGGACGGCTTGGAGTTGGCCCGGGAATACAAGCTTCCCGAGGCCATTGTGGATATTATTGAGCAGCATCACGGGTCTAGCCTGGTGACATATTTTTTCCATAAGGCCAGGGAGGCCGGGGGAGATAATATAAACGAGGACGAGTTCCGGTATGAGGGCCCCAAGCCCCAGACCAAGGAGGCTGCCATTGTTATGCTGGCCGATTCTGTGGAGGCGGCGGTGCGGTCCATGCAAAACAGGACCCACGGCCGGGTAGAAAATCTGGTCAGAAAAATTCTAAGGGATAAATTGATGGATGGCCAGCTTGACGAGTGTGACCTTACCTTCAAAGACCTGGATAAAATAACTGACTCTTTCATGAAGGTATTGAGCGGAATATTCCATTCCCGGGTAGAGTATCCCGATCTTACCAAGGAAATGGAAAGGAGAAAAACCAAGCGTGGAAGTCATAATAAGCAATATGCAGGAGGAGGTTCCATTTGACGGGGACCTTGAAGGCCTGGTGGAGAGGGTGGCCCTGGCGGTGATGACCTCGGAGGGCTGCCGTGAAAAGGCCGAGGTCAGTGTTCTGATTACCGGCGACTCTTATATCAGGGAGTTAAACAGCAGGTATCGCGGCATGGACAGCTCCACCGATGTATTGTCCTTTGCCCAAAACGAGGGTGACCCCATGCCTGATGCCGGGGAAGAGGACATTTTGGGGGACGTGGTTATATCCCTGCCTACGGCGGCGCGGCAGGGGGAGGAGTACGGGCATGGACTTGGGCGCGAGCTGGCCTATCTTACCGCCCATGGAGTGCTGCACCTTCTGGGCTATGACCATGCTGACGAGGACGGCCGGGCAGCCATGCGGGAGAAAGAAGAGGCTGCGCTGGAGGCGCTGGGTCTGGGGAAAGGATAGAACCTTCATGAAAGGAAATAGCTTTCACAAAAGAAACTCCTTTCTGTACTCATTTGTTTATGCCCTCAGGGGAATAGTCTGGGTGACGGCCACCCAGAGAAATATGAGGATACATCTGGCGGCTGCTGTGGCTGTGCTTGCGGCGGCCGTTTGGCTTGGGCTGAGCAATGCCGAGACCGCCGTTATTGTTCTGGCCGTGGCTCTGGTTATGGTGGCCGAAATTATAAATACTGCCATTGAAAGGGCAGTGGATCTGGTTACCAGGGAATACCACCCCCTGGCCGGAATAGCCAAGGATGTTGCCGCCGGGGCAGTTTTACTGGCCGCTTTTTTTTCTGTAGTGATAGGGGCGCTGGTGTTTTTGCCCCACATAATAAAATAAGTGTATGTAAAAGGAGTGTGCCAGGGTGGAGAATGATAATGCCGCTGAAAAACTGGTAAATAAAGCTCTTACTGCCAGGGACAGCGCTTATGCTCCCTATTCGGGCTTTAAGGTGGGGGCAGCACTTTTGACCTCCGGTGGAGAGATATATACCGGCTGCAACATTGAGAACGCTTCTTACGGCCTTACCTGCTGTGCCGAGAGGGTGGCTGTTTTCAAAGCGGTCAGTGAGGGCAAAAAGGATTTCACCGCCATTGCGGTGGCCTGTGGCGATGGGGATTTCTGCTCCCCGTGCGGGGCCTGCCGTCAGGTTCTGGCCGAGTTCGGCGGCTCCATAAAGGTATATATGTGCAACCACAGGGGAGAATATAGGGTTAAAACAGTGTCGGAACTTTTACCGGGGTACTTTAGATTGGGGATTGGGGATTGGGGATTAGGGATTGGGGGTTGAATTTTAATTTGGCTGAGGATGAAAAGTTTAAATCAGGGTTTGTGGCTATAGTGGGGAGGCCCAATGTGGGTAAGTCCACGCTGGTGAACCGCCTGGTGGGGCAAAAGGTGGCTATTATGTCCGATAAGCCCCAGACCACCCGGCACAAGATTCACTCGGTGCTGAACAGTGACGGCGTTCAGCTGGTTTTTCTGGACACCCCGGGCATTCACAAGCCCAGGCACAGGCTGGGTGAGCATATGGTGGATTTGGCCCTAAACTCTCTGAAAGAGGTTGATGTGATCCTCTTTCTGACTGAGGCAGGCCAGCCGGGAACCGGGGACAGGTACATAATAGAGCAGTTTGGCGGGTTGAAAACTCCTGTTATACTGGTGCTGAACAAGATCGACCTGGTGGAGAAGAATGAGCTGCTGCCTTGCATAGAGAGCTTCAGACACCTTTATGACTTTTCTGAAATAATTCCGGTTTCGGCAATCAGGGGCGAGAACCTGGACATTTTGCTGGATACAGTTACAGGGTACCTGCCCGAGGGGCCAAAGTATTACCCGGACGGGATGGTCACCGATAAGCCCGAAAGGTTTATAATGTCCGAAATAATAAGAGAAAAGGTGCTTCACCTGACTTCCCAGGAAATTCCCCACTCGGTAACGGTGGACGTTGAGGAAGTAGAGAAGAGACTTAATGATGTGGTGGCCGTCAGGGCTGTTATATATACCGAAAGGGAGTCCCAGAAAGGAATACTTATTGGAAAGAACGGCAGCATGCTCAAAGAGGTGGGGAAAAGGGCCAGGGAGGAAATGGAGGGCCTTTTGGGATCGAAAATTTTCCTGGAGCTGTGGGTAAAGGTTAAGACCGATTGGAGAAACAAGGAGAATTACCTGAAAAACTTTGGGTATTTGTCTGAATAGCCTTGAAATATACGGCTTGCATCAGAGTTATCGATGTGCTATTCTAGTCATGGAAAAGAGCATAAGTGCATCTTCGTTAGGTGAGGCTTCTGCGCAGACATATGCCGCTGCCCGGAAACGTCGAGAGACGGTAACGGGTTAACAGGTACTACCGGATTAAGGTTTTACTTAATGCGGCTGGGAGTTTTTTATTACTCCCTAGCTGTTCAGTGCCAAAGCTTGTACGAGTGAAGAAGGCGGACTTTTTATTAAAGGCCTGGCGTCCTTCTGATTTGTTGCGACAGGCTTTTTGTTTTTTTTATGGATAGGACTTTGAATTACCAGGGAGGTGATCGGGATGGACGACTGCCATCGACGAAGTGGCAAAAAGCTGAATAAAGCCATCCTGCGCCTTACCAAAGGGGCATTACGCTCACAGGCGCAGGGTATGCTTACTTAAATTAAGTTAAGTATAGCCCTGGAGGTGAGCTACGATGATCAAAACTTATTTTTATGATGCTTCAGTGGGCCGTATTATCCATGATGTTGATCTGAAGAAAAAAGACCTGCTGGAGAATCCCGACAGCCTTTTGTGGGTAGATCTTTTTAATTTTTCCGAGTCAGAGGCCAACCAGGTGGCCCGGGTATTTGATTTTCACCCTCTTTCGCTGGAAGACTGCCTTCACTACAGCCCCCGGGCCAAGGTGGACAATTACGAGGACTATTATTTCTTCACCCTGCATGCCCTGAGATATGAAGAAGAAAGTGACGAGGAAATTGCCCTGGAGCAGCTGAACGTATATCTGGGCAGCAACTATGTGGTAACCCTGCACAAGCGTACTCTGCCAACACTGGGTAGAGTAGCCAGGGAGTGCCTGTCCAATAACAAGCTGGAAGTAATGAGAAAGGGTCCGGACTTTTTTCTTTACAATATACTGGACGGCATTACCGACATGTATTTCCCGGTCATCGACCGTATTAACGTGCGGGTGGAAGAGCTGGAGGATGACCTGTACAGCGAGCCCACCAGGGAGATAACCGAGGAGTTCCTGAGCCTGAAAAGAACCACCCTGGCCATGAGGCGGGCCATAACCCCCCAGAAAAGGATATTCATGTCTGGGAACGGCCATTACGCCTTTCGGATAAGTGAGGACAACATCCCCTACTACCTTGACCTGGTAGACCATATAGAGCGCATTATAGACTCCATTGACAGCTTCCGGGACCTGGTGGACGGCGCCCTGGCCACTTATGACTCCATCATCAGCGCCAGGACCAACGAAACTATGAGGATTCTTACAGTGATATCCACCATCTTCATGCCCCTTACTTTTTTAACAGGCTTTTTCGGCATGAACGTGCCCCTTCCGGCCCAGCAGTCCAGCACCTCCACCCTGGCCATTACGGTAGGGCTTTTTGGAGTGTCGCTGTGGATGTTTTTTATTTTCAGACTGAGAAAGTGGATTTAAACTGGCTAAAGGGTATTACTTTGCGGTCGGAATCCAGAATTCAGAATCCAGAAGTCAGAATAGTAATGCATTCCTTTGATGTAGATTGTTTATAGCTACAAAATAAGCTAAGGGCAAGCCCTTAGCTTATTTTTGTTCATCGTGCTTTTATTTATGGCTATAAAAAATTTATTCTGGATTCTGACTTCTGACTTCTGGATTCCGCCGCCTGTAAGGCGGCACCGGCCAAAGGCCGGTTATTCTCCCCAGCGGGGGGTGAGGTGGTTTTCAATGCCCAGGCAGTCCAGTATCCTGCCCGTAGTGTGTTTTAGTATGTCGTGCACAGTTTTGGGCCGGTTGTAAAGGGCCGGCACCGGTGGCATGATGACCACACCCAGCCGGGAAAGCTTCAGCATATTTTCAAGATGTATGGGACTTAAGGGCGTTTCCCTGACCAGCAGGACCAGGGGGCGCCTTTCCTTTATAGTGACATCGGCAGCCCTGGTAATGAGGTTGTCGGTGTAGCCCGAGGCGATGGCGGCCAGGGTTTTCATGCTGCAGGGAGCTATAATCATGCCGCTGTGCCTGAAGGAGCCGCTGGCCGGGCCGGCGGTCATATCCTCAATGGAGTAGTATCTGGAGGCCAGGCAGACTACCGACTCGGGGTTGTGATCGGTTTCTGCGGCAATGGTTTCTCTGGCCCACCTGCTTATAATAAGGTGGGTTTCAATATCCAGCCTGTTCAATGCCTCCAGGACCGACAGCCCGTAGGCCGCCCCCGAGGCCCCGGTTATGCCCAGAACAACTCGCATCATATCATTCTCCACTACGTTTTGATACTTGCATACTCCCATGTCTGCTTTAGCAGGCCGGGATTTGAATTCTGAATTCTGGATTCTGTATTCCGACCGGATGTAATGGCAGTATAAGCAGTATGTAATATTCTATCCCTTCAGGGTAAAAAAGAAAAGCTTATTGTACATACAACCACCTTTGCCGGAAAATACTATTTTTGTGTTGCAGCCTGCAGACGGAAGGGGGTGTATGCATGAAAAGGTCCAGCTTAATATGGCTTTTAATAGTAGGTTTATTTGCCTCTCTGGTATTTACAGGGTGCCAGGCCCAGAGGAAGCCAGCTCCCGGCGCGCCGGGCAATGGTTCTATACCGGCTCCCACCACTCCGGGCCCCACGGCAAATAACCCCTCAACATTACCCACCAATCCCAACGAAATGACCAAGATGGCAGACGGCCTGGCCCAGGAGGCCTCCAAGGTCAATGGAGTAAACAAGGCCACTGTGGTGCTTACCTTCAACACAGCCATGGTGGGTGTTGATCTTAAGCCGGGAGCCGATCCCAACACGGTAAAGTCTGAAGTGGGCAGTGTAGTAAAGAAATCCAACAACATGATTAAAAATGTGCTTGTCAGCACCGACCCGGAGCTCAACTCCAGGCTGTTGAAGATAAGCAGGGGCATTGCCCAGGGCAAGCCGGTGGATACCTTTACCAAAGAAATAGATGAAATAAGGAATCGCCTGTCTCCTACCGCCAAGTAACAGTGAATCGGGGTAGGGGGTTAAGAAGGGGGACTCTCCCTAATGCAGGGTGAGGGACCGTAGTCCCGAGGGGCGGCAGCCCCCCTTTTTTTATCTTCTCAAAGAGGAGGTTTTCCCCGGCCCGAAGAATCTACTGTACATATTTGTTCGGAGGTTGGCTATGAAGGATTACCTGGTGGATGCCGTTATATTAAAATCAGCCAGGACCAGAGAGGCTGACAGGGTTCTCACCCTTTTCACCAGGCAGGTGGGGAAAATAAGGGCGATGGCCCACGGGGTTGAAAAGCCCGCCAGCAGGAAGAGGGGGGCTGTTCAGCCTTTTAGCTATTCCAGGCTGTTGCTGCGCAGGGGAAGGGATATTGACTCGGTAAGCCAGGGAGAGGGAGTGGAAATATTCCCCGCCCTGAGACAGACCCTTGACGGGCTGGCCAGGGCCAGCTACGTAGCTGAAATGGCGGACGCCTTTACAGTGGAGGAAGATCCCAATACAGGTGTGTTTGAGCTGCTTTTAGCCACCTTCAACATGCTGGGCCGGGGCTGCGACCCTATTGCGGCCAGGGCCTTCGACATAAAGCTTATGTCCCTGGTGGGGTACCGGCCGGGGCTTGAATGCTGTACAGTATGCGGGGCGCCCGGGGGGGAAAGGCTTTGGTTTGTTCCCGGGCAGGGGGGTGTAGTCTGCGCGGAGTGCAGCCCCGAATCCGGCAGGGGAATTGAAATAAAGAGAGGTTCCCTGGAAACTCTAAAGGCCCTTCTGCGCTGGGATATGGGTAGGATTCACCAGATCAGGCCTGATCCCCGGACCGGCAGTGAGATAGCCGCTGTAATGAAAAAATTTGTTGAATACCAGCTTGAAAAGTGTATTAAGTCGGCCAGGTTTTTAGAACTGGTGGAGAAGGGATTTAGCTCCTGATTAATGAATAATTTTTTCCTGTCCAGGGTTAAATATAGTCAAATGAAAATACCCGGACAGCTAAAGGAGGTAACCCTTCATGGATGAGTTGGAAAAAATAGATCTTATCCGGTCCCGGGCCGGGGTGGGCTACAGGGAGGCCAGAGAGGCCCTGGAGGCAGCCGGCGGTGACGTGGTTCAGGCTCTGATTAACATCGAGGAGAGGGGAAATAATTTTTCTGAGAAAATGCAGGACAGGGGCCAGGAGCTTTTTGGGCAGGTAAAAGGGATATTTGAAAAGGGCCGGGAAACAAAAATAAAGGTAAAGCAGGGTGACCGGACCGTTATGGAGCTGCCCGCCTCGGTGGGCGCACTGGGGATACTGGGGGCACTGGCCAGCAGCCAGCTGGCTGTGCTGGGCGCCCTGGGCAGCGTGGCGGCCATGGCCAACAAATACACCCTGGAATTAGACAGGAGAGAGGGCGGGGCCGGAGAAGAGGAATCAAGGCCGGACCCTACTTAGGGAGGGGCCGCGAAGCCGCTGGCGGACCCCTCCCCGGAGAAATGGGCGCGGTAGCAGATACTGCAGAGGAAGTCTTGCACAATGCCAGGGAAGAGGTAAAGGACTCGGCAGGCCATGTAAAATCATGGTTCAACAGTATAAAGAAAGAGGGTTTCTGGGACCGGGGCATGAAAAGGAGAAGGTCCCGCAGGGGGGCTCCCGGAACGGGCAGGGGAGTACGCTAGACTGTTGCCGGAAGATCTGTCTGCCGTTTATCAAATGCCTTGACTAGCGCATTTGGTAATGATAAATTAGAAAAAGAAATTTTTGTGTGAACAGTGTTTTTTTATTAGAAGTTTTTAATAGTGGGAGTGTAAAAAGATCTGCTTCCAATAGAATATTTTGGTGATGATGGAAAAGAGTAGCGCGGTTGGTTTTCACAGAGAGCCGGAGGTGGTGCGAGCCGGTAAAGCGGGCTGTGTGAAGGGAGTTCCTGAACCGTTCCTTTTGAGTGGGCTATCCCCGGAGGGGAGGCCAATCAGGGTGGAACCGCGGGATATACCTCCCGTCCCTGGCTATGACCGGGACGGGGGGTTTTTGTTTTTGCCGGTGTTTAGACATAAGTATAAAAACCTTTATTGAGGAGGACTGGATTTGAATTTTCAGGAATTGATTATTGCCCTGAACAGTTTCTGGTCAGAGCAGAAATGCATCATTCAGCAGCCCTATGATGTGGAAAAAGGAGCGGGAACCATGAACCCGGCCACCTTTTTACGGGCGCTGGGCCCCGAGCCCTGGCGGGTGGCCTACGTGGAGCCCTCCCGCAGGCCCACCGACGGGAGGTACGGTGAGAACCCCAACCGGCTGCAGCACTATTACCAGTACCAGGTTATCTTGAAGCCCTCCCCGGACGATGTGCTGGAGGTTTATCTGGACAGCCTTAGGGCTATCGGGATAGACCCGGACAAACACGACATACGCTTTGTGGAGGATAACTGGGAGTCTCCCACCCTGGGGGCCTGGGGCCTTGGGTGGGAGGTCTGGCTGGACGGCATGGAGGTTACCCAGTTTACTTATTTTCAGCAGTGCGGCGGGATAGACTGCCACCCTGTCTCGGCTGAAATAACCTACGGTCTGGAGAGGCTGGCCATGTTCATTCAGGAGGTTGACAGCGTCTACGATATCCGGTGGGTAGACCGGGTAAGCTACGGAGACGTTCACCATCAGGGTGAGGTGGAGCACTCCCACTATAACTTTGAAGAGGCCGATGCAGGCATGCTTTTTAAAATGTTCGATATGTTTGAGCAGGAGGCCCTCAGGGTCAATGCGAAGGGGCTGGTTCTTCCGGCCTATGACTACGTGCTGAAGTGCTCACATACATTTAATCTTCTGGACGCCAGGGGAGCCATCAGCGTCACCGAGCGAACCGGATTTATACACCGGGTCCGCAACCTGGCCCGGTCCTGCGCAGAGGAATATGTAAAGCAGCGTGAGAAGCTGGGCTATCCCCTGCTAAAATTAAAGGGGGCTTTAGTATAATGAAAGATTTTATACTGGAAATAGGCACTGAGGAAATGCCCGCCCGCTTTGTGGGGCCGGCCCTGGAACAGCTGAAAGAATTAACTGAGGGCATTTTAAAGGAAAAAAGGATTGATTTTAAAAGCATAAGATCAGTGGGCACCCCCAGAAGGATGGCGGTATATGTGGAGAGCCTGGGGGACAGTCAGCAGTCCCTGGTAAAAGAGGTAAAGGGGCCTGCTCTTAAGGTGGCCTATAATCAGGCCGGGGCGCCAACACCTGCTGCCCTGGGATTCGCCAAGAGCCAGGGGGTTGACATAAAAAGCCTGGTGGTCAAAACAGTGGGGCCGGTGGAGTATGTTTTTGCCAGTAAAAGTGAACAGGGCAGGCCCACCGGTGAGGTGCTGGGGGAAATCTGTCCGGCGCTGGTAACCGGGCTACACTTTCCCAAGCCTATGCGCTGGGGCGACCTGGAGTTCAGGTTTGCCAGGCCCATCAGGTGGCTCCTGGCGCTCTACGGAGGTGACACGGTGAGTTTTAGCCTGGCCGGACTGGACTCAGGCAGAACTACATACGGCCACAGGTTTTTAAGCAGCGGACCGCTGGCCATAGGTAGCCCCCGGGAGTATTTTGACCGGCTGGAAGAAGCTTTTGTGATGGTTGACCCCGATAATAGAAGGGAAGCCATAATGGGCCAGGTACTGGCGGTGGCCGGGGCGGAAAAGGGCCGGGTGGAAATGGATGAGGAGCTGCTGGACGAGGTCACCAATCTGGTGGAATATCCTACAGCCTTTGCCGGAAGCTTTGACCCCTCTTATCTCAGGGTGCCCAAAGAGGTGCTGATCACCGCCATGAAGGAGCACCAGAGATATTTTCCTGTGCTTGCGCCGGACGGCTCACTTATGCCCAGGTTTATAGGGGTCCGCAACGGTACTGAAAAACATATAGACACAGTGCGGGCAGGCAATGAAAAGGTGCTGCGGGCCAGGCTGGCCGATGCCGCATTTTTCTGGGACGAAGACCTTAAAACACCTCTGGCCGACAAGGTTCCTGCCCTCAAAAAGATTGTCTGGCAGGAAAGCCTGGGATCTGTTTATGACAAGGTGGAGAGGATTGCCTCCCTGGCCTCCTATATAGGGGAAATGCTTAATATAGACGATAAGGATCAAGGGGTGGTCAAGAGGGCGGCCATGCTGGCCAAAGCCGATCTGGTCACCAATATGGTTTATGAATTTCCCGAGCTTCAGGGAGTAATGGGAAGGGAGTACGCTCTTAAATCCGGAGAGGACAGGGAAGTGGCCCAGGGTATATTCGAGCACTACCTGCCCAGATTTGCCGGGGATCTGCTGCCTGCCTCCATGCCGGGAAGGGTGCTCAGCCTGGCTGAGAAGTTGGATACCCTGGCAGGCTGTTTCGCTGTGGGCATCCAGCCCACCGGCTCTCAGGACCCCTATGCCCTTCGCCGCCAGGCAATGGGTGTTTGCAACATAATACTGGACGGGGGGCTGGTTCTCTCCCTGAGAGAAATTGTGGCCAGGGCCTACCAGGGCTATAAAAACATGTCTTTAAAGGTTGGTCTGGACTCTGTGGCGGGCGACCTGGAGGAGTTTTTCAGGCAGAGGGTCAGAGGGCTTTTGACCGACCGGGGCTTTTCTTACGATATTATCGACTCTGTGCTTACCAGTGGTGTTAATGACATACTGGGGGTTTTAAAAAGGGTGGAGGCGCTGGCCCATTTCAGGCAGGAGGCCGCCTTTGATGAAGTGATTACCTCATATGGCAGGGCCAATAATCTTTCCAAAAAATATGACCGGACAGATGTTTCCCCACAGCTTTTCCAGCACCAGGCTGAAAAGGATCTGTACGACGCCCTGGCCGGGGTGCGGGAAAAAGTGGCGGAATTCCTGGCTGTGAGGGATTATGAAGGAGTGCTGCGGCAGGTGGCCCTTTTGAGGGGGCCGGTGGACAGCTTTTTTGACGCTGTCATGGTCATGGTGGAGGATGAAAAGGTCCGCGACAACCGCCTGGCCCTTCTTAAAAGTGTGGCGGTGCTGGCCCAGCCCCTGGCAGACCTGAGCAGGATAGTGGTGGCGGGGTAGCCAGAATAATTATCTTGAATAATAGACCGAAAGTAAATATAATATATATTATTAATGCTTCTGCATATAATTAGTATGACATAAATGCTCTATTAAGGGGCGATTGAACTTGGAATTTACCAAGCGGCAGGAGACTATATTAGAAATTGTCAAAAAGCAAGGTCCCATTACAGGAGAGCAGATTGCTGAAAAGCTTTCTCTGACCAGGGCCACCCTGAGGCCTGATATGGCTATACTGACCATGTCGGGGGTCCTGGGGGCGCGCCCCAGGGTGGGTTACTTCTACAACGGCAAAACCCCAGATAAGCTGGTAGCTGAAAAGCTCCACAGGGTCAAGGTGGGGGATATAAAGTCGGTGCCGGTGGTGGTGGGAGAAAATTGCTCTGTGTACGATGCCGTGGTAACAATGTTTATATCGGATGTGGGCACCCTTTTCGTGGTCAGGGAGGGCGGGCTTCTGGAAGGGGTCATATCCCGGAAGGACCTTCTTAAAATAACCCTGGGCGGTCATGATATCCACAAGCTGCCGGTGGGGGTAATTATGACCAGGATGCCCAATATAATATATACAGATCAGGACGAGTCGGTCTGGTCGGCAGCTAAAAAGATACTTAATCATGAGATTGACGCCCTTCCGGTGGTCAGGCAGAAGGAAGAGGCCGACGGCAGGACAGGCCTGGAAGTGGTGGGTCGTCTCAGCAAAACCAGCATAGCCAGGGTTTTTGTGGAATTAGGAGAAGACGGTCAGTCAGCTCGTCAGTAGTAGGATGCAGACGGCAGGCCGGATTACTGACTGCTATGACAGGACGTCTGACATGAAAAGGGAGGGTTTCTCATAAACATCGGGGATAAATCCAATCTGGTGGTGTACATAATATCTGATTCCATAGGCGAAACCGCTGAGCTGGTGGCCAAGGCCGCGTCCAGCCAATTCAACGGGGCCTCGGTGGATGTAAGAAGGGTTCCCTATGTCAATGACATAGATGAAATACCTGAGATTGTGGAAGAGGCCAGTGTTTTCAACAGTGTTATAGCCTATACCCTTGTTCTGCCGGAGCTGAAAGAGGCCCTGGAGAAAGAGGCGGCCAAGTACAACATAATTACGGTGGATATAATGACACCTATGCTGGATGCTCTTACCCAGGTTACCGGCACTACTCCCAAACTGGAGCCGGGCCTCGTCAGGAAGATGGATGAAGAGTATTTCCGGAAGGTGGAGGCAATTGAGTTCGCGGTTAAATATGATGACGGCAAGGACCCCAGGGGCATAATC
The DNA here is from genome assembly GCA_000802095.1 of Peptococcaceae bacterium BICA1-7. Taxonomy (GTDB): domain Bacteria; phylum Bacillota; class Desulfotomaculia; order Desulfotomaculales; family Desulfocucumaceae; genus BRHc4a. The sequence goes on along the minus strand of JUEB01000011.1, from coordinate 126,314 downwards.
AGGGCTGACCTTGTAATAGTGGGGGTCAGCAGAACCTCCAAAACGCCCCTTTGCATGTACCTGGCCCATAAAAGAATTAAGGTGGCCAATGTTCCCCTGGTGCCAGAGGTGGCGCCCCCGGAGGAAATATTTAAACTCCCGCCGCACAAGCTTATAGGGCTGACCATACGCCCTCAGCAGCTTAACGAAATAAGAAGAGAGCGTTTAAAGACTCTGGGTCTCACCTCCCATGCCGATTATGCCAGCATGGAGAGGATTTTAAGAGAGTTGGACTACGCTGAGGAGATAATGAAAAAGGCCGGCTGCTCAGTGATTGACGTTACCAGTAAGGCTGTTGAGGAAACCGCAAGCAGGGTCCTGGAAATCTATTACAGGGGTGAAAGATATGGCAAATAAGAAGTATGTCTACCTGTTCGAAGAGGGGAAGGCCGACATGAAGGACCTCTTAGGAGGGAAGGGCGCCAACCTGGCCGAGATGACCAACCTGGGCATTCCCGTCCCGCCGGGCTTTTGCATCACCACCGAAACCTGTAAGGAGTTTTACATAGAAGACAGGAAGTTTCCCCCGGGTTTGAAGGATCAGGTCCAGGATGCCCTGGCCGTCATCGAGGAAAAGACCGGCAAAAAATTCGGTGACCTTGAGAAGCCGCTTCTGGTAAGCATAAGATCCGGAGCGCCCATCTCCATGCCGGGCATGATGGATACGGTGCTCAACCTGGGGCTTAACGACAATACAGTGGAGGGACTGGCCAGGATAACCGGTAATCCCAGATTTGCCTACGACTGTTACAGGCGTCTTCTAAATATGTTCGGGGATGTGGTGATGGGCATAGATCACCATAAATTTGAGCGTATACTGGATGCGCAGAAGGATAAAAAGGGAGTTTCCTTTGATAACCAGCTAGAGGCCTCCGACTGGGCCGAGGTCATAGAAGAGTATAAAAAGCTGATCGAGCGTGAAACACATACCAAATTTCCCCAGGATCCCGTTGAGCAGATGTTCATGGCCATATATGCCGTCTTTAACTCGTGGAATAATGACCGGGCTATTATTTACAGGAGAATAAACAAAATTTCAGATGAACTGGGCACTGCTGTAAACGTGCAGACCATGGTCTTCGGTAATATGGGCAATGACTGCGGAACCGGCGTGGCCTTCACCAGAAGCCCGTCAACGGGATCTGACCAGCTATACGGCGAGTATCTGATCAACGCCCAGGGCGAGGATGTGGTGGCCGGGATAAGAACACCCCAGCCCATTGCCACCCTGGAAAAGGATATGCCCGAGGTATACAGGCAGTTTGTGGAAACCTGTGAGCTTCTGGAAAAACACTACAGGAACATGCAGGATATAGAGTTTACCATCGAGCGGAACAAGCTTTACATGCTTCAGACCAGGAACGGTAAGCGTACTGCCGCCGCTGCCATCAAGATAGCGGTAGACATGGTCAACCAGGGGCTTATTACCAAAGAAGAGGCCCTGGTCAGGGTGGAGGCCTCCCAGTTGGACCAGCTGCTGCACAGGAGAATAGATTCCAGCGCCAGGCTCGACGTAATAGCCGTGGGCCTGCCGGCTTCACCGGGGGCAGCTTCCGGCAAGGTTATCTTTGATTCCGACGAGGCCGAAAAGGTGGCCAGGGATGGAGAAAAGGTAATTTTGGTACGGACTGAGACCACTCCGGATGATATCCATGGAATTGTGGCTGCTCAGGGGATACTGACCTCCCGCGGCGGCATGACCAGCCACGCCGCGGTGGTGGCCAGGGGTATGGGCAAGCCCTGCGTGTGCGGCTGTGAGTCCCTGCGCATTAATTATGAGGCCCAAAATTTTGCGGTGGGGAATCTTGTATTTAAAGAAGGTGACCAGATTTCCATAGACGGCGCCACCGGCCAGGTTATCAGAGGTGAAGTGCCCATGATCGACCCGGAGCTTTCCGACGAATTCAGGACCCTTCTGCAATGGGCCGATGATGTGCGCACCCTGGGGGTCAGGGCCAACGCCGACAACCCCGAGGACTCGGCCAAGGCCAGGGAATTCGGCGCTGAAGGCATAGGCCTTACCAGGACCGAGCATATGTTCATGGCTCAGGACCGCCTGCCTATAGTGCAGGAGATGATACTGGCCTCCACAGTGGAGGAGCGCCAGGAAGCCCTTGATAAGCTTCTTCCCGTGCAGAGGGGAGATTTTTATGGAATACTCCTGGCCATGGAAGGGCTGCCGGTAACCATAAGGCTTTTAGACCCTCCCCTGCATGAATTCCTGCCCAACGCCGAGGAGTTGGCCGTAGAAATAACCCGCCTGCGCCTCACTGGCGGCAGTGCCTCAGAGCTGGCCGAAAAAGAAGATCTGCTGCGCAAGGTCAGGGCGTTGTCGGAATTCAATCCTATGCTGGGCCACAGGGGCTGCCGTTTGGGCATCTCCTTCCCCGAGGTGTACGCCATGCAGGCCAGGGCTATCTTTGAAGCCAGCGCCATGTTGGTGAAGGAAGGGTGCACGGTGATACCGGAAGTGGAAATACCTCTTATTATAGATGTCAACGAACTAACTTACCTCAAAGAAATGGTTATTGGGGTGGCCAGTGATGTGATGAAGGAAAAGGGTATTGAATTTGAATACACCGTGGGAACCATGATAGAAGTTCCCAGGGCAGCCCTTTTGGCCGATGAGATTGCCAAAGAGGCAGACTTCTTCTCCTTCGGAACCAACGACCTTACCCAGACCACCCTTGGCTTCTCCAGGGATGATGCCGAGGGCAAGTTTATGACTGAATACCTGGGCAAAAAGATATTAAAGGAAAATCCCTTCGTGGTGCTGGACCGCAAAGGAGTGGGCAAGCTTATGAGGATGGCCGTAGAGCTGGGGAGGAAGGTCAGGCCCGACCTGCTCATAGGCATATGTGGAGAGCACGGAGGAGAGCCCGAGTCCATAGAGTTCTGTCACCTTATCGGCCTTAACTATGTAAGCTGCTCCCCCTTCAGAGTTCCGGTTGCCAGACTGGCGGCTGCTCAGGCCCGGATAAAGAATAAATAATTGATTAATAGGCAGTTAAATAAAATGTTAAAACCCCTGAAAAGGGGTTTTAACATTTTATGTGGCAGCACAAGTAAATTTTGATATTTTTTAAGTGTGAAAATATTATAAATAACAGGAAATCGGAAAAAAGGAGCGAATTACGCAGATAATGGTAATGCAAGTACATTGGTGCACCAATGGGCATGATATATAAAATTATAGGCGCCAGGTGGTGACTAAATGCAGAAAATAAGGCTTTTCTGGGCAGTTAACCTTCCTTTGGATATCAGAAAAAAGCTTTGTTATATAAAGGACCGGCTTGGTGAGGCCGGGGCCGATGCCAAGTGGGTTGAGGAGGAAAATCTGCATGTAACCGTTAAATTTCTGGGAGACACCGACCCCGGCAGGGTATCCGAAATTACTGAAAGTGTTTCCAGCCGGCTAAAGGATCTGGGGAGCTTCATGCTTGAGCCTCAGGGGATGGGATTTTTTCCGGGAGCCCACAGCCCGAGAGTGCTCTGGGTGGGCCTGGGAGGTGATGTCGGCACACTGGGCAAAGTGGCCCTGGCGGTGGAGGATGCCATGGAGGAACTGGGCTTTCCCCGGGAGGGACGAAGATTTTCGCCTCACCTGACTCTGTCCAGGATAAGGTCTCCCAGGAATGTGGAGAGGCTTGCCGGAATGGTGCGTGACGAGTCCGCAGGTATTGCGGGCCTGGGGGGTTTTGAAGTGCGTGAGTTGGCCCTTATGTCCAGCACGCTTACCAGAAGCGGTTCGATTTACCGGGCCGTGGCCCGGGTGAGGCTTGTTGACTGATATGATTACAGCAAATGACTTTTTTTAGTTTTTTTCTGTATATTTAATTATCTCACGCATAATTATACTTTGAATATATTGGGGAAGAGGTTTTGCTTATGCTGTTTGTAGCTTTAAATGGAAGTCCCAATAAAAAAGGGAATACCGCTGCTTTACTGGAGGCTGCCTGTGAGGCCATCGAGTCCTTGGGGGGAGAATGCATATTTGTTAATGTGTCTGAGGTGATCGGGGATGCCAAACAGCCCTACTGCATGGCCTGCTCAAATCCCTGCAGTGGCCGTTGCTATGCCGGTACAAAGCTGGAGGAGGTGTACCAGCTTCTTTCCAGGGCGGACGGCATTCTTATGGGCAGCCCGGTGTACTTTTGCACAGTTTCAGGACAGATGAAGTCCTTTTGGGATAAAACCAGGCTCCTCCGCACAAGGAAAGACCTTTTAAATACCGTGGGCGGGGCATTTACGGTGGGGGCGGCCCGTTTCGGCGGACAGGAATCAACTGTGCGGGCCTTGCAGGATATTATGCTCTGCCATGGGATGACTGTGGTGGGTGACGGTTATTACGAGGCGGACTGCGGTCATAATGGAGGGTGCGCCCAGAGACCCTCCTCAGAAGACGCCGAGGGATTGAAGAGGGCGGCCATACTGGGCAGGAGGATATTCGAGGTGGCTGGGGCAACCAGTGGAATCAGGAGGAAGTTCCCGGAAGAGTAATTACCATCCCCCGGTGCCATTCCTGCCGGGGATAATTTTTTGCCGGGTGGGAGATATAATGAACTTGAGAGTGGAATATGAAAATATTGAAAGGATGACACTGTCCCCAAAAGCCTGCTTTAGTAACTCCTCCAGGGGCAGGCTTTATCCTGAGGAGCCGTGCAGCGTCCGCACGGTATTTCAGAGAGACAGGGACAGGATAATCCATTCAAAGGGCTTTCGACGGCTGAAGTATAAAACCCAGGTGTTTATAATTCCTGAGGGGGACCATTTCAGGACGAGGCTTACCCATACCCTGGAGGTGGCCCAGATCTCCAGAACGGTGTCCAGGGCGCTCAGGCTTAACGAGGACCTTACCGAGGCCATTGCGCTGGGCCACGACCTGGGGCATACTCCCTTCGGCCACACCGGTGAGGAAGCCCTTAATGAAGTGTTTTCCCCGGGCTTCAGACACAATGAGCAAAGCCTCAGGCAGGTGGATGAGCTTGAGGGCTGGCAGGGGCTTAACCTTTCTCACGAGGTCAGGGACGGCATTTTAAACCACACCGGGAAGACCGCTCCCTTCACCCTGGAGGGCCAGATAGTAAAGATATCTGACCGTATAGCGTATATAAATCATGATATAGATGACGCGCTTAGGGCGGGGATACTGAAAGAGGAGCACCTGCCGGGGGAATGTCTAAAAATACTGGGGTTTTCACACCGGGAAAGAATAAATAATATGGTTATCGACCTGATTATCGCCAGCCGGGGCCGGCAGGAAATAAGTATGAGCGATGATGTCAAAAGGGCTACCAACATGCTTAGGGAGTTCATGTTCAAGAATGTATATATAGGTTCCGAGGCTAAGAGAGAGGAAGAAAAGGCCAGACATGTAATAAAATATCTATACCGTTACATGGTGGAAAACCAGGAGGCTTTGCCCTATGAGTACTTAAGAAGGATTGATTCCGCCGGTGGTGTGGAAAGGGTTGTCTGCGATTATATTGCCGGAATGACCGATCGTTATGCTATAACCCAGTTTACACGTCTTTTTGTACCCAGGGCATTTACTATAGACTGATATTTTTAATGAGACTATGTAAAGAACATTATCAATACGGATTATATATCTTTATAAATATAATTTTTGCATAATCTTAAATGTAGAAGGAAAAATCCATTAATTGTAGAAAATTTAATAATCATATCGATACACTGTAATACAAAAATGCTATTCAGGGTGAAACTATTGGGATTAATACCTCCTGAAATCATTGAGGATGTCCGCATACAAACCGATATAGTCGGTCTGGTGAGTGAATATGTAAGACTTGAGAAAAGGGGAAAGAACTATACAGGGAACTGCCCCTTTCACCAGGAGAGAGATCCTTCTTTTTCGGTCAGCCCCGAAAAGCAGATTTTTTACTGCTTCGGCTGCCAGACCGGTGGTAATGCTATTAAATTTCTAATGCTGGCAGAGAGCCTTACCTTTGTAGAATCGGTAAGGAGGCTGGCAGACCGGGCCGGTATTTATATACCGGACGTTGAAAGTGGCGCCGATAATAAAAGGGCGGCCAGGGAGGAAAAGGCCTGGAAGGCCAATGCCCAGGCCAGAGATTTCTACCACGATTACCTCCTTAACAGCCCCGAGGCATCCGGTGCCAGGGAATACCTGAAGGGGCGGGGGCTGTCGGAAGAGATCATAAAGTCCTTCAAGATAGGCTATGCCCCGGCTTCATGGGATTCGCTGGCTGTATACATGAGGGGGCTGGGATACAGCCCGGGGGAGCTTATAGACTATGGCCTGCTGACCGGAGACAGCAGCAGGAGCTTTGACAGGTTCAGAAAAAGAATAGTTTTTCCGGTTACTAACCCCCAGGGAAGGGTTGTGGCCTTTGGAGGAAGGGTATTTGGGCCGGCTGAAAACCAGCCCAAATACTTAAATACCCCGGAAACCCAATTTTTTAACAAGAGCAGGATTCTGTTCGGGCTGGAACAGGCCCGGAAGGCCATAAAGGAGGCAGGGTATGCGGTCATAATGGAAGGGTACATGGATGTAGTTACAGCTCACCAGTTTGATGTCAGGAACGCGCTGGCCTCCATGGGCACCAGCCTGACCGCCGATCAGGGAAAACTTCTGCTTAGATATTCCCGGGATGTATACATTGCTTATGATGCCGACTCTGCAGGGATTAAGGCCGCCTCCAGGGGACTGGATATATTGCAGCAGATAGGGTGCCGGCTAAAGGTAATAAGTATGCCGAAGGGGACCGACCCCGATGAGTTTCTAAGAGAAAAAGGGCTGGATGGATGGCATAGAGCTGTTGCAGGCGCCCGGTCCCTTCTGGAATATAAACTTGATGTAGCTTTGAGCAGCAAAAAAGATGTATCCGATATAATCGAGGAAGTGCTCCCCAACCTTGCCGAGATGAAGAGCTCTATAGAATTTGAAGATGGAGTAAAAACAGTGGCTTCCAGATTGAGCCTGAGCTGGGAGGCAGTATGGGGAGAAATCAGGCGATATAAAGAACATATGCCAAAGATTTGGGCAAAACCGGATAAAATTACTAAAAATACGCATAATATATTAAAAAGCGGTAAACCTAAAGACGCTTTGTCCAGGGCTGAATTGGGAATACTAAAAATTCTGGTGGAGAATCCGGAAAAGCTTAGCAATATAAGGTCTGTCCTGGGGGATGATTTTCTGCAGGAGCCGTTATGCTGCGAGATATACCGGGTAGTATCCGGGCACATGGACAGTGGCGAATATAATCCTGCCCGGTTGCTGGACCAGTTGGAGGAGCCGGCCGCTGGCTTTTTAAGCAGACTGCTGATGGAAAAGAACGAAGGCATCCAGGACCCGGACAGGGTTGTAAACGACTATATAAATGTTATCAAAAAGAATCGGCAGGCAAGAAAAAGAATGATTCTTATGCAGGAGCTTGCCACAGCAGAAAAGAATAATGATATTGATCAAGTTAATATGATTCTAAAACAGCTTCAGGAAGTATAATCCTGGCAAAATATTCACGGCCCGGGAAAGGGTGAAGGCGATGAGCGAGCATTTGAAGGCCGATGGCGTCAAAGATCTGATAGAAAAAGGCAAGAAAAATGGTGTGCTGACCTATACCGAAATAATGGACATATTGCAGGGCACCGATCTGACGCCGGAACAGATAGATGAAATATACGAAAAGCTCAGCGGGATGGGTATCGAGGTAGTTCCTGAAGTGGCCGAGATAGAGCCCATAGATGACGGCACTACGCTGGAAGCTCAGCCGGAAGAGGTAGATATTGACCTCACCATACCCGAGGGTGTGGGTATTGACGATCCTGTCCGTATGTACCTTAAGGAAATTGGACGTGTTCCCCTGCTTTCCTCTGAGGAGGAAATTAAGCTGGCCAAGCGCATGGAGCAAGGTGACGAGGAGGCCAAGCGGAAGCTGGCCGAGGCCAACCTGCGGCTTGTTGTCAGCATTGCCAAGCGCTACGTGGGGAGAGGCATGCTCTTTTTGGACCTCATACAGGAGGGCAATCTTGGCCTTATAAAGGCTGTTGAGAAATTTGACTTCCGCAAGGGCTTTAAATTCAGCACCTATGCCACCTGGTGGATAAGGCAGGCCATAACCAGGGCCATAGCCGACCAGGCAAGGACCATCCGCATTCCGGTGCACATGGTGGAGACCATCAATAAGCTGATTAGGGTGTCCCGGCAGCTGCTCCAGGAATATGGGAGGGAGCCGAGCCCCGATGAAATAGCCAAGGAAATGAATATCACCGAGGAAAAAGTAAGGGAAATAATGAAAATAGCCCAGGAGCCGGTATCCCTCGAAACTCCCATAGGCGAGGAGGAGGACTCCCATCTGGGAGACTTTATCGAGGACCACGACGCCAGGGCGCCAGCCGAAGAAGCATCCTTCACCCTGCTGAGGGAGCAGCTGGACGAGGTTTTAAAAACTCTAACCGACCGCGAGCAGAAGGTCTTGAGACTGAGGTTCGGGCTGGATGACGGCAGGGCGCGGACCCTGGAAGAAGTGGGGCAGAAATTCGGGGTTACCAGGGAGCGAATCAGGCAGATTGAGGCCAAAACCCTTCGCAAGCTGAGGCATCCAAGCCGCAGCAAGAAGCTGAAGGACTACCTGGATTAAAAAGACTGCCCCGGGACTAATTGCTAGACAATTAGGGTTGACCGGGGCAGTTCTTTTATGTATAATAAATATTGCGTTGCGGTCCTCGATAGCTCAACGGTAGAGCAACCGGCTGTTAACCGGTAGGTTGTAGGTTCGAATCCTACTCGAGGAGCCAAACGGGCCCATAGCTCAACGGTGGAGCATCCGGCTCATAACCGGCTGGTTCTAGGTTCGAATCCTAGTGGGCCCACCAATTTCGAGGTTCGAGATTCGAGATTCGAGGTTCGAATAGGAGGAATTGACTTAAGCCAATTCCAACAAGTATCGAACATCGAACATCGAACATCGAACATCGAGCACGGCCCCTTGGTCAAGCGGTCTAAGACACCGCCCTTTCACGGCGGTAACACGGGTTCGAATCCCGTAGGGGTCACCATACACACGAGGGCGATTAGCTCAGCTGGGAGAGCGCCTGCCTTACAAGCAGGATGTCGGCGGTTCAAGCCCGTCATCGCCCACCAAACTAGAAAAGGAGAGTAGCATCAGAGGATAACTTTGGTGCTATTTTCTTTTTAATTCCGAATTTACGGGAAAGTATAGTCCTTGGTTTTGGAAAATCACTGGGTGTGTGGTGGGGTTTTGGAAAATGGGGTATATATGTAACTATGGCATAGTCTGTCAATGATCTTGACATTAATGAATATATTATTTAATATTAATTGGAGTTACTATTAAAAAAAACTTGGTGATATATTATGAGCAAAGGTATGAACCATAACAGCCTGAAGCGGTTAAACCGTAGCATTATTTTAAATAAAATCTTTGAAAAGCAACCTGTAAGCCGGAAAGATGTAGCTTTGCAAACAGGACTTACACCTGGCGTAGTGAGTAGGTTTGTGGGTGAATTAATTAGTTGTGGCATAGTTCGGGAAATTGGTGTTGATACTTCGCAAAAGCGTTCAGGAGGTCCGAATCCTATTTTGCTAAGCATTAATAGTGGTGCCCCTTATATTATTTCGATTAATATAGGTGTTAAGATATTAATGATTAGTTTAGTAAATTTGCAAGCTAAAATAATAGATAACGAATTCCATCAAATTGAAGAGAACTGGGAATTCGAATCACTCATAACTAATATTAAAAAATCAATGAAAAATATAGAAAGTAAACAAAATATAAATATATCGAGGGACGTACTTGCTATTGGAGTAAGTATAGGAGGAATTGTACATTCTGAGAATGGCATAATTGTATGGCACAATTTAAAATCCTTAAGAAATTATCCCATTAAAACTTTCTTGGAACAAAATCTGGGTTTACCGGTTTTTATTGACAATATTGTTCAAGCAATGGCTCTTGCCGAAGCATGGTTCGGAAAAGGAAAGGATGTTGATAAGTTCGCCTTTGTTTATGTTGGAAGTATAGTAGGCAGCGCTATTGTTATTGATGGAAAAATATTAAATGGTAAGAGAAATCTGGTAGGGCAGATAGGCCATAATATCATTGACATTAATGGACCTGTTTGTTCTTGCGGGCATAATGGATGCCTGGAAATATTTACATCAAGTCTGGCTTTAGTAAAAGAGGCAAAGAATTTATTTATTAGTGGGGAAAACAGCTTATTAAAAAACTATATTGAATCCTCCGAACAAATTACCATTGATCTAATTGTCAAAGCTGCAGATGCGGGAGACAGTGAGTGTCTGCAGATGTTGGTGCGCCGCGGGGAACATCTTGGTAAGGCAATCGCTGGTATCGTAAATCTTTTTGATCCCAGTTTAGTGATTTTAGCACTTGAAGGTAATTTTTCTGAAAGTGAATTTAAGATAATAAACAGAGTTTACAAAGAACATGTAATTTATCCTGACAGTAGCCCTGCAGTAATAAAAAGGGATCATAATATAGGTGAGTCGCTTATTATTGCTGCAGCATCACTGGCAATACAACAAGTGTTCTCCCCAAAATTAAGCATAGAAGAAAATATAAATGATGAAGTTACTGTTTCATTAAGGAAATAATACTTTTGTTACTGGCAAAATTATTCTGTATTATTGACAGAGGGAAAAAGTTCTAATATAATTATAGTTAATATTAAATAACAACTAAATAATAGGTACAGGAAATTGCATAATGGCCCGCCCAATAACACAGTGTTTGGGCTGAGAAATTTCAAAAAAATCGAAAAACTACACTTATTCATCAAAACTAACGGTGGCCTTGATTGTCCTTTTGAAGGGATTCCTGATCTATACCAAAATCATTATTAGAGCAATTGGAGGGATTAAGTGGAGCACCTTAATCAGGAACAGGCGGAAATACTGCTTGTTTTGCGTAAAATGCTAATGCTTCCTTCCGGATATGAAAAGATTATATTCTACAACACTAATACTAAAGTGTACACGTTTTGTGAGAGCAATAAAGCTGAAGAGGACGAGGTAGTCCGGAAGGACGCCCCTCTTCAACCCTCGTGTTCAGCTGTGCGGGCGATTGAGGAAAGAAAGATTTGCGTGACCACGCATACACAAGACCGTCTGACAGTTATAGATATCGCTTTTCCGATTGTCGCCGCCGGCGGTGTAATCGGTACTGTTGGCTTTATCAAACACAGGCATTTGCTTGCAGAAATCATTGAAATTATTCAAGACCTGGAAGCAATCGTAAGGAGTATGGCATCATCAGTATGGGAACTTACAGCCAGCGCATCGGTATTATCGGAACAGTCGGACGAAATGTTGATATATCTTAGGGAAGTATTAAAGAATTTTGTCAAGATGGAAGAGATAGTAAGAATAATATTAAAGCTAAGCAGCGACACCGAGCTGATAGGCTTCAACGCAATGATACAAGCATCCAAAGCGGGAAACCACGGCAGTACCTTCGGCGTGGTGGCTAACGAGGTGATGAAGTTGGCCAGGAACTCGGGGGATTCATTGGCAGAGATTAAAAATTCTATTGATTCCGTAAAGAGTATTGTATCTAAAATACTTGAATATTTTACTGAATTGAATGCTATGATCCAGGAGCAGACGGCGGCGACAGAGGATGTGCAAAAAATATCGGATGAATTGAGAGTCAGCGGTGAAACAATAATCAGGTATTTTGACAGGTTTAGCGAACTTCCGGTAAATGTGAGAAAAATTGCGAAAAGGTATTCTTAATTAAATAATGTTGGAGAGATTATATGAATATTAGACTCACTTCGGAACAGGCTGATTTTCTTTGTGATATATGCGAACTGCTGCTTATTCTGACCGGCTACGAGGTGGTCTTTTTTTACCGCACAGACACAGAAAAGGTTATTTTTATAAAAGGCATAGCTAGCGCCACTGATAAAGATTTTTCACTGGGTCACAGACTGACGGAAAAGAGTATTGCGACTCAGGCAATGAAAACTGGTGTGCCAAAGTCTGCTATAAGATATAACCTGGTGGAAGTGTTTAATGCAGCGATACCAATTGAAGACAAAGGTGTAATAGTGGGTGCCTTTGGTTTGATGATATATACCCTGCCAAGCGTCTTACTGCATACAGTGGATGTATTAAGCAGCACTGCTCAGAGAACCATGGCAGCGGTGGAAGAGCTGACGGCAACCGCAGAGACTTTAACAGAACACTCCGGCAAGTCGATGGAACTGATCAATGATATTATGATGAAGGTCGGAGAAACCGAAGAAATAGCCGAATTTGTTGGCAAACTAGCCGGCAATACAAAGCTTATAGGCTTTAATGCACTTATTGAAGCAGCCCGGGCGGGGAGCCACGGCTTTACATTCAAGGTGGTAGCCAACGAAATAACCAGTCTTGCCGGGGATTCAGCCGAATCGCTGAAGCAGGTAAAACAGGAGTTGGCATTAATCAAGAAAAATGTTTCTGTCATCTCATCGAAAGTGGAAAATTTTATTGGAATGGTAAAGGACCAGGAATCTTCCACCATCACGGTTACCAACTGGATGGAAAACGTCAATAAAGTGGTTGGTCACTGTTCAGAAAAGGCTAAGGAAATTAAAATTGATTATAATTTTACTACTTAGCCCGATATTTCCTGAGACAATAGTTATTATTAAACATTAACAATCATGGATAATATGAAAAAATCGCCGTCCAATGAGGAAGCAGGGTCGGTAAGTCGTATTATCCTGTGATTCGGATTGACTAACAAAGGAGGTGAAATGGGGTTTTTACATGAATAAAAGGGAAGTGGTGGTTTTAAAATGAGAAATTTCAAAAAAATCATCCTGATTGTATCTTGTGTCTTTTTGCTTTCTTTGATTTATTCAACTATAGTATTTGCGGCTACTCCGCCCGGACAACCGGCGTCCGGTCCGGGTGGAAGCAACTACACGTATACCGGTTACGTTTGGGAAAAGAACGGGAGCGCTGGAACTGCATATTATCTTTTTGAACCCACGCCAAAACCGGAAAACGCCCCCGTGATCTGTTTCCTTCACGGATGGTCTGCGACGAACCCTTTTGATAATTATATACTTTGGATAGAGCACCTGGTGAAGAAAGGTAATGTTGTTATTTACCCCGTGTACCAGGGATCAATTCTCACTCCACAATCAGCTATGCTTGGTTACGGCACTACCGGACTTAAAGACGCCATCACTCACCTGCAGAACGGTTCTGAACATGTGCGTCCGCAAATCGGGTCTGACGGCTTAATGAACTTTGCCATAATGGGCCATTCTCTGGGCGGCAACATGACTGTCGCCATGGCGGCAAATTATCCCGGTAACGGAATACCCAAACCAAAAGCCATTATGCCGACATTTTACGGGGCAGATACAGCTAACCATGATATATGGACTTACAATGAAACAAATATCCCTTCAGATACATATTTTCTCAGTCTTTGTGGTAATGAAGATACCACGGCGGGACAGCAAAGGTCAAAAGACGCGATTAACATGACCACTCAGATCTCCAATAACAGAAAAGACCATGTGGAGTTCAGGTCGGATTATTACGGCGATCCCGACCTGGTGGCCAACCATAGCTCCCCGGGCTGTGCAAGTAATCCCAATACTCTTGACTATTACGGCTTCTGGAAGCTGTCTACCGCCCTGACCAATTATGCCTTCTTCGGTACCGACCGCAGTTACTGCCTGGATGGCGGCACCGACATGACCTTTATGGGCAACTGGAGCGATGGAACACCTGTAAATACTCTGATCGTACGTGATGCCCCTGTATCATGAAAAGTAGTTAGCACTTTTATGCTTACTGTTAAAATTTCAAATATGGAGGCAGTTTTATGTCTGAACAATTTAAAATTAGTAATGGGCCAGCTAAATTAGAGCTTCCCCTGTGGAAAGCCAACCTGTGGTTTGCAGTGGTATGGTTGATGATGATGCTGGATATTGCGGACAGAAGCGCTGTAAACGCCGTCCTGCCGGTATTAAAGAAAACATTTAGCTTATCGGACGCCCAGGTGGGACTTGTGAGCGGCATCATCGGACTTAGCATTGCCCTGCTGGCCATTCCCGTGGCCACTTTGGTGGACAGGTGGAGCCGTAGAAAAATGGTTTCCATCATGGTGTTTATTTGGAGCCTGGCTACCTACTTCACCGGGCAGGCTAAAGGATATGTAACACTCCTTGTGGCGCGCCTCGGTGTCGGTACCGGTGAGGCGGGCTACAACTCAGCTGCTTATGCCCTTATGAGCGCATGGTATCCTAAAAGAATAAGGGGGACCATGAACGGTATTTTCCAAACGGCAATACCGTTGGGGAGCGCCCTTGGCATCATGGCGGCAGGCGCCATAGCTTATAAATATGGATGGAGAGCCTGTTTTGGGGTTTTAGCCGTACCGGGTGTCTTTTTAGCCATATTGGCCTGGTTTATGCCTGACTACAAAACCGTAAAAGAAGATGTGGACGCCAAGAGAACCACTACCCCCAGTATAGTTGCAACCTTGAAGTACATATTGACCTCACCGTCACTTCTTTGCGTATACCTGGCATCCGCCTCTGCGATGATAGCCCTTCAAACCTTTGGCACCTGGGGTCCCATGTTCTATGTCAGGACATTTGGTATGAATATTAAAGAGGCCGCCTATATCATCGGGATAATCGGGTTATTGACATTCCCCGGGTCAATCTTTGGAGGCTGGCTGGGTGATATGTTCCTGAAGAAATCTAAAAAGGGCAGGCTGATGTCCGCAGCCTTAAATGGTACTCTATTCGGCATATTTTCAACCATTTCGTTGCTGGTTGCCATGCAATCAAAGAATTTTAATGCCGTTGTGGTATTTTGGTGCCTTGGGGGCTTTTTCCTGGGCGGTGTGTTCCCGGCTCTCTATGGTGTTACCCAGGACCTGTCGGCATCTTTTTTCAGAGCCATGGCCTTTGCTTTCATTCCTCTGTGCAACCAACTGCTGACCGGTTTCTGGGCGCCCGCCTTCACCGGCGCTGTGTCTGACAAATTTGGGCTTACCAGTGCCCTTATAGTTGTAAGCTGGGTAGCCGTTGTTCTCATGCTGATCTTTGCCTATATCTCCAGCAGATTCTATGACCGGGATGATAAGAGGATTGCAGAGCTTGAAACCCCTTAGTTTGAAAAAGGCGGATAACCACGTGGGTCTGGAACTGGATGGGGAGTTGCGTAAAAAGATAACAGAAGTGATTTTGTAAAAAAAATAAGCCCGTATCAAGGGATACGGGCTTATTTTTTTTAACCTTGCACTGTTTCCCTACCCTTTTCAAAGGCCTTCATATTGAGAGCCCGCACATCACCGCTAAATAGAGTATCTATAACCCCGGTGAAGAAGCGGCTGTCAAAGGGCAGGAGGCTGCACCCGGACAGCGCGCCGGTGAGCACCATATTGGCGGCCATGGCATTGCCGGCCTCCCTGGCCAAATCGGTGGCCGGCAGAACGTGGATTTTGACAACGAGCTTGTTGATTGCCTTAATAATCAAATCCGGCTCCGGGTACTTTTCCTCACCTAAAAGGCATCCGATGGGATAGTTGGGACGGTCGTTCATCACCACCACAGTTTCCGGATTGCCGTAATCCATAAGTATACGCAGTGTTTCCAGGGGCTCGAAGCCTACGATCAGGTGTGCTCCGCCTTTGGGGATTAGGGGACCGCAGGTCCTGTCCCGGCTGATGCGAACGTGACTCATCACAGACCCTCCTCTCTGGGAGGCCCCAAAGGTTTCCCCCACGGACACCCGGTAACCCGCCTCTATGGCCGCAGCAGCTAAAACCTGGGAGGCCAGCACATTGCCCTGGCCGCCCACTCCGGTTACGATAACATTAAGGGGCTTAAATAATACAAACATGTTACTCATACCGTCCTTTCTACGACGATAGCCTGCTGCGGGCAGAGGCTGGCGCATACGCCGCAGCCGTTGCAGACCGCCTCGTCAATGCTGGCTCTACCCCGCTGCGCATCCCAGATGTTGGCCGGGCAGGCGAAGACCCGGCTGCAGAATCTGGCGCAGCCGCAGTCATCACCAATGCACTTGTCCTGATCCACGTACACACGATTCTTCTTTCTGCCCTTTACGGCCATCAGCGCACAAGCCCTTCTGAGCACCAAAGCCCGGGGGCCGGTTTCCTGTAATATCTTGTAGACAACCTCGGTAGTTCCCTCCACATCGTATGGGTCATGCACCGTTACGGGTATCCCCATACCGGCCAGGATAGCCTCAATTTCTACTTTGCCCAGGGGTTGCCCTGTAGCGCTTATGCCCCGTCCGGGATGTGGTTGGTGGCCGGTCATAGCGGTGGTCTCGTTGTCCAATATGATACAGAGCATACTGGACTGGTTGTAGCGTGCGTTGATTAGCGCCTGGGGGGCAGCATGGTAGAAGGTAGAATCCCCCAGCACGGCAATTACCGGCTGTTTAAACTGAAAACGGTCCAGCTTGCCCAGACCACTGGCTATGCCAATACCTGCACCCATGCAGTGCACACTCTGAAGGAGGCTATAACCTGTGCGTACCAGCCCAAGGCTGTAGCAGCCGATGTCGCCCAGCACTATGGCGTTGCGGCCGTCCAACTCCACCGCAGTCTTTATGGCCCAGTAGGACGCCCGGTGGGGACAGCCAGCACAAAGTGCCAGTTCCCTGCCAGGCAGGTTATTGTTTAGAAGATCCCTGGCCTCTTTGATATTAGGCAGGCCCGGAGATTCATAGTGTGCATTGAATATTTTTCCCAGGCAGCCGGTCACCACGTCCGGGTCCAGCTCCCCTGCAAATGGTCCCTTGGGACTGGCCACGTGTCCCGAATTCTTGCCATAAAATTTAACCTTGCCGACCTCATCCCAATATTTGGCAGCAAGGGTCATCACCCCGTCCTCCAGAAAAGAGTCAATCTCCTCGACAAAAACCACTTCCCGGGCTGACTTTAGGTACCTCAAAATTAAATTCTCCGGGAGAGGCCAGGTGGTAGATATTTTCAGGACACCCACGCTATCCTTCAGGCCCAGTATTTCAACAGCCTCCAGAGCGTAATTGTAACTTGGCCCGCAGGCTATCACTATCTTTTCGGCATTCTCCGGTCCGGTATAATAGTTGAAGGGAGAACATTCGGCCATGTCTGCGGCGTTTTTGATCTTGCTTTTCATGAATTGACTAAAAAGGGGGGTGGTGACGAATTTTTGATCCCTTGTCAGGCTCGCCTTTTTTTCTGCTGTGGGCAGTTCACCCAGCTTAACATCCCCGCTGGCATGGCAAATCCTGGTGGTGCAGCGTACTACCACCGGCAGCATTATTTTCTCTGACAATTCAAAGGCGAATTTGGTTATTTCCTTGGCCTCCATGACCGTCGCAGGTTCCAGCAGCGGCAGGCTGGCCGTCCTGGCCAGGAACCGGCAATCCTCCTCCTTAATACTGGAGTGCGCGTTGGGGTCGTCCCCAACCATAATAACCATGCCGCCTTTGTTGCCGGAAAGGCTGATGGCTGTGGCAAAATCCAGGGCAACATTGAATCCGTCAACCTTACAGATGGTAAGTGACCTTAATCCCGCGAAAGAGGCTGCCGCAGCAGCCTCTATGGCCACTTTTTCGTTGGTGCTGAATTCAGTATATATGTTGAATTTCTCCCCCAATTGAGCCAAAGTGGGCAGCACCTCGGCCGTGGGTGAGCCGGGATAACATGCTGCAAAGGCTACTCCGGCCTCGATGGCGCCCCTGGCCACCGCTTCGTTCCCGGTCAGCAACACGCTGCGGCCGGGTTGATCCAGTCCTACTCCAAAAATACTCATGACTGCAATTCCTCCCACTGTTGTTTTATCTCACTGAGGTATTCAGCGGGTACCGTAAGGTATTCCGGCCCGGGCCGATCAAGGTTTTGCAGTACTCTCATTTTTTTATTCAGGGCAGCCTTCCTGAGGATTTTAAGCCTTTCCTCCGGATAAGGCTTAATTTCAATGACTGCCTTTTCCAGTGCCCTATTCACCAACGACTGGCCTGCATCGCTCCTGACAACCAGGGTGTTCCAGGCCGGGTCGTATTCTGTAGATCCCACCGATACGTCGGCCCACTCTGACGTACAGTCTGCACAGGTGTTGCAGACCTCTCTTATGTATGGCCTGATTTCGTCCACCGGCCAGACCCCGGTCCCTTTTGCAGTGGTTACAGCCAGCCCTTCTACGGGGATGTCCACCTTGACTATTTCATCTCCTCCGGCCTTTTCCTCCAGGTAGCGGTAAAAGTCGAACCCTAGGGACCAGAAGCAGAACAGGCCGATAACCAGGCCTGCTCTAGAGGCCGGTATTCTGGCACTTGGATCTGTCCGGCTTAGCGCCTGCCCTTTCCTTACCGCCGCAATCTGGCAGGGTCTGCCCACCACGCCAACGCACTGAAGTCCCTCACCAACCGCCTTGTTCAGGGCTGTCAGGGTAGGGACTGCGGTATACTTTGAGCCTGCGCACGATATTACTTCCCTTGCTGTTCTAGCTATTACCGGCCTGGGGCTCAGGGAAGTCCCTCCGGACAGGGCGGCGCCGCTTACCATACCCTGGTCGACTGCAAAGGCCATCAGGGCGGTGGTTACTCCTCCATACTGTGCCGCCTGGGTGATTGCCGTGTCGGTTGCCCTGGCGAAATAAATACCCCGGTTAAATCCCAGCGCCTGATCCTTTCTTTCCTGCCCGAAGACCATATCGTCCAATTCCGGAAGATTTATCCCGGTGCGGGGACAGGCCTTGTAGCAATTGCCCTCCTTTAAACCGCAGGAATGGATTATGGCAACCTTTTGGCTTACAGTCTTGATGTAAGGGCACATACCGACGCATAAGCCGCAAACTGTGCACTGGTTTTGTTCCAATACTTCCCTTATCAGATCCCCGGGACCTTTTACTGCCTGATTCACTGTAGTATCCCTCCTCTTGTGTCTCACTCCCTAACTGATTGTTCAATAAGTTTGCCGGGCTGACATATTCTTAAACAAGACCGTAAGACTTTGCCAAAAAAAATAGAGGGTGCATTACTTTCCTGTCCTTCAACTTTACACCCAGGTAAAAACGGCATGACGGGCACTGGGTTATCACAGTACCGGCACCGGTTGCCGCTATATCCTCCAGTTTGTGAGAGCGTATCCTCTCAGAGAGCTGGCGGTTTTCCATAAAAAAACTACCTCCTGCGCCGCAGCACTTTCCGGGATTCTCCATTTCCACCAGCTCAGACCCTGAAACCGCTGACAGCAGGTGACGGGGTGAATCCACAATTGTCGGCGCCCAGGCCCGGTGGCAGGGCACATGATAAGTGTACCTTTCATTTAGAGGCCCCGGCTGGTCCTGTAATCCCAGGGTGTTGAGATAATCTGCAGCTTCCCATATTTTTTCCGACACTGCCTTGACCTGATTCTGCAGAGGGTCGTCCCCCGGCAACACCTTCGCCGCCTTTACCTTGAGCATCATACCGCATGACGTGCAGTCGGTGACAATGGCGTCGACCTGCATTCCCGCCAAAATTTTCATATTGACGCTTACCGAATTCCTTGCCGTTTCCAGGTCTCCTTCGGCCATAGCAGGCAAACCGCAGCATACTTGTCCCTGCGGGATAATAACCTCAACGCCATTGTGGACCAACACCTTAACAACGGCTTCACCGGTATCAGGGTAAATATAGTTGGAGGCGCATCCCACAAAATAAGCTACCCGTGACCGTATCTTTCCTTTTGGGGAAATAGTTCCACTGTATATACTGTCGAAGGGTTTTGCGGCCAGGGTAGGAACCTCGGCCTTGACAATGTTTAATTTCTGAATCGTAGACCCGACCCTGCTCATTATTCCAGCCAGACCTCTTTTGTTTAAAACCCTGCGTAAAATAAATTTTTTTACGGCCCCTGCACTGCCTGATTTTCCACCCAATTCCGCTCTGGCGGCGGCAATTATTTCATCACAGGGCAATCCGCCGGGGCAGGTATGGGTGCAGTTGGTGCAAAGCAGGCAGCGATTTATAATTTCCTTTACCCGGCGGGTAACCGGCAATGATTTATCAATCAGGGCGCTCCTGATCAGGTTGATGCGGGAGCGTGTCAGGTGGGTCTCCAGAAGGTCCTCCAGGTATACAGGGCAGGTCGCCTGGCAAAAACCGCAGTGGGAGCATTTCTCAAGAGCTTCTGCGTAATTTTCTAATCTCATTGCCTTAACTCATCACCCTCTGGCCAAATTTTACCTGGATTCATTATGTTTTTCGGATCAAAAGAGTTTTTTATCCTCTTCATTAAATCAATTTGTACATCCCCCAATTGCCAGGGCAGGTATTCTGATTTGTGTATGCCAATGCCGTGCTCACCCGAAATCGTTCCTCCCAAATCAATTGCTTTTTTAATTATCAAGTCCACCGCCGCCTTTGCCTTCTCCTCCATCTCCGGGCTTACTTCCGCAAACAGTATAGAAGGATGAACATTACCATCACCGGCATGTCCTGAAAATCCAATATTTATACCCAATGCTGCGGATAATTCAGTAAGGCTTCCGACCATTTCGGGTAACAGGTTTCTCGGCACGGAAACATCTTCAGTGATGATTCTCTTGAAAACCCTCATAATGAGCGGGTGCAGTGCGGAACGGGCCTCCCAGTAACTCCCGGCCTCTCTTTCGTCCTCTATTATACGTACATCCCTGACCTTCATCTGCAGGCAAAAATCCTTTATTCCGGCGGATTCCGCTTCCACCTGGGCCGCTGTCCCATCGACCTGCAATAACAGGTATGCTTCCGCGTCAGCAACCAGAGGAGGGGATATGTAGTAATTCATTAAACCTACCGCCCCTCTCTGAAGGAATTCCAGCACAGCCGGAACCATCCCCCTGGCTATTATTTCAGATATTATGGCGGCTGCCTGATCCGTTGTTTCACAGATTACCACCATAGTCTTGCGGGCAGCCGGAAGGGAAAGGAGCCTTAGCGTGGCTTTGGTGATTACCCCAAGTGTTCCTTCTGACCCGGTCATAAGGTGTGTAATATCATAACCTGCTGAATTTTTTACACTCTTACTGCCGCATTTGATTATCGATCCGTCTGAAAGGACAGCCTCAAGGCCGAGAACGTACCTTTCAGTGGTCCCGTATTTAACCCCCCGGGGTCCCCCGGCCCTGGTAGCAACATTGCCTCCGATGGTACACACGCTCATGCTTTGGGGATCCGGAGGGTAAAAAAGCCCCATCTTTTCCACTGTCCGGTGAAAATTGGACAATACCACCCCTGCTTCAACCTCTGAGGTCATATTGCTACGATCTAACTCAAGAACTCTTCTCATCCTTTTCATATCTATTACAATTCCGCCATGCACCGGAGTACAGCCGCCTGAAAGTCCGCTTCCAGCCCCCCTGGGGGTTACCGGAATTTCCCGGTGAAAGGCATATTTTAATATGTGGGCCACCTCTTCGGAGCTTTCCGGCAGCACAACGGCATCGGGCATGCTCTTTTTGAAATAAAATGTCGCATCGTTTGAGTATGCGAACAAGTCTTCCGGGTCGGTCCTAACCCGGTTTGAAGATATTAATGTGTTTAAATCTTTCGCCAATGCGTTCATCAATAACCACCGTTTCGTTACCATATTTATTGAGTCACTGTCGTGCCGGTCATGATGTAAGTAAGAGACACGTGAAGAGAGAAAAGTATAATTATATAGTTAATACTAAATTATAACTAACTTTTTACTATGTTAACAAATTATAAATGATTTAGTCAATAGACTTTTTGTCTATCAATCGGGGACATTCCTGTCCCCAAAGGAATTCCCAAACTTCAGCAGGTGTGTCCCCATTCCTTGTTTGGTGTGTCCCCTTTCATATTATAATGGCTGTTAACCGTGGTGGTCGGCTCGGGCAAGCCCGGTTTATCTTTACCGGCTTCTGCACTGTCTCCCTTCGCATTCCTGGCGGCTCCGTGGTGGTGGTACTGGCGTGGTCAATCCACTTCGTATGGGTTCAAAGAAATTCTTATTGACAGATCTATCCACTGTAATTACAATAATTATTGAATAGTTATTTTTTAATATTAACTAATTCTTGTTTTAAAATATATCAGAAATGGAGGGATATGTCATGAAATGTGAAGCCAAGACAAAAAAAATTATTGTGTTAGGCCTTGATGGCATGGATCCAAGTCTAACTAAGAAGTTTATGGATGAAGGTAAGCTGCCCAACATCAAGAAGTTTGTAGAAAGAGGAGCACAAAGAGAGGATTTGGTTATGTTGGGCGGCTTACCTACAATCACCCCGCCATTATGGACTACTTTGGCAACTGGCGCATACCCGGGTACACATGGTATTACTTGCTTTTGGAACCAGGATCATGATGACTTGTCAGGGATTGTATATAACTTGGACTCCAGAATGAGTAAAGCTGAGCCATTGTGGAATGTATCCGCTGAAGCAGGCAAAAAGACGCTGGTATGGCATTGGCCCGGCAGCGCGTGGCCGCCATCTTCCACTAATCCTAATTTATATGTGGTGGACGGAGCACAGCCGGCTGCGGTGCAAATGAGTGCCGCCAATGTCGATACCGAAAAATTTCTTGTTGCTTCCGAGAAAATAAAAAAGGTTATTTATAAACCGAAATATATTAATGAGACAGGTGCGGGATGCGTCATTGAAGAGTTGGAAGAAGATAAGTTTAGTGCTGAGGACGCCAAAGCGCTTTTAGAAAGACACAAACGGCCAAGCATTGTTAATATTGAGCTGGATCATACAAGGGGGGAATTATCACTGGTAATGCCTCCCTATGATGTAATTAATTCACCTATTAAGCCGGCGGAAGGATGGGTTAATGCTCCTGAAGGCGCTAAGGAGTTTAGTGTTATTACTGATAACGGTTTGACAAGGAGACCTGCTTTAGTATTAAAGAACGCGCAGGGCATCTATGATCGTGTTGCAATCTATCAATCAAAAAATGAAAAGGAGCCGTTGTTTGAATTAGAAGAGGACAAGTTGATCGTTAATGTTATAGATAAAGTTAATGTTAACGGCAATCTGGTGCCAAGCACCCGCTCGTTTAAAGTTTTAGAGATTGCGCCGGATGGTTCTGAAGTGCGGATGTGGCTGGGCACGGCCTATGATATCAATAATGATGAAAGATGGCATCCCAAACAATTGTATAGGGATGTAATTGATAATGTAGGTTATGTGCCTTGCTTTTCCCAATTAGGTGGTAAAAATTACGAGTTTTCAGCCAGGGTATTGCAGCCTGTATGGCAAAATTATGCCCAATGGCAGGCCGATGCATTGAATTATCTTATTGAAAAGCATGGTTTTGAGATTATCTTTTCACATTTGCATATGATTGATGCACAAGGGCATATTATCTGGAGTTTTGCCAAAGAAAGAGAGGATTCTGACACGGATCCACTGGCCTATCAAAAGTTAATAGAAAACTGTTATATACATGCGGATGAATACATAGGCAGTTTTCTTCACCTATTAGATGAAGAATGGACTGTTATTATTACATCGGATCATGGATTGGTATGCCGTCAGGATTTGCCGCCGCTGTTGGGGGATCCTGGCGGGGTTAATGTGAGAGTTATGCAAGAACTTGGGTTTACTGCATTGAAGAAGGATGAATCCGGTAACGAACTGGCGGAAATTGACTGGGAAAAAACAATTGCTGTAAACACTCGTTCCGCATACATATGGCTGAATCTCAAGGGAAGGAACCCCCATGGAATTGTGGATCCGGCTGATAAGTATGAAGTGGAAGAAAAAATAATTGATGCATTATATGGATATCGTGATCCTAAAACTGGCAAAGGCATAGTGAGCCTGGCCCTGCGCAATAAAGACGCGGTGATACTGGGGCTGGATGGTCCTGAAACCGGCGATATTGTATTTTTCCTGAAAGAAGGAAATAACAGGACCCATGGAGACTGCTTGCCTACCGCTGAATGTTATTTTGATACTTCAATTTCACCCATATTTATTGCGGCCGGGAAAGGTTTGAAAGAAGGATTTACCACGACCCGGGTCATCCGTGAAGTTGATTTGACGCCAACCATGGCGGTATTGGCCGGTTTGCGAATGCCGGCACAATGCGAAGGCGCGCCTGTTTATCAAATATTGGAGGATTAGATCTATAACTTTGTTCATACCCAAATCATTATCAATAAATGATTTGGGTATGTTCATTTAATGCCGGTTTTTACAAAAATGATCATAGAGGGAGTGTATAAAATGCCTCTGCATCAATTAGATGATGATAGCTTTGAAGAGATTATTTATGATAATGGTGAGGCTTGCCTGGTTGTTTTCTCAAGAAAGAGCTGTCACGTATGTCAGGAAGTAGTTCCTGTTTTAGAAGAATTAGAGTATAAATACCATGGTAAATTTGGTTTCTATCGTGTTGATATAGAAGAACAGAAAACTTTGTTTCAAAGGTTCTCTTTTAAAGGTGTCCCCCAAATTATATTTTTTAAGAATGGTGAGTATCAGGGGAAATTGTCTGGCAAAGTTGAAGATGAACAAGTAGAGGAAAAGATTTCCAATACTCTTGATTGAGCTATTATAAAGGAAAGGTGAAATAATGGAAAACTGCTATGATTTATTAATAATCGGTGGTGGACCTGCAGGTCTTTCTGCTGCTATTTATGGTGGCAGGGCCAAACTTAAAACACTAATTATCAATAAGGGTGCTGTAGGCGGCTTAGTTAATGCCACCAGGGAAATTGTTAATTATCCCGGATATTTAAAAGTAAGCGGCCCAGATCTTATGAAGGATTTCAAAAAGCATGCCGAGAATGTTGGTGTAGAGTTTTTAAAGGACGAAGTAATAAGTGTTGACTATAACCAAGTTCTAAAAACATTAACTACCAGAAAAGGAAAACAAGTATCCGCTAAAGCCGTCATTATTGCCTGTGGTAGTGAGCCAAGGCTGCTAAATATTCCTGGTGAAAAAAGACTTAGGGGTATGGGAGTGGCATATTGTGCTACTTGTGATGCAGATTTTTTTGAAGGGGAAGATGTAGTTGTAGTCGGAAGTGGTGACCAGGCAATAGAAGAAGGTATGTATATTACTAAGTTTGCTCGCAAAGTCACAGTGATAGTTTTGCATGATGAGGGAGTTCTGGATTGCAATAAAGCAAGTGCTGAAAGAGCTTTCAATAATAAGAAAATGGAATTTATTTGGAATTCAACTGTTGAAGAGGTTTTAGGGGAAGAAAATGTTGAGGGTGTTAAACTAAAGAATATAAAAACAGGATCATCTTCAATACTAGATTGCCAAGGTGTGTTTTTCTTTGTGGGGATGATACCATCAACCAGTTTTCTCAGAGATAGTGGACTGGAAATTGATCAAAAAGGATATATCCCGGTTAATGACCTGATGGAAACAAACATTGAAGGTGTTTATGCAGTAGGTGACAATAGAGTTAAATATTTAAGACAAGTAGTATCTGCAGCCGGAGATGGCGCCGCTGCAGCTGTGGCAGCCGAAAGATACATTGAAGAAATAGAAAACTTTAACGCCAAGGTTCTTAAAAGTGATAAAAAAGTTTTACTCCTATTTTTTAATGCATCAGTCAGTGAGAGTCTACAATATGGTGCAATGTTGGAAGAAATCGTTAGCGAATGCTCTGATAGGTATGAAATTATAAGAGTTGATACAGCTACCAAAAAGACACTTGCGAAGAAATATCATATAAAGGATATACCCGCAGCAGTAGTTCTGGATAAGGGAGAAAAGATAAAAGATCTTGAGATTTCTATGGATAAAGAAAAAATGAAATTCAACTTATTTTCATAATCATGAGTATCAAGTTTGAGCAGTACCACCAACCATTTGGCGGTAAGTATAGGAGATTTATGGTAAGAAAATATGGGCGGACGTTTGTAAAAACAGGCGGGAGGGCAATGTGTAATGAGAATTAAGGACAAAGTGGCAATCATCACAGGAGCAGGGAGAGGCATAGGAGAAGCCATTGCACGCAGATTCGCAGCAGAAGGCGCTAAGGTGGCTTTGTGTGACCTTGATGAAGCAAATGTATGCCGGGTTGCCGGTGACATACGGCGGGAAGGCGGCGTGGCGGAAGTCTTTGTTGTAAATGTGAGAGACAGCTCACAGGTCGTGGATGTGGTGAACAAGGTAGTTGAGATATTTAGCACCGTCGATATTTTGGTGAATAACGCCGGGATCACTCAAGACGCAATGTCGCATAAAATGACCGAAGAGCAGTGGGACATAGTGATTGATGTAAACCTTAAAGGCGCTTTTCGCTTTAGCCAGGCTGTGATACCCATAATGCGCGAAAAGGGTTATGGGAAGATAGTAAACATTTCTTCCACAAGCCGGAACGGTAATGTCGGCCAGGCGAACTATGCTGCGTCGAAAGCCGGTCTGATCGGAATGACGCAAACCCTGGCCAAGGAACTGGGTCCCAGGGGAATCAATGTCAATGCAGTGGCACCGGGTACAATTGAAACCGAAATGTATATGCAAGTGCCTGAGAAAATTCGTCAAATGGTTAATTTGCTCGTACCGCTTAAGCGGCCGGGGTTACCGGAAGAGGTAAGCAGTGTATGTCTCTTTTTGTCCAGCGATGATTCCTCATATGTAACCGGACAGGTTATTAATTGTGACGGCGGTATGTTTATGAGCTGATGGACGGGGACAATTAAAGTGCCTGTTCCTTGTAAAAATCCATTTTAAAGCCGTCCTCCAATTTGTAGCGGTTAAAAAGGTGATGTCGGAATGCCATATAGGCCTCAATGTTACAGTCGATACCCTCTTCTTTAAATTTAGTTATTATTTCCTCTGCGGACGGCGGGCAGCTTTTGAGCTCAACGGCCCTTTTAATGGCGGGGTTGCCTTTGTTGACAGCGCAGGCGCATTTCCCGAACAAAATGGTTTTATCAAAGCCGGACGAGGCATATTGCCTCTTGCCACTCACTATTTCCAGGTTGGGGAAGGGTTCCCCCCTGAAAGACGACATAAGCAAAATCAGCATGGGGTTGTATAGGGTGGAGCAGCCTGCACACAAAGAGCTGTCGTATTTTCTGACAGCCAGCCCGGTCATTCCCCTTTTGGCGAAGGCTAGCGGCATGGTGTCTTCAGGAGTCCATTTCCAATCGTAGTCGACAAATCGGCGGTGTTTTTCTATTTCCTCACCCACCAACTCAATGTCTTTCAGATCAGGGCTTCTTCCCTGCCTCCCGGCAAAATAGCTTATATGCTCAACATCTCTGGCGCTATATCCCATTATTTCCGCACCTGCCACGTCACAGGCCAGCAGGTCGGTGGAGGCTAATACCACATCCTTACGATAAGATTTTCCTGTAAAACTGGGTCCCCTGTTCAGGGTATATATTCCGTCAATAATTGTTAGCGCCACAGTCAATTGCTCTGCCACAAGGGGGAATATATGGTCGAGATTAGCGTCCTTCCCACGGCTAATAGTCTTTGATCTCCTGTTGAGGCACCCTTTGAGATTTTTAATACCCAGGGACACCTTGCCTTGGCTGTGGGTTTTCAATACCGGGACATTGATTATCTTGTCGGCCTTGAAGGCCTTCCTGGAAATGGAAAATTTAAAGTCCTCGTAATTCACCGCTAAAAATTTATCCTCGTTAAAATCAACCAGCTTAACCCCATACCGTTCTTTCAATTTTTCATACCCCAGCACATTATACATGGCGTGTCCTATTGTATGAGGAATCATCAGGGGGCCTTCCCCAATGGTTATCTTTTTAAAGCCTTGCTCAGCCAGTATCCTTACCAGCGCGAATATCACCGCACTGGTGGTGACCATGCCATAGGGAGGGAATGGAAGATCAAAGTCCCATCCTACAAGATTAGGCTTGATCAGAATTTTATCGTCGGGCCGGAAACTATTTAAGCCGCCGCAAAGTTCCAGGGCCTCTCTAATAGTATTGTAGGGATCAGTAAACTTTACCAGAGAAACAACAGGCCGGACCATTATGAGTCCCTCCTTGGTATAGCATTAAAAATAAACCCCCGAACAGGGGGTATAAAAGCAGTTTATTTAGGTTAATTTTTTATCCTTAACATCACATTTTCTGAATTTAATTTACCCGTTCCCACAGGCTGGCGTTGCCGTTGCCGAATCCCCCGCAGAGTGTGGCCAGGCCGAACCTGGCATTGGGTCTTTCTGTTTTCATTATATTATTGAGGGTGATAATAATCCTGGCGCCGGACTCTCCCAGGGGATGTCCCAGTGCCAGGGCGCCACCCCAAAGGTTTGTCTTTTCAAAGGGAGCGTTTTTCTCCAGGCCCAATTCTCTCAGGCAGGCCAGGGACTGGCTGGCAAAGGCCTCGTTTATTTCCACCACGTCTATTTGGTCTACGCCGACGCAGGTTCTCTCCAAAAGTCTTTTGACAGCATAAATAGGACCTATGCCCATCACAGTCGGATCGCACCCGGCCATTACCCCTCCCTTGTATTTAAGGTGATATTGACACCCCAGTTCATCGGCCTTTTCCCTGCTCATCAGGATTAAAGCGCAGGCTCCCTGGGTTAGGGGGGAAGAGGTGGCGGCAGTTACCACTCCGTCTTCTTTAAAGGGAGACTTTATGGTGGCCATGGCTTCCATTGAGACGTTGTCCCTGATCCACTGATCCCGGTCAACTGTGAATTTTGTTCCGTCTTCCTGCTCCCCTTCCACGGGAACTATCTCATTGTTAAATTTCCCCTGGTCCCTGGCGGCAGCTGCCTTCTTGTTACTGTAAAAGGCCATATTATCCATGTCTTCACGCGAGATATTGTAAAGTTGAGCTACTTTTTCAGCCGTGGCGCCCATGGGAATGTCAGCCATACTGTATCTTTCCGAAAGCCTGGGTGGGAAATCCATGGCGTATCCCATGGGCACATGTAGCATGTCCTCTACTCCGCCGGCGATATATATGTCACCCTCACCGCACATTATAGCCCTGGCGGCGTGCTCCACTGCAGCCATGCCGGATGGGCACTGCTGGCAGATGGTGTTTGTGGCTACAGACTCAGGGAATCCTCCGGCCAGCCAGGCCAGTCTGCCAATGTCGTTTTGCATGCCCACCTGGGCGGCGGTGCCTACAAATACAGCCTCCACATCCTCGGGCCTAACCTGTTTGTTTCTCTCAAAAAGGGCGGTGTAGACCGCGGTCATCAGCTCATCAGGCCGTTTGTTCCTGAACCAGCCCTTATCCTTGTGGGCCCTGCCGTTAGGTGTTCTAACACCATCTACGATAACGCATTCCTTCATTTTTTTTCCTTTTCCCCTTTCTAGACTTTGTTTTAATAATCCTCCAGACTCCTGGCATACATAACGAGGCCATTAACTTTATCAAGCAATTTAAATGCCACAATGTCTTTTTCGGCAAAAACATTTTGAGGGCTGTTTGTTGCCTGCTATAAAATGACATTACTTAAATGTGTATACATTGTGTATCCTGCAGGTAAGCACAATGGTTCTTTATGGGACATTTTGTTTCAGGGTTAAAGGTTTCTGACCGGCCACTCAAAATGTATACATTTTAATTGACATATCCACGTAGTCTTGGTTAAGCTTAAACCAACAAGTTTTAAAGGGTTTTTTTAAGAACCCGATAACTGCATAACTTTGATAATTGTTACTGGAGGTAACAAAATGGGTAACAGAAAGATTTTTGACAGATGGGAAGAATATCACTCCAATCCGATATCCAGACAGGGGTTGCGGCCGGAGATAGCGGACTCATGGGAGCGCAGCCAGCAATACGGCGTCTCCCCCGCCACACCCAAGCCGGTTCTCTGCACAAATTCCGAATTATCCCAGTATCGTAGAAATTCTCGTCTGCTAATTTATTCGTCTGTACCTGTACTGGAAAATACACTGGAGTTTTTAGCAGGATCCGATTTTATAATGGGACTATTTGACACTAATGCCGTCGTGTTGAAAACATTTGGGGACGAGTCTTCTCTCCATTGGGCTGCCGGGGTCGGACTGGTGGAAGGGGCAAAGTGGTCGGAAGATGTTATGGGCACAAATGCGGCCACCCTTGGCCTGAAGCTGGCAAGGCCAATATCGCTGGAAGGGTGTGAAAACTTTAGCCGCATTCAGGTTGAAATGAACTGTTCCTTTGCTCCCATAATAGATCAGGCCATTCAGAAATTAGTCGGAGGCCTTATATTGGCCGGCCCCGCAGATATATCCAACAATCTCTCATTAGGCATGGTTACCTCCGCAACAAAGCACATAGAATCCAAAATAGCCTTTGACAGGTACAATGAGACAATTACCAACTCGGTATCCGAGGGAATACTGATTGTCGACCTCCAGGGCAAGATAATTTACATTAACAAGAGCGGCTTCAGAATATTTAGAAAGGAGTGCAAGCCTTTTTGCGGTCTGACTCTTTTTGACCTGATAGAATATACTCAAGAAAATCACCACTTTTTAGAGGTGTTGACCCAGGCCCGGTCCATGTCCGATGAAACTCTGGTGCTGGTTGTGGGAAAAGAAAAAGTAAGTCTCAATGTTAACATCACCTATTATGATATTCCGGAAATGAATCTGGTGGGTAACGTAATAGTTATACAGGAATCCGAGCGTATTAACAGGTTGATAAGAAAATATATTGCCCGTAACGCAAAGATGTCTTTCTCCGATATAATAGGAAGCAACCCCAGATTTCTGCAGGTGATTAAAATAGCCAAGGCGGCTGCTTCTTCCGATTCAAACGTGCTGCTCCTGGGAGAAAGCGGGACAGGCAAGGATATAATTGCCCAGTCAATGCATAATGCCAGCTCAAGAATGAACAACCCCTTTCTGGCCATAAACTGCGCCGCTCTTCCCAGGGAGCTGATTGCCAGCGAGCTGTTCGGTTATGAAGACGGAGCCTTTACCGGGGCCAAAAAAGGCGGCAATTTGGGGAAATTTGAGCTGGCCGACCAGGGTACTCTGTTTCTGGACGAAATCGGCGATATGCCCCTGGACCTGCAGGCTTCACTTTTAAGAGTGATCGAAGAGAAAAGTGTCATGCGCCTTGGGGGAGGCAAATTAATACCGGTAAATGTAAGGATTATTGCTGCCACCAATAAGAGCCTGGAGGATGAGGTGGTCAGGAACAGGTTCAGGCGTGACCTCTATTACCGGCTGGGAGTGATACGCATAAACCTGCCGCCGCTTAGAGAAAGGTCCGACGACATCATCATACTGGCCAGACAATTTATAAGCAGGATATGCCAGAGGATTGGAAAGCCTGAGATGTCACTTTCCCCTGAAGTATCCGAGGCTTTTCTGAGATATGGCTGGCCGGGAAATATAAGGGAATTGCAAAATGCTCTGGAGGGTGCTATACAGCTTTCGTCTGGCCAGATAATCACTTACGACCTGATACAGGAGTACTTTTCCCCTGTCGACGAAGGCGTTGACAGCCTGAAATCTGCCACGATTGGGGATATAACCATGTCTGATATAAAAAAACAGGCTATTGAAAGCACTTTGCAAAAAAACAACTATAATAAATCCAAGACAGCGAAGTCCCTGGGAATCTCGCGTAAAACACTATACAGGCGTTTGAAGGAATACAGTCTTATTTAACACTGTCAAAATAAGTCATATTTAAAAAACCGGTAAAAAACCGGTTTTTTTTTATGGTTCCTAAATATATGGGAACAAGAATTGCTATAAGAATTAACATAACGATGTAGGCGCCTTACATTGTGGATATTGGTAAGTTGGACATATGAGAATTCGGGAGGTTAAAGCATTGTCTGGTAATTTTTACTACTCGAATAGGGATCATAAGTTTGTCATCAAAGAGTGGCTGAATTCGGAAAAAATATTCAGCTTCGACACCTTTAAGGAATATTACAGCCTTGAAGATGTGGACATGATTTTGGATCAGGGCTTAAAGGTGGCCAGGGAAATGGTGGCCCCCACCAACATTGACGGTGACAGAATAGGGGTAAGGCTTGAGAACGGAAAGGCTTATGCCCCGGAATCCTTTCACAGGCTGTATAGGTTTATGCAGGAAAATGGGTACGGGAATTCTCAGTTTGACCCTGAAGAGGAAGGGAAAATACCTGTTTTAGTTCATACTTTGCTATGGGAAATGTTAAATGCCGCCAATCCGGCCTTTCACCCATACATCGGGCTGACCGGGGGAGCTGCCAGCCTTATTCACAACTATGGCAGGGAAGAGGACAGGAAAAAATTTCTTCCCAACATGTACAGCGGCCGGTGGGCGGGCACCATGTGTCTTACCGAGCCCTGTTGCGGTTCCGATGTGGGTGACATAACCACCAGGGCCTATGCCACCGATGACCCCAGTATTTATAAAATAAAGGGGACCAAGTGCTTTATCACCTGCGGAGATCAAGACATTACCGAAAATATTGTTCACCTGCTGTTGGCCAAGTGTGAGGGATCGGCGCCCGGCACCAAGGGAATATCCCTTTTCATCGTGCCCAAGTTCTGGGTTAACGACGACGGCACCCTGGGAGAACTAAACGACGTACACACCGTGGCCCTGGAGCATAAGATGGGCATTCACGGATCCCCCACCGCCATGCTCAGCTTCGGCGAGGATGACAGCTGCCGCGGCATCCTGCTGGGGAGCCCTCCGAATGAAAAGGGTGTTGCCGAGGGCATGGCCCAGATGTTTGTGATGATGAACGGGGCCAGGCAGGATACAGGGCTTACCGCCCTTTCCATAATGCAGGCAGCCTACTATCATTCCCTGCAGTATGCCAAAGAGCGGGTCCAGGGTAAGGCCATTGACAATCCCAAGGGACCCCGGGTGCCCATCATCCAGCACCCGGACATCAGAAAAATGCTTATGTACCAGAAATCCATAGCTGAGGCCTGCCGGGCCATGATCGCCAAGAATTCCTATTATTTGGACCTTTCCAGTTTCAGTCCGGATCCCGGGGAAAGGAAAATGGCCGAAAGGCGAGTTGACGTGAACAATCCTATGGTCAAGGCTTATCCATCGGACATGGTGTGGCAGACCACAGCCGAAGCCATCCAGGTGCATGGGGGCTATGGCTTCACCGAGGAGTATCCGGTGGCGCAGTGTGCCCGGGACAGTAAAATTCTGTCCATATGGGAGGGTACTAATTTCATCCAGTCCATGGACCTCGTTGGCAGAAAGTGGATGCAGGATGGGGGCAAGGTTTTTGCGGAATGGCTGGCCGAAGTGGAATCCGCCATCGAAGGCAATAGTGATCTGGAAGGAATGGACCGGGAAGTCAATATAATGAAAAAGGCAATGGCAACTTACAAGGAAATACAGATGTTTATCGCCGGCGTTTTCATGAAGAACATTAAGGTGGTCCCCCTGTACTCAACCAGGATATTACACGCCACCTCCATGCTTTGGGGCGGTTCCCTGCTGCTGGAGCAGGCCTCGGTGGCCATTGGAAAGATGAAGGAATTGGGGGAAGGTCATTTTGATTACAACTTCTACCTGGGCAAGGTGCAGACTGCCAGGTTCTACATCAGGAACATCGTTCCCCAAATATTTAATATTGCTGAAATCATCAAAGACTGCGATACTTCGGCCATCGAGATACCGGAAGAAGCCCTGGAGAAATAATTTATCATTAAAATATGAGGAGGTTAAATAATGGATATTAAAAAAATCTGTGTTGTGGGCGCCGGCAACATGGGGCACCAGATTGCCCTTAATGCTGCAATATCCGGCTTTACAGTAAAGTGTACCGATGTTAACCCTGACATTTTGAAAAAGGCGGAAGACTTTGTTAACACCTATCTTCCCCAAAGGGTGGCCAAGGGCAAAATGACTGAAGAAAAGGCCAAAGCAGTCAGAGCTAACATATCCTTTACCGCTAATCTGAAGGAAGCGGCCAGAGATGTCGACTTGGTTATCGAGGCCGTGCTGGAAATTCTGGATTTAAAGAGGAAGATTTTCAAACAGCTGGATGAAATATGTCCCCCTCATACCATCCTGGCCACCAACAGCTCCTTTATCGTAAGCTCTAAGATTGCAGATGTCACCAACAGACCGGACAAGGTCTGCAACATGCACTATTTCAACCCCGCCTTGGTCATGAAGCTGGTGGAGGTTGTGCAGGGAGCGCATACCTCTGATGAAACCGCAGCCTCGATCATGGAAGTAAGCCTTGCCCTTGGCAAGGAGCCGGTCCTTCTTAAAAAAGAAATAGAAGGCTTTTTGGTTAACCGCATAATGGCTGCCATCTGCACTGAAGCGCTGCATATCTACGACATGGGAGTATCATCCTTTGAAGAAATAGATAAAGCGCTGATGTACGGGCTGGGCCACCCCATGGGGGCGTTCCGGCTGATGGACCTGACGGGAATCGACCTCACATATATCCTTAACATGGAGAAATACAAAGCAACCGGTGATCCCCAGTACA
Source organism: Peptococcaceae bacterium BICA1-7 (assembly GCA_000802095.1). GTDB lineage: Bacteria > Bacillota > Desulfotomaculia > Desulfotomaculales > Desulfocucumaceae > BRHc4a. Next base: position 91,893 of record JUEB01000011.1, on the reverse strand, counting down.
AGCCCTCCCCTTATGTGGTGGAAAAATATGTCAAGGGGGAGTGGGGACAAAAAACCGGTAAGGGCTGGTATGATTACACCAAAAAGTAGCCGCTGTTCAAGATAGAAATTAGTTGTTGGGAGGGAAGCTTAAGATGGATTACCAAAAACTTATAGTGGAAAAAGAAAACAATGTGCTGGTGGCGGCCATTAATAATCCTCCTGCCAACGCCATGGGCCAGGGGGTGCTTAAAGACCTTGACCGGCTGCTGGATGAGAGCCTTAACGACGACAGCATCCGCGTAATAATAATAACCGGAACGGGCGAAAAACTGTTTTCGGCGGGGGCCGATATAAGTGAATTCTCCGGTTTGCAGGCCGATACAGAAAGAATTAACGGCAATGACGTCTATTTTAAGATCGAGAACTATCCCAAGATAATTATAGCTGCGATGCAGGGAAGCGCATATGGCGGAGGGCTGGAACTGGCCATGTCGTGCCACATGAGGTTTATCGCAGACAACGCCAAAATTGGTCTTCCGGAGGTTAAATTGGGAATAATGCCGGGGTGGGGTGGAACCCAGCGCCTGCCCAGATATATCGGCAAAACAAAGGCCATGGAATTAATGCTCACAGGTGATCCGCTTACAGCCCGGGAGGCATTAAACCTCGGGGTGGTAAACCGTGTTGTGCCGCAAAATTCTATAGTAAACGAAGCTAAAACCTTTGCTGCCGGACTGGCCACCGGCGCCCCTATAGCCCAGAGGGAAATAATCAGGGCAGTTAATAGGGGTTTAAATGCTCCACTTGATGAAGGTGTATATAAAATCGAGTTTGAAGGAGTAGCCAGGGTGTTCAGCAGCGATGATGCAAGAGAAGGAGCAATGGCATTCTTTCAGAAGAGACCACCTGTTTTTAAGGGCAAATAATCGTTAGCGAAATCTTGCGTTATTGTTATAGCAGAGCTTGGACAGTGATTTTAATAAACAAGCTCTTTCAAATTGACACTGCTTTATGGTTGTATTACATGGCTCATCCATAGGCGGTTCAAGCCCGTCATCGCCCACCATTAAAGTTAGAGACCTCCGGTAACGGAGGTCTCTAACTTTTCTCTGCAATGCTGCCGGGGTTATCCCCGGTATTTTTATACCTGGTTTTATGATAAGCTAATCGTGGAAGAATTTGTGAGATGTTGTGGCCGAAGCGAAGCCAGACATGGCAGCGGTTCGATCCGCCGGCCGCTTTGATGCTGAGGGGGATTAGTACTGGATAACTTGTTAACGTGCTGCTCCCTGTGCCCCCGGTGCTGCGGAGTCAACCGCCAGGAGGGGGAAACCGGGTATTGCAGTGCCCCGGCGCTGCCCAGGGTGGCCCTGGCCGACCTCCACTTCGGAGAGGAGCCCTGCATCAGCGGGAAGGACGGATCCGGGACGGTTTTCTTTTCCCACTGCAACCTGAGATGTGTCTTTTGCCAGAACCACCAGATCAGCCAGGGTGGCTTTGGCCGGACGGTGGATGTGGATCATCTGGCACAGATATTCATAGACCTGCAGGATCTGGGCGCCCATAACATAAACCTGGTTTCTCCCACACCCTACGTGCCGGCTGTAATCCAGGCCATCAGGAGCGCCAGGGGCCAGGGACTCTCCGTCCCGGTGGTCTATAATACCCACGGCTATGAAACCGTGGAAGTTTTAAGACTGCTGGAGGGGCTGGTGGACATCTACCTGCCGGACCTGAAGTATGGCAGCCAGGAGCCAGCCCGGCTCTATTCTGCTGCACCTGACTATTTCACTGCGGCTGCGGCGGCCGTAAAAGAGATGTACCGCCAGGTGGGCGCCCCCGTCCTGGACGAAAACGGCCTGGCCCGCCGGGGAATGATCATCCGCCACCTGGTCCTGCCCGGCCATGTACCGGATTCCCTGCGGGTGCTGCGCTGGATTGCTGCCAACCTTCCAAAGGATGTTTACATAAGCCTGATGGCCCAATATTTTCCTACCCACCTCGCTGTAGGGATACCTCCTTTAAACCGGCGTCTAACGGCCGTTGAATACCAGCAGGTGATGGACGGCCTCTGGGAGTTGGGTTTGGAAAAGGGCTTTATTCAGGAACTGACAGCTGCCTCGGAGGAATATGTGCCTGATTTCGACCTGAGGGGAGTTACCTGAGGTAGATGTACTTTTCCTTGCAGGTTGAAGTTGGCTGTGGATTTGTCAACAAAATGCCAAATATGTTTTTGTTTTATGTAGGTTAGAAATGCCTTGCCTTGTAAAAGGGAGGAATGACTACATATTTTGCCGAAGTGTAAAAAAAGGGGAAGAGGCCCGGGTTATGCTTTATAAAGGAGATGTATATTATGACTGTCAGACTGGACACCAGCAAAACACTGATGAATGTACTGGGAATAGAGTTGGAGGAGGCCGGGCCGGATCTGGTGGTGATGACCATGCCGGTGGATGAGAGGACACACCAGCCCTACGGGCTGCTGCACGGGGGGGCCTCGGTGGCCCTGGCGGAAACTGCTGCCTCCACAGGGGCATTTCTTAATGTAGATCCCTCGAAGCAACTGGTGGTGGGGCTTGAAATAAACGCCAACCACCTGAGGTCAAAGCGGTCCGGAACGGTCAGGGCCAGGGCGGTGCCTATCTACAAGGGGCGTACCACCATGCTGTGGGAAATAAAAATTACCGATGAAGATGAAAAGCTTATCTGCGTCTCCCGCTGCACCATGGCCATTATTGACGCGGCCAGGGTCAACCGGGATAAGGAGTAGACATGCTTATGGGTACTACTTGCCGGTCGGGAGACAGGAGACAGAAGTTTTTTGCCCTGCTTTGAGGTGTAAGGAGCGGAGAGAAATACTTGTTTATTCTGGGTTCTTTTAAGGAATACCTGGTCCTCCTGTCTCCCGACCGGGGGTTATACTATTGAGCAGTCTCCTGTCTACTGTCTCCCTGCCGTCTGTAAGGACGGCACCGCCCACAGGGCGGTTTTTTAGTACAGCAGCCTGGAATTCTGCATGTAGTCGCAGACAAACTCATTTTCCCCGTTGAATACATTAAATTTTGTCTCTATATAGTCCGGCATGGAGGTGAGGCTGTTTACCAGAATCCTCACCATAAGGTTTCTTACCCTGGCGTCAGGCCTGGAGAGGTCCTTACCGTAAACAGCCGACATGGCCGGAAAACACTTTTCAAAGGATTCATTGGCACTGTCCGGCAGGGCATGGGACAGCATCAGCAGCTCAATGTACTTTCTCTCAGTGTGCAGCCCGGTATCGCCGGCCTTTATCTTTATACCGCTTTCATAGAAAAGCTTCAGGAATTCATCCAGAGGGCTGACCCCACACCAGTAATAAAACCACTGGTTTTCCCCCGCATCCAGAGCAATATCCGCTTTGCCGCCTTTGATGGCTATTTTTGCATTGTCACGGTTAATCTCCACAACTTTGGACCGGTCTTTTATCCTGCTGTACCCTGAATTGGACTCGGTCCGGGAATAGGAGGTTAGTTTGCGAAAATTTACTATCATATCAGACTGGTATTCAATACGGGGCAGTGCCTTCACAGAGTCCAGCATTTGTCCCATCAGCCCGGGAAGGTCTCCCTCATAGGGCACTGCTCTGGAGAGAACAATGTCCCTGCTCCTGCTCATGATAAACATAGACCTGACCCGCAGGGCCAGGAAAATCATTATTGCCAGTACAATTAGAAGTGCCGGTAGGAATAGTACTCTTGCCATTTTTTAAGTGTTCTCCCATTTCTCTTTATAATTCTACATGCTTTGCGGCCCATTTAAAAATAAAGCATAACATGGCTTCAAGTCAAGGGTTTAAAAAGGAGGGCCAGCCAGTACTGCCCTCCGGTTAAGCTTATATTACCTGTCATATCTTAATTCTCCCGGTCTAACAAGCACCTTGACATTGTCAGGCAGGGTTGGGAGAACTACCTTGATAGGCTCACTTAAATAGTCTCTTTTTTCAGCGTCTATAAAAAACCCTTGCAGAATAACGGTTTTTCCGTACTGATAAAGGTAAGAAAAGTTTTTTTCAAGATCAAAATAGCCGGTGCAGGCCTGGCCCTCCTTGAGCCTGGTGGGCAGCTCAGGTCTGGATAAGGCTCCTTCCCTGCTGGGAACTATTATCCTTTCCCCGGCGGGGGTTATAATCCCGAAAACGGTGACCGTCAGGGGTTTTTTCCCGTTGTTTACCGCTGTTATGACCAGTATGTTCTTGTTGAGTCCCGCTTCTTCCCCGTGCTGTGCTGTTACCCTGACGCTAATCCTGCCCTTAGACATTATATAGTACAGGGTAGCGGTGGAAATTATAGATGCATAGATAGCCATAATCTTAAAAATCCATTCACCGGGGTCGAAGGTCATACTCAAAAACCTCCGTAATAAGCGTGTTTAACGTATTATAATAATTTTTATTCGCCCCCTTAAAGGTGATAACCTTTAGTCCGGTAAAAAAATTAATGACTGCCTTCATCTTTTTAATTTAACTATAAAATTATCCTCTGTTATATCCATGCTGGACACCTTAAAAGGCCTCATGTCTTCCGGCAAAGGCATCTGCAGTATTGAATTGCCGGCCAGTTCTTCCAATGCCTTACCTGAAACCGGTATCCCGTCCAAACTAAAGCTTTGCAGGTTTAGCCTTACCGCCCCGGCGCTCCCGTCCGGGGTCAGAGACCCGCTAAGCAGGAAGGTGGAAGGAGATTTATTGTCTTTTCCCAAAAGGGAGAAAACACCCTTTTGCAGGTCCACGGAAAGCCTGTTTAAATCCCCGTCCCCGGAGGAATGAATGGATTGGTTGAGACTGTTTTCGGACATTTCCAGTGTTATTCCTCCCAGTCCGATGTCTATTCTGTCCGGCTTTATATTCTCCCAGGGTATTTTAGCCAGAGCCCCGGTCAGGAAACTGTAAAGTTCCAGCGAGTACAACAGCCTGGCTTCAATGACCATAACCTTTTGGGCCAGTTCTGAGGAATTGCTCTTTATCCCGTCCAGATAGTCTTTGCGGAGGCCGGTAACAATTTTTATTTCCTCTATCTGGCCTTCCAGTTCTGAATCTTGCCGGGCCAACTGGTCTATGGCCTCTTTTAAAGCTTGCTCCTTAAGGAGTGAAACCTCCCGTGCATTTTCGGCCGCCCGGTAATCCTTTACCTGCCTGCCCAACATTAAAGACACCAGCATGGTTCTGTCCATCAGATCCGAAAGGCTGGAGGCTCCCAGCAGGCTGTCAATAAGGCTCCAGTAGCCACACCTGTACTGGAAATTTATCCAGGGCCTTATTTTTGCCAGGGTGTGTTGTTTGGCCTCCAGTGCTTTGTTATACTGAATTAGGGCTTCGTTTCTTTTTTTCCCTGTAATGGCCAGCTCTTTTTTTAGTAACTCACTTTTTTGTTCAGCTTTTTTCAATTTCAGGTCAAGTGCCAGTAATTCCTGGGCAAGAACATCAGCATCTGATTGAAGGCCGGAAATGGCCTGATGCAGTATAAGCCTTTCCCGGTAGTCCGGGGCCGCCCCGGAAGGGTAGATAAGGCAGTAAGTTAAAAAAAAGGTGGACAATGATATAATTATAAATATACGTCTTAAAAAAAAGAGCATTAGCCGCTTTCCTTTCGTTTAGGGGGAATAGGCTGTATAATACAGTTTACTCTACCTTTAAGGTATTGAAAATATATTATTTTGGCCCGGGTGGTGGGATTTTAATGTCGGCAGTGGAAATTGTAATGGAAGGGCCGGTCAGTGGGGACTGTTTGCTTTCTTTGCAAATGAGTGCAGGGCTGAACAACTTTCGTCCTTTTGAAAAGCAGCAGCAGGCGCTGGCGGTTATTTGCGGCTTTGACGCGGGAAGGGTTTATGTTGCCCGGTCCGAAAAAGAAATAGTGGGCTATGTTACCTTTCACAGGCCGGATGAGTACAGCCGCTGGCACAGGCACCCCCGGGTCCTGGAGTTGGGGGGGGTGGAGGTGTCTCCCGGATGGCGGGGAAGAGGAGTGGGCTCGGGACTGCTTCTGCATATTTTTAATGATGACTGCTGGGAAGACTATATAGTAATATCTACCGAGTATTTCAGACATTGGGATACTGCCGGCACCGGTCTTGATATATGGGGATACAGGAAGATGCTGGACGGCTTCTTCGGCAGGGCGGGCTTCATGCCGGTATCCACCAATGACCCTGATATACTTGAGCACCCGGCCAATGTTCTGATGGCCAGGGTGGGGTCAGGGGTAGGGTGGGACGATGTAATGGATTTTGAAGAAATAGCAACCGGAAGGATTTAAATTTTCTTACAGGTATTGCTTTTCGGTCGGAATTCAGAAGTCAGGAGACAGAATTCAGAATGGATTGGGCATTCCTTTATAGCTATATAAGGATTAGCCGGGCTCATAAATCTCAGTGTCCTCTACAGTTAAAAAAGGGCCTGAATTTTCATCCTTCTTGGTGGCTACTTTTGCGCCCCGGATTCTGAATTCTGACTTCTGACTCCTGTATTCCGACTGGAGAGGATTACTTATAAGAAATATGGAGGTTTCTGATGTCGGAACTGGATCCCAGGCTGGCTGCTATAGCCGGGCTTATTCCTTTCGGCTCCAGGGTGGCCGATATAGGCACCGATCATGCCCTTTTGCCAGTAAGCCTTGTTAAAACAGGCAGGGCGTCCCTGGTGGTGGCCACAGATCTCAATGAGAAGCCCTATCAAACGGCGTTACACCATGTACTGGAGGCGGGGGTTAACGGCCAGGTGGAGGTAAGGAGGGGGGACGGGCTGGAACCCCTTCGTCCAGGAGAGGTTGACGTGGTGGTTATAGCCGGCATGGGGGGCAATACCATGGCCGGGGTGCTGGAAAGGTCCCCGGAGGTGCTGGCCGGTGTCACACGCCTGGTTTTGCAGCCTATGTCCGACCCTGGAGACCTCAGGCTGTGGCTGGTCCACAGCGGGTGGAGATTGGCCGATGAAGAGCTTGTCAGGGATGACGGCAAATTTTATATTATTATAGCGGCCGAGCCGGGAGAGGAGCCGTGCCGGGACGGCTTTATGCTGGAGATAGGGCCTGTTCTGCTGGAAAAGTGCAGCCCCTATCTGGTAGAGTACCTGGAAAAGATAAAGGGTGACTACCAGAGGGTTTTAAGCGGGCTGGCCAGGAGCAGGAGCGATGAGGCCATGGATAAGGCCATAGCCCTAACCTCCAGGCTGGCCAGAATAACGGAGGTGATTAGCCGGTGCAGGCAAGGTGCGGTCTGATTTTTGAATTGATAGAGCAATTTTCTCCCCTGGATCTGGCCGAGGAGTGGGATAACTGCGGTATTCAGGTGGGAGACCCCAACAGGCCGGTGGACAGGGTGCTGCTGGCCCTGGACATGGATGAGGAAGTTCTTTTGGAGGCCCTGGACAGGGGAGCGGGACTGGTGGTAACACACCACCCTTTTATTTTCAAAGGTATACGGCAGATCAGGGAAGACCGGCAGCCCGGCAAACTTCTGGCAGAAATAATCAGGGCCGGGATAACGGTATACTCCGCCCATACAAACCTTGACAGCGCCCGGGGAGGGGTTAACGCCGTATTGGCGGAAAGGCTGGGGCTTACCGGTATAAGGGTTCTCAGGCCCTCTAATGAAAAGTACTTAAAGCTGGTGGTATTTGTTCCCCCGGAAAGGGCAGAGGCTGTGCGGGAAGCCCTGGCCGGGGCCGGGGCTGGGAGCATTGGCAACTACAGCGACTGCTCTTTCATGCTAAAGGGAACAGGCGCATTTCTGCCGTTGGAGGGGACAAACCCCTACACAGGCAGTGCCGGGAAATTGGAAAGGGTGGAGGAAATAAGGCTGGAAACAATAATCCCGGCCCGGATGGCAGGGAGTGCGGTAAAGGCCATGCTGGCAGCCCACCCCTATGAGGAAGTGGCTTATGATCTGTACCCCCTGGAGAACAAAGCTGCTGACAGCGGCTTAGGCAGGGTGGGCAGGCTAAAAAAAGCCCTCACCCTGGAACAATTCACCGCCAGGGTGAAAGAGTCCCTTGACCTTCGGGCAATTCGCCGGGGGGGATCAGGCAGCAGGCAGATCAGCACTGTGGCGGTATGCGGAGGGTCCGGAGGAGATTTCTGGCCCCTGGCCCAGAGCGCCGGGGCTGATTTACTGGTCACCGGCGATATAGGTTACCACGCGGCCAGGGACATGCTGGCCGCAGGTTTGAGTTTCATCGACGCAGGGCACTACGGAACCGAGAGGGTTGTTCTGGAGGCTCTGGCCGGATACCTGGGGGAAGGCTGCCGGAAAAAAGGCATAGATCTGGATATTGTTGTTTCCGGGGTAAACGGGGAACCCTTTGAATACATATACTGACAGTTTTCTCTGTCAGAATACAGTAGACAGTAGACAGTAGACAGTAGACAGGAGTTCAGGCATTACTGATTGAACAATTAGAATAGCAGGAATGCCTACAAGCAATTTTTGCTGTTTTTGTTCTGGCATGCAAAAACTCCTGTCTACTGTATTTTGTCTCCTGACCTGAGATATTGCCTATTAGCAACTCACCTGTACCTGTTCAGTACGGTGGCAAATTCGCCCCACAATACAGGCGCTGAGGTATCTCTGGGGGAGAAAAGCAGCCTGTCGGCCAACAGGGCGTTTATTTCCGCCACCGGGTCCCACGGACCGGAGGTGACCTCCCGCCCTCTCAGGCGGTTTAAAGCGGTGGCAAATTCTCCCCACAGCAGCTGATCCCCGGGCTGCCTGGGGGTATTTATTATATTATCTTTTAAGAGCAGGCTTATTTCCTCCTCCGGGTTCCATGTGGCTGAGGGCGGGCTTACTCCCCTCAGCCTGTTCAGGGTGGTGGCGGTTTCCCCCCAACTGGCCTGGGAGTCAGGCGTCTTGGGGGTATTTATTATTTTATCGGCCAGAAGCTGCTCAATCTCCCATTCAGGGTCCCATGGGTTATCTTTAAGGGGGAGGGAGAGGGCTTTCGCTATGCCCAGGGCAATGGAGTGGGAAAGTCCGGCTATAAAAGGCTCATCAGTCAGCAGATGAACATCCCGGCGGTTGTCGATAAAAAGGTTTTCCAGGAGGACTGCCGGCATTTTGGTAAGTCTTAACACTGCGAATCCCGCACTTTTACGGCCTCTGTCCATTACTCCGTGCTGGCTGAGGTAGGCTACAACCTCGCTGTGTATTGCGCTCCGGTAACGTACAGTCAATTCCGCTGGCTGCCGGTAGACATAGCTTTCAAATCCTGTTCCTCCACCGGAATTTATATGTATGGACAGAAAAAAGTCTGCATTTAAGGAGTTGGCCAACTTAGCCCTGGCTTCCAGGCTCAGGGAGGAGTCATTTTTTCTGGTCAGCTTCACGGTGCATTGATAACAGAGCAGTTCGCTGACAATCCTTTTACATATTTTAAGATTAAGATCCTTTTCCTTAAGGTCAAAGCCCATTGCCCCGGGATCTGCGCCGCCGTGCCCGGGGTCTATTACTATTGTCAAAGGCACACCTACACCCCCCAAGCATATTATTAAATATTATTGAACAGGCGTAGAGTTTGTGACAAAAATAAGAGCCGGGATTTGCCAATCCAGGCTCTTAGAGTGGAGTTGTAATTAGAGGAAGAACAGCAGCAGGTATCCGGTGGAAATTATTATGGACATGATCATCATCGGGAAGGCTATTTTAGTGAAGTGAATAAAAGTAAGATGAACGCCCCTTTTTTCCGCCATCCCGGCCACCACCACGTTTGCCGAGGCGCCGATGAGGGTGCCGTTGCCCCCCAGGCAGGCCCCCAGGGACAGTGACCACCACAGCGGGTTCAGGTCGGTTATGCCCCCCAGCCGCCCCATGTCCTGTATAAGAGGGATCATGGTGGCCACGAAGGGTATGTTGTCAACGAAGGCCGAGGCTATGGCCGACAGCCAGAGTATCAGTAGACCTGTGGACCTTATTTCCCCGCCGGTAATCTCCAGGGACTTTTGGGCCACCGCCTCTATTATGCCCACCTCTTCCAGTGCTCCCACTATCATGAACAGTCCGGCAAAGAAGAATATTACCGGCCACTCCACCGAGTGCAGGGCGTGCTCCGGCTCCTCCCTGGTCAGAAGCAGCAGCAGTATTGCTCCGCCCAGTGCCACGGTGGCCGACTCCAGGTGCAGGTACTGGTGCAGCATGAAGCCCAGTATGGTAAGTCCTATCACAATAAGGCACTTTTTGAGTAGTGGCTTATCTTTTATTTGTTTTTCGGGGTCCATTTCCATTATTTCAGCCTTTAACTCAGGCGTGGTAATCAGGTCCTTTCGATAAAGCACCTTAAGCCAAACCAGGGTGGCGATGAGCACCACCACTATTACCGGCCCCAGGTTGATGACAAAGTCCATGAAGCCCAGCCCGGTGGCGCTGCCTATCATTATATTGGGCGGGTCGCCAATTAGAGTGGAGGTGCCGCCTACATTGGAGGCCACCACCTCGGCAATAAGCATGGGTATAACATTTACCTGGAGTCTTTCAGCTATGGCAAAGGTCACCGGTACCACCAGCAGCACGGTGGTCACATTGTCCAGGAGGGCCGAGGCAACCGCTGTGATGACAGACAGCGAAAGCATTATGGTCAGGGGGTCGCCCTTGGACTTTCTGGCTGCCATCACCGCCATGTACTCAAATACACCGGTGTGCCGGGTGATGCCCACGATGATCATCATTCCTATAAGCAGACCTATGGTGTTGAAGTCTATTGCCTCGATAGCCCTTTCCTGGCTGATTACTCCCGCCAGTATGACAATCAGCGCCCCGGCCAGGGCCACCACCGTGCGGTGTATTTTTTCCGCGATAATCATGGCGTAGGTGAGGAGGAATAGACCTCCGGTAAAAATCACCTGGGCTTGTTCAGACATTCTTAATCCCCCTCTTCTTAGTTACCCATCGGAGTAAGGCCTATTAGGGGCCAGTAGGTGAACATGAATACCGTCAGCACCGCCAGCAGGACCAGGGTAGCGGGTATACCGACCGTAAAAAACTCCCCTGTGGTGAATTGCTTGGACTCGTAGGCCATGGCGTTGGGTGCCGCCCCGATGAGAAGTAGGAAGGGCATTCCTGCGGCGGCCGTTGCCGTGTACAGTATAAGCTGGGGGTTTACGCCCATATACTGGGCAATAACCAGGGCCACCGGCAGGGTTATGGCGATGGCGGCCACATTCATAATAAAGTTGGTCATAATAGAAACCAGTATGGTTACACCAATCACAAAGAACAGCCAGGGGGCGCCCTGCAGCAGTGACAGCCACTTGATGGCCATCCACTGGGCGGCTCCGGTCTGCCACAGCGCAAAGCCTATGCTCATGGCCCCGCTGAAGAGAAGTACAATATTCCAGGGAATCTTTTTCTCAAGGTCCTGCACATCCAGTATTCCGGTGGCAAAAAACAGCAGTCCGGCCAGCAGAAGAGGAATGGAGCGGTCAATGCCTTTAAGTGACGGTATTATAGCCTGCAGTACCAGCATTGCCAGTGCGCCGCCTACAATAGCCAATACAAAGAGCTCTTCTTTAGACATAGGGCCCAGCTGTCTGTACAGGTCTGCAGCTTTTGCCCGCAGGCCCGGAATGGTCTTTTTCTCAGGCTTGAAGAATATGAGCATCATCAGCCAGAGCAGTCCCACCATAACCCAGCCGAAGGGCAGCAGGTGCAGGGAAAAATCTATAAAAGTAACATCTACTCCGGTAAACTCCTTAAAAAAGCCGACCGCAGCGGGGTTGCGGGCGCCACCCAGCAGTGTGCAAATGCTGCCGGCCCCGGCGGTGTAGGCCATGCCTATAAAAAGGGCCTTGCCGAACTTGGTGGGCTTGCCGCTCCCCTCGCCCTCGTTATACAGCGCCAGTATGGTCAGGAAGATGGGGATTACCGTGGCCGCCACCGCGGTATGGGCCATAATATGGGTGAGGAGCGCAGTGACCACAAAGCTTCCCAGCAGTATCATGCTGGTTTTTTCACCCACTATAAGTAGCATTTTATAGGCCAGGCGCTTGGTCAGTCCCACCTTGGTAAAGGTAAGTCCCACCAGCAGCGATCCCAGAATGAACAGAACCGTGGGGTCCATAAAGTCTCTCATGGCATCCTTGGCGGGCCTGATCATGAAAAGCGGCTGAAGAATGCCTATGGCTATACTGGTAACACCGATGGGTATGACCTCAAAAACCCACCATACCCCGGCCAGGAGGAACAACCCGATGGCCGACTTCCCTGCGGCCGAGAGGGCAAAGGACTTGCCGGCGGGGTCAACGGCCGGGGTAAAGGGCGGCAGAAAGTGGAATAAAAACAGCAGCCCTACTCCCAGGAGCAGAAAGAATATATTCTTCTTATCAAGTGTCATTTTTACGACCTCCCCTCTTTGAATACAGGCAATTTTCAGGTTCAAACACTGTGCTTGTTTTTTAAGTAATCAAATATTTTCTTAAATAAGGAAGATATAAAGTTAACTCCATTTAGGTCTTTTTCCGGTATATCAATTACTGCGGCGGCTGATCCTATGCGCCTGCCTATAAATTCACAGTGGCTCTTTATATCGATAACCGAAACCATTGCATATTTAAGCAGGTCTTCATCTCCCGGCTCACCTGTTGCCATTAACAGCACCTTGTCTATATGTGAGGCCGGATTTCCGTAATAATCAGCCAGCTGTTTAAATAAGAAAACATCCCTGACGGTATAGCTCCTTCTCCTTTCCAGGCGGGTCATAAGGAGAAAGGTATTGTATAGTAATTCACAAGAAGTTCCTAAAAAAAATTCCGGTCTGCAATCCCCTATTTCCAGTCCCAGCAGTAATTCCGCTGCTTCCTTTTCTCTCTTTTCCTTCAGCGTCAGGAGTCTTAAGGGAAATCCCCTGTTATCCAGTATCAGTGCATTATCTTTTTCAATCCAACAGACCAGCCCACTGGGTTCGCCCCACTGAGATGTTTTTTTTAAAATTAGTTCATTAAACAGGGCTTCATGGTAGATGCCGGAATTTTTACTTTTGCTGTCCCGGAGCAGTATATCCCTGAAGTCCTGTTCCCCACAGCGGCGTTCCACCTTAAATGAGTTTTCCAGCGCCATTATGTAAGCAGCCTTCAGGTATTTAGACCAGGTAATGCCGGAATCTCTAATCCCCTTATAGAATACAAGGGTTTTATTAAGGTCTTCAATAAGAGGCTTTATTTTATCCGGTCGCAGCTGGAGGTTTCCGGAAAGGTTCACCAGCTGTATATGCTTTATTTTACCGGCTTCCCTGCGGCTTTCCAGGAGCTTCAGGTATAAATATTCTTTATCCTTATAGCTGGTGTTTACTACCCTGTAAAACAGAAGTTTGCACCCCCCTTTACCCGGCTATTGGTCACCACCTCCTCTATTGTGTTCTGTCCGGTGGTATTTTTGCCGCCCGATCAGTTCTTAAAGCTCTGCCGGACCAGTATTTTTTACAGGTGGAACCACCCTACAGGAGCCGGCCCTTAATTCTTTTGTCACCAATGTACCGGGGGCTTTTCTCAGGTAAACTGCTGTATGCAGCCAGTCCCTTGTGAAATATTTGTCATTGCCTTTGAGAAATATTATACTAATTAGCTTGCTAAATAGCAACTGGTTTTTTCACTACTTCTTATCAGTACAAAAAACGCTGAAATAATTAGTAATTAAGACCTAACTTAAAACCTTAGAGATTAGCGCAGGCTGTCCTGTCAAATTTTATTTATCTCTTTCTGCAGTTGTCAGTTACCAGCCTTAATAGTGATGCAAATCACACTCCGGAAGTGAGAATTTCATATTATTTTCCCCCCGGAAGCATTAAAATGGCACTACAGGTAAAATTATTCTATATACACAGAGGAGATACAGTCATGGATTTGAAAGGTAACTGCCGGACAACGGCCATGGGAATACTGCCGCATACAGCCATTGAGGAGGCTATAGACCTGGCCCTGACCCTGGACATACCATTCTGGCCCCAACTGCCACACTACAGCTATTACGAGGATATGTACGTTCAGGTGAGTGAAAATTTCCCGGGCATATTTGTAGATACCGTTCAGAAGAGGATAACCCTTGATACTGCCAGGTTTTATCAGGAACTGGAGGAATATGCTCTAAAAAGCGACGATGACCAGATATTCAAGCTGTCGCCTCAGTACTCCGCAGCCTTTGACGCTTTTATGGGCAGGGACCTCTCCGGGTATGAAATTATACGGGGCCAGAGCATAGGCCCGGTGAGCTTTGGGCTTAAGATAGTGGATGAGAACCTTAAACCAATAATTTACCAGGATGATATAAGGGAATTCCTCTATGAATTTATCGCCAAAAAAACCAGCGTCCAGTACAGGCAGCTGGCTGATAAACATCCAAATACCTTTGTGTGGCTGGATGAGCCCGGACTGGAGATAATATTCGGATCTTTTACCGGATACCCCAGCGGTCGGGCAAAAAATGATTTTGGGGAATTTCTCAACAGAATAGAGGGACCCAGGGGGGTACACCTGTGCGGCAACCCGGACTGGTCATTCCTTTTAAGCGGGATCGGACTTGAAATACTTTCCATTGACGCCTATGGCTGTGGGGAGATATTTACCAGGTACTCCGATGAGGTGAGGGCCTTTCTGGATGCCGGTAATATAATTTCCTGGGGTATAGTGCCCACCCTTACCGATGAATTGGGCCAAGAGTCGGTGGAAAAACTGGCGCTGAGGCTGGAGGGCCTCTGGTCCAACCTGGTGGGCAGGGGAATAGGTTTAAAACAAATTTTAAAGCAGGCCTGGCTTGCCCCGGCCAGGTGCTGCCTGATCAACGCCGACGGGCACGCTACGGTGGAAAGATCCTATAGCACCCTTAGAGAAGTGTCGGCAGTATTAAGGGATAAATACGATTTGAGTGATTAGTGGGAGGTATTTATGGAAATTATTACGTCAATTTCAGTTTGGAGCGGAAAAAAAGAAAGGTAATCTTACATGGAGATTACCTTTCTTTAAGATTGATCCCTGAAAAATTACTCAGGCCTCCGGAGGAATATAGGCGCACTCTCTTTTGGGAACAAAGCCTATCTTTTCCTTGACAATTTTAAGCCTTGCTTCCATATCGCCGCCCACGACAGTGTACGGAACATTCATTATGTCAAGGAAATCCCGAATCTTGTTGTCCACCTGGATGGCCATATCCTCGTCCTGATAGATTACCCCGTCGGTATGGAAGGCAAATTCCCTGGGTATATAAAAGATGTCATACTCTGATATATCCTTCATAGCCCATTCATACAGCTTCATAAGCGCGTAAACTTCCTTGGGGTCCTGGTAGTTGCAAAGCATGAGCCCGTACACATAACTCATAATGGTGGCATTGTCGCCAAATATGATGTCGCAGTGGGCAAGCTCGTCCTCTACCTGCTTTTGGCCCTCATACAGCAAAAACTGCTCAAATATTGAGGTGGGGGGGCCGTAGCGGATAATATAGGTGCGGGCAAATTCCAGACAGACTGAAGAGGCATAGCCAGCCATGCTGTAATCTACATCCAGCTGCTTAATTAGTGTGGTTTTACCGGTGCCCGGCCCGCCCAGGAAGGCGCACTTTTTTGTTTTGGTTGTTCTGCATTCCATATGCTTATCCGAAAGCCTCCTTTAAATGCAGTGCTTTTTCTTTTAAAGGACTTTCGTATTGTTTCGCTATATCCAGACAAAAACCTTCATTCCGCAGCTTTTATTCTTAACCCAGCACCGCCTTTTTAAACTCTTCGATGCCTATCCTGTCGATAAACCTTGCTGTTCTTTCCTTTGGTTTACCGTTGGCGGCATAAAAGTCAAAACATTTTTGAGCCAGTTCGATTACCTGATCTTCATTTAATCCCTCGGCCAGAACAGTGCCAATCCTTGGCCTGGACCCTGAATTGCCGCCGAAGGTAACGGTCCAGCCGGCTTTTTTGCCGAAGGCTCCGAAATCTCTTACATAGCCTTCCCCACAGTTGTTGGGACATCCGGAAAACCCGAATTTTACCTTGGCAGGCATGTCTTTGCCTACGAACATTTTTTCAATCTTGTCTGCCAGCCCCAGGGAGTCCTGAATGCCGAACTTACAAACTGCGGTTCCCGGGCAGGCCTGTACGTAGTGGACACAAAGCTCCACCGCCGGTCCTACTTCCAGCCCCAGATCATTCCACACGCTGTCTACAATCTCGGGATTCATGCCCACCAGCGCGAAACGCTGTCCTGAAGTAATTTTAATTATGGGTATGCCGTATTTTTTTGTCACCCGGGCAATATTTTCAAGAATCTCAGGTGTCACCATACCCATGGGCGTCCTGGGAACTACAGCGTATGTTAACTTGTCTCTCTGGATAAACGCTCCTTTAGGTGTATCAGACATTAAAATCTCTCCTTAAAAAAATTTTATTACATTAAGTTAGCCATCGGGGGGGGAAATTCCTTTGCAATATTTTTTAATAAAAAATGAAATGAAAAATATGTTATAATATAGCTAATCATGCTAATATGTCACTATATGGAGTGAAGCGGGGTGCATGTTTATGCATACTGGAGCGGATAAAAAATCTGCCGGCAGCTGGGACCTCTCAGGCGATAGCGTGGATTCGTGGTCATGCGGCTGTACGGTGGTAGGGACAATTGCGCCGCTCAACGCCCGTTGCCTTGACTGCGGGGGCGTGTTCAAAAAAGTGCCGAAGAAAAAGAACAGCCACAAGAAGGTAAAAACAGAAAACCCCAGAATTGAGCTGGTCGAAAGTCATACTCCGTTTCCGGAGATTGAGGAAAATATTTCCTGCCAGTGCTGCAGTAATTCAGGGGAAATAAAGGTGTATACACAGGAGTGGGACAGGATCAAAAGCCATATGGTTCCGTGCCCCATGTGCTACTCTCAGGAATGGCTGGACTGGTCAGCCGGCAGGAGGATCATAGAAGAAAAGTAAATGCCCGGTGTGATGAAGCTGCCCGGTACTGCCGGCGGCTTTATTTGTAGTGGGTAATATTTTTGGCGGTGATTGATTTGAAAAGCAGCACACCCGATGTCAGCCTGGTGGAAGATCTTCTCAGCATAGGGATTGCCCTTTCGGCGGAAAAAGACCATAACCGTCTACTGGAAAGGATACTGGCCGGCGCCCGTAAGATAACCAATGCCGATGCCGGGACCCTTTACCTATGCGAAAAGGACAGGCTGCTATTTAAAATTATGCATAACAAAACCATGAATACTTTTAAGGGGGGAAGGGGAGAGCCCATTGACATTCCCCCGGTGAAAATGGTGAAGGAAAATGTTTCAGCCTTTGTGGCCCTCACCGGTAAAACAGTCAATATCCCGGATGTATATAACGCCGAGGACTTTGATTTTTCCGGGCCCCGTAACTACGACAAAATAACAGGCTACCGCACCAGATCCATGCTGGTGGTGCCCATGGAAAACCACGAGTCACAGAAAATAGGCGTGCTGCAGCTTATCAATGCGGTAGATGTTGGCACAGATGAAATAATACCCTTTGACCCGGCCCACCAGAGGGTTATTGAGGCGCTGGCCTCCCAGGCCGCCATAGCCCTCACCAACGCTAAGCTGATCAATGATATTGAGCAGCTGTTTGACTCCTTTGTACAGACTATCACCACGGCCATTGACGCCCGTACTCCATATAACGCCAACCACTCCCGGAGGGTGGCCCTTCTGGCCGGGGAGTTGGCCCGGGCCATCAGCCAGTCAAACGAGGGGGCCTGGCAGGGAGTGGAATTCAGCCAGGAGGAACTGGAGCAACTGGTAATGGCCGGGTGGCTGCACGACATAGGAAAGGTGGCCACCCCCCTGGAGGTCATGAACAAGGCCACCAGGCTTGACAGTAGGCTGGAGCTGGTGCTGCAGAGGTTAGAATACATATACCAGACCAGTGCCACTGACTGGCACCGGAAGCGCTTCACCCTCCTGGAAGGCGGCCGCACTCAGTCTCTGGAGGAGCTTGATCAGCGCTGCGGCAGGGAAATGGGTGAGATAGATGAGGCCCGGGCACTAATTATAAAGGCCAACGACCCGTCCACCTTCATAGATGATCAACTGGCCGGACAGCTGTTCGCCATAGCCTCCAGGACATACCTGGATACTGCCGGCAGGGAGCAGCCCTTCCTTTCCCGGGAGGAGCTGGATGCACTGACAGTGAAGAAGGGTACCCTTACCGATAAAGAGCGCGGGGTGATGGAGGACCATGTCATCATAACCGCCAGAATGCTGGAAAAAATACCATTTATAAGGAAATATTCCCGGGTGCCCGAATTTTCGGCTATGCACCACGAGCACCTGGACGGCAAGGGCTACCCTAATGGGCTGGCCGGAGACAGCATACCGCTGGAGGCCAGGATATTGGCACTGGTGGATGTTTACGATGCACTTACCGCCGGGGACCGCCCCTATAAAAAGGCCATGCCGGTGGAGGACGCCCTCAGGATACTGGGGTTCATGGTCAAGGACGGAAAACTAGACTCCGGGCTCTACGAGCTATTTAAGACCAGCCGGGTCTGGGAGAGGGTGGAACAGTAAATCTCAATGGTAGGGACTTCCGGTCGGGAGACAGGAGACAGAATACAGGAGTCAGAATGGTGAAAGCATTCCATTTATGCAGTTTCTTCCAAAGGACTGCATATTTTTTATGAGATATTTGCTGCTGGGAAGGCTGTAATATTCTGAATTCTGTCTCCTGTCTCCTGTCTCCCGCCTTCGGCAGGGCTATTATTATGTATATAAGTTTTATTTGTTGTGGGAAGACTATCTAAACACGAAAAGCCCGGGAAGATTAAGATATATTACTGGGGGTATGGAATGGATGAATGATACGAAAACCCTGGGGGTAAAGGTGCGGGAAGCAAGGGACAACCGAAGCCGAAGGAGTGGAAAGCAGTTTACCCAGCAGATGCTGGCGGCAAAAATAGGTGAGACCCTAAAATGGGTAAGAAAACTGGAAAAAGGAGAGTTCTACCCAGACTGGGATTCATTGGTTCTTCTGGCTGACACCTGCGGTGTAGAGACCACCTTTCTTCTCGGTGAAGATTTGGATAGGGAAAAATACAATGATAGTATAAGAGGCGGGCAGGTATCCAGGACAATAGAAAGTGAATTAAGGAGGTACTGAAATTATTATTAATAATTTCAGGCCTCTTTTTGATATGCGCCTTTAGTAAAACTTTATATAAGGTAGTAAAAAATATATAATAACATAAATATAATGGGGGTGGTATAGATGCAGATTAAGCCAATAGTGCTGGTGGAGCCTCCGGAGGTTAGAGATGAGCTAAAAAATGAGGGGACAATCACCGTCATTGCCGTATACAGCGGAGAGGCTCCTATTTCAGTGGCCACCCAGAGGATATTTGATGGCCGGGAGAGATTCAGGTTTCCTACGGAAATAACCGAGGGGACAACAAAAACAAGGCTGGTGTACAGCTATAGCCCGGAACAGTGGAGTGAGCTGCTGGAGACCTGCGCCATGCCTGCTGCCCAGGCCGGAATAAAGCAGGTGATGATACCACTGCTGCTTTATTTTCAGGAAACATATCCGGATCATTTTGGTGAAATACAATATGATGTCCAATTTGACCGGGACCTGTACGGGGAAATTGTAAAGCTGAAATAGCCTGTTAAATGCTCTCCAGCTCCAGCTGGTAGCCTCTCAGGTACTCGGCGCAGCTCCAGAGGTAGACCGCCTCCATGGGGGGAAACCTGTACTTGGGCTTGGTGGCCGGGCTGGCCAGCACCTCCTTCAGCTCCTCGAAGAATTCAGCGGCGGGATAGCCTGAGATTCTGGTGAAGTGGTCCTTATCCTTGTCAGTGGTGCTGTTTATCAGGCAGTACCACTTTATAGCCTTCACAACGTCTGAATAGGCCCTGCTCACCCATTCATCCGCCCCGGCGCGGTCACCTGACTGCATGCATAGCCTGGCTGCCACTGCGGACGATAGGATAGTAATTTTAATAAAAGGAAAGCTCTGGTAATCCCTGGGTTTGTCAAGGTCCCTGAGATATTTTGCGGATATGTCCTGATAGCGGTCATAAAGCCTGGACATATTTTCTGTTAAGCTCCGCAGCTCTTCCGTGCCGGGGAGGTTCATGCTAATCAGGCCTGCGGCGCTATTTATTATTGAAAGGTCCCCTGGATTGATTTGTGTATTATTGGCATCCAGTTCTTTCTCCAGCAGCTCAATCTGGCCTTTTACTCTGTCGGTCGATAGATATTTCAACGTGCTGCCCAGTATCTCCGGTATGGTAACACTCACACTGGAAATTCTTTTCTCTTCGCTTAGCTCCTCAGCAAGGAGATATACAATTTTACCGGAATATTTTTCTCTTATTACTCCTCCCGTCCGTTCGCATTCCCCGGCAAACAGCCTCTGGCGAATTGGGGGGGGTACAGCAAAAATCAGCTTTTTCAGACTTACCATGATCACCACTCTCCCGTGTGAGTTTATAATTATTACCGGTATGTATGCCTTGTTATTACTAATATAACAGCGTTGAGCAATTTTTTGTACATTAAAGGAAAAAAACTTACTTCTTTTTTTAGAAGGCCGCCAGGAAGGATACCAGGGCAGCGGCAACGAAGAAAGAGAAAGAATTGATGGGGTAAGTACTATGATTATTGGCCTTACGGGCAACATAGGGAGTGGTAAAAGTACTGTATCACGCCGGCTTGCCCAGTTGGGAGCAGAGATTATAGATACCGATGCGCTGGCCAGGGAAGTAGTGGCTCCGGGCACCCCCGGGCTTGAGAGGATCATCAGAGAGTTTGGCGCCGGTATGCTTGATGAAAAGGGAGAGCTTGACCGGGCCGGGATGGCCGCCGTTGTTTTTGACGATCCCGGGGCCAGGGCAAAGCTAGAGGGTATTATACACCCGGAGATTCACCGGAAGGTGGCAGAGATAATCTCAGAATACAGGAGCGGGCATGGCAAAGCGCCGGCACTGGTGGTGGAGGTGCCTCTTCTTATAGAATCGGGCTGGAACGCTATGATGGATGAAACCTGGGTGGTTACCGTAAGCCCGGAGGTTCAGCTTGAAAGGGTGATGTCCAGGAGCGGCCTGTCCCGGGAAGACGTAAAAAAGCGCATATCGGCCCAGATGCCCCAGGAAGAAAAGTGCAGGTATGCTGACAGAATAATAGATAATGGGGGTTCCATAGAGAGGACCCTGGCCCAGGTTGACAACATATGGAATGAGCTGATTCTTTTTGATCATAAACCATAAGCGCAGAAAATTTAAAGTGACAAGGCTCCTTATAGTAGCCCTGCTGATCCTCCTTTTTCTTAATGCTGATAACATAGGCCGTATGGTATTTCCCGTCCCCTACCGCCAGATTATTTTTAGTCAGGCTGCCGGGACCGGTTTAGACCCCTATTTGCTGGCCGCCATGGTCAAGACCGAGAGCAATTTCAACCCGGGGGCTGTTTCCATAAAGGGAGCCCGGGGGCTTATGCAGGTCATGCCCGAAACCGGAAGGTGGGTGGCCGGGCAGAAGGGTGTAAATAACTACAGCCATGATCTTCTTTTCATCCCGGAAAAAAATATACAAATAGGCGCCTACTACGTTGGTCACCTACTTGAAAACTATAAGGGCAACACTGTAATGATGCTGGGGGCGTATAACGCGGGAACCGGGAATGTTAAAAAATGGGTTGAACAGGGGCAGTGGAATGGCGAAAAGAGCAGAGTGGACCGCATTCCTTACCCCGAGACCCGACAGTTTATACGTAAAGTACTTTTCTACCAGCAGGTGTACAGCTACTTGTACAGGGACCAGCCCATCACAGACAAATAACCTTTTTCTAAGGGAGTGTATAGAGTGAACAGAATTTTGCGGGGAGCCTTTTTCGGAGTGGTTGTGGGAGATGCCCTGGGCGGGCCGGTGGAGTCCATGACTGCAGAGGAAATAAAAGGTAAATATGGTGTTTTTAAAGAAATAACCGGGGGAGGCCGTCAGGGCCTGGAGCCTGGAGAGTGGACAGATGACACCAGGATGACGTTGGACGTAGCCAGGGGCATACTTGCCAACCCGGCCTACCCCCTGGAGGAGATCGGCCACAACTTCCTGCGCTGGTACCAGTCAGGCCCCAGGGATATTGGCACAACCACCAGGGAGTCTATCGGCAACTATATGAAAACAGGCAACTGGAGGGAGGCCTCCCGTAAGACAGCCCAGACCCTAAATAAGATGGACAGCAACGGCGGACTTATGCGTACCCTGCCGGTATCCCTGGGGTACTGGCAGGACATGCAGAAAATCGCCAAATGGGCGGCTGAGATTTGCCTTATGACGCACTACAGCTACGACAGCGCCACCTGCTGTATCTTCTACAACCTGTTGGTCAGGTTGGCCGGTAATGGCGGAGACAAGCGGCAGATGGTCAGCCGCGCCCTGGAGCTCACCGATGGGTACTGCAGTGAGATGAGCATACTCCCCTCAAAGTTCTTCTGGCACATCATCAGAAGCGTGCAGAAGGGGGCCAGACCGGTAGCGCCCCGGGGAAATTCACTGGACACCCTGGCAGCCTCGGTACAGGCCTTCCTAAATAACCAAAATTTCGAGGACACCCTTGTGGACGTAGTTAGCCGGGGTGAAGACACCGACACCGCAGGCTGCATCACCGGCGGCCTGGCCGGAACCTACTACGGCTTTGAAGCCATCCCCCAGCGCTGGCTAAAGGCCATCAGGGACAGCGAAGATATAGAAGACATCTGCCGCCTTTTTGAGGCATACTGGCGGCATAAAGGATTGAGCGCCTAATAATTTCAGTACGGGCAATCATTTCCTTCTCAAACACCCTTGACGGTCATCGGGAAACTATGATATCATAAACTTCGCTGATATGCGGACACGTCGGAGTGGCGGAATAGGCAGACGCGTACGTTTGAGGGGCGTATCCGTGAGGGTGCGGGTTCAAGTCCCGCCTCCGACACCAAAAATGCTTTATTTTCAAGGATTTCAGTCGAAAGGCTGAAATTTTTTTTGTGTATTTTTGGGTTAAGTCGTATGCTAGCATATTTGTCCGGTCGTAATGCGGTATTGCAGTGCTTTCGCATACAACTAGTATGAGGATTGCATACATTTGGCAAGGAGAAAAAACATCGTTACGGAGACAAAACCAGGCTTATTACCAAGGATTAGTTTTGATGAGGCCATTGAAATTTATTTAAAAGAACAAAAAATTAAAAACCGAACACACAGAACAATACAATGGCACGTGGAGAATTTTAATACATTAAAAAAGTTTTTTATAGAACAAAACGTACCTTTAGATCTATATAACATTACCTCCAAACATTTAAAAGATAACTTTATTTTATACTCATTAGAGCAAAAAGGCAATATCCCATCTACAATTAATAACAGACTAAAAACATATAAGTCTTTTTGGTGTTATATGGTAAATAGTGGATACTTAAAGCATGATATTGCAAAAAACATTGTTAAAATGACAGAAAAGAAAAAAATTATACCTACTTTAGACGAAAACGATATTAATAAAATGTTTAAGGTATGTAACAAAAAGACATATACTGGGCAAAGGGATTTGACAATCATGAAAACACTTCTCGATACTGGGTTGCGTTTGAGAGAAACTGTATTACTAAAAATTTGTGATATTTATTGGAAGGATAATCTTTTAAAAGCAGATGGGAAAGGGCAAAAAGAACGCCTTATTCCGCTTAGTAACGAGTTGAAAAAAACCTTAAAAGACTATATTGCTGAAAGAGGGGGGATAGATGTTGAGGAGCTGTTTGTTACTCTTGATAATAAACCCCTATCGAGAAGAACTGTTCAAGAGAGGATTGAAATAATTTCAAAGAAAGCCAACTTAACAAAACAATCTTCCCCACACGTATGGAGGCATACCTTTGCTAAATTGTACGTTATAAACGGAGGAGACCCGTTTACTTTAAAAAAAATACTTGGTTACAGCGATTGGGCTATGGTGCATCGTTATGTTGACATGTTTTCTTCAGAACTTATAACACAGCATGAAAAAGCTAGTCCCTTAAAAAATTTGTAGAATAAAAAATAGGCGGGTAAATGTTTACCCGCCTATTTTTTATGACTAAAGTAAGGGACTATTTGGTTTTCTCATATCGATACAGCTAATATATGTATGCTTTAATTTTTCTCTGACAATGGATACATATACCTTGACTGTCTCCAGCGTCTTGTGACCAAGCATAGCCTGTAACGAAAATGAATCTCCTCCGTTTAACAGGAATTGGATGGCAAAGTAGTGTCTACATGTGTGTGGACTACACCTAACATTAGCTAATCCAGCTTTCTTGCCCAGGTTAGTCATTGCATCCTGTATTGACCTTATTTTCCACCTTTCGCCATCGTCTGTTTGGAACAATGGTTCGTTAAGGTGGAGGTGGTTAATATCAAATGCATCAAGATACTTTAGCAGGTATTTTCTTGTCTCAATTCCGTAGCACACCATTCTTGTTTTTGACCCCTTACCCCTTCTAACAAGGAGTGTCTTGCCCTTGAAGTCAACATCTCCTACATTAAGACTATTTAACTCACTGATCCTTATGCCCGTATCCAACAACAACCTTATTACTGCCCCTAATCTCAGGTCAATTTTTTTCTTAGGATTAAGTGCATTGAATAAAGCCTCAACCTGGCTAATTGAAAAGGGCACAATATACGAATTAGGTTCACATGAGTAGTACACATTGCGACATGTATCAGGTAAGTAGCCTGCCTTTGACATGGTTGAGAAAAACACTCTCATTGATTTAATGCGTCCAGATATAGTGTGTTTAGAGTATCCTTTTTCTACAACCATAAATTCGAGATATTTTCTTATGGTTTTGTCAGTAATCATTCTTACATTGTGAAGCATTTCGGGTTCATATTGCTCAAAGTATTTATAAAGTGCTTTAAAGTTTTCCTTATGAAAAGCTCGAGTTCTTTCACTGCCTACTTTGGGGTTTAGCCTGTACTCGTCCAAAAATGCTGTAATTGCTTCATCGAAATTCATCGTCTATTCCTCCTAATTTTAGTAACTTAAACTACACCTCTTTTATGCGTAGGCTATCACTCTTTAGCAACCATAAATCAAAGATATTCATGGTTTTATTGTGGATTGTCTTTAATCTTAAAGCGGTCTTATTTGTTTGAGCCATTCAAAAGTGCTCTGCGACTTTCTATGTATTGATCGACAGCTTTGCTCCTGAACTTTTTGGGGTTTAATTTATACTTCCCAGAAATCATTGTTTATTCCTCCTTTATGATATGGTTGATGCTACACGTTTATTGTTTGGTGTGAGCAATGAAATTATATAAAAAGAGAAAGCTCATGTCAAGTGAATATAGGGCTGGGTTTAATGGTAATGAGTCGCAGTAAATATCATATAAACTATAATATATCATTAGTGAATATGTAAAATTGCTCTAGCTATTGATAGTGTTCATGTTTTGTGATATTTAAAAGTAATTATAGTTTTTAATAATTGGTAAAATTTACATATAATTTTTTTCGAAAGTATGTGTTATTCCTTAAGAACGAAAGATTATGGGTGGAGCATTAGGGATTTTTCATCGCCATCTTCATTTGGATAGTGTTAAAGAATATGAATGGCAGGAAATACTAATATAAATATGGAATTATTTATATATCACATCACCCGACAAAATAATTGGCAACATCTGGATGGCTAGTTAATTATGGTCGGAGGTTACCAAAGATGACACCTGAGCAAAAAGCCAGAAGAAACATAGACCGTCAGCTTGAGCAGTGCGGTTGGATTTTGCAGGATTATTCAGGTATGAATATAACGGCGGGATCGGGTGTAGCAATACGGGAATTTCATTTGAAAACTGGTTTCGCTGATTACCTGCTGTACGTAGGAGGTAAGGTGATTGGTGTTGTTGAGGCGAAGCCTGAAGGTCATACACTAACTGGCGTGGAGACGCAATCTGCAAAGTATGTTAATGGTTTGCCCGATGGAATACCTCACTACCGCCTGCCGATACCATTTGCTTATGAGTCAACTGGGGTTATAACACAGTTTACTAATAGTCTTGACCCTGACCCCAGAAGTCAGGAAGTATTTAGTTTCCACAGACCGGAAGAATTGCTTCGCCTAGTAAAATTGGACAGCCAGCTACGGGGAGATTTAAGAAATATGCCTCCTTTGAATGACTCCCGTTTGTGGTCTGTTCAGGCCAATACTATTGAAAAGTTAGAAGTGTCATTGGCTGAAAACCGACCCCGTGCTCTTATTCAGATGGCTACGGGAAGTGGAAAAACATATACTGCGTGTTCATTCTGTTATCGAGTAATTAAATTTGCCAGGGCCAAGCGGGTACTGTTCCTGGTAGACCGCAACAACCTCGGTAAGCAGACACTAAACGAGTTTCAGCAGTACATTAGCCCGTACACAAATTACAAATTTACCGAAGAATTTAATGTCCAGCATCTCCAAAAGAATACAATCGACCCTGCCAGTAAGGTTGTTATAACCACGATTCAGCGGCTTTATTCTATTTTGAAGGGTGAAGAAGAATACAACGAAGAAAATGAAGACCAATCTATGTTTGAATCGGAATCGCCACTGGTTAGTGAGCCGTTGCCAGTTGTCTATAATACCAAGATCCCAATAGAAGCATTTGACTTCATCGTGATAGATGAATGCCACCGCTCAATTTATAATATCTGGCGGCAAGTGCTTGAGTACTTTGATGCTTTTCTCATTGGCTTGACAGCAACTCCTACCGCTCAAACAATTGGGTTTTTTAATGGAAACGTTGTACAGACTTATTCGCACGAAAAAGCTGTAGCCGATGGGGTTAATGTTGGCTATGAAGTTTACCGTATACAGACAGAGATTACCGGAAAAGGGGCGATGCTTGTCCGTGAGCCTGGTCGTTATGTTCCGCATCGTGACCGCAGGACACACAGGAAAAGACTTTCTGAATTGGATGATGACCTTACATATACGGCGAACCAGCTAGATCGTGATGTAGTTAATGTGTCCCAAATACGGTTAGTTGCCCGTACATTCAAAGAGAAGCTTTTTACCGATATCTTCCCAGGACGTACTGAAGTTCCAAAGACACTTGTTTTTGCCAAGATAGACCTTCACGCTGAAGATATCGTTAAAATATTTCGTGAGGAGTTCGGCAAGGGCAATGACTTTTGTCAGAAGATTACTTCGAAGACTACAGGTAAAAAGCCGGAAGACTTGTTGAATGAGTTTCGTAATAGCTATAACCCACGTATAGCCGTTACTGTGGATATGATTGCTACAGGTACGGATGTTAAACCACTTGAGTGTCTGCTCTTTATGAGGAACATCAAATCGGCCTCGTATTTTGAGCAGATGAAAGGTCGTGGTAGCCGTGTTATCGGCTCTGATGACCTTATGGCTGTTACACCGGATACCAAGTATAAAACCCATTTTGTTATCGTCGATGCCGTTGGGGTATGCGAGAACGACAAGACATTTTCCAAACCGCTTGACCGTAAGCCGTCTGTACCTTTGGAGAAGATATTGCAATCAGTAGCACAGGGTATGGTGCATCCCGATATTGTTTCAACGCTTGCTTCACGCCTTGCTCGTCTGGCACAGGAGATTAATGCACAACAGGCTATAGAGATCGCAGAAGTAGCTGGTGGCAAAGACTTAACGAGGCTTACGGCTGACCTATTGATTAGTCTTGACCCGGACAATAATACCCAAAAAGCAATCGAAAAATATCAGATCCCTGTAGGGCAGGAGCCTACAGAGGAACAGCTAAATGAAATAGAACAGGAAAGTATGGCAGAGGCTATAAATCCATTTCATAATCCGAAACTGCGAGACTTAATTATTAAAATTAAGTCATCTCTGGAACAGGTCATTGATGAAATAAACCAGGACGAATTGGTTTCTGCAGGATTTGACGCCGCCGCCAAGGAAAAGGCACATTCTGTATTGGCTGATTTTCGTAAATTTATTGAAGAAAACAAAGACGAGATTGAGGCTATTAAGATTTTATACAGCCGACCATACAGGGCAGGACTTCGTTACCGACACGTGAAGGAACTGGCTAATGCAATTGAGCGGAACCTTTCTATAAGACAACCTGAACAGCATCTTTGGAGACTATATGAGGCAATAGAGCCTGACAAGGTTAAAGGCAGGGGCGGTAAGTCACTGGTGGACCTTATTGCCATTGTTCGTCATGCTATTGACCCTGTACAACCATTGGTTCCGGTTGCGATGACCATTGAGGGGCAGTATCAGCAGTGGTTGACAGAGCAAGAGATGTTGGGTAACGTTTTTACACCTGAACAGCGTAAGTGGCTCGATGCTATTAAAGACCATATTGCAAATAGTCTTAGTATTGACCAGGATGATTTTGAAGAAGTTCCGTTTAATCAGATGGGTGGTCTAGGAAAGGTGTATCAGGTGTTTGGAGAAAAATTGATGACAATTATTTACGAGCTTAATGAGAGGTTAGTAGCGTGAAGGAGAAAATTATTGAAAGAGGTTCTTGGTCGTTTAAAAATTTACCAAATTCCTGGTCATGGTGTAAATTCGTAGATGTTTGTATTAATGTTACCGACAATAAAAGGAAACTACAACAAAAGGATTACGAGAGAACAGGATTATATCCAGTTATTGACCAGGGGGCAGAATTTATCTCTGGTTACTCAAATGATGATGGTTTGTTACATCAAATGACACCACCTTTTATAATTTTTGGGGACCATACAAAATGTCTGAAATATGTTGATTTCCATTTTATACAAGGTGCAGATGGAGTGAAGGTTCTTGTTGTACCACACTTTAATTCAAAGTTTGTTTATTGGGCACTTAATGCAATTAGACTACCTGATAAAGGGTATAGTAGACATTTTAGGTTTTTAAAAGAATCTTTCGTTCCAATTGCTCCAATGCAAGAACAACATCGTATTGTTTCTAAGATTGAGGAATTGTTTTCTCTTCTAAATGCAGGCATTAATGCCTTGGAACGTGCGAAAGCCAATCTTAAACGTTACCGTGCATCTATATTAAAAGCCGCTGTCGAGGGTAAATTAACGGAAGAGTGGCGTGCAAAGAATCCTCCGAGAGAACCGGCTCCAAAATTATTGGAGCGTACTCTTACTGAGCGTCGCAGAAAGTGGGAAGAAGAACAACTAAAAAAGTTTGCTGATAAAGGGCAGACTCCTCCGAAGGGCTGGAGAGATAAATATAAGGAACCAGTTAAGCCTGATACAACAAATCTACCGACATTGCCGGAAGATTGGTGTTGGGCAACAATAGACCAAATAGCTTTTTATCTGCATAATGGTTTATCAAAGAAACCAAATCAAGTACCTCCTGGTTATCGAATACTTAGAATCAATGCCGTTCGACCTATGTACGTTAATCTAAATGAGGTTAGGTATTATGATTATCCAAATGATGATATAAAGAGTTTTTTTATTGAGGACGGAGACCTTTTATTTACTCGATATAACGGAAGCATTGAGTTGTTAGGGGTTTGCGGAATGGTGCGTAATTGCATACATCCAACACTTCATCCTGATAAGCTGATTCGTATAAAAGTCCTTTTGGGATATCCAATTTCTTCCTATGTAGAATTTGCTAGTAATAATGGTTTCTCTCGTAAACATATGGTAAGTCGTGCAAGAACAACGGCTGGACAGACGGGTATTTCGGGAACAGATATCCGAGAAATGCCAATACCATTTTGTCCTTTAAATGAACAAAAACAAATCTTGGAAATTATAACAGAAAGGTTATCACTCGTGAGTAATATTGAAGAATTAATTGATAAAAGCATACAACGCTCCTCCCGGCTTCGCCAAGCCATTCTAAAACGTGCTTTCGAGGGTAAATTAATACCCCAAGACCCAAACGATGAACCCGCCAGTGTTCATCTCGAAAAAATAAGAGCGGAACGTAAATCAAACGTGGATAAAAAATCAAAAAAACCACCACGGAAAAAGGCGGGTACTGCATGAAATTCGATTATTATATTGGCATCGATTATTCAGGAGCGGAATCACCGGAAAGTCGTTT
Source organism: Peptococcaceae bacterium BICA1-7 (assembly GCA_000802095.1). Lineage (GTDB taxonomy): Bacteria > Bacillota > Desulfotomaculia > Desulfotomaculales > Desulfocucumaceae > BRHc4a. The sequence continues at coordinate 61,882 of JUEB01000011.1, read as the reverse complement.
AAAAGGATTACAAGTATATGTAGCCTCTAGAAATGACCCAGAACGGGTTAAAACACCAGTCGCTCCTAAAGGTCACCACTGGAACTGGTCACGCAGGGAAGTCGCTGAATGGTTGATTAAACAAGTAAAAGCGAATAAATTATTTATCGCTTGTATCGACCACGGCTTTTCATTTCCGCTGTCATACTATAAACGTTACGGTCTGAATGATTGGGATGCCTTTATTGATGATTTTCAAAAATACTGGCCTACGCACGAGGATTACGTTTACGTTGAAAAATTTCGTGAGGGTAATTTTCGCACAGGACATAGAGATGAGTTTAGATTGACGGAAAGATGGACATCTTCTGCAAAAAGCGTATTCCAATTTGATGTTCAGGGTCAGGTAGCCAAGTCAACCCATGCAGGAATACCGTGGTTGTACCACATTAGACAAGAAGTTGGGGAAAAAGTACACTTCTGGCCGTTTGACGGTTTTGATGTCCCCAAAGGCAAGTGCGTTATTTCAGAAGTATACCCTTCAGTATTCAGAAATAGATATCCACGGGAAAAGCGAACCGCAGACAAACAGGATGCCTACTCAATCGCACGATGGTTAAAGGAATCCGATGAGCGGAATATTCTACAACACTATTTTCATCCACCGTTGACATTAGAGGAAAAGCAAATTGCATTTCTGGAAGGGTGGATTCTAGGCATTAGTTAAAGGAGAGCATAAACGATGATCAATGGTTCACAGCAAATTGTAAATAAAGCATGGAATTTTGCTCATGTTTTACGTGACGACGGACTGTCTTATATGGCTTACACAGAACAGATTACTTTTCTGTTATTCCTAAAGATGGCTGATGAACAAACTAAGCCTCCATATAATCGCCCCCCGATAGTACCGCTAGAACTTGGATGGTCGAGCCTACTTGAAAAGGACGGTACAGAGTTGGAGGCTCACTACCGTAATATACTTGAGGAATTGGGCAAGAAGCCTGGAATGCTGGGGGAAATATTCAAGAAAGCCCGTCAGGACATACAGAACCCTGCCACTTTAAAACGCCTTATAGTTGACCTTATTGATCCCGAGAGTTGGATGACAATGGAGGTAGATGTCAAGGGTGATATTTACGAGGGACTGCTTTCTAAAAGTGCCGCCGAATCGCCAAAGGGAGCAGGGCAGTATTTTACCCCTCGTGAATTGATAAAAGCTATAGTAGACGTTATGAAGCCCCGCCCTGATGATACAGTGTGTGACCCTGCTTGCGGAACAGGTGGTTTTTTACTGTCGGCACATGATTACGTTACTCGCAATTATGGTAACCGTTTGGACCCTGACCGGAAGAAGCACCTGCGAAGGACATTTGTCAAGGGATGGGAGCTTGTTCCTGCTACAGCCCGTCTTTGTATAATGAATTTGTATTTACATGGCATCAACGCAGACCCTTGCCCAATTACTTCAGGCTTAGACTCGCTTGCAGGTGATCCTGGCGAACGCTTCAGTATGGTGCTGACAAATCCACCCTTTGGGAAAAAAAGCAGTATCGCTATTGTTAATGAGGAAGGCGATCTTGAAAAGGAAGACCACGCCTATGAGCGACAGGACTTCTGGACAACTACAAAAAACAAACAGTTGAATTTTTTACAGCACGTCAAGACACTCTTAAAAATTAACGGTCGTTGTGCCATTGTTGTGCCGGATAATGTTTTGTTCGAAGGCGGAGCAGGGGAAACAGTTCGCCGTAATTTACTGAAGCAGTTTGATGTCCATACATTACTACGTCTACCGACTGGAATCTTCTACGCCCAAGGAGTTAAGGCTAATGTGTTGTTCTTCGATGCCAAACCAGCCCAGGAAGCGGCATGGACCAAAAAGCTGTGGGTATATGACCTTCGGACGAATATGCATTTTACTTTGAAAACGAATCCTCTTAAAAGAGCAGATCTCGATCAATTCGTTGAGTGTTATAAACCGGATAATCGTTATGAACGTGAGGAGCTGTGGAGCGAGGATAATCCTGAAGGACGTTGGCGTTGTTTCTATTATGAAGAAATAGTTAAACGGGACAAGGTAAACTTAGATATCTTCTGGCTAAAGGATAAGAGTCTTGAGGACAGCGATGATTTACCAGCTCCTGAAGTTTTGGCACGCCAGATAGCAGATGATTTACAGACAGCTTTGGAGCAATTTTCAATAATTGCAGATGAGTTGGTGGACTAGGTATAGTAAAGTATTCTGAAGTGGTTAACGTTGAGGGGGTAGCTTATTTGAAAGATATTGTTTGCAAAAAGTGTGGTGGTAAGGGGTACATTCCAGAATATAAGCATATACAAGAAGGTATCTGCTTCTGGTGTTGGGGTTCTGGTAGTCATAGTTTAGGTAGTAATTATCCCAAACTAATTCCGTTGTTTAAAAAAGTTGTAGAGGAAAAACTTTTAAGTCTACCAGATATAGTTTCAATTTCAAGTGAATTCATAACATTGGATAGTTTACTAAGACAGGCAGAAATTGATGATGACCTAGAGGGGGTAGGATACTACAATACAAGGGTTAATGAGTTAGTAACTAAGGTATATAAATTGCATGCAAAGCAAGTTGACTGAATTTGGCTCGAAAATGGTTGTAAGGTTTTAATACGGATTATGGCAAGCCTTTGGCCTTCAAAGTTATTTAATTATTTTCTTCATATTCGATCTAGCCTTGAGGTATTAATGCAAATGAACATTATTCTCTGCCATAAGTGATTTTTAATATTAGTGTGGTTTAGAGTAATGATAATTTGAGCATTATACCAAATAGAAACTGGAGCGATTATGAGAAAAAATTTTTCTAGTACTCATTTTTATTTACTATACCAACCAAGCTATTGCAAAAAGCGAGTATGGATGAATGTAAACTATCAACATATCGCTGAAGACGACAGTGCCTTTAAAGAGTTGTTATATAGAAGAGGAAAAGCTTTAGAGGAAAAACATCTAAAAGACCTAGGTCGTTACCAAAAACCAGAATTTTTAAGTGGTGATTTCGCTAAAGGCTTTTCAGAGACAATAAAGTTGACAAACAATAAAGTCGAAGTTATCTATCAGCCCGTTCTCTGGGATGCAGAGAATGGGTTTCTTGCTATTCCTGACTTTCTCATTTTTGACCAATATAAAGAGCGGTACAAAATAAGAGATGCCAAGTTGGCAGTTGATTTACAAAATCACCCCGAAATATCTTTACAATTAGGATTGTACCGTATGTTATTTTATAACCTTGTAGGATATGTTCCGCCCATAGAGGTTCTAAAAGGTGATGGGCAAATAGTTGATTTTGAACCTGCTACAGCGGAAGCTGTAACTCAAATAAAAGATTTAATACTGTCTATTAGAGAATTGAAGGAGGAGCCAAGTGAACCTGTAGGTTGGTCAAAGTGTTCTCAATGCGTTTTTTTCTCATTTTGCTGGGAAAAGGCAAAAAAAATAAATGACATAGCAACAGTGCCATACCTTGACCAAGGGGCTTGGAGAGAGCTGACAGAGAAAGGTGTTCTAAATTATGATTACCTTAATGAATTCAGCGAAGAACTGCTTGCGGAATTGAAGCGTCCTTGGGGGGGCAGGAAACAAAAAATTGGTTCAACGACTGCTAGAAAAATAAAAAGGCAGGTTGCTAGCCTTGTGTCCGGTGAAATGATTATAAAAAATGTTCCGAAACTGCCTCATAGTTATATTCCTGGGCAAAGACCTATTGTGATACTGGACATTGAAAATGATGTTTTTGATTTGGAGCTTGGGGTAAAAGTATACCTGTGGGGTATGTTGTCCGTTTCATATGAGGGGTTGCAAGAACCGAAATCAATAATCGCCAATTCTGGTGTCGAAGGAGACAGACAGGGATGGTTTGATTTTTTAGGACATGCAAGTTATCTGTTTAACACCTTGGGTGAAGTTCCATTTATCCATTATTCAAATCATGAGCGTACATGGATAGGGAAATATATAGAACGTCATGGGGATTTGGCCGGGGTAGGACAAAAAATATTGGATAATCTTTGGGATATGTATGCCTGCATATCTAATAGCTTTTTTCTTCCTGTTCATTCTTATGGTCTTAAGAATATTGAGAAATGTATCGGATTTAAGAGGTCTCAGGAGGAGTATGGGGGTCTCTGGTCTATAGTCTGTTATGATGCTTATATCAATGCAAAGACAAATGAAGAAGCCCAGGGGGTGTTGACTAAGATATTAACATATAATTCAGAGGATTTACTAGCAACCTGGGAAATTTACACATGGCTTGAGAAAAAGCACATTGCTATAATGAACAATTGTCCTATATAAATGAAGGAATAACATGGAAAACCTAGAATTAGAATAAATATTTGGAGGGCTTTAAATATGATAATTAACAGTATAAGGGTAACAAATTATAAAAGTATTACAGATTCTGGATACATAGAAATACACAATAAGCTAACTGTTTTTGCAGGGAAGAATAACGTAGGAAAAACCGCTTTTATTGAAGCAATACAAAAGTTTTTTGAAGGTAGCTACAACACACCAAATAAAGTGGGCGGAGGCGGGTCATCAGGAATTACACAAAGAGAAAAGGCAACATTAAATATTGTAGTATCCCTTGATGATAGTGATATGTTTAGTATCTATGAGGGGTTAACAGAGGAACTCTGGTATGGCTCTATCGAATTATGCCTTGAAGCGTTCGAAGGTAGAACATTCTTAACCGAAATCAAGTGCCATCCAACTTCAGCAAAACCTTTTTCACTATTCAAATGGAATTATCTAAATGATAGAAATATCCACGAGGTAGCTGTATTTGATAAATTAACTGGTAATATTGAGTATGCAACAGATGCTTCCTATGATTTCATAGATAAGTTGTATTTCTTAATAAAGAATTCAATCGTCTTTTTAAGTAGTAACAGAACATCGATCATGCCAAATCAACCTATAGTTGCTAATGAAAAATTAGATACTTATGGTAGCAATCTGCATAACGTTTTCCATACCTTACATAATAACAAAGAGGAATTTTTTGAATATATACAAGGTTACTTTATTAAGATTTTCCCAGATGTTAAGCAAATAAGGACTACAGTTGACGGTAATACCACAAATATAAATCTAGTTTTTAAAAATTTTGAAAAAGCCATTCCTCTCAATGAGTGTGGAAGCGGTATGGTTCAGGTTTTAATAATACTTTGTCTAATTATTTCAGACAAGAAAAGACTTATATTATTTGATGAACCTCATTCTTTCCTTCATCAATCTGCAGAGAAAGCTATTTATGATTTGACATTACATTCTAGTCATCAGTTTATTTTTACTACTCATTCACCAATTCTAATCAATTATCCTTCATTAAAAAATTTATATCTTGTGACAAATAGCAATGGTTATTCGGAATACGCTCTATTAAATGAAATACACAGAATATTTGCAGAAATAGGCCTTACTAACGGTGATTTTGCTCTTTGTGAGAAAATCATTATTGTTGAAGGTAAAACTGAAGAAACTGTTTTGCCAATAATATTAAATAGGTATTATATGGGAAAAGTTGGATATAGCTATCACATAATAAACCTTGAGGGAACAGGCAATCAATTTATCAAGAAATCCGCTATGAATAGGAATGCCTCTATTCATAGCAAAATATTTAATAGTATTTCATTAGCACCTATTCCATATGTGTTTCTAGTTGACAGAGATGAGCGATCTGAAGAGAGAATTAATATAATAAGAGACGCTTATCAAGAAAAGGTGCTCATTCTTAAGCGTAGGGAAATAGAAAACTATTTTTTAGAGCCTAATGCTATAGCTTCATTGCTTAAAATCAATAATATAAAAGCTTCAGCTAAAGATATAGAATTAAAGATTAAATCACTTTTAGATATGGTTGACGACAAGACTTTGTATTTAAATGGTTGCAATGTTCCTATTGAAGATGTTAAAGGTAGTATGGTTCTGGAATTGATTTTTCATGATTACAATCTAATATATGATAAAGTTGCCCATGGAAAATATCTTGCAAGTTATATAGACATTGATTGCCTCAAGGAGATTGCTGATTTGATAAGAAATTTTCTTGTTAATTAAAAATAATTTTCTATATAAGGTGTAATATGGGAAAAGTAAAACAAGCGTTCATCAAAGAATTAAGAGATGGTGAAACATCTTTGAACAAAATTCTTTCTCCTATCGTAGGTACATCATCTGTTTCAGTAGGAAGGAGATATTTAGCCTTAATTGATGACAAAGAGGTAGGTTTCTTGTATATTGATTATTTAGAAACCGAAAAATATAGAAATTCAATATGTCTGTATAAAATTTTTGTTCTACCAGAGTACCGTAATATAGGCATAGGTAAAATTCTTCTACAAAGGACAGAAGAATTGTGCAAGCTATCGGGACGGGAAAAAATTTTATTAAATGTACATCCCTTAGATGGGGTAACACAAAAAGAAAAATTAGTAAAATGGTATCTAGAAAATGGATATAAATATGCAGAAGAAGATGATATTTTAATGGAAAAAATTATTTAATATAGATTAGGCGGGAGGTGCTTTAAATGACAATGCCAAAACAGACGGAAATAGAACTACCTTTATTACAAGTTTTACTAGAATTAGGTGGTAAGGGAAAGCCATCAGATATTTATCCTCTCGTCACGAAAAAATTTCCTCAGTTAACACAAGATGATCTTCAAATAACTATGGCTTCAGGTGCAAATAAATGGCACAACAGAATTCAGTGGGTTAGGCAAAAGCTCATTGCACAAGGACAAATGATTTCACCTGAATATGGGGTTTGGGCAATAACAGAAAAAGGGATTGACCGTGTAAAGGGTTATGTAGAAAATGAACCAGCATTACAGCCCAAGAATCTTGTCGAGCTATACGAAGAATATGAGCAAGGAATTAGAACACAATTACTTGAGCGATTATTAGAGCTTTCTCCTAGTCAATTTGAATCTTTCTCAAAAAAATTTTTACAAGCGTATGGTTTTGTGAGCCTTCAAAATACGAAGGTATCAAGTGACGGTGGAATAGATGGATATGGGAAACTCAAAGTGGGTCTTGCAACCATGAATGTGGCTTTCCAATGCAAACGCTGGCAGGGTGTTGTTGGTAGACCGGAAATAGATAAGTTTAGAGGAGCTATCCAGGGTGAGTACGAACAGGGTATTTTCTTTACCACTTCCGATTTTACTCAACAAGCAAAGGACGCCTCAATAAAAAAGGGAGCTGTACCTATAATCCTTATGAATGGTGAAAGTATTATTGACATTATGATTCAGAAAGGGTTGGGAGTAAATAGGCAACCCCTATATCTGTATTTTGAGAGAGTACAGGATTTTGCAGATTCTGAGTAATGAACCCTTGCCTAAAAACCATCATAGATCCAAACGGCCTGTTACATCCTCTGAGATATACAGGTCCAGGGATCTATTGTTAGGCAATCTCCTTCATCTCGTCTCCCTGACAAATCCCAAGCGGCAGTTCCGTCAAGTATTGTAAGGGCTTTCGCAAATACATCCTTATTTCGCAGTGGCTCAAAGACTCCATACAAATTATCTTTCATACAGTACCTTGTCACTTTTTCGTCAGCAAAATAACAAATTATACTATATTCACCCGTCGGAGCTGGGCGAACTTGAATTATAGCTGGTGCTATCAGTTTTAATTCCTCCTGCAAATCTTTATTAACAGGATTTAATGATTTTATAGTTGAGTGGAGAATACTTGGATGGCTTGTATTATACCATTGAATGTTAGTCCGCACCCAAATACTACCTTGGAAAGCGGTGCTAGCAAATGGAGCCGACTATTGTTTGGAGTCGGCTCCTTTAATCTTGACTAAAACCTTTCACTTTAAAATTATTAATTTTAAGTACCGCCACCACCACCATAAAGAAGATCTATTACGTTAGTAGGCGGCTTTATTCTCGATAAAAAAACGACAATCAATTTACATAAGAATTTCACAGCTATGCACCCCTTAAAAAAATATTTGGCATTATGTTCCTCCAGTGCCACCCAAAAGCAATTCTAATATATTACTTTTGGGTTTTCTTCTTGAAACTAATATTAATATAATCTTTTGGAAAATCCTCATCACTATTCACCTCCTGACTTTACCTGAAAATTAATTTGATAGCTGTAGCCTAGTTTTGGTAAGCCAGTTTTCCAAACAATAGTGCCGTTGCTGGATTTAATATTCTTATTTTGTTCAGCAACTTCATCCATATCAATATTAAGATTATGATCGCTGTATGCATCAATGAGGTGACCGTTGTTATATACGGGTATTATTTTGCACGAATCAGACTCGTGAGTCACAACTACAGTAAGTTTTTCAGTGATATATGGAATATCAACCACAACAAATTCTTTGATTTCGGCCTCAGAAAATACGTTTTTCAATAATAACGTAAATTTAATACTTGCTTTAGATTTTCCTTTTGGTAAATTAACAGGGGTTCTAATGCATCCAATTTCGGTTGGTCTGCAAGAAGATATATTTTCATTAAAGGGATATCTTATGAATTGAGGTAAATATGTAACATCATATACATCATTATTCACCATTAGCTTCTCGATTATAATCGACTTTACACTAGGGTTCATTTCTCCGCGAAGATGTTCGCATAATATGGGTATATTCATATAGCTTATAGGGTTTTCAGTATTCTTTTCTATGTCAAATGTCCAGTTTAGACGTCCATCGCCATTTTTCAAAACAATAAAATGATCTATCCTCCTTCTAAAGTGGATAAAACTTGGGATGGCTTTAAATAGTTCTAGTTCCCCGTCCTTTTGTTTTCTTTCATTCATATACTTTTTTAATTGTAGTACAATAATATATCCATAGAATAGGATTAGTAGAAATGAAAATACGAATATTAGATATAGACAAAGTTTGGCCATAATATCTGGTGGTAGATGCTGAGAATTGGCAATCAATACCCCTAGTATGGAAAACCAAAAAACTATTGATGACACGTTTGAATTTATCCTATCTGTACCATTTGATCAAGTCAACATTAAGATATTAGATTATATGATAGGTTCAAAGCTATACGAGCAATTACCTCTAAGCATTAGAGGGAACGAACGGCATATATTTGCATGTAAAGAAAATGGTCTAAATGCTTTCTCGCTTTCCGATTTAAGGGAACAGATAAAAAAATTTAAAGATTTGTTTGCGGTAATTCAAAAACGTAGACTTATGTACAAAATTAAAAAATTTGGATTACCATATCAGATATAGGATGACATAGGTCTTTATTTGTTTTATGAGCTTTTCCAGACTACTCTTTAACCTTTTCAAAGCCCAATAGATATTTTCACATAATTACCATTGTTTGATTCAATGAAAAGGTTGGGGAGGTACATCTAAAAAGGATTTTAACTTATGATGGAGAATTAGTGATTAGCGTACAACCTTTACCGCATACATTCTTTGGAGAAAACTTTGTGGAAAAAATCATGGTGATGTACGCAATGAGCGCAGGAAATACGCGGTGTCAAAATCGTGAAATTCCTTGAGGGATAAAGGTTATAGCGATCGGAACGGATCCATTTTTCAACTCATACACTTGAGGGGCGTATCCGAGAGGGTGCGGGTTCAAGTCCCGCCTCCGACACCACAATAAAAGCCGTAGGAATTATCCTGCGGTCTTTTTATATTGGGCTGGCCTTTTCATCTCCTAGTTTTCTGGGTATACCTTTTGAAAATCAGTTCTCATTGATAATACCGGTTTACATGATTATAATGAGTAAAAATATTTGAAAATCAAGAAGGAGTTAAAATGGTAAAATTCTATTGTTTTCCCCAGTGAACTATAATGCTCCCATAGAGTGAGACACAAAATTAAAAAAGTAAGTTATACTGGAATCATGAAAAAACGAGACCAATATTCAGCCGAATTTAAAAGCAAGGTAGTCCTGGAGGTGCTGCAGGAAGCCTCCACAGTCAACGAAATCGCCGCTAAGTATGGCATAAGCCCGGTGGTGATCAGCCGCTGGAAAAGCGAGTTTTTGGAACGAGCTGCCGAGATATTTAAGAAAGGTCCCTCCTTAGCAGAAAGGGAACTGGACGAAAAGAATGAAAGAGTGGCTCAGTTAGAGCGTAAAGTCGGTCAGCTCACCTATGAGGTGGACTGGCTCAAAAAAAAATCTGAAGAAATTGTCGGACCAGACTGGAAGAAAAGATTTCGTTGAGCGAAATAATCCCCACATCAGCGTCAAGCGTCAGGCTGAATTATTAAACATCAATCGCACCAGCGTATACCGCCAGCCCCCTGAACAGAAGCCCATCTCTGATGAGGATTTATTTGTGATGCGCCGGATCGATGAAATCCACACGGCTCACCCCACCTGGGGTTATCGAACCATCACACGGATTCTGAGACGGGATGATTATCTACTGATTAACAGGAAAAAAGTACGCCGAATGATGCGAGAGATGGGGATTTACACCATTTATCCTAAACCCAATCTAAGTAAGCGGTTTCACGCCCAGTATGTTCGGCCTTATCTACTGAGGAACCTGACCATTGACCATCCAGACCAGGTCTGGGGCGTAGATATTACATATATTCGAATGGAAAAAGGCTTCATGTATCTGTTTGTAATTATTGACTGGTGCAGCCGGTGTATCGTGGATTTTCAAGAGGGAAGTGTTCCAATGGGAGATTTGGAGGAAATGCCTACCATGCAAAAAGCAGGCTATGTATGGAGAAAACAATTGCGGGAGCAGTACCTGTCAGGGATTAATGAAGTAGTGGATTATATAGAAAAAAACATTGATCGCAATTTTACTCTGGATGAGCTGGCCTACAAAGCCGGCTTTTCCAAATTTCATTTCCACCGCATATTCTATACCTATTCCGGGGAGACACTGTTTCAGTTTATCCAGCGGCTGCGCCTGGAAAAAAGCGCGACGTTATTGTTGAATGAACCTGACAAGCCGGTGACCGACATTGCCCTGGAATGCGGTTTTGCCAATTCATCCTCCTTCGCCAAAAGCTTTAAAAAGAACTTTGGAGTTTCCGCAACCGACTGGCGCAACCGCAAAGACTGCGACTATAGCAATCTGGGAAAAATGAAAAGCAACACAGGAGAAGAACCTCCCGCCTCCCTGGTTTATATTGAGTATATCAATAACACTCAATTGTGGAGGTGCGTCATGGAAAACCAGACTAGGATAGTTGAAGTAAAGGAATTGGCGGAGATGACCCTGGCATATGTGCGTTATGTGGGACCCTACAAGGGTGACGGCCAACTGTTTGAGCGCTTGTACAAGCAATTGTTCCAGTGGGCAGGCCCCCGAAACCTGATCAACTTTCCGGCAACCAAATCTATTATAGTGTACCACGACAACCCTGAGGTGACTGAGGATGAAAAGCTCCGGGTCAGTGTTTGCATCACGGTGCCCTCGGACACAGCTGTGGAAGGGGAGGTCGGAAAATTGCTCATCCCAGCCGGCAGATACGCACTGGCCAGGTTTGAGTTGGGAGAAAAAGAATACCAGGAAGCCTGGGATTGGGTTTTTGGCGCCTGGTTGCCGGAGAGCGGTTATTTGCCGGATGATCGGCCCAGTTTTGAGATGTACCATAACGACCCCAATACCCATTGCGAAGGTAAGGCCATAGTGGATATCTGCATTCCGGTAAAGCCAGTATAAATGACTGATATCCCGGAAGGGGAACGGAGGGACGGCTCTCTTATGCGCGCAGTTATTCTATATATTTGTACTGTGATTCGATGTTAGTGGGAGATGTGCGGATAAGCTAGCGTTAGCCCTCAGTACCAAAAGTGCCGTAATGGCAAGGGTTTGGGCCGAACGTCCATTATTGAGACGTTCGGCTTTTGCTTTTGGACGTATATTATCCTGCGATCTTTTTGTTATGGGTAGGACAACACTTCCAGGGGAGCTAAAAGTATTGCTATTTATAGTATTTTTGATAAATAGTTATAAAATATTGTTGCAATATCATTTTAAAAATGTAATTCTAGTAATGTTATTATATTTAGGACGATCTCATAATTCAATTCTACATATGTCGATAAAATATATTAATTTAATACGTGGTAAGGAGTGTTGAGGCTGTGGGTGGATTTTTTGGTGTTGTTTCAAAGAATGATTGTGTAATGGATGTGTATTTTGGTACAGATTACCATTCTCACCTGGGAACTAGCCGGGGGGGAATGGCAATCTGGAGCGGAAATAAATTTAACAGGTCAATCCATAATATTGAAAATACTCAGTTTAGAGCAAAATTTGAATCTGAGCTGCCAAAAATAAAAGGCAATATGGGTATTGGGTGCATAAGCGATACAGAACCTCAGCCTTTGACTGTGCGGTCACACCTGGGTAACTATGCGATCAGTACAGTAGGGAAAATCAATAATTTGGATGAAATTGTCGACAAAGCATTCGCCAATCCAAGTATTCATTTTCTAGAAACGAATAGGGGCGCCATTAGCCCTACAGAGCTTGTTTCTGTAATTATCGACCAGGAAGAATCTTTTAAGGAGGGTTTGTTAAAAGCCCAGGAGTTGATTCAGGGATCCTGTTCGATTCTGCTTTTAACACCGCAAGGGATTTATGCTTCAAGAGATAAACTGGGCAGAACTCCTTTGATAGTGGGCAAGAAAGAAGATGCTTACTGCGTTTCCTTTGAATCCTGTACTCTTACAAACCTCGGTTACATGTTCAACTATGAACTTGGCCCCGGAGAAATCATCCTTATTACTCCCGAAGATATTGAAAAAGTTGCGCCGCCTAGGGAAAAAATGCAGATTTGTGCTTTTTTATGGGTCTATTACGGTTATCCATCCTCAACCTATGAAGGAATGAACGTTGAGGTGATGCGTTATAGAAATGGTGAAACCATGGCTAAAAATGACAATGTAGAAATCGATATGGTTGCCGGCATACCTGACTCCGGTGTCGGACATGCTATCGGTTACTCAAACCAATCCAAGGTGCCCTTCGGCCGCCCTTTCGTAAAATATACTCCAACCTGGGCAAGAAGTTTTATGCCTCAGGATCAGGGGATAAGAAATCTTGTTGCAAGAATGAAATTGATGCCTATTCCTGAACTGGTTTCTGGTAAACGCCTGCTCTTTTGCGATGATTCCATTGTTCGCGGCACACAGATGAGAGAGACTGTCGAACTGTTATATAAATGCAATGCCCGTGAAATTCATATTCGCTCAGCCTGCCCACCTCTGGTATGCGGCTGTAAATACCTAAACTTCTCAACGTCCCGGTCCGTCATGGATCTTGCAGCAAGACAAGCCATTATCGAACTTGAAGGAAAAGAACCGGAGTCTCTTGACGCATATTGTGACCCGGCAACTGAACAGTACAATTGTATGGTGGAGTGCATCAGCAAGCGACTCAACTTTTCAACGCTGAAATACCAAAACATTCATAGTATGGTTGACGCAATCGGTATAGGCGCGGACAAAATTTGTACATATTGCTGGAATGGAAAAGAATAAGGGTCAAATGGTACCGGTTACCGGTGCCAAGAGAATTTTTACTTTTTTTCAGCCAGGGACTGCATCATCTTCTTTATTTCTTGTAAAAGGTCTTCAACGACGGCTATTTTCTGGACTGCCTGGCTTGGGCTGCAGTTTCCATACTGGGCGCATTTTGAACAGGGGTCAGTATAGGCCAGGGGGCATTGCGTCATTTAACAACCGGGAATTTGTCTTGGAGAAGATGCCGATAAAAACTATTTGATTATAAGGTTAAACCTGTACTATTGTAATGGCTCCTTTTGAGCAGATGGCTGAACATTTGCCGCAGCCCGAGCAAAGGTTCATGAACGCAGGCTTTATTCTCCCCTTAGCTTTTTTTGCAAAAGGATTGCCTGTGGTTAAAACAAGTAATACCCCGGAAGGGCATATCTCCAGGCATTTCAGGCACCCAAGGGCATAAGGGCATTTTGAGCTGTTGATCTCAATCTTAATCATAATTACCAGACCCCCGCCAGTTCCGGAAGTTTATTGCGGTCCAGAAGGGAAAGGGCATTTTGCGGGCATGCGTTCCGGCAGACACCGCAGCCGTAACATTTTATTGAGTTAATGATACACTTCTTGTTGAAGGAAGAGTATTCTATGGCTCCGAACTGGCAGAGCTTCTGACAGCTACGGCACCCTGTGCACTGGTAGATATCAATGCTTGCCACATATTCAGCTTTAAACATAAGCTGAAAAAAGTCTGCCGTAACCTGCGCCCTGTAGGCCATACAGTCGTGGTCGCAATTGCACAGCGCGCCAATGAAGGGGGTTTTAAATGTCCATATAGAGTGAACCAGTCCCTCCCGGTCAAATTTACTGATAAATTCCTTTGCCTCCCGTGCTTTAAGAGTCTCCAGGCTGTCCTCCAGGTCGGAAAAGCATCCCAGGTAGTGGGTGGGATCTATGCCCAGGAGAAAACAATAGCGGGCGTTTGATGTGCCCCGGGATAATCCCCGACAGACACAGGGAACCCTTGTTACTGAGTGGACCATGTCTATGATCATTTCCGCATCCTCAAGAGGAACTACCTGGCCAAAGTGCTCCTGTTTCATTCTTCTGGTGGCCAGTTTACTGACAAAGCGGTAGGCCAGGGGCATTTTCTTCTTCATCCTGCTGAGTTTGTCAAAATCTTTAAAGCGTTGGCTGATAGTATCAAGAAAGTCTTTTACATAGTGTTCCCTGTTACTTTGCGCATAGAGCTCTGTGGAATAATTCCTCATCACCTCGTACCACTTTTTGCCCTCACCATGCCTGGTACAGAATTCGCACACACAATCACCCCATTTTTTCTGGTAGCCTACAACCGTTATATGTCTATAATGGAAAATATTACTGCAGGATAGTTCGAGCGTAGCACTAACTATTCATCCTGTCAAGAAGGCTGTGGTATCGGATAAGTTATTGGAAGTCCGGATGCCTTTCTGCTAATATAGAGCGGAAGGTATTAACCTGCCATAGGACCTTTGGGGAGGGATGCATAATGGCTGAAATATTAGGAGTTATAGCTTTTGTTATAAACGGGCTGCACGACTACATTTCTCAACTGGTAAAGTTTTTCAAACTGGATGTAAATGACAAGGATCTTCATTTCTGGGTAGTCGGGGGAATAGGAATACTGTTGTTTTTATTTACGAATGCGGTTTTTAAAAGAATTGCCAGGTGGAATATTTCTGTGCTTTCCTTTATTTATACATTTACGGTATTAATAGTCCTGGTTTTCGGACTGGAAATTGAGCAGAAGATAACAGGCAGGGGAAATATGGAGTTCAAAGACATCGTCTATGGACTTTGGGGCTTTATTGAAATATTCTCTATATATTTAGGACTGAGAATAATGGTTTATCTCATCAAAAGATATGTATTAAAGGCCAAATAGTATTGCGGCAGTCTACTCTAAGCGGGAAGCACGGATTGAAATCCGCTGGTAAAAGTGTATGTTATTTTGGTATTGGCTTTTAGAAAGAAGGCTTTAACCTTGTTGAACAACCCAATTTCATCGGTTAGCTGGATAAATCTTCTGGTGAATTCGGCTATACAGGGTTCTTTGATTTTTATACCTCTATTAGGAGCGCAGCTGGGCGCCTCGGATTTTCAGGTTGGGCTAATCGGAGCGGCCTACGGTGGGACCTACCTGCTCTTTTCGCTATACTCAGGCCGCCAGTCGGACCGCAAGGGGAGAATGGTTTTTATCAGGGCGGGCCTGTTTCTTTGCGCCATTGCCTTTGCCGCTCAAATCTTTGCCTACAACCTGTACACCCTTATTATTGTACGGGCCGCCGTTGGCATAGCTCTGGGCATCACCATCAGCTCCATGGTGGCCTTCGCCTCGGATTCCGGGGCCGACCTGGGCCGGTACAGCTCCATGGGATCCCTGGGTTGGATCGTGGGGTCACTGGCCGGGGCTATGATTACAGCCTTCAGCCAACTCTTTGCGGTAAGCGCATTGTGCTGCCTTGTAGCCTTCTGTCTCTCCCTGACCATACCTTCCCGGGAGAAGACCAGGCCAGGGGAAAAAGGGTTTCCCGGTATAGCCAGGGTATTCAGTAGGGGGTCGCGCATCTACATAGCCATCTTCCTTCGCCACCTGGGCGCGGCGTCGGTATGGATAATCCTTCCCCTATACTTTACCAGCATAGGTATCAGCCATTCCTGGATCGGGCTGCTCTACGGTCTTAACTTCGCCGTGCAGTTTCTTGTCATGCGCCGCCTGGAACACTACAATCCTGTCCGGGTTTTCGCCCTGGGGCAGGTGTTGTCCATCTTCGTTTTCATCACCTACATATTCGCCAGTCACCTGTGGCTGGCTGTAATCGCCCAGATGATGCTGGGCGTGGCCTGGTCCTGCCTATACGTCGGTGCCCTGGTACTTGTGTTGCAGACAGGCGAAAGCAAGGGTACGGCAAGCGGCATATTCCAATCCACCCTTAATCTGTGCGGTGTTATCGGACCCTTTCTGGGGGGCCTTATCGCCAACATCTGGGGCTACCAGTGGGTAATGGTATTCGCCGCCGCCCTGGGGGTGGCCGGGTTGATGGTGGCCGCAAAAGACCGAAAAGAAGTAATGGCGCCTGAAGCTCCTGGCTAATTAAAGGAGTTTAACAGACAGACGGTGGTAGGGTTCTCATGTGGAATATGAGGTCACTCAAAAGACCATTTTTTGCTAAGTTGTATTATGAAAATAATATTTAGGGCAAAATGAGATTAATAATATATCAACTTTAAACTGAGGAGTGAAAGAAATGGCTGTACAGGCATATATCAATTTTAATGGAAACTGCCGTGAAGCTGTAGAGTATTACAGTGAGGTTTTTGGAACAGAAAAACCTAAAATTATGTTATATGGAGACACTCCGCCAGACCCGGGATTTCCACTTACTGAAGAAACAAAAAATCTGGTAATGCATACTTTTCTTAACATAAAAGGGAGCATGGTGATGTTTTCTGATGTTCCTCCGGGTATGAATTTGGTTGTTGGAAACAACATCAGCCTTGTAGTAAGCAGTAAGGATATGGATGAAATCAAATCAGTCTTTAACAAATTGAAAGTTGACGGCACAGTAGGCATGGAGCTTCAAGAAACATTCTGGAGCAAGTACTACGGCTTTGTAACAGATAAGTTTGGAATCGGATGGCAGCTCAACTATGACAGTGAACAATTGGGAATGTAGTTTTTACCTCTTATGTGTATAAAATTTGTTATATAGCATATAAATGGGATAAAAGGAAAAATATACTAGAAAAAATCATATCTTGACAAAAACAGCGAGAACCAATAATATAGTCCACAAATCAGTAAATGCGATGATAGGAAAACATGCTGCGGTATTGTGCCCCAGAGAGCTGTTGGTTGCTGAAAAACAGTGCGCGAAAGCAGTTATGAACTCCCCCTTGAGCAGTCCTCTGAAAGCTGCTATAGCCATTGACCGGCTTGAAGCAAGTAGGTGCGAACCGGTTTCTCACCGTTATAACGAGAGGGTATTGATCTTTTTGATTGATGCCGCAAAGTGGGTATGGTTCATACCAATTAGAGTGGTACCACGGGAGTTAACGCTTTCGTCTCTTGCAGGAATGTTATGAGACGAGGGTTTTTTTTTGCCCCTGGACAAAAGTAAAAAGCGGGCCGGACCAATTAAAGGCCCTAAGCAACTTAGGAGGAGATTACTATGAAAATTGCGTTCTCGACCCTTGGCTGTCCTGATTTCAGTTGGACTGACATTTATTCCATGGCCAAAGATATTGGTTTTGACGGTATTGAAATTCGCGGGCTGGGCACAGAAATCTTTGCTGTCCATGCCCAGCCTTTCACTGAAAGCCAGTTGCCTGAAACCTCAAAAAAGCTCTCAGATCTGCGTCTGGAAATTCCTTGCCTTTCTTCCGGCTGTTGCTTGAGGTTTGCCGAAAGGGCGGAGGAAAACTATCAAGAGATTGTACAATACATTATGCTGGCCTCCAAACTGGGCACACCCTACATACGTATCCTGGCTGACCTTGAGCCGCATCCCACCGCCGAGGTGGACGATAATACAGTTCTGGCCGCACTGCAGCGCCTGGTCCCGGTTGCTGAAGAAAAAGGCGTGACCCTGCTGGTGGAAACTAACGGCGTCTATTCTGACACAGCACGCTTACGGGAACTGCTGGACAGTGTGGCCAGTGATGCTGTGGCCGCCCTGTGGGATATTCACCATCCTTACCGGTTTGCGGGTGAAACACCAGGCAAGACCGTACAGAACCTCGGCGCCTATATTAAGTATGTACATGTGAAAGACTCGGTAGTGGAAAATGGGGTGGTTAAGTACCGCATGATGGGTGAGGGTGATTTGCCCATTGACGATATGGTATTTGCCCTGCGCTCCATTAACTACGATGGATATGTTTCCCTCGAGTGGGTCAAACGCTGGGCGGCTGACCTTGGCGATGCGGGAGTTGTCTTTCCTCACTTTGCAAACTATATGAAGCACTACATTGAAAAAACTAAAGTGAAGAGCCATCTATTCGATAACATGGCCAAGACCGGGAAATATGTCTGGGAAAAGGATGCTCTGATCGATCTTACTTTCCCGCAGGTGCTTGACCGCATGGTGGATGAGTTTCCCAACCAGTATGCCTTTCGATATTCCACAATTGATTATACAAGAACCTATTCCCAGTTCCGGGACGATGTGGATACCTTTGCCCGGTCGCTTATTGCTATGGGTGTCAAGCCGGGTGACCATGTGGCCATCTGGGCAACTAACGTTCCTCAGTGGTTTATAACCTTCTGGGCAACCACAAAAATAGGTGCAGTTCTCGTAACTGTGAATACAGCTTACAAAATTTATGAAGCCGAGTATTTGCTCCGCCAGTCGGACACTCACACTCTGGTAATGATTGACGGGTATAAGGATTCCGATTATGTTGACATTATCAAGAAACTTTGTCCCGAATTGGAAACTGCCGAGGCAGGAAAGCCACTACATATTAAGCGGTTGCCTTTTCTGCGCAACATCGTTACCATTGACTCGAAGCTAAATGGCTGCCTGACATGGGAAGAGGCCATAGATATGGCTGAAAAGGCTCCCATTGAAAAGGTTTACCACCTGGCGGCTACCATCAAAAAACATGACGTCTGCAACATACAGTATACATCCGGAACAACCGGCTTCCCCAAGGGGGTTATGCTTACCCACTACAATGTGGTGAACAACGGCAAAAACATCGGCGACTGCATGGACCTTTCCACCGCTGACCGCATGATGGTTCAGGTGCCTATGTTCCATTGCTTTGGAATGGTGCTGGCGATGACTGCCTCAATGACCCATGGCGCTACTCTTTCCCCGCTGCCGTATTTCTCTCCGAAAGAGTCGCTGGCCTGTATTAACAAGGAGAAAATTACCTGCTTCCATGGTGTTCCCACTATGTTTATCGCATTGTTAGAGCATGAGGATTTCCCCAAGACAGACTTTTCCTATATGAGAACCGGCATTATGGCAGGCAGCCCTTGCCCTGTCAAAGTTATGCAGGACGTGGTGGGCAAGATGAATATGAATCAGGTTACCATTGTCTTTGGGCAGACAGAATCTTCCCCCGGCTGCACCCAGAGCAGGGTTGATGATTCTGTCGAGTTGCGTGTAAGCACTGTGGGCAGGGCACTGCCGGGAGTTGAGTGTAAGATTGTTGATCCGCATACAGGGGAGGATTTGCCCGACAATGTGGACGGCGAGTTTGTCGCCCGGGGCTATAATATAATGAAGGGCTACTACAAGATGCCCGAGGCTACAGCGGCAGCCATTGATGAGAACGGGTGGCTGCACACCGGAGACCTTGCCAGGCGTGATGCTCATGGTTATTTCAAAATCACCGGGCGTATTAAGGATATGATCATCCGCGGAGGCGAGAATATTTATCCCAAGGAGATTGAGGATTTTATCTATACCCATCCCAAGGTCAGGGACGTTCAGGTTATAGGTGTGCCTGACAAGCAGTACGGCGAGGAGATTATGGCGTGTGTTATTCTAAAAGACGGTGAAGAAATGACCGCCGACCAGCTGAAAGATTTTGTCCGTTCACACATGGCCAAACACAAAACCCCCCGTTACGTAGATTTCGTAACCGAATTTCCAATGAATGCAGCCTTAAAGGTTCTGAAATACAAAATGCGCGAGCAGGCGGTAGAAAAGTTTGGTCTGCAAGCCGATAGCCAAATTGTTACCGCCTGATACAGAGAGGCTGCCATATAGACTTTAATGGGAGCCGGAGATGTGTTAATGTTAAACCTCATACACCAAGAAAAAGCCGTGGGAAGATGATTCCCACGGCTTTTTTTAGGCGGGCCCCAATTGACGTATGATTACAGATGAAGTTTATTTCATTGACTATATTTTTCCGGTTCTCACAATACGGGCAAACTCATTTGGAAGACCAAACTTCTCTATTTCAGTTGCCGTGTCCTCATAATTATATGCTACTTCTATAACGGCAGGGACAGGTATCCCGTCAATAAAATCAATAACCACATAGGTAACATTAGGATTGCCGTGTTTGGGCTTGCCGGCGCTCCCGCAGTTCACCACCAGACCGTTTTTTAATTTCTTAACATACGGGAGATGAGTGTGTCCGCAAATAAGAACATCCACGCCGTTTTCCTTTAACAGTTGATCCAGGTATTCATCAGGAGTGCTTTCATAGAGGTATTCATTAAGCGCTTTTGGGCTGCCGTGGACAAATAGTAATTTGTAGCCTGAAATTGTTTCTCTTATATCGGCCGGCAGGCCGCTCAACCATGCTTTGCTTTCATCACTGGTATTATCCCTGGTCCAGGCGATGGACATCTCGCCAAGCCTTAGGGATTCCTCGTCTTTATAGTCACAGCCGCAAATTAAGCGCATGTTGCCAATGGCATCATCGTAATTGCCCATCACTGTGGGTATTTTTCTTGATCTGATTAATTCTATTACTTCGTTGGGACGGGGCCCGTAGCCCACCAGGTCACCGGCGCAATAAAGCTTTTCAATTCCTCTATTCCCAATATCTTTTAATACAGCTTCAAGGGAATACAGGTTGCTGTGGACATCTGCGAAAACAGCTATTTTCACTGCTGTCACCCTTTCAATTGTCTTGACTGATAAACCGGTACCGGCTGAAAGACATTAACCACCCGGCCTGTTGCAGGCTCATTTATTTAACTGCAAGTCATGGCTAAAGTACTTTCTTTTAAAGCGCTGAGCTACGTTAACCAGCGCAATCATAACCGGCACCTCAATAAGGGGGCCGATTACCGCGGCAAAGGCCTGGCCGGAGTTGATGCCGAACACCGCCACAGCCACCGCGATAGCCAGCTCAAAGTTATTGCTTGCAGCGGTGAAAGAAAGGGTAGTGGCTTGCTCGTAGTTTACCCCTGCTTTTTTGCTCATAAAGAATGACAAAAGGAACATGATCAAAAAGTACAGGCATAAGGGTATAGCTATCCTGACCACATCCAGTGGCAGGGCTACAATGTAACTGCCTTTCAAGGAAAACATTACTATAATGGTAAACAGCAGAGCCATGAGGGTCAGCGGACCGATCCTGGGCATAAATTGCTTGTCATACCACTCCCGGCCTTTCAAAGGGATAAGGGTAAACCGTGTGATAATGCCAGCCAGGAAGGGGATCCCCAGATAAATGAACACACTCTTGGCCACTTCCGCCATTGATATGTGGATTTCCAGGAACTCCAGGCCGAACCACCGGGGCATGAGGGTTATGAAGATATAAGCGTAAACCGAGAAGAACAGTACCTGGAAAATAGAGTTTAATGCTACAAGGGCGGCGGCGTATTCCGAATCACCCCTGGCCAGCCCGTTCCACACAATAACCATTGCTATACAGCGGGCCAAACCGATTAGTATAAGGCCCACCATATACTCCGGGTAGTCCTTCAAGAAAATTATGGCCAAAAAAAACATCAATAGCGGTCCTATTATCCAGTTCTGCACCAGACTGAGGCCCATGACCTTGACGTTTATAAACACCTTGCCTATTTCCTCATACTTCACCCTGGCCAGGGGCGGATACATCATCAGTATAAGTCCTATGGCAATGGGAATATTGGTGGCGCCCACCTGAAACCTACCCCAGAAACTGGATATTTGTGGATAAATGTAACCGGCCCCTACACCAAGAAACATGGCCAGAAATATCCACAGGGTAAGGTACCGGTCCAGAAAGGAAAGTCTCTTTGCTGCCATTTCAGTCATTACTGAGCACAGCCTCCTTTTGTTTTATTCTTTATACCGTGATCATTCAGTATGAATCACGGCCTAAATTCCCATTCCCAGAACGCATAAACAATCGCTTATGCGTTTAGTTAAAAAAATATTAATTATTTCTTTTTTCCTAGCTGCAGTTCTTCTTGCCGCCTGACTTACAGCTGAGGACTCCGCAGTCTTTATCCAGCTGTGCAATCCTTTTACTCTCCTCATTAAATTCCGGCAGATCCGCTATATCCGACCTCAGGAAATCCTGAAAGCCCTGCATTGTTTTTTCCATTATGTCCCCGTGCAGCATGTAAAAGGTTTTTTGCGCCTCCTTACTTTCACGGAGAATGGACGCTTCCTTTAGTATTTTAAGGTGCTGGGATATTCTGGGCTGGCTTATGCCCAGCACAGATTCAAGCTCACACACATACATGGGCCTGACTGACAGAATCCTCAATATGCGAAGGCGGGTTGGCTCGCCCAAAGCTTTAAAAATTTTTACGAAGGTATCCATTCGGCACCCCTTCCTTATAAGCTTTTGCTTATATAATAATATTCAAAAGGCAGGCGTGTCAATCTACATAACCGTTGCTTTAAGCCTACGGCTTTGAAGACCCTCAGCCCATTATATAGCCGAACAGCATCCCGGTAACTGTTGACAGGGCAACCACCAGCAAAACGTATACAGAGGTCTTTTTAACGCCCATTACCCTGCCTATTACTATCATATTGGGCAGGCTTAGGGAGGGCCCGGCCAGAAGCAAGGCCAGAGCCGGGCCCTTGCCCATTCCCATATCCAGAAAGGCCTTAACAATAGGCACTTCGGTAAGGGTGGAAAAATACATCAGAGAGCCGAATACCGAGGCTACTAGATTGGACCGCAGGCTGTTTCCCCCCACCGCAACCTCAACCCAGTGCTGAGGTATTATGACCTTAAGCATTCCGGCGATGAAAACACCGATCAGGAGTACGGGGAAAATCATTTTGACAAATCTCCAGGTTTCACGCAGCCAGTCCATAACCTCGTCACTGGTGTACCAGAACCCCAATACAATGGCCATGGAATTAAACAAAGTTATAATTATGGCAACTTTAGGCCAGAGCGGTATAGCTGAGGTGCCAACTAGCAGAATAGCCACCAGCACTCCGAAAAAGGCCAGAATATGAGCTGCCGGCCTACCTTCCTCTCCGGCAAACATGCTTTCGTCTTCCTCTCTTAACTTCTCCTCTTTCCTGAATATCAGGGCCATTAAGAGACCAATTATAATGGAAAAGCTTATGGCAGCCACAGCGCGGGCCAGACCAAGTTCCCAGCCCATTTTACGGGCGGTAAGCACTATTGCCAGTATGTTTATAGCCGGGCCGGAAAAAAGAAAAGTGACTGCGGGCCCCAATCCTGCTCCTTTTTTATGAATACCTGCAAATAGAGGCAAAACCGTGCAGGAGCACACCGCCAGTATAGCCCCTGAAACTGAAGCCACCCCATAGGCCATCGTCTTCTTTGCCCTGGGGCCGAAATATTTCAGCACCGCCCCGTTTGAAACCACTACCGCTATGCCGCCGGCTATAAAAAATGCCGGCACCAGGCAAGTCAGCACGTGGGCGGACAGATACTCCAGCAGCTCGTTCACGCCGCTCATGAGAATATTTGTTATAAGCACATGGCCTCCCCCTCAATAATTAGTTAAATAATCAATTTATTATATAATAATACGCTTATATGTAAATAGCAACGGTTTTAAAAAATTTCCGCCGGACCAGTCCATCCGGCGGTTGTTCAATTTAACTGATACCCTTTTTTACATTTCTTCTTGTATCCATTTGGCAATGTCCTTACGGGAGGGTACCCGCCCGGATACCTTCACCTTTCCGTTGATTACAAGGCCGGGGGTCATAAGTATGCTGTACTGCATAATCTTATTCATCTCCTCAACCTTCTCCACATCGGCCTCGACACCGATTTCCGACAGTGTCTTTTTTACTTCACTCTCCAGCTCTTTGCATTTTTTGCATCCCGGGCCAAGCACTTTAATATCCATACCAAATCACTCCCTATATATTTTCGGCACCTTGCAGGCAAGGCGCAGCGACAGTCTACATAGCCTCAAGCGCAAGCCGCCACGCCAGGAACTGACACCAATAGCCTTCATGAAATTGTGTACTGTGGCATAGACCTGTTCCGGTTTCGGCCATTGCCCGGAACTTAATAGAATGGCATACATACATTATTATATGCTTATGTATAAATATTAGCACCATGACATTCTGATAACAAGTGTTTTTAGGAATTTTTAAAGGAGGTCAGCCGGTGCTTTTTCCCAGTATCGTAAACGATCAGAAACCTTTAATTAACCAAAAAAACGTGGGAATCAAAATCCCACGTTTTTTTTTGCATCGGAACTTTTGCAAAAATTTAGCATTACAAACCCGGTGCTGCAGTACGGTGGAGGTAAACTGCGGATCAGGCTCTTTGAATAACCCCGCAGGCCAATCTTTTCCCTGAATTCCCCGCCGGCTGGGTACGGTAGTCATCGGGGCTTTGATGAATAATAACGGATTTGCCTATTACCTGCTCAGGTGTAAAGCGGTTGGTGAAGAAGCAGGCATTGGCGTAGCCCCCGTTTGAAAACAAAACGGGAAAATCACCGGCGTGGTTTCCATGGGGCTGGTTGGTGGGGTTCCAGTGTCCGCCGGCAGCCTGGAATGGGTCTTGTGGGTCGTCAACCTCACAGGCGCCAAAAAGATGGATATGGAAGCCGTGGGGGCCAATGGGGTTAGCCCCGTCTGCAGGCTGGTAGGGAGGGAGCCCGTTGACCTCCACGCATACCCAGGTGCCGCCGGGTACTTCATAAAAGCTCACCACGCCTGTTATTTGGGGCCTTAGGGGGCCGCCTCTCACATTTGCCAATGCCAGCGGCTGTCTGGCAGGAATGTTAATAGTCTGTCCGACTGCCAGATTGTCGGGGTCCAATCCCTGATTGGCTGACAGTATTCCCTCCACTGATGTATTGTACTGTTTGGCCAGGTTAAACAAGGTGTCCCCATTTTTTACACTATGGGGAAATGTTCCTGCAGGGTTTACTGAGGGCACTGTATTCACCTCTTTCATACGTGGCTTGGTTAAGGGAACCGCTTATATAGGATTACTGTATTCAGCGCTAGCTGGTAATATCAGGAAGTTTTTGCCTGGCGGCAATTTTTGGCCTTGAGAATCTGCAGAGGTGGTGTCGCTTCGCGGGGTGAGGAGCGCACCGCCGCCGTGCACCGGTGCTGGGAGGGGCAGTGTTCCAATTTGATTATAGAGATGTTTGAAGGAATTCACCCGGCATAGCTGACGGGGTTTAAGCATGCCTGTGCCAGAGAAGAATAACATAGCTAACCGTTGTAAAAGACCCTCAATAATAAGGTAACTGATATTGATGATTTGGAGATATTGATAATGGCTAATCCGAGAGTGGCAATCATCGGCGCCGGCGCTGCCGGTCTTTCGTGCGCCCATGAATTGGAAAGGCTGGGGTGTCAACCAGTAATTTATGAAATCTCTCGTTCAGATGTTGTGGATTATATCCACCGGGTTGTGGTAAAGATTAACTAAGCATAGGAGTATAACACCTCTCATATTCCTCTGGTTAGCTAAAAAAAATGCCGGAATAATTCCGGCAGAATAGAGATTCCGGCCAAAAGCTCCCGGGCTATGGCCGAAAACCATGATCACGTCCTTTTTGGTGCTACTAAACACCTAATTTGCTAGAAATAAAGTGGTTAAAAAGTAGATTAATTATCATCAAATTTATTCTGTTTTTTATAGCACATATTTTGTAATAGCTGATAGGGAACTGCCGAGATGACCCGGTTTACCGTTAAGCTAAAAATCTAAATGCTACATAAAAAAATCATTATATTTCTGTCTCAAATCCCTCTTAAGTATTTTCCCGCTGGGTGTTTTGGGCAGTTCATCCATGAAGACCACTCCTTTGGGAACCTTGAAATTAGCCAGGTTTTCCTTGCATAGGCTGATTATCTCTTCTTCTTTTATAGTCTCGCCTTTTTTAGGGACTACGATGGCGGTCACACATTCCACCCATTTTTCATGAGGCAGGCCCACCACAGCCACTTCTGAAACACGCTTATCCTTATATATAACTTCCTCAACTTCCCGGCTGGCCACATTTTCACCACCGGTTTTGACCATGTCCTTTTTCCGGTCCGCCACAGTGATATAGCAATCCTCATCATAAATGCCGATATCACCGCTGTGGAACCAGCCGTGGGCCAGAGTGGCCTCGGTCTTCTCGGGCTCTTTAAAGTACATCAGCAGGGCATGGGGGCCGCGGCCGCAGATTTCCCCCGGCTCACCAGGGCCTGCTATCGGGTTATGGCCGTCGTCCTCCAGGCGGGTTTCCATGTTCAGTCCGGCCTGTCCGGCTGAACCGGGCTTGTTAAGCTGGTCTTCAGGCCTCAGCATGGTGTGATAGGGACTCAGTTCGGTCTGCCCGTAGTAGTTGTAAAAATTTTGGCAGTTTGAAAAGCGGTTTTGCAGTTCTTTTAACACCTCTACAGGCATGATGGAAGCGCCATAATATCCCTTGACCACCGAGCTGAGATCATAATCATCCAGTTGCGGGTGGCGGAGCAGTCCGATCCAGACGGTGGGCGGGGCGAAAAGCATGGTTACCTTATGTTGTGCAACGGTCTTCATGATCTGCACAGGGTCCGCCTGGAAAAGCAGCACATTGGTGGCTCCCGCCATCAGGCAGGGGGTTAGGAATACATCCCTCTGGGCGCAGTGGAAAAGGGGCAGCGCGTTGATGTTAACATCCTGCGGGGTGTATTGGCCGTCAATGATGCAGGAGGTATATTCCGCCAGCAGGGACTGGTTGGACAGGATAACTCCTTTGGGAAGGGTTTCAGTGCCGCTGGTGTAAGTCATCTGCACCGGGTCTTCGATATGGAGTTCCACATCCGGCTCTGTGGCCGGGTATTTTTTATACCAGCTGTCAAAATTAATAAAGCTGCCAGGCGGGTCCTCACCTTTGCCCTGGTTGGACCAGATCAGTGTTTTTACTGTAGGCATTTCTTCCAGTACATCTTTAACAAGATCATAGAGGGTATCCTCCACAATAAAAACCTTGCTTTCGGAGTGATTGATACAAAAGCTGATGTCCTTGCCCCGCAGGAGGTAGTTTACCGCCAGGTAGACACCGCCCGCCTTGGCCGTTCCCAGCCAGGTAATCACGTGGTGAATGGTATTGTGGGCCAGAATGGCGACACGGTCATATTTCTGAATGCCCATATCCAGCAGGGCATTGGCGAAACGGTTGCACTCTTCCTCCAGCTGGCTGAAAGTCAGGGTGGTGTCGTTAAAAATTATTGCCGGCTTGTTAGGGTAACGGTAGGCGCTGCGCCTGACAATGTCGGCAATCACCCAGCGGTTTGCCTTGTTGTAGCGGCTGCGGAGAAACTTTACATTCTCCTCATTGATTAAGCTGTACTTTTGCTTATCTTCTTCGGTCAGAGGGGAATTTTTAAACATTATTATTAACCTCCTCATGATTCATCTTTCCGGGCCGCCGCACCTGTTTACCTGTCCAGCAGGCATTTTGCTATAACTACCCGCTGAATTTGATTGGTGCCCTCGTAAATCTGGGTTATCTTGGCATCCCGCACCATGCGTTCCAGGGGGTAATCCTTCATATACCCGTAGCCCCCCAGAATTTGCAGCGCGTCGACGGTAACCTGCATGGCCGTGTCAGAGGCGAATAGCTTGGACATGGAGGAAAAGATGCTTATCTCGTTCATGGAAGTATTGTTTTCAGCCGCGCCTTCTATTAGATTGGCCGCTTTGTAAACAAGCTGACGGGCAGCCTCAACTCTGGTAACCATATCGGCCATCATGAACTGCAGCCCCTGGAAGGCGGCAATGGGCTTGCCGAACTGCACCCTTTCCTTGGCATACCTGACCGCGTAATCCAGGGCCCCCTGGGCCAGGCCCAAAGCTTGCGCCCCTATTACCGGGCGTGTCCGGTCCAGAGTCATCATAGCGTATTTAAAGCCCTCGCCCTCTTTGCCGAGCAAGTTTTCGGCAGGAATGGGGCAGTTCTCAAAGCTCAGCTCGCAGGTCATGGACCCCCGGATACCCATCTTCTTTTCCTTTTTCCCGACGGTAAAGCCCGGGGTGTCTTTTTCCATTATAAAAGCGCTAATACCTTTTAGACCTTTGGCGGGATCGGTTTTGGCAAAAACCGTGTATACATCCGCCAGTCCGCCATTGGTTATAAAGCACTTGCTGCCGTTTAGAATATATTTGTCTTTATCCCGCCGGGCGGTGCTTTTCATACTGCCGGCATCGGACCCGGCGTCGGGCTCGGTCAGGGCAAAGGCGATCAGGTGCTCACCGCTGGCCACCCTGGGTAAATACCTTTTCTTTTGCTCCTCACTGGCAGCCACAAGTATGGGCATCAGGCCCAGTTCCTGGGTGGCGATGATCAGTGCCGCTGAGCCGGAATACCTGGCCACTTCCTCCACAGCCAGACATACCGAGGGAAGGCCGAACCCTGTGCCGCCGTATACTTCCGGCACGCCCAGGCCCAAAAGCTCCTGCTGGCCAAATAATTCTTTTAAATCCCATGGGTATTCGTCTTTTTCATCAATCTCCGCAGCCCTGGGGGCCACCTTTTCCTCCGCCAGCCTGCGTACCGTCTGCTGCAGCATTTCCTGTTCTTCCGTCAACTGGTATAACAACAGCACTCCTCCTTATTATTTTTTTGGGCAGCCGGGATACCTACTTCAAAGATAGGCATAGAGTTGCAAATTTAGTATATATAAAAGCCCCGCCCGCTTTTTCGTCCGAGGTGGCCGGCCCTGACCAATTTACGAAGCAGGGGACATGGCCGGTATTTGGAATCACCGGTTTCCTGATATAACGTTTCCGAAACAAATAAAAGGGTATCCAGGCCCACCAGATCGGAGAGGGCCAGAGGGCCAATGGGGTGATTGGCGCCCAGCCGCATGCCCTTGTCAATATCCTCCGCAGAAGCTATTCCTTCCATCAAAACAAACATAGCCTCGTTTAACATGGGGACCAGTATTCTGTTTACTGCAAAAAGGGGGGCCTCCTGCACGAAGATTGCTTCCTTCCCGAAGGACTCCACCAGAACGGCGGCTGTATCCACCGTTTCCTGGTCGGTCTCGGCTCCTTTGATCAACTCCACCAGCTTCATCACCGGCACCGGGTTGAAAAAGTGCATTCCGATCACTTTTGCGGGGCGATTGCTGCTTGCCGCTATCTCGGTGATGCTCAGGCCGGATGTGTTACTGGCCAACATAACCCCGGGCTTGCAGATAGCCCCCAGTTCCCTGAAAATTGCTTTCTTTAAATCAATTTTTTCAACGGCAGCCTCAATGACAAAATCACAGCCGGACAGGGCCTCCATCTCCGTGGTACCCGTCAGACGTTTTAAAACAGCCTCTGCCTCTTCCCTGGTCCGGCGTCCTTTTTCCACATCCCTGTTCAGATTTTTGGATATTGATTTCAGACCTCTGTCAACGTACTGGAGGTCAATGTCCCTCAAAACCACCTTGTAGCCGCTCTCGGCGGCAACCTGGGCAATGCCGGAGCCCATCAGGCCCGCCCCTATAACACCAACAGCCTGAACTTTCATCATTTCAGTTCCTTTCTCTTTCCAGAATCATGGCCATACCCATCCCGCCGCCTACACACATTGAAGCCAGACCCTTTTGCAAGTTTCGCTTCTTCATTTCATGCATCAGGGATACAACCAGCCTGGCCCCGGTGCAGCCCACCGGATGACCCATACCCACTCCGCTGCCGTTGACATTGGTGATTTCCCTGTTTAGTTCCAGTAATTTTTCGCAGGCCAGGTATTGGGCGGCGAAGGCTTCGTTTAACTCGATCAGTTCCATATCTGCCAGGGTGAGCCCGGCTATTTTCAAGGCCTTTCTGATGGCCGGCACCGGTCCGTAGCCCATCAGGTCCGGCTCAACTCCAGCCCTGGCGAAGCCAGCGATCCGCGCCAGGGGCTTTAGTCCCAGCTCCCTGGCTTTGTCCATAGACATGAGCAGTACCACCGCTGCGCCGTCATTTAACCCGGAAGAGTTGCCGGCTGTAACAGTGCCGTTTTTCCTGAAAGTTGCCGGTAATTTGGCCAGTTTTTCCAGGGTTAAGTCAGATCGGGGGTGTTCATCCTGATCAACAATTTTATCCTGGCCCCTACGCTGCGGCACCGCCACTGGCAGGATCTCTTCCTTAAAAGTTCCTTCCCGGGTTGCTCTGACCGCATTCATGTGGCTCCGCAGGGAGATTTCATCCTGCTCCTCCCTGGATATGGAATATTTATCCGCCAGCCGCTCAGCCGTCTCGCCCATTAAAATATGGTGAATGGGGTCGGTCAGCATCTCCCACAGGGCGTCTGTCATCTGGCCGTGCTGCAGGCGCTGCCCCCAGCGGGCTCCTTTTAAAATATACGGTACCCCGCTCATGCCTTCGGTTCCCCCGGCCAGGACTATTTCTGATTCCCCGGTGACTATTTGCTGGTATCCACATACAATGGCCTGCATTCCGGATGAGCACTGGCGCTGAATGGTCATGCCGGTAACTTCATGGGGCAAACCTGCCACCAAAGCGGCTGTCCGACCTACATTGGGCTCGTCCGTGCGCTGGGCGCAGTTACCGAGAATGACATCATCCACCATACATCCATCAACAGAAACTCGCTTCAACGCCTCCTGTATTACCGGAACAGCTAACTGATGAGGGAGCAGGTTTTTAAATTCTCCTCCAAAATCTCCTATAGGGGTTCTTACCCCGCTGACTATGACCACATCCTTAAACAACTGACTACCCCTTTCCTGATCCTGTGCATCACCCGCATCAGACCGGCCTGTATAGACCACACCTTCTACCCCTGGCTGGCCTGCTGCTCAGGTGATAATTGGATAATTATTTAGAATTGATACTATATTAAAAATAATAGCAAAATACCTGCCAGCACCAGGACGGTGTTTTTATCAATAAAACAGCCATTATGCGTCGGGTAAAGCTGCCCTTGAATCGCTAGTGATTCATAATGCATCGCATCATTCCACCACCCGGACAAAAGCCCACCATCACCTTGATGTTAGTAAATCAGCTTTTTTTGGAGATATTTAACTTCTTCATTTTACGAACTACAGTTGGCTGGCTAATCCCAAGGGCTTCGGCAACTTTTCTGGTACTTTGCAGACGATGATAGAGCTCTGTGATAATCTCCCTCTCAGATGAGGGTAATAATCCATTAATGCTATAAGTGGAACCTCTGTTAAGAACGTTTATGGGCAGGTCTCTGGCTACAATGATATCCCCCGGTGTTATGACAACCAGCCTCTCAACCAGGTTTTCCAATTCCCGCACGTTGCCGGGCCAGGGGTAATGATAAAGTATATCCATGGCGGCGGAATCGATACTCTTTATCTGGACGTGCTTTTCGTTAAATTTTTGAAGAAAGTGTGAAATTAAAAAAGGTATGTCTTCCTTTCTCTCCTTTAAAGAAGGTATGACAATAGGAATTACATTAAGGCGGTAGTATAGATCCGCTCTAAAAAGCCCCTTCTCAACCATTGAATATATATTCTTGTTTGTGGCGGCAAGTATTCTCAAATCTACTTGAATTGGTTTTGTGCCTCCCAATCTTGTTACAACCCTTTCCTGGATTGCCGTCAATAGCTTTACCTGCAGGGCCGGGGGAAGTTCAGCGATTTCATCCAAAAAGAGCGTGCCTTTGTGAGCCAGCTCCAGCAGGCCGGGCTTTCCTTCCCGCCTGGCGCCGGTAAAGGCCCCTCCCTCATACCCGAACAGCTCCGACTCCAGTAGATTCTCAGGTATGGCCCCGCAGTTTAAGCGTATAAAAGGAAGGTTCGACCGGTGGCCGGCCTTGTGTAGCAGCCCGGCCACCACTTCCTTGCCCACTCCGGAATCGCCTAAAATAAGCACCGTTGAATCCACCCTGGCAACCCTGAGGGTCAGGTCAATAACCTTGCGCATTGGCTGGCTGTGGCAGACAATATTGTGACCTAGCCACTGGGAGCGCAATTTTTCCAGTTCCAGCTGATAAACTTCAGTTAGTTCTTTAGTTGTCTGCAGCTCTTTTTTTAGATTGGTAAGGTCGGTAATATCCCGGCAGTTAACCATAACCCGGAAAACTCTGGAGTTTTTCTTTGAGAGAATGGGGTTTGCAGTGAGTAGTATTTCTTTAAAGGACCCGAATTTTTTAATAAAACTGATCGGCCTCTTTTTATCCAAAGCCTGCAGACTTACATCCTTTATGGCTGCTTTCAGCCCATTTTGGCTAATTAATTTATAAATTGAAAATTCAGGGCCTAAATTTTGGTCATCCATAGCCAGAACAAGTTTTTTTAAGGCGTCGTTGTATTTGACCGGTTCGCCGTGCTCGTCCACCACCACTATGCTGTCGTAAGAAGAGTTGATAATGGCATCAAGATCATGGTAAAGCATTTCAAACGCCTGGACAAGGTCCGTACGGGTCATCATGGCCACCAGTTTCCCGGCCTCATCCACCACGGGGAGCCTGCCTATATTGTAATCCCAGGCCATCTGCCAGGCTTTCTCCACAGGCTGATCGGCTTTGATGGTCTTAATGCCCCTTTTCATCAGAAGCTCAACTTGAGCATCAAAAGAAATGCCGTTTACGATGGCGCGGTACAGGTGAGTTTTGGTTAGAATGCCAACAATACTGCCTTTTTCGTTGATTACCGGCGCCCCGTCAATACCGTGTTCCAGGAAGATATTAGCAGCTGCTTTGAGACTTTCCTTCTCATTTAAGGAAACCGGGTTTGGACTGGCAAAACTTACTACTTTCATAGGCATCCTCCATGTCTGTCAGCCTCTGATAGGCTGTGGGCATCTCCGCAGAGGCGGCCATGTTTATACCTACCGTTTGTTTGGTTTATGGCAAAAAGAATTATTCCCTCTTTTTTATTCCATCCAGGGATATTTTGCAAAAAATTTCTCCCATCTCCGACGGGGAATGGCTGGCATATCCTGCACGGTGGCCGCATGATATCTCTTTTCTTTGAAAACCATTGCTGCAGCCTTTACTATTTCCTGGTAGCTGTTCATACCTATGCCTCATCAATCAAACGGTTGTTTTTATGCTGATTATAAAACCTGTTGCTATAATTAGCAAGACTCAAAGGGGATAGACCCCAAAGGGGTTGTTTTCATGGATGAACTGCCCAAAACACCCAGCGGGTAATCCCTGCCATCTCCGGCAGATTCCCTTCAGGCTATTACAGCAAATATGTGATCGTAAAAAACAGTATGAATTTGATGATACTCAGCTTATCCACAAAGCTACCTTTAACCACTTCATCAAAATAGGTGATTAGTCTTTCTTTAGACTAATCACCTATTGGTGTGTAGGGAGAGTGTAACTTAGTTGACCGGTACCAAAAGAACCTAAGCTCAACGATCACCGATGCTAGAATTTTTGCCTTGCCGGGGGTTCCGCTCTGCAGGAATACCATGACAATATAGGGGGATAATACTAAGGCAATAAATACCATTATGTGAGGTAATTACCTTGGCAAGGTTTGTAAAACCACTTCGGGCCAGGCAATTCGGACGTGGACAGTCAAATGCCGGACACAGCGGTGTCGAGGAGCAGCCAAAAGAAAATGATTATTCAAGCCAGGATCTTCAGAGCTTGGATTTAAGCGCAGATCTGCAAACCAACCTTGGCCAGATAAAAGCCATTTTGAGTGAATGCAGTGATGTGATTTATAGGGAGTTTGATTTTGCCCAGGACGACCGAATCAAACTGGCTATTATCTATGTGGACGGCCTGGCCAGCAAATCCCAGAACAGCGACC
Source organism: Peptococcaceae bacterium BICA1-7 (assembly GCA_000802095.1). Classification (GTDB taxonomy): domain Bacteria; phylum Bacillota; class Desulfotomaculia; order Desulfotomaculales; family Desulfocucumaceae; genus BRHc4a. The sequence continues at coordinate 27,756 of JUEB01000011.1, read as the reverse complement.
AGATCATGCGCGCACTGATGCTTGACGCCCCGCTGGTGGAAGAGAGAGTTGAATTTACCAGGGAGAGGGCATTTACTCTGATCAAAAAGAAGCTTCTGACCGTTCACCAGCTTGACGAAACAAACAGCCTGGGCGGGGTCATTGACGCCGTGCTGTCGGGGGATACCGTTTTACTGGTGGACGGGCATACATTCGCCCTGATTAACGGCACCAGGGGCTGGGAAGGCCGTAAGGTAGAAGAATCCCAAACCGAAATAGTGGTTCGGGGCCCCCGGGAGGCCTTTGTCGAAACCTTGCGGGTTAATACATCCCTGATCCGCCGCAAGATACACAATCCCAACCTGAAAATTGAAATGATGAAACTGGGGCAGGTAACAAGAACCGAAGTGGCTTTGGCTTATATCAAGGGCATAGTTAACGATAAGCTTATTGCCGAGGTTAAAGAGAGATTAGAGAGAATAAATGTTGACTCCATTCTGGAGACCGGTTACATAGAAGAGCTCATAGAGGACAACCCCCGGAGCCCTTTTCCCACCGTCTTCCACACCGAGCGGCCGGACAAGGTGGCGGCCCAGTTGCTGGAGGGGCGGGCGGCCATATTGGTGGACGGAACCCCTTACGTAATGACCGTACCATTCCTTTTCATAGAGTCCCTGCAATTTCCCGAGGACTATTACGAGCGATCGCTGGTCAGCTCTGCAGCCAGACTGGTCCGTTTGTTTGCTTTACTTATTTCCCTTTTGGCGCCTTCTGTATATGTCGCCATAATCACCTTTCATCAGGAGATGCTGCCCACATCTTTGCTTTTAAGCCTGGCGGCCCAGCGGGAAGCGGTGCCCCTCCCGGCCATAGTCGAGGTATATGCCATGGAAATTGCCTTTGAAATACTGAGGGAAGCCGGTATCCGCCTGCCTAGGCAGGTGGGCCAGGCCGTCAGCATAGTGGGGGCGCTGATTATCGGGGAGGCCGCCGTGCGGGCCGGGCTGGTAGCCCCCGGAACGGTGATACTGGTGGCTCTTACGGGTATTGCCTCCTTCACTTATAGTTATAGCTCCAGCCTTTCCATACGTCTGTTAAGGTTTCCCATAATGGCGCTGGCGGCCACCCTGGGGCTGTACGGTGTTATCTGCGGGGTGCTGACCATTCTGGTGCATCTTTCCACCCTGCGTTCCTTCGGGACACCCTACCTGTTCCCGGTGGCGCCTTTGAGCCCCGGCGGGCAGAAAGACGTGGCCATACGGGCGCCCTGGTGGGCCATGTCACGCCGCCCCAGGCTGGTTGGCATGAACAACCTCCGGCGGGAGGCAGCGGGGCTGAAACCAAAACCACCCCCAACCAGGGGGAAGCAGTGAGGGAGGTGATCGGCAATGCTTGAAGGAGGCAAAATCAATACAAGACAGGCCATTGCATTAATGGTTACCATGGTCCTTCCCACGGCCTTTCTTTTCGTGACCTCGGTAACCGGCCACCTGGCCAAACAGGATGGCTGGATCTCACTGCTGCTGTCCATTTTTACAGCACTGCTTATCGGCTGGGTGGCAGTAAACTTAAGCCTTCGCTTTCCGGGCAAAACACTGTTCCAGTACGTGGAGTTAATACTGGGCCGGTGGCTGGGGAAATTTGTGGCCTTCCTGTACGTACTGTGGTATATCCATATAAATGCATTAATCATCCGGGAGTACGGGTCTTTTCTGGTGGCCGCCTTCATGCCTGAGACCCCCATAAGTGTTTTTATGCTGCTGATCTTGGCTATATCCGCCTATGCCGTGCGAAATGGACTGGAGGTATTCACCCGGGTAAATGAGATTATCTTTCCCCTCATCCTGGTGACGGTTATCGTCACCAGTGCTCTGGCAACACCGGAAATGGATCTCAAAAGACTGCAGCCTGTTTTTGTTGAAAACGGGCCCGTACCTATTTTAAAAGCAGCCTTTATGCCCGCCGCCTGGATGTCGGAAATCGTCATGCTGGCTGTGCTCTCTCCCTACCTGACTCAAATAAAGGATGGTTACAAAATAGCTGCAACCTCCACTTTGATTACCGGGACCTTTTTGATCATTTCATTCGTGGGAGGCATTGCCACCTTTGGCCCGGAGGTCATTGGCGGCTGGCTTTTCCCTGCCCTGAACAGCGTCAGGGTAATCCATCTGGCCAATTTCCTGGAGCGGCTGGAGGTTACTGTCATGGTGGTCTGGGTTGCCGGGGCACTGGTTAAAATAAGTGTTTTTTACTGGGCGGCGGTACTGGGCAGCGCCCAGTGGCTGGAACTTAAGGACTACAGGCCCCTGGTCCTGCCGGTGGGGATCATCCTTTTTGCCACATCCATTATGCTGCATGACAGTATTTTGGATTTATTTGTTTTCCTGGGCACCGCCTGGCCTCCTTTTGCACTGACCACATTTCAGGGGGGCTTCCTCCTCCTCTTGCTGGCTGCCGCCATAATCAGGGGAAAGGTGGGGAAGCGGAAATGAGGAATAAACTGGCCTGCTTGGCACTGCTGGTTATGATAGCCGGTGTATTGGGCGGCTGCTGGAGCCGTAAAGAAATGAGCGAGCTGGCCATCGTCCTGGGGGCGGGAGTGGATAGCGCCCCCGGCGGCCAGGTGCGTCTGACTTTACAATTGGCCAGGACCAGTGCTTTTATGGCCGGCGGAGATGGAGGCGGGGGAAAGGAGCCGTCCACCTGGGTGATTTCCGATACGGGGGAGACCATAGCTGACGTTCAGAGGAAGTTATCTGCCAAGATCTCCCGCCATATATACTGGGCCCACGATGTAATACTGGTCTTCGGGGAGGAGGCCGCCCGCGGCGGAATACGCAAGTATACCAATTTTTTTTCCCGGGAACTGCAGCCCCGGGAAACCATGTGGGTCATGGTGGCCAGGGGAGAGGCCAAAGATATATTGGAAACCGGATCGGAACTGGAAAGAACCTCAGCCCAGGACATAGGTTTTCTGGCCAGGGCCAGAACGGGCTTTTCCGTTATTTTTAAGGATTTTATTATAATGCTGGCCAGCAAGGGAGGAAACCCCATCGCTACCATGGTTGAGATTGTCGATCGAGGAGTCATCTCGGGAGATATAGCTAAGGATAAACCTACCAAGCGCAAGGGAGTGGCGCTTACCGGAACGGCTGTGTTTGATGATGATAAGCTGGTGGGCTGGCTGAATATGACGGAAACCCGGGGGCTGCTCTGGCTGAAGGGCGAGGTGCTGAAGGGGGTTATTACCTTCCCATCCCTGACTGAACCTGGCCGCGAATTATCTGTGAATATAATCCGCGGCCAGACGGAAGTAGAGCCGCAGTACGACGGAGAGTCGGTGCGGTTTTATGTGAATATAGAAGTGGAGGGGGATTTAATTGAGCAGCAGTCCGTTCACGAAAGTGTATTGGAAGAACATGAAAGGAATGGTATGGAAAAGGAAATGGCCAGGGAAATAGAAGGCAAAGCCAGACTTGCCCTCGATAAGGCACAGGGGGAATACGGGTTGGATATCTTTGATTTCGGGGAAGCTTTCCGGCGGAAATATCCCAGGGAGTGGGAGAAGTTGAAGGACAGGTGGAACGAGGTATTCTCCGGCGCCGGGGTTGAATTTGCGGTGGATTCTCATATAAGGCGCAGCGGCTTACAGGGCAGAAGAACCAGTGTGCCTGAATAGGGTCGTAAAAGCCACGACTATAATAAGGGGGCGGGTAAGGTGTTAATACTGTTGGCGCTGCTGGGATTTGCTTTGGTTATCTGGCTTGAGGCTCCCGGCCTGGTTAAAAAGAAAATGTGGCGGGAACTGATAGCTTTTTCGGTTTACATGGCCTTTGCTTTGGCCATCTCCATCCCGCTGTTATATGGGGTACGACCGTTTGATGCCAATGCTCCCATCGAGGCGGTGTATAAACCCCTGGCGAAATGGTTGGAAAAACCTTAACCTCCAGGCAGAAGAACGAAATCGCTTCGCGATGGCCTTGTGCATTGTTCCAGGGTCATACGGTACCGGTTAACTAAGTTGTTAAGTTATTGGGATTTTGGGATTCGTTTCTGCATTACAAAGCATCCAGGCTTTAACAACAAGGTGGGGAAGGCTCTATGGAAGGGCCATATCTCAGCCTTTTAAGAATAAAAATAAACTAAGGGTAAGAGTGGAAAATCCGGTTTCATGGCTTATGGAGGTGATACAAAATGCAAGCACAGTCGATGAGTCCTAGCCAAATTAGAAGTGCCGGCTTGGCGGCCCCGGTTATTTTGAGGATTACAAAGTGGTGTCTCAGCGGGGGAGGGGTCAAACGGTACCGGTTAACTAAGTTGTTAAGTTATTGGGATTCCGGATTCGTTTCTGCATTACAAAGCATCCAGGCTTTAACAACAAGGTGGGGAAGGCTCTATGGAAGGGCCATATCTCAGCCTTTTAAGAATAAAAATAAACTAAGGGTAAGAGTGGAAAATCCGGTTTCATGGCTTATGGAGGTGATACAAAATGCAAGCACAGTCGATGAGTCCTAGCCAAATTAGAAGTGCCGGCTTGGCGGCCCCGGTTATTTTGAGGATTACAAAGTGGTGTCTCAGCGGGGGAGGGGTCAAACGGTACCGGTTAACTAAGTTGTTAAGTTATTGGGATTCCGGATTCGTTTCTGCATTACAAAGCATCCAGGCTTTAACAAGGTGGGGAGGGCGCTATGGAAGGGCCATAGCTCAGCCTTTTTTTGATTAAGGGCGGGAGAGAGTATTTCTCTCCAACCGGTGATAGCAGCCTTTCCTACCTGTTTTGCACCCATTGTCCAGAAAAGAGGTGCGGCGGAAGTGAACTATACCTCTAAGGAAATAGGGAATAACATAAAAATATCCGATGCGGCAGTAGTTGGACTAATGAAAAGGCAAAACTTAGTAACTTAGTTAACCGGCACCAAAAGGCCGAGACTGTAATGACCATCCGGCAAATCTTAAGGACAGTCCGGAAATCCGCACCAGTTTTCAAAGAGGAATGCGGTTAATCGGTACCGCATTCCTCTTGCAAAGACGAAAAGGATAGAATATAATAAATACAACAAAATTGTTGTATAGAAAACCGGCTGAAAGGCATATTATATGAATGTATACACCTATATGACTTCTGGCGGGAAAGATTTAATAAGGAACTATTTAGATAATCTCCCTAAAAATGAAAGTGCTGAGGGGTATCATATTATAGAATTGCTAGAAAGATATGGAATAGATGGGTTGGATACCTTAAATACCAGACAGCTTGACCAAAAAATTTGGGAAATTAAATTTTATCGCCATAATAGGATTATGTATTTGTTAATAGATCAAGACAATATTTATCTTTTACATGCTTGTAAAAAACAAAAGGATAAAGCTGAGAAATTTGAACTTGAAACTGCAAGAAAAAGAGCCAAAGAGATTCTATAAGTAATTCATGAAAGGGAGGTATACAAAATGCCTTTTCATAAAATTGATGCTCAAATGATAATTGAGGAAAAATGTAAAAATGATTCTAATTTTAAAGAAGCTTATGCTACTGTTAAAAAAGAATATTGTATAATTAGAGAAGTTGTTAGGGCAAGAAAAGAAATGGGTTTAACTCAGGAAAACCTGGCTAAAAAGATTGGAGTGAAACAGCAAGTTATATCTCGATTTGAGCAAGAAAAGCATATTCCTACCTTGGATAATTTTATTAAAATTCTGGACGGTATTGGTCTTGAACTTGTTTTGCAAAAGAAAAATGAAACTAGAGGGAACTGTGAAACAAGTATTTGATAGGCATGTATTTTGCCGTATCACTCTCCAGTGTAAGCTGTCTTTTGTTAATTTGGTGGTTTCTGCGAAAGTTGACCTATTAATTAAATGATCAAGTGGTACTGGTTAACTAAGTTAATAATCAGTACCTTTATTTATTTTATCACGTTGTCCTCCCCAGAATCCACCCCTCTATTGTCTTTATCGTCGGGTCATCAGGTACTCCTTCTTCCTGGTTTCCCAGTATCACATTCAACATTCCGAAAAGGCCCACGGTGGCGTCAAAGGGATCTTCTCCATCAGGGTCAGAGCCAAAACCATTATTGATTTTTTCTTTTAAGCAGCTATCAAGAATGATATTTTGCATTCTTGCCCAGGCTACCAAATTAAGAGCAACATTAATTCTACTTGAAGGGTCGGTTTTTGTTACATTAAATTGTAAGTGCCTGTAATACAGTGCCGGATACGTTTCTGCAATTACAAAGCATCCTGGCTTTAACAAGGTGGAGAGGGTTCCATGGAAGGGCCATATTTCAGCCTTTTTTTGATTAAGGGCGGGAGAGAGTATTTCTCTCCAACCGGTGATAGCAGCCTTTCCTACCTGTTTTGCACCCATTGTCCAGAAAAGAGGTGCTGCGGCGGGCAGATTGTGAAGGGGTTTTTCACAGCGGCGGAGCAGTGCATTAATAGATTTTACACCCAGTGCCTTTATAAGGTGTGATTGTTTTGTTCCTCCAGGCCTGTGGGGATAAAAGGGGCGTTTAATAGATATTTGCTCAGGAAAAACAGCCGTATTATAAAATTCTGGCCACTCCGGCCCTCCCAGTTTGGGCAGCAGACCTGGAAAATTAGTGATGCTGGCACTCCTGGCGTAGACCTCAGGGAGGCCAATGGGGAAGTCAAAGCCCATAAGTACGGAGCCATTATGACCGGATAACTCAGCCAAACGTTGCAGCAGGTTGTCCAGCTTTCCAACTGGTTCCAGGGAATGGAAAATATATTTTCCATCTTCTCTTAACCGGGCTGTGGCCATCCACCTTTTTTTCGGAGATATGCTCCAGTCTGCATGAGCTACCAGTGAGGGAAGATAATAATTCATTATCTTTTCCTCCCTAAAAAATGTTGCTTGTCGTTAGTTTATTGTAATTATTTTACATTAAAGAATCAATCCATAAGTGTAAGGACCATCGGCATCCGCACCAGTTATCAAAGAGAAGTACGGAAGGGCCTGGATGAAATACTGCTTGCACCGGAGTCAGTGAAATGGAATTTGAACTGATCAAAAAGGGCTCGAGGAAAAGAAGCCTGTCGGTGTTTAAGCTTGCCTATGCCAGAGAAGCACTGGAAGTGACTATATCTTTAAGGAAATAGGGAATATGGACATGCTGAAAAGGAATAACTTAGTAACTTAGTTAACCGGTACCAAAAGGCCCCGTATAGAAATTGCGGAAAGTAAGGACATATTGGTTATTTTAAGGGCTACAAACGGGCTTGACGGTGCATTTACTGAGGAGTATGCCGACATCATTACCAGAAAGATATATTTAAAAGACAAGGTTAAATTTATTAAATGTCTGAGTGAATTGGAAACAGAAAAGGAAAAAGACACATGTTCGTTAATAGCATACAATTGTGGGAAATTTTAAGAGAAGAGGAGCACCTTGTAACCATACCTTTGAGTATGGAGGTTACAGACTCTATAGTATCCCCATTTTCTGACAGGCTGGTTTTATTTTTGGTCACAATAACAACATCCAAAGGGATTTATCTTTCAGCATATTCTATGTCTGTTTGCGAAAGAAAGGACTTGGGTGCCCAATATTCTTTAGCTATAACAGAAATTATGAACTATCCCATAGAAGGGCTTAAAATTTTGATTAATCGAGGATGGTTGGAGCAGCCACCACAAGGAGTTGACAGAAAAGCTTTATATAAGAGTTAAGGTTTAACCGGTACCTTTATTCCCCCATATCGACAATGTTTTACGAAGGAATCTTTTAATCTATGTCAAAAAGTTTTAGTCATGTCATTACATCTTTGTGGGGGGACAAAAAAATGGAACTTGCCAAAGCACTCGTAAAACAAAGAAATTGTGGTATAGATTATATAGATGCTATACCTTGGGGCACTCACATATGTGGATTTTATCAAACAAAAGAAGATTTATTAAGTATAATAATACCCTATTTCAAAGCCGGTTTGGAAAATAATGAGTTTTGCATGTGGGTAACCTCAGAACCCATCTGCCATGATGAGGCCATGCAGGTATTTGAATATTTTATACCCAAGCTCGATTTATATCTAAAAAGAGGGCAAATAGAGTTTTTATCCCATAAGGAATGGTATATAAAATATGGAGATTTTAATGGATTAGCAGTTTTGGATTCTTGGATTGAAAAAATCAAAAACGCCACAAGTAAAGGCTATGAAGGAATAAGGATATGTGGAAATACAACGTGGTTAAAGAATAGGTATTGGAAGTCCTTTATAGATTATGAAAAAATGGTCAACGAACAAATTGCTAATTTAAAGATGATTGCATTATGCACATATCAACTTGACAAATGTGACATTCAGCAGGTTTATGATATTGTTAATAATCATCAATTTTCATTTATCAGATGTAAAGACACCTGGGACTCAGGTAATCTTTCAAAATTTGATCGCATCCATATAGTTTCAGAAATTGCTTCAAGTATAGCCCATGAAATTAGAAATCCATTAACTACAGTCAGGGGTTTTCTTCAGCTAATTCAAAATAAAGATACGTCAAATTCCTTCACAAATTATTTTAATCTTATGATTGAAGAATTAGACAGGGCTAATGTGATCATTAGCGAATTTCTTTCACTGTCCAGAAATAAAGAAAAGAATATTAAAAAGGAAAACATTAATGATGTTTTGAGGGCAATGTTTCCGTTGCTTCAGGCAGATGCCATTAAGAATAACAACGAAATTTCCATGAAATTAGGCGACATTTTTGAAATATCAATTGATGGTAACGATATACGCCAAATAATTCTTAATCTTGTGCGTAATGGTCTGGAAGCCATGAATGCAGGAGGAATATTGACATTGAGTACGCATATGAAAGATGAAAAAGTGGTATTATCCGTGCAAGATCAGGGCAGTGGAATAAGTGAGGAAATAATAAATAAAATAGGTACACCTTTTATTACAACAAAGGAGTGCGGAACCGGGCTGGGCCTGGCGGCCTGTTATAGTATTGCCAGCCAAAATAATGCACATATTCATTTTCATACCGGGTCATCGGGAACAACTTTCTATGTTAAGTTTAAGACAACTTGATTGAGGTCAAACAGTACCGGTTAACTAAGTTGTTAAGTTATTGGAAGTCCGGATGCTTTCTGATAATATAGAACAGGAGGTGTCTTTTTTTTGGGCAGAAGAATGAGAGTGGAATATAAGAATGGGATAACTCATGTGATACAGCGTGGAAACAATCGGGAATTTGTCTTTGGAGAAGACGCAGACAAAAACTATTTGATTGGGCAGTTAAGTATACTAAGCCGGGATATGGGATACTGGTTATACGGATATGCCATAATGGGTAATCACTATCACCTGATTGTGCAGATACGGGCGGAGACGCTGAGATCGGTGATGCACAGGATAAACCTAAGGTACAGCAAATACTTTAACCGTAAATACCAGAGAACAGGACATGTATTTGAAGGACGCTACAGGGCAATCCCTGTGGTGGAAGAGAAGTATATGGTAGCACTGCTGCGCTATATACATCAAAACCCGGTGAAGGCAGGAATTTGCAGAAGTGTGGAGGAGTATATCTGGAGCAGTGACCGATATTATAGGGAAAACATTCAAGGCTGTGTGGAAATAGACCTCGTCCTGGACATGCTGTCCGGCAGCAGGAAAGCTGCCCTGGAAAAATATAAGGAATTCATGGCTCAGGAAGAAACCGGGAATTTTGAAAATGTAAGGACCATCGGTAAATCTGAAGATAATCCGGAAATCCATACGAGTTATCAAAAAGAAGTGCGGAAAGGCCTGGACGAAATCCTGCTTTCCTCCGGAGTCAGTGAAATGGAATTTGAACTGATCAAAAAGGGCTCGAGGAAAAGAGGCCTGTCGGTGTTTAAGCTTGCCTATGCCAGGAAGGCACTGGAAGCAAACTATACCTTAAAGGAAATAGGGAATAACATAAAAATATCCGATGTGGCAATAGTTGATATGCTGAAAAGAAATAACTTAATAACTTAGTTAACCGGTACCAAAAGACCGATTCAAAATCCACGATACACCGGCTGCACCAGTCAATAATTACAAACAGATACATGAAGCCTTTTTCCATTCGAATATAGGTAATATCCACACCCCAGACCTGGTCTGGATGGTCAATGGTCAGGTTCCTCAGCAGATAGGGCCGAACATACTGGGCGTGACGGGCTTCTGTTCAGGGGGCTGGCGGTATACGCTGGTGCGATTGATGTTTAACAATTCGGCCTGGCGCTTGACGCTGATTTTGGGGTTATTTCGGTCAACGAGATCTTTTCTTCCAATCTGGCCCGAGGATTTCTTCAGATTTTTTTTTGAGCCAGTCCACCTCATAGGTGAGCTGACCGACTTTACGCTCTAACTGAGCCACTCGTTCATTTTTTTCTTCCAGTTCCTTTTCTGCTAAGGAGGGACCTTTCTTAAATATCTCGGCAGCTCGTTCCAAAAACTCGCTTTTCCAGCGGCTGATCACCACCGGGCTTATGCCATACTTAGCGGCGATTTCGTTGACAGTGGAGGCTTCCTGCAGCACCTCCAGGACTACCTTGCTTTTAAATTCGGCTGAATATTGGTTTCGCTTTTTCATGTTTCCAGTATAACTTACTTTTTAAATTATGTGTCTCACTCCATGGGAGCATTTTATTCATTCGAATGAAAGGATTTTAATAGTGAGCCTCTCATCCTTGTACATAACAGGTGGAGACGCTATTATATAGTCAACTATATCTCTTTCAAAAGAATATTTCTTGTCTCTATCCAAAAAAGTGATTGTACTATCTCTATTTCCGTACCCATTAAGGGAAGTGCCTAGTTGTAGCCCCGTATTAGCTGATAAAATGAATCTGTCGTGCATTGGCGTTTTTCCTGACGGTGTTGAAAGTATATATATTAAAGCTTCAGGAGGATTCTGGTCGCATATATTACTCCAGGCTTCTCTATATTTTTCTTTTATTTTCGATACATCTAAATCAGCAAGCTTAAAAGAAGTAATTATTGTCACTCGCGTCATACTTGGAATATATTTTAACATTTCAATTGCGTCTTCATTAAAATAAGGGTCATATATTTTTACATAGTCATAAACATTCTCAGTCAACCAATTTTTTATTATGTTGAATGCTTGTTCTTTTTGCCCAACTCCAATAGTAACAACATCTGGAGCAAAACTTTCACAACTAAAAAATGAATCCCTTATCTTCTCACTGGTAGCTGAAATGTCAGTTAAAATACCGCTAAGTCTAGCGATTAACTCTAATAATTGTATTAAACCAGAAAATAATATATGTAAATTAGATACATTAGATGACTTAGCTTTACGAGCGATTATATTCTCGATATACCAAAATAATCCTAATATAACGGTTTCAAAATCATTCCCCAATGTTTGATATAAATATTTGCCTACAGTCTCATCATGTTGTACAATACCTCTCCCAGAACAAAGTGAGGTAAGTAATCTGTCATATACATTCTTTAAAATTCTTTTGGATTGCTCAGACTTATACTGTTCAATTTTTTTGGGGTCTGAATGTAGGTTAAGTTCACATAATTTTTCTGTGACAAAAGCTTTACTCGGCAAGTCGTCAATTCTTTGGGTTAAAAGATTAGCATAATTAGGGTCAATGTTGTACGCAATCTCAATAAGTTCACCGAAAAAACTATCTTTTCCTTCATTAATATCAAATGATGAAGCAGTGGTTACTGCTTCATCAAGAATGGCTTGAGCAGTTGCCTTATTCCTAGAATTATTATAAGCTTTCGAAACTACACTAAATCGTTCTACCCTATCGATCCTGTTGTTTATTGAACGTAAAGATTTTTCGGCTTCTTCCAAGAATAATTGAAATTTATCAGAATTAACTTCATGAGCATCTTCTCCTGAATAAGCCATGACAAATGCTCTATCAGCAATATTGGTAATGCTTAAACCATGTTGCAAAACTTGCTCCCATGTTGGACAAATAGTTTTCCAAATTTCCTTTGCTCTAAAATTAGTAGATTTTGACGCAACAGTTCTTAATTTGGCAAGACATGCAGTACATAAAACTATATATCCGTCATGCAAAATATTTCTTTTTTCAGGCAATTTTCTTTTTATTATATTGGACAGTTTTTCTACGACTAAAAGTAATTGTCTTTCTGTTAAATTGCTTTGAATACTCCTTCCCTTGTAATCTATAATTGCTGTTGATAAGTCTGATATTATGCTATAAATCAAACTGTCTGTCTCTATTTTGTCTAGAATTTCGCATATTTTATTAATATCAGCAATGTTAATTGTCAAGTCACTTAGGCTTTTATTGTCAAATGGATCAGATGGGGGCCTTTTAGAATAGATATAGCGTATAACATTTTCATATGCGTGGTCCCTATATTGAATATCTAAATATCTTAATTTATCGTAAAGCAAAGATCTCTCGTATTCATATACCATAGGAGCAATATGGATTAGAGTTTCTTCGATTATGTCGCTATCGTTACAAGTATCTATGATTTGTAAGCATGAAGCTGCCATATCCATAAAGGCATCATTATTGCCGGAATATAGGCATTTTAATGACATATTGCTAATTAATACACACTGGTAATAAATAGAGGGTACGCACATAATTGCTTTTTTGATTATATCCGAGTACTCTTTGAAGTTTTCTTTAATTATATCAGGTATCATTCTTATAGCTAAATGGCAAATCTCAATATATATTAGCGATAATCTTTCATCTGAGAATAGGGAGTCATTTTGCTGTTTTATTGACTGCTCATATATTTTATTGGCTAGAGTTTTATCTTTTGTTGCTATAATAGATGAGATCTCAAATCCTAAACTAACTCTCCTCCAATACGGATCAATATTTTCAATGAAATCTATTAGTTTAGGGGATATGCTTGTATATGTGTCTATGTCGTCATCATGTATCCAAACAAGTAGATATGCAAACGTGTAGGCCCTAATAATACTGCTTTTCATATGTATTATCTGTGATATAAATTTTTTCTTTTGGTTAATATTGCAATTATCTGTCTCTTCTGAGAAGCGCTTGATAATTTCTCTGACGACAAGCATCCTTAGATAATTATCTTTGATTCTTTCTAAAACTACATCTATAAAATCAAAGTCCACCTTATCTAAATTATCTTTTGTATAAATTTTTAAAATGAGTTGGTAAGCACTATCGCGGCGAGATTCTAAATTTATTCTCTCGGCAAATTTTATTGCCAATGTGGGATCAGTTTCTGACAGAGCTGAGAGGATTTTTTCTGTGATTCTATATTGGCTAGCTGAATTTGCCATGAGAATGTCATATTCTTTAATAAGTTCAATACGCATCTCATTAATTAGAGATGTGTCTTCTGGTATTAATATATTTGCTTGGTGAATGAGCCTCACTAAGATAAGGCACTTAATATCAGTGTCATTAATCTCACTCAATTTGAAGTAAACATTGTACAGCCTTTCTACAGCATGGTCGTGATTAAATTTATTTTCTATAGTAGCAAGGGTGAGTTCCAATCTAGTTAATTCGTCTATAGGATTCTTAATAAGAGTTGCTTTAAGGGAATCTATTCTCTTAATGTGCCCTTTTATAACGTTTTCATCTGCACAGTTTGAAAGAGAATTAGCAAATATTCTCATGCTAAAGTGGGACGGTGTATAATCCTCACTATTTTCCAAAATTCCTATTGCTTTATCAACAACTATATAAGTTTTATCGTTATCTTTATTTGCATCGCACCACTGTTGTAAAAGGAAGATTTTTATTGATGTGTCTGAAACATTTTCTATTTGCTCCAATATAGTGCTTTCATTGACAACTAAAGGTGTAGTAGCAAATTTAGCAAAATCATGAATTCTCTCATCTTTAATTTTTAAACCTATCTTATCTAGATTCTCTGAATTTGGCCCTAGTCTCAGCATTAATCTTGCCAAGAACACATCCATCAAATGATCTTTCATTGATGTTAGCCCAACTTCTTCACCAATACGTTCAATCAGCCTAAAGGCTACGTCAGCTTTAACAGAAAATATATTTACACAAATATCTAATAATTTATCTAGTGCCTTCCCAGTTAGGTTTAATGTTATGTCCATTGTGTTAACACAATCTTCCAAAGATATTAAAATATCATTAGGTATAATTTCTCCCCTACTTGATTTGAATGAACATATATCACTCAAGAGTTGCAGACGGTCTTCAGGTAGTTTACACGCATAAGCAATTTTCTGCGCATCTTCAGTTTTTCCAAGAGCTAATAAAGCTTTTATCTGGCTCTCCATTGCAGGCGCCGATTCAATAATATAAGAGAAAACTGATTCCGCAAGGATTGCCCAGCACATTTTCTGCCAATCTTTTTTTAAAAAGGCCATTTCTGCTAGAATATTTAAATTACTCCTGATAACCGAAACTCGATTAGTATCTTGCAATATCTGAATCATATTTTCCACATTTATCAAATTAACTAGGGCATCAAAGTTTTCGCTCTGTTTATATAAAATCGGCAAATAGATTGATGTTGACTGTTGACTGCCAAGTTTTTCATAGTGATTAATAAGGGATTGAATTGAAAATGTTTTATATTTGTCTAACTTCTTAGTTAGTATTATTTTATAAGGTCCTAAATCTAAATAATGATTTTCGGCATTTTCCCTGCAGAAGCTTAGGCTGCTAATTCTTTCTTTGACAGCTCCTATGCCGATACCTAAAATTTCGCTAACAGAATTTATGGTTAGTGGTTCTAGTGAGTATGTAATTAATGCTAGTATTTTAAGAGTAATGTCATCATTAATGTCAAGGTGAGACCACTCACGTTCAAGAAAGTTTGCGAACCCCTTAGGTAAATCGTCCAGAACCTCCCTTTTATTGCATACGTTAGATAATTGGGTTTTTATTTCACTAAGGTAGCCAGGAACTCCTTCACACATTGACTGGATTTTTTTAATTTCATCTTCTAAGAGGAGATTTTTAAAATATTTTTCTGTCTCTGGCAATGAAAACATTGGTAGTGCCCATGTAGTTGGTTTAAATGGTAAGGGATTTTCTACCCCTTTGTTATTGCTTAAGAGAATAAAAACTCCGTATTTATTGCCGTTAGGTATGTATTTTAAGATATTATTGTCACCATAATTAGATGATACATTGTTGATTCCGTCTATAACGAAGTAATATGGGCCTAATCCTTTTCTTGCAAGTGAAATAACACTCTGATATAATTTACTAAATAAATGGATTAATTGGTGTTCTTGTAATGAATTAATATCAAGATCTAATAACTCCTGAGAAATATTTATAGTTTTTATTTGCCTCATCTGTGCGCATAAATCACTTAGAAATAAAGGTACACCAGAACTCCAGTAATCTTCCCCGATAAAAAAAGAAAAAGTTCGTTCATTTTGTGCCCTTGCAAATTGTGATAATAAAATTGTTTTACCAGATGAGGGAGTGCCTTCCACAACTATTACTTGTTTGTCAGACGAAAATTCATTTTGTAAAGAATTAACTAAATTATCCCTGAATATCTCCACGGATGGTAAAATAGGGAAAGTTAAACAGAATATAGTAATATCTTTGCCCATAAGGAAGCTCCTTTTAAATGAGTTAATAACCATTATTTACGACAATATACAGCAATTACCTTCTTGGGCATAAAGATATTTTCTGAAAATTATATAAATATGGAAATAAAAAAAGAAAAAAACCACCAAACATGCAATCAATTCGTTTGATGGAATTAGTGGTACTTTGTATAATTTCTTAAAAATTAACTTCCATTTCTGTTGTGAGGTTTTTAGACCAAGTCCCGCCTCCGACATCAGAATGAAACAGTGCGACGCCGATTCTCTTTCGCAAAAAAGTCACCCGTACAATGTACCACTTATTTCGGCACCCATCCAGTGCTTAGCTGCTCCGAAGCCTGGTAATGGGGGTTAACCTGTACCACCCCGTCATTTAATACTAATATATATCTTATTAGGATTATTCTCCGCTCCGACATATTCCAGACCGGCCAGCAAGGCCATAATAAAGGAAGACCTGATTCTGGCTGGTCCCGGGATGTCCTCTGCTGTGATGCTGCCCTTTTTTACCAGGGCTTCCCAGGCATTTTTTATCCATTCTTTTTTTACCAGTTGAGAACTGCTGCTGTCGGTGGTAACCAGCAGACCCTCCGGTGCAACATTTTCAATGACATTGGGCTTTTTTGAGGTTAGGGTCTCTATAGTATTGCAGTCTTCTATGCTGCTTAGAATATCCTGCCATACATAATTGAAATTTTGTATTCTTGATTCCAGGGACTTTCTTTCCAGAAGATTGGCAAGGGCTTCTTGTGCTTCTTCGGGGCTGGGAAACTCTTCAATAATTTTTACCAGCTGATAACATTTGCTATTTACTTTTTTGACTTCGTATTCTTTAAAGGGTTTAACAATCTTCATTTATAAGTCACCTACTCAGATATTTCTATTTACCTTTTAATTTCCTGGCGATATCAACCTGTGTGCCTACAAACTCCCCAACCGCAGAGGGTTTTATCCCAAAAGACAGGGCTTTTTCGATGACGGTATTCCACTCCTGCAGGTGTCCTTCCTTAAGGGAGCTATACTCCCTGTACACGCTGATCGGGGGAGGGTCTTTCAAAATTTTCACTGCATAACCCAGTAGCTGTGCGCCGGGCTGAAGCTCAATGTCCCTATATTCGGGGTTGGCTGATTTCAATACACTTATTCCGTCTTCCTGGATGAAGTATCTAAGGGTTGTTTCGGACTCGTTAATAAAGGCCGCCACAATTTGACCGCTAGAGGCAGTTTCCTGCAGTTTGCAGAGCACGATGTCTTTATCATTAATCCCGGCTCCGATCATGCTGTCATCGCGTATTTGAAGAGCAAAATCTGCTTTTATATCCTGTGGGGCATATAGTTTCCCAGTAAAGTTTTCTTCAGTATAAAAAGAAGTCCCGGGGCGGATGGTACCGAGGATGGGGATATGGTTTTCTTTTATTATGTTGGGGTTTCCCAGCACACTGATTGCGCCTGAGCGCTGTTCTTCGGTTATTGGCTGGCCTGAAACAAGAATACGGGATTGGCTGTCGCAGATAATATCAAGTATATCAAATGAATTATCAATAAAATATCCGGCGGGCTTATCTAATGCTTTTGCTATTTTTATTAATGTCTCAACAGATGGATTGCTGCGTTCTTTTTCTATATCTCCCAGGTAAGATAAAGAGATACCGGCTCTTTCAGCCAGTTCCTTTAGTGTCAGTTTGTGTTGTTCCCGCAGGTTTCTTATCTTCAGTCCAATTTTCATTGCCTTACTCCTTCGGTTATACCGTAATCCTATTATATTCCAGCATATCATTTGCGTAAAGGAAGCAATTGCTGTAAATAGCGAAAAAACTCGTTACAGGAAAAAACAGGGAGTATGAGGGGCTTAAATTACGAGAATCACGTAATGGTCACATTGAGTATTTACGATATTTACGTATAATATTCTTATAAAGTAGAACGCAGGGGTGATGAAGATTGAACCGTTTGGAGATTGGTCAATGTATCAGAAACATTAGAAAAGCATTAGGAATGACCCAGTTGATACTTGGTGAAAAGATTGATTTAGCAACAAGCACAATATGTGACATAGAAAAGGGCAGGTGTAAACCTTCTATTGATAGTATGGAAAGAATTGCTATGGCTTCGAAAGTGAACCCGGCTTTTTTATTGTCGTTAAATTACGTAAATAGCGTAATTATTAGTGATTCCAATGCACCTGATCCGGATTAATACTTATTATAGAGGAGGCTCCCAAATGGCTATAACAATGACCCACGAAGACATTGAAGGCATTCAAAACCTTATTGGCCGGATGAGAAGGGAGAATCAGGCTCTGCGGATGGCTGCGAAGGATGCTCTGGTCATATTGGAGGCTGAAATGAATAACAGGCCGGTGAATAAAATAGCTGTGGCAAGCTGCGTGATAATGCTGCGGGAGGCAATGGGGTATGGGATAGTATAAACGATAGGTTGATTGTTATGTCATCGTAATCGGATACCTTCTGTCAAAATGGGCTTCAAATTATACAGAGGGCAGGATCAGTTACAAGAAACTGAGTAGTATTCTGGCATTGTGGGATAGAAGACCCGAGGAGATGGGATTCACACATGAAGAGCTTATCTAGCCAGGTAGTCGTAAGCGATGCGGATGTTATCATCAAGCTATTCAAGGCGAAGCATTTAGATGTTCTGGAGAAGCTTGATGAAGCGCGTGAGAAAAAGATTTAATGATTTAGGTTTGTTTTAGGATTATTCTTCATTATAAGATCCGGCATTAAAATTTAACGTAGAATGATTATAGCCCTGCCAGTTGGCAGGGCCCAGACTGATGACAAACCCATTGATCATTATATATGCTTCAAAATGACGTTCATAGAGGCAGGGAATGACCAGCCACTTGCTAGCATTGCGGAGGCTGTTACCGGGTTTTGACGGAGAAGGCTTACGGAATGCCGATCCGTCTGCCGGATGCAGACGGAAACCCGAGAGCCGCATGGACGCGGTATTCGAGGGTGGTCGGCAGTCCGTTGCCTGCGAGTCTTAAAGCCGGTTCAGCCGGAGCACCAGCTTGCATGGGGTTGGTATTCCAAGCCGGCCCTTAAGTTGCTTAATACTGTTCACTTTGGATGAAAATTAAAACTTCGGCTTTGTCAACAACCTGGGCCCTGCCAGTTGGCAGGGCCTTTATAATTTTAAGCTCGAAGTATGGCGGCAGCGGAAGGAATTTCCATGTTTATGTAAAATACTCCAATAGAATAGAAAGGGGAGGTAATATATGAAGAAATCCAGGATGCTCTTACTGGTTGTGATTGTGGCGGCTGGTCTTGTGTTGGCCGGCTGCGGTGGGCCGTCACCTGAGGTTGTGGTCAGTGAGTTTACTGCCGCGCTAAAGGCAGGGGACTGGGAAAAGGCGGCCACTTATATGGAAAATCAGGATAAATCAGCCTTTCAAAAGGATATTAAGGATGAAAAGGGAGAGAAGTTCGCCAGGCAAATACTGTCAAAAGCAGCCTTTGAGCTTGGTAAGGCCGAGGTTTCTGGTAATCAGGCCAAGGTTGGTGTTAAGGTTACCGCTGTGGACATGGTGCGGGTTGCTGCCAAGACCATGAGTGAATTGATGCCTATAGCTATTGCTGCCGCTTTTTCAGAGGATGGTGACCAAAAAGATATGGAGGCCATGGCGGAACAGTACTTTATGAACAGTATATCAGACCCCCAGGCCCCAATGACTGTCACGGATACGGCCATTAACCTGGTGAAGACCGGGGATGGGTGGAAGGTATCGGCAAGCAATGAGGAGTTCTTTAATGCCATGACCGGAAATATGGAAAAGGCCTTTGCGCAGCAATAAAAAGTCAGGTAATCTGCCTCGGATACCGGTAGTAAAACCGTGGAAAATATGTCTTCCACGGTTTTTTTGTTGATCAGGAAACTATATGACGCTTTAAAGCACTAAAGTTGAAGCAGTGTTTTTGGGGTATTTGGGGGTCATTCATTGGTCGCTATAGGGCCGGTGGAGGGGGTTGAATCCGATCTCCCGGACCTCCGGCTGAACTGGCTCTAAGCTCGTCGCCTACGGACTGCCGGCCGCCTCCAACGCCGCGTCCATGCGTCGATTCCGGCTGCCGTCTGCGTCCTGCAGCCGGCCCGGCATTCCGTATGGCTCTGTCGCTAAGAGCCAGTAGCAGCCTCCGGGACGTCCGCCTGGATTAAACCCCCTCCCCCTCTATGCATGCCGCTAAGAGGTCTATATTGCTGTAAGAAATGCATGATCATTCTGGATTCTGGCTTCTGAATTCTGGATTCCGCCGCCTGCAAGGCGGTTTTTTTACCAACTATGTGGCCAGCCTGGAAAAATGATTGTCTTTTTTTTAAAGCAGAGGTCACAGAGATCACAGAGAATTTGCTCTCAGGCATTACTCTCAGGTCTGAAGCCGAAGTAGAGAACTATCAACTTCTTGTTTACCTATTAAATAAAAGACTATAAAGATAAAAGATTCTTAAAACCTTCAAGCAGGGCTTATTAACCTCTGTGTTCTCTGTGGCTTAAAAAGACCCCAGTTCTTCCGCTATTGTTGACCTTTTATTTCCTCAATTAATGCCGGAAGCACTTTGAATAGATCATCAACCACGCAATAGTCGGCGTAATTAAAGATGGGTGCGTCCGGGTCCCTGTTGATTCCCACGATGCATTCTGAAGAGCTCATGCCGGCCAGGTGCTGCATGGCTCCGGAGATGCCGCAGGCCACATACAGCTTGGGGGAGACCACCTTTCCCGTTTGCCCCACCTGGTCCGGGTAAGGCCGCCAGCCCTCGTCCACGGCCGTCCTTGACGCTCCTACCGCGCCTCCCAGAAGTTCTGCCAGTTTTTCCAGCAGGCTGAAGTCGGAGCTACCCATGCCCCGGCCGCCTGAGATAACCACATCGGCTTCAGTAAGCTCTACCTTGTCGCTGTTTTTAAGCTTTTTTTCTACAACCCTGGTTTTGGGCTCTGCCAGATTAGGTTCAATCATTACCTGTTCTGCGGCTTTCATATCCTCGGCAATGGGGAATACGTTTGAGCGGATACAGGCTATTTGCGGGGTCCCTTCCAGAGTAACCTGGGCCATTAGCTTGCCGCCATAAAGTGGGCGGGTGGCAACGAGACGATCACTGTCCAGTGCGAATTCCAGGCATTCGGTGGCCGCACCTGTGTCCAGCCGTGCAGCCAGCCGGGCGGCTATATTTTTATCGTTATAGGAAGATCCCAGCAGTAGAATAGCGGGAGGGTATTGCTTAACAATATCTGTAAGAATAGCCGTGTACCGGTCAGGGTCGAAATCTTCCAGGGCCGGATGGTCACAGGTAAGAATACGGTCTGCGCCGTATCGGGCCAACTCCAGGGCTGTTTCCTTGGTTCCGGACCCGATTACTACTGCCGTTAGCACTCCATTCAGCCGGTTTGCAAGACGCCTTCCTTCACTTACTGCCTCAAAGGCTGATTTCTTGAAGCCGGCGCCGGTATACCCGGCAAAAACCATTACGTTATTGGACATTTTTTACCTCCTGTTTCTAACCGGCTATAAAATACCAGCCTTGTCCTGCAGTAGATTCAACAGCCGGGCTGCCTTTTCTTCAGCCGAGGCGCCTTCAACGATGACCTTCTCAGCATTTCTCCTGGGAGGATACGCCAAGGATACTATTTTAGTCTTTATTAATTTTTGTTCTGAAGACAATCCTATATCCGCCAGCGTTTTGGTCACTATGGATTTCTTCTTTGCTTTCATTATGTTGGCAAGAGAAGGGTAGCGCGGCTCATTGAGACCTCTCTGGGTGGTAATAATAGCGGGGAGGTTTGCCTCCAGCACAATCGATCCATCCTGGACGGTCTGTTCGCACTGTATTTTGCCGTTACTTATTTCCTGCCGAATCACTGTAGACAGCAGGGGAACACCAAGGTATTCCGATATGGCTGCAGGAACGTAAGAGCTGTCGTCATCTACTGCCCGGGGCCCTGCTATGATCAGATCAAAATTAACGTTATTAAGCACAGCCGCAATAACTTTGGCAGTTATTTGCGGATCGGAATTCTCCAGAGCCGGGTCGCTAATGAGTATTCCCTCGTCGGCTCCCATTGCCAGAGCGGTGCGTATGGTTGCTGAGGCTGAACCTGCGCCGGCGGTAAGGATAATAACCTTGCCGCCGCCCTGTTTTTCCCTGATACGGATAGCCTCTTCCACCGCCAGCTCATCGTAGGGATTAATGACCCACTTAACATCTTCAGTCTTTATGCTTACATTATCCTCGCTTATTTGTATGAGAGCCGCCGTGTCCGGAACTTGCTTCATTAAAACTACAATGTCCATAGCCATGTCCTCCCTGGTTTACCCTTTTTACATTTTGGTGCGCTCGCCCTTTGGATCATAAGGAGCCCGGAGGTGTACCCTGGCAGGGTACATCTTACCTTCTACCAATATTTCATACTTGCCGGACAGTATCCAGTCATTGGTGATGCCTTCCGGGTTTTTCAGGTAGCCCATGGCCACCGAACATCCCAGAGTGTAGCCGTATGCCCCTGAAGTGGTCTGGGAAATGGGCGCTCCGTTTCTGAATATAGGCTCATTCTTGTAAAGCATGGGCCCGGGATCTTCAAGTGTAAATAATACAAGTCTGCGGGTAATGCCGCACTCTTTTTGTTTGATAAGCGCAGCACGGCCGTCAAAATCACCCTTGTCCAGTTTGACACAGAAGCCAAGGCCTGCCTCGTACGGGGTATCGTCGGGCGTGATGTCCGATTCCCAGTGGCGGTAGCCGCATTCCATTCTAAGAGAGTTGACGGCCTGCATGCCCACCAGGCGGAGGTTATATTCTTTGCCCGCTTCCATAATGGCGTCGAAAACCCCTGTGGCGAAGCACGATGGAATGTATAGCTCCCACCCAAGCTCCCCGACGTAGGAAATCCTGAAGGCCCACACCCTGGCGTAGCCCAGATCGATTTCCCTGGCAGTCCTGAAGGGGAAGCCCTCGTTGGACAGATCCTCATCAGTCAGTTTGGACAGGACCTTTCTGGCGTCTGGGCCCATTAATGCCAGCATGGTATACCCGTGTGTCACGTCGGTAATGTAGGCTTTGGCGTCTGACGGTATGCGGCGCTTTATATAATCAAAGTCACGGACGCCGGTTCCCACTGCGGTAACGATAAAGAAGGTGTCCTCGGCAATGCGGGTCACGGTAAAATCTGTTTCAAAGCCGCCCCTGTCATTGAGTATTGGTGTATATACTATTGTCCCCACCGGAACGGCTACATCACCGGCACATAATTTCTGAAGCGCTGCCTCGGCGTCAGGGCCCTGCAACAGGTACTTGTGCATGGAGGTTAAATCGTACATGCCGACACCTTCACGTATAGCCCTGTGCTCCTCCCCCTGAGAATCAAACCAGTTGGCCCGGCCCCAGCTGTACTGATGAACAGGCTCAACACCTTCCGGCGCAAACCAGTCAGCGCGCTCCCAGCCGGCCACCATGCTGAAGCAGGCGCCGTTTTGGGCCAGCCGGTCATGCACAGGAGAGCAAATAACCGGCCTTGCAGTGGTCCTCTGGCGATTGGGGTAGTGGTGCTCATAAAGTATTCCCACTGACTCAATGACCCGGTCATGAACATATTTACTGTTCTGCTGCCAGGAGAAGTAGCGGCGGACATCAACAGGCCACAGCTGCTCCTCCGGATAGCCCTGGTTAATCCACTGGGCTATGGCCCGGCCGGCCCCGGCTGCGCTGGCGATGCCCACCGAGTTCATTCCGCAGGCCACCAGCAGGTTTTTAACACCGGGAGCCTCCCCTACCAGAAAGGCGTTGTCGGGGGTGAAGCTTTCCGCGCAGTAGGACATGTGCCTGATCTCTGCGGTTTCCAGCGCCGGGAATCTCTCCAGACCACACTCCATGAATACTTCAAATAGGTCCATATCTTCCGGCAGCTCAGTGAATTTAAAATTGTCAGGAATGCCTTTCATTCCCCAGGGCTTGGCAATCTCCTCAAACCCTCCGAACAGTATGGCGCTGTTATCAGCTTTGAAATAGGTCCTGCCGTCAAAGTCACGAACGCAGGGGAATATTTTTTTCAAGCCCTCAATAGGCTTGGTAATGGCGTGCATGTGCACCGCTGCGTGAAGGGGAATGCTCACACCGGCCATTTTGCCTATTTCACGTCCCCACATGCCTGCACAGTTAATCACATAGTCACAGGAGATGTCCCCGTATTCGGTGCTGACACCGCAGACTGTGCCGTTGTTAAGCTTGATGCCGGTTACCCTGGTATTTTCGAAGACCTTGGCGCCCCTCATTCTGGCGCCCTTAATAAGGGCCTGGGCAGTTTCCAGGGGGTTGGTCTGCCCGTCGTTAGGCAGGTAAAAAGCGCTGACCAGTCCCTCTGTGCTCATGCCGGGAACCATTTCTTCGGCTTCTTTCAGGCTGACCTCGTACATTTCGACTCCGAAAGCGGCAGCCATGGCGGAGCCACGGAGCCATTCCCTCCTGCGGTCCTCTGTCTGGCACACTCCCAGCGCCCCGGTGGTGACATAGCCGGTGGCCACCCCGGTTTCTTCCTCCAGTTTGGGGTAAAGCTCGGTGGCGTATTTGGCCAGGTTGGTCATTTCCTGGTTCTGGCGCAACTGTGCCACCAGGCCGGCTGCGGCCCAGGTGGTTCCCGATCCCAGCTCTTTGCGTTCCAGCAGCAGAACATCCTTGTAACCCATTTTGGTCAGGTGATATGCTGTACTGCAGCCCACGATACCTCCGCCGATGATAACAATTTGCGCATGTGAAGGCAATTGCTGACTCATGTTGACCCTCCCGTTATCTGAAATCTGAAATCTGAAATCTTTTAGGGAAATATATCATACCCCTTATTTGCTTGTCAAACAAATAATTAAGTAGTGGAGAAAACAACAGAACAAAATCGCCCTCCGGGCGACCAGACTGCTGACAAACCCTTTGATCATTATATATTCTTGCAAGTGACATCCATAAAGGCAAGGAATACCAGCCACTTGCTAACATCGCGGAGGCTGTTACAGGCTTTTGACGCAGAAGGCTTACGGAGTGCCGATCCGTCTGCTGGATGCAGACGGAAACCGAGAGCCGCACGGATGCGGTATTCGAGGTGGTCGGCAGTCCGTTGCCTGCAAGTCTTAAAGCCGGTTCAGCCGGAGCACCAGTTGGTATGGGGTTGGTATTCCAGGCCGGCCAAATAGTTGGCTTTTAAGTTATCCACAAAGCATTATTTCAATAAAAAAACGTTTTCACCAGAGGCTGTCTCTGTTGAAAACGTTAAATCCGGCAGTTATTGCAGTGGCTAGGTCTCCGGATTGGCGTGGTTTAGCTCGTAAAATCTTAGAAAGTAGGGCTCATGGGTTTTCCAGCCCCAGTGTTCCTCTTTGAGAATCCCTGCGGCCCCTTCACGGTCGCCGTTCTCTATATTATCTATAAATTTACTGTGCTCTTCAAGGTTTAGCAGCTCCCATTCCTTCCAGTACTGCCGCCTGGGAAAATCATATAGTCGCTGTTTAAAGGGCATTATGAATTTTCGTAAAGTGGTGTTGGGTGATAAATTGAGGAAAATATCATGAAAATCAAGGTTTAGCTGGTAATATTCATCAAAGGCACTGGCTTCCAGGGACTTTAACAGCTGGTCATTGCAGCGTTTCATTGCAGAGATGTGATCCTTGGTAAGCTGGTCGAATACCGAAAGAATAACCGAAGACTCCAGTGATCCTATTATTTCATAATAATCCTTTATTTCCTGATGGGTAAGTTTTTTAACCACTATTCCCCGCCTGGACAGTATTTCCACAAAGCCCTCAGCCTCAAGCTTAATAAAGGCCTCTTTGAGCGGAGTCTTGCTAATGGCCAGCTCTTTACTCAATCCGTCGAGGTTGATGGAGGATCCGGGCCTGAGTTCTCCCGCCTGTATTTTATTGCGCAGATACTGATATACCTGCTCCCGCAGCGATATAACATTCAACATGTATTTTAACATCCCATTTCTTTATAGTTTTAACATTTTACTAATTGGGTACCGGCCTGTCAATATGCATGATGCCCCCCGGGGTAGTATCTGAACAGGCCTCTTGCCCGGTATGACTGGGGCCGGGGGAGAATGGTAAAAATTGCAGCTAAGTCAAGGTAATTGCGGCATATTTAATATTGACAGCTAGCCGACAATAAATATATAATCAGTAAAATATCAACTGGTACGAACATGATGACGTCATAAGGAGTTTATTTTGTGGAATTAGATGTTAACAGTCCTCTGCCACTTCATGTACAACTGAAGGATTTACTAAGAAGTGAGATATTACTAGGGGAGCTACAAGAGAGGATTCCCAGTGAAAGGGAATTAATGGACAGGTTCAACGTAAGCAGATCTACTATAAGACAGGCTGTATCAGCTTTGGTTCGGGAGGGTGTACTGGAAAAAATTCACGGAAAGGGCACTTTCATTTCCCACCGGCCTGTAGAGGAGTGGTTGGGCAATTTAAGCACCTACAACAATATCATTGAAGAGATGGGTATGAAGCCCAGCACCCGGCTTTTACATCACGGTGTGGAAACAATGCCCCGTGAAATAGCCAATACACTGGGAGTAGATGACCATTTTTACCTTATAGAAAGACTGCGGTATGCGGATAATGTTCCCATTGCCATTGAAAAGCAGTACTACCCTGTTCAAATCGGTCTCAAGCTGGCTGAATTTGATCTTAACACAGCAGTTTTATATGACCTCTTGGAGCTGTCTCTGGGTATTAAGCTCTGGGAGGCCGAACAGATTATAAGCAGCGCTCAGCCCACCGGAGAAGAGTGTAATCTACTGGAGATACCGGCAGATACCAGTGTTATGGTATTTGAGCGAATCACCAGCGACCCGGAGGGCACACCGGTGGAATTTCTAAGGGGAGTTTTTCGCTCGGACATGTACTCGTTCAGGATCAAGCTAGCCAGAAGAAAGGGCTGATTCCTGGTGTATAAGTAATATCAGGGAGGTGGTCGGTGGAGGCCGGCGGGGAAATGACGGGCGGTAATATCCAGGAAAGTTATAACATTCACAATATGGAGGATAAAGAAATGATCATAGGAATACCCAAAGAAATAAAGAACAACGAAAACAGAGTGGCGTTAACCCCGGCGGGAGCAGCAGTGCTGACACAGGAAGGGCATAAAGTGCTGGTAGAGAAAATGGCCGGCGCAGGGAGCGGCTTCAGTGATGAAAGCTACGCCGCCGCAGGGGCGGAAATACTTGCCGGAGCCCGGGAAGTATTTGAGAAATCCGACATGATAGTCAAGGTCAAAGAGCCGCAGGCCGCAGAATACAACCTGTTTAAAGAAGGACAGCTACTGTTCACCTACCTGCACCTGGCCCCCGAGCCCGAGCTTACCCAGGCGCTGTTAAAGAAAAACATAGTGGGCATAGCCTACGAAACAGTGCAGCTGGCCAGCGGAGCACTGCCGCTTTTAGCCCCCATGAGCGAAATAGCCGGAAGGATGTCAGTACAAATAGGGGCGCAGTTTCTGTCCAAGCAGTATGGAGGCAAAGGAGTGCTCCTGTCCGGCGTGCCCGGAGTGCTGCCCGCCAAGGTAACCATAGTGGGAGGCGGCGTGGTGGGAGCCAACGCGGCCAAAATAGCCATGGGCATGGGAGCAGACGTAACCATAGTGGAGAAAAGCCCCGAGCGTTTGAGAGTGCTGGATGACCTGTTCGGCTTCAGAGTCAAGACAGTAGTGTCCAACCACTACAACCTGGCCGCCGCCATCAAAGAATCCGACCTGGTCATAGGAGCGGTATTGCTGCCCGGAGCCAAGGCGCCCAAGCTGGTAAGCGAAGAAATGGTCAAACAGATGACCGAGGGAGCAGTCATAGTAGACGTGGCCATAGACCAGGGAGGCTGCGTAGAAACCATCGACAGGATAACCACCCACGACAACCCCACCTTCACAAAGCACGGAGTAGTACACTACAGCGTGGCCAACATGCCCGGAGCGGTAGCCAGAACCTCCACCCTTGGCCTGACCAACGCCACCCTTCCATATATACAAAAGATAGCCGGCAAGGGCTACCAGGCCGCAGTGCAGGAAGACCCCGCCCTGGCCAGGGGAGTAAACGTACTAAACGGCAAAGTCACCTGCAAAGGAGTGGCCGAGGCACTGGGACTGGAATACACACCACTTAATGAAAGCATAACAGCGTAGCCGGGCTGGTAAAA
>JUEB01000010.1 GCA_000802095.1 Peptococcaceae bacterium BICA1-7 | reverse complement strand
CTCCCGTCTCCCGTCTCCCGTCTCCCGTCTCCCGTCTCCCGTCTCCCGTCTCCCGTCTCCCGTCTCCCGTCTCCCGTCTCCCGTCTCCCGTCTCCCGTCTCCCGTCTCCCGTCTCCCGTCTCCCGTCTCCCGTCTCCCGTCTCCCGTCTCCCGTCTCCCGTCTCCCGTCTCCCGTCTCCCGTCTCCCGTCTCCCGTCTCCCGTCTCCCGTCTCCCGTCTCCCGTCTCCCGTCTCCCGTCTCCCGTCTCTAATTATCGCATTCATGAGCAAATAAAAACCGGGACCCCCAAAGAGGTCCCGGTTTTTATTTGCTTTTTTTATTGTGCGGCTTTTAGCCTGTTTAGGGCGCGCTGCAGGGCCATTTCAGCCCTCTTAATGTCCAGGTCGGATTGTTTTTCCGACAGGCGCTTTTCCGCTCTTTCCTTGGCTTTCTCTGCCCGTTCCCGGTCTATCTGGTCTTCCCTCTCAGCGGTATCGGCCAGTATGGTGACCCTATTCTTGGCAACTTCCACAAAGCCGCCGCTTACCGCAATCTTGAAGGTTTTCCCTTCCTGCTCAACCTTTACCAGGCCAACTTTTATGCCGCTCATGAGAGGAGCGTGGTTTGCCAGGATGCCCAGTTGGCCTAGCTCTCCGGGAATAACCACAAAACGGACATCCCCGCTGAATACTTTTTTCTCGGGAGTGACAATTTCCAGGCGCTCAGTTGTTTCCGCCATGACCTATACACTTCCCTCTAAGAGACGTTTACCGTTCTCCACAGCCTCATCTATGCCGCCTACAAAACGGAATGCTGTTTCCGGCAGGTTGTCGTGCTTGCCCTCAAGTATTTCCTTGAATCCCCGGATAGTATCTTTCAGGGATACATACCTTCCCTTCATCCCGGTGAAGGCTTCAGCCACGTGGAAGGGCTGCGACAGATACTGCTGCAGCTTCCTGGCCCGGGCCACCGTCAGTTTGTCCTCGTCGGAAAGTTCCTCCATACCGAGGATGGCAATAATGTCCTGGAGTTCCTTGTAGCGTTGCAGAATCTTCTGCACCCCACGGGCTACCGAGTAGTGCTCTGTCCCGACAACGTTGGGGTCAAGGATCCTGGAGCTGGAGTCCAGGGGGTCCACCGCCGGATAAATTCCCAGCTCTGAAATCGCACGGGACAACACAACGGTGCCGTCCAGGTGAGCGAAGGTAGTAGCCGGGGCAGGGTCGGTCAGGTCATCGGCGGGCACGTACACAGCCTGCACGGAAGTAACCGATCCCTTGGTGGTTGAGGTAATCCGCTCCTGCATCTGGCCCATTTCAGTAGCCAGCGTAGGCTGGTAGCCCACGGCGCTGGGCATCCGGCCGAGAAGCGCGGAAACCTCGGAGCCTGCCTGGGTGAAGCGGAAGATATTATCAATGAACAGCAGTGTGTCTGATCCAAGCTCGTCACGGAAGAATTCAGCCATGCACAGTCCAGTCAGCACCACCCGCAGGCGGGCTCCCGGAGGCTCGTTCATCTGGCCGAACACCATGGTGGTCTTGTCCATAACTCCGGCTTCTTTCATTTCATTGTAAAGGTCGTTACCCTCACGGGTTCTCTCTCCCACACCTGCGAAAACCGAGATGCCGCCGTGCTGCATAGCGATGTTTTGGATAAGCTCCATAACTATAACTGTTTTTCCCACTCCGGCGCCACCGAACATACCTACTTTACCACCCTTAAGGAAGGGGACCAGCAGGTCAATAACCTTGATGCCGGTTTCCAGCTGCTCGGCTTGGGTAGACTGGTCCACCAGCGCGGGAGCCGGACGGTGAATGGGATAAAACGTATCACTCTTAATGGGTTCTTTCAGGTCAATCGGCTCGCCTAGAACATCAACCAGACGGCCCAGGACGGATTTACCAACCGGAACGGTGATAGGCTTGCCGGTGTCGGAAACTTCCATCCCCCTCACCAGACCGTCTGTTGCTGTCATGGCAACTGCGCGCACACTGTTATTTCCAAGGTGCTGGGCCACTTCCATAGTAAGGGAGTCGTCTTCGCCCCTGGCCACCTTCAGCGCGTTATATATCTCAGGCACCTGGCCGGGTGGAAAACGAACGTCCACCACCACGCCAATGACCTGCACAATATGACCAACGCTCATTAGTTTATGCTACCTCCTTTGCCTGTGAAATGCTTGCATTTCAAAATCCTACTCCAGAGCTGCCGCGCCACCCACGATTTCTGAGATTTCCTTGGTAATCGCTGCCTGGCGGGCCCTGTTCATGGTAAGCGTAAGTTTGGCGATCATTTCTGACGCATTCTTGGTGGCATTGTCCATGGCGGTCATGCGGGCGCTTTGCTCGCCGGCCTTGGACTCCAGCATTCCCTGGAACACCGTGTTGGTGATGTATTTGGGAATTAGCGTAGCCAGCACTTCCTCAGCTGAAGGCTCAAAGATGTAATCAGCTCTACCGACGGTTTTGGCCTCGTCTTTCTTCTCTTCCTTTGGCGGTTCGGTCGGAAGAAGCTTTACCACAGTGGGACGCTGTACAAGCACGTTAATAAATTCACTGTAGACCAGATAAACTGCGTCAAACTCGCCTTCTGAATACTTTTCTATTATATACTGGGCTATTTCCCTGGCCTGTCCTGCATTGATATCATCACCAAAGCCCACGTACTGCTGGGTTATATTGTAGCCCCTCTTGCGGAAGAAGTCCCGGCCCTTACGTCCCACGCAAACCATGCTTACGTCGGGAATGTCCTTTATTTCAGCGGCAGCCTTCCGTATAACATTGGAGTTGAAGCCGCCACACAATCCCCGATCGGCTGTAATTACTACATAGGCAACCTTTTTAGGCTCCCGGACATCCAGTAGAGGGTGTTTTACTCCCGATACAACCGAGGCCACACGTCCTAACACCCCCACGAGCCTTTTTGCATAGGGCCTGGCGGCAGTAACGTTTTCCTGAGCCTTGCGCATCCTGGCGGCAGAAACCGCTTTCATGGCCTTGGTTATCTGCTGGGTGCTCTTGATACCTTTGATGCGGCGCCGTAGATCACGAATGTTTGCCATCTATTTTCTCACCACCTCGCCGTTAAACTTATAACGGGCAGGATTACTTTGCAAATACCTGCTTGAATTCCTTGATAGCAGCCTGCAGCTTTTCCTCAGTATCCTTTTCCAGCAGCCCGCTGTCCGCAATGGCCTTGCCCACTTCAGGTTTGCTGGCTTTCATATACTTGAGGAACTCAACCTCAAAAGCGAGCACCTTTTCCACCGGCAGGTCATCAAGGAATCCCCGGACGGCGGTGTAAATGGACATTACCTGATCCTCCACAGCCATTGGCACGTACTGGTTCTGTTTGAGCAGCTCCATCATACGCTCGCCTCTGGTAAGCCTGGCCTGGGTCGACTTGTCCAGGTCGGAACCGAACTGCGCGAAGGCAGCCAGCTCGCGGTACTGGGCCAGGTCCATCCGAAGACTTCCGGCAACTGCCCTCATGGCCTTGATCTGGGCTGAGCCGCCCACCCGTGAAACGGAAATACCCACGTTAACGGCCGGGCGCTGGCCGGCGTAGAAAAGGTCCGGCTCTAAGAAAATCTGACCGTCAGTAATGGATATAACGTTGGTGGGAATGTAAGCCGATACGTCACCAGCCTGGGTCTCGATAACCGGCAGAGCTGTCATAGAGCCTGCGCCCTCTGCGTCAGATAGCTTGCAGGCACGTTCCAAAAGCCGTGAGTGCAGGTTGAAAACGTCGCCAGGATAGGCCTCACGTCCGGGAGGTCTGCGCAGCAGAAGGGAAAGTTCCCTGTATGCGGAGGCCTGTTTGGACAGGTCATCGTAAATAATCAGGACATGCTTGCCCTGGTGCATAAATTCCTCGCCCATGGCCGCTCCGGCAAAGGGAGCTATAAACAGAAGCGGAGCAGGGTCGGAGGCCGTTGCAGAAATTATAATTGTATAATCCATAGAGCCGGTATCGGTCAACTTCTGCACCACGTTGGCCACTGTGGAGTTTTTCTGTCCAACAGCTACATATATGCAGATAACCTCTTTACCCTTCTGGTTTATGATGGCGTCAACCGCAATAGCGGTCTTACCGGTCTGGCGGTCACCAAGTAAAAGTTCACGCTGTCCGCGGCCAATGGGAATCATGGCGTCAATAGCCTTGAGGCCGGTATTCAGCGGCTGGTGCACGGACTTACGCTTCATAACACCAGGGGCAATACGCTCTACGGGGCGGAACTTGTCGGTATTGATGGGTCCCTTGCCGTCCAGAGGCCGGCCAAGGGGGTTCACCACACGGCCCAGCAGGGCTTCGCCCACGGGCACTGAAATAATTCTTCCTGTACGCTTTACTGTGTCGCCTTCCTTGATGTGTGTATAGGCACCCAGCAAAACGCAGCCGATGTTATCCTCTTCCAGGTTGAGGGCCATACCCATGGTAGGCTCCTCGCCGGGGCCCGGTGCGGGAAACTCTAAAAGTTCCATGGACATACACTTTTCCAGGCCATAAACACGGGCAATACCGTCACCGACCTGGATAACGGTGCCCACGTCGGCCATTTCTATTTGCGCTTTATACTTATCTATCTGCTGCCTGATAATGGAGCTGATTTCTTCAGGACGCAAATTCATGCTACTGGTTCACCCCTATCCGTTAACTTATTTGCCTGAGATGCTCTCTCAGGGTGGCCAGGCGGGTACGGATGCTGCCGTCGATAACCCTGTCTCCGATACGCACCACTACCCCGCCGATCAGAGACGGGTCTACACTAAAGCTGGTCTCCACCTTTTTACCCGTAATCTTGTCCAGTAAAGCCGCCATTTCCTTTTGCTCTTTAGCAGTCAGCTCAACGGCCGAGGTCACTTTGGCCTCGGTTATATTACGGGCCTTGTTGGCCAGATTGATGTAATACTCTACTATGACGGAAAGAAACTGCTCCCTCTGGCGGTCCACCAGGAGATTTAAGAACTCCAGGGTAACCTGGGATACCTTTCCTGACAGAAGCTCACTCAGTAAAGACTTCTTGTCTTCGGAGGTAATCCGCGGGTGATACAGCACCTTCTGTAAATCGCGGTTATCACGCACAACGGCGTCCACTGCAATAAGCTCCTGCTCGATAACTTCAACGGATTTCTCCCGCTCAGCAATTGTATACAGGGCTTCGGCGTAGCGGCTGCCTACCGCGCCTTTTAACATGGC
Organism: Peptococcaceae bacterium BICA1-7; assembly: GCA_000802095.1. Classification (GTDB taxonomy): domain Bacteria; phylum Bacillota; class Desulfotomaculia; order Desulfotomaculales; family Desulfocucumaceae; genus BRHc4a. Next base: position 12,444 of record JUEB01000010.1, on the reverse strand, counting down.
AGATCCCCTGCCTCTTTAATAAACTCCTCCACCAGACCATGCTGGAGATCCTGAGTGATTTGTTTCCCGATAATTTTATCGGCAACCAGGACTGAAAGTGTGATGACCTGGTCGCGCAATTCTGCAACCGCTTTCTCCTTCTCCCGCTCTATTTCCTTCAGAGCGGTTTCCTTAACCCGGTTAGCCTCAGCCCTGGCAGCCTCGAGTATCTGCTGAGCCTGGGCTTCCCCGGCCTTAGTGGCCTGCTGTATAATGGCCTGGGCCTCTTCCTTGGCCTTTTGCATATCGGCCAGGTAGCTCTGGCGAAGGGCCTCGGCCTGTTTTCTCTCTTCTTCGGCGGCCGCCACATTATTAGCAATAGCTGTCTGCCGCTGTTCAAGAACTTTTACAATTGGTGGAAATGCAACAACACGAAGAAAGATCAAAAGTATTATAAAGTGAAAAATTTGTGCCACCAGGGTTCCGTTAATGCCTAACGATTTAATTACATCTTCCATAAAAGACTGCTAACCCTCCTTCCATCTGCTCTCGCCCTTGGAAAGATTGCGGCAGCGGGGGCGGCTGCGGAAAAACCAGCAGCAGCCCCGCTGCAACATATTCCAAATTAGTGCGCTGACATTTGTCCCATCAAAATAAATGCGATAACTACGGCGATGATGGGCAGAGCCTCGATGATACCTACAGAGATGAACATAGTGGTCATCAGGGTTCCTCTCAGTTCCGGCTGGCGGGCGATGCCCTCCACAGTCCTTCCCATAACAAGACCGTCACCGATACCTGCTCCGATAGCAGCCAGACCGGCGGCAAGGGCCATACCGATCATTGCAGCTCCAGCATTATCCATACTCAATTCCCCTCCCTTCCCTAAATTTAAATTTTTTTAAGTTGGCAGCACATTCTGAAACCAGTAAACTATTAACTTTGTTGGAATAAGCTTTTTTAAAGATTAATGGTCCTGGGCAGTAGCCGCTCCGATGTAGGCTATAGTAAGCATTGTAAAAATAAACGCCTGAACAAAACCCACAAAAATACTGAATGCCAGCCAGATGACAGACGCCACGAAGCCGCCCAGGAGATCCGCAGTCAGGCCGAACAGACCCAGCAGCACCGCAATGAGCACCTCGCCGGCAAATATGTTGCCGTAAAGACGAAGGGACAGCGTGATGGGCTTGGACAGCTCCTCAATTATTACTATAGGCAGGAAAAAAACACTGGGCTGAATGAAGTGCTTCAAGAAACCTATTCCCTTGTACCTGAAGCCCAGAACCTGAACCAGAAAGAAAACTGTCAGGGCCATGCCCAGGGTGGTATTGACGCTGGCGGTGGGTGACATCATGGTGGGAACAAGGCCCCAGAGGTTGCAGAATAGCAGGAAAAGAAACAAAGTGAAGATCAGGCACATCAATCCCGCACCCTTTTTATAGTCCATGTTCTCATAGACCAGACCTCTCAGAAACAGGAACATCTCCTCCACCATCAACTGGAGCTTACCCGGCCTATCCACCTTCATACTCCTGGTGGCAGCCACAGTAAACAAAGCAATAAGTATTAATACAATCCAGGTCATGACAATTACTTTAGGCTGTACCTCACCCAATAATGGCACAGTTATTTGTGGTTGAAAACCCCAGACATTTAATGTTTGCTCGACCTCGTGAATACTTTTCATCTCTCTTTTCTCACCCCTTTCCCCGTAAAGACTTATTTTTTTATCTATTTAGAACAAATCATTCCCCGTAATACTTCCTGGCCAGTGCCTCGGACTGGCGGTATAGCCTTAAGGAGCTAATCACTCCCAGGATTGTGGAAATGCCGTAGGGTATTAAGAGACCGGCCCCAACACCATTCAGGCTGACCCAGGGGAGTCTTTCGGCAACCAGGAAGAGCACTGCAATAATCATGGTGAAGCGGATAACCAGCCCTTTTTTCATGTGCTTTTTGGCCTTCTCCCGGCCAAGGTCGGGAAGCCTTCTGATCCTGATAGCCAGAACAACTGAATTGTATATTCCGGTAGCCAGTCCTATGGCTATACCCCAGAGCATTCCGTCAAGGGGATAAAAAAACAGGCCCAGGCAAACACCCGCCAATATACAGCCGGAATATATCAAGACGTTTCTTAATTGGTTGTCCAGCTCGGATATTGATTGCATTCCAAACACATTCTACACCCCACTTCGGGTTCTGAATAAAAAAGATCAGGCCTGAAAAAAACGTTTTACAATATTGACTATTCCCCATATGCCTGCCGCCACGCCCAGCAAAATTCCCGTTATCATAAGCCAGGGAGCAGTATTAAATTGTACGTCCAGGAACCGGCCACCATAAAAGCCGGCTGTGACGGTAATGGCCATCTCGGCTCCAATCATGCCGGTGACGGCTATGGCCTGAAGAGCTCCCGGTGACCGGGGCTTCTGTTTATCCATATTCGGCAAGGGATTCCCCTTTATTTTGAATACTTGTAAATACTATCCCGAATGTCGCGCTCACGACATTCTGCACATTTAACTGTTCTACAAAAACAGTTTTATTCCTCCACCCCGCCGCAACTTTTTTCACCGGGGAGTGATATTTTTTAGTTCTCAAAAGCCGGTATTTACCCTTTAATGGACGCCTGCTGGCATGGTTTTTGCCACTACACAAAAAAGACCTTACTAAAGAGCATTTGGAAAGCAAATTTTGTACGTCATCAAACACATCTTTTTAGCAGAGGAAATAGAGAACCCATTAGATTTATTACTACTATCCTGTAAATTCTCCGGGAAGTTCACTGTCCAGCCCGTACCGGTGCAGCAGGAACCTGGCAATTCTCCGGGAGGCCTTTCCATCTCCATAGGGGTTTAAGGCCTCGGACATCCTCAGGTAATGGCCGGGATCGTCAAGCAGCTTTCTGGCCTCCCTCAAGACGGCCTCTTTCCCGGTGCCTGCCAGCACCACTGTACCGGCATCCACGGCCTCAGGCCGCTCGGTGGTGTCCCGGAGCACCAGCACCGGCTTGCCCAGGGAAGGGGCTTCCTCCTGCATACCCCCTGAGTCGGTCAGCACCATATGGCACTTTTGCATTAGATTTACAAAGGGGGCATAGTCCATAGGCTCAATCAGGTGAACACGGTCGAGCCCCCCCATAACCTCGGAAACCACACTTCGGACAGCAGGGTTTTTGTGTACCGGGAACACAATTTCCACATCCGGATACTGCTCCAGAATCTCCCTCAGGGCCTGATATATTCCCCTCATAGGGTCCCCCAGGTTTTCCCGGCGGTGAGTGGTGAGCAGCATTACCCTTTTCCCGCTGAAGTCTATGGAATTGAGCACCGGGTCGGCAAAGAGGTAATCCTTTTTCACTGTGGCCAGCAGTGCGTCTATTACTGTATTTCCGGTGACAAAAACATTCTCCGGACTTACACCCTCAGACTGCAGGTTTTGCCTGGACCTGTCCGTGGGGGCGAAGTGCAGGTCGGACAGCACCCCGGTAAGGTGCCTGTTCATTTCTTCGGGAAAGGGCGAATATTTGTTGCCGGTGCGCAGGCCGGCCTCCACATGGCCCACCGGGATCTGCAGATAAAATGAGGCCAGTGAGGCAGCAAAGGTGGTGGTGGTATCCCCGTGCACCAGGGTTAGATCGGGCCTGTCTTTGGTCAGCACCTCCTTAAGGCCGTTTAGAGCCCTGGAGGTTATATCAAAGAGCGACTGCCCCGGCTGCATTATATCCAGGTCATATTCCGGGGTAATATCAAAAAGGTTCAGCACCTGGTCCAGCATTTCCCTGTGCTGCGCCGTTACGGCTACCCGGCAACTTATTCTGTCCCTGTACAAACCCAGCTCTTTTACCAGGGGCGCCATCTTTATGGCTTCGGGCCGGGTTCCGAATACCGCCAGTACTTTAAGCATGTTGTATCTCCTTGTACTGGATACCGTACCTTTTATAAATATCCAGCATGTTCCAATATTATTCCTATATGCTCAAGGGTAATACCTGAGGTCGGGAGACGGGAGACTGCTAACAAGAATGTATCCAGGGTCGGGAGATAGACGGGAGGTACTGGTAATATCTCAGGCCAGGACAGTAATTTTGTAAGCTATGCCTTTGCATTGGTTATATCTCCAAGATTGACCTATAAGGAATGCCTGGACCTCCTGTCTCCCGACTCGTAATCAGGCCCCCGGGGTCACTTCGTAAACCTACCCCTGGGTCCGCCCACATTATTGAAGGCTGAATTGAAATTCCTGTATAGGGTCTTGTATTCTTTTATCCTGTGCCATTTCTTTATGAAGCCGTCGGGCAGGTCTTCCCTAAGCGTCACCTGGCTCCACCCGCCGGGAACCGGGTAGGCGTAGTAGGGCTTGTCCGAGGGAATACCCCTTATGAAAACCACCTGGGGAATTGCCCATTCCATCCTGGACAGAGACACGCGGTGCATTCCGTCACAAATGATGCTGTGAATTGTCCCATCCACCTCCACGGACTCTTCCACCACCGGGGGCAGCACATCCACCGGCTCATCTTCACCCTCCAGATAAATACTCACATAGCCGTCCAGGCGGAAAAGCTCCACTCCGAAATCTTTAAGCTGCCAGCGCAGGTTGCGAACCTTCTGCAGCTCGCCTGCAAGTATATATGACTGAGGTGGCGACAGCAATTCAGCGCGGATACATTCCAGGGATATGAAGGAATCCCTGTATACAAAAATGTCCGGGTGGGTAAGCATACTCACCCGGCGCATTCTTTGAAGCAGCTCATCAACGCTGTGCCTCTCAACTTTTAAAATCTTCATCCCGTTTCAACCAGCCTTCCTTACAAAAATGGTTGAGCTAATACTTACCCATTCTGGATTCTACCCTGAAAAACTTCTTGGGTCTCTATTAGCCACAGAGGGCACAGAGATCACAGAGAAAATACTCTTAAGCACTACTCTCGGGTCTGAGCAAAGTAGAGTTTTTTGTCATCCTTTTCTAATCTATTTGATAAATAACCTCATAGAGCATTCGAGCAAGTCTTTAAAAAACTCTGTGCCCTCTGTGTGCTCTGTGGCTTTAAAAGGACCGTATTTTCATTCTCCTTGGTGGCTGCTTTTGGCTGACCAAGTATCTGGATTCTGAATTCTGGATTCCGACCCAGGTGCCGTATCCCTTAAGTCAAATTTAACCAGATCGGCAACTGAGTCTATAATAATATCCGGCCTGGGCAGGCGTTTTTTCAAAACTCCCTCCATGGCCCGATATTCTTTTTCAGGCCTGCTTAAAACCCATATAGTGCGCATACCCAGCCTTATAGCCGGAGCCAGGTCATTCTCATAGGTGTCCCCCACCATCCAGGTGTCTTTGGGTATTACCCCCAGAGCTGATACAGCTCTTTCAAAAAGCTTCGCCGAGGGCTTGCGGCATCCCTCCCTGAAGCTGAGCCCCTCAAAATCCACCATGGAGGCCAGTTCCGGGCAAGCCGCCAGGAAACCTCTAAAATAGGGCTCCCATATATCAGAAACAAGCCCCACCTTGAAGCCGGCCTTCTTCACATGACTGACCGCACTGGTAGCCCCGGGTATCTCACGGGGTGCACTTTCCTGCTCACCCCACACCGCCCTGACCCTGTCTTCCGGAAAAGGATCAGTGTCAAATCCAAGCCTTAAATGTCCACACAGTGCCTTAGAGTCATTAAAGGCCCTGCACATAATAATGTCCGCCACACGGCCTTTTTCCGAATCAGCCAGACCAAGGAGCCGTGCAATCATTTTGGCAGGTGATATATCGGGCCCCTGCACCAGGGTGGACCCTATGTCAAATAGCACAGCACCCAAAAAAAAGTACCTCCCGCATCAGCTGTCTTAAGACCACTGGACAACTTCCACGCCATGGCTGATCAAAAAGTCCACACCCTCGGAGGAACCCTTAAAATCCCTTTTAACAATCACCCTGGATATCTCACAGGAAATTATAAGCTTGGCGCAGGTCATACAGATATCGGCGTTGACATATAGGGTAGCCCCCTTTACTGCCAGCCCCCTTTTGGCGCACAGGCTGATAGCATTCTGCTCGGCGTGAACACAGGGCTTGTAGTCCTCTCGCCCGGCTTTGTCCTTAAGGCACTGGCCGGTGTCGCAGCAGTGATCATGCCCGCTTACCACACCATTATAGCCATGGGACAGTATTCGCCTGTCCACCACTATCACAGCCCCTACCCTTTTACGCAGGCAGGTGGAACGGCGGGCTATTATCTCCACTACATCCATGTAGGTTTGGTCGAAAGATGGCCGATCCTTGATCATAACTGCATTCCTTTCCGGTCAGGAGACTGCTTGCGGGTATTTCTTCGTGTCAGGAGACGGGAGACGGGAGTTTTGCATGTCTGAATATAAGGTCAAAAACAGGTACAAACAGCTTTATTAAAACTGATTAGCTGTTAAGGAATGCCAAAGCCCTCCCGTCTCCTGTCTCCCGACCTCTTTCATACTATTGAGCAGTCTACCGACCTTCGATAATACCTATTAGCCTAGTATATCGGATACCTGTTGCACAGCTCGGCCGACATCGCTTTTGCCTTTTCCAGGCGGGCACTGTCTCCGTTGTAGCTCAGAGTCAGATCAATTATCTCGGCCACAGTCTTCATGTCGTTCTGGTCAAGGCCCCTGGTGGTCACCGCCGGGGTGCCCACCCTAATTCCGCTGGTCACAACCGGTGGCTGGGGATCATAAGGTATGGCGTTTTTATTGACGGTAACCCCAACGCTGTCCAGTATTTCTTCGGCAGCCCTGCCGGTTATCCCCTTATTCCGGAGATCCAACAGCATAAGGTGATTGTCGGTACCCCCGGTAACTAGCTGGAAGCCAAATTCTTTAAGGGACTGGGCCAGGGCTCTGGCGTTATCAATAATTTTATTCTGGTATTCTTTAAACCCGGGACTTAGGGCCTCACCGAAAGCCACCGCCTTGGCGGCTATGACATGCATTAACGGCCCTCCCTGTATTCCCGGGAATACCGCCTTATCAATAGCCTGGCCGTACTTTTCCCTGCATATGATCATACCGCCCCTGGGCCCCCTGAGGGTTTTGTGGGTGGTAGTGGTGGAAACGTCGGCATAGGGAACAGGACTCATATGCAGCCCGGCAACCACCAGTCCTGCTATATGGGCCATATCTACCATCAGATAGGCGCCCACCTCGTCGGCAATCTCCTTCAGCCTTTTAAAATCTATAGCTCTGGGATAGGCGCTGGCCCCCCCCACTATAATGCGGGGTCTGCTTTGACGGGCTGTTTCGGCCACCTTTTCATAATTGATCATCCCGGATTCCTCTTCTACTCCGTAAGAGGCTATATTGAAGTATTTTCCGGATATATTCAGAGGGCTTCCATGGGTAAGATGTCCTCCGTGGGCCAGGTTCATCCCCAATATTGTATCCCCGGGCTTAAGCAGGGCGAAATATACCGCAAGATTGGCCTGAGCCCCTGAGTGGGGCTGAACATTTACATATTCGGCAGAAAAAAGATCCCTGGCCCTTGATCTGGCTATCTCCTCCGCTATATCGACACAGTGGCAGCCACCGTAATACCTTCGTCCAGGATAGCCCTCAGCATATTTATTGGTCAGTACCGACCCCTGGGCCTCCATCACTGCCTGGCTAACCACATTTTCCGAGGCGATCAGCTCCAGGGTGTTGCGCTGTCGTTCCAGCTCCATATCTATAGCCCTGTCTATCTCGGGATCCACCCTGGACAGGGCGCCCTTTAAAATCATATTCACTACCTCCCCACCCGTTCATTTCATTCTATCTATTAATCTCTTTATGATAAAGTGATTATATCCTGCAGTATTTTTTCTCTATATCTCCCATTTTGTCAATCCTGCGGGAGTGCCTCCCTCCGGAATCAAATACTCCCTCCAGAAAGGATTTTACTATGTCCAGCGCCAGCCCAATTCCCACCACCCGCTGGCCCAGTGTCAGCACATTGGCATCATTGTGCTCTCTGGCCATCCTGGCCGAAAAGGTATCATGGCAAAGGGCTGCCCTCACTCCGGGAACCTTGTTGGCGGAAATGGAAACACCTATCCCTGTGCCGCAGCACACTATACCCAGCTGGAATTCACCAGCTGCCACAGCCTCAGCCACCGCCAGTGCAAAATCCGGATAATCCACGGACTCTTCGGAGTAAGTGCCGAAGTCCTTGAATTCAATGTTATTCTCTTTTAAAAATCGGACAACCTCGCCCTTGAGAATGAAGCCACCGTGGTCACTCGCAACTGCCAGCCTCAATAACCTCATCTTCCCTTCAACGCTTATATTTAACACACTCTTAAATTCTACAAATAATCGGGATATCCCTCTTTGGCTTGCAGGTATTCTTACGGGTCAGGAGACAGCTTACAGGCATTACTTTCTGTCAGGAGACATAATTCCAAAATGTGTTATGTTTATTCTCACCAGGAATGCCTGTCCCCCTGTCTCCCGACCTGAAGTCCATACTCCTGAGCAGTCTCCTGTCTCCTGACCCCGGGACTTTTCTTGTTAGCAGTCTTCGGACCTCAAGGTAGTGCCTATGAGTCACGCAGGAGCCTGTCCACAGCCAGGGCCACCAGAGTTTCTATCTGGTCGGCCGCCCTCCTGTAGGTATCCAGTATCCCTCCGTATGGATCCATTACGTCCCCATTCAAACCGGCATATTCAGACAGCAAATACACCTTGCCGGAGGCTTCCGGACAGATGCGCAAAACCTCCTGGCGGTGGCCGGCGGTCATTGTGAGAATCAGGTGAGCCTCTTCCACCAGCTTTTTATCCAGCACCATTGTCCGGTGGGGTTTCAAATCTATTCCCGTCTCTTGCATTACCAGCACAGCCTGTTCCGTTGCCGGAAGGCCAGAAATGGTGGAGGTTCCGGCAGACATAACCTGAACATGCCCGGCTGATCTTTTTTCCAGCTCTCTGGCGGCTATAGCCCCGGCCATACTGCTCCGGCACGTATTTCCAGTACAGACAAACAACACTTTCATCTGTATGCACCTCCTAAAAAGCAGGGTATTGGGGGTTATCTTCAAAGCATCAGCTTTATCCCGATTCCCAAAAGTATAAGTCCTCCCACCAACTGGGCCTTCTCCCCGGCCAAGTTGCCCAGTATCCTGCCCAACAGAAGCCCGGCAAGAGTCATCAGCCCCGCCACCACTCCGAAAACCAGGGCCACCAGAAGCAGGTTGGCCTTTACTGTCCCCAGGGTAAAGCCGACGCTTAATGCATCCAAGCTTACACTGGCTGCCAGAAGGAGAATGCCCCATGTATTCACCAGGGCCACACTTGGTTTTTCCGGTTCACACCTGTACACGTTCCACAGCATTCTGGCCCCCAGGTACATCAGCACCAGTGCTCCGGCAATACCTGCCGCCCTGCCCACCAGGCTCCCGGCCAGTTGGCCTGCATACCATCCTACCAGGGGCATGGCTATATGAAAAAGAAGTATAGTAAAACTAATAATCAAAATCTGCTTCCGCCTTACCCCGGCCATGCCTATTCCCAGGCACATGGAAAAGGCATCTGTTCCCAGGGCCACCGCCAGCAGAAAAATTGTTGAAAAAGACATAGAACTCTCCGCATCTTCTTTGGTTTATACAACCATAGTTTATTCTTTCCGGTACTCAATATTCGAAAAAGTAGGTATTACAGGGTTTTGACCTGCCTTAATAACATTCCCGCCCGCCGCCCTTCTGAGACGATTGGCCACAGCCAGCCCCATTCCCCGGGCTTCTACCCCTTCGGCCAGTATTATATCCACCCCGGTGCCCTCAAAAAGGCGCAGCGCAGAAAACAGTAAAACAGCCACTGAAGCCGGGTCCTCTCCTCCTGCAACGATAGTCAGGTACGGATAGTGATCCTGATGCCCGTCCCGGCAGAGTATCCCCACTTTTTTCCCCATGTGGGCATAATATCCTGCAAGCTTAATAATTTCACGCACTATCATATCCGGAGAGCCCTCCACCAGCACCAGGGGCGCTGACGGAGCGTAATGCCTGTATTTCATACCTGGAGACCTGGGCCTGGTGGGAGTTGCTACGTTATCAAGCAGAGTTTTGTCCAGAGTCACCGCTCCGGTTACAGTCCTTATCTGGCTTGGGGTAATTCCACCGGGCCGGAGTACCACCGGAATGTCCCCGGTCATATCCAGAACGGTGGACTCTACACCCATACCTGACGCACCCCCATCCAGTATAGCTTCAATTCTTCCATCCATGTCGGCCAGCACGTGGCCAGCGGTGGTAGTACTGGGTCTTCCGGATAGATTGGCGCTGGGAGCGGCCACCGGCACCCCGGCCTCCTGTATCAGCGCCAGGGCTACGGCGTGATCAGGCATCCTAAAGGCCACATCAGGCAGTCCCCCTGATACCATGCCAGGTATCCTGCCATTGCCCCGAAGAATAAGAGTAAGAGGTCCGGGCCAAAATTTTTCCATAAGAAGCCTGGCCTTTTGGGGTATAGCAAAGGTGTATTCATAAACCGGGGCAATCCCGGAAACATGTACAATAAGCGGATTGTCCTGGGGCCTGCCCTTGGCCGTAAATATTCTTTCCACTGCGGAAACGTCCAGTGCGTTGGCGCCGAGCCCGTATACGGTCTCAGTGGGAAAAGCCACCAGCCCCCCCCGGCGTAAAATAAGCCCGGCCTGCCGGATGATTTCCGGGTCCGGGCAAATGGCATCTACCTTCCAGAAAAAAGTTTTCTGATCATCCAAAGACATATATTGCCACCCCCCGCATCAGAAGGTAGTATAACACAAAATTCCGCTAAAAGGTAATACCTCCGGTCGGAATACAGAAGTCAGGAGTCAGAATTCAGAATATACCTGGCCAGACCTGAGAGCCAGACCTGAAAAACAGTAAAGGAATACAGTCCCATTCTGAATTCTGAATTCTGTATTCTGAATTCCGACCGCAAATTAATACTTTTTAGCAATAACAAGCCTTTCCCTGCCGGCCAAATCCTCCAGCACCTCAACAGCCCATGTCTGGCCCAGTATGGCCCGCATGGCTTTTCCCTGTCCCGGGGCTATTTCCATTAAAAGGTAACCTCCGTCGGACAATAGTTCCCCTGCCCGGGGAACCAGCCGGCGGTACTGTTCAAGCCCGTCTTCTCCACCGTCCAGGGCCAGGCGGGGCTCATGCTCCCTTACGTCGGCCATTAAAAAAGGAATATCCGCTGAGGGTATATAGGGCAGGTTGGCAGTGACAAGGTCCAGCCGTCCTTCCACCCCTATTATTTCCGCAAGCGGGTCCAGCAGGTTTCCCTCCAGGAATTGGACCCTGTCACCAACCCCGTGTGTAGCCGCGTTCTGCCTGGACACCTCCAGCGCCTTTCCGGATATGTCAACGGCATAAACCCGTACTCCCTGAAACAGGACGGCTATGCTGACGGCCACCGCCCCACTCCCTGTCCCCACATCGGCTATAACCTGTCCAGCCCGCACCGGTATGGACACCCCTTTTAACAGCTCCACCGCTTTTTCCACCATCATCTCGGTTTCAGGCCTGGGAATCAGAACCGCCGGTGAAACTGCAAACTCCAGTCCCATAAACTCCTTACTGCCGATAATGTAAGCCAGTGGCTCCCCACCGGCCCTTCTCTCCACCAGAGGCAGGAGGTGAGCCTCCAGTTCCGTGTTAATCTCAGTGTCTGCCTCCCTGTATAGTGAGACCCGGTCTCTGCCGGTTACATGTTTCAGTATGGCCTCAGCGTCAAGCCTCCCCGCTCCGGGACGCCTTTCCGCCAAATATTTACCTGTGCTGTGCAGCCACTGGCTTATCTTCATACTCTCCAGCTTTTCCTTCCGTCGGAATTCAGAATCCAGAAGTCAGAAGTCAGAATGGCCGTGGCATTCCTTTTCCAAGCGCTCCAGATACAAGAAAATGCAGGCCGGATTATAAATAGAGTCAGAATAACGATTATAAATAATCTGCTTCTGACTCTCAATAAACACCGTAGGCTTCCTCAGTTTTTACCTGAAACTTTAAAGAAACGCCTAATTATTCTGCCCTGAAAATAACGGCTACAAAAAGGCAACACCTAACTAAACCTCAATAAAAGGGTTTTAACAACATTGCTTTTTAAGACAAAACAAACAACGAAAACCTTAAGCAGCCTCGATCTTGACCTGGTATCCTAACATCTCAAGCTGTTTGATAGCACGGTTTTTAATAGCCTTGGCGTTAACTTTAGCAAAGTAATCTGCACCCATTTCCTGGTAAGGCAGGTGATTCTTCAAAATAGAATAGATGATAACCAGCATGGAGTGAGCAACAGCAACTGCGGCTTTGTTAGCGCCGCGCCGGGCAGCGATCCGGTGGTACTGAGCAGAAAGATACGTATCCTTGGTGCGTGAAGCTGCTTTGGCGGCCTGGATCAACGTAGTGCGCAAGAGCGGATTCCCCTTGGTAGTTTTAGCTTTCTTGCGTTTGCCGGCGCTCTCGTTGTTTCC
>JUEB01000009.1 GCA_000802095.1 Peptococcaceae bacterium BICA1-7 | reverse complement strand
GGTGCTGATCTGCGGGCCGGGTGAAGTATCCCCGGAAAGCATCGAGGCCGGAATGGACAGGGTGCGCTGCCTCAGCCTGCAATCCGGGCGGAACGGAATAGGGGAACGGTTCCAGGACTGCGCCGCCGGAGCATTTGAGGAGATACAAAAAATACTCAGAGATAAGCCCCGGGGCAAGGCGCTGGTCCAGATAGTCGCTGCCGGCCGGGGGGAACAGCAGCTTTACACCGGGCTCACCGGGCTTTTGAGAACGGCCGGCCTGGAGAATCCAAAGCTGATCGGGCAGATGATAGAAGTGGAGCCAGGGGAAGAAGCGGCGGGAATGATAGAAAAATTAAAGGAGAACAGCCGCAGCCCAATAGATAGCCAGGTTCGGTATCAAGACGGCAAACGGCTGGTGGCCCACTGGAGAGAGGTGGAAAATACCCGGGAAGAAGAAAGGGCTCCCTGGAAGGACCGGGGCATCTATCTGATCACAGGGGGCGCCGGGGGCCTGGGATTGATCTTTGCCGGAGAAATTGCCCAAAAGGTTAAAGACGCCACACTAATCCTGGCGGGCCGGTCGCCGCTGGGAGAAGAGAAGGAAAGAAAAATAAAGGAATTGCAGTCCCTGGGCGCCAGGGTCGAATACAGGCAGGTGGACGTGACCAGACAGGAGGCCGTTGCCGGCCTGATCAAAAACATCCGGGAGGACCATGGGAGCCTCCATGGCATCATCCATAGCGCGGGAGTGCTTCGGGACAACTTCATCATCAAAAAAACAAAGGAGGAGCTGGAAGAGGTCCTTGCCCCCAAGGTGGCCGGGCTGGTGCATCTGGACCAGGCCAGCAGTGACCTGCCGCTGGACTTCTTCCTCCTTTTTTCCTCCGGGGCGGTTATGGGCAATGTAGGCCAGGCCGACTACTCCACCGCCAACGCCTTTATGGATGCCTATGCCGGGTATCGCAACGCCCTGGTGGCCTCCCGAAAGCGCCATGGCCAAACTCTTTCCATCAATTGGCCGCTGTGGAAAGAGGGCGGTATGTATGTTGAAGAAGAAACAGGGCAGCTGATCACGCAGAGTACGGGCATGATGGCCATGGAGACCAAAAACGGTATCAAAGCCCTGTATCAGTGCATTGCCTCCGGCAGTGACCGGGTGCTGGTGATGGAGGGGGATTTGAAACGTCTTCAGGCAACTATCCTGGCGCAGCAGACTGGCGCACAGACTCCGGGCACACCTCCCGACATGTTGGAAAACAAAGCAGCGCCGGTAATTGAACAGGATTTGCTACAGGAAAAAGCCATAAATTATTTCAAAAAGCTGCTTTCCCCGGTTATCAAGCTGCCGGCGCACCGGATAGAGGCCGATTCCCCGATGGAAAAATACGGCATAGACTCCATCATGGTGCTGCAATTGACCAATCAATTGGAAAAAACATTTGGATCATTATCTAAAACGCTATTCTTTGAATATAAGAACATCCAGGAATTAACCGGGTATTTCCTTGAATCCTATGGTGACCAGCTGATGGATCTTTTAGGGATCGGGAAGGATGCAGAACCGGCTGCCATAAGTTATACAGGGCCCGCAGCTTTGACTGAAGAAAAACCGGAGCTCAGCAGGCGCAGGCGGCCCCGTTTCACAGCTCCCGGCTGGGAGGCGCCAAAAGAAAATGGGGCCTTGGACATTGCCATCATCGGTGTTGCCGGCCGCTATCCCCAGGCGGGAAATATACGGCAATTTTGGCAGAACCTGCGGGAAGGCAGGGATTGTATCACGGAAATCCCCAAAGGCCGCTGGGATCATAGCAGGTATTTTAGTGAAGATAAGAACAAGTTCGGAAAAACCTACAGCAAATGGGGAGGCTTCCTGGAGGGTGTGGATCAATTTGATCCTCTGTTTTTCAACATATCACCTCTCGAAGCTGAGTTTATGGATCCCCAGGAGCGTTTATTTTTAGAGTGTGTCTATGAGTCCCTGGAGGATGCGGGATATACCCGGGAAGCCCTTGGCCGGCGCCAGGTTTTTGGCCTGGAAGGCAATGTGGGGGTCTATGTGGGGGTAATGTATGAGGAATATCAGCTCTATGGGGCACAGGAGCAGATACAGGGCAGACCCATTGCTATTGTTGGGCACCCGGCGGAGATAGCCAACCGGGTGTCATATTTTTGCAATTTCCATGGACCCAGCATGGCAGTTGACACAATGTGCTCTTCCTCTCTGACCGCAATCCATCTGGCCTGTCAAAGCATAGAGCGGGGCGAGTGTGAGGTGGCCATCGCCGGCGGAGTCAATGTCTCAATCCACCCCAACAAGTATCTATTGCTGGCAATGGGCAAGATGTTGTCCAGCAAGGGGCGGTGTGAGAGCTTTGGTCAGGGGGGCGATGGTTATGTGCCCGGGGAAGGCGTTGGAGCGGTGTTGCTAAAGCCGCTGGCTAAAGCAATTGCCGACGGGGATAACATTTATGGAATCATCAAGGCAACCTCAATCAATCATGGTGGAAAAACCAATGGATTTTTTGTTCCAAACCCCAACGCCCATGCCGGTGTTTATGGGCGGGCCTTTAAGGAGGCAGGTATTGATCCAAGGACAATCAGTTACATGGAAGCTCACGGGACCGGAACTGCTTTGGGAGATCCCATTGAAATCACGGGCCTGACTAAAATCTTCCAGGAATACACTAAAGACAAACAATTCTGCGCCATCGGGTCGGTAAAGTCCAACATTGGGCACTGTGAGAGTGCTGCGGGCATTTCGGGGGTGACCAAAATATTATTGCAGATCAAATATAGCCAATTGGCGCCCTCCCTGCATTCCGGGGCGCTCAACGCCAACATAGATTTCAGCAATACCCCCTTTGTTGTACAGCAGGAACTGGCGGAATGGAAGCGGCCGGTGGTTGAGCTTAATGGAGTAAGCAGGGAATATCCCAGGATCGCCGGCGTTTCGTCCTTTGGTGCGGGAGGATCCAACGCCCATGTGCTGATTGAGGAGTATATCCCTCAAATACAAAACCCCCAAATTATAATCACCCCTGGAAACCCGGCACTTATCGTTTTATCGGCAAAGACCGAAGATCGGCTTAAGGAGCTGGCGCAGAGATTGTTATCGGCGGTGCGGGAGCAGCAATTCTCAAATTCCGACCTGGCCGATATGGCCTATACTCTCCAGGTAGGCCGTGAAGCCATGGAAGAACGCCTGGCCGTGATGGCGGGCTCCCTCAAAGAACTTGAGGAAAAACTGGAAGGTTATATAGATGGCCGGGATGGTATAGAGGATTTATACCGGGGGCAGGTCAGGCCCAATAAAGAAACCCTGGCTGTTTTTGCAGCCGATGAAGACATGGTGAAAACTATTGACGCCTGGATAAGCAAAAGAAAATACTCAAAACTTTTAGAACTTTGGGTCAAGGGGCTGGTTTTTGATTGGAACAAGCTATATGGCGGCGACAAACCCCGCCGCATCAGTCTGCCGACCTACCCCTTTGCCAGGGAGCGCTACTGGGTGCCCAAGATCGAGGTGGTCAAAGAGGCGCTGGGCCAGGCGGCGGAAGCCTTTGAAGAAGATGAAAGAGAAATTGCGCTTAATACCGCCGATAGCATTAAACAAACTGAGGAGGATTCTGCAGTATATAATTCTGCAACAGTTAAAGATAACGTCAGCTTACTGGATAAAGTGCAAGTATCTTTAATGCAAAGTGTATCCAAGCTGCTGAAGATAGGCATAGGCAATATCAATATCGATACAGATCTTAGTGAGTACGGGTTTGATTCGATAAAGCTGTACCAACTTGCCAGGAACCTCAATCAGGTTTTTCAAACCAATCTTACCGGGAGAGAATTGCTGGAGCACCGAACTATTAGAAAGGTAGCGGAGCATCTGTCCCTGATAATAGAGGAAATTAATAATCAGGAGGTGGCTATAACCACTGAATTGGAAACAAATCGGCATAAAGCCTGTGCAAACGTTGAGAAGGAATTTAGCATAATAGAGCGGAAAATGGCGGCTGATCTATTGGTGAATATGGACAACTTATCTGATGAAGAGGTTAATAAACTGATCAGTATTTTAGCTAAAGACAAAGGGGGAGTCCAAGAATGAGCTCTACCATACCAGAAACAAAAAGACAATTATTGAGACAGCTTTTAGAGAGACGGGCATACGGGGCCCAAGCCACTTACCCGCTCTCCTACGGGCAGCAGGCACTATGGTTTATATATAAATCAGCCCCGGAAAGCTGCGCTTATAATATTGCTTTTCCGGTAAGGATCACATCTTATATAAACGCTGAAAAATTAAAACATGCCTTTCAGAAACTAATCAACCGGCATAATTCCCTGAGAACTACCTTTACCGACAGGGACGGTGAACCTGTACAGGTGGTGCATGGCTATCAGGAGGTAGCCTTTACAGAAATAATGGCTGTAGATTTGAGTGAAGAGGAATTATATCAAAAAGTCATTGAAGAATACAGGCGGCCTTTTAATCTTGAAGAAGGCCCCTTATTGCGGGTAAATCTTTTTACCTGCTCTCCTCAGAATTATGTCCTCTTAATAACAACCCACCATATAATTATTGATTTCCTGTCATTTGTAGTTATCAATGATGAATTATGGCAGTTGTATTTTAATGAGAAGCCATACCTCGCTCCCCTGGCCGAGAACCAGTATGCAGAATATGTGAACTGGCAAACAAGCGTAATTGAGGGGGCTGAAACAGAGAGTCAGTGGAAGTACTGGAGGGAACGGCTGGCGGGTGAATTATCGGTGCTTAGCCTGCCATTAGATTATTCAAGGCCTCCTTACCAGGTTTTTAAGGGTGAAGCAATATCCTTTACCATAGGTAATGATCTGACCCAGGCATTAAAAAAATCCGCATCTAAAGAGGGGACAACCCTGTTTACGCTATTATTAACAGTGTTTCAGCTGTTTCTTCACCGCTATTCGGGGCAGGATGACATATTAGTGGGCACACCAACAAATGGCAGGACCAGGCCGGAGTTTTTAAATATGGTAGGGTACCTTATAAATATGTTGGCCATACGCACAGATTTCAAGGAAAACCCAACCTTTGCCAAATTGCTGCATCAAGTCCGTAATACAGTATATGAAGCGCTGGAGCATCAGGACATTCCATTTATGTTACTGGTAGATAAATTGCAGCCCAAACGCGACCCCAGTTGCTCGCCGGTTTTTCAGGTTACCTTTGAATTACTCAATTATAATACTCTTTCCTTTTTTAATGATGAAGTTAATAATAGTATTTCTGAATGGAAGAAGAAATCCCTGAAACAATACAGTATCCAGCAGCAGGAAGGGCAATTCGATATTATGCTGACAATGGTAGATATGGGAGGCGCATTGACTGGAACTTTCAATTATAACACCGGTTTATTTAAAAGGGAAACTGTTGAGAGAATGATAGAACACTTCAAAATACTACTGCATGGAATTGCGGAAAACATCAATATGGCTATTGCCGATTTGCCATTTTTAACTGAACAGGAAATCTATGACTTGCTCTTGGGCTGCAATCAAACTAAAGCAGAATATGCCGATGAAAGCTGTTTGCATCAGCTGTTCGAATACCAGGCTAAACGGGTTCCGGATGCAATAGCGGTATCATTTGGCGGCACAGAGATATCGTATGGAAGGCTGAATGGAAAAGCAAATCAAATAGCCCGCCTTTTACGGGATCAAGGGGTGGGAAGAGATGATATTATCGGGGTTAAGACCGGTAGATCCATCGAATTTATTATTGGCATACTTGCTGTTTTAAAGGCGGGGGGGGCTTATTTGCCAATAGATCCCGAATACCCGGAAGATAGATTAAAATACATCATCGGGGACAGTCAGACAAGAATTATACTTACCCAGAAAAGGTACGGAGCCGTTGATGATTTTACAGGAATACAGATATACCTGGATGATGAGGAAATCTATCAGGGGGATTCCTCAGACCTGCAGTCGGTTAACGCAGCCACAGACCTGGCGTATGTTATTTATACCTCGGGGTCCACCGGCAAACCAAAGGGAGCAATGGTAGAGCACAGAGGAGTGGTTAACTATATCTCCTGGGCGGTAAAGCAATATGGAAAAGATGACAAAACCGGCTTAAACTTTCCTTTTTACTCCTCGATATCTTTCGATCTAACAGTTACTTCAATATTTGCCCCTCTATTATCAGGCAATCGAATTGAAGTGTATTCAGATAATGATTTTGTTTTGGATAAAGTACTGGCAGAGGATAAGGTTGATATTATAAAGTTAACTCCTTCCCACCTCAAGGCGCTGCTTAATGTGGACTGCTCGCCAAAATGTTTACGATCTTTTATTGTCGGGGGAGAGGAGTTTGAAAGAGCGCTGGCAGAGGAAGTCAGTAAAAAGTTTAATGGCAGAGTTATATTATATAACGAGTATGGTCCCACCGAAACAGTTGTTGGCTGTATGATACACGCTTTTGATCAAAATAAGGATAATGGCAGGACCGTACCTATAGGTATCCCCTCGGATAATGTAAAACTGTATATCTTTGATCAAAACCGGCGGCTGGTGCCGGACAGTACAATCGGAGAGCTTTACATCGGAGGGGATGGCGTATGCAGGGGATATCTTAACCGTCCCGAACTTACCTCGGAAAAATTTATTGAGAACCCATATATAAAAGGAGAGAGGGTTTACCGGACAGGTGATCTGGTTAGAAGGAGAGACGGTATTATTGAATTTATCGGAAGAGTGGATCAGCAGGTGAAGCTGCGTGGATACCGCATTGAGTGCGGAGAAATAGAAGAGAATTTATTAAAAAATATAAATGTTCAAGAAGTGGTGGTAGTTATAAAAGAAGATGCAAACAAAGAAAAATTTCTTTGCTGTTACTATGTATCCGCCACTGCAGTTACCGGAGAAATGATACGCCAGGTTTTATCTGAAAAAATCCCTCATTATATGATACCTTCAATATATATTCAGCTGGAAAAAATGCCTTTAAGTCAAAATGGAAAAATTGACCGCAAACATCTGCAAAATAAGGCCATCGATATTGTAATGCATGAAGAATATACTGCCCCGCGAAATCAGGTGGAAGATCATTTGATCAGGATATGGAAGAGAGTTTTAAAAACAGAAAAGGAAATAGGAATCTATGACAATTACTATAATTTAGGGGGGAACTCATTACTGGCCATACAGATGGCACAACAATTAAAAAAAGCAGGTATAGATTGCAAAGCCCTCACCTTGTTGAAATACCCCACAATAGCCCAGTTGGCTGAGGAAATCGGCAAATCAACTAAAGTGGAGGGCTCTTGTAATCAGAATGCCGTTCTGGGTGAAGTTGAGCTGACTCCAATTCAAAAATGGTTCTTTGAAAAGTTCGGTGACCCGTCACACTTTAATCAATATGTTATATTAGACGTAAAACAGAAAATTGACGAGGAAAAACTTAAAAAGGCGTTTGAACTGCTATTAATGCACCACGATATGCTGAGGGCCTGCTTCATTAAAAAGGGGTCCCAATGGATACAGCTTATTAAAGAATATTGGGAGCATAATATTCTGACCGTATACGATTATACAGGATTAAGCACACAGGATCAGGATCAAAGGAAACGCCAAATAATTTCGGAAAGCCAGCTTAATTTTGATCTCGCTGAAGGTCCGCTTATACGCGCCGGTTATATTAAACTGGGCGCCGGCAGCGGAGAACTGTTGATTACAATACACCACCTCATCACCGACTTTGTTTCCTTTAATATTATCATTGAAGATCTCATAACAATATATGATCAGCTGCAACAAGGGCTCCCTTTGGGGCTGCCTGAAAAAACCACCTCCTTTAAATATTGGGCGGATTCTTTAACAAGATATGCCGATATAAATTCCTTCTCCAATGATGTACATTACTGGTGCTCGGAAGCAATGAAGAATATACAGCCTATACCAGGAGATTATCCTGATTACTTTTCGGATAATAGAGAAGAATCCGTTGAGCAGCATGTGTTTTCGTTAAATAAGATGGAAACAGAAAAGATAGTTAAGGAAATCCCCCGGCGGCATTCTTTTTGCGATCATGAAATAATTCTCACCTGTTTTGTTGAGGCCCTTCAGCATTGGACGGGAAAGAAAAGCGTGATGATTGACTTTGAAAGCCATGGCCGGAAGGAAATTGATGCCGGCATTGACCTGTCCCGCACAGTTGGATGGTTCACCTCTTCATATCCGGTAGTATTTGATTTGAACGATAACCATTCACCAATAGAAAAAATCACCGATATAAAGAAGCAGTTTGCTAAAGTGCCCAATAGCGGATTTAATTATGGCATATCAAAGTATTTAAAGAAAACTAAATGCCTGGACAGTATTCCTGAGCCTGAGATAGGCTTTAACTACTTGGGACATATAGACAATAAATCAGACAATCCCATATTTGATCAAAAGTATTTTGGTTTATCATCAGGAAAGGCCAATAACCTGCCATACTTAATTCATCTAAACATTGTAATTTTTGATAACCAAATGCACTTGATAATCAGATATAGCAATAAGATATTCAAGAGTGCAACGATACAGTTTTTGGCTGATAATATCAGAAAACATATTGGAGAAACAATAGAAACGCTACTGGATGAAAAGAAAGATGCCATAGTATTGTGCAGTAAATGCGTTTTACCGGGAAATTTCCCCAAGGCGGACATAAACGAACAGGGAGTCTGCAGTTATTGCAGAAGCCAATCGGATATACCTGTTAAAAAAAATGAATTTAAAGATGAGGCAGACCTCATTATAAGCCTGGAAAAGTATAAAAGCTCAAACAATAAGTACCATGTTCTGGTCCCTTTAAGTGGTGGGGTTGACAGCAGCGCAGCATTGATAGATATAGTGGATAAGTACAAACTAAAGGTGCTTGGGTTTCATAATGATCACGGCTATGAGGATGACATTGCCACAAACAATGTAAAAAAATTGTGCAAGGCGCTAAACGTGGATCTGATCATTAAACAGCATGATACCCTATTCATGAAAAAACTTTGGCGGTATACCAATGAATCAAAGGTGAGATTGAGCAGTTGCTTTGTTTGCGGAGGCATACTATATGCCAATGCCATAGAACTGGCGGATAAATTGGGTATTCCGCTAATTATCAACGGATATTCCAAGGGTCAGGCCATGATGATGGCGGATAAAGAGACTGCCCTGGAATATTGGGAGGAAATGCTGGAGTACTTTCAGCGTGACGAAGAATTTCTGGCCGAATTTATGAGGCGCCAGGAGCCTATGAGTAAACAAAAGGTTTATCTGTCCAGAGAAGATCTCGATGCTGACGCTAACCAGGGTATTATTTTGGTAATACCTTTTTATATTTTCCGATTCAACAAAACAGATAAAGAGGCGCTGAAGGAGAAGTGCCGGCAGGTATTTGACTGGCAGCAGATACCAACATCGTACCCGGGGAGAACAACCAATTGCCGGATGGTTTGGCTTAATACCTACATGGACCTGCGAAGAATGAAATATACAATGTACCATGAAGAATATGCCGGTCTGGTTCGCAAGGGCGAGTTAAGCAGGGCCCAGGCGCTGTCAGATCTGCAGTTTAGTCCGCCAGCCGGTGTTATTGAGCGTTTGGCAAAGGAAATAAATCTTAAATGGTAAGTTGTATGAATTTTTGAAGCAATGCAAAAACACTATATGAAGGGAAAGTTTTAGAAGATCCTATGAGAGGAGGTAATTAGATGAATAACAACAATAACAATAAAAACATCATGAACGGTCTAAAATCTATCACCCGATCCTTTGGTTATAGAAACTACCGTCTTTACTTTTTCGGTCAGGCCGTATCCATGACAGGAACCTTCATGCAAAGCGTCACCATTAGCTGGCTCGTTTATGGCTTGACCAACTCTGTGTTCTATCTGGGAGTTGTGGAGTTTGTCGGTCAAATACCTTTTTTTCTTGTTGTGCCCTTTGCCGGAGTGCTTATCGACAGGTGGAACCGGCACAGAACCTTTATTGCCACCAATGCGCTGAGCATGGTTCAGGCCTTTATTATGGCCATTCTGGTTTTGACGGATAAAATTTCCATATGGTACATTATACCATTAAGCCTTTTTCTTGGTTTGGTTGGTTCATTCGACCTGCCAGTCCGCCAGTCCTTTGTTTTTAATATAGTTGAAAAGAGGGAGGATTTGGGTAACGCCGTTGCTTTAAGCAATTCCATGTTTAATCTGGCGCGCTTAATCGGCCCCTCCATAGCAGGCCTGCTTATTCTCGCTGTGGGGGAGGGCATATGCCTTGTCATTAACGGCATTAGTTACCTTGTCATTATCGCTGCGCTGTTGGCCATGAAAGTCAAGCCCCAAAAAATTGAAAACAAAAATACAAATATATTAAAAGGATTAAAAGAAGGCTATGTTTATGCCTTTAATTCCTCCCCCATCAAGTCCATTATTATACTGCAGGGTTTTGTCAGCCTTACAGCCTGGCCAACCGCGGTGCTTATGCCTGTTTTCGTTAAGGAAATTCTTCATGGAGGCCCGCAGACACTTGGCTTTTTAATGGCATTTTCCGGCATGGGAGCTTTGGCCGGCACACTTTATCTGGCATCAAGAAAGGACGCCCGTGGTCTGGTGAAGCTTATACCCCTGGCCGTGGGTATACACGGCGTGGCTTTGCTTGCCTTTTCCCAATCCCGCAGCCCGGGGCTTTGTATGTTTTGGTTGATGTTTGCAGGTTTTGGCGTCTTTGTGCAAATGGCAGCCAGCGGCACGGTATTGCAGTCCATTGTAGAAGATGATAAGCGTGGAAGAGTGATGAGTTTTTTCACCGTGGCCTTTAGAGGCCTGTTTCCTTTTGGCAGCCTGATGGCGGCCGCTCTGGCAGGCATAATAGGCGTTCCCCATACTATTTTAATATGCGGATTCTTTTGCATTGCGGGATCACTTATTTTTATAAGTAAATCTCATCTTATCAGTGAAGCTGTCAACCAGCAATTTCATAAGATAGAGGTTTCAGCAAGTATGGGCGGCAAATAAGGTTAAATGAAAATGTATTGCTCCCTTCCAGCAGAACATTAATAACGGAGGGATGAAAGTGAAATTGCTGGCTTTCAATGGAAGCTCCAGGGGCGACCTCGGCAACACCGACCGCATACTGCAGCCTTTTCTCAGGGGCGCGCGGGAGGCAGGTGCGGAAACGGAAGTGATATATCTTAAGGAAAAGAAGATCAATCACTGTACCGGATGCCTGACTTGCTGGTCTAAAACGCCTGGAGCCTGCGTTTACAAGGATGACATGCCCGGGCTTCTGGAAAAAGTGCGCCGGGCGGATATTCTCCTTTACGCCACTCCCCTGTATATATACACCGTCAGCGGACTGATGAAGAACTTTATGGACCGGATCATTCCTTTGATCAGCCCGCAGATTGTCAAGCGCGGCGATCAGTACATCCACCCGATGCGCTATCAGGAGGAGTGGCCCAAAAAGCTCGTACTGATCTCCAGCTGCGCATATCCGGAGAGGCATCATTTCTCGGGGCTGCTGGAGACGATGCGACTTTTTACATCCGGCCCCGATTTTGAGTTTGCCGCCGCCATTCTGTGCCCTGCGGGAGATCTGCTGAAAGTGCCGGAGCTGCAGGCCAGTATAAAGTGGTACCTTGAGGCCGCCCTCCTTGCCGGACAGGAGGTTGTCCGGCAAGGATACATTACCCCGGAAACGCAGTCGGTGCTGAACCGGAATCTGATCGATCCGGAGGTGTACTCCCGCATGGCCTGTGCTTTTTGGAAAAACGTCAGGGCAGGGAAAGACGGCGCAGCGGAGTTAAGATAGCGGACAATACTGTGGGATATTAAGAAAGGATATAAGGGGAATTTTTTTGAAAATACTTGCCATATCGGATATCCATATTGATTTCCAGGAAAACCTTCGTTATTTTGATAATTTGTCCCTCTATGATTACCAAAATGACATCCTTATTTTAGCTGGTGATGTAACCGATATAATACCTTTATTCGAAAAAACACTGAAAAGTTTGAGGAAGAGATTCTTAGAAGTTATTTTTATCCCGGGCAACCATGATCTGTGGGTGCAACGTTGCCAGGTTGCTAACTCAATGGAAAAACTGCAATTAATCCAAGCCATAGCTTCTGACTGCGGTATTCTGATGAAGCCGCTGGATCTCCCTTCATTATCAATCATTCCGCTATTTGGCTGGTATGACTATTCATTTGAAAGGCCTTCCCCCGAGCTGTTTCAAATCTGGGCTGACTTTATTGCGTGCAGGTGGCCTGAAAATTATGATGAAAGAAGAATTACCGAACATTTTATCTCAGTTAATGAGCCATTTATTACTTTAAATACTGCCAATAAGTTTATCATTTCTTTCTCCCATTTTCTCCCGCGGATTGACGTAATGCCGTATTATATTCCCCGTGATAAAAGGTGCCTGTATCCGGTTCTTGGTACAAATTTAATCGAAAAACAAATTCGCAGACTGGGATCGAACATTCATGTATATGGACATAGCCATGTCAATAACCGGGTCATAAAAGACGATACCTTGTATATAAACAATGCCTTTGGATACCCCTACGAAACCATAATTGCAGCAAAAGAACTGAGGTGTATTTATGAAATATAATAATCTTATTAAAAAAATCATGATATATAGTGGTTAGTATCTGTGAGAGGGGATGACCAGTTTTAGATGCAAAAACACAATGTTTACGTGGACAAACTCACCTTGAATAGGCCGGAAAATATATATAAAGCCACTTTATGCCTCTGTTTTCTTTCGGATATTGAAGATTATGAAGTATTAATTGGGCATTTGCATGATCAGGAACTTAAATACTACAATACATTGGAATTTGAAAAGAGAATCAGAAGCTATCTGATGGGGCGCTTTACCGCCAAGCAGGCGGTGGCTGCCCTAACCGGCCGGGAAAACCTGACAGATATTCTAATCCAGCCCGGCATATTTACTCAGCCTGTGGTAGTATCCGGCTGCCAAAACATTCAGGTCAGCATTACCCACTGCGATGATTTCGGCGCCGCGCTGGCCTTTCCGGAAGCTCATCCCCTGGGGATTGACATTGAGAAGATAAATCCCAATAATGCGGATGTTTTGGAAAAACATATAACCGGGGCTGAAAAAGAAATAATGGGCTCCTGCCCATTCTCATTTTATGCCGGGCTGACTCTTTTGTGGACAGCCAAGGAGGCTTTATCCAAGGTTCTTAAAACCGGCCTGATGACCCCCTTTGAGGTTTTTGAGATTGACGGGATAGAAGTTTTCGATAATCATTCAATAAGCCATTATAAAAATTTCGCCCAGTACAAGGTAATTTCTTTTACCATAGACAGATATATGTGCTCAATTGTTTATCCCAAGAAAACCAGAATGCAATTTGACATTAATCCAATAAAAGAAAATTTTTCCTTTATTGAGTTTTAATGCAAGGCAAACTAACTGCATGAGCCTGAAATTGTAAAACCCGCTGAACTAAAGGTTGGCGGGTTTTTACCTGTCGGAGAGACACGACTTGAAAAAGGTTAAATGGACCCCCATTAAGCGCGGGCGCACATCGTATAAATAAAATGACAAGGGTATTCGGGATCGGAAAAAGGTGGGATGAGATTAGGGAAAAATTTCGGTCAATAATTTAATAGTTGTAAATTTAATAGTATTAATTTAATTGTTCAGGAGGTGCAATCTTGATTAAAAAGGGAGTCATTTCCTTGGTACTGGCAGCTTTTATCGTTTTTGGAGTCGCAACAGCCGCCAGCGCCGACCCGTGGAAAAACGAGGCACATGGAAAGAAATGGAAATTTAAACAGCCAAAACCGGTAAAGGTTAATGTTAAACTGGTTGATATAAAATCCCACTGGGCTGAAAAATCTATCAACAGCATGGCTTCCTGGGGGATGATTTCAGGTTATGAGGATTTTACATTCAAACCAAATGCCACGGTAAGCAAGCATGAGGCATTGATGATGATCGCCAGGGCCTCCGGCTATGAGGCTGACAAAAACCTTTCCTGGAACAACATTCTTGAAGATATGATAGACTACGCAGTGGACGAAGGTATTCTTACAGAGGACGAGTCGGAAGACCTGGCCGGCTGGCAGCCCGCCAAGCGGTATGAAGTGGCGGTCTGGGCGGTAAGGGCCATGGGCCTTGAAGAAGATAATGACGAACTTTTCTTCAGTGACACCAACGAAATACCGGCCTATGCAAGGACTTATGTATCCTCCATGTATAGGTGCCAGTACATGGTTGGCTACCCCGGCAAAATATTTGCTCCCAACAAGCCGGTGACCAGGGCTGAACTGGCGGCCATAATCTACAAAATACTGGACCAGGGGCCGGTTGGCGACGATGACAGTGATGATAGCAGCACGGATGAAGTGGAAATTTCAAGCCTCGGCCCTGCCGATGGCAGTGACAATGTAGAGATCGATATTGATAAGCTCACGGCTAAATTCAATGTAGAAATTGAGGCTGTGGACACACTGGCTGACGTGAAGGACGGCATCGAAATTAGGAGCGAAGACGGGGACGTTGTTGATATCGACGAGGTTTCCATTGACGGCAGATATCTGAATATTGAACTTGATGAAGAACTGGAAGAGGATACTACTTATAAAGTAACTATAGAAGACGACATCATCAAAGACGAAGATTCCGATGAAATATTTGAGGGCCTAAGCGGCAGCCAGTGGGAATTCACCACCGTCGATGAAGATGAAGCGGTAGAAATAGAGAGACTGGACCCTGAAAACGGTGAAGAAGACGTTGACTGGGAAGACACCAATGTGCTCAGGGCTACTTTTAACTGCGACATCGATGCAGACAGCCTGGTGGACGCTGTAGTGGTCTACAACAAGGACGATAATGAAGAAGTAGACATCGACACAGTTCAAATTGACGGTGATGAACTGATTATAACCCTTGGAGAAGAGCTTGAAAGTAACGACACCTATGAAGTAACCATTAAAGACGGCTACTTCAGTTCGGAAGAATCCGGTGAAGAATTCGAGGGTCTGGACGGGGAAGACTGGAGCTTTACCACCAATTAATAGTATAAGACTTGAAAGGCCAGGTGAATAGCCTGGCTTTTTCTTTGTATGGAGATTATGCTCTGTACCGAATTCCCTGCTTCCGGTATAAAGCAAAATCCGCAATCAAAAGATTGCGGATTTTTTACTGGTCGGAGCGACACGACTCGAACGTACGGCCTCTACCACCCCAAATTAGGGTGAGGTGCAGTTTTGGAATACCGCTTTGTGCTTATGCCAGTCAAATAAAGCGTTTTAGAGAACGGTCTTTTCCTTTCGTTACCCCCTGTCATAAAGAATTGTCGTCTTGCCGCCGTCAAATTTACCGTCAAAATTTTAAGCAATGTTTTATTAGCAAGTGCAATATTCATTGAGTGCCAATAGCACAATAGCGATCTACCAAAAAATGTTAGGGTGTTACAAAAGAGGGACCTTAAAAATTTAGGGTTGGTAAAGCCTACTAGAGTGTTTTTAAAAGTTGACTTGACTAATAGCAAATTTCTTTAAAAATTATACTGAATTTCATATGAAAATATTTACAAAAATAAAAAAAATGAATAAAATAAAACAAATTGTATTTAAAATACATATTTATATGTATATTGGCAAGATCATAGGAAGAGGATAATTATGGAATATAATATCAGTTTACAAGAAGCTGTTGATTGGATTAATAAAAATTGGCAAGGGGACAAAGTTTGTCCTATATGTGAAAATAATGATTGGCATATAGGTGAAAAGGTTGCGGAAATCAGACAGTATTATGGTGAAAATGTTGTTATTGGTAGTAATGGAGCAGTTTATCCTTTGTTATTACTTACTTGCAAAATATGTGGATATACTGTTTTGTTTAATGCAATAGTTTCTAGATTATTAAAAAACAAAAGCAATGAAGAATCCGTAAAAAGCAAATAAAATAAAGAGTGTGGATTTATTATGGCAATTGTCGATGGACAACCTACAAATGGCGAAAAGGTCTTGAATTGGCAAAGAGAAGAAAAAATTGCTATACCTTTGACTGAACGGGAAAAGCGAATGGCAATTAGATGTTCTGATTGGAATAGGATAATGCGTAATGTTAAAAATAATCTAGAGCCAACTCCTAAAATATCAATCATTTATTCTATTCTTTTTGGAATTGCAGGTTCTGCTGGATTATCAATAATACCAATTGCAAAATCAGAAGGACTAGCCTCCTGGGTTGCACCGCTATATGTGTGTACTTTCATATTTAGTCTATTATGTGCATTCGTGTTTCTTTTGGTTGAAATAAAGATAGTTCAACCAAGCAAATGCTCAAGAATCAAAGAAATCGAAGATGACATGAAAGATATTGAAGACATGTTTATTGTTGAAAATAATGATACTGGACCCAAATATATGACCTATTAAATATATTTGATTAAATAGTGGGTTAGTAGATATTTTGCACCTAGTCCCGCCCCCGACACTAAGGGGTTTAGTAGGTGATGGGCGCTAAACATGCAAATATTATAATAGATGTTTTGACAACCAACCGGTTTATATGGTTGTCTTTTTTATGCCAATCAAATATAAAAGAACGGGAGTGTTTTTATTGAATACAGATAGAGATACAGATAAATTGATATTTAAATCAAAACACAACAAACCTCGGCAAGAACTCTCTCTGCCGCAGCTAGCGTTCCATCATGCCGATCACTGGATGAGGGTCCTGGGCATGGAAGTGTTCTCAGCATGGCTGATGATCTACACCTGGTGCGACAGGGCTATGTACCCCCAGGACGATATAAGCCACCACAAGGATATCAGGGAAGTGGCCCAGGCCTTCGGATGTGGCGTAAACAAGGCCCAGAAGATAATACAGACCCTATACGAATTCGGGCTTATTGAAATCATCCAGGAAAAGAATAAGTTTGGCAGCTTAAAGAACGTATACTACTGGTACGAGATCCCGGTATATGCCGACAGCATGTACTGTGAACTAAAACGGTTCCGGAGTTGGTCGGACAGAAACTGGCACGGCCAGGAGCTGGCCAGGCTCAGCAAAATAAAAGAAGAAAAGAAAGCTATAACGAGCCGTATTCAAAATGAATACGGCTCTGATAATCCCCAGGAAAATAGCGGCCTTCCGGAAAGGCCGTATTCAAAATCGATACGGCAGCCGTATTCAAAACAGATACAATATAATGATCTAAATAATAATAATATTGTTGTTGTTGAGGATAAACAGCCGGACAAAGAAGTCGGCATGGAAGTAGCAGCCGGCATGGAAACAATTCCGCAACAGGAGTGTACCATTCGGGAAATACAGGAGGTGGCCAGAAGTAACTGCAACGCCGACTTGCCGGATAGGTATGTGGCGGAGCTGCTGAAAAAATACTCGGCCCAGTACATCAAAAGAAAAATTGAATTTATCGGCACCTGCACCGGGCGGATTAAAAACCTGCCCGGTTTTTTATTTTCAGCACTGCGCGACGACTATGCACACATTCCCGGCAGGCCGGCGCGCAAACGGCCAGGGCAGGGCAACAGCAAAACCGGCAGAGCGGGGCCGAAGAAAAAACACGCGGTGCAGAAGCGGAAGCCCCCGGATCAGTACGCTGAGATGAGTGAAAGAAAGCGGGAGCTGATCAAAAGGCTTTATTTAAGCTAACTGCTGAAGAATTATTTTTTTTTCCGGTCCCGCCCATTAAACCAAAAAGGAGGTACCGCCATGGTATGGGTTTATGTACTGCCTCAGTGGGAATACCCCAAAAACCCAATGAGCTTCGAGGAGGTATTGAAAAAGGCCCCCGGGGTGCACGGCATACTGACCACCAAAGACCTTGACATTCTGGAGACGCTGTTCTATTACCGCTTTCTCCTCACCGGACAGGTTGGGAGGCTGTTCTACCAGGAGGCCAGAAACCCCTACAAGCAGGCAAGCACAAGGCTTAAAACCCTGTTCGACAGGGGGATGATACTGAGATTCCGGCCCATCGTCTCAAAGCACGAGGGGACGCACCAGTACATATTTGCCCTTTCCCAGCTCGGGTACGACATACTGTTCCACGTCAGAAAGCGCGAGGAGAAGGAATACGAAGACGATACCCGCTGGCAGGAGACAAACAACGTGGTGGAAATGTCCAGGCTGATTCACGAGCTGGAGCTCAACGAATTTTGTATAAACCTGCAACTGGAGTGCGAAAAGCGGCAGCTGGCCTTTGACTGGCACCCCACCAGGCTGACCTGGCAGAGAGTTGTGCCCAGGCAAATTGGCGCAAAGCCCTACAGGGTTTCCCCGGATGCGGTTATTCGCGTAGAGAAGAATTTATTCCACGTGGAATACGAGCGCAGCGCCGACCCGGAGAAATTCTTTGTCAAGACAGGCCGCTGGAAGCGGTACCGGGCAAGTGGGGCCTGGAAGGAAAAGTGGAGTCAGGAGCCCACTATACTCGTTGTCGGCGGCAGAGAACCGGGGGAGGTCAAGGGGAAGTCCAGGAGAGAAAGGTCTATAACCCCCCTGATGGACGTAGCCCTGAAGCAGGGCCTGGAGAACATATTTTTTATCTATGACGAGGACTGGCAGTCCGGCATATGGGTTGCCCATAATGCCAGGGGAGAAAAAACAGACCTTTTCAACCTGGCCGAGTCCACCAAATGGGACAGGCTAAAACGCTTTTAGGGCTGGGAAATTAGATCATAGGAAATACGATGGTCGGACATACGATCATGGGAGATACGATCGTCGGATATTTTAAAATCCCACCCCCGGCATTTGGGGCCGCACCCGCCACCTCTCTGAAGTGCCTGATATCTCTGGGGTCGAGCAGTCCCGCCCGGACGGAAGGGGTGGTCTCGGCCAATGATTTGCCCGAGACCACCCCTTCCTCGACCTCTTTTCGTCTGTATCCAGACTCAAACAGGTCGCCGGGCGGGCCTGCTCTATGAATGTCTTTTTAAATTGATGATGAGGCTGCGGGTGCTGGGTATTGCTTTGTAGATGATTTTAGTTTTTTGGGTTTTGTGAGGGTATTTCTCACGGGAAGGTAGTCCTGAGGGATTCTAAGTAGGCTATGTGGTTTTCCGGTAATTCTCTCGGGTAAAAGCATGAAAGATTTCTCTTGGGTCCTGAGCAAAGGAACGGCAAGGCCACTATTTTTCTATTTGGGGCGGCATGTGTGGTAAAAACAGTCGCCTTGCCGATTGGAGTGGGGGCACACACCGGACTTGTCTGAAAGATAAGTCCTGTGTAGTCCGGAGTGTGCCCGGGTAACTGCCGGCTCGTGGGGTCCACAAGGAGGCTTCGCTTTGGGCGAAGCTTCTTTTTTCCGCCGACCGGATTTATTATAGCCTGGCACGGCGCACCCAGCTGCAAGGGGGAGGCCGTGAACATATCCTCCTGGGCAGTTCTTTTCTGCAGGAACCAGTCCGGTATCCTTCCCGGCCCGGCTGTTTTATGGAGACTCCGCTATCGCGGAGTTTTTATCATGCAGCCGCCCTTGCACCAGGGAACCCTGCACCGTGCTTATTAGGCTCAAATCCGGTCGGCGGAAAAAATGGCGGGTTATGGAAAGGAGGAACCCCAACCCCTCTATATCTCCCCGCCCACAGGGCCAGGGAGACTTAATGGCTTCGCTGTTTAAACAATGTCTCAGTAAAAATAAGGAGGCTGGTGGCATGAAAATTATCCTTGAGAATGAGATGGAGAGTGGGGTGAAGGTTAGTGGCTGTTAATGAGTATAGGCCGGGGCGAGTATTGTATTGCTGCCCGGGGTGCGGGAAAGAAATCTGGCTTACAAAAGAAATACTCGAAAAGGGATACGGTGGTGGTGCTGAATGCTGCCTGGACTGCCGGAACAGGAAAGGGAAATAAGCGGTAAGGAAGGAGGGACAACAAGAGGATTTTTGTTTAGGACAATATTGGACGGGGGCTGGCCCAACCTGCAAAGTTAACCAACCCCCAAAACACAACCCAGAGCCAGAGGCCCTTAGTTGTGAAATTATATCACACCGGAAACCTCCTGTGCACCTGGGAAGTAAAAAATTGTATTTGGAGACGACTCCAGGTTAATTAAGGACAATACAGGGAGGTTGAATTTAATGCTGCAGAATAAGTTGAATGAATTCTTCATGGATAGAGTCAATGAATCCAAGGAAGAAATGACGGAAGCTGAAATTAAGGCATACGAGATTGCATTAAAAAAGGAGAGTGAATTCTACGAGACTCTTAAAAAACATCTTCCAGATACCAATAAAGGATTGCTGCTTGAATTTGAAGCGCTTGTCAATGAAATTGCCAACCTGGAACAGTGGAATGCATACCGAAGGGGCATTAAGGACGGCTTTGAACTGGCCCAGGGTCTAAAGGTCCTGGGCATGGATTATAACTTGATGGTGTTGCCCGTAGGCCGACCCAAGGCTGTGGCCGGCTAATCGTAAATTAGATATTTCAATATAACACAGGGGGTGGTGACCAGGTAGAAATAAGGAAAATTTTTCATCTCAGGTCTTGGCAGAAATGGTAGAATAATGTTGGGAATACGGAACTGAGGACGGGCCTCACCTGCCGGGGATGGAAACATCCATGAAAGGGGGTGAGGCAGAAATGATTGAAGTATCAGATGCAATACAAACCATAATAGCCGTAATTCTTCTGCTAACCCTCGTCGTGCTTATAGCCGACCGGCGGCAGTAATTGAAAAACCCTTGAAACTGTTACCAGCAGTTTCAAGGGTCTAAATGAAACCCCGTCAGGCGAGGCACACACGCCGTTCTCAGTATTCAGTATTCCCATTTATTAAAGGGGTGATAACTCTTTAAGTAAATAATACGTCCCTATTGGGACATTGTCAAGAAACAGGGTTGTCTAAACGGATAATTTCCCCTGCAGGCGCGTATTTTTGACTTCTGCGGGTAGAAAAGGACCTGGATGTTGTTCTCTATTACTCCTTATATTTTAAGGGACTTAAAACGGTTTCTGGAGGGAGGTTTTTTACGTTGAAAAAGATATTTGCTTTACTACTGGCCGTGGTCATGGTGACCACTGTGTTAATATCCGGCTGCAGTACCCAAAAGGCATACGCCGGGGTCATAGGACCGGACCAGGCCAGGGTGGCCAAGTTCTGGATAGGGAAACCGTTCTATGAGGTGGACGGAAAGCGTTATGAAATGGACGTGGCTCCCTATGTGAAGAATGATAGGACCATGATGCCGGCCAGGTTCCTTGCGTACAGCCTTGGTATTCCCGAGGAGCTGGTGCAGTGGGATGAGGGTACTCAGTCGGTTTTAGTAGAAAGGGGACCATTCCAACCCACGAAGATTCGCGGTGGAGAATATATCCCGCCGGAAAAGAGAAATGATGGAATACAAATGTGGGTGGGGAAAAAAGATTTTGATGTAAACGGCTACTGGTACGGCAAGTTTGATGTTCCACCTGAAGTCATTCCACCCGGTCGCACCATGATACCCTACCGGGCAGTGGCCCAGGCCCTGGGAGCCCTTGTGTTCTGGGATGATGCAACGCAGTGCGTGACGGTGGAAACCTGGCGGGATGTGCCGCAGCCCGGGGCCTTTAATGTCAAAAAGGTAACGGTCTATAAAAACCAGAACACCGCTGATGTGGTGGAAAAGGACGGCAGCTCCAGACAGGTTAAAACATCCGTGCCGGTTATGATCACGGACCCCAGAGACGGGGGATTCACCCTGGACGCTATAGAGTGGTTCAAATTGTGGGGTGTTCCGGAAGAAAACATACTGTATGACCCGGAAAGGGGAGGGCTGGCTATAAGGGCTAAGAACAGCAGGTTCACAGGTTCAGCCGATGACCTGGCCGCAAAAGTTGCAGTGGGGTACCTGTACTTCTATAAAGGCGAGAAAGAAGCGTGGGACAACTTTTTCTTAAAGGTACAGGTCAACAATGGAGCAAATTACAATTTTATTGCTGAGAATGGGAGATTCTACGGTGGCAGTTCCGTGCAGTCAAGTGTTGCAAAACTGATCGGTAAACCAGGAAAGGGAAGTGGAACCCCAGACCTCTCTAAAGTTTGGTTGGAAATCTTAGATTAAAAAGAACGCGCAGAGCGTTCTTTTTAATTTGGAGGGATTCTTATGAAAAAGGCCATGAAGATTAATATAATCCTTTGTTTATTGATATGCTTTACCGCCTCTGGTACTTCTCCATCCTGGGCTGATACCAATCCTGATACTTCTCCCAACCCCTTCGGCACTGATTACTCGTACCAGGGCTACTCATTGATCCGGTTCATCTTCCCCGACCAGGAGGATGAGTACCGGGTGACCCCCATATACGGCATCAATCCGGAGGACGGAAAGCAGGGCCTATACTTGTACAGACCGGAAGGTGGCACCCAGTATATCAGCAGCAAGCTTAAATTTTTTCTTGACGGCAATGATGTTGATTTTCACGGCACCAGCGGACAGTACAACATTTGGGATATATACGATTTGAGTAAATATCCCTTTATATGGCATGCAGGAGAAAGGGGCAGCGGAAGTTTTGTTATGAAGCAACCCTTTCCCAACGGTGCTTTGTACACGTCCAGGGAAGAAATAATAAGCCTGTGGAACTCGGGGAAATGGCTGATAAACCCTGCAGTCGGCACACCGGAAACAGGTCCGGCAAGGGCTCCGGGCTGGATTACCACTATAAAATTCTTACCTCCGGATATGCAGGCCACTTCAGTTGTCAGCGGCGCGCCGGCGGGAGGGGGGACTGTGAGCACGACTTACCAGGCTTCAGCGACATTTTACCTGAACTATAAGATACCCGGCTGGTCCACAGTGCGGCTGTACCAGTTCAAAGCAGATAATTCGGCCCTTTTACTTACTGAGCAGCCGGTTTATTTCGGAAGTTTCGGGGGAGTGAACATTAAAAGCGTTCCCTGGACCATGGTAGCAGGCACAACTAAAATCGTAGCCTCAGTGGGAATGAGATGGAACAACAGCACCAGGTCCTGGGTTAAGGACAGCTTCAGCAACCCGCCCTACATTGACCTGGAGGGTGATATTGCCGACTACAATTGGAATAACAACACCGTTGTAGCTCCTGTTAATACCGGGGAAATTCCAAAGCCGCCTGAGGATATGGCACCTTCCAACCTGGCCGTTTCCTCTCTTCAATTACTGAACAGTAACGGGCAGCCCATATCCGGTACAGTTGAGGTTAATAAACAATACCAGGTAAAAGCAGTGTTTAAATCCTCCTTCGATGTGGGCGGATATGCAAAGGTACGGTTTTATGTAAAAAGGGAAGCCGGCTGGATGGAGTTTCGCAAAGAGGAAAACGTTTATTTTTCTCCCAAAGGTACGGTCGAAAAAACATGGGACTGGACAGGTCTGTCGGAACAGTTAACGCTTATTGCCACCGTGGCCTACCGGTGGTGGGATCAACAGGGGCAATACGTCAAAGAACCCTTTGAAGGCCGCACGGAAAGCACATATAACGATAACAGGCTTGAATCACCAGTGGCCGGCACCGATATTCCCGAGGGGCCACCGGTACCCGGGAGTTGGGAATATCCTCTTTACTACCACCCATTAAAGAAAGAGGTCATTCCCATCTATGAGGAGCATATCGAGCCTGTCTACGGCTATCGGGAGGTACCTATAACCCTGGATCAGTCGCAAGCAAGGTTGCGGGTATTTTTGACTGAGTAAAATATCTAATGGTAAAGGTCTATCGCAATTAGTTAGGAAAGGTGAGAAGAAAATATGTCAAAACGTTTAAAGATTATATTGGGAGCAGTCTTACTGGTACTAATAGTAGGGTATTTCGCCTTGCGACCCGGAATTTTTGGCCCCCAGGTATACCTGAGCGGACAAAAGGCATTGGTAAGGGTAGAACAGGGGGTACCCGGTAATACCGTTCAGGCCATAGAAACAACCTTATGTTTCTGGACGACTTCAATGAAAGCAGCTGCCCTGGCGGCAAAGCCTATAGAAAAAGCCTCCGGACAGGGATATATTTCCGGACCTGGCCACATATCGCTTGCCTCTGATGGTTTTCGCGACCAGCTGAAATTTAACAAGGCCACTGATTTTGGCATACTGGCACAGCCGATTCGTGAGGTTGATAATAATGCCGGCAGAAAGTACCCGGTAAGGCATCCTAAAACTGGACAGGCTGTAATTTGGCTCAGTGATGGACTGAATAGCCAGGCGAAGAAATATGACATTGAGATTAAAGAAGTCGCCGGCGACAGAGTTATATTCACCATGCCTGAAGGGCGAAAGCTGACCTATGTTGATTCCGGATCACCAATAGTCCAGAATAACGCTTTTGTTGGAGCTGCCCAGGTGCCATATTATAAAAGTGAAGGTGAAACCACCTGTGGGGGAATATCGGCCCGGGTTGTGTACCGGAAGTTGGTGAAGGTAGAAGATAAAAGTTTAAAAAGTATGATAAGATGATGTCAAAGTTATGACAAATCATTACAGGGAAACAAATACTATCTTGAGTAATGTTGTTAAATCAAAGTGACTGGGCTTTAGACTGGCATTATTAATAACAGATTGCTATAAAAGGTGCCCCCTGAGTCGTACGTCTCAGGGGGCATCTACAGCATATGTAAATCTATTAGTTTATTTTTATTTCGTGGAAAAAAGGATTAAACCCAGATTTATTGTCAGTAACTAAATCCTCATGATGACTAGGTATAATGGATAAATCCTCATGATTTTCATCATCAAACATAAAAATTTGGAGATCTTCTACGCTTACAGTTTCATAAAAGCGTTGCAAAATGATACCTATTGCTTTCCTGTTGCCCGAATCGAAGGGCTTTGAAATATGGTCAATTACCAATATGGGAATCAATGGATACTTATTTTCTTTGATTAATAAATGCAAAAATCCAAGATATCCACATAATTGAATCAAAGTATGCCTAGCCATACTCCCAATGTAGTAGTTATCATAGCCATCTTTGGTAAGGTTTGCACTGTTTCTTATTTTGGGTTGAAGCAGATTACCTTTTTTATAGTATTGAATATAAATATCTTCATCACTTTTTATAATGTCAGAAACACCATAAGCAGATTTGTATAGATTCGTTATAAAATCGGAAAGTTCAGTAAGTTTTTCGTCGTTATCACTATTTTGTAAGGCCTTTATTTCTGATTTTAATTGCTTTATATGTTGACGCTTTCTCTCCAGTTCTTCTGTATTGTATTCAATATCTATATTAAGATATTCTTCAATTAGGGCAATAGAACGTGACTTTTCTGAAATATCGTAACAGGTAAACCGAGTATCGTTGGCTGATATCTCACTTTTTACAGTATCTCTTTGTTTTTTTAATTCATTTATTGTGCTACTGTTAATTATATATTTATTAAATGAAATGCTTTTCTCTAAGTTGTCAATTATATCCATTAAGGGCGTAACTAAATAGCTATATTCTTGTTTGTCGGAAATTAACTCTTTAAAAGTATCTAAAAGGATTTTTCTATTACTATTCTCGATTTCAAAACTTTTGTTATCCTCAATAGTATTTTCATAAACTTTTATCTGCTCGTTCAAGTTATTATATATTGTTTCCAACTCAGAAATTGTTCTAACCTTTTTGGAATTCTTCTTGGTCTCCTCTAATGACTTAACGGATTCAATTTCCTCTAGTACCATGCTTTTATTTTTCCCTGTATATAATACGGAAATATTTAGTTTTTGCAAATTTCGATTTATATTGTTTTTAATAAAATCAAATTTATTTATAGAATTTTCAAGTTTAATTACATCGCCTTGAAGCTTAGCTAGTTGCTTCTTAAGGTTGGAAATATTTTCTAGATTGTCGTTGAAAATATAGTTTAGTATTGAAGGTAATTTGGTTGAGTACTTTATGTCTTTCCCTTTGTCAAAAAAGTCATTTAAAACTCCCAAGGCTCTTTCACCTAAGAAATTAAATAGAGTGAAGGTTCTATAGGTTAAATCCTCTTCGGTGAAATCTCTCAGACTCTTTAAAAGGGACACGTCAATAGTAAAAATTGAATTTAGCTTGTCTTTGTACTCATTGTAATTTATAGGGTCACTCCACTCCTCATCCTTATATCTAAAGAAATTAACTTCTTTGTCTAATGTTCTTTTTATCTCATACGATATGCTATTGTGCTCAAAATCCAGTATTGCACACTTTAGTGTATCTTTAAACCATAGTATTTTATTAATTCTTTGTGAAGATCCAAACATATAATCAATAAAGCTATAAAACTCTGTTTTGCCAGAATCATTCGTACCCTTAAAGTAATTTACACCGTTTCCAAATGTGTAGGTGTATATTTCATTTTTATAACTAACCATTACTAGGCTGTTGATTTTAAACATTTCTAATCACCTCTTTTAAAAACTGTCTATCTG
This sequence comes from Peptococcaceae bacterium BICA1-7, assembly GCA_000802095.1. Classification (GTDB taxonomy): domain Bacteria; phylum Bacillota; class Desulfotomaculia; order Desulfotomaculales; family Desulfocucumaceae; genus BRHc4a. The sequence continues at coordinate 293,216 of JUEB01000009.1, read as the reverse complement.
AATAGTTTTTGCTTTCCTGTATTGCATTATTGATAAATGATTTCTCTTTAACTGTCAATTCGCCTGTTTCGATGTAAATTAATTCCCCGAGGTGAAGAGACAATTTGTTACTTGTAATTAGTAAATGAATGGCGCTAATAATATATTTTATGTTTTTGCAATAATCATTATATAGTCCAGACAGTTGAGAGATGTATTTAAGTACTAAATCATTTTTGTTTTGTGTATTATATATGTTCGAATTCATAAACTGTCTTTTTTTAATTAGATACGAAAAAACAAGCGTTTTGTTTATACTTAAATTTTTGTGAACTTTTAATATGTCTAGAACAATTTTAAAGTATGTACTGGTTAAAATAATGTCTAATTCAATGATGTTTTTATTCATTATTTGTCCTCCCATGAAATCTTAATGTCATCATCTATTGAGTCCATAGTAAGATGAACGCAGGAACCATATCTTGTCTGGTTCTTAGGAGCATAGTAATTGTCTTTTTCCTTTGTTTTACTTAAACGATTGTATGGTGTATCTTTATTGTTTTGTTGTAAGTATTCCTTTGTGTCGCAAAAATTACTATAAGTAGTGCTTTCAATATTCTCAACTATATTTAATTTATTATCTTCTAAATAACGAAATCGAATAATTTCGTAATATTGCTGAAAAATAAGATGTTCCTCTATTCTTTTTTGTGTTAAATTACACGCAAGAAGTTGCTTGTATTCCCGTGAATTTACAATAATCTGATTAGATAGATCTATCTTTTGAGCTCTTCTAAAAGAAATGTAATCAGGTTCGTAATGGTTGTCCTTTATTCTTTCGCAGATATCCTCTGCCTTTTGCATTAATGATTTATAGGTGCAAATGTAAGGAGTTTTTTTGTCTATACTTAATATGATTTCGTAGGTTATGTTTCTAAGGAGTTCCTGAATTCGCAATGAATATATTAATTCATTAACACCTTCTTTGCGAAATATCATCGCAAATCCATTTAATATCTTTTCATCAAGGTTATCTTCTGATATGAATGAAAACTTTTCTTTGATTCTTATATAAGCTTTTTCAAATTTGTCAAAATGTTTTCCATAAATATCCTTTACTTTGCTAATCAAAGAGCCTGCTTTTTTGTTGGACTTTGTTACTACAGAAAATAATGTGTCACATGTAATATCGAATAAATTATCATCATTTTCATGAACGCTATCAGTAAACAAAACATACTCAGAAATATCTACGCCGGTTGATTCAAGTAACAACCAGTTACATAATATTTTTTGCTTTGAATTTTTATCAATGGATGTTCGTTTTACTTGTATTGCATGACAACCACTTTTGCCCTTTAGCAAACTCCTAAATGAATCAGGGTGTCTGTCTATAAAGGTGTCTTTATCAGTAAATTTGGCAACGACGTCTTCAAGTGTCTCAAACTCTATTTGACATCCGCTTAACATGGTTGACATATAATAGGTAAATACTCTAATTTGGTACGCAAAACCGCTTAGACTTTGTATTCCACAACTAGTGCTTTCAATAGCCCCCAGTAATTCTATTTCTAACACCTCCATTAAACCAAATAAAACAAATCAACCAATTTGTAATACTTAACAATAAAGGATTTCTTGTTGTAATAATTACCACAAGAAACATAGATCTCCTTTACTTAATAAAAATTTCCAAATAGTTTTTTAAAAAATGTGCCATACGTATGATGGGTAAAGAAAATATGGAAAAAATTGCTATTACCTCTAGGAAAAATTTACCTCTGAGATATATGTAAATTTTACCATTTAAAGAGAGTTATTGTAATCAAACTATTTAGCAGTTTTAAATAATAAATTGCGTATTAAAATTGTAGGTAGCTAGTTGGGTAAATGGATTAAAGTATAACAGTAAATTTGATTATTATTTGATGATAAATATAACAGTAAATTAATTTATTTCATTTCATGTTCAATATAACAGTAAATTTGTTTACCATATGAAAATACTTGAAGTAATGACGGTGTGTGCTATAATATATTAGATAGATTCAGGGCTAATTTATTATTTTCCGTGTATAGATTAATAACACTTTCTTAAGCTAAGTTTATTGATTGTGCTCCAGGGGAGCAGTTTCAAATAATTCTGAGTGTATTAATATGACTTAAGTGTTATCGTGTAGCCGACATAGTCAATTTATAGGTGATTAAAACTGCAACTGAATAAAAGCGATTTTCCCAACATCTTAGTTCACCAGATGCTAGTAAAAGCGCTTTTTTAAAAACTTTTTTCGGGAGTGATGCCTGGCGATAGGTGAAAAGCTAATAAAAATATTTGTGCTGCAGGCTCAGTTACCCGGCCCCACCCCAGGGGACATCGGGAAGGTGCTGACAAGAGTGACAGCCAGAGCGCGCCGATTGAGTGTGCCAAGAAGGTTGGAAGCCAGCGGGGAGTGACCGTACATGCAGCCAGGGGGCGCCGGAGTTTTTATATTGATAGGACAATGTCTGTCTTTAAAAACACGTCGTTAGAAAAGCAATATATGCAGTGACGTACTAAATATATGTTGTCAGTCTGATTAGTTGGCTGATCCCGGTAAACTGGTCTTGCCGGAGATTATGTAAAGGAGGGAGTATAGATGGAAGCAGCAAGAAAAATAGACGAATTCAAGGAGCTCATGACTGCGAGAGAGATGGCTGAATACTTGCGCATTGGTGTTCGCAAGGCTTATGAATTGTGCAATCAGAAGGGTTTTCCTGTTGTAAGGTTAGGTATGTCCTACAGGATACCTAAAAAAGCTCTTGATATATGGCTGCAGAGACAGGCGGGTGTGTTTTAAACAATCCAATGGCAGGGATTTGCATGATATAATAAATGTAATTTTATGTAAAGGGGGTATTTTATAGGGCAATGGCTAGACGTAGTAACGGAGAAGGTACCATTTACAAGAGGAAAGATGGCCGCTATGAAGGCAGAATTCCTCTGGGAAGGGACCCTTCCTCAGGAAGGATGCGGTACAGGTATGTATATGGTGATTCCCAAAAAGAGGCCCTGGCAAATTTCAAGCAGGCGCAGCAGGAAATTGCGGAGGGCAAATATGTTATCCCAGTCAAAGGGAGTTTGGCTGAATGGTTAGACTACTGGCTTTATAATCATAAGGCTGCGTATGTAGAGAGAGGTACCCTGGACACTTATGAGAGTAACATTAAGGCCAGTATTATTCCACATCTGGGGCAAATAGAGCTTTCCAAATTAAATACCATGCAGATACAGCAGTTTTATACGCATTTGCTCAAGGTTGGAAAAAAATCAACCAGTGTGGTTAAAAAGATTCATTCTATTATGAGCATGGCGCTTGATCAGGCCATAAGAGAGAAAAGGATTGCCTTCAACCCAGTCAAGGCCTGTTCTGTACCTAAAGTTCGCTTCAAAGAAAAAATAGTACTCGATAAGGACGCCAGGGTGAAATTTTTGGAGCTGGCCTGTAAAGAGGCACCGAGATACTTGCCAATTTTCCTCACAGTAATATATACGGGCCTTAGACGAGGGGAAGTATTGGCGTTGCGCTGGGGTACTGACGTAAATCTTGAGAATGGAACAATCACAGTTAACCGCACAGTTAACAGGTTGAAGTCTAGAAATCCTGACAATCCTAAAAAGACGGAGCTTGTTATAAAGAGCTCACCCAAGTCTAAATCGTCAAAAAGGGTAATCCCCATAACGAACCTGTTACTGGCAGTGCTAAAAGAGCAGAAAAAAAGACAGGACGAAGAAAAAGAACTGGTAGATTCAGCCTACCAGGACCAAGGATTGGTCTTCGCCACTGCCATAGGACACCTCATTGAGCCTAGAGGACTACTGAGGTGCCTGTACAATCTACTTGAAAAGGCAGGCTTGCCGAGAATGGGCGTTTCACGGCTTGCGCCATACCTTTGCAACTATGTTATTAGAGATGGGTGAGAACCTGAAGATAATCCAGAGCTATCTTGGACACTCAAAGCTCTCCACTACTGCAGATATATATCTGCATAAGACATCAAATATAATGAAAGAAAGTGTTGATCGTTTAAATTCATCAATTAAAAATGAACTGCCGGAGGCTTTCAATGATACGGAATCAGGTCAGGATAATCTGGAGACATAACTATACAAAAAAGGGGTACATCAAAATTGTGCCCCGTCTTTTTCTTTAACTATTTTCTGTTTTAAAGGTGGTAAAATTAGCTTGCTACCGTCAATTTTACCGTCAAACCTGTATAGGCCAAGGACTCCATTTCTGGAGTCCTTGTATTTGCTGGTCGGAGCGACACGACTCGAACGTGCGGCCTCTACCACCCCAAGGTAGCGCTCTAGCCAAACTGAGCTACGCCCCGATGCACTTGCAAAAGTTATTTTACCCTTTTACGGGGGGAAAGTCAAGGCGGGGCGGGCAGTTATTTTGTGGGTGAAAGGGCAAAAAAATGATCGGGCGGCTGTTTTAGGAAGGGTTACTTAAAATGGCACCCCTGTTTTGAAAATTTTTGTTGTAAAAGTGTACTGGTTAATAGATAATTTTAAATGAAGCTGGCCATGTGTCATTTTTTTTTATTTTGACGTGTCCTATAGATGAGTGCACGATGGGGAGGTGGCCGGCCATTTTCCCGAAAGCGGACGATGAGTTGGATATACAGGAACATTTTTACCGTTACTACCCTTCTGTCTGCCGCCACGTAACCTATATTCTGGGTGACAGTGGCCTGGCGGAAGACATTGCCCAGGAGGCTTTTTTGAAGCTGTACCAGTCTCCTCCGGATAACCGGAGTGCGGTGGGCGGATGGCTGTTTCGCGTGGCCAAAAACCTGGCCATTAATCTCATCCGGAGCGAAAAAAGCCGTTCCCAGAGGGAGTTGAAGGTGCAGGAAGAGCGTTACGGAGAAGTTTCATCAGAAGAGACTGTCATTAGAAAGGAAGAGGCCGCAATGATTCACCAGGTCCTTAACGCTATGGGGGAAAGAGACAGAACCTGTCTGATTATGAAATTTTCCGGATTCAGCTATGAAGAAATAGCCAGGGCCACCGGCACCAAAAAGTCTTCTATGGGAACAATAATAGCGCGCGCCCAGGCCAAGTTCAGGGAAAGAGTACTGGAGCTGAAAGGAAGTGACCCTGATGTGTTTTGATGAAGGGCTTATTCAGGCGTATATTGACGGAGAGCTGCAGGACAGGGAGGCCGAGGAACTTCAGGAGCACCTGAAAGTCTGCCGGGAGTGTGATGCTGCTTACCAGAGGCTTATGGAAAATGACCTGACGGTAAGAACCAGCATGGAGGGCTTTATTGCTTCCGACAGGGAAAGGTTTAACGCGGAACTGGCCTGGAGCAGACTTAAACTCAAGAAAATAGAGTATGAAAAGAATAAAAAAGGAAAGTGGTACAAAAATATGAAATATAAAAAGCTTATTACAGCTGCAGCCGCGGTGGCCGTGGTGGCAGTTATAGGATTTACCCCGGTGAGCAGTGTGGCGGCAAACTTTTTGACCATCTTCAGGGTTGAGAAGGTAAAGACAATAAACATCACCCCCGGGGATATGCAGCAGATTGAAAAGGTAATGAGAGAGGGCGCCGGTAATGTCGATATAAGGAATTTCGGCAGGGTGGAGGTAATGGGAGCCCATGAAATAAAGCAGGTTGCCCTTGAGGAGGCCAGGAGTTCGGTGGACTTTGACTTGAAGCTTCCGTCTATCGAGGGGTACAGCGGGCCTACCCTGAAAAAAAATTCAGCTACCAGTGTAACATTGACTCTGGATGTGGATAATGTAAATGCAGCTCTCCAGGCCTTCGGAAGCACAGCCAGCCTGCCCAGGGAAATGAATGGCCAGGAGTTTACTGTGGATGTTCCCACCGGAATATACGCCGAATATACCGGCCCGGAGAGCAGTCTGGTGTTTGCCCAGTCCAGGGGACCGTCGGTGAAGACCTCCCCCGGTGTTGATGTGATGGCCATAAGGGAGGCGCTCTTAAGTATTCCGGCCCTTCCGGAAAGCCTCAGGCAGCAGCTTATGGCGGTGGACGACTGGCAGCACACTGTGCTGATACCGGTAAGGGAAGGGCAGTCCACTAATGTCAGTGTAAATGGCCAGGAGGGTGTATTTGTAAAGGATATCAGCGGCGATAAGGCGGTGGGCGCCCTGGTGTGGCAGGATGGCGGGGTAATTTCAGTGCTGGCCGGGGATGGCCTGACCGCAGACAGTGCCCTGGCCATAGCCGGCACCATTAAGTAAACACGGTTGGGAGAATGAAATGAATCTGGCTATTGAGACCGAAAATTTAACCAAGCTTTATGACGGCAGCGCCGGCTGCAAAGAGATTTGCCTCTCTGTGGAGGAGGGGCAAATCTTTGGTCTATTGGGACCCAACGGGGCGGGGAAGAGCACCCTGGTCAAAACACTGGTGGGACTGGTAAGGCCCACCTCGGGATCGGCCAGCCTTCTGGGCCGCCCCCTGGGAAACGTGGAGGTCAGAAGGAAGATAGGCTTTCTTCCGGAAAATTTCAGCTACCACGAGTGGCTTACCGGCAGGCAGCTGCTGGAGTTTCACGCTTCACTGTATAAGATGGACAGGTGGACCCGGAAAAGCCGGATACCCCTGGTGCTGGACGTGGTGGGGCTAACCGGGGCGGAGAGGAAAAAGGTAAAGACGTACAGTAAGGGCATGCGCCAGAGGATAGGCATGGCCTGCGCGCTGCTGCCGGACCCGGACCTTGTCTTCCTGGATGAGCCCACCTCGGCCCTTGATCCACTGGGACGCCGGGAGGTAAGGGAGATAATGCAGGGGCTGAAGGAAAGAGGAAAGACAATTTTTCTGAACAGCCACCTTCTCAGCGAGGTTGAGATGGTTTGCGACCAGGTGGCCTTTATCAAGGGGGGCAGGATTATCGACCAGGGCAGACCCGATCAAATGGGGGCTGACGGAGCGGTGGTGGAGCTCCACGTAGACGTGGTCAGTGACGGGCTGCTGGATAAGATAAGTCCACTGGCCAGAATAGTAAGCTCCGGAAGCACTACCATCAGGGCGGCGGTGAGGTCCAGGGAGGATATACCTGAACTGGCCAGGGCCGTGGTGGGCAGCGGAGGCAGGCTGTACAGGCTGGCCCATGAAAAGGTTTCCCTGGAGGAAATTTTTATCAACCTCTTGAAGGAGGGAGACTGACCTTGTTTACCATTTTCAGGTTTACTTTCCGGGAGGCCTTCAGCCGCAAAATACTCCTTGTTTCAATAATAATTGCCGCTGTTTTTCTGGGGATCTTCGGGACCGGGGTTCATTTCGCCGTTAAGGATATAGCAAGGTCTCAAAACCAGATGCTGGCCTCTATAATATATCCCCAGCTGCTGCTGTTCGGCCTTTATTTCGGGGGGTTTATAGTTTCCTTTCTGTCCATAATATCTTCGGCAGGGATTATTTCTTCCGATATTGAGAGCGGCAGCATACAGGCTGTAATTACCAAGCCTCTTGCCCGCTATGAGATAATTGCCGGTAAATTTCTGGGGCAGGGAGTTTTTTTAGCCTCTTACGCCGCCATTATGTTTGCTGTGATCAGCTCAATAATATACTATAAAACCGGCATGCGGTTCCCTTGGATATGGCAGGCCGGGCTTTTATTCATGCTGCAGCCCATCGTTCTCATGTCGGTGACCATGCTGGTGTCGGTGCTTTCCTCCACCGTAGCAAGCGGTGCGATTGCCTTCATGCTTTATTCCGTCGCCGTGGTGGGAGGTGTGGTGGAGCAGATTGGCTACCTTATAAACAATCTTTACCTTAAAAACGGGGGTATAGTTTCCAGTCTGATCATGCCTGTGGACTCTCTGTACAGGAAGATAGTACATATTATGATGCCGGCCAACAATCCCCTGTCGGCTATACAGCAGATGGGTCCCTTCGGGGCCTCGGCCGAGCCCAGCATATGGATGGTGGCCTACACACTGCTTTATGTGCTGGCCTTTTATCTGCTGTCTGTTTACTACTTCTCCCGGAAAGATATATAAACAACATCTTGAGGGTAATACCTCCGGCCGGGAGACAGGAGACAGAATACAGGAGACAGGAGTTTTTAAGGGTATTTCACTTTGTGAGCCCTGTGGTCCCTATTTTTGGCAGCAGCGGCCCGGGCGGTTTTTTTATGTATTCCGAGTTAAGAAATACTCACTGGCAATTAACATTAAAGGCATTTCCGGCATAACTTGCACCAAATAAGAAGGTGGGAGGTAGGCGGGAAATGCCTTCTCTATTTTGGAGAACAGACCTGGGCCCAGGCCCTGTAAAGGTGGTAGCCGGGAGCTTTACCGCCGGCAGTGAAATTGCCGCTGCCGAGGGGAGCAGGGTGTACTTTTTTGTGCCCTCAGACGGTGAGTACAGCCTGTATTCAGCATATGACCTCAATGAAAGAATAACAGGCCTTACAGCAGTTAGAATTGGCACTGAGGTAGAGGGCACAGCCGTCACCACAGCGGACAGGGTGGCGGTGCTTAACAGCAGGCAGGGGGCCCTGGCAGTGGTAGCGGAATCAGGCCGGGAGACCGGGGCTGACTTTGCTGATGTGGCTGCAGGAGACCTTGACGGTGATGGCCTGGATGAAATAGTGGCGGCTGCCCCGGGACGGGAGTCAATTTATGTGTACCGCCTGGTGTTGGGGGACGGTGAGGCCGTGAGACTTGAATTGGCAGGCATAAGGGCTGTGCCGGGACCGCCACGGTATGTGGCAGTATTGAAAAGGCCGGATGGCATAAATGTCATTGCGGTGGCCCACGGGGAAAATGATCAATGGGGATTATCCACCTACAGGCTTACAGAGGAGGGCTTTGAGGAGGGTGCTGCACTGGCCGGACAGCCTCTTGGCATAAACTCCATGGTGACCGGAGATGTGCTGGCCAGGCCCGGAGAAGAGCTGGCCCTGGGCGTGGGGGGGATGGTGTGGCTGGTGGGTGACGGCTCAGCCCTTGAGGTGCTGCTGGTAACCGATTCCCTGGGGACCTCGGTCAGCGCCCTGGCCACTTCAGGGGAAAGTGAGGCCAGCCTGGGAGCCGGGACTCCTGAAGGATATGTTTTTTTGTTTAATTATCCTGCTAAAAGAGCCCCGGATCAGGTATTCAGCCCGGTGGAGGGAGTAACCGGACTGTCTTTTCCTGCCGGTGGGAGGGTGGCTGTGGGTACTGCGGTGGGAGGTCTGCAGGTGTGGTCCCGGGACATTGAGGAGAGAACATGGAACTACATAGTTAAGCCCGGAGACACACTCTGGAATATTGCTGTAAAGGTCGGGGTGCCCGTGGAACAAATTATTTCTGAAAATACAGAAACAATAAAAAACCCTCAGGTGATTATTCCCGGACAGGTAATCAGGATACCGGCCGGGAATGGAGGTTAGAGACAGGAGGTTGGAAGTTGGAGGATCTAGTGCTATATTATTAATAGCATTTTTTCAAAATTTATGGAGAGTGATTATGTCCAAAGCATTATGGGCCGGGTATGCCCTGCTGACAATGGTAAAACTTTTCACCGCAAAGGTGGGTGCCCTGGCTGACCCTACCGTTAAGCTGGTTTTAAAGACATATCCTACCCTGGGGAATAGTTTTAGCATGCCGGGAGAAGAAAATGCCGCCAATATGGCAAAGTATCAGGGGACCTGGTATTATGACGGGCGCTACACAACCCTTCTGGCGGATGAGCATGGCTTCCCCGGAGAATTCCTTTATACCCTTCTGATTGCCTGCTGGTGGTTTTTTACCATACTGATTGCAGCCAGCCTTATCAAAAGGCTGTTAATAAGAAAGAAAACAAATACAGGGGTGTAATTCTTCAGACTATATAAATAGCTTATATTTTCATTACTGTGTGGCGCCTTTTTCCTCTATTTTAATTGGAGGCAGTTTCCAGGCTGCCGGGGGGTTGGGGGCGGTATATACCAGGTAGAGTTCCTCCTGCCTGCTGACCTTGAAGACCAGGTAGAATACCTGGCTGCCCGGTTCAGTGCCTTCAGTTAGATCACTTCCGGCAGGATTATTCTTTACTGTTTTAAGCAAATCATATTTTGTGCCGTCACCCCCGGCAATGTACCATTTAACGCTGTCGGGCTCTTCAAACCCCTCCGGGGCTGCCAGTGGAATAACCGCAAAAACATTACCACCCTCGGGAACTATTGTATTGTTGCCTATAACCAGCTTCCGGCTGAAAATTACGTTTCCTCCCGGAGCTGCTGTAAGCGTGTCCTGTCCAACAGAAACCGCTTCCCCGGCCACTCTGTACTGCGGTGGTATATATGCCCTGTCCTGAGAGGGGGTGCCTGAACCTCCCCCGATAAGTATATAATAGATAAAGAATACTGCGGGCCCCAGGAATAAAAGGCTCACCCAGTACCTGGGAACACTTTTAACCTTCTGGCCGCTGGATTTATTCTTTCTCTTGCCCGGCATTTTATTTCACCACCCGAAGGGCACTGGCAGCCCTTTAGTTATAGCAGACAATATAGAATATACAGCCCATTATGTAATAATGGAAAATACTTGTCAAGTGAGGCTTTTAAAAGTCCTTTTTCTGGATAAATATATAATCATGCAGGAATAACTATATTAGCTTATAGATTCCTTTTTTATGGAGGTGCCGGAAATGAAAATGGAAGTGGATCAGGATTTATGCATCAGCTGTGGGGCCTGTGTGGATGCCTGCCCCGAGGTGTTTGACTGGAATGGAGATGATAAGGCCCAGGTGACTGTAGATGAAATTCCGACGGAACAGGAGGACCAGTCTCAGGAGGCCATGGAAGGCTGCCCCACCAGCGCCATAAAGGAGATATAAAGAGGTGATATGGGGATGATACCAAAAGACCCTGAGGATATCAACATCAATGCAAGCCAGCAGGGACTTCTGGAAATAGCCGAGCATTTTTTCCGCCAGAAAGTAAAGGGGCATGAGGAAAAGGGTGAAAGTGAAGAGTTAAGTCTAAAAAAAGATAAGTAGCAGGAAGGCGCGGTACAAACCGCGCCTTCACTGATCCTACTACAGAAATGAAAACTTCTCGGGTCTCTTTTAGCCACAGAGGACACAGAGATCACAGAGAATAGGCTGTTTTTTTACGGTTACCCGGGATTATTCTGGAAATAATATTGTTGTCTGTCACAATTAATGGGACCTGGAGGACAAGGGATGGGCAGGATAAAGGTAATGCACGTGATCAGGCCCTCACAGGGGGGGATAAGAAATCATCTGCTCACCCTGGTGGGGGAGTCAGACCAGAAAAGGTATGAGCACATGGTGGCCTGCCCGGAGGACATGGCTGATCACTTTTCCAAAAGGGTGAAGACCTTTCCCCTGTCCCTGGGAGGAGATATTTCTCCGGCAGGAGATCTTGCGGCTGTTAAAAAACTGATCACTTTTTTCAGGGGCTATCGGGCCGATATTGTTCATGCTCACGGCTCCAAGGCCGGTCTGGTGGGTCGCCCGGCTGCACTGCTGGCGGGCGTGCCGGCGGTGGTGATGACTGCACATAATTCAATATTCCACCAACATCTGCCGGGATGGAAAGTAAGCCTGTTTGCTGCCTCGGAAAGGTTTTTAGCCGGTTATACCACCAGAATAATAGCTGTTTCCGAGGCGCTGCGCCGGGAATTGATCGACAGGGAAGGGGTCAGGCCCGAAAGGGTGGTTACTGTATATAACGGCATAGTGCCGGAGGTTTTCTGTGCCAGGCCGGACAGGGAGTACCTGGAAAGGGTGACCGGAGCACCCGCCGGCAGAAAAGTGGTGGGGACCGTAGCCAGGCTGGCTCCGCAGAAGGGGCTGAAATATTTGCTGGGAGCAGCCTCCCGTCTTACTGCCCGGGGAGAGGATCTGAACTTTGTGCTGGTGGGAGACGGTCCTCTCCGGGGGGAACTGGAAAAAGAGGTCAGAGACCTTAACCTGTCGGGAAGGGTCTTTTTCACCGGCCAGAGGATGGACGTACACAGGCTTATGCCCTGCTTTGACATTTTTGTTCTGCCCTCGGTCAGCGAGGGGCTTCCTCTGACTATTCTGGAGGCCATGGCGTCAGGCCGCCCGGTAATTTCCACCAGGGTGGGGGGCATACCCGAAGTGATAGAGGATGGGGTCAGCGGCCTGCTGGTTAATCCCGGGGACGCTGAGGGCCTGGCCCGGGCCATCGGGTTTTTTGCCGGCGATGAGGAAATATCACGGAGGATGGGCGGTCAGGCCAGGGATCGGGTGATTAAAAACTTCAGTGCCAGGAAAATGGCCGGGGATACTGACACCATTTATTATAGGCTGGCCTCCGGCAGTAAAAATATTTGACGCAGGGGGGAACTTTAATCAGCAGGACTATTTGGGCTATTGCGGCTTTAACTATAATTCTGGCGGGGCTGGCCTTTATGCTAAGGGCCTCCGGTATGGCGCCGGCGCTGACAGGGGCTCTGCCCGCCTTCCCGGCGGGAGAGAGCTTTACCATTGGGGCAGAGGGCTCTCCGGGCAGGGTTGTGATTGTGACCATGGACTTTTTGCAGATTAAAGATCTGGAGGAGGGACTGCCCCCCAATATTTCCGCCATGGCCGAAAGGGGCGCCATAGCATTGATGAATGTAAACACCGGGAGGGGTGTGACACCGGAGAACACCCATGCCACCATTGGCGCAGGGGCCCACGCAGTGGCCGCTTCGAATGCGCCGTCCCAGGGAATGGCGTCCTCTGATCAACTGGGCAACGGCACCGCAGCGGATGAGTTTTTTCGCAGAACCGGACTGTCACCTCCTGCAGGAACACTGGTGTACCTTGATATCGCCAGGATGAGGCTGATGAATGAGGGGCTGAGCTACCCGGTGGTTCCCGGCTCCCTGGGGGAAATACTGCATGAGTCCGGCTGGCGAACCGCCGCCCTGGGTAATTCTGATGACACCCATGGTCCCCAAAGACAGATCCTGTCAATAGTCATGGACAGTGAGGGGATAGTGGACGCGGGGTCTGTGGGGAATGAGGTGATCAGACCGGACAGGGAGTTCACCGGGGGGCATAGCACCCACTACGGAGGAATTTTAAGGGAGTATGAGAAGCTTGGGCCGGAGGTAAGGCTGGTGGCGGTCGACCTGGGGGATCTGGGAAGGCTTCAGGCCTCCAGGGAATACATGGCCAGGGGTCACTGGAATTCCTGGCGTGGTGAGGCTATCCGGAGGTCTGATGAATTCATCGGCGCCCTTATGGGACGTCTGGATTTGAAGAAAGATCTATTAATACTGGTCTCGCCAACCCCCGGTGATAATGGTGAAAAAAAGGACAGGATGTCACCGGTTATAATGTGCGGAGGCAACATTTCCCGGGGATTGCTGGTTTCCTCCACCACCAGGAGGCCGGGGGTAATCATGAATGTTGATATAGCACCCACGGCACTAAATTTTCTGGGTCTTTCATCTCCGGGTGCTTTTACCGGCCGGCCGGCCGGGGTTGTGCCCGGGGAATACGGGGTCGAAACAGCCGCCGGTATGTACCGGGTGCTGGAGTCGGTATATGAGGCCAGGCCATACCTGCAAAAGGGATTTGTTTTCTTCCAGCTCATCCTTCTTATCGTCGCGCTGGGATTAATCTTTATGAAAAAGAAAGGAAAAGAATATTTACAGCCCTTATTCCTGGCCGTCATGTCAGTTCCCCTGGCCTACCTGCTGATGCCTCTTTTCCCGGCTGCAGGGATTTTGATGGAGGGGCTGCTGCTGGTTTTAATTACCGCGCTGTTAACCTGCATATTCATATTTATAAGTCAAAAATGGGGCAGTGACTCCTTTTTACTGGTTAGCTGCGCCACCTTTCTGGTAATAACAGCTGATATAATGGCCGGTTCTCCCCTGCAGAAGGTGTCCATAATGAGCTATGACCCTGTGGTGGGGGCAAGGTTTTATGGGCTGGGCAATGAGTATATGGGGGTACTGATTGGAGCAACCCTGGTGGGAACCACATCACTTATTCAGTACCTGGAAAAGAGAAGGAGCTTTCTCATAGCCTTAAGCGGGGCGGTATATGCCTTTACTGTGTATGTTATAGCCGCGCCTCAGCTGGGCACCAATGTGGGGGGGACAATTGCGGCCTCTGCAGCCTTTCTGGTAACTTTTCTGTTAATCTGCGGCATCAGCCTGACCTGGCGCCCGGTGCTGGCGGTGGCCTCAACGGTGGTGGCGGTGGTGCTGGGGCTGACCCTTTATGACTCGGCAAGGCCGGTCCAGTGCCAGTCCCACATAGGAAGGGCTGCTGCCCAGGTGATGACCGGTGGTCTTGACGAGGTGATCAATATAATAATCAGAAAGTCCGAAATAAACATGAAATTAATAAAATACACCATATGGAGCAGGATATTCCTGTCCAGCCTGGGAATGCTGGCGCTTTTATTTTACAGGCCTCCCGGGGTAATGGAAGGGGTAAGGGAGAAGCTACCCTTTTTGTTTAAGGGGCTGGTGGGGGTAATAGCCGGGAGCATAGTGGCCTTTATATTTAATGACTCCGGGGTGGTGGCAGCGGCCACAACCATGATTTTCGGGGTTCCGGTGCTTATTTACCTTGTTTTGGACCATATGGAAGGAATAAAGGGGGATATGGTCTAATAGTTTTCGGGAAGGGGGAGTGAACCTTGAAGTTAGGCAGATTTTTTAGCGGTGACAGAATTTTTTACGGCATTGTGGAAGAAGAAGGGGTGTATGAGGTAAATAATCCTTTTACAAGGCCGGAGCCTATGGGCAATCCCTACAGGGTGGACAGGGTTAAGGCGCTGGCCCCCTGCCAGCCCGGGAAAGCTGTTTGCGTGGGGCTTAATTACAGGAGCCATGCCCGGGAGATGGAGCTGGAGCTGCCCGGGGAGCCCATACTGTTTATAAAGCCTCCCAGTGCGGTTATAGGCCCCGGTGACATCATCGAATACCCTGCCATGAGCGCCAGGGTTGACTACGAGGCCGAGCTGGCCATAGTTATAGGATCCCGCTGTAAAAATGTGCAGGTTGAGGAGGCCTCCCGCTATGTGCTGGGGGTTACCTGCGCCAACGACGTTACAGCCAGGGACCTGCAGGGCAGGGATGGACAGTGGACCAGGGCCAAGTCCTTTGACACCTTTCTTCCACTGGGGCCGTATATTATTACTGGCCTTGACCCGGACAGAATGGATATAAAACTTTATCTCAACGGAGAGCTAAAGCAAGAATCAAATACCGCGGACCTGATATTCAAAACCGGGGAGCTGGTAAGCTTCATTTCCAGGGTCATGACACTGGAGCCGGGGGACGTAATACTTACCGGCACACCTTCGGGAATAGGTCCTATGGAGAGGGGGGACTGTGTCGATGTAGTTATAGATTTAGTCGGTAAACTTTCAAACCTGGTAAGATAGTGATGAAAAAGGGTTTGACAGTTAAACCAAAATTTTGTTGACAAACTTTGATATTATGCTAAAATTGAATTTGGTTGGAATTGGCCCCCCCCTGAAAATAAAGGGGTTTGCCGGTTCCAATATGTTATTAATAAAGGGGGAAGATAATGTAATGAAACCTTTGGGCCGCCATGTTTTGGCTGAGATTTATGGATGCGAATTCGATATCCTGAATGACATAAAAAAGGTTGAGACAATAATGGTTAACGCAGCACTGGAAGCCGGCGCCGAGGTCAGGGAATTTGTTTTTCATAAATTCAGTCCTCAAGGGGTAAGTGGTGTGGTTGTGATTTCCGAGTCGCACCTGGCCATTCACACGTGGCCTGAGCTGGGCTACGCGGCCGTGGACGTGTTTACATGCGGTGAAAAAGTGGACCCATGGGATGCCTGCAACTACCTTACCGAATGTTTCTGCGCCACTCATATGGCGGCAAAGGAGACCGAGAGGGGCATAATACCTGCCGGGGTAGTTCCGCCGGTTGCCGTAAATCAATAGGGGGGATATTTATTAGTACCCGGTTAGACAGCTATTAGCAAGCCTTGTTTTCGTATTATACGAAGCAGGGCTTTTTGCTTTTTACGAGCAAATTTGGACCTGGGGGAGGAAAAAATGTTCCCGCCTCGAATATATATTTTTTTAGGGGATAAAAGGGGGGAGTTTTTTGCATGACGTGTATTGCCCGATAAAATGGGATCTAATGCGAGTAAGGGAGAGTATGAGCAGGCATTATAGAATAAAAGCCGGCAGCCTTAAAGATTTTTCGCACCTGGAAAAATATACGGGCACTGATTTATGTCCCGCCCTTGTACTGTATGCGGCAAAAATGCATGGTGGAGTCACCGGCAGGGTTATTTCCCTGGCCCAGGTATTTCAGTTCATATATCTGGCCGTGATGCTGCACCGGGAAATTAACGAGGATGATCAGCTGGCGGACAGTGAGGGCGGCCTGCCCGGAGATGGCTGCCAGTACCCTGTTCTGGTAGGTGACTACCTATATGGCAGGTTTTTCACCACTCTCTGCGAAGGTGACATTGTAGAATACCTTGGACCCCTTTCGGAAATTATCTGCATGATTAATGAAGGGGGAGTTATAAGACTGAAGAGTCAGGGCGGGGATATGGCTTCCACTGTTTCCAGGAGGGAAATAATAAGGCTTGAAATGGCGGAGCTGATGGCCGGGTGCTGTAAGCTGGGCGGACAGGTAGCCGGAGCCGACAGGGAGAGCCAGGAGCAGCTGTACGGGTTTGGGTTCTCGCTGGGCATGGCTGTGGGGCTGGCCAAGGCAGATATGTGTGACCGGGCGGACGCCTTTTTCAAGGAAGCCTTTTCCATACTTGAGAGTTTTAAGACAAGTAAAGACAGAGAGGATCTGAGGGACCTGGTGGTATACCTCAGCGGGGTGACCAAGGAAAGCAGGAGAATGGTCTGCTAACAGCTAAATAGGTGAAATATATTAATGTTTCATAAATGGTGGGACTTGATTTTTGCGAAAATATGCTGACCCGGGTGGTTGAAAATATCGGAAAAAACCTTTTAAGGGCATAATAAGACTGGTGCAGGGCAATGACTATTTCGACTGCGCCATTATTGGATTCGCCTTAAGAAGTGCACCAAAGCCTTCCCGCACCAGTCGGGAATAAAATTAATGTTCGAGAGGCCGGGCCTCCTTGAGTCTCTGTAAGCTGACCGGGGGTAGTTACGGCACACGGGTGTTGGTACCAAAAAATAAAAAAGAAATTTATATATAAGAGGCAGTTTGAAGGGTTCCCCGATGCCGAGGGCTTTTCAGGCTGCCTCGTAGAATGAGGTGTGAATATGGCCTACAGAGATCTGCGCGGGTTTGTAACCGACCTTGAGAAAAAAGGACTGCTCAAAAGGATAAAAACAGAGGTTGACGCCAATCTGGAAATAACAGAAATAACCGACAGGGTGTGTAAAAAAGGAGGTCCCGCCCTTCTTTTTGAGAACGTCCGGGGCTATAGCATGCCGGTGCTGACCAATGCCTTCGGCTCTATGGAGAGGATGGGCATGGCCCTGGGAGTGAACAATCTCGACGACATAGGCCGCGAAATAATGAGCTTTATACAGCCTCCGGAGCTTCCGTCGTCCTTTATGGACAAGCTGAAGGCATTGCCCAAGCTGGCCCAGATCTCTTCCTTTCTGCCCAAGACAGTGAAGACAGGACCCTGCAAGGAGGTTATTATTAAGGACAGACCCACCATGGAGGATATTCCGGTGCTGAAGTGCTGGCCTGATGATGGAGGCCCATTCATCACCCTGCCCCTTGTTTTTACCAGGGACCCCGAAAGCGGGCGCAGAAACGTGGGCATGTACAGAATGCAGATTTTTGACGGCCAGACTGCAGGCATGCACTGGCATATCCATAAAGATGGAGCCGAGCACCTGAGAAGGCTTTCGCCCGGGGAGCGCAGGCTGCCGGTGGCGGTTGCCCTGGGGGCAGACCCGGCGGTGATATACTCGGCCACCGCACCCCTGCCCCATGACATCGATGAAATACTTTTTGCGGGCTTTTTGCGCAAGGAGCCGGTGGAGATGGTGCGCTGCGAGACCGTTGATCTGGAGGTTCCCGCCCAGTCGGAAATTATACTGGAGGGCTACGTGGATCCCATGGAGAAAAGGCTGGAGGGGCCCTTCGGGGACCACACCGGCTATTATTCACTGGCCGATGACTATCCTGTATTTCATCTTACCTGTGTGACCAGGAGGAAGGCTCCCCTGTATCCGGCCACCATAGTGGGCCGGCCTCCCATGGAGGACGCCTATCTGGGCAAAGCTACAGAGAGGATATTCCTGCCCCTTATCCGTATGATTCTGCCAGAGATAAAGGATATGAACATGCCACCGGAGGGTGTTTTTCACAACTGCGTCATAGTATCCATAAAAAAGAGCTACCCGGGGCACGCCAGAAAAGTTATGAGCGCCCTGTGGGGCATGGGGCTGATGATGCTTTCCAAGCTCCTGGTGGTGGTGGATCATGATGTAGACGCCCAGAACCTCTCGGAGGTGGCCTGGAGGGCCTTTAACAACATTGATGCCCGGAGGGATGTAGTTATAATGGAGGGGCCTCTGGACGCACTGGACCACTCTTCCCCCATGCCCTACTACGGGGGCAAAATGGGCATTGACGCCACCAGGAAGGGGCCAGGTGAGGGTCACCACCGTGAGTGGCCGGAAGATATTGTTATGACCCCTGAAATAAGGCAGCTGGTGGATAAAAAGTGGGGGACCTATGGTATTTAAAAAGCTTAAAATATTCTTTGAAATGATCAAGATAGAGCATACTCTTTTTGCTCTGCCCTTTGCCTATATAGGTGCGCTGCTGGTGGCCCAAAAAGTCCCCTCGGCCCACGACCTGGGCTGGATTACCCTGGCCATGGCGGGGGCCCGCACTGCGGCCATGTCACTGAACAGGATTATTGACCGGCACATTGACGCCAGAAATCCGCGCACCGCAGGCAGGGCTATTCCCAGGGGGATGCTCTCGGTGGTGGAGGTGTGGGGCTATGCCCTGGTATCCCTGGGGCTGCTGCTGGTTTCAGCCTATAACCTGAGCCCGCTGGCCTTCAAGCTTTTCCCGGTGGCCCTGGCAGTGCTTTTTATATATCCCTATACCAAGCGCTTTACCTGGCTCTGCCATCTGGTACTGGGCCTGGCCCTGGGCCTGGCGCCCCTAGGGGCGTGGGTGGCCATAGCAGGCAGTTTTGACCTGGCGCCTCTAATGCTGGCCGCCGGTGTTATGTTCTGGGTGGCCGGTTTTGATATAATTTACGCCTGTGATGACTTTGATTTTGACCGGTCTGAGGGTGTGCACTCCATACCCGCCCGGTTTGGGATAAGACCGGGGCTTATGATTTCCTCGGCCTTCCATACGGCAGCCATAGGACTTTTTGTAGGGGTGGGGCTGGCTGTTCAGCTTGGAATGCTGTACTATACCGGGATGTTCCTGGCTGCTGCTCTTCTTTTTTACCAGCACCGGGTGATCAGCCCGGAGGATCTTTCCAGATCCGGGATGGCCTTTTTTAACCTCAATGCGGGGCTTAGTATATCAACTTTTATATTTACCCTGGCGGATATACTTTTGTAAAAATAACTAAAAAGCATTTATTACAGGTCGGAATACAGGAGCCAGAATTCAGAATGTATAGGCATTCCATTGAGGCAAGTGGTGGAAGGAGGGCGCGCCGGGTGATAGATTTTTATAAGAACAGCGGCCTGGAGGACATAGCCGCCAAGGTTGAGGCGGGCGAAAGGCTGGGCAGTGAAGAAGGGCTCAGGCTTTTAAAGTCGGACGACCTGCTGGCCGTGGGAAGGCTGGCTGATACCGTAAGGCGGAGGAAGCATGGTGATAGGGTATATTATATTCTGAACAGGCATATTAACCATACCAACATATGTGTGAACAGGTGCAAATTCTGCGCCTTCGGGAGGGATGAGGCTGACACGGGGGCCTATACCCTTACCCTGGATGAGATAGAAGCCAAAGCCCTTGACTACAGGGGACGGGGCATAACCGAGATACACATCGTGGGAGGGCTAAATGAAAAGCTGCCCCTTGACTATTACGTGGAAATGCTCAAAAGGGTTCGCCGGGCACTGCCCGGGGTAATCATACAGTCTTTCACCGCCGTGGAAATAGATTATCTGGCCAGGGTTAACAGCATGACCGTGGAACAGGTTTTGGCCGTGCTTCAGGAGGCCGGGCTGGACTCGCTGCCCGGGGGAGGGGCGGAGGTTTTTTCTCCCAGGGTGAGGGAGCTGATCTGCCCCAAAAAAATTAGCGGCGACAGATGGCTTGAGGTACACGGGGCAGCTCATGGCCTGGGCATGCGCACTAATGCCACCATTCTTTACGGGCACGTGGAGACCCCTGAGGAAAGGATAGACCACTTCATCAGGCTGAGGGAGCTGCAGGACCGGACCGGGGGATTCCTTGCCTTCATACCCCTGGCCTTCCACCCCAAAAACACCCAGCTGGACCAGGGAAGTTCCCCTTCCACAGGATATGATGACCTTAAAATGCTGGCTCTGGCCAGGCTGATGCTTGATAATTTTGACCACATAAAGGCCTTTTGGATTATGATAGGGCCTAAAATAGCCCAGGTTTCCCTGTCCTTCGGGGTTAACGACCTTGACGGGACGGTGGAGGAGGAAAAAATTGTGCATGATGCCGGGGCTGAGACCGACCAGAGGCTGCCCCGGGATGAACTGGTAAGAATGATCAGGGCCGCCGGGAGAGTTCCGGTGGAAAGGGACACCCTTTATAATATTATCAGGGAGGGGTAATAGGTGGGTATTAGATTGGGACAGGTGGATTATCTTAATTGCCTGCCGGTATACCATGCCCTTGAGGAAGGACTTTTGGAGTTTGACGGGAGACTGGTAAAGGGGCCGCCCACCATGCTTAACCGCATGTTTTTGGAAGGAGATCTCGATGCCACTCCTATATCGTCAATTGAATATGCAAGGAACAGAGAGAGCTGCCTGATTCTTCCGGACATATCCATCAGCGCCAACGGCAGGGTGGACAGCATACTGCTTTTCAGCAAGTTTTCTGTAACCGAAATGGAGGGTAAAAGCATAGCAGTCACCACTTCTTCGGCCACATCGGTGGTGTTGTTAAGAATACTTCTGGAGCACTACTTTCACGTGGAGGCCGAGCTGGTTCCGCAAGGCCCCGATCTAAGTAAAATGCTGGCCGGGGCCGACGGGGCTCTGCTGATCGGGGATGATGCCATGAAGGCCCGCAACCAGATTGGCGGGGACGGGTCAGGGCTGGTTATCACGGATCTGGGAGATGCGTGGAAGCAGTTCACAGGACAGATGATGGTGTACGCCGTCTGGGTGGTTAATAAAGATTTTGCCCGGGAAAATCCCGCCAAAATTGAAGAGATCTCAAGGCTTTTAGTGGACTCCAGAGAGCTGGGCAAGGCGCACAGAAAGGCCATTATTAAAAAGGCCCGCCTGAAAACAGACCTTCCCCAGGCAGTGCTGGAGGACTATTTTAAAACCATAAGGCATGGCTTCAACAGGAATTACAGGAAAGCGCTGTCACTTTTTTATGATTATGCCTATAAAAGCGGGATAATAGAGGAAAGGGCAAAGCTCAAAGTATGGGGTGAAAAAAATGACTGAGGCCGGAGATCTTCTGGATAGCGCGGTGTCCGGCCGGCGGCTCAGCCTGGAAGAGGGCGGGCTGATATACAGAGAGTGCGACCTTCTGCAGCTGGGCCAGGCGGCCAACCTGATCAGGCGGCGCATGCACCCGGAAAAAATAGTGACCTTTATAATAGACCGCAATATAAATTATACCAATGTGTGCGTGAGCAAGTGCAAATTCTGCGCCTTTTGCCGGGAGGAAGACCATCCCGAGGCCTATGTCATTTCTGAAGCTGCTCTGTATAAGAAGATTGAGGAGACCCTTGAGGCCGGCGGCACCGCGGTGATGATACAGGGCGGGATGCATCCGGGGCTGGGGCTGGACTACTACCTGGAAATGCTCAGATCGATAAAGGAGCGCTACAATATACACATCCACTCCTTTTCACCGCCGGAGGTGGCCCATATGGCAGATATGTCGGGGCTTCCGGTGGGTGAGGTGATCAAGAGGCTCCGGGAGTCCGGGCTGGA
The DNA here is from genome assembly GCA_000802095.1 of Peptococcaceae bacterium BICA1-7. Classification (GTDB taxonomy): domain Bacteria; phylum Bacillota; class Desulfotomaculia; order Desulfotomaculales; family Desulfocucumaceae; genus BRHc4a. Next base: position 271,180 of record JUEB01000009.1, on the reverse strand, counting down.
CTCACTTCCGGGGGGCGGCGCCGAGATACTGGTGGACAGGGTCAGGGGGCTGGTCAGCCCCAACAAGGTAACCTGGGAGAAGTGGATGGAGGTAATGCTGGAGGCGCACCGGCAGGGTATGAGCACCACCGCCACCATGATGTTCGGACATGTGGAGACAGTGGAGGAGAGAATTCTCCATATGATCAGGGTGAGGGACCTACAGGATCAGACCGGGGGGTTTACCGCCTTCATCCCCTGGAGCTTTCAGCCGGGCAACACCAGCCTGGGAGGCAGGGCCTCCACCGGCGTGGAGTACCTGAAGACACTGGCGGTGTCTAGAATAATGCTGGACAATGTGAAAAACATACAGGCCTCCTGGGTTACCCAGGGAGCCAAAATGGCCCAGGTGGGGCTTTCCTTCGGGGCCAATGACTTCGGCAGCACCATGCTGGAGGAAAATGTGGTGCGGGCCGCCGGGGTAACCTACCGGGTGCCCCTGGAAGAGATAGTCAGGTCCATCAGGGACGCCGGCTTCAGGCCGGCCCAGAGGACCACTCTGTATAAGCTGGTGAGGGAATATTAATAAGGGCTTAAGCTATACATCATCGGGCGAATCTTTCTGAAAATGTACCTGTATGAAGTACAAAGAGAAAACTCCCTCTCATTTCCTGAGGGAGTTTTCGCATTAAAGAAAAAGTATCACCAGGTGGGCGTCCCTAAGTAGACAGTTATTTTTTCCCTTATTTTACCCCGGATTTATTCATCATTTTTATTCAAGAAATTTGAAAACTGGTACTGGAGATTGGAAAGCTCCAGTACCGGGCGGGGCTGTCCGTCGGTTTTATATTCGTATATTTTGAGATCAAACAGGAAAAATCCCGGGTTCGAAGGCTGGAAGCTGAGGTTTTGATCTTTCCAGCGGCTGATTGCTGTTGCCAGGTTGTAAACGAAGCTGCCTTCATCTGTTTTGTAATCCTCCTTGATCTTGAACGGATATACCGTCACCAGCAGGACCGGAGTAACGGTTCTTATATCCACCATTTCTGCCTGGTCCAAAGACAGCGCGAAGGAGTAACCTGCGGCCAGGTCGATCTGACGGGTGCTTGTGTCATTCCAGGCCGGGTTCTCCGGGTCGAACAGCTTTATAAAAAAGCTGCTGAGTCCGGAGAGCAGACTGTCGAAGAAGTTACCGGAATACTGGGCTGTGCCTGCGCTTAGATGATACTCTTCCGGGCGGACAATCCATGGAGTGAACATGTTGGGAAACCTGACCGAGGGTGTAGTATACACGAAAGGCCCGGCGGTTACTCCGCTGCTTACCAGGTAGCGGTTACGGAAAATGGACAGTCCGGCTCCCCCGCTCTGGTACCTGATCACGTTAAGCCCGCTAAACCCTGCTTTGTAACAGATAGATCTCTCCGGCGTGATGCCGGCAGGGAATTCAAAAACAGCTTCCCGGCTGTCTGGTTCTATAGCTTTTGGCTCCAGGGACAACCACTTTCCGTCATTATCGTCCCATACCCATACATGGCTTGGCCAGAGGCTTTCGCTGGCTGTCCCGGAATGAAAGATCAAGGTTTTCAGGCAGTGCCCGGGTGATTGGTCATGGGTGGTGGTCAATATATATTCGTGGGTTTCAGCAATGATTCCAGTATCGCCAGTAAGCCTGCCGTCAGGTGCGGACCAGGCCTGGGCTACCGATTCGGCAAGCTGCACAAAGGTTTCGATGGCCGTGCCTGCCACCTGGGACGGCGCTGACCCGCCGGAGGTCAATGGCAGTAGTTCAAGGTCATCCCGTAATTGCGGATAATTGAAGGCAAACTGGGCCAGTGCCTCAAATAGGTCCAGGGGAGGGTCGGCGCCGTCTCCCGCCATGGGGGCATAGTCTGATCCGTGGATGACGTCATTGAAGGTGACAAAGGTGGAAATTTCATCCTGGGCTGCCATGCGGTATTCAAAGCTGTATTCGAATTCCCAGCTCTTTAAATCATCCAGTGGAGGATTTTGGTCCGGCCAGACAGCTTCCACCTGTTTTCCCTCACCTTCCTGGCTCATGAGCACCGGAGACGGCGGGTAGGCCCGCATAAGCAAAGGAACCTCCTGCTGTCCGAGGCCTGACTTGACCTTCAGCCGGGTGTCTTCGCTGCCGAGGGGAATGACAAAGCTTAACCAGGAGGAAGCCTGGTAGTCTTCTATATTTTGAACATTGGATATATCAAACTCAATTTCATTGATGGCGTACTCCAGGTTGAAAAACATTTTTTTGGCCCACCATCCGGATTTCACGTCTACAAAGAAGGTAAGGTGGGAGCCTGGCTCAGATAGAGGGACTTTGGCAGTGGAGATATCGTATTGGGGCAGTACCTGCAGGCTGTATACGGAAATACCCTGGGTTAAAAGGCCGGGCTCCACAGCATAATACTGGGCCAGTGTTTCGGGAGTGGAGTCGAGCCGTGCGGAGACGGTTCCCAGGGTGTCCACCGGGGTCACTGCCGTTTCCCGGCCGTTGTAGCTTAAGGAAGCGACGGCAAAAATGCCGGGGATGTTTTGTATTGCCCGGCCAAGGTCGGAAACGGGAAGGTCGAAGTATCCGGCCGCAGCCTGGAAGCTCCTGGCCGGGACTCCCGGCATCGGCTGGCCGGTATCGCCCACCGTTCCTTTAACGCCGGTAATGTTGACGGTGATATGGGGAGCAAACAGAGAATCCCCTTCAATGACGGTCAGTCTGCCGATTAAGTCGTACACATTCTCCAGCCCCAGGGTTGTTTCAGCCAGTGATTTCAAGGTCATGCCCGGGAGAAGTTCCACGGTTTGCGGCGTTCCCGGGGGAGGGGTGTATTGTACACGGACCACCTGGCCGTCAGCGGAGAAGTTTAAAATGCCCGGCATAGTGGAAATGGTGTCCAGCAGGAATTGCTGGCTCACATTAAGCTTTTGGGCCATGGTTTCAATATCTTCTGTAGCACCGGTTACAAACCCTATATTTACGGGCTTGCCTGAAAGCCTTGGTGCGGTGCGGACATCTGTAAAGCTGCTGTGAGGCACATCCACAGGGAACTGCAGGATGGTTTCCACGGAGTAAGCGTCCGCCAGCCTTATTTTAAGCCTGTCCATAAATTCATCCCGGGCTTTATTTATGTCTCCGGCATAGCCGGGAGATTCAAGCAGGTTTATCAGGTAAAACGAAATGGCCTCCGAAAGTTCTTCCTTGCAGTCAAGGAGCCTGGCAACCGCGCCGGGATTGTACCGGGCCGCAGGCACCGAGTAGGGGCCGGAAAGGAATAAATCAACGCTTTCCAGGAACTGCCGCGCCCAGAGGTCAAGCTCCACATTCGCAAAGTGCATGGCCGGGGCGCTGGTCAAACCCTGACCCCTCTGATAGGTACTCATCCGGGCATCCCGGCTGATTAGAACGTTGGACAGGGGCCGCATAGCGAAGTAGGATACCTGCTCATTTTTGATTGAAAACTCAAAACCGTTTTGGCCGAAAGAGACCGCCCACAGCTTTTTGGCTTTTTCTCCAACTCCGTTGGGCTCACGTCCCAGGCCCACTGCCAGCTTCAGGAAGTTTTCGCCATCATTAAAGGCATCTTCAAAGTCAATAGCAAACTGCGTCAGGCTCATGGCATCCGATGTGTCCGTTCCTTCAGGCATGTAGGGAGAGAGTGTTGTCAATGCTTTCTGAACAGGCACAGTGTCTTCAAGCGCCGCACTTACCAGTGTGGACGGTGAAGCCGAGATTCTCAGGGTCAGGTCCAGGGGCAGCAGGCTGTATGCATCGGCCAGACTTTCCCTGAGCTTGGCCCTGAAACTGTCTCCGCTGATGAACTGCTGGTCTTTTAAAGTGTCAAGTATTTCGATTACCTGCTGAGGGACACCGGCTGCCTGCAATACGCCCAGCACTGCCCCGGTTATTTCATACTGCACCCTCTCCATGGCCAGGGTTACGTCCACGGGGAACAATACCCCGGGCAGGTTCGCTTCCAGTGAGCATTCCAGGACGCAGGCTGACGGCGGCAGAATAAAGGCGGCGCCGGGTATGAGAATATCCAGGTTTTCAACAGCCGAAGCCAAATCGTCCCACCCAATGTCCGGACCGTAGGTGCCCTGGAAGTTTGTCAGAAGTGTATTGAGTGTTTCCGAGTCTCTGGTATCCAGTGAAACCATTTCTCCGGTTTGGGGCAGTTTGAGTGAAACCCTGGTGCCCGGTATTAGCAAGCCGGGCCGGGTACGGTTGACCAGCAGCAAATACGAAGTTTTTACGTGAAAGAGCAAAGCCTGACCCGAGGGCTTAATAACGGAAATACTGGGACATGTTGCCGAGAAAAGGGCGCCCGGGGCAAGAATTCCCGGCTTGTCCAGTGCATTGACCAGGTCCTGGTCTGTAAGGGGAACTCCCAGCTCTAAAAACCTATGGATAAGCTGGTTGAAATTATCAGTTTCCAGGATGGTAAGGGTTTTGCCCCCCGCTATCACCTGCTGTCCCGGACTGAAGAGATAGGGCATGTGCCAGTTTATCCTGGCCAGGCCAAGGGAATCCAGGCCGTTGTTGAAACGTGCCGCTATGTCGCTTAAGCTTTCAGTAAGGCCGGTATCCGGGTTGACCGCCGTGACGCAGGGAACCATAAGCTCCCGGCCGTCGGGCAGGTTTTGCCGTCCAGGAACCTCCAGGTTTTCCCTGTCCTGGGCCTTCAGCGGGTGACTGCCGTTGGCCAGGCCCAATTCCTCAAAGGTGACGTTCCTTGCCGCCACCAGGTGGGAAAGTGTTTCTCCCGGGGCCGGAATATAATTTGCCATTGAAATGAAAAGGGGCGTCCCGGCACCGAAGAGATTGGGCAAATACTGGTTGAGCGCGGCAATATCCTCTGCTTTAAAGCCCGGGTCCGACTCCAGCCCCGCCAGTGTATCCAGTTTACCGGTAACATAGTTGGACACCCGGAAAACCGCGCCGGGCACAAACAGGCCCTTCACCTCCAGGTTGGCCTGCACCAGATCGCTTAACTGGATGGAAAACAGGCCCGTGCTCAGTATGGCGCCGGTTTTAAGCAGGGTGGCATTGTCCTTGTTGGACTGAGCCAGAGTTTCAACCGTAACGGGCAGCCCGTCCATTGAGAATGCTTCTGCCAGATCGTAAAGGCTGTCATTTAAAGCAGCAGTCCGGGAATGGCCTCCATAGGTGAAAACCGCGCCCTCCCGCCATATTCCCGCCTGTGAGCGGATGGCGTCCGCAAGGGATGACAGGGGCATGGAATAATTCTCAGCCACCTGGGCCAGGGAGGTATCTACGCTCACCGTGTAGTTCATGAACTGTTCCACCAGCTGATTAAAGCTGGCTTCCGCCGGTACCTGCAGGGAAAGCCCCTGTAGCGAAACCACAGCGCCCTGCCTCAATAGATCAGCCCTGTCACTGTTCTCGGTAGCCAAACCCAGGGGCCACAGGTTGAAATCCCGCCACAGGTCCGCCAGTGAGCGGTCGCCGGTTGGCTCCTGGGCAGAGGCAGGCACTTGACGCTGCGGAGTTTTTATCACCGTTCCCGGAGGCAAGGGCGCCTGGCTGTTTTGGATTGCCAGCGCCACCGGGCCGGGAGTTCCTCCCCGGCGTTCCGATATGGTTATAAGAGTGTCGCCCTGGCGGACCACTTCTTTTTGAGGAAGCACCAGGGGATTGGTTTCGGATATATCAAACAGCGTGTCGGCAGGCAGAGCCCCGTTGTTTTCCGCAAGGGCCCCCGGACTGACCAGGTATGGCGTGCACAGGCCGGACAGGGTATTTCCCGCGGCGGCCTGTATTTTTACGCTTTCCAGCTCCGCCAGGGCATTAAGGAATATCAACTGGGCGGACAGCAACTGGAACCACCGGGATTTCCATATATAGTGGATTTCAGGCGGTGTATTCTCCGCCGGCTGATCCAGGCTGGCGGAGACGCTTACCTGCAGGTCGGGCTGAATCAACTGGTAGTAAGCCTGTGTCAGCTTTTCCCTGTCGGTCAGCACGCTTTTGGCGCTGGCTGTCAGGGAACGGCCGGGGCCGCTCAGGTAGTTGGCAAGGCTTACGGCGGCTTGCAGGCAAAGCCTGAATTCAGGCGGGCTGCTTTTTTGAACACTGTAGCTGACCGCGATTCCCGGCCACATGGAAACCGAGATAACGCTGTCGCTGTAGGCAAAGGGCAGAGTTACCCGGGAAGCCGGGGCAGCGTCAGGCCGGTTGCCGAATACATCCTGGAAGTATAGGGACAACGTCATGTTTGAGCCTTCTGCCAGTCCCGCGTAAGAGTTGTCCTGGGGCAGCGGCAGGCCGGGCACCGCAGGCGCGTAGTTGTATTCGGCTCTGGCAAAGTTGGAAGCCTGGAGGCTGTTTTTATAATTCCACAGGGTCTTGTCCTGCTGTCCGGCTCCCTGGGCATTGGCGGGACCTGCCGGAAGGCCTTCCGAACCTTCTTTGTTCACGGTGCTGAAATAATCTGTGTCCTGTATTTGATAGCCCAGCAGGTGAAAGAGCAGGTTCATCTGCTGGCTTGCCGTCATTTGGCCGTAGGGCGTATCATCCGGGTCGGGGTTTGTGCGGTCTAATTCAAACCCTAATGAGCCTGTGGGAATGGTATTAACCAGTTGCAGCTGGCCGGGCTGGTACTGCAAAAGCGCATTGAGGGTTAACAGCCCCGCCGTGTCCTTGATTGTGTCCACCAGCGCATCCAGGCTGCCGCCGGTCAATACCTCGGCCACACTATCCAGGGTATCCCCCTGCTTGATCACATAGGAAGCGGCGTTGACCGTTATTGTCGCGCCGGTTTTCAGGATCAGCTTGACCTCCCGGTTTACTTCCGCCATAGCCAGGGTGGAGTCAAAGCCCATAGCCAGCGCGGTGTTTTGCAGGGTGGCCGGTTGGCTGTCGTCAGGGTTTTTGATGGCGTAGCTGGAAGCCTCCACGTATAGCTGGGCGGTGGAGGTGTCCAGGTTTTGACAAATAACCGCGCAATTGCAAAACCTGAGCATGTCCGGATGCGGCGCCGGGCCGGGAAGGTGCTTCAGGCTGTCGAATAAGACCAGCAGTTTCAGCGATGCTTCTCCGGCTTCGTTGAATATGGTGCCGGGCAGGGGGCCGCCCCCCTGTTCGGTGTAGTTCAGGTAATAGCCGCCGGTGTTGACAACACTGCATTCCCAGAGGAGCTTGAGGAAGTTTTGCGGGTCACCGGTACTGGCATAGTATTCCTGCAGCGGGGCTCCATCCATGGTATCCGGGCCATAGTGTCCAGCCTTCAGTTCGGGAGAGGAATGGCTGGTGGTGGAGAGGTTGGTTTTCAGCAGGAAGGTGGCATTATCCTGGAGCAGTCCGGACAGACAGCCCTGGTTATTGGGCTGGGACGGGTCGGCGGAATAAAGTATGTACAAGCCGGCCCGGTCTTCTTTCCCCGGGCCGCTCAACATATATTCCCAAATGCTTTGCAATGTTTTTCGACCCTGTTCATCGGTTCCAAGCAGTTGGTAGCTGTTGTTTATCGCTTCCAGGGTGTTAACAGGCCGGTAGACCCGGTGGATCTTGAAATCCATTACGGTGGCCCAGCAGTAGCTTTCCACCGGCTGAACCTTCAGCGGTACGCCGGGAGACTCCTGAATGCCGATGACCAGGTCATATTTAAAGCCGTCCTGCCCGGGGACTCTGGGGCTCAAATCCAGGATCCCGGCCAGCAGCGCGGAGGGAAATGGGTATATTACCGGCTCGCCGGCGGTACTTAGGCCGCCGTCCCCCTCTCCCGCCAATTCTCCGGCGGCGGGGTTCTGCCAGTGGACCGCCTGGCTTAAGGCATAGCGGCCGGGCTGGTAGGCGAATGAGGCGACAGGCGCAGGTGGCGTGAATTCCGGGGTAAAGGGCTGCCGGCACCTGGCGATGGCGTCGTAATCATCCCCGTCGAATATATATTTAGTGCTGGCAGGTAAAATCCATGAAACACCGTCCGGGTTGGACAGGGTCAGGGAATATTCCGTCGTGCTTGTTTCGGGCGCATCAATCTGCTGTCCCAGGAGGTTGTACAGTGAAAACAGTTTCCTGAAGTCAGGCTCATCCGCCGGCATGGGGATGCGAAGCCCGTTGAGCAGGAAGCGGGAAAGAGAGGCGGCTATGTCGTTGACCGCGGTTTTTTTCATAACCTCCGCCACCAGCTGGCTCCCTTCCATGTCCGGCCTTTGGGGCACCAGCAGGCCGGTATTTCTTAAAAAGAGGTCTTCCTGCCGGCTCAGGCCGTCATCCAGCAATTCTTCCAGATTTAGGTTGTATCTTTCAGCCAGGGAGCGGAGGCTGTCTCCTTCCCGGATGGTGACGGTAAAGGGTGGAATGTTCCACACCGAAAGCTCCGCCAGTATGCCCTCATCCTCCTGGCTAAATCCGGTCAGGTCCGGCAGGGTGAGGTGGAAGGCGTCCGCCACCGACTGGAAGGTATCTGCCTCGCGGATCTGATATTTGGCGCCGGGGATGGACAGAACCTGCCCCTTTTGCAGGGGCTGGCGGTCTATTCCGGGGTTGGCCCGGATCAGGCTTTCTTCGGTTATGTAAAACAAGGCCGCGACGTAGTCCAGTGGCTCCCCGTCTATTTCCACCGTATACTGCAGGCTGCCCACGCTGATTAGCCCGCCGGGCTTCAGCATCCCCGGATGTCCGGCGTTCAGCAGGGTTCCGCTGCTGCCGGTAAGGCCGGTCAAAGCTTCGGGAGTTATCCCGAATTTATCTGCGATGCTTTTTACCGTATCCCCGTTCCTGGTTTGATAGAGCACAAGGCTAAGTGTGGGAGCGCACGCGGTGTCCAGCAAGTCCGCCCGGTCCTGGTTGGCCAGAGCAATGGTATAGGGCGTCGGGTTTTCCAGGCCGGGCTGGCCGCTTTGGGATGCTGTTTCCTGTGCTATGGAAAACAGTGATACGGCTCTGTCCCCAGGGGTTTGGTAGATATAGTTCTGGAGATAATCCATGGCGGCCTGAATGACGCTCCGGGTAATCATCAGGAAATAATCCCTGAAAATGAAGGCCGAGGTGGTTTCTCCGGCGGGAGCGGCGTTTTTGGATTTCAGACCGGCGGGGTTGTGGTCGCCTATTTTTTCCGCCTGGTTCTGGTAGCGGACGTTGAAGGATTCAAAATATGCACTGAGTTTTTCTTCATAGACGGGGCTGGCCAGAAGCCGTGCGTCGTCCAGGTAGTGTACGCCGACCAGGCCATCCTGGCTTTCAAGCTTTAAATCGGGGATCATCGGGAAAATGGTGCCCGAGGGAGCTTCTGTTCCTGCCGGTGGCTTTTCCGGCAGACGCAGGCGGAAGGTCATATGGTTTTTGAAATAGTCCGACAGGCCGGCATAGGTAAAATCCTCGTCGGCCATTCCGGCCAGCAGGTGGGTGGCTATGACCTGCAAATCGTATAGGCTGATGTATATGCTTTGGGTAACGGCCATGCGGGCCGCCAGAGCCCTTTCCAGCATGCCGTGCGCCAACATGGAAAAAGGGGACTCTGCAGCGTCCGCCGCTTTTAGTGCTTTCCGGTCCGAAACCCCCGGCGGGATAGCGTTGGGCACAAAGAGCAAAGGCAGTGCTGCCACCTTTACCGGGGCGGGCTGTCCATTATCACCAACCAGGGATTTGGTATCCGAAACAGTGTACAGTACACAGAATTCCAGGTCCACGTTGAAACTGTCCTGATCATCGGCGTTTTTCAGCCGGGTGACCGCCTGCCAGTCAAGCCGCGGCTCCGACATTATTTTATCAAGGGGGAATGCGGGGAGCATGCGGTTTAAACGGCTGAGGCCACGGGCGCGGGAGCGCTGCAGGCGGAGTTTTTTCCCGGAGGCCGCCGGTGTGGCGCCTTCGATAACATGCCAGGGCGGGGTATGCCTTTCACCGATGGTGAATTGTTCGTGGAGGGTTAGCTCAAAGGACAGGTGAATGGTGACAAACAGCACCTTGACCTTTACATGGGCCTCCACCCCGATATCAAGGGCAATGGCAATGGGCTCGTAGGACTGGATGATCAGCATTACACGGGCATAGGCCAGCACTTCCACGCTGGCCTTGATGATACAAAAATCCACTTCACCATATAACTGGCCGGTAATGCCGACGGTTCCGCAAATGCAGTAGTAAACTTCGGTGTCCTGGTCCTTGTTGTCGGGGTGGAACCAGGCCAGGGTTCCTTCCAGAATACCTGCCACAGTAAGGGACAGGCCTGCTTTTAAGGGCCCCTTGTGAATGGTTTTGCCCAGGCCCACGGCCAGCCCGAACCCGAATTCAATCACCGGGCGGAACTGGCCGTTGTCAATCCGGGGAACCGTTTCGGAGGTGCTTCCGTCCAGGTAGGCCAGGTAAAAGCCGCCCAGGCCGATATAGGGGAAAACTTGCACGGCAAAGGATCGCTCAAAGTTTCCGTTATGGGGAAATCCCGCGTCAATGCGGAAATTGCCGTTGGTGTAAATATCGATGACCACTATGGGCAGGGTGATGGAAACCGCTCCGAATTCAAGATACCGGAAGGCGTCGGGAAGAATTAACTCGGTATGGTACATGCCCACCGTATCGGTGACCTTTTTATAGAATATTTCAAATTCCAGTCCGGAGAGGCTTCCTGCCTTTTCTCCCGCCAGAGCCACCCGTAGCCCGTAAAGCTGGGGGTCGTTGAAAATAGCGCTAAGGGTAATCATTTTTAGAAAGGTGAATTTTGTTCCCAGGAGCCAGCCGCTGTTCTCGTTAAAAATAAGGCCGCCGGCCAGGGCCAGGGGGGTTTCCGCCCGGCTTACCGGGCGAAAATTGGTTTCCAGCGCCGTTATCACATCGCCTATGGTCTTTAACTGGCTACTGTCCCTGAAGGAAATATGCTGTCCGATGCCAAGGTACTCCAGGTGGAAGGTTTCATTTCCGGCGCCGGGCACTTCGGGGGGATGCTCGTTGACCACATCCCAGCTCAGGCTGTCCTCTCCGTCCTCGGTGCTGATGGGCAGTCCCAGGAAGGTTCCTTTAAGTGAAACAATAACGCCTTCCTTCTGGCCTTTGGGTGTTTTCCAGTGGTAGGTGAGGGATATGTCGGTAATGTCGATAAACCCGAAATCGACCCGCATTCCTGTGGACAGGGCTACACTCTTTTCAATCAAATCGAAAGTCAGGGTCAGGTTTTCAAAGCCGATGGAATTTAATACATTCCAGGGGGCGGGCAGTTCGAAATCCCACGAGGGATGAATAAGCTGCACCATAAATTTAACTATATCGCCGAAAGTGAAGCTGAAAGGCCCAACGGTAAACTGCTTTTGATCACCGGACAGAACAAGTTCCGCCGGCAGGTGAAATCCCAGGATGGTAATGTCCCCGCTGGCGTAAACACTGTATTGTATCTGGCCCTTTAAGTCTTTGGCCGCTGTAAAAAGCAGGTACAGGTTGTGCAGGCCCAGATATTCCTTCCCGAAAAGCTTTAGGCTTACATCCGCTTCAGTCATCACCCGCAGGGCAAAATTATCGCCGGAAGGGGTCAGCTCGGCTCCGACCCGGGAAAAGGTAAGGGAGAAGAAATCGTCCAGGCCGGAAGTATCCAGCCCGCAGCTCAGTTTTTGGATCAGATCGCTGAATTTTAAGGGAAGCCCGTCGGAAGGGGTCAATTCTCCCTTGATCACCAGGGGCCAGCCGGTGGCCCAGCTTATTTCAATATTGAAAAGGAGCCCGAAAACCTTTAGATCGGCCCCAAAGGTGTTGTCATAATAGGTGTAGCCGGCAGCTATCCACTGGACGCCGCTTAGCAAATAAATATCTTTCAGAACGATATCGTCCCCGTAGATTCTCCAAAGAGGCTCACTGCTCTTGGAGCTGACCGTTACAGCTGCGGATAAAAGGTCGAAGCTGTTGCCCGAGGTGAACATGGCCTGGAAGGAGCTGAGTCCCACGCTGTTGAACAGTCCATCCAGGGGGGCGGGCAGGCTTGGCGGGGCCGGGAGGTTTAACAGCCAGTTGGTTACATCCCCAAGGCTCAGAGTATCCCCGGGGCTGCCATATATACCGGTCAGGCACAGTACCGAGCTGTAGTCCATAATGGGGACTTCAAAGGTGAAAGGCTTTAGGGTCATCCCGGTTTCATTGAGGAGCATGCCGAAATTGACATCGGTGTGCGGAAGCTTGACGGCCGGCTTTTCCTCCGAGTCCTGGTAAGTAGCCCTGGCCTCCAGATATGGTGATGAAACATTCAGAAAACCGATGGTAAAGGAATCGCCCGTGCCCGGATTTACCAGAGGGGACTTCAGGTCAAAGGCCGGCCGGTTGTCCCATTCGGAGGAAAACAGTATGGGACCCTGCCAGGCAACCGTATTGCCGGTGGTAAATCGGAGCAGGAAGCCAAGGGTGCCCGTAAGCTCCACTTCCCCGTAAAAGGAAAGGGGACTTTGCTCACCGGTCATAGGTTTTGAAGAGTCCCAGGAGAATTTAACGTTTCTTTGATTCAGCCTGTTGAATGAAGAGGTCCTGAAGAGGTAATACCAGTCCCCAAAGGTCCACCCCTCCTCCTGGCGGCCTATTTGGAAGGAGAATCCCGGCGCCCCGCCGGTAACCCAGATGACTATGTCGCAGGTACAGTCAGTAAAACCAAGTAAAGACAACAAACCCCTGACCGTGAAACGGTCTCCCGTGACTGGCCCGATGAAAACCTTTTGGCCGGCTGGTGGGTATATGTCTATTTCTTTCACCCCCAGGGCTACGGCAACCTCGGCCCACAGGGTTTCCGACGGCATCAGTGAATTGCTCAAAACTACCGGCCCTCCGGTTTGGGCCTGCCTGCCGGCCTCATTCCATATGTCTTCAATAGTTGTATTTCCAGTATTTTTCACGGTCATAGGGTTTGCTCCTTTATCAATCAATTAATCTATATTAAGGAAAATGGGAAGGTGGTCGCTGGTGGCCCGGATATGTCCGAAATTGTCATCGTCCTTGAAAAGCAAAAATCCGCGAGTAATATCTTCTTCACTTATTTCTTTTAAATCTTCCAGTGAATCTTCCATGGTTCTAAGATAGGGGTCGGGAACTCCCATGACCATATCTATGGCGGTGGCCACCCGGACATTTGTGGCAACGCCACCTTTTACCCTCACGTAGAAGTTGTCTATGAAGTATTTATCCTGGTAGCTGCTTTTATCCACCAGGTATTTATCACTTCGCGTTAAAACAACGGGTGTGGCGCTTTCAAGCTTCTTGTAGTGGGTGGAATAGGTGTTTAGCATTGTCAGCTGGTTGTTGAAATTACGGGTGGTCAGCTCCTGGTAGGCGGCCCTGTCTCTTTCAACCCGCAAATTGACATTATAGTCTCCGGCCACGATGGTTATATCTGGGGTGGCGTCGCTGATGGCGCTAATTTTCCCTATCTCCACGGTAGCCTGTTTGCAGGTGCTGGGGGAGGTGTGCAGGAAAGCGCACCGGACCAGGCGTCTGGCGCCATACCTTTCCCTGAAGTCCACCATGAAGGGCCTGCGGTTGTTTTGGTTGGGAAAGTTCAAGGCATTGTTGGTACTGTCGGTAAACATGACTTTTCCGGCCCTGGCGGTGGGGCCTGTAATAGCGGCATTGTTCCAGGGGGCCGGATAGCTGGCGTCATAGGGAACTGCCGGAAGTTGGGTGGCCGAAGCGCCGTTTACCCAGTAATTTGGCCCCTCGAAGCTCACTTTATTGGAGTCGTACAATACGCCAACCACTTCCTCCTGGGGCCATCTGCCGGGATGAAGCGGAGGTTTCGGAGGATTGCACTTTAAAGGAGGGGCAATCAGCCAGACGGCATCCCTGATATTCAAGCTGGTCATAAACTGCTGTAGGGTGATGAGACCGATGGTGGCAAGGCTGTCATCGGTGGGTGTTTTGCCAAGACCGGTCCCCCGGTTGTCTATGACCTCCAGCAGTGCAATAACATCCGGACGGTTGTTCGACCTATAGTTCCCGGAAAATACCATTTCCAAATAGTTGGCGATAGCCGGCATTTCACTGACTCTGGTTCTTTTTCTGTGATCATCATTAATGGGTACCTTGGAAGCGGTAAATTTTTGAATATTCCACACCAATACTTTCACCGTACTCCCCTGCCTTCAATTATTTCTTCTCATCGGTATAGGCCGCATACCAGCCCAGGCTGTCCGCCCTGACCGCAGGGTCCGGGTTGCCGAACAGGGCCAGATCGGTATAGGCGCTGGAGGGAAGCTTTTTCCCCATGAAATCCAGGCGGATGTTATTCAGTATCAGAACGTAGGAAGTGTGTCCGCCGGGGCTTAATCCTGCCTCTATACGGAATTGGTCCACCGAAATCTTTAAAATGCTCTGGATGGAAAATATTTTGCCGCTTTCCCCCGTGCCGGGAATGCTGATGCCGGTAAAGACACTGATGCCGCTTTGACCGGGGGACCAGGCCGCCAGGAGCTTGGCGGTGAATCCGGCGTTAGCGGCCAGAGCCCCCAGGCTGCCCAGGTTCAGTTCAAATAAGAGGCCGAACCAGGGGTAAAACAGGGAGCTTTCGCTGATGGGGGTGGTAACATTATTAAAGCCCATACTTTTGGGCGAACCGCCCTCCTGGCCCTGCACAAATCCCTTGAGTTTCAGCGGGAAATGGCTGTAAAGGCTTTCCCGGCGGGCTTTGCTGGCCGCCTGATTAAAGGAAAGGTCCTGAGCGTCAAAGGTAAAAGTTTTGTTTTCAGGTGATGCCTGGGGAAAACTCATTTTGACCGACAGGTTTAAAAAATTGAGCTGTCCCTTTTTACCTGCATCTCCTATTTCGCTGCCGAAGGAAAACAGGTCGAAGCCTTCCAGCGCATTAAACCGTAAATTGCCCTGGAAGGAAAACCGGGTTTGGATATCCTTCCCGGCCTTCTGCTCTTCTTCTGTGGTTTCGGTAATGAAACTGGCGCTTAATATTTCCACTTCATCCAATACCCGGCCGTCCGCCTTGAAAGTGTTGGCCTCCAGGTTGTTAAGGGTAAAGATCTTGCGGCCGTCCAGATCCTGGTATTTTCCATTAAAGAGCATTACGTTGGGATCCTGCTTGCAGTTTTGCAGCCTTACTGTTTCGCCGAAAAGCTCATTGACCAGAAGTTCGACGCTGCACCCAAACTGTTTGATGGCGGAGTTTTCAAATAGTATGCTTAAGTTTTTGACCTGGTACTGATAAGGCGGGCCGCTCTGTTGAAGTATACTGTCACTGTTGTAATAAATGAGGCCGAAAAGTGAGCTTTCTTTCATGGTAAGGACAGGCAAACCTCCGGTGTCCTGAACTTCAACCGGGCTTACCTGTATTCCCAGGTGATGCGCCTTGAATTCATCCGGGTCGATCCCTCCCGCCAGTCCCGCCAGTTCGGGAGGAAGGCCCCAAAGAGGCGCAAATACATTCAATGCCAGAATACCGTTCCAGAAGGGGTCCTGGATGATCGCGGCAAAGTCCTGGAAGTATGTATTAGTAGCCGCCATTTGGACGGCGTCCTGTAAAATCCCCAACAGGTGCTGCCGGGTAACAGCGCCCTCGGAGAAATCCAGGGGGCCCGTCCATCTGTTTAAGTCCGACGCCAGTTCCAGAACAGAGGAACCGGTATACTTCATAATAAATATTGTTTCCTGATCGGGCCACATTTCGGTGTTCAGGTCAAAGCTGAAGCTTTCAATAGAAAGAACCGAGGACAGGAAGGCCCCCAGGGCAGAGAACTTGCTGCCCTCCGCCACCAGGAACAGGCGGTTTGTCTGCAGGGCATCCCTCAAAACACCGCTGATGTTTCCCCCCTCCGCCCCGGCCAAAACCAACTGCTGTGTCCCTCCCCTGGCGCTGGCCAGGGTCAGGGTTTGCCAAATGGTGCGCTGGTCGTTGAACTGAGCCAGCCAGCCGTGGTTTGTGGTTCCCAGACTGACCGGGTCTGCAGCGGACTGTGCTGAGACAGCTTCTGCCTTTCGGCTGGAGGCTTCTGCCGTAAGGGCGTTGATTGTCAGCCGGCGGGCGGGAGACAATACCTGTATTTCAAAAGATCCGAAATATTCACCGTGATAAAGGTTGGGCAGGTCCCCGTAAGGAACCATGGAAAATGCCTGTTCAGGCAGGTTTTGCGGCAGTGGCAGCGCCTTAAAGGGAATTTCCATATAGTCCAGTAAAGGTGTGCCGGCAGGTGTTTGCTGTTCCAGGTGGTACATGACACAGTTTTCGGGCTGGGCGTAGTAGCCTGCCGTCCCGGTCTGTCCCGAAGAGACATATACATAAGAGGTCAGGGCCTGGTCCGACAGCAGGGTGTCCTGGGTGTTAACCCCTAATCTTGCCTGTCCCGTGGAATCCTGCCCGGGGGTTATTGAAAAGCAGGGGGCATAGGCAGGTTTTCCGGGGATAAAATACAGTAGATTTCCTTCGTCAGCCGGAAAACCCAGGTATTCAAGGGCGGAAGTCCCGGCCAGAAGCCGCACGGCGGGTTGGGTGTAATCGCTGGACAGTCTTTGGGGAAGAAGAATACGGAATACCCCTGAAGGTATCAGGGTATAAGGATCGGTATCCTGTGCCCAGGGAGTCTGGGCATAGGGCGCAAAGACAAATTTTGTGTCCCCTCCGGCTTCCGGAGAAAGCTTTAATGGCATTCCCACCCATGATTGGAAGCAGGAATCCAGGGCCAGGGGAGGTTCACCTGCCGGCAGGCCGAAGAAAGTTCGCGTTCCCTGCTCCGGGTTTAAAGGATCAAAAAAAACTTGCAGGGGAAGGGTTCCCTTTCCGCTGAAGATCCTGTAGCGGAGTGATAACAGGTAGCCCGGGTTCTCAGGGTCGTTAAAGTAGTACCGGATTCCCGCGTCCAGTACATCCAGATCCCCCGGTGAGTCTGTCCCGGCTTCCAGGCCGGCGGAAATGCCGAAGCCCAGGCTGCCGGTATAGGGTCCGGTAAAGCTCAGGGTGACGCGGCTGTCAGTGCTGTAGAAAGGTTTGCCGGGAAAAACATCGAGGTAAATCCACCTGTCCCCGGTGGTGTTTTGCCTTATTTCAAAACCGGTGGGCTCAGCCTGGTCGTTTAGCGAGATCATACAGCTTGCGCCCAGCGCCAGCATGTAATTCCGCAGCGGAAATTGAGCCAGACGCCCCAGGGTGCCGTCCGGTTCCATGGTAAGTGAAAAAGGGTTCCAGCAAACCGGAGATTCGTTTGGATTGCTGAGCCACATGAAACGGGCCCGGTCCAGCCGCTGCTTTGCCAGGTAGTTTTGCACCGCGTCAATGAAAGCGGCTTCGTCCTGAGGAGGGCTGTTCAAGAACAGGTACAGTCCGCCGGCGATGGCAAAGCTGCCGGAAAGGTCCAGGGGGCTTGGGGGTGTAATGCCAGATGGAGGCAAAAAGACGCACCGGTAGCCCCCTAGACCTGCGGGGGGCTGTTCCTGGAGGAAAAACAGACGGCTGGCGTCACTTTTTTCAAAGAAAGGCTGACTCATGGAAAACTCCTTTCACCATGTAGACGCAGGCTCAATATAAAATTCTGTCACCTTGAAGCAGTGGCAGATCAAGGTATACTGTGCCATCGGCATAACCATCCATGACACTTTCCGCCAGCAGTATTTTAGTCCGGTCGGGGGTGGTTGTAGCGCTTTGGGCTTCCTTGACGGTTTGGACCAGGTTTACGGTGGATCTTTCCATAGCGATGCTCCCCAGGAATCTGCCTGAAGCAGGAACCTGTCCCAAACGCGCCAGAATGCTTCTGATAGTGGTGCCTATCGGTACGTACCGCATGCTGCCGTTGATCTCTACGGGGATTTCGGGAATCAGTACGGTGCGGCCCCTGAAAAAGGTTACAATTATTTTGTTGTCATAACCGCTGAAGTTGCCCTGTGCAAGATACTGCCGGGCAGCGCCATCCAGGTCGGTGTAATTGTCCGCTCCCAGCACCAGCATGTTGTAGGTCAGATTGGCATAGCCCATGCTGCTGCTGCCGGGAATCATCTGGGGGTAGAACAGGCGGTAAAGCGCCCTCCTGCCGAGGGGTGCATACAGGTCCAGGATGCCCCCGCCTCCGATGTTTTGGGTGGAGGGCACGTCCGGCCTGGCAGAGAGGGATAAATAGGCGTCGAAGCCTGTCAGCCGATCGTGGTTGAGCAGGTAGTCATCAAGATAAAGGTAAACGGTACCCGAGGGCACGAAGCCGTTGAGGTATTTATTAGTGTCATTGGGAGGTCCGACGTACTGCCGGACCTCACCGTCCAGCCTGACGCGCATGCCCGGGATGAGGTCGACGCAGCTTTCATCGGCTTTGAAGCCGTACAGGTAGGAAAGCTGTTCGGGGAACGTCAGGGGCAAGGCCCTGGCTATAATTTGCCGCAGCAGGTTGAAAGCGCCGGGCTTTAAAAGTGGTCCCCCGCCGCTGCTGTCCTGGTCCAGGTCTTTTAAAAAATCGGTATAGGAACTCCACAGGACATTCCGGTCTGCCGGGGTGAATTTCCAGGCCGCGCTGTCCCTGTCTATGGTGAGCAGGTACGGGAATCCCGCGGGAGAGCCGGAGGGCTTGGAAAGTTTGAAAATGTCCGATTGAATCTGGGGGTCCCGGTTAAAGAGGTCGGGCAGGTACAGGTTGATATCCTCCGCCTGGGGCGGGTGGGAATAAGAGCGGTAAAGATAGGCCGGGGCAGAAGCTCCTGTTGCTGAAAAATAATAGTTTGCCCCGTCTCCATATAGATTTTTGGGAGCGCTTAACGGGCCTTCGGCAGTATCTCCCACGGCCTGGACAGAGGCCATGATCTGGTTGCCGCTGGAATTATTCAGGCCGGTGTGGCAAGTCCGGGTTGTGTAAAAATATTGAGGATTATTGCCATTGGGGTCTGAAAGGGTTATTTTATAGCCGGTCACTACTACTTCCCGGCAGGGAGTCCACTCCATAGTCCATTGGTAGCCGTTCATACCGCCGTTGAGAATTTCCGGCGCCTGGACCAGACACTGCCCGGCAGGGCTCAATGGCCCCTGGAATACTGAGGGGGTACTGCCCACTGCCTGAACCCGGGCATAGTAGTCCCGGGTTTCCAGGAGGGAGATACCGCCCTGGCCGCCCACAGGAAATTCTATGCGGTATTGGCCGTCTTTAAGCGTTGCCGCCACGGGGCCGGCAACCACACAGCCGCCCTGGTACAGCAATCCCTGGTAGCCCGCCACGGCGGTTTTTACCGTTGGCTCAATGAGGGTTACTATAATGCTGTCGCCGCCGGTGACAATGGACCGGATACCCGGCACAGCCGTGATGATGTCCTGGGGTGGACCCGGCTGGCCTTCCGACAACTGTCCCACAGCCTGCAAAGCAGCCTGGCAACTAGCGCCGGGACTCAACTCTATATCTACAATTTTGTACCCATTGGCCAAATCCGCTCCTGCCATGGGAACCGACCGCAATACTGAGCCGCCGGATTTAATCAGCAGGTTGTAGCCTGTAACATTGGGACCCTGGCCTGCCTCCCAGCAAACCTTAAGGCAGTTGCCATCATAGGCCGCCGATTGAATATTTTTGGTCCAGGCAATAACAGGGATCTGATTCGCCATTGGCCCCCGGGATTTGCCAAGCACGGGGTTTAATTGGATGAAGTAAGACTTGACCGGATCAATGGGCTGGGTGGGAATTATTTTTCCATACTCCCCGAGAAAGGTTCCATCCCCTGCAACCGAAGTTCCTTCCACTATGCCGGCGCTTCCCCATGCGGGCCGGGGCGGGAGGTCAGGGTTTTCCCAGAACGCCTCCACCGCCTGACCGTCAAAGAATGTTTTTAGCAGGCGGGGAGGCGCGGTCAACAAGGGAACCTCCTGACTTTCGGGTCCCACGGAGCCGCCGGATTGGTAACGGAGGCGGCACATGTATATATAGGATGGGTCCAGGGAGTAGCCAAGAGTTAGAGACAGTATGGTAAAAGGCTGGCTCTCCCGGGCCGCGACATCGGACCCCTGATATACCGTCAATTGCAAAAGGGTGTTGTCGGGCAAGGAGATATTGCTGACAGCCTGGATTTGACATCCTGTTCCTTCTGCGAGAATGTTGTACATGACCCTGTCCAGAGTGGGAATCTGGCAGATGAGATCGCTATAGTCCGAAGCGGGTCCTTTGGAGATGCCGCAGGTGCCGTATGCCACAATCTGGTATTTTTTTGAAGGGTCCAGTTTGCCGCCAAGGTCCAACAGACACCGTGTGCCTTCACACTGCTCCATTATCACCGTATCGCCGGATTGCTGGTCCACAACATAGACCAGGCCTCCTGTTACATTACCCAGGGCGGGGCAGTCCCAGCTTACATCAATCTGGACGCCATTGTTATTGACTTCAATATTCTTCAGAGGACTTACAATCAAATTGGCCGGGGGCCCGAAGGGCCCCGGCGTTCCGCCAAAGCTGTCAGTCTGAGCAACCTGCACCTGGTATAGTGTATTCTCATCCAAAGTTTGAGAGGGAATCAACTCACCGCCGAAGCCCATGGCGCTGGCCTGATCAATGAGGCTGCCGTTTGTGAAGAGGCCTATAATGAAATACTGTCCCGATCCAGGCTGCCAGTTGCAGGAGATCCGGTTGGCATTTTTTTCATAGCTGACTCCGCTTAAGGTTGGAGGAGGTAAGTTAGGCATGACTACACATCCTTTGCCGGAGATTTTTCTACTGCCGGAGGGGATTAATTATTTTTTATACTTTTCAATGTCTTCTAAAAGACTATTAAAATCCTGGTGAAAATCTTGCGGCAGTCTTTTCAGCACCACATGCGGCAGTTTCCTGTAGTTATGGTAGTAATGAGTTTGCAGGTTGAAGTCCCCCACCAGGATACCGTTGGCAAACATGGAGGAACTGCCTTCTTTGCCGGGCTCATAGGTGACAAGCTCAAGGTTGAACAAAAACCCATCATATTCTTCGAGGCAGATACAGGTGATTTTAGAAGCGCCCTCCAGCGTAATGACTTGGCTTCCGGCTTGAAGCTCACTGGCCGGTTTCGGCCCCTGCGGAGTCATAACCACATGGCTCTCGGACAATACCAGTTCACAGCCGTTATCTGTCCGGATTCTAAGGACCGGTCCTCTGTGTTTGCCTACATGGGTGGCAACCACCTTTGCCTGTTCACCCCCGGTGTTTGAAAGCACCATTTCCTTTCCCACTATATTTTCAACTGCCCTGGAGGTGCCATCGGCAAGCTTGATTTGAACGCCCTGGGCGACACAGTGCCAGGTAAACTGGAAGGGCTTTATATATAGAACTCCGTCCCTGGGGTCGCTATCGGGGGTATCGCTGCTGATAATTCCCGAATAGTCGAACAGAGGATAGCTGCTTTCGGTCTTGACGGCAATCTGGCAAAAAAAGTATACCACCGTGTCCGAGTTCCAGGGCGCGGGGCCGAACACGATTGGATTTCCGTTATCGGTGCTTTGGGGGTCGGTGGGAGCGGGCTTCTTAAATATTATTGTTTTGGGGTCACTTGGACTTACATAAAAGTACGGGTAAACAGTGTTTAGCATATCGGCGGGAAGCACCTTGAGCCCTCCGGTCTTTAGAGCTACAGACATATTCAGTTGAATGGTGTCCTCGGGAACCAGCGGCTTGATATTACTGTTATAAGTTACGGAGCCGTCGAGGGGGACCATCACCGTCCGGTCGTCCCACTGGCCCTGGTTAAACCAGTAATCAACGTCATCCCGGCTGCCGATGCCGCGGCTTAAACCCACCCTGATGTATTGCCAGTAAGGCCACGGGGGAGCTGTATGGTTGGGTTTCTGCACAGGCTGGGTAATCTTCGGGTCTGCTACCGGCCCCTGGGGTTCCTTGGTTATGACTATATGCTGGGTAGGCGTGCCGGGATCTTTCGTATAGTCTATAAAATAATAAGCCACCAGATTTCCGGAAACGGCCTGGGCGCTCTTGGCGCTGATGGGTGTGTACTCTCCTTCGCCCATTGATTGAATGTTGTTATGGGCAACCAGTTCCATCGTATCCTTTTTAAAAACCTGCAGGGTCAGGACCAGGGAATAGGCTCCTCCGATATAGGTGGAAACTGCGTCCGAACATGCAATACCATCTTTAGCCAGACCTACGTCCAGCAAAACATTGGCGTCGGTGTAGCCGTCGTCATTGCTGTCGTATACAAGGCTTAAGGATTGGTCTTTTGTGTTCATCGCTCTGGCCATATCCAGCTGTCTGAACAGCTGTGGGTAGCGGTCGGGTGTCAAATTCAAATTTGCGTAGTTCTTGTTGACAACCCTGTAATGTGCGTCGTTGGCCATATTCAGCACCAGGCTCCGATCCCGGTTTTTGGAAGCTTCCTGGTAAATCCTCCGTAGATCATCAAGTTCATAATCTGTGTATTGAGGAATGGTTGACATTTGTTGTAGCGCCATTTTAGCCCCTCCCTTTTTCTATAATGATGTTTTATTTTGTAATATTTTTAAATTTGTCGTTTATGGGCATCCAAACCATATATAATTATTATTTCCTGAATTGCTATTATTAGCTATAATTCATTAAAACCCTTCACAATAACAAGAAATTTTTAACAATTTTGTTGGAACTTGATGATTTCTACCTCAGAGCCTTAGCCAAGGACTTGTGCATCACGAGAAACAGGGGGGCTTCATCCGCAGGAATGATAAAAAGAATACAGGCGCTTAGCCAATCTCTGGTGCACCGGATGTTGAACCGGCCCAGTGGTTTGAACACTTTTTCTCACTACTGGAAATAATCCGTTATAGGCGAGCCAGAATTAATAAGCTAAACCTGTACCAAAGTGACAATTCACTTCTCTAGCTCAACTTATAAATGAGGAATTATTGGAGTTCTGTCATCATGAGATGGACGGGAATAAGGAAACTGGTATTTACATGATGAAGGGAAGGCAGGTATTGCGAAGAAAATCATAAGAAGAAAGGTGGCGCAACAATACAAACTATTTGCCCCTAGCTTTAACCACAAAAGAACTGAAAGCACATAGAAGGCTATTTCATTCAAATTAAGGCTATGAGAGACGAGGCGTTCAATCCCTGGAGCTTTCAGCCTGGCGACACCAGCCTGGGAGGCGAGGACTTAATAAGCTTTGTGTAAATGGTTACAGTAAAATATTAACAAAAGTTTGTATGAACCAATAAAACTACGGAAGCGAAGATAAATTATATTTTTCGAGGAGTAAAAGTGCATGAAAAGTAAGAAAAAGTTAATTGGAATATTATGTGTAATGGCTGTCATTATTAGTGGTTGGATTTGGTGGAATCTTCCAACTTCAATAATCAAGATCTCACCACAAGAGGTTTCTAAAATCGAGGTTTTTGATGGTAATACAGGCAAAGCAGTTGTAATTACAGATACAACTGATATTGAACATATCATTAAAAATCTTAACACAGTATTTATCAAAAAAGAAAAGATTTCAATAGGCTATATGGGAACCTCTTTTCGAACGACAATCTATAAAAATGGTGTCGTGTATAAGAAATTTATCATCAACTCAAGCAATACCATCCGAAAAGACCCATTCTTTTATCGAGCCAGCTCAGAAAGCATAGATTACCATTATATTCGAGAGTTGATTGATAAAAAAGCCAAATAAGCAATACGCGATCAAAATTGCCTCATCTTTCCTGCACATTCTAAAGAAAAAGCGCCACAACCCGCCATAGCACGGTGTGGTGTTTTTTATTTAATAGTGTGCCGCCGGTTTCCTTCCTTCTACAATTGCCACTACCCCACCACATAAGTTTGTACAACGGGCCTCAACCAAACCGGCTTTGGCAAATATGCCGGCCAGCTCTTTTTGATGCATAAAAACCCTGGCTGAATCATGTAGATAGGCGTATGCTTTTTTGTTGCCGGAGAACAGCTTTCCCACGGCGGGAACTGCCCAGTTAAAACAAAGCCAGTATAACTCCCTGAAAACAGGTATCATTGGCTGAGCCATGTCCAGAGATACCACCTTCCCTCCCGGCTTGACAACACGCGCCATTTCACCAACCGCTTTGGCAATGTCAGGAACATTACGTAATCCCCATCCTACTGTGGCACAGTCAAATTCATTATTTTCAAAGGGCAAGTCCATGGCGTCTCCCTGAATAAACCGTATAGTATCCTTAAAATGGAAATTCACTATGTTTTGCCGGGCGACCTCCAGCATTTTTTCTGAAAAGTCCAGTCCCGTTATGCTTCCTGCCGAACCTGCCACCCGTGCTTGCTCCATGGTCAGCATCCCGGTACCGCAGCATACGTCCAGGCCCTTTCCACCTGCTTTAAGTTCCGATCTGTCAACTGCCAGCCTTCGCCAGGACTTATCCAGGCCCAGCGACATCAGTGTATTCATTAAATCGTAGTTCTTGGCTATGGAATTAAATGTTTCTTGAACGTACTTTGCTTTATTGTCTTTATTGGGCAAATTAGGCAAAAATCTATCCTCCAATTGTACTTAAAATTTTCAGAAGTAACCGCTTAACTTCAACGTTTAATTTAGTTTTCCTTTTCCAAAAATATTTCAAGTTTCTGTCATATTACAAGATTGTGCCACATGAGTATAATAATTTAAAAGCTGAATTTTGCCTTTATAATTTGTGAAACAGGTTATTTTAACTGTAAAAAGATCTGTTTTCAGCTATTTCTTTTTGCCGTAATAAATTTTTATGGCCGCAAAGAGTAATATGGCCAGGGCGGCCAGGGAAAGGGCCTGGTAGCGGTAATTGTCCGCCAGGCTCACTATAAGGGGCAGGTTTTCTCCGAAAAACCGGCCCAGGCTGACAAAGGTGGCTATCCAGACCGCAGCCCCCAGAGAGGCAAAAAATAAAGTCCTGGAAAAGGCCATCCCGGATATACCCGACAGGTACGGGGTGACGTGCCTTACCCCGGGTATGAAGTAGGCTGCCATTATAAAGGCAGGCCCGTACTTTTCAAACCACCTCTCAGCCCTCTCCAGCCGCTGGGCGGTAATGTGCAGTCGCCGGCCATACTTCAGTATAAAGGGCTTGCCCAGCTTGAGGCCTATGGTATAGCTCACGCTGTAGCCGGTCAGGCTGCCCAGAAAAGCTGAAATAAACAGTGGAAAGAAGGAAAGGTAGCCCTGCTGGACCAAAACACCTGTAAAGGTTAGAATTGTTTTGGTGGGTAAAAAGACCCCCAGGGTGTCTACAATGAAAAGAATGTACAGCCCCGGGTACTTATAGGTTGATATGATGTAAACAATAGTATCTTTTAATTCCAAATTTTTTCACCGTTTATATTACTATGTTAATGTGGTGATTGACGTGGCCGCTAATTTATAATACCATGTCGTCAGTATTTATGAAAGAAAACCAATAAATCCCGGCATGGCAGAGCTATAGGGCCGGGATAAGTCAGGGAAGGAACCGGAGGAAGCCGAATGTCTGATAAAAACGCTCTTTTAAGGGATATACCAAAGGTTGACGAGGTTATGAAGATAGCCTCCATAAATGGCCTTGCCGCACAGTATCCAAGGGAACTGGTGGTGGAGGCGGTGAGGGGGGTCCTGGAGGGGCTGAGGCAGTCAATACTGAGCGGGGGAGTGGAGTCGGGGCGGCTTAAACCCGGGGAGCTGTCCGCCCGGGTGACAGCTTTGGTGGAGAGGATGACCAGACCCAATCTCAGGAGGGTTATAAATGCCACCGGAGTGGTGCTGCACACCAATTTGGGGAGGGCCGCCCTGTCGGCCTCGGCCATTGAGGCAGTGCAGATGGCGGCATCAGGCTACAGCAACCTTGAACTTAACCTGGAAAGCGGTAAAAGGGGATCCCGCTATGCCCCGGTGGAGGGACTGATCTGCAGGCTCACCGGCGCTGAGGCCGCGCTGGTGGTAAATAACAATGCGGCTGCTGTATTACTGGCCCTTAGCACCCTGGCCAGAGGCAGGGAGGTTATAGTGTCCCGGGGCCAGCTGGTGGAAATAGGAGGGTCCTTCCGCATCCCCGAGGTTATGGAGCAGAGCGGGGCTGTGCTGAGGGAGGTGGGGGCCACCAACAAAACACACCCTGAGGATTATAAAAAGGCTATAAATGAAAATACAGCCCTGCTGCTGCATGTGCATACCAGCAATTACAGGATAGTGGGCTTCACCAGGGAAACATCGGTGGGCGAGCTGGCGGAGATTGGCAGGGAGACCGGGCTGCCGGTAATGAGCGACCTGGGCAGCGGGTCCCTGGTCAATATGGATGTGCTGGGGCTGCCCCCGGAGCCCACCGTGCAGCAGACCATCGAGGCAGGGGCGGATGTGGTTACCTTTTCCGGCGATAAACTTCTGGGTGGACCCCAGGCCGGTATAATAGCCGGAAAAAAAGAAATACTGGACCGGATGAAAAAGAATCCACTGACCAGGGCGGTGAGAATAGACAAGCTGACGGTGGCAGCCCTGGAGGCCACCCTGAGGGAATACCTGGACACCGGCAGGGTGCTGCAGAATATACCGGCCCTGCGTATGATCACTGTGGATGAGGAACTCCTGAAGAAAAGGGCTCAGACGCTTAAAGCACTGCTGGAAGACGCCGCCGGGGGAAGGGCAGACATTGAGGCCGAAAGGGGAAGTTCCGCGGTGGGTGGCGGGGCCTTGCCCACCGCCAGCCTGCCCGGCTGGCTGGTATCGGTAAAACCCCGGGATATGGCAGTGGAAGAACTGTCGGTAAGACTGCGGGAGGGTGACCCGGCTGTAATGGGTAGGGTTCAGGATGACCGCCTGCTGCTGGACCCCAGGACTATTTTAAAGGATGAGGACATCATCCTGGCGGGCGCGCTGGCCTCGGCAATGAGCAGGAGGGGATAGCATTGAAGGGTATCATAATAGGCACTGCCGGGCATGTGGATCATGGTAAAACAATGCTGGTAAAGGCGCTGACCGGTCTTGACACGGACAGGCTCAAAGAAGAAAGGGAAAGGGGCATATCCATTGAGCTGGGATTTGCCTTTCTGGACCTTCCCGGGGGTAAAAGGGCCGGCATAATTGATGTGCCCGGCCATGAAAGATTTATTAAGAACATGCTGGCCGGGGTGGGCGGCATAGATATGGTCATACTGGTGATCGCCGCCGACGAGGGCGTCATGCCCCAGACCAGGGAGCACCTGGATATTATTCAGCTGCTGCAGGTAAAGCACGGGGTGGTGGCCCTGACCAAGACCGACGCCGTGGAAAGCGACTGGATTGCCCTTATAAAGGAAGAAGTGAGTGAATTTCTTAAGGGGACCGTACTAGAGGAAGCCCCGCTTATAGAGGTGTCCTCGGTAACAGGCGGGGGGATAGAGCTTTTAAAAAATACACTGGCCGATATAGCCGGCCGGGTGGATAGGCTGGTGGCCGATGGCCCGTTGAGGCTGCCGGTGGACAGGGTATTCTCCGTCACCGGGTTTGGCACTGTGGTTACCGGCACACTTATTTCCGGCAGCGCCGGAACAGGTGACCCGGTGGAAATACTGCCCCGGGGGATAGGCTCAAGGATTAGAAATATTCATGTGCACGGGCACAAGGCTGACAGGGTAGGGGCAGGGCAGAGAACTGCCCTTAACATTACCGGTATTGAAGTTGAGCAGATACACAGGGGCAGCGTGGTGGCGGCGCCGGGCTACTTAAAGCCCACCTACCGGATGGATGTCCGGCTGCAGCTGCTGGGCAGCGCCAGGGCGCTGAAAAATAGAGCCAGGGTAAGGCTGTACCTGGGCACCGCTGAAATTTTCGGCAGGGTAATACTTCTACAGGAAGACCAGCTGGACCCCGGGAAGTGGACCTATGCCCAGCTGGAGCTGGAGGAAGAGGCTGTGGCAGCCAAGGGTGACAGGTTTGTGATAAGATCATATTCACCCATGCGAACCATCGGCGGAGGGACTGTTATTGACACTGCCCCCGGCAAGCATAAAAGATTTAAAAAGGAAGTAATAGAGTCAATAGCCACCCTGGAGAAGGGGACTCCCGGGGAGCTTATTCAGCAGGCTTTGGATGGCAGAAGGGAAATGACCCCGGCCGGGGAAATAGCAAGGGCTGTTGGAATTGGCGAGGATGAGGCCAGGGAGGTCCTGGGGGTTCTGGAGAGTCAGGGAGCTGTAAGGCGTATAGAGGGAGAGGGACAGGTTTACTATGCCAGTGCCGCCCGGTACCTGAAGTGGTCGGAGGAGACCAGGGAGCTGCTGCAGAAATACCACCGCCAGTTCCCCCTGCGGGAGGGATTTCCCAAGGAGGAGCTGCGCTCAAGGAAATTTGGCGGGATCAATGCCAAGCAGTTTCAGCTGCTGCTGCAAAGCCTGGAGGCTGATGGGGCTGTGGTAGCAGGGACTGCCACAGTAATGGACCCCGGCTATTTATTTGAGCCAGGGCCGGAGTTGAAAAATAAAATTGTCTCGCTGGTATCTAAATACAGTGAATCTGCCCTGCAGCCGCCCTCCTGGAAAGAGGCAGCGGCGGCACACGGCCTGGATGAGGTCCTGACTGCCGAGGTTCTGCACTACCTGGTCAGGAAGGGAGACCTTGTCAAGGTTTCCGAGGACATGTATTGCCACTCACTGGCCCTGGAGGAAGCCAAAAAAAGACTGGCCGGGTTTTTTCACTCCAGGGGCGAGATCACGGTTGGCGAAGGCAGAGACCTTTTTAATACATCAAGAAAGTTTGCCCTTCCACTGCTTGAATACTTTGACCGGGAAAAGGTTACCAGGCGGGTGGGCGATGTCCGGGTTCCCGGACGGGAGCTGAGGTGATCTGGGGCAGTAAGTAAAGAGGGAGACTGCTTACAGGTATTACTTTCTGTCGGGAGACAGGAGACGGTAGACAGGAGTTGGCCAAAGCATTCCTTATGTGTAACTTGCCTGTTAAAATGGAGCGGTAGGTTGGCATACAAACGGCCTCAGAGTCCAGCCTGAAAAACTCCTGTCTCCCGACCCTGAGACCGTTCCTGTAAGCAGTCTCCCGACCCTGAGAACAGTCCCGGGAGCGTCTCCTGTCTACTGACCGTAAAGCAGTACCCTTAAGCTAGAGAGCAATCCTTTCTTTGGGCCAGAGGAAAAGACCGGTTTCCTCGTCCAGTGAGCGGGTGAAGGTGTTATCCTGGGAGTCATCAATAACATCGGCCATTTCAGGTATGTATTCGTTGATGATGTACTCGCACGCAAAAACCAGGGAGCCCTCCATAAGATGGCCTCCGTAAAGCTTTCCCTGTCCGTCTGAAAGTGCCACATGGGCGTGAATAAAGGGTGCTCCGTCCTTGATAGACACGTTGCCCTGCAGGCTTATTATTTCCTGGTGGTAGTTATAGTCCAGGGTCACATACTCTCTTGGCTCCTGAAGGTAGAATCCGACCACGGCCTTACTCACCGCGCCGATTGCCTGCACTTTTCCAAGCCGGATATTGGCTTCATTGCAAAGTGCATTCAGGGATTTTAAAAGGTCTTCACCCTTTTTAAGCCGACCTATCAGAGTTCTACCACGGGCCACAGATATTGGAAACATCAAAAAACCTCCCTTTCTATGAATACGGGCCTTTATTTATTATAACTTTATTTTTGGGACAAGGGTAATATTATGATGCAAATATCTTTTCCCATTTAAGGGGGATGACTCATGGAAAGCAATACGGCTGATAACGGAATTAAAAAATATATAAAGGAAATAGGCCCGGTAACCTTTTCCCGGTATATGGAAATGGCCCTCTATCACCCTGAAGAGGGGTATTACATGAGAGAAGGGGAAAAAATAGGCGCCGGGGGTGATTTTTACACCAGCCCGGATGTTAGTGAGCTGTTCGGAAGAGCGCTGGCCGACCAGTTGGTGGAGATGTGGGAGGCAGTGGGCCGCCCGTCCCGCTGGGTGGTGCTGGAGCAGGGGGCCGGCAAGGGCAGTCTGGCCAGAGACATGCTGAATTATATTGCCGTCAGATATGGAGATTTTAACAGCGCCTTAAGCTACCTGATTATAGAGAAAAGCCCGTCAATGAGGAGGCTCCAGAAAAAAAATCTTACTCCGGCCGGCTGCCCCGGCTATGGACTGGATTGGCTGGGCGGGCTGGAGGAGATTGGCAGTGGGCAGTTAATGGGGTGCATTTTTTCCAATGAGCTGCTGGATGCCTTTCCGGTGCACAGGGTTATACTGGAGGACGGGGCGCTGAAAGAGATATGGGTGGCCTGTGAGGGGGAACAGCTGGTGGAGTTTACCGGCCGTCTGTCGACCCCCGGCCTGGCGGAATACATTTCCGGTTTTGGTATAAATCTGGAGGAGGGACAATCTATAGAGATAAACCTGGCCGTGCGCAGCTGGGTTAAAGATCTGGCCCGTGTGCTGGGCTGTGGCTTTGTGCTTACCATTGACTACGGGGATACATCCGCCGGACTGTACACACCTGACAGACCGGCTGGAACCATAAGGTCTTACCGCAGCCATAGGATTGAGGACAGTTTGTATGAGGAGCCCGGCGCCAGTGATATAACCGCCCACGTCAATTTTACCGCCCTCATGACCTGGGGCAGGGAGGAAGGGCTGGAGGAGGCCGGGTATACAACCCAGTCTCGTTTTCTAATGAATATGGGCATTATGGGGCATCTTAGCCCCCCGGACCCGGCCCAGGGGTTCGACCCTGAGTATATAAAAAACGTAGCGGCGGTAAAGCAGTTGATTATGCCCGGTGGAATGGGTGAGGTATTCAAGGTGGCTGCCCAGTACAGGGGACTAAGCCTAAGGCCTGTGCTTACCGGCTTCGGGAATAAAACCTTACTCCGGGCAGTATTGAACGGAAAAGGCTGAAAAAACCGGCCTTACTCCTTGACTGCTGAAGGCATCTGATATAATGCAGCATTTTTCTGTCTCTTTCCTTTATGTCAACACGCTCTGTCCTGGAAAGATGGTATTTAAAGCAGTGCAGGTAAGTCGGCGGTAAATAACTGTCGTCGGAAGGTCTATAGCTCACAGTAAGATACCCCCTCAAATGTTAATATATGTTTATACTATAGATTATCACAGCCTGACCGGAAATGTGGTCGAAAAACCACGCTTACCAAAATAATTGCATGGGGGTGGATTATGAGGCAGATTACTGTGGAGAGAGGCAGCGGCAGGCACCGGGTGGTACTGGCTGCCACTGTTACCCAAAAGGGCATAATATGTGCCCTGGTGGGAGGAGAAGAGCCCCACCTGGGGGCGGTAGTACTTTCTGTGCCCAGACCGAGCCTGTCCCATCCGGAAAATACCAGCTGCACAAGCTCCATACTGCCCCTGGTGGGACACAAGGATGACGAGGCCGCCAGGCCGCTGGCCGAGTTGCTGGCAAGGTCAACCGGCTGTCCTGTCAGTGTTTCTGCGGGGCTGCATGTAGACAGCGCTGGTCCGGGGGATATTGATATACTGAAAAAAAATGCCTTTGACTGCGGAAAAGAGCTGCTTGAATTAATAAAAGATCATATGGGCTAATTGATAAAATATTAAAAAATGAGCATTAAAAACGCTATTCCGGGCAGAATAAATTCCGGAGGTGATTTTAATGACAGCCAGGGATAAGAAACAAACACTGGACAGCTGCCCCAATCAGGAGGTTGATGCTCAGGAAAGCTGCGGCCCCTGCGCTTCCACGGCCTGCGATGCCGAGGAGGACGCCGGGTGCGATGCCTGCGAATAATAAATTTTTATAAGAAATGCAGTTATACACACCATTAGCTGTAAAGGATAGTGCTCTTAAGCGGCAAGAAGAAAAAATAGAATAAAAAACATAGGCCTGGGATACCAGGCCTATTTAAGTCAATAGCTTCAAACACTCTTTTTTAAAATGGATCTGTCAGCATGCTTTGCACTGGTTTTTGCATTTCCCCGGATCAGCTTTCTGATCTTTCCCGCAGCTACTGCAGTTCCCCTGGCAGCAGGATTGAATAAAAAGAGATTTAGAGCAACGCAGGCACCTGACTGCATAGGGGTCTTCAACCTGATAGCCGCACTGGGGGCATTTTTTTATTGCTAGCACAGTTTAACCTCCCACATGTGATTCCTGTGTCTTGTTTCGCCTGGCCAGATGACACGCTGTTATTGTTGCCAGGGTCATTCCAAGGAATGACAGGATAACCCAAAGAGCTCCCCGGGAACCGCTGTCCCCGCCAAAGGCGCTGTATAGCTGAGAAACTATACCGCCGATCAGGAAGGCAACCACCCAACTGCTTGCCCAGATCATGGCAGCCTCTGATTTGGAACGCTCCTTGAAAAGAATCAGAATTGAGGCAATGCAGGGCACAAAAAGAGTGATGGTGATTAGTGCCGCAACAATCTGTATTGGCGCCATGGTCAAATCAGCCAGCCCGGCTGCTCCGAAATCACGCCTTACTATACCCATTATAAAGGCCGTGGAGGCTTCTTTGGGCAGCTTCAGCCAGCCAACCGTCAGAGGGGCCAGCATATTTTGCAAATACTCCAGGATGCCTGTTACCTGAAAGACGCTGATGATGAGAGCGCCCAGGGCGAAAAGAGGAAACGCCTCTTTTAGAAAATGGTAGGATTTGGTAGATGTTTTTTTGATAACATTATCCAGCCGGGGCAGCCTGAGTGGCGGAAGGTCAATCAGGAGATCCGTGGGCTTGCCTGGCAGGAGAGTGTTTAATACAGTACCGATAACAACCAGAACCAGGAATATTATAAGGGCGTATAGAGCCACATACTGTCCGCCGATGGCCGCAAGCATTCCGGCAATCACCCCCATCTGGGCCGAGCAGGGAATGGTAAGCCCCAGAAGGAGTACAGCAATTTTGCGCTCCCGGTCGGAGGCCAGGAGCCTGGTGGTTATGGTAGCCATGGTGACGCAGCCGAAGCCAAGTATCAGAGGGATTACCCCTCTGCCATTCAGACCTACACCGGTTAGCAGACGATCCACCAGAGTGGCAATTCTGGGCAGGTAACCGGAATCTTCAAACAGAGAAAGGAATAAATAAAAACCAATCACAAGGGGCATCAACAGGCCCAGTATATAAGTGGCAGTCATGGTAAAAACGCCGAATTCCCCGATCAGAATGGTGCCCAGAGCCGACTCTTCTGAGATGAACTGCCCAATCAATCCCCTTACCGCAGGTTCATATTTTTCCAGCATTATGGTTTCTTCTGTGACACCTACCACCGTCCCGGCGATAAATACACCTATAACCAGGTACATGGCATAGAGGGCCAGGGCAAGAATTGGTATTCCCGTGACAGGTTTGATCATCCAGCGCCCCAACAGGCTGCCAAGAGATGCCCCCTGGGAGGATTCTTGTAAAACATGTTTAACAACATCATTTACCTGTTCTCTTCTTTTAAGATAAATATCCTCCCGGTGGTTTTCAGGCTCCAAACCATGCCGTCCTGCTACCGCCGGGTCGCCCTCCAGCACCAGAAGCGCTTCACCCCGGCTGCCTACCCGGTTGATTAGCCTGTTAATCAGTGGTTCCAGCCCCTGGGTCATACGACCGGTTTTGGCTGTGGCAAGTCGTTCCTTTAACTCATTAAGCCCCTTTTTCTGGACGGCCACAGTTGGAACTACAGGGACACCAAGCAGATCGCTCAATAGATCCACGTCTATGCTCAGGCCTTGCCGCTGGGCCTCATCCACCATGTTTAAGGCCACTATAACCGGGACACCGGTGTCTATAACCTGCTGAGTTAAAAATAAATCCCGCTCCAGGTGCACCGCGTCAACAATGTTGATTGCCATATCGGCGGAAAGAATAATATCCCTGGCAATGCGCTCCTCATCGTTAAATGAGGAGATGCCGTAAACCCCCGGAGTATCTATAATAACGTCAGTTCCAAAATGCCCGTGAGAGATCTCCAGGGTGGTGCCGGGATAATTGGAGACATCCACATACATGCCGGTAAAAAAGTTGAAGAATACAGATTTTCCCGTGTTGGGGTTTCCCACCAGCACTATTTTCCTTGCCCCTTCAGGAATGTTTTTTAAACCGACGGAGCCATGACAATGTGCCACCGGTACATCACTTCCTTTTTTTACTAATTATAGTTAACTTTTATTCCATGCATTGCACACTTATCTGCCTGGCCAAACCACGTCCCAGGGCCAGCAGTTGATTGTTTTTACGGATCACAACGGGGCCGGCGGGAACAACCTCCTCACAATTGACCAACTCACCCTCGGCGATGCCGAAGCGGATGGCCTGAGCCCTGATCTGCTTATCCGGTATGGACATAATTTTTAATAACTGGCCCCTTTTTACACGATCCAGAGTCATCTGACTACCTCCTGTTTTGTTTATGTTAGAAACCCTCTACCGGCTGCCAATAACTGATAATGATAATTATTATCAATGATAAAGCAAATGTAATGAGAGTCATTCTCATTTTAATGCTTATCCATTTCTGTGTCAATAGCACAATATAAATAATCTATACCACGTCAACGGCGGGTTTTTTTGATAATTTTGGAAAAGGCATTAACCATGGCCGGATCAAATTGACCTCCGGCTCCCTTATGTAATTCCCGAAGGGCGGTCTCCACGGTAAGAGAATGACGGTAGGAACGGTCGGACGTCATAGCGTCCCATGCATCGGCAATACCTGCAATCCTGGCGGCATAGGGTATGGACTCCCCCTTTAAGCCTGCGGGATAGCCGCTCCCATCGAACCTCTCATGATGGTATTGAACAATATTAAGAGCATCCTCGGGGAAATCTTAATCTTTTCCTGCAATGCCTGGTTTATCGCCACTAAATTTTTGTTGTTCCTCACGAAAACACCACCCGGAAAAATATAAGCCTTTTTTTATGATGAATAGATAAACTCTTTTAACTTTGGAAAAAGGTAAGTCCATGATCGCTTTGAAAATAGCACCGGTATAGATTGTCTTTTAGCCTTCGAACGGATATCGTGGGCAATATTATGGTCTATATAGTCGGTCATGACCAGTATAAGATCAGTTCCCGCAGGGATCTGCAATTTGCGCATGCAGATGTTTTTGCGGCCCTTTAGATGGGTAATGGAGTGACAGCCGGACTCTTTTAAGTTATTTGCAATATTTCCCAGTCGATCAGCTCCAACTATAAATATTGACAACTTCAATAACCTCCTTATATGAAAATGAATATCATTATCATAATGTTGGTTTCCTAGCTTGTCAAGGTTAAAAATATTTATGACACAGCCTCATCGCGATAAATCCATAACAGAATTAAAAAGAGCTGTCCCCTATGGGACAGCCCAAATGCTATTTCCTGGTTGTGCTAATCTGATCCGCCCCGTCTTCCCCAGGGCTTTAAGGCTGTAATAAATACCAGTATTACCAGTATTAAAGCCTGGCCGCTGCCAAATATGAGGTTCATCTGTCTAAAGTGAAGGTAGGTGGAATTCTTCAGGGCCATGGCCCGCTCGGCGTCGGCTATGGCAGTGGCCCCGTTCAGCCACGGCCCCAGCCAGAAGGTGCCGAATAATACCAGAGCTATGGTTACCACCCACTTGACCACTACCCAGTTAAATCTGGTAAATCCCCAGTTGGTGAGCCAGCAGATTAAAAGGCCGGTAATTAAAGATCCCAGCGCAGCGGGTATGATAATAAAATCATCCATCAGCTTTATTGAGGCCATTGAGGCGTATAGCTCATCCCCGTTGGGGAGGGTGCTTTTTAACAGCATCACAAGCATCATGGAAAGCGCAGTGCCCAGCCAGGCGCAGCTAAAAAAAACATGAAACCCTTTTAGCCAGCCCCGGCCCTTTATGCCGAGCTTTTTCATCGGACATCTCCTTTCAGTACATGGCAGGTTTGACAAAATCAGTACAAAAATAATATTTCAGCAGGGCCTTAACTGTCAATACCAAGAAAGCTCAGTTTAATAATGGGCTGGGCGCCGGAATAATAGAATAAGTTGTCGAAGGGAGAATAAATAGTATTAAAAAGCATTTTCAACTGATGTACAATATAATAGAATAACCACCCGGAGGGATGTAAAATGACTGTTCTGGGTTTCATCCTGGCGGTATTGTTTTTTGCCGCCGGTCTGGCGGGAACCATATTGCCGGCCCTGCCAGGCGCCCCGCTAATCTGGCTGGGGATGCTGGCCTTCGGGCTTACCGCTGGCTTTGAGGGGCTTGGTCTCTGGTTTTTCATCGGTCAGGGACTGGCTGTGGGGCTCATTTTTTTTATTGACTACGCCGCCGCGGCCTGGGGCGCCAGACGTTATGGCGGGTCCCGGGCCGCCGTGTGGGGCAGTCTGGCCGGGCTTGTGCTGGGGGTACTTTTTCTGGGGCCGCTGGGTATAGTTTTCGGGCCCTTTGTAGGGGCTGTGGCCGGTGAGGTTATTGTTCAGAAGCCTCTTGCCCAGGCGGTACAGTCCGGTATGGGGACCATGCTGGGAATGGCGGGGGGGCTGGTCTTAAAGCTTCTTGTGGAGGCCGGCATGATCATTTGGTTCTTCATGGCTGTTATATAGTCTCCGCCAGTTTTATACTCTTGGCTTTCATAACTCAATTGGCACCCATGCTGGTAAATAGCTCAGACCTTATGTGTCTGGGCTTTTTTGTTGAGCGCTAAAGTAAAAGCAGAGTTTTTGGGGTAGTTTTTGGGTCACTCATTGGTCGCTAAAGGGCCGGTGGAGGGGGGTGAATCCGATCTCCCGGACCAATAAGGAAAGGGGACACACCTGCTGAAGATTGAGTATTTCTTTGTGGGCAGGAATGTCCCCATCAGGGGAACTGACTCTAAGCTCGTCGCCTATGGACTGCCGGCCGCCTCCAACGCCGCGTCCATGCGTCGATTCCGGCTGCCGTCTGCGTCCTGCAGCCGGCCCGGCATTCCGTATGGCTCTGTCGCTAAGAGTCAGTAGCAGCCTCCGGGACGTCCGCCTGGATTAAACCCCCTCCCCCTCTATGCATGTCACCAGGAGGTCTTTTTGCTGCCTGAAATCCCTGCCTATTCTGTCTCCCCGCCGCCTGCAAGACGTTTTTTTATTTAACGGCGCATACGAACATTGCATAAAGGGAAGTCGTATGGTAGACTTTTGATAGATATTTGACAGGAGGCTTCCATTATGTTGGGAAAATTTCGTAGCCCCGGTGTGATGATTGTAAAGCCGTCATCGGTGATTCGATCGGACTATAAGTCTTTTTCAAGGCTCTGCCACGAATCGGATGACCCCATCATTGTTACCAACAACGGTGAGAATGATCTGGTTGTCATGAGTCACGAGGCATTTTGCCGCAGGGAGGCCTGGATTCGTTTGCAGGTCAAATTAGCGTCAGCTGACAAGCAAATTGTCGAAGGCGACCTGATCGATCACGACGAGGTCTTTAGCCGGTTGAAGGATCGCGTCCATGGCAAAATATAGGATACGTTATACAAGGGATGCAGTCGATGATCTTGACAGCATCTTTGACTATATTTCGGAGGATCACCGGGATGCCGCTGCCGGTATGTTGGAACGCATTGAAAACACCATTCTGAATCTGGCGGACAATCCTCGTATGGGAGCCGTACTGCCTACCAACGATCTTTCATTAGTCGAGCCGGGATACCGCAGTATTGTGGTAAGTCCCTATATCATTTTTTATCGCATCGGCAAAGTCGAGATTTTCATTGCCCGTGTGCTGCACTGCAGGCAGGACTGGATGAATCTTCTGTTTGAAAACAGTTGGACTTGAGCGGCTAAAGGAGCTTGAAAGGCTGTCACAAAATTGCTGATTGATTTCATAGCATCCTTCTGCCGCCCGAAAAACAAAGAATGAATTGATGGGTGCCATTCGCTCCCTCTCCACCATGCCGGAGCGTTTCCCCTTTCTCCATGCTGAATTTATACCGCTGAACAAGTATCACAAGATGTTTATTGAGAAGTGGCACCTGATTCTGTATCAGATCAAGGAGCAGACGGTGTTTGTTGATTATATTGTGGACTGCAGGCAGGATTACGGCTGGCTGGTACAGTGAACTTTTATAAAAACTGCCAATGCTTGGTTATGATAACTATGGCTCTTACCTGCCGGGAGGATAGGGCGCTGCTGGAGAGCAACCCGAGCGCCCGGTAGGGTTCTGCCGGAGATAGCAGGAATGACCGGAAGGTTACCTGCTATTTTTATGCTTTTACCTGCTATTTCTGCGGAGAACAAAAGCGATAAACTCATATGTTTTATATTGCCATTTCTGACCCCAATCTATCCTCAAAGAATATTGCAAATTGCGAAATGCAGGTATTCCATTCCCTTATGGGCATGGTCCATTTCTTTGAAGCCTCAACTGTGGCCAGGTATACTATCTTAACCAGGGATTCGTCGGTCGGATACGATGTCTTTGTCTTGGTTATTTTCCGTAATTGCCTGTGATAACCTTCAATGACGTTAGTCGTGTATATCATTCTGCGTATCTCATACGGGTATTTAAAGAAAGCTGAACGGCAAACTGCAAATACTGACCGAAAATTCTACCGGCAAAATCAACGAGGAGATTCTTGCAGAGACTGAGGGGCTTGATGGGGAAGAGTTGACAACGACCCACGATTTAAAATTCTTCAGGAAATATAAGGTAATCAGTTCAACGTAGATATGTCGCCGGGAGGAATTAATTCTCCTGGCGCTTTTGTTTTTATTTCAGACCGAGCTTTCCTCGGGAATTAAGTTTATTATATAAATTTGCGGATGGATTGTTTTTCCTGGAAAGGAAGGAAATTGTCTTAATTGGAAGAAATATAGTCATAATTAAATTGGTTTACTGTTTATTTTTGGAAACCAAATATTTTAAAAGTCTAACTGATTAAGAAGACATGCTAAAAGATTGAGTGCAAATGTCTATAATGGGAAGTCGGGGAGTGAGGGACAATTTTATGAATATTTCAATATCAGAACAAATTGCATACTCGACAGTGAGAATTGAATGCCAGTATGCTGATGGTAATAGTGGTACAGGAACAGGTTTCTTTTTTAGATTTCTTGATAACAAGGATGATAATACTCATGTACCAGTAGTTATAACCAATAAGCATGTTATTAATGGTGCAGTAAAAGGACGTTTAGTATTTACAAAAGCCACACAAGAATCAAAACCAAACGATAAAGAACATTTTAACATTATTTTTGATAATTTTGAGCAGTACTGGAGAAAGCATCCTGATTCCAGTGTTGACTTGTGCGCAATGCCAATTGCTCCATTTATTAATGGAGCAAAACAAAGAAATGAAAATCTATTTTATATATCACTAGACATATCTTTACTTCCTACCAAAGAACAGTTGGAACAAATGTCTGCACTAGAAGAAATTCTTATGGTAGGGTATCCAAATGGAATATGGGATAAGATTAATAATAAGCCAATTTTTTCGTAGAGGTATTACTGCTACAAATATAAACTTTGATTATAATGGTAAAAAAGAGTTTGTAATTGATGCTGCATGTTTTCCAGGGTCAAGCGGTTTTCCTGTATTTATATGGAAAGTGGTAATACATATTTAGGAAGGTCTAGAATAATTTTAGTAGGCGTACTATATGCTGGACCCCAATATACTGCTACTGGTGAAGTAAAAATTATTAATGTTCCTACTTTACAGGTACCTATTGCTTTATCAAATATTCCAAATAATCTCGGTTATGTGATAAAGTCAGAAAGAATAAGAGAGTTAGAGACGTTATTTAAAATTTAATTACCTCAATCACATCATAGCGAGCGGATTAGAAAGACAAGGGGACGGTTCACTTGTCTTAAATGTATTTTATTATAATTAGCCAAGGCAATCGAAAAACTAAAGTACGGAAAAATAAAAGTTGCTATTCACCAAAAAAATCTATCCATAGGAAAGATTGATGTGATTACTGGTTTAATTGGGTAAGGTAAAGAAATTTGCAAGTCAAAGTCAGAAGAACCGTCCACTTGTCTCTTTGTTGTACTGGTGGCATTAAGTCTCATGGGACCGAAATCAATAAAACATTAAGCGAGGAATAAACAATGCCTTTTTGGATCGAAGGTTGGGTCGAGATCTCTAGGTTTACAGGTGAGGAAAAACAGGAAGAGAATGCTTGGAGTGGTGCAATTAATTTAAGTACAATTATCGATGTATCTGATCATGTTTCTGAGCAACTCTTCGGTCTATCAAAGCGTTGTGTTGCAGGTGAAGTTGATATTGAAGGAATATTTGCTACGCGTGGTTCGCCACCAAATCCTTCGAACGAAGTTCTGGCTGAGCTTAAAGTTATTGCTAAACACGAATGCCAATATGGCCCTGGAGAATGTGGAGGTTATACTTATGCCTTATGGAGTGAAGTGAAAAATATACCTAATCTTGATGAGATGCTTAAGGATTCCGACTGGAACACAGTAGCGAACTTAGTACTTCAACTTGAGAAAGACCATCGTTTTTCCGATGACCAGATTCGTCTTGTCGTCTGGTTTAATTGGTAATTTAATATAATCTAATAACTTCCCATTATCCATAAAACTAATGGTAAAACGATGATAATAAATGCACTTATAATTAATTTTTATGGAGGTAAAATGAGTATGGTTAAAAAGTTAATCAGTGCTGGAATATACTTGGTGACCATATGTCTTTTTTCCTCAGCATGCAGTACAAATTTGCCTACTGATTATAGAGCCTGAGATAATTAATCTAGACGGACAGGTCGCTTATGTTTGAAGGCATGCCTGTCTATGAGCCGCAGCTAATTCTTGACTTTGGAGAATGGATCCGTATCATCCAATACAGCGGTAAAGCTCGTACAATTAGGCGTCAATCATTATCATTGGTCAGTGATGTATCTGCCAGCCAGGATGCCCAGCAGATACAGACCTATCTGCGAGATATATCTCAATATACGTCAGACAACCCGGAAGAAGAGGCTTTTTTAAAACGGGAAATGGAGCAGCTTACCTTGGTTCACCCGGAAAGTGTACTGAGCCGTTACCTGAACCGACAGGCGATTGAACCGCGAACTCCCGGCACCGACAGTATCATTTTTCCATTCCGATTTAACCTCAGCCAGAAAGCTGCACTGGAGAATGCCCTTACAAGTTCTATATCAGTTATCGAAGGACCGCCCGGCACCGGCAAAACCCAGACGATCATGAATATTATCGCAAACCTCGTAGCGGTTCAAGGAAAAAGTGTAGCGGTTGTGTCTAATAACATCACCCTGCACGGCTGCGTCCCTGGTCAGCCCGGACAGTGACAATCCAACCAACCTTACCGGGTAACCTGCCCAGTATTTTAAGGTTATGTGGGAAATGCAACTGATGTTCTAGAATTTCGTGGCAAGCATGTGCGTGACAAATGCAAACTTGTTTTGAATTTGTTCCCATTAAAGGCATATTAAAAAGGACAATCCTTCCTTGACAGGGGCAGATCTTTATTGCATAATAGTATTTGCGATTTGATTACGCAACGGGATGTAGCTCAGTTTGGTAGAGCGCACGGTTCGGGACCGTGAGGTCGCACGTTCAAGTCGTGTCATCCCGACCAGTAAAAAGCTTCAATGATGGTAAAAATGATTATACTGTAGCTTTACGGTGAGGAAAACCATCGGCTGCCGGTTAATGTACAGGCAGCTGGTGGTTTATTACTTTTCTATAGTTTGTTTTGGAAAACACTGATAATTTAAAGTAAATGGAGTATGCAAGAGTTATACAGTATAAAACCGTTGTTAAAAGAAAAATTGAGGGCTATTCAGATTTTACTGGAATAGCCCTCAATGTATAAAATGTAATATCTATATTAGATTGTGCATTATCATTAATATTACATATATATTATATCATAATTATACGGTCCTGTCAATGGTATGCAGGCGGTATAAAGTTTGTTTTAACAGGTTAATATTATTGTTGTGACAATACAATGTAATATTATTGATTAATGATTATAGTGTGGAGTGTGATGAAGTGGGGAGCTACCAGCAAAATCACCGGGAAGAATCGGATTATCTTGAGAGGGTAACTTCTTTTATCAAAAGTGAACTGGACAGAAAAACAACTGAACTGGTTGAAAGAAAGGGCAGGCTAGTAGATATAAGAAGGGATATGTATGAAAATACTGTTCATTTCTCCAATGACTTTGACAGGCTTACCGAGGCTAATCAATACCTTTCTGAGGTTAACTACCAGACTGCGTATTACAACGGCTCATTAAAAGAGGTGGAGAGACAGCAGAAGATGCTGGACTCCCCTTACTTTGGCAGGTTCGATTTTATTGAGGACGGATTGCCCGTCAGTGACAAGATTTATGTGGGAATCTCCAGTGTTATGGACTCCCTGACAAACAGCATACTTGTTTATGACTGGCGTGCTCCAATTGCAGGCATGTTCTATCAGCATGAGCCGGGAAGGGCCGGGTACGATGCCCCTGCAGGAATTATCTCCGGGGAAATGCTTTTAAAAAGGCAGTATAAGATTAAGGATTCACAGCTTAGATACTTTTATGATTGCGGCATAAAGATAAATGATGAAATCTTACAGGAGGTGCTAAGTAAAAATGCCTCCCCAAGGATGAAAAACATTGTTGAAACTATACAAAAGGAACAGGATACAGCCATAAGGGATACCGAGAATGATATATTAATTGTGCAGGGAGTGGTTGGAAGCGGGAAGACATCCATAGCTCTGCACCGGATTGCTTTTCTTCTTTACAGGGGAATGAACTCAGGCATAAATCGCAGCAGCTTTATTATAATTTCGCCCAATGCCGTTTTCAGTAAATATATATCCAGTGTGCTTCCCGAGCTGGGAGAAGAGAATGTGGATCAGATAACCTTTGATGATATTGCCGCCAGGCTTTTTGACGGCAGGATGAGGTTCGAGCCGCGCAGCGGGCAGCTGGAGCTGCTGACCACTGCCCAGGGGCAGGGAGAAGCAGAGCTGAGAAGGAGCGGCATGGAGTTTAAGGGGTCCTTGTGTTTTGTGAAGCTGCTTGACAGGCTTATACAGCACTTTGAGCGGAGCATGATCCCTTTTGAGGATGTTTACTATGACGGCAGGGTAATTGAAACCAGGCAGAGGATTAAAAATATTTTTCTGGACAATAAATACGGAACCCCTATGGCCAAGAGGCTGAAAAGAATTGAAAATATAATATTGAATAAGGTGCACCCTCTGCAGAGAAAGAGGCTTGCCAAAATAGAAAAGACCGTGGCGGACAGCGAGGGGCATGAATTGGAGGTAAAGTCTTTCAGCCGGCTGCTGTCCATTAAGAAAACCAGGGTCTTTATGGATAGGCTGCGCAGGTTTACAGAGGTTGATTATGTGCATTTATACAAAGCTCTTTTTGACGATTCCAGGCTTTTTAATAGGCTTGCCAGGGGTATGGCGCTGCCTTTGGATATAGATCAGATAATTGACGCAACCAGGGGCTGCCTTGAAAAAGGGTATGCCCGCTATGAGGATTGCGGGCCGCTTCTGTATCTGAAGCTGAGGGTGGAAGGAAGCAGTATGTTTCCGGATATAAAGCAGGTAGTAATAGACGAGGCGCAGGATTATTATCCTGTACATTATGAGGTTTTTAAGCTGCTGTTCAGAGATGCCAGATATACTGTGCTGGGGGATATCCACCAGTCCATCGAAAGGGATGCGGATATTTCTCTCTATGATGACATAACCAAGATACTGGGCGCGGAAAAGACGTTAAGGCTGGTCTTGAACAAAAGTTACCGCTCCTCCTATGAAATAAACCAGTATACCCGGAATCTGCTGGCCGGAGAACAGGAATTTATTTCT
Organism: Peptococcaceae bacterium BICA1-7; assembly: GCA_000802095.1. Lineage (GTDB taxonomy): Bacteria > Bacillota > Desulfotomaculia > Desulfotomaculales > Desulfocucumaceae > BRHc4a. Next base: position 227,630 of record JUEB01000009.1, on the reverse strand, counting down.
TTTAACCGGCACGGAACCAGGCCGGCGGTGGTGCGCAGGGAGGACCGGCACCAGGCTGACCGGGCTATTGCTGAGGATATAGACCTCTACTTTGCTCAGGGCTACCGTTCCATTGCGGTGATTACCAAGAGCCGGGCCGGAGCCGAGGCGCTTTACTCCAGGCTCAAAGATCTGACAGAGGTAAACCTGGCGGGAAATAGCAGGGAGCTTAAAAAAGGGGCGCTGGTCATTCCAGCCTATACTGCCAAGGGTCTGGAATTTGATGTGGTGCTTGTGGATGATGTCTCCAGGAAAAATTATTTCACCGGGCATGACAGAAAGCTTTTGTATATTGCCTGTACCAGGGCGCTCCACCGGCTGGCCCTTTATTATACCGGAGAGAAAAGCCAGTTTGCTTAGGCTTTTTCCATTCTTTTCAAATCTTTTTAAAAGGGGTAAATTGAACTATTGATACCAGTGACTTTGTTAAGGCGATAAGGAGAGAGTTCCCGGGCGCCAAAGTGATTGTGCCCTCCTACGGACAGCAGTTTTCTTTTTGAAGTGTGCAGTTCTTATTATTTTCCAGATAATTGCCAAGACCTACGGACATTTTGTCCAGCAGTAGAATTAAGGTGCTAATCTCCTCCTCGCTTAAAACACTGCTCACAGTTTTCCTGAAATAGACCTCAAGGTCGGGAACACTGTCTTTGAGGCAGGCCCCCTTTTCACTGAGAAATACCCGGACAGACCTGCGGTCAAGGGGGTCTCTCTCCCTGCGGACAAGCCCGTCCCTTTCCATGCGGTCAATAAGGGCAGTCATGGTGCTGTTCTTTATAAAAAGCTTTTCCCCCATTTCTGAAATAGTCAGGCCGTCAACATTCCACAGTGTTTTCAGGGCCGACCACTGGGCTATCGGCAGGCCCTGCTCCTGACCCAGGCAGTAAAAAATCTTTTTAGTGCTTTTATAGGCCTGGTGAAAGGAAGAAGTAAGAAGTGGTTCCTTTTTCTGCATAATAACCTCTCTACGGTTTGATTATTCACTGTATCAGGGCTTTATTTTCTCGTCCGGAACAGTGTTTTTTTTGCCACTGCCAAGGAAAAAGGCAAAAGGTACAGCTATGGCGATAAACAGTGTAGCCACAATAAAGGTGTCGTCAATGGCCAGCACCATAGACTGCCTGGCCGCAAGGCCGGAAATCACTGACAGGGCAGTTGCCTGCCCGGCATCCCCTGCCAGGCCCGGCATGCCGCTCAGATCCCGGATGAACTGAGACGCTGCCGGCGATCCAGCGGAAACCGATTCCGAGAGGTGGGCCAGGTGCAGTGTCTGCCGCCCCTGCATAATTGTGGTCAGCATGGCCACTCCGAAGGAACCGGCCACCTGCCTGCAGACGTTGCTCAGGGACGAGGCCCTGCCTACTTCGGGGGGAGGTATGGTGTTCATACCCGCTGTAGTCATAGGCATCATGGCCAGGCCCATGCCCAGGGAGCGGATGGCTGCTACTACAGTTATGTAAAACACGGTTGAGTCTATACTAAGGTTCTTAAACTCCCAGGTGCCCAGGGCAAGTATCAAAAGGCCGGTGATGGTTATAGCCCGGGGGCCTATCCTGTCAAACAGGTGCCCGCTGATAGGCATCATTACGGCCGACACAAGGGCGGCGGGCATAAGCATAAGGCCAGTTTCCATAGGGGTTTTGCCCATTAGATTCTGGGTAAATATAGGCAGCAGGAACATACCCCCAAAAAGTCCCAGGGAAATTAGGCTGCCTCCGAAAACACTGATGGAAAAAATACTGTTTTTGAAAAGCCTCAGATTAAGCATGGGATAGGGAATAGAAAGCTCAATCATGACAAACAGAAGCAGCATAGATAAAGAAAAGATTAAAAGAAATATAATATAAAAGGAGTCCCACCCTTCCTTGTGCCCCTGGCTCAGCGCCAGAAGCAGGGTAAAACAGCCGATGGCCGAAGTCAAAAATCCCCACAGATCAAATTTAAGGTCCCGGTTGGCCCCGCTCTCCGGCAGCAGCATGGCTCCAAGGGCAATGGCCAGCACAGCTACCGGGACATTTAGGGTAAAAAGAAAACGCCAGCTCATATGGTCAACTACATACCCTCCCAGGGTGGGGCCTATGGCCGGGGCGGTGATCACCGCCATTCCCCATACCCCCAGGGCAGTGCCGATCTTATTACGGGGCACTATCCTGTACACGATGGCCATACTGACAGGCATTATGGCGCCGCCCCCGATGCCCTGTATAATCCTGGCCACAATCAGGGAATTATTGCTCCAGGCCAGGCCGCACAGCAGCGATCCTGCCATGAACACCGCCAGGGCAAAAAGGTAGGTTCTTTTTGTTCCGAAGGCGTCACCCAGGTAGCCGGTAACAGGAATTACCACCCCGGAAGTAAGCATATAGGCAGTCAGCACCCACTGGGCCTCGTCCGCCGATACGCCGAAAATGGCCATCATTTTGGGCAGGGCCACATTTATGGAGCTGTTGTTCAGTATTGCCGCAAAGGCTCCCAGCACTACCACAAATAAAGGTATCCAGAAGGATACACTGGGCTGATCGTTTTTTTTCATAAATACTCCCGGGAAACACAAGCTATAATAAATTACTATACTAAATAATAGTATGCTAATTAATCTGTGTCCAGGAAATTATTCCAGATATCGGAAGATGCCCCCGGAAAGAAAAAAAGGTTAAAATATTTCCTGAAAAGGATACGCATGCTATAATTAATATTTAGATACAATATTTAACTGGGAGGGGATTGATTTGAATTTACTGATCATGGGACCGCCCGGCGCTGGTAAGGGAACCCAGGCCGAAGTGCTGGTAAAGGAACTGAATATCGTCCATATCTCCACGGGGGACATGTTTCGCGAGGCAATAAAGCAGGGCACTGAAATGGGCAAAAAGGCCAAGGAATATATGGACCAGGGCGCACTCGTTCCGGATGAGGTGGTTATCGGAATGGTCAAGGAAAGGCTGTCTCAGCCTGACACCAAGGGAGGATTCCTGCTGGACGGCTTCCCCCGCACCGTGGAGCAGGCCGGCGCCCTGGATAAGACTCTTGCCTCACTGGATATAAAGCTGGATGGGGTAGTAAATATAGTGGTTCCCCTGGATAAGCTGATGGCCCGCCTGACCGGCAGAAGAGTGTGCAAGGGCTGCGGCGCGTCTTATCACGTAATTTTCAACCCCCCGAAGGCCGAGGGCAAGTGCAATACTTGCGGCGGCGAGCTGTACCAGAGGACAGACGACAATGAGGAGTCAGTGGGAACAAGGCTTAAGGCATACCAGGACAAGACCCAGCCCCTTATCGACTATTACAAGGGAAAAGGGCTCCTGATGGATATCAACGGAGATCAGGAAATTAAAAAGGTTCTGGACGAAATAGTGAAGGCTCTTAAGAAATAATCTCCTTTTGCTAGATAATTTCTGTCGGGAGATAGAATAAAGGAGACAGACGGTCAAGCCATTTGTTGTATATTAACTCTAAAACCCCGGTAAAACCGGGGTTTTTATATAACACAGGAGGAGCGGCGGGTGAAAAGCTACGCGGGCCTTTATACAGTATACGATGATCTAGTTTCGGGAGTGGACTTTGAGGGCTGGATAAACTATGTGGAGTCCCTAACCGGCCATTATGGCTATAAAGCGGAAAGTGTGCTGGATCTGGCCTGCGGCACCGGAAACACTATTCTTCCCTTCGCCAAAAAAGGTTATCACTCCATTGGGATGGATATTTCACCCGGCATGATTGCGGTGGCCAGGGAAAAAACAATTAAAAGTGGCCTCAGCGTGGAGTACCATATTGGAGATATGAGGAGTTTTCTGCTCAGAAGCCAGGTGGAGCTGGTTACCTGCTTCCATGACGGCCTTAATTATATTATCGATTCTGGGGATCTGGAAAAGGTTTTTAAGAACACCTTTAATAATCTGGTGGAGGGCGGTATGTTTGTATTCGATCTAAACGCGGTAAAGTGGATAGGAGAGTCCGATGGCCGTCCGGTAGTTATAGATGAGGATGAGAGAACAATAATATACAGAACTGAACATGACACTGCCGATTCACTGTGGACGGTGAGCATAACCTGCTTTACCCGGGAGGGAGATTTATACCGGAAATTCTCCGAGACCCACCGGGAGAGGGGATACCCTCCCGAGTATATTGAAAGAATGTTGGAAAGGGCAGGTTTTATGCAGCTGGCCGTATTTGACTCCTTTTCTTTCAATCCTCCCCATGAAAAAAGCAGGCGCCATTTTTACGTGGCCCGTAAATCATAGAATAAAAGGAGGTAGCCGGGCCTATGCAGATACCCCGGGCCGACTACGCCGTAATAGGCGGGTCAAGCACTTACAGCATTATTTTTCCGGAAGATTTGAGCCTCGGCGGGGTGGAGGTAATCAGTCAGGGTACAGTTTTTTCCACTCCGTACGGGGACAGCCCCCCGGTAAAGTTTTTCAACCTGGGAGGTAAAAAGGTGGCCACCGTCAGGATGCACGGGTGGAGGCCGGGTGTTACCAGGGCGGCAGCCTCCCAGCAGATATTCTGGGTTTTCAGGGAGGCCGGGGTAAAAAGAATTATAGCCGACGGGGGTGTCGGATCGGTGAACCACCTGTTAAACCCCAGGGATTTATTGATACCCTCCGACTATATAGACATGTCCATGCGCAAGGATGTAAGCCTGGGAGGACCCTACCTGCTGGCCATGAGGCAGGCTGTCTGCCCTGATATTAAAAACTCTTTATTAAAGGCCTCCCAAAAGCATTACGAAGGAAGAATTTTTGACCGGGGAGTTTACGCCGTTACCGATGGAAGGCACTTTGAGAGCAGGGCCGAGGTGGTTATGCTGGGCAGGGCTGGGGCCGATGTAATAGGCCAGAGCATGTGTCCCGAGGTGTATCTGGCCAGGGAGATAGGGGCCTGCTATGGAAGGGTCGACATAGTGGTAAACTACGCCGAGGGGGTTATCCGGGACTGGGATCATGGTGAGCTGAAGGATATATTTTACGGGCTTTCTCAAAAGGTGGCCCAAATAGTCTTGAGCGCACTGGCTGAACTGTCCGGGGAGCAGGACTGTGGGTGTCCGGAACTGCGCAGGGACACACTATTAAAATGAAAACAATTACCAGGTAAATTTTTTATTAAGGGCAATATATATATAATAACAGGGCAGGGGAGGTGGGAATTGAGGGGATAAAACACCTAAAAACGGGGTTAATTCTCCAGGTTCGGTTTGTTTTAACATTGTATTTAAAAAAGAATAGTTTTTTCTGTATTTTATAAAGAGACCCTGCGGGGTCTCTTTTAATTATTAGAAAAAAATAAACATATTGATATAAATTTCATTAAGGAGGAATTAAAAAAAAGATGTTGAATTATGAAACGTCTAATTATCACTCTGGGTGGGACGGTAATCAGTCCGGAGTAGTTTTTAGTTTGTTGCCGGGAGGTGAGTTTTTAGCATTATTCTGGGGTTATTTTAATTTATGGGGAGGTTTACTGGTAGATGAGAATTAAGTCCAAATGGTTTGTTGTTTTAATGGTTGTCCTGCTGTCCATGGCATTGGTTGTGTCCGGCTGCGGCGGCGACAAAAAAGCGGATGACAAAACTATCAAAATGGGTGTTATCGCCCCTCTGACCGGAGATGTTAAGACCTTCGGCGAATCAACCGTCAACGCTGTCAAGCTGGCCCTGGAGCAGGCCAATTACAAAGCGGGAGACTTCACAATCGAGCTGGTGCAGGCTGATGACCGCAACGACGCCACCGAGGCCATGAACGTTGCCACCAAGCTAATCTCCCAGGATAGGGTAAATGTTTTAGTTGGTTCAGTGACATCAAAAACCACCATTCCGGTTTCCAAAATGGCCAACGAAAGCAAGGTGGTTATGCTAACCGGCACAGCTACCAACGAAAAGGTTACCGTTGAAGACGGCAAGCGCAAGGACTATGTTTTCCGCGCCTGCTTCATCGACCCCTTCCAGGGCAAAGTCGGCGCCAAATTCGCGCTGGACAACCTGAAAAAGAAAACCGCGGCTGTACTGTATGACCAGGGCAATGACTACACCATCGGACTGGCCAACAACTTTAAGGCCAGCTTTGAGGCAGGCGGCGGGCAAGTCACCGACTTCCTGGCCTATTCCAAGGATGATGTGGACTTTAGCGCGGTGCTTACCAACATAGCCAAGAAAAACCCGGACGTTCTCTACCTGCCCGACTACTACCAGAAGGTCAGCCTAATTGGCAAGCAGGCCAGGGAAAAAGGCATTAAGGCTGTATTTATCGGTGGTGACGGCTGGGATTCCCCCGAGCTGGACTACAAAACTATGGAAGGATCCTACTTCACCAACCACTACTCTGCTGATGACCCCAGCCCGCAGGTTAAAAAGTTCGTAGATGACTATAAGGCCAAGTATGGCAAGGTTCCCGACGCTCTGGCCGCTCTGGCCTATGATGCCACCCTGCTTGAGCTGAATGCCATCAAGACCGCCAACAGCAAGGATGCCGATGCAATCAAGACCGCCATGCAGAATACCAAGGACTTCCAGACTGTAAGCGGCAAGATAACCTTTGATAAGGACGGCAACCCCATCAAGGCTGCGACACTTCTTCAGATTAAAGACGGAAAGCAGACTTTCGTAGCAACTGTTACCCCATAAATAAGTGACTAAAAAGCGGGGAGGATTAATTCCTCCCCGCGATTATGAAATATCAAGGGGGCAGCATATTTGGAGAACCTAGCAGATCAAATAATTAACGGGCTTCAGCTCGGCCTTATGTACGCGCTGATAGCCCTGGGCTATACCATGGTTTACGGGGTGGTAAAACTTATCAACTTTGCCCACGGAGACGTTTTCATGGTGGGCGCCTTTGTAGGATATTTCGGCTTTACCCAGTGGGGAATGTCTGTGCCGCTGGCGGTGCTTACCGCCATGGTAGTCTGCTCCGCCCTTGGAGTGATTATCGAAAGGATAGCCTACCGCCCGCTGAGGTATGCCCCAAAAATTGCGGCGCTCATAAGCGCCCTGGGAGTATCCTTATTCCTTGAGTTTTTCAGCAGCCTGAAATTTGTTTTCGGTCCCAACTACAGAGTGGTGCAGAGGCCCTTTGAGGAAGTACACTGGAACGTATTGGGGCTGAATATAACGAATATACAGGTAATTGTTTTTGTAACCGTGCTTATTATGCTTGCTCTTTTACAGTTTCTTATATACCGCACCAAGGTAGGAATGGCCATGCGCACCGTATCGGTGGATCACAATGCTGCCAGGCTGATGGGAGTAAATGTTGATAACACCATATCGATGACCTTTGCCATAGGGTCGGCCTTTGCGGCGGCGGGCGGTGTGCTCTACGCCATAGCATACCCGCAGATTCACCCCTTCATGGGTATCATGCCGGGCCTGAAAGCGTTTACGGCGGCTGTTCTGGGAGGTATCGGAATAATTCCCGGCGCGGTCCTGGGAGCTATAATAATGGGGCAGGTGGAAACCCTCACTTCGGCGTTTCTTTCTTCCCAGCTTCGTGATGCCATAGCCTTTTTCATTCTGATACTGGTTCTTCTTGTACGGCCGACCGGAATACTGGGTCGCAATGAACCTGATAAGGTGTAAGGGGAGAGTGCAATGCCTGACAAAAACAGAAAAAAATTTATTATAGTCTTGATCGCTACAATAGCCGTATACGCCGTTATCAGGGTGCTTGAGGGCACTGAAATAATCAATCCATACTGGCAGAGGGTACTTGACCAGGCGCTGATCATGACCATGGGAGCCCTGGGTCTAAGTATAATATACGGCTTTACCGGACAGTTTTCACTGGGCCACGCCGCCTTCTTCGGGCTGGGGGCCTATTCGGCGGGTCTGTTTGCCAAGCTGTACAACAGCGATCACAGCATGTTTCTTTTTATTGTATCGCTTCTTATCGGCGCTGCCGTGGCAGGGCTGCTGGCCCTTCTTATAGGGCTTCCCATTTTAAGGCTCAGGTCGGACTACCTTGGCATCGCCACACTGGGGTTTGGCATTATTGTCAAGGTGGGCATGGATAACTCAAACAAGCTAATTTCAGCCCTGGGGGGAGCCACCGGAATGTCCGGCACCCCACAGATCGCCAATTTTGACTGGCTGTTTATCTTTTTAATACTGATTGTTCTTTTTGTTAGAAATTTTGTGTATTCCAGCTATGGCAGGGCGTGCACCGCTGTCAGGGAGGATGAGATCGCCGCAGATGTACTGGGCATCAACACCACCAAGATAAAGGTAATGGCCTTTGTCCTGGGCTGTGCTCTGGCGGGGATGGCTGGAGGCATGTACGCCCACCGCTACCCGTTCCTGCACCCATCAAGCTTTGACTTTTTGAAGTCCTTTGACTTCCTGCTGGTGGTTGTGCTGGGAGGCCTTGGCAGTATTACAGGAACCGTTGTCACTGCTATAGCCTGGGTATTTTTGCTCGAGGTGCTTAGATTTGTTTTGGGTGAGACCTTTATTGACTTCCGTGGAGTGATTTACGCGCTCATTCTTATTGTGGCTATAATCATGAGGCCCCAGGGTATATTTAGCGGTAAGGAAGTAGGTTTCCTCGTTCCAAAGCCCTTTGACACACTGGTGGGGAGAAAGGATGGTGTCAATGCCGGTTCTGGTTCTTGAAGACATTGACAAGAGTTTCGGAGGACTGAAAGCGGTAAGCGGGTTCAATATGTCCATAGATCAGGGTGAAATCGTGGGGCTTATAGGCCCTAACGGGGCAGGGAAAACCACGGTTTTTAACATGATTTCCGGAATATACAAGCCCACAGCCGGAAAAATATCTTTTTTGGAAGAAGATATTACCGGCAAATCTCCTTACGTGGTCTGCCAAAAGGGGATAGCCAGGACTTTCCAGAACATCAGGCTGTTCAGGGAAAACACCGTAATTGATAATGTTATGACAATATTCCACCCCAGAGTCGGTTACAATCTGGCGGACGCTGTTTTCAGGACTCCCAGGTTCAAAAGGCGGGAAGAAGAAATCACCTCCCAGGCGATGGAGCTGCTTGTCGCGCTGGGCCTGGAGGACAGGGCCTACGACAAGGCCATGAACCTTCCCTATGGAGCCCAGAGGAGGCTCGAAATAGCCAGGGCGCTGGCCGGCAGGCCCAAGCTTCTGCTTCTTGACGAGCCGGCTGCCGGAATGAACCCGGCCGAGGTGGTTAAAATGGTTGAGCTGATTAAGTATGTAAAAGATAAGTTCAGCCTTACCGTGCTTTTAATTGAACACCAGATGGGGATGGTCATGAAGCTATGTGAAAGACTGGTGGTACTGGACTTTGGGCAAATAATAGCTGCTGGCCTTCCGGCTGAAATACGCAGCAACCCGGTGGTGCTCGAGGCCTATCTGGGGAAGGGGGCGGCGGTGTAGGTATGCTTGAGATAAAAGATCTGAACGTTTTTTACGGATCAATTCATGCCCTGCAGGGAGTGTCCTTTAATGTAAATGAAGGTGAGATTGTAACACTGATCGGGGCCAACGGCGCCGGGAAGTCCACCACCCTGCGTAGCGTATCGGGAATAGTAAAGGCCAAGAGCGGGGAAATAACTTTTTGCGGGAAGAAGATAAACAGTGTCCCCGCCCATAAAATTGTCAGGATGGGATTATCCCACGTGCCGGAAGGCAGGCAGATATTCCCAAACCTTACGGTTATGGAAAACCTGATGATGGGAGCCTATACCAGGAAAGACAAGAATGAAATAAAGTCCAGCCTGGAGGAGGTCATGGAAAGATTCCCAAGGTTGGGTGAGCGGTCAAAACAAATGGCCGGAACACTGTCCGGGGGTGAGCAGCAGATGGTGGCTATTGGCCGGGGACTCATGAGTAAGCCTTCGCTGCTAATTCTTGACGAACCCTCCATGGGTCTGTCTCCGGTGCTGGTGGATGAGATTTTTTCCATCATAAAGAAAATCAACCAGCAGGGGGTAACCGTGCTGCTGGTGGAGCAAAATGCTTTCATGGCCCTGCAGGTGGCCAACCGTGCCTATGTGCTGGAAACAGGCAGGATTATATTCAGCGGCAAGGCCTCAGACATACAGGCAGACCCCAGGGTGCGGCAGGCGTACCTGGGAGAGAACGATGAAGAGGCATCTTAGTTAAAAAAGGCCGTCGCCTGACGGCCTTTTTTTTCTTTACAGCTGTCATTGCTTGACTGGTTTTAAAAACATGGAGTAATATATAGCGGTAAACCATGGATAAAGATGGGGTGAACAGGTTATGGAAAAGGAACTGGCTATTATAGGAGGAGGACCCGCCGGCCTGACGGCAGGTATTTACGCTGCCAGGGCGGATTTGAAGACTGTCCTTTTCGAGGTGGGAATGCCCGGGGGACTTGCCGCCAGCACCGAGATAATAGAAAACTACCCGGGCTTTACCGAGGGTGTAGGTGGGCCTGAGCTTTCCATGAACATGGAGGGGCAGGCCAGGAGATTCGGACTGGAGATACAGTATGCCGGGGTGGAGGGAATAAAAAAGGAAAAGGGGAATTTTTTGGTCCTCACCGATGAGGAGGAATACCGGGTGAGGGCAATTATTCTGGCGGCCGGGGCCAGGCCCAGAATGCTGCAGATCAAGGGGGAGAAGGAGTTTCACGGCCGGGGAGTCTCCTACTGCGCCACCTGTGACGGGGCTTTTTTCAGGGAAAAAACATTGGCCGTTATCGGAGGCGGGGACTCGGCCATAGAGGAAGCCCTATTTCTTACCAAGTTTGCTGAAAAAGTAACCATTGTACACCGGAGGGGGGAACTGAGGGCAACCAAATACCTTCAGCAAAAAGCCATGGACAATCCCAAAATAGATTTTGCCTGGCACAGTGTTCCGGTGGAAATAAAAGGTGAGGATCTGGTAAGGGAGATTATCTTAAAGGATGTAAGATCTGAAAGCACCAAAGGGCTTTTGGTTGATGGAGTTTTTGTTTACGTGGGTCACAGTCCCAGCACTGAGCTGGTAAAGGGGCTGGTTGAACTTGATGGCCAGGGCTATATAGTTACTGACGAGGAAATGCGCACCAGCACACCGGGCCTTTTTGCGGCCGGGGATGTCCGTAAAAAACTGCTTCGGCAGGTGGTCACCGCGGTTGCAGACGGGGCTATTGCAGCCGTGTCGGCAGAAAAATACATAGAGGGTCAAAAATAAATAGAGGCAGCCTGCAGGCTGCCTCTATTTATTTTTGAGTAATTGTCAATATATTAAATTTTTTCAAAAAAAGAGCTGTATCTTTCTGATACAGCGGAGAAAGGGAGAGGAGATTAGGTTGTTGTCAGCCTGTTACTGTTATTATAGTTAGTGTAGATAACTAAAGGAAGCAATAATCGGCAAGTGGTTGTAATTATTGTGCCAACGGAAGTTTTAACAATGTTTTGGTCATTAAAGGAAAATTATACCCGGCTTTACTTCGGCCTGAGCAGTGGCTAAAACCGTTTAGATAGGTGTAAAAGCCGTTTAGGATACTGGTTAAACCATTGAGCTCCAATTTTTTAGCAAAAATCTTAATATAATAAATTAAATGAATATTAAAAAATAACTACTAAAAAGAATAACGGGCAGAGGATAACCGCCCGGCCCCGGCGAAATTTTTTAATATAAATCTTTTGACAGTGAGGCGATGCTACTTGACGGACGGAATGAATGAACTTTTGGAAGGACTGCAAAAAGGAAATATTCGATCTCTGGCCAGGCTGATATCAAAAATAGAGAATGATGACCCCCAAAAGGATGAAATACTTAAAACCATCTATAAATCAACAGGAAAGGCCAGGATTATAGGAGTAACGGGATCGCCGGGGGCAGGGAAGAGCTCCCTGGTAGACAGTATTACCGCATATTTAAGGAAAAAAGGAGATACCGTTGGAATTATAGCCGTGGACCCCACCAGCCCCTTTTCCGGCGGAGCTCTTTTGGGCGACCGCATAAGAATGCAGCAGCACGCTGTGGACAGGGGAGTGTACATCAGGAGCATGGGGACCAGGGGAAGCCTGGGGGGGCTGGCCAGAACCACCAAGGAGGCCGTTAAACTGGTGGATGCCTTTGGCTATGACTGGGTAATCATTGAAACTGTCGGTGTAGGTCAGGCCGAGCTTGATGTTATGCATGTGGCCGATACAACACTGGTGGTGATGAATCCAGGGGCAGGGGACTCCATTCAGACAATTAAAGCTGGGATAATGGAAATAGCAGATATTTTCGTGGTGAATAAATGTGATCTTCCTGGAGCTGACAGGGTGGTTGCGGAGATAGGGCAGATGCTCGACCTTCAAAAGGGGCATACAGAATGGCGTCCTCCGGTGGTAAAGGTATCCACCCTGGATGATCGTGGGCTAAACGATCTCATGGACTCTATTGAAGCGCACTGGGGTTACCTTAAGGCAGACGGCAGGCTGGAAAAGAACAGGGGATCCATGGCCCGTAAAGAAACTCTGGAGATAGTGGACTACAGGTGGCGCGGCATGGTTGACCGGCATCTTCACTATGCCGGCCAGGCCAGCGAAATTATAAATATGGCCGCCTCAGGAATAAAAGATCCTTATACAGCGGCGGGTGAGATACTGAGCCAGGTGCTGGCAGATTCAGGCCAGGGAGAAGACAGCACTGCCGAAAAGGGCGGGGATATAATGGCCATACTGGAATCAGCCCTTCAGGAACTTAATGGTGTAGAAGAAAAGGGCGGTATGTCTGAATACAGGTCATACCTGCACGGGCAGGCCTATGGGCTGGCCACCGCACTGAAGGTATTATTCCCCGGCCCCGGCAATTACGGGGAAAAGGCGGCTATGGCCGTCCGGCCGGTGATCACCGAACACTCGTGCCACTGTGGAGATGACCACTGACAGGTGATTTAATCCGGAAGATTGAGTTTTAAGAAACCTTCGGCCTGTGATAGGCCGGAGGTTTTCTCATTTACTGCCGGGCGGCAGCACACCTTTCTGTAATATCCTGCAGTTCCCGAGGGAAATTCTATTTTACATAAGACAGCTGCCAGTGTGCCGCTTTCCAAAAGACTGTTATCCCGGAGAATTCCCTCATAGTGGGAAAGAGGCTTATCTGAGCGGGTCATATCAATATACCGCAGCTGCTGTCTATCCTCGCAGCCGGCTATTTGGGAGGCGGCCGTTATTTCCTCCGGGGAATAAAAAGGGTATATTTGTCCAGGCGCGGGAAAAACACACTTGTAAATATAATTTTGATCGTAGAAACAGTTGAGGCCATTTCCTGGAAATATTATATCTTTTTGCGAGATGAAAAGCCTTGAGGCCACAAAAAGTAAAAAAATAGTTTTTTCAAAGGCATGGTTATCCATAAGCCCGGCTGCAGTCTCCTCAATACCCGGAACTTTTGACAGTGGCATCAGGTCTTCCCATAGGGAACCCAATAGAGCTCCGTACCGGCCCGGCCTGTAGACTCCGTCAAGACCTCCGAAAGCCAGTTCCTCCCTGACCCTGTGCCAGGCCAGGAATAATTTGGCCTCTTCCTTACCACTGTATTCCCGGCCCATTCCAGCGCCGGACGGGTCGGAGTCCTTAATCCTTTCAACGCCACTTTTAAAAAAGTTCTTGCCAAATAAAAATTCAATAAAGTCAGCGGCTTTCTCAATATCCTCATAACTGTAAATTTTCCCGCTATAACAAACCACAGCACCCATCAGCCCCTTTTTGTAATATCCCTTAATAATCTGTTTTAGACAACAATTATATTCATCCTGTAACAATTAATGGTACCATTTCATATTTTAAATTAGAACGTGTAACTAGTTCAAAAAAAAATTTTTTTTTGAAAGGAGGCAGTTCACGTGAGTGACGCCATGTCTGTGTTCAAGGATCATTTTGGTTCTGGAAAATTTAACATTTTTATCTGCTGCTTACTTTTCCTGGTGGCCATTGCTTTATTGCTATGCGGCCTGATTTCCCCATGCCTGGCAGGTGCCATCATTTTCATCGGGCTGGCACTCTGCTGCTGCGCCGCCTGCTAATAAGACTCTTTTTTGCTAAAAGGGCTACGCTTTTAGTGTAGCCCTTTAATCACCAAGGTGCCCGCAGTGAAAACCCTTATTAAGGAAGTGGACGGTATGAAGTTTGAAACGGACGGGCAGGTTGGAGATGTACTGGATGGGCTGTTAAAAAAGATCGAGCGACTAAACAGTGAAAAGATCGATGAATATGAAAGATCCCGGAAGGCCTTACACTCTTTGGATAAATTGACAGAGGCCATGTCTCGCCTGGAACAGCATAAAAAAAAGGAAAAGATAATGGCCAGGAAGATAACCCAGGTATATGGTTACCTGGAGAGGGGTACGGAAGAAGAGGGTAAAATTAAGACCAAGAGCGTTTCCGAAACCGTGTCAGGAGTGCTGAATGTGGCCAAGGCTACAGGGCAGGTCATAGAAATTGTGGCCTCAAGCCTCCAGGTGATGATGGAAACAGTAACTGGCGTCATAAAGAACCAGACTTCCGGAAACCGGGGCTATCAGCAAAACGAGTCCAAAGGACTGGACCTGATGTCGCTATTGAAGCCGGTCAATGCCATTGTAAGCTCTCTTATATCCAAACAGCAGACCCCCGATCCAGTGGAAACCACCAGACCGCCCGAGACAAAAGCAGAGGATGCGGCCGAACAGGCGGCCCAGAAGGAACAAACCGCGGGGATCACTGTAGTGAAGGCCGTCCCGGCTGCAAACAAAAAAGAAGAAGAGAAGACATGAAAAAAGAGGGCCGCAATAAAAATTGCAGCCCTTTTTGTTATTCCTTCTGAGGCATTATTTTAAGCAGATTATCCATCATTTCCTTAATGCCCTCCAGTTGATCAGGAGGAAGGGTATCCTTTAGCATTGCGAAAACAGAATTCATCATTAGTGACATAGTTGCCGGGTCGTACATGGCAAGCATATTTTCAATCATTTGCGGATCCAGACTCTGGACCATACTTTTTATTGGCTCCGGAAGGGTATCCATGTCAATTGGCAGTTTATTCAAATACTACGCCTCCTTTTTTTATTCTACTGTATGACGGCAGTGTCCATTTTGCGACTTGCTGTCATATAACGGTCTATTCAGCCGCAGAGAAAAATAAGATTAAATAACTCCAGGAGTGGGAGGTGGTAAAATGGACCAACCCGAAGACAACCTTGTTATTTCTGTAGAAAAACTGGTTAATAAAATGGAAAAAATGTATGAAAGACAGCTGACCGAAAATGACAAGATGGAAAAAATGATGGATTCTCTGGATAGCCTGTCCAGAGTAATGGCCCGGGTAGAGTCTGAAAAGAAATATGAGGATGAATTAAACAGGAAATTAGAATACCTGAATGATAGCCTGCAGCGTGTGATGGACACTCAGGTGGAGCTTTCAAAAACTAGGGAAGAGGAAAAAATGCTGGATAAAATTATTCAGGGAGCCAGAGTGTTCGGGCAGGTTCTGTCAGCGGTGGCCACCGGAATACAGTTTTCTGTTGAAAATGTGGGAATGGTTTTAAAGAAAGACGATGAAGGCAAAAAGGTTTTGAAAACAGGGGTGGAGCAGCCCCAGGCGGATTTAACCGCGTTACTGCAGCCTTTAAACAGCCTGGTCAAAAATTTTGTGGATGAAAAGAAAAAGAATGAACAGAACAATGATTCAGGAAATATGGGACAGTAATACCATAGAGGAAATACATCGGCCCGAAAAGAATATATTCCGGTGGACAAAAGGCAGCGGGAGTGAATTTCTATTGGAGCGGTATGTTGCGCTTGATCTGGAAACTACCGGACTTAGTCCGGATTGGGATGACATAATTGAAATAGGTTTAATAAAGGTGGAGGGCGGACGTGTTGTTGACAGCCTGCACTCTCTGGTCAGGCCGGAAAAAAAGTTGCCCTTAAAAATAAAAGAATTGACCGGTATAGACGAGGAAATGCTGGCAGGGGCTCCCCGGTTCGAACAGCTGGAAGAGTCCGTGCTTTCTTTTGTAGAAGGGGAAAACATTCTGGGCCACTGTATTGGTTTTGATATGGGTTTTTTGGAAAGAGCACTGGGAAAACCTCTGCCCAACAGCAGATATGATACCCTTGAGCTGGCCAGAACACTGATGCCTACCGCCAGCAGCCACAGTCTGCCTGACCTCTGCGCCCGGCTGGGCTTTGCCGCCTCTTTCCACCGGGCTATGGACGATGCCAGGGCAGTCATTTTCCTGTATGATAAGCTGGCCGAATATCTCCGGCAGCTGGACGGAAATGTGCTGGCATATCTTCCAGCTTTTCTTGAAAGGGCAGGGTCACCGTGGAGTGAGGTTATTTCTGGTTTAAGCGGTGTGAGCCGGGGCCTTAACGTGTTTGAACAACATTTTTCTCCTGGCGGTGAGGAAGGCCGGGAATTCTATAGAAGGAGCGGAGTCAAAGGCTATGTGGACCCGGAGGAGGTAAGGAATATTTTATCCGGGGCAGGCATGCTGGCGGGCGGTATGCCCTCTTTTGAGACCAGGCACGGCCAGATACAGATGTCCGTCGAGGTGGCCAGGACTTTTAATGAAGAAAGGTTCCTTCTGGTTGAGGCCGGAACTGGAACCGGGAAGTCACTTGCCTATCTTGTTCCGGCCCTGCTTTGGGCCGCCGGGGGAGGGCCCAGGGTGGTCATAGCCACAAAAACAATAAATCTTCAGGACCAGCTGTGGTACAGGGATATACCCATGGTTAAGGAGTGTCTTGGAATAGATGTAAAAACAGCCCTGGCCAAGGGCCGATCAAATTATCTCTGTATGAGAAAATGGGCTGCCTCATTGTCCGAGGGAAGGTGGACGGGGCCGGAAGCGCTTTTCTTGGCAAGGATATTGGTGTGGGCTAATGAGACCTCAAGCGGGGATAAAATAGAGGTGAATTTAGGCTTTCAGGAAGAGGAGATGTGGATTAATATATGCGCCGACAGCTATAGCTGCATGGGGTCCGGCTGCCGGTACTATCCTGGCCGGTGCTTTGTGGCCAGGGCCAAAAGAGAGGCGGAGTCCTCCGGTGTAATAGTTACCAATCACGCCCTCCTTTTCTCCGATATAAAGACAGGCAACATGGTTCTGCCCGCCTTTGGGCCACTGGTGATAGACGAGGCGCACCACTTGGAAGACGCGGCCACCGAACAGCTGGGCAAACATGTGTCCCGGGGGGACATGCGGCGCTGGCTTAACAGGTCGGGACGGCTGGTGTCAAAGAGCTGGGAGACCGCTCCCCCGTCAGACCAGGATATTTGGATGAACTGCCTGGTTGGGGTCCGGGAAGAAACAGGCAGGCTGCGCAGCACAGCGGATCAGTTTTTCGCTGCCGCCGGGAGTTTTGTGCTGAGGGGAAAAGGCTCAGCCGAGGGTGATCACCACAGCTACAGGATAAGAAGTGAAGATATCAGTGGAGACGGCTCCGGTCTGCCCTGGGGAGAGCTGAGTAACCTTATATTCAGGACAAGGACTGTGCTGGAAGGCCTGAGAAAGATTACCGAACTTTTGAGCGGGTGGGCCGCGGAAGATGAATCATGGTCCGAGAAAGCAAAGGATTATGTACAGGCGGTCAGCCTGGGGGAGGAGATGCTGGACTGCCTGGAATTTGTATACGGATACAGTGACCAGTCCTTTGTTTACTGGATATCGGTGTCGGGCCAGGGAGAATGGCGCCACGTTTCTTTGAACGCCTCCCCGGTAAGGGTGGGTGAGCTTCTTTACGACAGGCTTTTTTCCTGCGCCGGACCGGTGGTGATGACCTCGGCAACACTTACCACCAACGGCAGCTTTGATTTTTTCGCTGAACGGGTGGGCATAGACCGGGTGGCTGCCATAAAGGTGGCTAAAAGTACCATCGAGTCTCCTTTTGAGTATGAAAAACAGGCCCTCTTGTGTCTTGTCAACAGCCTGCCCCTGCAGGGACCCGAGGCCGGCCGCAAATATCTTTTGGAAACCGGAGCGGCCCTGGAAGAGCTGGTTATGGAACTGGGTGGACGGACACTGGTTCTATTCACCTCCCACAGAGTGCTGAGGGAGGTATACGGATATTTAAAGTCTTCTCTGGAAGAAAAGGGCATTAGTGTTCTCGGCCATAATATTGACGGCAACAGGTCCCGTCTGGTGGAGGATTTTATAAGGCTTAAAAAATCTGTTTTAATGGGAACTGCCAGCTTCTGGGAGGGAATCGATATTCCCGGTGAAAGTCTTTCCAGTGTGATCATGGTGAAGCTGCCCTTTCCTTCTCCCTCGGCCCCGGTAATAGAGGCCAGGATTGAAGACCTGAATGCGTTGGGAAGGAGTTCCTTTGGCGACTACTATCTGCCTATGGCGGTAATAAGATTTAAGCAGGGATTTGGAAGGCTTATAAGGACTGAGCGGGACCGGGGGGTGGTGGTGGTGCTGGACAGGAGGTTGGCCGAGAAGGGCTACGGGAGGAAGTTTTTAGGCTCTCTGCCCTTAAAGAGTCACTTCCGGGGTGATCTTTCTGCGGTCAGGAATAAAATTTCGGAATGGCTTGCTGGAGTTGCCGGGAATCTTAATCAATAATAATGTATCATCTACATGGCAATATATAATTAATAATTCAATCTTCTAAATAAGCTAAAAAGATGTTAAAATATAGTTTGTTAATCTACAAAGGGGGCACTGTATGACAAGAGAGTCTTTCCCTATTGCAAGTCCCGGCTGGATGTATCTTTTCGTACTGGCAGCGGTTACGGGGGTTTCGTACTGGTTTTTTAAACCAGCCAGCTATTTTACCGGCTCGCTCTTTTTATTTACCGCATATTTTTTTCGCAACCCCAGAAGGCGAATTCCGTCTGATGGAAAGGCCGTGCTATCACCGGCGGACGGGGTTGTGATGACTGTCAGTGATGTGCAGGAGGAAAGGTACCTGAATGGTCCTTCCACCCGGGTAAGCATTTTTTTATCGGTTTTAAACGTGCATGTAAACAGGACTCCGGTGGCGGGAAGGGTGGAATATGTAAGCTATATTCCAGGCAAGTTTTTACCAGCCTTTAAAAGTCATGCTTCGGAGATAAATGAAAGAAACTATATCGGGATAGACTCTTCCGGTCTTAAATTCCTTGTTTGCCAGGTGACCGGCTTTATCGCCAGAAGGATTGTCTGTTATGCCAGGTCTGGGGACTGGCTGGACAGGGGACAGTCCTTCGGAATGATCAAGTTTGGGAGTTGTACAGAGATATATGTGCCTGACGGAGTTAAAATCTGTGTCAAGCCTGGAGACCGGGTAAAGGGCGGCGAGACAATAATCGGGAGGATCCCTCATGAGAATTGAAGTATTGCCGAATGTTATAACCGGGGCAAACCTTGTGGTAGGGATGCTGGCGGTAATTTATGCCATTCAGGGAAAATATGTAACAGGCGCCGTAATGATTCTTTTGGCCGCCATACTGGACAGGTTTGACGGGCAGCTGGCCAGAAAGCTGGGCACCAATTCGGAATTCGGAAAAGAGCTGGATTCTCTGGCGGACCTCGTTTCTTTCGGGGTGGCCCCTGCCCTTACGGCCTATCTCTGGAAGCTTAACGACCTGGGCATTCCGGGCATAGTGCTGATGATTCTGTTTGTTCTGTGCGGGGCCTTAAGGCTGGCCAGGTTTAATGTGATGAATGTTACCGGTCATTTTATGGGTATACCCATAACCATTGCCGGAGCATTTGTGGCCATAATAGTGCTGGCCGCCGGGCAGTCTCCGGCCTTTGTCCCGGGGTTGCTGGTTTTGGCACTGGCTCTTTTGATGATCAGCAGTATTAAAATACCAAAATTATAAACTTTGCCGGGGGTTAAAAATTCTTTTATATTCCTGTCACAATTCCTTATTACCCTGAATATTATATATGTAGCAAATGATAAGGGGTTGATGTGTCTTGCGGGTATACTTCGTTAAGATACCTTCGTTTTTAAGGAACTTATTGCTAAAGGTTTGGAAATAACAAGTGGGGACAGGTCAAAAACCTGTCCCGTAATTTTGCTTATACTGATAATCTTGCAGGCCGGGATACGGTAGACTGCCAAGAGGCGATACCCTATACAAACCTCAAAATCGGGCATGAAAAACTCCTGTCTACCGTCTCCAGACAGGAGGTATTACCCGTAAGCAACTCCTGTGTTACCCTCAAGCTAGAATCCTACCCCGACGATCCCCCCCAGGGTTCCTCCGGCTGCGCAGATAAGCAGTTTCTGGATAATTGAGATTAGACCCAGGCCGCCTGGGAGAAAGAGGCCTGTAAGCAGCCATATTATGAGAAAAATGACTAATCCAACAGTGATACCGTGCAAAAGGCCTCTTGATCCTGAGAATCTGGATGAGAAAAGGCCACCGGTAAAAACGCTGAGGAAAAGAAGTATAGAAGATGCCAGGGGAAGTGTTGTTTCTTTAATCCCGGTGAAGTGGTAAAGGGTTCCCAGAAAAAAAGAGCCTGTAAGGGCGAGGGCCAGCGCTGCGATCATACCTCTGAACAGGGCCGTAAAATTAACCGATGGGCGGGCAGAGGCCGGGGGTTTAAAAGCCATAGTAACACCTCCAGGGATTATATACCATTATTTTATGTGGACAATTCCCAATTATGACTGAAATACTTAATATTTTGGTCAGGAGACACAAGGATTGTGATATTATTAAATGGGCCTTTAATACAGCATTTGGGGAGAGAAATTTGAAAGATTTTATTCTGGCGTACAACATAGAAGACAGGCGGTACCTCAATGTTACCAACCGCTGCACAAACAACTGCGCCTTTTGTATCAGAAAAACCGACGTTGGTGTGGGCTACAACCTCTGGTTGGCCAGGGAGCCCGGGCTGCAGGAAATAAAAGAAGCCCTGGGGGACCCTGCCGGCTGCAGTGAAGTGGTTTTCTGTGGATACGGGGAGCCTCTGGTCAGGCTAGACCTGGTTAAAGACATATCCAGCTATATAAAAGACAGTTTTGGCAGTGTTGTAAGGGTGAATACCAACGGGCACGCCGACCTGCTGCACGGCAGGGGAAGCGTGGAGAGGCTTCGGGGTCTGGTGGACAGGATAAATATAAGTCTTAATGCGGAAAATGATCATAAATACAGGGAGATATGCCGGCCGTCCTTTGGCCCGGGAACTCATGATGCGGTTATTCAGTTTGCTGCAAGCTGTGTCGGGGTGATACCGGACATAACCCTATCGGTGGTGGACTGGCCGGGGATTGATATTGTCAAGTGCCGGGAGATTGCCGAAAACATCGGCGTGGCTTTCCGTGTAAGGAAGCATGACGGTATAAGGCAGGCCTAGGGATTGGAAAGGGCGGGTGTTGGTAACTGGCGGGCTATATAGAGTATTTAAAAAACATATTCCTTTTTTCATACCTTAACGGAGAGCAGCTGGCCGAGGTTGACAGCCTGATCATGGAAAGGGATTACCGTAAGGGAAGAATTATTTTTGTGGAGGGTGAGCCGGGGGAGGCCGTTTTTTTCCTCAGGGAGGGCAGGATTAAGATATCCAAGCAGACCGAGGACGGGCGGGAGCAAATACTTCATTTTATCCACCCGGGTGAGATGTTTGCCGAAGTGGTTCTTTTCGACGGGGGAGATTACCCGGCCACCGCTGAAGTGGTAGAGGACTCCAAGGTGGGAATGATCAGAAACGCCGATATGGAAAGGATAACCCTTAATAGTCCCGGAATAGCCCTGGGAATTTTAAAAATAATGTCCAGGAGACTGCGCATGGCGCAGAAACAAATAAACGATCTGGCCCTGATGGATACTTCCAGGAGAATGGCCAGCACTCTTATCTTCCTGGCTGCCGAGCAGGGGGCTTCCTGTGAAAAAGGGATAGTGATAGACATGTCGCTGACCAATCAGGATTTGGCCAATATGATTGGCACCTCCAGGGAAACAGCAAATAGAATACTGAGCGACATGCGCAGGCAGAAGGCGCTTATGGTAGAAAATAGGCAGATAATTATAACAGATATGAAAAGGCTTAAATCATGGATGTAGAACATATAAGGGGAGTGAACTCCTTGAATGGGTTGGATTTGCCTGATATCAAAAAAATCATTCTCGGTATTGTAAGGGATGCCGACAACGCGCTGACCAGGGAGGTTATAACAAGAAGATCAGGTCTCCCGGACAGCCAGACAGACCATTTAATCAGCATACTGGTTGATGAAGAGAATTTAACTTATTTCCCGGGAGATAAGTCTAACAGTGGCAATAAACACAGGTACCTGACCGTTCCAGGAAAAAAAGAGGCCATTGAGAGAGCGGTGGCCGACCATCTTTGGGAGCTGTCGGCGGCAGGAAAGCTTTACTTTGCCTACGGATCCGACTTAAACCCCGAAGAAATGTACAAAATCCGCTGTCCCGGCAGTCATTTCCTCTGTAAGGGCAGTATTAAGGGGTTTGAGCTTTCTTTTAATCTATACCTGGAGGAATGGGAGGGCACAGTGCCCAGTATAAGGTATTCCGGGGACAGCGGGCAGGTGTGGGGGGCGCTTTACTGCATAGGCGCGGAGGACTGGAACAATCTGGACGGCTACGAGGATGTGCCCAGGCTCAACCGGAGGGTGAAGGTGCCTGTGTGCACCACTTATGGTGTTTTCTGCGCAGACTGCTACCAGTCACTTCCGGGGGACAAGAATTTACCCTCGGGAAAGTACCTGGAAAAGATGCTGACCGGTTCAGAGTTTTTCGGCCTGCCCCAGAAGCACAGCAGGTATATCAAATCCCTGCCTGTTAAAAGGAGAATGGAGAAAGGTTAACCATGCAAAAAGAGCTTTACAGAGTTTTAATAAATACAATGGAGGAATGGGGGTTGCCCTTTTACCGGGAACCTCTGCTGGGGACTGCGGACACGGACAACAGCTGCATAAAGCGGCTTAAGGATATAGTTCACCCCAATCACCTGCTGCCTGAGGATATACTGCCAGGCTGCCGGTCGGTGGTGGCCTATTTTTTGCCCTTTAAGGAGGACATTGTCAGGGAAAACAGGCAGGGACGCAGTGCAGCCAGGCTGTGGGCCGAGGTTTATATAGCTACCAACAGCCTGCTGCAGAAAATAGCCGAAGCTATGAGGGACAGGCTGGCTGTAGAAGGATTCAGGTGTGCCTGGGAAAAGCCTACCCATAATTTTGACGAGGATTTACTGATGTCGTTCTGGTCGCACAAGCACCTGGCCTTTGCCTGTGGCCTGGGCAGATTCGGTAAGAATCATCTGCTGATCACCGAAAGAGGCTGTGCCGGCAGGCTGGGGTCCCTTGTTACCGACTTTCAGCTGGAGAGCAAGTATGTTGAAGACACCCCTTTCTACAGCTGTCCCGAGGGCTGCACATACTGTGCAAAACACTGTCCGGCGGGGGCCCTGGGGGAAGGCGGCATTGATAGAAAGGCCTGCTATAGAATATTGCTGGAGAATGACCGCCTTTATCCCGATCTGGATCTTTGTGATGTTTGCGGCAAGTGCTCGACAGGACCCTGTGCGGTGCTCTAATCAGGTGTGGTAGTCGAAATCACTCCTGCCGTCAAGGTTAACCATGGTGGCCGATCCGGTGGGCTCCTCCACGAAGTTTTCACCTGCTGCGAAGTCGTGTTCCACCGCTTCCCTGCTGATCATCTTTTCAGTCAGAAGTTCCTTTTTACCATTTATTTTGCTGCTTTTTCCTGACATGTTATTCCTCCGTTTAAAAATATGATGTATACTACCCTAAATACTTATACTGAAATTCCTGTGCGGTCGGAATTCAGAATTCAGAATTCAGGGCATTCCTTATATTTTTATTCCCGATGGCGCCGCTTGCGGTATGAGCAACTATCTTTTAATATTCATGCCCCTAATTGGGGGAGCTGATTAGGTTATTATAAAAATTTTGGGGGAAATTATTATTAAAAGGAGAACTGATCATGGCAGTGGCAGAAGAGAAATTGAAGGTTCAGGGAATGTCCTGCAACCACTGTAAAATGGCTGTGGAGAAGGCGCTGAAAAATACCGCCGGTGTCACCGGGGCCGAGGTGGACCTGGCTGCAGGCTCTGTCAGGGTGACCTACGACCCCGGGGCGGTAGATCATGGTAAAATTATAGCGGCAATTGACCAGGCCGGGTACAAGGTAGTGGAGTAAAAGACCCTTAGAGGTATTCCTTTCCGGTCGGAATACAGGAGTCAGAATTCAGAATTCAGAATTCAGAATTCAGGTGCAAGGCCGCTTAAAAAGCCATCACCAAGGAGATAGAAAATTCGGGTCCTTTTTAAAGCCACAGAGAACACAGAGGACACAGAGTTATATGAGCCAGACTAATAAGCTCATAATGATTCTGGATTCTGACTGGAGGTATTACCCCCAAGCCAAGCTCTGTGATCTCTGTGTCCTCTGTGGCTAATAAAGACCCAAAAGATGTCTGGGAGGCGCCAGTATTGTATTATCTGACTATCAAAAGAAGGTTTGCCGCGGCCCACAGGCTATTAGGCTATGGGGGGGAATGCGCCTCACTGCATGGCCATACCTGGACGGTGGAAGTGCAGGTGGCGGGTGAAAAGTTGGACTCGTGCGGCATGCTGGTAGACTTTAAGATTTTAAAGAAAATGGTTGACGATATAGTCAGTGAGCTTGATCACAATTATATTAATGAGCTGGCACATTTTGACTTTGCCAGGGGAGGGATAAATCCCACGGCTGAGAATATAGCCTCCTATATTTTTAAAAGTGTCAGAGAACAAATAGAAAACTCAGGGAAAGAAGTATGCATACAGGAAGTGATGGTGTGGGAGTCGCCTGACTCCTGCGCATGCTACCGGGAGGATAAATGAAATGTCCAGCATAGTATTGCTCTCCGGAGGGCTTGATTCAGCGGTATCGCTGGCCCAGGCACTGCGTGAGGGGGAGGTAAAGCTTTGCCTTACCTTTGCTTACGGACAGCGGGCGGCAGCCCGGGAGGCAGCCGCCTCATCGGCGCTCGCCCAACACTACGGCCTGGATCACCGGGTGATCGAGCTGCCCTTCCTGCGCTCAATAACAAGAACTTCACTGGTTAATCTGGAGGAGGACGTTCCTCTGCCGGGGGACGGTGACCTGGACAGCTGCGCAAAGTCGGAAGAGTCGGCTAAAGCTGTATGGGTGCCCAACCGCAACGGAATATTCATAAATATAGCTGCCGGGTTTGCCGAGTCTATGGGTGCAGGTCAGGTGGTTACAGGCTTTAACGCCGAGGAGGCCAAAACATTTCCGGATAACAGCAGGGCCTACCTGCAGGCTGCCAGCCAGGCTCTTTGTTACTCCACATTAAGCGGAGTAAGGGTTTTAAGCTACACGATGCTGCTGGACAAGGCCGGGATAGTAAAGCTGGGACGGAGGCTGGGAGTGCCCCTGGGAATTGTATGGCCCTGTTATTTCGGGGGTGAAGAGCTCTGCGGGCGCTGTGAGAGCTGCAAGAGGTATTTTAGGGCGCTGGAGGCGGCAGGTGAATAAAATGCATGTATACCTTCACGACAAAACAATTGCCTATACAGGACATCAGCTGGCTTCACTGTGGGCATACAGGAATTTTGGCCTGCAGGGGGACAGCATAGTGTGCTTTAGGGGTCCCTGCAGTATTCTGCCCGCCGAGATGGTCGATGTTGAAGATGTGCTTAACGGATCCAGCATATACGGGCCGGATATGCTCCACTTCATAGTGGAACACTTTGGGGAAAGCCTTGAGGCCGGGGTGCTCAGGCAGAGGCTTCTGATATCCATAATAAAGGACCTGATCAACTGTCCGGACCTTAAAAGGGATGGGGACGACCTGTTTATAGGGGAAGGCAAGCTATCCATCTCAATAGCCACCGCCTCGCCGGTGTCGGTAATGATTCACGCAGCCCTAAACATAATCTCCGAGGGCACCCCGGTCAGGGCCGCGGGACTTTACGACCTGGGCTACAGTGATATACAGGTGGCGGAATTGGGCACTAAGGCGGGCCATATGTACGCCGGTGAGATGTATTCAGTAAAGATGGCCTGCTGTAAGGTCAGAGGTGTTAAATAGGTGAGGGCGTCTGTCAGAGAAATTTTTTCCTCGGTGCAGGGAGAGGGCCCCTATGTGGGCATCAGGCAGATTTTTATAAGGTTTGACGGGTGTAATCTATCCTGCCGGTACTGTGACACTGCCTGGTCCGGGGCTGCAGGACACTGCAGGGTGGAGGCGGTGCCCGGGAGGGGCCACTTACTGGAAGTGGCCAACCCGCTGTCCGGGCAGGATCTTTTAGGTATTCTGCAGAACCGGTTTAATGCCGGTGGACACCATTCCGTCAGCATAACCGGGGGGGAGCCCCTGGTGCATGCCGAATACCTGGCGGGTCTGCTCCCCGCCATTAGGCAGATGGGCCTTAAGGTGTATTTGGAGACCAACGGCACTCTGTATGCACAATTGGGCCGGGTTATCGGAATGGTCGATACAGTGGCCATGGATATAAAGCTTCCGGGAACTGCCGGCTGCGGGTCTTTATGGGAAAAGCACAGCCATTTTTTGACCATTGCCAGGCAGGCTCAGGTATTTGTTAAAATAGTAATTGATGATCAAAGTGACATAGGGGAGTTCAAGAGGGCGGTAGACCTGGTATGCGGGTTGGACCCCTCTATTACTACGGTTATACAGCCGGTGACCAAAAAAGGCAGGTGCGCTCTTTCGCCGGAAAGGGGCCTGGAATTACAGTCCATGGCCCTGAAGGTGTTAAAGGATGTAAGAATAATACCACAGGCACATGTTATGATGTCTCAGCGCTGATGTGACGGGAGGGGTAGATGTTATGGTGGACAGCAAAAAAATAGAGACTGCCGTAAGAATGATACTGGAGGCTATCGGGGAAGATCCGGAAAGGGAGGGGCTTAAAGAAACTCCGGCCAGGGTGGCCAGAATGTACC
This sequence comes from Peptococcaceae bacterium BICA1-7, assembly GCA_000802095.1. GTDB lineage: Bacteria > Bacillota > Desulfotomaculia > Desulfotomaculales > Desulfocucumaceae > BRHc4a. Next base: position 200,778 of record JUEB01000009.1, on the reverse strand, counting down.
AGGAGATTTTCTGCGGGCTTTGGGAAGACCCGCATGAGCATCTGCAGAAAATGTTTTCAGAAGAGCATGAGGAAATGGTGCTGGTAAAGGATATACCTGTATATTCAATGTGTGAACACCACCTGCTGCCCTTTTTTGGAAAGGCCCACGTGGCTTATATTCCCAGAAGGGGCAACGTTACCGGCCTGTCGAAGCTGGCCCGGGTGGTGGAAGGCTTCGCCAAGAGGCCCCAGCTTCAGGAAAGGCTCACCTCGCAGATTGCCGACGCTATAATGAAAAAGCTGGCCCCTCATGGTGTGCTGGTGGTAATGGAGGCAGAGCATATGTGTATGACCTTAAGGGGTGTCCGCAAGCCAGGGTCGAAGACAATCACCTCGGCGGTACGGGGGTCCTTCCAGAAGAATGAGGTTACCAGGGCGGAGGCCCTGTCGCTTATCAAGGGTTAGGGGTGTGTGAGCGTTATGAGCGAGGAGAGTCAAAAGCTCACGGGAAAGCTTGAGCTGATAGCCACCAAGAGTTTCGCCCCCTACGACGATATGTACAGGGTGGTGGATTATCTCAACAAGAGCCTTAAGGACAGGCAGCTTATGTTTGGCCTGACCAAAGACCGTGAAAGCGGAAAAATGACTATAACAATTTACGAGGTATAGACTGAGAAGTGAGAGGCACTTCGCACTTCTCAAGTAGGGGGTTTCCGATGCGTATCCTGATCAGTAATGATGACGGAATTTTTGCCGATGGAATAATTGCCCTCAGGGAAAGGCTGGAAAAATGCGACTTTATAGAAAAACTATTTATTGTGGCCCCGGACAGGGAAAGGAGCGCCATAGGTCACGGCATAACCATGCACAGGCCTCTGCGGGCCAGGGAGGTTAACTATAAATCCGCCAAGTCTGTAGGCTGGTCGGTGGACGGAACTCCGGCCGACTGCGTTAAGCTGGCCCTGGAGGAGTTGCTGGAGGAGCCGCCGGACCTTGTTCTTTCCGGGATCAACATGGGACCCAATCTGGGTACTGATGTTTTGTACTCCGGAACTGTATCGGCGGCGGTGGAGGCGGTTATTTGCGGGATTCCGTCTGTTGCCATATCCCTGGCCAGCTATAAAAACCATGATTTTACCGCCGCTGCTGACTTTGCCGCCGGCCTGGCGCCGGTGGTCAAAAAAGAGGGGATGCCCCCGGGAACCCTTTTAAATGTCAATGTTCCGCCGGGAAAACCACTGGGCCTGAGGGTGGTGCGGCTGGGAAACATGAGGTATATCAATATTTTTGACAAGAGAACCGACCCCCGGGGCAGAGAATACTACTGGATGGCCGGAGAGGTGCAGGACCTGGAGGACAACTGTCCGGAAACAGATGTGGGATCCAGCCGGGAAGGTTATATAACAATCACCCCGGTGCAGATAGACCTTACCAATAACTGCGAGATGGAGAGAATAAAATCCTGGGGTATAGGATTTGACCTGCGGCCCGGCGCTAACGTTTAAAAATGAGTCTTACTCTTCTTATATCGGAGGCATTTATGCTTCCGATTATATATAGTAAGAGCAAATAGGAGAGGCTGCCGCCGGCCAGCTTGATCAGCAGTCCCGGCAGCCCCACTATGGATGCGGTAGTCAGCTTGAGATAAATCATTACTACCGCTGCAGCCCCTGCGGCTCCCAGCGGCTTAAAAAGGTGAGGGATGGGATCTATTCTAAAGCCGGTCATTTTTTTAAGCTCCAGGTAGTTTAACAGGCACATAAGCACATAAGTTGACCCCATGGCCAGGGCGGTGCCCTGTATGCCAAAGCCCGGAATAGAGGTAAGGAAATATATACCCAGTATTTTAACTATAGAGGACTTGAGCAGATTTTTAAAAGGTATGTCCGGTCGTCCCAGGCCCTGAAGAACTCCGTTAACCGTTTGCTGCAGGTAAAGGAAGGGACTGCTCAGGGCCAGTATGAAAAGGGCTCCTCCGGCTGCCCTGTATCCAAAAAGAGTGCTGCTTAGCTCATGGGGCAGGACAAGAAAAATAGCAGCCATTAAAAGTCCCATGATCAGAGTTATGCGGAAAGCATCTTCTATGCGGCTCCGGACCAGGTGTATTTTACCTGTGGCCATGGCGTCACTGACAGCCGGCATAAGGGCTGTGGCCAGGGCCAGGGTAACAACTCCCGGGGTAAAAAAGAGCGCCTCGGATATACCCACGAATTGTCCGTAGGAAGAGGTGGCCTCACTGAGGGACATTCCCGCGGACTGCAGCCTTCTGGGTATGAGCAGGGCGTCCAGGGACATCAGCGCGGTGGAAACAAAGCGGGTAAGGGTTACCGGTATGCCCATATGAAAAATCCTCCCCAATATCCGGGGCACAGGCTCGGAGGGGTGCTCAAGCCCGGTAAATCGAGGCCTTCTGGTGTGATAAATAAATATCATAATGATAAAGCCAGCCAGCTCCCCGCACACAACCCCCAGGGATATCCCCACCGAGGCATACTCAATACCCCGGGGGAGAAGGAGCCAGGCAATGCAGAGCCCTGCCGTCACCCTGACCAGCTGCTCAACTGCCTGAGTAACAGCTGTGGGGGACATCCTCTGGAGCCCCTGAAAAAAGCCCCTGAAGGCCGAGCAGAGGGAAACAACAAGCACCCCGGGGATAAGGCTCACAAAGCACAGGTAAACCTTGGGATTGGGAAAAACATGACTAATCAAAAAGGGCGACCCTATATACAGAAGGAGTGTAATAATAACAGCACAGGCTGCTATAATGGCCAGGGAAATCTTAAATATTCTGTAGGCCCCCGGGAGGTTGTCCACCGCCACCTCCTCGGCCACCAGCTTGGCTACGGCTACTGGTATTCCCAGGGAGGCCAGGACCAGCACCATAATATAAATAGGGAAAATCATGCTGAAAAGGCCAACTCCCTCAGGTTTGATAAGCCTCATCATAAATATCTGGTAGATGAAGCCCACACCCCTGTTAAATATGCTTGCTGCCAGTAAAATTGCGGTGCCGTATATAAATGAGCGGCTGGACATGTTCTCACCCCTGATTATATGTATGTGTGCGGCAGTGCTTCTATGAGGGGGTAGAGGGCACTCCCGCCGCATAATTAGTTTTAAAAAATTAATTCTTAAAAAGGATATTTGTAGTGGTGTGTGGAATAGTTTAAAATTCGGGTAAGCGGCTTACCGTAATATCCAGTTAAATGGCTCGCGGTAAATCGGCTCTTTAGGGAGCTTATTTTTGTGTTTAGCCGTATTTGAGAATAGAAATACTTTACACAGGTAACATTATTTACAAAGGAGGCAGGGGATTTGAAAAGTTATCCGAGCGACAAAATCCGTAATATCGGAGTGGTGGCACACGGCGGGGCAGGCAAAACCTCGCTGGTGGAGGCAATCCTGTTCAACACCGGGGCTGTTAACAGGCTTGGCAGAGTAGAGGACGGCACCACCACCGCAGATTACCATCCCGAGGAGACAAGCCGCCAGATAACCATTCACGCCAGCCTGGTCCCATGTGAGTGGAAGAACTGCAAGCTTAATCTTCTTGACACCCCCGGCTACTCAGATTTCATTGGGGAAGTCAAGGGAGCCATGCGTGTAGTGGACAGTGCTCTTTTCGTGGTGTCAGCTGTGGATGGTGTGGAGGTTCAAACAGAAATAATCTGGGATTTTGCCCAGGATAAAGATATGCCCCGGATGGTGTACATCAACAAGATGGACCGGGAAAACGCCAACTTTTACAAGGTGCTGGATGAGCTTAAGGAAAAATTCGGAGCCAATTTCGCCCCGGTGCAGCTCCCTATAGGGCAGGCCCTGGAATTCACCGGCATGGTGGATCTGATTGAGCAAAAGGCCTATTCCTATAAGGACGGCAAAGCAACAGAAATACCCTTACCCGATGATATGGCCGATGTGATCACCGAAAACAGGGAAAAGCTGATAGAGGCCGCTGTAGAGGGCGATGACGAGCTTATGATGAAATACCTGGACGGTGAGGAACTGACCGCTGATGAAATAAAGGCGGGGCTGGCCGGAGGGGTTAAACAGGGAAAGGTTGTGCCGGTGCTCTGCGGCTCGGCCACCAAGAATATGGCTGTCAGCAACCTGATGGACTTTATGGTGGACTATGCCCCGGCCCCGGTAGTGGAGGAGGGCAAGCCCTTCTCGGCCCTGGTGTTTAAAACACTGGCCGACCCTTATGTGGGTAAAATGAACTTTATAAGGGTATACACAGGCAAACTTAAGGGCGATATGATAATATACAACGCCAACAAGGAAAAATCCGAAAAAATTGGCCAGATACTGTTTACCAGGGGCAAAACCACGGCCCAGACCCAGGAGGTCAACTCCGGCGATCTGGCTGTGCTGGTCAAACTGCAGGATATTGACACCAATGACACCCTCTGTGAAAAGGATAAGCTGGTCAAGCTGGAGACCATTGATTTTCCTGAGCCCACCCTGGCGGTGGCCATCACTCCCAAGAGCAAGGGTGACGAGGATAAGCTGGGCAGCGCCATAAACAAACTTTTGGAAGAAGACAAATCCATGAGAGTGGAGAAAAACCTGGAGACCAAGCAGAACCTGGTTACCGGTATGGGTGAAATGCACCTGGACATTATCATGGAGCGGCTTAAGAGGCGCTACAGCGTGGATGTTACCACCGATTCCCCCAGGGTTCCCTACCGGGAGACCATACGGTCCGAGGTAAAGGTGGAGGGCAAGCACAAGAAGCAGACCGGCGGTCATGGACAGTTCGGCCATGTCTGGGTAAGGCTGGAACCTCTTATGGACGGCCAGGACTTTGTGTTTACAGAGGAAATATTCGGTGGGTCAGTGCCCAGGAACTACTTCCCGGCCGTTGAAAAGGGCATCCGTGAGGCTATGGTAGAGGGAGTGCTGGCAGGCTACCCCGTTACAGGGTTGAAGGCAGTGCTGGTGGACGGTTCCTTCCACCCGGTGGACTCTTCAGAAATGGCCTTTAAGATAGCCGGTTCCCTGGCCTTCAAAAAGGGCGCCCAGCAGGCCAAGCCGGTGCTGCTGGAGCCACTGATGAGTGTTGAGGTTATTGTTCCCGAGAACTTTATGGGCGACATCATAAGCGACTTCAATACCAAGAGAGGCCGTATACTGGGGATGGAGCCCGGCGGCAAGCAGACCAGGGTCAAAGCCCAGGTGCCGCTTTCCGAGATGTACAGGTACGCCATTGACCTCAAGTCTATGACTCAGGGCAGAGGACAGTTTAAAATGGAATTCCTGGGCTATGAAGAGGTCCCCGGCAGGATTTCCGAGGATGTCATCAAAAAGGCCAAAGCCGCTGCCGAGGCTGAGAAATAAAGAATAAGCATGATCAAAAGAAACTCCCTAGGGGGTTTCTTTTTTTTGCACTTTCTATGATATATAGAAATATGTATATTTTAAACGGCGATGTTTATTATATAGATTTATCAGGCTGAAAGAAGGTGCAAAATGACAATTTATTTTGATAACGCCGCCACCACCTGGCCCAAGCCGCCGGAGGTTATTGAGGCTGTTACCCGGTGCATAAGGGATCTGGGGGCCAATCCCGGCCGGGCCGGGCATAAAATGTCGATAAAGGCCAACGAAATGGTGGATTCCACCAGAAAAAAGCTGGCCCGGATTTTCAATATAGATCCTATAGCCTACGAGAGGATAGTGTTTACTGTAAACGCCACCGCGGCGCTCAATCTTGCCATAAAGGGACTATTAAAAAAAGGAGAACACGTAATAACCAGCACTATGGAGCACAATTCGGTGACAAGGCCGCTCTACAGGCTGGAAAAGGAAGGTGTCCAGGTTACCAGGGTAAGGTGCGCAGATGACGGAAGCATAGACCCGGCTGATATAAAAAAGGCCATACAGCCCAATACCAGGCTGATAGCCATCCTTCACGCCTCCAATGTCACCGGAACTGTAATGCCTGCCGAGGAGATAGGCAGAATAGCCGGAGAGGCCGGGGCGCTGTTTCTGCTTGACGCAGCCCAGAGCGCCGGGGTTTTGGATATTGACGTCCAGCGCATGAATATAGGTCTTCTGGCCTTCCCGGGGCACAAGAGCCTTCTTGGCCCAACCGGGATAGGTGGTCTATACATAAGAGGCGGGATCTTGCTGGAAACTCTAAAAGAGGGGGGGACCGGAAGTCAGTCGGAATTAAAAGGTATGCCCGAAACCCTTCCCGAAAGGTATGAGGCCGGCACCCTGAACACCACCGGCATAGCCGGGCTGGAGGCCGGTATAGATTTTATAGTAAAAACAGGCATGGAAAAAATAAGGGACCATGAGCTGGGGCTGACCCGGCTGTTTATGGAAAAGTCTCAAAAGATTCCGGGGCTTAAGATATACGGATCTTCCGGTGATGTCCCCAGGGCGCCGGTGGTTTCCTTTCTGATCGAAGGAAGAAAATCAGCTGAAATAGGGGGCCTGCTGGATAAAAATTATGATATTGCCTGCCGGGCGGGACTGCACTGTTCCCCGGATGCCCACCGCACCCTGGGCACCTTTTACAAAAAGCTGGTACGTTTCAGCTTCTCATATTTCAATAAAGAGGAGGAGGTAATCCGGGCGGTAGACTGCCTGGAGGAAATAGTAAAGAAAAACCTCACCCTGCCGGAAGGTGAGGGAGGTTGCGGATGCTAGAGGTTGGAGGCCGGAAGTTAGAAGTTGGAAGTTTCGCTTGCCACAGAGGTTAAAAACCTGCATGCTTTCCATGAATGTCATTTTCGGCCACAGAGGACACAGAGATCACAGAGATATGTAAGTTAGATTAATCAGCCTTTTCTTGAAAAAATCTTTCCTTTTTTACGGAAGGATTTTTTTATTTCGACAGTTATATGTAATATGAGATTGCCATTATAGGAATTGTTTTTAAATTCTGTAGACTAACAAACGAAAACGGTTATTTGATAACCATAGCCTGGTATTTAAAAAATATACCAAAAAAGTGATATGATATATGTGAAAAAAGCTCTTATGTATAAAACGGACTGGAGTAAATATGGGGAAAAGAAAGAATAACTCATCTGTTCCACGTCATAAACGGATGAAGAGGCCTGCGCGGCTTCAGGCAGCCAAACACTGGCTGCCTTTGTATACTGGAAAAAACATAGTCAGGGGTTACGCAAAACATTTTGCAGTGGATTTACTTTGTGCGGTTAAAGAACTGGAATTACTGGGATATCAGATTTCAGCTCAATATATAGAGCAATTAAAAAATAGTATTGAAGACCGAATAAGACAAAGAAAAGAACCAAAAAGGATTAACCGGGATAAAGAGATAGCTATGCTTTTTGAGTCGGATGACCAGTTTTTCTATATAGCGGGGTACACGTTAGGCGGCGCACCTTATGGAGTGACCTGGGAAGAGATGAAGTTTGATAGGTCCGATTCATCTGTGGATTCTGTGGATGATGAGGACGAGGTAATCCCTTTTTAATGAAAATAGCTTATACTGAAATGATTATTCTGTCGGAAGGAGGTCAGGGGTGCATTTCCGATTGGTCGAAGTAGCCCATTGGTCATTCCCTAATGAAAATCTTTCTGTTTTTACGGAAGGATTTTTATACTTATAGAGGTAATATATACCAATGTGTCGTTTACCGTAACTGTCCGGCTGTTTGCCTTTAATCCTGCCGGAAAGTGCATAAAGTAAGCATGTTTAAAAGGAACGGTAGTGGAGGTTAAATAATGGATAAAACTTTTCATGTGAAAATTAAAAAGAAAAAGTTGTTAACAAATTTAAAAATGAATAACATATATCCCAAGCAGCGCCTGATTGATGAGTTTTCAAGCATCATTACAGAACTGGAAAAACAATCAGATGAAGTATTTCTTGTTGATTTTATGCCTTCACCCTTTTTTTGTCTGACTATCGTTTCTTATAAAGAGCTGGATAAGTGATTCTTAGGAGTAAGGGTTGCTTTTTCCAATCCATATTAATAAAAACTTCTTAAAGCATTCAAGAAGGTCTTAAAAACCTCTGTGTGCTCTGTGTCCTCTGTGGCTTAAAAAGGACCTATGGTTAAGGCTTGAAAGACAGTGATACAAAGGCCGCGGTGTAAGCCGCGGCCTTATGTGCCTAGTCCGTATTAACGTTCGAGTTTATCCACTCCACAATGGTCTCCAGGGTGGTGCCGGGGGTGAATATTTCTTTGGCCCAGCCGCCGTTTTTAAGCTCTTTGACATCATCTGCGGGAACCGTGCCGCCCCCTATGACCATTATGTCCTCAGCCCCGTTTTCCTTAAGAAGCTCGCATATCCTGGGGAAAATGGTCATCTGTGCCCCGGAGAGCACGCTTAGTCCCACCACGTCAACGTCTTCCTGAATGGCTGCCTCTACTATTTGCTCCGGAGTCTGGTGCAGTCCGGTGTAAACCACTTCCATCCCGGCGTCCCTGAGGCCCCGGGCTATAACCCTGGCGCCCCTGTCATGTCCGTCCAGCCCTGGTTTCGCCACCAGCACTCTTATTTTTTTGGCCATATGTCACACCTCACAGTTTAGTATTAAAAGATGGGCTTTTCCTTGAATTCCCCGAATACCTCACGCATCACCTGAATAATCTCGCCCTCGGTGGCATAGGACCTGACGCACTCCAGAATATAGGGTATCAGGTTTTCAGTCCCCGAGGCCGCTTTTCTGAGGGAGTCCAGGGCGTCCCCGGTGCGCAGGTTGTCCCTGTCGCTGCGGACCTTCTGCACCCTGGCCGCCTGATCTCTTTCAATCTGCGGGTCTATTTTCAGAATGTCAATTTCAATCTGCTCGTCTTCGTCAATAAATTCGTTGACACCCACCATGATGCGTTTTTTCCTGTCTACCGCCCTCTGGAACTGGTAGGCGGCGTCAGCTATTTCCTGCTGGAAGAAGTTCTGGTCGATGGCGGCCAGCACCCCGCCCCTGCGGTCTATTTCCTCGAAATACTTTTCTGCTTCCTCTTCCATTTTGTTGGTCAGTGCCTCCACGAAATAGGACCCGGCCAGAGGGTCAATGACGTTGGCCGCCCCTGTTTCAAAGGCCAGTATCTGCTGGGTGCGCAGGGCTATCTGGACGGCCTTTTCAGTGGGCAGGGCCAGCACCTCGTCCATGGAGTTGGTGTGCAGCGACTGGGTGCCTCCCAGCACCGCCGACATCGCCTCATAGGCAGTACGGACAATGTTTATTTCAGGCTGCTGTGCGGTAAGGCTGCAGCCTGCGGTCTGGGTATGGAAGCGCAGCATCCAGGACTTGGGGCTCCTGGCGCCGTACTTTTCTTTCATGCGCCTTGCCCAGATGCGCCTGGCGGCTCTATACTTGGCTATTTCCTCAAAGAAGTCGATGTGGGCGTTGAAGAAGAAGGAAAGCCTGGGGGCAAACTGGTCCACATCCAGGCCCGCCGCCATTCCGGCCTCAACATAGGCGAAGCCGTCGGCCAGGGTGAAGGCCAGCTCCTGGGCCGCCGTTGAACCGGCCTCCCTTATATGGTAGCCGCTTATGCTGACGGTGTTCCACTTGGGAACATGTTTTGTGGCATAGGCGAATATGTCGGTAATAAGCCTCATGGAAGGGTGTGGGGGGAATATCCAGGACTTCTGGGCTATATATTCCTTCAGTATATCATTCTGGATGGTGCCTGTTAGCTTTTCCGACGGCACTCCCTGCTTCTCCCCGGTGGCTATATACATACACCATAATATGGAGGCGGGTGCGTTAATGGTCATGGAGGTGCTGACCTTGTCAAGGGGTATCCCGCCAAAAAGTGTTTCCATGTCTGCAAGAGAGTCAATGGCCACCCCTACCCGGCCCACCTCACCAAAGGCCCGGGGGTGGTCGCTGTCATAGCCCATAATGGTGGGCATGTCAAAGGCCACACTAAGTCCGGTCTGCCCCTTGGAGAGAAGGTACTTGTACCTCTCATTGGATTCCTTGGCGGTGGCGAAACCGGCAAACTGGCGCATGGTCCAGAGTCTCCCCCGGTACATGTTGCCCTGCACGCCTCTGGTGTAGGGGTACTGACCCGGCATGCCCAGGTCTTTTTGGTAGTCCATTTTTTCAATGTCCAGGGGTGTATACAGGTCGTTAACCGGAAGAGCTGACACGGTTTCATACTTAAAGTCCCTGTCGGTCATTTTGCTTCTTGACTCCAGCCATTCTTCCCAGTTCTTGCGAATATTGTCCATTTTATCACTCATTTTTCATGCTCCTTCCCGGAAGCAGATTAATTTTTCCAAAAGGGTGTCGGCGGCTGTGTAAGGGTCAATCCGGCGCTCCAGAACGCTGTCTATTATTTCGTCCATTTTGCCGTTGGACAGCGCCCCGGTGTTTAGCCGTGCCATCACCTTGCCATTCATTATTTCAAGCAGCTCGGACTTAAGCTTATGGGAATCCGTGGCAGAGCTGCCGCAGCTGTTTTTATAGTTCTTGTGTTCTTTCAGCTTATCCCAAAGGCCTCCTATGCCGTCTCCAGTAAAGGCCGAAGTCTTCAGTACCGGAGGACGCCAATTCTTGGCCAGGGGGCTTAAGTCAATCATATTTTCAATATCATTTTTAATCCTTGTGACATCGGCGGTATCGCACTTGTTTATAACAAAAAGGTCGGCTATTTCCATTATCCCGGCCTTCATGGCCTGTATGCGGTCACCGGCCCCCGGGCTTAAGACCACCACGGTGCTGTCTGCGTAGTGCATTATGTCCAGCTCGGTCTGGCCCACGCCCACCGTTTCAATAAGTATTACATCGCTGCCATAGGCGTCCAGTATTTTGACCACATCCTTGGTGGCCCTGGAAAGCCCCCCTAAAGTTCCCCTGGTGCCCATGCTGCGGATGAAAACCTTTCTGTCCAGGGCGTGCTCCTGCATCCTTATCCGGTCACCCAGAAGGGCCCCCCCGGAGAAGGGGCTGCTGGGGTCTACCGCAATGACCCCCACCCTAAGATCTTCAGACCTTAATGTGCCCACCAGCCGGTCTATGAGGGAGCTCTTGCCGGCCCCCGGGGAGCCGGTTACGCCTATAACATGGGCTTTTCCGGTATGGGGATAGATCCTCCTGATGATCTCTTCTTTTTCAGGAAGCTCATTTTCAATAAGGGTTATCAGCTTTGCCGCGCTTCTGCGGTCTCCCTCCAGAAGCCTGTCTACATGGTCAGCCATTTTATCACCCCGCTAGTACTCAATTCCTTCACGGGCCTCTATGCCCTTATAGAAGGGGTGTTTGACCAGGGTAACCTCGGTAACCAGGTCGGCGGCCTCGATAACCTTCTGGTGGGCCCCCCGGCCGGTAAGCACCAGCTCAACCTGGGTGGGCCTGGCGCTGATAAGGTCCATCACCTGGTCCAGGGTAACCAGGTTGTAGTCAAGGGCAACATTCAGCTCATCCAGTATGACCAGGTCGTGTTCACCCCCGGCCACTATTTCCCGGGCCCTGGCTATGCCCTTCTGGGCCAGTTCCCTGTCCTCCGGGGAGGGGTTTTCCCTGCTCACAAAGGTTTCCAGCCCGTACTGCTCAATGGTGACACCGGGCAGGTACTTTCTGGCGGCCTCCAGCTCTCCGTAATTGTCGCTACCCTTCATGAACTGGATGATAAAGACCTTGTGCCCGTGCCCCACCGACCTCAGGGTCAGTCCCAGGGAAGCGGTGGTTTTACCCTTCCCGTTGCCGGTGTAGACCTGCAGGCAGCCTCTTCTAGGCAGGTTCATTTGAAGTCTCCCTTCGCAGTAATATTTATTCTTTCATAATTTGCTTGGCTATTACCAGTCGTTGTATCTGGTTGGTGCCCTCATATATCTGGGTTATCTTGGCATCCCTCATCATTCTTTCTACCGGGTACTCACTGCAGTAGCCGTAGCCCCCCAGTATCTGCACGGCGTCGGTGGTAACAGCCATGGCGGTGTCGGTGGCGAACATCTTGGCCATGGAGGCCTCCTTGGAAAGGGGGAGTCCCATGTCCTTGAGCCTGGCGGCCCGGTATACCAGCATCCGGGCCGCGTCTATGCGGGTGGCCATATCGGCCAGCATAAAGCCCACGGCCTGATGCTCTATGATGGTCTTGCCAAACTGGACCCTCTGCCTGGCGTAGTCCAGGGCGGCGTCGTAGGCTCCCTGGGCTATGCCCAGTCCCTGGGCCCCAATGCCGATCCTTCCGCCGTCCAGCAGGGCCATGGCCACACTAAAGCCGTTGCCTTCCACCCCCAGCAGGTTTTCTTTGGGCACGTGTGCGTTGTCAAAAATCAGCTCTCCGGTCAGGTCTGCGTGCATGCCCATTTTATGTTCAATCTTACCCACTGAAAAACCGGGAGTGTCCTTATCCACCAGAAGACAGGTGATGCCTCTATGCCCCTTGCTGTCCGGATCGGTACGGACAAATGTCACGTACACCTCTGCCACACCGGCGTTGGAAATGAATATTTTTGATCCGTTAACAATATAATGGTCCCCTTCCAGCCGGGCAGTGGTAGCCAGCCTTGAAGGGTCGGAGCCGGCATTGGGCTCAGTGAGGGCGAAAGCCCCTATATATTCTCCTGCCGCCAGTTTGGGAACGTATTTTTTCTTTTGTTCTTCGGTCCCGAAAAGCAGGATTGGGAAGGTGCCCACCGAGGTGTGCACCGCCAGTATAACCCCGGTGGAGGCACAGGCCCTGGATATTTCCTCGATGGTCAGTATATAGGTTAGAAAGTCGCAGCCCGCGCCGCCCCACTCTTCTGGTATGGGCACTCCCATAAGGCCCAGCTCGGACATCTTTTTAATATTCTCCCAGGGGAACTGGTGGGAGCTGTCGTACTGCGCCGCCCTGGGGGCTATTTCGTTCTGTGCCAGCTTGCGCACCATGTCTCTCATCATTTTCTGCTCATCGGTTAGGTGAAGGGGCATTTCTATTCCTCCTTTCAGGTAATTCTTTACGGGCAGGGAGACTGCTAACAGGCATTGCTCCTTGGTCAGGAGACAGGCTAAACAGCATTGCTTTCAGGTCAGGAGACAGGAGACAGGAGACAGGAGTTGCCAGGGTATTTCTTATTAGCTGTACAAATGTGAATATAAAGACCAGAGTTAAGCATAAAAGCAACTCATGCAAAATCCTGTCTTCTGACCGAAGGTATTACCTCCTGGCAGTCTCCCGACCAATCAGTCACTCTACTTTCAAAAGAACCGCATCCCCCTGGGCGGCGCCGCTGCATATGGCCGCCACTCCGGCGCCTCCGCCCCTGCGCCTCAGCTGGCTGATAAGGGTCATCAGTATTCTGGCCCCGCTGGCCCCTATGGGGTGCCCGAAGGCCACCGCGCCGCCGTTTATATTTATGCGGTCATGGGGGATATTCGAAATTTTAGAACTTACCAGTGTCACTGCCGCAAAGGCCTCGTTTATTTCATAGAGGTCCACCTGATCGGACTTCATTCCCTTAGCCGTCAGCAGCTTGTTGATGGCAAGCCCCGGGACGGTGGCGATATAGGCAGCCTCCCGTGATACCGAGGCGTGTCCCAGTATGGTGGCCAGAGGCTTAATGCCCAGCCCGGCGGCCTTTTCCTCCGCCATGATCACCAGTGCCCCGGCCCCGTCGTTGACACCCGGGGCGTTCCCCGCGGTAACGGTGTTTTCCGGATCGAATAAAGCCGGCAGCCTTCTCAGCGCCTCGATGGAGGTGTCCCGGCGGGGGCCTTCATCCCTGGCGGCCAAAACGGGATCTCCTTTTTTCTGGGGCACCGGCGTTGGCACTATTTCCCAGTCCAGAAGCCCCTTGTCCTGGGCGGCCACCGCCAGTTGGTGGCTTCTCAGCGCCCACTGGTCCTGCTCCTCCCGGGATACCTCGTACTCCCGGGCCACTTTTCCCCCGTGGACGGCCATGTGCTTGTCATGGAAGGCGCACCACAGCCCGTCGTGCACCATCAGGTCGGTGAGCTTCCCGTCACCCATCCTTAGACCCCACCTGGCCCTGACAAAATGGGGGGCATTGCTCATGCTCTCCATCCCCCCGGCCACAATTACACCGGCATCACCGCACCGAATGGCCTGATCTCCCATGGTCACACTGCGCAGGCCCGAGGCGCAGACCTTGTTGATGGTCTCCGAAGGGACCTCCCAGGGCAACCCGGCCTTTATGGTGGCCTGACGGGAAGGAATTTGCCCTGCCCCGCCCTGGAGGACCATTCCCATAATTACATTGTCAATGGTGGAGTCCTCAATACCGGCCCTTTTAATGGCCTCCCTTATGGCTATTCCGCCCAGATCCACGGCCTTGAGGGAGGAAATCTCCCCTCCAAGCCTACCGAAGGGCGTTCTGGCAGCGCTTACTATAACGGTTTTCCCCAATCCTACCATCTCCTGTACAAAATTTATGACCCAATATTCAGAAAGTATAAAATATTATATAGCAATTTTCATACCATATCTTCAAATTCAAACAAATAGCCTGATGGCGCTATTTTGGAGATTATATAAATATAATTTGTGTAGCTATTAGTAGACACTTTTTAAGGCGTCTATTAATAGCTACAGGCTATAAATAACTTAACTAAGACAAAAAAGGCCAACGGGTTATAATACTGATTATAATATAAAAATAAGGCTGCAGTGAGCAGCCCTTTGTATTAAGTAAGTCTATCCGAATTTCTTTTTCCAGAGCACGTATAAAACCGGCCCCAGGATCACAAACGCCCCTGAGAAAAGTCCCCATGCAAGTATTTCTCCCCAGGGCTTTTTGTTTTTCCAGGCGTCCCACATAACCCAGAGGGCAGACACTACCATGATTATAAGAACTGATATATAGGCCGCGTATGCCGCGATCATACGGCTCAAATCTCCATCTCCCCGCTTTGATTTATTAAAAAACCTGGAAGGCCTGCAAAACTCCTGTCTCCTGTATTCTGTCTCCTGACCGGAGGTATTACCCCAAGGCCTCCCTGCTACATTACGTCCCAGCGCTGGCAACGGGCGCCCCAGCGGCCGATGACCCTGTCTTCCTCGTATATTTCGGCTATCTCGCAGTTATTGGGACAGCCTCCGCACTCGAAACTCCTTGTCCGGTAGGGAAGGCCGGCCACCTTGAACCCCTTGAATTGCGTGGCGCCGGTTTTCTCCACCTCTTCCCTGGCCAGTTGTGCCGCACCGATGGCCCCCATGACCCCGAAGTGCCCGGGTATTATGATGGGCAGGCTAAGGGCCCTCTCAAAGGCCGCCTTGATGCCGGCATTTGCCGCCACGCCTCCCTGGAAGACAATAGGGGAGAGTATTTCCTTGCCCTTTCCGACATTATTGAGATAGTTCCTGACCAGAGCCTCACAGAGGCCGTTAATTATATCGTTCAGCTTATAGCCCATCTGCTGTTTGTGAATCATGTCAGACTCGGCGAAAACAGTGCACCTTCCGGCAATGCGTACCGGGACCGCCGAGCTTAAGGCCAGCTCGCCGAAGTCGGCTATGGGGATGTTCAGCCTGGAGGCCTGCTGGTCCAGAAAAGAACCGGTGCCGGCGGCGCAGACAGTGTTCATGGCAAAGTCGGTGACAATGCCGCTGCGCATGATAATTATCTTGGAGTCCTGGCCGCCTATTTCCAGCACTGTCTGAACGTCGGGGACAGACATGGAGGCGGCCACGGCGTGGGCGGTAATTTCGTTTTTAATAACATCGGCCCCGATCATAACACCGGCCAGGTACCTGCCGCTGCCGGTGGACCCGGCGCCACAGATTTCAGTGCCTGGGGGGATAAGTCCGGAGACTTCGTCCAGCCCGGATAGTATTGCTTCCAGGGGACGGCCCATTGTCCTTATGTACAGTGAGGCCAGCACCTCACTCTCTTCATTTAAAACCACTATATTGGTGCTCACTGATCCCACGTCTATGCCTAGGTATGCTCTCATAACAGTTCCTTCCCCTTGCTAGCTGAATATATGTAAAATCAGTTGGCCACAGGCCGCTCGCCGCTTTCCTTCTTCCTGCGCATTAGGTCTACAAAGGCCTCCACCCTGGTGGACATGCCGGCCTTGCCGGTCTGCTCGTCAAGAAAGAAGGTAAGCACCGGTATGTTGTGCTCCCGGCTTACACTGGTCAGTATGGTCCTGGCCACAATTTCGGGAATGCAGGTAAAGGGAGCCATCTGCACCACCCCGTCATAGCCCTCTTTAGAGTATATTATGGTGTGCCCCACCGTCTCCTGGCCGTGGCCGCCTATGCAGAGAGGAATATATGGCCGGGCGGCGTCTTTAACCGACAGGTGCTCGCTGGTTTCCTTTACTGTATTGTCCCTGGTCCAGCCGGTAAGAAACATTGACCTGTGCACCTCCACCCCCAGGTTTCCCAGTGTTTCCTCCATCTCCAGGTTGCTGGCCGGCTCCAGGAGGACATAAATCTCACCCACCAGGCCCACCTTCAGTATCTGTCTGGAGCTATCCTGGGGAACCTGATGGATTGCCTCCAGGGCAGCCTTCCCAGCCTCCTTTATTTCTTTTAAGGTATAGGCGCTGTCAATCCACTCCAGCACTTCCCGGTAAACCCTTGTGGTTTCACCCCTGTTTATTTCTCTGGGACGGACTACATGGGTCGCTTTTTCAGCGTCATCAAGGTATTTTAGCTTTTCCCAGCCTCTTTTAATACAGTCCCACACACCCCGGTAGGAAAGCCTGGCGGCGTTAAGGCGGTTTACCTTTCTGATAAAGTCTATGGGATGGCTCTTGGGAGCCTCAAAAACTATTATGTCCACAGGAAAGCCGATGCTTTTCAGTATTTTCTGGTGAAGCTGCCCGTATAGGCCAGCCCTGCAGGGCCCTGAGCCCCCGCTGGTAACTATTATTTCAGCACCCATCTGGCAGGTTTCAACATAGGTGCCGGTCAGTATTTTAAGCGGCAGGCAGGCAAATTCGGGAGAGTGGCGAACCCCGTGGTCAAGGGTCTTTTTATTGGGTCTGGGCGGTATGATGACCTCGTTGCCCAGGTCGTTCATAAGCATTTTAAAGGTGCGGTAGGACTCTCCCATACGGGGAAAAGTTACCTTTGGCATAGTTTCTCCCGGGCCTCCTTTTTCCTTTTGACCATATCCACAAAAGCCTCCAGCCTGGTTGATATACCGGCGTCTCCGGTGTGCTCGTCTATGGTGACGCTCATATAAGGGGTGTCAGGGTAGTCCTTTGATGAAAGCTCCATCAGCTTGTCAACCATGGAGTCAGGTCCACAGCCGAAGGCAGTCAGGTGAATGATGCCGTCAACGGCGCCCTCCCTGAATAGGTAATAGGCAGCGTTTAGGGCTATATCGCTGAAGGTCCAGAACATTTTCTTTTCCAGCTGATTAGCCCTGGACAGTCTGGCCGGTGATATATTTTCCATGGTAATAACGGTAATACCCATTTTTTTCAGCTTGTTGACCAGGCCCACACTTATGAAAGGATCGTGTACCTCGTAGGGGTAGCCCAGCACGGCAAATACAAGACCCTCCTTTTTAAGGGCAGCCGGGGAGGCGCTGCCCCCTTTAAAGAGAGCATCAATGGCCTCGGGGGGGCTAAGACCTTTTAGTAGAAGGGATTTGAACCGCCCGGCCGCTGCCAGGGCTTTTATATAAGCCCTCAGTATCTTAAGCCTGCCAAAGCCGAAAATGCCGCCTATCTGAAGGTAAGCCTTCCATTGTGCGGCAAAGCCCTCCCGGTTATCCATCTGAACATCGATAAGGGGAGGTAGTCCCGACAGGCTGTGGCGAATCATGTCGGGGAGGCCTAAAAATTTGGGGCAGTATATGGTCTTACGGTTTAGACAGACCATACGGGGCACAAATAGATAGTCAACCTTGTCCTTTAAGGAAATGACATGTCCGAAAAAGAGTTTTACAGGCACACAGGCATCGGCCAGAGCCTCTTTAACTCCAGAGTCAAGGAGATTCTTGGTTGTCTGCCCCGAGACAACAACTTCAATGCCCAGCTCGGAGAAAAATGTTTGCCACATGGGAAAGTGCACATAATAAAAAAGAGAACTGGGAATACCTACCCGGGCTGCCAAACCTTAAAAACCCCCTTGAAATATAAATATCTTGTCGTTATTCGATATATTCCATTTTGCACAAGCAACATAATTTATTCTATGTCCGGGGAATAAATTCCTCCAATACTTATAGTTCGGCAGTAAACAATAATTTTACCGACACTGGCCGGGGCAGGTCTAAAATGTCGGAAATTGATGTTCCCTGCAGCCTGTAATAAGGGAGGAAAAGTTATAGCGTTGGTGAAAACTAATAATATAGAAGAAATTTTTTCCGGAGGTAGAAGAGATTGATTAATCTTAATCCCGCCCATGAAAAGGCCCTGAGGGAGCTGGCCGGTCTTGTCCCTGAGGAGATTGCCCGGCGGGCGTCAGTACAGTACAACCCTGACAGCGGGGTTTTTACAGTTCCTTTTTTAGACAGCAGTTATATAGTAAAGTTTCCCTCGGGGGAAATATGCACTGAAAAAGAGGGTGGAGAGGTTTCACTTACCAACAGGGTATGCATACTTCATTACCTTACCCACGCCAGCGACCATGCTCTTACCGGGAGGTACGTGACCTTCAAGGAACTCCCCAACGGATCCATATATGTTCCGCCCTTTACCAACAGGGCTATAAGGCCGCTGGTTTCCATATTCGGAGGGAGGCCGGAAAAGCTTGTTGAGGCAGGGGAAAAAATAGGCGGCGCAAAGGCTGACGCGGGAGACTGGGCTGTGACAGTCAGTATATTCCCCAAGGTTCCGGTAACCTTTGTTCTATGGGAGGGGGATGATGAATTTCCCCCGTCGGGAAATATACTATTCGACTCCTCTGCCCCCATGCAGCTGGAAACCGAGGACTACGCGCTTTTGCCCGGACTGGCCATATTTCTTATGAAAAAGGTGGCCGGACTTTAATAACGCTTATGCTGACACCCTTCTTCGGTCGGAATACAGGAGTCAGAATCCAGAATCCAGAATGGTTTGGGCATTCCTGACAACTTTCCGGGGTTTTGCTCGCAAAGCCCAACACCAAATTCTGACTTCTGACTCCTGAATTCTGTATTCCGACCGCAAAGAAATGCAGAATAAGCATATATAGGGGAGGTCATTATGGACTTTAATGAAAAAAAAGTTTCATCAGAGACAGTATACAGTGGCAAAATACTAAACCTCAGGGTGGACAGAGTGGAGCTTCCCAACGGTAATATGACAGCCAGGGAAGTGGTGGAGCACGCCGGAGCAGTGGCGGTGGTGGCTCAAAAGGAGGGACGGCTGCTGATGGTCAGGCAGTTCAGGTATCCTGTGGGGAAGGTGTTGCTGGAAATACCGGCAGGTAAGATTGAAAAGGGGGAGGACCCCCTGCTGTGCGCTGCCCGGGAGCTTATCGAGGAGACCGGCTACGAGGCCGGAGAAATGAAACTGCTGCTAAGCTTTTTTTCCACCCCCGGTTTTTCTGATGAGGTACTGCATGTTTACCTGGCCGGGGACCTTAAATACAGGGGGCAAAAACCTGATGAGGATGAGTTCATCCAGGTGGAGGAGCTGCCGTTGGAAAGGGCCGTGGAAATGATCGGCAGCGGCGAGATATGTGACGCCAAGTCCATTATAGGAATACTGGCCGTCAAAAGTGAGCTGGTCAGTCTTAAATAGGGCCGGTACTGTTTAATAAATAGTATCAGGAGAATTTATTAAAAACAATTTTTCCCCTGCTCACCCGGGCCACATGCGGTCCCGGGTCATCCGGACAGACAGTGTCTGCAGAAATTGTTCCTATGCGGAGCACTGTAGGCAGAAGCCTGAAGGCAAAAACCTCTGCCAAAATATTTCCACTGCAGCCGGCGTGCACAATTCCCCTGCAGTTGCCCATAATGTATATACTGCCTTCGGACCTGAGCTCCGCGCCGGGGTTGACATCACCCATTATGAACAGTGAGTTCTTTAAGCTTATCTGCTGGCCGGACCTGATGGTGCGGGAGATAAGGGTGGCCTGCTCATCACCAGGCCTGGACTTCCTTAAGGGGACCACCGGGCTCTGCTTTTTTTTCTGGGGCGGCCGGTCTGCGTGCCCCGGCTCAGGGGGCCGGCACACATCATTGGAGGGTATTAGGCCATACTGCCGGCAGATTACTTCAAGATCTTCAAAAAGTTCCGGTAACCGTCCTTCCCGGGAATTGAAAAAAGAAAAACTGGCCCCTTTAAAAAAGCCGTTGGATTTCTCCATCTTAAGCCTGAGGTTATTTTTTATGTCTTCAGGATTCAAATCAGGGTCAAAAACTATAACCAGACCGTTTTTAGTGCCCTTTATGCTTACCGCCTCACCGGACAATGCGGTCACCACTTTTCCATTTACTTAAATATGATTTTATTCGATTGAAGTGATCAAATTCCTTCCTTGCTTTATCTGTATGCCGGAATTTTTGTATAAAAACCGGTTTACTGCGGAAAGCTCAGAAGAAACAGAGGAGGTGGGCGCCTTTTGTTTGACCGCCCCCTTAAGATACTGGTGGTTTCTTCCGAGGTAGTCCCCTTTTCAAAAACAGGTGGGCTGGCGGATGTGGCCGGATCGCTCCCCAAGGCTCTGGCCACCGCCGGCATCGGAAGCATGGGAAACGATGTCAGGATTGCCACCCCTCATTACAAAGAGATAGAAGGGGGCGCCTACCTGACTGACTTTCCGGTAAAATTCGGAAGCAGGATAGAAACCGCCATAATACGGGAGACATCTATCGAGGCCCAGTACAAGGGAGAACATAAAACTGTCCCTGTCTACCTGGTGGACAATCATCACTTTTTTTACCGGGAGGGGCTGTACGATTTTCCTGATGATGCTCAAAGATTTACATTTTTCTGCCGGGCGGTGCTGGAGATGCTTCCCGGAATAGGCTGGCAGCCCGACATTATTCACTGCAATGACTGGCAGACCGGACCTGTTCCCTTCCTTTTAAAAACAATGGGCCAGGACCAGTTTTTCTCCCGCACGGCCACGGTGTTTACCATACACAATCTGCAGTACCAGGGTAATTTCCCCCCAAAGGAAGCTCTGGGAGCACTGGGAGTGGGGGAGGAACATTTCACTCCGGACAGACTGGAGTTTTATGGGCAGGTAAGCTTTATAAAAATGGGTATCAGCTATGCCGATGTAATAAATACTGTCAGCCGCACCTATGCCGCAGAGATACAGCGGCCTGAGCTGGGTGAGGGGATGGACGGGCTTTTAAGAAATAGATCCAGGGATCTTTATGGGATAGTGAACGGGATAAACTACCACGAGTTTAATCCCAGGACCGACCACCGGCTGTACCGCAATTACGATCAGGACAGCGTGGAAAACAAGAAAGAAAATAAACACGCCCTGCAGAAGGAAATGGGGCTGCCTCAGGCCGATGTGCCAATACTGGGGGTTATCTCACGGCTGGTGGGCCAAAAAGGGCTGGACCTTATATCCGATATTGCCCGCGACATAATGGAGCTTGACCTGCAAATGATCGTTTTGGGCAGCGGGGAAAGGCGCTACGAGGAAATGTTCGCTGATATCAGCCGGATGTATCCTCAAAAAACAGCTGTTCAGGTGGGGTACAACAGCATTTTGGCCCAGAGGATATATGCCGGGTCGGATATGTTTATCATGCCCTCCCGCTTCGAGCCCTGCGGGCTGGGACAGCTAATTGCCATGAGGTATGGAACAATACCCATAGTAAGGGCCACCGGGGGTCTGGCCGACACTGTCCATGACTATAATCCTGTTACAGGGTCCGGGTATGGGTTTGTTTTTTCGGAATACAGCGGCAATGCCTTATATCATGCCATAGACAGGGGACTGAAGGTATACAGGGATGACCCTGCCCGGTGGCTTAAGCTGGTCAGAAAGGCCATGGACCTTGATTTTTCCTGGGCCAGGTCAGGTGTCGAATACCTGCATTTATACCAGGAGGCTCTAAACAGGCACATGGAAAAGGCCAGGACGGCCTGATGTCTCTTACTGCCGGAGGATGGCTACGATTGTATACATGTAAATAATAAATACAGCATTTTGTCGGCAGTAAGGGAGGGATTAATAAGCTTTATGCGCAAATATTCAGGTATTATGATAGAATATTTTGGATAATGCCTTTGATGTGGTAAAATAAATTAAGGTAATTTATAATAAGGAATATATATTTGGGGTTTATACACTGTTCTCTTCCTTTGAAATTATATAGATAATGGCGGGAAAGGGAAGGAGCCCACGGAAGAGAAGCAGTGAGGCCGGTCAGAAATTTTGGGCCGGCTTATTTGTTTTTTACTTATAATAACAAAAGGACTTTATTCCCTGCTGCCGAAAAATAAAAAAATCCCTAACAGGCAACTTTTATATAATATTGCTGGTTTTTATTTGTCAAGGATCTTTTATTCTTATAAAAAATGTTTTATACTAAAAATAATGAGTGATTGTTCAGTCATATTTATCGAGTTCAAAAAAAATTCCGGGGAGGTGGGCGACGGTACTTTCGGACCAGTTGACTTCCTCATTAAAAACGGCGACTTGCATTTAAAAAAAGGAATGTGCAAATAAAAAGTATAATATACTAGTTAGTTGCCCGGGCTGTGGCATTTTTATATGGCGGGCCGCACTGTTTTCGGTCTATTGCTGCAGCGATGGTACAATAATTGCAACCTCTGAAAACGGGGACAGTAGTTATAAAAATTTTGCAAGATTTTGCAAGCAACTAGCTAAAATAAGGAGGAGTCGCTGTGATTTTTAAACTAAGTGAAGAGCAGGAATTGCTAAAGAAAACGGTGCGTGATTTTGCGGAGTCTGAGATTGCGCCAAAAGCCGCAGAAATGGATGAAAAAGAAGAATACGACATGACCCTGTGGAGCAAGATGGCTGAAATGGGTCTTACAGGAATACCTTATCCAGATGATTATGACGGCGCGGGAATGGACAATCTGAGCTATGCCATAGCAGTGGAAGAGCTGAGCCGGGTTTGCGGCTCCAGCGGAGTATTTGTTTCAGCCCATACTTCACTGTGCGCATGGCCGATTTATGCCTTTGGCACCGAGGACCAGAAGCAAAAATTCCTCAAGCCTCTGTCCAACGGTGATAAATTGGGGGCCATGGGGCTAACCGAGCCCGCTGCCGGGTCCGACGCCTCTTCTCTAAAGACAACAGCTGTTAAAGAAGGCAATGAGTACGTGCTTAACGGCACCAAAATCTTTATTACCAACGGCTACCACGCTGAAATATATGTAATATTCGCTTGCACAGACAGGAGTAAGGGCACCAGGGGCATATCCGCCTTTATAGTGGAAAAGGGCACTCCTGGATTTACCTTCGGCAAAAAGGAGCACAAGCTGGGCATTAGGGCGTCGTCAACCTACGAGCTGGTATTTGAAAACTGCCGCATACCTGCAGAAAATCTGCTGGGCGACGAGGGGCAGGGCTTCAAGATGGTTATGATGACCCTTGACGGAGGCCGCATAGGCATAGCCGCCCAGGCCCTCGGAATAGCCCAGGGAGCGTACGAGCAGGCCGTTAACTACAGCAAGATAAGAGAGCAGTTTGGCAAGCCCATCTCGGCTAACCAGGGGCTGCAGTGGATGCTGGCCGACATGGCCACCCAGATAGAGGCGGCCCGCCTGCTGGTATACAAGGCCGCTTACTTAAAGGATAACAAGCAGCCCTTCTCCAAAGAGGCTGCCATGGCCAAGCTCTTTGCCTCGGAAACTGCCATGGCTGTTACCACCAAGGCGGTCCAGGTATTCGGCGGGTATGGCTATACCAGGGAGTACCCGGTGGAGCGCATGATGCGTGACGCCAAGATAACCGAGATTTATGAGGGCACCAGCGAGGTGCAGAGGATAGTTATTGCAGCCAACATCCTAAAATAAGCTTCATTTAACCGCTGACAATTAGTTAAATATAAAACCACAGCAGCTGCAAAGGAGGAAAAGTATGAAAATCGTTGTTTGTATGAAACAGACCTTTGACACCGAGGCCAAAATAGCCGTCGATGCCAACGGTAAAATCAACAAGCAGGGTGTGAGCCTGATCATGAATCCCTACGACGAGTTCGCCGTTGAGGAAGCCCTGAAGATCAAGGAGAAGTCCAGCGGGGAGGTTACTGTAGTGACGGTAGCCGGTCCCGAGGGACAGGACGCCCTGCGCCAGGCGCTGGCCATGGGAGCGGATAAGGCCGTTCTGGTGGACCCGGGCATGGACGAGATTGATGAGTTCACCACTGCATCAATTCTGGCCAAGGCTATTTCTGAAATGGAATATGACGTTCTGCTGGGGGGCTTCAGGGCCATCGATGACGGTTCCGCCCAGGTGGCCGGCCGGGTAGCAGAAATACTGGGAATACCGGTAGTGAATGTAGTAACCAAGCTTGAGATTGCCGACGGCAAAGCAGTGGCCACCAGCGAAATAGAAGGCGGCAGCCAGACTGTTGAAGTAGCTCTGCCCGCCATGTTTACAGCCCAAAAGGGACTGAACGAGCCCCGCTATCCCTCGATGAAGGGTATCATGCAGGCCAAGAAAAAGCCCATGGAGAAAAAAGCGCTCGGCGATCTGGGACTGGATGCCGGACAGGTTGCACCCAAGGTAAAAGCCATCAGTTACTTCCTGCCCTCAGCAAGGGCTGCCGGAAAGATCATCCCCGGCGAGCCGGCGGACGCAGCCCGCGACCTGGTAAAGGCACTGCGGGAAGAAGCAAAAGTTGTTTAATTAACTGGAGATTGGAGGGTAAAGGAAATGGCAAAAGGAATTTGGGTCTATGTAGAACAGCGTGACGGAAAAGTTAAAAAAGTAACCTACGAGCTGCTTAGCGGCGGCCGTAAAATAGCAGACGCCCTTGGAGAAGAGCTGTGCGCAGTGCTTCCCGGCAAAGGAGTGGCCGGTCTCGCCGCAGAGCTTGGGGAATATGGAGCAGACAAGGTTTTTGTACTGGAAAGCGACAGCCTTGAAAATTACACCACAGACGGTTATGCCAACGCAGTGGCAGACCTGGCCAAACAAAACGATCCCACAGCGATACTTATGGGCTGCACAGTAACCGGCAGAGACCTGGCCGCCCAGGTGGCCCAGAAGCTTGGCACCGGCCTTATGACAGACTGCACCGAAATGGCCCTGGAGAACGGGCAGCTAGTGTTTACCCGTCCCATATACGCCGGCAAGGCCTTCGTCAAGGCCTCCTGCCCTGAGGCCCGCCCGGCAATGGCCACCATCCGCCCCAATATAATAGCCATCGAAAAGGCTGCCAAGAGCGCCGAGGTTGTGAGCGCAGCGGCAAATACCGGTGATATCCGCCAGGCTGTGAAGGACATTGCCCTGCAGATAAGTTCCAGGCCCGAGCTTACCGAGGCCGACATTATAGTTTCCGGCGGCCGCGGCATGAAGGGTCCCGAAAACTTCGCCATACTGGAAGAGCTGGCCGATGTGCTGGGCGCCGCAGTGGGAGCCTCCAGGGCTGCTGTGGACGCCGGCTGGGTTACCCACAGCTTCCAGGTGGGACAAACCGGTAAAACAGTATCTCCGGTTGTATACATTGCCTGCGGCATCTCGGGCGCCATCCAGCACCTGGCCGGAATGAGCACCTCCAAGTGCATCGTGGCCGTCAACAAGGACCCCGAGGCCAACATATTCAAGGTAGCCGACTACGGCATAGTGGGAGACCTCTTTGAGGTGGTGCCCCTGCTTAAAGAAGAATTCAAAAAGATACTGGCTTAATGCATTAAGTTGTCAGCAATCAGCTATCAGCTATCAGTAGTCAGCCATGACAAACAGCTTGTATAAAAAAGCTGACGGCTGACGGCTGATGGCTGTCAGCTTATACAAGGAGGTTTATCATGTCCGAGCCCTTAATGATTTTTGACGAGGTAAGAGACGTTATCGTTGCCAGCGGTGGCGAAGAAATACAAAAATGCATGCAGTGCGGACTTTGCGCCGGGTCCTGCCCCTGGGGGAGGATGGAGGAAAAGTCCGAGTTCAACGTCCGGGAGCTGTTCCACATGGGCAGGCTGGGCTATGACGGCTATGAGTCCGACGATTACCTATTTGCCTGCACCACCTGCAACCAGTGCGCGGTAAAGTGCCCCAGGGGAATAAAAATTCCCAACGTGGTAAGGTCCATGCGCAGCGTTATAGCTGAAACAGGAGGCATACCCAAAAACTTAAAGGCTGTGCTGGGAAGCATAAACAGCCAGGGCAATCCCTGGTCCCAGGAAAAGGACGAAAGAACAGCCTGGACCAATGGTCTTGACGTGCCGGAGTTTACCCCGGACAAGGAATATCTTTTATACGTGTGCTGCACCTCGGCCTATGACGGCAGGAGCCAGAAGGTGGCCAAGTCCATTGTTCAGCTTTTGAAAGCTGCCGGAGTAAGCTTTGGAATTATAGGCAACGAGGAAAAGTGCTGCGGCGAGTCGGTCCGTAAAATAGGGGCCGAAGAAGAATTCGGAAAGCTGGCCGAGTACAACATCAACCTTTTCAACCAAAAGGGAGTTAAAAAGATTATCACCACCTCGCCCCACTGCCTGTACACCTTCAAGACCGAATATCCTGAATTCGGTGGTGAGTATGAGGTAGTGCACTATTCAGAGCTATTCAAGCAGCTGGTCAGCGAAGGGAAGATAAATTTATCCAAGCCTGTGGCCCAGAAGGTCATCTATCATGAGCCCTGCTACCTGGGCAGGCACAGCCGTGTTTTTGAGGCCCCCAGGGAATTGCTGGGGAAGGTGCCCGAATTAAGCTTTATGGATTATAAGGACAACCAGGACTACAGCCTTTGCTGCAGTGGCGGCGGGGCCAGGATATGGATGGAAACCAAGGCCGGGCAGAGGTTCTCCGACGTCAAGGTGAAAGAGGCCTCCGAGGCCGGCGCCCAGGTAATTGCCACAGCCTGCCCCTACTGCATAGTTATGCTGGAGGACGCTCTAAAAGGTCAGAACAAGGATGAGGAAATGTCGGTAAAGGACTTAAGCGAGATACTGGTGGAAAGCCTTTAATAACTGTATAGGTGTTTTTTTGCCGCTACTTATATAGAGGATTGAGTCCAGAGTCATAGAAGTAATTTATGGCCCTGGACTTGTTTTTGCAAGGAGATTATTAAACAAAAAACCTAGGAAGGGAAGATTATTGATGAAGGAAGCCGTAATTGTCAGTTCGATTAGAACGGCCGTTGGAAAATTCGGCGGGTCCCTTAATGGTATTCCGGCAGTTGACCTGGGGGCACTGGTTATTAAGGAGGCCATTAAAAGAGCTGGTATCGATGGTAAAATGGTTGACGAGGTAATCATGGGCAATGTGCTTCAGGCCGGGCTGGGACAGAATCCTGCCAGGCAGGCTGCCGTAAAGGCCGGCCTTCCGCAGGAAGTTCCCGCCTGGACAATGAACCTGGTCTGTGGGTCAGGGCTGAAGTCAGTAGGCAACGCCGTTCAGCAGATTTGGTCCGGGGACGCCGAAATAGTGGTGGCCGGTGGTATGGAAAACATGTCCATGGCTCCCTACGTGATGGATAAGGCCAGGTGGGGAATGCGCATGGGTGACTGCAAAATTACCGATGCTATGATCAGAGACGGGCTCTGGTGCGCCTTTAACGATGTACATATGGGTATAACCGCTGAGAATATAGCGGAAAAATACGGTATAACCAGGGAAGATCAGGATGCCTTTGCGGCTGCCAGCCAGCAGAAGGCCGTGGCCGCTATAGACGCGGGAAGGTTTAAGGATGAAATAGTCCCGGTGATAATCCCTCAGAAGAAAGGCGACCCGGTGATTTTTGACACCGATGAATTTCCTCGCCGGGGAACTACCCAGGAGGCACTGGCCAAGATACCCCCCGCCTTTAAAAAGGGTGGCACCGTTACCGCTGGAAACGCCTCGGGTATCAATGACGGGGCGGCGGCCTTCGTGGTGATGTCTGCTGAAAAGGCCAGAGAGCTGGGTGTAAAGCCGCTATTTGTAGTTAAGTCCACTGCCACCGCCGGGGTGGACCCCGCCTATATGGGACTGGGCCCCATACCCTCCAGCCGGAAGGCCTTGCAAAAAGCCGGGCTCACTGTTGCAGACCTGGAGCTTATTGAGGCCAACGAGGCCTTTGCCTCCCAGGCCATTGCCGTGGTAAGAGAGCTTGAGCTTGCCCAGGACAGGGTTAATGTAAACGGGGGGGCAATTTCTATAGGCCATCCCATAGGAGCCAGCGGCGGAAGGATTCTTGCAACACTCCTTGGCGAAATGAAAAAGAGGGGCAGTGTCTACGGTTTAGCCACTCTGTGTATAGGCGGCGGACAGGGCACGGCTCTTATTGTAGAGAATATCAAATAAATAGAAAGAGAGGTAGATAAAATGGAGATTAAAAAGATAATGGTGATCGGCGCCGGCCAGATGGGATCGGGAATAGCCCAGGTTTCAGCAGCAGCCGGCTACAGTGTGAAGCTTAATGACATAAAAGACGAGTTTGTCAACAAGGGCCTGGGAAACATAAAAAAAATACTGGAGAAGGATGTTGCCAAGGGGAAAATATCCGAGGATACAAAGAACCAGATACTGGGCCGAATAACCCCCTCCACGGCCCTTGGGGACGCCTCGGACTGTGACCTGGTTATAGAGGCTGCCGTAGAGAATATGCAAATAAAAGGCAAAATTTTCAAGGATCTGGACGGTATCTGCCCGGCTCACGCCATTCTGGCCACCAACACCTCCTCTTTGCCTATTACCGAGGTGGCTGCCCATACTAAGCGCCCCGAAAAGGTTATCGGGATGCACTTTATGAATCCTGTGCCGGTTATGAAGCTGGTGGAGGTAATCAGGGGACTGGCCACATCAGATGAAACCTATAGCGCCGTAAAAGCTGCCAGCGAAAAAATGGGTAAAATACCGGTGGAGGTTAATGACGCCCCGGGCTTTGTTTCCAACAGGGTGCTGCTGCCCATGATCAATGAGGCCATCTACTGTGTATACGAGGGAGTTGCCACACCGGAGGCAGTTGACCAGGTTATGAAACTGGGGATGAATCACCCCATGGGCCCCCTGGCTCTGGCCGACCTTATCGGGCTGGACACCTGCCTGTCCATAATGGAAGTGCTGCACAAGGGGCTTGGCGACAGCAAGTACAGGCCCTGCCCGTTGCTTAGAAAATATGTGGCAGCCGGCTGGCTGGGAAGAAAAACAGGCCGCGGGTTCTACGTATACGAAGGGAAGTAAATGCTTTTTGGGTCTCTATTGGCCACAGAGGGCACAGAGATCACAGATAATTAACTCACGGGCACTACTCTAAAGCAACCGAAATATGGAAGTCTCTGTCAGCCGTCTCAAATTTATTGAAAAGTTTTTAAGCATACAGGCAGGACTCAAAACCTCTGTGTCCTCTGTGTCCTCTGTGGCTTAAAAAGGACCCGATTTTCGGCCGCTTTTTTGAGGCCCGGGTGTCTGAATTTTGAATACAGATCACAGTATAAGTATTTTCGAAAACCTAAGTTGGGGAGGTAATTGAATTGAGTTACGAAAATCTGCTGGTGGAAAGAGAAGAAAATCTGGCGATAGTTACCATTAACAGGCCCAAGGTGCTTAATGCCCTAAATGGGGATGTGATCAGGGAGCTCGGCCTGGTGGCGGACGAGCTGGAAGGCGATGACAGTGTCAGGGTGGTCATTATTACCGGATCGGGTGAAAAGGCCTTTGTGGCCGGCGCCGATATAGCCTTTATGAGCAAGCTTTCTCCCATGGAGGCCATGAGGTTCGCCCGGTTGGGGCAGGCCGTGATGAGGAAGATTGAAAATTTATCCAAACCTGTTATAGCCGCGATAAACGGCTTTGCCCTTGGTGGGGGGAACGAGCTGGCCATGTCCTGCGATATAAGGGTGGCCTCTGAAAGGGCCAAGTTTGGGCAGCCCGAGGTGCAACTGGGGATTATCGCCGGATTTGGAGGCACCCAGAGGCTGACCAGGCTGGTAAACCCCGGGCTGGCCAAGGAAATACTATATACCGCCGACCAGTACGATGCTGAGACAGCTCACAAGATGGGACTGGTGAACCATGTGGTGCCTGCCGAGGAGCTTTTAAATTTCTGCAAGGGGATGGCCAAAAGAATAGCGGCCCGGGGTCCGGTGGCCGTAAGCCTGACCAAGGAGGCTATCAACGCCGGTCTGGAAATGGACCTGGACAAGGCTATAGGTGTGGAGGCCGACCTTTTCGGGCTTTCCTTCACCACAGAGGACAGGAAAGAGGGTATTGCGGCCTTCCTGGAAAAGAGAAAGCCGGCCTTTCAAAACAAGTAACAAGGCTGTAGATTTATGGACAGAAGGCGGACTATAGTGTCCGTCTTTTTTTTGTATAGGAAAAAAAGGAAATTGTATGACGCTTTGAAAAACTAAAGCACATATTTTTGGTCCTTTTTTAGCCACAGAGGACACGGAGATCACAGAGAATTAGCTTGCAAGCACTACCCTGAAGCAAGAAAATCTATAATTCGGGAACTTCTGAAAGCAGTATCCATTTTATAATTTAATTTTTTTAGCATTTAAGCAGGCTTAAAAACCTCTGTGTCCTCTGTGGCTTAAAAAGGACCCCAATTTTTATCTCCTTGGTGGCCGGAAACGGCGGTTTTTTAATAGCTGCAAAAAGGGAATAATAGCTCCGGGTGATAGTATGAGAGAATCAGGGACAGGGACACTGTGCCGGTGCTGCAGGCACCCGGAGGTTAAAGGATACGGGAGGACTCTTTTTTATGAAGGAATACTGCTGTGTGACCGCTGCTATATAAAACTTGTGAGCCGGGGGCAGGGGGGAGCACCCCCGGGGGAGGGCAGGTAAAAAGGAGCAGTGCTTTAAATAAAGCGGGTTAGCCAGGCGGCTGTTATTCCAGCCAAAAGGCTCAGAAGAACATAGGCAAGGGCGGTGGCCCTTTTCTTTTTTTCAAGCAGCCGAAGGGTTTCGTACTCCAGAGTGGAAAATGTTGTAAAGGAGCCCAAAAAGCCCACCCCTATCCCCAGTTTAAGTTCGCTGCCCAGGGCGGTGGAAAGCTGGGGGTGGAATATTACAAGGCCCAGAAAAAAGCTTCCCAGCACATTAATAATAAAGGTCCCCAGGGGGAAGTCCCCCTTCCAGAGGCCGGATATGTATATCCCCAGCAGGTAGCGGGAAATAGCTCCAAAAAAACCGCCGGCGCAGATAAGCAGTACACTATTCAATGACCTCGGCCTCACTTTCAGATGATATCAGGCCGGAAACTAATTCCCCTGCATACTTTCCCCCGTACGCCAGGGCCAGGCCCGCCAGGAGACTAACAATAATATAGGCCAGGCCTGCCAGCGGGCTTTGGTAAAAAAGGTTAACCGACTCCACACTCAGTGAGGAAAAGGTGGTAAAGGACCCGGTAAAACCGGTGGATACGGCCAGCACAACAAAGGTCCTTTGCTGTAAATGCCTTAGGGCCACCGTCAAAAAGAAGGCCAGGAAGAAGCTGCCCAGAAGATTTACCGCAAGCGTTCCCCACGGGAAAAGGGAAATGGAATTCAGATGGGTGTTAAAAAAGAAACGGGCCAGGGCGCCGGCTATGCCGCCCAGGCCGACACTTAAAGTTTTCATATTTTACTAACCGCCCCCTTCTGGGCAGACCTATCCTTCACCAGGGTAACCGGGCAGGGGGAAGAGTGGACTACCCGGCTGCTGACACTTCCCAACAGTGCCCCCTGAATATTGCCCAGTCCCCTGGTTCCTATAACAATATGGTCTATGCCGTTTTCAGTGGCGTATTTTAATATTTCCACGGCAGGATTTCCCTCTTTTACCACTGTGACCAGATCCAGGCCGAGGCCATCGAAAAATTTCTCTATTTTACCAAAGTGCTTTTTTTTAAAACTAACTTCCGCCTGGGAGTATTCTGGCTCAGAAGCGCCTAGAAAGAGGGCCTCATCCCTTGAAAAGGTTAGCACAGCTATAAGAGTACATCTTACCCCGGATACAGCTCCGGCCACCCCGGCGGCAAATGTTGCAGCCTGAACGGAATGAGCGGAGCCATCAAAGGCGATAAGAATATTTTTAAACATGGTTATTTTCCTCCATAAAATATTTAGCTGTCGGGGGAGAATTTATTTTTCGTACAGTATATATCTAAATACGGCTATGTCAATATGAAGGTGAAAAATTGAGGGTGCTTTTTCTTGGTTGGTGGAATACATGACAGTGCAGACCCGTCCTGAATATAATTTCTTAATATACGGTGACTAAAGCAAATGCCGGTCATACTATTTCACAAAAGAGCCTGTGCTTGGTACGGGTGTTGCCAGGGAAGAGATAATATTGCTGCGGCGGGAGATAATAAAAAAGCACCTATGGTGTATGCCCTTCTCAAGTGATATTAGAGGAAGCTTTTTTGAAACGCTCTTAACGGAAAGTGGAAAATTTAAGGAGAACTGTACTTTCCTAAGCGTTATAAAATATAGTCCCGGCCCGGGAAAACAACTAGTCTTCCCGTAGAGCGGCCTAAAAAGACGGGGAGCGGTTTTATGTCGGAAAACGGTACGCTGCTGAAGCTGGCGGCGCTGCATGGGGTAGAGGCTTCCTACACTGATGTGCAGGGACAGGAAAGGAAAGCCGGGGTACATTCTCTGGTAGCTGTTTTAAAGGCGCTGGGTGTTTCTCTGGAAGGGCCGGAAGATGCAGCTGACGCTCTACGGGACAGCCTTTTGCAGCGATGGAGCCGCCTGTGCGAGCCGGTGGCGGTGGCCTGGGAGGGCAGGCCGGCGGCAATAAAGCTGCGCGCTCCCATAAAACTTCCGGAGGTCAGGCTGGAGTGCAGTCTGGAATCAGAGGAAGGCGAAAGCCTGCAGTGGGAAAGGCCTCTGTCCTCCCTGCCCCTCATCAGAGAAGTAGCTGTAGAGGGAAGCCAATATGGGGTCAGGCGGCTGGAACTGCCCACCCTGCCGGTGGGATATCACAGCCTGACTGTACGTGTCGGCGGAATCATTTGTAATACGCTTGTTATTTCAGCTCCCCGCAGACTGTATGGAGATCTGGGCGGTATGGGGAGTAAGGTATGGGGTGTGTTTATTCCTCTCTATGCGCTAAACTCTGACCGGAGCTGGGGAGCCGGTGATTTTTCAGACCTTGACCGGCTGCTGTGCTGGATAGATCAAAAAGGAGGGGAGATAGCAGGCACTCTGCCCCTTCTGGCCGCCTACCTGGAGGAGCCCTTGCTGGACCCCAGCCCCTATTCCCCGGTAAGCAGGCTTTTCTGGAATGAGTTTTATCTGGATGTGAGAGGGCTTGAGGAATTCAAAGAATGTCCCGAGGCTGTTAGTCTTTTTAATTCAGCCTTATTTAATAAAGAGCTGGCCTCTTTAAGGGAGAGCAGGCTGGTGGATTACCGGCGGGCCATGGCCTTAAAGCGAAGTGTTCTGGAGCTGTGCTGCAAAAAACTTTTTAATGATAAAGGGCCCCGGAGGGAATTGCTGGGTCAGTGGGCTGATCAAAACACCGAGGCAAAGTGGTATGCCCGGTTCCGGGCCGCAGTGGAGAAAAAGAGGTTCGGCTGGAGGACCTGGCCGGAGGCCATGAGAAACGGGCTTATAAAAAGCGGTGACTTTGACCCGGCTGTGGAGAGGTATCACCTTTATGTGCAGTGGGCAGCCAGTGAGCAGCTGGGGGAATTGGCAGGAAGGGCCAGAGGCAGGGGGCAGGGTCTTTATCTTGACCTGCCACTGGGTGTCCATTCTGATGGGTACGACACCTGGCGGGAGAGGAAAATATTCGTATTCGGCGCCAGCACCGGCGCGCCCCCCGATCCACTATGCGCAGGGGGGCAGGACTGGGAGCTTCCGCCTCTGCACCCGGAGCGCATCAGGGAACAGGGATACAGGTATTATATAAATTGTATCAGGAACCACCTTCAGTATGCGGGCATATTAAGACTGGACCATGTAATGGGCCTGCACAGGCTTTTTTGGTTGCCCCGGTCAATGCCTGCCAGCGAGGGGGTATATGTGAGGTACAGGGCGGAAGAGTTTTATGCTATACTATCCATCGAGTCCCACCGCTACAGGTCGGCGATAGTGGGTGAGGACCTGGGAGTGGTGCCCGGATACGTGAGAAGGGCCATGTCCCGTCACGGGTTGCTGGGTATGTATGTGCTTCCCTTTGAGTATACAGGAGAGAGCGGCAGAGTCCTTCGGAAAGTTCCGTCCAGCGTGCTTTCCTGTCTTAACACACATGACATGCGCCCCTTTACCTCCTTCTGGGAGGAAATGAGGGAAAGCGGAGGTTATTCAATACTAACAACATTTCTCAAAAAAAAGGGCTGGCTGAGCAGAGCTACCGAGGATGCCGGGAAGGCCTTGCGGGGCTGCCTGGCTCATCTGGCGGCCAGTGACTCCAGGGCTGTGCTGGTGAACCTGGAAGACCTCTGGCTGGAGAAAGAGCCCCAGAATGTTCCGGGGACAATAGATCAGTACCCCAACTGGAGAAGAAAGGCCGGTTATACTTTTGAAAGATTTTCTGCACCTGGTGAAATAGGCAATATTTTAAAAAAAATTGACCTCATCAGAAAGTCCAGAAGAAGATTGAGGCTTCCCGGTGGAATAAAAAAGAATGATAAATAAGTTCGCCGCCCCTCTGTAAAAAATGAGAAGGAGGGATAGATAAATTGAATAAGCATATATGCATACACGGACATTTCTACCAGCCTCCCAGGGAAAACCCCTGGCTGGAGGACATTGAGTTTCAGGATGCGGCCTATCCTTACCATGACTGGAATGAGAAGATTACCGACGAGTGCTATGAGCCCAACGCAACTTCCAGGATTCTGGGTGAAGACGGCTGGATTAAAAGAATAGTTGACAATTACTCAAAGATAAATTTCAATTTCGGCCCCACCCTGCTTTCATGGATGGAGGCCAACAGACCTGAGGTATACAGGGCTATAATAGAGTCAGACGGTAAAAGCAGCAGTAATTTTTCAGGCCACGGGTCCGCCATGGCCCAGGCCTATAATCATATGATCATGCCCCTGGCCAATAGCCGTGACAAGGAAACACAGGTTATCTGGGGAATAAGGGACTTTGAATACCGCTTTGGCAGAAAACCTGAGGGCATGTGGCTTCCCGAAACAGCTGTCGATCTTGAGACACTTGATATAATGGTCCGGCATGGCATAAAGTTCACAGTTCTGGCCCCCTACCAGGCCTCCCGATTCCGTAAAAAAGGGGAGGTGCTCTGGAGGGACACCGGGTCAGGAATAGACACTACCCGTCCGTATTCAGTCCAAACCGGTAAGGCAGGCGGTATTATAAATGTGTTCTTTTATGATGGGGGTGTATCTGCGGCAGTTGCCTTTGAGAAGCTGCTTTCCAACGGTGATCGTTTTGCCCAGAGGCTGCTGGCAGCCTTTGACCAAAGCCGTGAGGGCCCGCTGCTGGTCAATATAGCAACCGACGGGGAGACCTTCGGCCACCACCACAGGCATGGGGATATGGCCCTGGCCTATGCTATTCATTATATTGAGAACAACAATCTGGCGGTTATAACCAACTATTCCCAGTACCTAAAAAGATACCCTCCGGAATACGAGGTGGAAATAAAGGAAAACAGTTCCTGGAGCTGCGCCCATGGGGTAGAGCGCTGGCGGAGCAACTGCGGGTGCAATTCCGGGCTTCATCCGGGCTGGGGGCAGGAGTGGAGAAAGCCTTTGAGGAATGCGCTGAACCTGCTCAGGGATTTAGCAGCGCCCCAGTACGAGAAAATGGCCGCAAAATATCTAAAGGACCCCTGGGAGGCCAGGAATGACTACATTGAGGTTATTAACCGGAGAACCCCCGAATACCTTGAGGGCTGGCTAAAAAAGCACGGCCTGCGGAAATTGGAGGGGGAAGACAGGGTTGTGGTATTAAAGCTTTTGGAAATGCAGCGTAACTCAATGCTCATGTATACCAGCTGCGGGTGGTTTTTTGACGATATTTCCGGAATTGAAACAATACAGGTTTTGCGGTATGCCGGCAGGGTTATGCAGCTTTACAGGGAGCTTACCGGCCAGTCACCGGAAGGAGAGTTTTTGAAAAATCTGGCGGAGGCCAGAAGCAGTGCTGCCGGCTATGGTAGCGGGGCTGAAATATATGAAAAGCATGTGCATTCCGCCAAGGTAAACCTTACCAAAGTGGGGGCTCATTACGCCATCTGCTCACTATTTGAGTCCTTTGGGGATCACTCGGAGATATACTGCTATAACGTTGCCAGAGAAGACCATCTTTTTCGTTCTGCCGGGGCGGCCAACCTTTCTGTGGGCCGTATAGTGGTAACCTCGCAGGTCACCGGAGAGTCCCAAAGACAGTTCTACGGAGTGGTCAACTTTGGCATCCACAATGTTTTAGGAGGCATAGGAGAATATAAGGATGATGGGGCCTACCGCTCTCTGTGCGCTGAATTGAAGGCCTCCTTTAACCGGGCAGACTTTTCTGATGTGATCAGTGTGATGAATAAATATTTTAGCGGGTCCACATATACACTGAGGCAGCTTTTCAGAGACAAGCAGAGAGCTATGCTGGAGAGAATACTAAATTCAACCCTGGACGAGATAACCGCGGACTACAGGAGAATATACAAGAGGCACGCCCCTCTGATGAGTTATTTGAAGGAATTGGGCATACCACAGCCCAAGCCCCTCCAGACCACGGCGGAGTTTGTTCTCAATGTAAATTTAAGGCAGGCACTGGCCAGTGAGCTTCCGGACCTTGAGCAAATAAACATTATTCTGGAGGAGGTCGAGGCCGCCAGGGTGTCCCTTGATGGGGCCGGCCTGGGTTATGTTTTGGAGCAGACCCTGGAAAGACTGGGAGGAAAACTGGCCGCCAGGCCGGGTGACAGGTTTTTGGCGGGTCAGCTGGACACCGCCGTCGGGCTGGCCAGGTCAATGCCCTTCGCGGTGGATCTGTGGAAAGTACAGAATATATACTACGGGCTAATTCAGAGTACTTACCAGGATATAAATAAAAAGGCAGAGGGCGGAGACAGTGAGGCTAAAATGTGGGTTAAGCAGTTTGAAGCCCTGGGCGATAAGCTGCGCATCAGGAGAGGAGGATAGACCGGGGAGGATGAAAACTTTGGTCCTTTTAAAGCCACAGAGGACACAGAGATCACAGAGAGTTAACTTTTGAGTATTACTCTCAGGCCTGAAGTAGAGTTATAATTGTAATATGTAATTATTTACCAATATCTTAAAATAGCATTCAAGCCAGTCTAAAAAAACTCTGTGTCCTCTGTGGCTGATAAAGACCCGGAATTCTGGCTTCCGGCCTATAGTAGAGCCTATAAGCCTCAGGCCTGGCCGGCCGCCGTTAGCATAGGCGGGGTGTCCGACGATGCCGAAGGTCCCCAAAGAACCTTACTCAAAAAATCTGCTGTGCGCTTTTGGCGGGGGCTCTCAAATATCTGTCGGGGCTTCCCGGCCTCAACAATGCCTCCCTCATCCATAAATATGACCCTGTCTGCCACTTCCCGGGCAAAGCCCATTTCATGAGTGACCACAATCATGGTCATCCCCTCCCGGGCCAACTGCTTCATAACGGCCAGAACCTCTCCCACAAGTTCCGGGTCCAGCGCCGAGGTAGGCTCGTCAAAGAGCATCACCCTCGGGCTCATGGCCAGGGAGCGGGCAATGGCGACCCTTTGCTGCTGACCGCCGGAAAGCTGGCAGGGATAAGCGTCTTTTTTGTCCTCCAGGCCCACTTTTTCCAGGAGCCAGCGGGCATTTTCCAGGGCCTCAGCCCTGCTCATTTTTTTTACCATTACAGGCGCCTCTATAATGTTTCCCAGCACTGTTTTATGAGGGAAGAGGTTGAAATGCTGAAATACCATTCCCATATCCCTGCGCAGCAGGTTAAGGTCATCACTGCCGGGTCTTATAGCCCTCCCGTCAAAACAAACCTCTCCCTGGTCGGGTATCTCAAGCAGATTCAGGCAGCGCAGAAGGGTGCTTT
Organism: Peptococcaceae bacterium BICA1-7; assembly: GCA_000802095.1. Taxonomy (GTDB): domain Bacteria; phylum Bacillota; class Desulfotomaculia; order Desulfotomaculales; family Desulfocucumaceae; genus BRHc4a. Next base: position 162,927 of record JUEB01000009.1, on the reverse strand, counting down.
TCCCAGACCCGCTGGCGCCTATCAGCACTACCACCTCTTTGCTTTTAACCTCCAGGCTGACATTGTTCAGCGCCTGCAGGCGCCCAAACCACTTATTCAGTCCCCGCACCTTGATCATATCGGTCACCTCAACTTTCAATTCTCAGCCTTTTTTCCAGCCAGTTGACCAGCACCGTGAAAATGATCACCAGGGCCAGATAGTACAGGCCGGCAATGGTATAAAAGGACAGCTCCGCATAGTGAGTGGAGGCCAGTCTCATGGAGACCCCGAACAGCTCTCCCAAAGTGACGAAAGCAGCCAGGGAGGAGTCTTTTAGTCCGATAATGAACTGGTTGCCCAGGGGAGGCACTATCCGCCGGAAGGCCTGGGGAAGTATTATCCGGCGCATGGCCAGAGAGTAGTTCATACCTAAGGACCGGGCAGCCTCCATCTGTCCCTTTTCGATGGACTCAATGCCTCCTCTGAAAATTTCGGCTATATAAGCTCCGTTGTGTATGGCCAGGGCGATGGCGGCAGACCAGAAACTTCCGAAATCCACCAGGGTGGCCAGGCCGTAGTATATGGCAAATAGCTGGACAATAAGGGGAGTGCCCCTTATAACCGTTATATAGGTATCGGCCACGTACTTCCAAACCCTGTGTCCGGATATTTTCATCATGGCAAAGAAGAGGCCGATGACCATACCCAGCACCAGGGCGGCTGCGGTAAGTTCCACGGTTATGGCGGCAGCCTTGATAAAAAAGGGTATGGAGTCAGTTAAGTAATCAAAGAAGCTCATTTATTTACCTCCCCAAAGAGAGCCGCAGACCGGTGTCTTCCCGGGAAATTTCCTTATTTACTGATGTCGGTGTCAAAATACTTTTTGCTGATGGCCAGGTAGGTGCCATCCTCCTTTATCTCCTTAAGGGCCTTGTTTACCTGATCCTTCAGCGGGTCCCCCTGACGAAAGGCTATGCCTATGTTTTCTACAAGAATTAAATCACCCACTGCCTTTATATCAAGATTTTGCTCCCCGGCGGCTATCTTGCCCACAAAGCGGTCTGTAATCACCGCTTCAACCCTGCCTTTGGCAAGGTCCTGAAGGGCGGTAACATCACTGGTGTAGTTTTTTACATTGTCTGTGTATTTTCTGGCTTCCTTGTCATAAACACTGGAGATAAGCACGCCCACCGGTGTATCCTTTTTAATATCCTGGATTCCTTTGATGGCTGAATCGCCCCGGACGAAGATATTGGGGCCAGAGACATAATACGGGTCGGAAAAATCAACTTCCTTCTGCCTCTCAGGGGTAATGGTCATGCTGCCCAGGATGGCGTCATACTTTTCCGCCTTTAGCCCGCTGATCAGCCCTTGCCAGGGTGTGGCTAAAGGCTTGGGCTCCATGCCCATCTTTTCTGCCAGGGCCATCCCTATTTCCACATCAAAACCGGTGAGCTCATTTTTTTCGCTGAAAAAGTTAAAGGGCTTGTATTGTCCGGACATGGCATAGTTGAATGTCTTCTGTGCCGTCTCCCCGTCCTTGGGGGCTGTGCCGCAGCCGGCTGCAGCGCCGATAATAAGTATAAGTGAAGCAATAAGTGAAAGGGTAATCTTTTTAAACAATGTATACACCATCCTTTTAGAAACTTTTTCTGGGCAACTTATGTGGATGTAATAAGTTGTCGGGTTTTCGTAAAAAAATTATATTACCGCTCTTTGCCGAATATACGGTAAAGCCCAAATATTCATATTTTCCAGCCCCCCGCCTATGTGGCAGTTGTTCACCAGAGTGCCCTCATAAACATAGCCCAGGCGGTGAAGAACCAGATTCATTCCGTATGATGATGCCCTGGCAAGGCTGAAGAGACAGTTTATGCCACGGGCGCGACACTCATTTTCCAGCTTTAAAAGAAGGGCTGAGTTTAGGCCCAGACCTCTAAAATCCGGGTGGGTGGCGCAGTCTGACATTTCAGACCGGCACTGCTCCCAGTCAATTTCTGCGGCAGCCGCGGCAGCTATTATACCGTCCCGGCAGGCCAGCATATATATATTACCCCTGTCCATAGACCGGGAAAGATAGTCAGGATCAAAAACCGGTGTCGGGTAGCTGTCAAAAACACTTCTGAAAAGCTGGGCCAAGGGTGCGGCATCCTTCTTTGAGGCCTGGCGCAAGGTAATGTCTGAAAGCTTATCACATTTTGTTGTTCTGGGCAGGCCGGCGATTTCTCTGAGCATTCTTTTATCCTCTTTCAGAGTCCCGGAAAAAGATCTTTCCAATGAGGGATAGGAAGCCAGAAAGGAACAGTCATCTCCTTTAAAATAGCCTGGTATTCTCCCCTCTTCTATAAAACCGTCCCCTGCCATAAGCAGAGCGTCAGCTGCCCTCACAGGGAATACTATTTTCTCCATGCCTTGGCTGAGGGCAAGATTGGTCAGATAGCTGCGCAAAGCAGCGGAGCAGCCTTCGTAACGTGTAACCCACAGGCGGCGGCTCAAAGCTTCCTTACGGACCTGAACAGAAAAATTGTGATCATTATATTGGAGCAGTTCCATTATTCCTCCCTCAGTCCACAGCGGCAGCGAATCTGTCGGTTTTGGCAAATACGGCCTTTCCGCTCTGCATGAGCCCGGCCACCCCCAGGCTGACGGTGGGGTTTTTTATTTCCTTTGAACCCGGCTCGGTGTACATGTATATGCCGCCTTCAAAATTTCTTAAAACGGTCTTTCCCCGTCCCTGGGAAAGGAGATAATTGGGCATCAGGGGAATCTTTCCGCCGCCCCCGGGAGCGTCCACCACATAGGTGGGAACGGCCAGTCCTGAGGTATGTCCCCGAAGGCCCTCCATTATTTCTATCCCTGAGCTGATGGGTGTGCGGAAGTGACCTATTCCCTCGGAGAGGTCGCACTGGTACAGGTAGTAAGGGCGAACCCTTGTTTTTAAAAGCTTTTGCACAAGCTTTTTCATTATGTCTGTGCGGTCATTTATGCCCCTTAGCAGCACCGACTGGTTGTTAAGCGGAATCCCGGCTCTGGAAAGCCGCGCGCAGGCCTGTGCCGACTCCTGGGTTATCTCCAGGGGATGGTTAAAGTGGGTGTTTATCCATAAAGGGTGGTACTTTTCAAGAATGGCACAGAGTTCGGGGGTAATGCGCTGGGGGAGGACCACAGGTGTGCGGGTGCCAATTCTAATTATTTCCACATGACGTATAGATCTGAGTTTGCGTAAAATGTTTTCAATATGGCTGTCTGATAACGTCAGCGGGTCACCACCTGATATAACAACGTCTCTTATAGAAGGATGGCTCTTTATATAGGCTATGGCCCGGTCCAGATGGCCGGCCGGCATGGATTTGTCCTGCTGCCCGGCCATGCGCCTGCGGGTGCAGTGACGGCAGTACATTGAGCAGGTATCGGTAACCAGCAGCAGTGCCCTGTCGGGGTAGCGGTGGGTAAGTCCCGGCACCGGTGAGTCAATGTCCTCATGAAGGGGGTCCCTCATATCCCCGCAGGTGGCTGAAAGCTCATTGATCCGGGGTATTGCCTGAAGCCTTACCGGGCATTCCCTGTCAGACCGGCTCATCAGGCTTGCATAATAGGGTGTGACAGCCATGCGGAATTTTTTAAGACAAGAGTTTATATCCTCCTTTTCCCTGTCTGTCAGGTCAATAAATCTGGCCAGTGTCTGAACATCGGTGATCCTGTTCTGTATTTGCCAGTTCCAGTCATTCCACTGTTCTTTTTCCACCTCCCATTTTTCAGGTTTATTCCAGGGTATATTCATAAAACCCCTCCTTATAACAAATTATGACAAACAACTCAGTATGTATATATGGGTTGCCAGTAATATTATTATAGCACCACTGATAGGTGGATACAATTTGAAGCTGCCTGGTATTTTAAGTGATTATGGGCGAATACTTCCAGCATATACGGTATTACTTGGCGTAAGGTAGTAATTGGTTATTTTTTCATAAGGCTAATGGCCGGGACTATATTAAAGGCAGTGTAATATTTTAGAAAGAATTGAATTGATTTTGGGCACAGTTTTTAGTAATATATATTTAGATGTTTGTATAAATATATAAAGAGGTGGGTGAGATGAACCGGGTATTCAAGGCTATTTCCGACCCGACCCGAAGAAAAATTTTAAAGCTGCTGGGCAAAAGAGACATGACCGCCGGGGAAATAGCAGACCAGTTTTCCATATCCAAGCCCAGTATCTCCCACCACCTGGGAGTGCTTAAGCAGGCTGACCTGGTGCAGGATGACAAGAGAGGGCAGTTTATATATTACTCGCTTAACTCAACTGTTTTTCAGGACCTTATCAGATGGTTTCATGATTTACTGGAGGTTGACAAATCAGGAGAGGGGGAAGACATTAATGAGGGAAAAGAGAATATCAATAAAGGGGATAATTGAAGAGTTTAAAAATGACTGGATGATCATTATGCTTATCATTGGATCGCTGGCGGCTGGCGCGGCCATTTATCCGCACCTCCCGGAACAAATCCCCAGCCACTGGAATGTGCACGGCCAGGTGGACCAATACTCCTCCAGGCTCTGGGGGGCGCTGGGTCTGCCCCTTCTTTCGGCGGGCATCTATATTATGATGGTGCTTTTGCCGTCTATTGACCCCCGCCGGGAAAATTACAAAAGGTTTAAAGGGGCTTACCGCTCCATAAAGTCAGTGCTGGTGATTTTTTTTGTGGGGCTCTGGGTTATGGTGATGGTGAGCTCCCTGGGCTACAGTATTCCGGTGGACCGGTTTGTTATCGTGGGGATAGGGCTTTTATTCATGGTTGTTGGTAACTTCATGGGTCAGCTGAGGAATAATTATTTCGTAGGTATTAAAACACCATGGACCCTGGCCAGTGAGGAGGTCTGGAGAAAAACTCACCGTCTTTCCTCCAGGGTGTGGGTGGCCTGCGGAGGATTAATAGCCCTGACGGGGCTTATCCTGGGGGGAGAAAAGGGGGTATTATTCATAGGGGCGTCCATTGCTGCAGCCGTCATTATTCCGGTGGTCTATTCCTACATTATTTTCAGGAGGCGTGACGCAGCCTAAAAGATGATCAACTTAAAAAGGGGACAGGCTGCTTTTTAAAAACTGCCTGTCCCCTTTTAACTATCTGGGGGCGGCAGTCCCTTTTTAAAAGGAATACCGGTTAGCGGGGACGAATGTTTTAAAGTGCTTAAAATTTCCGGAGGTTTTACAGTGAAAGATGCCGAGGGGCCCCGATTCAACCCATATTTAGCAGTTCTTCTGGCTGTTTTTGCAGCCGCCTTCTCCTCCATATTTACCAAACTGTCCTCGGCGCCCCCCCTGGTGATAGCCTTTTACAGGCTATTTTTCGCCTTTCTCATAATAGCTCCCCTGGCGCTGAACAGGGAGGGTATCAAAGAGATGGCCGGTCTGGGGAAGAGGCAGCTCTTAATGGCATTGATCTCCGGGCTTTTTCTGTCCCTTCATTTTGCTTTCTGGATAACTTCCCTTAACTACACATCAATTTCCAGCTCCACTGTTCTGGTAACCATGCAGCCACTGTTTGTCATTGCCGGAGGAGTGTTTTTTTTAAAGGAAAAACTGGGCCGGGGAGGCCTTGCAGGGGCGGCTATAACACTGGCGGGCAGCCTGGTGGTGGGCTTTGGCGATTTCAGGGTGGGGGGTGATGCCCTTCTGGGAGATATGCTGGCCTTTTCCGGGGCCTTTTTTGTGGCGGTATACCTGCTTATTGGCCGGGCGCTCAGGGGCAGTCTCTCGCTCTTCTCCTATGTATTCCTGGTATACGGCTCCTCAGCGGCGCTGCTTTTTCTTTGCAATATTGTCTCGGGCACCCCGCTGTCCGGTTACCCTGCCGCAGACTGGGCTTATTTTATGTGCCTGGCTGTTGTACCCACCATTTTTGGGCACACAGTTTTCAGTTGGGCTCTTAAATACGTAAAGGCGGCGGTGGTTTCGGTCAGCATACTGGGTGAGCCGGTGGGGGCCACAATACTGGCATATTTTATATTTAACCAGTTTCCCGGTTTTCTGCAGTTAGCCGGGGGTATTGTGATAATCTCCGGACTCTGCGTTTTTATAAGGGCTTCAGTAAAATGAAGTTAATAAAACCAAATATTTGCAGTATTTAAAAAAATAAAATGAAGCTAATGTAAAAGGCAGGATTAAGGCACAGCGCTGTTGAAAATATCTCGGTGTTTGAATTACCCGGGGGGAGGTGCAGGTTAGAAGATACTCTTTAACTACATAATTTAAAATTGATAGGAGGAAGAATATGAAATTGAGAAAAACTCTGCCGGTATTAATCTTGACTGTTCTGATGGCAGTGGCCCTGCTGGCTGCAGGATGCGGCGGGGGCAGCACCCAAGGCGATAAGGCTGCAGCAGAAACTATAAAAATAGGATTCCTTGGTGGGAAAACAGGCGGTCACGCCCACTACGGCATAGAAACCCTCAAAGGCATGCAGATGGCTGTTGATAAAATCAACGAATCTGGCGGACTTATCGGCAAAAAGCTTGAGATTATCGAGGGTGACCATGGAAGCAACTCTTCTGAAGCTGCCGCTGTGACTCAAAAACTGACCACCCAAAAGGTTGCCGCCATTATCGGAGACCCCACCACCGGGATTACAAAGATAGCGGCTGAAATATGCCAGGGGAACAAGGTAGTATTGATGTCTGCCGGGGCTGTAGGCACCGGAGTAGTTGAAATAGGAGACTACATTTACCGTGACACACTACTGGACGCAGTTGCCGCCCCGGCTGTAACAAGATACCTGTCGGAAGACCTCAAGTGGAAAAAGGTAGCACTGGTTACCACCACCGGCCTGGCTTATAGCGAGAGCCTGACCAGCCTCTTCAAAGACGCTCTGGCCAAGAATAACATTGAAATTGTTATCGAGTCCAGCATAATGGAAAAGGACACCAACTTCAGCGCCCAGGTCACCTCTCTGAAAAAAAAGCAGTTTGACGGAGTGGTATTTACCGGCTATTACACCGAAGGCGCACTGTTCATGAAGGAAATGAGGAAACAGGGTCTCCAGCAGGTCCTGGTGGGCGGCGATGGCCTCCTGGGCAAAGAGCTTTACGAGCTGGGTGAGGCTGCTGTTGAGGGAAGCATGGTCTACACAGGATTTGCTGTTGACCAGGCTAATGCTACCGGTATAACCAAAGATTTTATTGATGCCTACAAGGGTAAAAACAACGGTGCGCTGCCGGATATGTTCTCCGCCCAGGGCTATGATGCGGTGATGATGGTGGCGGACGCCATTAAGGCCGCCAACAGCGCCGATCCCACCGTATATCGTGAGAAGCTGTCCCAGACCAAGGACTGGAAGGGTGTAACCGGCACAATTACTCTGGACGCCAACCGCGAGCCCATCAAGAGCCCGGTTTACCTCCTGGAGGTAAAGGAAAAGCAGTTCGCGGTGAAGACAGTAATACCCATCAAATAATATAAACAGGCAGGGGCAGCCGTTACAGCCTGCTGTAACGGCTGCAGCCTTGTTTTTGGGAGGTTTCCCATGTTCACATTTCTGTCCGAAGTTTTACCCACATTTTTGCAGCAATTAATCAACGGACTGACACTGGGAACAACATATGCCCTTATTGCTCTGGGTTATACAATGGTATATGGAATTATCCAGCTGATTAATTTTGCCCATGGAGAGGTATACATGATTGGCGCCTTTGTGGGGCTGATCATGGTTTCAGTATATGAAGTAAACTTTTTTATGGCCATGCTGGTGGCCATGGCGGTCTGCGTGCCCCTGGCCATGCTTATAGAAAGAATAGCCTACCGGCCGCTGCGCAGCTCCACCAGGCTGGCTCCGCTTATTTCGGCCCTGGGGGTTTCTATATTTCTGCAGACCCTGATGACTCTTATTGCCGGGCCAAACCCCAAAGGATTTCCCCAGGTCATTGAAGATACCATCTATATTGTGGGGCCGGTCCAGTTTTCACTGGTGCAGGTGATCATCCTGGTGCTGGCCGGGCTTTTGATGGTTCTGCTGCACTATATAGTAAAATACACCAAGATGGGCAAGGCCATGAGGGCCACCTCGGAGGACTATGAGACCGCCAACCTCATGGGCATAAATGTGAACAGGATTATATCCTTCACCTTTGCCATGGGGGCCGCCCTGGCTTCCGCAGGAGGGGTGCTGGTAGGTATGTATTTCAACTCAATCCACCCGCTGATGGGAGTGTCCGTGGGCCTTAAATCCTTTTGCGCCGCTGTTTTGGGCGGGATAGGCAGTATCCCGGGAGCCATGCTGGGCGGCATATTCCTTGGCGTGGCCGAGGTTACCGGTGTTTCCGTGGGGCTGGGTTCATACCGGGACGCCATAGCCTTTGGGCTCCTCATACTGGTGCTTTTATTCAAGCCAACGGGCCTCTTGGGCAAGCCTATTCAGAGGAAGGTTTAGTATGCAAGCAATTATCGATATAACAACCAATCCTTATTACATACAGGTTATAACCATGATGGGGGTTTATCTTATAGCGGCGCTGGGGCTAAACCTCATTACCGGTGTGACGGGACAGTTTTCCTTTGGCCATGCCGCGTATATGAGCATAGGAGCATATACCTCCGCTCTTCTGACAAAGAATCTGGATCTGCCTTTTTTACTGAGCCTTCTGGCGGGAGGGCTGATGGCCGCCCTGTTCGGGGTCATTCTGGCCGTTCCCAGCATGAGGCTTACCGGTGACTATCTTGGTATCACCACCCTTGGGTTTGGCGAAATAGTAAGGGTGGTCTTCATTAACATGGAAATTACGGGAGGCGCCCGGGGGCTGGCAGGCATTCCCAGGAGTACAGACCTGACCGTGGTATTTATACTGGTGGTGCTGTTTATCTGGGCCCTCTACCGCATAAACAACTCAAGGTTCGGCAGGGCCCTGGCGGCCATAAGAGAAGATGAGATTGCTGCCGAGTCCATGGGGATAAATGTTTTCTTATACAAGGTTGAGTCCTTTGCCATAGGCACCTTTCTGGCCGGAATAAGCGGGGGGCTCTATGCTCACCTGCTGCAGTATATCAACCCTGCCGACTTCGGCTTTGCCAAGTCCTTTGAACTTCTCAATTTTGTTGTTATAGGAGGCCTGGGGAGCATTCCCGGCACTGTGCTGGGAACTACGGTGCTGTCCCTGGCCCCCGAATTCCTGCGCTTTGTCAAGGAGTACCGCATGCTCATTTACGGCGGGCTGATGGTGCTGATGATGATTTTCCGCCCCCATGGCATTCTGGGGGGAGTGGACCTGGGCAGGCTTTTGCGGAAAGTATTGCGGAAAAAGCCACCGGCAGCCCTGTCCGGAGGAAATTGATGATCCATTAAAAGCAAACTGAGGTGTACTTCATTATGCCGCCTTTACTGAAAATGGAAAATATAAGCATTGTATTCGGCGGTCTTACCGCCGTGGAGTCGATAAGCTTTGAGGTGGAAAAGGGCCGGATTGTCTCCCTTATCGGCCCCAACGGAGCTGGAAAAAGCACGGTGTTCAACATTATATCCGGTATTTACAGCCCTACCTCGGGCAGTGTTTATTTCCTGGAGAAGGATATAACCGGGGACAGGGCCTATAAAATTACCGGCTACGGGATAGCCCGGACCTTTCAGAATATAAGGCTTTTTAAAAATCTTACAGTGGCCGATAATGTCAGGATAGGCTGCCATAGCCGCAGCAGGGCTGGATTCATGGGGGCGGTCTTAAGGGCCGGAAGGGTAAAGGGTGAGGAGAGGGGAATAACAGACAGGGCTAAAGAGTCACTGGCTGTGGTGGGACTGGCTGATAAGAGCGAAGACCTGGCCAAAAACCTCTCTTATGGTGACCAGAGAAAGCTTGAAATTGCCAGAGCACTGGCATCTTCACCGGAGCTGCTGCTGCTGGATGAGCCGGCGGCCGGAATGAATGCCGGTGAGAAACAGGGACTGATGGAGATGATTAAGGCCATCAGTCATATGGGAGTGACCATACTGCTGGTGGAACACGATATGAAGTTTGTAATGGGCATTTCGGACCATATAATTGTGCTGGATTACGGGCAGATAATAGCCTCCGGGACCCCGGAAGAGGTGCAGAACGACCCGGTGGTTATCGAGGCCTACCTGGGAAAGGAGGCTGACTGAAAATAGCTCTGCTGGAAGTAAACAACCTTAATGTGGCATACGGCGGCATAAAGGCCCTCAGGGGAATCTCCTTTACTGTAAACCAGGGAGAGGTGGTAGCCCTTATCGGGGCCAACGGGGCGGGGAAAAGCACCACTTTAAGATCCTTAAGCGGCGTTGTGAAGTATCAGGAGGGAAGCGTCAGCTTCGACGGAAAAAGTCTTAATAAAATGCCCCCCTATAAGATTGTGGAATTGGGTATATCCCAGGTGCCTGAGGGCAGAAGGGTGTTTACCAGGCTTTCTGTTTTAGAGAACCTGGAGATGGGCGCCTACACCAGAAAAGACAATATAAAGGATACCATAGAGGAAGTGTTTCAGTGGTTTCCCAGGCTTAGGGAGAGAAAGGGGCAGCTGGCCGGAACACTCTCCGGCGGTGAGCAGCAGATGCTGGCCATAGGCAGGGCGCTGATGTCAAGGCCCAAGCTTCTCCTGATGGATGAGCCTTCCATGGGGCTGGCCCCCAAGCTGGTCAGCGAAATTTTTTCAATTGTAACCAGCATAAACAGAACCGGGACCACCATATTACTGGTTGAGCAAAACGCCAAAATGGCCCTGTCGGTTTCGGCAAGGGCGTATGTGCTGGAAACGGGAGAAATTGTCCACTCCGGAAATTCCTCAGCTTTAAAGGACAACCCGATGATAAGAAAAGCCTATCTTGGACTGCACTGATTAAAAAGGTATGCCACCGTTATGCGGTGGCATACCTGATCCGGTATATGGGCATACCGGCCTGAAAGCTTTGGGCCGGTGGAAAATGGAGGTAGGGGCTATGCCGGGACTGAGGGCGGCGGATATAATGAATTCCTCCTTTCTGCTGGTGGACACCAGCCTGCGGCTGGGAGAGCTGCGCCAAAAAATTGCCGAAAAAGGTTATGCGGCCGTGGTTTTTACTGAAGAGGGGAGGGTTTTGGGGGCTATCGGGAAAAAAGAAATGGCCCTCTTAAAGACCGGCAACGGTGCTGCCGCCGACTTTTTTAACCTGGAGGAGCCGGTATGTGTCAGAGAAGATCTGCCCATAGAGCAGGTGGCCGGGCTGATGCAGGAGGGCACGGGAGTCATGCCGGTAACAGGAGATGCCGGAGTGACAGGGGTGATTACGGCTGCTTCTCTGGTGCGGGGCCTTTTGTTGGAAAGGCAAAAGGACCAGGCCTACCTGGACACACTTTTGCGGTATTCCAGCGAGGCGGTCTGCGCTATCGGCCACCGGGGGGAAGTGGAGCATTGGAACCCCAGGGCCGAGTCACTATACGGAATTTCTGCCGGCGATATAAAAGGCAGAGCCATAGGCCAGTTTTTTTCCAACCTGCTGGTGACACAGTCACTGAAGGATAAAAAAGTTTTCAGGGAGGTTTATCACCAGCCCAGGGAGGGGGCCCACGTGCTTATAACAGCGGCTCCTGTTCTGACAGGAGAGGGCAGCGCCATCGGCAGCATTTCTCTGGAGAGGGATATTGCCGACATTGTATATTTCAATGAAGAGCTGTCCAAAACATCCTATAAGGTGAGCCAGCTCAAGAGTGAGCTGAGCAGGCTTAAGAAAAAGGACCCTTTCGCCAGGATACAGGGGCACAGCAGTATTATAAAGGAAACAGTAAGGGTGGCCAGAAAGTATGCCGCCACCGGGGCCACCCTGCTGATAACCGGTGAGAGCGGGAGCGGTAAGGAACTCTTTGCCCGGGCCATACACGAGGAGAGCGAACGCAGCCACAGCCCCTTTGTGGCGGTTAACTGCAGCGCTATTCCGCAAACACTCTTTGAGAGCGAGATTTTCGGCTACGAGGGAGGGTCCTTTACCGGGGCATTAAAGAAAGGCCGGCGGGGCAAGTTTGAAATAGCCGACGGGGGCACACTCTTTTTGGATGAAATAGGTGACCTGGAGCCCGGCTCACAGGTTAAACTGCTGAGGGTTTTACAGGAAAAGGTGCTCTACCGGGTAGGTGGAGCAAGTCCAGTAAAGGTGGATGTGAGGATCATTGCAGCCACCAACAGGGACCTGGAAAGAATGGTGCAGGAGGGGACGTACAGGGAGGACCTTTTTTACAGGCTCAATGTAATCACCCTGAAGCTGCCGGCTCTAAGGGACCGCCGGGAAGATATGCCGGAGCTGGTATATCTGCTTACCCAGGAGCTGGCGGCAGTGCATGGAAAAAAGATAACCGGGATAGATCCCAGGGTAATGGTGGCCTTTATGAACTACCAGTGGCCGGGTAATGTCCGTGAGCTTCGCAATGTTCTGGAAGGGATGGTTATACTGGAGGAAGAAGAGACCCTCCGGGAGAACAATCTGCCTGAAATATTTAATATTGCTGCCCAACTGGTCACTCCTGCCGGGGGCGGGGGTCTTGAAGCAAGCCTGACAGAGGCCACAGGGAGGGCCCAGAGGCAGATGATCGTGGAGGCCCTGGCCAGGGCCTCCGGAAATAAAGCAGCCGCTGCACGTATATTGGGAATACCCAGGAGCAGCCTTTATTATAGAATGAAAGTCCTGGGTGTAGCGTCGGAATACTGACACATGTGTCAGTATTCCGACGCATAAATTGGTGCCGCCCATCGTTAAAAGTAGTGGATAAGCCCTGGAAACCTTGCCTCACGGAGAAAAAATAAACCATTGCAAAGATTAAAAGCCAGCTGATGCTGGCATTTTTTTTGCACAATTATAAATAACTGTTTCTGTTAATGTCCGGGTGAGTGTCGGAAACTTGACTATAGTGGGTTTAATAGTAATTAGGAGGGAAAGTGTCATGACGGATTTTGAGAGCAGGGTTCTGGCAGCGGGAATGAATCTCTACAAACTTATAGAAGGTGAAACACCCTCCATATTTAAGAAAGACTTCTGGGCAGGGAAAGTGATGGACTGGTGCATGAAGGACGAGGCCTTCAAGCTGGAAATGTTCCGCTTTGTAGATGTTTTTCCCAGTCTTAAAAGATCGGAGTCGGTGGCCAGGCACCTGCAGGAATACTTCTGCCGGCCTGACCAGGACTTCCCCAGCAGCCTGCAGTGGGGACTGAAAATGGTCTCACCGGGATCGATGATGGCCAAGGTGGTGGCCAAGACCATTTCCGCCAATATTACCGGAATGGCCAGGCAGTTTATTGTGGGTGAGGACGCCAAAGAGGCCATCTCTGTGCTGCAAAAGCTTCGCAAAGACGGCATGGCCTTTACCGTGGACCTTTTAGGTGAGGCGGTGGTATCGGAGAATGAGGCCAGGGAGTATTATGGCCGCTATGTGGACCTTATAGAAACACTGTCTGACCGTCAAAAGAGCTGGAAGTCTGTGGGAGCTGACAGGGATGACCTGGACTGGGGCACAAGCCCGAAGGTGAATATATCCATAAAGCCCTCGGCCATGTACTCCCAGATGAGCGCCAGAAGCTTTGAGCACTCGGTGGAGGAGGCAAAAAACAGGCTGCGCCCGTTATTCAGAATGGCCATGGAGAAGAAGGTCTTTGTGCTGCTGGATATGGAGCACACGGCCTTAAAAAATCTTACCCTGGCCATGTACAAAAGCCTTCTGGAGGAAGAGGAGTTTAAGAGCTACCCTTACACCGGCATTGTCATACAGGCCTATCTGAAGGAAAGCGGGCAGGATCTTGCTCAACTGATTGAGTGGGCCAAAAACAAGGGGCAGAGGATTACTGTAAGGCTGGTCAAGGGAGCTTACTGGGATGCCGAAACAATTGCCGCCAAGCAGCAAAATTGGGATTGTCCTGTTTTTACCAATAAGCATGAGACCGACGCCAATTTTGAAAAGCTGGCCCTTATGCTGCTGGAAAGCCACCAGTGGGTTTCTTTCGCCTGTGCCTCTCACAATATAAGGACAATTGCTTATGTGATGGAGATGGCCAAAGAGCTGAAGGTTCCGGATGAGTGCCTGGAATTCCAGGTGCTGTATGGCATGGCCGAGCCGGTAAGGATGGCCCTTAAAAAGGCCGGGCTCAGGCTGAGGCTATACGCCCCCATTGGTAAAATGCTGCCGGGCATGGCCTACCTGGTCAGGAGGCTTCTTGAAAATACCGCCAATGAATCATTTTTGAGGCAGAGTTTTTCCGACGGTGTGGCAAAGGAAAGTCTTTTGAGAAATCCCCTGGAACTGTTGAAGGAGTCAAAGGTGGATGACAATAGTGAGCCCGGCGCGCCTGAATACTGTGACAGGGGAGTATTTAAAAACGAGCCTGTGCTGGACTGGACCATCGGGGAGAACAGGGAAAGCTTTGAAAGAGCCCTGGCTGCGGTCAAAAAAGAGTTCGGGAGAAAAATACCCCTTTATATAAACGGGCGGGAAGTGGTGACCGGCAAAGAAATAATATCCACCAACCCCAACCGGCCAACAGAGGTGCTGGCGTTGGTGTCGTCCGCAGGTGTGAAGGAGGCCGGGGAGGCTGTGGCGGCCGCCAGAGAGGCCTTTTGCGCCTGGAGGGACACCGAGCCCGGGCAGAGAGCCCAGTACCTGTTCAAGGCGGCCTCGGCGGCCAGGGAAATGAGGCTGGAATTAGCCGCCCTGCAGGTGTTTGAAGTGGGCAAAAACTGGAGTGAGGCCGATGCGGATGTCACCGAGGCCATAGACTTTTTGGAGTATTACGGCCGGGAGATGATCAGGCTGTCCAGGCCCAGGAGGACCGGGAGTGCCCCGGGAGAGCTTAGCCACCTCTTTTATGAGCCCCGGGGTGTGGGGGCGGTGATCGCTCCCTGGAATTTTCCCCTGGCCATTTCAGTGGGGATGACGGCAGCGGCCTTGGTTACCGGCAATACCGTGGTATATAAGCCGGCCTCCCAGTCCCCGGTCACCGGGTCAATGGTTTACGAGATATTTAAAAGGGCGGGCCTTCCGGCGGGTGTGTTAAATTTCCTTCCCGGCCCCGGAGGGGAAATAGGGGACTGCCTGGTCACCCACCCCGAGGTGTCCTTCATTACTTTTACCGGGTCCATGGAGGTGGGCTTAAGGATTATCGACCTGGCGGCCAAAACCCCCGCCCACGCCATGGGAGTTAAAAGCGTGGTGGCTGAGATGGGGGGCAAAAACGCTATTATTGTTGACTCAGACGCCGATATAGACGAGGCGGTAACCCACACCCTCTATTCCGCCTTCGGCTTCCAGGGGCAAAAGTGCTCTGCCTGCTCCAGAGCCATAGTGCTGGAGGAGAACTACGGCATTTTCGTGGAGAGGCTGGCGGCCGCCGCCGGGAGTATTAATATAGGGAATACCGAAGACCCCAGGGTTTTCATGGGAGCGGTTATAGACGACAGCGCCAGGAAAAAGATTATGTCCTTTATAGAGCAGGGTAAAAAAGAGGGCCGTGTGCTGGTGCACAGGGAATTGCCCGTCATGGAGGGGCACTATGTGCCCCTGACTATAATTGAGGGAGTAAGGCCTGATTCGGTTATTGCCCAGGAAGAGATCTTCGGGCCGGTGCTGGCAGTAATAAAGGTGAAGGATTTCAGCGAGGCCCTACAGGTGGCCAACGGCACCCGCTATGCCCTGACCGGAGGTGTTTTCTCCAGGAGCCCCGAAAATCTTCTAAGGGCCAGGAGGGAGTTCCGTGTCGGCAACCTGTACATCAACCGGGGTTGCACCGGGGCCATAGTGGAAAGGCATCCCTTCGGAGGCTTCAAAATGTCCGGGGTGGGGTCCAAGTCCGGGGGCCCTGACTACCTGCTGCAGTTCACCGTCCCCCGGGTGGTTACCGAAAACACCATGAGGAGAGGGTTTGCCCCTGCGGAAGAAGGAGACGAATAAGGCTAGCTTATACTGATATCCTTCACGGTCGGAATACAGAATTCAGGAGTCAGGAGTCAGAATATATGGGCATTCAATGCAAGAAGGAGTGCCCGTATATTTATTCTACAGCATATTCCTATTTCTGCAGTAAATCAATTGCTGCCATCAGGGTTTCCTCATCAATGGGGCCTTGATAGGCGGTCATAATGTTGCCGTCAGCAGCAATGAAAAATGTGGTGGGAATGGATGAAATACCGTAGGTATAGGCAGCATCCTGCTTAATATCGAAATATACAGGCAGGCTATATCCCTGATCCTCAATATACTTTTGTCCCTTTGCCTGAGTTTCCCGCTCTCCATCAACCAAATCTACCATCATAAACACAATTTTATCTTTAACCCGCGCATGTATTCTATTAAAATGAGGCATTTCGGCTTTGCACGGTGGACACCAGGATGCCCAAAAATTAAGCACAACAGGTTTTCCGGCAAAGTCAGAGAGTTTAACCTCATTTCCTTTCCCGTCAAATACGATAAAATCTGGAGCCGGGATTTTCTCATTCCCCCGTTCAGAGGAATCCTCAGCAATTTGTGTCTTGTCATTGGGCTTATAGTTATTCGACAAGACAGTATATGCATACTGAGCGATACCGAGAAATGCCGCAAACATTACTATTGCTAAAATTGTTTTTGACTTTGTTTTCATATGTCTCCTTTAAAATGTAAGCAGTGAAAGATAATATCCCATCAGCCCCGTTGCCATGAAAACACCGGCTATAACCAGCAGTCCACCCGAAATTAAATTGATTATCCGGTAGTTTTTCTTTATAAAATCAAAAGTGGATTTTAACCTTTCGATTATTATAGCGCTTGCAATAAAAGGTATACCGAGTCCCAACGAAAAGCAGAGAAGCATGATGGTTCCCTTTAAGCTTTCCCCGCTATAGGCGGCCAGCATTAGAGCCGATCCTAAAAACGCTCCCACACAGGGAGTCCAGCCAATTGAAAAAATCATCCCAAACAGCACAGAGGATAGAAAGCCTACATCACCCATTTTCAATTTTACCTGTCGGGTAGTATTGATAAACGGAAACCGTATAACCTCCATAAAATTTAAGCCCAAAATTATAACTATAGAGCCGGATACTATATTTACAGCAGTACTGTATTCCCTTAAAAGGTTGCCGGCTCTTCCTGCAATTGCCCCAAGCGCTACAAAAACAAGGGTAAAGCCTAAAACAAAGCCCAGCGCATTTATAATGGCCGCTTTCTTTTTCCCCTCACTGCTTTGTCCTGCAAAATATGACATATACACAGGCAGCAGTGGAAGCAGACATGGTGAGATAAAGGTTATAATGCCTTCGAAAAATGATAAAAGATAGTCCATGCCATTAATTATCCTTTCAATAAAAAATATCCCGCATTTCATTTTCTTCATATCCGGAAAAGATAAGTATTATATTAATGGTACCATAACAAAAACTATATTCTAATAGCTTTTTTACTTTTAAGCACAGTAATAGCCGCCCTTATACTATTGGAAAGCGGGGAATCAGTATGTGCGCTCAAAGGTCACAGGTACCCTTTGCATACCGCAGCAAACAGGATTTTCCTGTGAAGCTTACCGAATGGGTCGGACAGGTATTCTTTGATGTTCTGCCGGAGCATGGCTATGAAATACGTGAGGAACAAATTTATACTGCATTTCAGCTTGCTGAGGCCGTGTGCAGGGAAAAGGCGCATTTTGCCGAGGCTGGATTGGGTACCGGGAAAACCTTTGCCTATTTACTTACCGCTGTTGCCTATGCCCGGTTTAAGGGAAAGCCTGCCATAATTGCCTGCGCTTCCACTGCGCTCCAGGAACAGCTGGCCGGGCCTAATGGAGATATTGAAAAGCTGTCTCGCCTGCTGGGGCTGGATATCGACGTCCGCATGGCCAAGGATCCACGTCAGTATATTTGCGATGTAAAAATAAACCGGTTTAACAGCTCTTATGACAAACAGCCGGACCCTGCGCTTACCAGTGTGCTGCATTGGGCAGGGAAGACAGACCGGGGTGAGCGATCCGAGATCCCCGGCGTACCGGACCGGGTGTGGTCACAGGTAGCCTGGGATGAGGCCATGCCCTGCGAGACATGCTCGGAGCGGGGGTTCTGTAAACAGGTGAAAGCGAGGGATTATTACCGGTCAGCTGCGGATCTGATTGTGTGTGACCACAGCATCTTTTTTTATGACCTGTGGATGCGGTATGAGCGGATTGCTGACGGTAAACTTCCGCTCTTGCCCGGCTATTCAGCTGTTATCTTTGATGAAGGGCATAAAGTTCTGCTTCCGGCAGCTTTAAGGGCGGGCAGTCAGGTGGTCAGGGAAGACATAGACAGTATGCTCTCATCCATCGAGCAGGTCCAGGGCGCCAGAACATCATTGATATCTATTGCCTTCGCTATGGATAAAGCCTCCTCGCAGTTTTTCAATTTATTGTACAATTCGGCCATTGGTGATGAGCGAACGGACCGTCTGACCGTGCGGATAAGTGATGAACTGCTTGAAGCATCCGATAAACTGCGGAGAGCTCTAAATACTTTGCTATTTGAACTGCAGAACGAGCAGGAGCTGCATTTACAATCATTTTCCCATACCCGGATGGAAGCATATGAGGCTATAGTGGAACGGGCTGCGGTGGCTATGGATCGGTTTTGCCGGAATAAAGGGAAGGATGTTATTGTCTGGGCCGGCCGGGTGGACCAGAGTTTCTGGGTGGTTCCCCGGAATATCAGTGGGCTGTTGAATAAGCACCTATTTGCCAGAGGGCTTCCTGTGGTGTTTTCTTCCGCTACTTTGAGCACCGGAGGAGATTTTAGTTACTTTGCGCGCACTCTGGGCTTGAAAGAGTTTTCCAGCTCAACCGTAGACAGTTCCTTTGATTATGAGAAGCAGGTACTGGTCTATCTGCCCAGGCGCATACCCAACAGCCGCCAGAATAACTGGTTTGAAAAGGCCTTGAGGAGGCTGATTTCTTTATTAACTCTTGCAAAAGGAAGGGCGCTGGTGCTGACCAATGCTCCATCCGATGTTGAAAAAATTCGCAGGGGGCTTAAGGACTACCGGCTGCCTTTTGAATTTCTTTGGGAAGATAGTGCGGATAGGGGATACCTGGTTCGAAGATTCCGTAATGAAATCTCGTCGGTACTTATTGGTTCAGGGTTTTGGGAGGGAATTGATGTTCCCGGTGAAGCGCTGACCCTGCTGGTGATCTGGCAGCTTCCTTTTCCGCCGCAGGACCCGCTAATCGAGGCGCGGAGGCGCGACGCGCAGGAACAGGGGCTGGATCCTGTGACTGTGGTGGATTATCCTGAAATGGGCCTGAGATTAAAGCAGGGATGCGGCAGGCTGATCAGGACAAGGGAGGACCGGGGCGCCATAGCTATTTTGGAACCGGTGCCGGGCATGCCGTGGGAGCAGACCGCTCTGGGAGCCTTACCGGCCGGAGCCAAAGTTGTCCGGAGTTTAGAGGCTCTTTCTACCCTTTCGCACCGTTTCACCACAGAGCCTGCACATTTGCCATCCCCCATGCCGGTGGCGATGGTAAAGTCTATACCGGGACCCGGGGTGTAAAACGGCGCCGGGCAGAACGCAGACGGTGAGTCCGCCGCTTACACTGGCTCCCCTGACCCACAGGGCAACTAATATTTGACCTCGCAAATGCGTAGAATACCATTGGGAGGTGAAAATATTGCCGGATAAGGATAGGCGAATCAAAGAAGAAGAAGACAGGGAATGCAATGCAGATGTCGATAAAAATAACCTTGCCTTTGCCGCCATGGGCATTATGCAAAAAAAAGATAGCATCAAGCAATCAAAACCCCGGCAGTAGTTTGCCGGGGTTTCTTGTCAAGCTGCTACTGAAATTGAATTCATTGGGGAGCTGTTCTCATGCCAGCATATATTAGAAGTTTATTTCTTTTCATTGCAGTTTTGACAATAACCTTTATGTACACAAATGATACCACCACAGCTTTTACAAGTCCACCTGACTATTTCATTCTTTATAAATTCTCTTATCCCCATGCTTTTAATATGTTCCAGGTTTTCAATAATGCTCATTTTATAATTGGTCCTATAGCGCTTATCCAGTCGTTTAATCCTTGAACACGGGA
This sequence comes from Peptococcaceae bacterium BICA1-7, assembly GCA_000802095.1. Lineage (GTDB taxonomy): Bacteria > Bacillota > Desulfotomaculia > Desulfotomaculales > Desulfocucumaceae > BRHc4a. The sequence goes on along the minus strand of JUEB01000009.1, from coordinate 142,905 downwards.
ACTTATTGCATTCGTTACATAATGTATATTTGTTTTCTTTAATTATTTCACAATTTTTAATGCTGCATTTTATACAATGAGCAGGCTTAGCATCATCAATTCCATTGCATCCTTGACAATTTTTCTTTTCCCGAAGATACACCATGCATATTCCACAGTTTATTCCACATGGAGCAATTAACGGCCAATTCATTGATGACTGGTTCTCCATAATATACCTCCTGGCTATTACATAAGTGCAAAAGACTTTTAAATAAGCTATAAAGCCTCAGCTGGCAAAATAGCGGTCATCTTCTTCTCCATGATAGTTCTATTTATAAAAACTTGCAATAAATTGGGCCGCCGGCAAGAAAAAAACCTGGCCTAATAATGTGCCAATTAATTTTGTTGCTATAAGAAGAATAACCAGTGCTTTGACATCACCATAAGGCCGCTTCTCTCTTAAAGCCTGGTCGGTAATTATGGCTGATTTTGGGTCTATAAAAAAGGTTAGTAATATACTTGCAATGCCGTTGATCATTCCCGAAGATGCAACTGCTGATAGTCTTGCGTGTTCTGGAACCAAAAGGGCGGAATAATATGCCGCAAGAATTCCTATTGTATATATTCCGGTAACTACAGCATTCAATATAAGTAATCTTTTTGGAATTTCCTTATATCTTAGCTTTTCCAACATTGTTTTTTTGGGTCTCACGGCGCTTTTTACAATTCTTTTGACATTATTTATATGTAAGGCCTCTACAACAAGGGAGGGAACAGAACCTGTCAATTCTAATCGTCTCACAGCCACTTCAAAGATCCTCAAAAAAGTTGGTATTAACAAAATCCCTAATACTGTGCCTGCGGTTGCTGCAAAAATAACTGTTCGCAGGTCGCCCGCGGGATTTAAACCTCTGGCAATACTTAATCCAACTATGCTTCCAATCAAAGGGCCCTGAAAAATGTTGGCCGTCCGGGAAACAAGAACGAACATGTTAAAAAGAGAAAAAGAAAGCGCAAATTGTCCGCTTTTTACAGAGTTTAACCGGACAGAGTAAGCCAGGGTATCTACTGTGTGAATAACAACAGTTAGGATAATTAGTTCTGTCAATATACTTTCCATGGCCACTGTCCTTTCTGTTTGTTTTATTAAATAATATCACAGTCCAGCTTATCGCAGAACCGGAGGCAATAATCAATATCGGAAATTCCAAGTGTTGCCCTGGTATAATCTTTGTTAAGATTTAATTCTTTAAAAGATTTGAGAATTATATCATTGCCAAGGCTAAAAGACATAAGGGTGGCTGGAAATGGTCTTATTCAATCTAACAAAATTCTGTCTCCTGTCTCCCGACTCAGGGTAATACTATTAAGCAGTCTCCCGACCGGAGGTATCGCCCTTTAGCAGTCTCCCCGCCAAATGCATCGGGGAAATTCCTCCGACCTATAAAACTTGCCTTAAAAGGGAGGTGTGTCCCCTTTCCGCTATAAGGTGGATTTTCACTTGAGATATATCCGTTTATTTGATATTTTAATAGGGTACCGGTTGGATACGGTGCTTGGAGAAATAATATGAGAAGGTTTGCTTTCATCAGGCTGGTGGCTGTTTTATCCTGCTTTGTGGCCGGAGGGCTGTTGGCGGGGGTGGCGGCGGCCGGCGGAAAGATTAATATAGCTCAGAAGGCTGCGGTGGCCGTAGAAAATATTGCGGTCGCGGGGGAGGTTCAACTGTCTCCGGAAGTTGAGCCCCAGGTTGTCATAACCCTGGTGGGTGATGTGCTGCTGGCTGACAGAGTGGGTGATGCCATAGCAGCCTACGGGGCAGACTATCCCTGGCGGGATACGGCCAGGCTATTGGGTCATGCGGATGTCACCATAGCCAACCTGGAGTGCACGGTAAGTGAACGAGGAGAGCCTATACCGGAAAAGCAGTATACCTTCAGGGCTGCGCCTGAATCAATAAGAGGCGCGGTAAACGCGGGGGTGGATATACTTACTCTGGCCAACAACCATGTGATGGATTATGGGCCAGCCGCCTTTTTAGATACTCTGAGGGTTATAAAAGAAAAAAAATTGCTTTACGCCGGGGCCGGATTAAATGAGGAGGAGGCCTACGGGCCGGTGCTGCTGGAGAGAAACGGCTTTAAAATAGCTGTGCTGGCCTTCTCCAAGGTGGTTCCCCGGACAGACTGGATAGCAGGGAAGAGCAGGCCCGGTGTAGCCAGCGGCCATAACAGCAAGCTTATGCTGGAAAGTGTCCGGCAGGCGGCTGAAAGGGCAGATATAACTATTGTCTCCATGCACTGGGGACAGGAAACCGCTGACTATCCCCGGCAGGAAGAGATAAATCTGGCCCACAGACTGGTGGATGCCGGGGCTGACGTGGTGGTGGGACATCACCCACATGTTATGCAGGGACTGGAATTATACAACAATAAGCTTATTGCCTACAGCCTGGGAAACTTCATTTTCACCTCCTCGTCACAAAAGGCGCGGGAGGGGTCCATTATGCAAATTGTATTTGACAGTGGGGGAGGCTTTACTGCCAGAATAATTCCCACCTACATAAACAGCGCTGCCACCACGGTGTTGAGGGGAGAGGAAAGAAAGAGGGTTCTGTCCAGGGTAAAAGGGCTGTCGGCCGGATTTGGAACATCAGTTCAGGAAAATGGGGTTATAAGCTTAAAAAGAGAAAGTGGGGGACAATGAAAACCTTTATCGTAACGGCAGCTGTAATTACTCATGGAGGCCGGGTGCTGATCACCCGGAGAAAAGAGGATGCCAGCCGGGGGCTCAAATGGGAATTTCCGGGGGGCAAGCTGGAGGAGGGGGAGGACCCCGAAGACTGCATAGTGAGGGAAATAAGAGAGGAAATTGATATAGACATAGAGGTTGACAGAATATATAAGGCTATTATGCACAGGTACCCGGAGACCAATATACTGCTGCTGGCATACCTGTGCAGGCATGTGGGCGGCAGCCCGGTTCCCCTGGAGTGCAGCGATATTCAGTGGGCGCCGGTGCAAAGACTGATGGATTACGACCTGGCGGAGGCGGATATACCTATTGCCAGGAAACTGCAGGAGGATTTGGGCAATGGTTGAACAGATGAAAGAAAGGCCTAATTTTGATCAGTTTAAAAGCTACCTTATTGAGTCCGTGGCCGTGGTAGCCGGGCAGGCTGCCGCTGGGCGGGACAGGTGGAAGGACATCGGGGATGAGGTGAATAGGGCTGATATACTCCAACAGCTGAAGAAAAAGCTGGAGAGTGAGTATGGAGTTGAGCTGGTCTGGGGGGAAAACATGGTCAGTGCCGACCTGCCCCTGGAAAGTGTGGCCATACAGCTGCACCATGTTTACAGCACCATTTACCTTATGGAAAGAATCAACAACAAAATAAGGAACAGACACAGGTAACTATTGTTTCCTGGAGGTAAAAAAGCCCAGTATAAAGGCCAGTGTTCCCATCACCACCAGGAGGGCAATGAAGTAATAGGTATTGGCTGTCAAGATAGTAACTCCTTCTTAATATTCATTTTTGATTACAAATACTATAGAAGCTCATAACATTCTACCCAGAAAGTGATGAATGTCTTTTTTATGAACCACAGAGGACACAGAGATCACAGAGAATTTGCCCTTAGGCATTACTCTCAGGTCTGAAACCTATGTATTAAATAATAGAAGTTTTTTGCCAACCCAATTTAGTAAAAACCTATTAGAACATTCAAGCAGGGCTTAAAAACCTCTGTGTCCTCTGTGTTCTCTGTGGTTTGAAAGGGACCCAGTTTTCATCTTCCTTGGTGGCCGTATTGGGCGGCCTGGATGTCTGGATTCCGCCGCGTGCAAGGCTGTTCAATTGTCCCTGGAAGAGTTAACCATGTCGGCCACCAATGTCAGGGTGCTTACAGTATGAGTCACCAGTATTTCGTACAGGAGGAGCGGCATTATCTCCTGTAATGAAGGTCCCACCTCTCCGGAGGCAACCTTTTTCTGTATAATGTCCCCCGCCCTGTTAAGGGCGGCGTTGACCAGGCTGTATATCTGCTCCTGGTTATTTTTTACGAAAGTGTCAACATCTATAACGGCCATTGTAACCTCTCCTTACTTTACTAATAGCTTTCAGCCATCAGCATCTAGAAAAACATTATTAGTGGCCGCTTATTTGCGGCAAGGCTCTGAAAGCTCTATATATAGATTACCCCTAAAATGTACAGGTGTCTACAAAAAAACAGCTATTCGCTCATTATGGTCAGGCGACCTGAAACTGCCCGGGCGGCCAGTATGTACATGGCGTGGGTCCAGCCCAGGGGAAACACCCAGGCCGGACCGCCAGCAATGATCAGGGTAGCCGTAGGGAGTCCTTTCCAGGCATCTCAGCCCCAGGCAAACACTTCGGCGGTATTTATGAGAGTTTACAGGGCCGGTGCAGCGCTAGTGGAGAAGTGTACTGGTAGCCCTTCCTCTGGCGGCGTAGGTGGTGTGCAGAATCTCTTTGGCCTTATCGCTTAAGGGGCTGCCCAAAAAATCTTCGTAAATCTGCTTGATGGCCGGGTTTTCATGGGACCGGCGGAATTTTTTACCGGCGTCTATCCGGTAAAGGGCACTGGTCCTTAGTTTCTTAACCTCATCGGAAACACTGTCTTTTTTGCCCGTTTTTCCCTGAATGGGCTGGCCCCCTCCACCTACACAGCCTCCTGGGCAGGCCATGATCTCGATAAAGTCAAAGTGCTCACCGGCCTTTACTCTGTCCAGAAGCCTGCGGGCGTTTCTGGTGCCGTGGGCCACCGCTATTCTGACCTCACGCCCCTTTATTCTTACAGTAGCCTCCTTTATGCCCCGCAGGCCCCTTAAATCTCTGAATTCAATGGGAAAGTTCTCCCGTCCTCCGGTAAGGGCCAGGGCAGTTCTTACGGCAGATTCGGTGACCCCGCCGGTGGCTGCAAATATTGCCCCGGCTCCGGTGGTCAGTCCCAGGGGCTGGTCGAACTCCTCATCAGGCAGCTCGGCAAATTTGATCCCGGCTGAGCGGATCATCCTGGAAAGCTCCCTGGTGGTGAGCACAAAATCAACATCCCGGGTGCCCCTGGTGACCAGCTCCTTTCTGGAGGCCTCGAATTTTTTGGCGGTGCAGGGCATTATGGCCACGACCACCATTTTTTTGGGATCAGCCTTTATTTTTTCGGCCAGGAATGTTTTGGCCAGTGCTCCGAACATCTCCATGGGGGACTTACATGTACTCAGGTTCTCGATAAATTCAGGGTAGAAGTGCTCGCAGAATTTTACCCAGCCGGGGCTGCAGGAGGATATAAGGGGCAGCTTTCCGTGCCCGGAAAGCCTCTCCAGCAGCTCGTGGGCCTCCTCCACAATGGTTAGATCGGCGGCAAATTCCGTCGAGAAGACCAGGTCAAACCCAAGCCTTCGCAACGCTGCAGCCAGTTTTCCGGTAACCGCGCTGCCCGGTCCCATCCCAAAAAGCTCGCCCAGAGATACCTGAATGGCCGGGGCGGTCTGCACGATAACCAGCTTATCCTTATCCTCGATGGCCCGCCAGACCTCGTCGGTATATTCCCTTTCGGAAAGAGATCCGGTGGGGCAGGCCATCAGGCACTGGCCGCAGCTTATACAGTCAACATCCCCCAGGTCCTTCATAAAGGGAGGGGAAATAACCGCGTCAAAGCCCCGGTTTTTGGGGCTGTATACATTTACTCCCTGTACCTCCCGGCATACCGACTCGCAGCGGCGGCATTTGATGCACTTATTATAATCCCTTACTATAAAAGGGTTTTTGCGGGATATGGGGTGGTGGTGGCTCTCTCCGGTTACCCTGAGCTTTCTGATGCCCATTTCATCAGCCAGCCTCTGCAGCTCGCAGCTAAGATTGCGGGCGCAGTTGGTGCAGTCCCGGTCATGGTCGGAAAGCATCAATTCCACCACCCGCTTGCGGGCGCGCCTGGCCCGGGGAGAGTTGGTGTATATTTTTAGACCCTCCGAGGCCGGGTATACGCAGGAGGCCTGAAGGCTGCGCCGGCCTCCTGCGTCCACCTCCACCAGGCACACCCTGCACACGCCAGCCTCGTTTACTCCACGCAGGTAGCAGAGGCTGGGGACTTCAATGCCAATTGACCTGGCGGCCTCCAGCACGTTTGTGCCCTTGGCGACACTAACCGGGCGGTCATCTATTAAAAGGTTAACGGTTTCTTCGGGGGTCTTTTCATCATAAGCAGGCTCATGGCGCGCTTCCGTGCCATTTATGTTTGTTTCCACCGGAACACCTCCATATTTTAATTCTATTGTTTTTCAGGGAATGGATATTTATCATTTTTTTTTGGAACAAAATAGACTTAATGATGTTAGTATGCTAACATAAATGTAAGCATACTAACAAATAGGCTGGGGGGATTAAAAATAGAGAAAAACGAAGATGCACAGGAACACTACCTTTCAAAGCGGGCGCTGTATGAACTGAAATCGACATGGGATGCTCTGGAAGATGTTTTTTCTATGAATTTTGCCCGTTACGGACTTTCCTCGGCCAAATTCAATGCCTTGATCCACCTGTACATGGCGGGCGACCGGGGATTAACGCAGTCAGAATTGGGCAAGAAGGTACTGGTCGCCAGACCTACAATCTCTGGGCTGATAGAGCGATTGGAAAAAGAAAACCTGGTGGCTAGAAGTACTGATCCCGCCGACAAAAGAGTATTCCGGGTGTGCCTCACCAACAGGGCTATTATTCTTATGAACACCTTCATTCCCATACACAACAATTACATGAATAAAACCATGTCCGCTCTTGACAGGCATGAAAAGGAAGTATTTATTTCACTGCTGGAAAAAATAAGAAAAGGATTGGGATCAGTCTAATTTGTTATGAAAAGAGGTTATTACTCATGTCTCAACTAAATAATCCCCTGGATATTTACAAGTTACTTCCAAAATCAAATTGCAGGCAATGTCAAGTGCCGTCATGTTTGGCCTTCGCAGATGCGATAATCAAGGGTCAAAAACGTCTCGACGACTGCCCCCACCTGGAGAACAATATAGTTGAACAATTTGATGTGCAAGTAGTAAAACGAGTGCCTTATGAGCAGCAGCAGGAGCAATTGCTGGAGCAAATGAAAAGAGACATGGCTACCATAGATTTTTCTTCGTCGGCAAAAAGGCTGGGGGCTTCGCTGTCAGGGGGTAAGCTGAAGCTTAGATGTCTCGGCAAGTACTTTTTTGTTGATCCTAAGGGGAACATCACATCCGACTGTCATACAAATACCTGGATAAAGTTACCATTGCTCGACTATATTATGACGTGTTCTGGAAAAAGTGTTACCGGAGAATGGGTTCCGTTCAGGGAACTGAAAAATGGGATGACCTGGATTCCACTTTTTGAGCCGTTATGTGAAAAACCTTTAAAGCAAATTGCAGATATCCATACCGATCTTTTTGAAATCATTATGCATGTGTTTGGTGGAAAGCTGGCGACGAATAGTTTTTCTTCTGATATTTCGCTAATTTTATACCCCCTGCCTAGAATTCCCATACTTATTTGTTACTGCAGGCCTGAAGACGAGCTTGAATCCAAACTCAATGTCTTTTTCGACACCACAGCCGAAGATAATCTCAACATTAGATCAGTCTTTGGTATTACCGCAGGGCTTGTGAGAATGTTTGAAAAGATAGCATACAGGCACGGTTAATAATCATGGTTAGCAGGAAGTAGTTGACCAATTTATTTATTGGGTAGACACCCACGGATTTGACTGATTGCCCGGGCTTTGGAATTTGAATGACAAAAAGAGACACCCCGGTCAGGGGTGCCAGGGATAAAAAAGCCGTCTTGCAGGTGGAGGAATCCAGACAACCTGGCTTCCTAAAACAGCCACCAAGGAGAATGAAAATGCGGTCCTTTTTAAGCCACAGAGCACACAGAGGACACAGAGTTTTTTTAAGACTTGCTCGAATGCTATTTGATGTCTTTATTAAAGATTGGAAAGGGCTTACAAAAATCTAATTTTCTAATCTGCTTCAGACCTGAGAGTAATGTCGAGTGTAAATTCTCTGTGATCTCTGTGTCCTCTGTGGCCAATAAAGACCCGGGTGATTTTCAGGATAGAATAAAGCAGGAATTCCTGAACAAAAATAAAAACGGGGCCCGGAGCCCCGCTGATTTATCCTTCTATTCTGCTTTCCTCACCGCAGTTGGAGCAGCTGTAGGCGCCGAAATTTTTAATGGTTCTGGTTTCATTTCCACAGTGGGGGCACTTGTAATCTATAACCTCAAAAAAGGGCCTGCAGCAGAAGAGACATAGAATTGCCACACCGCCTGCTATTCCACCCACAAAGGCAGGAAGCCCTGCAGCAACCCCGACCGCACCGGCCACAAAAACTACCATCAGGAAAAAAGCTGACCTGATAAGAACTAGCATCATCTCTAGCCCGGGATTTTTAATCTCTCCGTTATGATAATTATACAATCGGTTCCCCTCCCCAGTTATTTATATATAGAATAATTTATTCGGGAAAGGAAGGCCGATTCCTTCAAGGTGGCGCCGGACGGCTATAAAAATTTAGGGTGTTTGTATAAAAAAATGCCGGTCCGGTCAGGTTTAAGACGGAGAATCAAGCAAGTCGATGAACTGTCTGGCAGTTCTTCCGGACCTGCCGTTGTTCCATCTTTCCCACTCCAGGGCCCGGGCCTTAAGTTCCCCGGAGGATAAGGCCAGACCTTTTTGCCGGGCCAGCCCCTCAACTATCCTCAGGTAGAGCTCCTGATCCGGTGACAGGAAAAGCACCGTCACCGCAAACCTTTCAGATAGAGAGAGCTTTTCCTGTAGGGTGTCTCCACCGTGTACATCACCCTTCCTGTCATCAAAATACTCCCTGACCAGGTGGCGGAGGTTTGAGGTGGCGTAGATGGCCACATTGTCCGGCTTCGCCTGGAGGCTGCCGTCCAGTATTGACTTTAAAGCCTTATAATCGGTTTCATTTTCCTCATAGGAAAGATCGTCTACAAATAAAATAAACTTTAGGCCCGGGCCCTCCAGGCTCTGTATTATAGAAAGGTAGTCAGTCAGGCAGTGCCTGGGTATTTCCACAATGCGAAGCCCCTTTGTGCCGTAGCGGTGGATTAGAGCCTTTACGGTGGAGGACTTGCCGGTGCCCCTGTCGCCATAAAGCAGCAGGTTCGAGGCTGGGCTGCCGGCCAGCAGGCGCTCGGTGTTTTCAATAACCTGGGCCCGCTCGCCCTCGTAGCCGATAAGGTTTTCAAGTCGGACAGGGTCCGGGCGCTGAATGCCTACCAGCTTTTTTTCAGGCCCGTCCCACCTGAAGGCAAGATATCTGCAAAAAATTCCGCTCCCGGACTGTAAGTGAAAACTGTTCAGTATTGACCGGGCCAGGGACCAGTCGGGGATTTCCAGAAGCTTTTTTTTCAGACTCAGTATGTCTGACTCCGGCCCCCTTTCCCGGGGATCTCCGTCAGGAGATTCCAGGGGACTGTTAATAAGACCCCAGAATTGGTTTTCTTCCCGGCCGGGGAGTAATTCAGACAGATCCAGGTCAAAGACATATTTAAGCCCCAGCAGGTCTTTCCCTGCGGCCTCATAAACCAGCCCGGACAGTGAACTGCCGGTGGACAGCATGGACACCGACGCCATTTTAGTAAAAGAATTGTCATCCAGAATCACCTGATCCAGCAGGAAATTTTGCCACAAGCTGCCGGCCGGAGGTATTCCGGAGGTCTCCGCCCAGGCGGTCAGCTCCCTGAAAAGACGGGGGGCAAGGTCTACAGTGGAGGGCCTGATATTCCTTAAGCTATCTTCCAGCATATGGGCTATTGTTAGTCCCGGCCCTTTGCTGAAAATACGGTAAAGTGAGAGTCCCTCGATGGTATTGAGAAGAATAGCAGCCTGATCATTTGAGTTCATGGCAAATTCCTTTCAGCGTTATGATATTTAAAAGGAGTCAATACTACCGCTGGCGGCAAAGGTAATGGGGAATGGGTCTTCCAGTATCCTAAGGGACTTGTTCTGCCCGGCCTCCCCGGCCAGGGACCGGGATACCAGTATACGGTCCAGCTGGAGGGTGTTTTTTATCCTGACCAGCCGAACCTCCTCCGGGCTGATGTTTCCAAGGCTTTTTACAGCCGCATTAATTGCCGCCAGGTCGTCCGGTAGAGTCATGGGCAGCATAGCCCTCTGAATAAAGGTGCTGGTCATGGCGTTAAGGTGCATGGCCCGGTAGTCTATGCTTTCCACCAGCCTTTGGGTGGTAAAGTCTGCCAGCCCTATCCCATAGCCGTTGCCCTTGCTGCCGGCCGCCAGCCCCAGAGCCACCACTCTTTTAACGGAAGGCCCAGCGGGCTCAGGCACTCCCTGTATGCGCAGACGCCCAATTACATTGGTATCCATCCCGGTGCCGCTGAAATTTTTTCCTATCTCATCCACTACCAGTACGTCTATATCTTTAAAGGGTATGCCGGGAAAAAGTCTGCGCGCCTCGGCCAGCAGCTCTTTTTCGGTTTCCTCGAACAGGGAGGGGGGGACGGCCTTGATCAGCATGGTGTTTTCAAAGGAGTCCTCCAGTATGGCCACCCCCAGGGTAACAGGCAGTTCCTTCAGTACAGCCCGGCCCGCCCGGGGAATTATCCCGGGTAGTTTCTCCACACCCTGGGAGTGTATCAGAGAGGCCCCGGCCGGGCCGCCAAGCCCTACGGCAGCCATTTTCATGAGCCCGCTTTCAAAGGGCCCGTGAAAGGAGGTGTGCGGTTTTATCCTGTTAATTATTATTATATGATCAAAATCGAAGGCCAGGCTGTTAACATAAAAAATCTGGTTATTTTCTCCGGTTATGGGAAGAGATTTGTCAGAGGCCAATACCGGGCACCCCATTTGCTTCTCTGTTATGCCCAGGCCACCCAGTATAGCCAGTTGTCCTGAGACTGTGCCTCCCCCGTGGCTGCCCATGGAGGCAATTATGAAAGGACTGCAGCCACAGGAAAGAATATAATCGGCAGTGGCTTTGATTATCCCGGCTATATTTCTTATTCCCCTACTGCCTGCAGTAACAGCCACTTTGCTTCCCGGGGCAAGCAGATCACCAAGCCTGGCCTCTTTCAGTGCATTCCTTGCTGAGCTTTCTGCCGGGATCTTCATGTCGGGGAACAACTGCTGCACTAGGACCATATTACCTAAATAGTTCATTAATATCTCTCCTGTATACATAGTTTTCTGATCAATACGGTTTTTTATAAATAGAAGGATATTTAAAAGGTGTTATAGAATACTTTAATGCTAATTTGACGGAATAATACAATGCATTAAAAAATTTCTTCAACAGAAATATAAATCCTTTTTTTAATATCTGGGAGGGTGTTATAGAATAATGCAAATTGACAATAAAACCACATTATTTAAAATTGCTATAAGCCGTGACAAGCTGACGGCTTCTATATACTCCCTCGCCAATTGCGATTATATTGATAAGGATGAAATATATAAGGTATTGAAGAGCGAAGGAATCACCTTCGGAGTAAAGGATCAGGAAATAAATAACTTTTCACTGTACCCTACCAGGGAGACTGTTGTTATAGCCGAGGGCAATCCCCCCTTGCCTGGAAAGGACGGGTACATGGAGGTGCTCTTCAGCAAGGCTCCCAGGGACATCCCGGATAATGAGATAGATGCCATTGATTTCAGGGAAACCAGCAATATAGTATCTGTTGAGGCCGAAACACAGCTGGTTGAGGTATATCCTCCGGTATTCGGAATAGAGGGACTGGCAGTTACCGGCGAGGTTTTGCCCGCACCGAAGCCCAGGGTAATCACCCTGAAGGCCGGAAAAGGGGTAAAGCTTAATGAGGAGGGCAGCAAGGCCTTTGCTCTGGTTAACGGAAGGCCCTGGATAAAGGATGCCGGCCTTACCAAGGTGATTAACTGTGACCCCATTTATGTGCATAACAGTGATGTTGATATAAAAACAGGAAACCTGCGTTTTATCGGAGATGTAAAAATCACAGGAAATGTTTGTGAGGCTATGGAGGTGCATGTTACAGGAAATGTGGAGGTACAGGGCATTGTAACCATGGCCCGGATTGTCAGCGGCGGTAAACTAACAATATATGGCAATGCCATTAGCAGCCGCCTCAGGGCTGGAATAATATTTCCAGGCGCAAAAAAACTGGGATTTATGTTTGCCGATATAAATACAGAGCTGCAGAATCTTAATACAGCCCTGGAACAACTCTCTAAAATGAAAGTAATTGATTTTAGCGTGGTGGATTTCGGAAGGGTAGTTCTGGGTCTCCTGGACTCCAGATTCAAGAATATAAGGCCACTTATTAAAAACATACAGACTTTTCTGGGAAACAAGCCGTCCACCGACATACCTATTGAAATAGTGCAAACAATAGGTATGCTCAGCTGTTTTACAGGGCTTAAGCCTCTTAATAAGGAAATGTTTGACGAAGTGATCGTAGAGGTGGAGGATATTCTTAATACACTGAATAAAAACAATGAGAACTACGGTGGCAGTATTAATGTAAAGTCTGCCCTTTCGTGCATTATCCAGAGCTCCGGAAATGTGAGCGTTACCGGCCAGGGCTGTGTGAACACCAATATAACCTCCGGAGGCAATGTAAGTATAAGGGGGTCCTTTAAGGGCGGTGAGATACTGTCAGAGGGCCATGTGGATATAAATGAGCTGGGCAGCAATCTGGGCGCGCCGCCTGTGGTAAGGGTGGCCGCAAAGAGCACTGTGAAGGTAAGAAAGGCATATGAGGGCTCGATAATTCAGGTGGGCAAGAGGAGAGTCACCCTTACCAGGGAGATGGATTTATTCAGGGCCAGGCTTAACAATGAAGATCAACTGGAGATTTTTTAAGGGATTAAATGAATATACTAAGTGTTTAAAAAGGGGCTTCCTTCTACTGGAAACCCCAAAATTTTCAATGAGAGGTCTTGCCGGTGAAAAGACAGGAAAGAAAGCTGGATCATCTTAAATACTCGCTGGAAATGCCAGAGAGCACTTGCGACAGCGGTTTTAGCGACGTAAGGCTTATTCATCAGTCTGTTTCCGGGGTAAGGCTTTCCGATACAGATACATCCACCATATTTCTTGGCAAGAGGCTGGAGGCCCCTCTGATGATCAATGCCATCACCGGTGGTCATCCCCAAACACTTAGAATAAACAGGGAATTGGCTATAGCCGCCAGGAAAACCGGGGTAGCCATGGCCGTTGGATCCCAGAAGGCCGCCCTGGAAGACAGCACTGTGGAGGAGACCTACCGGGTGGCCAGGGAAGAAAACCCGGACGGTGTACTCCTTGCCAATCTCAGCGCCACCTGCACCTTGGAGGAGGCTGCCGCCGCAGTAAGCATGATTGGCGCGGACGGGCTTCAGGTTCATTTTAATGTTCCTCAGGAACTGGTCATGGACGAGGGAGAGCCTGACTTCGGAATGGCCCTGCCCTGCCTTAAAAGGCTGGTGGAAAATGTAGAATGCCCTGTCATTGCCAAGGAAGTTGGGTTCGGCATGTCCGGGGAGACCATGTTAAGGCTATATAACACTGGCATTAGAATAATGGATATAGGGGGCAGGGGAGGAACCAACTTTATCTCCATAGAGAATGCCAGAAAAGAGTTTAAAAATAACGAGCTGGAGGGATGGGGCATACCGACAGCCATATGCCTTTTTGAAGGCCTGGAATTGGGGCTGAACATGGACATTGTGGCCTCGGGGGGCCTTAGAACCTCACTGGACATAACCTGCGCGCTGGCTGCCGGGGCGAAGGTGGCGGCTATGGCCGGGCCCTTCCTTGATATAGTCAGCCGTGGATCGGTGGAAGCGCTGGTAGAATATATAGAAGGGCTGAAAAAGGGCCTGTCCATGTACATGGTTTTGACCGGCGCCCGCAACATCAGTGAGCTTGGGGCGGTGCCCCTGGTCATAACGGGCAAAACAGCCGAGTGGCTGCTGCGCAGAGGGGTAAATATTGATGGATATGCCAGGCGCAACAGGAAGGAATTATCATTTTAACATAGAATAAAAAAGAAAAAAAGAATACTAATTTTGCTTGAGGTGCCGCATTAGCGGAGAATAGGGAACCGGGTGCAATTCCCGGGCGGACCCGCCACTGTATCCGGAAAGAGAAGCCCATTTTTTGCCACCGCAAGGGAAGGCAGGGCCTGCTCGATGACCCGGAAGCCAGGAGACCTGCCTTATAAGCAATATACCGGGGGGATGATGGCAAAGTCCACGGCGTTAAGCTGGGGCTTTTTTTTATTTTTATTTAAGGAGGAGGATGAATTGATGCTTTTGGAAAAAACAGTGAGAGAGATTGGCGGGCTTGACCAGAAGGCCATGGAAAAGGCCAGGGAAAGGGTGGATAACCTCTTGAAACCCCCCGGCAGCCTGGGCAGGCTGGAGGAACTGGCCGTACAGTTGGCCGGAATACAGGGCAGGCCCATTCCTGAGATAAAAAGCAAATCAGTTATTCTGATGGCGGGGGACCATGGGGTGGTGTCTGAGGGGGTAAGTATAGCTTCCCAGGAAGTCACCGGCCTGATGGTCTCAGCCATTGCCGGGGGGGTGTCGGGAGTATCGGTGCTGGCCAGGCTGGCCGGCGCCCGGCTGGTGGTGGTGGACGTAGGTGTGGCTGGAAAGGTGGATGTGCCTGGAGTGCTGGACTATAAAGTAAGGGAGGGCACTGCCAATATATCCACCGGCCCGGCCATGAGCAGGGAGGAGGCGGTGAAGGCGCTGGAGGCCGGAATTGCCGTAGCCGTAAAGGAAATAGAGGAAGGCGCAGACCTGCTGGCCACCGGTGACATGGGTATAGGCAACACCACCCCCAGCAGCGCCATACTTTCACTAATGGTGGGCATAACCCCGGAAGAGGCCACTGGCAGAGGTACCATGGTCAATGACGAGGTAATGAAAAGAAAGGTTATGGCAGTAAAAAAAGCCATAGAAATAAACAGGCCGGACCCTGCCGACGGAATTGACATCTTGTCCAAGGTAGGTGGCCTGGAGATAGGCGGGCTGGCAGGAGTTATTCTGGGTGCGGCCTCACGCAGGGCGCCGGTGATCATTGACGGCTTCATTTCCACGGCGGCCGCCATGATAGCCTGCGCCATAGCCCCGGAGGCCAGGAGTTTCATAATCCCCTCGCACCTGTCCGGGGAGCAGGGACACAGTCTCATGCTGGAGCGCCTGGGCATGAAGCCAATGCTGCTCATGGACATGCGGCTGGGAGAGGGCACCGGGGCCGCCCTGGCCATGCACCTTGTGGAGGCTGCCTGCAGGATAGCCTCGGAAATGGCCAGCTTCCAGCAGGCCGGTGTGGATCTTGACGAGGACAAAATATTGAAATAATACTTAAAAATATCCTGGCTTGCAGATAATCTCCCTGACCCTGGTGTCAAAGAAATGATTCGAGTGGGCGGGCAATATCACCGCGGCGGTATCGGCGCCCGTGCCGGTGCCGCCCACACTGACCACATCCGCCCAGTGGGGAATAAGCCCGGCGTCAAGGGCCATGGAGGCCACCTCCACGCATACCTTAATTCCCTGTCCGAAAATACGGAGGGTCTGGGCCATTATTTCAGCAGGGTATACTCCCCCGAACTTATTGCGAACCGCCCTGTCCACCCCGGCCAGAAGGTGGGTGGTGGTCAGTACCTTTACCCCCGCCCGGGTTAATTTTTCCCTGGTGGAGGGCTCCATTTCATCCTTCCCGGGTCCGGCGTAGCCAACATGATGGGTTACGCAGACTATTTCACAGCCGCAGCCGATAAACGCTTCAGCTGTTCTCCCGGTGCAGGAGGCCACCACTATATGCTTTAACGATAGCTCATTAGCCCTGGCAATGGCCAGCTTAACTGTTTCACCGGTATTCCCCGGACCTTTTTTTTCCCAGTACATCTCTAGATACCTCCTTTTGGCTTTTGGCTTAAGGGTAATACTTCCGGTCAGGAGTCGGCTTAAGGGTATTCCTTCCTGGCCGGGAGACAGCTTAAGGGTATTCCTCCCCGGTCGGGAGACAGGAGACAGAATGGTTTGGGCATTCCTTATAAGGTAAAAAAAGTTGATTAGCAGGGCTAAAAAACTCTGTGTCCTCTGTGGTTTTAAAAGGACCCCAATTTCATCTTCAGCGGTGGCCATATAAGTATAAAAAGGCCTCGCCGAATAGGGCGAGGCTTTTTGCTGGTGGACGAGAGGGGATTCGAACCCCCGACCCCTGCGTTGCGAACGCAGTGCTCTCCCGCTGAGCTACACGCCCGTCTTCATTTGAAGTTGCGCAAATAATAATAACACAGGTGGGTTTCTAAATCAATAAGGCCAAGATAAAATGAAAAAAGCGGCTGTCGCTGGGGGGCCCGCTGATAGAGGGAAAAGGCCGGGAGCGGGTGAATATATACAGGTATAAAGGGAGTGGTGCAGGGTGTTTATGAGGTTTAATCCCTTTGATCTGATAAACAGCGATGAGGCCCGCAGAAGGGCAGAGGTGCTTAAGAAAGCCCACCCGGAAATGACCAAAAGGCAGCTGTGCAGCATTATAACCAAAAGAAAGGCCGCCTGGTGCGCCGGAGTCGGGACGGTTACCGCGCTTCCCGGATCAGTTCCCGGTCTGGGCACTCTCATGGCCCTGGTGGGCGGGACAGCCTTCGATCTGATGGGGCTGCTTTACTTTATGTCCGAAATGATCACCGAGATGGCTGTGGTCTATGACAGGGATCTGCGAAAGAAAGGAACTTCCAGGGAAATGCTGTGGGTTTTTATGCATTCCATTGGGGCTGACGCAGTGGGCAAGAATGTCTCCAGGCTGGCCGTAAGCCAGATGGGGCGGCAGGCCTTTGTCAAACTGGCTCAGGAGCTTCTTATTGCCCTGGGCATAAGGGTCAGCCAGCGGTCGGTGATAAAGATTATACCCTTTATTGGAGCTTTTATCTCAGGATCAGTCAATTACTATTTCTGCCGAAGAGCAGGCCGGATAGTGGCCGATTATTACGAGACCAGCAAACCCGGAGACTGGGAGGGGGTAACTATAGATATATAAATACTTAAGAGTATTTGGAAATACATCTCATCCTTTACCGCGCAGCCTGGCTGTGGCCTCAACATCCACTTCCAGATCAGTGCCTGCCAGCACAACCCCGTATATTCCCCCGGCAGCTTCAGGAGACACAAGTCCCTCCAGCAAATCATTCCTTACTCTGTCCGGATTTCTTTCCAGGGGCGGTCCAAAGCCTCCTCCTCCTGCTGTCCGGAGGGTAACTATCCCGTTTATTCCGGGGCTTCCTGTATAAATCCCGGTAGTATTAAAACTTTCTCCATTTCCGGGGCTGCTTATTGTTATCAGTGGGGGGCTGCCCTGAAGCCCTCCCTTTTGGCCCTCCGGAGGCGCGGCCGCGCCGGTTCCGGCAGAAACCACGGTATTGCTGTCAAGAACAGTGAAGGACCATACCACTGCCGGCCCTCCTCTGAACTCTCCTGCGCCTCCGGAGTCCTTCACCAGGCGGACTTTACTGACCAAAACAGGACAGGCAGCCTCCAGCCTTTCCACTGAGGTCTGGGGAGAGGCAGAGTGGGAAAGATAAGCCGGACTGCCTCCGTCCCGGGAGAAGACTGCTCCCTCGCCCCCGGTTATGTGGGTGCTATAGCAGAAAAAAGAATCTTTTGCAGAATTAAAACCCCCGACGGTAAAATGTGCTTTTCCCCCCGACCCGGTTGGCGTGGCGCCGGTAAAAATTTGTGCCAGGCAGCGGCAAACCGCATCCTGTATGGCATCGACCGGCGGGCTGGACACCGGTGCCGGGAAGGAGGGATTTACCAGTGAATCTCCGGGGGCATTAACCTTAATTGAACGAAAAAGGCCGTCGTTTAAAGGTATCTCCGGAAGCGCCCCTCCAACTGCCGCATATACAGAGGACAGGGTTGTCCCCAGTGAGGAGTTGACCGGCCCGGATGCCTGGGGGGAAGTCCCTGTGAAATCTACGGTGAGTAAATCTCCGCATTTTTTTACCGCTGCTTTTATAATTAAGGGACTGCCGCTGCCGGGTTCCTCACCGGCAGAAACAGAGCTGATCAGATTCCTTTCGGGCAAAGTCTGAAGCCTGTCAGCAATGCTTCGCCTGCTGTTTTCAATAATTTCCTCCATACAGCGCATCAGCTTCTCGAAGCCGTATTTTCCGGCCAGTCCGGAGAGTATTTTCTCAGCTGTCTGAACAGCCCAGAACTGGGCCTTTATGCCTTTGGACAGATTGGACCCGGACCGTGAATTGTGGGACAGCACTGCAAATAGGCCCTCGTTGGGAATGCCTCTTTTAAATACCCTGACTGGTGAGAACCTGAGCCCCTCCTGAAATATATCCCTGGCCTGGGCGGGCATGCCTCCGGGAGCAGATCCACCCAGGTCTGAATAACTACAGGCGCTGGCCACCAGGGCCAGGGGCCTTTTGCTGAAATAGACCGGTGATACGCCCAGAATAACCGGAAGGCTTGAGCCGCAGGTATAGGGATCATTGGTGACTATAAAATCCCCGGGGCTGATGGTGTGAAGGGGGTTAAGCTCCAAAACAGACTCTACAAACAATGGCAGAAGGCCTGCCAGGAACCTGCTACCGCTTCCGTGGGCCGTCATTTTCCCTTCTCTGGTAAAGATTGCATAGGATCGGCTTATATACTGAGTTTTTGAGAAGGGAGAGGCTGCCGCCATTATTTCTTCCGCTTTTTCTGCCGCCGCCCGGAGGGCGCTGCCGACAATTTCAGTGGTGGTGGGGCCCATTTATAAAACCTCCACGCTAATTATTATATTGCCCCGGGCATCAACCGAGGCCGACATGCCTGGCCAGACAAGGGTTGACGTACCCTCCTGCTCTATTATAAGCGGCCCCCTCAGGCTGGCGGAGGGGTATAGTTCATTTCTGGAATAAACCGGTGTATCCAGGGTGTCATCGCCGAAGACAGCCTTTCTGTAAAGAGCAGGCTTAAGCCCGTTGATAGTCAATTTTCCCGGGCAGGACGGCCGGTTTGGGGTGTCAAGGGCTGCTGTAAGGCGCAGCCTTACAATTTCTGTCCCGGTGTCATCGGGAGTAAAGCCGTAGGCAGAGCTGAAGCTTATTACAAAGGCCCTGCCCAGAAGAGAGAGGTCTGCCTTTTTTAGCCTTCCGGCAGGAAACTGCATATTTAATTCCAGCAGCTGATCCATAAAGCGTAAGTCAGCTGTTCTTTCTATTATAATCCGGGAGGCGTTAATCCCCTGGGCTGCAAAATCATCCAGGGCGGTTTTCTCCAGTTCGGCATAGGACTCAAATATTCTGTCAGGGTCGGCCTCCTCAAGGTTTATAAATGTTACGGCCTCATAGCTGCGGCGAACGGTTGAAAGCGCTCCCTGGGCTGAGTAAAATCCCGGCTCCCGGGGCACCAGCACGTAGTGTATGCCGCATTCCCTGGCAATTTCGGCGGCGTGCTGAGGTCCAGCCCCGCCGTAGGAAACAAGAGTATACTCCCGTGGGTCCAGCCCATTTTTATCGATAATTGCCCTCAGCGCCTGTATAATATTTGAGTTCAGGGAAGCTATTATTCTCCGGGCTGCCTCTTCGGCAGAGATGCCAAGAGGTCCGGCCAGACTTGCTTTTATTGAATTTAAGGCTGCCCCGGCGCTGGCCGGCGGGCCTCCGGTAATAATGGCATCAGGGTTGATCCTGCCCAGCAGCACATTGGCATCGGTGCAGGTGGGCAGGCTTCCACCGCAGCAGGCCGGCCCGGGATGTGACCCGGCGCTCAGAGGGCCCACCCGGATAGAACCATTAGCGTCCAGGGCTGCGATACTGCCTCCACCTGCCCCCAAAGAGTGAATATTTAGGGAGGGAAGTCCCGCCTGGGAGGAAACAGGGGCTTTGTTTCCGGAATACAGGGACGGCTTATCTCTTTGTATAATGCTTATATTGGTAGAGGAACCGCCTATTTCCAGGGTGATAAGGTTGGGCCTGCCTGTTTTGGCTGACAGGAGGGAGGCAGACGCTACACCTCCGGCCGGGCCCGAGAGTATGGCGCCGGCTGCCACAAGGCAGGAGCTGAGGACGTCGGCAGTGCTGCCGTCAGACTGGGAAACCATAAAGCCGGGGGATTTTCCCGGCCAATTCTTAATTCTGTCATAAGTGGCTACTATACAGCTTTCCAGCTGGGGCCTTACCATGGCGCTCAGTGCGGTGGCGGCGGCCCTAAAGGATTCTCCCGGAAAGGGCAGTACTTCACTGGAAATAGTCACCGGGAGGCCGGGCATAGCTTCTGCCAATATATCCCTGGCCTTTTGCTCATGAATAGGATTAACATAGGAGTGGAGGAAACATATGGCCACCGACTCTATCCCCTCATCCCGAAGGCGCGGAACAAGTCCCCTCAGCTCATTTTCTGCAAGGGGGGTAAAAGTGCCGCCGCCGGGGAGCATTCTTTCTTCAATTTCAAAGATGAGCCTGCGGCGAAAGGGCAGTCGCTGGAGGGTAGGGCCGGGCAGAATTAAAGTCTGTTGAATTCCAGCCAGCAGAATATCCCCGAAGCCCCGGGTCGTAAGGATGGCGGTCTTGGTGGCCAGTCCTTGCAGGACTGGGTTTAAGGCCAGTGTAGTGCAGTATATAATATAACACAGGCTGCCGGGTGCAAGGCCTGTTTTCTCAATCAGGGAGGTAAGGGCCTCCTCTGCTGAGGCTGATGGGCTCCCCGGCAGGGTAGGGACCTTTACAGAGTATATTTCACCGTCTTCAGATAAAAGACAGGCGCTGGTATAAGTTCCTCCTGAATCAATGCAGGCTCTCCAGAGGGGGAAATTTGACGCATTCATTTTTTATCTCCGTTTAATAATTAAGGAGTCAATTTTAATTTTCCTTATATGATTTTACAGTATAATCAATTATTTTACCAATACCGGGAGGATTTTCATTGAGCAGTGTGATTCTTAAAAGATGTGATTCTTACAATCCCCAAAAAGTTGAAGCTGCTGTTGGCTTTATATTTGAGCAGGCAGGCGGTATTGGCTCCCTGGTAAATCCGGGCCAGAAGGTGGCCCTTAAGGTGAACCTGATAGCCAGGAAAAAGCCTGATTTTGCAGCCACCACTCACCCTGCCCTGGTGGAGGCCGTGGCACGGGAAGTGATCAGGGCGGGAGGAAGGCCGGTAATCTGCGACAGCCCCGGGGGGCCCTATTCAAAGGTGCTGCTAAAGGCGGTGTATAGGGAAACAGGGATGTCAGGGGTGGCTGAAAGGACCGGGGCGGAGCTTAATTTTGATACCGGCGGGGTAACTGTGAAATACCCGGAAGGAAAGGTGTACAGCAGCTACCCGGTGATCACCCCCCTGGCCGGGGCTGATGTGATAATAGGGCTTTCCAAGATGAAGACCCACGGAATGACCACTTTTACCGGGGCGGTGAAACTCTTTTACGGAGCGGTCCCGGGGCTGACCAAGGCAGAGTATCACTTCAATATACAGAAATTGGAGAGCTTTAGCCAGCTGCTGGTTGATCTGGCGGATATGATTAAACCCAAATTCTCAATAATGGATGGTATATGGGGCATGGAGGGAGACGGCCCTCTTTCGGGCACACCAAGATTTGCAGGGGTGCTTCTGGCCGGACGGAATCCCTTTGCGGTTGATGCGGCGGCCTGCCGGCTGGCGGGTATAAAGCCTGAAGGAATAGTCTACCTGAAGGCCGCCCTGGACCGGGGGCTGGTGTCGGACTTAAATGCCATGCAGCTTGCCGGGGACCCTTATCTTCCCCTGGACCAGCCCTTTAAGCTGCCGGGGTACAGGAATATTGATTTTAATCTTCCGCCGGTGGCTAAAAAGCTGCTGGGCAGGTGGCTTCAGCCAAGGCCTGTAATCAGCGGCAAGGTGTGCCGGGGCTGCGGGGAGTGTGCCAGGGCCTGCCCGGCGGGGGCCATCAGCTTAAAAGAAGGCAAGGCTCTGGTGGATCTGGACAGGTGCATACGCTGTTTCTGCTGCCATGAGCTGTGCCTTCCCAGGGCGGTCTCGGTTTACCAGTGGTGGCCGGTGAAAAAACTTATGCGCTGAAGTGCTTTTGCACCCATTCTAAAAAAATATCCCAGATCGCCCTGTAGTGCGAGGAAAACTGGTGGTCAGCCCCCTCCACAAGGTGAAGTTCCCTTGGCTCTCCGGCGGAATTATAAATGAGGAGGGCATCTTCCCGGGGAACCACGCTGTCCCCGGTGCCCTGAAGGACCAGTATTGGCCTGGGGGAAAGCTTTGACGCGCAGTGCGCCACGCTATGCAGGGAAAGGTCAGAGAAAAATGACCTTTTAAGAAAAATAATGCCCTCATCACCGGCCATGCTGACCAGCTCACTTTGGTCTACGGGCAGCTCCCCGTCGGTGAATCCAAGGAAGAGATCCATAAGGGAGGCCGGGGCGGCCCACGTGCAGACCCCCTTAATTCTTAAGTCGGACGGGGCCTGACAGATGGCGGTGCTCCCGCCGAAGCTCCTGCCCAGGGTTATTATTTGTGTATAGCCTTTCTCATAGCAGAAGTCAACCGCGCTTTCCAGGTCTTCTATGTGTCCGCCCAGGGATATGTCTTCAAATGACCCCTCGCTCTCGCCGCACCCGGCAAAGTCAAACAATAGTGTGGAAATGCCGCTGCCGGCCAGGAACCGGGCCATTTCAACGGCCTTTCCTGCTCCCTCCTTGCTGCCGGTGAAGCCATGGCAGACAACGATCAGGACAGGGTTTGAGTCCGGCGGGAGGGGATATAAGAGTCCGGATAGCTTTTGCAGCTTTTTATTAAGAAAAAATACCTTTTCCACTTTCAGTCAGCTCCTTTACGAGGATGCCAGCAGTTGGTACTGCTTTACCA
This sequence comes from Peptococcaceae bacterium BICA1-7, assembly GCA_000802095.1. GTDB lineage: Bacteria > Bacillota > Desulfotomaculia > Desulfotomaculales > Desulfocucumaceae > BRHc4a. Next base: position 120,064 of record JUEB01000009.1, on the reverse strand, counting down.
GAAAACGTGCGGCCAGCTCTCCGACTGCGGCTATATCCTCGGTGTGCAGGTAGTGGTTGGCTGAAGAATCAAAAAGTATGTTGGCCGAACCCTCCATTTCATCATCGGGAAACCACAGTTTAATAGTAACCGGGAAGCGCGGCAGGGGGTAGAGGGTGCAGGCCAGGTCGGCCCCCTCCCCCACTGAGCCCCCCAACTTCCTGGCGGCCTCGGCAAAGAGCCGGGGATTCTTTCCCGGCAGGCAGGCCGAGAGCATGTTTATTGACTCACGGCGGAAGGCTGCATAGTAAACATGTCCGTTCTCCAGTTCCCGGTAGGATATGTGCTTACCGGAAAGGGGTGTGCCGTCGGCCCGGGGAAGGTAGTTGAGGGCGCAAATACACAGGGAGAAATGGGGAGAATGGACTGTATCCAGGAAAAAGATATCACCTTCAGGGAAGGAGACTGATAAATTCTGCCCGAAGCTTTCCACAATAAAGCAGGACCGGTCCTGGTCAAAGATGGTTCCGCTCCTGGCTGCCATGGCCAGTGGATCGCCCAGTGACAACTTCTCCACAGAAAAATCCCGTGTGCGGCTGTAAACCCCCCACGGCCTGTTGCTAATCATATAGGGGTAGGTCATGTATTCTTCACCCCGTCTTCAGTATTTTACATAATAATTTGCCTAAAGAGTTTCTATTCCTGCTCCTCTTTTGTTTTTTTAAACCAGACACCCTGGCCGCCTAAAACGGCTACCAGTTAAGATGGGGATTGAGGTCCTTTTTAAGCCACAGAGGACACAGAGGTTTTTAAGCCCTGCTTGAATGCTTTAATTGTGAAAGAAAACTTTTCTTATTTTCTACATGGTTTCAGACCTTAGAGTACTGCCTGAGAGCAAATTCTCTGTGATCTCTGTGTCCTCTGTGGCTAATTGAGACCCCATTCAGACTAAAGGGATTGGGAGTGATTCAATAGAACTAGTTAATCTGGTGAAAAGCATTTCAAAAAAGAGAGGTAAGGGAAAATTGACGGCGGTAATAAAAAGGGGAGTTGTCAAAGGGCTGACGGTTACGCTGGAGCTGGCCAAAATAGTGGTGCCGGTATACATACTGGTGACTTTTTTAAAGTATACCCCGGTCCTGGGGTATATAGCAAAGACAGCCCAGCCTCTTATGAAGCTGGTGGGACTTCCGGGAGAGGCATCTGTGGCTATTGTGCTGGGCTATTTTACCAACCTTTACGCCGCCATAGGAGCCATAGCCTCTCTTAATCTGTCTTCCAAGGAAACAACAATAATCGCTACCATGCTGCTCATAGCCCACAGCCTGCCCATGGAAACGGCTGTTTCCAAAAAGGTGGGAGTTAGCGGGCTGGCCATGGTGACCATACGGGTGGCACTGTCGGTGGCGGCGGGGGCAGTCCTGAATCTGGTTATGTAAAAATTGCGGGAGGTGCTCTAAGTGGACTGGAAGTCCTTTGCTGCGGAGGCCGCCGGAGGCAGCCTAAAGTATGTGCTGATTATGGCCGCTATAATAATCCCGGTCATGATAATGCTGGAGCTGGCCAGGGAGAAAAAGCTGCTGGAGAAGTTAGCTGCTAAAACAGGGCCTGTGCTGAAAATTTTCGGCATGTCACCGGAGGCCTCCTTCCCCCTGTTGGCCGGTTTTATTTTTGGGATAAGCTATGGCGCAGGGGTTATCATTGACTCATACAGGAGCGGGAGAATAACAGTCAAGGATATGATACTGGTAAATATATTCCTGTCGGTATGCCATGCAGTGGTTGAGGACACCGCGCTTTTCCTGGCCCTGGGGGCCAGCCCCCTGGTTATTATAGCAGGCAGGCTGGCCGCCGCCATCATAATTACTTACCTGGCGTCCCGGAGTGTATTTATAAGGAAATACGGTGAGGGCGCAGGGGGATAAAGAAAAACGGCGCCACAGAGTAATGAAAATATTTATAAAGGTTGTTAATGCATGTCCTAATAAGCCACAGAGGACACAGAGGTTTTTAGCCCTTCCTTGAAGGGTAATTACTATTTTTACTAAAATAGTAAGGAGAAAAGGCGGCATTACTTCTAGAATTGTGACCTGATAGTAGCGCCTGTTAGCTTTTTCTCTGTGATCTCTGTGGTTTTAAAAAGACAATCATTTTTTCAGAATAGAGTAGTTGCACATTTCTCAGCGCGGCCTGTCAATACCAGGCCGTCTTCAATGGAAAAGTCAGTCCTTCTTATCTTTTAGTCCTGTCTTGTATTCCATACCCAGCTTTATGTCTTTTTGGGTTCCGTGCTGGTGAGCGCTTTCAAGTTGCGCCTTCTGGGACTTTATTTCCCTGGGCCTGGGTGAGCCTGGGGGGCGGTGAAGATTTTCCACGGTTTCAGGGATTTTTATTTCATTGTACGGCCCGGTTTTTTCCATGAATATTCACTCCCTTCCTGGCCTGGTTGATTAATTTTTCCCCCGAAGGTCTTAAAATATCCATAAAAAAGACGGGCTATCGCCCGTATCCTCATTTGAAAAGGGGCTGCCGCCCCTCGGGACTACCGGTCCCTCACCCTGCAATAAAGGGGGATGCCCCCTTCTTAACCCCCTTGAATATAATTAATTCGGTGGGGTTAGTCAGTCAGTAATTATCAGTGCAGTGATTTTTTGTGCTCCTTGAATAAATCGGAATTAAACAGTTTATCCAGCTCATCCCGTATTTCCTCGTCGAATAGATCCTTTATTTGAAACATGCTTCCGGTAAGTTTTTTATTGAGGAAAACAGGGGACGATGATTTTATGGCCAGTGCTATGGCATCAGACGGCCTTGAGTCAATCACAATGTCACCCTCAGGGGTGCCCAGGTGCAGCTCGGCGTAAAAGGTGTTCTCCTTCAGGTCGTTAATAACCACTCTTTTAATAGTTGCTTTAAGACAATCAAGCATTGTATGGAACAGATCATAGGTCATGGGCCTTTGAATGGGGGTCCCCTCTATGGCAATAGTAATGGCGTGGGCCTCCAGAATGCCAACCCAGATAGGCAGCACCATATCCTCCCTTTCATCGGAAAGAAGTATAATGGGGTTGCTGTTGGTGTCATAAGCCAGTCCCTTTATATACAGACGGATCATTTGCCCACCTTCTTTTTATTAATTTATGCAGGTAAAGGGATCTGTAGCATTATTAGTATTTTATCATCTATTAATAAGTATTTCACAGTTTTTTTAGTGTACCGGCCTGCATGCTACGTATTCTCTGAGATTCCTTTTGTCATAAACCAGACTTACCTGCTTTGTGGAATTATATAATAGCTTTTTGTATTTTTTAATCAGTGGGCTGGAGGATTTACTGTTATTCCTGTCCACCACCTCAAGCTGACGGAGATTACTGTTCATGGAAAACGACCGGTATAAAAGCCTTTTTACCAGGAAGTCTGTGGCCGGCAGGGAATAGCCTATAATCACAATACGGCTGGCCTCTTTAAGTGCCAGGTGGGCCTTCATCCATATATGCTGCATTACTCTTCCATGCACGTCTTTTTTAAGGGACGGTGGAATTATAAGCCTGTCCAGCTGGTGGCCAGGGTGATTCGGCACTAAAGAGCGGAGGTCATTCCAGCTCACCGGGACACCTGACTGGCTGGGGGGCAGAACATAAATACTTCCGCAGGTGCTGCAGACAACCCAGTTAAAGGACCCGTGAGGCTTTAAGAGGTGCAGTGCCGAAGGGGCTGCCTGCATTTTTTCCGGGCAGGCTGCCGGAAATCCATAGCCAGTTTCCGGTTCCCAAAGTGGATTGTTATGCAAAAGGGCTGTGTCCATCAGCAGGTCGTAGTTAAAGGATATTACTGAGTCTCCTTCGCCCAGTCCCGAAGCCAGGGCGGCGTGGTATGGGCAGGGCGGCCCTTTAAGCACGTGGCTGAAGGTTATGGTGAGGAGGTCCATAAATTGGTGCCTGGCCCTCCTCAGTAAAATAAGCTCTGCTTCACTGTCGCTGTATTCAATCTCCAGGTCCAGAAAGGTCAGCACATCCTGCATATCCATCCCGGCCGCTTCCAGTTCTGCAAAGGAAAGGTTAAAGTATTTTTCCAGGAAAATTACTATATTTTTAAAGCTTTTATTGTCTTTTACCAGGTCGGACCCGATAATGCCCTGGGCCACAGTAAAAAAATTCTTGGCGGAGGGGCACTTCATTCCGGTGATGGACCTGTCGTAGCCGGCGCTGGCGCCTGCTCCCAGTATGTATACCGTTGACAAGGCAAACCTCCGTTAGATGGCTTATACTGTATTGCTATGCGGTCGGGAGACGGGAGACGGGAGAGCCGCCTGCAAGGCGGCTAGGGATACATCCGGTAAAGTGTTCTGGGGAACGGGATGGCCTCCCTGACATGCTCTATTCCGCAAAGCCAGGCCACCGTTCTTTCTATGCCGAGGCCGAAGCCTGAGTGGGGAACCGTGCCGTACCTGCGCAGGTCCAGGTACCAGTTGAAGGTATCCGCCGGAAGATTGTGATCGGCAATTTTTTTCCTGAGCAGCTCAGGATCGCTGATCCTCTGAGAACCTCCTATGATCTCCCCATAGCCCTCGGGCGCCAGCATGTCAGCCCCCATTATAACCTCCGGGTTGGAGGGGTCCGGCTCCATGTAAAAGGCTTTAATGCTGGTGGGGAAGTGTGTAATAAAGACCGGTGACTGGTGTTTTTCAGATATAGCTGTTTCCTGGGGAGCCCCGAAGTCCTCTCCCCACTGGATCTGGTGTCCCTCGGAGATGAGCGTCTGCACTGCGTCAGTGTAGCTCACCCTGGGGAAGGGAAGGGATATCGCCTCCAGCTTTGCGGTATCTCTGTTCAGCAGCCTGAGGTCCTGGCTGTGCCTTTCCAGAACAGTGCTGACCAGGTGGTAAACCAGTTCCTCCTGCAGCCTGAGGTTGTCTTCATATTCAAAAAAAGCGGCCTCGGCCTCCAGCATCCAGAATTCCATAAGGTGTCTTCTTGTTTTTGACTTTTCGGCCCTGAAGGTGGGCCCGAAGCAGAAGATTCTGTTCAGGGCCATGGCGGTGGCCTCGTTATACAGCTGTCCGCTCTGGGACAGGTAAGCCTTTTCCTCGTGGTAGTTTATTTCAAAAAGGGTTGATGTTCCCTCGCAGGCCGCCGGTGTTATGATAGGAGAGTCAGCCAGCACAAAGTCCCTTCCGTGCAGAAACTCACGGCAGGCCTGCTCCACCGTGGAGCGTATTCTTAATATGGCCGACTGCCTGGGAGTCCGTATCCACAGGTGCCTGTTCTCGGAAAGAAAGTCAACTCCATGCTCTTTCAGGGTAATTGGATAGGGATCGGCCCGGCCTATTATTCTAAAGGAAATAAGGGTTATTTCAACTCCGGAGGGAGACCGGGGCTCCTCTCTGACCGACCCGGTTAAAATGACTGAGGACTCCTGGGTAAGCTCAGAGGCCTTTTCAAAAAGCTCCGGGTTTTCAGCCTTTACCAGCACGCACTGTACCGTCCCGGTTCCGTCCCGCAGTATGATAAACCTTATTTTCCCTGAGGCTCTCTGGTTGTACACCCAGCCTCTCAGCTCCACCTCTTTGCCCACATGGCTTTTAAGATTTTTTACCAGAACCCATTCCATGATTATTCTTCTTCCTTCCATAAATTATTTATAAATAAATTTATTTTATCAGCGGATGTTTTTTTATTAAAACCATCTTCTGACAGCATTCGAGAAAGGCATGCACCATTGGTGCTTTTTTATAACGCTTAGGAAAGTATAGTTCTCCTCTATTTCCCACTTTCCGTTAAAAGCGTTTCAAAAAAGCTTCCTCTGACAGCATTCGAGAAAGGCATGCACCATTGGTGCTTTTTTATTATTGTTAAAATATCCATTTTAATTCTATTTACATATATTTTGTTTGGTGTTTATAAAGTCCTTTCTTTAAACATGAAAAATAAAACAAGAGGGATTTATACAGTTAAACTGAAGCAGAATATAAATAAAAACTATGCCGGGGAGGGGTAAAAAATGGAAGAGTATCTTAGGTCCAGGGTTCCCTGGAGCACAGAGCCCAGCCTTAAGCAGCTTACCGAAGAAATAGGCATTGACTTTGATCGCTTTATTTACGGGATGAAATATGATAAATCTGATGTGGAGCTGGCCGGAGAGCTGGGGGTGACTGAGAAAACCATACAGCATCTGAGAGACCATTTTATGAGAAAAGGGCTGGGGTCTATAATGGGCCAGGACTGACAGGCCGGGAGGTTGTCATTTGCTAAAACTCCTTAGTATATTTATACTTATACCGGCTATTGAAATAATGCTACTGGTTAAAATAGGCTCCCGTGTTGGATTCTGGCCCACCATTGCCCTGATTGTTATTCCGGGTGTCCTGGGAGCCGCAATGGCGCGCTCCCAGGGACTGGCGGTGCTGTCTGATATTAAAAGCCATCTGGCGGCAGGAAGGCTGCCTGGGAGCAGTATCATAGACGGCATACTGATATTTGCAGGTGGGCTGCTTCTGATCACTCCCGGTATAATAACCGATCTGCTGGGCTTTAGTGTTCTGTTCCCGGGACTGAGAAAATTTTACCGGGCCGCGCTTACCCGGGGCTTTTTGGCCAGGCTTGCGGCCAGGAGCTTTAGAATTTACATGAGATAGAAGATATAAAAATTTCCTGGCAACTCTTTGCGCCGTTGTGCTATAATAGTCCAATAAAATTCAGGGGGTCTTCAGGTAAGAAGATTATTTATTAATTAGACAGGCAGTGGATATATATTAAAAAGGTAAAACAACGGAGGTTAGTTTTATGTTTCCTGACAAGTTTAACAGGGTCGGGCTCACCTTTGACGATGTACTCCTTGTCCCGGCCGCTTCTGAAATACTTCCCAGGGATGTGGACACTTCCACCCGTCTGACCAGGCGGATTTCACTTAACATCCCCATCATGAGCGCCGGCATGGACACTGTTACCGAGTCAAGAATGGCGGTGGCCATTGCCAGGGAGGGCGGAATAGGCGTCATCCACAAGAATATGACCATAGAAAAGCAGGCCCTGGAGGTTGACAGGGTAAAGCGCTCAGAGCACGGTGTCATATCAGATCCCATCTACCTTTCTCCGGAAAGCCCCATCAGTGAGGCCCTGCTGCTTATGGAAAGGTACCGCATTTCCGGTGTTCCGGTGACTGAGAATGGCAGGCTGGTAGGCATACTGACCAACAGAGACCTCAGGTTTGAAAAAGATTTCAGCAAGCCGGTGGGCATGGCCATGACCAGGGAGAATTTGATTACCGCGCCGGTGGGCACAACACTGATTCACGCCAAGGAAATTCTGCAGAATTATAAGGTGGAGAAACTGCCCATAGTGGATGACGACTTCAACCTTTGCGGACTTATCACCATCAAGGATATAGAAAAGGCCAGGCAGTATCCAAATTCAGCCAAGGATCAAAAGGGCAGGCTTCTGGTGGCCGCCGCTGTCGGTGTGAGCAATGACACCATGGACAGGGTGGAGGCTCTGATCAGTGCCAGCGTCGATGTTATTGTGGTGGATACCGCCCACGGCCATAGCAGGGGAGTGCTGGATACAGTTTACAATATAAAATCAAAATATCCCCATATTAATCTTATAGCAGGAAACATAGCCACTGCCGGGGGTGTAAAAGACCTTGCCCAGGCCGGGGCGGACTGTGTAAAGGTGGGCATCGGGCCGGGATCCATCTGTACCACCAGGGTGGTGGCCGGGGCCGGAGTCCCGCAGGTTACTGCCATATATGACTGCGCCAATGAGGCCGCCAGGTATGATATCCCAATAATAGGGGACGGCGGCATTAAGTACTCCGGGGATATAACCAAGGCGCTGGCGGCCGGGGCCGATGTGGTGATGATAGGGAGCCTGTTTGCCGGCACCGAGGAGAGCCCCGGTGAGATTGAAATATATCAGGGCAGAAGCTACAAGGTATACCGCGGCATGGGCTCCCTGGGAGCCATGAAAGAGGGGAGTAAGGACAGGTATTTCCAGGAGGATCAGAAGAAACTTGTCCCCGAGGGTGTTGAGGGAAGGGTGCCCTACAAGGGGCTGGTGGCTGAAACAGTATTCCAGCTGATGGGAGGCATCAGAGCAGGAATGGGATACTGCGGCACCAGGAATCTGGCTGAGCTGAAAACAAATACCCAGTTTATGAGAATTACACCGGCCGGTTTAAGGGAAAGCCACCCCCATGATGTTTCCATTACCAAGGAAGCTCCCAATTACAGTATTAAATAAACTGCTAATACTGAGGTTCTTATGGGTCGGAATACAGAACTCAGAATTCATTTCTGATGGTCTCTGATGCAAAATAAAAAACCACCCTTGTTTAGACAGGTGGTAAGAAAACAGGCCTTGGTGGCCTGTTTTTTTCTGCGTTTTTTTCAATTTACTGAATTAGGCGGCCTTCAAATCTCATTCTCTCAAAGGTGTCGAAATCCTCCGGGGAAACATTTTTACCTACCCGGGCCATCAGGACATTGGCCGGATTCTCCAGTATTTCCGGATCGTCTGTCTGCACTTTTTCCAGCCCCGCCGTTCCAAATAGCCCGGTGAGCATTTTCTGGTACTGCCATATAGAAAGCTTGCTGTTTTCAAGATCCCAGTGCCAGCAGTATTCAAGGGTGATCACTATGCGCTCTTCCATTATTGGATTTGAAAAAGCATTGGCCAGCAGGCTGCGTCCCAGCTTGTATTTTCTCCACTGGGGGCTAACCTCAATGGCGCCCAGCTCAAGCATGAGGGGATGCCTGTACCAGCGGGTGTAGGCATCCGGGCGGTGGAAGGTCACGTACCCCACCAGAGTATTATCATGCACAGCTATATGGATAAAGCCGTCATCTGATTTTGCTATTTCAATCAGAGATTGTTTTTGCTTACTGGCTTTCCGGAAGTTGTTAAGGTTTTCGTCTATACCCAGTGCTTCAAGGTAATTAGCACTAACCGGCCCATGGATAGTTATAGTGCCCCTGTCGCATTCTATCTGGCTGGCGTTAGACTGCTGGCCTGCCTCAGACAATGCCATCACCTCTTTTTTAAGTACTGCCTTTATGAATACTATTTAATTTATTATAAACTACCTGGTAAGCAGCCACAATATTGAATTTAACTTATTATTTGGAGTCATTTAATACAATTCATTGTATTATGTTGTAGGAATATTTTGCCAAAAAGTATCTCCAGACAAGAAGGGAAATGGAAATATATGGGGAAAATGGGTTGTAGAAGCATTAACAGTAGTAAAAGGACGGTGTGGATGGTTTGGGCGGTAAGCTTCATTCCCTTACAGACGTGTTGAAGAAAACACTTTTTTTCTTTGAAGAACTTTCTGTGGCTGAAGTTGTTCCTCACGTGCACAGAAGAATGTTAAGAGACTATACCCAGGACCAGGTTGAGGAGAAAGTGCTTTTGTGTCTGCGTCAAAACCCCTGTTTTGATTATAATGAAAGAGGACTGTGGAGTTTAAATCTGGAGGGAGGCCGGGATAACGACCAGTTTTACTCGATGCTGTTGAGAAAGCAGCAGCCGGTAAGCGTGAAGGAGGTGCTTAAAACAGGCCTTGGCGCAAAAAATAAAAAGAAAACAAAGCCGCTTGTCTCGGGGGAGGCCAGTCTCATTTCAGACGGAAGGTTCATACAGCTGGAAAGCGGGCTGTGGGGGCTTACTGAGTGGGAGGTTGAGGCTGGCCAGTACTCACTAAAGCAGCTGATCATAAAGGCTCATAAAAAACACCCGGGAGGACTGTCCTCCCAGCAGATATTTGAGATAGTCAACTCGTGGAGAGGGACAAGCCTCAAGGCCGTGGATGGGGTACTTAATAAATTTCCTTATTTCGAGGCCATAGGGGACGGTATATGGGCTTACAGCCCCTCCATACAGGTGGCCTACGAGGAAATGATGAAAAGATTCTTATCTTCGGTAAACAGGCAGAGGGAAAAATGGCAGAGAGACAGGCTGCGCTGGAAGAAAAAAACAGAGTCTATGGAGAGGCAGGTGTACGAGGTCAGCTCCGCACACAGGGAGGTGGCCGCGGCTCTGGCGGTCAGATTAGAGGAGGCCGGGCAGCACGACTACCTGGTGACCCAGATGGCCGAAAAGGATCTGCTGCTCTCCCTGAGAAAAAAGGAAATATACAGGTACAGGGAGCATGTGTCCAGGCTTGAGTCAAAGGCCAACAGCATACTGCACCAGTGCAGGCTGTGGGTAAGAAGAGCCAGGGAGGCCGAGGGAGAGAAGGAAAAGTACAGAGAGGCGCTGAATAAGAATCAGGCCAGCCTGGAGGCGCTCTTTACCAAGCTGCAGCAGTACAAGGAGAAAGACAGGGAAAATAAAATAAGGCTGGCCGAGCTGAAGGAAAGAAGCTCTGAAAAGACTGCCGAGCTTCAGTCAGAAATAGTTGACTTAAGGCAAAAGCTTGAGAAAACGGTTGAAAACAGTAACCTTGAAAATAAAAGGCGCCTGGAAGAGATAAGCATTCTGAGCAATGACCTGAAAATATCTCTTGAAGGCAGTGAAGAGGCTAAAAGATCGCTTCGATTCGTACAGCAGGAGCTGGCCAGGGCCAGATCCAGGCTGAGCAGTGTGGAGGAAAGTATCAAGAGCCCACTGGTTAAAGGCCTTATCAAAATAATAAGCTTTTTTACCGGCTCCCCAAAAGGTGATATTTCCTGATAAGGATGAATAAAGCTCCCCGGGTGTATCAGACGTCCTGGGGATGCTTTTTTTTTGCGGTGAAAATGTGATATATTTTTAAGGGAATACAATAGGGGAGAGGCCATGAAGGAAATTAAACTGCTGGTGGTGGATGACGAGGTAAAGATACGGGAACTGGTAAAGGCTTACCTGGAAAAGGAAGGCTTTGAGGTTAATGAGGCCGGCAGCGGCCTGGAGGCCCTGGAAAGAATTGACGGGACTCTATATGACCTCATTATTATGGATTTGATGATGCCGGGCATGGACGGGCTGGAACTATGCCGTGAAATAAGAAAAAAATCCGATGTGCCCGTGATCATGCTTACCGCCAGGGGAGATGAGATAGACAGGGTGCTTGGACTTGAACTGGGCGCCGATGATTATATGGTCAAGCCTTTCAGCCCCAGAGAGCTGGTGGCCCGGATAAAGGCTGTCTTGAGAAGGCTGAAAAAGGGTGAAGATCGTGAGGGAAAGCTTCTAGTGGCCGGTGACATTATAATTAACGAGGATAAAAGAGAGGTTTTGGTGGGGGGGATTACAGTTGCTCTTACCCCCAAAGAATATGATCTTCTGGTCTGCCTGGCCGGGCGCCCCGGAAGGGTATTTACCCGGGAGCAGCTGTTAAGACAGGTATGGGGATACGACTTTATGGGGGAGGCCAGGACGGTAGACACACATATTACCAGGCTGAGGGAAAAGATAGCCAGGGTGAGTGGAGAACGCCAGTATATTCATACGGTCTGGGGCACGGGCTATAAATTTGAGGTGAAGAATTGAGAAGGATAGGACTGGCCTTTAAAATATGGATGGCCATGCTTGCCCTGGTGGTGCTTGTACTGGGGCTGTCCGCAGTTTTGCAGTCGTCCCTGATCACAAGGATTTATTTGAAGCAGCAGACTGACAGGCTGCTGGAAAGCGGCAGCTCTTTTGCCCGTGAGGTCAATTTAAGTGACCAGGCCGAGGTGGAAAGAAATGTATACGCTCTTGCCAGCGCCCTTAATGCCAGTGTTATGGTGGTAGACTCAAAGTCAGGCATAATAAGCTGGTCCGGCAGGCACGGCAACGGCAATGGCATGGGCATGGGTATGGGTATGGGCCAGGGCAGAGGGGCCATGCTGGGAAGGCTGCGGGGCACAGGCCCTGGCATTCCAGTGGAGACAGCCGACCTGGAAGAGGTCCTGAGCGGGGAAAAACTGGTAAAAAAAGAGGTTAACCAGTTTTTTGGGGCCGATATTTTACTGGTGGCTATTCCCGTAAAAAAGGATGAAAGCACAGCCGGGGCTGTTATCATTCAGTCTCCCATGGCGCCCATAGAGTCCAATGTAAATGCTATTGAGCAGGCGGTTTTTTACTCTCTTCTGCTGGGCCTGGCGGCGGCCACTCTGCTGGCCTTACTGTTTTCAAAGCGGGTAACCGGACCGATACTTATGATAAATTCGGTGGCCCGGTCCATGGCGGAGGGTAATTTCGGCAAGAAAATAGCTTTTGAGTCAGGTGATGAGCTGGGGGCGCTGGCTCATTCCATAAATACACTTTCCGGGCAGCTGAAGGAAAAAATAAATACTATAGAGGAAATGGACTCCACCAGGAGAGGCTTTGTGGCCAATATATCGCACGAGCTCAGAACACCTCTTACTATAATACAGGGTTATACTGAGGCTTTGCTGGATGGGATAGCCGGGGATGATCAGCAAAGGGAAAAATATCTTTTAAATATATACAGTGAAACTGTGCGCCTGGGCAGGCTGGTCAACGATGTGCTGGACTTAAGGAGGCTGGAGACAGGCCAGATAAGTATGAATGCAGAGGAGATCGATATTGCCGTCCTCATAGGGGAGGTGGCCGATCAGTACAGCGGGGTTATTTCAGGCAGTGAGGTAAAGGTAGTGGCCGCTGTCACCGGGGAAAGGCTTACAGCACTGGTTGATCCCGACAGGATCAGGCAGGTTATCATAAATCTGGTGGATAACGCCGTCAGGTACAGCCCTGCGGGAGGAACTGTTGATATTAAGGGAGAGGTGCTGGATGGAGAAATAAGAGTTTCGGTGTCCGACCAGGGCCCTGGTGTGGACGAAAAGGACAGGGAGCTTATATGGGAGAGATTTTATAGAACCAGTGACTCCAGAATTGACAGGGAGTATACAGGGAGCGGTCTTGGACTGGCCATAGCCAGGCAGATAATAGAGCGGCACGGCGGGTCAATGGGAGTGGAAAGCAGTCCGGGAAAAGGGTCGGAATTCTGGTTCGCGGTTAAAAGGACTTAACCGCCGGGAAACCGAAAGCCCTGGTGTTATTAAAAGCGGCGGAGGTGAAATATGACTGGCGGGAAGAATTCAATTCTAATTCTGAGGGAGAGAAAAGCTGTAGATATTGTGCCTGACCCCATATCAAAAAAAAATTACCTGGATCTGCCGGCCCCCGGGCTGTCAGATAACCGGGCCGATGTGGACAGGCTGAGGCAGGAGCTGGCCAGAGTCATTGGCCCGGTAAGCATTGGCCCGGGGATAATGAATAGTGTTTCCAGGGTCTTAAGAGAGTCAGGCTGGAAGGCCACCGCCACGGTAGGGGTGACCGATTCAGGCTGGAGGCTGGTGGACCTGGAGGGAGGAGACACCACCGCCAGGCATTTTGGGATTGCGGTAGACATCGGTACTACCACGGTGGTCGTTTATCTGGTAGATATGCGCACAGGTGAAGTATTGGATGTGGAGGCAGGGTATAACGGACAGATTAAGTATGGCGAGGACATACTTACCAGGATTTTCAACGCCGGGGACAGTGAGGGGCTGGGGCTGCTGCAGAGTGCGGTGGTGGGCTCACTGAATGAGCTGATAGCTGATCTTAGTGAAAGAAACGGCATAGACGGCAAGGAAATCAGCGCCGCCGCGGTGGGGGCCAATACCACCATGGTGCACCTTTTCCTGGGCCTGGACCCGTCCAATATATGCGTGGCCCCATATATACCTGTGGTAAACAGCCCGGGTATTGTAGAGGCTGGCTTTATCGGACTGGGGGTAAACAGCAGGTCACCGGTCTATATATTCCCCAGCATAGGCAGTTACCTTGGGGGGGATGTTATCGCCGGGGTGCTGGCCTGCGGCATGCACCGCCGGGATGAGCTGGCGCTATTAGTGGATATAGGCACCAATGGTGAAATTGTTCTGGGCAACAGCCAGTGGATGGTGGCCTGCGCCGGAGCCGCCGGCCCTGCCCTGGAGGGTGGGGTGGCGGCCAGCGGGATGAGGGCCGAGATGGGGGCCGTTGACAGCATAAGAATAAGCCCTGAAACCGAAAGGGCCGTCTACAGCACCATAGGAGAGAAGTCTCCCCTGGGGATTTGCGGGTCAGGCCTGGTGGACGGCATAGCCGAGCTTTTTCTGAATGATATTATTGACAGGAGCGGAAGGTTCCGTGACGGCAGGGACTCCTATCTGGTGGTGCCCTCCGGTGAGTCCGGAACAGGCAGTGATATAGTGATCAGCCAGGTGGACATAAATAACCTGATGCGTACAAAGGGCGCGGTAAACGCCGCTGTGGACCTTTTGATGGAGAGCGTGGGCTGTGACCTGAAGGAATTGGGAAAATTTTATGCCGCCGGGGCCTTCGGCCACCACCTGGACATAGAGTCGGCGGTGACCCTGGGGCTGTACCCCGATTTGCCCAGAGATAAAATGGTCCGGGTGGGCAACAGCTCCGGAGAGGGGGCCAGGATGGCCCTTATGTCCCTTCAGAGTATGCGGGACGCCGCTGATATCGCTGCCAACATAACCTATTTTGAGCTCAATGCCAGCCAGGATTTTATGAACAGGTTCGTAAGCAGCAAATTTATTCCCCATACCAATATGGACTATTATCCAACGGTTAAAAAAAAGCTGGCCGACCGGAAGTTGCTAAAGATATAATGTAGGATACAGTTATTGTAATTTTTGCAGGCCAGCCGCCATTAGTTGAATCGACCCCCTAGGCCAGGGGCTGGCTCAGGGGGTCTTCATTTTCCAAAAGCTCCTCAAAGGAACTGTAATTATCTTTTAAAACTTTCACCGCCTGGGGGTCAAGGGCGCTGCCGGTCATCTCATCCAGGATACCCATAAGCTTATTCCCCGGCAATCCCCTGCGGTAAGGCCTGTTTTCCGCCAGGGCGGAAAAGACATCTGCTACAGCCATCAATCTGGAAGGAATGGGAATGCTTTCGGCCTTTAACCTAAAAGGGTAGCCGGCGCCGTCCATTCTTTCATGGTGGAAAGAGGCCCATCGGTTAATCTCTTCAAAGCCTTTTATTTTGTCCAGAATCCTGTGGGTATAATAGGTGTGCCTTTTTATTAGCCTGAATTCTTCAGGGCTAAGCCTGTCCGGCTTTTCCAGAATTTTCTCCGGCACCCCCAGCTTGCCCAGGTCATGTAGAAGTCCGGCCACCAGCATTTTTTGGGAGTCTTCGACGGAAAAGCCGGAAATTCCGGCTATTTTAAAGGCGCTGGCGGCCACCAGCCTGGAGTGCCGATGGGTGAAAATGCTTTTTTTATCTATCACACCGGAAAATAAAAGAGATACGTCTAAAAGCATATTATTCTCTATGGATATTTCAAAATCTTCTGTCTGGGCGCAGAGAAGGTCTGAAAGTGACCCATACTCAAGGTCCAGCCAGAAGCCCTCCGCACCGGCCAGATCGGCAAGCTCAACCATAATATCGGGATCTATTATGGTTCCGGCGATACTTTTAAGGCGCCTCAGTATTTTTTGGGGCTGTTCAAGTATGTTTTGCCGGCGGTTTATGAGCACGTCCAGCCTGTCTACGGCGTTAATAATCCTGCTTTCCAGGGGAATGCGGTCACCCCTTAGGCCGCTGGGATTATCTCCTCTCCAGGCATCATGGTGCGATCTTACAAAACAGCTGACCGGCTCCAGAAACTTGACATTTTTCACCATCTGGTAGCCCATTTCAGAGTGGGCATAGGGATCCAGTATTTCCAACTCCCCCAGAATCTCCTTTTCACGCATTGATACTGCGCCTATATCGTGAATAATTGCGGATATGAACAGATTCTTTATTCTATCCTGGGGGAGTCCCATTCTTCTGGCCAGCTTCAGCGACATTAGGGCCACTCTCTTATGGTGGGACGAAAGCCCCGAGTAGGTAAAGTCGAGAGCTGTGGAAAGTGAGCTAAATATATTTTTTAAATCAAAACTGCTGTTCATCATTATCACCAAGGATAACTATTCAATTTTTAGCGGTATAATCCTTCAAAATCCGACATGAGAACAATGCAGTTAGTAAGGGAAAATTTTCACCAGCCTTGTTAAAAAATTAGCCCGCACCCATGGATGCGGACTATAATTTTGTCACCCTATGAATCTCAGGCCTGCGCAGCTCAGGGTAGATAAGATCTAACTTTACCGGCTCGGTGCCCATGATAGTCTTGACAATACTCTCAAATACTTCTATTAATGTTTTCAAGGAAAAACACCTCCCCTTAAAAATATTATAAGGCAGAGAGAGGCCCATTTCATCAATCAATTAATAGATCATTTGCCACTACGGGCATTGACTGCCAGCCTTTGACAGCCACCATGAGGTAGTATACTCTTCTTGGGGCCGGACAGGATTTTTGTAAGACAGCAGCGAAGAAACCACCATAAGGAGGGATTATCCATGCTAGTTATTGACCGCTTCGAAGGTGAATACGCCTTAATAAAAATGAATAAAAAGATATTCCATATCCCTAAAGTTCTCCTTCCCAAGGGGGCCAGGGAGGGGGATGTGGTAAGTATAAACATAACCGTGGACTCCAGGGCCACCGCCGAATTAAAGAAGGGCTAGAGCGGGGGCTTACAGACTTTGCAGGAGCCATAACCCTTTGCCTTTGCATCGGGAAGGCTGATGGGGATTTGGCTGCGCGCCAGGGAACTGCACCCCTCCAGGTGATATTTTTTGCCGGTCCTGGTGATGTATACGGTTGTATGCTGACCCTGGTCCTGTGGCGGCGGGGTGTGGGCTGACGGCCCCCATAGTCCTTTATTCCCGTCTCTGGCCTCCTTCTGGTAGCCAATAAAGTAGTCAACATACTTAACATCCGGGGGGATGGTTAGAATCTGGGCGTATCCCTCCAGCAGAAGCCGGGCATTAAAAAGCTTGCCCCGTATCTCCAGGTCGGAAACAGCTGTTGGCTGATCCAACCAGATATAGGCCAGCAGGCGGCCGTATTTATCCCTATCCTGAACGTCCTTTTCTATATATACAGTTTTTCCTTCCAGTTGTGATCTGGTATAGCCGGAGGCCTCTTTCCCATAAGGCTGCACTGGAGAATTGGGCTTAACGGTTTCCGGGGTGTCCACACCGATAAGCCTGACTGTTTGATCTGTCCCGTTAAGTCTTACGTGTACAGTGTCACCGTCAACCACGCGGGTTACCTTAGCCTTTAATAAAGGGGCTCTGGCCGGCTGCTGACCGGCTTCCTGAGACTGCGGGAGGGTCTGATCTGAGACGTTTGAGGCAGGGCTGAGGCCTGAGCAGCCGGATACAACAGCAATTAAAATAAGGAGCAAATAAAAAACTTTTCGCAATAAAAGCACCTCTATTATTGGAGCCGTTTAGGGAGTTAACATTATTGTACCCGGCAGGAGAGTGAAAAGCCATATTCTATACCATATTAGTGCTAATGGTTAATAATGAATATACTATTTAAGCGCCTGTAATTTAATTGTGAAGGAGATGGAATTAATGAGCACATTTCGGGAATCGGACCTTCCGGGAATAGGAAGGAAGTTTCAGATTAACTCCAGGAGCGGGGATAAGCTGGTAATAATTGTTCATGACGATGGGAAGCGTGAAATGCACCATTTTGACTATAATGACCCGGATGAAAGCATATCCATGGTTACCCTTGATGATGCCGAGGCCCGCCGTGTGGGGGCTATTCTCGGAGGGATGGTTTATATGCCCAAAGCACTGGAGTCAGTGGATGTGGCCTTTGACGAGATGAAGATTGAATGGTTCAAGATTGAGCCCGGGGCAAAGGCCATTGGGAAAACAATAGGAGAACTACATATCCGTAAAATTACCGGGGCGATGATTATTGCTGTTATTAAAAAGGATCAAAAAATTATAAACCCTGGTCCTGACCAGTTTGTATATGAAGGGGCTACTCTGGTTGTCTTAGGGGAAAGGGGACAGGTGAAGGCTTGTAAGCGACTCATAAACAATGGGAGTATAGACTAAATGGAGCCAAATATTCTTTTTGAAATTGGGCTGGCTATTTTCGTTATAGCCATTGCCGGGCTTCTGGCCTCCCGGCTGCGGTTTTCCATAGTCCCTCTTTTGATTTTGGCCGGACTGGCCGTGGGGCCGCACATGCCTCAATTTTGGATGATCGATTTAAGGTTTATAGAAAGTGCTCCACTGATAGACTTTATGGGCCGGCTGGGTGTTCTTTTCCTTATGTTTTACCTGGGCCTGGAGTTCTCGGTGGGAAGGCTGTTAAAGGCGCGCCGCGCCATTATGAAGACCGGGCTAATTTATATGGCCATCAACTTTACAATAGGGCTACTGTTTCCACTTCTAATGGGGTGGCCCTTTAAAGAGATTTTAGTAGTTGCCGGAATTATGACTATATCCTCCAGCGCCATAGTGGCAAAGGTGCTGGTAGAGCTTAAAAGGGCTGTCAGGCCTGAAACAGAAATGATCCTGGGCTTAATGATGTTTCAGGATGTTTTTGTAGCCATATATCTGTCTATAGTTTCCGGACTGGTTTTAACCGGATCTACCTCGCCGGTAATGGCTTTGCAGTCTGCACTGGTGGCTTTGGGTTTCATGCTGGGGGTATTGCTTTTAGGCCGAAAATTAATCTCTTTATTAAATCGTCTTCTTGATATTCCCTCGGATGAGGTATTTATGCTGGCCTTATTTGCCTCCTTGATCCTGGTGGCAGGATTCTCTGAATCCATACACGTTGCCGAGGCCATTGGGGCATTGCTGGTGGGGCTTGTCCTGGCCGAAACAGAGCATATCGAAAGGATAGAGCATCTGGTGGTGCCGTTCAGGGATTTTTTCGGCGCCCTGTTCTTTTTCAGCTTCGGCCTGAGCATAGATCCGCTGTCTCTGCCCGGCGCGGTGTGGCCGGCGATAATAGCCGTGCTGCTGACAATAGTCGGCAATTTTGTATCCGGCATGATATCCGGGCGAATATCCGGATATTCCCACAGAGCCTCCACAAATATAGGGCTGACCATTATCTCCAGAGGTGAGTTCTCCATCATTCTGGCCGGCATAGCCTGGGCCGGGGCACTGCTGCCCATCCTGCAGTCCTTTGCCGCCCTTTATGTGTTAATTCTGGCTGTACTGGGGCCTCTCATGACAAAAGAGTCCAAATGGATATACTCCAAGCTGGCCCGCCTGTTCGGCTGGCCTCCGGTAATAGAGAAAAGCAGAGCGAAACAAAAGGCCAGGGTTGTTTCTGAAAATGGATAGCGCTGTATTCTATAAAAATGTGAGGCAGGCCTATGGCTGACTCCAACTTGTGAAACATGCCATATTAACCCCCGGAGAATTCCGGGGTTAATAATATATGAAATAGTAAACTGTTGTTAAGGGATTGTTAATGCAGCCTGGGAGTAATTGTAATTATAACCAGTGGGCATCCTACTGAAAACGCCGGATTGAGGATTATTCTTGAAAAAGTATAATTGATCAGAATTAAGGAATCTAAGAATGTAGATGGGCATTTGATATTAAACCAGACATTGAAGTTTAGGGGCCTACTAAGTGATTATACAGGGGTGCACGAAGCTTAATATGCTACTTTGCCAATTTCCCGGATACTGCAATTTTGGCGGCAACATAGCTGACATCAGTGGCCATATCATCAAGTTTATTCTCAATGCGTTCCAGGCGATCGTTCTGCACTTCCCGGTTATCGAAAAGAGCTCGAATTCTGTCAATGACTTCGTTTTCCATGCGGATTTCAATTTTATCCACTTTTGATCCCAGGCGAGTTTGGCCTTTCTCTAGGCCACCAACACGATTGTTCAGGGTTTGTAGTTGCTCACCTTGTTGTTGAAGGGTTTTGAGTATTTGGCTTTGAGTTTCCAGAATTTGATTTAAAACTTTTTCCATGGATATTCTCCCTTCGGTTCTACCCTTTGGTGAGACTTTAATTATTTGTCATTATAAAAAATATTCCTTCTACAAAACTGGGTATTATCCTGCTATCATTTTCTGTTCCTGATATGTGAGGCCATATAAAAGCACAGGACACTGACCAGCTTGAATGGGTAACTAAGCCGACTCATCCTTGGTCCGGGTCACCAAGGTCATGAAGAACATGACTGCATTGTCGGAAAAAAGGTGAGAGCGAAACAGAGGTAAATTGGTACCGGTTAACTAAGTTGTCACGAACCTGCAGTCTACGGTTTTGGAGACCGGGAAAAGCCCTTTGGTTTGGTTAAGCGAAATTCGGAAAGCCTTGTATGATAAGGTTTTCTAAGTTTACCCTTCGGAATCATTTGGGGAAATTTGGGCAATTTTTTCCCCAGGATTTCCCCCGTATCTTTACATGGTCAAATCGCTATGATACTACAGCTGCAAGGGTAGAGGTATTTTTTTATTGGGGAAATTCCCCCTAACCTATAGGATTTTTCCGATAGGTCAACCAGGGACATAAATGGACCTAGCTCTAGGGAATTTACTACTGTTTATAACAAGCTTGCGGACAAGTTAATTGGTATTAATTGTAGTTTATTGTCGACAATTGTATAAAAGTTATTGTTTATTATTGATGCCAAATCTTGTATAATTATGTAATATATTTTCTGAATAGTGTTTATTATTGAAGGGGAAATGTATCAAATGGACTTTAATCAAATAACAGAAGAAGAATATAGGCATTTTTTAGGTAAAAAAGCTGATTACTATCTAAAAAAATTCGACTACATAGAGAATGTGAGTAAAACACAAAATATATTTTTTATACGTGGATTTAAAAGCTGGAACTGGATTGCCCTGATTACATCAATATTTTGGGTAGGGTACAGAAAAATGTATGGCCTTATGTTAAGTATTGCTGGTATAATGTTGGGGTTGGATATTATTTTATATATTATGAACATTAACTTGAGTAATTCCTTTGCCTACAACACTGCATTAGCTATAGTGGTTGCTGGATATGGAAACGTATTTTATTACAGATATAGCAAAAAGAAAATACTTTATATTAAGCAGCTGCACCAAAATAATGATATTGAAAAGTATAAGGCTCTTGAAAGGGCAGGCGGGACCAGTTGGTTAGGGGTATTAATATCATTATTAGCTGTTTTGGCATCGGGATATATTTGCGTTATTATTGGTATATATTAGTATTACTGTCGAGAGATTATATTTTCAGGAAGATTCTTTTAAGACTATACATACCAATGAAACTCCAACCTCTAACAGAAATTAAAAAAAAGAAACATGCAGATTCGCGGAAAACACGCTATCAAAAAAAGCACAACACCAAAACAGACTATAGTGCCAATTAGTTCAGTTCCTTTAGGACGGCTTAATATTAAGCCGTCCTCTCTATCGAAATCTCGACCGATTAACAGTCTTCCGAAAATTGGGGAGACCTCCTTAAATAAAACAGGCATAGAAAAAATTAACGGCCTCCGGGTTGTTTTTTTATGTCCCGAAAAGGCCATTTCCCCAAGATTTCCCCATTCTGCTGATTTACGCAAACTATAAAAATAAAAGAACCCGCAATACCTTACGGATTCTTACTTTTTCTGGCAGGGGAGACAGGACTCGAACCTGCAGCCTACGGTTTTGGAGTGCGAAGAATGGCCTATCGGACACAGTCGCCATCAGTCGCAAGCCGCTATTTTACTGGATTTTTATTCGTCTGCAATCTTACGAAAATATTTAAAATCAAAAAAAGTGTCCCCCAACTGTCCCCCATATCATCGGCGTATGCGTTTCACTTTCTTGGCTCTGCCGTCCTTTTCTTCCGGCTTATTCTCAAGTAGCTTACCCATTTTTTCAGCGGCCTCCCGGTCCACGCTTTTCAGGGCTTCGGCATAGATGTTTGCAGTGGTCCCTATATCGCTATGTCCCAGCCGAGCCGATACGTTTTTAAGCGGGACGCCGGCCGCAATAGACATAGTAGCATTGAGGTGTCGCAGGGAATGAAAAGAGCAGTGCGGCAGTTCTTTGTCTTTCAGAAATTTTGCCAGCCACTTCCCCGGCCAGGTGGGGTGCCCAGGACGTCCGTCCCAGGTCACGAAAAGCCGATCCGATCCTTTCCACAACCCCCCGTTTTTAAAATCGCCCAGCTTAAGTTTTTTTTCAGCCAGCTTTGCTTTGTGCTGCTTGAGCAAGTCCATCACATTTTTAGGCAGCGCCAAGGTGCGCTGGCTCTCTTCCGTTTTAGGGTCTTTTGTAAATACACCTTTCCCCGGTAAATATTGGCTGGCTCTCTCAACCTTAAGGCTATTATTATTAAAATCTATGTCAATCCACTCCAAGCCCATAATTTCCCCTTCACGAAGGCCTGTGGCTATCTCAAGCCATATAAGCGTCCGGTGTTTCAGGGGTGCCGTCTCCAGGGCGGTTAAAAAGGCACTGGTTTCCTCTTCATCATAGACCTTTACTTTGGCCTTTTTAACCTTGGGAGGCGTGACGCGCGAACAGGGGTTTTCCTTAATTACGTCCCAGTCTACGGCATCCTGGAGTATAGCAGAGAGGCAACGGTAATGATGCCTGATGGTTTGGGCTGAAAGCTTACCTTCCTTTTTATCTTTGCGTGGCATGTCAGCCAGGTCATTTATGAGGCGGTTAATAACCATCGGCTTAAGCTTGTCCAATTTCAGTTGACCGATAGTGGGCAGAATCCTGCTGTCCAGCATTTCCTTGTACCGGGCCAAGGTTTTAGGCGCCAGATTCTTTTCTCCATAATCCTTGATCCACATATCCACAAATTCAGAAAGTTTGCAGTCCTTACTGGCTGGGCAGTATTTACCGTTCTTCACTTCATCTTCAAAAAGGACTGCCGCTTTTAATGCCTGTTTCTCAGTTCCACTAAAAATCTTTTTCCTTTTAACCCTCTTTTTACCATTGAATCCATCAGAGACTACCAATAGCCACTTTAGGCCAGCATCGTCTTTCTGTTCGATAGATGCCAAGTTTTCACCTCTAATCTTTTTTCTGGCTTCGCTTCATGCGCAGGAAATCTTTGAATCTTTCTATCTCTTTCAGTTCAGCTTCCGTCCAATCGTCGCCACAGGCATAATCCATAGAAGCCTCTGAGACCATCGCAAAGTCTTCCTCAGGGTTGGATTTGGGGCCATCATAGATCGGGGGTTCCTGACGCGCAAGGGCTGCGCGTAGGCTACCAGGTTGAACTCCAAGGGCTTTAGCGATTTTAGTTACATAATCGTAATCACCCTCGTCCGGTATGACACTATCAAGATTAGTAAGAAAAGCCAACGGAACTTCTGCTTTATGAGCTAATTCGGATAGAGGCATGCTCAGTTCTTCGAGCCTGTCCTCTATTAGACTACGGGCTGTTTCACCGGTTAAGCGATCAGGTGAAACATCGAGCGCTCCTGCAATTTTAGTAAGCGTGTCCAAACTGGGGTTATACCTGTTATTCTCTATATCTGCTAAGTATGAGCGAGATATGTTAGCCTTTAAAGCCAATTCCTTCTGCGTAAAATTTAGGCCTTCCCTTACCTTTTTTATGCGATCACCTAAATGCACTATTTATACCCTCTCCCTGTTTAATGTCGGTTCTACCGACTATGCTCACATTATAACCAATATATGTCGGATATACAATACCCCGAAAGACGGATATACAATACAACCAGTGACGGATATACAAGTACATTGACGGATTAATTAGTATTAGTGAGCTAATGCCACTCATCCTTTCGTAGTAGTCCCTAAGGCTTGTTTTTCCGAGTTTACACAGTGACGGAAATACCGTACTATATTTCCAGGGGGTGAAAACAATGGATGCCGCGGCAAGAGAAAAAATAGGCAAAAAAATAAAAGAGAGTCGTCTGGAAAAAGGTCTAACTCAGCTGGAAGTATCGGAGAAAACCGGACTTTCCAGAAACTATATTTCGGACATAGAAAACGGCAGGTATGCTCCAAGCGTAGAAGCGCTGACAAGCATTGCTGCGTGTCTGACAATGGACCTTAATTTTTTACACAGCGTGACGGAAATACAGGCTAGTTAAAAAGCCACTTGAGAGGGTGATTCTGTGTACTGTCAGGAATGCGGCTCCAAAGCCCCTGAAAACGCAAAGTTCTGCCCAGAATGCGGTCGCAAAATGCCCAACCTTTTAATGGAGGACAGGCCCAAGCGAGTATTCACAGTTCAAACAGCTCTTAAAGATTATTTTCAGGGTGCTATCGGGCTGACGAAATTCCGGGAGGCCATTCGCAAAGGACAGATACCTCACATGCGTATCGGGACGAGGATAATAATCAGGGAAGAAGCCCTGGATAAGTGGATGGAAGGCCAAGAAAAACAGTCGATAGCCCCGATTAGTAAGACTCTCCAGGTAAAGTGAAATACCACAAAAGGAGGGACAACCCATGATTAAATCTTTCCCCACACACGAGGACCGCGCACAGTGCCACACAGCCCTGCAGCTTTACGCCCAGGGTAGGTGGGACAGGCAGGAAATGATGTCTTTTATCTCCGGCGTTTTGGACAAGTACGGCATATCTCAGCTGAGGGTTGACAACTTCTCGGTAAGAAAGGGTGACCCGGTTGTAACCAACACTGGCAGCTGGCCGGTGGTCATCATCATAGCAGACCAGCAGGCATACAGTCGGTGCCCGGTATGTAACGCAAGTGCTTTTGACTACCTCGCCGGACAGGCCCCCGAAATAACGGCCTGGTGCAGGGGCTGCGGAAGCATCTACAGGAAGGAGGTACGGGATGAAAGGACTGAAAAGGGCCGCATCGGTGTGGATTTGGGTTGATGCAATGGTAAAGCTTGCGGGGATGCTGGCGTTATTCGGTGCCTTGGCCTATGGTTGGTATGCAATAACTCACACACCGGAGCTGTTGAGGTTTTAGGGGGTACATAATGGCGATAACAAATGTCAATCAGCTGTTCAAGCAAAAGCGGTGGAGGTGGTATAACTGTAAGCCCCTGGCGGTGATTGCCCTAGTTGGCTGGGTAGGGGTGTGGTACTTCGGGATAATTCACTGGGCGGGGAGGTGAGAGGGTGAAAGAGGTAAGGCTAAAATCCGTAAGCCTAAATACCGATGGTGACCCGGTGGCCTTATTTAGCGCAGTAATTAAGGAGGGAGATGATCCAAAATCGCTTGCCCGATTATACACGGCAGCACCGGAACTACTGGAGGCAGCAAAAAAGGCACTCAAGGTACTGGAAAGACTGTCATGCGATTGGTGCATTCAAGAGGATGCCGATGCCTTTACAGCATTAGATAACGCTATTACCAAAGCCCAAGGCAAATAAAAAGAAAACTGCCGAAAACGGCAGTCAGATAATTGGTTAAGGAAATTTTATCACGGGAGGGATACTGCTGGCAAGACAAAAGCTCACCTACTGGGAGAGGCATAAACACCTGGTTTACCGGCCCAACATCGCCGCCATTCTGAAGCAGGAAGAGAAAAACGGTGTGCCTGAATTCAAGCGGGGCCAGCGGATTATAAAAGAGATAACCCGGGGCAAGTCCAAGGGCTACATACCTACTCCTTTCAGGGGGAACAAAGCGGCTCAGTTGATGAAGCGGCCGGTTATACCGTACCTGCCTCTGTAGATGAGCACAGCATGAGTAATGTTGTTCATTAAGAAAGGATGATTATTTTATGCCTATACAGGAGTTTGAAAATAAAATAAAAGGTTTCTGGGATGGACTTCCCGCCGTAATATCGGTGAAAGAAATAACTCGTAGGTCACAACTTCCGAAATGGGAGGATTGCCCGAAAGACCATCTTTATGTGGGCATAATCCGCAAGAAAAACAATGACCGGCTTATTGTTGTAAAGCATCAAATGGCAATGGAAGTCAATACGGCAAAGGGTTGGAGGGTGGAGAGACTTGGCAATAAGGAGCTTCTCTTTGCTGGACTCCTTCCCGAGTTTAAAAGTTCCGGCATGGTATGTTCCGCTTGCGGTCAATTTAGTACCAGGATAAACATAGGGCAGGTATGCACGGACTGTTTAAACAAGAAAAAACGTGCCATATAGTTACTGCATAGTTTATAGACACTCCACACCAAAGGAGTTGATCCCATGCAAAGCAGAGTCTGCCCGAATTGCAGTAAGACTTCATACAGCGCCGGAGCTATCCCCTGGATCTGCCCTTACTGTGGGACCGAAATACCGGACGGTGGTGATTCCGGTGCCACCTAAGCCGCAGTTCCCCAAGCGTCCGAGGGAAAAGTGAATATCGAATGGGAGGCTTTGACCTCCGTCACCCGTGACCCGGTGAGTAGGGCACTTCCTGAGTAAATCAGGGGGTGTCCTTTTTTACACCCTTAAGGGGGGGGGGCGATTACCATGCGGCGGCTGGCCTGGCTGGCGACTGATGGGCGAGAAACTAAAGCCGCCTGATACAGGAGTTTATTAAAAGGAGACGGTCAAGTTGGTTTACCTCCTGCACTTCAATAAAAATTACCAGCATGCACGTCACTATATCGGCTTTGTTGACGGCGGCCAGGAGGAACTTGAAGCCAGAATAAAACATCACCGGTCAGGTACTGGCGCTAAGCTGATGAAAGTCATCAAGGAGGCCGGCATAGACTTTGAGTTGGCCCGAACCTGGCCGGAGGGCGACAGAAACTTTGAACGGCGCCTTAAGAATATGAAAAAGGCAAGTCAATACTGCCCGATTTGCAGGAGAAACCATGAAAGCATTAAACACGGCTAACGCTCCACCGGGTACAGCCTGCGCCTATTGTGGGTGCGATGTATCCGGAACATACCTGAGAAAGTGCATTTATGCGCCAGCGCCAGAAAAAGGCCCCAACAGAATCAAACTCGTTAAAGTGGGCTGGTTCTGTGAGCCTTGCTGGTGGGCCGGCGGGAAAAACCAAAAACAAAAAGGGAGGATAAAAACATGCTGAATTTCTGCCCGTTTTGCGCATCTGAGAATATCGATCCGACCAACGTAGAACCTAAATACTCAACAGTTGTCTGCCATGACTGCGGCCGGGTGTTCGAGATAAAAACCACCGGGAACATAAGCGAATAATGAACCAGACCGCCGATTTAATGACCCGGGCCGAGAGTATGGGAATCAGGATTTATTACCAGGGGGGCCTAAAGGTGGACACCCCCTGGTCCATGGGAGCCCTGCCGGATCTCGCCCGGCACATATTGAGCGAACTGAAAAAACGGCAGACCGAAATACTGGCCCACCTGGCCAACACTGACCGGGTACCCGATTTTCAACTTCAACTGGAGGCGCTTCGTGCCCTGGGCCTGCATCTCTCATATGACCAGACAGAGGAAGTCAAAATACACTGCAAGTCCATACTGGACGAGCACCTACGGACGGCGGGGACACTGCTGGACTGGCTCCTCCGGAATCATTACAGGGGGCTTGTGGGTTATCTCAAAGCTAATCCGCAGCCACTCCCGGTGCCCGGGTGAATTCCGGCGAAAGTGTCCCTGTTGGAATGTAAACAAGCGGGGCACTGCCGTAAGTTTGAATTTGACTGCGGACTGTACCCAATATCCTTGCACCTCTGCCGGCAGAGAGTAAGTAGTAAATGATGGACTTGATGGTAAAGCAGCGCAGCAAGGATGTGTAAACAATGAGCAAATGCCAGACATGTACTCATTATGAATATAGGGCTGGTATATCGCCATCATTAGCGAATTTTGCGGGAATAAAAAATGCTCCCTCTTCACCGACATGTTACTGCCATCATGCAAAAGTATCATGGCGTAGATATAGTGCGGAAGTGCGTAAGCCAAAAGGAATTCCCTGCGACTATCAAAAACGCCTATTTACCTGTACTACCTGTGGCAGCAACAACACCAAAGGGGCATTGATTACCGTTAGCCATAAGGGTGAAATGGTATGTGAAAAATGCTGTGATAAGTCGTATCAAGAAAGCTTAAAGCAGTACACATTTTAAAGATTGCCTGACAAAACTAAATAAGGAGGGCCAATTGTGAGCATTAAAATAAACAAACTCGAAATCGAAAACGTCAAGCGTGTCAAGGCCGTCAAAATCGAACCCACAGCAAACGGGCTGACAATAGTAGGCGGCAAGAATAACCAGGGCAAAACCTCCGTACTGGATGCCATTGCCTGGGCCCTGGGCGGTAATGCCTACCGGCCCTCGGAAGCCCAGCGGGCGGGATCGGTAATCCCCCCCACGCTACACCTGACCATGAGTAACGGGCTGGTAGTAGAGCGGAAAGGGAAAAACAGCGATCTGAAAGTCATTGACCCCACTGGGCAAAAGGGCGGCCAGCAGCTGCTTAATGAATTTGTTGAGCAACTGGCCCTGGACCTGCCGAAGTTTATGCAGTCCAGCAACAAGGAAAAGGCCAACACCCTCCTGCAGATTATCGGCGTTGGCAACAAGCTGGTTGAGTTGGAGCGGCAGGAAACGGAAATATACAACCGGCGGCATACTATCGGCCAGATCGCTGACCAGAAGAAGAAGTTTGCCAAAGAGCAGACCTACTACCCGGATGCGCCCAAGGAACTGGTTTCCGCTTCCGAGCTGATCCGGCAGCAGCAGGATATCCTGGCCAGGAACGGCGAGAACCAGCGTAAACGCCAGAACCTACAGAACCTGGAAGCACAGGCCAAAACCATTCAGCATCAACTTGACGAGCTACTAAAAAAACAAGCCGCCATCCTGGCTGACCTGGAAATAGCTCGGAAGTCTGCCGTGGACCTGCACGATGAAAGCACCGAAGAACTGGAAGCCAATATCGCCAATATTGAGGAAATCAACCGCAAAGTCCGGACCAACCTGGACAAGGATAAAGCCGAAGAGGACGCCCTGGATTATGCCAACCAGTATGCAGCCCTGACTACTCAGCTGGATGCTGCCAGACAGGCAAAAATTGACCTACTGAAAGGCTCCGACCTGCCGCTGCCCGGGCTCTCTGTGGCGGACGGGGAGTTAACCTACAATGGCCACAAATGGGACAATATGAGCGGGTCTGACCAGCTTAAGGTGTCTGTGGCCATCGTCCGCAAGCTTAACCCCAAATGTGGCTTTGTATTGCTTGACAAGCTGGAGCAGATGGATATGGACACCCTGACCGAGTTCGGAGTCTGGCTGGAACAGGAAGGGCTGCAGGCCATTGCCACTCGGGTCAGCACCGGGGAGGAATGCAGTCTGATCATTGAAGACGGTTATGTGGCCGGGGCCCCGGTACCGGAAGCGCCGGAAACACCGAAATGGAAGGCAGGTGCGTTTTAAATGTCTGGACATAGGGAAGTTATTCTCAGTCTTTGGCGTCAAGTTAACCGAACCGGGATAGAAGAACTGATTAGTTTCTTGAATGAATCTGATTTCTTTCGGGCTCCTTGCTCTACAAAACATCATTTAGCCAAAATTGGCGGACTGGCAGAACATAGCTTAAATGTTTACAGCCTGCTGTATGAAAAGATAAAACTTTTCAAAATTGATGCTCCGGAAGAATCAATCATCATTTGCGGCCTGGGCCACGACCTCTGCAAGGTAAATTTTTATCAGGAAGGTGGAGAGCCTTGCAGTGATTCTCAGTTCAACTATCTCAACAGCTTATGGTCACAGAAAAAAGGTTTGGTTGCTGAGTTTAGCGCCGGCGTTTTTTTAAAAACATTTGATGAAAACGGTCAGTTCAAAAGATCGGTTCCCTCTGCAAGCGCAACGATTTTGATTGATTGGCTTAAAAACCGACCCAAAGATCCATTTCCGGAATTACCGGTTGCGTTCTCCGTTAACGATAAGCTGCCTCTTGGCCACGGAGAAAGATCCTTGAGTATTCTGCAGGATTTTATCAAGCTTACTGACCATGAAAAGCTTGCCATCAGGTGGCATATGGCAGCTTGGGATTTAAGCGACTATTCCGGCAGATGGGCTTTTAATAATGCCACTAAAATGACGCCTCTTGTAGTTCTGCTTTCAACGGCAGATTTTGAAGCAGGCAGCATTTTAGAAAGAGAAGAGGAGTGAAACTTGATGGAAATCACCAGCGGAGTAATTGATGGGGCTCAAAAGGTTGTCTTTTACGGCCCCGAAGGAATTGGAAAATCAACCTTTGTTTCTAATTTCCCTGGCGCCTTGTTTGAAGATACTGAAGGAAGCACCAGGAGACTAAATGTTAGGCGAACATCAAAATCTGCAAAAACAAGTAGCTGGGCATTATTGTTGGAACATGTTAACTACATCAAAAACAATCCTACAGCTTGCGACACTTTTATTATCGATACTGGAGACTGGGCAGAAAAACTTTGCGCCAATGATTTATGTGCAACGGCTGGGAAAAAAAGTATTGAGGATTTTGGATATGGCAAGGGTTACCCCAGGTTGGCAGAATCATTCGGTAAATTATTAAACGCGCTGGAAGAATTAATTGATCTCGGTATAAATGTGGTTATCGTGTGCCATGCTCAGATGCGTAAATTTGAGCAGCCGGATGAAATGGGCGCCTACGACCGCTGGGAATTGAAACTTACCAAATATGTAGCTCCAATGGTTAAAGAATGGGCAGACATGGTTCTTTTCGCCAATTATGAAACCATTGTTGTTAAAACTGAGGATAAGAAAAATAAAGCCCAGGGTGGCAAACGTGTAATTTACACCAGTCATCACCCAGCCTGGGACGCAAAAAACCGCCATGGTTTGACTGATAAGATACCTTTCGATTACAGCTCAATAGCCCACTGCATCGTCACCCGGGGGGTATCTACCACAAAACAAAATCCGGTGCCTGAAACCAGGACAGAGCAAAAGTCGGAACCTCCGAAACCGGAAACGAAACCCGAAACGAAGCCGGATCCCGCCCCCGTTAATACCTACAGCTTAAATGATATACCGGATGCCGGGCCTTCCCCTGACGTACCGAAACCGCTGGCCGACCTGATGGCGGCAAACAATGTAACCGTTGCAGAAATTCAGCAGGCCGTAGCCAGCAGGGGCTATTATCCGGTGGATACTCCCATCAGCAATTACGATTCCGAGTTTATCAACGGGGTGCTGGTGGGGGCCTGGCCGCAGGTTTTTGCCATGATTAAGCAAGCCAAGGAAAGCTAATCACCAATTAAATAGGGAGGTAAAACCACATGAGTGATCGTGAATTAGGCTGGGATGATCCGATTGAAAACGATGGCCCTGATTTTGAAACGCTGCCGGAGGGTGATTATGATTTTGAGGTTGTGGGGTTTGAGCGGGGGAGGCACCCGGGTTCAGAAAAACTGCCGCCTTGTAACAAGGCCACTTTAAGCATCAAGATTAAGGGTGCTGCGGGCCAGACTACCATTAAACATAATCTATTCCTACATACCAAAACTGAGGGGTTGCTGTGTGCGTTCTTTATGGGAATCGGTCAGCGCAAGCACGGCGAAAAATTGACTATGAACTGGGGTAGGGTTGTGGGTTCAACCGGCAGGTGCAAAATCGGAGTCCGGAAGTGGACCAAAGAAAACGGCGAGGAAGTAACGGGCAACGAAATCAAGAAGTTCTATGACCCGGCAGAGTCGAAGCCATCCTTTGAAAAAGGGAAGTTTTAACCATGGAATTAAGAAGCTTAATGAAACCAAAAACACCTGAATTAAAACCCCATGTGTCTATTGATGGCGTGGATATAGACATAGCGGCTGTAAAACCGGGAACTATTACCCTGGATCAATATAAAAAGGTTAGGGCCAACACACCAGGATTTAGATTGCTATATTCCAAGCTTAATAATGAGGCACTTATAGCAGCAGTAAAACATAATCTTGACAATTGCACTCACCCTTTTTCACCACAAGTATATGAATACGCTTTGGAGAACTATCTGGTCCCAGAGCTTATCAAAAGGCTAGAAGGGAAATAGCTATGAAACTTCGACCTTATCAAACTCAGGCAAAAGAAGCCATACAGGGGCAGTGGACCAGCGGGGCACTCAAGACCCTGCTGGTGTTGCCAACAGGGACCGGCAAGACCATAGTTTTTTGCAGCCTGGCTGAGGATTGCGTTCGGGGTGGTGAGCGGGTCCTGATCCTGGCCCACCGGGGAGAGCTCTTGGACCAGGCTGCCGATAAGCTGAGTCGGGCAACCGGCCTGGGATGCGCTACAGAAAAGGCGGAAGAAACCTGCCTGGGTAGCTGGTTCCGCATAGTAGTGGGCAGTATCCAATCCCTGATGCGGGAAAAGCGGCTTAATCAGTTCCCTCAAGATTATTTCAATACGATTATCGTTGACGAGGCCCACCACTGCCTTTCTGACAGCTATCAGCGGGTCCTGGGGCATTTTGACCGGGCAAAGGTACTGGGCGTTACCGCTACCCCTGACAGGGGGGATATGCGGAACCTGGGGCAGTATTTTGAAAGCCTGGCCTATGAATACACACTGCCCAAAGCCATCAAGGAAGGCTATCTGTGTAAGATCAAGGCTCAGACAATACCTCTTAAACTGGATCTGACTGGTGTGGGGATACAGGCCGGAGACTATAAGACCGCTGACCTTGGGACAGCCCTGGACCCGTACCTGTACCAGATTGCCGAGGAAATGGCTAAATGTTGCATGGACCGTAAGACGGTAGCATTCCTACCACTTATTAAGACAAGTCAGAAGTTCAGGGACATTTTGGAAAGCAAGGGGTTCGCCGCAGCAGAGGTAAATGGTGGTAGTCAGGACCGGGCCGAGGTGTTGGCTGATTTTGAGGCTGGTAAATATAACGTGCTGTGTAACTCCATGTTGCTGACTGAGGGATGGGACTGTCCCCAGGTGGACTGCATAGTGGTGCTCCGGCCTACGAAAATCAGAAGTCTTTACTGCCAAATGGTAGGGCGGGGTACCCGGCTTTCCCCAGGAAAAGATCATCTGTTACTTTTGGACTTCCTCTGGCACACAACCCGGCATGAGCTATGTCACCCGGCCCACTTAATATGTGAATCTCCAGAAGTGGCCGAAAAAATGACAGAAAACATTGAAGCAGCCGGCTGCCCGGTTGATATCCAGGAAGCTGAAGTACAAGCAAAAGAGGATGTCGTGGCAGCCCGGGAAGAGGCCTTGGCGAAGCAACTTGCGGAAATGCGGAACCGGAAGCGTAAACTGGTGGACCCGCTGCAGTTTGAAATGAGCATCCAGGCCGAGGACCTGGCAAGCTATGTCCCAGCGTTTGGATGGGAGATGGGGCCACCCTCTGATAAACAGATCAAAACCCTTGAAAAGCTGGGCATATTTCCAGACCAGATTGAAAGTGCCGGAAAGGCTACAAAACTGCTGGACAGGCTGGACAAGCGTCGGTCGGAGGGGCTTACCACCCCGAAGCAGATCAGGTTCCTGGAGGGCAAAGGATTCCAGCACGTGGGTACCTGGCAGTTTGATGTAGCTAAAAAGCTTATTGACAGGATCGCGGGCAATGGATGGAAAGTGCCGAGGGATATTAGCCCGGCAGAGTATAAGCCGGAATTTAACCAGATAAATACTGAGTTTGGAGGGGAATGGTATGAAGCAAGGTAAAAACCCCACCAGAAAACAAAAATTAGCCATTATGGTGGCACGCCTTAATTCGGATAACTGGCTGGTGACCAAGGCCCTTTCGGGGGAATTACACCTTGAGCACCGGCACACCGGACGGGCCAGGGTGCTAAAAAAGGGACGGATAGAATGAAAGCACTAACATTATATCAGCCCTGGGCCTCACTGGTGTCCATCGGGGCGAAGCGGATAGAGACACGGAGCTGGGCGACCAGGTACCGGGGGCCGCTGGCGATACATGCGGCTAAGGTTTTTCCAAAGTGGGCGCGTGAGTTATGTAGCAGGATTACGTTTTCAGAGGTGCTATTCAGTCCTGAAAAGCACTGTTATACATCTTCTTTGGATTTGCCTTTTGGGGCCATAGTGGCCACTTGCATCCTGGCAGAGTGTTGCCGTATTGGAGAGGACGGCCTATACAGGCTTGATTCTAACCAAATTGACCCGCCGAAGTGGTTTGCCCCATTACCTGGGTATCCAGAAATATGTTTTGGTGACTATACCCCGGGCCGGTTCGCCTGGCTGTTCAAGGACATGCAACCACTGCCGGAACCTATACCGGCGTCAGGTCATCAGGGCCTATGGAGCTGGGAGTCGCCCGAGGTGATTGCATAACAGAAAGGTGTTGAAGTCTATGTGTATTGCTGAAAAAGTTGTAACCACAATGATGCAATATATCCGCACAGTAATTGATACATACGAAAACAACATCATTGCGATAGAGCTCAGAGACAAGGAAACACAGGATTTATTGCATGAGATTGAACTGTCTCAACTGAGCCCGGCGGGATGTCTGCGGCTGATGCGGGAACTGAAGCGAGTCCGCGAAGAACGGCGCCGGATGAAAGATGAAAATGAAACCCTGATTTTCCTCTATGAAATGCTGAAGGAATACCCAAAGCTCAAGGATTCACTGAAAAAGACCCATAAGCAAATCAGTGTCCAGAAGAACCGGCAGGCTATCCGGGTATATGTCCCGAGGGTAAGGACTGATTTGAAAATCTGCAAGGCAGCGGGTGATAAACTGTGAAATATAATGTTCTCTATGCTGATCCCGGCTGGAAATACGATAACCAACGAACTGGCGGCTCCCACAAAAGCGGGGCCGCCCAGAAGTACACGGTAATGTCGGTGGAGGAGATCTGCCGGCTGCCGGTCCCGGAAATATCAGACAGGAATGCAGTACTGTTCTTATGGGCCACCGTTCCGATGCTGAAAGAAGGCCTTCAGGTGATGCAGGCCTGGGGCTTCAATTACAAAACCAAAATTACCTGGCGCAAAACTGGACGCCTGGGCCTGGGGTACTGGTTCCGGGGTGAAATCGAGGAATTACTTTTCGGAGTCCGCGGCAAAATTAAAGCCTTTAGGTGCCAGTTGCCTAACTTCGTTGAACACCCAGTCCTGGCACACTCCGAGAAGCCCGAAATATTCAGGGAGATCATTGAAACAGCCACGGCCAGGACCATGGAGAACCGAAAGCGGATTGAGCTTTTTGCCAGGCGGAGGGTCCCGGGGTGGAATGCTTGGGGGAATGAAATTGAGAGTGACATAGATATGGCACAATACAGTACACAATATAGCCCGGTGGCATCTGCCGGAACCGGTCCCGGTGAAGGGCTACCAGGCCCCCTGAAATTGGGAACTGTCTGAGGGGGGTGCGAATTGATGGACCACAAAATAGCCTACTACGCGCTGGCCTTGTCCATCCTAACCGAGAGAACGCCTGAACAAGCTTTTGATTATCTGGAAACGGACAGGCCACTCAGAAAGCATTGCTGGCATAAGGACATCACCGAAGATGACAAAAAGGACATGGCCAAGCTTAAAAAGACAATGACCTATAAGGAAATCGGAGCCATGTATGGTATATCAGCCGGATCGGTCTATAACTGGATCCGGAGGGGGTGTAAAAATGAGCGAACCAATTTACAACCGTAAAACTGAACAGGCTGCCACGGTAACCAGTAAGCTTACAACCTACACCCTGAGCCCGGAGGAACTGGCCCGTTATGGCCCGGTCGCACCCCGGAAGAAGAACAACAATCAGTTCCATGCCCGGGTTATGAATGCTATAAAGGTAAGCGGGAGCCCAGAGGAAGCAGCAGAGCTTTTAAATATAACCGTCAATAGCCTTAAGCAATACCTGGGAGCCCGGAACATATTTCCCCGGTGGGGAGTTAATACAGAGGAGGTCGCTGATATGGTAAGGCCTGAGAGTGTGCCCGGTGGGCGCCTTGAATTTCTGAAAACGAAGCTCACTAAAGATCTATACCTGGCCTACAAAGAAAAGAAACTGAGTGACCCGGAGATTTTAAAAAAAGTGGCTATCAATAAACCATCCTGGATTGCCACATTAACCGCTCTAAAAAAAGAATGGGGGCTCAGTGGGCTGAACTTAAAGGCACCGGAAACCATGACCACAGGAACAGATCAGGATATGAAACGGGCCACTGAAGCTGTAGGTGTATTCCTTGGTCAACTTGGCCTCGCATTTAAAAAGGGCGTTGACCTGGGCCCTGGTCCGGACTATACCGCCATGCAAACAGGCGACGGTAAGTTAATCAGCATAACCCAAAACGATACTGATACAGACGATGAAGTTGAATGGGCCACCCCGTTCAAGCCCGTAGACAAAAGACCTATCTTGACGGTCAATGCAAAGCACATGTGTATCAATACCAGCGCACAGAAAGAGCTGGAAGGCGTTGATGCGGTCCTCGTGGGAGTGTCAAAGCGAGGTGTCCTGGTAATCCGGGAAGACTCTGGCCCAAACACCTATAAGGTCAGCCGAAATGAAAAATATATCGAGAAGGGCAGCAGCGCCAAGATAGGCGGCGGAACGCTGATAAAGTTCCTGAAGTCGCGCGGGGTGCAGCTCGGTAAATATGTCCTGATGCGGAATGAAGTGCGGGGCTGGTGGGAAGCGGGGGCCATGGATACGACTGAGGTAAAATGAATTTAATGGTAATTTAATACGATAACAGGAAGGTGTTATTAATAGGTAAAGGCGGATTCTTAATCTATAAATGCAGAAGATGTGGAGAAATTAACATGTCAACACACGCTCCAGATATAGCCATGGCTCTTGTTTTAATTGCTAAAGGAGCAGAGTTGCCGAAGGAATGGGGATGTATTCACCCTCAGCTATTAAGTATACACACCTGCAAAGACAGGGAATTTGGGATAACCGACTTAATTGGAGGCAAAGCAGATTAGTTGATGCACAAAACAAAAACACTCTACAATAAATGAGGAGTGGGAATAATGAAAAATACGCTTGGTGACCTGAACAACCACCTGTTCGCTCAACTGGAACGCTTGGGCGATGAGGATCTGAAGGACGAAAAACTGAAGGAAGAAATGGCGAGGGCCAAGGCTATTACCGGCCTGGCGTCACAGATTATTGCCAACGGCCAGCTGGTGCTTAAGGCGAGAACTATCCAACTTGAGTATGGTAACGAAGATGATAGCAACAGTGAAAAGAAAATGCCCAAGTTGCTGAAGGCAGAATTTTTGAAGGAGTAGTACGGATATGAGTTTTGAAGCGTACAATTCTCGGACACAACATCAGACGCCGCACCAGTACACTCCCGCCCAGACCGCTTTTCTTGCCGAAAACGTCGAGGGCCGCGGCAATCCGGAACTGATGAAGATGTTTAACGCGCATTTTGGGTTGGATCTAAGTCTCGCACAGATCAAAGCATATAAGAAAAATCACGGCTTAGACAGCGGCCTAGACGGAAGGTTTGAGCCGGGGCATATGCCGGCCAACAAAGGACGAAAGGGTGTCTTTCTTGGGGGCGAAGTCGCCGAAGCCTGCCAGTTTAAAAAAGGCAATAAATCATGGAATTGGGTACCTATAGGCTCTGAAAGAGTAAACCGGGATGGTTACGTAGACATAAAAGTCGATGATGGCAAATTGCAAAAAAACTGGAAAGGCAAGCACATCATAATCTGGGAAGAGCATAACGGTCCTGTGCCAAAAGGTCATGCGGTTATCTTTGGAGACGGAAACCGGCGTAATTTTGACCCGGACAACCTCATCCTTGTTTCTCGGGCGCAGCTGGCGGTCCTGAACAAAAACCGCCTAATACAAGATAACGCCGACCTGACTAGAACAGGAATCATCGTGGCGGATATTTACAGAAAAATGGGTGAGCGGAAGAAGGCCAAATAGAGAATAAGGAGGCGTTAGAAATGTCCAGTTCATCGCGTCCCAGTTTTGAAAGCATACGAATGCAGTGGGTGGATGTGTTGGCCCAGAGGTCAACTTGCCTGCGTCAGCACGTTGCCTGTGTAATAGAAAAAGATGGCTATGTGATTTCAGCAGGGTACAATGGGCTACCAAGCGGGGATCGGAATTGCTGTGATACTGGGGTCTGTTTGAAAACAGTAGCAGGTGACGAGGATTTTAAACCATGTCTCCATGCCGAACAGAACGCTCTTATGTACGCCGCCCGCTCTCCAATTTCAGTTGTTGGTGGCACAATTTTTATCAATGCGGAGCCCTGTGTTACCTGTGCCAAGCTCATTGTGGTATCCAAGATTAAAAAGGTAATACTTCGCTCGGCCCCAGGGAGTAAGGGAAATGAAATCGGGGTTAATTATCTCTTTGGTCATGGGGTTGAAGTTGTTTATATGAATCAGGATGGTGAAATTTACAAAGGGAGTGTTGAACCGAGATGAGTAGTATTGTTTCCTCGGCAGTCATAGACGAAACCTGCCAATACAGATACTCTCTGGTTCGTGAATGGGATTCGGAAAAGCCCCGAGTACTTTTTGTAATGCTAAACGGCAGCACGGCGGATGCCGAGAAGGACGATCCGACCCTGCGGCGCTGCATAGGGTTTGCCCGGGCGTGGGGATATGGCTCCTTGGAAGTTGTTAACCTTTTTGGGTACCGGACAACCTTCCCGCAGGAATTAAAGCGGGCGCCTGACCCGGTAGGACCCGAGAATGACAGATATATTTTGGCTGCTGTCCGTAGGTCCAATTACATTATTGCAGCCTGGGGGACTCACGGGAAACACCAGGGCAGGGATAAGCAGGTTATAAGGCTACTTATAGATAGTGGGGCTACTGAAATTATGTGCCTGGAGCTAACCAAAGATGGCCACCCTCGGCATCCCCTGTATGTGAGAGGGGATACCAAGCCGGAATTATACAGGAGAACATGGGACCAGATACCGAGGGGGATTCCCGGTGCCACCTAAAAACCAATTTCCTCTGAGGCCAAGAGAATAAGAACAGGAGGCAAAGACCTCCGTCACCTACCGGGGTGAGTACCGGCCCGCCAAATTAATGGTGTGGCCGGTTTTTGTTTGGGGGTTAAGTAGATGTTTATTAGTTTCAAGGACCTAATGAAAGAGCAGGCCCGTGACTTGGACTATAAAATCTCCACCGCTGTAGATGCAATTAAGTCAGCCTTTGATGTTTGCCGCCATCGTTCAGCCCTGGCCTTCAGTGCAGGCAAAGACAGTACCGTACTCTGGCACCTGATACGGACCCACTTCCCAGAGCAAGCACAGCGCATGGTTGTAATATACGGCAATACCGGAGTGGAATATCCAGAGTGCGTTCAGTTCTCGCGGCAAATCAGGCAGGATTGGGGCAATGGCAATTTCTATGAAGCCACACCAGGCCGCACGGAAGTAGATGGACTGAAATATGTGGCACAACAGAGAGTACTGCAATATATGATCGACACGGGCCGTATCCATGAGATTTTAAAGCCAGATGGGAAACTTAAAAGTACTGCCACACTGGAAGCGGCATGCCCTGATCACCTGAAGGAAAAGTTTGAACATGAAAAATTAACCTGGCCGGCAGGCTCCCGCAAGTCATACTGGTGGTGTATTGATCAATATGGCTGGCCGCTGATGGGAAAGGCAGCGTCAAAACTTAAAGCTCATCGGATTAACATTGACTGTTTCTTGCGGTTCTCCGAGAGCCAAAGCGAAAATCAAAAGCTACTTGCTTATTACGAGCTTTTAAAGCAGGTGAAGTTCAGTCAGGCCTGCTGCGACATACTTAAAAAAGAACCAAGTGAGCGCCTGCAGGTCGAGCTGGATGTCGATGTGATTTTCAAGGGACTTATGGCAGCCGAAAGCAGACAGCGGCAAACAAACTTCGTTACCCGTGGGTACCTCTTTAAATCCCATCGTGACCATCTTGGGAAAGATCCATTCTGGCACTGTAACCCGTTATCCATTTGGACGGATGATGACATTTGGGCCTACATAAAACGCTTCAATGTTCCCTATTCACCCTTGTATGACATGGGATGGACTGATGGGAGCGGAACATACCACAAGATTAAGCGCAACGGATGTATGGGCTGCGGTACCGACCTGCTTTACCCCAATAACCACATGGCAATGCTACGGCGAACTCATCCAAAACAGTGGATGTATTACATGAGGCGGGGCATGGCTGAGGAGATCCGCAATATTCAGATAGCCAAACGCAAGGGCCAACTTTCGATGTTCGATATGTTCGACGCCAAGGACTTACTGGAGTTCAAACCCTGCATCTTTGACCGGGTAGACCAAATGGTTTGGGATGATGATACCTGGACGGATGAAGGTCAGAAGTTCGACCCGGAAGTAGCTTAGATTTGTAAGGAGGCGCACGGGATGGTGAACATATTTGATGTGCTGGTACCCATAGCGGCCACCCTGTTGATTAGTGGTTATATTGGGTTTACTATCGGCCAAAACAATAAAGTAGAACAAGCTATACCAGGAAAACTAAAGAACGATAAGGGCGAACCGCTATTAATAAGGCTGGAACTTTTTGGAGAAGTTGATACCGAATTTGCAAGTGTGCAATGTAAAAGACAAAAATCTCTCGACTTCTTTAGAATTGCCGAAATAATGCGCAACGTGGCCGTTTATTTTGAGAATGAAGGCATTGAAAAGGTCAACTCAGCCAAGGTTAAAAAATCGCATTTAAGGTTGGTCAAATAGTGGGGAGGCTTAAAGTGAATGGAAGGTCATGATAGTTGCCATAACTGCGGACAACCCGCCCGGGTGAATGTCGGGGATCGGTGGCTGTGTTTGAGGTGTGCGGTTAGCTGGTTGAGTGTGAAATGGTAATGTTGTTCATTAAGAAAGAGGTGAATAAAAGAGTGAAAAATATAAAGAGTAGTCATTATGGAGATTGTGATTATTGTAAAAACGCTGACAGCAACATGTGCGAAGAATGTGAACATTATGAGCATGATTATTATGACTATTGGGAGGAAGTAAAACCTGAAGATATAACCAAAAAAGAGCGGGAAGAATACGAGGAAGCTATCAAAAATGCAATTTCTGACTACATTACCGTGGAGTTATCAGAGGTATTTAAACATACTTTTGATGTTGCCAAAAATTTTACCACAAGAGAGAATCATAGACCAGCATTTTTAGGTGTTTACATGGATCATGATGGATGCATGGTTGCATCGGATATGTTCATGCTTTGCAAATTAAAATGTGACTGCATACCTGATGCCTTGAAAGGTAAGATTGTTGTTGTATTGGACAACGACAGGGCCGGGATAGTAAGTGTTTCATATCCAAATTATAAGGCAATATTTAATAACATTGCCGACTATAAAAGTGTAATGTTTTCGCAAATTACCAGGAGATATGAGGGGAAAAATAAAGATAATCCACGTGATTATGATAAGGCTTATCTGGTAATTGAGGACACGGAAATACTTGTTAACGATAATATGTTAAGCATAATAGAGAATGCGCTTTTAGGTGAAATCTCTGTTTTTTATAAACTCAAAGACACATGGAAAACCTTGTTTTTTAAGGGTTCAAATGGGGAAGTTGCACTTGCACCAGCAAGGCGCAGTTCCTAATGCTGCACAACAATATAGACACCACA
Source organism: Peptococcaceae bacterium BICA1-7 (assembly GCA_000802095.1). Classification (GTDB taxonomy): domain Bacteria; phylum Bacillota; class Desulfotomaculia; order Desulfotomaculales; family Desulfocucumaceae; genus BRHc4a. The sequence goes on along the minus strand of JUEB01000009.1, from coordinate 78,855 downwards.
CACAAGGAGGGCGCAATAATGGCAGACATGCCTTGCACATACCCATGGCGTGACATGTACCCCGGATACCCGCCGGAGTGCTACTGGAGGATGAGGCTAACAGCAGAGGGCGAGCCCGATTGTGCGTGGTGCGCTTATGGGGGCGGGGAAAGCAAAAAGATACCGAGGAAATAGGGGGCATGAAATGAAACAGCCAAATTTACTCTTAGATTCGGAGGTCTGGTCATGACCGAACTTGAGCTACTTGAACATATAGACCCCGCTGTCCTGGATTACCAGGACTGGGTAAATGTTGGCATGGCCTTAAAGGATGCCGGTTTTACCGCTGCCGACTGGGATAATTGGTCTAAGCGTGACCCGGGCCGGTACCATGCAGGGGAGTGTTTCCGGAAGTGGGGGAGTTTTCACGGCTCCCCTAACCCGGTGACGGCCGGCACACTGGTCCAGCTTGCCAGGGACCAGGGATGGACGCCGGAACCAAAGGACACGGGGCCAGGCTATGAGCTTGAATGGGATTCCGTTATCGGCAACAAGGGCGACCTGGTTGTGGTAGATAAAAACTGGGTCGAGGGGCGTGAGGTCACAGAACCCAGTGAATGGAACCCGGTTGAACACCTAATTAAATACCTTGAAATACTGTTTGAGGCCAATGACAATGTGGGCTATGTTTGCGATAGCTGGGAAAAGGAAGGTAAGCACTTACCCACAAAGGGGTGCTGGGACCGTACCGCTGGTCAATTAATCCAACAACTTAGCAGTTGTAATGGTGATATTGGCAGTGTACTTGGTGACTATAAGCCGGAAGTAGGAGCATGGATAAGATTTAATCCCTTGGATGGCACTGGATGTAAAAATGATAATGTAACTGATTTCAGGTATTCTTTGGTTGAATCAGATGATATGGACCTTGAACGACAGCACGCTATCATGCGAGAACTTGAATTGCCAATAGCTTGCCTAGTTCATAGCGGGAAAAAATCAATACACGCTATTGTCAAGGTAGATGCTGGTAATTATGAGGAATATCGCAAGCGAGTTAACTACCTTTATGACGTTTGTAAACGAAATGGACTTAAGGTAGATACCCAGAACCGGAACCCGTCCAGGCTCTCCCGTATGCCTGGGGTGATGCGTAACGGCCATAAACAATTTTTGGTCGATACCAACATTGGCAAAGAATCATGGACAGAGTGGCAGGAGTGGATTGAGGGTATTAACGATGACCTTCCGGAGCCGGAAAGCATGGCAGAGGCATGGGACAACCTGCCTGAACTGGCGCCGCCATTAATTAATAATGTACTCCGACAGGGCCACAAGATGCTCCTGGCCGGCCCCAGCAAGGCCGGAAAATCATTTGCACTTACTGAGTTATGTGTTGCCATTGCAGAGGGCAGGAAGTGGCTGGGATGGCAGTGCGCCCAGGGCAAGGTGATGTATGTAAACCTGGAGCTTGACCGGGCCAGCTGCCTGCACCGGTTTAAAGACGTTTATACGGCATTAGGCTGGCAGCCTAACAATGTGAGGAATATTGATATCTGGAACCTGCGGGGAAAGTCGGTGCCCATGGACAAGCTGGCGCCGAAGTTGATCCGGAGGGCCCAGAAGAAAAACTACATTGCCATCGTGATTGATCCCATCTATAAAATTATTACCGGTGATGAAAACAGTGCAGACCAAATGGCCCACTTCTGTAATCAATTTGACCGGGTGTGCACGGAGTTGGGGGCGGCCGTAATTTATTGCCACCACCACAGCAAAGGCAGCCAGGGTAGTAAGCGCAGCATGGACCGAGCCAGCGGTTCAGGTGTGTTTGCCCGGGATCCCGATGCGCTACTGGACTACATAGAACTTGACCTCACTGATGACCTGCTGAAACAGGAGGAAAACAAGGCTGTTTGTGCGGTGTGTGAGGCATGGCTGAACAAGCATAAAAAGAACTGGAGCGAAGAGGTATCCCAGGACGACCAGTGCAGCGAGAAACAGTTCTTGCCGGCCTGTGAGCGCCTTTTAGGGCTAACACTATACCAGGACATGCTGCCGGAGGTTTACGCCGCCAGGCAGGCCGTACAGCAGCGCACAGCGTGGAGAATTGACGGCACCTTAAGGGAGTTTCCGAAGTTTAAGCCGGCTAATTTGTGGTTCGATTACCCTGTGCATTATGTGGATAACATTGGGGTGCTTAAGGATGTGGAGGCCGAGGGGGAGAAGCCGCCGTGGAAAAGGGCTATGGATAAACGGAAGCCTAAAGCAGTAAAGCAAAAAGATAGAAAAGCATCACTAGAAAATGCAATAAATAGCTGCAATTTCGGGGAGCCTCCCACGGTTCAAACGCTGGCAGAATCAATGGGAATAGCCGAGAGAACTGTAAGAGCAAGGATAAAAGAACACGGTGGTTTTGAAATAAATCAGAATGTGGTTACCAGAAAACAGGAGTGATAAAGTTTTCGGATGGTTGCAAAAAACGTAATTCATGCAATCTTGCAAAGTAGTAACTGATTGCAGAAAACGTAAATCTGCAATTCTACACTAAGAAACATTTGGTTGCATAAAACATGAAAAGCGTTTTTTGCAATACACCTCAAAAGCTCACAGATACCATGGTTGCAAAAAACATAAATCACGTTTTCTGCACGTTGCAGAAAACAGAAAACATGTATTTTGCAGCAGAGTGCTAATTTGGTTGCAGAAAACACTATCCTATAATTCCTTATTTCTGCAGCACTCACGCGCTGGTCACTGATGGGGGTACGTAGTCGTGCGTTAAGCTGCGCACGACGACTACCTCCCCTATCCATCCAGTGACTAGGGCAAACACGAGAGGTTAAAAACAAAAACGTAAAAAGTGGGACGTGAAACTATGCGGACTGAATTCTTCCTGCCGATGCGACCGCCGACCATCACTCACCAGGAGCACGAAGTAACCTGCAAGGATGGTAAACCTGTATTCTATGACCCGCCGGAATTAAAGGCAGCCCGAGCAAAACTGCAGGCCCACTTGGCCAAGCACGTACCGGCTAAAAAATATATGACTGCAGTGCAGCTGGTGGTGAAGTGGTGTTTTCCGGTCAAAGGTAAACACCAGAATGGCGAGTATAAGGCCACCAAACCAGATACTGATAACCTGCAAAAGCTGCTCAAGGATGTTATGACTGGCCTGGGATACTGGACTGACGATGCACTGGTGGCCAGTGAAGTGACGGAGAAGTTCTGGGCTGATATACCGGGGATTTATATAGCCATTCAAAACTTACGATGATTAACTAAAAGGCCACACGGAGGTGGTTAAGGTGGCGAGGAGGGTACCGTACTCCAGACCTAAGAGGTCCAGGCAGGTAGGACTATGTAAATATCACCTTTGGTATTTAAGCCATAAACAAATCAAGAATTACGGGTGTTTGTGCAAAAAGCGGGAAGGCAGCTGGTGCTGTTATTTTAGGCCAAAGCTAAAGCATAAATTCTGGGAAGGGCGAAACATACCGGAGAATATAAGGCAGAAACTGGGGGTGCCCGTATGAGAAAGAAAAATACCGCTAAGACATACGACATAGCAAAAGCTGCAGCGGCAGAGGCCTTGAAAGAGTTCAAAGACGAGGAGCGGCAGCAAATCCGCAGAACCAGGTATCATAACACTGAGCTACTTCTCAAAAAATACCTAAGTCTATTGGACCATTACGAGAACGCAAAAGATAAGGTGTCTGACATCATAAGCGTGGAGGACCTGGAAGAACTGGATGTAGATGATGTTATCATCAAGGCAATCAAGCGCAGCCGGGTCAGAACGCTGATAATGATTACCCAGATAGATACCTGCCTTAACATCCTGAGGCTTAAGCAGGCAAGTAAGGGGCAGCCAGAAAAGTATGAGGTTATCTACTGCCTGTATTTGGATAGGGCCCGGCGGGATATCGCCTGGGGAGAACTAATTGAGGCAGTAGCTCATGAATTAAACTGTAGCACGGATTCAGTACGCCGCTGGAAGAATGAAATGGTACGTGAATTGAGCATATTATTGTTTGGTGTAGACGGGCTGAGACTAGATATATAAAGGGTTTCAGGGTCTGCAAATACCTTGCAAAAAAGTTGCATTTTACATGCAAATAAAAAGGTGGTAAACTGGTACCGTAAAATCGAATGTCCGGAAAACACTTAAGAGCCGCCTTCTAAACAGGGCGGTTTTTCGTTTAAGGATGTACTGAAGACGGTTAGCCCGGGCGGCTTGAACCGTCTTTATTTATTCGCCGGGGTCAACCCAAAAGGGCATCCGGGGAGCCTTCGGGCTCTTAACAGAGAGATTTCAGGTGGTGCAATGGCTGAGAATTTAATTTGCCACAGGTGTGGAAGGAATTGCGAGCTTCCTTGTCAAGCTCTAAACGCCTTGACTAGGTTATACACTGAAGCAAGGGCAGAAGAAAAGGCGAGCCTAATAAAAAATCTCAGGAAAGATTTAAACTTGGTGGACTATGAAGTAGCTGAAGATTTGAGGGAGCTAGGAGAGAAAGTAATAGCTGCAATGCCAGAGTTGTGGATTATACGTGATGGCGATATAAAAGTCGGCTACGTTAGAAGCTATGAGGCAAAGCGGGATAAAGGCAAACAGGTTAATGCAGATTGCAGGAAGGTTAGGGGCACATATACCGCTTACCTTCCTTTTGACTTTATAATAACCTTTTATGAGCCTAACATCTATCACATGACCGAGAACCAAAAGAAGATACTTATGCTACATGAACTGAGGCATATTGGCATAGGTGAAAAAGGTTTAAGGATTGAGAACCACGACGTAGAGGACTTTAAAGACATTCTACGTAGGTTTGGTTTTGACTGGAATGGATTTAATCAGGAAGTACCTGATATATTGGCTGGTGGTGATATTGGGAAGGAAACAAAAAGAAACAAAATGGAGGCCAAACCAAAAGCAAATAACACTGGCCGATCTCCTTCTAAACCCTGACGACAGGAGAACTAAAACCGAAAAAATGAAAGAGGTCGATGTTTCCAGGAAAACCTTTTATAGATGGATGAAAGATAAAAGGTATATAGATTATATAAACGAACAACTTAGCCAATATACCGATGGGGAACTTCCTGAAGTATGGAGGGCTTTAATAAATCAATGTAAACGTGGAAATGTAGCGGCCATGAAGGAGTTTTTCAGATTAAAAGGCTTGTACCCTGATCAAAAGGATTTGTGGTAGTATGGCTAAATACTCTATCCTGAAATCATTCTATGCAAGTTATGCTTGGCAGGCGTTTAGGCTTCTGATAATAGCCGAGAGAGGCTTGAAGTGTGAGTGTTGCCATGAATTGGTTCTTAAGGTTAAAGACATTACGGTACACCACAAGATAGAACTTACACCTGAGAACGTACAGGACACATCGATATCGCTTAACCCGGCTAATGTTCTGATAGTGTGCCACGAGTGTCATAACAAGGTACATAACAGGTTTGGCTATAAGCCAAGTAAAGGTGTGTACATTGTCTTTGGTGCGCCGCTATCGGGGAAGGTGGCATATGTGCAGGAGTATGCAGGGCGCGGGGATCTGGTGGTGGATATGGATAGACTGTATCAGGCGGTGTCGCTGCTGCCGAGTTACGACAAACCTGATAACCTCTTCAGTAATGTCAGAGGCATACACAACCTGCTTATCGATAATATCAAGACCAGGTATGGCAAGTGGCACAGCGCATGGGTAATCGGTGGGTATGCCGATAGGTACAAGAGAGATAAGCTGGCCGATGACCTGGGAGCCGAGCTGATATTCTGTGATGTGAGCAAAGATGAATGCTTGAGACGTCTTGAGGTGGACGAGGACCGGCGATGCAGGCAAGACGAGTGGCGGGGTTATATCGAGAAGTGGTTTGCGGCATACACAGTAGCATAGCCCCCCCCATTAAAAAAAAATTGATCAACTTTACAAGACCGGTAGGTGGGCCTATCTTTCATACACACTGAAAATTTTGAAATTCGCTGGAGGTTTTCAGAAACATGTCAAAAGCTGAAGTTTACCAGAAAGAACTGGAAAAACTGACCGAGATATTTGAGGATGTCGAGCCGGCAAAAAGGAAACTGGTCCAGGGACTCATTGAGGATGCCGCTTTTTTGAAGGCGGAGAATTTTGTCCTGCGGCAGTCCATTGCTGTAACCGGCATGGTTAAGGTTCACCCTCAGCACCCAGAGATACAAAAACCCATCGAGGCGGCCAAGCATTACCTGAAAAACGTCAACAGTTACGCTGTTGTAATAAAGACCCTGAACGGCGTGTTAAATAAGAGTGGCATTGAGGAAGAGGATGAACTGAGTGAGTTTGAATGAGTATCGGAAAAGACTATCCATACAACGTCATAAACGGTTTTAATCATAATGGTACACATTCTTTTCTCTTAGAGCATATACACAAGTGCAAGTCCGGTGAAATAGTAGTTGGCCGAGAGATAATACAGGAACTTGATATCATAATAGAGCAGTTCAGCGATCCGGCCATACAGATAGACTTAGAGCCTGCCCACAAGCGAATCAAGTTCATCGAAACTAAATGCAAACACTCAGAGGCTCCCTATGCTGGGAAGCCTTTTATTTTGGAATTATTTCAAAAAGCGTTTATCGAGTCTATTTACATATTCTTTATATTCGACGAAGAACTTAAGCGATGGGTAAGACTTGTTCAAGATGTTCTTTTTTTAGTGGGCAGGAAAAACGGGAAAACCCCACTTGTTTCAGCTTTATGCTTGGCTGAATTCTTCTGCGGCCCGATGGGCTTAAAAATACTATGTTCCAGCAATGATTACGATCAGGCTGGGTTAATGTTTGATGCCATAAATGCAATGCGGGAAGAATCACCGGCGCTAGAAAGGGTCACCCGCAAGAACATCAAAGGCATATACTTTGGCAACCCCAAGAAGCCAAAGAAAAAAGGGAAATTTTCATATCGCAATAAGGGCAACATTCGCAAAATATCAGCCAAGACCGGTGCAAAAGAGGGTAAAAACATTGGCGTCGGTGCTGTGGATGAAGGGCATGAGTTAAAGGATAACACGTCCATCATGCCAATACGCCAGGCACTATCCACCCAAGACGAGCCGCTTTATTTTGAACTTTCAACCGAGGGATTCGTCAATGACGGCTACCTTGACGGCAGGCTAAAGGAAGCTCGGCAGGTACTTGACGGTGAACTGGATCGCACACGCTGGCGAATCTGGCTATACACCCAAGACAGTGAGACAGAAATATGGCAGGATGAAAAAACGTGGGTTAAGAGCAACCCGGGCCTCGGGACTATAAAAAAGTGGAGCTTCCTTCGGGGGATGGTGGAGGAGGCCAAGACCAGTAAAGCGACCCGGGCCTTTGTGCTGGCCAAGGACTTTAATGTCAAGCAAAACAATTCAGAGGCCTGGCTTCTGGAACATGAGTACATCAACGAGGAAACATACAACCTGGAAGAGTTCCGGGGATGCATAGGACTGGGGGCCGTTGACCTGTCAGAAACAACTGACCTGGCCAATGCTAAGGTTTTAATCATGCGCCCGGGGAACCCCAAGAAATATATACTCACGAAATACTTCATCCCGGAAACCAAGATAGAACAGGGTGAGAAAGAGGACAAGAAAAATTACCTGGAGTGGGCCCGGGAAGGCCTGATAGAGGTATGTAAGGGCAATGAAAACGATTACAGCCTGATAACAGCATGGTTTGTAAGTCTTTATAAACAATACGGTATCAAGGTATTTAAGACTGGATATGACAACTGGAACGCCAAATACTGGATTAAAGAGATGGAGGATATTGGCTTTGACACCGAGAGAGTGGCCATGGATAAAAATACGCTGTCCAATCCCATGAAGTTGGTTGAGGCCGACCTCAAAAGCAAGCTAATTAACTATAACAATAACCCGATTGACCGCTGGTGCCTTGGCAATACAGCCATGAAAATTGATAACCTGGGGCTTATTATGCCGGTTAAGGTGAATGACCTTAAGAACAGACGAATTGACGGGGCTGTGACGCTGATAATCCTGTATTGCATTTACATGCGATACAGGACTGAATATCTGGAGATTGTGAGGTGATGAGGTGGCTCTGCTTGATTATTTTAAAAACATGTTCTCGGCGAAGGGAAATAAAGGGCTGCAGCATGTCAGGTTTATGGACGGGTATAGCCCGATATTTAGCCAGTTCGGGGCCAATATATACGCCTCTGATGTGGTCCAGATGTGTATTGATGTCATAGCAACGGAATGCTCAAAACTCCAGCCGAAGCACATTAGAACAGGCCCCAACGATATGCAGGTAAACGTGAAAGGCAGCCTTAACCGGCTGTTTAAATTTGCGCCCAATGAGCTCATGACCACCCGGGACTTTATCGAAAAAGTTATCTGGCTGCTGTACATGAACTATAACGCTTTTATCTACCCCATGTATGAGTTGGTGGAGGACGCCCGGGGCAATACCACCCGGAATTACACGGCGTTTTATCCGCTGAATCCGACGCAGGTCACTTTTCTTCAGGATGACGCGGGGAAGTTATTCGTCGATTTGAGGTTTACTAACGGCAATAGCTTCACGCTGGCCTATGCAGATATTATTCATCTTCGGAAAAAATTCAGCATGAACGACATCATGGGCGGCGGGATGAACGGCCAGCCGGACAACGCAGCCTTGCTTAAGGTGCTCGCAATCAATGATACGGTTCTCCAGGGATTGGACAAAGCCGTAAGAACCAGCTTAGCAGTCCGTGGAGTTTTGAAAATAAATACTTTGCTGAGCGGTGAAAAGCAAGATGAGGAGAGAACAAGGTTTGAGGCTGCATTAGAGTCTGGAACATCTGCGCTATTACCCATGGACCTGAAGGGCGAATTTATTCCTGTCAAGATCGACCCAAAGCTTCTCGACAAAGACACTTTGGAGTTCCTGCAAAACAAGGTACTGAATTACTACGGGGTGTCAGTGCCTATCCTGTCCGGGGATTACACGGACGAGCAGTATCAGGCGTTTTACGAGAAAACCCTGGAACCCATACTCATCAGTTTGGGTCAGGCCTTTTCAAAGACAATATTCTCCCCACGAGAACTTGATGTAGGGAATGAGATAGTTTTTTATCCTCAGAAACTCCTGTTCACCAACGTCAAAAACAAAATAGCGGTTGCAGACATCCTGGGTAACCGGGGGGCCCTAACCAATAATGAGTTGCTTGAGTTGTTCGGGTACCCGCCATATAAGGGAGGCCATGTTCGGAATATGAGCCTTAACTACATCGATGTGATCATATCAAACGAGTACCAGCTGAAACGGGCAGGGATGAAAAACGAAGATGTTGACGACAAAAAATAAGCAATCGGAGGTGGGTAGAATATGGCAGTTGAGTTAATAGGACAAAGTCAGCGATGGCAGGGTCTTTCGAGTGATACAAAGCCTACTGATGGCGTAAGGCTCGGGGCAGAATTTTATGAAATCGATACCAAGAAAAAACTTACATACACTGCCCCAGGGTGGGTAGAGGCTGCAGAGTCTACTGTGCTAAAGGGGAGTAATTTTAATTATACCCAACTGCCGTATTTGGTAGTTGCAATATCCGGCAATTTGCTGTACGCCCAGGACCTTGCCACAAATTACATCCACAGTAGTGCGGACGGCGGCAACACCTGGTCGGGGTCACTTGCTCAGAATGTGCCCACAGTTAGGACCGGAGTTGTCACCGCAGCAGGGAACGTGGTCTTGGTTTGCCAAAATGGCGATGTATATTTGTCTACCGACGCCGGCGCAACTTTCGCCCGTACACTGGACGAGGGCAAGGATATATTGGTGGCGGGCATTGATGTAAACGGAGAGACCGTCATATTTGCCCAGTATGGGGTCGATTTGCCGGATACTTTTAAAGTATATAAATCTGCCGACGGTGGGGCGACATGGGCAGCAATTGCGGCCATGACCAAAGACACGACAGCAATAAGGCACTACCACACGGTTAAATATATCCGTGAACTTGCAACATGGATTATTACCAGTGGCGATGCAACTGCCGAAACATTCTGGTGGAAGTCCGTAGATGACGGGGGAACATGGGCACAGGTAGCAACAGGGAGTCCGCCTTATAGAAATGTTGGACTTGCGGTCATCCCCCAGAAAACAGCTGTATGGGGACATGATAGCTCCCCGGATACCGTTATATACGCGGCCAACCTCGACGATATAACAAACTATCGCAAGATAGGACACCTACCCGGCCACTGCATGGGGCTAGGCGGGTCCAAAAACATACTCATAGCATCGGTCAGAATTGAAGAGGCCGACCCGAAGGGATCGGAGTTATCGTGGGTATATGTCAGTCCTGACGGCGGGGCGACATGGGTACAGGAAGGTGTGCTTTCCGGGAGTTATTACGGACTTCTTGGACCAGATGCCGAGCACAGGTTTTACCTCCAATCTCAGACGGGGGTGGGGGCGTACATAACAACCCGTGCGGTGCCACGAAAAAACGTCAGTGCGCTTTTGCATCCTCTGAGTGCAAGCAGATCCTGGCACCCGGTGGAGATATCCCTTCTTAGTAAGGGATTTGCAGATTTTAACGACACTAATCCCAAATGGGCCGCAGCTTTAACAGAGACCGTATTTGATCCGGTGCTTGTAATAAAGAGTTCGCTGGACCAGGCTATAAAAATTCGCTTAAACAGCAGTAATGAATGGTATGCAGATGAGGCTAGTGTTTTTTATGGCCAACCCGTAACTGCTGGAAAAGATGCATTGTTAAATGGCTCCACTTGGAAGGCGCTGGGCGGGCCCTTGCCAAAAGGTTTAATACTTGGGGTTGCGGCTGATGCTGCGGCAGCCTCCGGGACACTGACGCTGACGCTATACGGCCGAGTATCAAGGTACGATGATCACCGGCATCTGAGTTAATAAAGCCCAGCAGAGTATAAAAGTGAGCCGAAAGGCTCTATTTTTTTAAGGCGGAAATGGAGGTAGATAGAGGTGGCCAAAGCTAAAACACTCCCAACAAAAGACGAGGTGGGAATGGGTAAAAATGAATTCAGAAGTTTTGAAATGGCTGAATTCAGGGCAATTCAGCAGGATGAGAAGCCTGTAATCGAAGGACATGCCGCCGTATACGGTAAAAAAACCAATATAGGCGACTGGTTTTATGAAATCATTGAGCGTGGGGCCTTCGATGATTGTGACTTCGATGATGTGTTGTTTTGCGTAAATCACGAGACAAGGAAGATACCTGTGGCGCGTTCAAGGAGAAATAATGGTAAGTCCACAATGCAAATCTCAATTGATGATCAAGGTTTGTTTGTGAAATCCTATCCTGACATCGAAAATAACGCGGAGTCAAGGAGTTTGTATCACTCAATACAGCGAAGCGATATCGACGGGATGTCGTTTATTTTCCGTGTTTCTGAAGAGCGTTGGGAAAACCTTGATCAGGATATGCCTACCAGGCACATCCTTAAAGTTAAAAAGGTATTCGAGGTGTCGGCAGTTACCATGCCGGCCTACCGCGATACCAATATATCAGCTCGTGACCAGTTTGCATTGGATAATGCGAAGAGGGCATTGGAGAATGCCCGGTCAGCGTTGGAGAACGGAAAGAATGAGCTGGAGGCGCTGAAGTTAAAGAACCAAATTCTCATGAAAATAGGGGGACTAAGCTGATGAAAAAGAAACTCCAGGCACTGCTTGTCAAAAAAGAGGCAAGGAAAACCGAACTTGGCACCAAGGCCAACGCCACTGAGGATATAAAGGAACTGCGTAGCATTAATACTGAACTGGAAACCATTAACGATGAGATTACGGAACTGCGCACCATGATCGAGGCCATCCCCAATGAGCCCGCCGCACCTACTCAGGCTGTCCCGCCCGAGGGTAACGAGCAGAGAGGTGCTACACCTCCTCCTGTGGGGGTGCCGTCAGTACTGGCCACTTACGGCGTTGCCCATGGCCAGCAGCAGAGGGCCACAGAGCCGGAAGACCGGTATGCCACCTTGGAATACAGGACGGCTTTCATGAAGTTTGCCAAAACCGGGGAGATAACTCCGGAACTTAGGGCAGACGCGATGACCGCAACCGCTGATGTAAGTGCCGTGATACCCAGCACAATCCTGAATGAGGTCATCAGGAAGGTTACTGAGTATGGTCAGATATTCAGCCGGGTAAGAAAACTCAGTATCAAGGGCGGCGTGACGGTTCCCATACTGTCGCTGAAGCCGACTGCAACCTGGATAGGTGAAAGCACTCCGTCGGACAAGAAAAAGGTAACTGCGAATACGAGTATATCTTTTAGTTACTACGGCTTGGAGTGTAAGGTATCCGTATCCTTGCTGGCCGATACCGTGACGCTGACGGGGTTTGAAAGCACCATCACCGACCTGATTGTAGAGGCTATGGTGCAGGGTTTGGATCTCGCAATAATCAGCGGGACCGGGGAAGGTAAACCTCTGGGTATCACTGTGGATACTCGGGTACCTGCAGCCCAGAAAGTCACACTTGCAGCTGCTGATTTCCTGGCCTGGGATCAGTGGAAAAAGAAAGTGTTTGCAAAGATGCCGCTTAAATATAAGGCTGGTGCATCCTTCTTCATGGCCTCCGGCACCTTCGAGGGCTATATCGACGGCATGACGGACGCTAACGGGCAGCCCGTTGGCAGGATAAATTACGGAATCACGGACGGCCCCCAGGAGAGATTCGGTGGCAAGGAAGTTATCCAGGTTGAGGACGATGTCATCGCCAACTACGACGATGCCGCCATTGGTGACGTTGTGGCTGTGTACTGCAATCTGAAAAACTATGGACTCAACAGCAATATGCAGCTGACCATGTTCCGGTATTTTGATCACGACACCAATGAGTGGGTTGATAAAGCAATCCTGATCGTTGACGGTAAGCTTATTGACCCCAACGGCGTGGTTATCGTAAAGAAAGGCGCATAATATCCGGACAACCAGTTAGTTAAAGGCGGGAGACTAAAATTCTTCCGCCTTTAGACTTGAATAAGAACGACGGAGGTATCAAAACATGTATCCTTTCAACCATAAAATGGGGCAAAAGATTCAATCACACGTGCCGGGGGTATCCTGTGACCGCTCCTTTCTGGCTCATTTTCAGGTCAGTGCGGCGGCCGCCGTAGCAACCAGCAATACGGGGGTATTGGCTGCAACAGCACTTACAGCAGAAGCCCAGGTAATAACAGAGGGGATAACCAATCCCGCCGCGCCCAGGAATATTATCGTCAAGGGTAATGCTGCGGGGGTTGCTGGCGATGTAGTTATCACAGGCACCGATTACGCGGGCGGGGCAATAACTGAAACCATTGCCCTGAATGGGGCCACAGCTGTAGAGGGCGTTAAGGCCTTTAAGACAATAACCCAGATAGATCTGCCTGTGGAGACCCATGCCGGCACAGATACGGTAAGCGCGGGCTGGGGGGATAAGTTGGGCCTGCCTTATTTGCTTACACACAATACTATTTTGGCGGCCTACCTGGATAATACCAAGGAAGGCACTGCGCCCACGGTCACGGTTAGCGCCACAGCTATCGAAAGCAATACCATTGACCTGAATAGTGCCCTGGCCGGCAAAGTGGTTGATGCCTATCTTATGGTATAAGGGGAGAGGGCATACCTCTTCTCTTCCTTGCTTAGGGGGAGAGTGATGAAACATGATTGTTACTCTGGCAGAAGCAAAGGGACATTTAAAAGTAGAGGTTGATGATGACGATGCTTATATCACCCTGCTTATCAATGCCGCAGAAGTGTTTATAACTGATATGACTGGCAAAACCTTCACTGACACGGACTATTTAGCTAAAGTAGCCTGCCTGTTATTGATCACTGAATTGTATCTGAAGCGGGCTGTGACAATAGACAAAGGTAAGGTTTCTCAAGTTGTGTTAATGATATTCACTCAGTTGAGCCTATCATAAGGGAGGCGTACCGTTTGGATATTGGTAAAATGCGGAGCCGGATAACGATAAAACAGAATACCGGCACCCAAAAAGATTCCACCGGCGCGGTCATCCCTAACTGGATAGATTACGTCTCGGTGTGGGCGGAGAAAGCACATAAGACATCAAGGAAGTTTTTTGCGGCACAGAAAGTCAATGCTGAAGTCCAGGAGCTTTTTACAATCTGGTACCGCAAAGACATAACCACTGATATGAGAGTAAGTTTTGACGGTAAAATATATAAAATCCTTGGGGCCAATGATCCCGATGACACCAAAGTCAAGCTGCATATCATATGTAAGGCGGTGGCCTAATGGCAGGCGGTGTAGTCATTTCAGGAGAAAGAGAACTATTTGCCAGGCTATCACAAATAGGCATAGAATTGGCTGGCCCAGCCAAGAAAAAAGCCCTCATGGCTGGAGCGGAAATAGTTAAACAAGAGGCGGAGGCCCGGGCCAATGGTGACCCAGGTATAGCTATAAAAATTGAGGATTCTACGGCTTTAATTGGCCCCGATAAAAGACATTGGAAATGGCGCTTTATAGAGTACGGTGTTGGTAGCCACTTGATTAGGCCAAAGAGGAAAGAAGTGCTTGCCAACAAATCAGCGGGCGAGTTTTTCGGTGAAAAAGTTAATCATCCCGGAATAGCAAAAAAACCTTTCTTGCGCCCAGCGCTGGATGAGAATGAGGACAGGATTAGGCAAGCAATACGTGAAGAATTGGCTAGAGTATTGAGGTGATGCCCTTGATTGAGGAGAGGCTATATGGGTACCTTTCCGGTTACGCGGGATTGATTGCCCTGGTGGCTGACCGGATTTACCCCCTGGTAGCCCCGCAGGATGTGGAGAAGCCCTACTGTGTGTATATGCAGGTATCGAACACAAGGATACACTCTCACTCAGGCTATAGCGGGCTACAGCGCCCCCGGATGCAGGTGTCTGGCATTGCTGAAACTTACCCTGAGGCCAAGGCGGTAGCTGACCAAGTAACTGCGGCTCTGGAGGCCTGGCCAGGGGCAGACAATGTGAAGGCGGCATTTTTCCAAAATGAAACCGACCTATACGAAGAAGAAACCGGTCTCTTTATTGTGTCGGTTGATTTCTTTATATGGCACGGTTAGAAAAAAACTATAGGAGGTAAAAATGGCAACTACATTAGCTGTTCAAAGTGTGGCGGCTACCGGGTTAAACCCAAGTTTTACTGCCGCCGATGCAACCGGGAATAACTTTCCGAATGCCGCAGGCGGCAAGACTTTTTTAGCCGTCAAGAACGGTAGTGTCGGATCTGTTACAGTGACAGTAAATTCACAGACAGAATGTGATCAGGGATTCGACCATGATCTGGACGTGGCAGTCCCGGCAGGCCAGGAGCGTTGGATCGGCCCGTTTGCGCAAAAGCGGTTCAATGACGGCGCTGGACTGGTAAGTGTAACCTACTCCGCAGTTGCAGATGTAACTGTGGCGGCGATATCGATATAAGGAGGAATGATAAATGACCCAGGCCATTCATGCATCAGGCACTCTATTTCAGCGTGGTAACGGTGCTACCCCTACTGAGGTTTTTACCACTCTTGCGGAAATTACGGAGATTGGCGGTCCCCAGCTCGAGTCTGAAGACATCGACGTCACATCCATGGACTCAAATGGGTGGCGGGAGTATGTAGCCGGTTTAAAGGATGGCGGTGAGATTTCCATTGATGGGAATTTCGTACCCAAGGAAACAACTCATGCACAGATGATTACAGACTTCAATGCTGGTACAGTGAGTAATTATCAAATCTTGCTGCCCGATGCCGAACTGGATGCAAATAAATCCAAATGGACTTTTGCAGCCAAGGTCAAATCTCTGGAATTTTCGCACCCGGCAGACGGTGTCCTTGGCTTTTCAGCCGCACTGAAGATATCCGGCCAGCCTACATTGACCCCGGGAACTTAATAGGAGGTAGCATATGAAACCGTTTATTGTTATTGAACTTGACAAGCCAAGGAACCTGCGCTTAGGTATAAACGCCTTAGTTCTCGCCGAGGAGATAATATGCAGGCCTGTGACGCAGGTTAACGCTAAGAACGCAGGTGTAAGAGAGATTAGAGCGATGCTCTGGGCTGGATTACACCACGAGGATAAAATGCTTACCCTTGAGCAAGTAGGTGACTTTATAGA
This sequence comes from Peptococcaceae bacterium BICA1-7, assembly GCA_000802095.1. Classification (GTDB taxonomy): domain Bacteria; phylum Bacillota; class Desulfotomaculia; order Desulfotomaculales; family Desulfocucumaceae; genus BRHc4a. The sequence goes on along the minus strand of JUEB01000009.1, from coordinate 62,758 downwards.
AGAGGCTGGCCTTGATTATGTCAGTAAAAAAGTAACTGAAGCTCTTAAGGAGTTCACGGGAAAAAACAAGAAGGGGCCAACTGGCGAAAAGTAATTGAGCTGGCTGGCCCTCTTCGCATGGCCCCGACACAGCTTTACGATATGACTTCGGTAGAAATCCTGTATATGATCGAAGGGTACTGGCGTGAAAAAAAATTAGACCTCCAAAGAATGAAGTGGCTGGTTTGGCACATTGGCGCCCTGAACCGTCAGGCCTACCACGCAAAGAAATACCCAAGTTTTGATAAGTTTATGGGTGAGAAAAAGCAACAGAAAAAGCAAACTCCCACTGATCATAAAAACATAATAATTGCGCTGAATAAAGCGTTCGGTGGAAAGGTTGTAAATAGCAAGAGCCCCGGTGGATAAGCCAGGGCTTTTGCTATGCCTAAAGGCAGGTGGTTACAGATGTCGTCTGATGTCGGTCAATTAAATGTCCGGCTCGACTTAGATACTACGGGGCTCACAGAAGCCCTCAACGAGGCGAGGCAGAATCTATCTCAAGTTGGCAGAGAAACCAGTAGGCAAATGCAGATTTTGCAGGCCGAATTCGGAGCGGCTACAGCGAGGCTTGACGATAACGCATCCGCCACGGAAAGATTAGGTCTTAAGCAAGATTTCTTAAGTCGAAAATTAGCGGAACAAAGGAATTATCTTGCCGCCTTAAATACGGCGTATGAAAGAAGTGTCGCCGTAAGAGGGGCAGATGCTGACGCTACCCAACGTCTTGAAGTCCGATTGGCTAGGGCAAGAGAAGCCGAGGCGCAGATGGAGGGTGAACTGCGCCGAGTTAATAACCAATTGGAAGAACAAGCAAACTCTGCCAATAGGACAGGAACAAGTCTTGAACAAATTGGACCCAAACTACAAGGAATTGGCACATCTCTTATGGCCTTTGGCGCAGGCCTTGCCCTTGCTCTGGGTGGGACCGCAAAAATCGCCATGGATTTTGATGCCCAAATGTCTAAAGTTGCAGCCCTCTCCGGCGCAGTGGGTGACGAGTTTGATGCCCTTCGGCAGAAGGCCTTGGAACTGGGCAGTACTACACAGTTTTCGGCATCCCAAGCTGCAGGAGGCATGCAAGAATTAGCCGCTGCTGGTATGAATTCCAATGATATTGTTGCCGCAATGCCGGGGGTACTGGCTGCGGCTGCTGCGTCCGGAGAGGACATGGCCCTCGTTGCCGAGACTATGGGGAGTGCCCTTAACACCTTCGGCCTTGAGGCATCCCAGGCCGGCCATGTAGCCGATGTCTTGGCTGCTGCTGCGAATATGTCAGCCCTGGGCGTACAGGATATGGCCTATGGATTTAAATACGCGGCCCCTGTTGCCGCATCCTTGGGGATATCCCTGGAAGAAGTCAGCGCCGCAATGGTGGAAATGGGTAACGCGGGGATTAAGGGGGAGCAAAGCGGCACCACTCTAAGGTCTGCTATGCTCCGCCTGATTGATCCGCCAAAAGAAGCGGCGGCGGCTCTTGATAGCCTTGGTATTTCAATTACCGACAGCGGTGGCAAGATGAGGCCCATGGGCGACATCATTGGGCAGTTTGAAACCAAGCTTTCCGGCATGACCGAAGCACAGAAAGCTCAGACCCTGGCCACCATATTTGGGACTGAAGCGGTTAGTGGGATGATGGTCCTAATTGAGCAGGGCGCTGTCGCTTTTGAAAACTATACAAGCAAGTTAAAAAACAGCGGAGGGGCCGCAGCTGAAACAGCAAAGATAATGCAGGATAACCTCAAGGGTAGTATGGATCAGCTTTCGTCCTCCCTGGAAGGTGCGGCTATCAGTATAGGGTCCGCATTGGCCCCGGCTATTAGGGTAGTTGCTGATGGCATATCTGAGGTTATAAGCAGATTCAATCAATTACCTGAGTCGATGAAAACAACGGCTGCAGTTGCCAGTGCAGTAGCGGCTGGATTTGCATTAATAAGTGGTCCAATACTACTTTTGATAGGTTCTTTGCCCACCATTACAGCTGGCTTTACAACATTAACCGGAGCGCTCGGTCTGTCGGTAGGGGCTGCCACGACTGCAGGGGCAGCTGCGGCTACGTCCGGAATATCTTTTGGTGCTTTGGGAACAGCCCTTTCTGCTCTTACTGGACCTGTCGGTATTGCTGTTGCAGCATTGGGATTGATTGCCTATAAGCTATCGGAGGATGCGGTCCAGGTTGATCTGTTTGGAGGCAAGGTAAGCGAAGCAACACAGAAAGCTGTTACGGCCTTTCTCGATTTGAATACTCAAGCTACTACTGCGCTGAATCAGCTTAACTGGTCAGGCCAAGCTGTGTCAAAAGAGGCTGCTGATGGTATTGTAAAGAACTTTACCGGCATGAAGGACCAGGTCGTAGCGGCTATGCAGCAGCAAAACCAGGAATCCCTGGCCTCCATGCGCCAGTTTTTTGCCGAGAGTGGGGCTCTCACTCAGCAGAATGAAGCTGAGATACTGGCTAAAATACAGGAGACCGGCCAGGCTAAAATCTCGGCCACACAGAACAGTGAAGCAGCTATAAAGCAAATCCTTGAAGCTGCGGCCAGCGAAAGACGCGCCTTAACCGAACAGGAAAAGAATGATATTGTGGCAATCCAGCAGGCCATGGTCAATGAAGGTATACGGGCACTGTCTCAGGGTGAAGTAGAGTCAAAGATCATTCTTGAGCGCATGGCCCAGCAGCATGAAGAAATAACTGCTCAGGAAGCCGCTGCGGTTGTGGCAAACAGTATAAAAATAAAGGACGAGACCATAAGAGCCGCCGAGGAAACGGCCAACAGAACGATAGCGGAGATTATCAGGCAGCGCGATGAAAGAGGAGCCATAAGTGCTGACGAGGCTCAAAAACTCATAGCTGCCGCTATTACGGTCAAGGATAACACGGTAAAAGCGGCCCAGGACATGCATTTAAAAGTAGTGGGTGAGGCTCAGGCCCAAGCCAGTGAACATATCAATGCTGTTGACTGGGAAACCGGTGAAATTAAATCAATGTTTTCGTCTATGTTCAACGCAATAAAGTCTGGTTTTGATGATAATATCAGGAGTTTTGATGCCTGGCTTACCACAGTAATGGCTAAATTAGGCTATGCCAGGCCGGGATTTGTAGTTAAGGGTTATGAGACAGCGGAGGGCTTTTCCGAGGGCATGGATGCAGGCGCTGGGCTGGTCAGTGGTTCAGCGGCTAATCTTGCTAATAATGCAATTGGGGCAGTGCAGAATACCCTTGAAATACATTCCCCATCTCAGGTTATGCATCGGTTTGGCGAAGGAGTTGCGGAAGGTCTCGCTGGTGGTGTCGAGGCTGGAGGCGGAACAGTTACCTCAGCCATGCAAACCGTCCTGCAAACAATCATCCAACTCTGTGCGGATGTTTTGGCCGAGATTGACGGCTTAAAGGTACAGGCAGCCGCAAATCCTGTAGTAATCCCCGTCTATGTCGATTGGCCTGCTGACATCCCGGAAGGATGGATAGTTCCCGGCGATTACGATGGTGGTGGCGGAGGCCACAGCCCGGATTTATCGGACAATGATAACGATGGTTGGCCCGATGGAGTACCCCCTGGCGGAGTTGTGCCTGGTAATGGCAACCTGGACGCCAATGGTGACGGGCAAGTAGGCGTAGACGAAGCCGGTGGCTGGGATAACTGGGAGGACGTGGTTCATGGCCATGCAACTGGTGGTGTATACACAAAGCCGACATTGGGGCTTTTTGAGGTAGCTGAAACGGCTGCGGCTCGACCGGAGATCATAACCCCCGTTCAGATGATGGAGGATACATTTGAAGCCGTACTCTCAAAAGCGGGAAGATTTGGCGGTGACAACTACTACATTGAAAAAGTTGAAATCCCGGCCAGGGACATAAAGGAAATGCGTGATGTTGTGGACTTTTTCTCCCGGATAAAACAGACAGCCCGGGGCATGGGGAAGGTGGTGGTATCGGTTGGCTAATATCCTTGAAGAACTAACGAGTCTACGGACTAAAAAGGCAAAGCACTACCGGCTGGATAACGGCAAGATTATGGCCGTCCTTACCATCCACGACCAGCACTATGAGGACCCGGACACCGGAGAACTCCAGACCGTTGACACGGCTTTTGAGCTTGAAGCGGGCTTTGGGCAAAAGGCAAAAAAACAACAGCACCACCTGAGATTCTACGATAACAACAGACTCCGTTTTGGCTTTGCAAAGCAGGTTTATATTGACTATACCCTGCCGGGAGCGCCGGGTATTAGCGCGAACAGGGCCACCATAAACGAGGCGTGGGAAAATACTGACCTGGAGTATGTCAACACTGACCGGGGCATAAAGAGCGATATCCTTTTAAAAGCTCCGGGACACCCGGAGAGCTTTGCTTTTCCTGTGGAGTTGACAGGCTGCAGTGTATGGATTGGTAACAACGAGGCGGTATTCTATGCCGAGGGCCAGGAGGTTGGCAAAATCCCGGCCCCCTACATGGTGGACCGGGCAGGGCAGCAGGGTAAGGTCAGCGTTGATTATGACGGGCAGGCTATAGTTTTTACCCCTGATGTCAGGTGGCTGGCAGATGAGGCGGTTTATCCGGTGAGGGTTGACCCTACTACCGTCACACTGAACCCTGGCAACACTGCGGTTATTGATGCCAAATGGAACACATATGCTGAGACTGTGTATGATAGCCTTGGGATTTCGGGTTCATTTGAAACGTCAGGCATACGGTTGGACCTTTCGAGTATACCTTTAGATGCCGATATATCAAGTGCTAAGCTATACCTCTATGTAAACAATTCTTGGGCTGGGCCTGATGTCGCTGCCTATGAAATCACATCAACGTGGGACGAGACCAGTTATCCACCGCCATCACACGACAGCACAAAGCTTGACACCGAATACATAGAATCTTCAACTGGATGGGAATATCTAGATTTAGCCAGCAGTGTCCAGAGAATGGTTAGCGGTGCTATAAACAACTACGGATGGAAACTTGTTTGTGACGGTTGTGTCGGATCTCAATCGGCTGTTTTTAACGACTCAGAGGACGCTTCAAACAAGCCCTATTTATCTGTGATTTATTCAACCCCGCCTACGGTTCCGGTACTCACAGATCCCAACGGCGGGGAGTCGATTCAGACAGACATTGACCCGACCTTTTTAATTACATGGAACCCGTCAACATCAACTGAGGTAGCCCAGAACCTTATACAGTACCACATTCAGTATTCACCGGATAATGGATCTAACTGGACTGATATTGTGGCCCTGACCACAGCCGGGGCAACATCATACGAGCATGACTTTTCCGGCGTGACGGAAGGTAGCCAGTGCCTGATCCGCATCCGGGCCTATGACGGTGTCAGGTATGGCGCATATGACCAGTCAGACGGGGTTTTCACGGTCACGCACAACGTAGCCCCGGAGGCCCCTACCAACTTAGACCCCGCCAGTGATATGATTGATCGGACAACTATCCATCGGCTTTCCTGGCAGTTTAACGACCCGAACAGTGGCGATTACCAAACAAAATATGACCTGCACTGGAGCAGTGACGCCGGGACCACGTGGAACGAGATAAACGGCGCAGTCAGTGCCAATGAGTACAGAGACATTAATTCAGGGACATTCCCAGCGGGTGATATTACTTGGAAAGTTAGGTGCTATGACAAGGGTGGCCTTGTCTCCCCATGGTCCCAGCAGGCTGTATTTACTGCAGCGGATGCACCATCCACACTGACTATTGACGCGCCCCCCGACCCCGTACCCGTGGCAAGGCCGGTTATTTCATGGACCAGTATAGACCAAACGGCCTATCAGGTGCAAGTACTGGACAGCCTTAGCAATGTGGTGTGGGATACCGGACCAGTCGTAAGCATAAATATGGCTGTTACCTGCGGCATTGACCTGGTTAACGGGGCAAGTTACATCCTCAAAGTCAAATATCAGGACAGCACTACCCTTTGGGGTGACTGGGCAACAAAGGCAGTTACTGTAAGTTATACACCCCCGGCACTGGCTATTTTGACCATGACAGACCAAGCCGGATACATTAATATAGCAATTAACAACCCGGCGCCACAAGGGACAGAGCCAACGGTCACCAGTAACGACCTGTACCGTAAAAAACACAGTGAAAGCACCTGGACCCGGATAGTCATAGGCCTTGCCAATGATGGGACATATGATGACTACACAGTGGAGTCGGGCGTTACCTATGATTACCGGGTGGTTAGCTATGCAGACAACGGTACATCCAGCACCAGCGGCATGGTGAGCGAGTCCATAACCCTGATCGGCATATGGCTCCACGATGTAGCCAGCCCGGCAGGGACGGCGCATAATTATCAGCGTGACGGTCAGGAACGGGGCCATGGATGGCAGGCGGAGGCAGAGTTTTTGCAGTTTGCGGGGAGGGCAAGGCCGGTCGTCCGGTGGGGCGAAGCGGAAACTGAAAACCCCAGCGCCACTCTGCTATGTGTCAACGGGTCCGGGGATTATGAGGCCCTGGATGCCCTGGTCAAGTTAAAGGGGACAATATGTTACAGAGATGGCGCCAGCCGGAAAGTATTTGGCATTATCTCCTCTTTGCCAGTAAAGGATGAGATTTATGGGGCTAAAACGGTGGCCATCACAGTCATGGAAATCGACTATAGTGAGGTGGTGTAAATGCAGGCCATAGCCCAGGGAGGATACATGGCGGCCCAGGTCCGCGCCATGCTGCACGGACCAAACGCCACCTTTGCATTCCGGTATGAGCTTTTAGACAATACCAATAAGTTAAAGAAGCGTCTGGGTAATATCCTGGGCGCTTCCGTTTATTACACTGCGCTGGCCGACATAAAGCGGACGGCCAAGTTTGAAATGGAGCAGGACGTTGACATCAATTTTCTGACCGACCGGATAAAGCCCTATGTGCGCCTCAAGATGTCCGACGGAAACTGGATAGAGTGGCCGCAGGGGGTTTTCCTGCTGACCAGCCCCACGAAAAAAACGGACAGCGCGGGGGTGATTCGGCGGGAGGTAGAGGCTTACGACCAGTTACAAGTGCTGATTGACGACAAGCTGGACACCCGCTATACGGTGGCAGCCGGGACCAATTACATCACGGCGGTTAAGACCGTTTTAACAGGTGCCGGAATCATCCACCAAAACCTGACTTTAACCAGTAAGACATTGCCGGCCGCCAGAGATTGGGCACCAGGAACAGCCAAGCTGCAAATAATTAACGACCTCCTGGGGGCTATTAATTACGGCTCCTTGTGGTTTGACGAAAACGGGTATGCCATTGCCCAGCCTTATGTCTCGCCATCAATCCGGGCATCAGAGTACACATATAGAGACGATGACGAGAGCGTTATATTTCCCGAGGTGGAGCAAAGCCTCGATTTATGGGCAGTGCCTAATAAGTGGGTACTCGTGGTGTCGGAGCTGGAGCGGGAGCCCATGGTCAGTACCTACACTAACAGCAATACCAGCAGCCCCACCAGCACGGTTAGTCGGGGGCGCACAATTACAGACTATCGGGAGTATCAGGAGGCAGTTGACCAGGCCACCCTGGACGCCAGGGCGCAGCGGATAGCCTTTGAGGCAAGCCAAGTCTATGAGCATGTCACCCTTGAAACTGGGTTAATGCCGTTTCATTCTCATACGGATGTGTTCACGCTGGTATTTTCGGGGCTGGGAATATCGGCAAAATACTCAGAAACTTCCTGGGAATTTGAAATGAGGCCGGGGGCGAGGCATAAACACAATATCAGGCGGGTGGTGTCCATATGATTACTCCGGAAGAGCTTATCAATACCTTGTCAGGCGGACAGCAAAGTGCCGTCACCAGGCTGGGTAAAATCCCTGATGATTATGTATCTGGGGCGGCAACAGTCATCTTTGACGGCGAGGGAGTTGCAACAACTAAGACTTATCCACTTATTGGAGGTTACGTTCCAGCGGCGGGGGACAGGGTGGTGCTGCAGCAGTGCGGCCATAGCTGGGTAATTATCGGCAAGGTGGTGGCGGAGCCTGCACCCACGGCTATACCCTCCGGGGTGATCCTCATGTGGTCGGGGACCGAGGTATCTATACCGACAGGGTGGGCGCTGTGTAATGGTCAAAACGGGACTCCGGACCTGCGTAACAGGTTTGTGGTGGGGGCGGGTACTGACGGAGAGTATGCGGTGGGAGATACAGGCGGCGAGAAAACCCACGCTCTAACCATCAACGAAATGCCGTATCATGGACATGCCATAACTGTAGGCTCTGACGGCAGTCACAGTCATACGTATATTGACGGCAAAGCATCCGGCGATGCTCAAGCAGGTACCGGAACCTACGGCGGACAAACCTGGGATAGTCGATCCACCACCAGTGATGGCAGCCACTCGCACACCGCATCAGCTACGAACACTGGCGGCGGGGCAACCCACGAAAACAGGCCACCATACTATGCGTTGTGCTTTATCCAAAAATTATAGCAGGCTGACCGCCTACCAGGGGGTAAAGCGGTCCCGGGATTGCGCCCCGGTGCCTGCAAGACCAGTTTATCATTGCCATTAGGGGGTGGCAAACCAATTAATACCAGGGGGTGGGGTGTTGGAGTCGGAGGAAATAGTCAGGGATTTGGCAACCGTTAAAGCGGAGGTGAAGAATTTGAAGGCATGGCAGGCCGCGCAGAATGGGAGCATTAAAGAGACCCGGCAGGATGTAAACAGACTCAAATATATACTCATGGGGGCAACCGGGATGGTGGCCCTTAATCTTTTAGGCATTGTGTTTATGCTGGTGAAGGGGTGAGGCCATGAATGAGGACCAATATTTAAACTATGGAGGCATTGGCGGTTACAGCATGGGCTTTTTTGATAGTCCTTTCGTGCCGCTAATAGTTGGCATGATTGCCCTGGTATTTATGGCCCCCCTGGTGGATGCCCTGTTTAAGGTGTTTCAGTGCCCTATACAAAAGATTCTGGACCGTTTCAGGTGGTTACCTAACAGCATAGCTGACGAGGCGGCTTTTGTTATTGTGGTGGGGATCGGGTACCTAATTTGTTGGCAGGGGGATTTTGACTTCTTTGCCTATCTCAATTTTAACTTTGATCAAACGTGGAAGGGCTACCTGCTGACTTCCCTCACAATTAGCGGGGGCACGGCGGCCTTGAAAGACAAGTTCGACCTTATGAATCTTATCCCGATGTCTGTAAGCGGGGTGTATTCCTCGGTTACGAGGATTATAAGAAAGGATGCTGATAAAAATGCAAACGGTCAGGCGGGGCAGTAAGGGCCAGGCTGTTGCAATGCTCCAGGGAATGTTGAATGAGCTGGGCTTTAATTGCGGCAGGGTAGACGGCAGTTTCGGACCCGCAACAGACAAGGCAGTCAGACAGTTTCAGGCAGCACACGGAATAGTGGCGGATGGGGTTGCGGGTCCACAGACCTGGGGGGTCCTCACCAGCGAGAAGGCCAAACAAAACGAGGCTGGGGAGCCGGTCTATTATTCCCAGGTAGACCCCCGATGGCGCGGGGTGCCTTTTACGTCGGTAGGCAACAAGCAGCAGACAATAGGCTCCTCCGGCTGCGGTCCCACATGTATGGCCATGGTGCTGGCCACCTGGCGCAATAGGGGTATAACTCCGGTGCAGACCTGCCAGTTAGCTGTTGACGGAGGTTTTAGGACGGCAAATAGCGGGACAGCCTGGGCGTATTTCGGGTGGATTGCCTCTAAATTTGGGTTGAAGTTTAAGCAGACAAGCCTTGTAGCTGATGCCGTGGAGGCGCTTAAATCTGGCGCCCTGGTGGTGGCCAGCATGGGGCCGGGATACTTTACCCGGGGTGGCCACTATATCCTGCCCTGGAAGGTGGACGGCAACCTGATCCTGTGCCATGATCCGGCATTGAAACAGCGGAGCAAGGCCGCCATTGACTTGTTCAAGCGTGAGGCCCTGCAGTATTTTTGCTTCTGGAGATGATGGCCATGCAGGGAAAACGAGGACGTATTACGTCCCGAATAAAAGGAGGTCTACATGGGGAGTCAATTGGTACAAATCGGCATGGATGCGCTTGCGGTTCTAGTTCCGGCACTGGTGGCCCTGGCAATAGAGTTTGTCAGGCGGAAGCTCGGCACAGAGAAGGTGGCCAAGCTGGCCCGGGAACTGGAGACAAAGAAGGAACTGGCATCCCTGGCCGTGCGCTTTGTAGAACAGGTCTATAAAGACGTCCATGGCCCCGCCAAGCTGCAGGAAGCCACAGAATGGATGTCTGCCCGGGCAAAGCAGATGGGGGTAAGCATTACACCGGAGGAGATTAAAGGGCTTATTGAGGCGGCGCTGAGGGATGCTAAAGACTCTTTCGGTGAGGAGTGGGGCAAGGTAAAGACTGCGGGCGGGTGAGGGTACTATTCCCATCTTCGGGAGTTAATTAATCTGGCCGAGAGCGCGAAGGAGGAGCGCCTGAGAAATCAATATCTTAAGTGTGTATGTCTGGAGACCAGTGAATATATGACGAAATGAGCCCCCTGTCATGGGGGTTTTTTTTATTTCTCAGCAAGTCTTTTTTCCATAATAGCTAAACAATTCTCTAAATGAACGAAATGCCGTTTCCCGTCATCAGAAGTAATAATCAGGCCATCTGCTTTTACAGCGTCAGGTGAATCAAAGCTCTCAGCGATATTTACGGGTTTGCCACAAACAGCACAGATATTATCACCAGGATAGATATCTGACGTAGATTTGTTTGCGTCATTCTCTAAGCAACACTTTTTGTATTTCTTACCACTTCCACAATGGCAGGGGTCATTTCTACCGATCTGTACCGTCAATTTTACCTTCCCCCTCTAAAACCATTCAAAATCAATAATGGGACATATTGGCATAACTATTCTCCACCAATAGACATAATCCTCTTAACCCTCCTAAACGGAGGGTTTTTTATTTAAAAATAGTAGTAAAAATCTTTAATAAACTGTTTACGCCGTAAACAGTTTATGTTATAATAAATACATAAAGGAGGTGAGGAAATGGGTGGATGTGGTTAGTATAATCAAAGACGTGGCGGTCACGGTGGCCGCGGTGCTCGGAGCAATAAAGACTTGGTTAGAAATAAAAGAGCACCACCAAAAGAAAAAGCGTCCCAAAAGACGCTAAGTGCCCGGGGGAGGGAATCCTCCCCCACTTAAAAATAGTATATCACATCCACCTGAAAAATATGAAGAAAATAAATTCAACGGATCTATTATTTATAATTCTGTTTGTTGCCTGGGTGTCTGACTTGAACTTTGGGGAACTCTCCATTTTGAAGTATGTAGGCCTGGGGGCTGTAGGGCTCTGGTTTGTTATGTTAATAGGGAAACTGGCCTTCAGGAGGAAAAGATGGGACGAAAGGTAAAGGTGCCGCCGCTTATGTCCAAGGCAGACATGGCCCAAAGGTGGGGGGTCTCCAGGCAGGTGGTGAACAACTGGGAGGCCCGACATAATGATTTTCCGGAGCCAGTTATATGGGTCCATGACAACAGCCTGCCGCTGTACCTGGAGGAAGATGTGAAAAAATACGAACAGGCCAGAGAACTGGTGGTAAAGAAGTGAGTAAAGGCCCTGCCTGACGGTGGGGCCTTTTATATGTACTGGATTATTTAATCACTCTTAATTGCCTACGACTATTGAAGTACATATGTCTTGCTTCATGTTCGTTAAGATTAAGCATATCACTCAATTCTGATGAACTATATCCCATTTCATTACGGTAAACATCAATAATTTCTTGATATAAAGTAGGTATTTCTACTGGTATGTCATATTCTAATGGTTCGTGAGTTCTGTAACCTCTTATACTCATTTTTTTCCATAATAATTTTGATTCTTCTGGAGTTATCGTTCCAATATTAGATGCAGTTGTTAACATCGATGCCATGGAAACCTTCCAGTATAATTTTAATTCTGCCAGTCTTGATAATGAAAGATCTCTTAAATATGGACGAATTTCTTTTTCAGGCATCAAAAAATTAGCAGCAAAAGTATCGGCCTGACGTTCCATATCAGGATTTAGATCCCTTTGGTGCATTATTGTATGGCCTAATTCGTGGCAAAGCGTGAAACGCAATCTATCACCAGGAATATTTATGTTAACGAAAAATAAAGGAGGTAATCCGGGTATACAAAAGCTTGTTGCATCTATACGGGTGGTTCCAAAATCAAAGGGGATTACTATCCCACCATTATTCTCTATTACTTCTGTAAGATTATTTATCGGTCCCTGTGGGATATGCCACATCGCTCTAACTGCTTGAGTAATATTTCCAATGTTACCATTAAAATCTGCCAATTCAAAGTGTGGAAAATTAACCTCTCCAATATCTACACCACGCAGCATTCTTGACAAATGTATTATTCTGATATTTATTTGAGAGTATATAGTATTAAGTTTTTTTACTGGTATGTCTTGGCGTTTCCTATTAAACAGCTCACTTGCACCTAAACCATATATTCTTTCTGTCTGATAGAAAAAGCCGATAGGATAATCAAGAATACTTGATATCTTATCTAAGACATCATCTGAAATAGACCGTAAGCCTCCCTCTACTCTTGAAAGCCAACCTTGAGTCACACCTATTTTTTCTGATAGCTCTTTTTGGGTTAAACCACGGGATTCTCGGGCGATGATTAGCATCATTGCATTAAAAACAGCATTATCATTTAGATTCTTTATTTTTGACATCTTCCTCAACCTTCCTAACCGCAACGCGTTTACGTTCCGTAGTGGGAATAGGAACAATTTCTGCCTCTTTAGATTTTTCCTGGGTTATCTCAAGTGCCCACAGATTCTGAGTCCCGAATGGGCAGACAATATATACTCCATCGTGATCAGTTTGTAGGTCATTCCATTTATATCCTGCTAATATATTTGTGACAGGCGCGGGTTTATCAGGAAAATCAAGTTGCCCATTTTCTTGATAAACAAAATCAAGAGCTTGTTGTGTAGGGATGTTCATGCTCCTTAGGTTTTTTGTTAACATCTTGAATTTAAGCTTAAACTTATCTTCAATAATAAGATAATGACTATTTCCCTTACGCCTCCAAAAGATTCCCGGAGCATCAATTAATGCTTCTTGTGCATAACGCCACATCAGGTCATTAATTATGCTTGCCCTTGTTCTACGAGAGTATTCGAGACGCAAAATATTCCTTTTATAATCGTTAATAGCTGCATTGATGCTTTTCGATAATTTAGGAAGTATTGGGTCCAAAATCCTTTTAGCCTCATTTAAAGAGAGAGTCAATGGCGAATCCTCCTATTTCTGGTATCCAAGAAGATTGTATCAGAACCATGAAACGACGTCAAGAAAATATGCCAAAAAATATGCCAAAAAAATATGCCAAAAAATATGCCAAGATATAATCTTGATATCCACAAACACCCGTTCTATAATCGGGGATACCGGGGGTGTTTTTATGTCCAAACTTTATAAGCAGCCCGTCGAGGTTCGCCTTGACGGAGAGGACCTTGTCTTATTCCAGTGGCGGGGACGGTGGTTGCAGGTGGCCAGCTGCGAGAGGGTTTTCGTAAAACGTGACTATTACGACCACTACAGCAACCTGCCTACCTTCCGGGTGAAGGCTCGTTCTGGGGGCCTTTATGACCTGGTGAAGGATAAAGCCGGCTGGGTTCTGGAAAGGGTATGGGATTAAGGTCCAGCCCGTTTTATTTTCCTTACCCACTCCAACAATTCCCACATGGCCACCTCTCCGATCTCCCTCTCCAGGAGTTGGCATACACTCAATTCCTTCTCCGGCTCTGCCACCAGTTCAGCCGGCGACACTCCCAGTCCTTCCGCAATCTTTTCCACCAATGCCACCCCGGGATCTCTTTTCCCCTGTACTATCTCATTAATTTCTGATGGGTGCTTCCCTATCCTCCGGGCCAGTTCCCGCTGCGACATTCCCCTGGACTCCAACATAGCCTTTATGCGTTCACCTATCACCGTACATCACCCCGATAAAAATATATTTATTTACCGACAAAAATAGAACACATTGGGGAATAGCTGAATACACTGGCGGTAAATAGGTTAACAGGAGGAATATACCATGTGTGAAATATACGATTTCCCGAAGGCCGATGACCTTTTTGTTATGGAGAAAGCGCTGGAGTGTTTCCTGCTCTCCAGGAACCCCGCGGCCCGGAATGTGATGGTCGGGGTGCTGAAGGTAATGCTTGATAAATACAACGTCTCAAAGCTCTCTTTGCGGCAGTGCATAGTCTGTCGGGGGAACCAGGGCGGCGTGAGGCTCCTGCCCAGGCAGACCACCCAGACCGGCACATGCCCGGACTGTGGGGCACATATCTATACTCCGGAGATAGAAGGGGGCCGGGTATCAATCCTCAGTATTCTGGAGGGCGAATACGGTGATGTAGTGACTTATGGGTGTTCCTGTGGGCGGGTATTTGGTAAGTGGGAGGAAATAAGCTAACATGGTAGAACATACCATTAGGTGATGGTATGTTTAATGAGCATGTTTTCCGGGTGGCCCTGGCCGAGGTTAATAAGACACAGAGACAAGTGGCCCAGGAGTGCGGGATAAACGAAAACAGCTTTACTAAAATAAAGAAAGGTTCTGGTCCGGGGGTGTTGCTGGCTCTGAAGATAGCCCGGGCTGTAAATAGAAAAGTGGAGGAGCTGTGGAGCCTTGATGAATAGTCGGGGCTTTTTATTTTGCCCTAAATTACCACAATCCAAAAGTGATAATGGACAAAACATTCGGCATATATTGCATTACAAAATCCAACAAAGAAGGTGGTCTATTGCAAGAGGAAGCCTATCTAAGTGATGTTGGTAAATCCCTCCGGGACCTGTGGCGGCATCGCCCCGGGCAGGAGATACCGGCAGCTGTCCTCGATACCGTTGACGCACTCTGGCCGGAGCCCAAGCCACGGCCCCAGCTGACCCACAAAAAGAAAACCCCTGGGGGCTGGCACCTGATTTTTACCCTGCCCCCGGGTGTGTCTTTCCGGGAGGTGCTTAACAGGCAAGAGTATTTTGCGGATGCCTGCCGGGGGTTTGTCGAGATCCGGAAGGTAGCCGGGTACTGCCATATCAATATCCGGGCTGGGCACCTGGAAAACCACTATCCTTATCAGTGGGACTCTGCCCCCTACCAGAGCATGGCCCTGCCGGTGCCCATCGGCTACAGCCCTGCTCTGGAGGTCCTGGACCTGGCCGAGGCTCCACACTTACTGGTGGCCGGGGTGACCGGATTCGGGAAATCTAATTACCTACTGGGACTGATCCACTCCCTGCTGCCGGTGGCGAAGGTGGCCATCATCGACCTTAAGCGGCTGCAGTTTTCGTATCTGAAAAACCACACGGCTCTAGCAAAAAATGAAAAAGAAGCCGTGCAGCTCGTCGGTGCTTTGAACCGAGAAATGGAACGCAGGATTGACATACTGGAATCTGCCGGGGTGGAGAAGATTCAGGACTACAAGGGGGATATGCCTTTTATCGTCCTGGTTATTGACGAAGTGGCCGAGATAAGCGACCCGGAAACAATCCGGCTTGTTGACCGGATTGTGAGGCTGGCCAGGGCCACCGGTATCAGTGTGGTGGCCGCCACCCAGAGGCCCAGCAAAAGGGTGCAGCTGTTTAAGGATGACACCCGGGATATGTTTGCAGCCCGTCTGTGCTACCTCATGCCGGATGAGGTCAGCAGCAGAATGATTTTAGGGGAGAACTGCCCCCTGGCCGCCCAGCTGCCGGAGGTAAAAGGCCGGGGCATCTACAAGTTCGGCGTGACCGTGAAGGAGATTCAGTCCATGCACTTACCCCTGCGGCAGGCCAAGAAACTTTTGCAAGGTCAGGAGGTGAACGTCTGGGATGTCACCCAATCAGTTAAGAGGCTACCACCGCGATAATGAGATATGCCGCCTCATAGAAAAGCTTCAGGCCTTAGATACGGAGCAGGTCAGTGTGTTGATATTCAGCGGCCAGAAACATGGCCGAAGGAAAGCCCAGGAGCGGCTGAAGGTGCTTTTTGACCGGGGGAGGTTGAAGCGGTGGAGGGCGGCGCCGGAATCCCCCTATATCTATTTCACCGGGAAGAAACATGGCCGGATGGATCACCTGGTGGCTCTGAACTGGGTGTATGTCTGGATGGTCCGGAGCGTGAAGTCCTGGGAAGAGGTTTACCGCTGGGACACTGAACAAGATTACGGGGTGCTGCAGGCTGACGCGTTCTGTGCAATCCGGAATACTGTGACGGGAAAACTCCGGTTCTGGTTTGTGGAGTTGGACCGGGCTGAGTCAGGGAACCTTTTTGATAAGGTCGCCAAATATAACAGCCTTTATGACTCAGAGAAATATGCTGGCTGGTGGTGGGCGGACCTGGCCGACAGGTTCCCGGGGATCCTGACGGTGACCACGGCGGCCCCCCGGGAAAGAATAATTCGGGGCTTGGTGGAAAAAGAAAATGCCGCAGGCCTGGAGTTTCAAATATGTCTTTTAGAAAAATTGAAAGGGGAATGTTTGAATGAGAAAGCCGGTAATAATAGCGTGGCGGGTTAAGTGCGGCAGGGTTGAGTCCCTGGACCGGGAGTTCTGGACGGCTGCCATCGCCAGGATGCCGATGTTTGCGGCTGCAGTTGTGCCGGAAAAATTCTCCCTGGGGGCTGTGGCCGGGGCAACCTTCGGCCCTTCCGGGGCTGGGTTTGTGCTGATGCAGATTCTTCTTCTGGCCGTAGTAGGGTGGGGGATTAATCAGGTAGCCAGTGCCGTGGGTAATGCCCAGTTGGGCAGCCAGGCCAAGATGGTGACCACGCTTGTCTGCTTTGTGCTGGTGATCGGCACTGTAGTAAAGGCCCTTAAATCCTTCCTGCAGGTTCTTGGTTAAAGTCCATACGCCAGTTGGTACGTGCGTTCATACGTGGGTTGGTACGCCCTAACGCATGGAGGAGGGGGTGAAAGCCTTTATTTTTAAAGGTTTATTACCGAAGATAAGGGAGAGGGAAGGGAGAGTGCGAGAGGGCGGGGGAGGGATGAGAAAAAACCATACTAATGGAGGATATTAACTAATTGAGTATGATATTAAAATACTATAAAAGAAGGAGGTTTTACTATGAAAAGAATGGTATTAATGCTTATTTTGCTTTTGGCTTTAACAGCCTGCGGGAATACTCCGGTTGCTCAGCAAACGCCCGCACCACAGCCGAAGCCGACCACGACATCTGAGGCAAGCAAGCCAACCCAGACGGAACTAGATGCTAAACTAAAAAAAGAAGCAGCGCAAGCTAATTTTATTGAACTGAACAGCTCACCCGAGAAAAATAAAGATAAAAGGGTATACGCAAAAGGAGGGATTAGCGCCCCTGCTCCAGATGGATGGGAGTTTACCCTTAGCACGAAGGAAGGCAATGGCAATGGTATGTATTCAGTAAAAAACTTATCCCGGATTTTTGACATCAAAGCGGGTGAAGAAGTAAAAATATACGGTACTTTTTCCGGCAAGGATTCAAAAACAGGGATGCCTATAATAACAGCCACAATATTAGAGAAGGTAACTAAATAACCCCGGGAAACCGGGTTTTTCTTTTTGGCGGGGTTTTTAAAGTTTCGTTGGATTTTCCGTTAAGTATTTTATAAATGTGTAGCAGTCCTTGCCGATTATGGCGGGGGCTTTTTGTTTTTAATCGGGCCAAATATAATCAACTGTTTTCCCCAAAGCTCTGGCTATCCGCTTTGCAGTGCTGAGATATATCTCTTTTTCCCCGTTGATTATTTTGCTTATATCGCTTTGCGGGATGCCGGTTCTCTTTGAGAGCTGTTCCTGTGTGACCCTTTTGATTAACATGATTTCCCTTAACCTATTCTTCATGAAAAATAGGTTCTTTCAGTATGTCTGATTTCCTATATATGTCGAAATATATATGTGTACCCATATATATTGTATAAAATTAGCGTATATTGATGTAAGAGATGTACAATTCTAGAGCATTAATTTTCCCAGTTTCGACACATCTTTGTTATATACTGAAAGGGAGCTCAATAATTGGATATAGCTATCGCAATTGCAAGACTCCGGAGGGAAAAAGGCTTAACTCAGGCGGAGTTGGCCAAAGTCACAGGACTAAGTAGTGGGTATATTGCGGCCATTGAACAGGGTAGGAGGGTTCCCCGTCAAAAGACCTTGGCCATCATTGTCGAAAAGTTAGGGGCAGACATAGATGGGCTACAAAGGAGGCAAAGTAGTAATGACTGATACAGAAAAGCGGATATATGGGGCTGCATACAAGAACACCCGGAAAAATGAAGAATACACAAGACGTGCAGATAAGATAATTGAGCTCGGGCGTAAAATAATGAAGCAACTTGGCCCCCATCGCTTATTATTTTTGGAGTACGAAAGACAGATCGGTCTATCCGAGAGTCTATATCTGGAAAACGCTTACCTTGCCGGACTAGAAGATGGTCAAGACTTGTCCCGAAAAAGTGTCCCTCAACTGTCCCCTAAACGCCAGGGGACACATTTTTCAGTGAAAAGTAAAAGCGTCTCAATCTCTTGAGACGCTTCATTTATTTCTGGCAGGGGAGACAGGACTCGAACCTGCAGCCTACGGTTTTGGAGACCGCCACTCTACCATTGAGCTACTCCCCTATGAGGTTTTTAATCAGGCGCACTATCAATTATAGCAGAATAGGAGTGTATGTCAAGCTGGTTTAATATGTAACAGCTGGCCGGTTTGTCAGTTATTGTAGCACAAAAATATGGAGGGGCCAATAAAGTTTATTTGGAGCGGGGCTTAAAAATTTAAGGTGCGGCAACCAGTTATAATGAATTATAATAATTAGAGTGTTTAATATCAGGAGAACAATTAGAAGGAGGATTTTTATGATAAATTTCCTCAATAAAGTGAGCAGCTCTGTTTATCACGACCCCACAAGAAATTTTGAGCTGAGGCAGGTGGAGTGCCAGAAGAGGTACGACCCGCTTACAGGCAAGCTGGTGAGGATTTTTCCTTTCCGTAAAATTGCCTTCCCCAGGCATGACTGGGCGCCCTTTGTGGAGGAGTCAAGGCAGAGGTTTTGCCCCTTCTGCCCCGGTGTGCTGGATAAGGCCACACCCCGTTTCCCGGAGGACTTTATTCCCGGGGGGAGGATACAGGTGGGCCAGTCTCTGCTGGTGCCCAATCTGCACCCCTATGAAACTCACACCGGAGTTGTGGTGATGACCCCCAGCCACTACCTGTCCATGGAGGATATAACCGTGGAGGTCATGGTGGACAGTATGGAGGCAGGGATCCGCTACCTTCAGGTGATAGCTGAAAAAGATCCGGAGAATGCAAGGTACTGCTCGATAAACTGGAACTACATGCCCTATGCCGGGGGGTCGCTTATTCACCCGCACCTGCAGGTAATTTCCGGCAGTGAGCCCGGCAACCTGGACAGGGAAGTAATTGACTCTGCGGGAGCCTATTATAAGAATAACGGATCGGTGTACTGGGATGATCTTCTGGAGGCTGAAAGGCAGGGTGATCGGTACCTGGGGTCCACAGGCCCCGTGGAGTGGCTGGCCACCTTTGCGCCGCTGGCCATGGGAGATGTCACCGCTATGCTGGGAGGCTGCTCCACCATACACCATATAGACAGAAAAATACTTACTGAACTGGCTGAGGGCTTCAAGAAAGTAATAAGCTACTATGACTCGGTGAACCTGCCGGCCTTTAACATGGCCCTTTACTTTGCCGGCAGCGAGGACAAGGGTTTCCGCTGTACCGCCAGGCTGGTGGGCAGATATACACTGTTTCCTCTGGTGGGCAGTGATATAAGCCACATGCAGATGCTGCACCAGGACCCCTGGACACTGCACCTGCCGGAAATAATGGCTGAGGAACTAAGGAAATTCTTCAAATAAAAAGAACGTCAGTTGAAAAGAAGAAAGCCAGAATAAAACAACCACCGGCTCAGGTGGAAGGATATTGTGCGATAACTGACGAATTAAGTGAAAAGTAATAGCCAACCGGGGAGGTAGAGAGATGAAAATTCACTGCATGATGTGCGGCAGGGTTGTGGAATTGGAAGAATTCAAGCCTGATCCTTACGATGATGAGGACGATATTCCCCAAAAGAAGCCGGTGGTTTTCTGCCAGATATGCGAGGCCAAGATAAGGAGCGAATCGGACAACTCTCAAAAGGTTCCCAAGCCGATGTAAACACTGTCTGCCCCGTCAGGTCGGAATTTATTATAAAACCAGGAGGTTGTTAGATGAGGCAAAGGTTTCTGACTGTAGTAATTGCTGCCATAGTGGTAGTTTTAATGCTGGCCCGCTGGGGCGCCAACCTTTATACCGATTGGCTGTGGTTTGGGTCTTTACAATACCAGAGCACATTCCTGACTATAATTTTATCTGAAATAGGACTTAAAATAGCAGTGGGGGTCGCTATTTTCATACTGCTTTTCATCAACCTCATGCCCACCAGGTCGAGGATAATGAAGGCAGCCAGTATGAGCAGGGTCATCGAGGATGAGGACAATGTTATAAGCATGTACAGGGCGCCATTCAGCAAGTACGCCAAGTCCGGCCCCATACTGGCTGTTTATCTGCTGATCAGCCTGGTGATGGCCTTCTTTGTGGGCACTGCCGTGGCCGGGGACTGGGTGGTGCTGCAGAAGTTCCTGCACCCCACTCCCTTTAACATTGCCGACCCCATATTCGGGAAGGATATAGGGTTTTATGTATTCCAGCTTCCCTTTTACGAATTTTTGTACAGGCTCTTTGTCTGGGCGCTGTTCCTGATCGCCTTCTGGGTGGCGGCGGCCTATTTTGTGGCTGAAACCATCAACGGGAATCAGGGTAAGGGCTTTCTCAAAACGGACGCTGCCCGCTTTCACCTGTCAGCCCTGGCAGCGGTGTATTTTTTTGCCCGGGCCTTTGGCTACCGGCTGGATCAGTATAATATACTGCACTCGGCGGGTGGTATAGTATACGGTCCCACCTATACTGATATTCATGCCAACCTGCTGGCCTACAAGATATTGTTCTGGGTGTCCATAGTGATAGCGGTGATCATTCTGGTCAATATATTTATGAAACGATTCAGGCTGGTGCTGTACTCAATAGCCAGCATGGTTATAATATCCGTGCTGGTGGGGGGCATATATCCTGTAATAATTCAGAAGATAGTGGTTGTCCCCAACGAGCTGAACAAGGAAACGCCCTATATAGAAAACAGCATCAAATACACAAGAATGGCTTATAACCTGGACGAGGTGGTCAAGAAGGAGTTTCCGGCCGGCAGGACCCTTGTTGCCGATGATATAAAGAATAATATGGATACCGTGGAAAACATCAGGCTGTGGGATTACCGGCCCCTTCAGCAAACTTACGCCCAGATACAGGAAATGAGAACCTATTACGAGCTGAAGAGCATTGATGTGGACAGGTACGTTATAAACGGGGAATACCGGCAGCTAATGCTTTCACCCAGGGAGCTAAACCAGGAGCAGCTGCCTGAAAACGCCAAAACATGGGTGAACCAGAGGCTTAAGTATACACACGGCTACGGGATTGTGGCCAGCCCGGTGAACCAGGTAACTACAGAAGGGCTTCCCCAGTTGACCATAAAGGACATTCCTCCTGTGACCACATCTGACATAAAAGTTGAGAGGCCGGAGATATATTTCGGCGAGTCAACCGATAATTATGTAATAGTGAACGCCAGGGAAGAGGAGTTTGACTACCCCAAGGGAGATGAAAACGCGTACACAATGTACCAGGGAACCAACGGGGTGAAGGTTGGATCACTGTTGAAAAGGGCAATGTTCGCCCTGTCTCTGGGTGACTACAAACTTCTGCTTTCCAGTGAGGTAATCTCAGACAGCCAGGTTCTTTATTACCGCAGCCTTACCCAGAGGGTCCCCAAAATAGCCAGCTTCCTAAACTATGACGCCGACCCCTACATGGTTATAGAGGGCGGCAAGCTGTACTGGATATGGGACGCCTATACCACCACCAGCATGTATCCTTACGCCGAGCCCTTTGAGGGTGGTTTGAACTATATCAGAAACTCTGTCAAGGTGGTTGTAGACGCCTACTCCGGAGTGGTGGACTATTATATTGCCGATGACTCGGACCCGCTGATCAAAACTTACAGCAGCATATTCCCGGGCATGTTCAAGCCCCTTGGAGATATGCCGGAGGGCCTGAGAAACCACATAAGGTACCCGTCAGACATGTTTATGGTCCAGGCCAACAAGTACCTGAACTATCATATGGAAGATCCCATTGTTTTCTACAACAAGGAGGACCAGTGGAACCTTCCGGCTGAGATTATTTCCGGCAAGCAGCAGAACATGGAGCCTTATTATACCATTGTCAAGCTGCCCGGGGAGAGCAAGTCCGAATATATTCAGATACTGCCCTTTACTCCCCATAAAAAAATCAATATGATCTCCTGGCTGGCCGGGCGATCAGACGGAGAAAACTACGGAAAGCTTCTCCTGTATGAATTCCCCAAACAGGAGCTGGTGTACGGGCCGCAGCAGATAGAGGCCAGGATAGACCAGGATTCCTATATTTCACAGCAAATCACCCTGTGGAGCCAGAAGGGCTCCTCGGTAAACAGGGGCAACCTGCTGGTTATTCCCATAAAGGACTCACTGCTTTATGTGGAGCCCCTGTACCTGCAGTCGGAGCAGAGCAGGATGCCCGAGCTGAGAAGGGTTATAGTGGCCCATGGGGACAGGATTGTAATGGAGCCCACCCTTGAAGAGGCCCTTAATAAAATGTTCGGCAAGGGCACTACCGTCCAGCAGAGCCAGCAGCCCCAGGGACAGGAGCCACAGCCCGGAACAACGATAGAATCGGTCAAGGGGCTTACAGCCGAGGCCAACAGGATATACGAGGAGGGGCAGAACAGGCTCAGAGCCGGTGATTGGGCCGGCTATGGAGAGTCCAATAAAAAGCTGAAGGAAACACTGGATGAGTTAAGCCGCCGGGCAGCGGAATAAAAAAACAAAAACCTACTGTCTTACGCCAGGAGACAGTGGGTTTGGGAGGAGATGCAGTATGTTTTTTGAGACATTATGGCAGGGACTTATTTTCGGGCTGATCACAACTGTGGGAATGCTGGCTGTAGCATACGCTCTGATGGGTATGTGGACCAAAAAATACGGAGATACAATAAAAAAAGGGGCGGCCTGCGGGCACGACGCTCATTCTGATCATTAAACAATAATATAATTAATAAAAAAACCGGTCTGGCGCCGGTTTTTTTATTATCGCCGTCAGCTATCAGCCGTCAGTTTATTTGCCGGGTGTTGTCTGAACGCTTATTGCTGAATACTGATAGCTGAAAGCTGACGGCTAATTAGCTATTTTAAACACTATAATATTTTGATAAAATTCAATAATAATGCGATAATGTAAAAATAATGACCATGGTGGAGGAGGGTAAGCATAATATGCCCTATGTAACCTTTAATGGCCTGAAATATCACTACTTGGCCAATATGCCCGAATCTCCCGGGCAGGCTGTTGTTTTTATCCACGGATCAGGAGGAAGCTGCCAGCACTGGCACCATCAGGTGGCCGCACTGGGCCGAGACTTTCTGACCCTGGCTGTGGATCTTCCCGGG
This sequence comes from Peptococcaceae bacterium BICA1-7, assembly GCA_000802095.1. Taxonomy (GTDB): domain Bacteria; phylum Bacillota; class Desulfotomaculia; order Desulfotomaculales; family Desulfocucumaceae; genus BRHc4a. The sequence goes on along the minus strand of JUEB01000009.1, from coordinate 39,148 downwards.
CACGGGCTGTCAGGAGGTAAGCCCTGTGACACTATAGAGGACTACCGTGAGTTTGTCTATTCTTTTGCGGAAAGGGTTTTGGGAATCCCGTTCTTTCTGGCGGGGCACTCCATGGGCGGGGCTGTTACCCTTGACTTTGCCCTGAGCGATCCCGATATGCTGGCGGGACTTATACTGATCGGCACCGGATCGAGACTAAGGGTGCTGCCCTCTATACTTGAGTCCTTCAGAGAGGGAAATGTTCCGGAAAACTTTACATCTTTCTTGTATAGACAGGACACTCCTGAAGCTGTTTTAAAGGCTGCCGGGGAGGATATGGGAAAGACCGGATCGGCTGTGTTTTACTCGGACCTGACAGCCTGTGACAGATTTGACGTTAGCAAAAGACTTGGGGAAATAGAATTGCCTGCAATTGTTATAACCGGTGAGAAAGATTTGATGACCCCGGTTAAGTATGGCCAATACCTGGGGGACCATCTTAATAATGCGGTATTTGAGGTGGTGGAGGACTCGGGCCATATGACTATGCTGGAGAGGCCTGCCGCTGTTAACTCTCTTATAAATGACTTTATGGTAAAGAATAAAAAATAGGTTGGGAGGAAGACATATGCCGAAGAAAAAGGAAGTCAAGCGCATAGGAATTCTCACCGGCGGCGGAGACGCTCCCGGGCTGAATGCCGTAATAAGGGCGGTAGTAAAGTCTGCCATAAGGGAATATGAGCTGAGCGTGGTTGGCTTTTTGAACGGGTTCGGGGGCCTTATTAAAAACCAGGCCAGGGAGCTTACTGAGAATGACGTGGCCGGGATACTGCCCAGGGGGGGCACTATACTGGGCACAACCAACCGGGACAATCCCTTTTACTATCCCATAGAAAGGAATGGGGAAAAGGTTTTTGTAGATGTTTCGGACAGAATATTTGAGAACACCGCCATTCATGAGGTGGACGCCCTGGTGGTGATCGGCGGGGACGGGAGCCTCTCCATCGCCAATGAGCTTTACGGAAAGGGCATGAAGCTCATTGGGGTGCCTAAAACTATTGATAATGACCTTTATGCCACCGACCAGACCTTTGGCTTCGACACAGCCCTTACCACAGCCACCGAGGCACTGGACAAGCTGCACACCACGGCTGAGTCCCACCACAGGGTCATGGTGCTGGAGGTTATGGGCCGCAATGCCGGGTGGATCGCCCTGTCGGCAGGTATCGCCGGGGGGGCCGATGTTATACTTATGCCGGAAATACAGTATGATATTGAGTGTGTGGCAAAGAAAATAAACCACCGCAGCAATCAAAACAAGAGATTCAGCATTATTGTGGTGGCCGAGGGAGCAAGGCCCATAGGAGGGGACGTGGTCATCCAGCAGAAGATTGACAACAGCTATGACCCGGTGAGACTGGGGGGCATAGGTCAGGTAGTGGCCCGGCAGATTGAGGACTTAACCGATAAAGAATCAAGGGTTACAGTGCTGGGGCACCTGCAGAGGGGGGGATCTCCCACCGCCTTTGACAGGATATTATCCACCAGGTACGGCACTGCGGCGGTTAACTTCCTGATGGAGGGGCGCTATGGCCATATGGTGTGCCTTAAGGGAACGCAGATTGATACTGTTACCCTGGAGGAGGCCGCCAAGGGGCAGAGAAAGGTTCCCCTGGATATTGATCTGGTCAGGGCTGCCAGGCAGCTGGGCATATCTTTCGGCGACTGATTATATTGGAGGGGTAATGCCTATGGACGATAAAAGTTGGGAAAAGGCAGTAGAATTTCACGGTCATGCATGTCCGGGGCTGGCTGTTGGATTCAGGTCGGCCCAGTTGGCCATGGCCAGGCTGGGGGTGTCCAGATCAGCCGATGAGGAACTGGTGGCCATTGTGGAAAATGACGCCTGTGGGACCGACGCCCTGCAGGTGCTCACAGGCTGCACCTTTGGCAAGGGGAATTTCTTCTTTCTGGACCATGGCAAGCAGGTATACACCATCGCCTCCAGAGCCAGGCAAAAGGCAGTAAGGATAACAGTAAGGCACATGGCCTTTCATAACCCGGAGCTCAGCAGGCTGCGCGGGGCCGTTGGCTCAGGAAGCGCTTCACAGTCCGAGCAAAAGGAATATGAGGCGTTACAGGAAAAGCATATAAAGAATATACTGGAGTCAGGGGAAGATTGTTTCAATCTGGCCTTTGTGGATATAAAAATACCGGACAGGGCCGTAATACGCCGGTCAGTGACCTGCGACAGGTGCGGTGAGCCGGCTATGGAGACCAGAACTGTTAAGCAGGCAGGGGTAACTCTATGCCTTCCCTGTTCGAAAAAAGAGATGGGTGAATAGACAGCGGGGTGATTAGGATGAAATACGACATGCCTCTTTTCAGGCCTCCCAGCGAGGCCTTCAGCCTCATACTGCAGGTTACCCTGGGATGCTCCCATAATGCCTGCACCTTTTGCGGTATGTATAAAATGAAAAAGTTCAGGGTCAGGGAGTGGCCGGAGATTGAAAAGGATATAAATGAGGCTGCGGCTTTTCCCGAGGGAGTGGAAAGAATTTTTCTGGCCGACGGAAATGCTCTGGCCCTGGAAACAGAAATGCTGGAGAACCTTCTTGGAAGACTGTACCAATCATTTCCGGACCTGAAAAGAGTAACCTCCTACGCCGGGCCCCGGGACCTGCTGGGAAAGTCACTGGAAGAGCTTAAAAGGATAAGGGAATCAGGGCTTAAGCTTTTATATCTGGGGGTGGAATCCGGTAGCGCCAGCATACTAGAGGAGGTTAATAAGGGTGTAAGCCCTGATGAAATGGTGGAGGCAGGCCGCAGGGCAAAAGAAGCCGGCTTTGAGCTCTCTGTCACCGTTTTGACAGGCCTTGGCGGGAAGGACAAATCACTGGAAAATGCAGTGGATACAGCAGCAGTGCTAAACAGTATGCAACCTGACTATGTAGGGGCGCTTACCCTTACTCCAACTCCCAACACAGCGCTTTACAGTAAAATGAAAAAGGGTGAATTCCAGCTACTGGACCCGCTGGAAAACCTTCAGGAGCTTAAATGGCTGGTGGAGAGGCTGGATATGAGCGAAAGCTGCCTATTCAGGTGCAACCATGCCTCCAACTATCTCCCCCTGAGGGGGACACTGCCTCAGGACCGGGATAAGCTGGCCGGCCTGCTGGCCGACGTGGTGGAAAATCCCAACCGGTACAGGCTAAAACCGGAGAGTATGAGGGGACTTTAAAAATACTACTAATAGGTATTACCCCCGGTCGGAATACAGAAGTCAGGAGTCAGAATCCAGAATTTTGGAAATACCGTTGGGGTATTTCATGAGGTCACACTGTGTGACCTCATTTTTAATGTGCAGTAAAGAAATCTAAAACAGTTTATTGTTTAATATTAAATAATAATTATATATAACCTTATTTTATATAAATTTGATATAAAAAATAAAATCATCTATAATTATTTAATCACTATTTATCTGTATTAATCAGATTTATACAGGATTGCCTGAAAGCTGGCGGAAAAAGGAGTGTCCAATATGCCTGATAAAAATGAAATAATGACTATTTCCCAGGTGGCTAAATATTTACAGATAAGTGAGGTTACAACATACAGGCTGGTTCAGGAGGGCAGAATACCGGCATTTAAAGTGGGCCGCGGCTGGAGGGTAAAAAGAGAGGACCTTAAGGACTTTATAGAAAAGCAAAAATGTGGTGAAAGGTTTTAGTGTGATGAATAAAAGGAATGCTTTGAGTGTAATACCTCTTGGAGGTATAGCGGAGATTGGCAAAAATACCCTGGTGCTGGAGTGTAATGACGATATTATAGTTATCGACGCAGGGGTCAAATTTCCTACCGAGGAGTTGACCGGCGTAGACCTGGTGATACCAAACATAACCTATTTGAAAAAGAATAGAGAAAAAATAAGGGGTATCATACTCACTCACGGGCATGAAGATCATATAGGGGGTTTGCCGTTTATATTAAACGAAATAGATGTGCCCGTATATGGCACACCTTTAACAGTGGGACTTGCAGAAAGAAAGGTAATGGAGTGGTGCCATACAAAAAGGAAATCATCATTAAATACAATTTCTACCAATGAAACATTGCATCTGGGCTGCTTTAAGGTTGATTTTTTCCGGGTCAACCATAGCATCCCCGATGGAGTTGGACTGGCCATTAATTCACCGGCAGGACTGGTAGTTCACTCCGGTGACTTTAAAATAGATCAGACTCCCGTTGACGGAAAGGTAATGGAATTTAACAAATTATCCAGTTATGGTGACCGGGGTGTCTTGCTTTTTATATGTGATTCAACCAATGTGGAAAGACAGGGCTATACCCCTTCGGAAAAGGCTGTGGGTAAAACACTCATGAACATTTTTGGCAATGTGAAAAACCGTATTATTGTTACAACCTTTGCCTCCAATGTACACAGACTCCAGCAAATAATCAACGCGGCCTCAACATTTGGGCGTAAAGTGGCGCTGGTGGGCAGGAGCATGATCAATGTGGTTGATGTTGCCTCCAGTTTGGGGTATTTAAACATACCGGAAGGCACACTGATCGAACTGGACGAAACAAAAAAATTATCTCCCGGGAAAGTTGTCATCATTACTACCGGCAGCCAGGGAGAGCCAATGGCAGCTCTCACAAGAATGTCCCAGAGAACACACAGGCAGGTGCAGATTAAGCCGGGCGACACTATTGTTATTTCTGCCAATCCCATACCAGGAAATGAACGTCTTGTGGCAAGAACTATAGATAATCTGTTTCAGCTTGGCGCGGAAGTAATATATAAGGTTGACGGGATGGTACATGTATCCGGACATGCCTCTCAGGAAGAAATAAAAACGGTAATAAACATTTTAAAGCCAAAATATATAATGCCTTTCCATGGTGAGTACAGGCATAAAGTCAAATTCTCCAAACTGGCGGTTGATATGGACATTCCTGATAAAAATGTAATAAGAGCCGAGGTTGGAGAACGTTGGGTTCTTTATAAAAATAAAATTGCGCTGGAGGGTACTGTGCCTTCCGGAGATGTATTGGTGGACGGCCTTGGCATAGGAGATGTAGGTAATGTTGTTTTGCAGGACAGGCAGGCTTTATCCACTGAGGGAGTAATTATTGTAATATTGTGGGTGGATAAGCAAACAGGCATGCTTCTTGCGGGGCCTGAGATAATATCAAGAGGATTTGTATATATACGTGATAGTATGGAGCTAATTGATGATGCTAAAATGATTGTTACCAAAGAACTGGCAAAGCTTAACTCCGCCAGATTTAAAAGCCACTCAAGCGTCAAAGGTATCATAACCAAGTCACTGTCATCCTTTTTATTTAAAATAACGGGGCGCAGTCCCGTTATTCTTCCTATCATACAGGAATGCCCAACTACAACTCAGTGATATCAAAGCTCCGACAATAGACAAATCATTATAATTGGCTGGATGGGGAGATTCTTAAGGGGGTAGGATATGTATAATAAACTTCATGAGCTTGTAAAGGATAATCTTAACAGGAGAATAGCTGAGCCCGGAGATACAATACTGTTAAAAGAAATAATCGGCGCACTGAAAGGACTTTCTATAGAAATTAAGATTAATTCTTCTTCTATAGGAACTTATAGTGAGGAAAGGATTGTTTCAACAATAAAAGACTCAAAGTATATTGGCAGACAGGTAAGCATTACCACGGATATCCGCACTTTAAGATTCCCGGCGTCAGGAATAATAGTGACGTCCTATGATGAAAATATTATTATTACCATTCCCAATAATGAAGAGTTTGGTTCGAATCTTATATTAAAGATATGCCATGAAAAAAATTCAACTATATAAATATTATCTACTATAAAATTACTGCAAAATTCCTGGAGGTATTCTTTATGGGATCAGTTAAGCTAATGGATAGTATAAAAAAAAGAAGAACCTTTGCTATAATTTCACACCCGGATGCCGGTAAAACAACACTTACAGAAAAATTTTTATTATATGGAGGCGCTGTGCGTCTTGCCGGAACTGTAAAGTCACGCAAATCAAAGCAATATGCCATCTCCGACTGGATGGAACTGGAGAAGCAAAGGGGGATTTCAATAACCTCAAGTGTGCTCCAGTTCGAATATAGGGGGAAAAAAATAAATATTCTTGATACACCGGGGCACCAGGATTTCAGTGAAGACACGTACCGCACCTTAATTGCCGCTGACAGCGCCGTTATGGTTATTGACTCGGCCAAGGGCATAGAGGCTCAGACAAAAAAATTGTTTCAGGTTTGCAGAGACAGGGGAATTCCTATTTTTACTTTTGTAAACAAGCTGGATAGACATGGAAAGGAACCCCTTGAGCTATTGGACGAAATAGAAAAGATTCTGGGAATAAACGCGTACCCCATGAATTGGCCAATTGGCATGGGGAGCGAGTTTACCGGAATATATGACCGGGTTAATTCAGAAATTGAGCTTTATTCCGGCAAAGGACACGGACAGACCATAATCCCCACCAGAAGCGGAGATATAACGGACCCCGGGCTTGCTGAAGCAATAAGCCCACCCTTATATAAGAAGCTTAAAGAGGATATTGAATTGCTGGATATGGCCGGATACAGGTTTGATATTGATTTGATAGCAAAAGGTAAGCTGACACCGGTATATTTCGGAAGTGCCCTCACAAATTTTGGTCTGGGCTACTTTTTAGATTCCTTTGTTGAGCTGGCCCCCACGCCGGGTGATATAAAAACATCAGCAGGAATAATAAAGCCGGATTTGGAAGAGTTTTCAGGTTTTGTTTTTAAGATTCAGGCCAACATGAATCCCGCCCACCGTGACAGAATAGCTTTTGTAAGAATATGCACGGGCTTTTTCAGGCGGGGTATGGTAGTCAAACATGTTCCCACCGGAAAAATTGTCCGTCTGTCACAATCAAAACAATTTATGGCGCAGGACTGCTCAATAGTTGATGAAGCCTATCCAGGTGATATTATAGGCCTGTTTGATTCGGGCCTTTTTCGCATAGGAGATACATTAACAGAAGTAAGCAACTTCACTTTTGAGGATATTCCCCGGTTCCAGCCAGAATTTTTTGCCAGGGTCAGACTACGGGACGCCATGAAGAGAAAACAGTTCATCAAGGGTATAGAGGAGCTCACTGAGGAAGGGGCTGTACAAAGATTCCGCGATCCGGACGCCGGTGTGGAGGCTCCAATTCTAGGCGCGGTGGGAGTTCTTCAATTTGATGTGATTAAATACAGGCTAATCCATGAATACGGTGTAGATATAGAATTGGAGAATCTTCCATTCACCATTGCCCGCTGGGTGGCTGGAGAGGAAGTTGTGCCCAGGGACCTTTCCAGCTCAGAAAATATGGTGGTTGTGGACGATAATGACTATTATGTTGTTTTGTTTAGAAATGAATGGTCCCTGAACTGGGAAATAAACAAAAAGAAACATATACAATTCTTAGAGCAGCCGCACTTGAAAGGAGCAAAGCATGCCTTTAAAAGAACATCCGGCCTATGACGGGGAGGAGAAGCATTTTTGGTGAAAAAGGTATGCTGGTTGTGTGATTCAGCAGGTGAAACCATTGATGGGGTTGACTCACCTAAATATTACCACTGCCGCAACTGCGACCTGATTTTTATAGACGAGGCTTATATACTGGATCATGAGCAGGAAAAAAGAAGATATTCTTTACACAATAATTTCCATGAAAATGATGGATATGTAAAAATGTTTGAGCGGTTTATCGATGAAGCGGTCAGACCTTTTAAGTCCGGTCTGAAAAGAGGACTGGACTTTGGCTGCGGGAGCGCCCCTGTTCTTAGTGAGCTGATTTCAGCTATGGGAATTCAGATGGATATTTACGATCCGTATTTCTATGATGATTTAAACCTGCTGGAAAAAAGATACGATATAATTACCTCTACAGAGGTTTTCGAGCACTTAAGAGAGCCAGTGTCCGTTCTTGGTTTTTTAAAGGGACTATTGAATGAAGGTGGCTTTCTTTCTATAATGACACTTTTTCATGGTGATTGCCCTTTCAAAACATGGTGGTACAGACAGGATTCCACACATATATGCTTTTATAGCCCCAGGACCTGCCACTGGATAGCCCGCCGCTTTTCTATGAAAATAGCTTATATAAACAATAAAAACATCTGTGTATGGCAAAATGATTAACATATCTCAAAGGCGCTTTTAGCCGTCCGGCAGGGGCGTCTTTTTGCTGTAAAAATAGGAAAAAGGCAGCATTGGCGCTATAAATAAATGAGAGGCGAACAAGCATATACCAAAATATGACAAGGGTATTGCACCCCACTGCCAGAATAATGGAAATAAATGGGGGTGTGCTTTTTGAAACCGCTCAAACTGTTTTTAGTCATTATTCTGGTCTTTTTATTTATGAATGTCTCGGTTTCGGTGGAGGGAACCGGAATAAGCGAGACCGAAGAGGCGCTATATATGTCCCTTGGCAAATACGATCAGAAAGAAGTGGTAAGAGGTTGTGTGGAGGACCAGTCGTGGATGAAGTCAAAAAGCCGGGAGGAGGTACGCCTGGTACTATCCAGATACTTTGAGGGATACCTTCTGGAGGACCTTACCGAACAGTCCTGGAAATTCATTGAGCAGCCCACTGATTGGTACTGTCAGTCCAGGCTGGTAGACATGGTGGTGCTTTACGACGATGGTAAAAGGGCTCTGGCCGAGGCGCTGATTGGTATAGATGACCTGGAAACCGGTCATAATGAATTTGGTAGGGGAGTGTTCGGATTGGTCAGGAAGGAAGAGGGCTGGAGAATTAATTATGCTGCTTTTTATTGGCAAAACAAATATAATGACAGGTAAAACATGTTATAATATCTTTACACTTCCACTATATACGGAGGAGTAAATGAGAATAGGGCTTTTCACTGACAGTTACAGACCTTATACCAGTGGTGTGGTTAATTCAATAGATCTTTTCACCAGGGATCTTACTAACCTTGGCCACGAGATAAATATTTTTGCACCGAGCTACAAAAATGATGGTGAAGACGCCAGGGTTTTCAGGTTTGCTTCGGTACCGGCTCCCACCAACCGGGAATTCTCCCTGGCCATTCCCTTTTCCTTAAGGCTGAGGCCGGCCCTGAAAAAGCTTAAGCCTGATATTATACATGTCCACTCTCCATTTCTTCTGGGCAGGCTGGGCGCGAGGTATGCAAGGATGCATAATGTGCCGCTGGTGTTTACCTTCCACACCCTTTATGACCTGTACGTGCACTATATACCCTTCGGTCAGGATATTGCACGGGAATTAACCAGGAGGTACTGCAGGGAGTTTTGCAATGACTGTGATATGGTGATAACTCCTACGGAAATAATAGCTGAACACCTGAGGAAACATGGTGTCAAGGCGGCCATAAAGACCATTCCCACCGGAATAGACCTGGAAAAATTTGAGGGCCAGGATGCCAGGTGGGTGCACCGGAAATACAACCTTGACGATCATACCAGGGTGCTTCTCTGTGTAGGCCGTCTGGGCAAGGAAAAAAACATGGGCTTTATTATAGATGTTTTTGCCAGCATACACCCCCGCTATCCCGATACAAAACTGGTTATCGTGGGGGGAGGGCCGGAGATGTCAGCCCTGAAAAAAAGGGCAGGGGAATCGGGAGTTGGCGATAATGTTATATTTACCGGAACGGTGGATAAGGACGAGGTTGTAAAATACTACTGCAGCTCCTACCTTTTTATTTTTGCCTCGGTTACCGAAACCCAGGGACTGGTGCTGGGTGAGGCCAAGGCGGCGGGTGTGCCGTCGGTGGCCGTGAGGGCTTACGGTGTTGAAGAGATGGTTTCCGATGGGGAGGATGGCTTTCTGGTGGAGCCCTCCAGGGAAGAATTTATAGAAAAGCTGGAACTTCTTCTCAATAACACTGAACTGAGGGATAAAATGAGTGAGGCCGCCCGCCTGAACGCAGCAGGCCTTTCCTCAAGGGCAACCGCCGCAAAGCTGGTGGAGTCCTACAAAGAGATTATTGAAGCTAAATACAAGGCCGGGAAGCAGTGTGATTATAAATAGTGCCTGAGGGGGGCTTTAGTTATGTCTAAAAAGGCTACCCTGTCCGATATTATTGATATCGCCAGGTCCAATGAGGAGAAAGGCGCCGGGTTCTATGCCCGCATGGCTGAGAGGGCCGGCAGCGAAAGTATAAAGAGTGTTTTCCAAAAGCTGTACCGGGAAGAGCTGGAACACAAGGCAGCCTTTGAAAAAATGCTTGGCATTGAGGCTGCGTCCGGTGAGGAAATAGGTGAAGAAGAGGGAAAGCTGCTGAAAAGCCTGATCAGTACCTCGGTCTTTCACAAGATGTCTGAAGATAGCTGGGAAGCGCTGTCACCGGCGGAGGCGCTGGCCATCGGGGTACAGGCCGAGAAGGACTCCATACTTCTCTATCAGAGTATTTTTAATCAGTCAAAGTCCCCGACGGTAAGGAGTATGCTGAGCATTTTACTGGAGGAGGAAAAGAGGCACCTGGTTGAACTGAGGGATCACCTGGAGGAGTTGCAGTAATTTATATTTGTAAAAAGGATTTAGCCATTTTTTAATGGAATTATACATATTGATATTCATCAAATAAAAAAATGCATCTGAACAGATGCATTTTTTAGTGAGGGGGATGAAAATGGAGGGAATACTTCCCCTGGTGGGAGGTTATCTTTTTATATTTTTTGCCAGGGTAGTGGATATGTCGCTGGATGTTGTAAGGATACTTATGCTGACCAGGGACCGTAGATTCCTTGCCGCTGCTATAGGATTTGTAGAAGTGGTTATTTTTCTCGTGGCTATAAGCCAGGTGTTGGCCGGAGGCCTTACCGACCCGATAAAAGTAATAGCCTATGCCGGAGGCTTTGCCACGGGGAACTATGTGGGCAGTTTAATTGACGCCAGGCTGGCCATGGGCTATATGACCCTGCAGGTTTTTTGCGATACCTGCAGCCATGAATCACTGTGCTGCACACTGCGGGAAGAGGGATTTGGAGTTACCTCGGTTACAGGCCGGGGAAGGGACGGAGAAAGGATGATTCTGTTTGTCACCCTTAAAAGGAAGGATGCCGGAAAGGTACTGGACACACTGGATAAAAAATATCCAGGCGCTTTTTACAATATATATGACTCCAGGTCAATACATGGAGGAGTTTTTCCGGGAAAAAAGAAGGGTTTATAAAAAAAGATTATAATTAAAACTATAGATAGAATAAAGTCAAAAGGATGACTAAAGGAGTGGGAGAGATGAGCCTCTGGAAGCAAATAGAGAGCAGGGTAGCCTGGGACTTCAGGGTGGGGGACGAATTCAAGCGGGGTCAGGATGGAAAGTTCGCCTTTGTATTGGACATTTACGAGGGAGAGCCCAAAGTAGCCTTATATAAAATAAAAAAGTACAGCTGTGAGAGCAATACAATTAAACAGCAGCCTCCATCTGAAATGCTGTTAAGCGCCGCAAAAAAAGAGGGGGCGGACAGGGTAAGGCACGGCATATTCAACATCGACGGGGAAATTGAGGCCTGGATAAGAAAGAACTATTTTGAGTGCGGTGATTAAGAGTCACTTGGAGTGCCGGGAGTAAATTCTCCCGGCACTTTAATTTTTGACTGCCTGCAACTGGCATAATAATACACTGACATTTTCCTGACACAATAAAAAGCTAATATAAAAGGTAGCTGCCAAATGGAGTTAAATGAAGATCTCAATACCCGGGGGAAAGATTATGAAGACTGTCATGGTGGTAGAGGATGAAGGGCCAATTGCCCTTCTGCTCAAGGTATATCTTGAAAGGGCAGGGTTTAATGTGCACATTGCCCCGGACGGGGAGGAGGCACTGGAGAACTTAAAAGTGGTGAAGCCCTCTCTGGTGCTTCTGGATCTTATGCTGCCCGGGAGAGACGGGTGGTCGGTGCTGGACTATATCCGCCGTCAGAGCAGCTGCCCGGTGATCATATTGACAGCCCGCGGAGCTGTGCAGGATAGGCTTTATGGCTTTGATCAGGGGGCGGACGACTATATTCCCAAGCCTTTTGACCCCGATGAGGTGGTGGCCCGGGTGAAGGCTGTGCTGCGCAGGCCGGACCGGCTGGTGGAGCCTGAGATTATCAGGTACGGTAGCCTCAAGGTGGATTATACCTCCCGGACTGCAGCCATTAACGGAAGTCCGGTCAATCTTGCTCCCCGGGACTGGGAGCTGCTGGCTTTCCTGGCCCGCCATCCCAATATGGTGTTTACCAGGGATCAGCTGCTGGACAATGTATGGGGGCTGGACTATGATGGGGGAGACCGGGCGGTGGATGTAGCGGTAAAGCGCCTGAGGCAGTCACTGCTGGGCTGGCCCGATAGTGATGGTGAGATAGTAACCGTCAGGGGAATGGGGTATCTGCTGCGTGTCTGATCAGAAAAACAGGCAAAAAACTGTGCCCATGCTTACCTATTGGACTCACCGGTATGTGCTGGTGCTGCTGGCAAGCCTGGTAATACTGGCTGTAGTCTCGGGCATCTCTATGCAATTAAGGACCTATGAGCACATATACAATCTGCTTGAAATGAGGGCAGAGCAGCTGTCTGACTCCTACACCCGGTCCGGGGACAATACCTCCTTCCGTGAAAGGATGAGGTATGAGGAAGTGGAAAGGCCAAGATTCGGCCCCCGCATTACTGATGTGGTACAGGTAGCGGATGCACAGGGAAATGTGCTGACGTTAATAAAGGACAAAGGGCCCGGCCGTGACTCTCCGGCGCTCAACAAGCTTTCAGCGCGGCACGGGGAGGTGCTGGCAGGCGAAAAAGTGCGTGAGAAGCTTTATATCGACTCTCAAACCTGGCTGCGTGTAGGTGTCCCTATTATTAAGGATGGTGTCGCGGTAAGGGCATTATACATAAGTATGCCGGCCAGGAATATACTGCTTGAGACACGCCGCCTCTACCTGGCCCTGGCGCTGCTAACAGGAATAATCACCCTGGCAGGCTGGCTGGTGCTCTATCACCTGTCCAGGAGGCTGACCCGGCCCCTTCGTGAAATAGCCGCGGCGGCGCAGTGCATTGCCGGGGGCAGGTATGATCCTGAACTGCCTGATAATGTAAAGGAAAAGGAGCTGCAGCAGCTGGTCACGTCTTTTAGAAACATGGCCCGGCAGCTAAAGCAGCTTGAGAGCCTGAGAACCGACCTGCTGGCCGGTGTCTCCCACGAGCTGCGCACCCCAATAACCTCGGTGCGGGGCATGGTTCAGGCTGTTCATGACAGGGTGGTTACAGGAGACGAGGCAGATGAATTCTTAAGGATTACTTTAAATGAATCAAAAAGGCTGCAGCAGATGGTTGACGAGCTACTGGACTTTTCCGCCTTTGAGGCCGGGGCGGCTCCTATCAAAAAGAATGTAATTGATATCAAAAGCCTTGCCGAAGAGGTGACCAGGCAAATGGAGTGTTCCCCGGAGTTCACCGGAATAGTGTTTGAGCTTTTGACCCCGGGTGAGCCTGTCTGGGTAAAGGGTGATGCCGGAAGGCTGCGACAGATATTATTAAATTTTTTTAACAACAGCAGGAAGGCATCAGCCACCATAATAAAAATAACCCTGCTACTGGAAAAAAGCAGTATTATAATTGATATTGCCGATAACGGAAAGGGAATTGCACCCAGTCACCAGCCTTATATATTTGAGAGGTTTTACAGGGGGTTTGGAGGCAAATCAGGAAAACAGGGCCTGGGCCTGGGGCTTACCATTAGCAGGCTGCTGGCTGAGGCCCATGGAGGAAATATTGCTTTAATTCATACTGACGGGGAGGGAACTGCTTTTAGCCTGACACTTCCACTGGCTGAAGAAGGGTAAGCGCACATTTTAACTAAAGGTAATTATCATATACAGTATAGTTTTATTTCAATTGAGAGGTGATCATGATGAGATTCAGTAAGACTGTATGCCTGTTTATTATTGCTGCTGCAGCAATAGCGGCTGTTGGCTGCGGCCGGGAGTCTACCCAAAACACCGGGCAGCAGAACGCCGCAGCTTCCACGGAGAGTCAGGCGGTTGCCCTTCCCGGGGAAAGCCCGGCCTTTATAGGAAAGGTTAAGGATATAGTAGGAAATGAAGTAACCGTATATAAGGCTGAAGTTAATCAAAGTCAAGCAGCTCCAAAAGAGGCGCCGGCAGGGAGCCAGCCCCAATCCCAGGATCAATCCCAGGCCCAAAACCAGGCCGGTGGAGCAGGAGTTCCTGGTAACAGGGGCTTTGCTATGAAATTCACCGAGGAAACCCAGACTTTTATCATACCGGTAGGAACCCCCATAGTAACAATGCAAAGGGGTGCCGGAGGAGCCAGCTCCAAACAGGCAGGTCTCACGGATATTAAAAAGGAATCAATTTTACGGGTCTGGGAAAAAGATGGCGAGGTTTCATTTGTCCAGCTAACAGGTGCTGGCGGCGCCGCTGGTAACAGGCAGGGAGCCGGATCAGGCAACCCGCAGGGAATGGGTGGCGGACCGCAGGGAATGGGTGGGGGACCGCAGGGCATAGGAGGCTAACAGGTAATATGACTAACAGCTCAAACTGTGTTATAGCTGCAAGCAATATTGTCAAGGTATACCAGAACGGGTCTGAAGAGCTTAAGGTTCTGGATGACGTTAGCATAAGGGTATTACATAGTGACTTTATGGCGGTTTTAGGCCCCTCCGGATCGGGTAAGTCCACCCTGATGAATATACTGGGCTGTCTGGATATACCCACCTCGGGGAAGTATTATCTGGATGGCCTGGACGTATTAAAGGCATCAGAAAATGAATTGGCAGATATAAGGAATAAAAAAATAGGGTTTATTTTTCAGAAGTTTAACCTTCTGCCCAGATTGACAGCCCTTCAAAATGTAGTGCTGCCCCTGCTCTACCGCGGCATTGATGAGGAAGAGGCCATGGAACTGGCACGGGAAAAATTAACCCTTTTGGGGCTGGCGGATAGAATGGGCCACAAGCCCAATGAGCTCTCGGGCGGTCAGCAGCAAAGGGTGGCCATAGCCAGGGCCATTGTAGGCAGCCCCGAGCTGCTGCTGGCGGACGAGCCCACCGGAAACCTGGACAGCAAGTCCAGCGAGGATGCCATGGTAATATTTGAAGAGCTTAACAGACAGGGAAACACCATAGTGATTATTACCCATGATGTTGAGGTGGCGGAAAGAGTAAAAAAACTAGTCTACATACGGGATGGTAAATTGTATGAGAATAATTAAAGACTGGAAAGCAAAAATTAAAGGGCTAAAGAATAAAAAAATACTTTGCATTGCCGTAGCCATAGCAGTTATAGGGGCTGGCGGGACAGGCATCTGGATTAAAAAACAAAATGCTGAAAAAAGTGCCCAGACAGTTTATGAACAAACAAATGTAAGAAGGGATGACATAATTGTTGCACTTGATTCCGATGGAACTATTTCATTCTCCAAGGTTAATTTAAGATTTGGAGTTAAGGGCACTATTTCCGAAATACTCACCGCTGAAGGAGAGCAGGTAGAAAAGGGAGAGGTTATAGCAAGGCTTGATGACAGAGATTACCAGGACCAGTATCAGCTGGCCCTGGCCAAGCTTCAGGATGGGCAGGAACAGGAATTAACCGGCCTTTTGGATGATGAGCTGAAATTAAAAACCACTGAGGCCGACCTGGAGAGCACCAGGGATCAATACCTGGAGATGGAAGCCATCCCGGATGCTTATTCAGCCAACGAGCTAAAACTTAAAAAGCTGGAGCTGGCTAATAAGGAGATAGAGTATAAGAACCTTCAGGAGAAGTACCAGCTGAAAAAGGCTCAGGGTATAAGTCAGGATGAATTACAGCTAAAAATGGCCAGTGAAGATCTGGAAGACACTATATTATACGCCCCGGTCTCAGGATATGTTTTGAGCCTGGCCAACAAGGTGGGGGAGAGTGTTACAGACGAGCAGGACTTTGCGGTAATTCATGAAAACAACTCGATAAACGCTATAACCAATGTGATTGAATACGATATAGGACAGATCAAAGCGGGGCAAAAGGTATATGTAACAGTGGAGGCCATACCGGATAAAAAATTCACAGGCGAGGTCAGTAAAATAAATGCTCTGCCCGCCGACAGCTCCAACGGGCTGGTGAATTATTCAGTTGAAATAAATATAAAAGACCCCGGAACGGAGATTAAGGACGGCATGACCTGCTCAGTTTCTTTTGTTATAAAAGAAGTTGCAAATTGCCTGATTGTGCCGTACAACGCCGTCAAAAATGTAAACGGCATACAGACTGTAACGGTGCTTGACCAGAAGGGTCAAAATGAAGAAATACAAATAAAAGCAGGGTTTACTGACGGTACCAACGTGGAGGTAAAAGAGGGCCTCAGGGGAAATGAAACTGTAGTATACTCAAAAAGCAGGTGATTGGATGAAGCTTAAGCAGCTGCTTAAAATGATTTTAATTAATATTTCCCAAAACAAGGTGCGCACTTTTCTGACCACATTGGGAGTCATAGTGGGTACAGCCACCATTTTTATGGTGGTGGCCATAGGAAAGGGCGGGGAGGCCCAGGTAAACGAGCAATACTCCAGGCTTAATGTAGGAACCATAATGGTTATGCCCGCTCAAAGGGGCAGGGTGGCAGACCCGCTTACTGCAAAAGACGCTCAGCTGTTTCTGGAAAGTCAGAACATAGCCCAGGCTTTTCCCCTTTTGCGAGGCAACGGGGATATAAATTATGAAAATTATTCAGCTTCTGCAGGGTTCGCGGCAATTCAGCCGGGCTTCCAGGAAAGCAATAACCTGGTGGTTGGGCAGGGCAGGGCCCTTGACGAGGAAGATGAAAACAAGAAAAACAGGTGTGCGGTAATTGGCGCGGAGCTTGCCAATACCCTTACCGACGGCAGCCCCTCCGAAATAGTGGGCCGCAGCATCAGCATAAACAACAGGAAGTTTGAGGTTGTAGGCATTTATAACCGGGTGGGGGACTCAGGGTCCGGCGGCAGCTATGATGACACTGCCTTTGTTCCCTATTCAGCCGGTGAGAGATTTTTATTGGGAGCCAGGGCCAACCCCACCATTATAGCCCAGGCCAGGGATATAGACGCTGTTCAGTCAGCCATTGAAGACATTACCGCCAGTTTGAATGAAAACCACCGGGCGGGGGGAGCTGAACAGTTTCGTATTCTGGATGCCGGAAGCAGGCTGGTAGCAGCCCAGGAGTCAGCCAGAACAATGTCGATGCTTCTCCTGGCCGTGGCAGTGATTGTGCTGATAGTAAGCGGCATAGGAATTATGAATGTTATGTTTGTTACCGTAAAGGAAAGAACCAGGGAAATTGGCACCTTAAAGGCCATCGGGGCCAAAAAGCAGGAAATACTGAAGCAGTTTCTTATTGAAGCAGTTTTTATAAGCCTGGCGGGCGGAGTGATTGGGGTTATTGCAGGCTTCCTTACCATACCCGTTTTAAAGTACTTCGAGCTGCCGGCCCTTTCTTCGGTAAGCGGTGTTCTGCTGGGGCTTATATTCTCGGTAGTTACAGGTGTGTTTTTCGGGTTCTATCCAGCCATGAAGGCCGCCGACCTGAGCCCTCTGGAAGCTTTACGATATGAATAAAAAGGTGATAAAAATGAGTAAAAAGATAGTTGTATTATTGATTATGCTGCTGGTGCTGGGGAGTTTCACCGTGTGCTATGCGGCTGAAGAAAGCCCGGTGGATGAAAATGTGATTACACTGGAGCAGGCCAGGAAACTGGCCAAAGAAAACAGCAGAAGCCTTAAAAAATATGATATTGATGTGGACAAGGCACAATACCAGCTGTATAAGGCAGAGCAGGATAGTAGTAATGCCAGCTCTGATCTTAACGCCAAATATAGACAGTATCAAGCGTTAGAGGATCAGTATGCTGCATTACTCCCGGGGGATCCTGGTTTAGCGGAAATAAGCGCTAAAATGTCTGCTTTGGAAGAACAGATGTCCTCGCAGTATGACAAAGTAGAGTCGTCGGGGGATACCGTTGACGATGCCGAGTATGATCATGATGACTCGATTGAGGCGGAAGAAAACTACAGAAAGCAGCTGGATTATATAGTTGAGGAGCTCTACACGGCCATATTAAACCAGGAGAACTCCCTGCAGGCGTTAAACAGTGAATATGAGCTGAATAAACAGCTGCTGGGCATGGAGACAAGAAAGCTGGGACTGGGGGGCAGCAGTCAGTTAAAGGTAAGCCAAATGGAGCTGGATCTGGTCAATCTGAATAAAAGCATACTGGAAATGGAAAACCAGATAAAGAGCAGAAAGGGACAGCTAAACGATATCATGGGCAGAGAATATGGCATTGAGCTAAAACTTGCTCCCTTTGAGGTGAAAATAGCGGAGGATATTCCGGCGCAGGAGCAATTATACTCCAGTGCCCTCCAGGAGTATGACGCCATAAAAGAAATAAAAAGAGAAATAGACAGGAACGAAGACGAAGTGGATGATGAGGATGACTATTATACAAAGCAGCTTTTAAAAATAGGCATAAAAGAGAAAGAGCTGCAGCTGGAGGATGAGAAGGTTAATTTAAATAAAACAATAGCGGATTTAATAGCAGACACCAGGACAAAGCTGGAAGAATATAAAATATCCCTGAAGGATTTTGAGAACGCCAAAAAATATTACGAGTGGGACAAGAAGCGCTTTGAGATGGGCATCATATCAAAAATGGCCCTCCAGGAGAGCGAGTTGAATTATGTAAACCTAAAAAATAAAAAAGACTCCAGCGGCTTTTCCCTTTACCTGGCCCAAAGTTATCTAAAGTTAGCCGGGGCCGGTATTTTAAATTAATATATGGGGCCATCCTCTGACAAAGGGTGGCCTTTGTGATCCTGGAAAGCTGTCACCTGAGTGAATAAAAATACCCGGCGATCATGCCGGGTATTTGGGTTGGAGTTAATTTTTAATTATTTCAGAAAGAATAATAGAAGGTAAACAGTACAGATTGCGACTGACATTATCATCATTGGAAAGGCCACCTTGGTAAAGTGGATGAAGGTTATGACAACTCCCCTTTTCTCCGCCATGCCGGCTACCACAACATTTGCCGAGGCTCCTATGAGAGTGCCGTTTCCCCCCAGGCAGGCTCCCAGTGAAAGGGACCACCAGAGGGGATTAAGGTCTGATATTGCGCCCAGCCGGCCCATGTCCTGTATAAGGGGTATCATGGTGGCCACAAAGGGAATATTGTCAATAAAGGCTGACAATATCGCAGATAGCCAGAGTATCAGAAGTCCTGTGGATACTATTTCGCCACCGGTTATTTCCAGTGACTTTTTAGCTACTGCCTCGATTATGCCTACATGCTCAAGAGCCCCTACTATCATGAACAGCCCGGCGAAGAAAAATATGACAGGCCACTCCACTGCTGTCAGGGCATGCTCGGGATCATCCCTGGTAAGCAAGAGGAGTAAAACAGCCCCACCGAGGGCAACGGTGGCCGACTCAAGGTGCAAATGCTGGTGCAGTATGAATCCAAGAACGGTCATACCGATTACCAACAGGCACTTATTTAGAAGGGGACGGTCTTTTATCTGTCTATCCGCATCCATAGCCATGATTTCTTTCTTAAATTCTTCCCTGGCCACCATATCTTTTTTGTACAGTATCCTAAGCCATATCATGGTGGCTATGTGAACCACAATTATTACCGGGGCAAGGGCAAACACAAAGTCCATAAATCCCAGTCCCGTTGCGCTCCCAATCATTATGTTGGGCGGGTCTCCGATAAGCGTTGAGGTACCTCCTATGTTTGAGGCTACCACCTCGGCAATAAGAAAGGGCATAACGTTAATTTGCAGTTTTTCCGCTATGGCAAAGGTGACCGGCACAATCAAAAGTACAGTGGTCACATTGTCAAGTAAAGCGGAGGTCACGGCTGTGATAGTGGCTAGGGAAATCATTAAAGCCATGGGCTCCCCTTTGGACATCCTGGCAGCCTTTACGGCCATATACTCGAACAGACCTGTGTGACGGGTGATTCCCACAATTACCATCATGCCGATCAGCAGCCCTATGGTGTTAAAATCAATATATGCAATTGCCTTTTCCTGGCTCAACACTCCAGCCAGTATAACTATGATGGCCCCGGCCAGCGCTACCACGGTGCGGTGAATTTTTTCCGTCATAATCATGATGTAGGTAAGGAGGAACAGGCCTCCGGTGAATATGACCTGAGTTTGTGCGGACATAGTTTATGCTCCTCCTTGTTATTTAATCAGCGGTGTAAGGCCGATAAGAGGCCAGTAGGTGAATATGAAAATAGTCATTACCACCAGCACCAGTATAGTTCCGGGAATACCTGCCGCGAAAAATTCACCAGTGCTGAACTGTTTAGACTCGTAGGCCATGGCATTAGGCGCCGCGCCTATCAGAAGGAGCATCGGCAGTCCGGCGGCGGCTGTGGCACAGTACAGGATAAGCTGCGGGTTTACACCCAGGTACTGGGCTATAACAAGAGCCACCGGCAAAGTTATTGCTATCGCCGCAACGTTCATTATAAAGTTAGTCATTATGATTACTAGTATAGAGACACCAATCACAAAGAACAGCCAGTGAGCACCCTGCAGCAGGGAAAGCCATTGAATTGCCATCCACTGGGCCGCACCAGTCTGCCAGAGGGCAAAGCCTATACTCATGGCACCGCTGAAGAGAAGAACTATATTCCACGGTATTTTCTTTTCAAGATCCTGAACGTCCAGTATACCTGTTGCGAAGAATAAAAGTCCTGCCAGCAGCAGTGGGATAGAGCGGTCAAGTCCTTTCAGGTCCGGTACAACCGCCTGCATTATAAGCAGTCCCAAACCGCATGCAACAACAATCAGTACAAATATTTCTTCCTTTGACATGGGGCCCAGCTGTTTGTATAAGTCGGAGGCCTTCTGACGCAGACCGGGGATAGTGCTCTTTTCAGGTTTAAAGATTACCAGCAGCATGAGCCAGGTCAGGAATACAATTAACCAGCCCATGGGCGCCAGATGCAGGGAGAAGTCGATAAAGGAAATGTCCTGACCGGTGAATTCCTTGAAGAATCCGACGGCAGCGGGGTTGCGGGCTCCTCCGAGCAGTGTGCATATGCTTCCGGCACCGGCTGTGTAGGCCATACCTATAAAGAGTGCCTTGCCAAATTTGTTGGGCTTGTCGAGGTTTCCTCCGTCCTCATTATAAAGTGTTAGAATTGTTAAGAAGATAGGGATTACAGTGGCGGCCACCGCGGTATGAGCCATAATATGGGTGAGGAGGGCGGTCACTACAAAGCATCCCAGGAGTATCATCCTTGTATTTTCACCCACCACCAGGAGCATTTTATAAGCCAGCCTTTTTGTAAGCCCGACCTTTGTAAAGGTAAGGCCCACCAGCAGAGATCCGAAAATGAAGAGAACGGTGGGGTCCATGAAGTCTCGCATGGCGTCCTTGGCAGGCCTGATCATGAAAAGGGGCTGCAGCACACCTATCGCTATACTTGTAACGCCGATGGGTATAACCTCAAACACCCACCAGACGCCTGCCAGCAGGAACAGTCCGATAGCCGATTTTCCGGCGGGTGAAAGGGCAAAGGATTTACCGGCCGGGTCAACGGCAGGCGCAAAGGGGGGCAGTAGGTGGAATAATAGTAAAAGCCCAATCCCCAAGAGCAAAAAGAATACATTCTTTTTATCAAGAGTCATAGTAACATCTCCTCTCTTTTGATAAATGAGAGCTTAAATATTATGAGTAATCCTGATGTCATCAAATATTTTTTTGAATAAGTAGGACATGAAGTATGTGCAATTTAGATCTTTTTCCGGCATGGAAATGCCTCCGGTCATCGAATTGATGCGCCCGTTGACATAATCAATTTGATCCTTGAGGCTGTTTAATGCAGTCAGTCCAACAAATACTCTTTCATCATTAAAGCACGAATCCTTTCCCTGGATCAGTATCTTGTTAAAGTTGAAAGAGGCTTTGCCGGACCAATCCATTAATTGCCGGTATACAAAAATCTCCTTTATGGTATAGCCATTGCTTTTTTTCCCTGAGGTCATACGGTGGAAAGCATTGTATAGTAATTCACATGCAATTCCTAAAAAAAGTCCGGTCTTTTATCACTGATTCTAAGCTTTAAAAGGTATTCCGCAATATCCTCTCCCTCAGTTACATGCCTTTGGATGATTCTGAGTGGAAACCCTTTACCATCCAATACATAAAGGTTCATGTTTTCCAGCCAGCAGATTATGCCCTGAGACTTTCCACGATATAGAGATTCTTTCTGAAGGGTGTCATTGAATATACTCTCGTCGTAAGCCTTTGTATGTTTTCTTTTCCCGTCCCGGACCATTATTTCCCTCAAGTCTTGTTCCCGGCAGCGCAGTGCCACTTTAAATGCATTTTCCAGTGCCATTATATAAGATGCTTTCAGGTATCTGTAAGATGGGGGAGCCAGTTCATTAAAAGTTTTTAATAATAAAAGGGTCTGGTTAAGTTCCTCATAAAGGGGTTTAACACTGTCTGCCCGCAGTTGAATGCCTTCTGAAAGGTTGACCAACTGCCGGTGCTTAATTTTTCCCCCTTCCCTGTGGCTTTCCAGAAGTTTTAAATATACATATTCCCTTTTTTTGTAACTGGCGTTTACTATTCTAAAAAACAGATGATTTCACCCCCTTTAAGTGGTTTTGTCACCACCTCCTTGACAATGCTTCATTTTGTCACACATCTACCTGGCCGGATTGATTTGTGAAATAATTGTCATTACCTTTGAGAAATATAATACTACCTCCTTGGACACTTTTGTAGGGATAAAAATTTAATAAAAAATATGTCAGAAGAGCTTAGAAGGATAACTCTAAATCTTAGCATATTAATAAATTAGCCATTCTTTAAGTAGTGAAAAAAAGTATTTGATTTTAAGGAGATGACCCGAAGCTTTTTGTCATTCGGGTGGATGGTTTGGTGGACCAGTAATTTTCACAGAGGATCAACCAGGGTAATGGTAAATTAAAACTTATAACGATAATCTATATATGTGGATCAAATGACGTGAAGGTACACTAAAGACCGGCTGCAGGCCGGTCTTAGTGTAGTGGAAGCCATAGGAGTTGATCTTGACAGTGTGTCCTGGCGGTACATGGATTAACCTTAAATAATTTTTTAAATAATCAGCATAGCCATAAAACCTGAAACTGTAGTAAGAAGAAGGGAGATTATGAATGTAGTTTTAATAACTTGACTTTCCATTCCAACGGCATCAATAGTAGCGGCAGCGTTTTGTAATTTAGCAGGAGAGATTACACTTGCCAGCCCGCCACCGATGGCAGTAGCAGCTATAACAACCAGAGCGTCTACGTTAAGAATTTTCGAGGTTAAAATGTGATATTTTGTAAACATTGCAATGGTGGAAGCCTCGCTTCCGCTTACAAACCCTCCAAAAAGGCCTAAAAAGCTGCTTATAAACGGATAAAACGTACCGAAAGTGTTTGTAGATGCCTGGGCTAAAACAGCAATCATATTTACTCCGGGGTCAGATACCTGCCATGTACCCCCGGTGATTTGCATTCCCGAGTTATTCATTACAAATGCAATTGCAAAAAATACCGCCGCCGCTATTGTTGGGCGGGGTGCTCGCTGTGCCCATTTAGTCCAAATTTCCTTGATGGTGGCACGAGAAGTGCGGATAAACAGTGCCGCAAGAAATGTGCTAACAAACACCCATGTATATGCGTTCCAGAGCATCCTGGTTTTAATAACCTGTCCGGGAATTATGGAGACTGGCATGGAGAGGGTTTTAAACAGATAGGTTAAAAGCGGCTGGTAGAAATTAATAATCAACAGTATTGATATTAGTATCAGCCAGGGAGAAAGAGCAGTAACTAAGGACATCTGACTTTCTGTTTTGATGTCCTCCGGGGTTAAATTTGCTCTGTCAATCACCGGCTTTCCAGTTACTATCAAATAGGCCAATATTACCAGGATGGTGCAGATCCCGGCAATAACACCTGTTAGTACTACAGCAGAATTAAATGCAGGTATGTTGCTGATGGCTATAGCTACTCCTCCGTTGGTTACACCTGCAAGGATACAGGGGATGAACCCTTCTTTTATGAATTTAAAACGTCCCACAATCCAGAGCATGCCAAAGCCTATTAATGTTGAGATGACAGGCAAAAACTTTGCAAACACCCGGGCAGACTCAACAAGAGGAGTACCGGTTAAATCTGCAAAAACTACCAGGGGAGCGCCTAGCAGTGCAAAGGTACATAATGCATCAAAGCCAATGGCCGGTAAAGCTACGGCAACGAATGTGGAATAGCCCAGAGCTATCAGTATTGGCGGCAAAATTGACACCGGGGTTGCTCCAATCGATACCAGGAGGGTGCCTGCGCCAACGTTTAACAGCATTATTTGAGCAGCCTTATCTGTTGGCGCCAGTGTTTTTATAAAAACGACAATTCTTTGCAGAGCTCCTGTGGCCTGCATAAAGGTAATCTGAAAAATGGAAGACAAAACCATAATTGAAACAGGGAAAGATGATATTAATCCGGCCAGACTGGAGCGAAGGGTTACTTCAAGACTGGTGTTAAAAATAAAAAAAGCTGTAAGTATTGTTAAAAGCCAACCTGCCATTCCGCTTATATCCGCCGCTAATTGTTTTTTTACCATTAAGTAAACAATCAATAGTATCGGGAACAGCGCTATTAATACATGAAAGCCCATAGTTGTGTGCCGTCCTTCCATCCTAAATATCCCTGCATTAATAAAAAAATGTTTTTCAAAGACCTGTATATTATAATCGCTCCCGATTCAATTTTTTCCGTTGGAATTATTTTGTTTTTTATTACCCGGCAGGTCCTCCAGATAAAAGGGTAAAACGGCTAATATAACGTGTCTTCTGTCAAACAGAGCATTGGCGATAAAAACACTGGTATTGTTGTGTAATAACATCTCCCATCCCTTAGATACTATAAATTGGGGAAGCAGAACCGTAATCATGTCACCCGGCTTGGATTCATGCTCTTCCGAATCTATATACTCGGCAAGAGGCCCGATAATTTCCCGGTAGGGTGAAAATCTTATCACCAGGGGGACATCTGTGTCAAGCTGCGACCACTTTTTTCTTAGCTTGTCAGCTCCTCCCTCGTATGTTTCAACGTGAAAGGCAATCACATTGGGGGTAAGGCTTCTTGCATATCTCAAGGCCAGGATAACCGATCCGTTCAAGCTTGAAATAGGCACAATGAAATGATGTTTGTATCTGGCTGTAAGAGAAACGCTTCCCAGTCTTTCATTAGGTATGTCAAGCTGCTTGGCAATGGAAACATAATGGTTCTTCACTTTAAGCATCAATGCCACTAATATCGGTATTATTAACATTACTATCCAGGCTCCGGCGCTGAATTTTTCCACTCCAATAATTATTACTGTAAGTAAGGTTATTACCGCTCCGATTCCGTTTATAAGGGCTTTATGCCGCCAGCCTTTGGGCTTCTGGCGAAGCCACCGGGACAGCATTCCAAACTGGGCCAGGGTAAAAGAGGTAAACACTCCCACGGCGTATAGGGGAATAAGCGAGTGTGTGTCTCCCTGGAAAATAATGATGAGCAGTATGGCCATTAAGCCCAGGACTATTATACCATTAGAATAGTTAAGCCTGTGCCCCCGCAAGGTAAACTGCCTTGGGGCATAGCCATCCCGGGCTATAATAGAGATCATTGTGGGAAATCCCGCAAAAGCCGTATTTGCGGCCATGGCTAAAAGAATTGCCGTGGTTCCCTGTATCAGGTAGTACATTAAGCCCCTGCCGAACACATCTGTGGCAATCTGACTGATAACAGTTTGCTGAGCGCTGGGTACGGGGTGATAAATGGTGCTCAGATAGGCAATTCCGCCGAAAGTAATTAACACTGAGACTGCCAGCAGTATATACGCTAGCTTTGCGTTTTTTTCCGGCGGAGCTTTAAAATTGGGAGCAGCATCCGCTATTGCCTCTACTCCGGTTACTGCTGCACACCCGGAAGAGAAAGCCCTTAGAAGCAAAAATATGGTTACAGCCTGAGTGCCGAAAGTTACATCTGATATTTGTGAGGGAGGTAAACCGGCAGTGTTATTTCCGCCCTTGATAATACCTGCTATTATCAAAGTCACCATTGTGGCCATAAAAGCATAGGTGGGGAGGCTGAACCACCTTGAGGATTCCCTTATACCCCTGAGATTTCCTATAACCATCAAAAAAATAATGGCTATGGCAATCTCCACCCTGTAATGATAAAGACTGGGAAATGCTGATATTATAGCGGCTGATCCGGCACTGATACTGACGGCCACGGTAAGTACATAATCTACGGATAGTGAAGCCCCCACAATCAAACCGTATATAGTTTTAAGGTTTTCCTTGGCGACTATATAGGCTCCGCCCCCTCCGGGGTAGGCGTCAACAATTTGACGATATGAAATTGTCAATACAAGAAGCAGGAAAATAATTACTCCGGCTATTTCAGGTACCCAGAGATATGAAAGAAGGCCTATTGCAGGTATCAAAGCCCACAATATTTCATCAACGGCGTAAGCCACAGAGGAAATGGCATCGCTTGCCAGTATGGGAAGTCCCCAGAAAACACTGAATTTTTCATTACCCAGCTGATTTGAGGCAAGCTTCGACCCAAGAATACGGCGTCCTATTCTGCCAAACATTTTTAACCGCCTTTATTTTGATGTATAAGATCATTAGCGCAATTTTAGCAAATATACCTGGCAGGTAAACATCCCTTATTAGCAATTTTTATTTTATTTTTAGGTTTTTTTTGTGGTTGAAGCCCTCTGTGCTGTAATGACCAAAAGTCTTCCGGACAAATAAAGGAGGAATGGACCAAATGTTGAAAATAGTGAAGTATAGTCTGGGAATACTGGTTTGGAGTTAATCTACAAGACAGGTGATTATAGAATTATGAGCAGGGAAAAAGGGAAGTATTCCTACGATGCAGTAACTCCCGGTCAGGAGGCAGTTTCAGGAAAAAGACAGTCCTTGCTTAAAACAGCAAAGGAAAAGCTGGCTGAGGGCATAGACGTGCTTTTGAAGATATCCCTATTTTCATACCTTTTGGCTCTGCTGCTAATGTTTATGGTAACCGTTATTGCCGGGCTGCTAATTCCTGTGCTGGGCCTGCCCAATGTGGCCATGATCTTGCTGCTGCCTATACTTTTCAGCGCTGCCAAATGGGGAACAGGTCCCGCGGTTACTTCCGCAGCTCTGGGTGTATTGACATTTGATTTTTTTTTCGTTCACCCAGCCTTCAAATTTGCCATTCCCGACATAAGGTACCTCATTAGCTTTACTATTTTCCTGCTGGTAGCTTTTTTTACCGGAAATCTGTCAACCCGTGTGCAGCAGCAGGTAATAAGTGCGGGGCGACGTGAGGCAAGGATGTCCGCACTGTATTCGTTAAGCCGGGATATTGCCGCAGTACCGGAGCTGGACAGGGTGGCTGAAAGTATTGTCAATAAAGTAGCCGAAATTGCTGAAGGTAAGGTTGTATTGCTGTTGCCGGATAATAAGGGAAAATTGGTAATGGTTGCCAGCTCAGCGCCGAAAGAGGACAGTTTTATTATTGACAGTGAAAGTTTGGTAGCTGAATGGGTTTTTGACCGGGGGAAAAGAGCCGGCAGGGGAACCGATACCCTGGGGACCTCGGAAGGACTATATCTGCCGCTTATAACTGATGACTGTGTGCAAGGAGTTCTTGGAGTTCATTCCAGCAGCCCTGAAATTTATTTTCAGCCGGAGCAGTTAAGGTTGCTGGAAGCGTTCTCGAGTCTCGCAGCAATGGCGGTAACCAGGGCCCGGCTGGCGGAGCAGGCAAAGTCATCAGAAATGCTGGCCCAGTCGGAACGTTTACGCACAGCTTTATTTAGCTCACTTTCCCACGATTTCCGAACTCCTCTGTCGTCAATAATAGGAGCTGTAACAGGGCTTCTGGAAAGCGATGATGTCTATACCCCGAAGGTTCGCCAGGAGCTGTTAACAAATATCCAGATGGGAGCCTTACGTATGGATCGCTTTGTAAGCAACCTTCTGGACATGGCAAGACTGGAGAGCGGAGTTCTTCAGTTAAAAAAAGAATGGTCTGATATACAAGAAATTATAGGTATTGCTCTGGGCAGGATGGAATACTCCCTGGCGAATCGTCCTTTGAAAATTGACATTCAGCAGGATTTGCCTCTAATAAAGGCTGATATTATATTGATTGAACAAGTCCTTGTGAATCTGATTGACAATGCGTTAAAATACTCAGTGCCTGGAACTGAGATATTAATTTCTGCCCTAAGCAAGGGCGCAGAGGTAACTATCTCGGTGGCCGACCAGGGGCAGAATATTCCTCACGGGGATATGGAGAAGATTTTCGATAAGTTTTGCAGGCTTAGATCACCCCGTCTTGTCAGTGGCACCGGACTGGGCCTTGCAATTTGCAAGGGATTTATCGAGGCTCACAAGGGAAAAATTTGGGCGGAGAACAATCCCGCAGGGGGTACAGTAATAACATTTACACTTCCTATGGAGGATGAAAATCCGAATAAAGTTATCGGTGGCGAAGGGGATGTGTATGAAGAATAAAGTGCGTATCCTTGTTGTTGACGATGAGGTGCAGATTTTAAAGCTATTGGGGGTAACACTGACCAGCCACGGCTTTGAGGTCGCTGAGGCCACCACGGGCCAGGAGGCCTTGGGCCTGGTGGGTTCCTACAAGCCGGACATTGTAATACTTGACCTGGGACTGCCGGACATGGACGGTCTGGAAGTGATTAACAGGCTGCGGGAATGGACAAAGACTCCCATTATTATTCTTTCAGCCCGTCAGCAGGAAAATGATAAAATTATAGCCCTGGATGCCGGGGCTGACGATTACCTTACCAAGCCATTCGGTACGGGGGAGCTTTTAGCGCGAATAAGAGCAGCCTTAAGGCATATGGCAGGAGTAGAGAATGAGCCGGTGCTTAAGTTTGATGATCTGGTCATTGATCTGGCCCACCGAAGGGTTACTGTTAAGGAGAAGGAATTAAAACTGTCTCCCACTGAATACGATCTGGTAAAAAATCTTGCCATTTGTGCCGGGAAAGTGCTTACACACAAGTATCTTCTTCGTACAGTGTGGGGACCGTCCTATGAAAATGATGTTCACTACCTCAGGGTATATATGGGGCAGCTTCGCCGTAAGCTTGAAGCCGACCCTTCACGCCCCCGGCATATAATAACCGAGCCTGGAATAGGATACCGGCTGCTCTAGAGCCCAGGGCAGGGAAGAACATGTTTACATAATATAACTCAACTTTCGTACTGCGAAAGTGTTTGTGAATTAACCATTTCTTATGTAGAGTGATATTAATCAGCTCTAGAATTCTTCAGGAATAATAAACCAGGCGATTATGTAAACCAGAATGCCGGGGAAGGCTGCTGAAAAAATGGATATCACCACAAAAGCCAGCCGCACCAGGGTGGGGTCCCAGCCGAAGTAATCCGCCAACCCCCCGCATATTCCGGCTATCATACGATGTCTGGCTGACCTCATAAGCTTTTTACTCAAGCGTATACCTCCTTTTTATAAATGACAAATTCTATTCTATCAAACTTCATCTTTTCCTGGTTAAAATATTTTTAAACAACTAGAAATAGTAATGAAACAGAGTAAATAGTATTTGTGCTGTTTGACAAAGTGATTTTTAGGATATTAAGTTTTAATATTTCATAGAAACCTAGAATTCAGCGGGCTATAAAATTAAATTATAGTATTCGCCCAGGTCTTCTTTTAAAAGTATTTTTCCTGTTTTTTGCAGCTCATGTCTGGCAGCCTTGATTATGTGCTTCATGCAGATGGATTCGGAATTCTCGGCGGCCAGAAATGCCGCAGACAACGCGATGTTTTTAATGTTGCCACCGGCTATTTCGAATTTTTCGGCAATGAAACCAAAGTCTATATCTGAAGCCAGGGGCGCTTCCGGAGGAAACATTGACCTCCATATTTTTTGCCTGTACTCGGCGTTGGGAAAGGGAAATTCTATTACAAAGCTGATTCTGCGCATGAAGGCATCGTCTATGTTCTGCCTGAAGTTGGTGGCCATTATGGTTATGCCGTCATACTCCTCCATCTTTTGTAGAAGAAATGCCGTTTCAATATTGGCGTAGCGGTCATGGGAGTCCTTTACCTCGGATCGCTTTCCGAAAAGCGCGTCGGTTTCGTCAAAAAATAAGATAGCATTGCTTAGCTCAGCCTCGCGAAAAATAAGCTGCAGGTTTTTTTCCGTTTCCCCTATATATTTGCTTACCACCTGGGAAAGGTCTATTTTATACAGCTCCATATACAATTCCAGGGCCACCACCTGGGCAGACATTGTTTTGCCAGTTCCCGGAGGGCCGGAAAACAGCATGCTTAAGCCCTTGCCGTAAGAAAGCTTCCGATCGAAGCCCCACTCCCCATAAACCACATGACGGAATTTCATCTGGTTGCACGCATTGTGAAGCAGTTCTTTTTGACCGGGAGGGAGTATAACATCCTCCCAGGTGTATTTGGGCTTTATACGGGTTGCTCTCTTTTCAAGTTTATGCTGGGCCTGAATATAGCAAGCACTGTACAGATCCTCAATCTTAATGTGATCATCCCCGGCGTTATTCCAGTTGGACATGTTTTGGGCCGTATTTAAAGCATCCTTTATTTGCCCTGGAGTAAAGCGGAATTTACTGGCCAGAGCTCCCGGGTCAACCCCGTTCTCAAAACGGTAGTCTCCGGATAGGCTTTCCCATAACATTTTTCGCTCAGACTCCCGAGGTATGCTCAGGTTAATGTCAATTACAATGTGATCTCTGGAAAAATCCGCCGGCTTCCAGGGGCTTTCTGACAGCAAAAAAACAATACCGGAGAATATTTTTATTATTTCAAACAGCTCTTTTTGTTTTTCACGGGTGGTATCATCCTCCTTCAGCAATGCACTGTAATTGTCAAAGCAAAGCACAACCTGCTGCAGAATTGCCTCCCTGCCGACTTTCTCCAGCAGACGGGAGAAGGATTCCCGGGACTCCACAGCCCTTGCCAAATCGATGGTCATTAATGATTGGTTGAAATAACGGCAAAAATGCCTGGAATGAAGTTTTTTGCCTGCTCCTGACGGTCCGGAGAGGTAAAAGACAATGCTTTTACTTTCCTCGGCATTATTGCCGTAATTTGTTTCCGCGAATTTTCTTATTCGATCCTGAATTTCCTGCCCCATAAGCAGGGGTGCAGTGTATTCCGTGGGATTAATAAATTGGGCGTAGGGGCTGATGGAGTCATCGGACTGACCGGGGTTTAGAATAAAGTTCATGATGCGCTCGTCAAGCATCAGTGCCTTTGACAGATAGGAGGACGAAGAGTTGCTTTCATCTTTTTTTAAAAAAAATCTGTTGAGCTTTCCTTTGGCGGAGAAGGACATTCTTGCGGCCAGCTTTTCCTCCGGGCTGGCGCAAAGAATTTTCATGGCCAGGTCTATGGTGGGATGCTTCTGGGTTACATCGTCCTGCAGATAGGCGTACAACTTTTCATATTTGCGGTCCAGTTCTACAGCCAGGCATATGACAATACATTTTTCCTCGAAAGCAGAAAGATTAAAAATGCCTGTCAGGTACAAAAGCGGTAAAAATACTCCACTGTCTGCGCTTAGAAGGCGCCTGTCGTGAATATGTGACTGAAGCCTGGAAAATTGCTCCAGCAACTTCATGGTTTCAGGATTATCCGCCTTCTCATTTAAAGAGCTGTTTAAAAGTAAATCTATTTCTTCCTCTGGTATGACCAGTCCTCTGAACTGATCATACGGATTTTCACCTTTCGATGATTGTGGCAAAAGAATATTTATTTTTAAATCCAGCAGTTTCAGTTCGTCTATAATGTGATCCCATCCGTTGCTGTAGGGTTTTAGCATAAAAAACACAACCATTTCGATATAGTGATAAAACTATTCGACACGAATAAAAGGTTACCTTGTAAATTGTTTATAAAAAAAAATTATATTCAGAAAAATTATGAAAAACTTGTGCTTATTTATGGTAAAATGTCGGTAAATAATGTTAATACCAATCAATGTACAGCAAGATGAATTTGTTTCAAAATTAAAAAATGTTCCCTTTTCTAAAGGTGGCGAGTAGTTATAGGCGGATACACTGTTATAGCTGATGTTAGCAATATATTACTAAGGCTATTAAGAGACAATATGGTTCCTGAGCCTGTTTCCAGTCAGGAAATAATCGGCCTGTGCTCACCGGCAGACAAGGGAGATTTTGTGGTGACCGTCTATCTATACAACATAGAGGAAAGCGGCGAGTCACGTAACAATCAGATGCGCAGCATTGGGACGGGCCAGCTGCAGTATCCCCCCATGGCTGTAAATCTTGAATACCTTATTACCGCGCATTCCACAGCAGACCTGCAATCAAGAATGCTTGACGAAAATAGAATTTTAGGCAAGGTTATGCAGATTTTTTATGATCACGCCATTATAAAAGGCCCTTTACTTCAGGGAAGCCTTGCGGAAAAAAATGAGCAGGTGCGGATTTCTTTAAAGAAAATAAATGTGGATGAAATGAGCAGGATATGGAATTTTCCCAATTTACCCTACAAGTTGTCTGTATGCTATAGAGTGGGTCCGGTATATATTGAATCAACCAGGACCAGGTCCACCAGACGGGTAACAGGGGTTGGAACATAGGGGCGGTTATGGAACAGTATTACAAACTAAACATAAGCACCAGGGTATCAATGATCATCTGCACAGTGGATGATTATACCTCCCGGCCCCGTTCCGGCGGCAATATTGTTGTTTCGTTAAGGGAGCAACCTCGCAAAAGACCGGTCCGCAAGCCCGGAGGTTATTACATATTTACTGATTTGGACTGTGGAATGTATGGCGTTGCGGTGCGGTCGGACGTTTACATGGATCTGGACATAAACATTCCAGTTGAAGAAATTGAGCCCGTCAATCAGGTGACGTATATAATCCTCAAGCCATGCTCCCACTACCCATTTCTCAACGGCGCCACCCTGATCCGGGCCTCTGTGCGGGATATGATGGGCCGGGGTATACCGGGCGCCGGTGTAAAGGCGGTGATGGTGTCCGACTCCTGCGCCAGGGCCAGGCTGTCAGTAGACGGGGCGGAAAAAGGACAGAACAATATTTGCCTGGCCAATGTCAGAGGCGGAATTTCGGTGGGCGATGAGTATTTAATCAGAGATAAAGATGGTAAAAAAACTGAATACTGCCTGATTGCCGGCACAACGGAAACTGAAAAGTGCTACAGGCTTGATGACTCTCTTCAGTCTTCGTATTCCAGGGGGGCCATAATGCTGCCGGTGTTTAACACCAAATCAGATGACAGGGGAGAGGTGGTTGTATATTTCAGGGAACCCTGCCCTGATCATTTTAAAGTTAAACTTCAATTTGAGCACGAAAAAAATCTAACTGAAAAAGAGTTGGATATAGAGGGGGGAAAAATTGTTGATTTAGGCGTTATAAATATAGGACAGGCTATTTAGCTACTGATTAGCAGAATAAGAAAGGAGGGAACTGGTTTCGACTTTGTTCAAATATTTGTTTTTATTTGTACGAAAGAATTTGAAACCGGGAAAAAGTGCCGGAATATTTATCTCCTGGAGTATATGTTGAAGAGTTTGAAAGCGGCGGCAGGCCACTGGAGGGGGTCAGCACCAGTACGGCAGGCTTTATGGGGCTAGCTGAACGGGGTGCGGTAGAGGGACTTCCGGATCTGGTCACCAGCTTTGCCGACTTTCAGAGAAAGTTCGGGGCCTACCTTTCCGAAAACGCGTTTGGTGAATACCGCTTTCTGGCTTACGCGGTAGAGCATTTTTTTATTAACGGCGGGGGCCGCTGCTATGTGATGAGGGTTGCCCCGTCCGATGCAAAGCCGGCTGCGTACACAGGCAATGCAATTTCCATAACTGCTAAAAACCCCGGCGCCTGGGGCGATAAAATACGGGTGGCCGTTTTCCCCTCCAGCAAAGCCAAAACTCAAATTTTTGAAGTGCTGGAAGATGGCAAGTACCGCGTTAAAAACAGCGCCGGCTTCAATCCCGGTGATGTGGTGATGTTCAGTGACGGTGAGGCCAGGCAGTACAGCCGGGTTTTAACTGCCCAGGACAATGTGGTGACTCTTTCAGGCAGCCTGGAGGGAGACGTGGTTGACAGCGAACTGCTTCCGGCCAGGATACTTTCCACCTGTGAATTTGGCATACAGGTTATTTACAAGGATGAGGCCGAGATCTTTGAAAATGTTTCGCTTAATGTGGCTGCGGCCAATTTTGTTGAAAAGGTCATCCCCCGCTCAAACCTTATTTATGTCAGCTGTGGTGACGGGGGAGACGGGGAGAAGCCGCCCTTTGAACTGATATCCGGAATGAAAGAGAATGATAAAAGCTTTGTTATCTCGCTTTCAGGCGGCAGTGACGGATCGGTGGACAGCCTTTCACCCGCCGATTTCATCGGTGAGGACAGGGGACCAGGCAAACGCACCGGAATCCAGGCCTTTATCGATAATGATGAGGTCAGCATAATGGCCGTACCAGGTGTGACCACGCCCACCGTGCAGCTTGCCCTGGTGGCCCACTGCGAGAACACCGCCAGCAGATTTGCCGTGCTGGACATACCCCGTGAAAAGAAAAAGGTTGCCGATGTGGAGACGCACCGTAATATATTTGACACTACATACGCCGCCATGTATCATCCCTGGCTCAATGTGTTTGACCCCCTGGAAAAAAGGAATATATTTATTCCCCCGTCAGGCTCAATGATAGGCATATACTCCCGCTCGGACCAGACCCGGGGAGTGCACAAGGCCCCGGCCAACGAGGTGGTGCGCGCCTGTGTGGGACTGGACTGCCAGTACAACAAAGGTGAGCAGGACATATTGAACCCCAAGGGTGTTAACCTGATCCGCTATTTTACCGGTCAGGGCATCCGGGTGTGGGGTGCCAGGACATGCTCCTCCAATACCCTGTGGAAGTACATAAACGTGAGAAGACTGTTCATTTTCCTGGAGGAATCCATCAAGCGCGGCACCAGCTGGGTGGTATTCGAGCCCAATGATGATAAACTGTGGGCCAGGGTTCACCGTACTATCGACGCCTTTTTGACCAGGGTGTGGCGTGACGGTGCGCTGATGGGGGTTAGCTCAGGAGAGGCCTTTTACATCAAGGTGGATCGTTCAACCATGACCCAGGACGATATAGACAACGGCCGGCTGATCTGCGTTATAGGCGTGGCTCCGGTAAAACCGGCTGAATTTGTCATCTTCAGAATCACTCAGAAGACCAGTGAGCAGTAACAGCAAAACATCAGATAGAAATAGTTTGGAGGGATAAATCAGATGCCTGGAGAACGCAAAGACCCTTACAGGAATTTTCGTTTCAGGGTTGAGGTTGAGGGTATAGAGCAGGCAGGGTTCAATGAAGTTTCGGGCTTTGACGCTTCCATAGACGTTATAGAATACAGGGACGGCAACGAGAACACCACCCCAAGGAAGCTGCCCGGCCTGACAAAGTACGGCAACATCACCCTTAAGTGGGGCGTTACCGACTCCCTGGATATGTATAACTGGATATCCACAGCCATAGAGGGCACTATTGAGCGCAAAACCGTCACCATCATTGCCATTGATGAGGAGGGCAATGATGTGGCCACCTGGCAGGTAATTGAGGCCTGGCCGGCAAAATACACAGCCCCTGATTTCAACGGAACAGGCTCGGAAGTGGCCATTGAGTCGCTGGAGCTGGCCCATGAGGGGATGACCAGAACCGCATAAAACTCACTGCAAGAGGTAAGAATTGGAGCCGGATTAGTCTCTCTTTCTTGCCTCTTGTATTCCAATTAATGACGATCACCTTTCACACGGCCCGGTATATTTCATCATAACGAATGGGGGAAAAATTTAATGGCTTTTCAAACCGAGTTTGAATTTGAGCTGCCAAGGGGCTACATAGACGAAAGCGGCAACCTGCATAAAAAGGGGATCATGCGCCTGGCCACGGCTGCTGATGAAATACTGCCCATGCGCGACCCCAGGGTGCAGCAGAATCCCGGCTATATCACCATTATACTGTTGACCCGGGTGATTACCCGTCTGGGGGATTTAAAAGCTATTGACACAAAGGTTATAGAGAAGCTTTTTACTTCGGACCTGTCCTTTTTGCAAGATTTTTACCAGCGCATCAATGAGATGGAGGCCCCCCGGGTTAAGGCGGTGTGTCCCAAATGCGATCATGCGTTTGAGGCAGAATTAAATTTTTTAGGAGAGACTCGGGAATAATAGGCTACCCCGTAAAGAGGATATACGAGGAGGTAGCGTTCATAGCCTATCATTTCCACTGGTCTCATGATGAAATTATGTCTATGGAGCACCGGGACCGCAGAAAGTGGTGCGAGGAGATTTCAAAAGTAAACCGCAAGCTGAACAACGAGCCGGAAAATGTATTTGATGTGTTTAATAAGAGGTGACTGGCAACTTGACAAACCCCATCAGCGCTGCTTATTCTCTGGTGACCATGTTCAAGAAGGATCCCACCGGCTCCTTCAGGTTCTGGGTGGAAATAGACGGCTTATTGGTTGCCGGCTTTACCGAGGTTTCCGGCCTTCAGTCTGAGGTGGAGGTTGAGGAATTCCGTGAGGGCGGCGTCAATGAGTACGTGCATATGTTGCCCAGAATCACAAAGTACCCCAACATTGTGCTCAAACGTGGGGTCACAAGCTCGGACAACCTCTGGAGCTGGTACGAAAAAGTCACAGAGGGAAATATAAACCGCAAGAACGGGTCCATAATACTGCTGAGCCAACAGGGGCTTGAGCTGTGGCGGTGGAATTTTTTTGAAGCCTATCCCGTCAAGTGGGTCGGCCCCGAATTGAAGTCCTCCAGCAGTGAAGTTGCCGTGGAGACCCTGGAAATAACCCACAAGGGCCTAAAGGGCATATCCAACAGCATTGCCGGCGTTCTTAACGGGTACAGGCTGTAGCCGGCCGGAATGCGGTCGGCTGTTTCCGTGCCCGGACTGTAAAAGCTCCGGGAATGCTTCCGGCGCAAGGGGAGAATAATGTGATTCCCAGGAAAAATAAGCAGTCGCTGGTGACAAATAAATTACAGAGCGCTGCTTTTGCCGAAAAAATATTTAGCAAATACAGCACTGCCCGGAGGGACATATGGTTCAGGCTATCCCTGGTTTTCAGGGATGACGTTGCCTTCTCCCCGGGTGTGAGTGACTCTGTGCGCCAATTTCTCATTAACATTAACTTTATATTAAAGCAAAAGGAAGAGGGCCTCAGCAGGCTTATAAATAAGAATTTACGTTCTACCTCTCATTTCAACAGCTATCCGGCCGGGAGCGGGGAGAGGCTGCCAGCCGACGGCGGCGCCGGCTACAATTCCTTAACAGTTTATTCCACAATTTTACGGCAGTGGGCAGCCGGCGGGAGCGGCGTCCTGGCGGGACCGCCGGGCAGGGCCGGGGTGAACCGGACAGTAAGCTGCCTGCCGGTTAATTTGGGGAGTGAATCTGCCCCAGATATTATGAGGTCCCGGATAGAGGCTTACCCATCCTGGCTGAACTTTTCAAGCCCTGGCGCGACCGGCTGGCGAGATAAAATTATAAGGCAAACAATGACAGTGAAAAATGCGCAGGCAGGCAAAGAATATATAGCTGCCGGCGATTTTATAATAAATCTTTTAAACTCAAAGGGTCTCAAAAACTTTTTATCGTATAGTCAGCACAGTATTGGGAGTCTGACTGAAACTGCTACCCGGTCGGATCACTCTGTGCGGGCGAGCAGCATATATCACCTCCGGCAGCCACTAAACAATACGCTGTACGACGTTAATCCGGCGCCGGGCCTCCGGCTGCAGGGGGACAGATCTATGCCGCCGGGATCCGGCAGGGCCATATATAGAAATGAAAAGATTCTCTATATGAAGGACAGCCGTTATTTTGGGTACCCTTCCATGGTGAAGCGGGTTTTGCCCATACAGGCGGCAAATATTTTTAGATTAGTTGAAACAGCATTAAAGTTGCGGCAGGCTGCTAAAACTGCTCACTACGCCGGGGACGTTAATCTCAATACACTTCCAATAAGGGGCGGCAGCTTTCCGGAGAATTATTCCAACCAGGGGCTTGTCCCTGGAAGGGGTTTTGTATTTGAAGGGTGGCCGTGGGTAAGTTACGATAAGGATAAGAATCAGCAAGAACGTTCAATTTTAGCGGTGCGTATACTCTCCGGAATGTTGGGTAGAGTCTTTGGCATGCCGGTTGAAAGAATAATGCAGGTGCAGCAGGCTGCAAAAACAAGGGAATCGGACAGGGAGACCGGTTTGAATGTCCTGCTTAGCCGGACAGGCGGCCTGCCGGCTGAACATGTCTTCCGGGGGCTGGATGCCGGAATGAGTCTGGGATATGATGGGAGCCCATGGGGAAGGCTGGCGCCTGGACTTGAGTTTCAGCAAGTCCGTTCAATTCCTGCGGTGCGTAATTTTATACTCTCCGGAATGTTGAGTAGAGCCTTTGGCCTGCAGGTTGAAAGAATAATACGGGTGCAGCAGGCTGCAATAATGAGGGGATCGGACAGGAAGTCCGGTATGAATGTCCTGCTAAGGCAGCCAGGCGGTCCACCGGCGTCATATAATATCCCCCGGAGGCTGGATGCAGGGAAGAGTTTGGGAATTGACGGAAGCCCATGGGGAAGTCCCGTTCCGGGATTTGAGTTCCAGCAGGCCCGTTCAATTTCGGCGGTGCGAAACTTTATACTCTCCGGAAAGCCGGGGAGAGCCTTTGATATGCCGGTTAAAAGAATAATACAAATGCAGCAAGCTTTAAAAACAAGGGGCGGGGAGACTGGTTCGAATGTCCTGCTAAGGCACCCAGGCGGTCTGCCAGAGGCATATATCTCCCGGGGACTGGATACCGGGATGAGTTTGGGATATGACGGGAGTCCATGGGGAAGTCCCGTTCCGGGATTTAAGTTTCAGCAGGCCCGTTCAATTTCGGCGGTGCGAAACTTTATACTCTCCGGAAAGCCGGGGAGAGCCTTTGATATGCCGGTTAAAAGAATAATACAAATGCAGCAAGCTTTAAAAACAAGGGGCGGGG
>JUEB01000008.1 GCA_000802095.1 Peptococcaceae bacterium BICA1-7 | reverse complement strand
CTACGCTGTTATGCTTTCATTAAGTGGTGTGTATTCCAGTCCCAGTGCCTCGGCCACTCCTTTGCAGGTGACTTTGCCGTTTAGTACGTTTACTCCCCTGGCCAGGGCGGGGTCTTCCTGCACTGCGGCCTGGTAGCCCTTGCCGGCTATCTTTTGTATATATGGAAGGGTGGCGTTGGTCAGGCCAAGGGTGGAGGTTCTGGCTACCGCTCCGGGCATGTTGGCCACGCTGTAGTGTACTACTCCGTGCTTTGTGAAGGTGGGGTTGTCGTGGGTGGTTATCCTGTCGATGGTTTCTACGCAGCCTCCCTGGTCTATGGCCACGTCTACTATGACTGCTCCCTCGGTCATCTGTTTGACCATTTCTTCGCTTACCAGCTTGGGCGCCTTGGCTCCGGGCAGCAATACCGCTCCTATGACCAGGTCGGATTCTTTGATGGCGGCGGCCAGGTTGTAGTGGTTGGACACTACTGTCTTGACTCTGAAGCCGAACAGGTCATCCAGCACTCTCAAACGCTCGGGGCTTTTCTCCACTATGGTTACGTCTGCTCCCATGCCCATAGCTATTTTGGCCGCGTTGGCTCCCACCACGCCGCCTCCCACTATGGTTACCTTGGCGGGCAGCACTCCGGGCACGCCGGACAGGAGCACTCCTTTGCCTCCATACTGCTTGGACAGAAACTGCGCCCCTATTTGTACTGACATCCTTCCGGCTATTTCGCTCATGGGGGCTAAAAGCGGCAGTGCTCCGCTGGCCAGCTGCACTGTTTCGTAGGCTATGCCCACTATGTTTTTCTTTAACAGCGCCTGGGTAAGCTCGGGCTCGGGGGCCAGGTGCAGGTAGGTGAACAGTAGCTGTCCTTCTTTAAACAGGTTGTATTCTGCGGCCTGCGGCTCTTTGACCTTGACTATCATGTCGGATTTCTCAAATACTTCCCGGGCTCCGGCAAGTATTTCCGCCCCTGCGGCGGCGTAGCTTTCATCACTGAAGCCGCTCCCTGCGCCGGCCATTTTCTCTACCAGCACTTTATGCCCTTCCTGTGTCAGCACTGCTGCTCCCGCCGGGGTTAACGCCACTCTGTTTTCGTTGTTCTTTATTTCTTTGGGTATTCCTATGATCATTTCTTTATCCTCCAATAACATTTTTTAAATACTTATTCTATCTATAAATTGTATGTCACTAAAACTTAGTATTTTTAAGCTGCTTGATCAGCTCTTTTTCCGTCAGAGCACCTCCTTTTAAGATAGTGATAGTTTTTGTGGTCCACCTCCCGGAATTAAACTAAACATTAAACAATAATTTGACGATAATATAGAGTTGTTATGATATCCGTACCAGTATATATTTAAAAAATGCCTGCCTTTTTCCATCAGCAGCCACTAATTATATTAACCGGGCATCCCTATGACACAGGGTTAGCAGTACACATTCCCCAGGTCTCCCCGGCAATCATTCTCTCCTCATCAGTGGGAATTACCAGTACCCTTACAGTGGACCCGGGGGTGGATATTCCAATTTTTTCTCCCCTGATCAGGTTCTTTTCCTCATCCAGCCTGATCCCCATGTACTCCAGTCTTCTACAGATCCGCCGGCGTATATCCGGCGAATTCTCTCCTATTCCAGCAGTAAAAACCAGCGCATCAAGCCCTCCTATGGCTGGTATAAGTGAGGCTATGGCCTTGGAAACACTGTATGAAAACATGTCCAGGGCCAGCTCGGACCTGTGATGACCGTTTTGGGAAGCCTTCTCCACATCTCTGAAGTCACTGGAAATACCGCTTATGCCCAGTACCCCGCTTTTCTTGTTAAGCACTTCCATAACTTCGCTAAGCCCCATATTACCTTTTTCAGACATGTATTGTATTATAGCCGGGTCAATGTCACCGCACCGGGTTCCCATAATCAAACCGGCCAGGGGGGTAAAGCCCATGGTGGTATCCAAGGACTTTCCGCCTCTGATAGCGCACAGGCTGGCCCCATTCCCCAGATGGCAAGTGATCACCCTTAGATCTTCCAGCCTCACACCAAGCATTCCGGCTGAAACACCGGCCACATACTGATGGGAAATACCGTGAAAGCCATACTTGCGAACAAGGTGATGCTCATACATCTCGTAAGGAACAGCATATAAAAATGCACTTTCAGGCATGGTCTGGTGAAAGGCTGTATCAAAAACCGCAACCTGCAATGCATCCGGCATCATCTTTTGACAGGCCTGTATGCCGATTATATTGGGGGGGTTGTGCAGGGGAGCAAGGCTTATGCACTCCGCCAGCAACTCCAATACTTTATCGTTCACCACAACAGATCTACTAAAATAATTGCCCCCGTGAACCACCCTGTGGCCCACGGCCTCTATCTCACCGGCATTCTTAATCACACCGTATTCCGGGCCGGTCATTATGTAAAGTATGGCCTCTACCGCCTCATGATGCCCCGGCAGCCCTTTGGGCAGGATGTATTCTTCCCTTCCCTCCGGGCGGTGTATAATTCTGGAGCCGGGGGACCCAATACGCTCCGCCAGGCCGCTGGCCAGTACCCTTTCTTCTTCCATATTAAA
Source organism: Peptococcaceae bacterium BICA1-7 (assembly GCA_000802095.1). Lineage (GTDB taxonomy): Bacteria > Bacillota > Desulfotomaculia > Desulfotomaculales > Desulfocucumaceae > BRHc4a. Next base: position 6,993 of record JUEB01000008.1, on the reverse strand, counting down.
AAGTTTGTACTTGACAGTGGAACTGCCGCAATTCAATACCAGCACCTTCAATATAAACACTTCCCCTAAAGATGTCATGTGGTTGTAGGGACGTTCGTACCAGTTGTCTTAAAGTAAGTATATTTCATTCTCTATTTTTCGTCAACTAAAAAGTAAAGCCCGGGGCAACAACCCCAGGCAAAAAATTTCCGGTTTCCCTGTATCCGATATTAGTCCGGCAGTGCCTTCCTGGTCAGCTTGATACGGAAGGCATACATATCGCCCCTAAAAATTCCCCTCAGGTATTCTACCAGGTTATCGGCGGGATCGTAAGTCAGCCGCTCTATTAACATAACGCTTGCAGACTCTTTGATGCCCAGGTGCCCGGCCTCTTCTCTGGTGGGCTGCACACTTGTAATAATCTGATCGGCCTTCCAGAGCTTTATGCCCAGCTTTACCTCCAGCAGGTCGTATATAACGGCCTCATTTAAGTCATACTCTTTTAATTTAAGACCTATATCCAATGGATAATACTGCATTTCCAGGGCTATGGGAATGTTGTTGGCGTATCTCAGTCTGTCAATCTTATAAAAACTGTCCACCCCAAGTGTATTGCCCACGCTCTCCGGGGTGCTTTCGATACCCTGATACAGCAGTTTCGTGCCGGGCTCCATGCCCATGTCCCCGACAATATCATTAAACGTGGTTATGCTGCCAAGCCATTCTTCCACCGGCTTGTGGGATATGAAAGTGCCCTTGCCATGTTTTTTTTCCAGTATCCCTTCAATAACCAGGGAGGAAATAGCCTCACGCACCGTGGATCTGCTTACCGAAAACCTGTCTATTAATTCTCTTTCACTGGGTATTTTATCCTCAAAGAGTCCGTTTAGTATTTCTTCTTTAAGTATCTCTTTTAATTGCACATGAAGTGGCATAGAACTTTTAAAATTTAATCGCACGTTTTAGCCCTCCGCATAACACAATAACAGCAACACGTTAATATTAACACACAGGCTATAAAATAATCAAAAAGAAAAAGCCTGCCTTATGGCAAGCTTTTTTAAGGGGGGTTTACATAGGTCTTTAAACAACATACTAATTATAGAGTCGGACTGAACAGACACACTAAAGGGTCAGCTCGGTTTCCTCGGTTATTAAGTGTCTTAGATCGAGGAAAGCCGGGTCTGTATAGTCACGGGGCCTGGGAAGATTGACATCGTATATTTTTTTCATCCGCCCCGGAAGTTTTCCCTCCAATACCACTATGCGGTCTCCGAGATAAACAGCCTCCTCTATGTTGTTAGTCACAAAGATAACTGTTCTCTTTTCTGTTTCCCATATTCTTACAGTTTCTTCCTCCATAAAATACCGGGTCTGGGCATCCAGCTGGCCGAAGGGCTCATCCAGCAGCATAACCTTGGGGTTGTTTACATAAGCACGGGCAATTCCCACACGCTGTTTCATACCGCCGCTAAGCTGGTGAGGGTACGCTTTTTCAAAGCCTTTCAGGCCCACCAGCTCAATGTAGTGCTGGGCTAACCGGCGCCGCTCTTTCCTGGGAACACCCCTTAGCTTTGGTCCCATCTCCACGTTGCCCATTACTGTTTTCCACGGGAAGAGTGTGTACCTTTGAAAAACTATCCCGCGGTCCGGCCCGGGGTGAGTTATTTCCTTCCCGTCCAGATATGCATTTCCGGTACTTGGCTTATACAGCCCGGCGATTATTTTAAGCAGTGTCGACTTCCCTGACTGTCCGGGACCGAGGATCACTATAAATTCATTCTCCCGGACAGAAAGGTCTATGGTATCCAGGACATGGTTTTTTTCCTGGCCCTCCATGAAGTGCTTGCTGATGTTTACACACTCTATTTTAGGTTTTTTTATTCCAGCTTTGTCTTCCAAGGACATACCCACCTTTCCGCATGCGTCACCAACATGGAAATGGCCCAGGCCGTAAGGGCTATGACCACCATTCCGCTAATAATCATGGCGGGCTTGGACTGGTTCATCCCCGTGATAATGATAAAGCCCATTCCTTCTCTGGCGCCGACCAGTTCCGCCGCCAGCACCGTAGTCCAGGCCATGCTGAGGGATATCTGAATGCCGGCAAAGATAGCCGGAAAGGCGGCCGGAAAAGTAACCTCAATAACCTCCTGGCGCTTGTTCCCGCCGAGCATACGAATGCAGTCGTACATCTCGGGATCCACCAGCCTTATGCCGTTATAAGAGTTTATAATGCAGGGCACCACGGCCCCTATGATGATGATGAAAATCTTAGACATTTCACCAATACCGAACCACAATATAGCCAGCGATATCCAGGCAATGGGAGGCATAGGCTTGAACAGGTCGAAAACAGGCTTAACAAAGGCGTTGAAGTACGGGCTAAAGCCCATGGCGAGGCCAATAGGAACACCTATCACCACCGCTATGGCGAAGGCTATAAGCACCCTCCTCAGGCTGAACCAGAGGTGCATCATGAGTGTCTTTCCAGCCAGCGGGTTGAGCAGCATGTCATACAGCTGATATAGAACCTCCACCGGCCGGGGCAGGAATCTTCCTAAAACCTGCATCACCGACAGCACATCCCAAATCAGGAGGAAAGAGATAATTGAAATGGCGTACAGAACATATACATTTTTAAAAAGGGCTGAAATAAATTCCCCGAAGGTCCTGGGCTTTTCGGTAACAGGGCTGTTATTTACCAAGGCTTCATTACTCATTTAGATTACCTCCTCACCCCGGCCACCAGGCGCTTCTCCACGCGGTCAATAACTATACCGATAAAGACACCGGTAAGACCTACCATAAGCATGCCCAGCACTATCATGTCAGGCATCAGGAGGCGTCGGCCCATAGTAATAAGGAATCCCAATCCGGTATCCGCCGCTATAAGCTCGGCAGCCACCAGCGCAGTCCAGGAGGCGGCCAGAGCCACCTGCAGTCCACCGAATACCATCGGCAAGGCGGAGGGAACACAAATATTTTTAAATATTTCCCAGTCTGACGCACCATAGGTTCTTGCCATACGAATATACACGGGGTTGGTCATCCGCACCCCTACAAATGAATTGATCACACATGGCACGATTCCCGAGGCCCATATGATAAACGCCTTACCTGTCAGGCCAACGCCGAACCAGAATATAGCCAGAGGAATCCAGGCTACCGGAGGTATCGGGCGAATCATTTCAAAGATCGGCCGGGCAAGGCCCTCGGCAACCACAAACCATCCCATCAAAAGCCCAAGGGGAATCCCGATCAGCAGGGCCAGGGTATAACCGGTAAGGGCCTCCCCGATGCTGGTCAGAACGTGGACGAGAAGCACCGACCCGTCGGGATCCGCATGGCTGAGCTTATAGATAAACAGCTCGATAACCTGAATTGGGGTGGCCAGCAGGGTATTGGGCACCAGCCCGGTATCCACCACCAGCTCCCATATTGCCAGAACGCTCAGCAGGCTCAGATAAGGCAATATTTTCAAAATTCTTTTACTGCCGGCACTTTGTATGTCGGACATTACTACACCCCTGTTTCATACTAACCTTGGCTATAGGCATTTCACCGTTTACCGCAGCCCTTTTGGAGCTGCGGTAAACTCAAAGTTAAAAATCATTCAGGTATTCAGGATATACATTACTTGGTAAGACCTTTTTCCTCGGCCAGCATCTTGAGGAACTTGTCGGTGACAAAGCCGCTGTTAACCACTTTTTCTTTCTCTTGTGGGGTAAACTTGCCCTGCTCTGTGAAGAACTCGGCAATGCCTACCATAGTTTTTTCCATTTCGCTCTGACCCTTGGAGTTGTCAAACATAACCAGCTGTTCCTTGAGGTCATACACAGGGTGCCACTGAATATCCAGGGCTGCGTCTTCCTTGGATATTTCTATAGCCGCCCAGTCCTTTAGGAACTTCTGATAAGGCTCTGCCAGGTTTGCCTGTTCCTTTTTCATAGTGTCCAGCGACTGGAAGAATACATCCAGGAATTTAACCACCTGTTCCGGGTTTTCGTCAGCATATTTTTTATTGGCAATCAGCACCAGGGGAACACCTGCACCCACCTGGTCGGAGGAAGCGGCGACTTTCCAGCCCTTTTTCAGCCCGGTATAGGCAAAGGGGGTCCAGACAACAAGAATATCTCCCTCGCCGGACTCAAAGGCGGCAACTGCCTGAGCCTGCTCCATGTTCTGTATTTTCACATCTTTATCAGTCAGTCCCAGAGCCTTCAGATAGCCGGAAAGGGCGTAGTGTCCTGAAGAAACCGTAGTGACTATGATGGTCTTACCTCTCACGTCATCGGCTGTGCCATAGGCCTCCGGAAACTTGGGGTTGGCCCCCTTTGTCTTCATGACGGGGCTATCAGGCCTGACCATAATAACATTGGCCTGAGACTCATCGTTGGCCAGACCGATCATGTAGGCGTCGTACCGCAGGGCGGCCATAAGCATAGGCACTCCGCCGGTAGCTCCGACATCCCACTGGTTGGCCGGCAGTGCTTCGATCTGGGGCATTCCGGAGTCAAAATACATCAAGTCCAATGCTATCCCGGCCTTTTTGTCAAGACCGCCCTGAATGGCCTGGTAAGTCTGGAAGGTTTCAAACTCGGGCTGGTGACTGACGCGAATCTTGGTTAGTCCCTCTTTGTCCTTTTCGCCGCTGCCGCCGCCACCGCAGCCTGCCACTACAACGGCAATCAGGAGAACGGCAGTTAAAAGACATACAAATTTGTATACTTTACTATTTTTCTTCAAAATCTCTCCTCCTTTTTTATCATATCTCCCGGAAAATTACCCGCTATCTCTTCTCCTTACCTTCTTCTCATACCTCCCTCCTTGGACATATACATAGATTTACCACCACTTAATCAATTCTGTTACCTGCTTTCTAATCTCCACGAATTTAGGGTCGCGGAAATCTCTGGGCCTGGGCAGGTCAACCACTACCTCCGACTTAACCGTGGTAGGCTTGTTAGTCAGAATAAGTATACGCTCGGCCACGTACACAGCCTCTTCGATGTTGTGCGTGACAAAGAGCACGGTACTCTTTAACTCCTGCCAAATTCGGACAAGCTCATCCTCGAGATAATAGCGCAGCTTTACGTCCAGCTGGCCATAAGGCTCGTCCATGAGAAGAAGGTCTGGATTTACAGCGAAAGCCCTGGCTATAGCCACCCGCTGCTCCATGCTGGAGGAGATCTGGTTGGGGTAAAGGTTAGCGCTTTCGGTCAGGCCAACCAGCTCCATAATCTTATTCAGCCGCTGGTCCAGATCGGCCTGGGGCAGCTTCTTAATCTCCATGCCATAGGCTATATTTTCCTTTACGGTGCGCCAGGGCATGCAGGAAGGCTCCTGAAACACAAAAGACAGATTATGCTTCTTGGGGTCGGCATCCTTACCATCAATCAGTATATTTCCCTTGGTCGGAGGGATTAGTCTTGACAACAGGTTTAAAAATGTTGTTTTGCCGCATCCGGTCGGCCCTACGATGCAAAGCAGCTCTCCTTCATAGACCTTGAAGGATATGTCGTTTAACACCAGAAGCTCGCCGAATTTTTTTGTCAGTCCGTTTACTGTAACCTTGGCTTCTCTTTTTCCATTATTGGACAAGTTCCCACCCCACAGTTTATTTTTGGGTGATTTTCCTATAATATTTGCTTACTTTAGCTTTTGGCCTAAGCCAATTGGGTAAGAGCTAAAACCCCTACCCAATTTTTTGTTTTAATCCTCGAACCACCTTCTGTAGTCAAGGTGCTCATATTTGGGCAGATGGCGGGTGGGCAGGGCCAGGGCGTCCTTCCTGAAGGGGGGAGCCAGCTGGGTGCCGTCCACCACGAACTCCAGCACGGTGGGCTTTTTGCTCTTAATGGCCTCGGTAACGGCGTCGGCCACATCCCCGGCCCTGTCTATCCTTACTCCCTGGGCCCCCATGGCCCTGGCCACCGGCACAAAGCTCTCGGGGTTGGGAATGTCCACACCGATAAAGCGGTTGTTGTAGAAGTCCACCTGGTTCTTCTTCTCGGCGCACCAGGCCATGTTCCTGAACACGCAGGCGATTACCGGAAGGTTCTGCTCCACGGCTGTGCTCACCTCGTGCAGGCTCATTCCCCAGGCCCCATCTCCAATGATGGCCAGCACCGGGGCCTCCGGGCGGGCAATCTGGGCGCCCAGGGCGGCGGGATAGGCAAAGCCTGTGTTCCCGAAGGTCAGGGCGGCGATGTGGGTTCTTGGCCTGTTGAATTTAAGGTAGCTGTTGGCTGTGGAGGAGACGTTGCCGATGTCTGTTGATACTATGGCGTTGTCAGGCAGCACTTTGGACAGCTCCAGCAGCACCCGGCGGGGGTTGATGGGATTGCCGTCCTCCATGGCCAGTGATACTATTTCGTCTTCCCACTGCTGCTTTTTGGCCGAAACTTCAGCCAGGCGGGCATGGTCTTTTTTAGGGGCAGGGTCCTTGGCCTTTAAGCGCTTTAATATTTCCACGCTGGCCTCTTTGCCGTCCCCTATTATGCCCACCTCCACAGGGTGTGTCCTGGCGATGTGCTTGGGATTGATGTCTATCTGAATGATCTTGGCATTTTCCGGGAAATAGTTGATGTCATACTGGGGCAGGGTGCCGAATACTGAAAGCCTGGTGCCAATGGCCAGTATTACGTCTGCTTCGGCCAGGCTGTGCATGGCGGCCTTGGAGCCCATGTAGCCGATTGGCCCCACCCACAGGGGATGGTCGGCGTAGAAGGCGTCGTTGTGCAGGTAGGTTACGGCCACCGGGGCGGTGAGGTGGTCGGCTATTTCTTTGACTACGTCCAGTGCGTCTGAGTCAACCGCGCCACGGCCTGAGATGATTACCGGCTTTTTGGCGCCGGCCAGTAGCTCTGCGGCCCTGTCCAGGTCTTCGAGGCAGCCGCAGCCACGCTTGTCTACACGGTACTGGTGGGGCTTTAAGAGCTTTTCTTCCAGCTCGCCGTAAAAGTAGTCCCGGGGTATGTCAAATAGCACCGGGCCACGGTCGGCGTAGGC
>JUEB01000007.1 GCA_000802095.1 Peptococcaceae bacterium BICA1-7 | reverse complement strand
CCACTCGGCATCCTTGACATCGGTCTTACGCCCAGGAACAGCCTTTATGTGTTGAGCGTTTACCACTAGGACTTCCTTCAGGTCGTAATGCTCCAGGATGTTGTAGATTGGCTTCCAGAAGACACCGGTTGATTCCATGGCCACGTGCGTGCAGCCCTCAGCTTTGATCCAGTCAGCCAGGTTGAGCAGATCGGCAGTCATGGTACCAAACGTTCTTAACTCCTTTCCTTTGGGAGTAATGATACAGGCTGTGATGGTATTCTTGTGAACATCCAGTCCACAACAGTGTGAATAGAGGACTTCCATTTGTGTTTGCACTCCTTTAGCGGTTTTTATTGGGCTGGTGCAGTGACCTAAAAGAGGCATTCTGCCCTGCGTGCTTCCCTTATGGGAGCAACATTCTGTGGTGCACCAGATCGCTGAGGTCTGTCTGGCTTACGGGCTTATAAAGCACCAATGAAAAATCGACCTCGCTTCGCCAGCCGCTAAAGGATTAATTCGTCAGACCCCATTTTCGTTCCTCTGATGGTGCCGCTCTTAGCGGCATGGGGGTCTGGCTTCTGAATTCTGAGTTCTGTATTCCGACCGCAAAGAATTTCAGTATAGCGTCTTCATAAGCGTCTTTTCAATAATTTACCGCTGGGACCGGCAAAGTCCCCCCGTTATAATATAGTCAGTCAGCTATTAATATAATTTACTGTTTTATTAAAACGGAAGGAAAATAATGGAACATAGAGAAGGTAATAAAACGCACTGCCGGGCGGGCTTTTTATTGAGGGCTGCATTTGTTTTGCTTGCCTTTATTCTGGCGGCGGTGATCAAGCTTCCTGCCCAGGTAAGGGGCTACTCCTATGAGATCTACAGGGAGTCCGTCAGAACCTATACGGATTACCAGACAAGGAACCTGGTAACTCTGGAGAGCGATCATATAAAAGTTAAATTCCAGTACAAGGATGATAGGTATGCTGGTATGGTGCTGGAGGCGTCGGAAAGATTTTATCTCCCTATAGCTCAAAAATACGGCCTGCAGACTGAAAATAAGATTACGGTCCTGGTGTACCCCTCACGGGAGGAGCTAAACGCCAGTTTCGGGTGGCCCGCCAGTGAAAATGCCATGGGTGTGTACTGGGCAGGGGTTATAAGGGTGCTGTCACCGGCTTCCTGGGTCGAGGACGCAGACCCGGAGGAAATGCTGGATGCCTTTACAAATATAGGGCCAATGGCCCACGAGATGACACACCTGGCAGTAGACTATGCCACCAGGGGCAACTGTCCCCGCTGGTTTACCGAGGGGCTGGCGCAGCTGGAAGAATATAATCTTACGGGCTTTAGGTTCGCCACGGATAGTGATCCCGGAGATAATTTTTACAGCCTGAAGGATATGGACAATAATTTTGACGATCTGCCTGATCAGGCCCTGGCTTATCGGGAGTCACTGTCTGCTGTAGAGTATATAAACTCGGTCTACGGGGAGCAAAAGCTGCTGGCGCTGGTGGATTCCCTGGGGCAGGGAAAGGGAATGGGGCAGTCACTGGAGAATGTCCTGGGGGTAGATATTGCCACCTTTGAACAAAATTGGCGAAGTTGGTCGTATTTTTAATTTTATAGGCAGGAAATTTTCTCTGTTTTAAAGAACTAAATCACCAAAAGAACTGTTACCAAAAAGCTAAGATTGCTTACTGTGCCGGTGCCGTTTGGACAAACACGGAATGGAGGACAAAAGTGCAAAAACTGGTGATAGTAGGAGGCGCCCCCCTTAGGGGCAGAATTAAAATCGGCGGGGCAAAGAATGCCTCCCTGGCCCTACTGTGTGCCACTGTTCTGGCCGGGGATGTTGTTACTATAGAAAATATACCTGACATCAACGATGTCCGGGTTATGATTAAATTAATAGAGTCCATAGGGGCAGAGGTTGAGTGGCTGGACAAAGATTTAGTAAGAATAACGCCTCCCGAGGCCATTGCTGAAATGCCGCCATATCATCTGGCCAAAAAGCTCCGGGCCTCCAATCTTCTGCTGGGGCCTATGCTGGCCAAGTTCGGAAGGGCTGAAATACCGCTGCCCGGGGGGTGCAATATAGGTATCCGCCCCATGGATTTGCACTTCAAGGGGTTTGCCGGGATGGGGGCAGAAATATCCCTTGAAAAGGGCAGTGTTCAGGCCTCCTGTAAGAGGCTGAAGGGGTCCCGCATATACCTTGATTTTCCCAGTGTGGGGGCCACCGAAAACATAATGATGGCCGCCTGCCTGGCCGAGGGGCAGACCGTTATTGAAAACGTGGCCAAAGAGCCGGAAATAGTGGACCTGGCCAATTTTTTGAATTGCCTGGGGGGCAAGGTGCGGGGCGCCGGAACCGATATTATAAAAATAGAGGGCATGACCTCACTGGGAGGCTGCCAGCGCTATGCCGTTATTCCGGACCGCATAGAGGCCGGAACCTTTATGGTAGCGGCGGCCGCCACCAGGGGAGATATACAGCTGGAAAATGTCATTCCCCTTCACCTGGAGCCTTTCCGGGCCAAGCTGAGGGAGGCCGGGGTGGATATAGTAGAGGGTGAGGAGTGCCTCAGGGTTAAGGTGTCGGGGCTGCTAAAACCCATTGACATCAAGACTCTGCCGTACCCGGGCTTTCCCACTGACATGCAGTCCCAGATGATGTCCCTGCTCTCAACAGTTCCAGGCACCAGCCTGATAACCGAAAATATATTTGAGAACCGCTTCCAGGTGGTGGATGAGCTGAAAAGAATGGGGGCCAGGATAAAGGTGGAGGGAAGGCTGGCCGTCATTGAGGGCGCCGATCAGCTTCATGGAACCCAGGTCAAGGCCACCGATCTAAGGGCCGGGGCTGCGCTGGTGATAGCCGGCCTGATGGCCGAGGGCACCACCGAGATCACCAATGTGGAGTATATTAAAAGGGGCTATCACGATATAGAAAGCAAGCTGAACGGCCTGGGGGCCAATGTAAAGGTTGTAAAAAACGGCGCGTAAGCGCCGTTTTTGTTATAACCGCAGTCTCTTAGGGCAGCAAGGTCATATCACAATTATTGGCCGAAAAGTGGTTTGATAAGTTTAGATTAATACTGCCAGAAAATCCCGAATTATATATACTAACACATACTGATCCGGCTAGCGATCGAAGTTAACAAAATTTTTTACAAGTTATAAGAAGTAATTGGAAGGAATTTCTTGGATAATGCCGAATGTATGTAAAAATAGTAGAAACGGCCACCCCTTGAGGGTGGTCGGTGTAGTTTTGCTGCAATTCGACACCATCTAACAATTTTTTCATTGTTAGATGGTGCCACAGTATTAAAAAAGGAGGAGATAGGTAAAGTGGACCAAGAAGACAAGAATCGGATATATGAGGAAGAAAAGGCAAGGTTGGAGGCTAATGAGAGAATAAAATCAGAAGAAAAAGCTAAAAAGAAAAAGAAAGGCTTTATAGGTTGTTTGTCGGTCATAGTATTAATTGTGTTAATAGTTTTAATTGCAGGAAAGTGTTCTGCGCCTCAAAGCCAAAATGCCAGTGTCCCCTCTGCAAATGAAGCCTGGCAAAAAGCAGAAATAAATGAAGATTCCGTAAAGGCTGCATTGATAGCACGAGCACCAAGGATTTTTAAGGATAATATTACTAAAATAAATGTATCTGACAATTTATTGAAGCAAGGGCAAAAAACCATATCCTTGCATTACAAGCTTGGTACCGTTATGGATGATACGGATTTAGTTAGAACAGCTGGTTCCAATGCAATCAGTGCCTGCAGTGAGCTATTCCAAAACCCTAAGGTAGAAATGGTTGAACTCTTTGCCGAAACCGATATGACTGACCAATACGGAAAAACATCATTGCAAGTAGGGGTAAAAATCGTTTATGACCGAGAAGTTGTAAATAAAATAGACTGGAAGGGGCTTTCAGTAAGTTCTGCATCTGATCCAGGAAATATTTATCGTATAGCAAAGGGTTATTACATTCACCCGGGAATACTAAAGAATGTAAAGTCTGATATAGTTAAGCTGAAATAATACCCTGCATTAAAGGCTATCGGTATCTCGGTAGCCTTTTAATATATCCTATCTTAAATAGCAATAAAATTTATGGGATGAGGGAGAATATGCTAGCCGAATGGTAGAAAAGAATAGTTATGAGATCCCAAGCGACTCTAGTCAAGTTTGACATAAAGGGCCGTGGAACCAAAGTGATCCCGAAGATTATCTCACGGAGATACAAATACCCTTGAGTAAAAGATAATGTAATGAAAGGCAGTGAGTCAGGGGAGGGTTCCTTGACTCTTTTCAATTCGCTAATATATGCCGTTTGAATAGGTACGGTCGTACCACAAGAAAATGCGAATATTACACAAAACCCTGAAAGGTATAAACCTCCAGGGTTTTGTGTAATAACTTGCTCTACATATTTCTGTGAATCTGCGGTTTAAATATCAGCAGCCCGCGCACCATCACCGCCACCTCGGCCCGGGTGTTAATGGAAACGGTCCTTAATGTCACGTCCTGGCCCGAAGCGATATAATGAACAAAAATACGGAGGTACTTGGGGCGAATGCCAAGAGAGTACAGCAGACAGTACAGGATACTATCACATCATATTACGAGGCAATGAACGGAAAAACATATTTCTTGACGATGAAGACTGTAAGCAATTTATTGGGACTTTGGCTAAGAAGAAGAATAAAACAGGCTTTTTTATATATGCATATTGCCTGATGGATAATCACAATTACTTATTATTGAAAGATGAGTAGAATGAAATATCGGTTATTCTCAAGGACGAAGCCACCAAGCTATGCGATGTATTTCAACTATAAATACCAACGGGTCGGGCATGTTTTTCCAGGACCGGTTCAAGAGCGAGTCAATCGAGGACGAACGGCATTTGTTAGCGGCACTTCGTTATATTCACAACAACCCGGTAAAAGCTGGCATGGTTGAAAAGCCTGAGCAATCAGCCTGGAGCAGCTACAGATGGTATTTTAACATTGTTGCTCCGCAAGCCCAGTTGGTGGATGCGGGGTATGTACTTAGAATTATCTCACGGGATCCAAAGAGAGCCATTAAGGAATTCAAGCGATTCGCCAATGAAAGGATCTTAGAGCTTTTCTTGACCATTATAGTGAAGGAACTGCGAGAAAGGTGAAGGAAGGCCAGGCGTACCTGGAGAGGTACTTGAAAGAGGAGTGGTCTGGGGCCAGCATTGGGACTAGACGGATGGGCCCAAAACGGAGGGGCCAAGCTTTGTTGCGCCATAGAATTTAAGAGGAGGCCAATTCGGCAATACGCCGGTTGGCGGCATCACTGTAAAGCCCGCCGTGATAGCAGGCTATCGCTTCAATGTGGTACCTGGCGAGTTTTTTCAGGGATTTGGCGGCCAGGTCCTGATTGAGGTTGGTAAAGGGTGGGGCAGGCACAAGCTGCCCGTCCTCTACCATCAGGGCATCCCCGGAAATAAGCGTTTTTGTCTCCTTATGGTAAAGGCTAATATGTCCCGGAGTGTGACCGGGGGTATGGATGACGGTGATGCCGCCGCAGAGTGGCAATTCCTCTTCGTCTGTCAGTGTCCGGTCAACTTTGCAGCTAAGCTTTTTATAATTAGCCCTGATATATTCATAATACATTTTCATTTCCCGGCCCCCTTCCTCCGGCATGGAGTCAAGCAGTGCCTCTGCCTGAGTCATCTTGGTAGGAGGCTTCTCGGCCTGGACATAGGGCTTTTCTTCCTGGTGGGCCAGTACCGCTGCCCTTTGGGGCAACTCCTTCAGAATGTCGGCCAGGCTGCCTGTATGGTCCAAATCATGATGGGTGATGATTATGCTGTTGATTCTTTCAAGGGGCACGCCGGACTTCTCAATGGCCTCCAGGAGCTGGGGCAGCTGGCCAGGATACCCCGTATCCACCAGTATTGCAGTATTGTAGTCCCAAATCAGCGCTGGATATATTTTGCCGGGCTTTCCCATAATATTTACAGATATCTCAAGCGCTTTTATGCTGCAGGCTGTTTTCATTTTATCCTCCGCATCTGATTATTTTTAGTTGAAGATGGTTATTTGAACAGATAACATTTACTATATAGATTATTATCATATTTTAAGAGCAGTAGTCAATGATAATCTTTTATTATAGCATATAATGTGAATATTGTCAAGCTGCTATTAGGGCCTTATATTTTTATTGATTTAAAAAATAGGCGGTATTGATTCAAATATATTCATGTATTGCAGAATGTCTTATTATTTGAGCTTTGTAAGCGGAGTGCAGCTGAGAAGCTGGCCGTGAGGGGGATTATATGCAGATAAACATACTGGCAGTAGGACGGCTTAAGGAAAAATACCTCCAGGAGGCCCAGAAGGAATACCTGAAAAGGCTTTCGGCCTATGCCAGGGTGAATGTCACGGAGGTGGAGGACGAGCCCTTTAAAGAGGGTATTTCAGCCTCCCTGGAGGAGTCTGTTAAGTCCCGGGAGGCCACCCGCCTACAAAAGAACGTAAACCAGGGGGATTATGTGGTGGCCCTGGACCGGGAGGGGAGGCAGATGACCTCGGAGGAACTATCAGAGTTTCTTTCCGGGCTGGGACTGGAGGGAAAAAGCCGGGTTACCTTTGTTATCGGAGGAACCCTGGGGCTGTCCGCTGAGGTGCTTAAAATAGCAGACCACAGGCTGTCCTTCTCCAAAATGACCTTCCCCCACCAACTCATGAGAGTGATACTGCTGGAGCAGGTATTCCGGGCCTTTAAAATTGCCCGGGGTGAACCGTACCATAAGTAACGGCGAAAGCTTTGTTGAAGTTTTTTGTTTTTATATGAGTTTGTAAAAAGTTATTGTACATCAAATTATTTGACTAAATAACGATATCTCTCTGGTTCCAGACGGATTTCTTCGGCCAAAGCCTGATATTCGGTGGCTAACACTATCGAACGAATGCGTTGCCCGTCGTTGTCTCGTGGCATTACAAAACCACTGTCAATCCATCTTTTTACCTTGTCCCTGATTGTTCTATCAGAGAGGTTTAACCATTTCCTTAAATCGGATGTGCTCGCCCAATTATACCGAAAGGCCAGTTGAGTAAACACTATTCTTTGATTTGGATCTAAGACACGAATCAATTCCGGCTCAATTGTAGTATATTCCTGGCTCTTTTCCTCCACAAGTTTGGCGGCTTCTTCAAAAACTTCGGCTACGCCTGAAATAAAAAACTCAAGCCACGGAGAAATATCGCAGTCATTTCTCCCAAAATAGTAATTGTGGTGTAAACTCATTTGAAGGTTTTTATAATATTCTCTGAGATTCCGATTGTAAAATCTTTCCAGTACGAATAACCCTTTTAGACCAAATCCTCCAAGTCTAAGGATATAAGTGGCTATCATTCTTGCTGTTCTTCCGTTACCATCCATATAAGGGTGTATTGTGAGAAATTGCCACATTACTATTCCCGCCTTAATGGGAGCAGGAGTAATTTGGGCACTTGGCGAATTAACCCAGGCCACAAGGTCCTCCATGAGTCTTGGAACATTAGATGGTTCCGGAGGAAGATACCAATTAGATTCATTACGTTTCCCGACTTGGTTTTGTTCAGATCTGTATTCGCTTTGGCGGGGTCTACGACCATGGGTGATTACTCTGATTATTGCATGAAGTTTCTTAATAAACTCTTCGGTTATAGGTAGTTGTCTTTCTTCGCAATCATCCAGATATTCAATGGCTTTCATCAAGTTGTAGACTTCTTGTTGTTCATCAGATGTGTGTTTTCGGTAGAGGGCTTCTCTTTTTGCTTGTTCGGCAAGATTGTTTCCCTCCAGTTTAGTAGATAATAGAACTGTTTCTTCTCGAGATTCCCTCCTCATTAGTTCCAAGATTGAAGAAGGAAGTGGGAGGTTTTCTACCAGTAAGCTTGCCCTTTGTATTTTCATCAGATTTTGTGCCATTATATTGGTAATGGTGTAACGGGGATTGTACATTTTGATTTACCTCCTCTTGGTTATATTGTATCATTGCCGCTAAATTGCCGCAATATACATCGCGAAAGTACACTCATCCTGATCCTTAGGGCGTTAGGAGGATTGTGCAGAGTTCTTTTCGGACAGGCAGGGCTGTATGAAGACGACATAGCCTCAAATGTAATAGTGGCAGGATTAAAGGTAGCTTCCGGTGATCAAAGGGAACCTCTTTTTGCCTCCTCAAGAGGTACGGCCAGCCCCTTGCTGCTTCCCCTGCGGTTTTTGGAACAGCCCACGGACTGGCTTTCTATGGATGTATTTGTTTTTGAAAACCCTGCTGTATTTAGCGCTATTCTGGACTATCTGGAGGGTGAGCCGGATATTCCCGCCCTGATCTGCACCAGCGGTCAGCCCAGTGTGGCTGCTCTGAAACTTTTGGACCAACTTGCTGTGGCGGGCTGCGCTATTCATTATGGGGGGGATTTCGATCCCAAGGGGCTGGAAATAGGCCAGAGGCTAGCCGTAAGATATAGTTCTGCATTCCACCCTTTCTTTTTTGATTCAGAAGCATATATTAATGCCCCCAAGGGCGTCAAACTTACCGATGAACAGGTAAAAAGTCTCTTCCGCCAGGAAATAGAGTGGGACAGAGATTTAATAAAGAACATGCTCAGGGTGGGTATGGTTGTATATCAGGAAGTTTTGGCAGAGAGAATTTTTAATTTTTTTGATAGAACTTTGCCTGGGAAAAGTAGTTAATTGCGGCAGAAAGTCAGGCATTGCGGTAATACCGGAAACCCGTCGGAAAAGGAAGGTTTTTGAAGATATAAGGCGAAAGCAGTAAGATATATTATTGCTTTAGGGGCGTTTGTTATGAGCTTTAACAACCTAGTGTATGCCTGGGTGCCAATCATATCGGGGCTTATAACCATCGCTCTGGGCAGCTATGCCTGGCGGCACAGAACAGTGCGCGGTGCATTTCCTTTTGCGGTAAGTATGGCAGTGGTTACAGTCTGGTCCTGGGCAAATGCCCTGGAAATGTCAGGGGCTGACCTTCCGACTAAATTATTCTGGGCCAATGCGCAGTATTTTGCCTATGCCTTTTCTCCTGTTACCCTGGTGATAATGGTGAGTTACTTTACAAATAATGAGAGATGGATTAACAGGCGTAATATAATTCTTTTGTGCTTTATACCGTTAATCACAAATCTATTGGTGTGGAGTAATGAGTTCCACGGCCTGATACGTCAAAATGTTTATCTGGATCAGAGCGGTCTTTTTCCCGTGGTGGCTAAAACCTATGGCCCATGGTTTTGGGTGCATATTGTTTATGCCTATTGTTTAAATACAACGGCCATGTTTCTTTTAATTAAAGCCCTTCGCCATAAATCTCCCCTGTATAGGGGGCAGTCCCTGACAATATTAGCCGGCACTGTTTTAATAGTAGTACCCAATATTTTATATATACTGGGTCTAAGCCCTGTGGGTTTTGATGTTACACCGTTATTCATGGCAGTATCGGGCTGTATTATTGCCTGGGGACTTTTTCGCTACCGTTTGTTTGACGTAGCCCCTGTTGCCCGGGCAATGGTTATTGACAGTATGGGCGGGGCTGTTATAGTCCTAGATGAAAAGAAGAGAATATTAGACCTTAATCCCGCCGCTGAAAAGCTATTGGGCCTGACAACAGCTAAGGCCTTAAGCAGGCCGGCCGCTGAAGCATTTAGAACTTTCCCGGAAGTATTAAAGGCGCTGCAGGAAAAAAAAGAGGAAGCTTCAGAGCTGCTTCTTGAAATAGAGAGGGACTGCCGATATTATCAGGTGAATTTTTCCTCCCTGGCTGATGGGCAGGGCCGGCTGAGGGGCCAGTTGCTGGTTGTTTACAATATTACAGAGGCCAGGCAAACGCAGCAGAAGTTAATGGAGCAGCAGCGTAACCTGGCGGTATTTGCCGAGCGGGAGCGGCTGGGCAGGGAGCTCCATGACAGCTTGGGGCAGGTAATGGGATATATTAATATTCAGGCCCAGGCAATGCAGCAGGAGCTTGATAACGGCAATTTGGAATTGGTTGACAGTGGCCTGGAAAGAATAAGCCAGGTTGCCCAAGATGCCCATGCCGAGGTCAGAGAGTACATACAAAGCATGAGAGGGGAGCCTTCTTTTAAAGAGGGTTTTATAAATTATTTGCAGCATTACCTTGAGCGCTTTTCCAGGAATTACGGTGTCAAGGTCCGGCTAAACATTGAAGGCCCTTGCGCCGGCTACATTACAACTGATATAGGAGTTCAATTGTTTCGTATCATCCAGGAGGCGCTGGCCAATGTCAGAAAGCATGCCGGCAGCAGCAGCGCAGAGGTATTCTTATTGGCCAAAGCTGACCAGCTGGTGCTGGTTATTGAAGATAACGGGCGGGGCTTTGCTTCAGATAGTTTTTTCCAGACAAAAGAAAAAAGCTTTGGCCTGAAGATTATGCAGGAAAGGGCCAGGGAAATAGGTGGAACTTTAAAAATTAACTCAGTGCCCAACCGGGGCACAAAAGTAATTGTTCAGCTCCCGGCAGTGCAAGGAGGAGGTGAAAACCAGGTTGAAGGTATTGCTTGTCGATGACCATCCTTTATTCCTGGAAGGGCTGCAAAACCTTATGAGCGCACGGGGTATTGAAGTAGTGGGAACTGCCGCAAATGGACTGGAGGCATTGAAGAAGGCGGGAGCCTTAGAGCCTGATGTTATATTGATGGATGTTCTAATGCCCTGCTGCAACGGGCTGGCAGCCACCCGGCTAATCAAGGCGGAATTCCCTGATATTAAGATTGTCATGCTGACCACTTCCGAGGCTGACGATGACCTGTTTGAGGCGGTCAAGAGCGGAGCTTCCGGGTATCTTTTAAAAAATTTAAATGCTGAAGAACTTTTTAGTATGCTTGAAGCTCTAAAGCGGGGGGAGGCCCCTTTATCCTCTGGATTGGCGGCAAAGGTCTTAAAGGAGTTTGATAGTGAAGTTGTACTGGGCAAGGAAGAGGAAGCAAATGAAATACTGAATCAGCGCCAGATGGAAGTTTTAAGCCTGGTTGCCCAGGGCAAGACTTATAAAGAAGTAGCTGAGAGCCTTTATGTTACAGAGCGGACTGTCAAATATCATATGGGAAAAATAATAGAGAAGCTCCATATGAAAAATCGTGCCCAGGTTATTGCTTATGCCAGTCATAGGGGCCTGGTAGATATCTAAAAATAACCTTGCTGGAGAAGTCGGGATAATCCCGGCTTTTTTCTTTTTAAAGACTGTACTTTGGTACAGTGTAATTGATAGTTATTACATGGTAAACTTAAATTGACAAAATATTGCTTTGTACGCATTTATAGTCAACTTTGTCAATATTGCCACGGTAGTTAATAGGGTGAGAGAAAATATTACAAGATGAATATTATTAGGTTAGCCTTGGGGATATGGAAAGGTAATTTATGGAGAGCGGATTAAAGCCTTCTTGGAAGAAGAGGTGCAGAAGAAGTGAATGTCAATAAAATTTCTGTGGATCAAATAGGGCATTCTGAAATTTTTTCTAAATTATATGATGAATACTTACCCAAGCTTTATAAATACACGCTTTATAAAGTAGGCGACACTAACGTAGCGGAAGATCTGGTCAGTGAAGTATTTGAAAAAATGCTGGAAAAATACCATACATATAACCGGGAAAAAGGTGCATTTAGCACGTGGCTGTTTACTATAGCCAATAACATGATAATTAATTATCATAAAAAGAATGGCCGCAAACTTTATCTTTTTGACTTTGATAAAGTTGAATCAAAATACCGGTTGGAAGATCAAATTATTGACCGGGAATTAAAAGAGCTTCTTCTCAAGGGAATTATGTGCCTGGATGAGCGGCAGAGAAGTATTATTGCCCTTAAATTCGGCGCCTGCCTGACAAACCGGCAGATTGCCCGGATGATGAATTTAACGGAAAGTAATATCGGTACAATTTTATACAGGGCATTAGGGCAATTAAAGGACATTTTAAAGGAACAGGGATTTTACTAGATAAAAATTTGAACCGAGGGGAAGAAAATGAGTAAAAAATATTCTTTGGACTCATTTATTTCAGATATAGAGAGAATTGCATTACATGGGGGGACAGTCACACAGTCTGAGGTCGATGATTGTGATGAAGAATACAAAGAATTGTTATTACTTGCTGAGTTGTTGGCGAAAGTAAATTATACCGCAAAAAGCCAGGGCCGGGTGGAAAAAGTTATGGCAGAGATGATTTCAAATGCACGGGAAGATGATGAACTGGAAGATGATGAACTTGATATGGTTGCAGGCGGACGTAATTTGAACGAAATGCCGGATGGGAAAAAGAATAAAGATTAAAAAAGACAAAAAGCCCGTGATACTTTTTCAGGTTGGTTGTATAAGTAATTGTATTTCAGGTTATTAAAACTGTTGATATTAATAAGAAATTAGGAAAGGAGGATCGCTGAGGCAGGCATTCATTTTGTAATTTCATAAGTGTGGGTTCGACGAGTGGCAGTAACTTTGCCCAAATTAAAAATAAAGGAGAATGAAAATGAGCCAAATTGAAAAATTCAACAAAGATCTTGCTAGCAACAAGGAAATGATGGAGGATGTAAAAAAAATCGGCAATGATATTGCTAAAATTGTATCATATGCCAACTCAAAGGGTTATAGCTTTACAGTTGACGACGTCAAGGCCAGTGCGAAACAGGGTGAGATTTCTGAAGAGCAACTAGGAAAAGTGGCTGGTGGTGTTATTTTAGGAAAAGCGGAAGCTGTTATACTTGGCTAACCACTAAGATTAAGCTTTATCATTAATTAGTTTACCCTATGGCCCGGTTGCCATCAGCGACCCGGGTCATTATTATGATTTTCGACCAATTACAGAGGAGATATGAAGTGCTATGGATCTGCATTTCTGTGGAGATTTTAACGACCAAATTAGCACTGATGAAGAAAGGCTGATTCCACATATAAAACGGTTCTTCGAGTGTGCTGTCGGGGATGCTGAATTTTATGCGGCCGTTCAGGAGAACGTCGCCGGGTGTGGCCCCCTGCTGCAAGCAAGGGGGATATTTGGTATTGATCCTGTGCAGTTAGCGGCACTATTTCCAGAGGTGCTTTTGTTGAAGGAAGTCCCTGCTGCTGAATTGGAAGACAAGCCTCAGGCGCTGCTGTGGCGGCGATATTCTGCAGCGACTGCCCGATTTCGGGAGGACTGGCGTCAACGGGTTGGAAAAACGCCCAGCAATCGCTTTAATACCTGGCACCAACGTCAGGTCAATCGTTGTCACAGTCAATTGGGCAAAGAGACAAACCAGGCTATCATCCATACGACAATAGTGTTTGAATTGAGTAAGGGCTGTTCAATGGGCTGTCCTTTCTGCGGTCTTGCGGCTGATCGATTGCAAGAGGTGTTTATGTATACCAGGGAGAATGCCGTCTTCTGGCAGGATATTCTGAACATAGCCATTGAATGTCTCGGCACTACGGTAGGTGGAGGATTTTGTTATTGGGCCACCGAGCCCAGTGATAATCCTGATTACTTAAGGTTTTTGGATGATTTCGGCCAGGCCACAGGGGTGTTCCCTCAGACCACCACTGCGGCTCCTCTGCGCAATCTTGCCTGGACACGGAAATTATTACAATTTAGGCGGAAACATACTACGGTGGTGGACCGTTTTTCCATCCTTTCAACTAATATTTTGCGTGGCGTGCATAAGAATTTTTCGGCAGAAGATCTGTTATTAACGTCGTTAATCTTGCAGCACTCGGACACCCTGTCACAGTTAATGGCTAATGCGGGTCGTAACCGCAAGGACTTTTCTGGTAACGCATCAGAGGAATCAGTTAAAACTCATACAATCGCTTGCCTAACCGGATACCTGGTGAACATGGTGGAGCGTTCGGTAAGGCTGATTAGTCCCTGTCCTCCATCGGAACGTTGGCCTTTGGGCTATCGGGTCTACGCTGAAGGCAATTTCTCCAACGCGGCGGAATTGGGCCATTTTATTGGCAAAACCATTGAAAAATGCATGCCTGAGCAAGTTGCACAAGACGACATTTTAGCTTTTCGCCAGGACCTTGAGTTTACCCTTTTGCCGGAGGGCTTTCAGCTCTGTAGTGCGTATCATTTGCACAAGATGGCTGGGTCGCCTCATTTGGCCCAACTTGGGAGGTTGATTGCTCAGGGGAATTTGACCTCAAGCCAAGTGATAGAGGAAATCATGGTTCAGCACAAGGATGTTTTTGCGCTTTTGTCTTCTATTCAGAGTCTATTTGACCAGGGCCTGCTGGAAGATGGATTGGGCGGTTAAGGAAGCACAAGGAGGTAAGAATCATGACTTTCCCAGTAAATAACCCTGCTGGCAATAAGCTGCCCCTGGCTTCTGCGGACGTTTGTCTTGTATGCATGCCCTACTGCAGTCCGGCGATACCTTCATTGGCTTTAGGGCTGTTGCAGGCCGTACTGGTGGAAGCGGGAATAGCGGCCAGGAGCATTCATGCCAACCTCCTCTTCTGTGAAGAAATCGGGGTGGATTTATACGAACGAAATAATTATGGGAATCCTCGTATCCCGCTGGCGGAATGGTCATTTGCCTCCGCAGCTTTCCCGGAGTTCCAGCCGGATGAAAATCATTTTGTCGGTGAAATCCATCGCTTGATCGGTGGGATGAGGCAGCAGAATCTGGGAGAGTTGCGTGAAGAGCTGAATTTTGTTCGTAAAAAGGCGGAAGAATTTACTGCCCGTCTGGCGGAACAAATTCTCAAACTCTCTCCGCGTATTGTCGGCTGTACCTCTAGCCTGTCTCAGAGGGTGCCCTCCTTGGCCTTGCTCAGAAAGATACATGAACTTAATCCGGATGTTATCACCCTGATGGGGGGTGCAGATTGTGAAACTGTTATGGGACGGGCCACTCACCAACATTTCCCGTGGGTGGATTTTGTGGTTTCCGGAGAGGGGGAAGATCTTATAGTACCCCTTGCTAAAAGCATATTTAAATTTGGCCGAAATGTTCCTGCCGAAGCTTTACCTGTGGGTGTATTTGCTCCCCTGCACCGGCATTTGGGATACCCGGGGGCCAATCAGAACGGGGATGAGAATCTCCCGTGGGCCGTGGCCGGTTCCTTTGACTGCCAGGTAACACCGGTCTATCAGGATTATTTCGAGACTCTCGGATCTCTGCCCACTTTGGGGAGGACTGTCCGCCCCACCCTGCCAATCCAGGCTTCCCGTGGCTGTTGGCATGGGAAGTGTAAATTTTGTGGACTTAATGCACCGCATGTGTCCTACCGGTCGCGCCCGGCCGGGAGTGTGCTGGCTGAGTTGGATGAGCTTAGCAGCCGTTACGGGGTTAAGCATTTCCAATTTCTAGATAATGTACTGGACATGAGATGCTTTAAAAGCCTGATTCCCGAGCTTATCCGCCGAGGTGCTCCCTACAAGCTGTTTTACGAAATTCGTTCAAATTTGTCCCAAAAGCACTTCAAAATGCTGCGGGAGGCCGGCATTGTATGGTGCCAGCCAGGCATAGAAAGCCTGCACAGTGAGGCGCTAAAAACCATGGGGAAAGGGGTTTCTGCTTGGCAAAACATCCATGCGCTTAAATGGTGCCGCCAGTTTGGCATCCATGTCACATGGAACATTCTTCATCAATTTCCCGGCGATCAGGACAACTGGTACCAGGAAATGGCTGAATTAGTGCCGGTCCTGGCGCATTTATGTCCGCCAGCGGGGATGCACAATGTCCAGTACCATCGTAACAGTCACTACTTCGACCGGGCGGAGGACTACTCCCTGGATTTGATTTCTTTGCCTTTAAACGCCCTCGTCTACCCAGTAAGTCCAGGTGCAATTAACGACCTTTCTTATTCTTTTGAAGAGGAGTTTTACGCCTCGACTATAAATAATCCGGAAATGGCTGTTTTGATTAAACGCCCAGGTTTACAAAGCCTACGGAAAGCTGTTTCTCAGTGGACCATAGCATTCAGCAGTCAAAATCCGCCAGTGCTAAGTATGAAGGTGAGCGACAGGGAAGTTATAATAAATGATACCCGTCCCATTGCGATTGCCTCTTCTTTCCGCCTTGATGGTGCGCAGAGGGAGTTGTATCTGGCCTGCGACCAGGCAGAGGATGAGTCACAGGTAAGAGAAAAGATCCGGAACAGAGGGTACGGCAATTCGGATGTTGATGCTGCGATTAAGACTCTTTTGGACAATAAACTGTTAGTTCGCATTGATCAGCGCTTATTGGCTCTGGCGGTTGAAGAGCCGTTTATGGAATACTATTCCCGAAGCCCAGAATCCAAAGGGCTTTATTCGTGGTGAGCCCAAATTAATGCTGGGACAGCCAATTGTTTGGGGCATTGATATGTACACTCCATGGAGCGCAGCAGCTCTTTTATCTTTTCGGCTGCAGCAGATTTATAATGACCTGGGGGATGGCGTTCAGGGGATGCAGAGATTCTGCCCCGCCCCGCTCATAGGCCACCCTGGGCATTCCGAAAACTATTGAGCTGGCTTCATCCTGGGCCAGGGTTCTGGCCCCCTCCCTGCGCATGGCCAGCAGCCCCTCCGCACCGTCCTGCCCCATGTCCGTTAAAACAACCCCTATGGCATTGCTTCCGGCCTGCCTGGCTACAGAGTGAAATAGCACATCAACCGACGGGCAGTGGCCGTTGACCTTTTCACCCTCCGTGCATTCCACCAGATAGACTCCTCCGGACCGCCTGACGGTCATGTGCATGCCGCCCGGCGCTATGAGAATGCGCCCGGGCATTACCCGATCATGGTTACTGGCCTCCAGCACCTCCATGGCGCATATACCATTAAGACTGTGGGCGAAATGCCTGGTAAAACCGGCGGGCATATGCTGTACCATAACCACACCCGGCATGGTGACAGGAAAGGACTGAATAATCTGGCGAATAGCCCTGGTGCCTCCGGTGGAGGCGCCGATAGCGATCACCTTGTCGGTTGACTCGGACAGGGCCGCGCCTGAGACCTGCTGCAGTATGGAGGAGGCTGCAGGTTTCTTTTCCTTCCATTCCTGTAAATTGGCTGTGGCGGCGGTCTTAACCTTCTGTCTGAGGCTGTTCATCATGCTGCCCAGACCTCTGGCTATATCGGAGCTGGGCTTTGTAACAAAGTCCACTGCCCCTGCCTCCAGGGCTTCCAGGGTGGTTTTGGCCCCCTCCCTGGTCAGGGCGCTGACCATAACCACCGGGAGAGGATACTGTGGCATAAGCCTTTTTAAAAACTCCACCTCGTCCATGCGGGGCATCCTGCTATGAAGGTCGGGCAGGATTTATGCTTATTATAGAAGAAAACTTATTATAATAGACTTTTGCCAAAGGCTGCTAATTTACTTGGGGCAACTTAAATCTGTGCTTACAGATTGCTGGGATTTTGTCTGGGAAAAGAGGTGATTTCCCTGTCTGAAATAAATGAAGAACTTTTTGACCTTCTGTATCAGGACAGTCATGCAAAGGTTTACAGGCTTGCTCTAGGGCTTTCCGGCAATGTAAATGATGCCGAGGAAATAACTCAGGAAGCTTTTGTCCGGGCTTTTAGCTCTTATCACACCTTCCGCCGGGAAAGCTCCTTTTTTACCTGGATATATAGGATTACCCTTAATGTAGCCCATGACTACATGAAAAAAAGAACCAGGCTTCCTATCCAGGTATTGACTGAGGATATGGGCTATACCATCGAGGAAATAATCGATCCCAATCCCAGCAATAACCCGGAAACTCAGCTGCTTGCCAGTGAAGCCCGGTTTCGGTGCCTGCACTGTTTTACCGAATGTCTTCCCAGCAGTCAGCGGGTGTTATTCTGCCTGGTAATTACTCTGGGCCTGCCCTATAAAATTGCCGCCGAAGTGCTGGGCTGCTCTCTGGGATCGGTCAAGACCTCGCTGCACCGCGCCAAAAAAAGAGTGGCAGGCTATCTGGAAGGCAGGTGCCAGCTTATAAAAAAATCAAATCCCTGCAACTGCCACCAGTGGGTCCGCTTTGCTCTGAGGCAGGGCTGGATAGCGAAACAGCCGTTGATCAAGCCTAAACCTGCGGTTATAATACAGGCTGAGGAAGAAATAGTTAAGCTTAGAACACTGCGATCTCTCTACCAAAACCTCTGCCCTGAATCGGTGGATGAGGCTCTGTCCCAAAGGATCAGGCAGGGGATTAAGAGTAAAGAATGGGCAATTTTTTCCTGATTCTTTGTTCTGGAGTTATAGCAGTCAGGGGCACCGGACCTTCACAGGCAGTGGGAAAAATGGCCTGAACCCATATAGAAAAGGGTTCAGGCCATTTTGGCGTAAATTAAATAATATGTAAAATTTTTTTTGACACAGACTTGGAATATCTGTAAGCTTTATAGGGTGGAGATACCTTTGGAGAGTGGCATACACCCCGGAGGATACGTTTTGTTTTTAAGGATAAATGGAAGGAATGGGCACTAGAATTGAATATCCAGATTTTTGGGCATAAAAAGTGCCAGGATACCAGGAAGGCCCAGCGCTATTTCAAAGAGAGGGCTATCCCTTACCATTTTGTTGACCTGATGGTTCGCGGGCTCAGTAAGGGTGAGCTTGACAGGGTAAGGTCTGCGGTGGGGCTGGAGAACCTCATCGATACAGAGGGAAAGGAATATACCAGGAGAAATTTAAAATATCTGGTCCACGACAGGGAAAAAATGCTGCTGGCCTACCCGCTGCTGCTGAAGACACCCATTGTGAGGAGCGGTCCCAGGGCAACGGTGGGCTACTGCCCGGATATCTGGCAGGGTTGGAGCTAGGGGGCAGTGGCCCGTTATCTGTCAGAGATGATTAAAATTAGGTGGGAGATATTAATATTGCATACAAAGAAGGACTTTTTTCATAACCGTTTTATTCAGGCTATATTAATCTCAGGAATATTACTGCAAACTGGAATCTGGGTGCGCAACTTTGCCATTCTGCTATTCGTAATGGACCGCACCGGAAATAGCCCTTTAGCAGTTTCGCTCATTTCAGTGGCTGAATTTGCCCCTATCTTTCTGTTTTCCTTTATCGGGGGAACCTATGCGGACCGCTGGCGCCCCAGGAGCACCATGATCTGGTGTGATCTTTTAAGCGCGTGCTCAGTGTTCCTGGTGCTGCTAACAATAATATACGGATCCTGGGAGGCTGTCTTTTTCGTTACTTTCATTTCGGCAATACTGTCACAGTTCTCTCAGCCATCAGCAATGAAGCTGTTTAAGGCGCATGTGCCGGGGGACCAGCTGCAGATGGGGATGGCCATGTTTCAGACATTAATGGCTGTTTTTATGATTATAGGGCCGCTTTTGGGAACCTTTGTGTATCAGAGGTATGGCATTAATATAGCCATCGGGGTAATGGGGGTGGCCTTTCTGCTGTCGGCCGGGGCGCTTACCTTTCTTCCCCCGGATAAAAGAGATAAAAAAGAAAAGCCGGAAGCAAATTTCTGGGGGGAGTTTGTTGATGGCCTTCGCTACGTTTGGTTTAACAAAGTGCTCACAGCGCTTGGCGGGACCTTTGTAGCAGCAGGACTGGCGGTGGGAATAATCCAGCCCCTGGGGATTTTTGTGGTTATTGAACGGCTGGGACTGCCCAAGGAAAGTTTGCAGTGGCTTATGGTGGTGAATGGTGCGGCCATGCTGCTGGGGGGTGGATTGGTCATGGGCCTTTCCAAAAAAGTATCCCCGCAAAAGCTGCTGGCCATAGGCCTTCTGGTCAGCGCCATCACGGTTGCCGGGGTGGGGCTGTCCACCAGCCTGATGATCACTCTTTCTTTCCAGTTTCTCAGCGGACTGTTTTTCCCCTGTATTCATATTGGAATTAATACTTTAATTCTTCAGGCCACCAGTGAGGAGTTCGTCGGGCGGGTAAATGGGGTGCTGAACCCCATGTTCATGGGGGCCATGGTTATTATGATGAGCCTGGCGGGCTGGCTTAAGACACAGTTTTCTCTGGTGACTATGTACGAAATGTCCGGGGCTCTGTTTTTCGCCGGTATGCTGCTTATTATACCCATCTTCAATCAGGGTGAGTTTAAAAAGACATGGTAACGCCGGAGCAGAGTCAGAATAAAAAGGGGTCTTAAATATGAATGGATCAGAGCGTAAAAATATCAGGCCCGGCGTTAAAGTTAAAATTGTGCAGAAGCAGCACCAGCGCACCGGGCAGCTTACCGAGGGCGTGGTCAAAGATATACTGACCAAAAGCGCAGTTCATCCGCACGGTATAAAAGTGCGCCTGGAGAACGGAATGGTGGGCAGGGTGCAGGAAATACTCCAATGACCACATCGGACAGTAACTAAGGGCTTCAATGGTCCGGGTCCTTCCCGGTAAAACCGTATACTGTCAGCTAATGGTAATTTCTTAAAAAGTGCGGCGGGAGAGAATTTCTCCGGGCCGTACTTTGTTTTTTGCAGGGTGCCCATTCCCTGTAAAAAAAAATGGGAAATAGGTCTTACTTATTATTGGCAGGAAGGCGGATGTAAAAGACCATAACTTTTTTTAAAGTATAGTGTGAGATGAGAAACTATATGTCCGGCTTAACAGGTATGGGGAGTGGGGTGACAGTCGTGAGCTGGCTGAACAGGCGCAGAATTGTATTATATTCCTGGTCCTTTGTAGCCTTATACATTATTGTGGCAGGATTTACCTACTCTTCAGGAAAAGGTATAGCTGACTCCCGGGGAAAGGCCCTGGGCAGCGACTATGTGTGCTTTTATGCCGCTTCAGAGCTTGCCCGGGAGGGCGATATAAGCGGAGTATACAACATAGATCGCATTTATCAAAGGGAAAAGGAGCTTTACGGTGAGCAGGCGGATATGGCCGGGTTTTATTATCCGCCTACCTTTCTTCTGCTGGTCCTTCCGCTTGCCTATTTGCCCTATGTTGCCTCCCTTGTTATTTGGACAGGCGCAGCACTTATTTTTTATGCGGCCCTTCTGCGAAGAACAGCCCCTGATCCCGCCACTCTTGGTCTTGCCCTGGCTTTTCCGGGAGCTTTTCAAAATGCCATACACGGGCAAAATGGTTTTCTCACTGCGGCATTATTGGGCTGGGGTCTTTTTCTTCTTCGCGGGTACCCGGTCCCGGCCGGAATATTGCTGGGGCTGCTTACCTATAAGCCCCACCTGGCCCTGCTGGTATTTATCGCGCTGGTGGCGGGCCGCTTCTGGAAAGCTCTTGGAGCAGCCGCTTTTTCCGCCGGGGTGTTGGCCCTGGCCAGTGCCGCAGTTCTAGGTTTGGGCGCCTGGAGTTCTTTTATGGGCCAGATTCCTTTTGTTTCTTATATTACTGAGACCGGCTACCTGCCGTGGGAGAAAATGTCCACTGTTTTTGCGGCCTCCCGTCTGGTGGGGGTGGGCATACAGCCTTCCTATATACTTCAGGGAATAATGGCTTTGGCCGTAAGCATACTTGTTTTCTGGGCATGGCATAGGGGGATGCCCTACTATATCAAAGTTTCAGTGCTTACAGCCGGTATTTTTCTGGCCACACCGTATTCCTTTCAATATGACCTGGCCCTTTTGGCTATAGCTATTGCATATTATGGCTGGGAAGGTTACCAGAAAGGCTGGCTTCCTTATGAAAAGGGAGTCCTGTTTGCTGTATGGATAATGCCCCTGATAAACGACCTTATCGCCAGGCTGATATATATACAGATTGTTCCTCTGATACTGCTGGCCTTTTTAATTCTGACGGTGCGCCGCTTTTACTTTTTTGATAGAACGGGGTTTATTGCCATATAGGAAGTTTGACCACCGGGGATCTCTGGGGGTTGGGGGGGTGTCCCCGGCCCTTTTTTTATGCTGGCAAATACTGCCGTAATTTAACCCGGAACTTTTTATTTTATAATCAGTCTTTATTCATGCGGGCCTAAGTACGAATTTTTGAGAGGAGATAAGCATAAGTGAAGAAGAAACTGTTCCTGGTTATGGCTATGTTCATTTTTACAGTGTTGCTGCAAAGTGGTTGTTCCACTGGATCGCAGGATAAAGGGCCAGGGAAGTCTGAGGATAACCAGGCATCCCAGCAGGCTGACAGGCAAAAGGCTGTTTTGGAGGAGTTTAACGCCGGTTATGGGAAAGAGGCGAACCCGGCTGACATAATAAAATTCGCTGAAAAGAATATATCCCAGGCCTCCAGAGAAGATGCCTCAACCATAATTGCCCGGCTGGAGGAAGCCCAAAAGGGAGCACTGCCCAAGCTGGACGAAAAAATAAGCTATAGCACCACTTTTCAGGAGAAAATAGGCCGGGTTTATACCCGGGACTTTAGCTTAAGCCAGATCGACAGCATCAATGACAGTGATCTGAAGGTACTGCTGGCTGAGGTAAGGGACGGGGGCTATAAGATTGATACCGCCGAGGGAATGTTTTTTCCGGTGATCGACTACAGCCGCTACAAGAGCTTCAGCCCCTATGTCACCCCCGATATTAAGGAGTATATAGAAATTATGGCTGTGGAATCGGATCAGCCCCCCGCCAGGGACGCCGCACTGGTCATCGGCTGGGATGAGGTAGTTGGAAGGGCAGTGAGCCAGGAGAGCTTTATAAATAATTATAAAGACTCATCCAGGCTGGACAGCGTAAAACAGCTGTTTAACAAGTATGTGGACTTTTCCTTTTACGGCGTCAATAATAAGCCCCTTTTCAGCTATGACACAAAAAAGCTGGCTACCGGGGTGAGGGAGGCCTATGCCGGCGCCGCCGGAAACAGCGAAAAAAGTGAGTATTCCAAGGCTTTACAGGATTACCTGGCGATTATTGAAAAGAGCGGCGATAAACTGACGGATGAGGTTGACAGCTACAGGAAAAGCGCTGCCGCCGGTCTTAAGCTGTAGTGGTGTAAACTAAAAATAAAGGCCAAGAAAAGACCTCCCACCGGAACAGGGAGGTCTTTTCTTTATTGCACCGGGCAAAGGGTGGACTTATATATAAAGACCCTTTGTTTAAGTCATAATATAAATGCCTGCAAAATTTTATTACTCTGGCCTTTTGTATGCCCTAAGGGGTATCGATGGGAGATTCTCTGAACAGGATATGAAAAATATGTGGAGATCTAATTAAATAAAGGTGTATAATCTATTCAGAATATGAGGTTTTGGGCTGGATGACCTGTGTCTTATCAGGGATGAACTCTGATTAGTGTTGAAAATGCGGCATTAAAACCTCCAGGGGGTATAGTCTATGGGTGATAAAAAGATAACCTTGAAGGTGCTGGGCATGGAGTGCTCGGCCTGTGTGGCCAGGGTTGAGCGTGCGCTGAATAAAATTGAAGGTGTGGGTGAGGCGGCTGTAAATTTCGCCGTAGGTAATGTGACCATTGCTTACGATCCAGGCCGGGTAGGGGTGGGTGACCTGATTAAGGTCATCGTGGACCAGGGGTACCGTGTGCCCACCGGAAAGATTGAGCTAAAAATAGGAGGGATGACCTGCGCAGCCTGCTCTGCCCGGGTGGAGAGGACTCTTTCTGGAATGGAGGGAGTTTTTAAGGCCAATGTCAACCTGGCCATGGAGAGGGCCACGGTGGAGTATGACCCCGGGCGGGTGAGCCCTGCGGACCTTAAAAAGGCGGTGACTGATGCAGGCTACCGGGCCGGGGACGGGGAGGTCAGCCCTGATGGAGACATGGAAAAATTGGAGCGGGAGAGGGAAACAAGGCGTCAGCTGACTCTTTTTATAATGTCGGCGGCTTTTTCAGTTCCCCTGCTGGCCATGATGTTTACGGACCTGTTTGGCCTTCATCTGCCGGCGCTGCTACATAATAAAATATTTCAGTTCGCTCTGGCCACCCCGGTTCAGTTCATAGCCGGGTACCAGTTTTACCGGGGGGCTTACAGCTCGCTCAGGCACGGCAGCGCCAACATGGACGTGCTGGTGGCCATGGGCACCTCGGCGGCATACTTTTACAGTGTGGCCACCACCTTCATTTTTCCCGGACATGTTTATTACGAGACCGGGGCTATTATAATAACTCTTATACTGCTGGGCAAGATGCTGGAGTCCATTGCCAAGGGGCGGACTTCCGAGGCTATTAAAAAGCTTATGGGGCTGCAGGCCAGGACCGCCCGGGTAATCCGAGGGGGACAGGAGATGGACATACCAGTGGAGGATGTGGTAAAGGGTGACCTGGTGCTGGTGCGCCCCGGAGAAAAGGTGCCGGTGGACGGATCGGTGAAAGATGGCTTTTCCAGTTTGGACGAGTCCATGCTTACCGGAGAAAGCCTGCCGGTGGATAAAAAGCCCGGTGATGAGGTTATCGGGGGGACCATAAACAAGCATGGCAGCTTCAGGTTTGAGGCCACCAGGGTAGGGTCTGAAACAGCTCTGGCCCAGATCATCAGGATCGTGGAGGAGGCCCAGGGGTCGAAGGCGCCCATCCAGCGTCTGGCTGATGTAATATCGGCCTACTTTGTGCCTACGGTGGTGGGGGTGGCGCTGCTGACCTTCCTGGTATGGTATTTTATCGTCGACCCGGGCAATTTTTCAAAGGCGCTCATTAATTTCACCGCCGTGCTGGTGATAGCCTGCCCCTGCGCCCTGGGACTGGCCACACCCACCTCCATAATGGTGGGGACCGGGCGGGGAGCCGAAAAAGGGATATTGATCAAGGGCGGGGAGCACCTGGAAAAAGCCCACTCGCTAAATACCATTGTGCTGGACAAAACAGGGACCATTACCAGGGGAGAGCCCTCTCTGACCGATGTTATAGCCGTGGGGGAAATAGATGAAAAGGAAATGCTGCGGCTGGTGGCCTCGGCTGAAAAGAGGTCGGAGCACCCCCTGGGCGAGGCCATTGTGAAGGGGGCCAGGGAAAAGAGGATTGAACTGGCTGAACCCCAGGGCTTTGAGGCTATACCAGGCCAGGGGATAGTGGCCAGGATAGACGGCCGGGACCTGTTGATCGGCAACCGCAGGCTGATGAAGGAACAGAATATTGATATATCCGATCTGGAAAAAAGGGCCGACCTGCTGGAGGGGGAGGGCAAAACCGCCATGCTGGTGGCTGTTGGAGGTAGTCCGGCGGGAGCGGTGGCGGTGGCCGACACCGTGAAGGACAGCTCGGCGGAAGCCATTGGCGCTCTTCACCAAATGGGTATAAAGACTATCATGATTACCGGGGACAACAGGCGCACCGCCGAAGCCATAGCCCGGCAGGTAGGCATTCCCGCAGAGAATGTGCTGGCCGAGGTGCTTCCCCAGGACAAGGCCAGGGAGGTGAACAGGCTTATGGAGGAAGGCTTCAAGGTAGGGATGGTGGGGGACGGCGTAAACGACGCCCCGGCCCTGGCCACCGCTGATATAGGCTTTGCCATAGGCACAGGCACAGATGTGGCCATAGAGGCCGCCGACATAACGCTGATGAAGGGTGATCTGCGGGGGGTGGCGGCCAGCATCAGGCTTAGCCGGGGCACCATGCGCAATATAAAGCAAAACCTCTTCTGGGCGCTTTTTTATAACAGCCTGGGCATACCGGTGGCCGCCCTGGGATTCCTCTCTCCGGTGCTGGCCGGAGCAGCCATGGCCTTCAGCTCGGTGTCGGTGGTTTCAAATGCCCTGAGGCTAAAGAGATTTGACCCTTACCAGGATTTTAAAAAATCCCGGTAAGTAAAATAATACTAAAGAATGGGGTGCCAGGAAGTGGAACAGCTGGAGGATGTGCTTCTCGGTTTGGCCCTGCTGGCCGGGGTGGCATTTGCCTGGTGGGCGCTGGTGGATAGGGGTAAGATTAAGAAATAAGCTGTGTGGGTAGTTTTTAAAAAAGCCGGGGTAAAAAGCCCCGGCTTTTTACAGCCCTTCTTGCAGCCAGGGGCTGTTTTTATTGTCTGCCTGGAGGAATGCGTTTATTTATGTAGAAGATGGGATTAGGTGGTTTCGGGGTATCATTTTTACTTTTTCAAGAAAAAGCTTGCCGGGGTATTGCAATAATCAAAGCTTTTTTTGGATAATATATGGAAATATGAGCTACAGGAAATAAAACCGCCAGTTGGCACAACCTAGAAAAGGCTATCATTTGGGGGAGGATTCATAAGTAATGGAAACACCATTCACCGAGCCGGCTTCATACGCTAATTTTATCCAGGACATTATTACCGAAGATCTTAAAATGAAGAAGAATGAAGGCCGGGTGCACACCAGGTTTCCACCGGAGCCCAACGGCTACCTGCATATAGGCCATGCCAAGTCCATCTGCCTTAATTTCGGCATAGCAGACAGGAACAGGGGGTTGTGCAATCTAAGGTTCGATGACACAAACCCCAGTAAAGAGGAAGTGGAGTATGTAGACTCCATCAAGGAAGATGTAAGGTGGCTGGGGTATGACTGGGACGATCGGCTTTTTTATGCCTCTGACTACTTTGAGGAGCTGTACCGGTTTGCTGTGCAGCTTATCAGGGACGGAAAGGCTTACGTGTGCGACCTGACCCCGGAAGAAATCAGGGATTACCGCGGGACCCTTACCCGGCCGGGGAAGGAGAGCCCCTGCCGCAGCCGTTCGGTGGAAGACAATCTTAAGCTTTTTGAAAAAATGAGGGCGGGGGAGCTTCCTGACGGCGCCTGTGTGCTGAGGGCCAAAATAGATATGACCTCACCAAATCTCAATATGAGGGACCCGGTGCTTTACAGAATTCAGAAATCTTCCCACCACCGGACCGGAGACAGGTGGTGCATCTATCCCATGTATGACTATGCCCATCCAATTTCCGACGCCCTGGAGGGGATTACCCACTCCATATGCACTCTGGAATTTGAGGACCACCGGCCCCTGTACGACTGGGTGCTGGACAACATAGACATAAAATACCACCCCCGGCAGATTGAGTTTGCCAGGTTAAATCTTACCTATACGGTAATGAGTAAAAGAAAACTCCGGGAGTTGGTGGAAAAGCAGTTCGTCAGTGGCTGGGACGACCCCAGGATGCCCACCATATCAGGCCTGCGCCGGCGGGGCTATACACCGGGGGCCCTGCGGGACTTCTGTGACCGCATAGGGGTGGCCAAGGCCAACAGCGTGGTGGATATAGCCATGCTGGAGCACTGCATACGGGAGGAGCTGAACCTTGGGGCCCCCCGGGTAATGGCTGTGCTGCGTCCCTTAAGGCTGATCATCGACAATTACCCCGAGGGACTGGTGGAGGAGCTTGACGCCGATATAAATCCCGAGCAGCCTGACCTGGGTAAAAGAAAGGTGCCCTTTTCAAGGGTACTGTACATTGAGCGGGACGATTTTATGGAGGACCCGCCCAAAAAGTTTTTCCGCCTGGCCCCCGGGCGAGAGGTCCGCTTAAAGCACGCCTACATAATAAAGTGTGAGCGGGTGGTTAAGGACCAAGAGACCGGTGAGGTGCTGGAGGTGCACTGTACCTATGACCCTGATACCAGAAGCGGGCTGTCCACCGATGTTCGCAAAGTAAAAGGCACTCTGCACTGGGTTTCGGCAGAGCAGGCCATAAAGGCTCAGGTGAGGCTCTATGAGCACCTTTTTACCAGGGAGAATCCCGAGGAGGACAGGGAGGGCGCGCACTTTACCGACTTTATAAACCCCCAGTCATTGGAGGTTCTCACTGACTGCCTGCTGGAGCCCGGTGTGGCGGGGGCTCTGCCGGGAAGCAGGTTCCAATTTTTAAGGCACGGCTATTTTATAGTTGATACTGTGGAGTCAAAGGAAGGGTCCACGGTGTTCAACCGGATAGTATCGCTAAAGGACTCCTGGGCAAGGCTTCGTCAGAAAGCATGATGCTTTATCCTATTAGAGGTGTTGTCCCCAGACCGGGGGCAGGGCCAAGGGAGAGGGAAGTATACTGGGTACCCTCGGAAACATAACGGACGGGGACAATAATTAACGGCTGATAATTACCGTAACGGGGAGGTGGCGCTGTGGCGTCCAATTGTGAGAAGTGCAAGTGGAGGGCAAAGGCCGAGAAAAATCCCAATTCTATATCCGGCAGGCTCTGGCGCTGGCACACCAGGTGGTGTCCAGGGTGGAAGGCCTACCAGAGGGAACTGGCCTCATCAAAAAAATAAATTCACATAATTATGGCCGTGCCGGGAGCTAAAAACTCCTTATAAACATCCCGGCCTTTTCACTGTCCAGGAAGTCGTTTATATCATCAATACCCAGGCTTTTCAAAAGCTCAAGGACGTATCTGTTGTCAACAGGGGTGTCAGATAGGGCCTCATGGCCGTACTCCTCTACCAGATGTTTGCCTTTTCCGGGGTCGATAAGCACCTTTGGGCCTCCCACACATCCGCCGCTGCAGCCCATGCCCTCAAGGAAATTGGCCTCTAGGTTTCCCTCCAGCACTTCTTTCAGCAGCTTTCTGCAGTCCTGCACCCCATCGGCCTGCCGGGCCTTAATTTTTATTGTTCTTTCCGGCCTTAGCCGGTTTAAAGTATCGGATACCGCCCGGCTTACCCCGCCTGTGTGTGCGTATATCCTGCCTGCCTTTGAGGAGTGCTCGCTGGAGTCTTCCTCCAGTTCGGAGGGTTTTATTCCCACCGCCTCAAATATCTGCTCCACCTCCCGGAAGGTGAGCACCGCGTCAACGGCGTCCTTTATATCGGGCTCCTTGGCCTCGGCCTTTTTAGCTATGCAGGGCCCCACAAACACAACCCTGGCCCCGGAGTGCAGATGTTTTATTCCCCTGCCGCAGGCTACCATGGGCGAAACCGAGGGGGATATGTGGGGCGCCAGGTCCCTGTATACCCGTTTGACCATGGCCACCCAGATGGGACAGCAGCAGCTGGTCAATAGGAAGTCTTCGTCCCCGGCCACGTGCCTGTCAAATTCCAGGGCCTCCTTAAGGGTAAGTATGTCTGCGAAAAGGGCCACCTCCACCATTCCGTAAAAACCCAGCTTTTTGAAGGCGGCCCGCATTTTGCCCGGTGTCACTCCGGGGCCGAACTGGCCTATGAAGGCCGGGGCAACTATGGCAAAGACCGGAACCTTGCGGTCTTTAAGCATATCAATGAGGGGGACAAATTCCTTTTTATCCACCAGTGAAAAGTCCCTG
Organism: Peptococcaceae bacterium BICA1-7; assembly: GCA_000802095.1. Classification (GTDB taxonomy): domain Bacteria; phylum Bacillota; class Desulfotomaculia; order Desulfotomaculales; family Desulfocucumaceae; genus BRHc4a. The sequence goes on along the minus strand of JUEB01000007.1, from coordinate 8,066 downwards.
CACACCTCCACGCACTGGCCGCAGCCGGAGCAGCTGCTCTGCTTTATAACCACATTGCCCTCCATATCTCTCACTATGGCCCCGAAAAGGCAGGATGCCTCGCAATTGGCGCTTTCCTCTTTACCGCAGGCATTTTGGCAGTCCTTTACCTTAAAGACCACCCTGTCAGGGTCTCCTCCCCCTGAGGCGTAAAGAATTAAATCTTCAGTAAATTCCCCTCCCTCACGGCGGATAGTTTCTTTCTCCTCCGGCATGGTGCCCCGGTAGGCGGACTTTACCATTCTCTTGAAAATATCATCATAATCCGGACCGGACATTTTTATCACCCCGATATAATATCTTCCAAAAGCGGTGCTTTTATAAAAGGAGACATTAATCCCGCTCCAGGCGTTTAATTTAATAAGAAAAAGTATTTCCGGAAGGAATTAGGGTCGTGGCGGCAAATCTTTTAAACGTAAAATATTTTCTTGTGGAAAGGATTTGAAGCCGTGAGCTTGTTTAAAGTTGATCAAAGCAAATGCAAAAAGGATGGAATTTGTACTTTAGAATGTCCGATTAAGATTATACAGATGGGAGAAGAAGGCTTTCCGGTAATGCTGGCCGAGGACTTTTGCATTAACTGCGGCCACTGCGTATCGGTCTGCCCCCAGGGAGCCGTTACCCTGAAGACCATGAAGCCGGAAGATTTAATTGCCGTTCAGGAAGGCCTTCTGCCCGGCCCGGAGCAGGTGGATCACTTCCTTTCCACCAGAAGGTCTATACGGGCTTATAAAGGCAGTACGGTTGACCGCAAGGTTTTGGAAAGGCTTATCGGGATTGCCGGCTACGCCCCTTCCGGACACAACGCCCAGCCGGTTGAGTGGCTGGTTGTTGAGAATACTGAGGAGGTAAGACGCCTGTCCGGCATAGTTGTTGACTGGATGCGCTTTATGGTTAAAGAAAAGCCGGAAATGGCCGGGCCGCTGCACCTTGACATGGTTGTGGCAAGATGGGACGCCGGTGAAGATGTAATCTGCCGTGAGGCGCCCCACGTGGTGCTGGCCCATGGCTTAAAAAAGAATCCCATGTCCTCCGCCGCTTGCACCATAGCCCTCACCTACCTGGAGCTGGCCGCCTATTCCATGGGTCTGGGAGCCTGCTGGGCAGGGTATCTTGGAATAGCCGCCGCTGTTTTTCCCCCCATGATTCAGGCCCTGGGCCTTCCGGAGGAGCATCAGGTCTTTGGGGCAATGATGCTGGGTTACCCCAAATTTAAATACCACCGCATACCCCTGCGCAAAAAGCCTGTGGTAATCTGGAAATAATTACTCTTTAATTAAAAAGGGAAAAAGGCTTCCGGCATTTTTTAACGGAAGCCTTTTCCCTTTATAAAAACACTTTATAGATCATGTTCAATGTATAAAATATATTTATTTGTTTAATTAAATAGTTTTATATATAATTCCCTTGCGGAGCATATTTTGAAAGGATTTAGCCATGCCCCAGGCGCACAATTAAAGTATAGAATGCTTTTTGTTCTACACTGACAGTGATGAATGACTTCTTATGAGCCACAGAGATCACAGAGAATTTGCTCTCAGCATTACTCTCAGGTCTGAACCTATGTAGTAAATAAGAGAAGTTTTTTCCCCAACCCTTTTTAAATCATTTAAAAACATTCAGGCAGGGCTTAAAAACCTCTGTGTCCTCTGTGTGCTCTGTGGTTTAAAAAAGGACCCAGTTTTCATCTTCCTTGGTGGCCTTATTAGTCAGCCCGGGTGTTGAATTCTGGATTCTGGCTTCCGAAGAAATAGACTCTCGGTATAAATAATTTCGGGGAGAGGTGTAATTATGTCCGGCGATTACAGGAAAATGTGGGAGTCCATCGGACTTGATCTGGAGGCCCATGACCAGCTGCTGCAGGCACTGCCGCCAACTTACGGGGAGGTCTACCTGACCCAGGAAAACCGTCCGGCCATGGATTATTTTGATTTTGTGGTGAACGAAATACACGGGCTGCGTATACAGGAGCTGCAGGATCATAAGGCTGCCGGCGGCAAGGTGATAGGGACCTTTTGTGTTTTTGTTCCGGAGGAAATTATCCATGCGGCCGGGGGAATTTGTATCGGTCTGTGCTCCGGGATAGAAATAGGGTCCGCCCAGGCCGAAAAGGTACTTCCCAGAAGTGTCTGCCCACTGATCAAATCTTTTATGGGCTTCAAGCTGGCCAGGGTCTGCCCCTATTTTGAGTCCTGCGACATGGTGGTGGGGGAAACCACCTGTGACGGTAAAAAAAAGGCCTTTGAAATACTAAATGACTATGTACCCGTCCATGTTATGGAAGTGCCCCAGATGAAGCGTGAAAAGGACCGCCTCCTGTGGAAGGGAGAGGTGGGGGATTTTCTCGCAGGTGTTGAAGAAGTCACCGGAAAAAGGGTTACTGCTGAGTCACTGGCCCGCTCGGTAAGGGAGGTAAACGGCAAGCGCAGGGCACTGGCCCGCCTGTCCGGTCTGCGTAAAAACAGCCCCGCTCCCATCAGCGGAAAGGATAGCCTGCTGATTGAGCAGATAGCCATGTATGATGATGTGGAGAGGTTCACACTGAAGGTGAACCAGCTCTGTGATGAGCTGGAACAAAGAGTCAGGGACGGGGTAGGGGTGCACAGTCCCGGGGCGCCCAGAATAATAGTCACAGGCACGCCCATGGCCATTCCCAACTGGAAGGTGCCCCACATAATAGAGAGCAGCGGGGCCGTCATTGTGGCCGAGGAGCTTTGCACCGGGCTGCGCTATTTTGAAAATACCGTTCCTGAGGATTCCGAAAGCATGGATCAATCTCTGGAGGCTATAGCGGAAAGGTATTTAAACATAAACTGCGCCTGCTTTACCCCGAACACAGGTAGAATGGAAAAGCTTGTAAGTCTTGCCGGGGAATATAATGCCGATGGTATAATACACTGCTCGCTTTCTTTCTGTGATCCCTACATGATCGAGGCCAACCGGGTGGAAAAGGTGCTTAAAGAAAAAGGAATACCTATGCTTAAGATAGAGACCGATTATGGGCAGGAAGACGTTGGCCAGCTTAAGACCAGGATTGAGGCTTTCCTGGAAATGATCAGTTAGGAGCGATTATGCTTAGCGCCGGAATAGATATTGGTTCCAGGACTATTGCCCTGGTGGTTTCCAACGGGAAGGAAATTGTACAGTCAGCGGTTGTGGATACCGGCTTTGATCCAGTTAAAAAGGCGGCAGAAATGGCTGCCGGGCTGCCCCGGGAAGTGTCTGTAACAGCCACCGGCTACGGCAGGCACGCGGCCAAATCCGGCTTTGCCGGGCAGATTATAACAGAGATAAAGGCTCATGCCCTGGGTGCAGGCCACCTTTTCCCCGGCGCCAGGACAGTGCTGGACATAGGCGGGCAGGATATGAAGGTTATTCTGCTGGATGAGAAAGGCAATGTGGAAGACTTCCAGATGAATGATAAGTGCGCGGCGGGGACAGGTAAGTTTCTGGAAGTTATGGCCGTAGCCATGGGATATGGGTCGGCTGGGGATTTTGGGGAGGACTCCCTGTCGGGGGTCCCGGGAACCAGAATAAGCAGCATGTGCACTGTCTTTGCCGAGTCCGAGGCGGTTTCCCTGGCGCACCGGGGGGCTGACAGGCGGGATATAGGCAGGGCTTTGCATGTCTCGGTTATTGAAAGGGCCTTTGGTCTTATAGAGCGTGTAGGCGGTGATCTGCCACTGGTTTTTACCGGGGGAGTGGCGCTGAATCCCTGTATAGTGCAGCTCTTAAGGGAGAGAATAAAGGGGCCGGTGCTAGTTCCTGAAAACCCTCAGTTGGTGGGAGCTCTGGGGGCAGCCTTGAAAGGGCTGGGAAAAAAATAAAAAGGCGCCGAGGGTGCTTGCCCTTCTCGGAGGCTGTCAGAGGAAGCTTTTTTGAAACGCTTTTAACGGAAAGTGGCAAACTAAGGAGAACGGTACTTTTCCTAAGCGTTATAAAAAGGCCAGGGCCGGGTTCTTATAGATCTCCCGGCCCTGGCAAGCTTTATGGCAGGCTAGCCCATCATTTTTCCCGGCTGCAGGACACAGCCGGAAGGGGACCCTATTTTCCTGTCCACTTATTTACCCTTTCGGTATTTTCCTTAACCCACTTGGCGGCTGCCTCCTCGGGCTTTGCTCCGTTCTGTATTTCCAGCATCACCTTTTCCATGTCGGCAGGCTCCCACTGGAAGTTGTCCAATACCTTGTATACCTCGGGCTTATCTTCCTTCAGGCCCTTGCGGACTATGGTGGCTATGTGCTCTTCGCCGCCGTATACTCCCTTGGGGTCCTCCAGATACTTAAGGTCCCACTTGGCGAATTTCCAGTGGGGAGTCCAGCCGGTAACCACTATCCAGTCCTTGTTGTCTGCAGCTTTTTTGAGGCCTGCCGCCATTCCGGCGCTGCTGCTGGACTGTAGCTTCAAGTCCAGGCCGTAGTCCTTAATGGCAGTCTCGGTTGCCTTCATAATGCCCGCCCCGGGCTCAATGCCGGTTATTCCACCCTTGAACTTGTCCTTTACACTGTTTAGCTCTTCTATGGAATTGATGGTCACATACTGGGGAACCACCAGCCCTATTTTAGCGCCGTTCAGGTTGGGCCCCAGGTTTTCCACCTTGTCTTTCACCTTTTCATAATAATCCTTGTGGGTAGCCGGCAGCCAGGCGGCCACTATGCCGTCAAAGTTGCCCTCAGATACTCCCAGCCACATGGGGGAGGCGTCTACAGCCGTCATTTTAACCTCATAGCCAAGGTCCTCCAGTACCTTCTTAACCACGTTGGTGCTGGCTATTTCAGAGTCCCACTGAACGTAGCCCAGCTCAACCGTGCCTTTTTCCTCCGGCGACTTCGCCTGCTGACCGCACCCGGCCAGTCCCAGTCCCAACATTAGGATCACCGTGGCTAAAAGTGCTGCCAGCCTGAAAAGTTTTTTCATTCTCTCTCCTCCTCTTTCTTTATCATATATACAGCCCGGTGTTTTAATCGCCGGGAGCCTGCCAAAACCAGGGTAAGCCCCTCCATTAATGATCATTTCTTTTTTGTGTCAGGCCCTGGGTAATCCTGTCCAGTATAATGGCTATTACCACTATGGCCAGCCCTCCCTCAAAGCCCTTGGCGATATCCAGCCTGGCTATCCCGGCCAAAACCTCCGACCCCAGTCCTCCGGCACCGATCATGGCGGCGATGACCACCATGGAAAGAGATAGCATTATGCTCTGGTTTATACCCGCCATAATGGTGGGCAGTGCCAGGGGAAGCTGGACTTTATGCAGCTTTTGCCACTCGGTGGCCCCAAAGGCGTCAGCAGCCTCCACCAGGTCAACGGGCACCTGCCTGATGCCCAGGTTGGTGAGCCTTATGGAGGGGGGCATGGCAAAAACCACCGTGGCAATAAGCCCCGGAACCTGTCCCAGGCCGAAAAAAAGAACGGCCGGAATGAGGTAAACGAAGGGAGGCATGGTCTGCATAAAGTCTAGTACAGGCGCCACCACCCTGTTTACCAGTTCTTTGCGGGCGGCCAGTATCCCGATGGGTATGCCCGCCAAAAGCGCCAGAAGAGTAGCCGCCAGCACCAGGGACAGTGTTTCAATGGCAGGCTCCCAAAGCTCCAGGTTGTAGATAAGCAGTAACCCGATTACCGTTCCCAGAGCTGTCCTGCGATTAATAAATAACACCAGCACAAACACAATGCCAATTAAAAGAAGGGGGTGGGCCAGGGATAGAATACTCTGAATGCCCAAAACAACAAACTCTATCATTGTTGTTATGATACTGAAAAAAGCATCCAGATTGGCCTGGGCCCAGTCAACCACCCCGGCTACCCATTCTCCCAGAGGTATTTTAGTAAACTGCATCCTCCGCATCCCCCCTTCGGATCATTCCCGCCAGCACTGACCCCTTTACCAGAATTCCGGTCATTCTGCCGTCTTCCCGGGTAACCGCCACGGGAAAGCGGGAGTCCAGGATTACCGGAATAAGGTCTATAAGAGAGGTTTCAGGCCTTACAGACGGCACATCGGTGATAATAATCCCTTCCAGATCTTCTTTATGATCATTCACGGCCCGGACGGCGTCTTCGGCCAGCACTATACCAGCCATACTGCGGTCCCTGTTAAGCACAAAGATGCTGGAGATACCATTTTCCCTCATTCTTCTGAGGGCCACCCGGGGGCCGTCCTTGCGGCTTACCACCGGGTCGGGGGCTTTCATTACCCCTTCTGCGGTCAGAACCTTTGATATATCGACACCCTCAATAAATCTCTTAACGTAGTCGTCGGCGGGATTGGTCAGTATTTCTTCCGGGGTGCCCGTCTGTACAATTGTTCCATCTTTCATCAGGGCTATTCGGTCACCTATTTTAAGGCCTTCGTCCAGGTCATGGGTAACAAAAATTATAGTCTTATTCAGTGAGCTCTGGAGGGAAAGCAGCTCCTCCTGCATATCCCTGCGGATAAGCGGGTCAAGGGCGCTAAAGGCCTCATCCATCAGCAGCACCTCGGGGTCGCTGGCCAGTGCCCGGGCCAGTCCCACTCTCTGCTGCATACCGCCGCTCAGTTGGGACGGCATGTTGTCCTCCCAGCCTTTTAGTCCCACCATATCTAGAACCTGCCGGGCCTTTTCCCGGCGCTCTTCGAGGGGAACATCCTGAATTTCCAGGCCAAAGGCCACGTTATCCAGCACCGTGCGGTGGGGAAAAAGGGCAAAGCGCTGGAAGACCATGCCTATTTGTTTTCTGCGCAGATTACGTATAGATTCCGGGCTGGCTGAGGCTATATCATCACCGTTGACTATGATTGACCCTCCGGTGGGCTCAATGAGGCGGTTCAAACATCGGAGCAGTGTTGACTTGCCGCTTCCGGAAAGGCCCATCAATACGAAAATCTCTCCTTCGTTAACATCAAAACTTATATCGTATATTCCTACGGCCTGGCGGGTTTTCTTAAGTATTTCTTCCTTGCCGATGCCTTCTTTGAGCATTTTAAGAGCCTTTTGGGGTTGATCGCCAAATACTTTTACCAGGTTTTTTACGCTGATCTTACTCATTATTAACCCTCTTTCCAGGTAATAACTAACGGTCAAACAACAACCCATGTGATTACTATATTAAGCCAGCAACCCCTCATTAAAAGTAAGTTGTTGGCAGCTAAAAATGATTATATCAGACAGAAGTCTGGTTTGTCCAGGAACAGCTATGTATAAAACCATATTGATACAGACTCAATACCGAGGGAGCTATGAGTTATATTATTATTTCTTTCTAATTATAGAAAGATTCTTTGTGGGGCCGGAGAATAGGAGTTTTACCTATCCTCTTATGGTCTGATGAACTTTTTGTTTGCCGGCAAAAAAAGCCCCTGCAAATCGGTGAAGTGTAATAAAACACCAGTTGACCGGCGGGAGGCAAAGTGATAGAATAACTTCTTGCCGGGGCTATGAGCCTGGCGGAAAAAGGAAAGGCCACCGGGTGACAGAAAGTACCAGTTGACCCGGAGGCGAAAAAAGAGTAGAATAACTTCTTGCCGGCACGATAAGCGCCGGCGGAAAAAACGGTCCTTGAAAACTAAACAGAAGAGTAATGATGGATTGAAATAATTAAGCCAGATGAGAAGTCTTCACCCGGGAGACCGGGAGGAGACGGAAACGTCAAAGAAATGAGAGCTAACAAGCTTTTTCATAAAAGATTTTATGGAGAGTTTGATCCTGGCTCAGGACGAACGCTGGCGGCGTGCTTAACACATGCAAGTCGAACGGAGTCTTAGAGGAAGCTTGCGAATTTAAGACTTAGTGGCGGACGGGTGAGTAACGCGTGGATAACCTGCCCACAAGACTGGGATAACGCCGGGAAACTGGTGCTAATACCGGATAAGCTCTATGGGGTGCATGCCTTGTAGAGGAAAGGGGAAACCCGCTTATGGATGGATCCGCGTCCCATTAGCTAGTTGGTGGGGTAAAGGCCTACCAAGGCGACGATGGGTAGCCGGCCTGAGAGGGTGGCCGGCCACACTGGGACTGAGACACGGCCCAGACTCCTACGGGAGGCAGCAG
>JUEB01000006.1 GCA_000802095.1 Peptococcaceae bacterium BICA1-7 | reverse complement strand
ATCCCCGGAAAGCATCGAGGCCGGAATGGACAGGGTGCGCTGCCTCAGCCTGCAATCCGGGCGGAACGGAATAGGGGAACGGTTCCAGGACTGCGCCGCCGGAGCATTTGAGGAGATACAAAAAATACTCAGAGATAAGCCCCGGGGCAAGGCGCTGGTCCAGATAGTCGCTGCCGGCCGGGGGGAACAGCAGCTTTACACCGGGCTCACCGGGCTTTTGAGAACGGCCGGCCTGGAGAATCCAAAGCTGATCGGGCAGATGATAGAAGTGGAGCCAGGGGAAGAAGCGGCGGGAATGATAGAAAAATTAAAGGAGAACAGCCGCAGCCCAATAGATAGCCAGGTTCGGTATCAAGACGGCAAACGGCTGGTGGCCCACTGGAGAGAGGTGGAAAATACCCGGGAAGAAGAAAGGGCTCCCTGGAAGGACCGGGGCATCTATCTGATCACAGGGGGCGCCGGGGGCCTGGGATTGATCTTTGCCGGAGAAATTGCCCAAAAGGTTAAAGACGCCACACTAATCCTGGCGGGCCGGTCGCCGCTGGGAGAAGAAAAGGAAAGAAAAATAAAGGAATTGCAGTCCCTGGGCGCCAGGGTCGAATACAGGCAGGTGGACGTGACCAGACAGGAGGCCGTTGCCGGCCTGATCAAAAACATCCGGGAGGACCATGGGAGCCTCCATGGCATCATCCATAGCGCGGGAGTGCTTCGGGACAACTTCATCATCAAAAAAACAAAGGAGGAGCTGGAAGAGGTCCTTGCCCCCAAGGTGGCCGGGCTGGTGCATCTGGACCAGGCCAGCAGTGACCTGCCGCTGGACTTCTTCCTCCTTTTTTCCTCCGGGGCGGTTATGGGCAATGTAGGCCAGGCCGACTACTCCACCGCCAACGCCTTTATGGATGCCTATGCCGGGTATCGCAACGCCCTGGTGGCCTCCCGAAAGCGCCATGGCCAAACCCTTTCCATCAATTGGCCGCTGTGGAAAGAGGGCGGTATGTATGTTGAAGAAGAAACAGGGCAGCTGATCACGCAGAGTACGGGCATGATGGCCATGGAGACCAAAAACGGTATCAAAGCCCTGTATCAGTGCATTGCCTCCGGCAGTGACCGGGTGCTGGTGATGGAGGGCAGGCTCAATCTAATGAAGGAAAAATTTATTTCAGTGAATACTCCTTTCACCACACAATCAGGGAGTTTTTCTGAGCTGCCCTATTCTGCGGCAAGGACCGAAATCAACGGCCTGCCGGCCAAGGTAACGGCGGTGTTGACGCAGACCTTATCTAAATTACTTAAAATAAGGCTGGAGGATATCGATACTGATGCCGAGCTGAGCAAATACGGCTTTGATTCAATTACCTCCGCTAAATTTGCCAATGAGCTCAATCAGGTGTATAAACTTCAACTTGCACCCACCATATTTTATGAACACCCAACCATTAAAAGTTTTTCCCATTACTTGAATGAAGAACACCAGTCTGCTTTCTTATCGCAATTCACCGGACAAACCGGCGCTGATACTCCCCGGGACTTGGAAGACAAAGCGGAAAAAACTATACCGGCAGGAAGACATCGTTCCCGGTTTGCAAGATCAGTGGATCCGTCTTCAGCAAAAATAATTAAAGCCATGCCCGAACCCATTGCCATTGTGGGAATGAGCGGTATATTCCCCATGGCCCGGGATGTGCATGAATTTTGGAGAAACCTCGTCGAGGGCAAGGACTGTATTACAGAAATACCTAAAGACCGCTGGGACTGGAGAGAGTATTACGGCGATCCTAAAACAGAAGCCAATAAAACAAATATCAAATGGGGGGGATTCATTGACGGAGTGGACCAGTTTGATCCTCTGTTCTTTGGCATTTCTCCCAGAGAGGCCAGGCTTATGGATCCCCAGCAGCGCCTGCTGATGACCTATGCCTGGAAGGCTATTGAAGATGCCGGCTATTCGGCTCAAAGTATATCAGGAACCAAAACAGGCATATTTGTGGGTACAGTCAGCAGCGGCTATAGCGGCTTGATTTCCCAGGCCAATATTGCCATAGAAGGCTTTTCATCCACCGGAATGGTGCCTTCGGTGGGGCCCAATAGAATGAGCTATTTTCTCAACATTCACGGGCCCAGCGAGCCGGTGGAAACAGCCTGCTCCAGCTCATTGGTGGCCATTCACCGGGCTGTGGGGGCCATAGAGGACGGGAGCTGTGATATGGCCATCGCCGGCGGTGTCAGTATCATACTTGCACCGGATCTCCACATCAGCTTCAGCAAAGCCGGAATGCTCTGTGAGGATGGGCGGTGCAAGACCTTCTCCAGCCAGGCCAATGGCTATGTGCGGGGTGAAGGGGTGGGGATGCTGCTGCTTAAAAAGCTAAAAGATGCCGAGGAAGCAGGGGATCATATTTACGGTGTGATCCGGGGCACAGCCGAGAACCATGGAGGCCGCGCCAATTCCCTGACAGCGCCCAATCCGAAGGCCCAGGCGGAATTGCTGCAAACTGCTTACACAAAGGCTGGAATCGACCCCGGCACCGTCACTTACATTGAAGCCCATGGTACAGGCACAGAACTGGGCGATCCCATTGAAATAAATGGACTAAAGGCAGCTTTCCAAAAGCTGTGCCGGGCCACGGGAGATTCTCAGGCTGCCGGCGCTTATTGCGGGCTGGGATCGGTAAAGAGCAATATCGGCCATTTGGAACTGTCCGCAGGGATCGCGGGAGTGATCAAAGTCTTATTGCAGCTAAAACACAAAACACTGGTTAAAACCCTTCATTGCGATACTATTAACCCATACATTCAGCTTAATGACAGTCCTTTTTACATACTGCAGGAAGCCAGGGAATGGAATGCTCTGCAGGATGAGGAGGGCAAAGACCTTCCCCGCCGGGCGGGAGTGAGTTCTTTCGGGTTCGGGGGCGCCAACGCCCATGTAGTAATTGAAGAATATATTCCAGGGGAAAAGGTGCGGCCTCGTATTGACATCACTTCTCAAAACCCGGCCATCATTGTACTGTCGGCAAAGAACGGGGACCGGCTAAATGATCAGGTGCGGCAATTATTGGCTGCCATCAGGGAGCAGCAATTCTCCGGCTTTAATCTTGCCGATGTGGCGTTCACACTGCAGGTGGGGCGCGAGGCCATGGAAGAGCGCCTGGCTTTAAGGGCGGGATCCATCAAAGAACTTGTTGAGAAACTGGAGGGGTTTGAGGAAAACAGGGATGACCTGGAAGATTTTTATCGGGGGCAGGTGAAGCGCAATAAAGAGACCCTGTCCATATTCGCCGCCGATGAAGAATTGCAGGAAGCCGTTGACAAGTGGATTCAACGTGGAAAATATGACAAACTTCTGGACCTCTGGGTCAAGGGTCTCAATTTTGATTGGCACAAGCTTTATGGGGATATCAAACCCCGCCGCATCAGTCTTCCCACCTATCCCTTTGCCAGGGAGCGCTACTGGGTGCCCTGGCCTGAGGCCAAACCTACAGGCAGTGGCGCAGCAGCCACCCCGGACATTGCCGTTCAGTCGGCATTACTGCCGGTATTGGCGGTGGAATCCGGTTTTTCCAATATTTCTGACAGGCCGGGCAAAATTTCTTTGCAGTCTTTGTCCGACCATCAAACCTTGCCGGATAAACCCAAACCACCAGGCCAAACCCAACAAAAAGCCACATTATCATTGATAAAAACCCCTTTGCGTCAGCCTGCCGTTAACTCTCAATCAAAACCCGCCCCTTCTGATCATAGAGCTGTTTCTTTGCCATCATTGCGGGAGGAGCTGACCAAAAGCCTGGCGGAGGCTCTGAGCATGAATCAAAGTGATATTGATGTGGATGATAAATTTGTTGATATAGGGCTGGACTCCATTACAGGAGTAGAGTGGATCCAGTGGGTCAACAAACATTACGGCGCCTCCATTCCGGCCACCAAAGTCTATGATTATCCAAGCGTACGTGAATTCGCGGTGTTCCTGGAAAAAGAAATCAGTAAACTGTTCAACCAAATTCCAAACGAACCAACCAACCCGGTTTCAGGCCCGTTTATAGACCGGGATGCGCTGCCGCCTGTGGCATTGCCAGCAACAGGAGCAACAGCCGCTTCAGGGGTTTCTGCGCCTGAGCCCGCCGCAGCCCCGGGGCAGTCCAGGCCATGGCAGCTTTCCATATCGGTGGAATCATTGCAGGAGGAGCTTACGGCAAGCCTGGCAGAGGCCTTGAGCATGCGCCAAAGCGATATTGATGCCGATGATAAATTTGTTGATATAGGGCTGGATTCCATTACAGGCGTAGAATGGATTCAGTCCATCAACAAACAGTACGGCGCCTCAATTGCGGCCACCAAAGTCTATGATTATCCATGCATACGTGAATTCTCAGTATTCGTGGAAAAGGAACTAAGAAAACAAAGGAAGGAATCTAATCAAAAGCCTGTAAATACTGCCCCGTCCCTTACCTTTGACACTATACTGCAGCAGGTGCAATCAGGAATATTAGATATTGATCAGGCCGATGAACTATTAAACTACATATTAAAAGGAGAACAAAATGAACAAAGATCATATTTTTAATCTCATTGTAAGCTATGCCTGCCAATTGATTCCAAAACTGGAGGGTCATCAGTTTAAACCAGGTGACCGGCTGGCGGATCTTGGCGCAAACTCAGTGGACCGTGCAGAAATAATTATAATGGCCATGGAAGCTTTGTCCTTGCACATACCCCGCGTGGAGCTGTTTGGGGCTAATAACATAGGAGAGTTAGTGGATGTGCTCTATGAGAAATCACAGAAATAGTAAACTTTCATTTAAGGAGAAAGAATATGATTACTGTTGGAATTGAAGCCATGAATGTTTTTGGAGGAACAGCTTATCTGGATGTGATGCAGCTTGCCGATCACCGCAAATTGGATGCCATAAGATTTGAAAATTTATTAATGAAAGAAAAAGCAGTAGCCCTGCCCTATGAAGATCCTGTCACCTGCGGGGTCAATGCGGCCAAGCCATTGGTGGATTCTCTTTCTGAAGAGGAAAAAGACAGTATTGAAATGTTGATAACCTGCACGGAATCGGGGATCGATTTTGGAAAATCCATAAGTACTTATATTCATCATTATTTGGGGCTTAACCGGAATTGCCGTTTGTTTGAGCTGAAACAGGCCTGCTATTCGGGTACTGCCGGTTTTCAGATGGGAGTCAATTTTATTCTGTCCCGGGTCTCACCTGGCGCCAAAGTTCTGGTGGTTGCCACTGATATCTCCCGGTTTATGGTAGCTGACGGAGGAGATGAGCTGACCTCGGACTGGTCCTTTGCAGAACCAAGCGGCGGTGCGGGAGCTGTGGCTATACTGATCAGCGAGCGGCCTTATATTTTTCAGGTAGATGTGGGGGCCAATGGATACTATGGCTATGAGGTGATGGATACTTGCCGGCCGCTTCCCGATAGCGGCGCCGGGGATGCGGATCTGTCCTTATTGTCTTATCTGGACTGCTGTGAGCAGGCGTTTTTAGAGTATCAAAAACGTGTAGCCGGCGTGGATTACCGGGAATCCTTCCAGTATCTCACCTTCCACACTCCCTTTGGGGGGATGGTGAAAGGGGCCCACCGCACCATGATGCGGAAGCTGGCCAAGGCCAGCCCCGCTGAAATAGAGGAGGATTTCAGGCAGCGTGTGATGCCGGGAATGATCTACTGCCAGAGGGTTGGAAATATAATGGGGGCCACCCTGTTCCTGTCCCTGGCCAGCGCTATTGACCATGGCCGGTTTGATTATCCTAAGAGAATTGGTTGTTTTTCCTATGGCTCGGGCTGCTGTTCCGAGTTTTTCAGCGGCGTCGTAACGGCGCAAGGCCAGCAGCGCCAGCGTCTCCTGGGGATTGAGAGCATGCTGAATGATCGCTATCAATTATCCATGCATGAATATGATACTTTGTTGAAAGGGAGTGGCGAGGTGAGATTCGGCGCCAGAAATGTCAGGCTGGATTTGCAGTTGATTCCGGGGGTGCTGGCCTCATGCCGGGGGAAAGAGCGGCTGTACCTGGAAGAGATCCGTGAGTTTCACCGTGAGTACAGGTGGTTTTCATGAGCTACCAGACCATTCAGGCCCGCTTTCAGGAGCCGGTTTGTTTTCTGCGGTTTAATCGACCTACCATAAATGATCTCTTTATTGAAGAATGCCATCATGTGCTGGCAATGTGCCGGGAATCGACAACTGTGGTGGTGTTGGAAGGCTTGCCCGAAGTCTTTTGCCTGGGGGCGGATTTTCATGGCCTGCACGCCAAAATGACAGGCGGGCAACAAAATGAATATAACCCGGAGCCATTGTATGATCTATGGCTGAAATTGGCCACCGGGCCGTATATAACGGTTTCTCATGTTCGGGGGAAGGCCAACGCGGGAGGGGTGGGATTCGTCGCAGCCAGCGATATTGTGCTGGCGGACCAGACCGCGCAGTTTAGCCTGTCTGAATTGTTATTTGGACTATTCCCGGCCTGTGTGCTGCCTTTTTTGATACGCCGGATGGGATTTCAAAAAGCCAATTATATGTCGCTTATGACCCATCCCATTTCGGTTCAGCAGGCGCACTCATGGGGCCTGGTAGATGCCTGTGACTCTCAAAGTGACTCCTTGCTTCGCAAGCATTTACTGCGCCTCAGACGTATATCAAAAATGGGCATTACCAGGTATAAAAGCTATTTAAGCCAGTTGAATGACTCAATACTTAAATCCAAATCACTGGCTGTTGCGTCTAACCGGGAGGTGTTCTCAGATCCCCGTAATCTGGAAAGGATTTTCCTATTTGTCGAAAAGGGAGAGTTTTCATGGAAAGATTGATGCAATGTTTAAGGATAACGGCTGGAAAAAAACAATCCCATGAACACCGTTAATATACTCTGACCTCTTTGGAGGTCATCTTTTTTGAAATTTCATCATATAGAGGTGAGGGATCCCATGTATTCAAGAGAGGTTTTACATGCGCTGCAGGCAGGTGAAATAAGTGTTGCCGATGCCCAAAAAGAATTGACCGGGAAGATGGAGGCGGGGAAAGAACAGCCCCCTGAAGCTTATTCACCGGCGCCCCAAAACAAATATAAACCAGCACAGAGCCCCATTGCCATCATCGGCATGTCAGGGCAATTTCCCAGGGCCAATACCCTGGAACAGTACTGGAATAACCTGGCTCATGGCATAGATTGTATTTCTGAAATACCTCCCACAAGATGGCCTATAGATCAGTATTACCATCCGGATCCAAAAGTGCCGGGAAAAACCTATTGCAAATGGTTGGGTATGCTGGATGATGTTGATAGGTTTGACCCTTTGTTTTTCAATATTTCACCCGCGGAAGCAGAATTAATGGATCCTCAGCACCGTTTGTTTTTGGAAAACTCTTGGCGCTGCATTGAGGATTCCGGATTGAGTCCCTCCTCTTTATCCGGAAGCCGGTGCGGTGTTTTTGTGGGTTGTGGCGCCGGTGACTATGGCCAACTCTCCAGCGGGCAGGGATTAAACGCCCATATGCTTATGGGAAGCTCACCTTCAATTCTATCGGCCCGGGTCTCTTATTTACTTAACCTGAAAGGTCCCTGCCTGGCTATTGATACCGCCTGTTCCTCGGCTCTGGTGGCCATAGCTGAAGCTTGCAACAGTTTGATATTGGAGACCTGCGATCTTGCCCTGGCGGGTGGGGTAAATATTATGTTTGGGCCATCGATGGCCATTATGGCCAGCAAGGCAGGAATGCTATCCAAGGATGGCCGCTGTTTTTCCTTTGATACACGCGCCAATGGATTTGTTCCCGGGGAAGGGGTGGGAGTTGTTCTATTAAAAAGATTATCTGACGCATTACGCCATCAGGACCCGGTTTATGGGGTGATTCGCGGGTGGGGAAGCAATCAGGATGGGAAAACCAATGGGATTACAGCCCCCAGCGTGAATTCGCAAATACTCTTGGAAAAGGAAATATATCAGCGCTTTGATATAAATCCTGAAACCATTACACTGGTGGAAGCTCACGGAACAGGGACAAAACTGGGTGATCCCATTGAGGTGGAAGCGCTTACCGAGTCATTTCAATCCTTTACCGAAAAGAAAAATTATTGCGCCCTGGGAACAGTAAAAAGCAATATTGGGCATTTAATCAAGGCGGCAGGAATCGCCGGTGTGATTAAAATACTGCTTGCCATGAAGCACCGGATGCTGCCGCCCACCATTAATTTTAAAACTCTCAATGAACATATTTTTTTGGAAAATAGCCCCTTTTATATCAATACCAAATTGCAGCCCTGGGAAGTTGCCCCGGGAACCCCCCGGAGGGCCTGTGTCAGTTCTTTTGGATTCAGCGGGACTAATGCTCATCTTGTCATTGAAGAGCCTCCTCCGGAGATTTACATCGGCAGAAGGACTCTTTTCGATACAAATAACCCGGTATTATTTGTATTGTCCGCAAAAAGCAAAGAACAGTTAAAAATTTATGCTGAAAACATGATCAGCTATATTAAATCCCATGAAGACCTCAATCTTGCGGACATGGCCTATACCCTGCAGGTGGGCCGGGATGCGATGGAGCACCGCCTGGCCTTTGTGGCAGATTCCAGAGAGATTTTATTAAAACTGTTAGGCGGGTTTATTGACGGCAATTCACCGGCAGAGACGCTGACAAATCAGGTCAAAAAGACCAGGGATGAGATGGCGCTCTTTGAAATGGATGAAGACGCCAGAGCATTGATCCAAACCTGGGTACAAAAGAAAAAGCTTAAAAAATTGGCGGAATTATGGGTGAAAGGCCTAATCATAGACTGGAACAGTCTATACGGCGACACCAGGCCCCGCCGCATCAGCCTGCCGGCCTATCCTTTTGCCAGGGAGCGCTATTGGGCGCCCGGGGCCGGGACCGGAGCCGCCGTAAGATCCACAGACAATGCAGCCATGGCAGCCTCAATCCACCCGCTGCTGCAGCAAAATACATCCAGCCTATTGGAGCAGCGGTTCAGCTCAACCTTTACAGGCCGGGAGTTTTTCCTGGCGGACCATGTGGTCAAGGGCAGGCGGGTGCTGCCCGGGGTGGCTTATCTTGAGATGGCCAGAGCGGCAGTGGAGCAGGCGGCGGAAGATATGAAGGAAGGAAAGACCGGCGTACAGCTCAAAAACGTAGTCTGGGCCAGGCCCATTGCGGTGGGAGAGCACACTGTCCGGGTGCATATCGGGCTGTACCCGGAGGATAGCGGGGAGATCGCCTATGAAATATACAGCCGGCCCGAAGAGCCCGGCGGGGAGCCGGTGATATACAGCCAGGGCAGTGCGGTGCTTACTTCCCCTGCCCAAACTCCAACCCTGGACCTTAAGGGGCTGCGGGAACAGTGCTCCCCAAAAAGCCTATCCTCCTCCCGGTGCTACCAGGCATTCAGGGACATTGGGCTGGAATATGGCCCGGGGCACCGGGGGATAGAGGAGGTATTGGTGGGGTCCGGGCAGGTATTGGCAAAGCTATCCCTGCCCCCTTCCATCTCCGAAACACAAAGGCAATTCGTACTGCACCCCAGTATGCTGGATTCGGCATTGCAGTCCTCCATTGGGTTATTTATAAACGCCGGAGACGCGGCGCAGCCGGGAGGCAGCGCCCCCATAAAGCCGTCACTGCCCTTTGCCCTGCAGGAACTGGAAGTGTTTGGCCAGTGCACCTCCGACATGTGGGCGCTGATCCGGCACAGCGGCGGAAAAGCCGGGGATAGAGTGGAGAAACTGGATATTGATCTGTGCGACGGCCAGGGGAATGTATGTGTGCGGATGAGGGGATTATCATCACGGGTGCTGGAAGGCGAAGTGGTATCCCCGGGGGAGGCAGCCATCGGCACACTGATGCTTAAGCCCGGCTGGAAGGAACAGTCCATTGGACGGGAAGCCCCGGCCCCCCATTATGATCAGCACCTGGTGCTGATCTGCGGGCCGGGTGAAGTATCCCCGGAAAGCATCGAGGCCGGAATGGACAGGGTGCGCTGCCTCAGCCTGCAATCCGGGCGGAACGGAATAGGGGAACGGTTCCAGGACTGCGCCGCCGGAGCATTTGAGGAGATACAAAAAATACTCAGAGATAAGCCCCGGGGCAAGGCGCTGGTCCAGATAGTCGCTGCCGGCCGGGGGGAACAGCAGCTTTACACCGGGCTCACCGGGCTTTTGAGAACGGCCGGCCTGGAGAATCCAAAGCTGATCGGGCAGATGATAGAAGTGGAGCCAGGGGAAGAAGCGGCGGGAATGATAGAAAAATTAAA
>JUEB01000005.1 GCA_000802095.1 Peptococcaceae bacterium BICA1-7 | reverse complement strand
CTTTGATTCAGTTCCTTTATTGTGGATAATGCAAAAAGCAATAGCTGCCAGATCAATATCGTCGGTTTTACACCAGCTCAGGGAAGCAGATCGTTCCTCCTTAGTGGTAAGAGGGTTAATAATAGATACATTGTAGCCATGTTCTTGGAGCTGCCGGACAACATCCTCATAATAATGACCGGTAGACTCAATCCCTAGGAACACCTTGACCGCATTAGTACGTTCCTTAGCTTCATTGATTTTTTGCACCAACAAGTGGTTGCTCTCAAGATTAGTGGCAAAGAAAAAGGAATCTTCAATAACGTCACCGAAATAATTACATATAAGGGCCTTCTGGTGGTGCTTGGCGGCATCTATAGCGACCACAAGAACTTGCTCCAGGTTGATTCCACGGATCTGTTCGCTAAAGTACTCACCTTTACGACCACGAATATGTTTTTTAGATTTCCCCATGTGACGTGGACCTCCTTTCAAAGGGTGGTTATTGAAGTTCCCGGCAAGGTACTTCACTATTTCCATAGTCACTGGGGAAACTACTTTTTTATCCACAATTTAATTTTAATACACCAGGAAAGTATAGTTCTCCTGAAGTATCCCAATTTCCGTTAAGAGCGTTTCAAAAAAACTTCCTCTGATAGCATTCAAAAAGGGCAAGCACCATCGGTGCTTTTTTATCGTTCAGGAACTATATGACGCTTTAAAGCACTAAAGTGAACGGCACTCTCTTTTGGTAACCGCTTTTTGGCAAACGGTAAAAAAGGGGACAGGCTGCTTTTTTGAAAAAAACCTGTCCCCTTTTAGGGTCTTCCTTATCAGGGGGCCTTTGAGCTGCAGAAATGCCCGCTTATTCTGTCTCCTGTCTCCCGACCGGAGGTATTACCTATAAGCAGTCTCCTGTCTCCTCGCCGTCTGCAAGACGGCACCGCCGCAATACCGGCGGTTTTTTTATTTTGCCTGATTCCAATTTTCCAGGGTCATAAATACCAGAGAATTTCCTGATTTTTTAAACTCATCCTGCTGCTCCTGGCTGGTTTTAACCACTACCAGATTGGTGGGATTCATTCCCGAGGCTATCAGCTTTCTTCTTCTGTCCATCACTGCCTTCCGGGAACCAACCAGAAGCATGCAGCTGCAGGACTTTTCTATCAGTTTGTATGAATACTTGAGACACCAGAAATCAATTATATCCGCCATACTCCCGGCCCCCTTTGTGATATCCGTTACTTGATTATATTCTAAGGGAATGTGATAAATAGTGCAATCGTTCCGTGGGCCTATTTTAAGAAATGGCTGCTCATTAACTCTTACTTTTGACTCTTTTTGCTTATTACCACAGGGACATGTGATATCCATCACATGCCCCTGTCTTTAATGAAATTCATTAAGGTCTACTACCCGGTTTCTATACATACCTTACCTGAGGGGGCGCAGTATGTATAGAGGATTACTAATTTTTGGTGCTACGGTGGGAAGGATTGATAATAACTGTTGTCGAATAGTATTTATTAATATTAATTTTTAAATTATAAGCATTATATTTACTAACTGTGCTATCCATGGTATAAAAAGTGAAAGCAACCGTAAAAAGGTATAGATAAACAAACTTTTGGTCAACGCCAGGAAGTATCGTAATATAACAACGGGGTGTCTCATTAGTGGATATATTTGTAATAAAAAATGTTGCTCTCAGGTGGCTGCCCTTAAATCTGGCGGCTGTTTCACTGCTCTTTTTCCCCGGGCTGCCCGTGTGGGCAGCAGGGCTGATGATGCTGGCCATCGGGTGCGGAACCACTTTATATCTGATTAAATACCTGCAAAAGGGTGGCAGGATGTGTGTTCTGGAGGACCACCCTCTGGATCCCACTCTCAGAATAGCCAGTGAAACTCTTCCCTTTCTACGCAGGGGGCTTAACGAAGATACCGCTGGAAAGACAGTAGAAATAATAAAGGCTATAGCCGATGTCGCGGCGGTGGCCATAACAGACAGAGAGAAGGTGCTGGCCTACGTTGGGGCCGGCTCCGACCACCACAAGCCCGGCGGGCCCATAATGACGGATGCCACCAGGGCAGTATTAAACACAGGTGACCTGATGGTGGTAAAGAATCGCTACAACCTGATCTGCCCGGTGGAAAACTGCCCCCTGGAGTCAGCTGTTATAGCCCCGCTGAAGTGCAAGGGGGAGGTTTTGGGAACTGTTAAGCTATATCATCTAAAGCAAAGTGAGATTAGCCATCCTGATATCAAGCTTGCCGAGGGTGTGGCTCAGATGCTGGGGCTGCAGATGGAACTGGCCGAGCTGGACAGGCAGGCGCGCCTGGTCACCAAGGCTGAGCTGGATGCCCTCCAGGCCCAGATCAATCCCCATTTTCTTTTTAATACTCTGAATACAATAATAATGTTTGTCCGAACCAACCCCGAGACTGCCAGGAGGCTTCTCATACGCCTGGCCACCTTTTTCAGATATGCCCTGAAAAGGCACGGGCACTTCTATTCAATCAAGGAAGAGATAGAATATCTGAATACCTATCTGATACTGGAGAAAGCCAGATTCAGGAATAAACTCAAAATAATAAGGGATATTGACCAGGATTTGTTTGATTACCAGGTGCCTGTTCTTTCCATTCAGCCCCTGGTAGAGAACGCCATAAAACACGGTGTTCTTCCCAAACAGGGACAGGGGACAGTTTGGATAAGGGCCTACCTTGAGGAGGAAGAGGAGATAATATTTGAAGTAAAGGACAATGGTGTGGGCATCCCTCCGGAAAAAATGCCCCTTATATTGAAACCGGGCTACGGGTCCGGCAATGGGGTGGGGCTGTCCAATGTTCATGAAAGGCTGAAAGGGCTGTTTGGGGAGGAATATGGGCTGCAGATAGACAGTGTTCCCGGTGAGGGAACGTCAATCTTTATAAGGATACCCCTTATATGTAAACCAACAGGCGGGGAGGAAGGCTAAAAATGAAATTAAAAGCTCTTATAGTTGATGATGAATACCCGGCCAGGCAGGAGTTAAGGTTTGCGCTCAGTAGTTTTGAGAATATTGAAATTGTGGGTGAGGCCACCAGTGCCCAGGAGGCTCTTGCCCTGATCAAGGCACTGGACTACCAGGTTCTTTTCCTTGATATCTCCATGCCGGGAATGTCGGGACTTGAGCTAGGGGCCGCTATACAGGAACTTCCCAGGCAGCCCCACGTTATTTTTGTAACCGCCTATGACGAGCATGCCGTTCAGGCCTTTGAGGTAAATGCCGTGGACTACCTGCTCAAGCCTGTTGAGCCGGGGAGACTTAAAAAAGCCATAGACAAGGTTGTCAGAATCTCACAGGAGTATTCCGGGGCTGATGCCTCAGCCGGCCTGGACCAGCAGGAAGCCGATGTGAGGACTGCCCCCACCCAGCAGGGGCAGATAAAAATAGACAGGATTCCTGCTGAGAAGCAGGGTAAAACTGTTTTGGTGGCCGAGTCGGATATTTTTTACGCTTTCACCGAGCAGGATTACATCTATATTAAAACTTTTTCCGATAAGCTTTTTACAAGGTTCACCCTAAAGGAGTTGGAGGCCAGGCTGAATCCCTCGGTTTTCTTCCGGACCCACCGCTGTTATCTGGTTAATCTGCACAAGGTCAAGGAGATTGTTCCTTTCTTTAACGGCACTTACAACCTGGTGGTTGAAGATAAGGAAAACAGTGAGGTGCCCGTAAGCAGGGCCCAGGCCAAAAAATTAAGGAAGATACTGGGGTTTTGACAATAGCTTATACTATTTTCTTATTGGTCGGAATACAGAATTCAGAATTCAGAAGTCAGAATGGTTTCGGGCATTCTTTACAAGCTAAATATGGCTGATAAGCAAAAAAAACCGCCAAATTGGGCGGTTTTTTTCTGTCAATGTATAGAAAATAATGGTTTTTGTCAAGAATACCAGCCGATAGGTTTTTTAAGGAATAGGGGTGTGGAATTTGCAGGTTGTCTGGGAGATGATGAGTGACGCCA
This sequence comes from Peptococcaceae bacterium BICA1-7, assembly GCA_000802095.1. Taxonomy (GTDB): domain Bacteria; phylum Bacillota; class Desulfotomaculia; order Desulfotomaculales; family Desulfocucumaceae; genus BRHc4a. The sequence continues at coordinate 48,710 of JUEB01000005.1, read as the reverse complement.
AGATATGGTCACTTTTGGGCAATATAGGAAGAAATATTGATGAGGATGTTTCCAGGCTTATGTTTATTGAGCTTTTCAGCAGGCTCAAAAAGCTTGAAGAAGAGACTATTGCCATGCGTATTCTGCTTATTGAGGAAAATCTGCTGGACAAAGAGCTGTATGAGGCGGCACTGCGGGCTGTGCGAGAATTTTTAAAGGAAAAGGACATCGAAAAAGGCATGGAGAGCGATTTTTTTGCAAATTCCGGCATTCCTTTTCCAGAATGGGTTAATTTCAAGCTTACCGGAAAATTCAAGGCGCCCGGTCCGGCGCAGGACTTTCAGTAGTCAGGCACTAAGCCCTAAAATCTGCCTCAGGCAGGTTTTTTTCATTTTACGGAGAATTTTCATGCAACCGGGAGCGGGTTAAAAGGGTTTTTGTTTGCGGGGTGATTATTTGCTTATAGAAGGTATTGGCACTGATATAGTCAGTGTGGAACGTATAAGGGCTGTAGCCCTGAGGAGAGGAGACCTCTTTCTGCAAAGGGTTTTTACCGAGGGGGAGCTGGAATACTGTTTAAAAAGAAAGGACCCATATCAGTGTCTGGCGGCCAGGTTCGCTGCCAAGGAAGCTGTGCTTAAAGCACTGGGAACAGGGCTTTTGGGGTGCAGGTGGACCGATGTTGAGGTGGTCAGGAGCGGTTCCTCGCCTCCTGAAGCTCATCTGAGTGGGAATGCCGGAAAACTGGCCGGTGACAGGGGAATAGCCAGGGTTTTATTGAGTATAAGCCATGAACGGGACATGGCGGTGGCCTTTGCCCTGGCAATAAAGGGGGGGAATACAGTATGAAGGCTGTGACCGCCGGAGAAATGAGAGAAATTGACCGGAAGGCTATATATAACTTCGGTATACAGGGAATTGTGCTGATGGAGAATGCAGGCCGGAGGGTGGCTGAGGCGGTGGCGGAAAGGCTTGGCCCGGCTTATGGCCGGACGGTAACTGTATTTGCCGGCAAGGGGAACAACGGGGGAGACGGGCTGGTGGCCGCCAGGCACCTTTATAACATGGGGGCCGATGTAAAGGTGCTCTTGCTGGATAAACCGGAAAATATCTCAGGGGATGCAGCTGTAAACCTTGCCATATGGCGTAAGATGGATCAAAAGATTTATACAGTTACCCAAAAGGAAGATTTAAACGCTGTCAGGCTCTTCCTGGTAAAGACTGATATGGTTGTGGATGCTATATACGGTACGGGCTTTAAGGGAAAGGTAAGGGAATGGGCAGGCCGCATAATTGAGGCTGTTAACGCCTGCGGCAAGCCGGTAGTGTCAGTGGATATCCCCTCGGGGCTGGAGGCCGACACTGGAAATGTAGGGGGGCCGTGCATAAGGGCAAGTGTGACTGTTACCTTCGGGTTGCCCAAAATAGGTCTTCTTCTTGAGCCAGGAGCCGGTTACACGGGAGAAATGAAGGTGGCCGATATATCGTTTCCTCCAGTGCTGCTGGAGGAGGAAAGCATAAAACACAACCTTGTGGACAGGGAATTGGTAAGGGGCTGGCTGCCGTTTAGACCCAACACCTCCCACAAGGGAGATTATGGAAGGGTGCTGGTGGTGGGAGGGGCCCGGGGTATGGTGGGCGCGGCCTGTCTCGCAGCCGGGGGGGCTCTCAGGTCCGGCGCCGGTCTGGTTTCCCTGGCGGTTCCGGAGGAGGTGTACCTGCCTGCTTCCTCTATGCTGGCAGAGGTAATGGTTACGCCTGTACCTGGTACCGGGGCAGGAACACTGTCAAAAAAAGCGCTGCCGGTTATTTCTGAAATGATGGAGAGGTCTGATGTGCTGGTGCTGGGGCCAGGTCTGTCCACACATCCTGAGACAGTGTCAGTGGTGAGGGAGATAGTATCATTCAATAATTTGCCCCTGGTTTTGGATGCCGATGGCCTTAACGCTCTGGCCGGCAACCTGGATACTATTAAGAAAGTTAAAGCTCCGGTGGTTATGACTCCCCATCCCGGTGAAATGGCCCGCCTGATAGGCGCCTCCGCCGGGGCTGTACAGAAAAACAGGCTGCGGGAGGCACACCTGAGGTCTGCAGAGTGGGGGGTGGTGCTGGTCCTTAAGGGGGCCAGGACAGTGGTAGCATCTCCGGATGGGATTATATACATTAACTCCACAGGAAATCCAGGTATGGCCACCGGGGGAAGCGGCGATGTCCTGGCCGGTGTTATAGCCGGGCTGGCGGCCCAGGGGATGCAGCTTGACAGATCCGCTGCGGCGGGGGTATATCTCCACGGCGCAGCAGGAGACAGCGCAGCCCTGAAGAAAGGTTTGATGGGACTTGTGGCCGGGGATATAATTAATTTTCTCCCTGGGGTAATAAAGTCGCTGGAAAATTAATACTGCTTACAGGCACTGCTTCCCGGTCGGAATACAGGAGTCAGAATACAGAACCCAGAATATTTCAGCAGGGCTCTGCCGGCAGAGCCCAAAGCCTAGTAATTATGCATATAAGAAATGCTTTTACCATTCTGAATTCTGACTTCTGAATTCTGACTCCCGACCGGGAATGTTATCAGTATAAGCGTATAAGAGGTGCATATCATGATTGAACTCCCGGTATGGGCTGAAATAGACCTGGGAGCACTCTCCCATAACATAAGTGAAATAAGGAGGGTTATTCCCCCAGAGACCGGAATAATGGCTGTGGTCAAGGCCAATGCTTACGGCCACGGGGCCGTGGAGGTGTCAAAGGCAGCCCTGTCCGCCGGTGCTGCCCGCCTGGCGGTGGCAAGATCGTCAGAGGGACTGGAACTTCGCCGGGCAGGGATAGAGGAGCCAATTCTGGTGCTGGGCTATACTCCCCCCGGGCAGATCCGGGATACTGCCGCGCATATGCTGGAGCAAACGGTTTATGGAGCGGATTATGCCCGGGAGGTCAACCGGGAGGCCCGCCGGTCCGGACTGAGCCTGGCCGTCCATATAAAGGTGGATACCGGCATGGGCAGGCTGGGGGTAGTGGCCGGGGCTGCCTCGTCCATTGACGAGATAAAAGAAATCGCCGGGCAGGATCATCTTCGGCTGTCGGGCATATTCACCCATCTGGCCTGCGCAGACAGCTGGGACAAGGACTTTACCCTGTCCCAGCTGGATAAATTTACCGGTCTGCTGGCGGACCTGCGCCGGGAGGGAATAGTTTTCCCTCTGGTGCACACCGCTAACAGCGCGGCTATAATTGGCCATCCACTTAGCTGCTTTAACCTGGTAAGGGCAGGTATTTCTATGTACGGGCTTTATCCTTCTGAGGAGGTGGAGGCCTGCCGATTAAGCCTCAGGCCAGTTATGTCCATGAAAACAAGAGTGGCCCAGGTCAAAAGGGTTCCGGCAGGATTCCCGGTCAGCTACGGGAGTACCTATGTTACTGAAAGGGAGACTATTATTGCCACACTTTCGGTGGGGTATGCGGACGGTTTTTCAAGGCTGCTGTCTTCCAGGGGGCAGGCGCTGGTAAGGGGTAGAAGGGCTCCGGTGGTGGGCAGGGTATGCATGGACCAGTGCATGGCTGATGTGGCCGGTATTCCGGGGGTGTCTCCCGGTGACGAGGTTGTTCTTTTCGGAAGGCAGGGAGAGGAGTTTATTTCGGTGGAGGAAGTGGCCGGTCTTATGGGGACCATTAATTATGAGGTTGTCTCAACTCTGTCGGCAAGGGTCCCCAGAATTTATAAGAGTTAAGTTTATTATTGACCGGCGGGTGATATAAAATTATAATTATTTAGATGAGCATATTTGAAGGTACAGAGTTGTACTTTAAGGCCAACGAAGGTCCTAATGCCGTCTCTTTTGCGGTATAGGGCTTTTTTTATTCTGAAACGGGGGAGGGGTAGCCGTGAAGAAGATTGAAGCCATTGTCAGGCCACACAAGCTGGATGAGGTCAAGGAAGCCCTGAACAGCATGGGGGTTTACGGCATGACCGTTACACAGGTATTCGGCTGCGGAAAGCAGCGGGGTTTGACAGGGGTCTACAGGGGGCAGGAGTATAGCATAAACCTGCTGCCCAAGATAAAGGTGGAGATTGTGGTCAAGGATGGCCTGGAAGATGGTGTTATCAAAGCTATCAGCAATGTATCCCGTACTGGTGAAATAGGAGACGGGAAAATTTTTATCTCAACCATTGATGATGCAGTCCGCATCAGGACGGGTGAGAGGGGTAATGAGGCCCTATAGCTACAGGAGAATGCTTCCAGGGATCATAGTTTTCTCGATGTTGAGCGCAATAAAATAATAATATTTTACTGAGCAAAGACGCTCCCGCCCGGAAGGGCTTAGGGGCGTTTTATATTTTATTGAATATGGGGGATAAAATATGGATTCGTTCAGCATTTCGGAACTTGCCAGAGGGATTGATACAATATGGGTTTTACTCTGCGCTGCCCTTGTCTTTTTTATGGAGGGCGGGTTTGCCTTTTTGGAAGCCGGCTTTATCAGGGCAAAAAACTCATTGAATATAGTTATGAAGGTTTTCACCGACTGCAGCCTGGGGATGCTTGCTTACTGGGCCATAGGCTTTGCCATAATGTTCGGACTTGACAGGGCGGGGCTTTTCGGAACCAGCGGTTTTTTCCTTGATGGAGGTATGGATCATGTCCAATTGAGAATTCCTCTTTATGCCTATTATATTTTTCAGGCGGCCTTTGCTATGGCCGTGGCCTCTATTGTTTCAGGAGCCGTGGCCGAAAGGATGAAATTTACCACCTATATGATTTTTACTGTACTGGTTACCGGAATTATATATCCTGTATCCGGCCACTGGGTATGGGGAGCTGATGGCTGGCTGGCTAAAATGGGCATGCTTGATTTCGCCGGCTCCGCAGCAGTGCACGCGGTGGGCGGATGGTGTTCCCTGGCCGCAGTTATAGTGCTTGGCCCAAGAATGGGAAAATACAGCGAGGATGGCAGTATAAACGTAATGCCGGCCCACAATATGCACCTGGCCTTTCTGGGGACCTTCATTCTCTGGTTTGGGTGGTTCGGCTTCAATCCGGGCAGCTCACTTTCCGGCCTGGACATGAATATAGCCCGCATAGCGCTTACCACCAATCTTGCCGCCGCCGCCGGCGGCACTTCGGGAGCGCTGTTTACCATGATCAGGTGGGGGAAGCCGGACCCCAGTATGGCCATAAACGGAGCTCTGGCCGGGCTGGCCGCTATTACCGCCGGGTGCGCCTACGTTTCTCCTGTGTCTGCCGTTATTATAGGTCTCATTGCTGGTGTGCTGGTAGTACTGGCGGTGGGCTTCTTTGATAAAATTAAGGCGGACGATCCGGTGGGGGCTATTGCTGTGCACGGGGTCAACGGCACCTGGGGAGCTCTGGCAGTGGGTATTTTCGCCGAAAAGGGAGGGCTTTTGTATGGTGGTGGACTCAAAATGCTAGGTATTCAGGCGCTGGGTGTATTTTCAGTTTCCATCTGGGCCTTTGCCACCACTTTCATAGTTTTTGTAATACTGAAAAAGACAATGGGAGTAAGGGTTACACCCGAGGAAGAGGCTGAGGGTCTGGATATTAACGAGCACGGCATACCCGCCTATACCGAACTTACCGCGCCGCCCATTTACGGGTCAGGCCATGGTCATGACTCTCCCGCCGGCGCGCTAAGCCATATAGGGAATATGAAGATCTAAGGTTATCCTTTGGTGACACTGCTTTCCTTTTGTATATCAGTCTTATACTTCTTTGAAAGGGTTTATTATGGGAAGGAAATGATATATTACATGTAGAAACTTTCCTTGTGAAACTTTTTATGTAAGGGAGACGAAGAATACAATGGACAGGATTTGGGCTCCGTGGAGAACGGTGTACATCGGTAAGGATCATGGCTCCGCCTGTATTTTTTGCGAAAAGCTGACCTCTGATAAAGATGCCGAGAATTATGTTTTATTCAGGGGGGACAGGGTATTTGCTCTTTTAAACCTCTACCCGTATAATAACGGTCATATTCTAATCTCACCCAAAAGGCATGTGGGAGACCTTACAGATTTGGACCAGGATGAGATTCTGGAACTTGGTCTGGTTACCCAAAAGATGACTGCGCTGCTAAGAGAGGCCTTTAACCCGGAGGGCTTCAATATAGGGGTGAACCTTGGGAAAATTGCCGGAGCAGGCGTACCCGGTCATTTTCATGTACATATAGTTCCCCGCTGGGGTGGGGATACCAATTTTATGCCTGTACTGGGAGATGTCAGGGTAATCTCCGAGGGCCTTGACCTGACTTATAAAAAACTTGTCGAGGTGCTGAATAAGGAAAAATAATAGAAGAATGCATACCAAGGGCTGAAGAGTCAGCCCTTATTTGCATTTAAAGCCAAAATATTATTGACATGGAAGTATTAAAGGGGTAAATTTAACATGGCTAATAATTTATGATATTAATCAATACAAAGGGGGGGAATGGGTGGAGGAACCTGGTATATATTCCGAGTACGCAGTTAAACTGGAAAAGATCTGGGAAGACGCCTTTTTTCTTTTTCATGAGTTTATGTTTGAAAGGGGAAATGAAGAGGGCCTTACACATGTGCAGATCATGCTGCTCAAGTTTCTGCTGGACAGGGAGACAGTGACCGTTTCTAATGTGGCGGACTTTATGGGGGTAACCATGGCGGCCGCGTCCAGTCTTCTGGACAGGTTGGAGAAGGGAGGGCTCATAACCAGGGACAGAAGTGAAACGGACCGCCGGGTGGTATATGCCGGACTTACGACCCAGGGCCGGGAAGTAATAGGAACCTTTGCTGCCAGACGAAGGAAAAAAATTCAACTGCTGATTACCCATATGGGCCGCGAGGGCGCCCGAAATTACATAGATGCAGAAAAGTTTATGCTGGAAACACTGAAAACTGTATTGAAAGAGGGAAGTGAACAGGAGGACGATAATGTCTGAGGGGAAAGGGAGAAAATGGAAGAAGCCCGCTATTATTCTTTCTGTAGTAGTTATATTGGTAGTTCTTATTGTTGTCAGGGCACAGACCAAAAAAGATAAAGATGTTACCACCCAGGAGAGGCTGCAGCCTGTTGCTGTCACCGCTGTAACCAGCCGTCCTTTTGGTGAGGAACTTAGCATAGCCGGTGCAGTTACAGCCTTTACCGAGGCCAAGCTGGCGCCCAGGGTGACCGGCAGAGTAGTTTCGGTAAATGCCCGGGTAGGTCAGCGGGTAGCCCAGGGAGAGGTACTTCTAACCATAGATCAGAGTGATTATCAGACCGCCCTCAGGGTGGCCGAGGCCAATCTTTCCGCGGCCAGGGCCAACTCAATTCAGGCTGAAACCGGCTATGAAAACGCTAAAGCTAATTATGGCCGCACTGAAGAGCTTTTTAACCAGGGGGCGGTTTCCCAAAGCCAGTTGGAGAAGGCCAGGGGTGAGTACGCTATGGCTGAGACGGCCTATAAGAGCAACCAGGCCCAGATTGCACAGTGCCAGGCTGCGCTTGACAAGGCCGTAAATGATTTTGAAAGCACAGTAGTCCGTGCTCCCTTTGCCGGGGTGGTGGCCCAGAGGCTTACTGACATGGGTGAGCTGGTGTCCCAGCAGACTCCGGTATATACCCTTATACAGGACCGCCCCCTGCTGGTTAAGGTCAATCTTGCAGAAAGCATGGTATCTCATGTGGCTCTCCAGCAGCAGGTGGATATTTTCGTAAGCGCCACCGGCAAGTCATACCAGGGAACGGTGTCCTCTGTGGCCCCACAGTCTGACGGAACCACCAGGGCCTATCCTGCTGAAATAACACTGGATAACCCCGGGGAGGAAGTAAAGCCGGGAATGGTGGCCGACCTGCGCCTGATCACCAGGAAGGTGGATAGTGCCCTGGTGGTGCCCACCGAGGCCATTTTGGAAGGAGACAGCAGTCCCGGAGTTTTCGTGATAGAAAACGATACCGCCCATGCCCGGAAGATTACCACAGGCATGGTGGGGCAGGGATATTCCCAGGTTCTTTCCGGGCTCAGCGAGGGTGAAATGGTTGCTGTGAAGGGTAATCACCTGCTGGTGGACGGCATGAAAGTGCAGGTGAAAGAGGCAGAGGCTGAAAGCAGCCCGCCGGCCCCAACCGGGGGTGAATCCAATTGAAGTTAGCCGAGTTTTCAGTAAAACGCCCGGTGGCCATTTCCATGCTTATAGTAGCCCTTATTCTGCTGGGAGTGGTATCACTTCCAAAACTGAGGGTTGACCTTTATCCGGATATGAACCTTCCCTTTGTATTGGTTTCCGCCCAGTACGAGGGCGCCTCGCCGGCAGAGGTAGAGAACCTGGTGACAAAACCCATGGAAGGGGTTCTTGCGTCTGCCAATAACGTCAAGGATATAATCTCCTGGTCCGAGTCAGGGGTGTCCCGGATAGGGATACAACTGGAGTGGGGCGTGGATATGGACCAGGCTGCCCTGGATATACGGGATAAGATTGATATTATCAGAAGTTATCTTCCTTCTGATGTTAAGACACCCCAGGTCTTGAAGATGGACCCCAACAGCATGCCCATTATGTCCCTGACCCTTTCAGGGTCCGACCTCTCGGAGATGAAAAGGGTGGCGGAGGATGTAATACAGCCCAAGCTGGAAAGAACTGAAGGGGTGGCCTCGGCCTATGCTACCGGAGGAAGGGAAGCTGAAATAAAAGTTGTGCTGGACCAGCACAAGCTGCAGGCCTTTGGTCTCACCTCCGGCCAGGTGTCCCAGGCAATAAGCTCGGATAATCTCTCCGGAACTGCCGGATCAGTGATTAAGGGAGCCAGTGACCTGGACATACGGGTGGTGGGTGAATATAAAAAGGCAAAGGATCTTGAAAATGTATCTATAAGTCTTCCGGGCGGGGGGGCCATACGGCTGGGAGACCTGGCCACTATAAAGGATGATTATAAGAAAACCACACAAATAAGTTTTGTAAACGGCAGCCCCTCTGTGGGCATTATGATATTCAAGGAGACCGGCGGAAATACAGTCCGGGTGGCCGAGGGTATTCACGAAACGATGGATTCGATAAAGGCCCAGCTGCCTGAAGGAATGCGACTGGATGTAGTATATGACGGGTCTGTTTTTATCAAGCAGTCAATTGGCAATGTTGTGGAGCACGGGATATTGGGCGGCATCCTGGCAGTTATCGTTTTATATCTGTTCCTGAGAAGCTTCAGGAGTACCATAATAGTGGCTATGGTTATTCCCATATCCATTATAGGCACCTTCAGCATGATGTATTTCGGAGGGCAGACAATAAACATGCTGTCACTGGGCGGCCTGGCCCTGGGTGTGGGCTCCCTGGTGGACTTCTCGGTGGTGGTGCTGGAAAGTATCTACAGGTACAGGCAGGATGGCCACGGTGTCATTGACTCCGCTATAAAGGGCACTTCAGAGGTTGGCAACGCTGTTGTGGCGTCTGCAGCCACCCAGGTAGTTGTGTTCATGCCCATAGTGTTTGTCCAGGGCCTGGCAGGTATTCTGTTCGGGCCGATGGCGCTGACGGTCAGCTTTTCTCACCTGGCCGCACTTTTTGCGGCCCTTACACTGGTCCCCATGATCACCGCCAGGATGTTGCGGGTGACCATAACAGACAATGAGAATGGAGAAGGTGTAAATGGCCGGGGGAAAATAATGACAACCCTTCACCTTCCGGCTGAAAGATTTGGAAAATATTATCGCCGCTTTGCTGATCAGTACTCAGTTCTTCTCAACTGGGCTCTGGGTCACCGCAAGACTGTTGTGCTTTCCAGCCTGGGGCTGCTTGTGGGATCCTGCATAGTGCTGGCAGTGGCGGTGGGAACCGAATTCATACCCAGTATGGACCAGGGGCAAATAAATGTAAATGTTGAGCTTCCCACAGGCTCCCAGCTTTCCGAAACAGGAAAAATTGTTTCCAGGGTTGAGGAAATAGCATCTTCAGAGCCGGCCACCGATATAATTTTTTCCAGTATCGGCAGCGGGGGGGAATTTGCCATGCTGGGGGGAGGGTCCCCTGAGGTGGCCACTATTCAGATAAAGCTTAAGCCCCTTGAAGAAAGAAATATCTCCACCGATGAGATGGTGGAAAAACTCAGAAACCAGATTAACGGTATTCCCGGCGCCAAATTCACCGTCGATGTGGCGGATGACAGCGGGGGAGGAGGAGCGGGGGCGCCCGTAAGCATAAGGATAGCGGGAGATGACCTGGGCGTGCTGGAGGACCTTGGAGGCTTGGTGGCTGAGGAGGTCAAGGCTGTTGAGGGGACCCGTAACGTTACCAGCAGCCTTGAGGAGGCCAGGCCTGAAATGCAGGTTCTGATAGACCGCCAAAGGGCTGCCCAGTATGGGGTTACCGTCGGCCAGGTGCTTTCGGCTGCCAGAACTGCTTTTGACGGGCAGGTTGTGTCACGGGTAAGGACCGGGGAAGATGAGATAGATATACGGCTGATGTACCCGGATAATTACCGCCTGGATATAAACAATGTGGCCAACACCATGATTATATCGGCTACTGGAGCCCGGCTTGCCCTGGGTGACGTGGCCAGGGTTGAATTGAACCATGCCCCGGTCAGTATAACACGCTTTAACCAGGCCAGACTGGTGACCGTGGACTCAGAATTTGTCGGAAGAGACCTCGGCAGTGTAAACAGGGACATTACTGCCCGGCTGGATGCCATAAAGCTTCCCCCCGGGTATACCCTGGACATAGGCGGGCAGGCCCAGGACATGGCGGATTCTTTTGGAGATATGGGGTTGGCTATTCTGCTGGCCATAGTGCTTGTATACATGGTTATGGCAGCCCAGTTTGAATCCCTGTTTTACCCCTTTGTAATAATGTTCTCCATACCGCCAACCATTGTGGGAGTTACTCTGGGCCTTTTGATTACAGGGTATAACCTCAGTGTTCCGGCGTTGATAGGCTATATTATGCTTATAGGAATTGTAGTTAACAACGCCATTGTGCTTATAGATTATGTGAACACTCTCAGGAAAAGGGGTCTAAACCGTGATGAGGCTATTCGAAGGGCCGGTCCGGTAAGGCTGCGGCCAATTATGATGACCACTCTGGCAACAGTGCTGGCGCTTATCCCTCTTGCCTTCGGAAGCGGTGAAGGCTCTGAGGGGCAGGCACCGCTGGCGGTGGTGGTGTCCTTCGGACTCACCCTATCAACTATTATTACTCTGGTGCTAATACCGGTCATGTATACAATACTTGACGATGTTGGCCGGGCTATTGTTAAAAGAACATCTTTATGGTTTAGCAGCGGCAGCGGAGTGGCCAAGTAAATGCCCTCCCGGTGGCCTGTTGAATCTGCTAAGACTGGAGAGTCAAAAAGAAAAGGGGACGACTTTTGGGAGTCGGCCCCTTTTCTTTTGCCAAACGGCTTTTCGGTCAGCTATTATTTCTTATTCTCAAAGCCTATTATATCCTTAACTTTTTGCACCCTGGTAGCCAGGTCGCCCTGGATGACTATATAAGGCACATTCATAATGTCAAGGAAATTTTTTATTTTCTTGTCCACCATCACTGCAAAATCGTCATCCTGATACCTTACCCCGTCCTTTACCAGGGTAAACTCTCTGGGAACATAAAACACCTGGTAGTAGGGCAGGTCTTTCATGGCCCACTCAAAAAGTTTCATCAGGGAGTAGACCTCTTTGGGGTTGTTGTAGTCACAGGACATCAGCCCATAAACATAGTTTAATATAGTGGCATTATCACAGAAAAGTATTTCACAGTGCTTAAACTCTGACTCACGCTGCTTTTGCCCCTCGTAAAGAAGAAACTGCTCAAATATATTATTGGGCACGCCATAGTTCACTATGTAGGACCGGGCGAATTCCAGGCACACGTCGGTGGCATAGCCAGCCATACTGTACTCAACGTCCAGTTGTTTTACCAGAGTGGTTTTACCTGTCCCCGGGCCTCCTATGATTGCTATTTTGCGCTGTTTGCTCATGCGTTACCCCTCCCCGATATATTTTAATCGCCCTTGCAATTCTTTTCCGGCAAGCATTTTTTGTGCTGTTTCGAACCAATAGATTACTACTACATATTACTACCGAAAAAGAATTTTTCCTGCTATGTATTTCACAAAAATACAATCCCGTTAAAACAGCCTGGTAAAATACCAGAGGGCCAGGATTAAAACCCCCAATATCAAAAACATCCTGATAATTCCCTTGATTAGTTTAATGCCCAAAATAACGGCAATAAAGGCCAGTATGATTAATAAAACCGAAGTACCGGTATCTGCCACTGTCTGAACTCCTTTCTATTATGTACTTATATGCACAATCTTTTTATATTTTATGGCAGGGCAAGAAGGATAAAAAGCTAAAATGCTGAATTATTCTTTATAGTATTACATTCCAGAGGGGTGGGCAAGGTGGCGTTTAGAAAAGACGATATGATCGATGAGATAAACGTAAAAGCGGGCACCCTGGATTGGTATACAAGAAATAAGAAACTTCTGGACAAATCTGTCCCCGAGGTTGTTATAATAGACAAAAATATTGGTGACACATATTTCAGGCTCTTAAGAAATGACAAGTTCCAGCTGGTGTTCATCCACCGGACAGGGTTCTTCAACAGGGTGGCCGTGGGCGATATAGAGAATGTTGACTATTTTGACGGCATAAGGATACAGCTTACCTGGAATCCGGAAGAGAGTTTCATGAAAATAGCCGATACCACACTGGAGCAGAATTATTTTATCTGCAAGGCGGAGTGCTAGGTATGGTATAAAAGGCATACACTACTGCCTCAGCAGCCGGGTTATAGGAAAGACGGTGCTTTTGCGCCGTTTTTGTTTTTAAAACTATAAAGGTCTAATGGTGAATAAAAATGATATACATATTTCTATCTCTTGCAGGGGGGGTTGCCATAGGCTATCTTTTCCCTCCCGGAGAGGCCCGCTCCAGAATAATACAGCGTCTGACAATGACCGGGCTTTTTATATTACTGGCCGCCATGGGAGCCCAGTTGGGCTCTAACGATAAGGTTCTGGCCAATCTGGACAGGATAGGGCTGCAGGCCTTTGTTCTGGCCGCTTTCTCAGTAGCCGGAAGTGTGTTGGCTGTTTTTGCCATCTTCAGGTGGCTGGAAGCAGGCAAGAGCGGGGATTCAAGGAAGAGGGGCATATAGGCTATGATGACCTTGTTTGTGATGGGGGCTATCCTTTTTGGGGTAATTATAGGGCGGTGGTTTATTCCGGAAGCTTTTACGCTATATATTGACCCGGTGACTACCCTGGCGCTGTGCGTGATGCTGGTAGGAATCGGCATAGATATAGGGTCGAAGAGGGAGACATGGGGAAAACTCTGGGAAATGGGCATAAAGGTTTTCCTTGTCCCGGTGCTGGTGGCTGCCGGCAGCCTGGCAGGGGCCGCGGCCGGGGGAACTATTATGGGGATCCCCCTGAACGAGTCCACAGCCATCGGGGCTGGGTTTGGCTGGTACAGCCTGTCAGGGGTGCTTCTGGCCAAGATATACAGCGTAGAGACTGGGGCACTGGCCTTTCTGACCAATGTGGCCAGGGAGCTGATTGCTTTTATTATTATACCTATACTGGCGGCCAGATCTATGGGTGTTGTGGCGGTTGCTCCCGGTGGCGCCACCACTATGGATACCACCCTACCCCTCATCGCCAGGGTTACCGATCCGGAAACCGCCATCATTGCAGTTGTCAACGGCCTGGTCCTATCCTCCATGGTGCCGGTGCTGGTACCTCTTTTTATAGGACTTTGATTCTATTTTCGAAAGGTTTTTAAAATACGGGAGATGGTGCTCAGGTGGTTCCAGTACTGTGTAATTTACTTTTTTGCAATAAGGTGGCTGCTGAAAGCGGAAGGTATAATCTTGAAGGTATTTTTTACAGAATACACGCCCTTGGATACCCCTGTCGGCACAGGTGCTTCGTGGTGGCGGGCTGGTGCGGTGACAGCGGCAGTCATAGCTTTACACTAAAATTTCTAACGCCGGACAGGGGCCGGGTGGTTTTTGAAACCCCTTTGCATCTCTTTAGTCTTTCGGTGGCCACCCCTTATTTCAACAGCGTGGTGGAGGTTCTGCTTACCTTTGAACAGGAAGGCGCCCATTGGTTTGAAATAATACTAAACGGACATTCCGGGGGCTTTTTCCCCATACATGTGGAGACACTTCCACACGGAGCTCTTCAGAGGCCGGTCTAACTCTGAATATACTTATACTGGAAATCTTATGCGGCCCTTTTTAAGCCACAGAGCACACAGAGGACACAGAGTTTTTTAAGACCTGCTTGAATGCTGTATGAGTTTTTAATTAATATAATGGAAATAACTGGATACAATTCTATGATTTACAACTATACTTCAGTCCTTAGGGTTAATACCTAAGAGTAAATTCTCTGTGATCTCTGTGTCCTCTGTGGCTAATAAAGACCCAGGTGATTTTCAGGGTCTTTCGCTTATTTTTCAGACCTCTTCGATTCCCAGATCTTTCAATTTCCCGGGCGTGGGCGCTCCTGTTTCCGGGTCCCAGCCCCGGGCGGCATAATACTCACTGAGGGTGGCCTTCACCGCCCGGGGGTCAAGGCCCTGCTTGCCGTCAGGGCGTGTCTCATAAAATCTGGGCGGGTAGTCAGCCTGCTCAGGTCTCTCACCGTGCTTTATATTAAAGAGCTTAATGGTATTCCAGATGCGCTCTCCGCCAAGGGCTATTTCCTCCGGGCTGAAATCAATTCCTGTGAGATGGGTTAAAAGCTCAGCCATCAGGGTTGGTCCCAGGGTGTGCAGAAGGGGGGGCCTGATGCATATTCCCAGGGAGTTGAAAATAGTTATAAGGTTTTCTGACCACATAGACATTATTGGGATATTGACATCCCGGGTGTCAGGGTCAAAGGCTGCCCTTTTAAGCTCCTTTGGCATATCCAGGCCATCATAGACCTGGTCGGAGAGACCAAATTTTTCAGTGCGGTAGGGGATTGGATTGTCATTGAATTTGAGGTTTTCTACAGGGTTCCTGGTTCTCAGATGATCTCCGCCCCTGATGTTGGTGATGTAGCCGAATGTCCAGGTGGACCAGCGCCCCCTGGGGTCGGCCAGCATGCACTCAAGACCCCTCACGTGGGTGGCGAAGTTTTTTGCGCCCGGGAATTTTTCAGCTGCCTGCCGGGTTCCCTCGGCCAGCACACTGCCCAGGCCCTGGCGGGCAGCGATCATTTCCAGCAGCCTCAAGGCGCCCTCCTCGTCTCCCCAGGGCAGCTCAAAACCCAGGTCCTCCCTGTTGATAATACCCTTCTGGTACATCTCCATGGTGAAGGCCACACAGGCTGAGGCCGATACCATATCAAGCCCCAGGCGCTGGCAGGCGCCGCTAAGGGAGGCAATGGCGGGCAGTTCCTGTATATCGCACCCTGCTCCAAATCCAATTACCGGGGTTACCTCCATATCTTTGAGAGAAAGGTCTTTATACTTTCCTTCCTTTACCTGTACCCAGTGGGCGCAGGCTATGGGGCAGGCTATGCAGGACACGCCCCGCCTGCTTAGTTTCCCCAACTGCTTCCTGGTTCTGGTCTCCAGCCAGCCGTCCGGAGACCCCTGCTGGTAATTTCTCCCCGGAAGGCTTTCAAATTCATGGTAAGGAGTACTGGCCAGCATGGTTCCAAACTTGCTGAAGGGGCCGTAGAAGGGTGACCCCGTCATGGCGCTGTAGGTGTTTTTAACGGTGGAGGCAAATTCACTGGGCCGTGCCACCTTTATGGCTCCGGTGCCCCTGACGGCCACTGCCTTTAGATTTTTACTTCCCATTACGGCTCCCAGGCCGGTGCGGGCCCAGGCATCGTAGGGGCCGTTTTCTATACAGGCATACCTGACCCTGTTTTCTCCCGCCCGCCCGATGGAAGCCACCTGTATGTCCGGGTTTCCCAGCTCTTTTTGAATGGCTTCGATAGCCTCCCAGGAGTCTTTACCCCACAGGCTTTCCGCAGGAATTATACTTATACTGCTGTCGTTTATCCAGATAAAAACCGGCTTTTGGGCCCTCCCCCGGATGATCAGTGCATCATAGCCGGCAAACTTGAGCTCCCCACCCCAATAGTTCCCCGAGTTTGCCGTGCCGAACAGGCCTGTGGCCGGGGAAAGGGCCGAGGCCTCGGTCCTGCTTGCGGTGGGCACTGTGCTGCCCACAAGGGGGCCGGTGCTGAACACCAGTATGTTTTCCGGGCCCAGAGGGTCTATCCCCGGTGGCAGCTCCCGGTAAAGTATGGCGGAGTTAAAGCCTATTCCGCCCAGATACTTTTGGGCCAGCTCTACGGGAAGCTCTTTTTTTAGAATGACGCCCTCACTTAAGTCAATATCCAGTATTATCCCTGTATAACCGCAGTATTCCATGGATTTTTCCGGCAAACCTCCACCAGTCCGCCGTACACCCCCGTATTATTTTTTTGACTATTAGCAATTTTTAAGCCAGTTCTATAATTTTTAAGGCCCCCGAGGGACAGGAGCGGGCACAGGCGCAGCACCCCCTGCAGCCGGAGGAAAAGGTTATCTCAAAAAGCCCCTCAAATTCTTTTCTGGCGATCCTCACATAAGCCAGAGAGGGCCTGAACTCACCCCTGTTCTGCAGTGAGCAGGCCAGGGAGCAGGTTGAACAGCCGGTACAGAGGGATGGCTTAACAAGGATTTCTTTGGACATGGGTTTCACCCTTTAAATAATTATTTTATCAGTTAATTATTTAATTTCTTTAACCTTACAAAAAAACCTTCAAGTTATCAAGAAAGTTTTTGCTGTAGTGTTGATAGTTTGGCTAAAATTTCGTAAAATGAGTTGAGTTGTATTTTGTCCCTAATATCAAGGAAATAATAAATCATGAAATATTTTCTACAAGAGTTCAAGGTATTAGTATTTAAAAACCTTTATGTGTATATTAAGTAACAGGAGGCGATTTAAAATGCTGCAGCTTCCCAAGCTCAAAATTGCTGATATTATCCCAACCTTTCCTATTGTCCAGGGCGGCATGGCTTTGAGGGTGTCCACATCCTCACTGGCCGCAGCTGTGGCTGATGCAGGCGGGATTGGAATAATAGGGGCCACCGGAATGGCTATTGAGGAAATGCGGGCCGAAATAAGAGAGGCCAAAAAGCTTAGCGGAGGAATTATTGGGGTAAATATAATGTTTGCCGTAAGAGAGTTCGCTGACATGGTTAAAGCGGCCATGGAGGAGAAGGTAGACATGATCTTCACAGGGGCCGGTTTTTCCCGTGACATTTTTAAATGGAGCAAGGAGGCAGGCATACCTGTTGTTTCTATTGTGTCTTCAGCAAGGCTGGCCATGGCGGCGGAAAAATACGGGGCTGCCGCTGTGGTTGTAGAGGGAACAGAGGCAGGGGGACACCTTGGCACAGACAGGCCGCTTTTTGAAATACTTCCCTCCATAAGGGAGGCTGTTAAAATTCCTGTGTTGGCTGCAGGAGGAATAGTAAACGGTGAGGGTATCTCCCGGGCATTTAAAATTGGAGCCAGCGGAATCCAGATGGCCACCAGGTTTGTTCTCAGCAAGGAGTGCAGTGTATCAGATCTGTTTAAGAAAATGTATCTTAAAGCCGGCCCGGAAGATGTAACCATAATACCCAGCCCGGTAGGATTGCCTGGCAGGGCTCTTAAGAACTCCTTTGTAGAAAGGCTCCTTTCCGGAGATGCTCCCAAGCCTGAATTCTGCGAGGGCTGTCTGAAACAGTGCTCAGGTCAGTACTGCATTATGGACGCGCTGGAGAACTCCAGGACTGGAAGGGTGGATGAGGGAGTTGTGTTTGTTGGCCAGAACGTTCACCAAATAAAGGATATTCTATCGGTAAAGGATATATTCAACAACCTGCTCTATGAACTGAAGCATTGCCTGGGTAACACCAGGGTGGGATGATTGCAACCAGGGGCGCCCGAGTAATCCGGGCGCTTTTTTTGGCTGAACGATAATTGACCCTGGGTTAACTGGTAATATATACCATTGACATCCCCTGCGGGATAAGTATAATTCTTTTTGTGCTCCCTAAAGAAGTTTTTTGCCATATGTCAAAAATGATTGAATATTCTTGATAATTGTCGAATGTATAGAGGAATATAGGTACAGGTGTAGAAGATATGTTTTATAGCTAACAGAGAAAAGAGGTGACGGCATGTCTTTGGCAAATATTGATTTCCCTGTCCTGGATGAAGTGGAAAAAATGATTTTGAGAGAGGCTGGATTTACGGTTCACTACCCCAAAAACCATATTGTTTTCTCTGCCGGGGATTTTGCCGACCGGGTGTTTCTCATTGAGAGCGGGTATGTCAAGATATACCGGCTTTCACCCGATGGCAGGAGGGTTACCGTAGGCAGTATCAGGAGTCATGGAGAGATGATGGGCCTCGCTGAAACACTATGGGGTGGAGAGCGCACCTGCTTCGCAGGTGCGATAAATAATGTCAGCCTGGTGATTATCCGAAAGAACAAGTTTGAAGAGGTGCTGGCCAAAAATTCTATCCTGGGCCTTAAGGTGGCCAAACTCCTGGGTGCCAGGATGAGGGAAGCCGAGGGAATAATCCACGAGATGGTGTGCTGGCAGGCTCCCGGCAGGTTGGCCCTCATGCTTCTTAAAATGGGGGATCGCTGTGGAGTGGAGGAAAGAAGCGGAATTAAAATAGACCTTCAGCTCACTCACGAGGAACTGGCCAACATGGTAGGAACCTCAAGACAGACGGTGACTTCTCTTTTGAATACCTTTAAAACGGAAAAGAGCATTGAATACAAGGGGAGGGGCACAATGGTGCTGAACCCCGACAAGCTTTCCAAATGGATAACATGATGTCAAAAAGTTAATAGCCTTCAACAACAAACCCGGGGTCTTCCCGGGTTTGTTGTTGTTAAAGGTATTATCTTCCGGCCTCTTCAGGGGCGTTTATATAGCGCAGCATTATGGTGTTGACCCTTATGTGCTGGCTGGGCAATGTCGCCATAGCGACAAAGGTATGTCATTTTTTTGACATGAAAAAATTGCCAAAGATTTATTTAATGCGCAGATCACTTGATATATAAGACTTTTTATGAATAATCATGAATTTGGTTAAATTTTATACAATGATTTATGGCGGGAAGGTGACAAATCAATGGTCGCCTGCAGGACATCCATGCATATATGTTTTTGATATCCTAAAAAATAGATGAACCGAATGGGAGGTGTGATTATCGGGGTAACATCAGTGTCGGAATTGAAAGAGCCGGTTTTGAAAGATTATGAAAAAGAATTCCTCAGAGATATCGGGTACAGGGTCCGGTATAAGAGGGGTGAGAAATTGTTCGGTGACGGTGATATTGCCGGAAAGGTGTACCTTGTAGAAAAAGGACTGGTAGGCACAGCTACCCGTAACTCAACAGGCGACAAAATCTCTGTGGAAGGCATCAGGGCGCCCGGGGAACTGCTGGGACTTTCCGATACTTTTTTAAGGAATGTAAGATCCTATATAGCAGTAGCTCTTTGTAACACCACTCTACTTTCCGTGGAAAAGGAAGTTTTACAGGAGCTGATGAACAGCAATCCTTTTTTACTGAAAAAGATTGTAAGTATTATGGAATACAGGGGAGTAAAAAATAGGGGCTAATTGAAAAAATAATTTATTAGGGAAGGGATCCTGTCCGGTCAAGCATATAAAGGCCGATCAGGTTATTTGTCGTCCCGGCGACAACCTGTTGTCATGAAAAAGACATCTATAGAGTCACCTGGCTGACATTGGCCGGGCTTTTTTTTTGATACGGTAGACTAGAAGATTTTAAGAATAATCAGGAAAAAAGGGGGGATTTTATAATCAGATGTTTTCATAGGGGGTGAGGGCATTATCCGGTTTGGCAGGACTAGACAGAACTTAATCAGGTCTTCTTTATTAAATGCCTTAAACAAAAGGTTTGCGGCAAATATGGAACAAGAGAGGTGAAAACCCGGCAGGAAGACCTCCGACTTTCCGATTGTAAAAAACGGTAAGGTAGGAAAAATGGGCCGGGAAATGATTTGCGTAAAAAAAATTTGCTCTATAAGGCGTCATTATTTGTTCTAATAATCATCCTTGGTGGGCTGGTTTTCGGCACACTGGCCTCAGCAGCCCAGGTGGGAAACGATTTTGGGCTGGGTGGTAAACTTGGGGCCGCTATAGCCAAAGCACCGGCCGGAACCATTGACCCAAATGCTCCCAAGGGATTTTTGGGCATTCCGGGGGCACCCCAAATTAGCCCTGTAGTAGCTTTTCTGTGGGCGATTTGGGTAGGCTGGATTTTCTCAACAGTAGGAGCTTTTGGCGGAATCATGGCCGGTGTGGGTCACATGACTATATTTGGCCTCGGAGATTATACCAAGGGCTTTAAGAAGACTGCTCCCGAATTTAACAAAGTTATGACCGACTCAATTCGGATGGCTAACCAGTGGCTGGTGGGTCTTTCCTCAGGCATAGGCAGTCTGAATTACTACCGCTCAAAGCGTCTGGCCTGGCCTCTGGGACTGGCGCTGGGTTTTGGATCACTTTTAGGGGCGTATTTTATCCCCCTGCTTACCGGCGGTAAGATTTCGTTCAGCGCGTACCAGGGCTGGTTTGGATTGGCGGTTTTTGTGGTGGGCGGATTCATTCTTTACGAGACAACCCCCAAGGGGCAGGCCGGCAAAAAGGCGGCCAAAGCTGCGGCCCAGGCCTTTGAAAAGAGTGTAAAGGAAAAGGGCGCCGGTACTGATGAAGGAATCAAGGTTACCAAATGGGGACTGGGCAGGATTGAGTTTTCCTTTTTTGGCGCAGAATTTGGCTTTAACCCAGTCATGGCTTTTATCGGCGGTATTGTGATTGCGTCTATATCCGCTTTCCTTGGGGTGGGCGGGGGATTCCTGTATGTTCCCTACCTTACCAGTATTGTGGGACTGCCCATGTTTGTTGTGGCAGGTACATCTGCCCTGGCAGTGTTGATCAGTATGATTACCAGCATAACCTCTTACCTGACCAATACCGGCGCTGCCGTGGACTGGACCCTCATAGGCGTTGAGCTGATTGGAATATTTATAGGCTCAATGATTGGACCCCGCACACAAAAGTACATCCCTGACATATGGCTGAAGCGACTTTTCGTGGTACTGGCCCTTTATGTGGGTCTTGGCTACTTTAGCAAGGGATTCTTCGGCCAGGCATGGGTTCCGATGTAAGAAGCACACTTTTTGTTCCGGCGCCGCGGTAAGCATTTCCCCGGCGCCGGGTAACGCTTTTTTATAGGAGGTAGGGAATGGACTGGTGGACCGCGCTTGACACTTTCTTAATCTCTTTATACCGATTAACGGGCTGGACTGTGCCTGATTATTTTATTGGGACTTTTTTGCTGGCAATGATTACGGTAATTATAGGGGATTTTACAACATCGATTGTTTACCGGGTCAACCGGCACTACTTTAAAAATCTCAACTCCAGGCTTGGAGAGCTTCATGAGACGTCGATGGCGGCGCTTCGGCTGAAAGACAAAACTGGTTACAAGGCTGTCAACCGTGAGGCTAACGATACTTTCGGGCGTATATTTTTTGGCATGTTCGGCCTTTCTGCATCTTATCTTTGGCCGGCGTTCTTCGCCCTGTCCTGGATGCAGACAAGGTTTTCTGATATCAGCTTTCCACTGTTTACCAGTAAGCTTACTGGTGGCTATTTTTTAACCTTCCTGGTAAATTACATTCTAGCCCGGATGGTCTTTTCCGCCTTAAGGCCCTACCTGCCATATTTTAAAAGTGCGATGGACCCTAAAGAAGCTGTGCCTCTTAGCACCAATTTAGCTGTTGAGGATAAAATAAACTGATTTTCGCGAAATAGGTTTTTTCTGTCCGGATTGGGTTGAGCCCCTGTATTTGGCCTAACAAAAGTGTGTTGTTACCACTTATAATTAAACTAACCAGACAGCGGAGGAGGAGTATAATTTGCTTTTGGATGTAAAGGCCCTTGCGGAAAAGGAAAATCTCAATTATGAAGAGATGGCTGACGCCATGGAATACCTCTACAAACTTTCCTATCACCCGGTGGCGGTAAAATTTTTCTGGGACCAGGAAGAATTCGATAATTTCAAGGCCGACAAGGTGCCGGGGCCAAAAATGACTGTATGCCAGATAGCCCTTGCATCACGGATGAACGACTATATAGTCAAGGCCACCGAAGATAACCTTATGTGCGGCAATGCCAAAACCTGTTTTGGCATGCGTGAGCCCAGCGACCCCGAGGTTGATGAGCACCTCAAGTATACTATAGACTGGGACATGGCCAAGGAATGCCTGCTGGCCAAGTCCAGGCTGCCCGAAGGCATGAAGGGCTTCGTCACAGCCCCCCTGGGAAAAGGGGCATTTGATCCGGACGTGGTCTTTTTAGTAGTTAATGCCCTGCAGGCTTATCATATACTAAATGACTATATAGGCGGTAAAAGGGTGCCTGCTCTTGAATTCAAGCATACCATCAACTCTGCTGTATGCGGCGGAATGGCTTACTGTTACAATGAGCAAAAGCCCAATATGAATACCATGTGCGCAGGAAGCTATACCTCTGGGAAAACTGAAACCGGTGAGGTAAACGTGTATATCCCCGGGAAGCACATTGATGCTCTGGTCAGGCAGCTTATCCGCCGGGTGGACAAGTTTGGAGGACCTTCCATGGTGGGTTCACCCGGCCAGGAATTCCCCGGGCTCCATGTCTGCAAGGCCTGTCCCATGGTGCGCTTCAAGGATGCCGAATAATCATTTTAAATATATTGCTTTTTATATTAACCTGCCAAGGCAGGTTTTTTTTTAGCTATCAGCCTTATGGAAAATAGATATTAATAAGATATTATTCTGTCGGGGCAAAAAACTAAAAAGCCGTAATTTGTTATTAGTCTGACTGTTATTTGCTGATAGCTGACGGCTAGTCTATATAAACTCAGGTGGTGAAGACAGGGGCCGGGGAAGGTAGGTGTAGCCTTCCAGTCCCAGTAGGAAGGACTTTATATTCTCACCCAGGTAATGGTGGTTGTAACCTCCTTCCAGAACTCCGAACACTTTTCCCCCGCTGGCTCTTTCGGCGAAGGAATTAATCATTTTGCCCACGATGTTATAGTCTTCTGTTTTAAGTAAAAAGCCCCAGTCATATTCGTGGGTGTCAAAGCCTGCCGATACTGCAATGAGATCACAGTGGAGGCTGTGATCCAGATAATCCCCCAGACATTCCAAAAATTTATGCCTCTCACTTCCGCTGACGTGGTGATACTGTACTTCAGGTATATTCTTATATATTTGGAAGGTGCCGTCCCCAAAATGCAGATCTATATCTATGATTAAAGCTTTTATGGTTTGGCGCTGTGCCCGGATACTTTCAACCGCTATGGCAACATTATTGAAAACGCAGAATCCCCACTTTCTCTTGTAGCCGGCGTGATGACCGGGAGGGCGTATAAGAGCGAAGGATTTTTCCCCTTGCATGGCCAGGCGGGCTGACTCGATAGCCCCTCCTGCCGCCAGGGCGGCTGCCTGGTACAGCTTTTTATGCTGCTTTATTTCTTCTATATAAGACGCCTCATGCACCAGTTTCAGGTCTTCTTCGGAGGCCGGCCCCGGTTCTATAAACTCATAACTTCCCAGTAGCTCGCTGTATGCTCTGTCCAGCCTGCCGGCTGAGGATGCGTGATCGCCGGCATAATCCTCCAGGCATAACTTGTGGAATATTACTTTTATCAGGTATCTCTCCCCGGCTATTTAGTTATGCTGTCAAATCTTTAAGGTTGCGGAATAACAGGTTAGCGCACCTAAAGGTATATTCTCTGTATTCCAGGCTCAGCATCAGTGCCCTCTGACCGGACATCTGGCTGAAGCCAAATTGTTGCCAGAATTTCTGAGCTCTTTTGCCGACGGGATTTAGCGTGATAGTCCTAATGCGAAACCTTGAAAAAATGCCTAAAAGACCGCATATTATTCCTGATCCCATACCGTGACCTCTCAGATCTACAGGTATGTTAAAATCAATAATGAATAAATCAAGTTCCTGCCTGGGGCCGGTTATTATCTCCAGGTTTAGCCTGAAGGGTACATCCTGGCCTGCAAAGTCACAGTATATTGATTTAAAATCGTTTAGGCCGACACCTTCATATATACTGGCCTCCACCTTAAAGCCGGTAGTTTTTGAAATGGTGTTTGCGTATGTCTCCAGACATTTTATTATCCTCAGGCTGACCAGCCTGTTCCATACATCTTCAATCAGCCTTTCAGTGCTTTTAAAGCCTTTTTTACAGGACATATGCAAATCACCTCCGGCGCCGGGCGAGGCGCTCTCCTTTGTTGATTATTCTAACACCAGTGCTTAAAAGTGTGAAATTGCAGTTAGTTATGTTTTTGATAAGAAAAAATTATGCTCCGGCCCTGGTGGACTGAATAGGCTCCTATGGGGTTCTCAGGTAAGATAAACGGTCGGGGAAAGAATAAAAATTCAACTGGGGTCCACCTCGTCGTAGGACAGGCGTGTTACCCTGGTGGTAGCGTCTTCTCTTTTTTCATCCCGGGAGGGACTTTCCTCCAGAAGATCATAATTGCCGGGGGCAAATTCCGGTGTCCTGGGGTGTTCTTTTTTGCTGTTCCTGCTCCTATGGGTCACAGTCAGTTCTCCCCCTTTTATGCCATGTATGGTTTATTTATTCTTCTACTAAAAAAATAAAAATATTCAAGTACATGCTTCCCATTTTTTGTTCTTGGAGTATAATAATTTTAAGTAGCTCAATAAGAGGTTTTTGTTCCCTGCTGCTTAGTCCTTTGGTGGTGGGTAGGCAGATTCCGGGATTCCCTCACCATTTGGGCTAATAATCTTTTAGGAGGTTTATTAGATGCAGGACAAGACTCTTATTTGCAGGGAGTGCGGACAGGAATTCGTATTTACGGTTTCTGAACAGGAGTTTTTTGCAGAAAAGGGATTCACCAATGACCCTTCGCGCTGTCTGGACTGCAGGGCCGCCCGCAGGAGGAAAAACCGCGAGGAAGGCGGGCAGGGGCCTTCAGGCCGCAGGGAAATGTTCCCGGCCGTGTGTGCGGAGTGCGGGGCCGATACCATGGTTCCCTTCAAACCAAGCGGAGAGCGCCCGGTATACTGCCGTGACTGCTTTGCCAAAAACAGCAGATATGCATAATTACTTACGGTAAGCATTTAAAGTATAATTAAACCCTGGGGTTCTCCCCGGGGTTCTTATATCGTATAGTGTATTTAAATTAACATCTTAGTATTTTTTCAAAAGAGAGTCGGCCCCGGTAACAGGGGCCTTTTTTTGCCCGGCAATCCACCCTATTATTGGTATGCAGGCCAGAAACAGAAAAAAGGAGACTGCAGCCACTCCCGGCCAACCCCACCTGTCCCATATAGGGCTAAGCACTACTCCGGCCAGACTTCCCCCGGTATAGTAAAACAGCACATACAGTCCTGAGGCGGCAGCCTTGTCCTGACCGGAGGCGGCGCTAACCCAGGAGGTGGCCGAGGAATGGGCGGCAAAAAAACCAAAGCACATAACCAGAAGACCTATTATTATCAGGGGTACGGAGGAGAATAGGGTCAGGCATGTTCCGGCGGCGGCAATGGCCAGGCCGGCCCTGGCCGAAAAGAGTACCCCCCTCCGGCCGGAGATAACTCCAATAAGAGCTGCGCTGAATGTGCCGGAAAGATAGGTAAGAAAAAGGAGCCCCAGTGTATCGGAGGAAAAACTGTAGGGTGGGGCCGACAGCCTGAAGGTAAGCACATTAAAAATACCTACAAAGTTGAACATTATGAATCCGCCGGTTATGTATGCCCCCAGCAATAAAGGGTTTTTCATATTGGCAGCGGTGGTCTTCAATACTTTGAGAGGCCTGTACGGGGCAGGCTTAAAGGACCTTGGGGAGGGGATAAGCCAGGCGAAGGCAACCGCTCCGGCAAGGTGCAGTAGGGATAGTATCATGAAGGAATATCTCCAGGACAGGTATTCCGCCAGGAAGCTGCTGATTATCCGGCCTCCCATTCCTCCCAGGGTGTTCCCACTTATGTACAGGCCCATAACGGTGGCCAGTTTTTTTGAGTCGAATTCCTCACCTATATAGGCCATGGCTATGGCTGGAACTCCCGCCAGAAGAAGTCCGTCCGCCAGCCTGCCCAGCAGTATTATTTCAAAAGACCCGGAAAATGACGTGGCTATTCCCGGAAAGGCTGAAAGTATAAGCACCGTGGAGAGTAGTTTTTTCTTGCCCACCACGTCAGCCACCGGGGCATAAAAAAGAAACGACAGTCCTATGGGAAAAATGACCAGTGAGACAGCAAGGCTGGCCTCGGCGGAGGAGAGGTTAAATTCCCGGGCAAACAGCGGGAGCAGGGGCTGGCTCATATAGATATCCGAAAAGGTTATGAAAGATGCAATAAACAGAGCCAGATTTGCTTTTCTGTATCTTGATGTATCTGTCAGCATATATAAACCTCGGGAAGTCTGTTTTAATAGAACTTTAAGGCTATAGTGGCCTCCTCTAGTTTTTTATTTTGTGCGGCCCGAGGATTTCCAGCGCCCTCCTGTAAATAGGGTACTCCACCAGCCTGCCTTCCACCTGTATTACAGCAGTTCCTGAATTTTCAGCCTCATCGAAAGCGGCCACCACTTTACGGGCATACTCGATCTCCTGGGCAGTGGGGGTGAAGACACGATTAACCGGGGCCACCTGGGTGGGGTGTATGACAAGCTTGCCCTGAAATCCTGCTTTTCTGGCAATTTCTGCCTCCGGCTCCAGCATGGCCACATTCCTTATATCGGGGTACACGGTATCCAGGGGAGGTTCTATACCGGCCACGGACGAGGCTATAACCAGCTGGCTGCGGGCAAAAAACAGCCCCTCGCTTTCAGCTGGATACCTGAGCCCCAGTTCCTGAGAAAAATCAACTCCGCCAAAGGCAAGGGCTTTAATGCGGGACGTACAGGAGGCTATTTCAGGAGCATTAAGCATTCCTCTGGAACTTTCAATAAAGGGTATCAGCCGTATTTTTCCGGGGGGGAGGCCCTTTTTATGTTCCATCAGCCCCAGCAGCCAGTCCACCCGCAGTACCTCTTCGGCGGAATCAGCCTTGGCCAGCATTATTCCCTCCAGAGGGAGGCCTGTTACTGCATCAATGTCGTCCAGAATGTACGGGGATGAGGCACCGTTAATTCTTACAAAGGTCTTTTTGGCAGGGGACACAGAGAGTATTTCCTTTAAGGACTCTCTGGCTGCTGCTTTCTGGCTGTACGCCACTGCGTCCTCCAGGTCAAGTGTAATGGCGTCGGCCTCCGAGGTCATAGCCTTGCCGGCTTTCTTCTGATCATTGGCCGGGCAGAATAATACAGTCCTCAACATAATAAATCCTCCTATCGTACCACGGTCAATATAATTTTTGAATATTCATTATTATATTTACTACAAGGAAGGGTATTATGCCTTCCTGTATTGGATAAAAGAATATCTTTTTAATGAAAAGCTATAGTCGCCCCGGTCTTACCGTCGTGATAAAACCGCCGGCTGTTTATCAGCCGGCGGTTTTTAATCACTTCATATGGATTTGCTGACCGGGCTAGCCCGATATCTTAGCATCCGAGGCTAGCTTAACTGTTTTGGGAGGCTTGGTTATAATAGCCAGGCCCGCCGCCACAAGCATTAGTATGGCGGAGACAGTGTAGCCGCCCTGGTAGCTGTTGGTGAGGTCCATAGCGCGGCCGGCAATAATAGGGCCGATTAATGAAGCAACACCCCAGGCAGAGAAAACAAAGCTGTAGTTGTATCCGCCGTTCTTTAGTCCGTAGTAGTCAAAGATGACTGTCGGGAACAGCGACAGGCAGGCGCCGTAGGAAGCGCCGGTCAGTACTGAGCCGATGAGCAGGGTGGCGGCTGAGGTATAATTAATGAACATGAACATGTTAACGGCCTGTATTGCGAAAACAAGGAGCATGGTGTTGGTCCGCCCCAGTTTATCTGACAGCCAGCCGAAGAAAATCCTACCGCCGGCGTTGGCCACAGCCAGCACCGCCACAAGGATGAAGCCCCAGGTAATGCCGCCCTGCACCTTGGAGATGGTGGCCAGGTGGCCAATGATCATCAGGCCGGCTGAAGAACCAAATAAGAACATCAGCCAGAGCAGATAGAACTGAGGAGTTTTAACCATTTCACCGGGGGTATAATCTCTTTTAGAGGCTGTGGCCGCTCCAGCCTTTGTCTGGGGAGCAGGTCCGCCATAGGGGACATAGCCCGCAGGCGGGATAGAAAGGTACTGGGCCAGAAGTACCATTACCGCAAAGAAGATGCCTCCCAGTATATAAAAGGTGTTCTGAACTCCATAATTCTTTAAAAGGGAGTTGGTCAGAGGAGCAATGTAAATGGAGGCTCCGCCGAAGCCACCGACCACCAGTCCTGCGATCAGGCCCTTTTTGTGGGGCTGGAACCATTTTACCGCCGCCGGTGTGGGGGCGGCGTAGCCAAATCCCATGGCTGCCCCTACCAGAAGACCGAACCCGATGGTAATCCCGGTAAGCTGTGCAGTCAGTCCGCTGAGGAACATGCCGGCTCCGACAAGTATGGCAGCCGCTGTAACCACCCAGCGTGGTCCTATTTTATCCACCATACGTCCGCCCGGTATCATGCAGGCCGCAAAGACAAGGCAGGCCAGGGTGTACGGGAACTGGGACTGGGTAGCGGTCCACCCGAGCTGGGTCCTCAGAGCAGCCGCAATAACACTCCAGGTATAGAGGACACCCAGGCAAAGGTTAACGCCGGTACCTGCGAAAACCTTAAGCCAGGCAGTTTGTAAACTGGGCTGAGAAGGAGAATTCATAAGCTTTACCTCCAAACTTTATTGTTAACCTTGGAATTACCGTACTTTAAAAACCTTTTTTCCGAATGAATAATTAGATAATGCCTGGATTTTTCTGTCTGTACAGTTGCTATAGGCATCACCACCTTTGGCAGGATGGTACTATAGATATTCTGTATGCAACCAGATAAAACTGAAATTTCGAAAAATTAAAGAAATATAAAGCTAGAATAAAATCAGAGTAACAAGAATTGCCGACTTTTAAAAAAATCGGGCAATTCTTGTACCCTTTATACTGTTTTAATCTGGTAGCGTCATAGGTTTAAATACTTGCCCTCACAGTCCTGCAGCCATCTTTAAGGCTTTACTTTTATGGCTGACCGGCCGGTGTGGGGTTCAGCGGTTACTGCTTTCCTTCCACCAGGGAACTTACCACTGTGGGGTCGGCCAGGGTGGAGGTGTCGCCAAGCTGGTCTATATCTCCGGAGGCTATTTTTCTCAGAATCCTTCTCATAATTTTACCGCTTCTTGTTTTTGGCAGTGAGTTGGTAAAGTGTATTTTATCAGGAGACGCGATAGGCCCAATCTCCTTACGCACATGGGCAACAAGTTCTTTCTTCAGGGCATCGTCAAAGTCGAATCCCTCTTTCAAGGTTACATAGGCGTAGATACCCTCGCCCTTTATATCGTGCGGGAAGCCTACCACAGCGGCCTCGGCCACCTTCGGGTGAGATACCAGAGAGCTTTCCACTTCAGCAGTGCCCAGGCGGTGACCGGAGACGTTAAGCACATCATCCACACGGCCCATTAGCCAGAAGTAACCGTCCTCATCCTTGCGGGCGCCGTCACCGGTAAAGTAGTAGCCGGGATACTGAATGAAATAAGTATTTTTAAACCTCTCGGGGTCTCCGTAAACGCCCCGCATGATCCCAGGCCAGGGCTTGGTTATAACCAGGTAGCCGCCTTCATTGGCATCGGCCTCGCTGCCGTCCTGACGGATAACCTTTGGATTGAGACCAAAGTAGGGCACTGTAGCCGAGCCGGGCTTGGTGGGGATGGCCCCGGGCAGCGGGGTGATCAGTATCCCACCGGTTTCGGTCTGCCACCAGGTATCCACAATGGGGGTTTTTTCTTTGCCTATTACTGTGTGGTACCATATCCAGGCCTCGGGGTTGATGGGCTCGCCCACTGTGCCCAGAAGGCGCAGGCTGCTGAGATCCCTACCCAGGGGCCATTTCTCGCCGTCCCTCATCATAGCCCGGAGGGCGGTGGGGGCGGTATAGAATATATTAATGCGGAACTTTTCTACTATCTCCCAGAACCTGTCCGGCTGGGGATAGTTGGGAACACCCTCGAACATAAAGGAGGTTGCTCCAGCGGAGAGAGGGCCGTAGACAATGTAACTGTGGCCGGTCACCCAGCCGATGTCGGCTGTGCACCAGAAGACATCCTCATCACGGTAATCAAAAATGTTCTTAAAGGTATGGGTGGTGTAGACCATATACCCACCGGTAGTATGCATCACACCCTTGGGTTTGCCTGTGGATCCGCTGGTGTACAGGATATAAAGCGGATCTTCAGCGTCCATATGCTCCGGCTCGCAATCAGGTGATGACTGGGCCATTTTTTCATGCCACCAGTGGTCGCGCCCCTCCACCATATTGCAGTCCTTATCAACCCTTTTAACCACAACGCAGTTCGTTACGTTGGGGCAGTTGGCAACAGC
This sequence comes from Peptococcaceae bacterium BICA1-7, assembly GCA_000802095.1. Lineage (GTDB taxonomy): Bacteria > Bacillota > Desulfotomaculia > Desulfotomaculales > Desulfocucumaceae > BRHc4a. Next base: position 18,210 of record JUEB01000005.1, on the reverse strand, counting down.
GTTGTCGGCGTTTTCTTTACTATTGAGAAGTTTTCCTGCCCTCAGGCCATAGTTGCAGGTGATCAGTGTATGGGCATCGGAGTCAAGAATTCTGTCCCTCAGTGCCTCGGCGCTGAAGCCTCCGAAAACAACACTGTGAATGGCGCCAATCCTGGCACAGGCCAGTACTGTTATGGGCAGTTCAGGGATCATGGGCAGGTAAACGGTTACCCGGTCACCTTTTTTAACCCCCATGCCTTTAAGCACATTGGCGAACTTGCAAACTTCCCGGTGCAGCTGGTCATAGGTGTATACACGGTACTCATCCTCGGGCTCGCCCTGCCAGATGAGGGCCGCCTTGTTCCTGCGCCAGGTCTTTAAGTGACGGTCTAAGCAGTTGTATGAGGCGTTCAGTTTGGCTCCCCGGAAATAATTGATAAAGATATTGTCGGTGAAATCATATTCCTCGACAGCATCCCATTTTTTAAACCACTCAATGTTCTCCTCGGCTACCTCCGCCCAGAATTCATTGGGCTGCTCCACCGACTTGCGGTACATTTCATCTCTCTGCTCCCGGGTGCTAACCCGGGCTTTTCCGGAAAACTCCTCAGACGGAGCAAATACTCTGTTTTCAGTCATTAAGTTTTGTACACTACCTGTTGACATGGTTTACCTCCTCTTTTAGATGAAAATTTTTTAGGAAACTCAGACAAATAATGATAATTGGGCTTATATATATATTAGGTCAAAGAACTCTGTCACGTGTTCTGCCTTTGGATGTGACACATATAGAATAATTACCTGATCAAAAATGCCACCTATTGACATCAATGGCGCCTCAGGTTTTTATCACCCCCATTTTTATTTTTTGTTGATTCCATCTAAGGAAAAAATGGCAAAGTATTTTCGAAAGGATAATAGATAGTTATAAAACATCCGGATATTCCTTCGGGTGTGGTATCAAGCCTTGCTTGTGAGGGTGCCTGCAAGGGGCCCTTCTGATGGGATGTATGGCCCTCCGCCTAACAGTTTTTTCTTTTGCTGTTTCGCATTACAAAACGCTGTTTCATTATTTATACCTTAAAATAGTGTGAAAGTTAAGAAAAATCAGCTAAGTGGCAAAATAATAATAATTTTTATCCATAATCAGGGTTCAAACGGTAAAAAAAAAGTGACTAAGTCACTCCAACCGGAAAAATACCTTTGAACACCCATTCACCTTGTTATGTTGGCAGATCACTATACGGGAATCCGAGCTCCCATGATTTTAACACTCTTCTCATAAGCTTTCCGCTCCTGGTTCTGGGCATGCGGGAACATACCTCTACCTCTTCCGGCACCAGATGGGGAGCTAGTTTGCTGCTGATAAAGTGGCGGATTTCCTGTCTTAATTCCTCTGACCAGGAATAGTGGGAGTCAAGTACAATAAAGGCCTTTATAATCTCCCCGCGCAGGGGGTCAGGCTTGCCTATAACTCCGGCCTCCAACACCGCCGGGTGTTCCACCAGCTTACTCTCTATTTCAAAGGGGCCAACCCTTTCGCTGTTAATTTTGAGGACATCGTCAATCCTTCCCTGGAACCAGAAGTAACCTTCATAATCTCTGTAGGCCAGGTCTCCGGTAAGATACCAGGGGGGCATCCTGAAGTAATTGCTGTATTTCTCAGAGTCATTCCATATCCCCCTCATCATGGCAGGCCACCCGACCTTTATGGCGAGCTGGCCCATTTCGTACGGCAGCAGCTCTTCACCGCTTTCATTTATAATGGCCGCGCGGATGCCGGGCACAGGTTTTCCCATGGAGCCATGCTTTACGGGAAGGCAGGAAAAATTGGCGATCATTATCCCCCCGGTTTCGGTCATCCACCAATTGTCGTAGATGGGCAGGTTTAATGTAGCCATGCTCCAGCGGTTGAAAATTGGGTTTAAGGGCTCTCCCACGCTAAGTATTTTTCTAAGGGACTTAAAGCTGTGCTTTTTTACTACCCGGGTTCCGGCTGACATTAAAAGCCTGAGGAAGGTAGGTGTGGTATACCAGACCGAGACCTGGTTTTTTTCAAGGATGCTATACCACTTATCTGCCTCAAAGGGTCCGTTATAAACCAGCGTGGTTACACCGTTTAAGAGGGGCGCCCAGATGCCGTAAGATATTCCGGTTATCCACCCCGGGTCGGCGTTGCACCAGAACACGTCATTCTCTTTCAAATCAAGGACCCACTGCCCGGTTTTATAATGTTGAAGAGCCCCTTCATGAACATGAATTACTCCCTTTGGATTTCCAGTGGATCCGGAGGTGTACAAAAGAAGCAGGGGGTCTTCACGATTCATCCACTGGGTGGCCGCCTCGCTTTCATCAGAATTGCCCAGCAGGCTGTGCCATCCGTTATCCCCATCATCACCCACCACGATGAACTTTACCCTGGTGTCTGAAATACGTTCGTACAGCTGGGAGGTGGTAATTACCAGTGATGGTTTGCTGTCTTCCAGGAATCCCTTCACGGCGTCACTCATATATTTGCTATGCAGAGGGATGGCCACTGCCCCTGCTTTTACCACTCCCAGCAGGCTTATATAAAGCTCCGGGATTGATGGCAGAAACAGAGCTACACGTTCTCCTCTCAGGATACCCAGTTTTTTAAGTGCGCTGGCGAACCTGTTGGATAATCTCTCCAGGTCTCTGTACGTGTATTCCTGGAACCCGGTTTCTTTAAGAAAGATAAGGGCTTTGCGGTCACCCTTTCCCTCCCGGACATGGCGGTCCACACAGGAGTACGCGATGTTCACGGGGGCTCCCCTCTGCCAGCCGATTTCCCTTTCCACGGACTCCCAGCTGAAGGATTCGCACTCATTGTCGTAATTGGCCAGGTTGAACTCGGTATACGGCTTTCTTCCCTTGGTACTGCCTGTTTTCAACCCGATTCAACTCCTTTATAAACAGTTGTATTATTAATTATCAAAAGTTCTTTGGATTAAGTACTGTGTTGCAGCCCAACTGCATGGATATTGAGGCGCAGGTTTCTTTTAAAACCGTAACCAGCCTGTATATTCTTTCCAGTGACAGTCTGGAACTGGGCCCGGCAATGCTGAGCGCTGCTATATTTCTGCCGTTGTGGTTAAAAACCGGTGCGGCTATAGCCCTTACTCCCTCCACCATTTCCTCGGCGTTGATGGCAAACCCCTGAGAACGTATCTTTTCAAGATGAGAAATCATCTGGCTGATTTCTGTAATAGTGTTTATTGTATACTGGCGCATGGGCCTTTCCCTGAGTATGCCGACGGCTTTGTCGTGGGTAAGATAGGCCATAAGCAATTTGCCTTCTGCAGTACAGTGTACTTCACCCCTCAGACCAAGGTTTACTGTTATGGCCTCGGGGGAGTGGTCCCGTTCGACAACCAGCACGTTGCTTCCCTCCAGTACAGCTAATTGTACTGTTTCCCTGGAGATTTGGACCAGTTCCTGTATATATGGCATGGCTACCTTTCTGAAATCAAGGCCGTTTAGGGCCTCCAGCCCAAGGTGCATTATTTTTATGCCCAGCCTGTATTTATCGTTATTGGGGTCTTTTTCAACAAATCCGTATGAAAGGAGAGTAGAGACCAGTCTGTAGACGGTGCTTTTATGTAGATTAAGCAGTTGTCCCAGTTCGGTGCAGCCATATCCCTGGGAGTTCCGTCCAAGGGCTTCCAGTATGACCAGCGCTCGCTCCACCGAATGAACCGGGTTTTCTGCGGAGTGATCAGCCATCTGTGAACTCCTTCCTTATTAATAAAGCCAATATTGGGAATTTTCAAAAACTTATTAAATATAATATAGTCTTTCTGTATGGAAGGCAAAGAATCTTTTCCGACCGGCAGGTTTAGGGAATTGAAACGTCGTTTTGGCAAGCTTACCGACTATTAAATGGTAAAAAATTAATTACGGCACTCAAAACTATATAAAAGGTATTTCGCCGGAAGGGGTTATTATAATGTGTTAAATATGGTTTAATTAAGACATATTAATACATAAATCCCATTTGTAAGGCGGGAGGGACTTATTTATGGTCATTGGTGAAAGTGAAAGCTCTGCTCACTGTGGTAGTTTTGCAAGGCTGCCCAGGGGGGGCACCATCCGGACGGAGTCAGGTAAGGAGATATTTATCCCCGAGGTCTGGGTGCGAAGGCTGGGTCTGGAGGAGGGAGACATTCTCTCAGCGGTTTTTCTGGGCAGAATGGGTGACTCTGATCTTTATGAATTTACCGTAGAGGAGCGCAGGGGACAGGGATCGTCGGGGCAAAGGGTGTCGGTTGTGGGGCCGGTGCTTTTTCACGGCGGAGAGTGGATGATATACAGTGATGATGAAGGGCTGATCACCCTTAGGGCGGGTGAGGCAAGGGCCATGAGATTAAGAGAGGGAGACCTGGTGGAGGTGGCCTATCTGAGGGGAGAACCCTCCGGAGCCAGGATTGCCTGGAAATATGAGGAGACAGATCTACCGGAACAGACAACGTTTCCTGGCCGGCCCAAGACAGAAAGTAGAGAAAGGGTAATGCTTGATGTGGCGGACCCCATACTGTCGAACCGCACAGTTCTGGTTGTAGGGGCTGATTTGTACAAGGAAGCCTTTAAAAAAATGTTTGAGAGGAGGGGAGCCGGCTTTCTTTGGGAGTCGGGCTTCCAGGGGGGGCCTGGAAAGACTGTTGAGTCAAAGGTTCGCCGGGCAGATGTGGTTGTGATTGTAACCGAGATGATGTCTCACCGCATGCCGGCGGTGGAGGTAATGTGCCTTAAAAACAGAAAGCCCTTTGTCTATGCCCCTTCAAAAGGAGCCTCGGGGGCAGTCCGCCAGTGCCAGGAAGCACTGGCCGGGAATACCTTAAAGAGGTAGAACGGGCTTTGCGGAATGGTCAGAAGGCGTACTTTTAATTATGATGGTCTGTTCGGTCCAGAATTTTTCTATCCGGTTGCAGATGATCCCGCCTCTTATGCTGACTTTTATAATAGGGTTACCAAAGCGGTCTGAAAGTGGGGCCTTGCCTCCTTCTAAAGGGTATGAGCTTGAGCTGTTTTCCTTGTTACTGTTCATACTTATAAACCTCCATTACTTTATTTATATTATAAATTTTTTTTATTAAGGTTTTATTAAGCTAACTAAAAGAAATCATTAAGAATAGAAGTTTCTTAATTAAGCTCCGGGTGGCCTTATTCGCTCAAGTTCCCGGGGCGTTTTTTTGGTGGGAAAAAATAACTTCTTTATTGAGCCTTCCAGATGCGAAGAATAAGAAAGAGAATGGAGGGTTATTTATTGTTGGGCTGGAATATGGCAACTGATTTTTCAGCAATTGTGCTTCGTACTGTTTTTGTTTACTTTGTGGTGCTGCTGGTGGTCAGGCTTATGGGTAAGCGGCAGATAGGGCAGCTTTCCCCATTTGACCTGGTGGTGGCCATAATTGTGGCGGAGATAGCGGCCATGCCTATGCAGTCGCAGTCATTCCCCATCTGGCATGCTGTTATTCCCCTTGCAGTGCTAGTCCTCTTAGAGGTTGGATTAAGCTTTGCGGCCCTCCACAGCCGTAAACTCAGATGCTTGCTGGACGGCAAGCCGCAGGTGGTTATCGAGGGTGGTAAAATTCTAAAGAATGAAATGAGAAAGGCCAGGTATAATCTTGATGACCTGATGGCCCAGCTCAGGGAAAAGGGATATCCAAGTCCGGATGACGTGGATGTAGCCGTCATCGAAACTTCCGGGAAGCTTAGTGTGATTCCAAAGCCCTGTAAAAGGCCGCTGTCGCCGGGGGATCTTGGTCTTTCACCGGACCCGGAGGGACTTCCCGCGGTATTGGTGATGGACGGCGAAATTATCAAGGATCAGCTTGAAAAGCTGGGTCTTGACAGGGCTTGGCTGGAGCAAAGGCTTAAGGAAACCGGTCGCATAAAAGGTAAGGTTATTTTGGCCACACTGGAAAGGGATGGACGGATAAGGATTAATGAATGATGGGAAAAAGGAATATTGACACAATGGGAGAATAAGTAATTAATATTGCAATATGGATGGGCTGGTTATTAATGTATATTGAAAGAAAGCAGCAGTTAGCCATTATTGTTATAGCTGCGGTATTATTGTTTACCGCCGGGCATAGAGTGGCCCTCTGGAAGAGCAGCCCTAAAGATAGCCCGGTGGATGTAAATCAGTTGGTGACAGAGGGAAGTACACGGGAAATCAGTGTGCATGTTACAGGCGCGGTGCAAAGACCCGGGGTATACAGTTTTCCGGGGCAGGCCAGGGTGATGGACGCGGTGGAAAAGGCCGTGCCCCTTGCTGCTGCAGATATGCAGGGCATAAATCTGGCCAGGCTCTTAAAAGACGGTGAAAAAATAGAGATCCCGGAAAAGGCTGAAGCAGTACAGTCGCCAAAGGTTTCTTCCGGCGTAAAAACGGTAACCCCCGCCGGGCCGGCCAGGGTTAATATCAACCGGGCCGGGGTTAGGGAGCTGGAGTCGCTGCCGGGACTGGGGCCCGCCCTGGCCCAAAGAGTAATAAATTACAGGGAAAACAAAGGACTTTTTACATCGGAGGAAGAAATAAAGAATGTGCCTGGAATTGGCGAAAAGAAGTATGAACAGATCAAAGGCAGGATTACAGTTAACCAGTAAACGGGGATGGTATTTGGCATGGATGTAGAAACTATGGCGCGTCTGGTACAGATGCAGATGTATACCGGCAACTTTGAAAGCCGGAGAAGTGAAGAGAGCGGTATAGGATCCAGTTCCAACGCCAACTTTGCTGTTATACTTGCGGCGCTTATGGATTCCCAAAATGCCGGTTCAGGTGCGGGACAGACCGTCAAAAGAGTAACCAGCCCCGGCGTCAGGATGCCGGAGTACTTAAAAACCGTGTCGCCAAGACAATTCCGCACCCCTCCCGCCGGATCAGCAAGTGTTTCTTCCAATAGAGGACTTGATCATATTCTGGAAAGCACGGCTAAAAAATTTGGCATTGACCCTGGCCTTCTAAAGGCAGTGGCCAAGGTGGAGTCAGACTTCAACCCTTTTGCGGTGTCAAAGTCCGGCGCCATGGGGCTTATGCAGCTTATGCCGGGTACGGCCGCCTCGCTGGGTGTGGAAAATCCCTTTAATGCCATTGAAAACGTAGAGGGAGGAGCCCGCTACCTCAGGTCTCTCATGGACAGGTTTGGTGGGGATGCAAGACTTGCCCTGGCCGCCTACAATGCTGGTCCAGGGGCGGTGGATCGCCACGGGGGGGTGCCTCCATACCAGGAGACCACATCTTATCTCAATAAGATAAACAACATCTTCAGAATTTTTTAATAGACTACAAAGCCGGGCAAAAGACTTCGGTCTGGGAATAAATAATATTGTAAATATTTGCAAATATTGTGCAACATTTTAGCCCACTATTGTCATTAATTTATGCTATAATATTACTTTAATAATAACGTTATCGATAACCCTTTAACAACAGCTATTGTTTTAAGGGTTATTTATTTTAACCCGGGGAGGTGAGCGGGTAACCAGAGATTTTATTTAATAACCAAAATAATTTTATTAGGGGGTTTGATGAGGTGCGTAAACTGATTATTCTGCTTATTAGCTGCTGTTTTTTTGTTGCCGTGGGAGCCCAGGCGGCTCTGGCGGCAAAAAGCAATGACCTTGTGCTTGTGCATGGGCTTTCCAATAAGCACCAGTGGAGCGATGGTTTTTTAAAGGTCTGCGTCAATACGTGGGGATCAGGGAATGTATACATACTCTACCTCAATTCGGACAATACAGTGTCAACAAAGATAGTTGACGGTAAGAACATAATTACCATCGGTAAAAACGACTTCTCGGCGGGTGACGATTATGTTGATGCTCAGGCCGGCCTGATGGCTGAAAAAATAGGCCTGCTCCAGAAGTCTTATGGCCTGAGCAGCCAGATTGATATAATCGCCCACAGCATGGGAGGGCTTGTTTCCCGCCGCTATATCTATTTGAAGCCAGATACGGTAGCCGGGCTGGTGACTCTGGGGACCCCCCACCATGGCTCGCCCCTGGCAGACGACATGGACTGGGGAGCCTTCTTCATTGGTGCGGAGAAGGCTGTAGAAAACCTTAAACCTTCATGGGTGGAGAGCTTCAACATAGCATACCCCATCCCCGGCCCCCTCTATAGCGGGGGGAAAATATCCACCATTCGTGGTGATGCGGACGGATTTATCTGGGAGTGGGGTGTGCTGGGAGAGATATATGCCGGCTGGAACACCCTTACATTACTGCATGGGACCGACAGTGACGGGGCAGTGCCCAAAGCTTCCCCGCTGATTAACGGGGCCACCCATGTAGCGGATTTTTGGGACTATGACCACTATGAGCTGGTCCGCATGTCTGCGGTGGCCACCAAGGCTGCCCAGTATCTGCCCTGAAAAATTAAGCTTACTGAATAAAAAATCCACGGTTAAAAGCCCGGCTTTTTAGTTATAGCCTGCCCCGGTAAATCATAGATATAGGTAAAAACTACCAGGGGCAGGTGGTGGGCCAGATGAAAAACGGCAGCGGCATGATATATGCCAGGGTAAGGTATGCTATTTCTGTGCTGGTATTGAGTCTAATGGTGGCCCTGTCGGTATATACGCCGGCCAAAAATCCCGGCGGGGCGGTGGAAGAAGGCGGGACGCTTTATGGAGAATATATCGGGTGGGCGGAGGTCAATAGAATATTTCCAAGGAAAGGAACGGCCCGCATAATAGATTTAGACACCGGGAGGAGCTTTCAGGTAATGAGGGTGGGAGGATCTTATCACGCTGATACAGAGCCCCTTTCCTATCTGGACTCGGTGGAGATGAACAGTATATTTGGAGGAAGTTGGAGCTGGAAAAGGCGGGCCGCCCTGCTTACGTTGGATGGCAAGAGGTTTCTGGCCTGCTCTATAAATGGAATGCCCCATGGCTCCCAACAAATAAAGGACAATAATTATCCGGGGCATTTTTGCATACATTTCAGGGATTCCCGGCTCCATGTAAACAGGCGTGAAGACCCGGCGCACATGCTAATGGTCTGCAAGGCGGCGGGAATGTTGGATGAGATGCTGGCAGAAAGCAGCCCCGGGGAGGTTGTAAAAACTTTTTTTACAGCCCTTGATCAGGGCGAGCTGGGTATTCTGGCCAGAGTAACCTATTTTGAGACCCCCGACCAGCTGACGGAGCTGTTGCAGATGGCCCAGAATGTCGATAGGGCAAACCTTCACCGCGCTTCCGGAAAGGAAGACACGGTAACTGTTGAACTGGGATTAAAGTTAAAAAATAGCGCTAAAAGTTTTGAGAGGGCGGGGTCGGTTAAAGTCTGTCACAGCAGTTACTTAGGCTGGAGAGTGGATTACAGCTCGGTAAAGCCTCTTCTGCTGCCCGGCAAGGATGATCTGCCTGCTGCCAGAATAACGCCGGAGGATACCGAGGAAGACCTGACAATATGATCAGAGCTACAACAGATACCGGCCACAGTATTTCACAAATGTGGCCGGTATTTTTTTTGCTAAAAAATAAAAGCTATATATAGGATGTGCAGGAAATATGTGACATTAAATAGAATGCTGTCGTGTATAAGCGAAAGAGGTTTTTACATTGACTGCCAGGCCACTTCTATTAGTAACCATAGCTTATGCCGGCGGCATAGCCCTTTCTCATTTTATTGATCTATCCCCATGGGCGCTCCTGCTGGCCGCCCTATTTCTGCTGACGTCGGCAGCAGTCCTTTTCCTTGTTTGCAAAAGTAATTCTTTTCCGGTTATGGTGGCGGCCTTTCTCTTTCTGGGCTGGGCCGCGGCCGCCAGGGACAGCGGCGCTGGTCCGGGCAGTATGGCAGCCTTTCTGGATAAAAGTGTCAGCATTGAAGGCTACATATGCAGAGACCCTGATTTCAGAGGGGATCGAACTGTATATACCCTGGAGGCGCAAAAAATTATATTCGGGCAGCAGCAGTCCGGCGCAGAAGGGAAAATATTGGTTCATGTCCCCGGCGCTGCTGCCGGATATGGCTATGGGGATTTAATAAGTGTCAGAGGGAGGCCGTATATTCCTGAGAGCCCGGGCAATCCCGGGGGATTTGACTATGGGGAGTATCTTCACGACCGGGGCATATGGGCTCTGATGACAGTAAAAGAAACATCTGACATTACAAAAGTTGGCTCCGGAGGCGGCAACCCCCTGGCCGGGGCTGCCCTGGGAATAAAGCAGCGCCTGATGGAAATCAACCGGGCTACTATGGAGCCCGGTCATGCCGCTTTGATTAACGGAATGGTTTTTGGCGGCCGGGCCGGGATAGATCCCGGTACTGCCGAGGCTTTTAACGAGTCGGGGGTAGTCCACATACTTTCGGTCAGCGGCCTGCACGTAGGCTTTGTGGTGGCTGCGGTGATAGGACTAATGGGGCTTGCAGGACTTAACAGGGCAAGCTTTCCGGTGATCACGGCGGTACTTGTGGTGTACACCTTTATTACCGGCATGGGCCCGGCGGTGGTTAGGGCTGCCCTTATGGCCTGGGTCCAGCTTCTGGGACGCCACCTGGGCAAGGATAAAGACTGGCCCACCACCCTGGCCGCATCGGCCCTGGCAATACTTATATTCTCTCCCGTAGCCCTCTTTGAGCCCGGTTTTCAGCTTTCCTTCGGGGCCACCTGGGGAATACTGCACCTTGGCCCATTATTCGACAGGGCGCTGGCCAGGGCCGGACTGGAGAGACCGTGGGTCAGGGGGTCCCTTTCGGTGTCTCTGGGGGCTGTTCTGGGAACTCTGCCACTGGTGGCCTATCATTATTATCTTATTTCTCTTATTTCAATTCCCGCCAATCTTCTGGCCGTTCCCCTGGTGGGTCTGATACTTCCCCTGAGCCTTGTGGCGGGACTGGCCGGACTGGTGTTTATAAAGGTTGCCGTGGTAATCAATTACTTCTCCGCAGCCCTGCTGGAGCTGATGCTTCTTTTGGTGAAGGCGGTGCACCAAATCCCCGGGGGGGTTCAGTATGTCCCCTCCCCACATTGGGTGGCCATGGGGCTGTGGTATTTGTCCCTCCTGGCGCTGCCTTCACTGTGGGTTAAAAGGTGGAAAAATATACCGCTAAGGCTGATACTGGTCTGCCTGCTAGCTGTTTTTCCGGCACTGGCCCTTTTACCGGCAGAGATCCAGGGACGGGGGCTATTGCAGGTTCATGTTATCGATGTGGGGCAGGGGGACAGCATCTTTATACGCTTTCCCGGAGGGCAGGGCATGCTTGTGGATGCCGGAGGACGGAAGGGAGAATTTGAGAAGGGCCGGGGATCAGGAGAGGTTGTAACCTCCTACCTGAGAAGGATTGGTGTCAGAAAGCTGGATGCCCTGGTGCTGACTCACCCCCATGAGGACCATGCCGCAGGCGCACTGTACCTGTTGGGGCGATTTGATATACGCGCCGTGCTGATTCCTCCGCTAAATTCAGGGGATCAGTCCGGAGAGCTGCCCGATCCTGCCTATAATGGCTTCCTTGCCAGGGTGCGTGAAAAAAATATTCTTGTACAGGAAATAGTGTGCGGTGATGCCCTTTCAATTGACCCAGGGGTCAGGGTTGATGTTTTGGGCCCCGCTGTCAGGCCGCTGTGCGGCACCAGATCAGATATGAATAACAATTCTGTGGTTTTGTCGGTCCGCTACCAGAAAAGATCGTTTCTACTTACTGGAGATATTGAAGTGGAGGCACAGCAACAGCTGGTGGAAAGCGGATTTCCACTGAAACATGATGTTCTGAAAGTCTCCCATCATGGCAGCAGGTATGTCAGCAAGGATTTCATAGAAAGGGTAAGTCCCGGTCTGGCGGTTATCTCAGTGGGCCGTAACTCTTTCGGACAGCCTCACCCTGATACCCTTGAACTACTGGAGGCCGGAAAGGTAATGGTCTTTCGCACCGATAGGGATGGTCTTACGGTGCTGGTCAGTGATGGAAGTACAATCAAACCCCAAAAATTCAACAGGTAGAAGTAATCAGGCTGTTGACAATGTTAGCAAGTGGCTGATCATTCCCTGCCCCTATGAATGTCGCTTTCAAGCAGATATTATGAAAAATGGTTTGTCATCAGTCTGAAAGTAATGGCAATCTTTTATTAAAAAGCCGGACCAGTGAAGGAGTGGGAAAAACAATGTCGAATTATAGATGTGTTTCCAATTTATGATTGAAATGGCAGGTTGACTGGTTTGAATGCTTTTTTTCGGTGCCTGTTGGGCGCAGCCTTATTTTTTTACACTGGTCAATTCTCCCTGGCGCTGGCGGCTGAACAGCCGGGGGCGGAAAAAGTGCCGGTAATAGTCTATCATGAGGTGTTGCCCGGCGTGGCCACCGGAGACTCCTCAAATGCTTCGATACTACCTCTGGAACAGTTTTCCCGGCATATGGACTACCTGCACGACAACGGCTTCTACACAGCCTCGCTGGCAGAGCTGGAGGGCTTTGTGAAGTCAGGCCGGAGGCTCCCTCCCAAGACCGTGGTTATTACTTTCGATGACGGGTACGAGTCCAACTACCTGTACTGCTATCCCTATTTGCAAAGATTTAATTTCAGGGCCATTCTTTTTCTAATGGGCAGTGTTCCGCCAAACGCCAGGCAACACCTTACCGGGCTTCAGCTGATGAGCATGACCAGGTCCGGGCTGGTGGAAATAGGCTCTCACACCTATGGCCTGCACAGGGAAATAGACGGTACTCCGGCTTTGTTGGCCCTCTCCGAGCAGGAAATAGCAAGAGATCTGGCCATTTTTAACCTGGTGTGCAGCAGGGCAGGCATTAACAGGCCCTTTTCCATTGCCTATCCATATGGCGCCACCGGTGCTGAAGCCCTGAAGGCATCCGCCGGGGCAGGGTACCGGATGGGTTTTACCATTGAAGATGGCTATGTGAGGGCCGGAGACCCGCCGATGGGCCTTAAGAGGTTTAACATAGGCCCCGGGGTGGACATGGAAGCTTTTATGGCCATTGTGAACGGACTGTTTAATCCGGGCGGAGAAACTATGTTTTAGTTTAGGGGGATTGCTATGGGTGACGGTATTTTTAGGCAGAAAAACGGCATGGTGGCTATAGACATTGTTGCCTCCTGCGGGGTTATGACACCTGAACAGCTATCAGGACTGGCCCGACTCTCTGAAGAGTGCGGAGTTTTCAGGATCAAGCTGAGCACACGACAGACCCTGGTGGCTGTCCTTGACGAGAAAGGGGCCGGCAGGCTGGTAGAGTCACTGCCTGGCCTGGGACTTAAGGTATCTCCCTACGGCAATGTAGTCAGAGCGGTAAAGGCCTGTGCCGGCAGCAGCGCACTTTGCCCCAGGGCCGTTGGGGAAGCGCTGGCGCTGGGCATTGAAATACAGGATAAATACCTGGGCATGGAGGTTCCCAAGGACTTTAAAATAGCGGTGGCCGGGTGCTTAAGGGGTTGTACAGACCCGTACTGCGCAGACCTGGGGATTGTGTCTTCGGGCCGGGAGGTTTTTGATGTGTCCATCGGAGGTTTTGGAGGCAGCTCAAAGCCTCTTCACGGAGAGGTTGTTGCCCGGCGAATAAAGAGAGAAGATGTTTTTTTACTGATTGATCATGTACTGAATCGCTTCAGGGCACTGGGAGAGCCCGGCGAAAAGCTGGGGCGGGCCATAACCAGGCTTGGTTTGACGCCCTTTCTACCCCCCGCCGGGGTAAAGGAGGCTCAACAGGCGCCACCTGACGATTTTGTTAAATTCCTGGAGGATTAGAACGGGGGAGTGATGGTTATGCGTTATGCGGGACCGGCTGGAATGGACCTGGAAAAAATGGCCGTGCCGCTGGAAAATATCTGCTCACAGTGTGACTATAAGGGAACTCCCGACTGCAGGGAGCCTGAGTGTCTGATGGGCTTTGCCCGGAGAGTTTTAAGCTATGCCGTGCAAAAGGGGCTGCTGGATGTTCCCGGGGCGTCAAGCCTTATACCAAAGGGTGATTTCAAACATTATTATCCTGAGGCGCTGGTGCCCGCCCTGGCTGAGACCTGCCGCCAGTGCAAGGAGTGCCGGGACAACCACACCCCGGACTGCGTTGTGGCTCTGGTGCGCAGTAGTGTGGAATATACGGTGCTGAGCGATAGTATACCTTACCCGGGCAGTGTATTCATGTACCTGGCCAGGATAAAGGAGCAGAATCCCGAATTGGCCGCCCTGCTGGCCGGGGAATTGAGTAAGAAGGGCTAATTCTGAGTTGCTTTGCGGTCGAAATTCAGAACTCAGAACTCAGAACTCAGAATTCAGAATTACTAAGGCATTTCTTTTAAGATAATAATATGTGACACATTATGGGACAAAAGAGCAGATTACTTTTTCATAATGAAAAAGTAATCTGCTCTTTTTTTGTTAAACGGCAATCTCATTGGCAGCCGCTTTCATGTAAACAGGAGTCTTTTGCTAACTGCTAACTGCTAACTGCTAACTGCTAACTGCTGATAGCTGACCGCCCGCAGGGCGGTCTTTACTTCTTGACCAGCAGCTGCTGGAGGCGGTCATTTGATTGCTTTGACTGGTATTCCAGATCCAGCAGGTTATTGGGTATCTGGGAAATATATTTATTGATATCAACCTGGGCGTCAGGATTCCTGTATTTGTAGTCCAGGTCCCGCCGCAAATCGTCCAGGTATTTCATTACAATCCTTTCCCTTTCCCTGCCCAGGTCGATAAAGTTGGACAGCTCGGCTTTAATCTTGGCGTCAGTAACTGTTTCATTGATGCCGGTCAGCTGTTCCAGCTTTTTTTTGCTGTCCTCAACCTTTTTCAGGCTGTCGTTCACCTGGTTGATCAAAAGTGAGCTGTCCTGCATGCTTTTGACGGAATAGTAGGATACCATGGAGTTCTGGTATCCGTCAACCAGTGTTTTTATGTTCTGGTTTGTGGTGGAGGCGCCCTTTTTGGAACATCCCGCCAGCGCAAGGGACAGGAATAGCACTAGAATTACTGCAATTATTTTTCTCATTTAACGACAAACCTCCGATAAGGTTTTCTACGATGTTGAGTATAGGAAAATACTACCGCTTACGGTGGCCTTTTTGCCCCATTTGTTTATGGCTGTAACGGTAATCTCATTTAAGCCATCCTCCAGTGTTAAAGTGCTGCTGAAGGTTCCATTCTGCTGGTTTATGGAAGATTTCACTTCGTTTACATAGAGCACCAGAGCTGTATTGTTGTCTGTGATTCCACTGATGGTTACCTGTTTGCTGTTGGCTGTGTCGGGAATGATAACTTCAAGCATGGGGTCAGGGGGCGTAAAGGCGATGGTTCTTTCCAGAGCGGCGGTGCCCCCGTCCCGGTTGGTGGAGGTTATGGTAATATTATTGTCTCCCTCCTTTAGCTGCACGGAGGAGGTGAATTTACCCTCCCGGTCAGGCATGGTGGGGGTGGCGTTAACATAAACAATGCACCCCTTCTCTGTCTGTCCGTTTATGGTTACAAACTCACTGTCAGAGAGCGCAGGTGGAACCACTGTGAGCATTGGCGGCACGGGGCGCCGCTCGATGGCAAGGGTCTTTGTCTCCTCTATTTTTTCCTTGCCCAGGGTGATCACCTTTAATTCATTTTTGCCCACCTGAAGGTTTTGTTTAAAGCTGAATTCTCCTTTAATATTGGGGAATACCTCCTGCCCCTCTATATATACCTTGAAGCCGGGCCGGGTCTTGCCTTTAATTTCTACACTGTCGGAGGCCACCACCTCGGGCAGGGAGGACAGACTGGTAATGGACCGGGGAGTCTGTGCAGATATAGGGTCGTTCACACCGACCGGTATTGATGGCTGAGTTTCAGTCGGGGCGCTGCTGCTGTCGACGGTGGAGGACTCTGTGGGAACACTTTCAACCGGGGTTCCGGCCTCGGGTGCCTCCTCTTTTTTGGCACATCCGGCCAGGGATAGAGCTAAAGCCATAAATATAGTAAACAGGGTGAACTTGATTCTCATGCCGCACCTGCCTGATTCTTGTTTTTTGATTGTTTCGTCAGAACATGTCATATTCCTTCTAAAAACCCTAAATTTAGATAGTGAAAATATGTATGCTGTTGCCTGCTGCCCGGAAGAAAATGTATAATTAAAAAATTAGATGCATAAGGGCTGGTGATTATGGATTTTTTAATCAAAACCATAGACAGGGACCAGAATTTTCGTGTGATGGCAGCAGTGACCACTGGAGTTGCAGAGACGGCTATGGTAAGACACGACACCTGGCCGGTGGCCACGGCCGCACTGGGCAGGACCCTTACCGGGGCGCTCCTGCTGGGGGCCAATCTCAAGGGCAACGATATGATTACACTGAGAATGATGGGTGACGGACCCCTGGGCGCTATAGTGGTTTCGGCAAATGCCAGGGGTGAGGTAAGGGGCTATGTACAGGAGCCCCATGTGGACCTGCCCCGCAGGGTGGAGGGAAAGCTCCCCGTAGGTGAGGCTGTGGGACGGGGAATGCTGAATGTGACCAGGGATCTGGGAATGAAAGAGCCCTTCACCGGCAGCGTGGAAATAATTTCCGGTGAAATTGCGGAAGATATTACCCACTACCTGGTTACCTCAGAGCAGACGCCGTCAGCGGTAGCCCTTGGAGTCCTGGTGGACAGGGAGGGTAAGGTGAGGTCCTCGGGGGGATTCTGGCTGGAGATACTGCCGGGGGCGGATGAGGCGGTAGTGGCCGGCCTGGAGAAAAATCTGGCTTCTCTCCCCACCATAAGCAGCCTGATGGGAGAAGGGGCCGGCCCTGAAGAAATAGCCCGGGCGGTGGCCGGTGAATATGAGCTTAAAATACTGGACAGGCTGCCGGTGGCCTTTAAATGTTCCTGTGATCAGAGAAAGGTGGAGGGAATACTGGTAAGCCTGGGTAAAGATGATATTCTCCGCCTTCTTGAGGAAAGAGGAGAGGCTGAGGTGCGCTGCCACTTTTGCGGAGAGGTTTACACTTTTTCTGCAGAGGATCTGAAAAATCTCCTGGAGGAGATGCAGGGCTGAGAATTGCTAATTCTTTAAGGAAGCCGCTGTCAGGAGACAGGAAACTGCTTTATGGTATTACCTCCGGTCGGGAGTCAGGAGACATAATGGTTTGGGCATTGCTCTCTTATTACTGACTGCTTAAAGCGTATACTTGCCGCCTGGGGCGGTTTTTTTTTAAAATATCATGTGCAATTTTACACAAAAAGAAGGTATGAAACCGTTCGGCATCGAATATTCATAACGGTAACCTCAAATATAAAAGGAGGTAGTTGTATATGTCCAAAATAATACGGGTCAACATGACCGACAAAGTATTGAAGTATGAAGATACACCAGAGAAATATGCACCCCTGGGGGGCAGGGCGCTGACCTCACAGCTGGTGCTGGACGAGGTGCCGGCAGGCTGCGATCCGCTGAGAGAGGACAACAAGATAGTCATAGCCCCCGGCCTTCTTTCCGGAACCAGCGCACCATCCTCCGGAAGACTTTCGGTGGGCGGCAAGAGCCCCCTTACCGGAGGCATCAAGGAGGCCAACGCCGGAGGGATAACCTCCCAGAAGCTGGCCAGCCTCGGCATAAAGGCCGTGGTGCTGGAGGGAATGCCCCAGGGCAGCGACTGGCACGGCATAAAAATAACCAAAGACGGCGCCGAGCTCTTTAGCGCCAATGACCTGGCCGGCAAGGGGACCTATGAGGTCACCGCCCTGTGCAGGGAGCGCTACGGGAAAAAAGTGGCCGTAATAACCATAGGGCCGGCCGGAGAGATGCTCATGCAGTCCGCCGGGATAACCAACAATGACACCGAGGGCAACAGCAGCCGCTACGCCGGAAGGGGCGGGCTGGGTGCTGTAATGGGATCAAAGAAGATAAAGGTAATAGTGGTGGACAGCCCCGGCACCTTTGACGCCCCGGTAAAGGACCAGGAGAAATTCAAGGCCTCGGCCAAGAAATTCGCCAAAATACTGCTGGACCACCCGGTGTGCGGCCAGGGCCTGCCCTCCTACGGCACCAACGTGCTCATGAACATCATCAACGAGGCAGGCACACTGCCCACCCGTAACTTCCGCTTCGGGCGCTTTGACAGGGCCAACGAGGTTTCCGGCGAAAAGCTGGCCGAAGTGGCCGTGGCCCGCGGGGGCAAGGCCACCCATGCCTGCCACCCCGGCTGTGTGATGAGGTGCTCCAACGTATACCCAATGCCCGACGGAAAGGTGTGCGCACCCATAGAGTACGAAACCGCCTGGGGATTCGGGCCCAACC
>JUEB01000004.1 GCA_000802095.1 Peptococcaceae bacterium BICA1-7 | reverse complement strand
TGGTGAGTAGCCCTGGGGAATTACACCCCAAGGCCCTCTCAGAACCGGACTTGAGCCTCTCGGCTCATCCGGCTCCTATTATCCGGCCGCAGGGAATATCCCCAATTGCCAGTGTGCGAACAGATTGGGTTCACGTCTGGCAACCTTGCCAAGCCAAAGTCTTGCTCTACGTTGGTGTCTGGCGAATTTCTTGTATTTCCACCTTACCCAACGTACCAGGGCACGGTTTATATGCCGGAGCACCGGGGTAAGTTCCGATTTGTAAAAGCAACTATAGTAGTTAAGCCATCCTCTTATTACGGGGTTGAACTTCCGGGCCAGATCTGTAATGCTCTTGTCCGGCATAAGATGCATACGCCATTTCCTGATGGACTGACGCATTGCCTTTTTCGCCTTGTTGCTGACTGCGGGTGTAAAGCCAGTAAATATCTTCCCCTTTTTATCCTTGACACTTCTTGGCCGGAAGGTGAACCCCAAAAAGTCAAACTTAATATCAGGGTAATTTCCTTGCCGGTCATCATCCTTGCAATAAACTATGCGGGTTTTGTCAGGGTGTAGCTCCAGTCCGCATTCCAGCAACCTTTTACCAAGGCTTTGCCATAGTTTCTCTGCGTCTTCCCTACTGGAGCAGTGTATCACTGCATCATCCGCGTACCGGGCAAACGGTTTGTCGGGGTACTTCAGTACCATCCACAGGTCAAACGCATAATGTAGGAACAGATTGGCCAGTACCGGGCTAATTACTCCGCCCTGCGGGGTTCCTTTTGTACGCTTCTTGACAGTGCCGTCAGACATCAGAAATGGGGCACTAAGCCATCTCTGGATATAAAGAATGATCCAAGGACTGTCGGTGTGCTTACGAACTGCTTTCATCAGCTTCTCATGTTCTATGTTGTCAAACAACCCTTTGATATCAAATTCCAGTACCCAGTCATACTTCCAGCATCGCTGCCGGGTGACGGCTAATGCATCCTTCGCTGATTTCCCCGTACGGTATCCATAGGAGTCCGGGTGAAAACATGGTTCCACTTTTGGCTCAAAGTATATTTTGACAACCATCTGTGCTACCCGGTCTGCTACCGTGGGCACTCCCAATATGCGTTTCCCCCCGTTTTTCTTGGGAATTTCAATTGCTTTAACTGGCGGAGGAAAATAGCTGCCGGAAGACATTCGGTTCCATATCTTGTAGAGATTATTCTCCAGGTTTTCCTCGAATGCTTTTAGGCTTTCGTTGTCTACTCCCGCCGCCCCTTTGTTTGCTTTTACTCTTTGGAATGCCTCCAATACTACGTGCTTGGAGATTTCATACGGCTTTGTTTTGTTCATCGGCTCCTCCCCTTAGGTTGACCTTTGTTCAGAACAGAATAACACAGCCCCTTTGCTCTGCTCCAGTTACTGAGCTTCATTACTACTACGGGCTGTTCCGCCCCTCTACTCCGCATTGGTACTTTCGTCCTTACGGGGCTTCCGCTTGGAGTTTTCCCTTGTCATCGGAGAGTAGGTTCCCACGTTCCTAACCGAAGCCTGTGCCACGTTCACGCCGCCTACATGCCGGTCACCATCTGGACAGTAAACAGGTATCCTCCAGGTTTATCCCGGGCTTTCGCCAACTTCCCGGTTTTGATGACGCCTGAATGCTCTTTCGACACTTCAATAGCGGTTCACGGTTGTTCGTCTCCATTGGCACTCACCTGACGAAGTCTGGCTCCGCCTTTTCCGTAACGCTCACCACCATGGCTTTTGTCCACAGCAGCTTACGGTGGTTTGAAGCCTCCACCTGTATGGCGGCTCCGAGGGGCCTTCCCTCATCTTCTGGCTAAGCATAGTTATTGGACTGTCTTGCAGCCCAACGCCTTTCGTGGCGCACTAGCGACAGAGCCATACGGAATGCCGGGCCGGCTGCAGGGACGCAGACGGCAGCCGGAATCGACGCATGGACGCGGCGTTGGAGGCGACCGGCAGGCCGTTAGGCGACGAGCATAGAGCCAGTTCAGCCGGAGGTCCGGGAGCTCGGATTCAAACCCCTCCACCGGCCCTATAGCGACCCTAAAGTCCCAAAAGCTACCCGGATAATCTGCTGTTTTCTTGGAACGCAACTGTTTTTTACTATTTATTTCTCTGTATCTCTGTGCCCTCCGCTAAAGAAGACCCCCAAATTTGCTTTAGCGTTTTAGCATCATTTACGATAAAAAAACGGCAAAGAGGAAAAAGTCCTGCCTGCCGTTTTGGTAAGGAATGCTTAGTTATTCTGACTTCTGAATTCCGACCGGAAATTAAATATTATTAGCCTAAAAATAACCCATTGGATTTACCGGAGTGCCGTTCTTTCTTACTGAGAAATCAAGGTGCGGCCCTGTGGACATACCGGTGCTGCCAACCTTGGCGATGGCCTGACCCTTGGCTACCTCGGACCCCACCGACACCAGTTGGGCCGAGAGGTGGGAGTAAAGGGTGGTCAGCCCATTTCCGTGATCCAGCATCACTACTTTCCCATAGCCGCTCATATAGCCCACCTGAATCACAGTCCCGCTCTGGGCCGCCACGACGCTGGCCCCGCTGGGGGCGGGAATATCTATGCCGTTATGCATCTTGACAGTTTTAAGTATTGGGTGAACCCTCTTCCCAAAGGGGGAGGATGTATTTTTATGGCCCGGAACAGGCCAGGTAAAGCTTCCGGTACCTTTGGAGGGAGATGTCTGGCTGGTTTTGTTTTTCAGCATCTCCTGGATTATTCCCTGCTCCTGCTGCTCCAGCTCATCGGCCTCGGCCTCAAAGCGGTTTAAATCCTGCCGTGCCCTTGCCAGCAGGCCCACCCTCTCGGACTGGCGGCTCCTCAGCTCACTCCGGGCTGACTCCTGCATGCTAATCAGCGAGGCAATCTGATCCCTCCTGGCCTCAAGGCTGCTCTTCTGACTCTGCAAGTCCTGCTTTTTCTGGTCAATTTCCTTAACCAGATCAACATCACGGCTTATAATCCTGCGCAGCATTTCTGTGCGATTTACAAAGTCACCAAAGTCCTTTGACTCAAGCAGCACCTCCAGGTAGCTTATACTACCCGAGGAATACATGCCCCTTACCCTTTGCCTGAAAGTATTGTTGCTTTCCTCGTAGCTCTCCCTGGCTTCTTTCAAGTCAGCCTCGGTCCGCTTTAAATCCTGCAGGGAGGCATCCAGGTTTTGACCCAGGTCATTGATCTGCTTTTCCCTGGCGTCTATTGTCTGGTCCAGCTGTCTAACCTGAGAAGCATAGCTATTAACAGCACTCTTGCCGGTTTCAACCTGCTGACGCTTCTCGTTCAACTTTTCCCGGGTATCCTGCAGCATATCCTCCAGTGTATCTCCATAAGCGGCCCCCACCATGGAAACCGTAAAAAGAACACTTACTATAATTGACAAGAATTTTCCTGACCCCCCGGTCATTTCACAATCCCCCCATTTACGGAAATCAGGTTTTAAGGTACTTCCTTATAGAAAAGCTGCTGCCCAGAGCACCTATCAAGAGTCCTATGCCCAGTATTCCACCCATCACCTGCAGCAGCACCTGCTGGTCTGTGACCGGGTGAATAAAGGGAAGTGTCTGGGTAATATGGCCCGCTAGAGACATATAGCCGGCATACACCACCGCTCCTGCCATCGCGGCTCCCACCAGGCCCAGCATCATGCCCTCCATCACATAGGGAAACCGTACAAACCAATTGGTGGCTCCCAGCAGCACCATTATGCCTATTTCCTTTCTCCTGGCAAAAACAGACATGCGAATGGTGGTGGAAATAAGAAAGACTGCCGCCAGACTCAGGAAGCCAAGTATTATAGCCCCGGCCAGTCTTGCCCAGCGGGTAACCGAAACAAGTTTTTCCACCAGTCCATGCCCGTAAATTACCTGCTCCACCCCGCTTAGGGTCATTAGCTGCCCGGCCAGACCTGGAATGCTGTCAGCATTCTCAGCCCTTACCCTGAAGCTGTCCGGCAGAGGGTTGTCTTTATCCAGCCCCTCCAGTATATCTCCCCGGTCTCCGAAGTTGTTCTTCATTTCCTCCAGGGCCTGCTCCCGGGATACAAAATCAACCAGTGAAACCCCTGGGACACCGGCTATTTGCGCCTGCATTCCGTTTATATTTTCCCTTGGTGTGCCGTCCTTTAGATAAACCCTTATTTCCAGTCCGGACTCTATGCCCTGGGTAAACTCCCGGACATTTACCGCGGCCAGCGCAAAAAAGCCCAGAATGAGGAGTGATACTGAAACAGTTCCCACCGAGGCTATGGACAGCCAGGTGTTCCTGAAAATGGAATTAATAGCTTCCCGCCAGTAATAGGCCAGGGTGTTAAAGCTCACTGCTGTACACCCCGCTTTCCTCGTCGCGGCTGATCCGCCCGTCCGACATGGCAATAACCCGCCTCTTCATGGAATCCACTATCTCCCTGGCGTGAGTGGCCATTATTATGGTGGTGTCAGTCTTGTTGATATCACTTAAGAGGTTCATAAGCCCCCAGGAGGTGTCCGGATCAAGGTTGCCCGTAGGCTCATCGGCTATCAGCAGAGCAGGTTTATTGACAATTGCCCGGGCTATGCTTACCCGCTGCTGCTCTCCCCCGGAGAGCTGGGAGGGAAACATCCTGGACTTTTCAGCCAGGCCCACCTGCTGCAAAACCTCCGGCACCCTGGCCCTTATTATTTTTCCGGATGCCCCGGTAACCTCCAGGGCAAAGGCAACATTCTCGTACACACTTTTTTGAGGAAGAAGTCGGAAATCCTGGAATACCATGCCTATCTTCCTTCGGAGATACGGGATTTCCCTTCCTTTAAGGCGGGATATATTTTTGCCGTAGAAAAGCACCTGGCCCCTGGTAGGAGTCTCTTCCCTGAAAATAATCTTTATAAGGGTGGTTTTTCCAGCGCCGCTTGGTCCTACCAGGAAAACAAAATCACCTTTCTGTATGGTCAGGGAAACATCATTGAGTGCCTTGGCGCCGTTGGTATATACCTTGGTGACATTATACAGATTAATCATTGCACACCTCGTTTTACAGCCAGCGCATAAAATGTCAAACGTCTATAAATGCCCTGAAGATATAAGCTATTTCGACAACCCCCCTAAGAAGTCCTTTCCCACCCATAAAATAAATAAAAAGGGAATTTAACCTTTTTGGCGAAAGAAAAATCAATAACATTAAAGGAAAAAAATGAAACATTATGAGCTGTTGCTGCGTCTCTTTATAGAGGACGGAATATAACAGGAGGGTGCTGAGATGATCAAAAGAATAATAAGCGGTACCATAACACTGGCCCTATCGTCTGCGCTTGTATTCTCTCCCCCCGCGCTGCTGCCCGCGGGCGCCGCCAGTTTCAATGACCTCAAAAGCCACTGGGCAAGACAGGCAGTGGAACAGTCATACGCACTGGATCTTATGAAGGGATACCCTGGAGACGTTTTTAATCCGGATGGCCCTATCAGCAGGCTGGAGGCAATAGCCATCATCATACGGGGAATGGGCCTGGAAAGTCAGGCCTTAAGCCTGGATTATAAAAACAGCGGCGTCACCCTCCCCAAGGGAATGACCTGGGGCCAGGGCCACTTGGTGCTGGCCACCCAAAAGGGGCTTCTGCACAAGGACTACGTCAGCCAGTTGATGTATAACAACCCCATCACCCGCCAGGAGGTAGCCGCCCTGGTGGCGGTGGCCCTGCAGGACAAGCTGAAGGTAAAGGGCGACCCCGCAAAGCTTTCCTTTACCGATACAGACAATATATCCACCACCTACCGCCCTTACGTGGCCGATGTCTCCCAGAACGATATAATGCAGGGCCAGGGCAATAATGAATTCGGGCCCAACGATATCATGAGAAGGGGCCAGATGGCCGCCCTCATTGTTAAAACCACCGTCAACGGATGGTTTGAATACGGCAGCGACAGAATAATAGACGGCACCCTTGCGGGGATTGACACAGCCACCGATATGGCCACCGTTAAAAAGTCCGACGGCACCCAAATTCCCAGGCTAGTGGGTTCTAATACCGTGTACTACAGGGGAACCTCCGAAACCACCAAAGATGACTTCAGATCAGGCGAAAAGGTGCTGGCCATAGTTGGCAGTGACGCCACCATCAGGTACATGGAAGCCTCCTCAGATACCGGAAATACCGGAAACAGCACCAATACGGGCACTACTGGAAATACTGGAAATACCAACAATTCCGGCAGCGGAGCAACCATCACCGAACAGACCCAGTATACCGAAGGAGAAGTAACAGTTATCAATTCCAATTATATAGCAGTCAAAACCGGTACCGGTACAGTCAAGGGCTTCAGTTTGTCCAGTAACACAAAGGTTCTTAAATCAAGCAGCCAGGTTTCAATTGGCACCCTGAAAGTCGGTGACCTGGTAAAGGTTACTTCGGTTAACGGTGAGGCCCGGGAAATAGCCATAACAGGCACTGCGAGCCTGACCTCCAATGAAGCCGAGGTAAGGGGAGTTGATGATTTCTATGGCTTCATCACCCTGAGGGACAGGAACGGCAACAGGAAGGAATACGAGGTTCTGGTCAATGCCAGAATAGAAAAGGGCAATGACAGGGTTTCACTGGATGAACTGGAAATCGGCGATGACATAACCTTCGAGGTGGGCAGCAACGGAAAGATCGATGAAATAATCGCCCTCGGCAGCGAGGTTAGCAGCGCAACGGGAAAAGTAACAGACCTGCGGACAGGATCAACCCCCCGCATATATGTGGACTCGGACAGGTACGAAGTGGACAAAAACGCTGACATTATAAAAGATGGGGACGATATTGACCTGGAAGACATAATGATCGGGACCGAGGTCACTGTTAAAATGGATGAGGATGACATAGTAACCAAGATAATAGTGGAGGACGATGAGGATATAATAGTGGAAGGCACCGTTACCGAGGTGGATGAGGACAGAGACGAGATCACCATCGAGCAGGGAAGCGACCTGGAATTTACGCTGGAGGTAAACAGAAGCTGCACCTTCAGGGACACATCATCCTCCTCGTATGACATAGAAGAGCTGGATGATATCAGGGACGGTTGGGATGTAAAGCTTTACCTGGACAATGGCAAAGTCAAGGAGATACGGGTGACGGATACTTAGAAATGGCTTATACTGACATTCTCTACGGTCGGAATACAGGAGTCAGAATTCAGAATTCAGAATAGTTAAGGCATTTTTTTGTAGAAAAAGCAGGGGTTGAATCCCCTGCTTTTCTGCTTTTATTGGCCTTTTCTTTTCAGTACTTCCCTGACTGCGTCGGCTATGGCTGCGGGTGTCAGGCCGAATTTTACCAGCAGCTCATCGGGCTTGCCGGACTCGCCGAAGATATCCTGCACACCCAGCCTTTTTAACGGCACGGGGTAATTTTCACAGACCGCCTCGGATACCGCCCCCCCCAGGCCCCCTATGACGCTGTGCTCCTCGGCTGTTACCAGCGCCCCGGTTTCCCTGGCTGCAGACACTATTGTATCAATGTCCAGGGGCTTTATGGTGTGCATACTGATCACCCTTACCTCTATGCCCTCCCCGGTCAGGGCGCCGGCTGCCTCCAGGGCGGCGGTCACCATTATACCGGTGGCTATCACCGCTGCGTCCCTGCCCTCCCTGACCACCACCGCCTTACCGGTCTCAAAGTGAAAATCCTCGCCGTGGATAGAGGGAACTCCGGCCCGGCCCAGCCTGATGTACACAGGCCCGTCCATTTTGGCGGCAGCCTCTACGGCGCCGGCAGTCTCAGCCTCGTCCGCAGGAACAAACACCGTCATATTGGGGAGACTTCTCATAAGGGCTATATCCTCTATGGCCTGGTGGGACCCGCCATCCTCCCCTACGGTAATACCGGCGTGGGTAGCTGCTATTTTTACATTCAGCCTGTTATAGGCCACAGAATTTCTTATCTGATCAAAGGCCCGGCCCGCAGCGAAAACAGCAAAGGTGCTGGCAAAGGCCGTCTTACCGGCGGCGGCCAGCCCCGCCGCTGTGCCTATGAGGTTCTGCTCGGCCACACCCATATTGAAAAATCTGTCCGGAAATAATTTGCCAAAATCTGCGGTCTTGGTGGATTTGGATAAATCGGCATCCAGCACCACCACAGCGGGATTATTTTTTCCCAGTTCAGCCAGAGCCCTGCCGTAAGCCTCCCTGGTAGCAACTTTTTTAGTCATATCGGTCCTCCCCATCTTCCTTTATACAAAAATATTTACACAAGAATACTCTGTCCCCAGGGCATAAAACAATTTTGCAAGCAGTCATGAAGGTTTTTTTAAACCACAGAGCGCACAGAGGACACAGAGAAAATCCTTTTTAAAAATATACACACAATAAAGCCTGAAAAAAACTCCTGTCTCCCGACCTGGGGCAATACTTATGAGTAGTCTCCCGACCCGGTGGAATGCTATTAAGCAGTCTCCTGTCTACTGACCAGAAATTATAGCTTGTCAGCCAATAGCTCGGCCAAAGCCTTCTCGACTTCCTCGGGCTTGGGGGCCGATCCGTGCCAGCCCGCCTGGTTTTCCATAAAGGAAACTCCCTTGCCCTTTACCGTTTCTGCCACGATCATCTGGGGCTTCCCCTTTACCTTTTTAGCCTTTTCCACCGCCTCCAGTATCTGGGCCATGTCATGACCGTCGATAACCTGCACATCCCAGCCGAAGGCCATCCATTTTTCAGCCAGAGGCTCAGGAGACATAACCTCCTCGATGGGGCCGTCTATCTGCAGCCTGTTATGGTCCAAAAAGGCGGTAAGGTTGTCCAGCCGGTAGTGAGCGGAGGCCATGGCGGCCTCCCAAACCTGCCCTTCCTGGGTCTCTCCATCCCCCAGCAGCACATATACCCTGTAGTCCCTGCCGTCCAGTCTCCCGGCCAGGGCCATGCCGTTGGCGGCAGAAAGCCCCTGCCCGAGGGAGCCGGTGGACATATCCACGCCGGGGACCTTTTTCATGTCGGGGTGCCCCTGCAGGCGGCTCCCCACTTTTCTCAGGGTAAGCAGCTCTTCCCGCGGGAAAAACCCTCTTTGAGCAAGCGCTGCATATAATACCGGAGCGGCGTGCCCTTTGGAAAGTATAAAGCGATCCCGGTCCTGCTTTTTAACATTCTCAGGATCAATGCGCATAAACTTAAAATAAAGGGCCGTTACAATATCCGCTGCCGACAGCGACCCCCCCGGGTGGCCTGATCCGGCAGCTCCCAGCATTCTAATTATGTCCTGCCTGATTTCATTGGCTGTGGCCTTTAACACCGCCAGCTCTTTTTCTCTGCTTTCCATGAAAAACCTCCGATATATGTAATTATTATTTATTTTTGACGGCCAGGGGCTTGAACCCCTCTCCCAGCACCTCGTGGGCATCAGTGAGAATTACAAAGGCCCGGCTGTCAATACTTAGTATCAAATCCTTGAGGCGGGTTACCTCTGCCCGGTTGACCACCACCAGCAGCACATTCCTTTCCGTACCGGAAAACGCCCCCCTCCCGCTCAGCACCGTGGCTCCCCGGTCCATTTCATGCAGTACCGCACCGGCTATGCTTTCGGTGTGGCCGGATATTATAAAAAAGGCCTTGGCGTAGCTGAAGCCCTCCTGGACCACATCAATAAGCCAGGATGTCACAAAGATGGTAATAAAGGCGTACATAGCCAGCTCCCACGAATTAAAGGCAAATCCGGCCGCCAGGACCACCACTGCATCCACCACAAACAAAAGCTGTCCCACATTGGCCCCGGTGTATGTTCTCAGCACAGCCGCAGCCAGATCGGTTCCACCGGTTGTTCCCCGGAACCTGAAAACCAGTCCCAGTCCCAGCCCCACCAGGACCCCACCGAATATACTGGCCAGCAGGGGATCGTGGGTAACGACAGGCAAAAAGGGGTCCAGGACATCAATAAAAAAGGACAGGCTTATGGTGCCGTAAAGGGACCTGAAGCCAAATTTCAGGCCCAAGCGGTAAATTCCCATTAGAAAAAGAGGCACGTTCAGCGCCAGCATAGTGACGCCCACCGGGATACTTAGCAGGTAGTGAAGCACTATGGCAATGCCGCTTACCCCACCGGCCGCTATTTTATTGGGAATAAGGAAAATGTCGAGCCCCAGGGCGGTAAGCAATACACCCAGAGTTACCCCGGCAATCTCAAATAAGAATCTCAGGAACATGGCCCGCACCCCACTATTATTCAATGAGTAGCATTTCCCAAGCCCGGGGCTGTAATTACTTTTACTATCCGTATACACTAATATATTTCTTTTCTAAAGCAATATATTCCTTTTTTTTTGCAGTGAAAGGAAATATCAGAGGATTTAGCGCTTATATGCTAGAATATGTCACCGGGGGGTGGACATATTGAATATTATGGGAAATCTGTCCCGGTACGGAGTGGCCGCATCCATCTGGATACTTGTGACTGCTCTGGCCATGATGGGGGTATTTCAAAGGTATGAAAACATTATCTATGACTCCTGGTTCAATCTCAGGGGACAGACTCCCCCCGGGGATCAAATAGTTATAGTAGGAATAGATGACCCTTCCTATGCCAAACTTGGCCAGCCTATCCCCAGAGAAGACCATGCCAAAATTCTGGCCAGACTCAGTGAGGCAAAAATTGTAGCCTTTGACATGATGTTTGAAAACTACAGGCAGCCGGGTGAGGACAGTGCCATGGCAGAAGCCATAGCGGGCCATAATAGAGTGCTGATGGCCTGTGCCTTTAGCTTTGGAAGGGATCAGGAGGGCTATGTGAACACCGCCCCTGTTCTTCCGGTTAAGGAATTTATCAGGGCCAGCAGAGGAAGCATGGGCCATATAAACATGAATACCGATATGGATAACACGGTAAGGAGAATAATGCCGGTTGTGGACTTTAACGGCCACCTGGTGCCAGGGTTCAGCCTGGCCATTGCCCTTTCGTCCCAGGGGAAAAACCCAAACAAGCTGGCTCTGGAAAATGGTGTTTTACAAGGCGATGGCTTCAGCCTGCCTTTGAACGAAAAGGAGCCCTACCGCCTGATAAACTTCTGGGGTCCCGGCGAGACATTTAAAACGTACAGCTATGTGGACGTTCTGGAAGGGCAACTCAAACCTGAAACTTTCCGGGACAAAATAGTTCTCCTGGGTCCCACATCAGCCTTTGATCATGACTATTTTGACACTCCCTTTACCAGAAGCAACATGGTTTTAAAGGGAAGCCTGCCCACCAACGGGGTTGAGATACACGCCAACGCTATAAACACCTATATTACAGATACCTTTTTTACCAAGGCGGGGCGTCCGGTCAACCTCATGGTGCTTCTACTGGCAGCTGTTACAGTATACCTGACTACTTACAGGCGCGGGCCCTGGATTGGCCTGGGAGGATTCCTGACAGTATTGGCCATTTTAAGCGCCGGGGTTTATCTTTTCTGGCTCTACCAGCGATACTGGATAGATTTAGCTGCCCCGCTCATACTTGTGGTATTCACTTATATAGGTATAACAGCCGAGAATTTTGTTCGGGAGCAAATGGAAAAGAGAAGAACCAGGATGATTTTCGGTCGCTATGTTTCACCCCAGGTGGTCAGCCAGCTGCTTGACCAGCCCGAGATGATGGGGCTGGGAGGCAGAAGGGAAAACCTTACCCTGCTCTTCTCGGATATAAGGGGATTTACCACCTTCAGCGACCGCCGCCCCCCGGAGGAAGTGGTGGCCAAGCTTAACCAGTACCTGACTGAAATGACCAATGTTATTTTTAAAAACGGAGGTACCCTGGACAAATATATGGGGGACGGCATAATGGCCTTTTTCGGAGCCCCCATACCCTACTCCGATCACGCCGAAAGGGCCGTGCAAACAGGCCTGGAGATGCTGGAAGCCCTGGAAAAACTCAACCGGGAATGGGAGGAGAAGGGAGAGGTAACCCTCGGGATAGGCGTGGGCATAAGCACCGGGCACGTGGTGGTGGGCAACATAGGCAGCCCTGAAAGAATGGACTACACAGTTATAGGTGAGGATGTAAACCTGGGAGCCAGGCTGGAAAGTATGAACAAAGAATTTAAGACACGGATAATTATCAGTGGAAGTACATACAGCCAGTTAGACCAAAGCCGCCCCGGACGGAAGTTCACCAGTCTGGGCGCCGTTCCGGTAAGAGGCTTTGAGTTACCGGTTGAGATTTATTCAGTGGAGAAAAGCTTGTAAGTATTGCCGACTGGTCGGTGGAGCCGAAGATGCATTCCTGATCCGTCGGAGGAGCCGGGATGTGTTTTCCGATTGGTCGGAGGGGACGAGATGCATTCCCTGAGAGTCGGAGACAAGAATTATTACCAGCCCTCTCCTGTCTCCGACAGGAGGTATTGCCCTTTAGCCCCTCCGACCATCCGGTAATGCCCCAAAGCCCCTTCGACCAACAGGAACTGCCCCCTAGCTATTTACCTCTGAGCTGTCTTGGCGCTCTCTTTTAAAAACGAGGATATGAAGGAGTCTATATCACCGTCCATAACAGCGTTAACATTGCCCATTTCCACCCCTGTGCGATGGTCCTTGACAAGGCTGTACGGGTGAAACACATAGGACCTTATCTGGCTGCCCCAGGCTATTTCCATCTGGTCTCCCCGCATGGCGGCAAGCTCCTCCTCCTTTTTCTTCAACTCCAGGTCCAGCAGCTTGGACTTTAATAGCTTCATGGCGGTATTCCGGTTGGATATCTGAGATCTTTCGCTCTGGCACTGCACAACTATTCCGCTGGGCAGGTGGGTAATGCGCACCGCCGAGTCTGTTTTATTGACATGCTGGCCCCCCGCCCCCCCGGAGCGGTACGTGTCCACCTTCAGGTCCTCGGGATTTACCTCTATGTCCAGATCTTCCCTGACCACGGGCAGCACATCCGCAGAGGCAAAGGATGTATGGCGGCGGCCGGCGGCGTCAAAGGGTGAAATTCTCACCAGCCGGTGCACTCCCTTTTCCGACCGGAGGTAGCCGTAAACATTCTGCCCGGCTATTTCCAGGGTAACACTCTTTACCCCGGCCTCGTCCCCGGGAAGCATATCCACCACGCTGACCTTGAAATTATGGCCCTCGGCCCAGCGCATGTACATGCGCATGAGCATTTCCACCCAGTCCTGGGCCTCGGTGCCCCCCGCTCCGGCATGAAGGGCTACAATAGCGCTGCCCCGGTCATAGGGACCGCCCAGCAAAACCTCAAGCTCCATGTCTTCAATCCGGCGGGCCAGCTTTTTAATATCCTCCTGGACCTCCAGGGCCACCTCATCGTCATCCTCTTCCCGGCCCAGTTCCAAAAGCACCCCGGTGTCGTCATAAAGGCTTCTGAGACTTAAAAATGAGGCCACCCTTTCCTTAAGGCTGGAAAGGCTCTGGGTTACCTTCTGAGCCTCCTCCTGGCTGTCCCAGAAGCCGGCAGACATCATTTTCTGCTCAAGAAAATCTATCTGTTTCTCCTTTTCAGCGATGTCAAAGAGAAACCCTCAGATCTTCTATGCGCTTTTCCAGAGACTCAAGTTCTTTTTTGAGTTCCGTGTACATATTAATCACATCCCTTTTTTTGCTAATACTGCATTCCTTTACGGTCAGGAGACTGCTTACAGGTATTTCTTTCCTGTCAGGAGACAGGAGGTGCTTATAAGCATTCCTTTCTGTCAGGAGACAGGAGTTTTGCACGCCCAGCTTTCAGCATCTGAAACCCCAACGTTCAGCTAAAAGCTGAACGAGTTCACTAGAGAGACAATAAGGAATACCCTGGCCAACTCCTGTCTCCCGACCCGGGGTAATACTATTGAGCAGTCTCCTGACCTCAGGTACTACCCTTGAGCAACCCCACAGCACTTTTTATATTTTTTCCCGCTGCCGCAGGGGCAGGGGTCGTTGCGGCCCACCCTGGCCTCCTTGCGAACCGGCTGCTTTGATCCTTCTTCGGAGTAACGGTTTTCTACCACGTTCCTCTGTCTGGGCTGCTCCTCCTGGGGAACCAGACTCACTCTGAAGATATATCTGACCACATCCTCCTGTATGGAGGCGATCATATTATTAAACATCTCGTAGCCCTCAAATTTGTATTCTATGAGGGGGTCCTTCTGACCGTATGCCCTGAGCCCGATGCCCTCCCTGAGCTGATCCATGGCGTCCAGGTGATCCATCCACCTTTCGTCCACTATCCTCAGGGTGACCACCCGCTCCACTTCCCGCATATTTTCCTCGCCCAGCTCCTTTTCCCTGTCATCATATGCCTCCAGGGACTTATCCAGCAGGTGTGCGGTCAGTGCCTCCCTGTTCATATCCTCCAGGTCTTCTGAAGGAATGGAGTGGCCGGGTATAAACACCTGCTCGGCATGGCTCAGCAGAGCCTCCAGATCCCACTCCTCCTGGTGAACCCCTTCGGGGCAGTATGTGTCAACCGTCCGGCCCACAACCTCCCCAATCATGGAGGAGATCATCTCTTTCAGGTTTTCGCCGGTGAGCACCTGGCGCCTCTGCCTGTATATAAGCTCCCTCTGCTGGTTCATGACATCATCATACTGCAGCACATGCTTGCGGATATCAAAGTTCCTGTTTTCCACCCTTTTCTGGGCGGTTTCTATAGATTTGGAGATAAGGCTGTGCTCAATAGGCATATCCTCGTCAATACCCAGTTTATCCATCAGGCTGGAGATGTTGTCGGATCCGAAAAGCCTCATCAGGTCATCCTCCAGCGAGCTGTAAAACTGGCTGGAACCCGGGTCTCCCTGGCGGCCGGAACGGCCCCGCAGCTGATTGTCAATCCTGCGGCTCTCGTGCCTTTCCGTGCCCATTATGTGAAGCCCCCCCAGGGCCACCACCCTGTCGTGGTCAACTCCCACTGAAGCCCTGTACTTTTCCAGCACCTTAGTATAGAGGGCTTTATCATCAGGCTCGGACCCCGCCTCAAAATCAAAGCCCTGCCTTTTCAGCTCGGATGCGGCGAGGAATTCCGGGTTGCCTCCCAGCAGTATGTCGGTGCCCCGCCCGGCCATGTTGGTGGCTATGGTAACGGCCCCCAGGCTGCCGGCCTGGGCCACTATCTCGGCCTCCTTGTCATGGTGCTTGGCGTTTAGCACCTGGTGGTTTATTCCCTTTCTCTTGAGCATATCACTTAAAACTTCTGATTTCTCTATAGATATTGTGCCCACCAGGACAGGCTGGCCGGTAGCATGCCTTTGGGCTATCTCTTCCACAGCAGCCCTGAACTTGGCCTGCTCGGTCTTAAACACCACATCGGGCATATCCTTTCTGACCATGGGCTGGTGGGTGGGTATAACCACCACATCAAGGTTATAAATCTTTCTGAATTCATCCTCCTCGGTGGCCGCCGTGCCCGTCATACCGGCAAGCTTTTCGTACATACGGAAATAATTCTGGAAGGTTATGGTGGCCAGGGTCTGGGACTCCCTCTCTATCTTGACGCCCTCCTTGGCCTCTATGGACTGGTGCAGCCCCTCGCTGTACCTTCTGCCGAACATAAGCCGCCCGGTGAACTCATCCACGATAATAACCTGGCCGTCCTTGACCACGTAGTCCCTGTCCCTTTTCATAAGCCCGTGGGCCTTAAGGGCCTGGTTAAGGTGATGATTTATCTCAATATTGGTATCATCGTAAAGGTTGTTAATGCCCAGCATCTTCTCAACCTTGGCCACGCCCTCCTCGGTGATTACCACCGTGTGGGCCTTTTCATCCACTATATAGTCGGTCTCCCTGGAGAGTCTGGGGACAACCCTGGCAAAGGTATAGTACAGGTCGTTGGCCTTGTCTGCCTGGCCGGAAATGATCAGAGGGGTCCTGGCCTCATCAATGAGTATACTGTCAACCTCGTCCACAATGGAGTAATGAAGCTCTCTCTGGACCAGCTGATCCTTGTGGCTGGACATGTTGTCTCTTAGATAGTCAAACCCAAATTCATTGTTTGTTCCGTAAGTAACATCCGACCAGTAGGACCTTCTTCTTTCATTCCAGTCAAGCCCGTGAACTATCAGTCCCACGCCAAGCCCCAGATACCTGTATAACTGCCCCATCCACTCACTGTCACGGCGGGCCAGATAGTCGTTGACAGTAACCACATGAACACCCCGTCCGGTGAGCGCGTTCAGATAAACCGGCAGGGTGGCCACCAGTGTTTTACCTTCACCGGTCTTCATCTCGGCGATGCGCCCCTGGTGAAGAACCATACCGCCCAGAAGCTGCACGTCAAAGTGACGCATGTTGAGCACTCTCTTACTGGCTTCCCTGACCACCGCAAAGGCCTCGGGAAGTATATCATCAGTGGAGGCGCCCCGGTCCAGCCTCTCTTTAAACTGGACGGTCATACCGGTCAGATCGGCATCAGAAAGTGATACCATCCGGTCTTCCAGTTCGTTTACCTGAATAATCCTTTTTGATAGCTTTTTTACCTCCCGGGCATTGTCATCAAGCAAATTTCGGATAAAACCAAGCATAAAAATTATCACCCATCTCTATAATACCGGGCTTATCAGCAGCAGCCCGGATAACCTGATACAAAAAGATTTTATCAGAGTAGCCGGGTATATTGCAAGAACGTTCAAAATATAAGGGGCGCACCGGCAGTGCGCCCCCACACAAAGCACAATTTAAGTAACATTCCTCCAACCCCGGAACCAGTCACATCAGGGAGGTGTGTCCATACCGATCGGGGACATTCCTCCGACCCTAAATTCCGGAATTGGGAATTGGGATTAGGAATTGGGGGAGACCAAAAGCCATCCTGATCGGGGACATTCCTGTCCACAAAGAAATACTTCAACTTTAGCAGGTGTGTCCCCATTCCTTATTTGGTGTGTCCCCATTCATTATCAGAAGGTCGGCTCTATAAGCCCGTAATTTCCATCTTTGCGCTTATACACCACATTCACCAGGTCGGTCTCCGCATTGGAAAATACAAAAAAGCTGTGACCCAGTAAATTCATCTGCAGCACGGCCTCGTCTATATCCATGGGCTTTATGGCAAACCTCTTGGTCCTGACCACCCTGGGGCCATCCTCTTCGGGCTGGGCGGTCTTTTTGGTATCCAGAGATCCCTTAGTGGCACGCTTTACCAGTTTTCCCTTGTGTTTTTCTATCTGCTTTTCCAGTTTTTCCACCACCATATCGGTGGAGGCATACATATCGCCGGTGGCCTCTTCACCCCTTAATATCATACCGTTGATGGGAATGGTCACCTCAATACGGTGAAAATCCCTCTCCACCGACAGGGTAACCTGGGCATCTCCAAGGTTGTCAATATACTTTTCCAGTTTCCCAAGGCGCTTTTCCACGTATTCCTTTAAAGCTCCCGTGATCTCAATGTTCCTTCCCCTCATCTGAACCATCATGCCGCAACACTCCTTTCATGCCGTTTTTTTAATAACAGCCGGGAAAGATATAAGTCCGGAACCTTTTAAAAAAACCCCAGTATTATACTGGGGTAGGGTTGTTATATTTTTGTAACGTTGGCCGCCTGAGGCCCACGTGCTCCTTCAACTATGTCAAAGTCCACTCTTTCTCCCTCGTTGAGAGTCTTGAAGCCTTCATCCTGTATAGCCGAGAAGTGAACAAAAACATCACCCCCGTCATCACGCTCAATAAACCCGTATCCTTTAGCTGCACTAAACCATTTTACCTTACCCTGCACAAACACTCCTCCTAATAAATTCAAAACTGGGTGTCTTGAATGTTAACACAATCTTCAGCTCAAGTCAAGTGTTTCCAGTGCCGGAAACATTTTGACACGGCTGTCGAAAAAAAAACAACACTAAAAGGCCCCTGTGGAACATGCCATTGTGGATAATGTGGATAAGTCTGTTAATAACCTGTAATAAAAAGGCTTTAATATGTGGTTAACCTGTATGTAATGAAAAATTAATGTCGCAATATTGCCCCGGCATTAACCAATATTGTCAATTTTAAAACAAAAAACACACTAAAATCTCTGCCTTAAGACTGCGCCCCCGGGCAACTGCCCTTAAAATACCGGCGCTGTTTGCCACAGCATAATAATAAAAGTTATTTTAGCTTAATATTCCCAAACATTTTAAATATCAAACCACTAATACACCATTTTTAGTTTTTAAATACCCCCCTTCCCCCTTGCAGCAGCTGTCCGGCCCGCTGCCGCCGCAATGCCCAGCACCTGCCCGGCCCCTCCTCTGACAAGGGTCTCGGAAACAATATTTAAAGTGGCGGCGGTGGTGATCACATCATCAACCAAAAGGATTGTTTTTCCTGTAAAAGCCCCGGCCCCGGTAAGGGCAAAGGCCCCCAGGAGGTTCTCACCCCTCCCTGGCCTGCCCAGCGATGTTTGCGGAGCAGTTTCCCTTGTTTTTTTCAAAAGAGGCAGCACCGGGACCTTCATCCTGTCTGAGAGGCCGTAGGCCAGAAGTTCCGCCTGGTTATAGCCCCTTTGCCTGAGCCTCCCCGGAGAGAGAGGCACTGCGGCAATAACATCAACCCTGTTGTAATGCCGGTTTGCGGTAATCCTGTCAAACATGATGCCGGAAAGGTCACCGGCCAGATCACGCCTGCCGCTATACTTAAACCTTCGCACAGCTCTTTTGAGATCTCCGCTATAAGGTCCCGCCGCCCTGGCCATGAAAAAAGAGCGGCCCCCGCCGATACAGTCCCGGCAGTATGCCGCCTCCTGGCCTACACCTGCCGGCCCTTCCTCAGGGACATGAAAAAACCTGCCGCACTTATAGCACACCTGCTCTTCCCGGAACCCTCTGAGCATGTTCAGGCAGCTGTCACATATTTTTTTTTCCTCCTGGGATTTACCACACAGAGGGCACACCCGCCGGGGAGGAAAAAGAAGGTCAATAAAACCTCCCAGTATATTTTCAATTATCTTCAAGTAAGCCAACTACCCCTTCCGGAATACCGGCCCTTTAATTCCGAGGCTGCTATAACACGGTCCCGGCCGTCTTTCTTGGCCTTTCTTAGAGCCCGGCCAGCCTCAGCTGCCAACTTCTCAAAGGCCTCTTCAGGCCCTCCCGCCGCAACTCCAATGCTGACCTTTATCCTGAGCAGTGGGTATTCCCTGGCAAAATTATAATCAGTAAGTATTTCCCTTATTTCACCGGCCAGCGCCACGGCCTTCTGCTCGTCAAATCCAGGCAGAACAAGTCCCAGCTCATCGTCACCATAACGACCAGCCCTGACTCCCGGAATTTCCAGTGTCCTGACCATCCTGGCCAGCTCAATGATCATCCTGTCCCCGGTCTCCTGGCCCCAGCCCTCATTTATGTGCCCCAGTATGTCAATGTCCATGAGTAAAAGGGCAACACACCCTTCTCCTGAGGACTGTATCTCCTCAAAAGACTGAATGCCACTCCGGTAAAAAGAACTCCTGTTTAAAAGTCCTGTCATGGGGTCCCTTAGCCTGTATCTTTCCAGCCTTTCTGCCAGCACCCGCCCGGAAAGGGTTGCCGACAACGACCCGCAAAGGGACATGGCCGCTGATAAATCTTGCTCTGTAAAGGCCATGGCCTTTTTCTCACCCACAATTACAAGGCCCAGTGTGCCGGCCTCCCCCACCAGGGGAATAACCAGGAGGGACCTGAGGACCTGGGGAAGCCCCTGCTCGTTCTTTACCCTGGGATCGATCTTGGAGTCAAAAACTATTTCAGCCTCCCCATTGCCTGTCACCCAGCCCCAAAACCCTTCTCCGGGATTGATAGAGCCCTTCTCCAGCTCCCCCCTGTATGGGCCAAAGGCCGCTGACGAAATAAACTTGCCGGTTTTCTCCTGCCACAGGTAAACCACACCGGT
The DNA here is from genome assembly GCA_000802095.1 of Peptococcaceae bacterium BICA1-7. Lineage (GTDB taxonomy): Bacteria > Bacillota > Desulfotomaculia > Desulfotomaculales > Desulfocucumaceae > BRHc4a. Next base: position 45,103 of record JUEB01000004.1, on the reverse strand, counting down.
ATGATAAGAAATTGCCCTGCGCATCTCTTTTAGCAAAAGCCCCGGTATTTTACCAAAATCCTCCCCGGAACCCAGCTTCCTGGTTATCTCGTATACCGCCCTAAGTTCCTTGTTGACCAGCTCAGACCTCACATACAGGCCCAAAATGTACTGCACGGTAAGTATCGGCAGGAATAAAAGGAATGCCGCCAGAATACCGGTTTTCTGATAGAGAACGGCCATCGCTATGCCAAAGGGAGCGCTGAAAAAATAACTCAATATATCCCACTTGAGAGTGTTCTGCCAGGAATGCATCCTGGCGCCCTTACGGTCTGGGTAAGCGTAAATGTAAACCAGTACGTGGTTTATGGTAAAGAATAGCGCTATAAATGTTAAAAGCTGAAGGAAGCCGACAGGGCCGGACCATAAAACCCCTTCCAGATTCTTTTTCCATATCATCCCAAACAGTAATACCGAGCCATAAAGTGACAGCACCTGCTGAGCCATGTTAAAAACAGAGGTGCGCACCGAATTGCCCCTGTTGGCAATTCCATTTCCTATAAAAAAAGCCACCGAGCTTATCCAGGCCGAGGCGCTGGGGTTATAGATCAGAAGAGCGCCCAACATTAAGGAGAAACTACCGGAAAGGCGCCCCAGGGGGAAATTGACAGCCAGCCATTCGACCAGAATACCCATCACAATAAGTACGGCATACTCACGGGACTTATCCAGGTCCAGGCTCCCGAAAAGCATAATCAGAAGCCCCAGCCCCACCGCTGTCACCGTCAGGGAATATGCCGCATGAATGTAGCTCTTCCTGCCTGTCCCGCTCATATAAGCAATTTCCCCCCCTGACAATTATTTTCGACAGAGGGGGAAAGTTACCTCTTTTATGCTCCAACTATATAATCCCTTACTGCCTAACAGCTCATGATATATTTTAGCGGCACCTGAAGGGCTTTTTTATCCATACCCCGGACATCCAGCACCAAAGGGCAGACCATGGACAGATCCCCGCCCTCATAAAAACTAAATTCCTTTTCACCGGACAGTATTCTGACAATCCTTCCGGTATCATCACCGGAGCACTCCACGGCCACCGCCAAATCCAGACGGCCGGCAAGCACTCCATCACTTCTGTAAATGGACCAGATAAACCACTCGGCAACATCATCCTGGTTGCCCATGTAAACGCAAACCTTACCCCCTGCAGGTCCTCCCCCCTTACCAAGCAGCAGGGCCGCACAATACAGAGTATATGCCAGCCAGCCCAGCAAAGCTGCTATAAGAATATACAGCTCCATTACTATCACCCCCGTGTTACTTAAAAATATGAATAGCGGGCACGAAGGGTGAATGGTTTAGCCGGAGAAGATGTTCTTTGAGGTCAGGAGACTGCTTACAGGAATGAACCCTGGGTCGGGAGACAGGAGACAGTAGTTTTTGCATGCCGGGCTTTTTGTAGGCATTATAAAAAGCCGCCTGTCGGCGGCCATTTATTTATGCCTATATATTTTTTTCAGTCAAATAAGGAATACTTAGCCGTCTCCCGTCTCCCAATTCTACCCTAAATTCCAGCTTCATTTCGAAGTATCTCGGCCTTATCGGTTCTTTCCCAGGGGAAATCCCCGTCGGTGCGGCCGAAATGGCCGTAGGCAGCTGTTTTAAGATAGATTGGGCGGCGCAGGTCAAGGGACTTTATAATTCCAGCAGGCCTTAGATCAAAGTTATCCTGAATCAGCTTAATAAGCACATCTTCCGGCACCCTGCCGGTGTTGAAGGTTTCCACCATCACCGAGACCGGTCTGGCCACACCGATGGCGTAGGCAAGCTGCACCTCGCAGCGGTCGGCCAGGCCCGCAGCCACTATATTCTTGGCCACATAGCGGGCGGCGTAACTGGCTGAGCGGTCCACCTTGGTGGGGTCTTTTCCGGAAAAGGCGCCTCCTCCATGCCTGGCCATACCGCCGTATGTATCAACAATTATCTTCCTGCCGGTAAGCCCGGTGTCCCCCTGGGGGCCCCCGATGACGAATCTTCCGGTGGGATTTATAAAATAACGGACACTGTCTTCAGACATATCTGGAGGGAGAACCGGCTTAATCACCCTGGCTATTATATCCTGACGTATTTCCTCCAGGCTCATTCTGGGGTGGTGCTGGGTAGAGACCACCACTGTGTCAAGCCTTACCGGCTTATTATCAGCATACTCCACAGTCACCTGAACCTTTCCGTCAGGCCTGAGGTATGGCAGCTCCCGGCTTTTTCTGACCTCGGCCAGCTTTCGGGCCAGGCGGTGAGCAAGGGCAATGGGCAGGGGCATAAGCTCCACCGTCTCATTGGAGGCGTAGCCAAACATCATTCCCTGATCCCCGGCGCCAATAGCCTCTATTTCATCGTCGTTCATCTGGCCTTCCTTTGCCTCCAGGGCCTTATCCACCCCCAGGGCAATATCGGTAGACTGCTCGTCTATGGAAGTCATAACAGAGCAGGTGTCACAGTCAAAGCCATACTTGGCCCTGGTATACCCGATGGAGCGTATTGTTTCTCTGACAATTCTGGGTATGTCAACATAGCAGTGGGTGGTTATTTCTCCGGCCACCATGACCAGCCCTGTGGTGCATAAGGTTTCGCAGGCAACCCTGGCATTGGGATCCCTGGCAATAATTTCATCAAGAACGGCATCAGAAATCTGATCCGCTATCTTATCAGGATGTCCTTCTGTGACGGATTCCGAGGTAAAAAGTCTTCTGGCCAAAAAAAAACCCCCTTGTAAAAAAAAATGACCCTTACAGCCTGATTCCCAATGGCAGTGGGAAAAAAACACCTTTCATTGTATCATCGGCCACCAATTATGTCAAACAATGTATTACTCCAGCCTGTGTGAGGTCTCCAAGTCCACCAGCACTGTATCCACACCTATCTTTTTTATTTTTGACCAGGGAAGCAGCACATCCCTCCCTGCGGAGAGCAGGCTGAAGCGCCGCGAGCCCTGAAGAACAAAGGCAATAACCGTGCCGCTGGCCGGGTCTATATGAACATCCTTAATAGCCCCCAGCTTAGATCCGTCAGCCAGATTGACAAAATCCCGCCTGGAAAGATCAGATATTTTAAACATGATCCGGCCCCCCCATAAATATTAAGGCTTTATAATATGCAGGGGAGGACGGAAGGGTTACTACTAATGCTTTCAGGTATTTCTTTGCGGTCGGGAGACAGGAGACAGAAGTCAGAAGTCAGAAGTCAGGAGTCAGGAGCAGAATACCCAGGGCATTCCTAAAAGGGTTCTCCGAAGAGGGGCTTACAAAAACTTCTGTCTCCTGTATTCTGTATTCTGTATCCTGTCTCCTGACCGTATAGAGTTTCAGTATAAGCATAACCTTATTCCCTGCTCAAGTCTGACTGTGGGAGACCATTTCAGCTCTACTGCCGCTCTGTTTATGTTATACCAGCTTTCCTTTATATCTCCCGGGCGGGGAGGGGCGAAGGCGGGATTACCCGCGTAGCCTGTCTCTTTTTTTATAATACGGAACAGCTGATTAATGCTTACCGGCAGCCCGGCGCCTATATTTAATACTGCCCCGCTGCCCCTTTCCAGGGCACATGAAATTGCTGCCACAATATCCGACACATGTATAAAGTCCCTGGTCTGCCTTCCGTCACCGTGAATAAGAGGCTGCCCGCCACTCATTATACGGTCCAGAAAAACCGCCACCACCCCCCCCTCTCCGGAGGAAGACTGGCCGGCGCCGTAAACATTGGCCAAGCGCAGCACAGTATAGTCAAGGCCATATAAATACTGGTACAGCTGAAGATATCTTTCCACTGTGTATTTGGACAGACCGTACCCGGAAAGAGGCTGTGCCGGATGCTGCTCATCAAGGGGCAGATAACGGGGACTTCCATAGATAGCTGCGGTGGAAGCATAAACCACCTTTCTGAGGCCCCCAAGCCTGGATGCTTCAAAAAGATTTACAGACCCTGTAATATTGATACAGGCATCGGCTGAAGGGTCTACCAGAGATTGGGGAACACTTGCCTGGGCGGCCAGGTGAATAACCACCTCAGGACTTTCCCTGAATACGCACTGACAAACAAAGTCCCTGTCCAAAAGGTCTCCTTCATATAATTTTACCCCGGCTATATTCTCAATTTTACCTGTACTGAGATTGTCCAGGACAGACACCTTAAAGCCTGACTTTAGCAGTGACCTTATTAAATTAGAGCCTATAAAGCCGGCACCGCCGGTTACCAATACCTTCATTAACCTCACCCAGTATATATATACTGGGAAGTACACTGTAACTTTCCAAAGAAAAGGAGCCCGGAACTTCCCGGCCTCCCTGTTTTACGGTTTATTTAAGCTTATAATTTTTTTTCACTGATACAGTCTTCTTACTATATCCCTCAGATACTCCCCAAACTGTTCCGACAGCCCGGGCCGGTCCAGGGCAAATTCCACCATTGCCTTGAGATACCCCAGTTTGTCACCGACATCATACCTCTGTCCTCTGAAGGCCAGGCCGAACATGGATTCCTGGCGGCACAATACCTTAAGGGCGTCAGTCAGCTGAATCTCCCCGCCGGCGCCGGGGCCGGTACGGGACAAAATGTCAAAAATGCCGGGTGTAATTATGTACCTGCCCATTACCCCCAGATTGGAGGGTGCATTTTCAGGCGCAGGCTTTTCAACCAAATCCCTTACCCTGAAAACTGACTCTTTAACTATTTCCGCATCAATAATACCGTATTTGCCGACATCCTCCGGAGGAACCTCCTGCACGGCAATCACCGATGCCCCTGTTTCTTCATAAAGGTTTATAAGCTGTCTTAAGCAGGGCTCCTTGCTCCGGACTATATCGTCCCCCAGCAGGACAGCAAAGGGCTCATCACCGATAAATTTTCTGGCGCAGTACACCGCATGCCCCAGTCCTCTGGGCTCCTTCTGGCGAATATAGTGAAGGTCCGCCATTTCGCTTATGTCCCTGACCAATTCCAGGAGTTCTGTTTTTCCTTTCTCCCTGAGCAGATTCTCCAGGTCCGGGGACTTGTCAAAGTGGTCCTCTATGGCCCTTTTTGACCTTCCTGTGATAAAAAGTATGTCCTCTATCCCTGAAGAAATAGCTTCTTCCACTATGTACTGTATGGTGGGAATATCCACTATAGGCAGCATTTCTTTGGGCTGAGCCTTGGTGGCCGGTAAAAACCTTACTCCGAGACCGGCGGCAGGAATGACAGCCTTTCGTATTTTTTTCATACCGACCCCTCCCTTAATAGCATAATACAAAATTTTTTCTAAACTGTCTCGTGTAATTAATCATATATTTCCGACATATATAAACTAAAACCGCCCTCTAAAAGGGCGGAAAATCCGGATTTTTATCAGAGAATAAAAAAGAAATGACTCGAAAGCAATGCCTGTAAGTCTAAATATTTGAGGACCGCTTTGTTAATTCCCCTTTGGGGGGGATTCTTTTAATAACTCCTATTCTATTGGCTGCCAACAGGGTCAAAGTAGCCAGTATCACCAGAAGCAGCATGGCCTGGTTGGTGGTCAGCAGGTTCATAATAACCGCGCTTGCTCCCATAATCAGGCTGACCGCATATATCAGCAGTACCGCCTGGCGGTGGGAAAAACCCCGGGCCAGCAGCTGGTGGTGCAGGTGCTCCCTGTCGGGCTGAAATATGGGCCGGTTTTCATGGAACCGCCTGACAATGGCGAAAACAGTATCCAGCAGTGGTATTCCCATAACCACCATGGGTATGATTACCGATATGGCGGCAGTGCTTTTGGTAAGTCCCATAATAGATATGACCGCCAGGCTGAAGCCCAGCAGCATTGATCCGGAATCACCCAGGAATATGCTGGCGGGGTGAAAATTATATTTCATAAACCCAAGAATGGAGGCCGCCAGTATAAGGGACAGGGCTATAATATCAGTCTGACTGCTTATGCCAAAGACCTTAAGCTGGGTAAGGGCCACTGCCGCCATGGTCAGGGAGGCTATGCAGGAAACCCCTCCCGCCAGGCCGTCAAGGCCGTCTATAAGGTTCACTGCATTGGTCACGGCCACCAGCCATAATACCGTAATAGGCACAGCAAATATTCCCAAACCAATCGGATCGTTATTAATCAGATCGTTATTAAACGGATTGGTTATAAACTCAACCTTTACCCCAAAGGGCACCACCGCCAGGGCCGCCAAGGTCTGACCGGCCAGCTTGACACGGGGGGAAATCCCCCTGATGTCATCGGCCACCCCCAGGAAAAGAATCAGAGTAGCCCCCAGGGCCAGGCCAATTACAGGCATGGCAAAGGAAGACCCGACCAGGGCAAGGGGCACAAAAGCTGTATAAATAACCAGCCCGCCCAGACGGGGCATCACCCCGCTATGTACCTTGCGCTGATTGGGATAATCCACGGCTCCCCAGGCAACAGCCTTAGACCTGACCCAGGGGGTCAGTGCCAGAGCCAGCAGGAAAGCCCCCATAAAGGCTATAATCAGGTTCAAGTCATTACCCCCAAACCTTTCGGCTAGACATACTATGAGTATTTTAACACTTTAAGGACCAATTTCACAAAAGCAAAAAATGAGTGGGCCTGGCCAATAAAGTCCTGCTCAGTGGGACAAGTTCAACAATCTACACCAGACGCACTATTTCGTCTGATTTATTCATTTTTCATATCCTGAAGGGCGAATAAAAGCTCGGCCTCGGCGGCAAGCTGACCTCCCACCCTGGCCACTCCCCTGCCCTTTCCAACAGGCCCTTTGAGCTTCAGTATTTCTACCTCCAGCTGAAGCTGATCCCCCGGCACAACCTGTCTCCTGAAACGGACCCCGTCTATTCCGGCAAACAGAGCCAGCTTTCTACCCATTTCCGGCATGGAAAGCAGTGCCACAGCGCCAACCTGGGCCATTGACTCAATTATCAGCACCCCCGGCATAACCGGGTAACCGGGAAAATGCCCCTGGAAAAAAGGCTCATTGATGCTTACATTCTTTATGCCTACCGCCCTTTTGCCCGGCTCCAGCTCATCAATCCGATCCACCAGCAGAAAAGGATAGCGGTGTGGAATTACCTTCATAATTTCGTTTATTTCCATAATTACCTCCGACAAAGATTATTGACCAATGGCGGATTTTCATACATCCCCTGCCATTATTAAAAGCTTTAAAGCATTTTTCTATACTGCAGCTACAATCTCCTTCATTGACAAAACCGATAAGGGTCAGCATCTTTCGTTGACCTTGTCCCCAAAAAATCTTATACTTTATTAATGAGAATCCAAACACACGGAAGGAGAATTATTTTAAAGTGAAGCTCTTAGATGATAAGGGAAAAGTTTTCGGGCTGGTTAATATAGTAGACCTTATAATAGTACTGGCAATTCTTCTGGTGGCCACCGGGGCCTATTACAGATTCAGCCACCAGGGGGCCGCAGGAAAGACTGTCAATGTCGAGTTTGAGGTAATGCTCCAGCACATCAGGCCGGATCTGGCCCAGGCCATCAAGGTGGGCGACAAAATGGTATCGGGCAGCAGCTATACCAATGTGACGGTAAAAGATGTGCAGATAAAGCCCGGCTATTCAATAAACGTGGATGCCAGGGGTCAGAGGGTGGAATCAATAGACCCCTACCTCAAGGATGTGTATGTAACCAATACCGGGACCACCACGCTGTCCTCGGCCACCATCACCATGGGAGGGCAGGACATAAGGGTGGGCAAGGACTATTATGTAAAATCCAGGGACTACGAGTTCAAGGGGACTGTTGTCAGGCTGGAAGTGAAAGAGTAGCTTAAGGGCAATACCTCCGGTCGGGAGACAGGAGACAGAATACAGGAGACAATTTTTGAATGCCTGGCTCTGAGGTCAGTAAAGGGGATATATAGATAGTTTAAAACTCCTGTCGAAGGACAGGAGTTTTGCATACCGTTAAGTGTTTTCTTCTGTCTTCTGTCTCCTGTCTTCTGTCTCCTCCAGTTCCGCTATCTTGTCTGCAATAAAGTCCGCCCTGCTTTCCCAGGAGTGACTGGCCGCTACTTCCAGGCGAACCTTTTTTTTCTCGGGGCTGTCGGTGGCAATCACCCTTTCCACCGCCTCAAGGAAGCCCTCATAGTCTCCGGCTATTTCAATAATCTCTTTAAATTCCTGCACCCCGGGCATGTCCACACTCACCACCGGCCGGCCTGACGCCAGGTACTCGTACACCTTGAGGGGGCTTACCCGGTCGGTAAGCACATTTTTTCTAAAGGGATTGAGACAGACATCAAAGGCCTTCAGGTAGCCGGGCAGCTCTTCCTTGCTCTTCCGCCCCAAAAAGTGCACATTGGGCAGGCTGTTCAGCCTGTCCACCTGTATCCCCGGGCCCACCGGGCCAATCATGGCAATGGTCCACCCAGGCCTTGACCGGGCAATATGCTCTATCAGGTCCAGGTCAATCCAGTGGTGAATAACCCCTATAAATCCCAGTAAAGGATGGGGAAGCCTGCCAATTTCCCCGGGCACCGCAGTTTCCTCCCGCTCCGCCAGAGCGAAGTGCACCACATCGGCGGCATTGGGGAGAAGGTATATATTACTGGCAAATTTCTTTTTAGCCTCATAAAGCCCCCGGGCAGTGGCAAATACAAGGTCGCTCCGTCCCAGAAGCTCTTTTTCCATTTCCAAAACCGCATCCCTGCTGATAAGCCCCGGAAACTCCGAATGCTCATCAACACAGTCATATACCAGCACCGAGGGATTCAGTCCTTCCGCCAGCGAAAGGGTATTGGGCAGGTACGTCCACACAATTGGATTTTTGAAACCCAGACTCCGGGCAATCATACCCGTAAAAAGTAAAATCCACCGCTGATTTATACGGTTGACCCATGGATACATGTACCCGAAGGGCAGCACCACCGGCGGTGAGTAGAGGTATATATTTTCAGTTTTCTTCCTGGCCCCCCTGGCCCACAGCCGCCATTTAAACCAGAGGCTGCGGTCCTTAAAGGCCGACAGCAGAGTGGCGGGGGGCTCAATGTACAGTATCCGGTTAGAGTGGGGAAGCCTGGACATCAGCTGCTGAGAGCGATTCCATATGGGTTCCCAGTCCACCGGCCCTATACAGATAATGTCACGGCCGGCCAGATCCCTCATTGACAATCATTCCCCCTAATCAGGAAGCTTTTTCCCATCCTGCTCCTTTTCCAAAAGACGCCGGTACAGGTCCTCTGTTTTCCTGGCCATGGCCGAGGCGGAAAATTTCTGTTCCACCACTTCCTTGGCTGCAGCAGCCATTTCCACTGCCTCCTGGGGATGATCCAGCATCCAGGTAATTCCCCTGGTCAGGCCGGCCTCATCCGCCGGAGGAACTAAAAGACCGGTTGTGCCGTGGTCTACAATCTCCGGAAGCCCACCCACAGAAGTGGCCACCACCGGAACTCCCACCGCCATGGCCTCCAGGGCGGTAAGTCCAAAGCCCTCCCAGAGGGATGGAACTATAAGGAGGTTTAAGTCAGGCATTAGCTCCGAAACATCAGAAATAAACCCCGTAAAGGTGACATGATCAGAAATACCCAGCTTCCCGGTAAACTCTTCGAGGCTGTCCCTTTCCGGCCCACATCCCACCACCAGAAAGTGGACATCGGCCCTTTCCTTCAGAATTTCGGCCGCCGCCTTCAAAAAATAGCGGTGGCCCTTGACCAGGTGAAGACGCCCTACTATGGCCACCAGCGGGACACCGGGGCTGAAGCCCGCCTTCTGACGCCAGCGGCCTACAGCTCCCTCTATCCTGAAAAGATCAGGGTTGAGTCCGTTATATATAACAGTTATCTTTCTTTCAGGTATACCCTGCTGCACCAGAGCCTTTTGCAAACCACCGGAAACAGCAATAAAATGAGTGGTCAGACCCCTGGAGGCCCTTTCAATAAAATTGTTGGCCAGCCTGCTGAAAAGATCCGGATAGTCCTGGGCCAGGAGGCTGTGCACCGTGGTTACCACAGTTTCAACCCCGGCCATCCGGGCCGACAGGCGGCCTACCAGGTTGGCCCTGACCCCGTGGGTGTGCACTATATCAATTTTTTCCTCTATAATCAGGTCCCTTAGCTTGGTAACAATTCCAAAGTCCATTTTATGGCGCATGGGTATCGAATGAGCTCTTATACCAGCCTCCCTGGCCACCTTAACAAAGGGATCGGCAAAAAGACAGCACACAAATACCTCCACCATGTCTTTTTTCATGGCGGCGGCAAGATTTAGAATATGCCGTTCAGCTCCACCGAATTCGCCCCCGCCAATAACGTGGAGAACCCGTAAACGCTTCACCTTATGTGTGCCTCCTTGCCTTGCTTAAACTATTTTATCAATTTCAATGTCGTTCGACAAGGAGTTTTTCCCTGGGACCACAGTCTGGATATGCTCCTTTGTATAGTGTATAATTATCTCGTTGTTGGGAGGTGTTTGCTTGACACTGGACCGTATTATTATAAACAGCAGTGTATTAAGGGTGTGGAAATACTTTTACGGAGCTGTTACCAATTATGGGGCAGGAAGCTTTGTTTTAAAAAAAATAAGCACCCGCCCCACCTATACCTCCGGGGAAACCATTACCGGGTCCATCCTGGTGAGATGGGCCTGCGCTCTGGCAGCCCTCTTACTGTCTCCTCTGGCTGCATTGGGAAAGGCTCTAAGACAGTCGGCTTCCGGAAGTCTCTTTAACAGTATTAAAACCCCTGCAGCCCAATCTAAAAGCGTTATAATCAGGGCGGCTGCCGGTATAAGGGTGGAAACAGCCCTCTGGCTGGTCATTTCTTATCCGGTGTTGGATTTTCTATTTGATAAAATCCCGGCCCTGGGCTTCGTTTCGGGAAGCTGGGATGAGCTGCTGCTGGTGTTTATAATAGCCGCCTGGCCGGTTCAAATGGCCGTCAGGGGCCATTTGTCATACAGGTATACAGGCCTTGAATTGCCGCTGCTTATCTACCTGGGGTTCACCCTGTTCCTTTTTTTCATGAGGTCCCCCAACATTTCTCTGGCCATAGAGGGGCTAAGGGTTTACCTGGAATATATGATATGGTTTTTGGTGGGGTCAAATCTTATCCTCAACCGCAAGCAGTTTAATGCCCTGGTCAAAGGGTTGATTGCAGTTGCAGTGCTGGTGTCAGCCTATGGTATTTTCCAGTATATTACAGGGGTCAGCACTCCTGAAAGCTGGGTGGACAAGGCCGAGGGAAGCGTGTCAAGGGTTTACTCCATAGTAGTCAGCCCCAATGTGCTGGGCAGCCTGCTGCTGCTTTTTATTCCGGTTACAGCAGCCCAGATGCTTAATTCCACCGGCCGCCTGGGCCGTTTTATATATCTGGCGGCTCTGGCTGCCCAACTGGCCTGCCTTGTTTTAAGCAGTTCCCGGGGAGCCTGGCTTGCTTTTGGAGCATCCGCAGCCATATTCTGCCTGATGTATAAACCCAGGCTGATGGTGTTGCTGGCCGCAGCCGCCACAGCAGCCATAAATCTGGTTCCCAGTATTGCAGCACGCCTGGGATACCTTTTCTCTCCGGCCTACCTGGCCAGCAGCAGCAGAGGCGGACGTCTGGCCCTGTGGACAATGGCCTACAACAAATTTCTGTACAGCCCGGTACTGGGGTCCGGCTTCGGAACCTACGGAGGGGCGGTGGCGGCCAGGAGGGTGCCGGGGAGCACCTACGTGGATAATTTTTATCTTAAAACACTTGTGGAGAGCGGGCTTATAGGCCTGCTGGCACTACTGTGGGTTTTATTCGAGGTATTCAGGCATGGTTACGCCGCCTATAAAAAGATAGGCTGCCCCAGTCTCAAACTAATGGCTACCGCCCTCATTACAGGTCTTTTAGGAGTGGCCCTGCACAATTCCGTGGAAAATATATTTGAGGTCCCCATGATGGCAACCTATTTCTGGTTCCTGGCCGGAGTTCTACTGTCCCTGCCGCATATTGAGGAAACACCTGATAAGTAACCATTCCCGGTCGGAAGTCAGAAGCCAGGAGCCAGAATCCAGAATATAAAAAAATTCAAGCCTGCAGCAAAGCTGCAGGCTTACTATTTTCAATAAAACATAAACCGACTTTTTATAGGACCAGGGATTCAAACCTTTTTACCTTATTATTCTGACTCCTGGCTTCTGAATTCTGAATTCAGACCGTTAAAACCGGCCCTTAAGCTCATCCTAGCCTCTCGGCTTAATAGTCACACTGGCCCCACTATCGGATTCTTCCTCCTGTATAGTTCCCGGGACAATCATAGAGGCCGGTGGCTGGGTCACCTTGGTACTCTTGGGGGTTTTTACAGTGGTTGTACTGGTGCTTCCGCTCTTACTGCCTCCTGTTTTGCTGACGTCACCGGAAGCGCCGGCCTGAGGCTTTTTACTGCCTGTCCCGTTATTCGTCCCCGGCAGCACCGCTTTGCCGCCGGAATTACTTTTCACATTACTCTCCTGGCCGGATTGAGGGGGAATAACCCCGCCGGTCTCTAACCCTTCGGCTGGCAGCCCATTACCTGTATTAACTGTCTTGGTTCCAAGCACAACCTTGTCTGCGGCACGCCCTTCCAATATGCCGGCAATAACGGCACGGGCCTCGCTGGGTTCCACCTCCCAGTAACTTCCCCCGTCAAGATCGAGAAACTTACCGGGAAGGGTCTGGGATACAATATTGGCATTGGTCAGCTTACTGCCGGACCGGGCCAGCCTGGTCATCTCGGTAAGGCTTAAGTTTGTGTCCACCGCCTTGTATATACTGACTGCCAGGGAGGGCAGCTTAGCCACGGTGGAAGGCTGCAGGGCCTCCCGGGCCAGGGCGGAAAGGAACTTCTGCTGCTGCTCGGTCCGGTCAATGTCTCCCAGGGCATAGCCCCGGTAGCGAACGTACTGAAGGGCCTTTTTGCCGTCAAGGCGCTGCTCCCCCGGCCTGAGGTCGATAGTATACATCCCTCCGTCCTGGGGATCATAGTGATACATCCTCTGCTTAATGTCTATGGTTACCCCGCCCAGGGAGTCCACTATATCCTCGAACCCCTTGAAATCAGTCAAAACGTATTTGCTTATACGAATCCCCAACAGGTCCGACACGGTCTTCATGGCCAGTTCAGGGCCTCCGTAAAGAGTGGCGCTGTTTATTTTATCATACCCGTGCCCGGGTATATACACCCGGGTATCCCGGGGTATGGAAAGCACCGACATCAGATTTTTTTCGGTATCCACACTGAGCATCATCATTGTGTCGGTCCGGGCCATATCCTCGCCCTTACGGGCATCCACACCCAGCGCCAGTATATTTATCCGCTCTACCACATTATCCTTGGACTCCGGAAGGGTATCGATAATTCTGGCATTATAAAGAGCTTCGTCAAAAAACCCAAGGGCATACAGACCCCCGCCCGCCAGTAGAGTTAGCGAAAGAACCACAACAAAAACAAGCCTTGCCCTGTTTTTGAGTTTGTATCCAGATCTCCTCAAAAAAACACCTCTTTCAGTGAAGCCGATTAGATGCTGCTATTTGACCTCAACTTCCCCCTTGTACATGACAATTGTTTTGGACAGGGCCTTTATGCCCCTCCCGTCCGTCCGGGGTATGATCAAAAGATGATCGAGGGCCAAAACTTTTCCCACGGTTATATTAGTCCCTGCGGTAACATCCGGAACACCGCTGCCCACCGGGTCCACCAGCTCAGTTTTACCGGCCCGCACAATCAGCTCGGTCCCTGCTTTGGCCTCCAGCCGCTGACCGGGAGCGAGATCCATCACCTGCCACTTGGTATACTTTTCGACAGATGTCTTAACGGCCTCATCAACACTGCCCGCAACCATGGAGTTCACCTGGGACTCCACAAAGCTGCGCGTCACCAGTGGGTCATCCACGCTGCCGGGCTCACCCCCTGCAGCCGCGGCCAATGCCGACCCCAGAAGCAATATTCCCAAAGAAACCGCAATAACAACAAAAATCCGGTTCTTCTTAAGCCTCATAAAAAGCTCCTCTCATAACTATGACGAAACAATTAAAAAAAAGTTCCACAACGGCTTACAGGTATTACTTTCCGGTCTGAATACAGGAGTCAGAATCCAGAATTCAGAAGTTTCTCTTGCCATATTTTAGGGTCGGAAACAGCTTATATCAATGCAGGACCAATTCTTCCTTGCTGCCGCAAAGGAATGCCTTGACCATTCTGGATTCGGAATTCTGGATTCCGACCAAAGATATTAGCCCTTTAGCATTTTTTCCACCAGGTCAGCCCCGCGCAGTGCCTCCTGCCTTAGCAGCGCCACCTTTCGGGCCAGCCTTTCCTTTAACTCTCCGGTTGAGGCTGAAACCATTTCTATACAGGCGGAAAACTCCTGGTAATCAAGGTTTTCCACTGTGCCGCCGGAAGGCATATCGGCCAGCCTTAAAAACCTGTCCACCTTGGGGTCATAGGATATTCCCACCATCGGTATATTTAAAAGAGAGCCGAAGATAAGAAAATGGAGGCGCATACCGACTATAAGGCTGGTTTGCTTCATTAATGACAGCATATCTTTAAAATTGAGCTGCCTCTCTACAATAAAGGGACTATTCTTCATCATTGCCGCTATTTCCTTACTGGCAGCCACATCCTCGGGATAGTGCATGGGCAGGAAAACCACATTCCTGCCTTTCCCAATCAAGTCATCACAGGTCCTGGCTATTACAGTTTTATAAGCGCTTTGCCCCTTCCATCCCCGCACGGAAACCCCAACCAGGCCGTCTCCGGTGGGAATGCCGGCGCCATTCAATATAGCAATACCCGGGCCGGGATCTATCTCAGCTGTATCAAGACCCAGGGCAGGATCTGCGGTTACCTCCACCAACGGCCGGACAACCCCGAGATTGCAAAGCTCATCACTGGACTCCCGGTCTCTGACGGTAATCACATCAACCCGGTTGGCCACCAGTCTCATCATAGTCCTTCCCAGAAGGGTCTCAATCGGACCTATGCCCTGCCCGTAAAAGAAAACAGGCTTTTTCATCATTTTGGCCAGGGATACTATGCCAAGGTAATACAAAATGCTGTTGGGGCCGGTGACATCCTGCAAAAGACCCCCTCCCCCGCTGATAAGCAGGTCGGCGCCCCGGATCTCTCCGATAATGGTTCGTAAATCATGCCTGGGTACAGCCCTCACACCAAAAAAATCCTGGGTCTCAACAGGGTTTTTGGACAGCACAACGACCTCAAGGCCCTGGATTCTTTGATCCAGCGCCTTAAGCATGGCGTAGAGCATGGCTTCATCACCGTTGTTTTTAAAACCGTGATACCCGGAAATTACTACCCTGGGCATTTTAAGTATCCCCCGATAGAACAGTGTCAGAGACCGGCAAGCGGGCTTTCCGGCTTGTTTGCTTTCCAGGCCGCATAGGGTTTTTATCCGGGCCTGTTTAGGGTATCTCTCACCCGTTATTTAGATTACTCCTGTTGGGGACATTCCTCCGTCCCCCAAAGCCATACCGATCGGGAACATTATACCGATCGGGGACATTCCTGTTCCCAAAGGAATACCTCAGCTTCAGCAGGTGTGTCCCCTTTCCGCTGTGGTGTGTCCCTTTTCCTCTATATTAAATCTATTGCAACACTATTTTGAGACTAAATATTTGCCAATTTTATATTTCACCAGCACCAGCGCCATAAATTTTGGCAACACCAGCATGCGTTTCCAGCGACTGGGCTCCATCAGGAGCCTCCCCAGCCACTCCAGGTTCGTTCTCACCATCCACCGGGGGGCCCTCCGCACATTGCCTGATAAAACATCGAGGCTGCCTCCCACGCCAACGGCTGCTATATTCCCCAGAGAGCTTAAATTGGCCGCAATCCATTTCTCCTGCAGCGGCGCGCCCAGAGCTACCAGGAGAAGTTGGGTTTTTGAGCCCACAATCAATTCCACTACCTGGCAGTTTTGTTCCTGTGAAAAAAAACCGTGGTAAGATCCGGCCACCTGCAGCCCCGGGAACAGCTCAACAGCCCTTTTAGAGGCTGATTCGGCAACACCGGGGTAGGACCCCAGGAAAAACACCCTCCAGCCATGACTGGCTGCACTTTGCAGAAGCCGCATCATCAGGTCGATTCCGGTGACTCTTTCAGGAACGGGCTGCCCGGCTGTACGGGAGGCCCATACTATGCCCACACCGTCGGCAGTAACAAGATCCGCCCGGTTTACTATATCCATCAGGGACCTTTCTCTTTGTGACCGGTAAAGCAGCTCGGGATTAAGGGTTATTATAAAACAGGAACGGCATCTCTCAATAAAAAAGGCTATCCGCTCCGTAAACTGATCCAGAGTCAGCCCGTCAATAAAAGCCCCCAGAAGCTTTATCCTCACTTCCTCATACCTTTCAGCCGGAGCACCCGGACATGATGCATTTCTCATACCGGAGACATCCCGTTTGACAAGCTATATTAAACCTTCAAACATTTTACCACAATTTTTCACACTCCTCCAGCCCGCATTATAATCCTTATACAGAAAATCTTGCTCTGCCCGGAATTGGCTTAAAAGAATGACCTGGAATTCAAGCACCTTTAACTGTTAAAGGAATTTTTGTCTTTCCCGTCGAAAAAAATTTAGTTGGCCTATTTTTACGACCTCGGGGAACTATAACAAAATACTCATAAAAGGAAAGGCTGTGGGCAGTGCTATACTATCTGACTTCCATGCGGCCAAAGCAGTTTATCAAGAACTTTTTTGTTTTTGTGGGAATAGTTTTTTCCGGGAACTTGCTGAATATATCCATGCTTGCCAAGGTAACCGTAGGTTTTCTGGTGTTCTGCCTGATTAGCGGAGCCGTTTATCTTATCAATGATATAGTTGACATTGATAAGGACAGGAACCACCCCCGGAAAAAAAACAGGCCACTGGCTGCCGGAATGATCACTGTCAGGGGGGCAGCCACGGTTGCGGTATTGGTTTCGGCAGCAGCGCTGTACTCGGCCTTTGCCCTGTCATCGGCACTAGGAATTATTACAACAGCATACTTTGCATTGATGATACTCTATTCTTTTTATCTTAAAAACATAATTATACTTGATGTGTTCACCATAGCAACCGGTTTTGTGCTCAGGGTGGTGGCCGGAACCGAGGTTATAGATATATACCTTTCCCCCTGGGCGGTAATGTGCACCTTTTTCCTGGCCCTTTTCCTGGCCCTGGGCAAAAGAAGAAGCGAGAAAATAGTGCTGGGAGGAAACGCCAACAGCCATAGAGTCTCCCTGGACTCATACCCGTTGCCACTGCTGGATCAAATGATATCCATAGTCACCACATCGACCATAGTATCGTATTTTCTTTATACCTTTAAGTACGGCCAGAGCCTGAGTTCTTTTTTATCAGTCCCCTTTGTGCTATTCGGCCTCTTCCGCTACCTTTACCTGGTTTATGCGGACAATTCCGGGGGCAGCCCCGAAGAGATAGTGATCAAGGACCGCCCCCTGCAAATAAGCCTGGCGCTGTGGATGGGGGCAGCGTTTATTAACTTATACTAAATATGCTTATGGGCATTTCTTCACGGTCAGGAGTCAGAATACAGAATTCAGAATGGGCATGCATTCCATACTTTTTCTACACAGAGGGACATATGTCTAATACCATTCTATCTACTGACTTCTGTCTCCTGACCCGGGGTAATACTATTGAGTAGTCTCCTGACCGGAGACTTTCAAAAAAGAGAATCCCACCTATACAGTATTAGGAAAAAACCGGAGGTTAGCGATGCGTTCTAAAGTTTCCGTACTGAAGACTTCACCTGAAGCTGTTTTGTCAGATTACCAAAGGCTGATGAGCCTGGCGGACTACAGCAAATTCCTGCCCAGGGAAAGGGATACTGTAATAAAGCTGAACCTTTCCTGGACCAAGTACTTTCCGGCCTGCTCCTCCCAGCCCTGGCAGCTGGAGGGAGTGGTTAAAACACTGACAGAGGACGGCTACAGCAAAGAGTCCCTTTTGCCCGTGGAAAACAAAACCGTGGTGACCAACCCCATAAAGGGCGCTATAAACAATAAGTGGATGCCGGTGCTGAATAAATACGGCCTGAGCTTTACCCCGCTGCCGGAGGTGGAGTGGGTGGTATTTAAGCCCAAGGCAAAGCTTATGGTGCTGGACAGTATTTTCCCCGAAGGAATACTTATACCCAAAATGTTTCTGGGCAAAAATGTTCTCCACCTGCCCACGGTAAAAACACACGGCCACAGCATCACCACCGGGGCCATTAAAAACTCCTTCGGAGGACTCTTAAAAGAAGTCAGACACTACTGCCACAAATATATGCATGAAACACTGGTAGATCTGATGATTCTTCAAAAGGAAATACACAGCGGCATTTTCGCGGTCATGGACGGCACGGTGGCCGGTGACGGGGCCGGGCCCCGGACCATGATTCCTCATATAAAAGACTATATACTGGCCTCAGGGGACTCAGTGGCCATAGACGCAGTGGCTGCAAAAATGATGGGCATGGACCCCATGTCCATTCCCTACCTGAGGATATGCGATGAAAAGGGCCTGGGGAACGCCAGGATGGAAAACATTGATCTGGTGGGAGACGATATAAGCGGAGTTAATTTTCAGTTTAAGGCCAGCCGGAGCTTTGTAATATGGGGAGACCAGATGATCAGAAAGGGCTTTTTAAAGCCCTTTGAAAAAATGCTTCTGCACAGCCCCCTTATGGTGTGGGCCCCCTTCGCCTCCAACGTCTACCACGACTTCTTCTGGTATCCAACGGTGGGGCGGAGCAGGATAACTGCCTTTTCCCAGACCGGGTGGGGAGAGTTGTTCAGAAAGTACTAAGCCGGACTTAAGGGTAATACCTCCGGTCAGGAGACGGGAGACGGGAGACGGTAGACAGGAGACAAAATTCATAAAGGTGAGGGCATTTACCTCAAGGAGAAAGAGATGCGGATCTATCTCGTATTGACAGCGGCGATAGTATTAAACGCCGGGGCTAACATAATGATCAAGGCCGCCATGCGGAATACCCCTATTATTTTGGAACAGGGGGCGCTTTTGCAGGCCTTTATACAGGCAATAAAAAACCCCCTTCTCATTGGGGGGGTGGCCCTTTTCGGACTGGCCCTGGCAGCATACAGCGTTGTATTAAGCAAGATAAACCTCAGCATAGCCTACCCAGTCATGACCGGAGCAGGATTTCTGCTGGTGTTCCTGGTGTCTGGTCTTTATTTCAAGGAAAGCATTACTGCAGTACATGTCCTCGGAGCTGGTTTGATACTTTCGGGGGTATGGATACTGGCACGGTAGTTAGAATCCGCTCATTCTGGATTCTGGATTCTGAATTCCGACAGTAGTTTCATTCATAATTAGCATTTTCTATATCGCTACCTCTATGGTTGTAAGGAAAGTTTGCCTGGTCTCAATTTCCGGAACCTCCCCTTCAAAATATAGAATTAGCGCTTCCTTAAGATTTTCCAGGGCTTCTTCAATTGTTTTTCCCTGGGATGCTACACTATTCTCTATACATTTGGCCACAAACCAGTTTTCTTCTCTTTGAATAATTACATTTACTTTTATACTCAAAGTAAATTTACCTCCCCGGGATTTCTTTCTTAATATTATATCAGAATTTAATAAGAGTATATCTCTTCGTGAACAATAAAATGCAATATTTTACCATAAAATTGAGAGGGTTTATTATTTGAAGCGAGAACACTTCATCACACTAATCTGCCTGTCTGTGTCCGTGCTCTTCACCGCCGGCGTCTGGTACCTGTACTACCAGAGGTATTTCAACGGGCTTATACTGAATGACGCCATGGATTATGCGGGTATTGCCCGGAATGTGGCCCTGGGAAAGGGCTTCATTTCCCAGTACATAACTCCTCTGGGCCTTGCCCACCATGGGGTTCCCCAGCCGGACATGTGGCGGGCACCCCTATGGCCTCTGGCCCTGGCAGGATTTCAGAAGGCCTTCGGCTTTATTGACGAGGCCTCTGCCCTGGGAACAGGCTTTTTCTTTATCGCCGCCACCCCGGTTATTTTCCTGCTGGCCAGGCAGTGGTTCGGCACCCTGGTGGCGGCGGGGTCGGTGATTATATACACACTGACCCCCAAGCTCCTCTACTACAGCATCTCCGGGATGACCGAGTCCATGTCCATATTTCTTATGGCCCTGGCAGTACTTCTGGTATCGGCCAGTGCTCTTAAAAATAGCTACGGTGACTGGCTTTCCGGCATAGTTTTGGGGCTTTTCTACCTGGCCCGGTACAATGCCCTGGTATTTATCCCCTTTTTCCTTATTTTCAGGTGGCTCTTCCGGAAGGAAGGGCTGCTGCCCCCGGCCAGGCTGCTGGCAGGGTTTATACTGACAACCCTGCCCTGGCTTATAAGAAATACCGTTATTTTCGGCAGCCCTCTTTTTTCACTGCAAAAATACGAGCCGGTAATGTTCACACCGGTTTATCCCGACTACAGCCTTTACCTCTTCACTACAAAGGTTAATGTAATAGAATTTTTTAAAAGCCACCCCGGAGAGGTTATAGAAAAAATAACCTCCAACTGGGCCGATTACACCTCTTCATTTATCAGCCCTGACCTGAATGGAGTTTCGGTCGCAATTTTCATAACCTTCCTGGCGGCTGTGATACTGCCCCTCACCAAAAGGGCAACCGGAATAAGACCGCTGATAGTACTGTGCTACGTTACCCAACTGGCGGCGCTCCTGGTGATTCACTTCATACCCAGGCTATTCCTTATTTTCTCGCCCTTCTATATAATTTTTGCCCTGGGGGCCACCTATACTCTTACCGGCATGGCCTTGACCCGCTTCCGCCGCCTGAAAGCCGTCCCCGGCCTTGTCACGGCAGCGGCCATCCTTTTACTTTCCTTTAATAATTACACCAGCCCCGGCCCTCCGGAAAAGTACACCCCCGAGAGATCCACCTACTCGGACATATTATACGAGATATCCGCCAGAGTACCCGACAGCCAGGTGGTGCTCACCGATATGGGCCACCATGTCAGCTGGTACGGAGGCCGCTACGCCTGCAAGATACCCTACAGTGTGGACATGATCCCTGAGATACAAAAAAGAGCTGACGTGGGAGCTCTTTTTATCTCCGACCGCATACTCTGGCACATGCCCGAGGCCGACCGGAGCTGGAAAGAGCTCTGGTACCAGAAACCCAAAGAAATAAACGGCCTGAGGCTCTATAAGGTATATGAAAAAGGACTGCTCTACCTGCCATCGGAGCATTAATCCCCGGTAGGAAGCCAGCAGCCAGGAGTCAGAATCCAGACAACCGGGCTGCCAAAAGCAGCCACCAAGGAGATTGAAAATGCGGTCCTTTTAAAGCCACAGCACACAGAGGACACAGAGTTTTTTTAAAACTTGCTCGAATGCTATATGAGGTTTTTATTAAATAGATTGGAAAGGGCTGACAAAAATACTCTAATTTTTTACTCTGCTTAAGACCTAAGAGTAATGCTAAAGAGTAAATTCTCTGTGATCTCTGTGTCCTCTGTGTCCTCTGTGTCCTCTGTGGCCAATAAAGACCCAGGTGCTTTCAGGGTAGAATGTTATGAAGAACCGAAATGCCGCCTGATGACAAAATTACTGCCTGATATCGACTGCCTGCTTATTAAAATGTATAATATTAACAGCATTTATAGTATGCAGTTATGCACCGGGTATAACGCAGTAAAGGGATGTATATACATGTCCAGGAATATATTCGATAAAGAAAAAAAGGCTTATATAATAAGCTCTGAGAACAAAAATACTCTTCTTAACAACCTGACAATCACCCTTCAGGAAAACAGGGTTATTACTTTCGCCTATATTCACGGCTCATTTTTTACAGAGGATACCTTTAGAGACATAGATATAGCTGTTTATATGGACGAGCAGGCCACCCGGGATAAAGCCTCGTACACCCGCCGCGAAATTGCATTGGAAATGGAAATTGAAAAAATGTTTAATTATCCCTTCGACATCCGGATATTGAATAATGCACCTCTATCATTCCGCTATAACGTACTTAAAAACGGCAAACTTTTATTCTCTAAAAACGAAGATCTCTCTGCTAATTTTGCTGCCAGGACCATGAGCGACTATATTGATTTCCTGCCCTATCGAAAACGCTACCTGAAGGAAGTGCTTAATCTTGAAATATAACACCGACAAAGCGCAAAAACTCCTTTCGGAGTACCTTGAGGCCTGCCAGCGATTAAAAGAATTATCCCAGCTTGATTTTTTGGGCTTCTCCTCCGACCCTCACAAGGTAGCCAGCGCAAAATACCATCTTATTATTGCCATTGAAGCCGCAACGGACCTTTGCAACCATATAATTGCCGGAAACAGCCTGCGGGTACCTGAAGATTATGCCGACACATTCAGGATAATGGGTGAAAACGGCCTGATACCGAAAGACTTCACCATTACCCTGGAGAAAATGGCCAAGTTCAGGAACAGGCTGGTGCACCGCTACTGGGGTGTGGATACAGAATTTTTATACAGCATCCTTTGTGATAATCTTGGCGACCTGGATCGTTTTTTGGTGGAAATGCGCGCCGGACTAAAAGGAAGCAGTTAACCACCAAAGCGTCCCTCCCTGATTCTCCTGATCATACCTTCATGGAGTATCTTTTCCACAGGCTTAAAATCAAAATACCGGTCATAGGCGCTGGCCTGGAAAGAAACACGCCAGCCTTTTTGCTCTTTTTTACCCCAAAGCAGCTTCCCTTTGCAAAAAACCTGGTAAGTTAGCGTTACTGGGGCCTGGTTTAGAATCACCAGACCTACGTAACATTACTCCTTCGGCAGATCAAACCCACAAATACTTCTCCTGCCTAAAAAATCCCACTCCCCTTCTTCACAATTATTTCCATTCAAACATCTTCCTCTCCCTGGAACCAAAAACCATCTGACTCATACTCTAATCTTATCCGGATGTTTATTACCCTTCACTATAATATAAGCCGCGGGGTGCATAATGAAAGCTATCGTACTGGCCGGGGGATCCGGCACCAGGCTGAGGCCGCTGACCCACACCATAGCAAAGCAGCTGGCGCCGGTGGCCAACAAACCTGTTTTACACTATGCAATCGAACAGATAACCAGTGCCGGAATAAAAGATATAGGTGTAGTAATATCACCGGAGACTGGCAGCCAGATAAAACAGTCCCTGGGCAGCGGTGAAAAATGGGGGGCGCAAATAACCTACATACTGCAGAGCCAACCGGCGGGACTGGCCCACGCCGTAAAGACAGGGATGCCTTTCCTCGGTAACAGCCCCTTTCTGATGTTCCTGGGCGACAACCTGATTAAAGAAGGGGTAAGCCACCTAATAAATCAATTCTTAGGCCAGAAGCCCCAGGCCCTGATCCTGCTTAAAGAAGTGGAGGACCCCAGGGCCTTCGGGGTGGCTACGGTGGATAAGGGCATGAGGGTGAAGAAGTTGGTGGAAAAGCCCTCCAATCCAGACAGCAACCTTGCCCTGACCGGAATATACATTTTTGACCCCCTAATCCACAGGGCCATTGATAGAATAAAACCCTCTCCCAGGGGGGAGCTGGAGATAACCGACGCCATACAGGAGCTCATCAATATGGGCAAAAAAGTTATAGCCCGGCCCATGAGCGGGTGGTGGCTAGATACCGGCAAAAAGGAAGACCTGCTGGAGGCCAACCGTCTGATACTGGATGAGTCCACCACCTTAAGCAACTGTGGAATAACGGACCCGGCAAGTCAAGTTTCAGGCAGTGTGCAAATAGGGACGGGAACAACTATTTTCTCCAGCATAATCCGCGGGCCATCAGTAATCGGAGAAGACTGCTGTATTCAGGATTCCTTCATTGGGCCGTATACCTCTATAGGCAGACATACCACCATCAGAGAAACAGCGGTGGAGAATTCTATTATCATGGAGAATTGCCTGATAAGCTGCGTAAGGCGCCTGGAGGACAGCATAATAGGGGCTGGAGCAAATATACGTCAAAAAAAGAAAAAGACAGACTCAACCACCTTATTTCTTGGAAATAACAGTGAGGTTGTAATTTAGCTGTGTAAGCCTTAACTTACTGTCCTATTTTAGCCACAGAGGACACAGAGATCACAGAGGTACCCAACATCACTCTTGTATTCACTCTGTGCACTTTCTCTGTGTCCTCTGTGACCTCTGTGGCTTTATAAGGACATACAAAGCACGTCTGCAAAAATAAATATCAACTCCGTGGCTAAAAAATAGTGAGGTGATCATATTGGAACTTATACAAGGTGTACAGTTGAGACAACTAAAAATAATCCCCGACGAGCGGGGCTTCCTTATGGAAATGCTGCGCTGCGACTGGCCGGAGTTTGACCGCTTTGCCCAGTCCTACGTCACAATGTGCTACCCCGGCCTATACAAGGCCTGGCACTTTCATGAAAAACAGTGGGACCACTTCGTCTGTATATCAGGAATGTCCAGGGTGGTGCTGTACGACTCCAGGACCGGCAGCCCTACTGAGGGAAAACTTAACATATTCCACCTGGGAGTCCTAAACCCCACCCTGCTAAAAATCCCACCCCTGGTTCACCACGGCTTCACAGCAGAGGGAAACCAGCCCTCCATGATCATCAACTTCCCCACAGAGCTATATGACTACGCAAATCCCGATGAAATACATTTCCCCTGGGATGACCCCTCCATACCCTATAACTGGGAGCTGAAGGACCGATGAGAGTGCTTATAACCGGCGCCGCCGGCTTTCTGGGGAAACAGGCTGCCCTGGAATTTTCCGGCCGCGATCATTTAGTATATCCCCTGACCAGGAAGGAACTGAATATAACCAGCCAATATCAAGTAAAGTCAGCCCTCATAGATATACGTCCCCACCTGGTTGTTAACTGCGCCGCATACACCGATGTGGACCGGGCTGAAACAGAAAAAGAAGAGGCCTTTACCATAAACGGCCTGGGCCCCCGGCTGCTGGCCTCAGCCTGCCGGATTTTCAGCTCCACCCTGGTACACATAAGCACCGACTATGTTTTTAACGGCCTCTCCCCCAGGCCCTATCTGGTAAGCGACACACCCGACCCCATTAACGTCTACGGACAAAGCAAGCTCCTGGGAGAGCAGGCCGTCCGTGAGTCCGGCTGCAGGTACTACATTATCAGAACCAGCTGGCTTTTCGGCCCCGGCGGCAAAAACTTCGCCACCACCATCCTTAAGCTGGCCCGGGAGCGGCCTGTCATCAAAGTTGTGGACGACCAAAGAGCCTGCCCCACCTACGTCCCGGACCTGGCCCGGGGCATCGCCGACCTGGCCGCCACCGGCATTACCGGCACCTACCACCTCACCAACAGCGGCAGCGCCACCCGCTATCAATTTGCCCAAAAAATAGTGGAGGCTGCAGGGCTGAAAACAAAAATAGAGCCCTGCAGCTCCGCTGAATTCCCCACCCCGGCCCGGAGGCCGGCCAACTCTGCTCTTAACCTTTTCCCATCCATAAAAGTGCTGGGTTACACTCCAACAAACTGGGTAGACAGCGTTGGGCTATATATAGCCCTAAACAATAATCCTGTTTAGCGCCCTTTTTTGCCACAGTCCCACTTCCGAATATGGACCTGTGTTCTCACCAGATAGTCTTTACCGGATAGCGCACAATTTGCTGATCAGAGGTCAGGATAGGCATGCTCTCCATCCTGGCCTGAGCTATAAGAAGCTTATCGAATGGATCTCTGTGATAATCAGGAAGATCATAAACATACAGTGCATGAGCCATCTGAATAGGCAGGGAATGAATTTCATTATCGGACAGCTGTTTGGAAATAAAGGTTTCAAGGTTGTCAGGCAGGCTTAATTTCCCGAGTCTGGCTTTAATAGCCATCTCCCAGCCGCTGGCGGCACTGAGGAACAGATGGTTTTCCACGTTACCCATAATTTCCCGAACACGGGCCGATAAGCGTTTATCATCAGTAATCCACCACAGGAATGTATGTGTATCCAACAGTGCTCTCATCTTTCAAAGTCCTCTAAAATTGTTTCTGGCAGAGGATCTTCAAAATCCGGGGCAATGCTAACCCAACCTCTTGCACTTCCCGGCACACGCCGGGCCGGACGTTCAGTTACCGGTACTATTCGCGCCACCGGCACACCGGCTCTGGCTATGATCACTTCCTCGCCCTCTTTTACCCGCGCCAATAGCTTGGAAAAATGAGTCTTGGCTTCATGAACATTTACCTGCATATTTATCCACCTCCGATAAGATTATTATAGACTAAGTCATGGACTAAGTCAAGTACATAACTAGCGATAATATTTCGTTAGACATATGCAGAACCGGCATTTCCCTATAACCCCCAGACAGAAAAAGCAGCCAGTCCCCTTTTAAGACCTGACCCCGAGTAGTTCCCTGACTTCCTGTTCCGTCATTTTGGAAAGCATTGTTTCCCCGGGTTTGATCACCGATTCAATCATAGCTTTTTTCTTCTGCTGCAGGTCGTATATCTTTTCTTCAATCGTGCCCTTGGCAATCAGCTTTATAACCTGGACCGAATTCTTTTGTCCTATACGGTAGGCCCGGTCACTGGCCTGGTCTTCCACGGCCGGGTTCCACCACGGGTCGTAGTGGATCACCATGTCGGCCCCGGTTAAATTCAAGCCTGTGCCCCCGGCCTTCAAGGATATTAAAAAGGCGTCGCACTCTCCCCTGTTAAAGTCATGGACCATGCGGCCCCTTTCTTCCGTTTTGGTGTATCCATCCAGGTAAAAATAGGCTATTTGCTCATTCTCCAGGTGTTTGCGAATAATTTCCAGCATACCGGTAAACTGCGAAAAGAGTAAAATCCGGTGGCCGCTTTTTACGGCGTCTTTCATCATTTCTCTCAAATATAATAGCTTCCCGCTGTCACCTTGATAGTCTTCCAGGAAGGTGGCCGGATGACAGCATACCTGACGCAGTCTGGTTAATATGGACAGTATTTTGATCCGGCATTCTTTTTGCCGTTCTGAAACCTTATAAATTATTCCATCATGAAAAAAGTACTCTCCTGTGTCCACCAGGGGAAAAAGTCTCACCTTTTTCCACTGCAAAACCAGATCATCCTTCCTTTTATCAAGGGTTAACAGCAGGGGCATGTCCTGTTTTACAATTTTTATATTTTTATACTCCTCGTCAAAAAACTTTGCATTAAACCTTTCTGACTCTACCAGAGAGAGAAATCTTTTTGCCATTAAAGACGTTAAAATGACTTGTTTGCCCCGAAACAGCCTTCCCCGTCCATTCTGCCAGCTTGAGTACCAGGAATCCTGATTGATTTTTTCTTCCAGTTCATGTATTTTGAGCAGCAAATCTATTACTGGTTTGTCCTCGGACCAAAATGTGTGCACAGCCGGGTCAAATGTAAACTGTTTGCCAAAAACAATTTCTTCACCGTTATCAATAGCCTCAAGCAGCTTCCTGATATCTTTTACCATATACAGTTTGTCCTCACCCATGCGCAAAGAAAGGGAGGAAGCAACTTTCCGGTCGGGATTCCTTATCTCATGAAACACTTCCAAAGTAATTTCCAGGCTGACAGGTTTCTTAGAAGATTTTTTCAAGCTGTAATCGTAATATTCAAAAATATAGTCCGCCAGCCTGGAATTACCCCCACGGTTTCCGGGCTTTGCCGCGGCTAATTTTTTTCTGTCCATTTGTTGCTGTTGGTAATCCTTTAAAAGTGCCACAATATGTTTGCACGCCCCCTCATACTGGGAAAAAGCTGGGCAGTCACAGTACATATCGGTTATTTCTCCCGAGGCTGAAAAACATACTTCCACTTCATATTCATCACTGCCGGAAACTCTGCCCGAGATACATAAGTCTTCTTCGCCAAGATCATCAATACTCACCCGTTTTTCCCGGCAATAGGCCAGTCCTTTTTCATAAACCCGGTTATTTTCCGCCAGCGCTTTAATTATTTTGTCAGCTATAGTGAACATAAAACCCCCGTCCATCACTTTTTCACTCTAAAGCCTATTTTACAAAAATATAGGACAAATTTCGAGTGCAAGCCGGGTATTAAATGTTAAAGGGGCTTCGTACAAAGCGTCATAACCCCCTCACTTCGGAATACCTTGCCAGAAAGCATCTGTACACTTTCTCTTTTTTAAACCGAATCTTATGTTTCACACCGCTTTTATTTTTATCTGAAATTGTATATGATATTTTCAACAAATAAATACGGTAGAAATAATAACTACCATACTGGCGATCCACGCAAAATTATTGCCTTTTAGCATGACATGATATAAAAAACTCCTGTCCCCTGTCCCCGACCCCGGGAACATTCCTGTAAGCAGTCTCCTGACCTGTAAAATATTCTGTATAAGCTAATAGTATCGACTACCTGCTTATTAAAATGTATAATATTAACAGCATTTACAATGCATTTATCCAGCGGGTCATAACTGAAAAGTAAAAGGATGTAAAAAATGTCCAGGAATATATTCGATAAAGAAAAAAAAGCTTATGTACTAAGCTCTGAGAACAAAAATACTCTCTTTGCAACCTGACAAACACCCTTCAGGATTTTCGCTATAACGTACTCAAAAACGGCAGACTTTTATTCTCCAATGACGAGGACCTGTCTACAATTTCGCCTCCAGGACCATGACCGACTATGTGGATTTCCTGCCCTATCAAAAACAATACATGAAGGAAGTGCTCAATCTTGAAATATAACGCCGATACAGCTCAAAGACTCCTTTCGGAGTTTCATATTACAGCCACTCTATCACAAACTGGGCAAATCGCCTGAAATCATCAATTTTCCCCAGACTCTGGTAAACCACCACTAGATCAACATCCAGATAATCATGCACCAGAATATTGCGAAACCCTGCCACCTGCTTCATGGCCCCGGCCAATTCACCAGGCAGCAGGCCTTCTTCCTGCAGGATATTAAATATATCTCCATAACCGGAAGGTGTCCGGTATTCCCTGTCGGCAACAACATGACTTCCAATATCTATACAGGCCTGTGCAGCAATCTGTAAATTCCGCTCAACCCGATCCTGTATTGCCTCACTTTTCAAATAATCCTCCAGGCTAACACAGGACAGATCTTTTAGCTTGCGCAGTGATTGCTCCAGTTTGGACAGGCGCCTTTGAATTATTTCCCTGTTAACCACCAAAGCGTCCCTCCCTGATTCTCCTTATCATGCCTTCATGGAATATCTTTTCCACCGGCTTAAAATCAAAATACCGGTCATAGGCGCTGGCCTGGAAAGAAACACGCCAGCCTTTTTGCTCTTTTTTACCCCAAAGCAGCTTCCCTTTGCAAAAAACCTGGTAAGTTAGCGTTACTGGGGCTTGGTTTAGAATCACCAGATCCACTTCATCAGTCTTTAACTCCGACACGGCCAGGGCAAGTAAATCCAATTTTTTTTCCAAATACCTGTCTGCCGGAAACTCCATCACCAGTAAAATAGCTAAATCAATATCACTGTTAATATTTTGCTTTCCCTCAGCATAGGAGCCAAATAGATAAATTGCAGCAATTTCTGAATCTGAGCTTAATTTTTCTATAAGCCCGGGAATATTACTTAAAACATCATGATCTACTTTTTTATATTTAAACATAGCCATCACCTTGTATTTTTATTAAATTATACCACAGCCACTACCTTGACTAAATTATATCATCAAAATATCACCAGACCCTGTAAAAAAACCCCACCCTGCTAAAAATCCCTCCCCTGGTTCACCACTGCTTCACAGCCGAGGGAAACCAGCCCTCCATGATCATCAACTTCCCCACAGAGCTATATGACTACGCAAATCCCGATGAAATACATTTTCCCCTGGGATGCCCTCCATACCCTATAACTGGGAGCTGAAGGACCGATGAGAGTGCTTATAACCGGCGCCGCCGGTTTTCTGGGGAAACAGGCCGCCCTGGAATTTTCCGGCCGCAATCATTTAGTATATCCCCTGACCAGGAAGGAACTGGATATAACCAGCCAATATCAGGTAAAGTCAGCCCTGATAGATATACGTCCACACCTGGTTATTAACTTCGCCGCATACACCGATGTGGACCGGGCCGAAACCGAAAAAGAAGAGGCATTTACCATAAACGGCCTGGGCCCCCTGCTGCTGGCCTCGGCCTGCCGGATGTTCAGCTCCACCCTTGTCCACATAAGCACCGACTATGTTTTTAACGGCCTCTCTCCCAGGCCCTACCTGGTAAGCGACACCCCCGACCCCATTAACGTCTACGGACAAAGCAAGCTACTGGGAGAACAGGCCGTCCGGGAGTCCGGCTGCCGGTACTACATCATCAGAACCAGCTGGCTTTTCGGCCCCGGAGGCAAAAACTTCGCCACCACCATCCTAAAGCTAGCCCGGGAGCGAAGCTCCATCAAGGTTATAGACGACCAGAGGGCCTGCCCCACCTACGTCCCGGACCTGGCCCGGGGCATAGCCGACCTGTCCGCCACCGGCATCACCGGCACCTACCACCTCACCAACAGCGGCAGCGCCACCCGCTATGAATTTGCCAAGACAATAATTGAAGCCGCCAGCCTCAAAACAAAAATAGAGCCCTGCAGCTCTGCGGAATTCCCCACCCCGGCCAGGAGGCCGGTCAATTCTGCTCTTAATCCGTTTCCCACATTGCAGGTACAGAACAAAAGACAACTATTCTGGGAGGAAAGAGTAAAAACCTATATAAAGGATCGATCCTTTCCCCATATGGAAGTAAGTAAGCTGTTACTGCCAGCCTATAATGACCAGAAATAGACGGCGTTAACTATCCAGAAGTTGACTAAATTGATGGCCAAGACACCCCTTGGAGGGAGGGAGAATTATGACAATTCTCCCTGAACAACTAACTTAACCATATGGTCATCGATGATCCGGCGGCCGTTTTGTGCACCGTAGAGCAGGCAATGGGTGCAGACCTTGTTAACAAGTCTGGCTGCACCGCTGGAAAACCGAAAAATTTCGTCAACAGCACTGTCCGAGAAAATATCATGGTCGGCACCGGCGTAAGCAAGGTGCCTTTTTATGTATTCGCCAACCTGGGCACGATCCAGGTGAAGTAATTTACACTGAAGGTTAATCCGCTGCCGGATGGCGGCATAGGCCTGAAGTTGGAACTTGTCCCAGAGTTCACTCTGACCAAGGATCAAGGCCATGGGGCTCTGGGCATCCATTTTGAAATTGAGTAAGATTTATAAGGGTTTTCGTACCAAAACCCCAGTAAAATCAAGGGTCAGCTTTTGAAAATCTCAAAAATGCGCTGCTACGTTTTGAACGTATTTAATGACATAAACATGTTGATGTGGTAAAAAGTGCCATGTATGCACGAACAAAAACTTTTACCAACAAAGATGGTTCCCAAAGAACCTATATACAGATAGTTGAATCAGTGCGTGAGAACGACAAGGTGCGCCAGAAGGTAGTTTTAAACCTGGGCCGCATTGAAGATTTGCAGGAAGGCAGCCTGGATCGTCTCGTCGCAAGCCTGGTTAAGTTTTCAAAGAAAAAATGGATTCAGGCCGAAGCTGAGAAACTCATGGTGCACAGTGCCAGGGAGTGGGGCCCGGATTTAATTTTCAGGCACCTTTGGGAGCAACTGGGACTGCATAGTATTTTTAAAAGCCACTTTTCCAAGGCACATGTCAGCTTCCATCTGGCCGAGGCGGTTTACGCCATGGTTTTAAACAGGATCAGTGACCCACTGTCAAAGCGGGGTGTAATTAAATGGATTGATGAGGTATACCGCCCATCTTTTTTAGATTTGCTGCCAAACCACTTTTACAGATCTCTGGACCTACTCTCGGAAAACAAGGACAGTATAGAGCTTGACCTTTTTGAGCGGACCAAGAATTTATTTGACCTCGAGGTAGACATGGTGTTTTGGGACACGACATCCACCTACTTTGAGGGGAAAGAACCCGACGGGTTGGCCAGTTACAGCTATTCTAAGGTAAGCGTCAAAAGAGCCGTCACCTTGTCAATCAGTGGCGGCTCGATATAAAATAACAAATTGACCTTTTAGACAAAACGCGGCCAATCATACAAATCCTCCGCTGGCAATATCCAGAACATCCTTGTATTGGCCTTTCATAAGATCTCGGAAATCTTCGTCTGAAAGATCGTCCCCGCAATATATCCCATCCTCCAATAAACGGTCGTAAATCAGTTCTGAGTATTCCCAGTCTTCTAAACGCATCTTCTCATAGCGTTTTTCCAGCTCATCCGGAAAATCCAGGGTCAGGTCGATACGGCTGATCTTGCCATCAAGATACATGCGAATTATCTTTAAAACCGCATTGATATTCGTCCGTCTCATGGGCGTTCTCCTTTTCCGCGCACTTCGAAATTTTGCACCAATCAGGCGCATGGTTCGGCAGTAACGACTTCAGTTGCTCCGGGTCTTCTATGTCCAGATTTGGCGCGGCTTTGAATATGTACGTCAAATAGGCGTATGGATTAAGCCCATTTTCCTTTGCGGTTTCTATGATGCTGAATATCACAGCGCTACTTACGGCGCCTCGGGCAGTATTGGCAAAAAGGAAATTTTTCCGGTCAATGACGAAGGGCTTGATACTGACCTAAAGTGTAGAATACCGCCTTGCCTATACCGGATTTCGGTGCGGGGGTGATTGATTTCAGCCATGTCAAAAAATCATCAAGCACAGGCCTGGCCCGTTCCTGACGCTTTTTTTGCCGTTCTTGGGGAGAAATGTCCTTTAGCTCCTTTTCGATTCTGAATAGTTTGTCACAGTATCGTTTGCCCTTCTGGGCAAGGGAGCCTTCCCGATCTTTTTCGGCCAGCCCCTTCAGCGCCTCATCAAACTTCCGGCGGGCATGTGACCAACAGCCTACGATAACTACGTCTTCCGGCAGATTCGAATGGTATCCCGCGTATCCGTCGGTGTGCAGATACCCCTTGAACCCCTTCAAAAACGCTGCCGGGCGCTTGCCGCTTCTGTCCGGCTGGTAGTCGTACAGAACAATGGGCATATTTGTATCTCCACTTGTCCGGTATAGCCACATGTAACTCTTGCTCTGGGCTGATTTTCCCGGCTCGTGAAGAACCTGCATTGTCGTTTCGTCTTATGTGGAGCCATATATTATGTAAAGTCCTCGGCAGTCATGCCGCCCAGATGGGGGATTGGCGGCATAACCACTCAACATAATTATTTAGATGTTTTTACGTAGCCAGGCAATTAAAGCTTCTTTTTCACTCTCACTGTATTCTTCAACCGTGTCCGTAATCAAACTACCTGCCTGTTCAATGTATTTTCTTTTCAGCTCTGGGTTGCATTTTGCATAGATTTCTGTTGTGGTGACAGACGAATGTCCAAGGAAATCCCTGATATATATTAGGTTCACCCCATTTTCAAGCAGATGCATCGCTTTAGAATGCCTTAAGATATGAGGGTGCAGCTTAGATGGATATAATTCTGGCCTGGCTTTACGAGCGATGTCCCCATATTTGCCGAGGACATAGGACACCCCTGATCTCGACAAGGGCTTATCGTGTCTGTTGACAAACACTGGATGCGCTGTGTCGCAAATGCCGGTAGGGTTCAGATAAGCTTTAATAATATTCGCAGCGTTGGCACTGATTGGTATCACCCTTGCCTTGTTTCCTTTTCCGGTAAGGGTTACCGTGTTTGGGCTTCGGAAGGCAATGTTACCCACCCTCAAATTAATAAGTTCCTGAACTCTGCAGCCGGATTCATACATTAATGCAATCATCGCAAGATCGCGGATACCTTGCAAAGAACGACTGTCGGGTATTTTTAGGAGATATTCAACAGCATCTAGACTTAGATAATCAACCGACTTCTGTGGGGCCTTCTTAACACGGATTTTTAAGACAGCCTGACACAGGGCGCTTTCCTCCGAACTTTTGCGTGCAACATAACCACAAAAAGCTTTTAATGCAGCAAGCCGCTGATTTCTTGAACTGATGCTACAGCCTCTTGACTGTTCCAGCCAGTCCAGAAATCCGATTACATTATCTGCATTTAGCGTATCCATTTTTAGTTTGCTGATCTTGCAGATACCGGTTTCCTCGAGGTATTTAAAAAACAGTATGAATGCATCCCGGTATGACTTTATGGTATTGATTGACAAACCTGCCTCATTACCAAGATATTCCGTAAAGAAGCTGCTTACATAATAAGATAATTCTTTCCTGTGCATAGTCATACCTCCGGAAAAATCTTTTCAGCATCTTGGTGGCTGAAATGCAAAATGTCAATGAAGTACTGTTTTGTCATCCGGAGATATTTTTCCGTTGATTCAATACCCTTGTGCCCGAGATAGGTACTAAGTACCGGAAGTGAGCAGTAAGGATCCATTCCTTTGTGAATCATCTGCTCCAATGCATGAACACTAAAAGTATGTCTGAGGTCATGAACGCGTGGGTACTTTCCATTGCTTAACTGGGATACCCCGGCTTTCTTCTCTAACCTTCTAAACTGATTCAGGATGGTTAGTGAAGCGTATCTTTCATTGTGGAGCGCGGGGAAAAAGTATGGATTTCCAGCTCTTTCAACCTTTGAATCATATATGGATAAATACTGGCGCAGTGATTCAGACACCGGAACCAGACGGGACACATTGTTTTTGCCATTCATAATTACAAGGATTCCGTTATCTAGATCAACGTGTTCACATTTAAGGGCAAGGGCTTCACTTACGCGCAATCCGCATCCGTACAGCATACGGATTACGGCAGGATATATATAAGGGGTATTTACAAACTTATTCTTGTTAGGCTCAATTACATCAGCTTCCCGAAGAATCCGATTGATTTCATCTTTGGTAAAGATATACGGAACAAAGTCTTCGGTAGTTTTAACCAGTTCCTTTGGGTAAACATAAGCTGGAATGCCTCTCAGGTTTAAGAAAAGGGCAAACTGTCTTATATGGGATTGTCTTATATGAAGGCTACGGACCTTTTCATTGCCCCTCTTCGATGCATATACAGTAACCAGTTCCGGCTGTAAAGCCAGTATAGGATCTGATTTTGAATTAGCGTATATAAAACTAAGCATACGGTTTACTTCGGCCTGTTCGCTATAGGAATACTTAAATCCGAGGGAATGCTTGTAATCCACATACTCCAAAGCAATGTCGCGGTAAGTCGCTGGGAAATTGAAGGTGTCATACTGTTTCATGTGGCACCTCCAATGCTAATTTTCTAAGGGTGTCAACATCAATATTAAGATACATTCTGGTGGTATTGATGTTTGAATGTCCCAAAACCTCTTTGATTACATGCATCGGGGTATTGTTATGGAGCATGCTACTGGCCAGAGAATGTCGCATAGCATGTGGACCATGTTTACGTTCCGATATGTCAACGCCTGCCTTTTTGAAGTATTTAGAAACCGTATGATGTACGCAGGTGTTAGTCAACGGCTTCCCGCCATTTTTTATGCCTATAAAAACGTAATCGAAGTCGCTTTCTGGACGCCCATTTTTGAGATAGTCAATTAACGCATACTTGATATTTTCCAGCAAAGGCAGTTGATTGAAAACTTTAGTCTTATACTGAACAAACTCGATCGTATCGTGTTCCCAATGTAAATCTGACATTTTTAACCGGATGATGTCTCCAGAGCGAATACCAAGTTCTGCAGCCAGCAGTACCACGGCAAAATCCCTTTTTCCATAAGGCGTACCTCTATCTATGGCAGAGACGATTCGCCTGATTTCCTCAATGGAATAAAAGGAAAGTATACGTTCACGTTTGTTGGTAAATATGACCGGAAACAGCTCATTACCTGAAAACAGTGTAAGGTTTCTGCTGTTTAAGAAATTAAAAAAGTGACGTAACATAAATGTGCGTGAGCTGACGGTAGAAGAAGATAGATTAGTAAGGGAAGACAAGTAGCCAGTCACATTTCTTTGAATGCAGTTATGAAAGTCCTTCACATTGTGGTCACCAAGATAATTCATAAAAGATGTAATTGTCACTCTTTTAGATGAAATTGTTAATGGTGACAGGTCCCTGAATTCTTCTAGATCCAGGTATTCTTCCAGGATATCTAAATAATCACTATACCTGAGAAGAATCTTTGCGGTTTTGTTATACATATTGATGCACCTCCTTTTTGGAGGATAACATCAAAACATTATGTTGAGTTGTCGTTCTAAAAAAATGACTTAATTGCCCGGAATGCCATAGCTTTTCAACTTAATCAAGATCGACTCTACATAATATATGGCTCCACATAAGACGAGTTATGTGAAGCTTCACATAACTCATCGGCATGGAGGACTTCTCTTGCGCATAATTGC
The DNA here is from genome assembly GCA_000802095.1 of Peptococcaceae bacterium BICA1-7. Classification (GTDB taxonomy): domain Bacteria; phylum Bacillota; class Desulfotomaculia; order Desulfotomaculales; family Desulfocucumaceae; genus BRHc4a. The sequence goes on along the minus strand of JUEB01000004.1, from coordinate 8,862 downwards.
TCGTGCAGCTTGCCATATATCGGCTCAAGCCAATCCTCTGCGCATTTAATCAGCCAATTGGACATAGTCTGTCTGGAAAGCAGGATGCCGTTTCTGTTAAACTCCTGTTCCTGCCGGTAGAGCGGCACTCCGCTAACAAACTTCTGTGTCATAATATGCGCTACTGCTTCCGGTGAAGCAAAGCTGCCTTTGATGACCGGCTCTTCAACAGGAGCCTTGATGATTGGCACATGGCACGCTTTCTTTTCGCATTCACGACATGAGTATACATATTTGATATGCTCGACAATGACTGCTTTGGCAGGTATCAGTTTAAGCTCTCGCCGTATCTGTTTGCCCATAATGTGCAAAGCTTCCCCGCACTCGGGACACGATTGCTCTTTTTCTGATAAAAAATGTTCTATGGTCTCCACCGGTAGATCCGGAGGAAGTCTGTCCTTGTTCGCGGATGCTCTTTTACGGTAATGTTTCTCAACAACCGTCAGTTCCGGTTCTGGGACTTCAGCGTCGGCAGTTGCTTCCGCTTCGTTGAACAGATTGTTCTGGTTATATTCGCTCTTCTCGCTGGATGCGCCAAACTGCTTATGCCTGGCAAGTCGCATCTGCTCCATCAGCCATTTTATCTGCTGTGAAAGCTCTGCGTTCTGCGCCTTGAGCGACTCATATTCCGCACGCGAAATGGTGATAGTTTCTGTGCCTTTTTCCCTGTTCAACGTCGCATTCATCATAATTAAATTATACTATTTTTCGAGGCCTTTCTCAATGCAAAAACGCCAGAAAAACCAGTATTTTCAATGGTTTCCGACGTTAAAGAATACTCAGTCCGCTTACCGGACGATGTGCTTTCGGTTGGTCGATACTAAGCCCTTCCATCAGCCATCGCAGTTGCTGCGGCGTAATGTTTTTAACCTCGTTTTCGTTCCTCGGCCACTGAAACTTTCCGTTTTCCAGCCGCTTGTACAGGAGTACAAATCCATCGCCTTCCCAGCAGAGTGCTTTGATGCGGTCGCTCCTTCTGCCGCAGAACAGAAACAGGCTGCTTGAAAACGGGTCTAACCGAAAACTCTGCTGCACGCATGCTGCAAGTCCATCAATGGGTTTCCGCATATCCGTATATCCGCATGCAACATAGATATACTCAGCATGCAGTGATTAGATTAACACAGGCTTTTGAATGCTTGCAGAGTATTCTCAATGGTTGAGCGCTCTGCTCCATTGTGAATTTCGAGGACCGCATTATTCAGGCGGAGCGTTACCGCCGGTAAGGCTGTCTCGCATTGCGAAAGCTTTATTTCAGCAAATACCGGCTTAGTTTCTGTTGTTGCAATTCCGTGCTCTATATTCGGTATCATTGGAAGTTTTTCACCGGCTGCTCTTCTAACTTTACGCTGCCAGTAGTAGTAACTCTTGAGGTTGATACCTTGCTCCCGGTATGTTAAGCTAAGAAATGTCGGGGGTGTTGGCAGATTAGTCGTCCCGTGAGATACTAAAAACCAGAAAGGATGGTTCGGGATGACGGAAAAGAAAACCAAACGCCCACGGCTAACAGCAAAAAAGAAATTTGAAATTTATCTTGCAACCAGGGGCGAAGATGCCCCCGTTGGTGAGATATTAAGACAACACGGCCTCCACCTTTCCGACCTTCGAGTAATTGAAGAAACCATAGAATTCGGGGCCATTGAGAGCCTCAAAAGCAGAAGTAAGAAAACAAAGAATACAGAACCTGTAAGCGCTGAAGATTACAACGCACTGCTTTCCCAATTGGAACAAAAGGAAAAGGCTCTAGCTGATCTGGCGGTTGAATTTACAATACTTAAAAAAAAAGACAGATAGGCCTTTATGGCAACCTAAAGAATATTCATATCAGCGGTGAAAAGCGATTAGAACTGCTGGCTTTGGTTGATGAGGGTACGAGAGCCGGACTTAGCCAAAAATGCACCTGTGAACTATTACAGATTAATGAACGCCGCATTCAAAGATGGCGAATACTGGCCAAACAAGGGTGCTATGAACGCAAATCAGCTCAAAAGACCGGTAAACCATACAATGCTCTTACTCCAGCGGAAAACGAGATTGTAGACAAAATGTTGGCCAGTCGGAAACTGGCCGACGCCAGTTGCCGATTGCTAAGCATCGAAACCATGAAACAAACGGGGTACTACATATCCCACGTTACCTACTGGCAGCGCATGAAAGCTAAAGGGATTAACGGTCCCCGTGGAGTTTATGCCAAGCGCCGTGAAAAGCACAACAAACCCGATACCGGCATTGTCGATGGCCCCAACCAATTATGGAGTTGGGATATCACCCATTTGAGAACAACAACCAAATATAAATTTTACTACCTGTATGCTTTGTTGGATACCCACACCCGAAAAGCCGTATCATGGTTTGTAAGCGATAGATTAGACAGTGACTGTGCCCAGACCCTTTGGGACATGGGCATTATAAATGAAAAGCTATTGGACAAGTCTAATACACTGCCACGTTCGTTAAGCGACCGTGGCTCGCAAATGAGGTCACAAAGTACCAGGTTCTTTTTCAATACATTAGGCGTAACCCAGTACTTTTCCAGGCCGCAAACACCCAATGATAACCCGCAAATAGAATCCTTATTCAGTACCGTAAAAAACTATCCGGATTACCCGGGGCGGTTTAGTAGTTTAGCCCAGGCTCAAGAATACTTTAATGGTTTTTTTGATTGGTATAATAATGAGCATTACCATACCTCACTGGGTATGATTACACCGGCAGATTACCATGCTGGAAAAGCACCAGCAATTATAGCTCAGCGAAGGCAAATTAAGAAAAGAACACTGCATGAACGTTATCAGTATCATTGCAAAAATGACCGCATAGCGGCCTGAGGGAGGTCCCAAGTGGCTGCCCCTGGCTGTCAAAGCGGATTGCTAGAGGCTCCGTGTCAAGGCTGGTTCTGAAGGAACCACCCCAAAGGGGCTTGGCCTTTACAGGGAGAGGGTAATTTGCTAGCCTGGTTGGCGCAGCCACAACTAGACCGGACGACGGTTTAGTTTGCCGTGAATACGGGCAGCGAAGCCGGAGCACCGGAAAGACGGGCGCCCATGAAAACAGGGGGTCAGACCCTTAACCTTACTAACTACAAAATTGGTATATGTAGATAAGGGAGTTGGAAATTAGGAAGGGCCTGACCCCTAGCTAATGCAAGATTTTCCATTTTAATAAGCAAGCCGGATATCAAATTCTAAACGAAGCTCTTTTCTTGACAAATAGGATATTTTTATTTATTATATAACACATGTTATATAATAAATGTTATATGACACCAGTTGTTTTATTCTAAGAGAAAGGGCGGGGGTTTATGCCACCCAAAACTAAATTCACCAAAGAAGATATTGTAGAAGCCGCTTTTAAAATTGCCAAAGAAGAAGGCTTTTCAGGAGTTACCGCCCGCAATGTGGCAAAACGCCTGCAGAGTTCAGTGGCGCCAATCTATGTAAACTTTGCCACAATTGATGACTTGATTGGGGCTGTGGTCAAGCGTGTTTTTGCCGTTTCCGATGCCATGCTGGCCCAACAAAAAGGACCTCATTTATTTGAAAACATCGGGAAAGCCAGTTTAGCGTTCGCGCGGGAGTACCCGGTACTTTTTCGTGAACTGGTAATGCAGCCAAATCCGTACATGAATTCTTATGAAGCTGTTGAAAATGCTATGGTTGAAGCGCTTGCTGACGATGAATCCATGCGGGGTTGGAATTTGGATGAACGAAAGCGCCTGTTTTTAAAAATGCGCATTTTTCAGTTGGGGCTTTCGGTTATGGTTGCCAACGGCCACATGCCGTCCTGGCTGGATGAGCAAGACGTTGAAGCGCTGCTGATGGAAATGGGAGAGGCTCTCTTACTTGTGCAAAATTTAAAACGAGAGGGAAATTAGAGAATGAAAAAGGTAGTTATTATTGGTGGGGGAATCGCCGGTCTCAGTGCGGGCATCTTTGCCCGGATAAATGGGTTTGAAAGTATTATACTGGAGAAAAACCATAATTTGGGCGGGGAATGCACTGGTTGGAACCGGCAAGGTTATCACATCGATGGCTGCATCCATTGGCTGGTGGGAACCAAAGAAGGAACCCCGATACACGATCTTTGGACCACGGTTGGTGCCCTGGACGGGGTGGAGATTTTTCATCCCGAAAGTTTTTTAGCTTTCGAGCACGAAGGCGTCACGGTGCATTTTTACCGCGACCTTAACCGGTTGAAATCCAGCTGGCTTGAACTATCGCCACAAGACGAAGAGGCTGTTAATGATTTTTGCCAGGCCATTTGTCAGCTGCAGTCCTTTGAAATACCCGTGGCCAAGCCGATGGATTTGATGACGGTTGTGGAGAAATTCAGGTTAATGATGGCCATGAAAGACGCGGGCATAATTATGCAAAAGTACGGCAAGATCAGTTTAACGGAGTACGCTAAAACCTTTAAGCACCCGGCGCTGCGGGAAGCCCTGGCTTCTTTTTTGCCGGAAGGTTACAGCGCCTCGTCGGTTTTCTTTGCGTTGGCGGCCTTCACCAAGGGGCAGGCTTCTATTCCTTATGGGGGCTCCAAAGCACTGGCGATGCGTATGGAGGAGCGTTATCTGGCCCTGGGTGGAACCATTGAAACCCGGTGTGAAGCCGTGGAGTTGGTTATTGACCGTAACAAGGTGCGCCGCGTAACCTGCAGCAATGGTAAAACCTTCGGGGCCGACTATTTCATTGCCGCCTGCGATGCACACATGTTTTATGAGCGGCTGCTGAAAGGTAAGTACCCCGATAGTGCTTTTGAAAAACGATTTAATAATCCGAAAGACTATCCGCTGGCCTCGGAAATCCGTGTGGCGCTGGGTTATGCAGGCACGGTGGGCGACCTGCCGCGGACTTTTCGCTTTCCGGTTGCTGGTTTTAAGGTCCATCAAAAGCCAATTAGTCATTTAACAATGACCCATTATCAGCACGAGCCCGCCTTTGCGCCGGATGGCCATACCCTGATTACCTGCAGCATCAACCAATTCAATTTCGATTATGAGGCCTGGCACGCCCTGGCTAAAGATTCCCGGGCTTACCGTCGGGAAAAAGCGAGGATTGGCGAAGAGGTTCTTGGGGCTATTGAAACCCGGTTTCCCCGTATGGGGGGCAAACTGAAAGTACTTGATGTTACTACGCCGAAAACATACGAAAGGTATTGCAATGCCTACCGGGGCGCGTTCATGCCGTTTTTACCCACCGTTCGCGGCAAGATGATGGACCACCCGGGGTGCATTAAAGGCTTGGATAATATTTTTTTAAGCGGCCAGTGGTTGCAGCCACCGGGGGGGTTGCCCGTGGCATTGATTACGGGCAAAGACACAATTATGCGGCTTTGTAAAAAGGAAAAGAAGCAGTTTATAAAGTGTTAAAACAAATTTGAGGCTCCCCCACTATATACACACCTTCTGCATCACGCTCGGGTTTGTTCATTAAAAAGCCTCTCTTTCTACCATATTGATTATTCGGGTCATAATTTACTTATAAAAAATGACATGCGTCAATCTTATCTTAATTTGGTATACATTTCTTGTTATAATAATGAGCATTACCATACCTCACTGGGTATGATTACACCGGCAGATTACCATGCCGGAAAAGCACCGGCAATTATAGCTTAGCGAAGGCAAATTAAGAAAAGAACACTGCATGAACGTTATCAGTATCATTGCAAAAATGACCGCATAGTCCTGAGGGAGGTCCCAAGTGGCTGCCCCTGGCTGTCAAAGCGGATTGCTAGAGGCTCCGTGTCAAGGCTGGTTCTGAAGGAACCACCCCAAAGGGGCTTGGCCTTTACAGGGAGAGGGTAATTTGCTAGCCTGGTTGGCGCAGCCACAAATAGACCGGACGAAGGCATATGAATAACTGACTAATTTGCCGACATTTATTGACTAACTGAGCGCTCCTCACACCAGCTTTATATTGTCTTCCCGCTACTGCGACATTCTTTGACCGTATCGATCCACTGCTTTAATCGAAATTCCTGCGTCATCTTATGCACATCCATGAGATTGGACTCCCTTCGACTTTTTAAAGCCTGGTCGAAAAACTCTTAAGACTTTTTCGACTCTTTTCGGAGTATTTTCTCATAGTGGTTATTGGCTGTCTATGTGACACTTCGTTTGACGCTTACGTTTGAAGCAACCTGGGGCGGCAAATACCCCCTCATAATACGCTCCTGGCGGTCAAATTGGGGCGAAATAGCCACCTTTTTCAAGTACCCTCCGGAAATCCGGAAAATCATCTACACAACCAACATGATTGAGAGTTATCATAGGCAGCTAAGAAAAGTGACCAAAGGAAAAAGCATCTTCCCGACAGAAGACGCCCTGCTTAAAATGCTCTACCTGGCCACCATGGATGTTCTCAGAAAATGGACAGGACGTATTCGAAACTGGAGCCAGATTCTGCTCCAACTATCAGTCTATTTTCCAGATAAAGTCAATCACACCTTCGCTAATTATTGCTGGCAAAGGGTAAAAGCACAGAACTATTTACAGACCCGATAAGTGCCGGCAAACCTAATACCCTGCATCCGTCACTGACCCTCTACAGATCACTATCATAATTCTCGGCATTTCAAAATATTGCACTTTTAAAAAATACCTTTTCGAAACAATTAAAAAACTATTCAAAGACGTTTTGTGACAAAATATCCAGCTAACTTAATATATTCTGTGACGGTATATTTAAAGCTTTTTTTATTGATCCACCATAATTTAGAGTCAAAATCAGGATCATTAGATGCACAATAATACAATTTTATATTGCCCATATCATAGAATTCTTTCTCATAAGTTAATTTCACCCTTCTCATATGCCAATCAGATGAAACAACTATTGCAGAGTTAAAACCCTTTTGTATCATAATATCTTTTGAAAAAAGAGCATTTTCATATGTGCTTTCCGCTTGTTGTTCATAAATAATTGCACTTTGGGGGACACCCAACTGATTTGCCATTTTTATCGCATTTTCACCACGCACCCCAGAGTATATCAATAGATTTGCATAGCCATTATTATAAAGCCAGGAACCATATTTGACTCTATAATTAGCACCTCCTAGAACAATAATTACATCAGCTTTTTCAGGGGCCTGATCAATAACCAAAAATTGACCTGCAAAAAAAATAAAGCCCAAAAAAATGAATAATAGTAGTAACAAAACAAGTTTTATACTTTTTCTTTTTACTATTTTAGACATGGCGCTTATTATTAATCCCTCCAAACTGTGTGTTGAAGGAGCTATAAAAAACACAAAAACCATTAATATTCTGGCAACCCCTGCTATGTTGAGCTAGTACTATCACAACAATCAGGGAGATCACTTTATAAAAATAGAAGTGTCAAGAGTAAAAATTTTATGATTCCAAGATGAAAGTCCTGCTGCAAGAGCTTGAAAACAATTTTCATATAGGCCAGCTAAATCTCTTGCTGTTAAAGGGATTGTAATATAGAAGAAAGAAATTGTTCTATCAAAACTGTACACCTTAGTACTAATATGAGGCATAGTAAAATACAGCAATATAAGCACTCTTTAAATCCTATAATTTATTCTCATGCTATTTATTTCAGTTAACAACTTATAATTATATTTGGATACTATTTTACAGCCTCAATCATCAACAACAACCCATGGTGTTTAAAAAAGCGCTTTATCAACCATCTTGGCCATATCATTTTTGCCACAGATAATGCAATCCCTTCATGTCTCTGTCCTACTGACCCCTTTATCAGATCACCAATACTTAATTTTGTCCAAACTTTGAGTGATGAAAACCCTTGAAACATCATCAGAGCTTCTTTAACTGTATAGGCCTTGGTACCTGGACTTTCTAAAAAACTATAATAAATATAATTAAAATCTCTCATCGGATGACCTGCTAATAAAGCATACCTAAACCAAAGCATGTATCCTACAAAAGAATATTTATGATAAATCATAATTCTAGCTTTACCACCCGGCCTTAAAACTCTTTTAACCTCTTGTATTGCATCTGCTGTACTGGGAGTATGATGTAATACACCATAAGAATAAACAATATCAAAAGAGTTTTCCGCGAACGGTAAATTCTCTGCATCTGCTACTGATAAGTTTGACTTAATATAATGCCCCCCATTGTCAAGACACGGAAAAAATATGTAAGTTATCCTCCTTTCCGTGTTTGTATTTTCAAGCAACTTCGTTATGATGCTTGCCATAATAGACTTGGGCCGGGTGGTCAATGGTCAGATTTCTCAGCAGATAAGGCCGAACATACTGGGCATGAAACCGCTTGCTCAGATTGGGTTTGGGATAAATGGTGTAAATCCCCATCTCCCGCATCATTCGGCGAACTTTTTTCCGGTTAATCCGTAGATAATCATCCCGTCTCAGAATCAGTGTGATAGTTCGATAACCCCAGGGATGAGCCGTGTGGATTTCATCGATCCGGCGCATCACAAATAAATCCTCATCAGAGAAGGGCTTCTGTTCAGGGGGCTGGCGGTATACGCTGGTGCGATTGATGTTTAACAATTCGGCCTGACGCTTGACGCTGATTTGGGGATTATTTCGGTCAACGAGATCTTTTCTTCCAATCTGGTCCGAGGATTTCTTCAGATTTTTTTTTGAGCCAGTCCACCTCATAGGTGAGCTTACCGACTTTACGCTCTAACTGAGCCACTCGTTCATTTTTTTCTTCCAGTTCCTTTTCCCTAAGGAGGGACCTTTCTTAAATATCTCGGCAGCTCGTTCCAAAAACTCGCTTTTCCAGCGGCTGATCACCACCGGGCTTATGCCATACTTAGCGGCGATTTCGTTGACAGTGGAGGCTTCCTGCAGCAC
>JUEB01000003.1 GCA_000802095.1 Peptococcaceae bacterium BICA1-7 | reverse complement strand
GCCCTTGCTTGATGCAAACTTGCCCTGCTCCAGCGCCAGGTATTTGTTGGGGTGTATTGAGACATTTACTCCTCCCGCGATGGCAATCCCGCACCCGCCCCGCTGCAAGCTTTGGCAGGCCAGATGTATTGCGGTCAGTGAGGAGGAGCACATGGTGTCCAAAGCAATACTGGGCCCATGGAAATTACAAAAATATGACACGCGGTTGGCTATGGATGATGGACTGCCGGAAAGGGCAATGGGCCTGCCCAGCGCCTGCTCCTGTGCCCCGTAAAGCTGGTACTCTTCGTACATTACCCCCACATAGACCCCCGCGTTTCCTTCCAAACCAAAGCCCTGGTGCTTCCCGAGGGCTTTGCGGGTATACCCCGCATCCTCTAATGTTTCATAAGCGCACTCCAAAAATAGACGCTCCTGGGGATCCATAATTTCTGCTTCCCGGGGTGATATGTTGAAGAACAAAGGGTCGAATTGATCCACTCCTTCTAAAAAGCCTCCCCACTTGCTGTTGGTTTTGCTGTGGTCCCAGCGTTTTTTGGGAATTTCTGTGATGCAATCCTTTCCGTCCCGCAGGTTTTTCCAAAATTCCTTTATGTTCTCCGCCCCGGGATAGCGGCCGGAAACGCCAATAATGGCGATGTCCACGGCGCCTTTTTCTTTTTCATCAAGATACTCCGCGCTAAGGTTGGCAAATCGCCGGTTCCTGCGGCTGCCGGCGGCCGGTTTGTTGTCAGCCACTGTTATACCTTCCAGGTCTATTGTATTTTCAATATTTGCTGCTTCCTTCTCCCCGGCCCCCAGTAATTCCGCCAGCCGGCCCCGGTAGGATTCAAGAAAATATTCGGTTAACGCCTCTATATTCTGGTATTCAAAAAATAGCGTTTTGGACAGAGTACCAAATGTTTTTTCTAACTGATTGGTCATTTTCATGACCATAACCGAATCTATTCCGTATTTTTCCATGGGCTCTTCTGCTTCTATCCGGTGCGCCGGCAGCTTGATCACTGAAGAAAGCAGCTTTTTGAAGTAATTTATTGCTTTTTCCCGAAGCAAATCCTGTTCAATTATCGAAACGCTTTTGTTCTCTTTCATGGCGGGAGAATTCTTTAAGGCTTCTGGCCGGTATTTGCTTACAAGCATATCCCAATATTCTTTAACCAGGTATTCTGCAAAACTATGGAAGGTTGGATATTCAAAAAATACTATGGTTTTCAATTCAAGCCGGTATTCCTGGTTGATTTTATTGGTAAAGTGTGCCAACAAGACCTGGTCAAACCCCAATTCTCTCAGATCTGCGTTGGCATCAATATTTTCCATCTTGACATTGAACGATTCTGCGGCTGCCCGAATTAAAGCAGATCGCACTTTCTCAAGCATGCTGCCGGGATCAATACCTGTCGCAGCATGTGATTCTAAAAGCAATTTTTTCTTAAGCAGCTCCAGTATGCCTTCTACCACCATTACCTGATCCTTCCCGGAAGCCATGCTTTGATACAAGGCCCTGATGCCTGCCGTGGTCTGCATTTCTATCATACCGGTGCTTTGTACCATCATTTTTTTGTATTCTTCTACGATACTCATCCCGCCCTCTTTCCACAAGGGCCAATTGATGGACAGGGTTTGACCGTGGCGTTTTTTCTCCTTCACCAGATCATTGCGATACCTGGCATAGACGTCCATAAAAGCGTTTGCTGCGGAATAATCAGACTGCCCCGCATTACCCATGGGGCCTGTCACTGAAGAAAAGAAAATGAAAAAATCAAGGGGCAAATCCTTCGTGGACTGATCAAGATTCACCAGTCCTGAAACTTTGGGCGCCATAACATCATTCAGTTCTGCACCGGTTTTTCTTAAAATGAAATTGTCCCGGGTTATTCCCGCCACATGGAATATGCCATGGAGTCCCCCTAAGTCCTCCCTGATATTCTGAATTAATTGGGCAACAGCATCCCCCCGGGCTACATCTACCTGCCTGAACAAAACCCTTGCGCCAAGGGCTTCCAATTCCTTTATCCGGGATTGTCTTTCCTCGTTGGGCCGTGACCGGCCAATAAGTATCAGGGTAGCGTCCTTCACTTTACCGGCAATTTCTCTGGCAAAAATATGTCCCAGACCTCCCGCGCCTCCGGTAATAAGGTAGATGCCCCCGTCTTTCCAGGGTATGCTATATCCTTCAAGACAATCCTCAATTTCGGTCCAGCCGGAAACGTACCTTTTGCCGTCTTGATACCTTATATGTTGATCACCGGGACTACGGCTATTCTCTTTCAGTATCTTAGTAATCCCTTGAGAATCTTCTTTGGGACTCACTTCAATCAACTGCCCGATGAGTTTTGGATTCTCAATATGAGCTGTTTTCAAAAGTCCTGAGAGGCCGGCAAAGAGTTGCTTTTCATCTTGAGTGGGAACTACAATCTGTATAAGCACACTGCCTGTAGGCTTATCTTTGAAGATCCCCTGTATTTCTTCAAACACCCGGACTGCGCAGGCCTGAAATCGTTTGTCTATACTGCTTTCTCCGGCAATCAGGGAAAGGCACCGAACCCCGTTTATTCTAGCTTCGATGCTTTCCGGCAATATTTCATCTGTCTCACAGAGTATTACCAGATGCTGATTGTAAATAGGGGCTGCTTCCTGTAAACAGGCGTATTCTTTCCAGCATGGCTGAAGCATCAACGTACCGGTAGCTCCCCCGAGAACTGCCGAAGCTACTTCGCCTTCCAGCACCCGGAATGAAAAACCTTTCATTCTTGCACAAATCTTCCCCTGACCGTCGCACACATCAATATCGATTTTCTTTACCTTATCCCCTGCTGCGCTGCTATTATTTCTAATCAGAGCCCACATTGTGGAAGAGCATCCGCTCCAGATTTCTATTTCCTGAAGGGCAAAGGGCAGGATGGGCTTGATCTGTGCCCTGCCACCGGTTTCGTTTGCTTCACCCGGTTCCATCAACAGACCTATAGATGCCTGCAGTGCCGAATCCATCAAACCAGGATGCAGGACATATTGATCTATGGCGCCGGCAGAGCCTGAAGGCAATGAAAGCTTGGCCAGCACCTGTCCCGGTCCCGCATAGACTTTTTCAATACACCGGTGTCCCGGACCATAGTCAATCCCCGCCGCTTTAAAGGCTTCGTAGTATTCAGCCGGACTTATACTGCCCTGGCTGCACTGAGTTCGTAAATCCTCAAGATTTAAAACCGGCGCTTCAGTGAGAGGTTCAAGCACCGCACTGCCCTGGCTGTGAACCACGGCCTCTGAGCCTGCCACTTCAGGAACACTGTATATTTCAAAGGCAATCTGTCCATTATCCTCAGGGTAGAGACCAATGTGCACCCGGGCCGGTTGCTTTTCTATAAAAATGGGGAGAGCCCATACCATGTTTTTCAGCCTAACCCCTGTCCGGCCTTCTTTCATAGATCCTGCCGACTGTTCCACTGCCGCCCTGGCCATTTCAAGATAGGCTACCCCTGGGAGGACCCGCTGACCCTTCACTATATGGTCCGCCAGGAAAAACTCGCTTCCCGCAAAGGTCGAACTAAACCGCTGCTCATCAAAATCTGAGGTATTCCGGTGCAGCAGGGGATGGATAACAGCCGTATTTGTTGATGTTGCGCCACCCAAAAATTCAGTGTCCCTCTCGAACAGCCAGTAGCGCTCCCCGTTAAAGGGATAGGTGGGTAAACTTACGCGGCGGGGCCTGGTTTCTCCATATAGCCTGTTCCAGTCAAAAACCAGCCCCTTGACCCACAGGTCTGCAAGCTTTGCGTACTTTCCTTTGGCTACCCAGACATCAATGATTTTTGCCATATCTTCGTCCGCTGCGAAAATTGCCAGGGTATCTTTGTTTCGCTTCACCTGGCCCCGGTATAAGTCCTCTATTCCATCCTGTTCTTCCAGATAGGCATTTAGTTTTTCTTCAAGTTCATTTATCGACCCCACAATAACAGCCAGGCGGTCTTCCATGGCCTCCCGCCCCACCTGCAATGTGTAGGCCATATCAGAAAGTCCCGGGTTTGTGAATCCTTCTTCCCGGATGGCGGCTAACAATTGCTGTGCCTGTTCTTTCAGCCTGTCCTTATTCTTTGCCGACAGCACAATTATCGCCGGCCTCTGCCGGGTAACCGTTTTGTTAGCCCTCTCCTGATTTTGGGGTATACATTCCTCTATAATTAAGTGGGCGTTTGCCCCTCCGGCCCCAAAGGACGAGATGCCGGCTATCCTGGGATATTCCCTGGCCTCTCCATTTATTTCAATAACAGGCCTCTTCCACTCCGCCAGCTCCTGCTGAACTATAAAGGGGCTGCTGTTGAAGTCAATGTTGGGGTTAAGCACCTCTGAATGCAGGGAGGGAGCTAATTGGCCGTATTTTAACTGCAGCAGTATTTTAGTCAGCCCTGCTATCCCTGCCGCGCTCTCACAGTGCCCTATGTTGGACTTTACCGACCCGATGGCGCAAAACTGCCTGTCTTTGGTGTATTCCTGAAAAGCTTTACTCAGGCCCGCTATTTCAATGGGGTCCCCCAGGGCTGTCCCTGTGCCGTGGGCCTCTATATAGCTGATTGCCCTGGGGTTAATCCCTGCCTCCTTTAGGGCACGACCTATGACACTGGCCTGGGCGCCGGGATTGGGGACAGTATACCCGTTGGTTTTTCCTCCGTGATTGATTGTGGTTGCTTTGATTACTCCATATATCTGATCTCCGTCGGCAATTGCTTTGGAAAGGGGTTTTAGCAGCACTGCCCCCACGCCTTCTCCGGGCACATAGCCATCTCCCCCCTGCCCAAAGCTTTCACACCTGCCCTTGCTTGATGCAAACTTGCCCTGCTCCAGCATCAGGTATTTGTTGGGATGTATTGAGACATTAACTCCTCCCGCGATGGCAATCCCGCACCCGCCCCGCTGCAAGCTTTGACAGGCCAGATGTATTGCGGTCAGCGAGGAGGAGCACATGGTGTCCACCGCCATGCTGGGCCCGTGGAAATTACAAAAGTAGGACACGCGGTTGGCTATGGATGACGGATTACCTGGAAGGGCAATGTTCCTGCCCAACACCTGCTCCTGTGCCCCGTAAAGCTGGTACTCTTCGTACATTACTCCCACATAGACCCCCACATCGCCTTCCAGGGCTTCCCGGGTATACCCCGCGTCTTCTATGGTTTCATAAACGCACTCCAAAAAAAGCCGCTCCTGGGGATCCATAATTTCTGCTTCCCGGGGTGATATGTTGAAGAACAAAGGATCGAATTGATCCACTCCTTCTAAAAAGCCCCCCCACTTGCTGTTGGTTTTGCTGTGGTCCCAGCGTTCTTTGGGAATTTCTGTGATGCAGTCCCTGCCGCCCCGCAGGTTTTTCCAAAATTCCTTTATATTTTTTGCCCCGGGATAACGGCCGGAGACGCCAATAATGGCAATGTCATACTCCGCGCTAAGGTTCGCAAAACGCCGGTTCCTTCGGCTTCCGGCGGCCGGCTTTTGGTCAGCCACTGCTATACCTTCCCGGTCTATTGTATTTTCAAAATTTGCTGCTGCCTTCTCCCCGGTCCCCAGTAATTCCGCCAGCCGGTCCCGGTAGGATTCAAGGAAATATGCCGTTAACGCCTCTATATTCTGGTATTCAAAAAATAGAGTTTTAGGCAGAGTACCAAATGTTTTTTCTAACTGATTGGTCATTTTCATGACCATAATAGAATCTATCCCGTATTTTTCCATCGGCTCTTCTGCTTCTATCCGGTGCGCCGGCAGCTCGATCACTGAAGAAAGCAGCTTTTTGAAGTAATCTATAGCTTTTCTCCGAAGTAAATACTGTGCGATTGCTGGAACTATTTTATTTTCCTCTGCTGCTGATGGTGTTTCAGAGTCTTTTGTACAGCCCTGGGGCTTAAGGAGCGCCGCATGGATCAGTTTAAGATCCCCTTCAATCACCATCACCTGTTCTTTGCCGGAAGCCAGGCCCTGATACAGGGCTTTAATGCCGGTTGAGGTCTGCATGGCAACCATGCCCATGCTCTGCATGATCATCTTTTCTGTTTCTTCATCTACGCGCATCCCGCCATCTTTCCAAAGCGGCCAGTTGATGGACAGCGTTTGTCCATGTCTTCCCCCTGCTTCCACCAGGGCATTGCGATACCTGGCATAGGCGTCCATAAAAGCGTTGGCGGCTGCGTAGTCCGCCTGGCCGTTATTGCCCATGTTTCCTGCTAGCGCGGAAAAGACCATAAAGAAATCGAGGCTTAAGTCCTTGCTGGCCTCGTCCAGATTTACCAGTCCGGTGACCTTGGGGGCCAGCACTTTTTTAAACTCTTCTTTTGTCTTTTTGATGATAAAGCTGTCTTTAATTACTCCGGCGCTGTGGATGATGCCGTTGATGCCGCCGAAGTCCCGTTGAATGTTTTCTATTAGGCCGGTAACCTCCTCGTTCCGTGTAACATCCACCTGCCTGTATTCCACCTGGGCGCCTGATGCTTCCAGTTCCTTTATTCTGTTTTGCTTTTTTTCGTCAAGCGGAGATCTTCCGGTGAGTATGAGGGCGGCACCCTTTACCTGTTGAGCAATTTCACCGGCAAAAATCAGTCCCAGGCCCCCGGCCCCCCCGGTAATTAAATAGACCCCCCGGTCTTTCCAGGGAATTCTCTCTGCTTCTTGGGAAGTGTCTATTTCGCTCCAGCCGGCAACATACCGTTTGCCCCCCTGGTACCTGATATGGCTGTCTTGAGAGCTCTGGCTGTTTTCTTTCAGTATCTCTATTGTCTTTTCCGTATCCTGCCAGGCTTCCACTTCAATAAGCTGCCCCATAAGTTTTGGGTTCTCCAGCCCGGCGGTTTTTAATAGCCCGGTAAGTCCGGTAAACAGCTGCTGTTGGTCCCGGGTGGGGGTGACAACCTGTACCAGTGCTTTACCTTTTGGCTTTTCTTTAAGTATATTTTGTATTTCTTCAAAAGCCCTGACGGCATAGGCCTGGAATTGTTCATCAATCTCTTTGTGATCTAATTTAAGGGTGAGGCAGCGCACACCGCTCATTTGGGCTTCGATGCTTTCCCGTACAGCTTCTCCCGACTGGCACAGCACCACCAGATGCTGGACATAGCCGGGGGCCTTGCCTTCCACGGCGGCGGGCTGTTCTTTCCAGACAGGCTGGAGCATGAGAGTCCCGATGGTGTCAGCCGGGCCAGTCTCACCCACTTCGCCCTCCAGCACCCTCGATGTAAGTCCCCTCATCCGCACACGGACATTACCCTGGCCATCGCTTAAATCAATATCCAGCTTTTGCGCCCTGTCCCCGGCCTTACTGCCTTCACTGTGCCGGATATAGGCCCACATGTCAGGAGTGCAGCTCCCCAGTATTTCAATCGCATTAAGGGCAAAAGGAAGGGCCGGCTTACGGGGAGTCTGCCCGCCATTATCTTCATAGCCCATCATTAGGCCTATGGACGCCTGCAAAGCTGAATCCATTAAACTGGGATGCAAATAAAACCGGTCTCTGGTATCGGATACCAGGCCGGGAAGGGACAGCTTCGCCAATACCTTACCCTGCCCCACGAACACCGTCTCAATTCCCCGGTGCCCCGGGCCATACTCTATCCCCATGGCGCTGAAGGCCCCGTAGCACTGCCCTGGCGAAAGTGTTCCACGGACACACTGTGCCTGTATGCCGATTAAATCCAGGCTGGGAATCTCCGTTACAGAAATCAGTTCAGCCCTTCCCTGGCTGTGTATTACCGGTTCTGCATCTACATCTTCACCGCTGTATATTTCATAGGCAATCTCTGTGCTGTCTTCGGGGAATAGCCCGATGTGCACCTTAACGGGATCATCCCCTACCGCAATGGGCCTTGCCCAAACCACGTTGTTGAGCCGTATCCCTTTTCTCTCTTCCTGAACACCCGCTGCCATTTCCACCGCCGCCCGGGCCATCTCAAGATAGGCCACTCCTGGCAGTACTCTCTGGCCCTTCACCACATGGTTGGCTAAGAAAAACTCCTGGCCGGTAAAGGTTGAGCTGTACCTCTGCCCGGTCAAATCCGAGGTGTTTTGTTGCAGAAGAGGGTGGATAGAGGCGCCGGAAGGTCTTTCCTCCGCTTCAGGTACCCAGTAGCGCTCTCTGGCAAAGGGATAAGTTGGCAAGGAAATTCTGCAAAACTGTTCATTTAAAAACATTTGTTCAAAATCCAGGACATAGCCCTGAACATATAATTCTGCAATGGCAGAAAGGTTTTCTAAATAATCACCGGAATTATCCGTTCTATGACAGTTTAATATGCATTGATTTCCATACCGTTTTAAGGACGGCTGCTCCCGATACTTGTTTTCAAGGAGTTCTGAAAAATAGATTTGTGACACTTTTCCTTTTTCTAACCATTTTTTTAAAAGGTTGACTAGCTCCTTCTGACTCCGGATGATACAGGCCAATCTATGATTGAAGTGCTTTCTTCCCAGTAAAAGTGTATAGCTCATATCCCCGCAATTAACATGGGGGTTCCCCTCACAGTACTGGATTAGTTGCTTCACTTGCTGTTGCAGCTGTCTAAAGGAAAGAGCCGACAACACTATCAAATAGCCCGGCTTTTCTGAATGCCAGCCCTCTATTTTCGGTTGTTCTTCAATAACCATATGGGCATTTGTACCACTAAATCCAAAGGCGCTAATCGCCGCGGAACGTTTAGAATTTGGTTCGATGTCCCAGTCCTTAAGACTTGTATTTACATAAAACGGGCTATCTTTAAAGTTAATATTGGAATTGCCTGACTGAAAATGTAGAGATGGGGGAATTTTTTTGTACTTTAACGAAAGCAGTATTTTAATAACCCCTGCAATCCCTGCTGCAGTTGTCGGATGTCCGATATTTGTCTTAATTGATCCTATGGCACAGTATTCTTTTTTATCGGTATATCTTTTAAATGCCCTGGTCAGCGCCTGATACTCAATTGGATCTCCTAATTTGGTGCCGGTTCCATGAGCTTCTACCATCTGTACCTGTTCGGGATGAACATTAAAGGCATCATATACTTGACACTCCAAACGTTCCTGGGAGTTGGCATTGGGCGCCGTTATTCCATTGCTGGCGCCGTCTTGATTGATTCCTGATCCGCGTATTACTCCATAAATGTGATCCCGGTCAGCAAGAGCCTCTTTGAGCCGCTTGAGAACTATTACCCCAACGCCTTCTCCAGGCACAAACCCATCCGCCCGCTCATCAAAGGTGTGACATCGCCCGCCAGGAGACAGCATTCCAGATAGATTGCCAGCTACATAAAACCAGGGAGTACATTGAATGAATACTCCGCCGGCTAATGCCAATTCTGTTTCCCCGGCCCACAAGCCCTGACAGGCAAGATGAATGGCTACCAGAGAGCTGGAGCAGGCTGTATCAACAGCTACAGCAGGCCCTTGAAGATTCAAAAAATACGATATACGGGCTGGAATGACACAACCTGCATTACCCCAAAACGATTGCGCGGGAACATTATCTCCAAATAACTGATGATAATCCCCTCCGCTGGTTCCTGCATAAACTCCGCACAGGCGTCCCTCTACTCCTGCTCCGGCGTATCCGGCATCCTCCAATGCCTTCCAGCTTTCCTCCAAAAACAATCTCTGCTGTGGGTCCATATAGGTGGCTTCAATCCCTGAAATATTAAAAAAGAGAGGGTCAAATTGTTCAATATCCTCCAGAAAGCTGCCATACTTACAATAACCAGACTCTCCAGAGTATTTTTTTTCAAGATCCCATCTTGTTACTTCTTCAATTAAATCAGTTCCATTTGATAGGTGGTTCCATAGCTCTTCCACTGTGTTGGATTTGGCAAACCTTCCACTCATCCCAATAATGGCTATAGGACCCTTATATAATGAATCACCCTTAGTATTTTCCTCATATAAATCTCTTTTTTGAAAACTATCTATGGGAGAATATGTAGAAGAATTCTCTCTATCAGAAGTCAAATTATGACTTGCATCTTTTTGTTCCATATTATGAACTAAAGTAGAATTAATTATATTTTTATACCGAGACATAATGTATTTGGTTAATTGATTAACTGAACTATAATCGAATAGAACTATGGTCTCTAATTCAGTCAGTAAGGTTTGATTGATAGTTTTGACCAAATTAACACCGGTAATAGAATCCACTCCGTAATCTGCAAAGGGTTCGTCAACATCAATTGCATCTATATTTACTTGTAAAGATTGGGAAAGTTTTTCTATAATTGTCTCTTTAATATAATCCTCAACCATTTGTCCGGTAACATCGGCCCCACTATAAGCACGCTTTGTTTTCAGTATGGTGAGGTGCTTATCTTTTGATGAAATTTTGCTTATAGCTGAACGTCCCACCCCGCTGCCATGCTTTACATCCGTTCTTCCCGAGACCCACTCTTGTTTTTTTCGGACTACCCCGTCACTTTCAGCCACAATAATCTGCTGCCCCAATTCATGAGCCCCCTGTACCGGAAAGTAAACCGACCGGAATCCTTCACTTTCCAGTACCCCGCGCCAGGTTTCACTGTATAATCCGGGACAGCCGGGAATGCGCAGTTTAGCATCTTGGTACAGCCACCATCCCTCCAAAAGACCAAAGGTCAGGTGGGTAAACAATGAATTACAGCTCATCTCGTTTAATACAATTATTCCATTTTTCTTAATTGCTGCTTTAGCATTACGTAAGGTTTGTTTAATGCTTTTGGTGGCGTGCAACACATTAGCTGCAATTACAATATCATATCCGCCTGCCTGTATCCCTTGCCCGGCAATGGCCTCCTCCACATTAAAAATTTTATAAGTCAGATAGGAATTCTCCGGCCCATACTCTTTTTCGGCATGCATAAGAAAAGCTTTGGAAATATCCGTATAGCAATACTCTTTAATATGCTCCTGATAAGGCTTTACTTTTTGGAAGACCATAGCACTGGTCCCTCCAGTGCCTGCGCCAATTTCAAGAATTCGAACTGACGCCGAAGGATCTTGCTTTATAAGTTCTTGAATATAAGTAACTATAATATTCGCCAGAGCTTCATTAAAATAATCTGCAACCGGGTTACTCTTGTATATCCCTTCAACCAATTCCAGGGAGGAATTGGGAAATAGTATATCTGTGGCCGGTACTTTACCTTTAAGAATTTCCGGCAAAGCCCGCAGTGCTGCCTCCACCAAAACCATTCTGGCCCTTATATTGGGATCTTTCATCCATAGGCCCTTTTTTTGCTCCCATTCTTCCCATACACTGTCCACATTCACCGGTACCGTATCGGTCACCGTGCAGGATAGCCCATCGCTTTGGAGATAATTATTCCGTGCCAACACTGCGATACTTTCTTCAAACCACCGATTATATAAATCACGCAGCCCTATTTTTGCTTTAAGGTCATAAATAACCGAATTATTTTCAGTAAACAGCCCGGCAGACTGCAATTGACTCCAGAGCAACCCGCCAAGAAGCTCTTCCATCTCCTTAACATACCGGCTCATTTCCGGTTTTGCACTGTTTTGAATCTGCAGGTATTGTTCTGAAATAATGTTTTGCATAACAGAGGAAAAGTTCTCCGGGTAAATATCAATTATTTCTTTTGTGGTAACTTCAAAATGTTTGTTCATAATTCTACTCCTATATCTTTCCTTTATATTTAACTATTCAATCCAGGTCCAATGGCCTTACAGTTTTTAAAAACGCAATTTGAGACATAGGTCCGGCAAGCAGTGTCTCCAGGGCCTCCATGGCTTCTGGAGGCTCAATGGACCCTAAGCCTGCCTGGGCCATCCTGTCCTGATAAGCCTTATTAGCA
This sequence comes from Peptococcaceae bacterium BICA1-7, assembly GCA_000802095.1. Lineage (GTDB taxonomy): Bacteria > Bacillota > Desulfotomaculia > Desulfotomaculales > Desulfocucumaceae > BRHc4a. The sequence continues at coordinate 8,799 of JUEB01000003.1, read as the reverse complement.
ACAACCCCTACACTGCCCCAATAGCCCCAGTTCATCACTTTCACCGTGCAGGGCCATTCCTGAGAGAGCCGGTGTGCAAATGCGTCCTTAAATGTGCAGCCAGAAGCATAGTTACTTTGTCCTGGTGATTTTGAATATGATTGGAGTGAACTAAAAAACAATACAAAATCTAAGGATTCCTTCTGAAAAACCTGAGCAATACGGACACTTACATCAACTTTAGCAGCAAGCCCTGCATGGAAGCGCTCCTCTTCCATATTCGCCAGGCTTTTATCCAATAACAAGATAACTGAATGAATCAACCCGTCAATCTTTGAATATATCTTTTTGATCTCTTCATGGGCCCGGTGAAGGTCCTTTCTATCGGTTGCGTCCGCTGTAATGTAGTAGGGCGCAGGCCCAAAGGCCGAAAGCCTGTCCAATTTGGCCTGGATGGCTTCGTCCTTATGCCGGCGTCCAATCCATATAATCCGCGCCTGATAGGATCGCATCATATATTCGCTCCAGGCCTCCCCAATGCCGCCCGCGCCCCCGATTACTACATACACCCCCCCGAATTTATACAATGTCTTATTTAACTGGGGGTAATGCACTGGAATCAGCTGTTGCCGATACCACTCTCCGCCTCTGTAGGCCCAGGCATTTCCCCGGGCATCTCCAGGCAGAGTGAATATATCATTAACCGGCCAATCACAACCCGCTTCCAGATCAACCAGCCGAACCCTCCAGCCTGGATATTCCTTTTTCATCGAACCGACAAAACCGTGAATACTGGCGTGAGTTGGGTTCACCTTATCGCGTTTACCGATGAACTGTGCCTGCATGGTGATCACAGTTAAGCTTACATCCCTGGTTCCATAGCCCAAACCAAGAAGGGCTTTTATTATTCTGAAAAACTGGAGCACACCCTGATTCTGTCCTTCAATTAATGTGTCATCTGCCACAGATTCTAAAGGGTTATAGGGAGCAATCCACACAATATGATCGATACTACCGTGCCCTTTAAGTTTTTCTGTTATCTGATCTATGGTATCACCCGGCAGAATTTTAATTAAACCGGCCTTTGGATAGTAATTTTTAATAGTTTCCCTGTTGTCTTTAGTTCCTCCCATAATTACAACCTGTTCTGTTGGGGGTGAAAATGTTTCCCCCTTTTTGGCATAAACTAGATCCCATACCGGAGTCAGCATTATTGTTCCAACAGGCGGCTCGCCGAAGGCTTCTGCATCAACAGCATCAATAGCATCAATCACAGCGCCGGTTTCGATCTCTCCTTCCGGTACTCGGTTTGGCAATCCTTTCATTGGAATACAAACTGGTGTAGCTGCTGCTCCGCCGGAAGGCCCGGCCTTCATTTCAGGTATCCAGTAGCGCTCTTTAGCAAAGGGATAGGTGGGCAGGCTTATCCGGCTGGGTTTTTTATCTCCATATAGCCTGTTCCAGTCAAATACCAGTCCCTTGACCCAAAGGTTCACAAGCTTTGCGTACTTTCCTTTTGTTATCCAGGCGTCAATAGTGTTTGCCATATCTTCATCCGCTGTAAATACCGAAAATGTCTCTTTATTGCGCTTTACCTGCCCCCTGTATAAGTCTTCTATTCCATCCTGCTCTTCCAGGAAGGCATTTAGTTTTTCTTCAAGCTCTTTTATTGATCCCGCGATTACAGCCAGGCGCTCTTCCATGGCCTCCCGCCCTACCTGCAGTGTGTAGGCCATATCGGCAAGGCTTGTGCCTGAAAATTCTTCTTCCCGGACGACGGCCAGCAGCCGCTTCGCCTGATTTTTAAGCCTCTCTTCATTTTTTGCCGACAGCACGATTATTGCCGGGCTCTGCGGGGTTACCGTTATGTTGGCCATCGCCTGGCCCGGGGGTGTATATTCCTCTATAATTAAGTGGGCGTTCGCCCCTCCGGCGCCAAAGGACGAGATTCCGGCTATCCTTGGATACTCTCTTGCTTCCCCATTTATATCAATCACAGGCCTCTTCCACTCCGTCAGTTCCTGGTTAATCACAAAGGGGGTTTTGGCAAAGTTAATGTTAGTATTTGAGTCTTTTGCATGCAGGCTTGGAGCAATCTTTTGGTGTTTCATTTGCAATACAATTTTGGTAAGCCCCGCAACCCCTGCAGCTGCTTCCAAATGGCCAATATTTGACTTCACAGAGCCAATAGCGCAGTACCCCTGGTCCCGGGTATCTTTTCGGAAGGCCTGGGTAAGCCCGGTAATCTCTATGGGATCGCCAAGCTCTGTCCCCGTCCCGTGAGCTTCTATATAGCTGATTGCCCTGGCGTCTACTCCTGCTTTGTCCAGTGCCTCCCGAATGAGTTCTCCCTGGGCTGTTGGATTGGGCACCGTATATCCATTGGTTTTTCCGCCATGATTGATGCTTGTGCCCCGGATCACTCCATAAATATGATCCTCTTCGGCTATCGCCCGGGACAACCGTTTCAGTAATACTGCTCCCACTCCTTCTCCAGGCACAAATCCATTGCCGCCCTGTCCAAAGCTTTTACATTTTCCATCTGCTGACAGCATCTGCGCCCCGCATAGCGCAATATAATTTGAAGGGTGGAGATACAGGTTTACCCCGCCTGCGATGGCCATTTCGCACTCTCCCCGGAGAATATGTTCACAGGCTTCGTGGATCGCGGTTAGTGAGGAGGAGCACATGGTGTCAATGGGCATGCTGGGCCCTTGTAGATTAAAAAGATAAGAAACCCTATTGGCTAATGATCCAAACGAAGTGCGGGGGAATAGCTGCTCGCCCTGCTTCCAAAAATGGGGGCCATATAAGTCAAAACCTGTTTTAGTGATCCCCGCAAAGACTCCGACCCGCCGGTTATATTGCGCTGCCAGCTGCTCCCTGGTGTAGGCCGCATCCTCTAACACTTCCCAACAGGCTTCAATAAACAGCCGCTCCTGGGGGTCCATATTAAGCGCTTCCCGGGGCGAAATGTTGAAGAATAAAGGGTCAAAGCCGGCAAACCCTTTTACAAAACCTCCCCACTTACAATAGCTTTTCCCCTGCGCCACTGCTTCTTCCGGGTTGGGATTATAGAATCCCTCCAGCGGCCACCGCTCTTTCGGAATTTCTGTGATACAGTCCTGGCCTGCTTTTATATTTTCCCAATACTCTCTTAGATTATCTGCTTCTGGATATCGCCCGCTAATGCCGATGATGGCAATAGGCTCCCGGGCTTTACTGCCCAAATTCATAACCGGGGTACATCTATTTGTATTCATGGTAGCTTTAAATGACGTCAGCGAGGGAAATTCATCATTAGATTGCAATACTGTTGGCGCCGCCTCAGGAATTGAATGTTCACTTACCGCGATCCCGGCCCACTTTATACACTCTTTTGGATGCTCTGTAACAAAGTATTCTGTTAAGTCCCTCAGGGTCTGGTATTCAAAAAATAGTGTTTTTGATAATTCTCCAAAAATGATGGAAAGTTCTTGGTTGATCCGGGTAATTATGATTGAATTGATTCCATAGTTTTCCAAAAGGCTTTCGGCGTCAATTTTAGCCGTGCTCAACTTGGTGATGCTTCCAAACAGCGCTTTAAGCTGATGTAGGGTTTTTTCCCGAAGCAGTTCCGGGTCCACCTTGGGAATCGGTTCTCTTTCTATATTCTTATTGGCTTTTGATGAGGACTTTAATAATATATCTTTTAGCCTTTGCAGCCGGCCTTCAATTACCATCACCCGGTTTTGCGCTAAGGCAAATCCCTGATAAAATGCCCTGATTCCGGTTGAGGTCTGCATGGCGGCCATGCCCATGCTCTTCATCATCATCTTTTCGGTCTCTTCATCTACGCGCATCCCGCCTTCTCTCCATAGCGGCCAGTTGATGGACAGCGTTTTACCCTGCCTCCGCCCTGACTCAGCCAGGGCGCTGCGGTACCTGGCATAGGCGTCCATAAAGGCGTTGGCGGCTGCGTAGTCGGCCTGGCCGGGATTGCCTGAGGCCCCCGCCCCTGAAGAGAAGAAGATGAAGAAATCAAGGCTTAAGCCCTTGCTTGCGCCGTCCAGGTTTACCAGCCCTGTAACCTTGGGGGCCAGCACTTCTTTGAACTCTTCTTTTGTCTTTTTGATGATCAAGCTGTCTTTGATTACTCCGGCGCTGTGAATGATTCCATCAAGGCTTCCGTAAATCTCCCGGATGCTTTGTATTAGGTCGTCCACTTCCTTCTTCCGTGTTACATCAACCTGCCTGTATTCTATCCGGGCGCCTGAAGCCTCCAGTTCCTTTAGTTTGTCTTGCTTTTTTCCGTTAAGCGGAGACCTTCCGGTGAGGATAAGGGCGGCATCCTTCACTTGTTTTACAATTTCTCCGGCAAATATCAGTCCCAGGCCCCCGCCCCCTCCGGTAATTAAATAGACCCCCCGGTCTTTCCAGGGAATACTCCCTGCCTCCCGGGAAGTTTCTATTTCACTCCAGCCGGCAACATACCGTTTGCCGCCCTGATACCGGATATGGCTGTCATGAGGGCTTTGGCTGTTCTCTTTCAGCATCTCTATTGTTTTTTCCGCATCCTGCCAGGCTTCCATTTCAATAAGCTGTCCAATGAGTTTTGGGTTCTCCAGCCCGGCGGTTTTTAATAGCCCGGTAAGTCCGGTAAACAGCTGCTGCTGGTCCCGGGTAGGGGTCACAACCTGTACCAGCGCTTTACCTTTTGGCTTTTCTTTAAGTATACTTTGTATTTCTTCAAAGGCCCTGGCGGCATAGGCCTGGAATTGTTTATCAATCTCTTTGTAATCTGCTTTAAGGGTGAGGCAGCGCACACCGCTTATTTGGGCTTTTATGCTTTCCGGCATAGCTTCTCCCGGCTCGCACAGCAGCACCAGGTGCTGTTCATAGTCAGGGGCCCCGCCTTCTACGGCTATGGGCTGTTCTTTCCAGACAGGCTGCAGCAGGAGAGCCCCGATAGCTTCAGCCGGGCCAATTTTAGCTGCTTCGCCCTCCAGCGCTCCCGAGGATAATCCCTTCATCCGCACACAGACCTCCATTTCAGGTATCCAGTAGCGCTCCCCGGCAAAGGGATAGGTGGGCAGACTTATACGCCTGGGCTTTATATCTCCATACAGCCTGTTCCAGTCAAATGCCAGGCCCTTGACCCAAAGATCTGATAGTTTTGTATATTTTCCCTTGCTTATCCAGGATTCAATCGCCTTTTGTAAATCTTCATCCGCCGTAAATACAGCCAGGGTATCTTTGTTCCGTTTAACCTGGCCCCGGTATAAGTCCTCTATGCCATCCTGTTCTCCCAGAAAGGCCTTTAGTTTTTCTTCAAGCTCTTTAATTGATCCCACGATTACAGCCAGGCGCTCTTCCATGGCCTCCCGCCCCACCTGCAGTGTGTAGGCCATATCGGCAAGGTCTGAGTCTAAGAAGCCTTCTTCCCGGATGGCGGTCAGCAGACACTGCGCCTGATCTTTAACCCTTTCTTCATTCTTTGCCGACAGCACTATTATGGCCGGGCTTTGCGGGGTAATCTTAATTTGTGACCGATCTGAATTTTTGGGTATGTATTCTTCAATTACTACATGGGCGTTGACACCGCCAAATCCAAAAGAGCTAACCCCGGCCCTGCGTGGAACATCTTTTCTTTGAGAATCCTGCAAGGGATCCCACTCTTTGGTATCCCGGACTATGTAAAACGGGCTGTCATTAAGCTGGATGTATGGATTAAGGTTATCGCTGTGTAAGCTTTTCACCAGAGTTTTATGCTTTAGCTGCAATAATACCTTGATTACACCAGCCACTCCTGCGGCCAGTTCCAAATGGCCAATGTTGGTCTTTACCGAGCCCAATCCGCAGGGATCACTGTTAATCTCAGGAATTCCCGCATTATGGTACAGCTCTTTGAATGCTGCCTTGAGCCCGTTTATTTCTATCGGGTCCCCCAGTTCCGTGCCCGTTCCATGTGCCTCAATATAGCTAACGGTCCTGGGATCAATTCCTGCCTTTTTGTACGCAGTTACCAGCAGTTCAGTCTGGGCTTTGGGGTTGGGGGCCGTCAGTGAATTAGCGCGTCCTCCGTGATTCACAGAAGTTCCCCGAATAACTCCGTAAATATGATCTCCGGCCTCTTCGGCATCCTTTAGCTTTTTAAGGAAAAGCATCCCCACTCCTTCGCCCCGAACATAGCCGTTGGCTTTATCCGAGAAGGTTTTGCACCGCCCGTCCTCGCAGAGCATACCCGCTTTGCTAAAGCTTATGTGCGCCTCCGGTGTCACTATGGTATTGACTCCGCCAACAATGGCCATCTCACAGCTCCCGTCATTGATGGAGCTCACTGCCCGGTGGATGGCCACCAGTGAGCTGGAGCAAGCGGTTTCTATGGGCTCGCTGGGACCATGTATATTTAGATAATAGCTCATCCGGTTAGGCCCCACCGAAGGTACCGTGCCGGTGGAAGAATATCCTTCTATTGCCACCTTGGCCTGTGAAATTAAAGTGCTGTAGCCACTGGCCGACGTCCCGGCAAAGATGGCTGTATTGGTACCCGAAAGGCTCCCGGCCGAGTACCCTGCATCTTCGATTGCCTTCCAAACATAGGTCATCAACAGGCGGTGCTGCGGGTCCATTAATTCCGCCTCCAGGGGTGAGATCCCGAAAAATAGCGGGTCAAAATGGTCTACTCCGTCAATGAAGCCTCCCCATTTGACATTTGTTTTATTGGCTTCTTTTTTAGGGTCGCCGTAATATTCCCGCCAATCCCAGCGCTCTTTGGGGATTTCCGTTATACAGTCCCTGCCTTCCACAAGGTTTCTCCAGAATTCATGAACATCACGGGCCATGGGAAATCTGCCGCTCATGCCGATAATGGCAATGGCTTCAGGAGTGGCCGTATTTGCAATAGCAGCGGGCACCGAGACCGTTTTGACAAACCTGGAACGTTGTGTTGCGGGAGACGGGCTTTTTTCCGCTTTATCTTCACTTGCTGAATCAGAAACACTGACCCTTTCAAACCTCTCCCGGTACTCTTTCACCAGATATTCAGCAAAGCTATGGATGGTGGGGTGTTCGAAAAATATTGTGGGAAGCATTTCAAGCCTGTGGCTCTGGTTAATTTTATTGACAAATTCAGTCAGTGTGATCGAATCAAACCCATATTCATTAAGATGGGTACCGGCATCTATATCTTCATTCTTAACTTTGAGCAGACCTGATGCCGTTTGTATCAGGTCTGTTTTCACTTTATCCAGCAAACCGCCGTCATCGATCTCTTTTGGCTGATGGGATGCCGTCTTTGATAGGGCAGGGGCCGCTGTCAAAAGTAGTTTTTGCTTCATTTGCCTGAGCCTGCCTTCCAGAACCATGATCTGATCCGGTCCGCAGGCCAGGGCCTGGTACAGCGCCCGGATGCCGGTTGAGGTCCGCATGGCAATCATTCCGGTGTTTTGGAGCATCAGCTTTTCTGTCTCTTCATCTACGCCCATCCCGCCGTCTTTCCACAGCGGCCAGTTGACCGAGAGCGTTTTACCCTGCCTTTGCTGTGCGGCCACCAGGGCGTTGCGGTACCCGGCATAGGCGTCCATAAAGGCGTTGGCTGCGGAATAGCCGGCCTGGCCGATATTTCCAAGCCCTCCGGCTATTGAGGAAAACAGCACCAAGAAGTCAAGGCCTATTTCCCTGCTGGAATGGTCCAGGTTAACCAGCCCGGCTACCTTGGGCCCAAGGACTTCCTGAAGTTCTTCTCCGGTTTGCTTTTGGATATAGCTGTCCCGGGTCACTCCGGCGCTGTGGATGATGCCATTTAGTTTTCCAAAATGCTCAAGAATGCTCTGTATTAAGTCTTCCACTGCCTCTTTGCGGGTAACGTCTGCCTGCCTGTATTCTATCCTGGCTCCCAGTTCCTCCAGCTCTTTGAGCTTTGCCTGCCTGCCGGCGCCCAGCGGGGACCTCCCTGTGAGGATTAAGGCCGCACCCTTTACTTTTTGCGCGATTTCTCCGGCCAATATAAGGCCGAGGCCTCCGGCCCCTCCGGTGATCAGGTAGACCCCTTTGTCTTCCCAGGGTATGCCTGCTTCTTCCCGGAGCACTTCAATTTGGCTCCAGCCGGCAACGCGCCGCTTGCCGTCCTGGTAACGAACGTGGCTATCCAGGGGGCTTTGGCTGTTCTCGTCCAGTATCTTTACAATCTCTTCCCAATCGGTCACTTCTATTAGCTGCCCCATCAGTTTTGGATTTTCCAGCCGGGCTGTTTTCAAAATCCCTGACAGGCCGGAGAACAGCTGCCCCTCATCCCTGCTGTCCACTGCTACCTGCACCAGCACATGTCCTTTGATTTTATCTTTCAGTATGCCTTGTATTTCCTCAAATACCCGGCCCGCATAGGTTTGGAACCGCTCCGCTATGCCGGTCTGTTCTGTTTGCAGGGCAATGCAGCGCACCCCTGATTGTTTTTCCATTCTTTCCAGAGAAGCCTTGCCCGGCTCACAGAGTATTACCAGGCGATGTTCCCAGGCCGAAGCTTGTGCTTCCCGCCCGATGGCCTGCTCTTTCCATGTGGGCTGGAGCATTAGTGTCCCTACAGCTTTTGCAGGTTCAGCCAAAGCTGCTTCATTCTCCAGCACCCTGGATGAAAAGCCCCTCATCCGCACACAAACTTTACCCTCACTGTCACACACATCAATATCCAGTTTCTGCACTTTATCCCCTGCAGCGCTGCCGCTGCTGTATCTGATCAGCGCCCACATCAGGGAGGCGCAGGCGCTATAAATTTCAATTTCCTGAAGGGCAAAGGGAAGGCTCGGATGGAGCTGCCCGATGCTGCCGGCTGCGGCTGTGCCG
>JUEB01000002.1 GCA_000802095.1 Peptococcaceae bacterium BICA1-7 | reverse complement strand
AGAACGTCGTGAGACAGTTCGGTCCCTATCCGTCGCAGGCGCAGGAAACATGAGAGGAGCTGTCCCTAGTACGAGAGGACCGGGATGGACGGATCTCTGGCGTACCAGTTATCGCGCCAGCGGTAGCGCTGGGTACCTATATCCGGAAGGGATAAGCGCTGAAAGCATCTAAGCGCGAAGCCCGCCTCAAGATTAAGTTTCCCATCCCTTAAGGGAGTAAGACCCCATGTAGACTACGTGGTAGATAGGCCGGAGGTGTAAGTTCAGTGATGGATTAAGCTGACCGGTACTAATAGGTCGAGGGCTTGACCTTAAAATGGAGGTTGGAAGTTAGAGGTTGGAGGTTGGATTGTGAAGGAATTGGCTGGACGCTAATTCCGGATAGATACAATTTTCTGCCCGTAACTTCAGCTTCGAAAATCCTAACGCTTTTGTTCTCTTGATGAACTGTGAAGTTTTGAAGGTGCGAATTCGGTCGTCAGGCGTCGGACGTCGGACGTCAGAAAAAAGCATAGATTTTCTGGTGACCATACCGGAGGGGCCACACCCGTTCCCATCCCGAACACGGCAGTTAAGTCCTCCAGGGCCGATGGTATTTGGATTTATCCTGGGAGAGTAGGTCGTCGCCGGAATTAATTTTAAAGAATCTCTGTGCTAATGCATGGGGATTCTGTTTTTCATAAGCGCTTGTTACCAGCAATTTTGAGTGACCGCTTCCTGGGTTTCCCTGGGAGAGTAGATCGTCGCCGGAATTTATTTTTAAAGAATCCCTGTGCTGAATGCACGGGGATTCTGTTTTTATTGTTTCTACAGTGGATAAACAACCCAGGCCAACTGGGACAAAAGATCTTAAAAATGGGGAAAAGTCTCAAAGATTAACGTAATATTGCGATCATGTTATGTTTATTGCTGTTCTTATACATATAAGAAGGAAATATCCAAATTAAATAGAATATCTGCCATACTTTGCATAAAGAAAAACATTATATGAGTCTTGATCTGTTATAGAGGGAGGACAGCAAATTAATATGATTTTTTTAAAAACCATCCGGCTTGCGGCTATTATGTCAATGGTACTTTTATTTATGGCCTGCGGGATTGCTGCAGGGGCGCCGGTCAACTCACAGGGCATGCCGCAGAAGGCCTATAACCATGAGGATATGAGGCCCAACGGGGAGCTTGAGGTTTATCTGCTGGAGAGCTCCCAATGGACAAAGGTCGGAAACCTGCCCTTTGATAAGTACCTGCGGGAAGGGGAAAAAGACCTGGGGGGCTTTTTGCCAGCCGGTGATCCGGTTAAAGTGAGGCTGGTCCAAAAGGGCGGGGGATCAGCCCACCTGGACAGTGTTTTCTTGGGTGATGCCCCTCCGCTTACGGTGAATGGTGGGGAGGGTTTTCCGCTTGACAAGCTCTCAAAAAAGGACTTTGACGTAATAAACGTAGGTTCGGGCGGGATAGAGCTTGAGTTCCCGGCGGCAGGCGAGGGTGCCTCCCTGGCTGTCACCGCCAGGATAGAAGGATTGGTGATAAGCAAAGTCCCATTCCAGTTTCCCCTGTCCAACCTCTATGAAGAAATGGATGAGCATGCAGTATTTTACCGGTATGAAATGGATTCAAACCGGGCCGGCATAGCCGTTGACGAAAATATAGCCGAGGTAAGCGGAAGAGATCCCTTTTTCAAAGAGTACGTTTACCCCGGCTCAGGGCACCCACCTGGATTGATATACTGCTGGGTCATGAACGACAGTGAAAACCTCTACGTTACCCTTGACACAACCCCCGACAACACCATGGACGGGGACAAGGACTACGCCAAGGTGTACGTGAAAACTGCCACCGGGCTTAAAGAATTCAAGGTGTCGGTGCCCGAGACCCGCTGGGGCCGGCCTGGGTTTACATATACTGATAAAGTGGACTACCAGCACAAGGTGTACGAATTTGCAATCCCCCTGGAGGAAATAGGCAAAAGCAGTTCCGATGCGGGTAGTGAAATTCTTTTGGCCTTTTCGGCCTACGGGACAATGTCACCGGGCAACTATTACCCCGCGCTGGGCTATGACCCCGGCAGCAACAGCTACCTCGCTGTTTACCAGAATACCGCCAGCGGGTCTATCAGGGGGCAGTTGGTAGATTCAGAAGGTATCCTGTCCGGAAGTGATTTTTTTGTATCCGACGATCAAGGGATTTATCCATCAGTTGCACAGGGTGTTTACGGTGTAGATAATGTGTATCTTGTGGTCTGGGAGGACAGCGCCACTATTTACGGAAAAATGTTGTTCGCTGCTACCGGGACGCCCGTGGGAGGCACTATAACTATTTCTGACAGCCCAGATGCAAATTCGGGTCCTGTGGTGGCCTATGACGGGGAAAACCAGGTTTATCTGGTGGCATGGGAAGACTGGCGCGATGGCAATGGCGATATATACGCCCAGGTTGTAAATGCCGACGGCAGCCTTGAGGGGGTTAACTTCCCTGTTTCCAGCACCGCCGACATTCAGCGCGGTCCCTCGGTGGCCTGCTACAGCGGCATCGGCAGCAACAAGTTTCTGGTGGCGTGGGAAGACTTGCGCAGCGGTAATAGCGATATATATGCCCAGCTGGTAAATGCCGATAGAAGCCTTGACGGGGGAAATTTCTCCGTGTCCAGTGATGTCAACGATCAGAGTGTTCCCTCTGTGGCCTGCGACAATGACAGCGGCAATTTTCTGGTGGTGTGGGAAGATTACCGTAACGAACTCATATCGGATGCGGACATATACGCCCAACTGGTTACTGTGGACGGTTCCCCTGACGGGGGAAATTACCCCGTTTCCAATGCTCCCGGCTACCAGAATGATCCATCGGTATCTTACGACGGAACCTCCGGAAGATTTTTGGCGGCGTGGGAAGACACTCGAAACGGCCCGGATAATATATTTGTGCAACTGCTGAACGCCAGCGGCGGGTCACTGGCGGGAAATGATTTCGCTGTCTTTGTTAATGACGAATACCAGCGTGACCCAACAGTAGCCAACAATTCCACCGATTCACAATTCATGGTTGCATATCATACACAAGATGAAGAAAACAACTACGTCATAGCATTCAGCCGGGTTTTCGCTCTTGACTCCGAGGCGGTGGCGACCGACGAGGCGGGCCTGACCTTTAACATGATCGCTAATAACAACTCCGCGCCGGACAATATTTCCTCCGACCTTAACCTCATCACCACCGGACAGTGCGGGTCCACCATCGCCTGGGCCAGCAGCGATGAAGACCTGATCGGCATAGACGGCCAGGTTACGCAGCCGTCAGATCTCCCGGACCAGACGGTTACCCTTACGGCCACAATATCCAGGGGGAGCGCCAGCGCTACGGTGGTATTCGATTTAACCGTTATAGCCATAACTTCCGATGGCACCACCACAGGGATGGTTAGTCTGCACAGCGACGGCACCCAGGGTAACGATTCAAGCCTGGAGGCCAGTATCAGCGCAGATGGGCGCTATGTGGCCTTTTATTCTTATGCCAGCAACCTGGTGTCAGACGATACCAACGGGTCCACCATGGACGTTTTTGTGCATGATCGGCAGAGCGGCACAACCACGCGGGCAAGTGTGTCCAGCACTGGCGTTCAGGGCAACAGCGGCAGCAGGTGTCCTTACATCAGCCCGGACGGACGTTACGTGGCCTTTACGTCGGGAGCCTCAAACCTGGTACCGGGAGACACCAACGGAGAAGAAGATGTTTTTCTCCGGGACCGCGATGCTGACGAAGATGGCATCTTCGACGAGGTCGGGGCTGCAACCACGGAAAGAATCAGTGTGTCCGGAGCGGGAGTTCAGGCCGCTCCAGGAAGCTGGAACTACTATCCTACCGTAAGTTATGGCGGCCGGTATGTGGCTTTTAGGTCTGACGCCGCCAACCTGGTGGAGAATGATACGAACGGAATCGCGGACATTTTTGTCCGTGATCGGCAGACAGGCTCTACTACCCGGGTAAGCGTATCCAGTACCGGGGTTGAGAGCGATAGTGACTGTTATAACCCCGTAATAAGCTCCAACGGACGTTATGTGGCTTTTACCACCGGCGCTGCCACCCTTGTGCCAAGCATCACGGACTTTGGCATTTACATTCACGACCTACAGACAGGTCAGACAGTATGGGCCGGGGTACCAGAAACCAGTGATCCGGCATTAAGCTCAGACGGGCGCTACGTAGCCTTTGATTCCGGTAACGCAAGTCTGGTGGGCGGAGATACCAACGGAGTGGGCGACATTTTCGTGCTTGACCGGGATAAGGACGTAGACGGAACCTTTGATGAGGCTGGAGAAACCTCTTTGGAAAGAGTAAGTGTTTCAAGCTTCGGGGCACAGGCCAATGCTAACTGCTTCTGGCCGACAATCAGCGGCGACGGGCGTTACGTGGCCTTTTATACCGAGGCCTCCACCTTGGTGCCAGGAGACGGTAACGGGGCTCTGGATGTCTTTGTACACGATCGCGCAGCTGGAACTACCAGGAGGATGAGTGTTTCCAGCTTCGGCAATCCGGGCAGCGAAGATAGCTTTGAGCCGCGCATCAGCGCGGGTGAGCGCTATGTGGCTTATGCATCTGACGCCACCAACCTGGTGGCTGGGGACACCAACGGGGATGTTGATATATTTGTAAGCAACTGGCAGGAGGATCCAATTGATATCACAACTCCCAGTTGGACGGGCGGCAGCCTGACTGCCTCCGAAATTACCGCTGACAGTCTTAAGCTGACCTGGACGGATAGCGCCACCGATAATGTAGCGGTTACCGGCTATAAGATATATCGGGACGGGACACCCCTGGATGGGGCTGTTGTTGATATTAATACCCGGAGTGCAAACATAACCGGCCTTTCAGCCGGCACCCAGTATACCTTTAAGGTAGAGGCCGGGGATGCAGCAGGGAACTGGAGCACTGACGGCCCGTCAGTAATATTCACCACAGCAGGTGGCGCTGGCGCTGTGCCGGAGGTATTGTCAAAAACGCCGGATGGTGCTATGACCTACACCGTGACCATACCGGTCGGGGCTGTGAATAGTACTGACGGCGTTCCCTTGGCTGAAGAATATATCTTTACATTTACAGTCCAGGAACCTGATGAGCAGTAGATAATGAGAAGGGGGGAATTGCCATGTTACTTAAACCCGCTCAATTTAGAAGTCCTATATTAATAAATAAACATATTAAACTGATATTGGCATTAGCGCTAATAGCGATCTGCCTGGCGGCTCCTGCCGGGGCCCTGGCCGAGGAGGCCGCTTTCAGTGACCTTTCGGTTGATAACAGTAGCTACCCCTATATCAAATACCTGGTTAATAAAAACATAATCTCCGGGTATCCGGACGGGACATTTCGCCCGGTTAGCGGTATAACCAGGGCAGAAACGGCTGCCATGCTGGTAAAGGCCTCCGGGCTGGCCCCTACAAGTCCCCCTGCAGCAACCTTTACTGATATGGGAGCCGGCCATTGGGCCTACGGTGTGGTGGAGGCCGCTGCTGCAGCGGGTCTTATGAATGGCTATCCCGACGGGTCCTTCAGGCCCGATACCGAGGTGACCAGGGCGGAAACCGCGGCTCTTCTTTTTAACCTAACCAGCAGCCCCTTGCCTGTGGTGGCGCTGCCGCCAGCTGTTCAGGATGTGGGAGAAAACCACTGGGCGCGGAATATAATTGCTGCCGCACTGGCTGCCGGTCTGCTGGAAACGGTGGAGGAAAATAACTTTGCCCCCGATGTTACCGCCCCTCGCTCCCAGGTGGCCAGGGGCCTGGCCCTGATGATGACCACAAGTCCTGACAGGCCCGGGCTGGAACTGGAAGGTTCACTGGTGGCTGTTAAGGGAGAGGTGCTGGTAAAAAGGGACGGGGAATTTGAGAATATAACCGGGACCACCTCCTGTGGAGAGGGGGCCGTAATAAAAACCGGTGTCTCAGGAGTTGCCGAGCTTAACTTTTCCGACGGGTCCGGGCTAAGGCTTGAGCCTGACACCGAGATTGCCATAAAAGAAATACAGGGTAAGGCAGCTATTTTAAAGGACGGCACTCCCGGCGCTTATGTGGACTACCTTGAAATTCAGCTTGACAGGGGCAGGATGTTCGGGGCCCTGGCCTACGGGTACATATTCAAACAGGAAGAGTCAGTAAAGAAAACCGCTTTTAACAATAGCCCTGCCGGTGGGCGGCTGCTGGCCTCGACCGGACTGCTGCCCCTTGCCGTAACCCTTGCGGAAAACGAGGCCCCCTGGTGGGAAACAGCCTCTGACACCCAGGTCCGGGTAAAGGTCGATATGCCCTGGGGCGTGGCCGGTGTAAGGGGCACCATCTGGATGAATGATGTAATGAGTAATAAGGCGGTTACCACCGTGAGCGACGGGGCTGTGGAACTGACCGCGTCGGGTGAGACAGTTACAGTGCCTGAGGGATACTCCTCTACAATTGCGTCTCCGCCTTCAAGTCCCAGGAGGATGAACTCCGAAGAGCGGGCTGCCTGGAAGCAGGTCAGCGGCTGGGTGCAGGGCAGAGCTCTGGCAATACAGAACGGAATACTCTTTACCCCCCCGGAAATTGAAGATCAAATTGAAGATTCAGTGGAGGATTCGACTTCCGAACAGGGCGGTTCCAATTCATCCGGAGGAAGCAGTGGCGGGGGAGGAACAGCCCCTCAGGCGATCAGCACCTATCCTGGCAGCGGTCAGACAGGTGTGGCTCCTGACAGCATAATCAGCATTACCTTTCAAGATAGCATACAGGCAGGAAATAATTTAAATTATGTTACTATTGTAGATGAAAACGATGATCCGGTAGGATTTAATGTGGAAATAAACGGTAAAGTACTAAAGCTTACTCCTACCGGCCCGCTTAAAAACAGCTGGCCCGTGGAAGGTGATATACGGGTCAAATTCAACACCAGCCTGGTGGATAATGCCAATATTACAGTCCAGTTGGCGGGAGGCCCCGGCACAGTGGGACCGGGAACTGCAAGCGGGATTTATCTGACGGCGTCATACAGCGGTTTGGATCCAGGCAGTTCATACACTCTCACTATTCCGTCCGGAGAGGTGGAAAGCAGTCAGGATGGAACCGTAAATGAAGAAATAACATGGTCCTTTACCACTGCCTCAAATTAGAAAATAGTTAAAGAAGAAGCCCCGCCTTACCTGGCGGGGGCTTCTTTATGACTAAACCTTTTTAGGAGAAAGATTATTTTAATCAGTTTGCCCGGACTGAAGCCCTCAAGCTGTTCCACATTCCTTCCTCCACCAGCCCCAGCCTCCACAGGGCTATTCCGTTCAGGCCGTACCGCTTGGCTATGCCCACCTTGGTTACGATGCTCTCCGGAGTTTCGCTGGGGGCTGAGATGCCCAGCAGGAGCTTTTCAGCAGGCACTGACGCCTTGGCCATCTCCACGGCCTCAATAACCTTGTATACCGGCTCGGGCCTGGTTCCATAGTCGTAGGCCATCACTATTATACGGTCGGCCAGCTGACCCAGGGACCGGTAGTCATAGCCCTTATAGGCGCTGTTGGGCGGGTGCAGGGTCAGGGTCAGGGGAATGCCTGACTCTTTAAGCCTTTTGGACAGGAGTCCGGCAAAACGGGTAAATTTCTCCCGGTCAGTGTTTCCCGACCAGCCCAGTCCCTCAATATCTATATTCACCCCGTCATATGTGCCTGCCTCGGCGGCTATGGCCGAGACGGCTGTGGAAATGGCTGAATCACTGGACAGAAGGGCTGATACTGATCCGTCCCCATCGGAAGAGTGAACCACTATTTCGGTTTTGAGCCCGTATTCTTTAGCGGCCTCCATAACCTTTTCCCAGTCATCGGGCCTCTGCCAGCCTGTCCTGCTTTTGGTCAGCAGCTGACCCTCCCTGTCCAGGCTGTACCAGCCCAGGGCCAGAGTGCTCACCATATCGGTCTGTCCTGGTCCTGTTTGGGGGAACTTGGCCCCAAACAGGTTTGTCCAACTGCTGGTGGTGGAGTCGCCCAGGGCGTAAAAGCCCACCACCGTCATGGACGCCGCCGGGGATACTATTTTAATTTCCCTGGAGGCTTCCACCCACTGGACTCCGCAGCCCAGTGACTCACTGAAAAATCTCAGCGGTATAAGAGTTCTCCCCCCGACAAGCTGGGGCGGGGCGTCCAGGGTGACGGCTGCTCCGTTCCGGTAGGCGGTGGAGCTGCCTATTTGAAGGCTTATTGATGTGCTGACTCCTGCTGCCCTGACCGTCCGGGTGGCGTTATCCCAGGTTACGGCAATATTCAGCGCCTCCGCCAGTGCCCGGAAGGGGACCATGGTGCGGCCGTTTTGCAGGAGCGGGCTTACATCGAAGGCCACCGGAAGCCCGTCCACATAGACAGAAATGGGACTGTTTTCAGCGGCCCGGGCCGGCCGTGAAAAACCGGCCTGCGCGGCAATAATCAGCAGGGCTGGTAGAATGATGGAAAGGATAATGCCCATGGCATTTTTTTTCAAATTATACATCCCCGTTTCAGTTAATTGACTTATAACAATTTCAAGAAAAAAATCGACAATTCCTGCAGGGGATGCTTAAAGAAACTGGACAAATACTCTATCCCAGATTTTTTCGGGGAGCTTTTTAATTCGTAGCTCCAGTATTCCTTTGCTGTAAAGGGCGGTGGCACTTTCCGGCCGGACGGGGTGGGGCAGTTGAAATGTTTTTTCAAATCTTTCCTGGGATATTTCATTCTCCGATATCAGGTGGGCCCCGGCAGTTTTTTTTCGGACTCCTCTTATGGTCACCCGGGTGGCGGTAATGGAAAAATAAACATCCTCTCTTTTTTGTATGCCGGGCGCCTCAAGGGTGACAATCACTTCTTCAGCTGTTTCCATTACCGGGGAGCTGTTTATTTTTGGGGCCTGGGCCTGCTGGTTCAATATGTTCATAATCAGTCCCAGTAGTCTGGACGAATCAATCATAGCTGCCTTCCCCTCTTAATTCATTATTAGAATAATATGGCCTGTATTGTGAAAGTCTTTATTGTGACAGGTTGCGGCTGAACGGGCGGAGGACACGGAATAACCCGGGTGGAATAAGGCACACCCTGAAGGCGGGCTAATACTATACTAATATAAGTAAAGCCGGGAAGGTGTGATAGCGTTGGCAGATCAAACTACCAACACTGAAGAAATACAGCATGATATTCTGCTCATAATTACAACGGCGGTTGTAATTCTATTTGCCACAGGCATTTCTACCCCGGTTGAATCACAGGGGCCCATAGTAATCCCGTGAGACTGAAAGGTGACTGGCAATGTTATCGGAGACCTTTATCAACCAATTAAAAGCAAGAATTATGGAACAGATAGACCTGGCAGACGGTGGTGGCGGAAAGTGTGGCGGAGGGAAGGATGGCAGCAGTTCAAACAAGGAAAGCCTGGCGCCTTCGTCGGTATTAGTGGCATTTGGGCTTCTGTCAGGGGTTCTGGAGGTTATATCGGTGCTGGTGGACAGGGACCAGACCATTCAATTTGTTCTTGAGGGGTCTCTGAAGAGAAAAACCGAGCTGGACAGGGTGATGGAAAAATTGGGGTCCCATAGCTTTAAAGAGGTAGTAACCGCCCTTTTGAACCAGTATGGTTGATCAGCTTGTACCTCCCGTAGCCTGCGGGAGGTATAAAAATTAATAACAGGAATTAGCCCCGCCGCTATATAAATAAATAATATAAGTTTGTACAACATGGGGGGTAAAAGTTTGGAAAAACTTATGCACAGGCTTTCCCAGAACAACATAAGGGCTTTTAAGGCCAGGGACAGGCAGGAGGCCAGGGAGATTGCCCTTAGCCTTATTCCTCCGGGGGCCCTGGTGGGCATGGGGAATTCCCTAACCCTGAGGGAAACGGGTATCTATGACTCCCTTGTGACAGGCGGCTATAGCCTGATCAACCAGTTTGAGACCGGTATATCTCCCGGGGAGAACCTGAGGAGGAGAAAGCAGGGAATGCTTGCCGATGTTTATTTCACCGGCGCCAATGCCATTACCATGAGCGGTGAGCTTGTAAATATTGACGGCAAGGGAAACCGGACGGCTGCTATGATGTTCGGCCCGGACAGGGTTGTGGTGGTGGCAGGCAGAAACAAGATAGTGGAAGATGTGGAGAAGGCCTGGGACAGGCTCAGGGAGTATACCGCCCCGGCCCTGGCCAAAAAACTGGGCAGGGCCACCCCCTGCGCCAGAAGCGGGGTATGCACCGACTGTAATTCACCGGAAAGAATATGCCGTTGCTATACCGTCATAAGAGGGCAGATGCCTGCTGACAGAGACCGGATTACTGTCATTTTGGTGGATGAGGATTTTGGTATATGATTTTTTCCCGCTGACGGCATAAAAAATACCACTAAAAACAAGGCTGCCCTTCCGGGACAGCCTTGTTTTTTCAAGCTCCAAATTGCGGTAAGAAATGCTTAAATTCATTCTAAATTCTGTATTCTGACTCCCAGCCGGGGACATTCCTGTCCTCTATGAAATACTACAACTTCAGCAGGTGTGTCCCCATTCCTTTGAATTCCGACTGCAAATTCATGCAGTATTAGAAAGAAAGAATTATTCCCCCGGCTCCTGCATATGTCCCCATAGTGCTCCCTATTCTAGCAAGTATCACCTGCCGGGGCTGGAATTTTTCCTCTATGGTTTCTTTAAGCCTGATGGCTTCGGGCAGGCAGTTTAAATGGCTAATGCCCACTATTTTTTCCTGGAGGTTGCTGCCCATTTCCCCCACCAGCTGGGCCACGCGCTGTAGAGATTTCTTTCTCCCCCGGACCTTCTCCAGTATATCAATGGTGCCCCTGGGGCTGGCCTTTCCTATAGGCTTTATATCCAGCACTGTTCCTATCAGGCCCGGCAGCCGGGCCAGGCGGCCTCCCTTGATGAGGTTTTCCAGTGAGTCCATCGTAAAGAGGGTATTCATCTCGTCACGGTACTCCGTTATCTTTTTTACCATGGACTGCACGTTTGCCTCAGTCCTGGCCAATTCACCGGCCTTTACCGCCAGAACTCCCAGTCCCAGCGAGCCGGTCAGGGAATCAATGAGGTGTATGTCCCCGCTTACCATCTTCCTTGCCAGACAGGCGCTTTCAAAGGTTCCGCTGAGTGCCGAGGATATGCCCATATATATTACTGCCCTATAATGCTCCAGCCCCTGTCTGAAGGCCCTGGCAAAGGATTCCGGGTTCGGCCTGGAGGTCTTGGGAAGATCCCGGGCCAGGCGGAGCCTTTCCCAAAACACTTCCGGGCTAATCTCCGTTCCTTCCTCGAAGGTGTCCCCGTTTTCAAAGGTAACAGATAGTGGAACTACTTCTATGTTGTGTTCCTTTAGCAGTTCCTCCGGAAGATCACAGGAGCTGTCGGTAATCAGTTTAATACTCATCAAAAATCAACCCTTTTTGTAAAAATACTAACGAAATTTTATATTATAAGACATAAAAGAGCAATAAAAAGTTTAAGGGGGGATCTCTTACAAATACAGGCAGAGTGTAAGATTAACACTAATTTATTAAAATTTTGTTTTTTGTCTGAAATATTTATTTATAAAAGGAATTAAAAAATATTTTGTCGAAATAGATTGCCAACATTCTGCTAGAAGGAGGACAGGCCACTTGATGATTTCGGATATTCATAAGAGAGCTGCAGCAGGTGGGGAGCACACCGCCCTGGTATTCCAGAACAAAAAGATTGTTTATGCCGAGCTTGAACAAAATATAGAGCAGTATGCCAGATACCTTAGCGCACTGGGCTTGCAGAAGGGAGACAGGGTGGCCGTGGCCTTTCCCAACTGCCCTGAATTTATTTACACTTACCTGGGAATAGCCCGGGCCGGGGGTGTGGCTTTGCCGCTAAATCTTCTCCAGGCGCCCCAGGAATTGTTTTTTATAATCATGGACTCGGGGGCAAGATTTTTCATCACCAACCTGGCCATAGGCGCTCAGCTTAAAGATTTCCCCAACCTTCCCCTGGAGCTTATTATTATTGATGAAGATAAAAAGAGAGAGATTAACCTAGCCCCGCCCGCTGGCTTTCCTCCTGTTAAAAGCGATGAGGTCTGCACCTTCCTTTATACCTCCGGAACCACGGGCCACCCCAAGGCCGCCATGCTAACCCATGATAATCTTTGGGGAGATGTGGCAGCCATGGACGAGGCCTCCAGATTTGGGAGGGATGATAATTTCCTGGCGGTGCTGCCAATGTTTCACAGCTTCGGCTGGACTGTATGCGTTTTGCTGCCGCTTTACCTTGGCTGTACCATAACCATATTGGACAATTTTATGCCCAAAGAGATGCTGCAGGTGCTTTCCGGGGGAGGCATAACAGTTTTTTGCGGCGTCCCCAGCATGTTTTCGGTTTTGCTTAAGCTGCGGCAGAAGGCGTCCTTTCCGGCTCTAAAGTTTGCCATCTCCGGGGGGGACTCCATTTCCGGGGACATTATAAGGGCCTTTGAAAAGGACTTTGGCATTCCAATTATAGAAGGGTACGGGCTTTCAGAGGCCTCTCCGGTGGTTTGCCTCAACCCCCTGCATGGGGTTCGCAAGGTCAAGTCAATTGGTATTCCGCTGCCGGGCATGGAGGTAAAAATTATCGATGACGGGGGCCGGGAGCTGCCCGCCGGTGAGGTCGGAGAGCTTGCAGCCAGGGGGCCCAATATAATGAAGGGCTATTACAACAGAGAAGAAGAAACCGCTCAAACATTGCAAGGCGGGTGGTTGTACACCGGAGACCTGGCTTACAGGGATGAGGAGGGCTATGTATTTATCGCCGGACGTAAGAAAGAGCTTATTATAACTGCCGGGTTCAATGTATATCCCAGGGAGGTGGAGGAGGTTCTTGCCCAGCACCCGTCGGTTCTGGAGGCAGCCGTTATAGGGACACCCCACCCGCTTAAGGGTGAGGTGGTCAAGGCCTACATAGTGCCCCAGGAAGGCCATGCCCCGGATAAGCAGGAGATGTTCAAATTCCTGAAGGAGAGGCTGGCCAACTACAAAATACCGGAAGAGTATGTCATAACCACCGAGCTTCCCCGGGGAGTAGGCGGCAAGGTGTTGAAAAGACTGCTGGACCAGGGAAAGGCCACAAAAGAAAAAGCCTGATAAAGTAAACAAAAAGGAACTGGCTCACAGCCGGTTCCTTTTTGTTTGGGAGGTGACAAAGCCTTGCCGCGCAAACACTTTGTCAAAATATTGCACAATAAGATAATTGCCCCGGAACCCTCTTTTATGGTAGAATAAAACAAGAGACAACTCGACACAAACATACAAGTTGTACCTATAAATCCATATCCTTCTCTCGCTTAATTCTTTATAAAAGAAGCGGAGGACCCAATCTAGTGGGGTGAATCCTGATTTAGCCGTCAGTAGTCAGCCGTCAGGCATCAAGAAGCCTCTGGGGGTTTTTTATCCGACGACCGACGCCAAACGTCCGACGACCGAATCGGGTAGGGTTAACTTTCAATCCGAATCCGTCAGCTAACTTCGTAAGCGTTGAAAGGTGGGGTAGGCTTTGCTTTAACTTGCAGTGTATTGGGAAGCCGCTTTTTAAGGTTTCATAGAGGTACCGCCTATCTTGAAAGGGGGATAACAAATGTCTATAGGCGCCTACGACAGGCTCAACCACAGTGAAGAGGAAAAGAGGGCCATAGCCCTGACCCGTGCGGCGGAACTAAGAAAAAGAATCAGTGATTACACCGATAAAAAGGACTATATAAAAACCGGTTTTGATATGCAGGACAGGGTGAGGGAAAACAGGGAAAGTCTGCTCCGCCATTTTAGCGCCACCGAAGAGGATTGGAAGGACTGGCGCTGGCATATGGCCCACCGGATAACCGGGGCTGAATTGTTAAAGGAGATTTTTCATCTCAGTGAAGGCCGCTGCCGGGAGATAAAAATGGTGGGGAACCTCTACCGCTGGGCTATTTCACCGTATTACGCCTCACTTATGGACCCGGGCGCCGAAGAGGATGCCATAATGCTTCAGTCTGTCCCATCTGTGGAAGAGCTGGATGAGTCCGGGTACTCCGACCCTATGGCCGAAGAATATACCTCGCCTGCACCCTGTATAACCAGGCGGTATCCTGACAGGCTCATTATCAATGTTACCAACCAGTGCGCCATGTATTGCCGCCACTGCCAGAGGCGCAGAAATATAGGAGAGAATGACAGGCACCAGCCCCGGGGCAGCATGGTGGCCGCCCTTGACTATATTCGCAAAAACAGGGAAATAAGAGATGTCCTCATCACCGGAGGAGATGCCCTCCTGCTGGATGACAGGAGGATTGACTGGCTGCTCGGGGAACTGGACAGCATTGACCATGTAGAGATAAAAAGAATAGGCACCAGGGCCATTGTGACCATGCCCCAGAGGATCACCCAGGAGCTGTGTGATGTGCTTAAAAAGCACCCGCCGGTATTCATTAACACCCAGTTTAATCACCCCCGGGAGATAACTCCCGAGAGCAAGCTGGCCTGCGACATGCTGGTTGGGGCAGGGGTGGTGCTGGGCAACCAGGCTGTTCTGTTAAGGGGTATAAACAATGATCCTCTCGTTATGAAAAAGCTTAACCAGGAGCTTTTGAAAATAAGAGTGCGCCCCTACTATATATTTCATGCCAAGCAGGTTAAAGGAACAGGACACTTTATAACCTCGGTGGAAGAGGGCCTGGCCATAATTGAGAAGCTTCGGGGCTATACCTCGGGGCTGGCTGTTCCCACCTACATTATCAACGCCCCCAACGGATACGGAAAGACACCGCTGCTGCCCCAATACCTGATCGGAAGGGAAAGCGGGAAAGTAAAGATACGCACCTGGGAAAACAGGATTCTGGAGTGTGCTATGGAGCCCTCCTGACCAGTGGAAGAAAGGCTGTCGAAAAAATCGGCAGCCTTTTTTTGCGGGTATTTCTTTATAAGCTTCCGGAGAAATCAACCCACTCTCCGTCGGCTGGAATGATCACCCTGCCGGACAACCCTTCCTTTTCAAGGCGGCGGCCCAGTTCCTCCCGGGTCAGGGCACAGTGGTTAAAAGCCTCCATATGCACCGCCAGGATGCGGGTACCCTCATTTTTAAGGCACACCCGGATGATGTCATCGGCCGTCATGGTAATGGGGTCCCCGGTGTTAAATCGGGCTGCCCCCGAGTAGACAACCGTTATTTCCGGCTGAAAGGACCCAAGGGCTGATTCCACTTCCGGACACCAAACGGTGTCGCCGGCGATATAGAGGCGGGGCTCATTTTCAGCCTCCAGCACGAAGCCTGAAACGGGCCCCATCATTTTTCCAATCTCTCCGGTGCCGTGCCTTCCCCCGGTCCTGGTAAAAGTTATCCCATTCCAGCAAAAAGAGGTGTTTACCGGAATGACCTTGCCAAAGCCCATTCCCAAAAGTTTTTCCTGGTCTTCCGGCTGGCAGAGCAGCGGCAGGTACCGGGGCAGGAGACTGGCTGCCTCACTGTCAAAATGATCCCGGTGAGTGTGAGTAAGCAGTACGGCATCAACATCGATTAGATCACCGGCGCTGGCCGGAAG
Source organism: Peptococcaceae bacterium BICA1-7 (assembly GCA_000802095.1). Taxonomy (GTDB): domain Bacteria; phylum Bacillota; class Desulfotomaculia; order Desulfotomaculales; family Desulfocucumaceae; genus BRHc4a. Next base: position 42,891 of record JUEB01000002.1, on the reverse strand, counting down.
ATCCACAAGAGGATTCCGCAGCCGGTTTGCCGAATTCTCCACCGGGGCCATGGCCCCGGCAGGGCTGAGCATGGGGTCTACCAGTATTTTTGATCCCCCGGCTATAACAATTGTGGTGGCGTGGCGTACAAGCCTTATTTTAATGGTTCATCACCTCCCGGTTAAATACTATCACCGCACAGTCATAACAGCCATATCGCGGTGAAATAGTTTGGGAGGTTTTACTTCTCCGGTGAAAGGAAGAGGGGCTAAATGATTGACTGGACGGATATGGAAATAATTCGCTGCCTTCAGAAAAACTCCCGCATGCAGTGGAAGGAGATAGGACAGAGGGTTCACCTCACCGGCCAGGCGGTGGCAGCCAGGATTCGCAGGCTGGAAGAACTGGGGATCATTGAGGAGTATACGGTAAAGCTTAACACTGAAAAGATGGGCAGGGCCATAACGGCATTTATCACTGTTTATATGAAGACTGCCGGCCACCACTCCTTTGAGTCCTTTGCGGCCGGCAATGAAGAGATTATCAGTGTTCACCGTACCAGTGGGGAGGGATGCTACCTTCTGGAGGCCAGCCTGGCCTCCTCAGAGGACCTGAGCCGCCTGCTGGACAGGATACTTGCCTATGGCAACTACAGAGTGAACCTTTCCATAGGCAGGATTAAAGGCTGATACTGATTGTTTTACGGGTCAGGAGACAGAAGACAGGAGACAGGATACAGGAGATTTTAAAAGCCTGACCTTTTATGCCTGTTAATGTCTGACCTTCTGTCAAATTAGCTATCCAAAAAGGAATGCTTTGGACAAATTCTGTCTCCTGTCTCCCGACCCTGGTGTTTGTGCCTGTTAGCAGTCTCCTGTCTCCTGACCGGAGGTATTACCCTTAAGCATTACGCGTGTTCCGGCTCCCCGTATTCTACCCCGAAGGTCTCCACGGTTACTTTTTTCATTTGCTGGTCCTCATTGGGCCGGTCCTGGTGATTCCTTTCCGAGCCGACTATGCGGTCCACTTCTTCCATGCCCTCGGTCACCTTCCCGAAGGAGGCGTACTGCCCGTCCAGGTGGGGGGATTTTTTAGTCATGATGAAAAACTGGGAGCCGGCCGAGTCGGGCATGCTTGATCTGGCCATGGAAATGACTCCCCGGTCATGCTCCAGGCTGTTGGGGTGGCGGTTGCCGGTGAACTCACCCTTTATGCAGTACCCCGGGCCTCCCATTCCGGTGCCTTGCGGGCAGCCCCCCTGGATCATGAAGCCTGGGATTACCCTGTGGAATATGAGCCCGTCATAAAACCCCTTGTTGGCCAGAGAAATAAAATTTTTTACAGTATTGGGGGCTATCCCGGGATAAAGCTCCACCTTGATTTGTTTGCCGGTCCCCATTTCAATGGTAGCTACAGGATTTTGGTTCATAATTCATCTTCCTTTCCGCATGAATGTGACTATTATACCAAAAAATGCCGAAAAAATTACCTTTAAAAATTTCAAGTCATTGGGAACTGATTTGCCATCTCTGCAATGGCAGCCACATCCTGTGGACTTTACACTAAGGGTGGTGTAAAATATGCCTGTAGACGAGGGGTTGGGGAAGGTCTGCAGATGTTTGTCCTGACTGGGGACAAGACCCCGTCATCAGGGCTGACAGAGGCAGACAGTGGCCTAATTTAAAAAAAATGACCTCTTTTAGAAGGAATAATGTAATGAGTAACGAATACAGGTATTGAAAAAGATTTTTTGTCCGCCCATTTTTCACTTGGACTGGCAGTACCGCTAAAGCGAACCGGGTATGCCGGTTTAAGGGATACCGTGGGTTGGATTTTTGTGTCTTTGTGAAGAAGGTTTTTAAGTCCCCCGCCACCCATGGACAGGTATATATTAATTAGTTAAAATGTTGAAAGATTCTTTACGGGGACAAGTAATTGCCCTCGATTTAAGCATAATAAGGCCCCGGTTGGTCGCAGCGAAATTGAATTGCTTTATCAGATTTACAATGGAAGTAGTACCGCCAGGGGAGGAATGAATGCTGGGAAGGGAGGTTAGGTTGTTTATCGCTTTGGTATCCGATGATGCGCCAGATAAAGAGAACAGCGTGGAGGATAGGGATAAGTTAACGGGCAGCACCTCTACCGGAGGCTGCAGGCTGGCAGGCCAGAGGGACGGCCGGCCCCCCGGTGCAGGCGGAAGTTTATGACGCAGCACTAAAACCTTCTTTAATTACTTCCCGTGCGATCAGCGGGAGGAAAACAGGTTCCATTTTTAAATTGTCCAGGTAGTCTCAAACCATGTGGATTTGAACTGAACAAGAAAAACATAGTTGGTTTGAATCCATATTAACAAAAGGAGGTATCGCCAGTGGCTTTTGAACCGAAAAGACCAGTCAAGAAAATAAGCTACCAGGAGTCGAGAATATACTCTGACGCCGAGCTAAAAAACTACACCGAAGAGGAACTGAAAAATTTTAAAATTAAGCATGAAATCCCCATGCTTGATGAGCTGGAAAAGGGACCGTGGCCCAGCTTTGTGGCCGACGCCAAGCGCAACGCCCTGCGCAGGAAAAAGCTTGCTGATGACAAAATGCTGATTGACAGGGAAGGCACCGAAGATTTGCTGGGAGTGCTGGAGCAGTCCTTTGTAGAAGGCGAGACCCACTGGAAGCACGGCGGAATCGTCGGCGTTATGGGTTACGGCGGCGGTGTTATCGGAAGGTACTCGGACCTGGCGGAAAAATATCCCTCAGTGGCCCACTTCCACACCATGCGCGTAAACCAGCCGGCCAGTAAGTTTTATGATACAGATTTTCTGCGGACCATCTGCGACCTGTGGGAATACAGGGGCAGCGGTCTGATGAACCTGCACGGTTCCACCGGTGACCTGGTTCTTCTGGGAACCACCACCGAGCAGTTGGAGCCCATCTTCTTTGACCTGACCCATGTCATGGACACTGATATCGGAGGTTCCGGATCTAACCTGAGAACTCCTTCCTGCTGTATCGGCAAGGCCCGCTGCGAGTTTGCCTGCATTGATACCCAGGAGCTGAGCTATGAGCTGACCAACTACTACCAGGATGAACTGCACCGTCCGGCTTTCCCCTATAAGTTCAAGTTTAAGTTTGACGGCTGTCCCAACGGCTGCGTGGCTTCCATCGCCCGCTCCGACCTGTCCTTCATCGGCACCTGGAGAGATGATATTAGAATCGACCAGGAAGCTGTAAAAGCATACATCGCCGGCGATATTAAACCCAATGCCGGAGCTCACGGCAAAAAAGACTGGGGTAAATTCGACATCCAGAAAGAGGTTTTTGACCTTTGCCCCTCCAACTGCATGGCCATGGTGGATGGCAAGCTGAAAATAGACAATGCGGAATGTGTGCGCTGCATGCACTGCATCAACACCATGCCCAGGGCTTTGAAGCCCGGCACCGATACCGGCGTGAGCCTGCTCTGCGGTGCCAAGGCCCCCATCCTGGACGGCGCCCAGATGGCTACCCTGCTGGTTCCCTTTATGAAGGCTGAGGCTCCCTATGATAACATCAAGGAAGTTATCGAGAAGATATGGGAATACTGGATGGATGAAGGCAAGAACCGTGAGCGCGTCGGTGAAATGATTCAGCGTATCGGCCTGCCGAAGTTTATCGAGGTTCTCGAACTGCCTCCCGCGCCGCAAATGGTCAGGGCTCCTCGTTCCAACCCGTACATCTTCTGGAAGGAAGAAGACGTTGCCGGCGGCTGGAAGCGGGATATCAATGATTATCGGACGAGACATAAGAGATAGAGGGGGGTTAGTGTAAATGAGTGAAAAATTATCTTTAGAAAGACTGGGCAGATATATTCCTGAGACTCCGCAGGAAGGCAGGCTTACAGACCTGGGTCCGAGGCATTACTGGGAGTATTTCCCGCCTGTTATTAAGGAAAACTACGGCAAGTGGGCTTACCACGATATTCTGGAGCCCGGTGTGCTGGTGCACGTATCTGAAACCGGAGCCAAGGTGTTCACCGTCAGGTGCGGTGCCGCCCGTTTCATGAGTGTTGAGCATGTCAGGGAAATCTGCGATATAGCCGACAAGCACTGCGGTGGCTATGTCCGTTTCACCACCCGTAACAACATTGAATTTCTCGTGGACAGCCTGGAAAAGCTTGAGGCCCTGAAAAAGGACCTGCAGAGCCGCAAGCACGTTTCCGGCAGCTTTAAGTTCCCCATCGGCGGAACCGGCGCCGGCATCACCAACATCGTGCACACCCAGGGCTACATCCACTGCCACACTCCGGCCACTGACGCTTCTTCCATGGTTAAGGCGGTGTCGGATGAGCTGTTCGAATACTTCACCGGGATGGATCTTCCGGCCAAGTTAAGGGTTTCCATGGCCTGCTGCCTGAACATGTGCGGCGCCGTGCACTGCTCTGACATAGCGCTGCTGGGCTATCACCGGAAGCCTCCTATCGTAGACCATGAGTATATCAGCAAGCTTTGCGAAATTCCCCTGGCCATCGCCGCCTGCCCGGTGGGAGCCATCTCCCCGGACAAGACTGCGGAGGGCAAAAGAACCGTCAAGATTAAAGATGAGCGCTGCATGTTCTGCGGAAACTGCTACACCATGTGCCAGGCCCTGCCTCTCTCCGATAAAGAGGGTGACGGCGTGACCATACTGGCCGGTGGAAAGATTTCCAACCGCATCAGCGAGCCCAAGTTCTCCAAGGTGGTTGTGCCCTGGCTGCCGAACAACTTCCCTCGTTTCCCCGAGGTGGTTGACTCGGTTAAAAAGATCATCAACGCCTACGCAAACAGCGCCAACAAGTACGAGCGCCTGGGCGACTGGGCCGAAAGGATCGGCTGGGAGAGATTCTTCGAAAAGACCGGGCTGCCCTTTACTGAGCACCTGATCGACGACTACCGTCTTGCATACGACACCTGGCGGACCAGCACTCAGTTCAAATTCACCGATGCAGCCTGGGCAGTTTCCAAGGCGGCAGGTGGTATTGACGAGTAGGTCTTACCTAGTATAAAGGAGATGTTATGATGGAAGAGCTCAAAAAGGCTATTCTGGAATTTGCCGAAGGCAGCAAAAAAACCAAGTTCTATTTCAAAGATATGGAAAAGGCTGTATCGGAAAAGGTTCCCGGAGCCAAAATGAGGGAAGTCAAAAAGGCAGCCAGCGAGCTTGTCATGGAGGGAGTATTGATTTATTTCTCCACCGGCAGCAGCACCATGTACGGCCTGAAGGGCAGGGGCATGACCGAAGACCCCACCGAGGGATCTGACGAGTAGTATTTGTAGTTAGTTTAAGGGGCCGCTATCTTTAGCAAGGTGGCGGCCTCTTTAACTTTAACAGAAGGAGAGGCGGTACACATGAAAACACCGCAGAGCGCTGATAAATTTATCGCAGAACAAATAAATATACTGAATGAAAACCCTGGCTGTGCCAACTCCTACAACAACCTGGGTGTTTTCTTCATGGAGCAGGGAAGGTACAGGGAGGCCATCCAGTATTTTGAGGAGGCCATAGAAAATAGCGGGCGGATGTTCGAGGCCTGCGTAAACCTTGGCTATATCTATTTCAAGCTGGGAGAGCTGGAAAAGGTGGTTGAGGTCAACCAGAAGGCTGTGCAGATTGAGCCCAGATATGCCCGGGGCTACGCCAATATAGGCTTTGCCTATCTGCAAATGGCCATGCCTGAAGAGGCCATCGAGGCCCTTGAAAAGGCCATCGAAATGAACCCGGAAATTGCCCAGGCCTGGAGCAATCTTATCAACGCCTACCTCCAGCAAGACAATATAGATAAGGCCATTGAGGTGGGGGAAAAGCTGGTTGAATTCGCCCCTGATTTCTCCCTGGGGCACAACAATCTGGCCTATGCCTATTACCTGAATGAAAAATTCCCAAAGGCCATAGAGCACCTGGATCGTGCGGTTGAATTAGGATTCCAGCCACATCCCGAATTTGTTAAGAGATTGGAGTCCCACCGTTTAAAATGATGAATGTATGCAGGGATATAATCACGGATTATGAGGAGCTTGTGGCAAAGGCGGATAGAAAGTTTCAGGATATGGAAAAGGGCTATGGTGACCGGATAAAGTGTGAAATTAAGTGTTCCGACTGCTGTAGATCGATATTTGGGCTTTTTCTTATAGAGTCGGTGTATCTGAATCTGGAATTTGGCAGGCTTGACAGGAAAAAGAGAAGAGAGATTTTGCAAAGGGTGGATAAGGCCCAAAGGGAGTTGCTGGAGATTGAAAAAAGGCTTCAGGATGGCGACCAGGATAACCAGGCTCTATCCATGGCCAGGGAAAGGGTCAGGTGCCCGCTGCTGGATGAAGGGGGCAAATGCGCTCTTTATTCGGTAAGGCCGCTCACCTGCAGGGTTTACGGAATCCCCACCCTTATCAGCGGAAAGGTCCGGGCCTGCTGGAAGGCAGGCTTTCAGGAAGGCAGGGAATATCCTGTCTATGATCTTGACGGAGCATACAGGGAGCTTTACCAGCTCTCAAAGAAAATGCTGGTCAGGCTGGGCCGGAAGGAACTGGACAGAGCGTCTCTTTTGGTCCCGGTATCCGGCTCTATAAAAACTCCTGTTGAAGAACTGTTAAATCCATTATAAAAGCCGCCCCATAAAGATTGGGCGGCTTAATTTTATTTTTATTCTGTCTCCCGTCTCCCGTCTCCCGTCTCCCGACCCGAAGTCCATTCTTTTGAGCTAATCCTCTCCAGGGCCTCCTGGGCCAGGAAGCCCACTGTTCTTTTTTCAAAATGTCCTTTGGTGTAAACATTCAGCCCGGCCCCGTCACCGGTTATTGGCTTAAGGTGATCTTTGGCCTCGGGAGCTCTCAGGTGACCCAGGAGCAGTGCTGTATAGCCTCTGGTTTCAGGATCGGAGTCCTGGAGGTAGGGCAGTAGCCTGAATATTGTTTTCCTGACCAGATCAGGCCTTTTTTGGGCTATTCTGGCCAGTGCCCTGACCACTTGCGGGCGCTTGTCGCTTTCTTGAAGGAAGTGATAAAGGGCGGGCATATAACCGATAAAAACATCGGGACAGCCGCCAATTATTTCACCTATGGCATCCAGTGCCCCCAGGTTGGCAGACCCGGTATCGGACAGAGAGCCGAAAAGATTTTGCAGAAGAACAGTAACGGTACCCGGATCGGTCCGGGCAATTATGGTGGCCGACCGGCCTATAAATTCCGCCGATCTAAGGCGGGTCAGGTTATCTGAGCACAAGAGCCTCTGCAGAATGCGGATAATCTTTTTATCCTGTCCGGCGGCCTGCATTAGCTTATCTACCTGATAGCCAGCTACAATTTCTTCCACTTCTTTTTTTGTGTAACGCTTGAAAGAATCTCTGTTTTCAGGCGCATATCCCGGAATTGGATCGGCTGCCCGGTCAAGGTTTCTTTTTACACCTCCGGCGGTGGCCTCCTGAATATCCTTTTGCAGCCTTATAAAATACAGCACCCCGGGAATTTTTCTGCCTTCAAAAAATCCCCCGGGGACTATATAATTGCTTTCCAAATCGTAATTTTCCAACATGGCTTCCAGGTAGTCCTCACCTAAAGAAAGGCTCCAGGCAAGATCCCAGTCCATATCGCAGCCGAATACAAGGGCCTCAATAAAGGTGGCCCCCAGATTGCGTCCTGTTGCATCAAAGGCATAAACAGCCCCGCAGCCCTCACAGGAGCCTACCGGCATTTCGCCGGGCCGGCGGGTTTCCAGCTCTCTGGGCCTGTCCAGGGACATTCCGCAAAAAGGGCACTGGGGCCTTTTAATTATATTCCTTCCTGCAGATCCTTTATCCGAAAACTTTTTCATGCTTAATCATCCGGTCCGGGAATTTCCAGGGTAGTGCACCCATTGCCGGAACTGCAGGATTTAGTGGTCACAGAGGGCCTTTTGCCTGACTTCCCGATACTCATTTTATAGTTTGTACTGCTTATAACCCGCTCAAAGGATTCCGACTTGCACCCGGGGCAGCGTATGGCCACCTCTTCATCCGGCTTTTTAAACAGTTTTTCAAAAACATTTCCGCATTCCAGGCACCTGAATTCGTAAATAGGCATTTATATCTCCCCCTGCATGGCGTGTATTTAAACAATGCCTGTTATGGCCCATTACCGTCGTTATTATATCAGTATAGGATATACCAGTCAAATGTCTAATTGCTCCCGGACGGGCTTGTTTTGGCCCGCTTTCGAGTATTTTTTTAAGGATAATGGCAACCACATCCTGTGGACAATCCGGACAGGTGGAGTTAAAATATCTTTGGGTGGGCGCGGTAAAAAAAATGGTTTTTGGCAGAAGGAATAATCTTTGCAGCAACGAATAAACGAAAAGAGAAAGCACGGATAGGTTTTTGGACTGCCGGTTTGAGGTAATGATGGCTGGTATGGCGGTGCTCCGGCTGATAACTTTTTAGAGAGAAACGGAGAGGGAGTTTGAAGGACGGGAGCGGCCATAACATAACAGTAACAAAACATAATATTTTAAGGAGGTTTTTTAATGTACACCGTAACAGTCGATCGTGATAAGTGCGAGGGATGCGGCGAGTGCGCCGAAAACTGCCCGGCTTCCATCCTGGAAATGAAAGACGGCAAGGCTGATGTAGTGGGCGACCTGGCTGACTGCCTCGGTTGCGAAACCTGTGTGTCCGTTTGCCCTTCCGGCGCGGTTACCCTGGAGGAAAACTAATAGTTTTTTATTGGTTGGCAGACCGGTTGACAGGATTGTTTACCATGAGCCTGTCCGAAGTAGCTTGAAATAAAGCCGCCGCTTATGAGTGGCGGCTTTATTAAACTTATTTCAAAAATATAATTCTATTTTAATGCCTCTTAATCAGGATCATCAAAATAAGAGCTTTTAGCGAAACTTGCAAAAAACTGAATGCTTCCAGAAGGATAAATTAATACTGGCAACGAATAGTTATAGGTGCATTCCGCGCGACCCGGAGCCTGGGGCGTTAGGTTTTTTTTCTGTCATTTAAGGGTGTGGCGCTGCTTTTTTTACAGTGCTCATATATGTAAAACGGTTTCATTTATGGTGGTGGCTTTTGTTGTGGAGGGGAGTTTTGAAGGGCTACCAACATGATAATTTAGATTTATAGATTAAGGAGGTGATCCGGTGTACCTGGTCCAGGTTGATCGTGATAAGTGTGAGGGGTGCGGCGAGTGCGCTGATACCTGTCCGGCTTCGGTGCTAGAAATGGTGGACGGGAAGGCCGAAGTGACCAACCCTGATGAATGTCTCGGCTGTGAGTCATGCGTCAGTGTATGTCCCAGTGGCGCAGTAACTGTGCAGGAACAGTAATTTCATGCTGTCGCACCACAAGGAGGTGTTAGAGTTGTCCTATTTTATAATGCAAATCTTGCCCTACATCACCCTGGTGGTATTTACTTTTGGTGTGTTATTCAGACTGGGCCGGTGGGCCGGATCCAGGATTGTGCATAATATCACCCTCGCACCTTTTCCACAAAGGAATAGCCAGGTTTTGGGCATTTTCGCAGCCGAAGTCATTTTCTTCCGCAGTCTTTTCAGTTCTGACCGCCCGCTATGGGCAGGGGCATGGCTAATGCATATGGCGCTGTTTGGCGCGATTGGCGGCCACCTGGTGGGCATATATTTCCTTGGCAAGCAGTTTGTCTATCTCGGTATGTCTGAGCACCTCAGCGAGCAGATGTCGGCCCTTTTGGGCACATCAGCAGGTCTGGCTTTGCTGGCAGGCCTTGTATACCTGCTTATTCGGCGCTTAACCGTTCAGAAGGTCAAGGAAGTTACAGGTACAAGCGATTACCTGCAGCTCGTACTCCTTCTCGCTATAGTTGTTGTAGGCAACATTATGCGTCTTTTTGAGCACGATTTAGGTATAGCCTATGCTCCGGCAAAGGACTATGTAGCTCATCTTTTGATGCTAAAGCCTCTGCCGATGGATCACCTTGCCATAACAACACCGTTTTTTGTGCTGCACCTTTTGTTTGTGCAGATTCTTCTTATGGTTTTCCCGTTCAGTAAACTTATGCACGTTTTCGGCATGTTCGCCAACCGCTGGATTATAAACCGTGTCTACAAGGACCCGGCTTCCGGACTTCCCAATGTTGACATAGCGGCGGCCCGTCAGGCTGGAATCGGCGTGCCTTCCGGCGAAGGGGGGGTATAAAGAGTGCCTAAATACAAAGATATGGTGCAGCCCGCCAGGGCTTCTGAAAAGGAAATGAAGAAGCTCCACATCGATCTTACCCCAGATGATCAAAAGTGTGAGAAGGCGCTTCAGTACCTTGATGAAATGCGCAAAAAATTCAGGTCCTTTGTGACGGCCATGGAGTCCTGCGTCAAGTGCGGGGCCTGTGCCGAGAACTGCCATACCTATCTTGGCACCAAGGACCCCAACAATATTCCCACCAACCGGGCAGAGCTTATCCGCAAGATCTACAAGCGGTATTTCACCCTGGAAGGCCGCTGGTTCGGCAAACTGGTGGGGGCAGAGGACATCAGCCTGGATGTTATTGAAGAGTGGTATTCCTACTTCTACCAGTGTAGTGAGTGCCGCCGCTGCGCGCGGTCGTGCCCCTTCGGCATTGATACTTGCGAGGTTACCTTTGTGGGACGGCAGATACTGCACTGGCTGGGCATAACTCCAAGACTGCACGCCAATACCGGCGGCGCCATGGAGAACACCGGCAACCACATGAACCTGCCCAGGCCGGGGATTGTGGACACCCTTGAGTTCCTTGCCGATGATATACTGGATGAGTTTGGGGTAGAGGTTAATTTCCCGGTTGACAAGCCGGATTCTGATATTATCTATATCCCCTCGTCAGCGGACTTTGCACTAAACCCGTACACCCTTATGGGCGCCGGCCTGTTCTTCACCTACATCGGGGCTAACTGGACTATTCCCAGTAAGGTGACTGAGGCCGGTAACTTTGGCTTCCTGTTTGACCAGAGGTTTACCCAGCGCCACAATGTGATGCGCCTTCTGGACGCTGCTCAGGAACTGGGCGCCAAAAAGATTGTATGGGGCGAGTGCGGCCACGGCTGGCGGGCGGCCAAGATGTACGTCCCGACTATGGCCGACCGGCCTGTGCACTGGCCCATCACCCATATACACGACGAGGTGGCACACTATATCAGAACCAATCAGCTTAAACTGGACCCGTCCAGGAATGACCATCCCACCACCCTGCATGACCCCTGCAACTACGCCCGGGCCTGCGATCTGCAGGAAAACCTGCGTACTGTAGTCAAGGCATGCGTGTCGGACTTCAGGGAGATGACTCCCAACAAGGACTGGACCTTCTGCTGCGGCGGCGGTTCAGGCATACTGTTTGACGACCCGGAAATGTACCAGCGCCGCATCCAGCTTTCTGCCAAAAAGGCCGAGCTGGTAAGGGCCACCGGAGTAGGCGCCAATGGGAACGGATATCTCTGTGCTCCCTGCTCAATCTGTAAGGCTCAGCTCTATCCCATGGTTGAAGAGCACAACCTTGGTGTGGAGGTAAAAGGTCTGATAGATCTGGTGGGCAAGGCCCTGGTGTTTTAATAGGCTGTTGTAATAGCTGGTAAAAGACTATTTTCACAGTCCGGTAATTGACGAATAGCCCTGTCAATGGTATCCTTGTAAATGGGGGGAACTTGTCTTTAATGGCGCTTGTGGGGGCGCCCGTTAAATAAGCCTGTTAACCTCGGATATATAAAAGGCGAATATAAAAATACGCCATATAAAAATTTTAATGGAGGTGCTGTTTTAGATGGCGAACATCAATATTAACGGGAGAGAAGTAGAACTGGACGAAGATGGTTTCATGGTAGACCCCGAGCAGTGGACTGACGATTGCGCCGTATATTTTGCCCCTGGCGAAGGAATCAACGAATTGACCGAGGATCACTGGAAAGTTATCCGCTACCTGAGGGACTACTATAAGCAGTTCCAGATTGCACCCATGATTCGTAAACTATGCAAGGAAACCGGCTGCAGCCTGAAGTACATCTATGAGCTGTTTCCCACCGGCCCTGCAAAAGGTTCCTGCAAGCTGGCAGGCCTGCCCAAGCCCACCGGTTGCGTGTAATAGATACAGCAGCCTGGCTTAATTAAGTAAAGATTTTTGTGATAAGGCACAGGCCAGTAAGTTTGCCGGCGGTTATGCCGCCGGCAAACTAAAATGCTAATGTGCCTATTATTTTGCCCTTTGGAGAGGCTAAAGAGGGAAGGCTTTTTCCCGTGGCTGTGATCGGAGGCGTCAAATATGCAGTTAAGTAAAAACATACCGCGCATTGTAGTGGGCGCCCCCAGCGGCAGATCGGGAAAAACCACCGTAACGCTGGGGATTCTTGCCGCTCTTAAAAGTGCCGGCATGGTGGTGCAGCCTTTTAAAAAAGGCCCCGATTTCATAGATCCCAGCTGGATGACCATGGTTACCGGAAGGTCCTGCCGAAACCTGGACGGCTTCATGATGACCGGGGAGTCTATAAGGAATTCCTTTGCCGTGAATACAGCGGACGCTGATATTGGCGTGGTGGAGGGGGCCATGGGCCTTTTTGACGGGGTTGATATAGAGGGCAGCGGCAGTACGGCAGAAATAGCCAAGGCTATCGGGGCGCCCCTTATCCTGGTGGTGGACTCCACCCGGATGACACGCAGCGTGGCCCCGCTGGTCAGCGGATTCATGCATTTCGACCCGGAGTTGAAGGTGGCCGGGATTATTTTAAACAAGGTGGCCAGGCCCAGGCATGAAAGAATGCTGAGAGATGCTATTGAAAGGTACTGTGGCATCCCGGTGCTGGGTGTAATACCCAAGGGGCAGCAGTTTGCCATTCCGGACAGGCACCTGGGGCTGATCCCTGCTGCCGAAAGGGATGAGCTGGCGGCATCGGTCACCGAAATAGGAAAGGCTGCCCTTAGCTTTTTCGACATGGATAAGATAATGGAGGTAGCCAGTTCCGCAGACCCCCTGAACTACCATACTCTACCTTTCTGCGGGGACCGGGCAGAAGAAGGTGACAGGCCTGTTATCGGGGTATTCAGGGACAGGGCATTTACTTTTTATTATCCTGAGAACATTGAGTCCCTAGTGTCCTCCGGGGCGGACCTGGTTTTTGTAGACTCCCTTACCGACAAAACACTTCCGGATGTGGATGCCCTGTATATAGGCGGTGGCTTTCCCGAGATTTTTGCGGAAAAGATTGAGTCCAATGAAATTTTGAGGCGGGCGGTCAGGGATGGTGTTGAGGCCGGACTGCCGGTATATGCCGAGTGCGGCGGACTCATGTACCTCTCCGGCAGTATTATCTGGAATGACCGGAAGTACTGCATGTCGGGCTGTCTTCCCTTTGACGTGGTGATGTCTGACCGGCCCCAGGGCCATGGTTATGAGGTTATTGAGGTGGAGGGTGACAACCCTTTCTTCCCCCGGGGATCGGTTATAAAGGCCCACGAGTTTCACCATTCCAGGGTGGAAAACATAGATGAGGAAAAGGTTTCCTTCTGCTTCCGGGTAACCAGGGGGTGGGGGGTTGACGGACACCGGGACGGTGCTGTATATAAAAATGTGCTGGCCTGCTACAGTCATCTGCATGCGCTGTCCTGTTCAGGATGGGCAGGGGCATTGGTGAAGAAGGCCAGGGAGTATAAGGAAAAGAGAAGTAGCTGAATGAAGCTTCTGTCGGGAGACAGGAGACAGTAGACAGGAGACAGAAGTTGCCAGGTATTCCTTATTAGTCAACCTTCTGCCGTCCGCCAAGGCGATTATCGCCTTGGCGGACGGTTTTTTCTTTGATTTTGATCAGCGTAACTATATAAAGCTTTAAAGTGCTAAAGTGAACGGCATTCTCTTTTGGTAACTGCTTTTTGGGGTCTGTTTATTCTGTCTCCTGTCTCCTGTATTCTGTCTACTGACCATAAAGAATACCTGTAAGCTCGTACATACTTAGACCTTGTTCAAGACAAAATATTTTAAACTCTATTTGTCAGGGGGGGTCTTATTTGTATTTGCGGAGGGTGATAAAAGCATCTCTTATTATTGGGGCCTTATTGGTGAGCGGTATGGTAATCTGGCGGGGGGGCGAGGCCCTGGGGCAGAGCACTGTTTTATACTGGGGAAGCAGCGGCCCACAGGTTACCAAGGTGCAGGCTTTGCTGAACAGGTGGGGTTATTACACCGGCCCCATTGATGGTTATTATTCCGGTAAAACATTTGCCGCGGTGCAGGATTTCCAGAGGAAAAACGGTCTTAACCCGGACGGTGTGGTGGGTGACAGGACCTGGGCCGCACTGGGACACCCGGTAGTGAGGCAGTCGGCCTATGGTACCTACAGCTCAGGGGCCGCCAGGGGTGTCTCCGACAATAACAGTGTCAGCCTGCTGGCCAGGGTTATAGAGGGGGAAGCTGCCGATGAGTCATATACGGGTAAGGTGGCGGTGGGCGCAGTGATCATAAACCGCACCCAGAGCGGTGCTTTTCCCAGCTCAATAGCCGGAGTGATATACCAGCCCCATGCCTTTGAATCGGTTACCAACGGGCAGTATACCAGGCCGGTTTCCGATGAGTCTATCCGGGCCGCCCAGGCAGCCATAAGCGGATTTGATCCCAGCAATGGGGCAACCTTTTTCTGGAATCCATATAAGCCTGTAAATGCCTGGATATGGTCCAGGCAGGTACTAACGCAAATAGGTCAGCATATTTTTGCCCGTTAGGAGGGATTGCAGTGTTGAGGAAATACAGGCGGTTTTTTCCACTGGGGTTGGGGATACTTCTGGTGGCAGGGGTGGCCCTCTGGGGCTACGGGCAGATGGCAGCCCGCCAAGCTGCCGAAACAGCGTTGACTAATAAGTATAACCTTGCTTTCTACAACCTCATGAATAATGTTCAGAATATGGAAGTGATACTGTCCAAGTCTCTGGTGGGGCAAGAAACAAAGCAGGATGCCCAGCTTTTTATGGGTCTGTGGCAGGAGTCCCTGGCAGCCCAGAGCAATCTGGGACAGATACCGGTAACTGAAGCCAGCGTGGCCCGGACCATCAAGTTTTTAAACCAGGTGGGGGCCTACTCCCAGAGCCTGGCTACGCAGACCGCCGGGGGGGCTTCAAAAAGTGACGATCAGTGGCAGACCCTGAATAAGCTTTATAAGCAGGCCCAGACACTGAATGGAGAGCTGAGAGATGTTGAGGCCAATCTTTCCAGCGGCAACCTTACCTTAAGTGAGCTGAGGAGGGACAGCAGGTATGTTCTGCGCAGGGCCGGGCCCCAGTTGGCCAACAGTAATTTTCAGGTTATTGACAGGAATATGCAGCAGTTTCCCACCCTTATTTATGACGGGCCCTTCTCAGACCATATTGTCAAGAAGACTCCCGTAGGACTGGAGGGAGCCCAGGTCAGCGGCGACCAGGCCAGGGACATAGCCCTTAAGTTTATTGGGAGCAGGCCGGATACCACCTATATCGCCAGTGTGGCCGGTACTGTAAACGGCAGAATTCCGGTTCATCGGGTGGATATAACACCCAGGCCGGCGCAAAACGGTGAAAGGATTTCCATGGGTGTTTCCAGCCGGGGAGGAAAGGTTGTCTGGATGCTCAACTCAAGATCTCCCGGTGCTGCTGCCCTGTCAGTAAGGGAGGCCGGGGACATTGCGGGCAGTTTCCTGGAGGACCGGGGCTTTAAGGAGATGGAGTCCACCTATTATGAAGTCCGGGATAACCTGGCGGTGTACAATTATGCGGCCACCCAGGGGAAGGTAATTCTGTATCCCGACCAGATAAAGGTTACCGTTTCTCTGGACAACGGCCAGGTGGTGGGCTTTGATGCCGCCAATTACTGGATGGCGCACAATGAAAGAAAGCTGCCCCAGGCCAAGCTGTCGGTCACCCAGGCCAGGGAGAAACTGAGCCCCAAATTGGAGGATGTTACTCCCGGGCGGCTGGCTCTAATACCTAAAACTGTGGACAGTGAAGTGCTCACCTATGAGTTTCAGGGCAGGCTGGAAAAGGATGTTTTCCTTGTTTATATAGATGCGCTAACCGGGGAGGAAGTTAAGCTGCTGAAGGTGATCAAGACCAACAGCGGGGTGCTTACTATGTAAATTGTCTTAACGGTCGGGAGCCAGGAGCCAGAAGCCAGAAGCCAGAAGCCAGTAGTTAGAAGGATTTAGACATTTATTGCTGGTTTAAGGGTTTTAAAAGGCCCCATTTCTTACCCTCACTGTATTCTGAATTCTGACTCCTGTCTTCTGTATTCCGACCGGGAATTCAAGCCGTTTTAGCATTTACTACTGATTTCCTGTTGACTTGAGAAAAAAGCCCGTGCTATAATTTCCATAATTTCGAATATGCAAGGCCATGATGGGGAATGTGGGATAAGGTAGTCTTAAGCGAGCCGGGGTATGGTGAAAGCCTGGCAGATGAAAAAGCCCGTGCCGCCCCGGAGTTGCAGGACTAAAAACCAAATGGTTAGTAAGTCCGCCGGTAGCCCCCGTTAAAGGGTGTCTTAAGTGGGCCGCTGTGGCGGCCAATTTGGGTGGTACCGCGAGAAAAACCTCTCGTCCCTTTATGTGGGGGCGGGAGTTTTTGTTTTGTATAAGCTATTAGTAAAGGAGGTGCCCTGCTTGAAAGAGTTGCTGGATTTGTTGGAGTCCAACGCCAAGCTGACTGAAAGCGAGATAGCTGTTATGCTTAAAATGGATGAGGAGGAAGTGAGGAACAGGATAAGGGAGCTGGAGAGAAATAAAACCATTTTGAGATATATTACCCTGATAAATTGGGAAAAGGTGGGTGAAGAGAAGGTTTCGGCCATGATCGAGGTGCGCATCACTCCCCAGAGGGACGTGGGCTTTGATGCCGTAGCCGAGAGGATATATCGCTTTCCCGAGGTCCGTAGCGTCCGCCTGCTGTCGGGGACCTATGACCTGGGAGTCTTTATTGAGGGCAAGACCATGAAAGAGGTAAGTCATTTCGTGGCCACCAAGCTGTCCACCATTGATGGTGTGATTAGCACAACCACCCATTTTGTACTCAAAACCTACAAGCAGGACGGGGTTATCATTGAGGATGATGAAGAAGATAGAAGGTTGGTGGTTTCACCTTGAATAATAAAGCCGACTGGTCCGAAAGAGTCAACCCTGTAGTGCGAAGCATCCCTCCGTCGGGCATACGCAAATTTTTCGATATGGTAACTGAAATGAAAGGTGTAATATCACTGGGTGTCGGAGAGCCTGATTTTGTCACCCCCTGGCACATCAGGGAGGGGTGCATCTATTCCCTTGAGAAGGGATACACCATGTATACCTCAAATCAGGGCCTTCTGGAGCTTCGGGAGGAAATAGTCAGGGACCTGGATATTTCTTATGGAGTCACTTATGATGCCCGCCGGGAGGTTATGATTACCGTGGGGGTAAGCGAGGGGCTGGACCTGGCCATAAGGGCACTGGTAAGCCCCGGCGATGAGGTTCTTATTCCTGAGCCCTCCTATGTATCTTACGCTCCCACAACCACCTTGGCCGGAGGGGTGCCGGTAGCCATGCCCACCACCGTTGAAAATGATTTCAGACTGACGGCGGAGAGCGTGGAAAAGAAAATAACTCCTAAAACCAAAATACTGCTCCTCTGCTATCCCAATAACCCCACCGGTGCGGTGCTGCGCCGCAGAGACATGCTGGAAATAGCCGAGGTGGTGAGGCGCCATGACCTGATTGTCATATCGGATGAAATTTACGACAAGCTGACTTATGTGGGCAGCCATACCTGCTTTCCGTCAATACCCGGCATGCAGGACAGAACAGTGCTTTTGAACGGCTTTTCAAAGGCCTATGCCATGACGGGCTGGCGTATAGGCTATGCCGCAGCCAATCCCTATTTTATAGAGGCTATGAACAAAATACACCAGTACGGCATACTATGCGCCCCTATTACTGCCCAGATGGCCGCCCTGGAGGCCCTTAAAAATGGCCGGGACGGGATGATCAGAATGGTTCAGCAGTATAACCGGCGCCGTCACATGGTTATGCAGTCCTTCAAAGAAATGGGACTGCACTGCTTCGAGCCAGGGGGAGCTTTTTACGCATTTCCCGATATTACCCCCACCGGCCTTACCTCAGAGGAGTTTGCCGAAAGGCTTTTGATGGAGGAAAAGGTGGCCGTGGTTCCCGGAAACGCCTTTGGCCCAAGCGGCGAAGGCTATGTCCGGTGTTCTTACGCAGCCTCCATGGAGGACCTGAGTGAGGCCTTCCGCAGAATGACCTCATTGGTTAGGAGGAGCGGTGTTCGGCCTAAAACTGTGGTAAATCTTTAAAAAATATTCAGTAGTTAAAGGGAAAATATCAAAATGTGTTGAAATAGATATTTGTTGGGCGGGGGTTAACCCGCCCAGCAAAGCTATTTTTATACAAAAAGCGCTTGCAGGATGGGAGCATGGTAGTTTAATGATCATCAAGTATTTGCTGCTGTTTCTTTTTGTGGCCGTACTGGTTTACAGCGGGTATAAAGGCATGAGAAAATCCCGCAGCGTGAACTGCTTTTTCCGGGTGGCAGGGATATAGGTCCCTGGCTCTCGGCCTTGGTGTACGGCGCCACATTTTTTGCAGCAGTTTTTTTATTTGGTACATATGCTAAGGTGGGCTGTTCCGGCCATGTTCATCCTTTCGTGGTATCACAGCAGATTGCAGCATAACAGTAAATGATGTAAGGAAGTGGATAGTCAATGATTTGGGACCCTCAACACGAGTGCATCGACAGGGAGCGTCTTAAGGACCTGCAACTTAACAGGCTGAAGGAAACACTTTCCCTGGTATACAGCCGGGTTCCCTTTTACCGGGAATTGTTCGACAGGGAAGGCTGCCGCCCCGAGGACCTGCACACCCTGGAGGACATAGGAAAATTCCCCTTTACAACCAAGCTGGCCCTGCGGGACAATTACCCTTACGGCCTCTTTGCAGCGCCCATGAAGGATGTTGTCAGACTGCACGCCTCCTCGGGAACTACCGGAAAGCCTATCGTGGTGGGGTATACCAAAAAGGACCTGAACACCTGGTCGGAGCTTATTGCCCGTATAGTGTCCATGGCCGGGGTCACTGACGAGGATGTGGCCCAGATTACCTTCGGCTACGGTCTTTTTACCGGGGCCTTCGGGCTCCACTACGGGCTGGAGAAGGCCGGTGTGGCTATAGTTCCCTCTTCGGTGGGCAATACTGAAAAGCAGATCATGCTTATGAAAGATTTTGGGACTACTGTGCTGGTTGGCACTCCGTCCTATGCGCTGCACCTGGCCGAGGCAGCCCGCCGTATGGGGATGGGGCCGGCAGACTTAAAGCTCAGGGTAGGGCTGTTCGGGGCAGAGGCCTGGTCGGAAAATATGCGCTCAGAGCTGGAGAAGGCCTGGGGGATAAGGGCCACCGATAATTACGGGCTCAGCGAGGTAATGGGTCCGGGAGTGTCCGGGGAGTGCATTGAGGCACTGGGCATGCATATAAATGAGGATCATTTTTTGGTGGAGGTAATCGACCCTGATACCGGAGAGCCCATGGGTCCCGGCGAGGAGGGTGAGCTGGTGATCACCACCCTTACCAAGGAGGCCTTCCCGGTTATAAGGTACCGCACCAGGGATATTACAAAACTGAGCTACGAGCCCTGCATATGTGGAAGAACAACTGCCAGGATGCGCAAGGTTACCGGCCGCTCCGACGATATGCTGATTATTTCCGGGGTAAATGTATTCCCCTCCCAGATAGAGAGTGTGCTTATGGAGATTGACGGGATATCCCCCCACTACCAGATAATACTGTCCAAGAAAGGTTATCTGGATATGATGGAGGTCCAGGTGGAGCCTACAGAAAAGGCTTTCACAGGGAGCTTTAAAGACCTTGAGGCCCTGGAGGGAAGGATAAAATCCCGGCTGCAAAGTGTTTTGTCCATAGGCGCCAGAGTAAGGCTGGTGGAGCCTTACTCCATTGAGAGGAGCCAGGGTAAGGCCAAGAGGATTATTGATAATAGGAAAAAATAGCTTTTAGGATAGATTTGACGGTCGGAATTCAGGAGCCAGAAGCCAGGAGCCAGAATAGTTTATGCATTCTTTTAAGTATATAAGCATGGGAATTAGGAGTTAGGAATGGGGGGAGAACAAAAGCCACCCCGATCGGGGACATTCCTGCCCCAAAAAGAATTCCTAAACTTCAGCAGGTGTGTCCCCATTCCTCTTAAATGATGTATAATGTCTTGTATATGGTTTTTTCGTATTTGGAGGTGGTCAGGATTTGAAGGAGCTTATGACGGGTAACGTGGCTATTGCCAGAGGGGCCTTTGAGAGTGGGGTCACCGTGGGGGCCGGCTATCCCGGTACACCCAGCACCGAGATATTGGAAAATTTCTGCCGGTACCAGGGAATATATGCTGAGTGGGCGCCTAACGAAAAGGTGGCCCTGGAGGTAGGTATAGGCGCCGCCATGGCGGGCGCCAGAGTGCTGGTGACCATGAAGCACGTGGGTGTAAACGTGGCCGCCGACCCCTTGCTCACCGCTGCCTATACAGGGGTCAATGGGGGCCTGGTGCTTGTTTCAGCTGATGATCCGGGGATGCACAGCTCGCAAAACGAACAGGACAACCGCAATTACGCCAGGTTTGCCAGGATTCCGGTACTGGAGCCTGCAGACAGCGCCGAGGCCAGGGACATGGTGGGGCTGGCCCTTGATATCAGCGAAGAATTTGATATACCGGTGATCCTGCGCACCACCACCAGGGTGGCTCACTCCCAGGGCTTTGTTGAGATTAAAGAACGTGTGGAGAGGAGCCTAAAAGATTATCAAAAGGACACCCGCAAATGGCTGATGGTGCCGGCCTTCGGGAGAATGAGAAGGCAGTCTCTGGGAGAAAGACTTACCAGGCTCCTGGATTACTCGGAAAAAACCCCGGTAAACTTTGTGCTGGAGGGCAGCCCGGAGGTCGGGGTTATTACCAGCGGCATCAGCTTTCAGTATGTCCGGGAGACACTTCCCGGAGCGTCGGTGCTCAAACTGGGGATGACCTACCCCCTGCCGGCCGAGCTGATTAAAAGATTTGCCGCCGGGGTAAAAAGGCTCTTCGTGGTGGAGGAACTGGAGCCCCATATAGAGGAATTTGTAAGGCTTTTGGGCCTGCCCGTGGCCGGCAGGGAGTTTTTCCCCGAAACCGGCGAGCTGAGTGTGGCAGTATTAAAAAGAGGGTTTATGGCCGCCGGGATTATTCCTGAGGAGAAGGCGGTTCCCGTACAGAGTTTTGATGATATGCCCGCAGTGCCGGTGCGGCCTCCGGTGCTCTGTGCCGGCTGCCCCCACAGGGGTGTGTTTTATACCCTGCACAAGCTAAAGCTGGTAGTTACAGGGGATATAGGCTGTTATACCCTGGGGGGGCTGGCTCCCCTGGAGGGGATGGACAGCTGCGTTTGCATGGGGGCCAGCATAGGGATGTCCCACGGCATTGACAAGGCCTCCCCGGAACTGAGGGGGCGCACGGTGGCCGTTATAGGGGACTCTACATTTCTGCACTCAGGCATAACCGGGCTTATTGATGTTATATACAATAATGGCAATACCACCGTAATGATTCTGGACAACAGCACTACAGCCATGACGGGACACCAGGAACATCCCTCTACCGGTAAAACTCTTATGGGAGCAGCCGCGCCCAGGGTTGATCTGGAAGGGCTGGTCAGGGCTCTGGGAGTGACCCGGGTGAGTACTGTTGATCCACTGGACCTTTCTCAGCTCACCGAGGCCATCAAGGCTGAGGTGGCAGCCTCCGGGCCGTCGGTTATAATTGCCCGGAAGCCCTGCGCTTTGCTTAAAAGAGAGGCCAAGCCTCCTGTAACGGTGGACAGGGAAGCCTGTACAGGCTGCAAGACCTGCCTTAAGCTCAGCTGTCCCGCCATATCTGTAAATGAAAAATTATGCTCGGTGGACCCCGTGTCCTGCATAGGATGCGGGCTGTGCACGCAGGTGTGCAAATTCGGCGCTCTGGTGGCGGAAGGGGGCGAGGCCGGTGCGTGAGATAGATATTCTTCTGGTTGGCGTGGGAGGCCAGGGAACAATTCTGGCCAGCAGGATACTGGCCCATGTGGGCCAGGCTGCCGGATATGACATTAAAGTATCTGAAATACACGGTATGGCCCAGAGGGGAGGCAGCGTGGTCACCCAGGTCCGTATGGGCGAAAAGGTTTATTCACCCCTTATAGAGGAGGGCAGGGCCGATGTAATACTGGCCTTTGAAAAGCTGGAAGCCTTGCGCTGGCTGAGCTACTTAAAGCCCGGGGGAAGCCTTCTGGTAAACGACCAGGCCATCTACCCGGTACCTGTTCTGGCAGGCCTTGCACAATACCCTCAGGATATAACCGGCTATCTTAAAGCAAAAGTGAAGGACACAGTAGTGCTGGATGCCCTGGGCACAGCTAGGGAGTGCGGAAATGCCAGGGCTGCCAATGTGGTTCTGGTGGGGCTGCTGGCCAGGAGGCTGCCTTTTGCGGAGGATAACTGGCAGGAGGCGCTGGCCGCCAGGGTGCCTGCCAGGTTCCTGGATGTAAACAGGAAGGCCTTCGCTGCCGGGTATGGCATAGGCTAATACTGAGTGACTTATAGGTCAGAATACAGAACCCAGAATTCAGAATTCAGAATCACATCCGGGCATTCCTGATAGGTCGATACTGCGGGATACGGGTTATTTTGTCTCCTGTATTCTGTCTCCGACCGGAGGTATTACCATTTAGTAATTTCAATGCGCCGCCGCTCAAGGGCGGCTTTTTTCCATCCTTTTGGTTACTCAGGAAAAAGAGTATAATATACAAAATCGCCATATCATCCCTCATCAGGGTAGTTGGCCATGCCACAAGCGGCGCCATCAGAGGATGAGAATAAAAGGAATGCTCAATCCATTCTGAATTCTGAATTCTGGGTTCTGTATTCCGACCGATAAGGATATCAGTATAAGCATGTGGTTTTAAGGAGGAAGTATTTAGGCAATGAGCGGAATAGTTGAAAAAACTCGGGGACTGATTGCCGGGCTGATGAAAGAAGCTCTTGTTTCAGCCGGGAAAAAAGGCATACTGCCGGTTGTGGAGGCGCCTGATTTCGTGGTGGAGGCGCCCAGGGAAAAGGACCACGGTGATTTCGCCACCAATATGGCCATGCTTCTGGCCAAGCCTGCCCGGACAGCCCCCAGGAAAATAGCCGAGGCCCTGACCGGGGAGCTGGACCTTAAAAATTCACCGGTGGAGAAGGTGGAGGTGGCCGGGCCAGGGTTTATCAATTTTTATCTTAAAAGCGACTGGGCCTTTGCTGAACTGCCACAAATACTATCCCTGAATGAAAATTACGGCCGGGTGAATATAGGGGGCGGCAGAAAAATACAGGTGGAGTTTGTAAGCGCCAACCCTACCGGGCTGCTGCACATGGGCAACGCCCGAGGCGCTGCGCTTGGGGACAGTCTGGCCTCAATACTGGATTTTGCCGGATACGAGGTGACCAGGGAGTTCTATATAAATGATGCCGGAAACCAGATTGAGCATTTCGGGCGGTCTCTGGAGGCCCGCTATCTGCAGTTGCTGGGCAAAAAGGCCGAGGTTCCCGAGGAGGGCTACCACGGAGAGGATATAACCGACACCATGCGGGGCTTTATAGAAAGTTTCGGAGATGCATACCTGGAAACCCCGGAGGGCGAGAGGCGCGAGGTCATGGTCAGTTACGCTCTGGAGGAAAAAATAGCCGACATAAAAAACACCCTGGAGGATTTCGGGGTGTTATACGATGTCTGGTTTTCCGAGAAAGCCTTACACCGGTCCGGGCAGGTCCGGGATGCCATAAAGCGCCTCGGGGAGAGGGGCTACCTCTACGAGCAGGAGGACGCCGTATGGTTTAAGGCCACCGACTTCGGGGTGGAGAAGGACGAGGTGCTGGTCCGCAGCAACGGGGTGCCCACGTACTTCGCCGCTGACATTGCCTATCATATGAACAAATTTGAGCGGGGCTTCCATAAGGTGATAAACATATGGGGGGCGGATCACCACGGCCATGTGCCCAGGATGAAGGGTGTGGTGGAGGCCCTGGGGTATGATCCGGAGGCCCTGCAGGTTATTCTTATGCAGCTGGTCAGGCTATATAAAAACGGTGTTATTGTCCGTATGAGCAAGCGTACAGGCCAGTTTGTCACCCTGGAGGAGCTGTTGGAAGAGGTGGGCCGGGATGTGGCCAGATACTTCTTTGTAATGCGCAGCCCTGACAGCCACCTGGAATTTGACATGGACCTGGCCAAATCCAGGACTAACGATAACCCTGTTTTTTACATCCAGTACGCCCATGCCCGCATTTGCAGCATATTAAGGCAGCTGGCGGAGCTGGGCCGTGAGTTGCCGGACCCCGGCCGGGTAGATTATTCCTTGCTTAATGAGGAGTCGGAATTGATGCTTATCCGCAAGCTGGCAGAATTCCCGGAGGAGGTGGCGGCCTCGGCCAGGGATATGGCTCCCCACAGGATGTCCCGCTATCTGCACGAGGTGGCCGGGCTTTTCCACAGTTATTACAATGCTCACAGGGTTATTTCCGACCGGGAGGAGCTGACCGATGCCAGGGCAGCGCTGGCCTGCGCCACCCGTACGGTAATCCGAAACGGGTTAAGGCTCCTGGGGCTGTCAGCCCCTGAGAAAATGTAGGACCGGTGGGGGGTGTACCGATGAAAGAGGTGTTGCTTGCCCTGGTGACAGGGTCGGTGGTGGGTATTTTGTTCGCAGTATTCAGGCTTCCGGCTCCCGCTCCGCCTACTCTTGCCGGGGTGGCGGGAATTGTGGGAATCTTCCTGGGATATGTGGTGGCCTTAAAAATGGGCTGGAGTATCAGATAAAGTATTAAATTGTCGTTCCAGGTTGACATGCCCCTTTGTCCACAGATAGAATATGAGAGGTAGTTACGAAAAAAAAGATTTACCAGATACAGGAGGCATTCATGGCAAAATTTGTTTTTGTCACCGGCGGAGTAGTATCATCTCTGGGTAAAGGCATAACAGCAGCTTCTCTTGGACGCCTTCTCAAAAGCCGCGGCGTCAAGGTTGCCATACAAAAGCTGGACCCGTATATAAACATAGATCCCGGCACAATGAGCCCTTACCAGCATGGAGAGGTGTTTGTGACCGATGACGGGGCCGAAACAGACCTTGACCTGGGGCATTACGAGAGATTTACCGATGTGAATTTGAGACGCAGCAGCAACGTCACCACCGGGGGAATATACTGGTCGGTAATCAGCAAGGAGCGCAAGGGAGATTATCTTGGCGCCACAGTACAGGTAATTCCCCATATCACCAATGAGATAAAAGATCGGGTGCTGAGGATGGCCAAGGAGTCCGAGGCCCAGGTGGTAATATCTGAGATAGGCGGCACGGTTGGCGATATTGAGTCCCTGCCGTTCCTGGAGGCCATCAGACAGCTGAGAGCCGATCTGGGCAGGGATAACGTAATGTACATTCATGTTACCCTGGTTCCCTACCTCAAGGTGGCCAACGAGCTTAAGACCAAGCCCACCCAGCATAGCGTAAAGGAACTGAGAAGTATTGGCATACAGCCCGATGTAATTGTGTGCCGGACGGAAAAGCGCTTCTCCAGAGAGCTTGAGGAAAAGCTGGCCCTTTTTTGTGATATAGACAAGGATGCAGTTATTCAGGCAGTAGACGCCTCATCCATATATGAAGTTCCACTGATGCTGGAAGAGGAGGGCCTGGCCCAGATAGCAGTTCAGCGCCTTGGTCTGGAGTGCGGCGCCCCGGACCTCTCGGAGTGGCAGGACATGGTCCGCCGCATGAAAAATCTTGCCGGGTCAGTAACAATTGGCCTGGTGGGCAAGTATGTGTCCCTGCCGGACGCCTATTTCAGTGTGGCTGAAGCCCTTCGGCACGCCGGGCTGCACCACGGCTCCACAGTGGAAATACGCTGGATTAACTCCGAGGAACTGGAGTCAAACCCGGTGGAGCCATATCTTGATGATGTTGACGGAATATTGGTCCCCGGCGGCTTTGGTGACCGGGGCATTGAGGGAAAGATAAACTCAATACGGTACGCCAGGGAGCAAAAGGTGCCCTACCTGGGGATATGCCTGGGGATGCAGCTGGCCGTTGTGGAGTACTCCCGCAACGTGCTGGGCTGGAAAGCGGCCAACAGCTCAGAATTTGACAGCGCCACTGAATATCCTGTCATTGACCTCCTTCCCGAGCAGAAAAAGCTTGATAAAATGGGAGGGACCATGAGGCTGGGGCAGTATTCCTGCAAAATTTTGCCGGAGACCATGGCCCACAGGGCGTACGGACAGGATGAAATAAATGAGCGGCACAGACACCGTTATGAGCTAAACAATCAATACAGAAAGGAATTGTCGGAAAGCGGACTCACCATAAGCGGCACTCTGCCCGATGGCTACCTGGTTGAAATAGTTGAGCTGCCAGGCCACCCCTGGTACGTGGCTACCCAGTTTCACCCTGAATTTAAGTCCAGGCCCAACCGCCCACACCCACTCTTTAGGGATTTTATAGGGGCATCCATAAAATTCAGGGGAAAAAGGAAAAAATAGAAAATTCATTGCAAAATATTAACCTGACAGCATAAGCGTTGGGTTTTTTTTTCGTATATAGGATAAATGAGAGAGAAGAATATTATAAATATGCCGATATTATAATCAGGCTGTCCAAATGGGGCTTAAAGTAGGAATATTGATAGAATTTATATCATATTTAAGAAAGTGGAAATAACAGACTTTTATGTCAAAAGAATTGGGGGTTAAAAATTTGGCCCTGAAGAAGATGATTGGTGGAGTTGTGGTTGGCCTTGCGGTGCTGTCCCTGGTGGTCATACTGCTGATTAAAGGGTCCGGTGGGGCTGAAGGAGGAAGAACCGGTGGAACCTCCTCCGGGGAGGGGGGAATGGTGGGTATAATTGAAATAAATGGGATGATTATAGGGGACTACTCATCCGCCGGGTTGTTCAGCGGCAGTATAGCCGGGTCCCAGACAGTAATGCAGCAGCTCAGGGACGTTTCCGGGGACCCGGGCATAAAAGCTGTGGTTTTAAGGATAAACAGTCCCGGGGGGACCCCTGCCGCCGCACAGGAAATAACAGATGAGATTATAAGGTTGAAAGAGTCCGGGGTAAAAGTTGTTACCTCCATGGGAGATTCGGCTGCTTCGGGGGCTTACTGGATTGCTTCGGCCTCAGACAAGATAGTGGCCAACCCGGGAACAATCACCGGGAGTATTGGGGTGATCATGCAGGCTCAGAATTACCAGGGCCTTATGGATAAGCTGGGAGTACACTCAAATACTATAAAAAGCGGTGCTTACAAGGATATGGGCTCTCCCGACCGGCCTATGTCAGGGGAGGAAAAGGAAATATTTCAGTCCATGGTAGATGATACCTACAGCCAGTTTGTGGAGACCGTGGCCAAAGGCCGCAAAATAAGCCCCGAGGAGATTCACGGGCTCAACGGGAGAGTGCTTACCGGGCGGCAGGCACTGGAGGCCGGCCTGGTGGATAAAACAGGAAACCTTTACGATGCCATCAGTCTGGCCGGGGAGCTGTCCGGGCTGGGCAAAAGCCCCAGAACCGTCAATATGGAACCCGGAACGCAATGGTGGCGTCTTTTTGACGATATGGGCGGCGGGTCCGCCGGCACAAGGGATATTAAGCTGAATTCCCTGGAAAGTTATTACGGGCTTCTCCTGTTGTGCCCTCTGGTGGGTAATTGAATTGAATAGATAGAAGGGGGCTTGGCGGTGGAAAGCAATTTCCCGGAAAGAGATAAAGAAGGCGCTGGTTTGCTCAATCCAGAGGATAGTGTTTTAGATATAAACAGCGATGCAAACCGGGAAGGCGGGGCTGACCGGGCGGACGATGAAGGAGTTCCTTCTGAGGGACTGCAGTCACCTGAAGATGCAGGCAGAGAAAAGCTGGGTCTTTTTGAGCTTGTATACGGAACTCTTTTTGACCCGGTGCACACTTTCAGAAGAATCTCCAATAACTTGCCCCTTGGCTGGACAGTGCTTATTTTTTCACTGGTGAAGGTGCTTTCAGTGACGGTATTATGGTATACTCTGCCTTCTGAATTGATGGACAGGGACATAGCGGGTGTTTATGACCAGGGCATGGAGGAAGTGTTCAGAGTAATGGTTCCTGTAATTATTGCCGGGGCTCTGGTGTATGACTACGTTAAATGGTTTGTGTACAGTGGAGCTCTGCACCTGCTGGCTGATTTAGCCGGCGGGTCCGGAAGGGCGGCTGGAGTGCTGGTGGTCACCGGTCTTGCTGCGCTGCCATCCCTTCTTTTCCTTCCGGTACAGATACTGATCACCTTATTGGGTGGAAACTGGATGGCCGACCTGATTAATTTTTTGATTGTGCTGGCCGTGCTGATATGGGGACTGGTGCTGGTGATTATAGGAATTAGGGAGACCCAGCAGCTAAGTACGGGGTCGGCAGTTCTGGTGTCCCTCATACCGGCCATCGCTATTTTGCTGGCCATAGTATTCTTTGCAGTGATGGTGGCCGCTATGGTGTATCCCCTGGCGAATATGGTAAATTAATCAGGAAAAAAGAAGGATTAAAAAAATCAAAGTGATTTGTATTGTAAAGGGATATTTATCCAGTTGGCGAATTTTTATATAGGAGCGGAGGTGTTGCGATGCAAGAAAATAAATACGGCCTGCTTATAGTGGATGACCAAAACGGTGTTCGCAGGCTTCTTTTTGAGGCCTTTAACGATGAGGGATACCAGGTGAGAATGGCCGGAAGCGGAATGGAAGCCCTTAAAATGTTGTCCCAGGAAATGCCTGACTTAGTTCTTCTGGATATAAAAATGCCTGTTATGAGCGGGATTGAGACCCTGGGTGAGATCAGGAAGGCAAGTAAGGATTTGCCTGTACTGATGATGACGGCTTATGGTGACCTGGAGGTGGTTGATCAGGCCAAAAAGCTTGGTGTTAAGCATTACATAATAAAACCCTTTGACCTTAACGAGGTCAAGATGATGGTCAAGGGGCTGCTGATGGAAATTGGGGACAGGCCGGGCAAGTTGAAGGAAATTGGTTAGCACCCCAACAGGATTTTACCTGGCTGCGGCGAACTGATCTGATATGGAAATACCTTAATCACGCAACCCCGGTTGTAATGATCACGGAGGGAGGTAACACCGGTGCCCGTGGAAACGGAAAAGGTGTTGGCAATGCGCTGTCCACAGTGCGGCAGGCTGGAGTATCAGGATTTGCAGCGGTTTTCAGCCGGACCGGGCAGAAGCCTGAACATAAAGTGTTCGTGCGGTGCGGTCAAGCTCGTGATTGGTACAAAAAACCGGTCGGACTATAATTTAAAGGTGGCCTGTATATTCTGTGAGGGCTACCACTTCCTTACCCTGCCCGGGAGGGAAATATGGTCCTCCCCAGGGGTTACGGACCTGTATTGCAATGATACCGGCCTGGAATTGGGGCATATTGGCGTGGAAGACCAAGTCAGAGAAATAGCGTCAGGGCGGGACAGGGAACTGGAGATCCTCATCAATGAGTTTGGCAGGGATGATTTTTTCAGCAGCAGCAAGATAATGTATGAGGTGCTCCAGTGCCTTCACCACATGGCTGAAAAGGGTACACTGTACTGCCAGTGCGGTAACAGGCAGGTTGAGGTTAAAATATATTCGGACCGTCTTGAGCTTTTGTGTGGCAACTGCGGCAGTGTTAATATTATTTATGCTGAGACCGAGGAAGACCTGCAGGTGATCAGTCAGGTTGAAGAAATCGAACTGGTTAAAAACGGTTTTGAGTACCTGGATAGCCTTGTAAGAACGGGGAAAATCAAAAAGTCAGGCGGCGGACACAATAACCAAACATAATACTATAGGCAGGGAGATATACTCTAACCTAAAGGGCTGTGTAAATTTATAGATTCGGAGGGGGGTTTACCCGGTGGTCCGGGTTCTGTGCAAGGTAATCCGGGCAGAGTCGGGGGAAAATATGTCTTTTGTTCCGGTGGATGATCT
Source organism: Peptococcaceae bacterium BICA1-7 (assembly GCA_000802095.1). Lineage (GTDB taxonomy): Bacteria > Bacillota > Desulfotomaculia > Desulfotomaculales > Desulfocucumaceae > BRHc4a. The sequence goes on along the minus strand of JUEB01000002.1, from coordinate 12,912 downwards.
TTTAAAGGATGCCGAGGCAGGCGGGTACGCTGTTGGCGCCTTTAACTGCAACAACATGGAAATAGTCCAGGCCATAGTAAATGCCGCGGAGATTGAAAAAGCGCCGGTAATTATGCAGGCCAGCCAGGGAGCCATAAAGTATGCGGGTATTGAATTTATTGTGGCCATGGCCCGGGAGGCAGCCTCTGCAGCAAAGGTTCCGGTTGCTTTGCATCTTGACCACGGAACCGGATTTGATCAGATAATGTGGTGTATAAGGTCCGGGTTCAGTTCAGTGATGATAGACGGCTCTAAAAAGCCTCTGGAAGAAAACATCGCCATTACCCGTAAGGTTATAGAATGCGCTTATCCTCTTGGCATATCAGTGGAGGCCGAGCTGGGCAAAATAGGCGGCACCGAGGACGATATTACAGTTTCCGACCGGGAAGCCATGATGACGGATCCCGAGGAGGCCAGGTATTTTGTTGAAAAGACAGGTGTAGGGTCCCTGGCTGTAGCTATAGGGACAGCTCACGGAAGGTACAAGGGAGAGCCCAAACTTGATTTTGACAGGCTGAGGAAAATCCGCTCTCTTGTAGATGTGCCCATTGTTTTGCACGGTTCCTCGGGTGTTCCGGAAGATCAGATTATAGAAGCCGTCAAGCTTGGTGTTCGCAAGGTAAATATCGACACCAATATAAGGGAAGCTTTCGTTGATGCTGTAAGGAAGGTGGCCGGGGACCATCCGGAGGAGATCGATCCCAGAAAGCTGCTTGGCCCGGCCAGGGAGGCAGCCACAGAAATTATCCGGGAAAAAATAAGGATCTTTGGAAGTTCGGGGAAAGCGTGACATGGTATAAAGGTATTACCTTGGGTCGGAATACAGAACTCAGAATACAGAATTCAGAAGGGCTTGGGAATTTCTTTCAGCATCAGGGGCATAGCGTAAAACCCTCGTTTCCTGTATCCTGTCTCCCGACCTGAAGGTTCAGTCCTGTTAGCACAAATTATTCTGGATTCTGACTTCTGTATTCTGTATTCCGACAGGAGGGAAATGCTATTAAGATTTTCATCGATACCGCCAACATAGAGGAAATAAGAGCTGCCAGTGAGCTGGGAGTGATCAGTGGGGTAACTACCAATCCCTCCCTGATAGCCAGGGAAGGCAGGGACTTCATCCAGGTGGTCAGGGAAATTACCGCCATTGTAAATGGACCTATAAGCGCTGAGGCAGTAAGCACCGAGGCTCCCGGGATCATAGCCGAGGCCGGGGAACTTGCGGCTATACACCCCAATATAGTAGTGAAGGTACCCATGAACGCCGAGGGGCTAAAGGCCGTAAAGGAGCTTTCAGGCAGGGGGATAAAGACCAATGTAACCCTTGTTTTTTCATCCAACCAGGCTTTGCTGGCCGCTCTGGCGGGTGCTACCTATGTCAGCCCCTTTGTGGGCAGGCTGGATGATATCGGGTATGATGGCATGAACCTTATCGGGGAGATAATGGAGATATACTCCAATTATGATATTGACACAGAAATTATTGCCGCCAGCATCAGGCACCCTTTGCATGTGACCCAGGCCGCCCTTGCCGGGTCAGATATTGCTACCGTTCCATACAAGGTTATTATGCAGATGCTGGAGCATCCCCTTACCGGGATGGGCATTCAAAAATTCCTGTCCGACTGGGAAAAAATGCCAAAACAATAGTTTAAAAGCACTTACATAAGGGTAATTACTTAATAATAGTGCTGCACTGGTAAAGTCGCAGGGCGGCTCTTGACTGCTGTATCGGTGCAGGATATACTATTTTTAACGTCAAAACCCGAAAGTTTTTGTATTTATGTGTTTTAAAGAAAGGACTCCACTTGTGTTGTACAGGTTTATAGCCAAGTATATCCGGAAGTTCAAGGATACCTGTAGTCAAGTTTTGGACCTTCCGGATTCCCCCAGGAAAATTGCCCAGGGCGTTGCCCTGGGTATCGCTCTCGATTTTCTTCCCCTTCCATTTATCAGTATTCCCGTCTCTTTCATACTGGCCAAATTGTTCAGGATAAACGCTGTTTCTGCGGTACTGGCGGTTATTTTTTTCAAGTGGGCAGTGCCGATATTTTTTTATTTTGACTTTTTGGTAGGGAAAATGCTCCTCGGTGAAGGGGCTCCGGTTAGAGATGTTATGGAAGGTATAAGTTTTACCGGGCCGGGGGCCTGGATTGCCTGGATTAAAAGCCTCAGCTACCCATTTTTAGTAGGATCTTTAGTAAATTCCAGCATAGCCGGAATAGGTTCATATTTTGGGGTAAAGTACCTGCTGGACTACTACCGCAGAAAAAAAAATGATTCCCACCTCATTAAGCTGCCCCAACCTGAAAAAGCCCGTTAATCCCTTTTAAAATTAAAAAGCAAATAGTTACCGGACCTTTGACTATACACCGGAATAAAGCGAGGTTGCCTAATTGACGTACACAGATCTTGAAAACAAGACAATGCAGGAGCTCTATAAGATAGCCAGGGAGATGGAGCTGACTGGATATTCCAAGCTCCGCAAAAATGAGCTTATTTTTGAAATAACAAAAAAGCAGACTGAAAAAACAGGGCTAATGATGGCCAGCGGGGTGCTGGATATCATTCACGAGGGCTATGGGTTTTTAAGGCCCTTTCAGTACTTGCCCAGTTATGATGACATTTATGTCTCGGCCTCCCAGATAAGGAGATTTGACCTTCGTACAGGGGATTATGTTGAAGGCCAGGTAAGGGGGCCCAAGGATAACGAGAGGTACTATGCTCTCCTTAGAGTGGAGAGGGTGAACGGCCTTAGCCCGGAACAGTCTACGGAAAGACTCCATTTTGACGCCTTCACTCCTCTGTACCCAAATGAAAGGATAAGGCTGGAAACTGACCCCGACAGGTTCTCCCCCAGGCTGATAGACCTTATTGCCCCCATTGGAAAGGGGCAGAGAGGACTGATAGTGGCGCCGCCCAAGGCAGGAAAAACCACACTCCTCAAAAATATTGCCCACAGCATAACCAAAAATTACCCTGATATTTACCTCATAGTACTTCTCATAGATGAGCGTCCCGAGGAAGTAACGGATATTGAGCGGTCTGTGCAGGGAGAGGTGGTAAGCTCCACCTTTGATGAGCCGGCGGAAAACCATGTAAAGGTGGCCGATATGGTTCTGGAAAGAGCCAAGCGCCTGGTGGAGCACCGCTTTCACGTGGTCATACTGCTGGATAGCATTACCCGCCTGGCCAGGGCCCACAACCTGGTGGTGTCACCCAGCGGACGTACATTGAGCGGAGGTGTAGATCCGGCATCCCTGCACCGCCCCAAGAGATTTTTCGGGGCAGCCCGGAATCTTGAGGAGGGTGGAAGCCTTACCATTTTAGCCACCGCCCTGGTGGAAACTGGAAGCCGTATGGATGATGTTATTTTTGAGGAATTTAAGGGGACAGGCAATATGGAGCTGATACTGGACCGCCGTTTGGCCGACCGCAGGATTTTCCCGGCAATAGACGTGCTCAGGTCCGGGACCCGCAAGGAAGAGCTGCTGCTCAGCAAGTTTGAGCTGGACTGGATGTGGCATTTCCGTAAGGCCGTGGCCGGCATGTCTCCGGTAGAGGCCATGGAGCTAATGCTGGACAGGATAAAAAGAACCAAGGACAATATCGATCTGATGCAGTCCTTTAAGGAATTACGCAGAAATGCGTAATTCCTTGCTTATAGGCACTACTTCCCGGTCGGAATACAGAATACAGAAGTCAGAATGGCCAGGCATTCCCCGCCGGCCTTCAGTAACAGCTCTTTCAAGGGCTGTTTTGCTTTTAGCTATAATATTTGACGAACTGTTGCCCCATATCTGCGGTAAGTTGATTCTTTCAAAATTATTCTGAATTCTGTATTCTGGTCCCAATCGGGGAAATTCCTGTCTACAAAGAAATACCCAAACTTCAGCAGGTGTGTCCCCTTTCCTTTGTATTCCGACAGAATAAGTCTTTCAGTATAAGTATTAGATTAGCCCAAATTGGTAATAATAGTAAGCGGACTGCCTTATAAAACAAGAATAGAGGTGTATTTCGAAGGAATACAAAATGACAGTTAAAAAGATTACGGCAGTATTGCTGACAGTGGTGTTGTTAAGTGGAGTATTTACGGTAAACGCGGCAGCTACACCGGATGAGTGGATTCCGGAAAAAGGTCTGTACCTTGACAGTGACTTTGAGGCCGCTGAAGAGAAAGAGTGTATAGGAGAAGGCGGGGAGGCTTCAGGCAGTTATACTGTACAGAAGGGCGATACCCTGCAGGTCATTTCAAAGAGGTTTGGGATTGCGGTATCTGATCTGGCGGCGCTGAATAGCCTTGGCGATATTGACTTTATCAGGGAGGGTCAGGTTATTGTTGTTCCCGGTATCAGTAGTATTTATTCGGTAGTCCCCGGGGATACACTATACTGTATTGCCCTGAAGTCAGGCATACCGGCAAAGGAGATTTCCAGGGCCAACGGGCTCAGGGATGAAGATCTGTTAATAATTGGCCAGAGGCTGATAATTCCGGGAATGCAGATATCCAGAGGGGGACTGTATGCCGGATCGAATACACGGGGCCTTCCCGTTGGAGAGATGGAATGGCCTGCTGTGGGCTGGATCAGCTCTCCCTTCGGATTCCGTGACGGTAAGCCCCACGAAGGCGTCGATATAGCCGCCAACTATGGAACACCCATCAAGGCTTCAATGTCCGGACGGGTGGTATTTGCCGGCCCCAGAGGAACATACGGTCTGGCGGTGATACTGGATCACGGAGAGGGGCTGAGAACTCTCTATGCGCACTCCTCAAAGATTCTTGTATCTGAGGGTGAATGGGTAAACAAGGGCCAGGTAATAGCCCTGGTAGGTAACACAGGTAAATCCAGGGGCCCTCACCTGCACATGGAAGTGCTTATAAACGGCCTCCCCTATGACCCGGTCATATGTTTCAACAGGGGAAGCGCATGATGCTCAAGGGTAATACCTCTGGGTCGGAAAGACTCAGAGGTATTTTTTTTTGGTCGGAGAACCAGGGGAGTGCACTCCTGACCCCTCCGACAAAACAGAAATACATCTTTGTCTACTCGGCCAAACTGGAATACAGCTGAGCGTAATAAATGAAGGAAAAGTTTGATATATTTGTGACTTTTGACAAATGCAAGAGGGAAATATGAAAAAAATGTCGTATTTATTTAATGGTTATATATACCACCTGAGGGGTCCTAAAAATGTTCCCGAAAGGAATGCAATAAATGTCACCGGATGTTTGTGAAAAAGCCTTTCACTTTTTGCCCCTTCCTGTATTTGTTGTGCAGGATGGATATTTTCGCTATGTTAATCCTAAAATGGTTGAAATCAGCGGGTATAGCCGGGAGGAACTGCTGACCAGGCCATGTATGGAACTGGTGTATTTCCTTGACAGGGAAATGGTGGAAAATTATTCCTCCCTCAGGTTAAGCGGTAAAGCTCCGGAGACCTATTTATTCCGCGTGTTGAACCCTCAAGGGGAGGTCAGCTATTTAAGTATTTTTTTTTCAAACATAGAATACGACGGAAGGGCTGCCTCTCTGGGTCAATTTGTAGATATTACCAGCCAGACAAAAGTTAGTAATGAGCTCAATATACAAAAGGTACACTTTCAGCAGCTCTTTTTAAACTCACCTCATGCCATCGCCATGATGGATGACCAGGACAGGTTTGTTGAGATAAACGGTGGCTTTGAGAAACTTTTTCAATATTCTATTGATGAAATAAGGGGCATTCCAATAAATGATGTGATTGTGCCGGAAGACTTTATGGAAGATGCCTTTCACAATTCAAAAACTGTTTTTGCCGGGGGAGTTATACAGGAGGATACGGTAAGAAAGCGTAAGGATGGAAGCCTTGTCAATGTCTCTCTGGTGGGCTATCCGGTGGTGTTGGATAACAAACATATTGGAATGTATGCCATCTATGAAGATATTACCGAAAGAAAAACTGCCGAGAAGACACTATTCAAGGAGAAGGAAAGGCTTGCTGTAACACTTACCAGCATCGGTGACGCCGTTATTGCCGTGGACAGGTCCGGAAGAGTAACCATTATTAACCCGGTAGCCCAGTCACTTACCGGGTGGAGCGAGGGAGAGGCCCTTGGCCGTCCCTTGGAGGAAATATTTATAATAGTTAACGAGTACACCGGTGAGCCGGTGGAAAATCCGGTGCAGAAAGTTCTTGAAGAGGGACAGACTGTTGGACTGGCCAACCACACCTCGCTTATTTCCCGGGACGGCACAGTAAAGTCAATTGCTGACAGTGCGGCCCCAATTTGTGATCAGACCGGGGAAATGCTTGGGGTTATTCTTGTTTTCAGGGATATGACTTTGGAGAGACAGAAGGAAGAGGCGCTAAGAAAAAGTGAAGAGCGCTTCCGCAGTATGGTTGAGTCCACCGACGACTGGGTCTGGGAGGTTGACCCCCGGGGAGTGTTTACTTATGTTAGCCCCCAGATAAAGGATATGCTTGGTTATTCACCCGAAGAGGTGGTTGGCAGAACGGTTTTTCATCTAATGGCTAAAGAGGAGGCCAGGCGGGTAAACAACATTTTCAGGTCCTTTGCTGACCAGCTTAAGTCTTTCCGATCTTTTGAGATAAAAGTATTGCATAAAGACCGCTTTCCTGTATTTATGGAGACAAACGGGGTACCTTTTTTCTCCGAAGGTGAGTTTCTCGGTTATTTCGGAATTATACGGGATATCACCCAGCGCAGGCTGGCTGCTGAAAAGCTCGCTTACGCCCACCAGCAGCTGCAGGATATAATAGAGTTCCTTCCTGACGCCACCTTTGTGCTTGATCAGAATAGAATTATCATTGCCTGGAACAGGGCTATAGAAGAAATGTCCGGGGCGCCGAAGGAGGATATGATCGGCAGGGGTGATTTTGCTTATGCCATTCCTTTTTATGGGGAGCCCAGGCCTGTGATTATAGACTTGATTTTTTCTGATGATGTCAGTGCCGAGGGAATGTATGACTATGTGGAAAGAAAGGGGAGTACCCTGTTTGCCGAGGTTTTTATTTCCACACTTAACAAAAATAAAGGCGGCTATATATGGGTCAAGGCTTCACCCCTTATAGACAGACAGGGGAATTTTGTAGGGGCTATCTGTTCCATCAGGGACATTACCCAAAGGAAAGAAATAGAGGACCGGCTAAAGTATCTCAGCCTTCACGATTCACTGACCGGACTATATAACAGAACTTATTTTGAGGAGGAAATGCGCCGTCTTGAGGGAGGGAACAGTTATCCCTTGAGCATAATTCTGTGTGATGTTGACGGGCTTAAGCTGGTTAATGACAGCCTTGGTCACAGTGCTGGCGACACCCTCCTTATTGCTGCGGCAGATGTAAGCAGGCGGTCATTTGATCCCGGCGTGATAGTGTCCCGTATAGGGGGAGACGAGTTTGCAATACTGCTTCCGGGCATTAACCGGGCGGGTGTTGAGTCCTGCTGCGCTAAAATGAGGGAAAACGTTAATTGTTATAACGATGATAATCCAGACCTTCCATTAAGCCTGTCCATCGGGTTTTCCACCGCCGTGGACAGTTCAATGGGCCTTGGTCAGGTGTTTAAAGATGCCGATAACAACATGTATCGTGAAAAGCTGCACCATAGCCAGAGCGCCCGGAGCGTTATAGTCAGCACCCTGATGAAGGCTCTGGAGGCCAGAGATTTTATAACTGAGGGACATGGGGACAGAATTCAGGACCTGGTAGAGGATATGGCCCTGGTGATGGGTCTTTCGGAGAGAAAGGCCAATGAGCTGCGGCTGTTTGCCCAGTTTCACGATATAGGAAAGGTTGGCATACCGGACCGTATACTCTTTAAAGCCGGCCCCCTTACCGAGGAAGAGTATAATGAAATGAAGAGGCACTGTGAGATAGGCTTCCGTATAGCCCAATCGGCGCCGGACCTGGCATCGATTGCGGACTGGGTTTTGAAGCACCATGAGTGGTGGAACGGAAACGGCTACCCTCTAAGGCTCAAAGGAGACGAGATACCCCTGGAATGCAGGATACTGTCCATTGCTGATGCCTACGACGCAATGACCAGTGACCGGCCATACCGTAAGGCCATTCCCAAGAAAGAGGCCCTGGCCGAGCTGGAAAGGTGTTCCGAGGTGCAGTTTGATCCGATTTTGGTGAAGGTTTTTATAAAGCTGCTGGAGGGACAGTAAACTGCCTCAGGGGTATTTCCCTCGGTCGGAATTCAGAATACAGAATTCAGAATCCAGAATGGATGGGGCATTCCTTAGCAGTTATTTTAGGAGCTTAAAAGGCCGGCGAGTGAGCCGGCCTAACTTATTCCTGTTGCTTGTTAAAAAAACTGAGGCATGATATTATTTTTGTGCCTGTAAGAAAGGCTTTTACTATTCTGAATTCTGACTTCTGTATTCTGTATTCCGACCGGGAGTAATGCTTATGAGCACTAGTAGTATGCGTTTGCTTTATACTGATAAAGAGGGAAATTGTTATGACCATCCCACTGTCGGGGCGGTGGGCAGGACAGGGGACAGGTTTCTGGAGATGGAACGGGAGGACCTTATCGAACTACCGCCCGGAGCTTCCCTGGTAATGATTCCCGGGGGAAACCCGGTAGGGATTTTCTCTGGAGGACGTTTTTCACTGGTGGAGAGGGAGCATGGGGGGGAGGGTCCTGCCTTTGCCGTAGGGGCGCTTTTGCCCCAGGGGTATACCAGAACTTTGCTGCCTGCCTTTCGTTGCAGGAACGCCCAGAGCCCTCTTCCCCTTCTGGGCTATTCCGCAGTGGCCTGGCGCAGGGGGAAGGTTTATGTGGCCGCTGCTAAAACAGACAACCCCACAAGGTGGGATCCCAAACATTACAACACCCCGGATCTGCCCGGGCTGGTGGAGGCATTTACTTCAGAGCTGCCAGGCAGCAGAATAGTGAGGCAGCTTGCCCGGTGCTCTCTGGATTACGGCTGCTTTACCGCCCAGAATATATTTTACCGGCGCTGGGAGGGGGGACTCCCTGTATCCAGGATCTGTAATGCCGGATGTCTTGGATGCATATCTCTCCAGCCCGCCGAGTGCTGCCCGTCACCACAAAAAAGGATTGATTTTTCGCCTACGGTGGAAGAGGTGTCTGAGCTGGGTATTAAGCACCTGGAGGCCGGCAGAGACAATATCATAAGCTTCGGCCAGGGATGCGAGGGGGAGCCTACCACCTCGGCTGACATTATAGTTAAAGCACTGGCCAGGATAAGGAAAAAAACCCCAGGGGGTACAATAAACATTAATACAAATGCCGGAATAACCCGGGCGGTGGAAGAGTTGGCCGGGTCAGGCCTTGATTCCATGAGGGTGAGCCTAATAAGCGCCAGGGAAGAGGTTTACAGCCGGTATCACAGGCCCCGGGGGTACAGCCTCCTGGATGTGCAAGCCTCGATAAGGGCTGCGGTGGGCCAGGGAGTGTTTACATCTTTAAATTTGCTGGTTTTCCCCGGACTAACCGACCGGGAGGAGGAAATAGAGGCCCTGGTTTCACTTATAGGTGAAACAGGGGTCAATATGGTGCAGCTGAGAAATCTCAATATAGACCCGGATTATCTCTATGCAAACATCCCCCCGGCCCAAGGGGATATAATAGGGATAGAGGGCCTTATTGATTCCTTAAGGTCTGTTCCGGGAGTTGAAATAGGCAATTTCAGCAGGCCGATCCGCTAACGGGCATTGCTTTAAGGTCAGGAGACGGTAGACGGGAGATGCTTAAGGGTAATACCTCTGGTCAGGAGACGGGAGGTATGATTATTAGAAATGGTCTTGTCAGTAGTCTGAGAAGCCAAATTTGCAGCTTTTTGCTTCAAGTGGGGTAGGGTCCCCATCTGAAGCCCCTGTTCAGCTAAAGCTACGAGCTCCCGTCTCCGGACCCGGTGGCCATTCTTTTTAGCTACATCTTGCAGTGAAAAAAACGTTGTGGTATAATTTTATGGCGTGTATACCATGACGTATGCGACGAGAGTCGGGTTTTATAAAGAAAGGGGAAGAGGTGAACCCATTGAAGGAAACAATCCATCCAAAATACCAGACTGCCAAGGTAACCTGTGTGTGCGGGAACTCTTTTGAAACAGGCTCCACCCGCAAGGAGCTTAAAGTAGAAATCTGTTCCAACTGCCACCCATTCTACACCGGATCACAGAGGCAGGTGGAAGTTGGCGGAAGGGCCGACAGGTTCCGGAAAAAATACGGCCTTAACTAGAATAGCTGGCAGAGCCTTGAGCTCTGCCATTTAATTAAGAAATGAGAAGTGAACAGCATGTCTGATTTTCAATACGGGGGCCAGGCAGTCATAGAGGGTGTGATGATGCGGGGTCCCTGCGGCAGGGCCGTTGCGGTAAGGCTGCCCGAGGGGGGCATTGCCGTAGATGAAAAGACTATTGAATCGGTTACAAAAAAATACCCCTTCTTAAAATGGCCGCTTTTGCGGGGCGTGGTGGCGCTGGTTGAATCTTTGCTTATAGGTATAGAAGCCCTGAGTTACTCGGCCAGCCAGGCGCTGGGCGAGGAGGAAGAGCTCAGCAAGACTGAAATGGTGCTGACCATAGGATTTGCCTTTGCTCTGGCCATTGTTCTTTTTGTGGTGGTGCCCACCGGGGCGGCACACCTGCTAAAAGGGTATGTGCAGGGAAGTCTGGCCCAGAACCTGGTGGAGGGCGCCATTAGGCTGGCCGTTTTTGTACTGTATGTATATCTAATCGGTCGCCTGCAGGACATAAAAAGGGTTTTTCAGTATCACGGCGCAGAGCATAAGGTGATCAACGCCTATGAAGCCGGTGACCACATTACTGTGGAGAGTGTCCAGCGGTACAGCACCTTTCATCCCCGCTGTGGCACCAGCTTTTTACTGATAGTACTGGTGCTGAGCATATTTCTATTTGCACTCCTGGGTCACCAGGTGCTTTGGTGGAGGATAACCTCCCGGATACTCCTTCTTCCGGTTTTAGCCGGTATTTCGTATGAGGCCCTGAAACTGTCCGCCAAATACGCGGATAATTTTTTATGCCGGGTGCTTATTTCGCCAGGCAGGTGGCTGCAGGGGATGACCACCGGCGAGCCCGACGACAGCCAGGTAGAGGTGGCTATTTCAGCCTTCGGGGCCGTTTTGGAAGAGCAGGATGCCAACCGGGTGGAGGCGCCCGATTCGGCTTGCGGGTCAGCTTTAAAGGAGAGTGAGGACCAGGGCAATGTTAGATAAACTGGCCAGCCTGGAAACCAGATATGAAGAGCTGGAAAATCTGATCGGTGACCCGGAAATAATTGCTGACAACAGCCGCTGGCAGCAGCTTGTAAAAGGCCATGCAGAACTGGCTGAAGTGGTTGGTAAATACCGTGAGTATAAAAAGACCCTGGAGGGCATAGATGAGGCCAGGGAGATGCTGGAAGGCAAGCCCGAAGCCGACTTTCAGGAAATGGTGGAGGCTGAGCTGGGCGACCTTGAAGAAAAAAAGGTAAACCTGGAAAAGGCCCTGAAATTTCTTCTTTTACCCAGGGATCCCAATGATGATAAAAACGTTCTGGTGGAGATAAGGGCAGGGACCGGGGGGGAGGAGGCTGCTCTTTTTGCCGCCGACCTTTTCAGGATGTACACCCGCTTCGCTGAGCGCCAGGGCTGGAAATCCGATATAATGAACACCAGCTATACTGATTTGGGTGGGTTTAAAGAGGTTATCTTTATGATTGAAGGCAAGGGCGCCTTCAGTAGACTAAAATTTGAGAGCGGGGTTCATAGGGTGCAAAGGGTTCCCTCCACCGAGTCAGGGGGGCGTATTCACACTTCGGCATCAACGGTGGCAGTGCTTCCTGAGGCCGAGGAGGTGGATGTGGACGTAAACCCAAATGAAATAAGGATTGATCTTTTCTGCTCTACCGGCCCCGGAGGCCAGTCGGTCAATACCACCCAGTCAGCCGTCAGGATAACCCATATACCCACCGGAATTGTGGTATCCTGCCAGGATGAGAAGAGCCAGCATAAAAACAAGGACAAGGCCATGAGGGTGTTAAGGGCCAGGCTCCTGGACAGGGCCGAGCAGGAACAAAAGGATAAGATAGCCAGCAGCCGCAAATCCCAGGTGGGGTCCGGTGACAGGAGCGAAAGGATAAGAACCTATAATTTCCCCCAGAACAGGCTAACCGATCACAGGATTGGGCTTACCACCCACCGCCTGCAGGAGATATTGCTGGGCGATCTGGATGAAATTATTGATACTCTGGTAACCACCGACCAGACGGAAAAACTCCGGCAGGTGGATTGACCATAGCTGGAGGGCAGGTTTTTAAGGTCAGAATACAGAATCCAGAATTCAGAAGCCAGACCCCCATGCCGCTAAGAGCGGCACCATCAGAGGAACGAAAATGGGGTCTGACGAATTAATCCTTTAGCGGCTGGCGAAGCGAGGTCGATTTTTCATTGGTGCTTTATAAGCCCGTAAGCCAGACAGACCTCAGCGATCTGGTGCACCACAGAATGTTGCTCCCATAAGGGAAGCACGCAGGGCAGAATGCCTCTTTTAGGTCACTGCACCAGCCCAATAAAAACCGCTAAAGGAGTGCAAACACAAATGGAAGTCCTCTATTCACACTGTTGTGGACTGGATGTTCACAAGAATACCATCACAGCCTGTATCATTACTCCCAAAGGAAAGGAGTTAAGAACGTTTGGTACCATGACTGCCGATCTGCTCAACCTGGCTGACTGGATCAAAGCTGAGGGCTGCACGCACGTGGCCATGGAATCAACCGGTGTCTTCTGGAAGCCAATCTACAACATCCTGGAGCATTACGACCTGAAGGAAGTCCTAGTGGTAAACGCTCAACACATAAAGGCTGTTCCTGGGCGTAAGACCGATGTCAAGGATGCCG
>JUEB01000001.1 GCA_000802095.1 Peptococcaceae bacterium BICA1-7 | reverse complement strand
GGAAGGGGCGGGCTGGGTGCTGTAATGGGATCAAAGAAGATAAAGGTAATAGTGGTGGACAGCCCCGGCACCTTTGACGCCCCGGTAAAGGACCAGGAGAAATTCAAGGCCTCGGCCAAGAAATTCGCCAAAATACTGCTGGACCACCCGGTGTGCGGCCAGGGCCTGCCCTCCTACGGCACCAACGTGCTCATGAACATCATCAACGAGGCAGGCACACTGCCCACCCGTAACTTCCGCTTCGGGCGCTTTGACAGGGCCAACGAGGTTTCCGGCGAAAAGCTGGCCGAAGTGGCCGTGGCCCGCGGGGGCAAGGCCACCCATGCCTGCCACCCCGGCTGTGTGATGAGGTGCTCCAACGTATACCCAATGCCCGACGGAAAGGTGTGCGCACCCATAGAGTACGAAACCGCCTGGGGATTCGGGCCCAACCTGGAAATAGGAGACCTGGACGTGGTGGCCAGGCTGAACTACATCTGCAACGATGTGGGGCTTGACACCATTGAGGCCGGCTGCACCCTGGGAGTGCTGATGGAGGCCGGTGTAATTCCCTTCGGAGACGGCCAGGCCGCCATTGCCGCCCTGGAAGAGGTGGGCAGGGGAACAACCCTGGGAAGGATTATTGGCAGCGGATCCACCACAGCCGGCAAGGCCTACGGGGTGACCAGGGTGCCTGCGGTCAAGGGGCAGGGCATCCCTGCTTACGACCCCAGGTCCTGCAAGGGCAACGGAGTCACCTACGCCACCACCCCCATGGGGGCCGACCACACCGCCGGATACGCCGTCACCGCCAACATTTTAAGCGTGGGCGGATCGGTAAACCCGCTTCTGGCCGAGGGCCAGGTGGATCTGTCCCGGAACCTGCAGGTGGCCACCGCCGCTGTGGACTCCACCGGGCTGTGTCTTTTCGTGGCCTTCGCCGTGCTGGACAACCCCGAGGGGCTGCCAACCGTAGTGGACATGATCAACGCCCAGTATGGTTTGGAGCTTACTGTGGACGACGTGTTCAAGCTGGGCCAGGAGGTGCTCAAGAACGAGCTGGAGTTCAACAGGCGGGCCGGCTTCACCAGCGCCGATGACAGGCTGCCGGAGTTCTTCATCAAAGAGGAGCTTTCCCCTCACAACACAAGGTTTGATATAAAGGACGGGGAACTTGACCAGGTGTTTGACTTTACCGCCTCCTGATTAAAATATTAAGGTTTTCCCCCTCTCATAAAAAGAGAAGGCGCCTCCTTGGCGCCTTCTCTTTATGAGTTAAGAAGGCAGTTGTGTTATACTGTCAGTTATAATATAATATGTTTAGAACGTATTAAACGATGTGTGGTGGTGATTTTATTGGAGGAGAAGCTGGGCCGTTCAAGGGAGCTGCTGGTTCAGGCGCTGGGCCGGCAGAGCTCCTTCTGGGGCCTGGGCAAGACGGCCGGGGAAATATATGGGGCCCTTTACCTGAGCTCCGGCCCTCTGTCCCTGGAGGAGGTAGCCGCAAGGCTTGAGCTGACCAAGGGGAATATAAGCATTGCCGTGAGGCAGCTGGAGCAGTTGGGAATGGTTCGAAGGTCATGGCAGAAGGGAGACCGGAGGGTTTTTTTTGAAGCCGAGGGCGATTTCTGGAAGATTGCCCAGTCATTCCTCGGGCTGAGGCACAGGCCGGAATTCAGCCAGTCCTTTGCCATGCTGGAGGAAAGTGTCAGGCTGGCGGCTGATGCCGGCCAGTCGGCTGAAAGAGACCAACTGCTGGAAAGGCTTAGATCCCTGCAGGAGTTTTACCGGCTGGTGGACAGCATGGTGGAACTGGTGCTGTCAGCCACCCCGGAAAAAATAAAGGCTATGATGGAGATGTTCAGCGCAGTTTTTGCTGCGGCTGACGGGTCCATGCAGGGGAAAGACTTTATGGCGGCTGAAAAGTAGTATCAATTAGGTCAGGGTAAAGAAATGGGGAGGCGGTATACGTGGAAAAAACTGATCTGAACGTCATTACCGGAGCCTTCGGCTTTACAGGCAGATATATTACCAGAAGGCTGCTTTCCATGGGGAAAGAGGTCAGGACCATAACAGGCCACCCGGGGGTGGTAAATATATTCGGAGACCGGGTGGGCGTATACCCGTTTAATTTTGACAATCCCGCAGAATTGGAAAAATCACTGCAGGGGGCGGACACACTTTTCAACACCTACTGGATTCGCTTTCCCCACGGTGAAATAACTTATGAAGCAGCAGTGGAAAACACCAGGACTATGATCAGGGCGGCGGTTTCGGCCGGGGTGCGGAGAATGGTGCATATAAGCATAGCCAATGCCTCGGTTGAATCCCCCTTTCCATATTATCGGGGAAAGGGAATGATTGAAGAGGCTATTATGGAATCAGGACTTACCTATGCCATTATACGGCCCACAGTAATATTTGGGGCCGGGGACATACTTATCAATAACATCGCCTGGCTGCTGAGAAGGTTTCCTGTATTTGCCATTCCCGGGTCCGGTGAATACCGCCTTCAGCCGGTATTTGTGGAGGACCTGGCTGAAATGGCGGTGGACCTGGCCTGGGGTAATGACAATGTCATTGTGGACGCCGTGGGCCCGGAGGTATTCACCTTTGAGGAACTGGGGCGGCTGATCGCGGAAAAAGTGCGCGCCAGGGCGCTTTTTATTCACCTGAATCCAGGCCTGGCCTATTTTCTTTCCAGGATCATCGGCCTGGCCGTAAAGGATGTGGTCCTTACCGAGGCCGAGGTCAGCGGGCTGATGGATAATCTGCTCATCTCCGCAGACCCGCCCACCGGAAAGCGACGTCTGAGCGACTGGCTTTCTGAAAACGCCTCCCTGGTGGGGACCGAATATGCCTCCGAACTTAACAGGCACTACCGCTGAAAAGTGCTAATAGTGTAATCTTTAACGGTCGGAATACATAATTCAGACAACCAGGCCGCCAAATACGGCCACCAAGGAAGATGAAAATTGGGTCCTTTTAAACCACAGAGAACACAGAGGACACAGAGGTTTTTAAGCCCTGCTTGAATGTTTTAAAAGGTTTTTTTTAATTGGGTTGGGCAAAAAACTTCTATGATTTACTACATAGGTTTCAGACCTGAGAGTAATGCCTGAGAGCAAATTCTCTGTGTTCTCTGTGTGCTCTGTGGTTTATAAAAAGACATTCATCACTTTCAGGGTAGAAGTCAGAAGTCACTGTTATTCTCTAACAATGTAGACAAAAAAGCTTGAAAGGTTCATGTGTTCTAAAGCATCATGCATTATTTGCATCATTATTAGAACATAGGTAATATGTTTGGGTGCCCTCCGTTTTAAAGTCATTCTGGCTCCATTATAAAACAAACCCGAACTATTATAGCTCAGGTTGTTTTTTTTCGATGAAAAAAGTTGCCTTGGCTAGTATTTATTTCTTCTCACCGTAATATCCTCCGCCGAAGCCAAATCCGTTTCCGAATACCAGCAGAATCAAAACCAGAAAGAGAATGAAGCTTCCATCAAAACCGCCGCCAAATCCGTAACCCATTAATCAACACTCCCCGCCACCATAACCAAAACTACCGAAAACCAGCAGTATCAGTATGAGGAACAGAATAAAGCTGCCGTCAAAATAGGGTGGGTAATATCCTCCACCGCCGCAGCCGCCGCCGACACCACCGCCGCTCCACCATAGCCCATTGAAATCACTCCTCACCTTTTTCTACCATCATATGAGGTAAGAGGGGAAGGGTGCAGGAATATGCCATTATTTCCCTCCAGCCATCAAGCTTGCGAATCCCTGTTATTTTAAGAAATGCCACCAGCTTTAAAATTATTATTGGATGTAAAATATCCTAATTTTATGTAGCCGAATTAGATTTTTTGACATACCATGTATTGTTAAATATACCAGAGAAAGGAGTGTGTCGGGATGGGTTTCGGATTCGGAGGATTCAATCCATTTTTTTTCAATCCTTTATTATTTTTGCTGTTATTCAGCCGTTTCCCCTTCTTTTTCGGCCAGTCCGGCTCCACAGGTAGACCGGGTACACCTGGCCGCCCTGGTTCATCGGGAACTAAAAGATAGGATAAAAAGAAAAGTAACCATTTATTAATTACCTAGCTTAATAAAATAATAGAAGAAATGATTTTTATATTTAATTAGGGAGGTAGTTTTTGATGGGTTATGGATTTGGTGGTTCATATTTTGACGGCAGCTTCATTCTTTTTTTGATTCTGATTCTGCTTGTATTTGGTACTGGTTATGGTGGATATTACGGAGAGAAGAAGTAAACTACAACCTAACCCGGTGAAAACCGGGTTAAAAATTTAGTATTTCTGGACAACCCTCTAAGATTATATGACATTATGTAAGATAATGTTTCGATTAGTAATATATGGTCTTGATAGAGGACTTTCTTACTCGACAATTGATAGGGCATTCCTTATTAAAACCTTTTGCGAGAACAGGTGTTTGGTGTATAATTATTTCAGAGCATAAAAATGTAAAGAATGCCTGGCTCCTGGCTTTTGTATTCCGACCGGAAATTGATTTTTGGAAGTGATATATATGCGTACCGGAGTGGCCAATCTTCCCCTGCACGGGCACCATTGCCCCCGCTGGCTTTTCGACCGTATGGTCAGGCTCAGCTCGGCTATAGTTGAGGCGGTGGTGGAGGAGCACGGCCCTGAAGAGGTTTTAAGCAGGCTGTCGGACCCCTTCTGGTTCCAGTCCCTGGGCTGCGTGGTGGGGTTTGACTGGCACTCATCGGGACTTACCACGGTGCTCTGCGGCGCCCTAAAGGAAGGGCTGCGCCCAAAGCAGCGCTACCTGGGGCTATATATTGCCGGGGGGAAGGCCCTGGCGTCCAGAAAGACTCCCCGTGAGATTGAGGAGTATACAGACAGTATGGGTCTTACGGTGGACGTGCCGACGCTGCAGTATGCCAGCAAAATGTCCGCCAAGGTTGACAACAGTGCCCTGCAGGACGGGTTTCAGATTTATCACCATAATTTTTTCTTTACCGGAAGTGGGAGCTGGGCCGTGGTCCAGCAGGGCATGAATGGAGATAACGGCTGGGCCAGGAGGTATCACTGGCTGGGCGAGGGAGTGGCCGATTTTGTGGAGGACCCCCATGCCGGGATATGCGGGTCTCCCTCCGGGGATATTCTAAACATGGTTGCCCCGGACAGCTCGGTATCCAGAGGTGCGTCGGTATACCTGGCCCGGGAAAGGCCCGAGGCTGTGCTGAAGACCTTGAAGCGGCTGTCCTCCCTCTCCGGGGATGAGTTGAGAAAACTGAGCCTTCCCAAAGCTCACCCGGTCCCCAATGCCTCCCGGATAGAGAAAACACTTTCCAGGTTATATGACCTGCAGCCGGGATCCTACCGTGACCTGCTCTCATCGGAAGGGGTGGGGCCGGCAACGGTGAGGGCCTTCGCACTGGTGGCCGAGGTGGTTTACGGGGTGAAGCCCAGCCGCCGCGACCCGGTCAGATACAGCTTTGCTCACGGGGGCAAGGACGGGCATCCCTTCCCGGTGAACAGGCAGGATTACGATCGGTCCATTGCCATGCTGGAAAGGGCGCTAAGAAGGGTCAGGACCGGGGACAGCGAGCCCATGAAGGCGCTTAAAAGGCTGGCCGTTATAGAGGCGGCGGTAAACAAGCGGCCAGGACCCGCCGGTGGTCAATTTATGTCAAATAAGCTATACTAATACTGTATATTTTTTTAACTCTTTATATCTAAGGAGGGTATTTATCATATGGATAATGGCTACGAACTGGTTTTAAGCGAGGAAACAGAGGCCAGGCTGGCTGAATATGCCGGGAAAATTGGCCGCAGTGAGGATGAGGTCTTTGAGTATATTATTACCGAGTTCCTCCAGAGGCAGCTTAAGGTTATTGAAAAAAGATCCAGGGAAACCGGCACCCCCTTAAATAATCTGGTAAACATGCAGTTTGTGCAGCTGCTGGATTTTCTCAGCAGCCAGGGGCGGGGGATAGACTGATATAATTAAAGTATCTTGACACCCGGTAAGGGTTGTTGCTATACTCAATCCTGGCTATACATTATTTGACAAAAATTTTTTCTGGAAGGGGGATGAGTATTGTGGAAGACAGTGAAAAAAGAGAACCTCAGAAGCTGGAGTTCCAGGCCGAGGTAAAGCAGCTGCTGGACATTGTGATCAACTCCCTTTATACGGACAGGGAAATATTCGTCAGGGAGCTGGTGTCCAACGCCTCGGACTCACTGGAAAAGTTTCGTCTGCTCTCCACCATGGAAGGAGACTACCGGGATAAGGACCTGCCTTTAGGGGTAACCATTGAAGCCGACGATAAGGAACACAAACTGGTAATCAGTGACACCGGGGTGGGCATGACCAGGGAGGAGCTGGTTCAAAACCTGGGCACCATAGCCCATTCAGGGTCAAGGGAGTTTTTGAGAAAGCTGGCCGAGGGTGATAGAAAGGACTCTCAGCTGATCGGCCAGTTTGGTGTGGGGTTTTACTCGGTATTTATGGTGGCCTCCCTGGTGAGTGTCCAGAGCCAGTCGTACCTTCCGGAGGCCGAAGGCTTTGAATGGTCCTCGGAAGGGACCGGAAGCTATACCATAAACCAGGCTGATGGACTAAAGCGGGGCACAAGGATTATTATTTCACTGAAGGAGGACGCCTGGGAGTTTGCCGGGGCGGACCGCATAAAGGCAATAATAAAGCAGTATTCCAATTTTGTGCCCTTTGATATATCTGTCAACGGCGATAAGGTAAATACCGTGCAGGCCATATGGACCCGCAGCCGCAACGAAATAAAGGAAGAGGAGTATAACGAGTTTTACAAGTTCCTCTCCAATGCCTTTACCGACCCCATTTACAGGCTGCACCTGTCTTCAGACGCGCCTATCCAGATGAATGCACTTTTTTTTATTCCGGGTGACAATATGGAAAGGTTCGGCATCGGCCGGCTGGATCCGGGGGTCAACCTATATAGCCGCAAGGTGCTTATCCAGCCGGGCTCCAGGGAAATACTCCCCGACTACATGCGCTTTGTGAAGGGTGTGGTGGATTCAGAGGACCTTCCCCTGAACATATCCCGGGAGACTGTGCAGAACAGCCGCCTTATTAAAAAAATGAGCAGGTTCCTGACTCGCCGCCTTATATCCTTCCTGGAGGACGAGGCCTCCAGGGACGCAGAAAAGTACAGGGAATTCTGGGACAAGTTCTCGGTGTTTATCAAGGAGGGCTGTGTCAGCGACCATGATAACAGGGAGCAGCTGGCCAAGCTGCTGCGCTTTGAATCCAGCAGCACCGGGGCCGGGGAGCTGGCTTCCCTTTCAGAGTACATTGGCAGAATGAAGGAAAGCCAGAAGGCCATATATTACATCAACGGCCCTTCCAGGGAGGCTATTGAGGCCGGCCCCTACCTGGAGGCCTTCCGGTCACGGGACATAGAGGTTATATACCTGATGGAGCCGGTGGATGACTTTGTAATGACATCGCTCATTGAGTATCAGGGTAAAAAGCTTATTTCCGCCGACCATGTAAACCTCGACCTGCCCGCGAAAGAGGAGGGCAGTGAGGAAAAAGCCGGTGATGGCGGGCCGGAGGGACTTTCCTCCGGGGAAACAGGACAGCTTACCGCCTGGATGAAGGAGGTGCTGGGAGACGCGGTGAGCGAGGTCAGAGAATCACAGCGGCTGGTGAATAGCCCGGCAGTAATAGTAAATCCCGACCATATGCTGACCACCAGCATGCAGCGGGTCCTTCAGGCGGCCAACAATGAAATGGGGGGCATAGGGCCCAAGGTGCTGGAGATAAACACCAAAAGCGATGTTATAATTAAGCTGGCCAGGCTCAAAGCCTCCGGCGGAGACGAGGAGTTGCTGGCCTCCTGCGTTGAGCAGATAGCCGACAATGCCTTCCTGGCTGCGGGGATCCCGGGTAACCGGCACAGGATGGTGGACAGGGTATACAGGATTATGGGCAAGGCCCTGGAGGGCTAGGATAAGGTACCATAAAAATATAACATAGTTTTTTACCGCACTGGTCTAAAGCGCTCTCAGGGAGAGCGCTTTTTTACGGTCAGCCGCCCGCGGGGGCGTTTCTTTATTTAAGGCCGGTAATAGTATACCGCTCATGTTTATAGGCCAGACGATAACGTAATGGCATGGCGTCGTATTCAGCAGCGCATACCTCCTTCATTTCCACAGACCTAACCTCTCTGAATCCAGCTCCGACCAGTAGGTCAGTAATTCTATCAGGCTTCACCTTATTGAGCAAAGGCATTTTTTCTCGCTCCAATAGTGAGCGCTATAGCCATAAGGACTGCTGCAATAATTAAAAGAATTTTTTTTCTCATCCTCTGTTTTCCTTTCCCGATTGTTTTAAAAAGATCGGTATACGGGGATGACCGTTCCCCGTATACCAGTGAAGGAGGAACCTTGCGGCACTGCAGGGCCTTAGCAGCCGCAGCACCGTCTTAAGGAGGTTAAAAGCCCTGCCAAGGAAGCTTTTAACGCCTTGCAATATTAAGTTTTTGGGAAGGGGTATCATGGAGTTTGGGCTGGGCCTGAAGATGTAATTAACGTGAATATGGGGTAAGATTATTGAAAAATATGCTGTTTGTAGTATAATCAAAATGTATTTTAAAATAAGTAATTCCAGGGGAGCTCATGTGATGGGCTGAGAAAGGGCTGTAAGCACCTGACCCTAATAACCTGATCGGGATAATGCCTGCGAAGGGAATTTTAAAACGCACGGTTCCCGTGTGTTTTTATTTGCCGGGGGGTACTTATGAGGTGTGTGATACTGGCCTCGGGGCCGGTGGAAAATTATGAGGGAATAAAAATTTCTGAGGGAGACACCGTCATAGCCGTCGACGGAGGGACCAGGCACGCAAAAATGCTTGGGGTGGTGCCCCATGCTGTTATAGGAGACATGGACTCGGCTGATCCCGGCCTCCTTTCCCAATATAAAGAACTGGGGTGCCGAATATATAGCTATCCACGGGAAAAAGACGAGGTGGACACCGAGCTGGCCCTGGATTACGCCATATCCCTCCGGCCGGAGGAGATCATAATTTACGGGGCCACCGGGGGGAGAATTGACCACATGCTGGCCGGCATACAGCTGCTGGTAAAGCCTACCGCCGGGGGTATCAGGGCATACATAAAGGATCACGGTCACAGCATCACCCTGGCGGCCCCTCATCTGCCGGCTGTAATTGAGGGGCGGGGGAGACTTTTTACACTGCTCCCGCTGACCACCAGTGTCACCGGAGTAACCACCGGGGGGGCCAGTTGGGAATTGTCCGGGGCAGAGTTTGTTATGGGGAAGCCCTACGGGGTCAGCAATGTTTGCCGGTCAGACCGGGTAACTGTAGCTGTAACCGGCGGAATGCTGCTGGTAATAGAAGTTTACCATGAATAGGGCGCGTGAGATAATGTCGGGGTGCAAAGGGGCCCTTGGAGGCCTGGCAGTCTTTATTGCAGTATGGGAGCTGGCGGTTTTGCTGGCAGGCATTCCCAAATATCTTTTGCCCCCTCCCTCGGATGTGCTTGTCTATATTGTAAGAGACTACCAGCTCATTATCCTTCACTCAGCTTACACCCTGGCGGCAGCGGTGTCCGGGCTATTGCTGGCGGTGGCGGCCGGGCTCCTGCTGGCCCTGGCCATGGACTACTGGCCATCATTGGAGTCCGGGCTTTACCCCCTGCTGGTGGTTTCCCAGGCTGTGCCCATTATTACCCTGGCCCCCCTGATCATAATGTGGCTGGGCTACGGGCTGCTGCCCAAGGTTATGGTTGCCGGGCTGATCTGCTTCTTCCCGCTGACAGTAAGTGTAATTGGAGGGATGAGGGCTTCGGACAGGGAACTGAGCGATCTGATGAGGGTTATGGGGGCCAGCCGGTGGCAGGTATTATGGCTGGCCAGGCTCCCCGCAGCGATGCCGGCCTTTTTTTCCGGACTTAAGATATCAGCGGCTTACAGTGTTATGGGGGCGGTCATAGGGGAGTGGCTGGGATCATCCAGCGGACTGGGTGTTATTCTGCTCAGGTTTACCCACTCTTACCAGACAGCCCGGGTACTTGCAGCCGTTACCGCCATAGTGGTGATGAGCCTTTTGCTTTTTGGCCTGTCCGAGTTGGTTTCCAGGCGGGTCATGCCCTGGCACCACAGGAGACAGGGTTAACTGGATCATTATTAAGTATAGGGGGATTGTTATGAAAAGAAGAGTTGCCTGGCTACTGGTTTTTTTTGTGGCCGCAGCAGCTGCTGTAGCAGGGTGCGGCAGTAAAAAAGAGGGCGTCCCGGGTCCGGAGGTTAAAGAAAGAAAGGTCACCGTAATGCTGGACTGGACGCCGAACACCAATCATACCGGCCTTTATGTGGCCAAAGAAAAGGGATTCTTTTCTGAAAAGGGGCTTGCTGTGGATATCGTGCAGCCCAGCCAGGGAGGCACAACCGAGCTGGTGGCCACGGGCAGGGCGCAGTTTGGTGTGAGCTACCAGGAGGATGTGACCATGGCCAGGGCGTCGGGGGTGCCCATAGTGTCGCTGGCCGCCGTGGTTCAGCACAATACCTCGGGCTTTGTCTCCAAAAAGCAGGCAAATATCACCAGTCCAGAAGATTTTGAGGGAAAGCGCTACGGGGGCTGGGGCTCGGCGTCAGAGGAGGCGGTGCTAAAAGCAGTTATGGAAAAGGCGGGTGCAGATCCCAAAAAAACTAAAATAATCAATATAGGCACCTCGGACTTTTTTACCGCCATCAACCGGGATATTGACTTTGCCTGGATTTACTACGCCTGGACCGGTATCGAGGCGGAGCTGAAAGGGGTGCCGTTAAACACTATAATGCTAAAAGACCTTGACCCTGTCCTGGATTATTACACCCCGGTGCTCATCTCCAGCGAGCAGACCATTCAGAGTGACCCCCAGCTGGTTCGCGACTTTCTTGACGCGGTGGCCAGGGGCTACCTGTTTGCCGGGGAAAACCCCGACGCAGCGGCGGAATTACTTCTTAAGCAGGTGCCCGAGCTTAACCCCGAGCTGGTAAAAAGCAGCCAGAGGTGGATCAGCCCCAGGTATAAAGATGACGCCGGCCGCTGGGGAGAACAGAAAAAAGAGGTATGGGTAAACTATGCGGGCTGGATGGAGAGGCATAGCCTGCTGCCCGGCAGGGTTGAGGTGGAAAAAGCCTTTACCAACGACTATTTGCCCGCCTCATAAGACAGGTGCATGGTAATGAATATTGTTCTGGATAATATAGGTAAGAGCTATAAGGCCGGAAAGAGAGAGGTGCTGGCTCTTTCCGGAGTCTCTTTAAATGTCGGCAGCGGTGAGTTCGTCAGCATCATCGGGCCCAGCGGCTGCGGAAAGAGCACACTTTTTAAAATAATATGCGGTCTGGCCAATCCTGACCGGGGCAGCGTGCGGATAAACGGCTCGCGGGACTACAGGCCCGGAGACGTGCTCTCCTATATGCCTCAAAAAGATTTGCTTATGCCCTGGCGCACCGTGCTGGATAATGTGCTGCTGCCTGTTAAAATACGCGGGGAGGACCTTAAAAAGGGCAGGGAAGATGCTCTGGGCCTTTTCCCCCTCTTTGGCCTGGAGGGGTTTGAAAGCAGTTATCCCGGGGAGCTGTCCGGGGGCATGAGTCAGAGGGCCGCCCTGCTGAGAACGGTGCTGGCCGGGAGGGAATTAATGCTTTTGGACGAGCCCTTCGGGTCCCTGGACGCCATTACCAGGTTTAACATGCAGCAGTGGCTGCAGGAAATCTGGCTAAAGCTAAACAGGACGGTAATATTTATTACCCACGATGTGGATGAGGCCATTTTCCTGTCGGACAGAATATATGTCATGTCGCCCCGGCCGGGCAGCCTGAGGGACTGCCTGGAAGTGACCATTCCCCGCCCCCGCACTTCCTCCGCAGTTATCGGGAATAACTTTGTGAAGCTGAAGGAAAAGCTTATTGGCCTGCTTGCAGATCAACTCCCGCCTTCGGACTCATGAAGAGGGCAGGCGGCCACGCAGATCCCGCACCTTTTGCCTCCCAGAGAGGCAAAAATGTAGTGGGCGCACCTCTCCTTATCTATAACCCAGCCGGTCCGGGGCGAGTAGTTGCCCTCCCAGCGGGACAGCGCACCGGAGGGGCACCGTTGTACACACTCCAGGCAGCCGGCGCAGGCGCTTTCCGGAAGCGGGCTCTGGTATTTCAGCTCGGCCCTGGTAATTACCGAGGCCAGCCTAACCCTGGGGCCGTATTTTTTTACCTGCAGGAGGTTGTTGATCCCGAAGGTGCCCAGCCCGCACAGGACAGCCGAGTGCTTGTGCGAAAAATCCGCCTTAAGCCTGGCCAAATCGCCTATATCAGCCTCGGGGCCGATGCCTGTGCTGAGGTGTCCCCTGTCTTCCAGGAGGCGGGCTATTTTGTGGGCCGACTGGACCAGTGCCTGGTTTGCCGCCGTAAACTCCAGCATGTACTGATTTCTTGTTCCGGGAAGATAGTCAAGGGGACCTGAGTTTAATCTGTAGGTGAAGGTAATTACGCTTTTGGCCCCCGAAAGTATATCCTCCGGCCTGTGGCCCTCCGGGGCGCCGGTATACACGGATGCCGGCGCGCAGCCCAGTGAGTGCAGACCCAGGCTCATGGCCAGATAGCTTAATTCGCTGTTTATATCCACTCCGCACCTCCCATATTAATTAATCTAATTATAACATGGACAGCTTTTTATCCCGCCCTATTAATTTTAACAGGGCTGCAACGGGCTTGCCGTCCACCCGGCAAGTTGGTATGATAATGAATAAGAACCCGGGGTGTTCCATACTAAACGGTTTGGGTGGTGCTTTTATAAATGAAAAAATTATACCGGTCCGGCACTGATAAAAAAATATTTGGAGTGTGCGGTGGCATAGCTCGTTATTTTGGTGTCGACAGCACCATTATAAGG
The DNA here is from genome assembly GCA_000802095.1 of Peptococcaceae bacterium BICA1-7. Classification (GTDB taxonomy): domain Bacteria; phylum Bacillota; class Desulfotomaculia; order Desulfotomaculales; family Desulfocucumaceae; genus BRHc4a. The sequence goes on along the minus strand of JUEB01000001.1, from coordinate 299,448 downwards.
TTGGCCCTGGTAATTATTACATTTATATTTGCAGGCTTTCCTCTTTTATTTTATATGGCAGCCTGGATAGTGCTGCCTATAGAGCCGCAGTACAGGACCATAGAGGTGGATAAATAGCTTTTTTGCAGAGAAGAATTTCCCCATAATCACCGGACATAACTTAAGGGACTGAGCTTCTAAGTGATAAAAAAAAATAATACAAGTCTTGATTTTTTAATTTTCTTAAAATAGAATTATATTTGAAAATTCGACATACTCAATATTTTAAATCTAAACTGCAGTGTTCCGGCCCACACCGGATAAGTTATGAACCGCTTGTATGATAGGAGGTGGTAGAGAAAGTATTTGTATTGACTGTCTGACTGACAAGTGACTGAAATGTGACGGGAAAAGTTACAGAAAAATGACCAGGAAAATGACCAAAAAAATGACCAGGAAAATGACCTGGAATATGACTTTAGAAGGGAGACTTAATATGTCAGGACATGGACACAGTTTTGCTAACCCCGGCCCCGCGGGTCTGGTTGCGCTGGCGATGGCTTGCTTTACCTTTTTTGCCATTCAGACCGGCAGGATTACAAGCGATGCCCTTGGATTAATGGGAGTTTGGCTTATCGGAGGTTTTGTTGTTCAAATCGCAGTGGGACTAATTGAACTTAAAGATGGAAATAGCACCGGCGGAAACGTATTTACCTTCTTTTCCGCTTTCTTTATGCTGGTAACCGGTCTTAATCTTATATTCAAATACTTTGCTATCAAAAACGGCTGGAAGATTGATGCCAGGGTTGACGGATGGGCCTGGCTGGCCCTCTCCTCGGCGCTGACACTCTGGACGCCGGCCTATTTTAAATCACCCAAAACCCTTTTGGCGGTTGTCTTGGCGCTCTTACCGGCGGTCTGGATAGTTACCTTTACCGACCTCGGTGTATGGCCCAAATCGGTGGTGCCCATTTCCGGCTGGTGCCTGTTTATAGCAGGCTGGTTCGGACTCTATACCGGTGCTGCGGTAATTCTGAACACCGCTTACGGCAAAACCATCCTTCCTACAGGGAAGCCGTTTATCCAGTAATTTTCCGTTATGTACGCCCTTAACAGGGCTATTGATAAAGTTAGTGCCCTTTTAAGATAAGAGGGCCAGACTAAACCCGGCTAGCCGGGTTTTTTTTCTGCCCAGGAGGAAATTATTTTTTTTGTAAAAAGGGTTTTATTATATTTTTTTAAATTAATATCATAGACCATTATTCAAAAACAGCCGGGCGGTGTATTCCATGGCCAGAAACATCAAAATATTTTTAGTGCTGCTAGTTATAGTTCTGGCAGTGGAGTTTGCAGGCCTTTTTATATATACATACACTGTGGTGAGCCAGCCGGTAACATATACCGACCTGGACCGGAACTCCTTTATCTATGACCGGGAGGGCCGGCAGATGGCCGATCTGCAAGGCAAGGCCAGCAGGGTTCCGGTTTCCCTGGACCGTGTTCCGGACCAGGTTCGGAACGCCTTCATCGCTATAGAGGACGAGAGATACTTTAACCACAGCGGGGTTGACCCCAGGGCAATTGCCAGGGCCTTTTTCGGCAATATAAGGGAAGGGGAGATAGTGCAGGGGGGGAGCACTATTACACAGCAGGTTGTCAAAATGCACTTTCTTACCCCTGAGAAAACCTATGCCAGGAAATACCGGGAGGCCATACTGTCCCTGCAGTTTGAGAATACCCACAGCAAGAACGAAATACTGGAAATATACCTCAATGATATATACCTTGGTGAGGGGGCATACGGAGTCCAGGCAGCCTCACAGAAATATTTCGGTAAGGATGTGGGTGACCTGAGCCTGGCCGAGGGGGCGCTTCTGGCCGGGATCACCCAGGCCCCGAGCCGCCTGGACCCTTTTACCAATCCTTCGGGGTCGCTGGACAGAAGGAATACAGTACTGGGTAAAATGGTGGAATTGGGTATGACGGACAGCGCCTCGGCCCTAACGGCCAGAGAGGCTCCCCTGGGGCTCCGGGACAGGAGACCGCCCGGTGAAGCACTGGCATCCTACTATGTCGACCATGTTATAGACGAGGCCGTGCGGCTGGTGGGCAATGACGCAGTCTTTGGCGGGGGGATTAAAATAACCACAGCCTTTGAGCCCGGGGTCCAGTCCGAGGTGGAGCGGGTGCTGGCGAAAGAAAAGTTTCAGGATGAGCTGGTTCAGTGCGGGCTGGTTCTTCTGAATAGCAATACCGGTGAAATAATATCCATGGTAGGGGGAAGAAGCTACGAGGCTGCCAGGGGATTTAACCGGGCCACTCAGCTCAAAAGGCAGCCGGGAAGCGCTATGAAGCCACTGGCGGTATACGGGCCGGCCTTTGAGCTGGGGTACCGTAAGGACACCATTGTGGAGGATACCCCACGGAGCTGGAACGGGTATGCGCCGAAGAACTATGACGGGGGCTCCTGGGGCAGCATAACTGCCCAGAAAGCGGTGCAGTGGTCCAGGAATATCGCCGCTGTGTGGCTTCTGGACAGGATAGGTATTGACCGTGGGTATGAATTTGCCTCCAGGCTTGGTATAGGGCTGGACAAGGATGACAGGCACCTGGCCCTGGCCCTGGGAGGTCTGACCAGGGGGGTTTCACCTCTGGAGATGGCCGGGGCCTATGCCTGTTTCGCCAATGGCGGCAATTACAGCCCCCCCCATGCTGTTACCCTGATTGAGGACTCCGCAGGCAAGGTGCTTTATGAGGCCCCCGGCCCGGTTTCCGTGATGAAAGAGTCTACGGCGTCGATGATGACCGATGTGCTCAAGTCTGTAGTCAGGAGTGGAACCGGGAGGCCAGCGGCAGTGCGGGGCTTTGAGGTGGCCGGAAAAACAGGGACCACCGAGCTCCCCGGGGACGGCCGGCACAGGGGGGCGGGAGGTAACAAGGACGCCTGGTTTGTGGGCTACGTGGACCAGTATACCGGGGCCCTGTGGGTTGGCTATGATGAAAGAGATATGGACGGCAGGCATTACCTGAGAAAAGGGGGGGACATGGCGGCCGGCATTTTTGGCCGTGTGCTGGCCTCCGTGCTGGAAGAGTCCGGCCGGTCCCCGGAGTCAAAGCGGTAATCATTTTTTTTAATAGCCTGGGGGGTGAAGGAAAACAATACACCCTATAGAAGGTTAATAGCACAGTTATAAAGACAGGAGAGAATATGAACAGTATTGAGCTGATTGCCACTTCCACCTTTGGCCTTGAGGCGGTGGTGGCACAGGAAGTAAAGGCATTGGGCTATACGGAGGCAGCGGTGGAGAACGGCAAGGTGACCTTTGCAGCCGATGCGGAGGGCTTATGCCGTGCCAATCTCTGGCTTCGGTCCGCGGACAGGGTTCTGCTCAAAATGGGCCAATTTAAGGCTCTGACCTTCGAGGAGCTTTTTCAGCAGACCAAGGCTCTGCCGTGGCCTGATTGGATACCTGCCGACGCATCTTTTCCCGTAGAGGGGAAGTCGATTAATTCAAAGCTTTTCAGTGTGCCGGACTGCCAGGCCATAGTAAAAAAGGCTATTGTTGAAAAAATGAAGACCAGACACAATAAGAGCTGGTTTGAGGAAACAGGCCCCCGGTACAGGGTGGAGGTGGCCCTTTTAAAGGATACTGCCACCCTCACCATCGACACCAGCGGAGCCGGACTGCACAAGAGGGGCTATCGCAGCCTGGGAAGCGAGGCCCCCTTAAAAGAGACCCTGGCGGCCGCCATGGTTATGCTCAGCCGCTGGAGGCCGGACAGGGCACTGATAGACCCCTTCTGCGGCTCGGGGACCATACCTCTTGAGGCAGGGCTGATTGGCCTTAACATGGCCCCGGGCCTGAGGAGGGAATTTGACTCCCAAAAGTGGACGGCAATTCCTCAGGCTTTATGGAGAAGAGCCAGGGAGGAGGCCCTGGACCTGGCCCGCCGGGATATCAAGCTTAATGTTCACGGCTTTGACATAGACGGGGGAGTGTTAAGCCTTGCCCGGCACCATGCACGGCAGGCCGGCCTGGAAGGCAGTGTCACCTTTCAGGAGATGCCGGTTTCCGCACTGAAGTCCAGATACAGCCACGGGTACATAATATGCAATCCCCCTTACGGTGTCCGGCTGGGGGAAACCTCCCAGGTGGAAAGACTCTATCAGGACATGGGCAGAATATTTGGCGGCCTGGAGACGTGGTCATTCTATATACTATCATCTCATACTGAGTTTGAAAGGCTTTTCGGGCGGCGGGCCGATAAAAAAAGGAAACTTTATAACGGCAGGATACAGTGCAACTATTACCAGTACTTCGGCCCCCGGCCCCCCCGCCCAAGACAGGAAGACGGGAGGACTGCCAAAGACAAGTCAGCAGATGGGGATGTGTAGATTGGATAAGGATGCATCGGTAAAAAAATATACCCTTATTGTGGCGGTAATGGCCTCCTTTTTAACCCCCTTTATGGGCAGTTCCATCAACCTGGCCATTCCTTCCATAGGACAGCAGTTTAACAGCAGCGCCGTTCTTCTCAGCTGGGTGGTGACAGGCTATCTGCTGTCCTCGGCAGCCTTTTTGGTTCCCTTCGGCAGGCTGGCGGATATAGTGGGGCGTAAAAGAATATTTTTAACGGGAATTATTGTTTTTTCAGCTGCCTCGCTAACTTGCGGGCTGGCCTGGTCCGCCGGGTCGCTCATAATATTCAGGGTGCTCCAGGGTGTGGGCAGCTCCATGATTTTTGGCACCGGAATGGCCATGCTTACCTCGGTTTATCCCCCCCAGGAGAGAGGAAGGGTGCTGGGCATCAATGTGGCCACTGTTTACGTGGGCCTTTCGCTGGGACCGGTCCTGGGGGGTGTCCTTAATCACAACCTGGGGTGGCAGTCCATCTTCTTTCTGGTGTTTCTTATAGGGATGGCGGTGGCAGCATTTACAGCCTTCAGGCTGAAGGGGGAGTGGGCCGGAGCCAGGGGTGAGAAATTCGATCTTGCCGGGGCGGCGCTCTACGTGGTGGGACTGGTTACCTTTATGTACGGCATGTCCTCTGTTTCCAGCCATAAATGGGAAATATACGTGCTTGTGGCCGGAGTGGTTATACTGGGACTGTTTGTCAAATACGAGCTGAATGTGGATCACCCTGTGCTCAACATGAGGCTTTTTACCGGCAACGCCACCTTCGCCTTTTCCAACCTGGCAGCCCTCATCAACTACAGCGCCACCTTTGCGCTGGGCTTTCTCCTGTCACTCCACCTCCAGGTGGTGCTGGGGTACAACTCCCAGGCCGCGGGGCTGGTGCTTCTTTCCCAGCCCGTGATTATGGCGCTTTTATCACCCTTTGCCGGCAGGCTGTCGGACCGTGTGGAGCCCCGGGTGGTGTCTTCCCTGGGGATGGCTCTTACCACAGCCGGGCTGCTGATATTTTGCTTTTTAAGTAAGGAAATGCCTATCTGGCTGATTATACTTAATCTTGGGGTGCTGGGAACAGGGTTTGCCCTCTTTTCCTCTCCCAACAGCAACGCCGTGATGGGATCTGTGGAAAAGAGATTTTACGGGGTGGCTTCCTCCACCCTGGGGACAATGAGGCTGGTGGGCCAGGCCACCAGCATGGCTGTGGTCACCCTGGTGGTCACCCTCTATATTGGTAATGTTGAGCTGGAGAAAGTAAATCCTGACATGCTTGTGAAAGGGGCCAGGGCAGCCTTTATAATCTTCACCGCCCTCTGCTTAGCCGGTGTTTTTGCCTCACTGAAGAGGGGCAATGTAATACCCGGCCCCTCGGTGAGAGAGACTGTCAATAAATAGTCAGGGAGGCCGTATTACTGTGAAAATAAGAGTAAAGGAGCACTCCTTTCATAAAATTAATTGGTTGTACTATTGCATGGTTTGTACAGGGTCGGTTATAATATTTTTTAAAGGGGAGTAGCTTTAGCAGCAATAGTCGTCAGTACAGGGGATGTGCCCCTCGGCTATGTCGGCAACTTCTGGTTGTTAGCAAGACCTTTACCATCAGCTTACTGATGATAAAGGTCTTTTATTATATATTTCTTTCTCACTACAACAGGTTCTAAATGATTATACTAAAAAGGAAGGTGAGGCCAGTATAAAAGGCTCAGGAAGTTTTTAATGCTGGATAAGAATAATTTTTTGGAGGTGTTTCTCAGGTGAATACAATGAAGGTTTGGCTGTTGATGGGCGGGCTGACCGTTTTGCTGGTGCTGATGGGCAACGCCATAAACGGCAGTTCCGGTATGATCGTCTTTTTTATGATTGCCGTGGCCATGAACTTTTTTAGCTATTTTTACAGTGACAAGATAGCTATTAAGATGACCCGGTCGTACCCGGTTTCCGAGGCTGAGGCTCCGGATCTGTATGAAATAGTCCGCCGGCTGAGCCAGAGGGCGGGGATTCCCATGCCCAGGCTTTATGTAACTCCCTCGGATCAGCCCAATGCCTTTGCCACCGGGCGCAACCCCTCCAACTCAGCGGTGGCGGTAACCGAGGGCATTATGAGGCTCTTGACCCGATCTGAGGTGGAGGGCGTGCTGGCCCACGAGCTGGCCCACATAAAAAACAGGGATGTACTGGTGGGAACTGTGGCGGCCACCATGGCCGGCGCCATATCCATGATAGGCAATGTCATACAGTGGGGCGCCATATTCGGACTTGGCCGCGGTGACGACGAAGAGGGGGGCTCCAGTATGGTGGGAGCTCTGATTATGGCCATTTTATTTCCCATTGCGGCCATGATTATCCAACTGGCCATATCCCGCTCCCGGGAGTACGGGGCCGACGCCACAGGCGCCCAGATAGCCGGTTCTACGGACGGCCTGGCCAACGCTCTGCTAAAGCTTGAGTCTGCGGCCCATCGTATACCCATGCGGGTAAATCCATCAACTTCACACCTGTTTATTGTCAACCCTCTTTCAGGAGCGTCTATGGCCAGACTTTTCAGCACCCACCCGCCCATACAGGAAAGGGTTGAAAAATTAAGGGCCATGAGGATAAGGTAAATACAAAAATAAAGAATAAAGCGGCGGGATTTATCCCGCCGCTTATTCTTTTTAACCGACATAATCTACCCTTGTATTCCTTTCGTTTCATGGAAAGGTAACAACTGTAAATAAAATCTCATACTATGGTAATTAAAAAAGGGGTGAGCCGTTTTGCGGCCTTTTTTAAATGCCATAGGAATGCACAGTTTTTCATTTCTTTCTATGCCGGGGGTAGTTGCAGTGGGGCTGGGCATTAAAGCAAAAAACAACAGGTTTACCGGCGTACCGTCCCTGGTTTTCGGGGTGGAGAAAAAGCTCCCCCGGGGGGAAGTCCGGTCCGGCGAGATGATACCACAAACACTGGACAGCCTGCCTACTGATGTGGTGCAAACGGGTAAAATAAGATTTCTGGGATTTGCTTTGCCTTCCCCCACTGAGCCCGATGATGACCAGGCGGAGGTCAGGAAGCAAAGGATGAGGCCCGCCCAGCCGGGGGTGAGCATCGGTCACTACAGAGTAACCGCCGGTACCATGGGGGCCCTGGTAAGGGGAGATTTTCCCGGAGAGATAGCCATTCTTGGTAATAATCACATACTGGCCAACGGCACCAGCGGGAGTGACGGCCGTGCCTTCGCCGGTGACCCGGTGCTGCAGCCTGCCCCCTATGATAACGGAGGGCGAAAGGATGTAATTGCCAAGTTGTATAAATATTCCCCCCTGCTTCCCCAGAAAGGAAAAAGTATGGGGCCGGTAAACAGGTTAGACGCAGCCCTGGCTATTCCTGTGGAGCGGGAGACTGTAGCAGGCCAGGTGCTGGGACTGGGAAAGGTCTCCGGTACGGCCAGGGTGTTTCCCGGGGAAACAGTATTTAAAAGCGGCAGGTCCACCGGAGTTACCTCGGGGCCGGTTACCAGCGTAAGCAATACCCTCAAGGTGGAGAATGATGAAAAAATATATATTTTTGAGGACCAGATAGGCACCACCGCAAAAAGTGATGGCGGAGATAGCGGGTCCTTGGTGGTTAACCGCTATGGCAGGGTAGTGGGTCTTTTATTTGCCGGCTCTGACAAATACACCTATGTCAACCCCATTAACAGGGTTTTTGATTACTTTGGAGTGTCGCTATTTACTGCCACCTGATTGTATTTTTCTTTTTCCCCTTTTCGGTTTTCCAGGGTTTATTGAAAAAAGCAGTGAATATTTTAAACGCTGTCATTCAAGGGGCAGCGTTTTTTATTTAACGGCTGGAACATTACGGACGGAAAAGTAGTCAATTGAGGAGAGATTATAAAAGGAGGAAAGCTATGAACATTCCCGGTGAAGGAAAAAACCCTACTATTATGGTGACGGCAGTGATTATTTCTATAGCCCTGATAGTTTGTTCGGCCATCATGGCCGGGGCGGTGAAAAATTATTCAGGCAGTAAGAATACCATTACTGTTACCGGGGCGGCCAAAAAGGCCATAATATCTGATCTGATTGTCTGGAGCGGGACCTTTTCGGCTCAGTCTGCCCAGCTGTCCGAGGCGTATGCCAGGTTAAACCAGGACTTGATCAAGGTAAAGGCCTACCTGGTGGAAAAAGGAGTTCCGGAGGGCCAGATTGTTGTCTCATCCATAAACACTATGCCCATTCACAGGATAGCTCCCAACGGCATGCCCACCAATGAGGTGGAAGGCTACCTGCTCAACCAGAGAATAGAGCTGAAATCGGATCAGGTTGATAAGATAACCGATCTCTCCCGGTCATCCACCGAGCTTATTAACCAGGGGGTGCAGTTTCAGTCCGATCCCCCCCAGTATTTTTATACAAAGCTGAATGACCTTAAGGTTGACATGCTGGCCGAGGCCTCCAAGGACGCCAGGAACAGGGCGGAGCAGCTGGCCCAGAACAGCGGTGGTAAAATAGGCGCCCTTAAGTCGGCAAAAATGGGGGTTTTCCAGATAACCAGGCTAAACTCCACCGATGTTTCCGACTCTGGGATTAATGACACCTCCACCCTGGAAAAGGAGATAACCGCTGTGGTTAATGTGGATTTTTACGTTAAGTAGCTTATTAGAGTGTCTTTGGGGTCAGGAGACAGGAGAATGCTTAGAGGTAGTGCCTCTGGTCGGGAGACGGGAGGCGCATGAAAAGGCTGCGGCATATATGCCGCAGCCTTTCTGGTCCTTAAGTATACTTATTGCTGGGCCGGAGCCTGGACGCCCCATCCCATTCCGCCTCCCATGCCGCCGCCTCTGCCGAAGCCTTGGCCGTTGCCCATTCCGAAACCCTGGCCCCTGCCCTGTCCAGGTCCTCCCATGGGGCAGGTAAAGCCATTTTGCTCCTGGAACTTATACATTTCGTTAAAATGGTTCTTCCATGTCTCACCCTGCTCTGCAGTGATCCTGCCGTCCTTAACCGCCTGGTCAACCCAGGCCTGCTTGGCCGCAAACCTGCTTTCAAACCATGACTTGGCATCCTGGGTGGTTTCCGCGAAGGCAGGGGCAGCTATCAGGGCCGCCAAAGCCGCAACCAGTAGGAGCGCAATAAATTTTTTTCTCACCGGACGTTCCTCCTTTTCTAAAAGCTTAAGTTTATTATAAAGAGTGAGTATGTCAAAGTTGGCTCAAAAATGTTACGGTTTTGTTACAATTATACCATAAGAGCAGGGTAATTCAGTTGCAAAAAAATGGCAGGAAGGCTGCCTGTCCCAGTTTGCTCTTCAATATTGACTATTTATTAGGGCGATGTTAAAATTCCGGTAATGGTCTAAAAATTAACTGCTTTTGTCAGGTCTTTTGACCGGGCCGAACGGCAGCGGGTTGATAAAAAAACCCCGTGGGACACTAAACTGTGCCACGGGGTTTTTTATCACCAATCAGTGGTTTGTGGGAGGTTTTCAGGAATGAATAAAAAGGTAAATACGGCTTTGCTATCGGTTCTGTCAAATTCCATCCTTACGCTATTAAAGCTGGTGGTTGGTGTTTTCATGGGATCTATAAGCGTTATTTCCGAGGCCATACACTCCGGAATAGACCTGATAGCCTCGGTAATTGCCTACCTGTCGGTAAGGCAGTCCAGCAAGCCGGCCGACCCCGAGCACCCATACGGTCATGGTAAATATGAAAATGTGGCCAGTATTGTTGAGGCTGTGCTTATTATTGTAGCCGCCGTTGTAATATTGACAGAGGCAGTCCCCAGGCTGCTGCACCCGTCAGAAATTCATTCCCTGGGCATCGGGGTAGGGGTCATGGCGGTATCAGTTGTGGTGAACATACTTGTTTCCAGCAGACTTATGAAGGTGGCCAGGGAAACGGACTCACCGGCCCTGGAGGGCGATGCTCTGCACCTCAGGACTGACGTGTACACTTCCCTGGGCATTTTCGCCGGTCTGGCTGCTATCAAGCTGACTGGGCTGATGATTATAGACCCCCTGATCGCCATTGGGGTATCGCTTTTAATTATGAAAACGGGGTGCGGCCTGGTATTAAAATCCTTTAGGGTGATAGTTGACGAAAGGCTTTCGGAAGGTGAAATAAATGCTATTAATGATGTACTGGAGGAAAATTCGGTTAAATTTCTGGAATACCATGAGCTCAGGACCCGCAAGGCCGGCTCCCGGAGATTTATCGATCTGCACCTTGTTTTTCCCCGGGACCTTCCGGTTAAATTTATATATGACACCTGCCGGGAGCTGGAGGAAAAAATAGAGTTCCGTCTTTCGGAGACCGATGTGGTAATAAAGGTGGAGCCCTGTGATGAGCGCTGTGTGGACTGCAGTTTTGACTGCAAGCAGTGAGGCTTACGGGTACTAATTAATAGAGACCCGAGAGGTAATGCTTAAACGGTATTTAGCGCCTCATTCTGGTGAAGATCCAGGGGGCTCCGGCACTGGTCCAGATACCTACCGCTAGGTATCTGGTGAAATCACCGGCAGGGCCCTCCGGCAGTGCTCCCTTGAGCGCCTCCTTTATGGCCAGCAGTACGGCCATGCCGGCCAGGAGTTTGAAAATATTAAAAAAGATGCCTCCCTGGACCTCAAAATGTATATATTTCTCATCGAGGATGCGTCCTGTAAAAATACCGGCCAGAGCACCACAGGCCTTGTAGGAGTCGGCCCCGGCCCCCAGAAGCAGGGCCGCCCCCACAGCCCCCGCCAGCAGCAGGCAAGGCCACCACAGGGTAAACCGGTGGTTTTCCAGCGCTGTTATGATCGGTCCCCCCACAACTGTCACCGCAATACCGAAAACCGCCCCCCAGAGAACATCCTCCGGGTAGTGCACTCCCAGGTAGAGTCTTGAAAAACCCACCAGGGCTATAACACCTAAGGCCAGGGCATAAAGCCACCACCTGTGGAAGGCCTGGGAAAGGGTGGTCCAGAAGGTGGTTGTCCCCTGGGTATGACCGCTGGGAAAGGAGTAGCCGGTGGCGCTCTCAATACTCAGAGACCGTATTCCCTCCATGCCTATGGGTCGGGGGGCTGCTACAACTTCCTTGATAGAGTTATTCAATATCATGGAAAGGCAGTATAACGCTCCCAGCCTGAAGCCCAGCCTCTTGTCAAAACACCAGTAGACAGCCACCGCCAGCGCTATCATAAAAGTGTCTTCTCCCAGCAGGGTCACCGCCTGGAAAAAGGTGTCCAGGGCAGGGCGGGCAAAGGACTGCAGGAAAATTAAAAAATCCATAAACAACTCCCCGTAAACTTTTTATCTTATTCATTAATTGATTATTACATAAATAGATTATACAATTTGAAATAAAAACTCCAGTAAAATGTTAAAACAGGGGCTGGTGTTATGAGTGAAGACATCTTTCCCAATGAGTCTCCTCTCCTGCGCAAGAGGGTAAGCCAGTTGATGACAAGGTCACCGGTTACCTGCCGGCCTCAGGAGCCGGTGTCAAGGGTGGCCTTTCTAATGGCCCAAAACAGCATCAGCTCGGTAATTGTGGTTGACGACGGGGGCCGCCCCGTGGGCATGGCAACTGAAAAAGATCTGGTGCATAAGGTTCTTGCCATAGCTTCACACCAGGTGGAGGACCTTGCCATTGAGCTGGTCATGGATAACAGGCTGGTTTACATAAGGGAAAATGATTTTTACAACCAGGCCCTCTTAAAAATGGTAAAGCACCAGGTAAAGCACCTGGTGGTTGTGGATGGGGAAAAGCTGGCCGGTATACTGACTATTCGGGACCTGATCAAGACCAGGAGCGCAGGAAGTCTGTGGGTGGCCGACAAGATTGAAACGGCCAATAATCTGGAAGAACTGGCCAGGATAGGGCAAGAGGTGGGCAGCTTCCTCAATGCCCTGGTGGCTGAAAGGGCTACTGCCCCGGAGCTTTTCGAAATAATAACCGAGCTGCACGACCGGCTGACCTGCCGGGTAATTGAATTCTGTCTGGATAGGATGTTAGAAGAGGGCCATGGCGGCCCGCCGGTGGAATACTGCTTTATTAATATGGGGAGCGCCGGGAGGAAGGAGCAGACCCTGCGGACAGATCAGGACAACGCCATAATTTATGCAGACTGCAGCCCTGACAAAGGCAGATACTTTCAGCTCCTGGGGGGCATGGTGGTGGAAGAGCTGGTCAGGGCCGGCTTCGACTGGTGCAGGGGAGGTACCATGGCTTCTAATCCACAGTGGTGCCGATCCCTGTCCCAGTGGAAAAATGCTGTTGAGGAGTGGGCCCACCGGGCTGATCCCGGGGATACCCGGGCTCTTTCGGAACTGCTGGATTTCAGGGGGATCCACGGCAGCCTTGACCTGTCCCGGCGTCTCTGGGACCATGTATTTGCTGTTTTCCAAAAGCCGGTCAGGGCAACACACTACCTGGCCGAGGAGTTGCAGGCCCGTGTTCCCCTCAATATTTTTGGCGGCTTTGCCACCGAAAAGGCAGGTCCCCGGAAGAATGAAATAAACCTCAAAGCCATCTGCAGGCATATTACCAGCTGTGTCCGCCTGTATGCCGTTAATAACGGCATAGCCCAAACCTCAACCCTGGACAGGTTGGACGGGATCAGGGAAAAGGGCATACTGCCGGCTGAGGATGTCGAATTTGTTAAAAACTCCTTCGAGTTCTTAATGATGCTGCGCATAAGGGAGAATCTGAAAAAAGTCAGTCAGGGCAGGGAGGCTGACAACTATATAAATCCTTACAGGCTAAGCAGGTTTGAGCAGTCTCTGATAAAAAATGCCTTTTCGGCCATCACAAGGCTTCAGAAGCTCACCGGAAGCCGCTTTAAAGATTATTAAGAGCTAAAATTTCTGTAATAATAAGACCTAGGAATTATTGCCAGGAAAAGACGGTTGTGGTATCTTAGTTTGGTATACCTGTGCCGACGTTTGCTAATTAATTGATAAGGGAGGAATCTTTAACTTTGAAAAAATCCAGGATTGTTCTGCTGCTGGCCCTGATTACCCTGCTGTTGACCGGAATAGCCGGCGCCGCCCGGGCTGATCAGGATTCACCCAAGGAAATGCTTATGGAAAGAATAAAAAATTCCCAGCCTAATTATTTTGATATTTACAAGGGCTTCGAAGGATCCTTTGCCATTTCAGTTAAGGACTTGCAGGGTTTGGATGACCTGGGCGCGCCCGCCAAAGAACTGGAGGGCTCGGGGCTTAAGCTGGACGGGAGTTTAAACACCCTGCAAAAAAAGCTGCAGGTTGGCATTGCCGGGACCTATGATAAAAAGCAGTACAAAGGCAGCGTTTATGTTGACGGAAATAAAGTAATTTTTACCAGAGATTTTGTGGATATTGCTCTGTTGGTCAATCCGTCACTGTTAATGGGGGTCGATCCCGGAAGTATTAATGAGTACATCTATACAGAGACTCCGGAGATGGAAGAGTTTTGGGCCGTCTTTAATTCTGCGGACTCCCAGAAGATGATTTCAGTATACAGGGATCTGCTGCTTTTCATAGTGGAGGCTGTTCCTGACAAATACTTTTCAACTTCCGGCGGAAACATTATATTTAGCCTGGACAGCAAGGGGCTTGAAGAGGTAGTAACCTCTGTAATGCTGAAAGTGGTGCTGGAGCAGGAAAGAGCTACCGACCTTATGGCAGACTTTGTGCTGGCCAGTGATCCTTCCCGCAGCAGGGAGGACCTGGAAAAGGAAATAGGCGGGGTTTTAGGAGGTCTTTCCGTATCCGGGAATCAAGCGCCCCTGGGTCCGGCAGATATTAAAGAGGCTTTGGCCATGTTAAATATTGAAAAATTGGTAGTGGAAATGTCTCCCGATCCTGCCGGGAAGGTAGCTGTTGACCTGGCGGCAGAAGTAAAGGACCCTGATTTTGCTGTGGGGTTGGTTTTGAACTCGGACATTACAGGAAGCAGGGCCACTGAATTAAATGGTCAGTACAGCCTGGAAGTAGCTGCCGGAGGTGACGGCAATACCGTTGAGGTCAGTTATACCGGTGAATACAGTCAAAAGGGCGGGGCCTTTAAGGAAGAGGACAACCTTGTGCTGAACATGAACATAGAAGGTATGGAGGCCAGCGCAGCAGCTTTAATAAACGTTGATATGAAGGAAAACAGCAGTGCCAGGGTGGATATTCCCGCTCTTACCGCGACAAACAGCACTGATCTGGCCGGGCTGACAGCTGTGGCCGAACCTCCGGCGGGGGAAGCGCCGGTGAGCGTGTTCCTGGACGGCAAGCCCATTAGATTTGATGTTTCCCCCTACATGAGGGATGGAAGGGTGATGGTGCCGGTAAGGAATCTGGCCGAGGCCCTGGGGTGCGGTGTTGCCTGGAAGGACCCAAATCAGGTTACCATTACCCGGAGTGACTTTACCATTATAATGTTTGTCAATGAGAGTCAGTATATCTCAAACGGACAGAGTATGTCGATGGATATTGCACCGGAGGTAAAAAAAGGGAGGAATATAGTTCCCCTGAGGTTTATAGTCGAGGAGATGGGCTGCAGTGTAGAATACGACGAAGTCACCGGAAGGGTGGATGTATATACCAACCGATAAGTATTGCCTAATAATTATAAGGCCGCCTGCGGGAATATTGCGGGCGGCCTTCTTCATTAATAACTTATAGCTGGTGGTCAGCCGCCCGTCGTCCTGCTGTTTTGGGCCAGCACATGGCGCAGTATCTTGCCGGATCCGCTTCTGGGCAGATCCATTAAGAATTCTACATCCCTGGGATATTTGTAGGCGGCCATTTTCTTCCTGGCCCAGCTGATTATGTCCGACTCGGAGATCTTATTCTCATACTCTCTTTTCAGCACAATATAGGCCTTTACTGTTTCTCCCCGGTAAGGGTCCGGTATTCCCACCACGGCGGCCTCTGCCACCGCGGGATGTTCGTAAAGATAGTTTTCCACCTCCTGGGGAAACACACTGTAGCCCGAGGCGTTGATCATTTCCTTCCTGCGGCCTACTATATATATATAGCCGTCCTGGTCCATTCTGGCCAGGTCCCCGGTATTCAGCCAGCCGTCCTTTATAGCGATGGCTGTTTCTTCCGGCCTTTGCCAGTATCCGCTGGACACCTGGGGCCCCTTTACAAGAAGCTCTCCCATCTCTCCCAGGGCTGCTTCCCTGCTAGGGTTGCCCAGGGAGGCAATCCTGATCTCGGTGTTGATCACCGGAATTCCCACCGACCCGTGGCGGGGCTTATCCAGTGGATTTACAATGACCTGTGAGATGGTTTCGCTCAGCCCGTATCCCTCCACAAGCCCGGCCCCGGTGATACTCCTGAAATCCTCCAATATTTTTATCGGTATGGGCGCCCCCCCGGAGGAACAGGTCTTCAGCGAGGTAAGGTCGTGATTTTTTACATCCGGGTAATTTACCAGGGCTATATTCATGGTGGCTATGCTGACCCAGTGAGTTACCCGGTATTTTTCTATTGCCCTGATCACTGTTTCGGTGTCGAAGCGGGCCAGTAGTATTATGGTGCCGCCGGTGTACAGGGGCATGTTCATGCTGTGCACAAGTCCGGTAACATGAAAGAGGGGCAGCACAGCCAGGTGGATACCCTCCTCGGCCTTGTTCCATATCGCCGAGCAGATTGTGTTGGACAGCATGTTGGAGTGGGTTATCATAGCACCCTTGGGAGGCCCGGTGGCTCCTGCGGTATACTGGAGCAGGGCCAGATCCTGGCCGGGCTTTATTGGGGCGCGGCTTTTGCCGGGGACTCCGTCAAGGAGTGTCAGCATTTCCACCGTGCCTTCATAACGCTGCCTGGGGACCTCCAGGGAGGGGTGCAGGGGAAGGCTGGGGGTGGGCGGTAAAAAATCCCTGTATCCGGTAATAATTATATTTTCCAGGTTAGTTTCCTTTTTTATCCTTTTCAGTACAGGATAGAGCAGGTCCAGAAGCACTATTGTTTTGGATCCCGAGTCATTCAGCTGGTGCTTTAACTCCTCCTCCATAAACATGGGGTTGGCAGGCACTGCCACGGCTCCCGTTCTCCATATCCCCAGGGTGGCAATAATGAACTGAGGGCAGTTCTCCATAAAAAGACATACTCTGTCGCCCTTTTTAACTCCCCTGGCAGAGAGGGAGGCGGCAAAGGAGGAGGTCATTTTTTCAAGCCTGTCATAGCTTATCCTGCAGCCATAAAAATTTATGGCCTCCCGTCCGGGAATTTCCCGGGCATGTTGAGCGGTTACCTGGGGAAGGGTTGCCTCAGGGTATTCTATATGGCGGGGAATCCCGTCAGGCCAAGATTTAAACCAGATAGGATCCATAAGTAAACCTTCTTTCATGTATGTCTTAATAAACCACAGCACACAGAGGTCACAGAGGTTTTTTAGCCCGGAAAACAGCCTTTTTATAACTTAAGTAATGCCTGATGATCTGTCTCCCACCGTCAGGGAATGCCCCCTGGGTATTCCGACCAATCGGAAATGCATCCGGGCTGCTCCGACCGAACAGAAATGCATCTTTGGCCCCTCCGACAGTATAAGGAGTTCAATATAAGCATTCTTTCAGATGGCCTGTCCGCTGCCGGGAAGCTCTATTTCCAGGTCTTTAAGTTTTTTCCAAAGGGTAGTGCGGCTTATTCCCAGTATTTTGGCCATTTCTCCCCTGTTGCCCCGGATCAGTCTGCTGGCCTGGGTGAGTATCTGCTTTTCCATTTCCGGAATGCTTCCCAGCCTTATGGTCAGGCTGCTGCTTCCTCCGCTATCCTCCTGGACTGCTCCGGCCAGTTTGCTCAGCAGGCTGTAAAAGGTAAAATGGGTTTTGATATCATCTTCTCCCAGAGCGGAGTATCTTTCGGCCAGCCCCTCCAGTTCCCTTATATTGCCGGGCCAAAGGTGTTTTTTAAGCTCTTCGGTGAGGTTTCCGTCTATTTTCAGGGCCTCCATGCTGCCGGGGCCGGTCAGCCTTTCAAAAAAATGTTTAAACAGACCCGGGACATCCTCAAGTCTGTCCCTTAGCGGGGGAACTTGAAGATTGAGCACATTAAGCCTGAAATAAAGGTCTTTGCGGAAGGACCCCCCGGTAACCGCCCTGGAAAGGTTCTGGTTGGTGGCGCTGATTACCCTCACATCCACCGGTATAACCCTCTGTCCTCCCACCGGCATAACCTCTTTTTCCTGGAGAACTCTTAATAGCCTGGCCTGAAGGCCAAGGCTCAGCTCGCTAACCTCATCCAGAAAGATGGTGCCCCCGTGGGCCAGGGTGAAAAGTCCATGCTTGCCTCCCTTGCGGGCGCCGGTAAAGGCCCCCTCCTCATAGCCGAACAGCTCGCTTTCAAGGAGGTTTTCCGGCAGGGCGGCGCAGTTTACAGCTACGAAGGGACCGTCCCTGCGGGTGCTCTCGTTGTGCATGCTCTGGGCAAACAGCTCTTTGCCTGTGCCGCTTTCTCCAGTAATAAGCACAGCCGCCTCAGACCTGGCGTATTTCCTGGCCTCCCGTATTGTTTCGTTGATCATGGCGCTTTGTCCTATTATATCGCTGAACCTGAATTTGGCCACAAGTCCATGGTTGTGCAACTCCTGCCTTATTTTAGCCTCCATGCGGCGAATCTTGTCGGCTGCCTGAAAGGTCACCATTATGCCGCAGTTATTCTTGCCCAGCATCACCGGCACCCGGTTGACCACCAGGGGGAGGTCGCCCAGGTAGACCAGTATTCCGCTGGCCGGCTTGCCGTCCCCATAAAGCGCCCGGCAGGTGGCGTTGGCCCGGCATATTTCAGCAATGGACCTGCCCAGCACGTCCCCGGCCTTCAGCCCGGTAGTTTTTTCAGCCACCGGGTTAAATATGGTGACACCGTCCTTTTCCACTGCCAGAATTCCGTCGTAGGCATTGTTCACGATGGTCTGGAAGGATCTGCACAGGCGCAGGTCCTTCCTGCGCACACGGCAAATGTACAGGGCCTTTTTTATAGCGTCCAGGATGAATTCAGGACTGCAGTGGACCAGAACAGCCTTCAGTCCGAATTCCAGTGCGGCACTTACGGCAGTGGCCTCGGTGCCCACTATTACTGTGTTTTCATCTCCGGCCATTTTTTTCAGCATGCCGCGCAGATCTTTTTCTGACCTGTAAAGGCAAACCTCAAAGCCCGCGCCAACTATTTCAGAAATAAGTGTATAATCGTGCCTGGGGGGCTGCTGGTCGGTATCAAGCAGCACTATTCTTTCGCCGGCCTGCTTTGCCCGGCATACAGCCTCAGCAATGTCAAAGCTGGTTACCTCGATCATAACCACCGGTAAGTTAGTCTTTTTTTTAAGGGAGGAGGCGGTGTCCCCCCGGGCGATAATGATCTCGATACCGCCTTCATTTTCCCACTTGCTGACTATCTCGGCAGTGCTTTCAGGCCCTTCTTCCCGTATACTCACGTCGGTGTTAAGATCCCGGGCCACCTGCCTTGCAATTTCCGTGAACTCCTGGTATGAAGATATTACGCCTATTCTAGCTTTGTCCATGTTATCACTCCCCGGACCTGAAGCCTTTATTTAATCTATATAGTTCATTGCAAAACCGGTGTTACCTTCTTTGTCTATGAGCAATTATTGTGCCAAATAAATACTGCCCGCAGGTATAACATTTGCTAGCAAGAGTTCCAGGGACATTGAAATAATTCAAATACAGGGGAGGAGTTCTGCAGTGGAATATAATAAACTTTTAGTGGAGAAGGGAAGGGGCTACGCAGTGGCCGCCATCAATAACCCCCCGGCCAATGCCCTGGGTCAGGAGGTGCTGTCTGACCTCAACAGATTTCTGGATGATTGCGCCAAAGATGACGGGGTCAGGGCAATAGTGATTACCGGCTCAGGGGAGAAGCTTTTTTCCGGTGGCGCCGACATTAAGGAATTTGCGTCCTTCCAGTCCGGGGATGCTCCCAAGATAAGCGGCCATGACGTGTTCTTAAAAATAGAGAACTACCCCAAGCCTATAATCGCCGCCCTTCAGGGCAGCGCCTTCGGTGGGGGTAACGAGCTGGCCATGAGCTGTCACTTAAGGATAATGTCGGAGGCTGCAAAGGTAGGACTTCCTGAGGTAAAGCTGGGCATTATTCCCGGCTGGGGGGGGACACAGCGCCTGCCCAGGCTTATAGGCAAGACCAGGGCGCTTTTGGCAATGCTTACCGGGGACCCCATTTCGGCCCAGGAGGCGCTTAAGTTTGGGCTGGTAAACATGGTGGTTCCGGCCGACGCCGTGCTCAATGAGTCAAAGGCCCTGGCCGCCCGGCTGGCCAAGGGAGCGCCGGTAGCCATCAGAGAAATACTGAAGGCGGTAAACATGGGGCTCAACACCACCATCGAGGAGGGGATAAAGATAGAGCAGTCCGGGTCCGCGGTGGTGTTTGCCAGCGAGGATGCCAAGGAGGGACCCATGGCCTTCTTCCAGAAGAGAGAGCCTCAGTTTAAGGGGAAATAAATTAATTGCCGGACTTGTTTATTTATTTAACACCCTGTTCAGAAAATAAACCGGTCCTGGTATAGCCCCCTCTTTTGACGCCCGCTTTCAGACTGTTTTATAGCCTGGCAGCGGGCGCTATTTTTTCAGCAAGCCCTTTTTCAAGATATTTTTGCAAGGAAAGGCTGGCCCCCTTTAAGGTGCCCAGGATGGTGGAATGCAGAGACTCTCTGCCCAGGTCCGCCGTTGGTAAAATGGTGCGGCGGACTCTGGTGAAGGAGGAAAAGAAAAGGCTGGCCGGGGGCGGGGAATAAACCCTGGGCGGCGGGCCGCTCGGGGTGATCCGCCGATGCACTCCGAAAGGGGACATTGTTAAGGGAGAAATTTTATAAAACAGTAACAATAGTTTGCTTCCTCCAATATTATGGCAGTAAATACCATATAGAGGAGGGATATACCATGGGTTTTGGATACGGCGGCGGTTTTGACGGGAGCTTCATTCTCTTCCTGATACTGATCCTGTTGGTATTCTCCATGCCGTATTATGGTGGTTATTACGGCGCTGATAAAAAATAATCAGCTACGGTAACCGTAATAACCGACAAAAAGGCCATCAGTTTGGGCCTTTTTGTCTCAACTGAGCCTCCGGTGCTATTCCGGGGGGGTGTATATCTGCAGGCGCTCGAATGGGCTGCCGGGAAAACCCCGGCAGCCCATTACTTCTTATCGCGCTAGCTTTTTTTTTGTAGGCCGTGCCTTACATGGTGAACATATCCATGTCAAACCCGTCCTCTTTTTTATACCTGTTGAAAATATAGTGACGGTAGGCCACATACTGGCTCAGGTCACACTCAATGCCCGCTTCCTTAACAGCCTCGGCAAATTCCTCCATCCCCGGTGGGCATTTTTTGATGGAGATGGCCTTTTTAATGTTGGGGTTGTCTTTATTCTGCTCCCAGGCGCACTTGCCGAACAAAATAGTATAGTCGTACCCGGGGGAGGCCTTCTGCCTCTTGCCCGACAGCACCTCAACATTGGGGAAGGGCTGACCTTTAAAGGCCGACATAAACAGTATCAGCATAGGGTTATACATCATGGAGCAGCCGGTGCACAGAGAGCTGTCGTACTTCCTTATGGCCACCCCGGTGATGCCCCTTTTGGCAAACCCCTTGGGCCCGGTGTCATCCCTGGTCCACTCCCAGTCAAAGTCCACATAGGAGCGGTGCTTTTCCAGATCCTCGCCCCGCACCTCAATATCTTCGAGGCTGGTGCTGAGGCCGTGGCGCTTGGCGTAGAATTTCAGGTGCTCCACCTCAGGGGCGCTGTAGCCCATAATCTCCGCTCCCACCACATCACAGGCCAGCCTGTCCCGGGAGGCTATTATTATATTCTTCCTCAGGGCGTTCCCGGTGGGGCCCGGGCCTTTGGCCAGGGTATACACCCCGTCTGTTATAGTAAGGGCCACCGGAAGTTTTTCTATAATGTGCGGGAACATGTGGTCAAGGTCAACATCCTTGCCGTGGCAGAACATCTTTGACTTTCTGTTCAGGCACCCCTTAAGGTTTTTAATGCCCAGGGAAACCTGGCACTGGTTGTGGGTTTTAAGCACCGGAAGGTTTATAATGCTGTCGGCCTCCAGGGCCTTTTTGGCTATGGAGAGCTTGAAGTCCCCGAAGTCCACCTCCTCGAAGCTATCCTCGTTGAAGTCCACCAGCTCCACCCCGTATTTTTCCCGGAGCTTCTCATAGCCCAGTTGCTTGTAGATGGCCATGCCAATGGGCTTGGGTATCATAAGGGGGGCCTCACCTATGGTTATGTTCCTAAATCCCTCCTCGTAGAGTATCTGCACCAGGGCGAACATTACCGAGGAGGTTGTGATTACTCCATAAGGGGGAAAGGGAAGCTTAAAGTCCCAGGACACCAGGTTGGGCTTTAGCAGTATTTTATCGCTCCTGTTCATTCCCTTCAGCCCGTCGCAGAGGTCCAGAGCGCTGCGCAGGGTCTCCATCGGGTCGCTGTAGGCGACTACTGAAACAACGGGTTTTGTCATATAATCACCTTGCCTTCAAAAAGTTGCCGCAATATTACTTCTTGGTGTAATCGTAAAATCCCTTGCCGGTTTTTTGTCCCCACTCTTTTTTGATGAATTTTTCCACCACCAGGGGTGAGGGCTTGTAGGTGGGGTCTCCAATTTCCTGGTAGCGCTCCATGCCTATATAGTAGGCCAGGTCTATGCCGGTAAGGTCCATAAGGCGGAAGGGCCCCATGGGGTGACCCAGGGCATGGACCACTGCGGTGTCAATATCCTCGTAGGAGGCCACTCCCATGTCGTATATATGCAGCGCCTCGTGATTTATGGCCGCCACAATCCTGTTCACCAGGAAGCCGTATATCTCCTTGTTCAGCAGAACAGGCACTTTTCCTATATCCTTGCTGAGATCAAAAATCTTTTGGGCCGTCTCCTCCGAGGTGTGGGGACCCTTGACCACCTCCACCAGCTTCATCACCAGGGCGGGGTTAAAAAAGTGCATGTTGCAGATCTGGGAGGGGCGCTTGGTGACGGGGGCTATTTTGGAGCTTACTATAAAGGAGCTGTTGGTGGCCAGAATGGCATGGGGAGGACAGATTTCATCCAACTGGGCGAATAGTTTATGCTTTAAGTCAATCTTCTCCAATATAGCCTCGATGACCACATCGGCATCCCCGGCGGCCTCCTTCAGGTCGCTGGTGAAGGATATGTTGGACCTCACCTGCCTGGCGGCCTCCTCGGTCATTTTGCCCTTGGCCACACGGCCGGGCAGGTACGAGTTGGTGAAGTCCTCGGCCTTTTTTAAAATTTCGGCGCTGACATCGGTGCATTTTACCTTATATCCGGCCTGAGCACAGCAAAGGGCAATTTGGTGCCCCATATTGCCGGCACCCACCACGCAGATATTATTTACTCCCGGAATAGTCATTCTTTCCATCTCCTTTTTAATTTTATTGCAGTCCCGTGGGCAAAAGAGGCTTTCGGGCTCTTATCGCTTCGGGCTTGACCACTGCTTTAAGGTTTGCCCCTTTGTTATAAATAAACTATAAGGCAAATACAAAAAGGTAGCGCATTATTTAACAGCAATTTCTATACCAAAGAAGAGATTTGCCTGTACAGAGTGTTTTTATGGCAGGGGAGGGACGGTGTATTGGGGAGTCGATAGATAAATGTTTAGTTTTTAAACAGACAGGTTAAAATGTGAACGGTTCTTCACTTAGGCCCGGCCCCCATTGGATAATAAATCCGCAGGGCTGGATCGGATCTCCGCAGAGTGGAATACTATATGCATGTTTTAATTAATTAATCAGCTTTATTGCGAATTGCCGGTGGCATTATTAATCCGGCAGCAGTTTTTTGAAATGGAGGAAGGTGCTTTATGCTTTCAAAGTCTGAAATCATTGCCAGGGCCAGGGATCTGGGCTTTGAGGATGTGGGTTTCACTGGTCCGGAGCCCTTTGACTCTCAAAGGGAGATTTTACTGTCAAGAAGCGAAGAGTATGCCTGGGCTCATGAGAAAGGGCTGGATCTTATAGGCGGCACAGACCCAAAAAATATCTACCCTTCCTGCCAGTCCATCATAGTGCTGGTGGAGGCCTACTTCCGCCAGGCCTTTCCACCGTCCATGGAGGGCAAGTTCGGCCGCTGCTACCTGGATGACGACAGGGTGACCAGGGATGGGCTTTCCCGGAGAATAAAAGACTTCAGGACTTTCCTGAAAGAGGACGGCATAGATTCAAAGGCGCCCTTCAATCTGCCTCACCGCCTGGCGGCAGCCAGGGCAGGCCTGGGTACCTTTGGCAGGAACTGCCTTATATATTCCAGCCGGGCGGCCCGGCGAAGCTCCTTCATACTGCCTGTGGCCGTGCTGGTCAGCCGGAGCTTTGAGCCCGACCAGCCCACTATGGCCGGGGGCTGCCCCGCCTGGTGTAAAAATACCTGCCTGGTGGCCTGTCCAACCGGAGCCCTGAAAGGTTCCAGAAAAATTGATCCCCGCCGGTGCATTTCTTACCTCACCTATTACGGGGAGGGAATTACCCCCCTGGAGATGAGGGAGCCCATGGGCATGTGGATATACGGCTGTGACCGCTGCCAGAATGTCTGCCCCCGGAATGCTGCCTGGATGGCCCAGGATCTCCCGGTCAATCCCAGGGCCGCCGTCAAATCGGCTGACTTTGATCTGAAGAGGCTGCTGCATATGGATAAAGAGTATTTTGAGAAAAAGATTTGGCCTCATATGTTCTATATGTCTTCCAGTGATATCTGGCGCTGGAAAATGAACGTGTCCCGTGTTATGGGCAACAGCCTGGACCCGGCCTACATTCCTGATCTGATAAAGGCCTTTAACGAAAGCACGGATGATCGGGTAAGGGGCATGGCGGCCTGGGCTCTGGGGCGGATAGGGGGGGAAGATGCCAAAAAGGCCCTGGCGGACTTTCTGACAATAAGCCAGGGGCAGGTCAGGGAGGAAGTCCGGGAGGCCTTAAGGCAAATATAATTTTTATGGAGGTGGATGTATTGTCTTTGGATATTAATGTTGAGGAATTCAGAAAGTTTAAGAAAAGTGAAGATCAGGGGCCGGTGGTTATGCTAAATCTGTTGAAATTTAAGCCTGACGGAGGGGCCCAGCGTTATGGGCGCTATGCCTCGCAGGTTGAAAAGATGGTCACTGACCGGGGCGGAAAGACTGTTTACGCGGGGCTTGCCGGGGAGTTGCTTACCGGGAGCGAGGAGTGGGATGCCGTGCTGCTGGTCCGGTATCCATCCCGGCAGGCCTTTTTGGATATGATAAAAAGTGCTGAATATCAAAAGGCCCATAAGGACCGGGAGGCAGCACTGGAAAGGGCGGTGCTTTATGAAACCAGGCCCGGTGACCTCAGGTCTATGGGGGTTTGAATAAAGGAGTAATCTTGTGAAATGGCAGAAATAAAGGATGTATGGCGTTAATTGTAGAATTAATCTCCAGCCCGATAAAATCCGCTACGCCAACCTGGGGCGGATAGTCTCCCCCAATTGGGAGTGCCGGGCCGGGAGGTTATTTATATGGTCCTTCGACTGGCTGCAAAGCTGGTGGCTGTTTTGGCCTGCTGGCTGCTTATTGCCGCGCCGGCAGGTGCCCAAAGCCACACCTTTGTTATTGAAGGCTTCAGCTACACCGAGGGGGACATGCCCCTTGACCGGTGGCACAGTATGCTTTCCCGTAACGGCTACCTGTTTATCAGCCATTCGGTTGACCAGATAGTCTCCAATATGGGAAAGTCAGGAAAAACTGACCTCAGCTACAAGAAAGCAATCGCCTCAGCCACTATTAATTTTTCCGGGCTGCCTGAAGATGAGTCTAACGCACTTAACTCAGTGGTGGCTCTCAAAGCTCTCAACGGGAGGGCAATACAGCCCGGTGAGGTGTTTTCCTTCAACCGGGCCGTGGGGCCTCGCACCCTGGAGAGAGGCTATGTGGAAGGCTATTCCTTCTCCGGCGACAAAAAGATTCCGGATGTCGGGGGAGGGGTGTGCAGGGCGTCCACCCTTTTGTTTGGCGCCGTTTTCGGGGCGGGCCTGCCGGTACTGGAAAGGCACAGTCATACTGTCAGTGTGGACTATGTGCCCGAGGACAGGGACGCTGCGGTCTGGTATGGTCTCCTGGACTTCAGGTTTAAAAATGACAGGCAGTATCCCCTGGTGCTGGAAACCAGAAGCAGCCCCACCTCTATCGAAATGGTCATATGGGAGGTGCACAGGGTTTAGCCTTTAAAAGCTGATTTTTTAAAGAAATTGCTGCCGGGAGCCAGAATGGTTTGGGCCTTTACAGAGGACACAGAGAATCTGATGTTATTATATATAGATTGGAAAAGGATGACAAAAATTTTCTAGTTTTCTACTTGCTTTAGACCTGAAAGTAATGCCGAGAGTAAATTCTCTGTGCTCTCTGTGTCCTCTGGAGCTTAAAAAAGGACCATATTTTTATACTTCTTGATGGCCGTTTTAGGTGGCCCGGGTGTCTTTAATCTTGGTCGTCTATAGGACGACTTTTTTATTGTCCAGGAATCTATATGACGCTTTAAAGCACTAAAGTGAACGGCACTCTCTTTTGGTAACCGCTTTTTGGCAAACGGTAAAAAAGGTGACAGGCTACTTTTTTGAAAAAGTAGCCTGTCACCTTTTAGGGTCTTTCTTATCAGGGGGCCTTTGAGCTGCAGGAAATGCCCGCTTATTCTGTCTCCTGTCTCCTCGCCGTCTGCAAGACGGCACCGCCGCAATACCGGCGGTTTTTTTACTGCTTAATTTTCTTCTTTACAAAATAGCCCCTGGGATCGATTACTTCTCTTATCAGATGTATTTCTTCAACTGTTGGAGGCTCAAAGGGGTATACATCGTCGGGTATAATCAGCTCAAAGCCGGTGGCATCCTGGACGCTATTTACAGTCTCTCCGGGCAGGGTGGCGATTAGCTTCATGCGCCTGGTTTCATCATCAAAGCCCAGTATGGCCTTGGTGGTGATTACCCGGTAGGGGCCCTGTCCGGCAAGGCCAGCGTTCCAGCGGGCGTTCGGGGACCCGTCGAGGTAGCCGGGGCTGGTTACATAGCTGAGCTTTTCATTAAACCGCCTTTTTTCGTGGACCATTATAATAATGGTCTGCTCGCAGGAGCACGCCATATCGCTTGCGCCGCCGCTGCCCGGGAGGCGTGTCTTTGGCTTCTGGTAGCTGTCGTTGAAATCGCCCATCATGGTAGAGTTAAGGTTTCCGTAAGGATCTATTTCCGCCCCTCCGATGAAGCCGAAATCTGCAAAGCCCCGTTGGGTCAACTCAAAGGCTGAGTTTAGCCCCAGAAGGTAATTGGCCTTGTAGGTGGTCCTGCTGTCCCCCACAGAAAGAGGCAGTCCGCAGGAGAGGCTGGGGCCTACTGCTCCGGCCTCGAACACCGGCACAATGCCGGGTCCGTATTTTAACTGGGCCAGGGTAATGGCCACCATGGGGAGCCCGGTTCCGGCGAAGATAACCTTGTTATCCGGCAGGGTCCTGGCGCCGGCAACAACAATCATCTCCTGAACGGTAAAGTCATCGTGATACTGCTTTTCCAAAACCCTCGTCCCCTTTCATTCTGCTTGTGTTTGAGTCAGCCGCAAGGCCGATGCCCGACTCTATTATCTGGGTGTGCTGAATCTGGCTGAACGGTATCCTGTCGATAAACCCGGCGGTGTTTTCCACACTGAAAATATAAGTGTCATAATACTCTTTAAGTGCTGCGGCATCGCCTTTCCGGAATTTTTCACAGGCCGCCCTGAATTCGGGGATGTGCTTTTCATCGAAATAATGCACCCCGTGGCAGTTGCCCGGATAGGACCCAAAGGGCACCTCTGCAACGGCGTCAACGGCGAAAAAGGGTATGTTTATCCTGTTCGGGAATCTGACCATTTCGTCGTGATCGATGAGCCGCTCGCAGGTGATTATTGTATAGGCGGAGGCCATGGCTATTTCAGGGCAGGTAAATAGAGGTCCCTGTATCCGGCAGTTGCCATATATATCTGCCTCCTGGACGTGAATAACGGCCACGTTTGGATGGGAGGCCGGAAGCAGCATTATTGGCCTGTGGGTAAAGGGACATTCAATTACCTTGGCCCGGTTGCGCTTAATCATATCGCTGCCCATTGGGCTGCGGCATGGGATGAAGGGAAGACCCATGGAGCCGGCCTTAAAGCGGGCGGACATATTGTAGTTGCTCCAGTCCTCCAGCTCAATCCTTCCGTTCTCGGCCAGGTGGCGGAAAAGGGGTGAGATGCCGAAGGCCTCATGGGCCCAGTAGGCAAACTCCATCCTGCTAATACTGAGATGTTTTTCGTCAAGGACCATGGCCCCGGCCAGGTACTCAATGGAAAGGCCGCTGGATTGAAATGAAAGGGTCAGGTTCTTTCTGCCCTGCCGTATAATCTCATGCACAATGGATATGGGCTGACGGCCGTTGACAAAACCCGCGATACCCAAATTGTCTCCGTCCTTAACGTACTTTTTGACAGCTTCTTTAAGAGTGGTTCTTTTATCTTTTTTTGATTTGTCTTTGCCTGCCGTGAACTTCCTGGCCTCGTCTGCTGATAAACCTGTCCAGTACATCTTTATGCTCCTTATTACAGATATTATAAACCTAAATATTCTAAATATAATAAATGATTCAAAATCTTTATACACCAGTGGTTGGAGTTTTAATTCGTGAAAAGAGACGCAGTAAAATTCTAATACTTATAATAATCCGATTATATTTTCACCCCCACTTTGTTGCTTTAGCAGCACGGATGCAGGCACTTGCTCTAATCCGGCCAGCAGAGCCTTTGTTAGTTTTATGTCGAATATTATCGCAATATCCATGCCATATAAGTAAGGGGTAAATCAAAAAAACTGGTATAAATATTGCATCTCAAGGAAATATAAAGTTTTTGAAAGGGGTTTTAGTGATGACGTCTCAGGTGATTAAAAATATATGTGTGGTGGGCTCAGGTACCATGGGAAGGCAGATCGCTCTATGCGGGGCTCTGGCCGGGTATGCGGTGAAATGCGTGGACATAAGCGCCGAAGCCCTGGAGATTGCAAAGAGTTTTACTGAAAAATTTTTGACAGACCGGGTAGACCGGGGCCGTATGTCTCAGGATATGGCCTTAAGGGGCAGGGATAATTTGAGCTTTACCACAGACCTGGAGGAGGCGGCGGTGGATGCCGACCTGGTCATAGAGTCGATTCCGGAAGTGCTGTCATTAAAGCGCTGTTTGTTTTCCCGCCTGGACAGCATCTGCCCGGGCCATGCCCTGCTGGTCACCAACAGCTCCTTTATTGTTAGCTCAAGACTGGCAGACGCCACCGGCAGGCCGGAAAAAATATGCAATATGCACTTTTTTACCCCGCCCCTCACCGCACCTCCGGTGGAGGTGGTCAAGGGTCCCCACACCTCCGCCGCCACTGCCGGGACAATAGCCGAAGTATGCAAAAGTATGGGGAAAATACCCATCATGCTGGAAAAGGAGATCCACGGCCTGCTTGTCAACCGTGTTCTAAAGGCTATACATCACGAGGCGCTTTTTCTATACGACACCGGGGTAGCCTCCTTTGAGGATATTGACACGGCGGTGTCGCTGGGCCTGGGGCACAGAATACCGCCCTTTAAGACCATGGACCTGGTGGGGCTTGACCTGGTCAACCTTATAGCCATGGAGCACTACAGGGAAACAGGCAACCCCGTGCACAGGCCCTCACCTTCGGTAGTAAGCCTGGTGGCCCGGGGAAGACTGGGGAGGAAAAGCGGAAGAGGATTCTACGAGTATAGTAAAATGCTGGAGGAAAGAGGCTTTTAAATAATTAATCCGGGAGTGTGACCAATTACTTTGCCATTCTTTTTCTGTCTCTGTAATAATGTGACTTCTTGCCAGCAGGGCATATATACATTAGTTAAATTAATAACCGGTTGGCCAGTTGGCCAGCAGCCGCTCGCTTTTGCCCCCGTTTTTGCAGCAGGCGAATTCAAGGGCCTGACAGAGAAAACGCCGCGTGTCCCGGGGGTCGATGACATCGTCGATGAGGTGTTTGCCCGCAGCCTTGTAAGGAGCGCTGTCAAATTCCCAGAGCGCCAGTAATTTCTTTCTTTCCTCAATAGGGTTGCTGGACTCCGCCAGCTGCCTGCCGTAAACAACATTTACACCCACCTCGGGACCGGTGAAGCTTATTTCTGCGGTGGGCCAGGCCACCACAAAATCAGCCCCCATAAATGGCCCGCACATGTTACCAAAAGCTGCCCCAATGCTCTTACGCACCACCACGGACAGCTTGGGCACGGTGGACCAGGCCAGGGCCTGGTTCCAGACCATTATCTTGGTGGGCATCTTATGCTGCTCGGCATAACTGCTGATGCGGAAGCCGGGGATGTCGTGCAGAAATACCAGGGGAATGTTGTAGGAATCACAGAGGCAGATGAATTCAATAGCCTTATCGCACTCGTCCGGGCCGGCTGATCCGGCGTTATACATAGGCTGGTTGGCGATAATTCCCACAACTCTGCCGGCCAGCCTGGCCAGTATGGTAATCAGTGCCGGCCCGTATAGCTCCTTGATCTCAAAGAAGGCGCCATTATCTACTATGGACCTGATTAATGCCTTCATGTCATACCCCTCGTGCCGGGCGGTGGGAACTATCTTAACCAATTCATCCACACGGCGGCATGGGTCATCTCCGGTGGACTTGAAAGGAGGTTCCTCTCCAGCGTGGCCGGGCATGTAGCTAAAGAATTCCTTCATTTTATTAATACACTGTTCATCGTTATCAGCAAAGGCATCGGCCTGGCCGGTTTGCTGGGCGTGTATCTGCCATCCACCCAGGGCCTCCGGGTCAATTACCTCTCCCGAGGCCAGTTCAAGCATCCTGGGGCCGGAAACTGCCATGCAGGCACCCTTAACCATAACGTTAAAATCTGCTGACACAGCGCTCCAGGTGGGGCCGCCGAAACTGAGTCCCATGATGCTGGCTATGTATGGCACCTCCCTGCCGTGACGCAGCAGGGACATGGGGAAAAGCTTATCGCTGATCCCGTCCGACCCCATACCGTCCGGCATGCGCAGCCCTCCGCCCTCCCCCAGGCCGAAGATGGGAAAGCCCCGCTTAATCGCGTACTCATGCATCATTTTGCTCTTACGAAAGTGCACAGCTCCCTCGGTGGCGGCCAGTACGGTTTTGTCCGCAGCCTGTATTACCGCGGGCCTGCCGTCAACTTTACCGATGCCGCTGATTATGCCGTCCCCGGCCCCCTTATCCTCCATGCCGGGCACATCGGAGTGGTTCAGCATGCCTAATTCCATAAAAGTTCCCGGGTCCGCCAGTTTATCAATCCTCTCCCTGGCCGTTAACCGCCCCCTACTGTGCTGCAAGTCTATTTTGGACTGCCCGCCCAGCAGCAGGGCCTCTCTTTTTCTGCGCTCCAGATCTTTGATGATCTCCTCCATTTTTCTGCCCTCTCCTTTTTAGTGAACATTAACGTTAAGGATCTCCATATCTTCATGCCATCGAAAAGCCCGCCTTGTTGCGGGCTTTTCGATGGCTGACAAGCTCTGTGGATTTAGTCGCTATTCTTCCTTCAGAAGGCGGCGCAGCACCTTGCCGGTACCGGTGGCCGGCAGGCTGTCCCTGAATTCCACATGGCGGGGGTACTTATAGGCTGCCATATGCTCCTTTGACCAGCTTATTATTTCTTCTGGGGTAACCTTATCTTTAAAATCCTGCTTCAGCACGATAAAGGCCTTTACACTTTCCTCCCGCACCGGATCGGGGACTCCAATCACTGCCACCTGAGCCACGGCGGAGTGTTTTAAAAGCATCACCTCAACATCTTCGGGAAAAACGCTGTAGCCGGAGCATTTGATCATTTCTTTCAGGCGGCCGAGGAAGTACAGGTAGCCGTCTTCATCGATCTTCCCCATGTCTCCGGTGTAAACCCAGCCGTCGCGTAGGGTTTTGGCGGTTCCTTCTGAATTGTTCCAGTAGCCCTTAAATACTCCCGGGTTTTTGATTACAATCTCTCCCTGTTCACCGGGTCCCAGTTCACCGCCGGTATCAGGACTGACTATGCGCACATCTGTGCCGCAGGTGGGTATGCCGCAGCTGCCGAAGCGTATTTTATCCGGGGGCATGAATGTGTCGCAGGTGTGGGTTTCACTTAGGCCGTAAGCCGCCTCGTACAAAAGGCAGCCTCCGGTCAGTATCTGCCAGGCCTTGCTTATCTCCTCAGTCAGGGCTATGCCGAAGCTGGTGCATAGATTAAGCCTCAGGGAAGTCAAATCCCTGGATGCTATGCCCGGATAATTCATAATGGCGACATTCATCGGTGTCACGCTGTACCACATGCTACAGCGGTATTTCTCCACCGCCGTTATAACGGCCTCCGGCTCGAAGCGGGTTAACAGCACCATTTTGTTTGCTCCATATACCGGAGAATTAACCCCCATCACCATGCCGGCGATGTGGAATACAGGGTTGCAGGCAAGAAATGTATCGTCATACCTGAACCCGTTGCAATTGTAAGAGGCCGCTGTTTTATACAATGCGTTGCCATAGGTCAGCATAGCCCCCTTGGGCCTGCCGGTTGTTCCCGAAGTATACACCATTAGTGATACGTCCTCCCAGAGGTTTATATCCACCCGGGGGGCTACAGGAGGAAAATCCTCCAGCAGTTGGGACATGTCGTAGGAGCCGGTGTAATTATACTTTTCATGCTTTAATTCCTGGGGAACAGGAATGGTAGGCTCAGCCGGGGCGAAATCACCGTATCCGGTAACAACGACGGTCTCCAGCGGGGTTTTGTCCAGTATTTTGGCAACAATGGGGTAAAGATCGCCGGTGGCGAAAATTACCCTGGCGCCCAGGTCATTAACCTCGTACTCCAGTTCCCACTCCTTGAACATGGGGCTGGCCGGCCCTACCACGGCGCCTAATTTCTGAATGCCGTAATGCGCTATTATGTATTGAGGGCAGTTCTGCATGAAAAGGGCCACTCTGTCTCCTTTTCGAACGCCCTTTACGGAAAGGAAGTTGGCTATGCTGTCGGAATACCTGTCCAACTGGCTCCAGGTTATTTCCCGGCCGTAAAAAATATACGCCACCTTGTCAGGGGTATCCGACGCGTTCTGCCGAAGGTACTCATGCAGCGGCTTGGGCCCTAGCCTATATTCAAATTCCCGGGGCACATCAGCAGGCCAGCTTTTTTCAACCCAGATTCTTTCCATTCCAAATAACCTCCTTCTTACTTATTTTGTGGTTAGAATTTAAGGTCTAAATTTTATGGCTTTTTATGGCATCACCCCGTACCGGGGCACCGGCCGGGCCGGCTGGCTGCGGCAGCTTAGGGCCAACTCCAGGGCGCGGATAATCCTGGGCCTGGTTTCCCGGGGGTCGATTACATCGTCAATATTAAAGGTCCCGGCGGCAGAGTATGGCCCCCGGTATTCCTCGAACATTGCCTCAATCTCTTTTATCTTCGCCCCGGGGTCCGCCGATGCCTCAATCTCTTTTTTATAAGCCGCCAGCACCCCGCCCCCGCTGGGCATAGCCCCAAAGTCCGCCGATGGCCAGGCGAACACCCCCGCCTGCCTGGCCCCGTAGCCGCACATGGCCGCACCCCCGAAGCCGAAGGCCTTTCTTATAATCAGGGTTATCTTGGGTACGTTGGCGTTGGCTAGGGAATAGGCCACCGAAAGCCCCGCTCTCAGAGTTCCCTCTCTTTCAGCCCTGCCCCCGGTCATAACCCCGGGCACGTCCACCAGGAACAGAAGTGGCACGTGATAGGAGGCGCATAGGTCAATAAAATGCCTCATCTTGGCTGAAGAACCGGCATCCAGCGCACCGGCCAGCACCAGCGGCTGGTTTGCTATAATCCCCACCGGATGCCCGCCCATACGGGCGAAACAGGTTATAAGGCTGGTCCCGAAGGCCGGCTTTATTTCGAAAAAGTACCGGTCATCCGCAATGCTGGAGATAATACTTTTCATATCATAAGGCTCCATGAAATGGTCAGGCACTATTCCCGGCAACTCTTCATCCATCCGGTCAGCGCTGTCGCACGTACCCCTGAAGGGAGGGTACTGGTAGGCATTGTCGGGCAGGAAGGACAGGTACTCTTTAACCATGGCAATGGCGTGCTTATCTGAATCGGCCTCGTTGTCCGCCAAACCGGAAATCCGGCAGTGTACCCCCGACCCGCCCAACTCTTCCTTGGAAATAACCTCCCCGATGGCGGAGTATACCACCGGCGGTCCCCCCGCCGCCAGCATGCTGTGCCCCTTTACCATGATAATGAATTCCAGCAGGCTCGGCACCAGAGAGGAGTCCCCCGAACAGGGGCCCATGGCCACGCCCACCTGGGGGGCAACCCCCGAGAGGCGGGCAATTTCCAGGAAATGTGTGACAAAGGGCAGCCCTCCGTTGATGTTTTCCTCCGCCCTGGCACCAGCCCCGTCCATAAGCCAGACTATGGGAATTTTCATATCCTGGGCCATCTGTATTGTCCTGATATTCTTCATCATATGGGTGAGCCCCACAGACCCCCCCATGACGGTAAAGTCCTCCGCCACCACCAGGGCGCTGCGTCCGTTTATTCTGCCGTATCCGGTGATCACGGCATCTGCGGCGGTATTCCTGTTGGCCATTTCAGGCCTCGGGCTCTGGCTTTTGGCCAGCATGCCCTGCTCATTAAAGCTCCCGCTATCAAAAAGAAGATTTACCCTTTCCCGGGCGGTGAGCTTTCCCAGATCGTGCTGCCGCTTTACCTTTTCCGGTCCTCCCATCTCCAGCGCTTTGGCCCTTCTGCGGCTTAGCTCCTCCACTTTTTCCTGCCAGCTCATTTTTTATCTCCTCCAGTACATTACTTCCTGAAAAAAGGATTGCCAGACGCAGAACTCCACCTCCGTATATTTCTTTTATTTACCCGCCGGCATAAGTCTGTCAATTCCTTTGCCTTCAGTCCAATAACTAAATAATGCTTTATATTAAAAATATTGCAAATTATAAAAACATACCGACCATCCGGTATCATTTTTAGAATAGTATTTTTTTTTGCCTGTGTCAATTACTATATTAGACAGCAGGTTAAACCTTATTGACTTGGCCCTGGCAAGGTTATATAATTTGGCCATCCTAGAGGGTTAATCTGGTCTTTAACTGCAACTTCCCTTACAGAGGAAGCCGTTATGCCGGGTGTAAAGTAATTAACCGCATTGCTGTTATATCGGTGTGGTCTTTTTATGATGTGTGCGGAAAAAAGCTGCCCCCACTGTTAAACGCCTGTGTAAGGCAAATACTCATTGGGGAGAAAAGAGGCTTTGGGAAAATGAATACAAGAGATAAGATACTGGAGTCTGCACTGCATCTTTTTGATGAAAAGGGCTATCATCAGACATCGATCCAGGAAATAAGTGAAGGGGCCGGAGTCAGCAAGGGTGGGTTCTTTCATTATTTTCCCAGCAAAAACGATATCCTTTTTGCATTGCAAGAGAGTTTTTGTATTGACTCGCATTTGAACAATATTGAAAAGGTGGCGCTGAATGATGATTTAAGTCCGGCTGAAAAGCTTCACAAGCTTATAGATTATGAGGTTTATACCCACGTAAAGAATAGACCGAATGTAGTAATTTTTTACCATGGCTTAAAGAATCTTTCCGAGGATAAGATTAAGATAATCAAAGAGAAAAGAGACAGGTATGAGGAAATATTCAGGAAGGTTATCCGGCAGGGAATTGAAAGAGGGGATTTCAAGGATGACTTTGATATAAATATTGTATCAAAGGCTCTTTTTGGCATGTGCAACTGGACGTACATGTGGCTGGACCCAGAAGGCCCGATGACTCCGGGGCAGATATCAGATACCTTTAGCAAGCTTTTTATTGATGGCCTGCATAAAAAAAGAGAGGCATAATTAACCCCCTAAAGTCCTGATCAGCTTTATTGCGCCAATAAGGTGTAAGATCAATAAACCTGCCAGAAGAGGAGCCTGTATAATAGTGTTTAGGGGATAAGAGGAGAAAACCACGGGTTAATGTATCCCAGGCAAACCACACAGTCAAAATCCTAAGTATAATTTCAGGCCATAGCGGAAGACGCCAAAAGCAGGTATCCTTCAGGGATTATTGGAATGGCTTATTATAAAACTGTCTAGCTGATACCTGAACATTGACATACAATTAGCCAGGGGGACTACCCCTGGCTAATTAATGTGGATTTATGTTTGCTATTTAACCAGTTTTCACACCTTTGTTTGCCTGGTAGTGCGATTAGAAATTAAAACGCTTTACAATATCGTCCATCTTGTTAGCCATGCCGGTAACCTGCTCG
Source organism: Peptococcaceae bacterium BICA1-7 (assembly GCA_000802095.1). Lineage (GTDB taxonomy): Bacteria > Bacillota > Desulfotomaculia > Desulfotomaculales > Desulfocucumaceae > BRHc4a. Next base: position 263,782 of record JUEB01000001.1, on the reverse strand, counting down.
GCTGCAGCGCTGACTTCTTCCATTGATGCAGTCTGCTGTTCCGTGTTGGCAGCTATGTTCTGTACGCCGGAAGACACCTGCTCGGTTGCGGCTGCAACGTCCTGGATTTGCTTGGCCAGACCCTCAATAATGTTTATTATGCCATTAAAGCTTTGGCCTGTTTCCCTGATTACTTTTTCACCGTTTTTAATCTGGAGATTTCCCTCAGACATGGCGGTGACAGCTTTTTCGGATTCATCCTGAACCTGCAAAATAAGCTGGCTTATTTGTTTTGCGGCCTCAGCCGACTGTTCGGCCAGCTTTCGGACTTCCTCTGCAACTACCGCAAAGCCCCGGCCCTGCTCGCCGGCCCGGGCCGCCTCAATTGCAGCGTTTAAGGCCAGGAGGTTGGTCTGGTCTGCTATGCTGGTAATAAGCTCCACTATCTGGTTAACCCTTTCGAGGGTTGCCGTAAGTTCATTTATGACACTGGCTGCTGAGTTGCTTGTAGTCACGATGGAGTTCATCTGTGTGTTTATCCGTTGAATATTTTGGGAGCCTTCTAGCGCATTCTTTGAAGCCTCCCCGGCTGCGGTGGCCACATTCTGCGCATTAAGCGACACCTCATCCACCGTTGAGGAGATTTCTCCCACTGCCGCCGCAGTTTCATTGGCCCCAGCCGATGTCTGCTGGGCCTGGCCGGCAAGTTCCTGGGCCGAAACGTAAAGTGTTTTAGAGATATCCGTCAGCTGCTGAAAGGTAGTTTTTAGATTGTTTTTCATGTGGTTGAAGGCTTTTACCAGACGGGCGATTTCATCCTTGCCCCGGACAGATATATCTTTTGCTGTGAGGTCTCCGTCAGCCAGCCGCCCGGCCTCCTTGGCAACTGCGGCCAGGCTGTCGGCAATCCGGCGGGATATCCGGATCGAGAGCAGCAGGCCTGCCAGGGCGGCCAATACAATGGATGCCATTATTGTAATTTTTGCTAAACTATTTTTCTTCTGGCTCATTTGGTACATTTCATTAGCCCGGCTATTCTTCAAATTAACCATTTTATCCAGCTCATTTTGGGTTCTGCCGTAGTGCTGGGTTATGCTGCCGTTAAGTATTGCCCGGGCTTCTTCGTCATTGCCCTGCCGGGACTGGTCCAGGGCCATGACGTTGTATTTAAAATAATTATTCCAGTTAGTGTTGAATTGATCATATGTTGACTGGTCTTCCTCTGTGGATATAGTCTTTTCATACTCTTTCTTATTTGTCTCCAGATCGGCCAGAGCCTGGCTTATTTCCTTTTCAGCCCGTTCCTTTTCCGATGCGCTTGATGACAGTACGTACCCACGGATGGCCGACCTGTAGTCCGATATGTTATCATCTATGCTTTTGGCGTATTTAATGCCAGGAAGTACATTGTTGGACATTTGGTCAACCATTTGGTTAACCTGACCCAGATTTATTAGCCCTACCAATCCAACAACTATTGCCAGTGCAATGATCAGCCCAAATGACAGAAGTAGCCTCTGCTTAATACTCAACGACATTTACTGTTCCTCCCCTCAAAATTTGCTGGAATTATTAATACGCTGCATCCGGGGATGATGCCCGGGCTTATTAATAATAAAAAATTTCGACATTTATTTTAATTTTCCTTTCGTTGCCAATATATATATATATTGAGGGTTGACAGGGGACCGCAGAATATGTGAAAAATCCATTCCAAAATTCTGTTAAAAAAGCTGGCTCCAGCTTAGTTAAAAAATACCCAATTATTATTCTAAAACAACGTAAAATCGGTATCTTATGCCAGTACCGGTTACCTTTTGCCTCAATCCCAATAGAATATACGGAGGGGGAAACCCCTCCAATTCTCCATTTGACTATGAGGGTGGCGATAATTTGAAAAAGCCCATTTTGTATGTATTATTAACTCAACTTTAGTCCTGCGAAAGTTGAGTAACGAATTATTGCTACCATTTGCTTGATAAAATGGTTCCGTATATGGTACCATCAGTCACTACATATACTACCACCCAGATTTGACGGAATTGCTTTCAATCCCCAAAACCAGACCTATCAAAGCTATTTATGTCAAACAGGCAATAGCGGCAATCAAAAGACTGAAAGAAAGAAGTGAGTCATAATGAAAAAACTGGAATATTACCTTAACTTAAATTACCAAATTAAGATAAGAAAACTTTCCGATGCTGAAGGTGGCGGATGGTTTGCTGAAATCCCGCTCCTTCCTGGCTGTATGTCTGACGGTGAAACCTCCCAAGAAGCCATTGAAAATGTCAACGAAGCAAAAAAAGACTGGATCGAAGCCAGTATGGAATTAGGCCGCCCTATACCTGAACCCGCAAATGAGGATTATTCCGGACAACTCCGGGTTCGTATGCCAAAATCGCTGCATAGGGCATTATCGGAAAAAGCCAGGGAGGAAAAAGTAAGCCTCAATCAATTCATCATCTACCAGTTATCTCGTGGTGTTGGGCACAAGCTATAGCTTCCTAAATAATAATGCAACGACTCAAAAAATCATAGATAAACATGACTTATACTTTTATCAATATATACTGTCTCTCTTTTAATTCAAAGCTATCACCAATACTAAAGGTTTTTAGCTCAATCAACATATTCAAATGGTGATTCCTTTCTTTGTTTTCCTCACCAGCCCAGCAGGTATAGATTTCAACCTCCTCATTGTCACATATATATCGACGTATATAATCAAAGAGCGCGCTAATACATTTCGTGTTTGCCTTATAGGTTTCATTGTCGCTGCTTTTAATCTTATCATTTAATATGAAATTGCCAAAATTAGGAGTGACTTTATAAATAAATTTATTTTTAAATTGTTTCCTTACTGCATCTTCCCATGAAAAGATACTATGAATAAAAATGCCTGCCGCATCCTCAATTGAATCATACACTTCAATTTCATCTTCTTTTATAAAAGATAAATCCATGATTTGCTCAAGAGGAACAGAATCCTTTGGTATCTCAGCCGACTTGATCCGGATTGCTTTTTTTATCTTTTCAATATTAGTCTCTTTGGACTTTTTTTTGCCGTAATCGCCCAAAGGCAGTTCTTTACTTGCCGCAATATAATGCATGATACTCATCGAAAACAACACCATTCTTAGATTTGTCGGGAATCCTTTCTGACAGTCCCTTTGTCAAGGGGACAGTAGACTAAGAACCTTAGTGTATGTATCATTGGATATATCCTGAGGATTGATCAAGATTAAGTTTTACTATGGAAATATCACTCCACCTGTCCGTGGAGTGAGTTGTGCCAGCGATGATAACACTTTCAGAATCAGTCTGCCATATAGATACCGGAGCTACCCCTGACAGCGATTTCTCCCATAGTTGATTGCCGTCTGGCCCGGTATTAATAATCCGGGTGTTTCCATCTTCCTCACCCACGATTATCGAATCGGCACCAGCCTGAAGAACATCTGTGGTCCAAAAGTTTTTCCCGAAAGTTTTCTCCCATATTTTTTTGCCATGAGAGTCTGCTCTTATCAATAATGCAGAGCTCCCTTCGCCAAAGGGCCGGGTATCCCCAAACACAATGAAACCTCCGTCTGATGCTTCTTTTACCGAAATGCCATAGTCGTGGTTGTCACTACCGAAAACCTTTTCCCAGGTTTTCTCTCCGGAGGCGTCAACTTTAATAAGCCAAATGTTTTCCCAACCCGGGAACGAACCGGTGGTGCCTATCATAATGAGTCCCCCGTCATCGGTGCGCTGCACTGTCTTAATGTTGTCAGGACCACTGCTGCCAAAGGTTTTTTTCCATGCTATGCTTCCTGATGAATCAGTTTTGGCCATGTTTACATCATCAATATTGCCGCTGGTTGCAGAATAAGAACTACCCACGACCAGGCAGTCACCGTCATTGGACTGAACTGTGGCATACCCCTTTTCATCGCCTTTTCCGCCGTATGTTTTTTCCCAGACATTTTCACCCGAAACATTGAGCTTAACCAGATATACGTCATAATCATTCCCGCCGCTGAACGAATTGGAGCTGCCTGCAATTAAAAAGCCTCCATCAGGCGTTTTCTCAATGCAAGAAAGGTATTCATCCCTTTCGCCGCCCAATGTTTCTCCCCATATTTTGTTGCCGGAGGAATCGACTCTTATTATTGTAATATCTCTAGGTAATTGATTATTTTGCGGTGATTTTTCTGTGAAAGCAACAACTAAATCTCCTTCTCTGGCCTGCAGTGACCTGCTATTCTTCTCACAGTTCGCGGCAATTAGCCTTTCCCATACTTTTTTACCGATAAAGTCCAGCCTCACCATGTATATGTCGCGGCTTACAGGTATAGTGCTCATTGGCCCTACTCCCAGCTCTTTTTCCACCACTGCCGTATATCCGTCAACAGCCTGGTATATGGCAACCACGCGCTCACGATAGCCTACCCAGCCAATAGTGCTTTGCCACTCCACTTGCATATTTCCCATGGCACTTGCCGGGAGTGTTCCCTGAATAGAGAGATATAACATGAAAGCCAGTATAAACAGTTTTTTTAAGTTGTTTCTCAAGATATAATGCCATCGCCCGGTTCTTATTGTCCCATTGCTAAAAGAAGTAGACATTAATCTCTCCTCCAGAGCCGGCTAATTTGAATTCCTGACTCCTGGCACTCTCCGCAGTACGCCATATACCTACTTATCTGCCAATTTTTTGTATTCTACATAGGCCTCATCATGTGCTTTACTTTCAGCACCCTTGATAGCTTCCTCCTGTTTACCGTCATTTTGGACGCTAAAATTACTCCTATCATTAATATTATGAGAACTGACTGTAGTTAAATCATTTTTATTATCTGTGTTATATATATCAATTCCATCTGAAGTGTCTTTATCCACATGTACATGTTCAATAAACCGGTGTTCCTTCCTGCTTATAGAACTGTGACCTCTTACCCATCCTCTATCCCATGGACCATTTACCACTCTTAACCTTGATGCTCTTTCAGGCTTACTGTTTATCTCCTGATCTGTTAATTCTTTATCGGTAAGTTTTACATAGCCACGGTCAAAATGAAAAGTGTGCGTATCTTTATCTTGGGAAACTTTTTGATGCTTTATTGTCAATATGTTTGGCAGGTACTTTGATATCTGAAGCGTGTGCTGCTTTACCCAGGTATAAGCACTATCCAGATCATTTACGTTATCATCAATTTGTTTATACCAGGGAGCTATGACCTGGAATTTTTCTTCATCTTCCTTGTTTCGGTTTTTTATCTCACTCAGCCTGACAATCTCATTTTCCAGGCCCTTAAGAACACCGGCTTTATATTTTTTTAGCGCTAAAACCAATCTTTTCATTGGTTCATCCAGGATTCCACCACTACCTGCGTTTTCAGATATATTGGTATCGGGAAAGGTTTCTTTCAAATAATCAACTGGCTTAGTAAAATAAGCTTTGCTGCAGACATCCTTTGCCAGCTGAAGAGTATCTCCCTCACTTTTAGCAAGTATGGGATTTTTTTTAAGCTGACGTGTATGGTCTGTTTCCTTTTTTGCAGCTGTACCCAATTTATCTGCTTCATTCTCCAACATTGCCTCATCATTTATCGCTGCCCCATTCAACCGCAAGGTTGGTCTGACCCGTCCCTGTGCCTGCTGAACCACGTGCCAGGCCTCATGCGGCAAATGTTTCTCCTGCCCCTGGGCAACATGTATATCCGTGCCCTGTGTATATGCCAGCGCCCCAACTTGAGCAGGTTTACTCGAATTGTAATGTACCCTTACATTGCTCATATTAATGCCGGACAGATTTTCCACACCGTTCTTAAGGCTGTCCGGCAGGCCGGTATTATTCTCCCTTTTCATCTGAATGTTTTCTTCAGCTGGATCAATCAACTTGGCCTGTGAGCGTCCAGTTAATGACTCCTCTCCAGCAGCCTGCACCTTTTTCTGCACAGGCTCATGATTTTCGCTGGCAATCCCTTTTCCCTTTAAAAATCGGCTGACTGCCCGATTGCCGATGCTCCTTTGAAGTTGCATAACATCCGCGGATGTAAGGGATTGTGGATGCATCTTTACCCTTTGAAGGATTGCGGCCGGATGAGGCGCTTCCGTTAGTGATAAATTACTTATGTTTGCTGATTGACCTGTGTTGCTGCCTATTTTCTGTTGTGTGCTTGGTTTTTCACGCTCCGACATACAGCGCCTCCCAACAGTTTTCCTGCATCTTATATTGGAATGTATGTTAACGCATTGCTTCTTTTCACACAACCTGCCGTCCCCTGACACGTCCTGCGAAAACCATGTCACTTAAGTTAAGAGCCTGGCACCATCCGGACCATTGAACTAATCATATGCACCTCTCTCTTTGGGCATCTTTTTATATTCTTCAGTGCTGCAAATATAGTCATCTATATGTTTTACTAACTTTAAGAAATTTTGATTTTCTTTTGAAAGGTTATCAGTCATAAAAGGAGGGAATCCTTCTTTCCATATAATAGTTTTGGTTTTCCCGTTTATTGTTACTGTCAATTCATAATCACATGAGGGCGTAATAGCCATTCCATCTACTTTTAATGTATCAGGATAAGACAGAATATTAATATCCATCATTAATTTGTATATATCTTTTTTTACATTATCAGGTATTTTAAATTCAATAGTCTTGCTTCCATCTAAAATAAGATCTTTAGTAAGTGTTCCTTTGTATGTATCAATCTGAGATTTTCCGTATGTACTGAAATTCAATCGGAAATTAAAATCATCTATTATGTATAGTATCAATATTTACTGATTGATCCTTTTGCGCAAAAATATAAGTAGCAGAAAGTAAAATTGCTAATATAACTACACAAAAAATTAAAACAGTATACTTTTCACGAAGCGATATTTTTTTCATGTGCTATGCCTCCTGTTTAGACTAGTAATCACACTGATAAAATCCCACATTTCTTAAGCTCCTTAAATCAGCCAATATTCTATGGCTGGGGTGTTGGGGTATATTTGCTGCAATATCTTAAAAATTAATTATCCGGTGCTGCTTAGTACCTTTAATAGTTGGTACAAGTCTTTTACTAATTAGGAAATAAGTCGGAGAAAACCTGAGTATCCGGTGCCGTTAGGACCCCTAGGGGCAAGCAAGAAGAACGAAATCGCTCCGCGATGGCTTTTCAAATACGTTTTAAGTAGTATAGTTAGGATATACCGTCTAATCCATAGCAGTAGATAAACCAGGTATTTTCTTAAATTATGACCGTGATAAGCGTTTAAAACGCCATTTATCTTAGTCATGCGAAAATAATCACTAAATTGAAATTCCATAGACAGCAAGTGTTATACCAGTCGCGACTTCCTTCTTCTGGGCAATCAAAAATTTTGCGTTTAGTGTATGCGCATACTTGTTAATGGGGCTCAAAAATGCAGTAAAAATGCAGTGTTTGAGCCCTTTTTACGCGCAAAACTTCCGATTGTCCCCTTAAAGAACCGTCCCCTGACACACCCTGACACATAGTGCCTATGTCGGTCCTTTGGTTTACGCTTACAGCGTATTCATAGTTTACTGACTAGCAGGCAGGATAAAGAATAAGTTAAAAAAGTTAAGGGACTGGCACCATTGTGCCCTTGTTATGAGAACCAGTGTTGGCCAATAAAAATTTACTACGATTTGGGAGTGTGACGTTTCTGTGGTACCTTTTGGGGAATAGTACCGGTTGGTTGTTCTTTAAGCCTTTCTTGCTCATATATAGCAAGAAACCGTAACCCTTCTTTAGAAGTTCGGATTCTTTGATATTTAACTCCCGAAACTTTTACCTCTTCAACTAGATGATAAATCATTAATCTTGGAGCGACATGATAAAATAGAAAGCTTTCTAAATCTGATGAAACATAAGCATTAGTGACACCGGTTGCAAAATTATCAAGATTGACAATAAATAGGTCCAAGACACTTATCGTCACTCCAGATTTCCCCACCAATTTTTCTGGAATTTTCAGTGGCAACTTTGACAATGAAGTTTTAATCTCGTTATATCCTATGCCATTAATTAGATTCTGAGAAGACCGAATCTGTTTCTCAGTTTCCAACTTCGATTTAAGCTCTACATTTTCTTTGACGAGTTTAAGATTTTCTTCCAGTAGCTTTTCAGCTTGAGGCAAGTCTTTTCCAGATACCCAACCTGTAAATTCAAACCGGTTCTGAAACTCTACAAGAGTCTCATGAACAGCAATACGGATATCTTTCGTGTCTTCAAAAAACTTGCACATCTTACTCAATACTATTTGCTTGAAATTCTTGTAGCCGTCAGGATTGTCTAGTTCCAGAACATCTTGGCCAAAAGATTTTACCTTATCCCTTAATGTCTCGTCTTTAATCACCAGCGCAAATAAGGGAATTCCCTGGTTAAGAGCATATTCGTACTCAATTTGTATGTAACTCTTTTTTGATGAGGGTTCTATAGACCCATATCTACCACCTAAAATAAGCAAATAAACATCTGATTCATCTATCCATCGTTTAATGGTATCAAGCTGGGATTAGTTACTAGCTTTAAACAATTCCATTCCAGCAGGTATATGACCGGCGTTTAAAATTGCTTCTACGGCTGACTGTCTTTCATCTACCAAATCTTTATATGTAGAGGATATAAATACTTGTAGTTTCTTTTTCATATACATACCTCACTAACGGTTTTATAATCCAACTATTTTAGTAAGAGTACTATGCTGAGGGACTTAGTTGCTTTGGTAATCCTACAGTCGGTAATTATAATTGATTGGCCACCCAAACATAAAACCCATCCGCTTCCTCCTCAAACAGCTCGTGCATTATGACCTGCTGACGGTGCTGGGGGAGGGGGCATCACTGGTGATGATCACGACTACTCCGTCGGTGTGCCGGTAGACGAAGCCCAGGGCAGGGCAAACAAATAAGTTAAAAAAGTTAAGAGCCTGGCACCATCCGGGCCTTTGGCCATGCTGTCATAGTTTGTGATTTCATTGGAATCCCCATAAAGGCAGCTGCCGGTCTTAGGACTTTAGGCCCTAACAATGTTCTTCTTTAATCGACATAATTTTTCCTTCCATATTTACCAGGATGTCTAAAAAATGGTATATGGTGCCTGAAAGGGTTAAAATCATGTCTGAAAGCTGCCATTATGGTTCTGGTATTATTAGTTCTCTCTCTCTAACACCTCACAAATTGAAGATAGCTGTCCTTGCGCAACAAATGTATAAACATGTTGAATAATGTCATATGACCTAAGAAGGCTGAGAGCTGCTACCCGGTTTGGGCGGCAGCTCTCAGCCTTCTTGTGTTTCCTCTTCCAGGGCCTTTATGACCCTGATAATTTTTTTAACCCCTTCCGGAGTCATGAACTTCACCTGCTTAAATAGTAGTTGCAAGTCTTCCCGATTTTTCATTTCGGACCAGGAATCAAGAAGCTCCGGGTCATCCTTGGGCGTTATCTATTATTGTCTCAGGTGGGTCCTTTATCTCGGCCTTACCTAAAAGATAGTCGATACTACAATCAAAAAAAACTGCTATTTCTTTAAAAGTGCCATAATCAGGTTGTCTTTCCCTTATTCGTATAATGAGATTGTTGATTTACTAAGCTTAATTAAGTTGCCTAGTTCTTCCTGGGAAATATTCTTTTTTTTTCTTAAATCTTTGATTCTCTTGGAGAAATCAGTCATACATTGGCACCTCACATACATTATAAAGTTTACCGTATGTAAACACAATAATGCACTCAGAAAAGAATGTAAATAATATACTGGGGATAGATAAAAACGGCCAGGTGGAGCAGATAAGCCAGGATGCCGTGACAGCCATTCCGTTATCAGGCGGCCTTATGGGCAGTTTCGCACCTATGACAACAACAAAGCGCCGGGGTATTAGTCCCGGCGCTTTAAGCCGTTTATTGTTTTGCTTTCATTTTTTAAAAAGCCAAATATGGTTTAATTGAACTCTATGATAATACTATGCATAAAAATGGACTAATTTTATTTAAAAGGTGGCCCAGCTAAACCGAGGGGAAAACTTATAGCAATAGCAGTTCCAATACCGGTTTGAGAAATATTTATTGTTGGCACTAATAAGTCTATCCCCAACAATGCTGTTAGGATAGTAAAAGCTACGATAAATCCTATGGCTAACCTTTTCTTCTTAGGGATGACTGTTCTCAATTTATATCCGACAATAAAAGCTATAGGTATAATTATTAAAATAACAAAAATAAAATTTAAGTAAATCAAAAAAACACCTCTTTAGATTAATTATGTCCTATTAACGTTTCGGTAATTATGCGATAGAACGGAAAGGAAATAATCATCTATTTTCTCAACAGTTATTGCAAGAATACCACATGTAATCATAGACAAAAAGCCTATACTCCAAAAAATAGGTGGAAAATACCATGATTTAATAGTTGTCATTAGTATTGATGACACGGCGCTTAGAAAACAAAGAGACGATATAATTATTTTTTTTCTTTTTCCCAAGTTGTCTGCCACCTTTTGCAATATTTTTCTTTGGTAATATAGTATTCCTTATAAGGGATATATTTCCTCTGTGGAATGCAATATAAAACAGTGGCGATGTTTGTTCTTATGCACTATAAAGAAAGGACGAAGCTAGTTATGCCCGATAAAAAAATGTTCTGTATAAATGAAGACGGCGTTTCTGAGGGGGTTGTGGCTAAGAGTAAGGAGCAGGGTTTTGAGTTTTACAGGGAACTGGTGGGAGAAAAATGTGTTGAAGAAGATTACCAGTATTACCTGAGGGATGTACCCGGCAGCAGTTTTGAGGATTTCATTGACTATTTAGTGAGAGAGGAAGAAATGGACAGGGAGTTTACCCTCCATAATGATGATGGCACAAAGGAAAGGAAAACGATCAGGGAGTTTTTGGAGGGTGAATCCGAGTGCCCAGTAGGCGGACCAGACCGGGGCGCATCAAAGTCGAGGCCTGGCCGGAGGGGGCGGTGGACATTTACCCTAACAGGGACAGGATAACCATCACGGTGGAAAATGCCGACAGTGAAATCCGGTCGGGGGTTCTCATGCAAGAGAGTAACTAGAAAGCGCCGGGAACTGAGTCCCGGCGCTTTCAGTAGCTTTTTGTTTTACTCTTATTCTTGGAATAGCCCTAATATATATTTTGCTGAACTTTATGTAATGTTGCGGCGTAATAAAAAATTGCCCGGATTTGTACCGGGCAATAATACTTATACCGGCTACAGTAGTGGGTTTTCAATTAAGGTTGCAAATACAAATTCATGAACATGGCCAAAATTTAACGTTGTTTCACCCTCAACAAAATGTACATGTTTACCGTTTCCAACAGGAATAGCAGGCCCGGTTGTTACTCCCACTTCATGCAGGTGGTTAAAAAAGAAGTCTGTATTCGTTAGTATTGCATGAACGTGACTACTACCATGGGGTATTACTTCACTAGTGACCCCTGCAAAACGATGATTATGTCTTAATTCTCCTTCTACCGCCAATTTGGTGCTACCCACAAACTCATGTACATGAGTCTGTGTACCTGTATGCTTAATTTTCTGTTCACAATTTTTTCCCGTTGTTATTTCCGTGATTTCAGTAATTCCCATAGTATATCCAGCCTCCTTATGTAATGCATAATATTCCTACAATACCATAATGTTACAATTACAATAAATTATTTCAGAGGTGAGGTGTAATGGGATGCCATTTATAGTTTCCGGGTGGGTTGTGGCTGAGAGCAATCCCGTCCCAGTCAACGCTGACAAAAGTGGCCGGGCGGTGGAAAAGGGTTTGACTCTTTCCAGAAGGAGTACAGAAAGATGAGACTGGCAGAGCGCCAGGCGGTGATAAAGGAAATGGAGGAGTTTGTGGCGGAGGCCCAGAGGATGCTGGAGGGGCTTAAGTAATAGGGCGCTCCGGAATTGGTTTGATAAGCAAATAACCATTTTATTACTAAATGCATAACTTGTTGTTGAGGAAGTTTTTACTAAATGGAGGTATCAGCGTGGGCTACTATGTTAGAGTAGAACCAGACGTAAATATTTACGTAGAGGATGTTAACCCGGGGGGTGGGAAGCCAATTTTATTTATACACGGTTGGCCGGTAAATCATAAAATGTTTGAATATCAGTTTAATCAGCTTCCCCAAATGGGATATCGTTGCATTGGAATGGATATAAGAGGATTCGGTAACTCCGATAAACCTTGGAGAGGCTACAACTACGATCGATTGGCAGATGATGTTCGGGGAGTGGTGGATGCACTTCACTTACAAAATTTCACCCTGGGGGGCCACTCAATGGGGGGAGCCATTGCCATTAGATACATGGCTCGCCACAAAGGCTTTGGGGTATCCAAACTTGCTCTTTTTGCCGCTGCCGCTCCCAGTTTTACCAAACGTCCTGATTTCCCTTATGGTTTATCAATAGAAGATGTAAATAAACTCATTTTGGAAACATATAATGACCGTCCTAAAATGCTGCGGGAATTTGGAGACATGTTTTTCTTTCAGTATGTGACTGAGCCTTTCTCGGAATGGTTCTTCCAATTGGGACTACAGGCGGCTGGTTGGTCAACCGCATCAACTTTATTCTCGCTTAGAGATGAAAGCTTGTTTTCTGATCTTGGAAAAATACGCGTTCCCACATTAATTCTTCATGGTATTCATGACAAAGTTTGTCCATTCCCATTGGCTGTAGCACAAAATGAAGGAATTAAGACCTCTAAGCTTGTGCCGTTTGAATATAGCGGTCACGGGTTGTTTTGGGATGAACGTGATAAATTCAACAAGGAATTGGCACAATTTATTGGATAAACGTTACATTTTCTTCTTAACGTGTCAGGGGGCGGTTCTTTGACACGTATTGCCTTGCCATGGTATATATTGAAAAAGAACAAGGAATTCAGCAAATAGATCTATGATAAATGTCAATAATTACCATCTATAATTCAATAATTCTAAATATGCCTATTACTATCATCTATAAAGCAATTGGGGTTGGCATTTAATGTAACTTTAATATCCTGTCGCAGATTATATTTTCCGATAACTAAATAACTACTTTGGAATATATTGGATGATGTCTGGATTGCGAAAGATTGCGTCAGAGAAAGAGGCTGCGGGAAATTTCCACAGCCTCTTTCTATTAGTCAGAGCCTTGATATATGTCATATAATTTTTTTATCCTGACGGCTTACGTCCCACGTCCGGCGACTGATACCGCAGCCTCTTTCTACTTAAACTCCTCCGCCAGCTCCAGTATCCTGGACATTGTCTTTTCCCGGCGGGCGTTTATTTCATCAAAGTTCATGAAGGGCACGTAATAGGTCTCCATGTGATCGTGCTCTGCCTTGGCCTTGGAGATGAATTCTATGGCCAACTCCATGCTGCGGCGGTACATTTCCCTGGCAGTGGTCTTTTCAGCCAGGTACCGGGTGTCCAGCACAGGGTTGACGAAATTCATGGTGTCTATAACCATGTCACCCTCCCGGGGCTTGTAGAAGTGGGGCTCCACCGAGTTGATCACGGCAATGTCCAGTGAAGGTATAACCAGATGGTCTATGTTTTCAGGGGTGAGGGCGCAGTGGTAGGCCTCCACGTTGAAGCCCCTCATCATGGCGGCGTCCATGAGCCTTTTGACCAGGGTGCTTTTCCCGGTGCCGTCATCCCCGCTTATAATATACCGCTTGCTCAGATGGTCCACCACGGTATCCAGATGGCTTACCGATCCGTCCGGGGTGATAGCGGTGATAAAAAGGTGGCGGCCCTTGGGAGTGGGGGCCTGCCTGTCTTTGCCCTCAAATATTTCGTGGGTCAGCTCCAGGCACATATTGTCCAGCGCCCCCACGTCCAGCGCCCTGGTGTCCTGGTAGTAGGATTCCACCTGGTCCAAAAATATCTTGGCGCTGGCCAGGTAACCGTAGGCTCTGCGGAAAAGCCTGCCTACCTCGCGGTTGGACTCCAGTATGTCGGACTTGTTCTTAACCAGCCCACCGGAGTTCCAGTGATCGCCCAAATGAATAATCTCATCGACGGCCCCGGGATTCTTGGGGTCCACCACGTGGGGGGCGGTTGCGGCTGTAAAATATTCAGTATAAGGGTACAAGCCCATAAATGACGCTGCTTTGGGCTGCATCTGGAGACTTTCCTTTTCCTCAAAAAAGAATGACTCACAATTGGAGACAAGCCCCGTAATGGGGTTTTTTTCTTTGTAAAGGGGGGATTATCTGTGAAAAACGGCAAGCGCCCTACGAGAAAACAAAAGAATATCATTGCGGCCGCCAGGCTTAATCCGGAGAACTGGCTGGTGTCCAAGAATTTGCCGGATTGCTTGCATTTTGAGCACAGACTTTCTAGCAGGAGAAGAGTATTGAAAGTGGTGATTTTATGATAAGTATTTTTAGAAAGAAAGCTACTTTGACCTTAGAAGAAATGATGAATCTTCAGCGTCTTTTAAACGGTCTGAGATTGGAGAATGAAGAACTTCGTCTTTTACTTCAGGATGCCTATACACTTATTGAAGTGTTAAAAAGGGAGCGGGACTTTGTAAAAAGGATATCCTCTGAAGACCACCCCCAAAAAATTCTCCATGGCCAGTCAGTATTATGCACCCATGGAGGTGATCCCAATGCTCCTATTTAAGCCTGAACATATAATCCAATAAAAAAAGATATAAAAACACAAACCCGCCGTTTAGGAAAACTGCGGTGGAAGGTTGGCAGTGTACACCAGGCAAAGACTGGTTTTAGGAAAGAAAACACTTTTGCACACCTGCTAATTAAAGCAATACGCTAAGATCCTTTAGGATGCATTAAGGAAGCTGATGCAAAGGCCGAAGGATATAATAGCGTATCCGAATATATAGAAGTCTTTAAGCAAATATATGGCAAATGGAAACCGGAAGAACCGTCTGGGTGATTGATTTTAAAAGAGTCCCAGCCCCTTAATAGCACGGAGTGGCGGGTTTGGATCTCCAGATTGTAAAAATAAATATTATAAGCAGTAGTTCTTGACCTATGGGCATACAAGGAGGAAAATAAAATGAAGATTCGAGTGTATAACGATGGTAAAGAGGTTTTTTGTGGACCCCTTATACAGTTTTTAGAAGATAACAAGCATGACGGATGGTTAACTGAAGAATGTAAGAAACTCCACATTACCGGCATTGTAGAGTTTAAAGAAATATCCGGCGATTGGCGGATTGAAAAACAGTAACAGATGGAACACAGATAAAAAATCATCAGAGCCCTTACACCTTATGTGTTATTATTCCAGAAGACATAAAGTAGACTGATACCCTCTCAGGCGTCACTGGGATCATCTTAAAAATTATATCCATAGAAGGAATAATTAATTATACACCGAAGTAACACTATTAAAAAAGAAAGGCACCTTTTGAGGTGCCTATAAAACGGGTGGAAATAGGAGTAGTTTTTTGACTGCTCCTATTTCTCTTTGGTAACGCCTTTGAAGGGAGTTTTGTCGGTAGTTTTGACATCCATGAATCTGCCGGTGGTGGTGTCCCTTTTTACCCAGTTGCCGTTGGGAGTTTGGGTTTGGGAGCGTCCTTTAACGGCACCGTCACGGTGACCTTTTCCGCTGTTTCCCGCCATAGCCTGCTCACCTCCTTAAAATGTGGATAGAGATATAAGTCTCATGATCAATTATACATAAATGCCCATATTATGCAATATGGTTGCCGGAAAATAGAGAACAATACCTTACTGTGTTGCAAGTGTGACATATGCAAGAGTTGTAACATTTATTTGTGATTTATATAAGGTTTATATGAAGTTTGTTAAGGTTTAACGTAGTGTGACAAGGTTTATTTGTGGTTTGTATGTACTTCTCCTCTGGGCTGGTCGATGACCGGCTATATTTTTTATAAAACCTTTTAGGGAGGTGCCATTTATAAACGATACTTTATCAATTTACCTTAAATATATTAGGCAGCGGCAGAGAATGCTTGATACTATCAGTCAGTATGGATACAGTCATCCACGTTCAGTTATTGAAAGCCAAGAGCTTGATAAATACCTTTACGAACTTCAGCGAAGGAAGATTTGGGTGCAATGAGGAGTGAGCCTGATGTCATGTTGGTCGATCTGCGAGCTCCAATACATGATTGACTATTATAAAGAGTTGGGTCCGTCGAAAGTTGCGAAATATCTTGGACGTGATCCAAACAGCGTTTCAAGTATGGCCGGTGTCCTGGGAATACGTCGGGATAGAGAGCCGGAGTACAGTGAAGAGGACGAACAGTTCCTCCGTAAAAACTGGGGGAAGATGACTGTTAAGGCCATAGCACGGAGGCTGAAGAGGTCTGATGCCAGCGTGGAAACTAAGGCCAAGAAGTTAAAATTGGGGCCAATTTATAATCCGGGTTATTTCACACAGAACGAAATTGAAAAAATAACCGGGATAAACCATCAATCACTTAAAAAGTATATTGACCAGGGTTTATTAAAGGCAACCAGGTCCAAAAGCGAAAAGGGTGGGAGGAAACAGGTTTCACCCAAGGAACTGGAAAGATTTCTAAGCGAAAACCCGGATAAGTGGGATTCCAGGAAGTCTAAGGATGTTATAAAAGCCATCCGCAAAAAAGAGCTTGAATATGAAAAGACTAAGGTACGACGTACTGAAGGGGCTATTGATCGTAAGGTTCCTGAAATAATCCGGGATAGATTTATTGAGTTTGTGGTGCAGGTGGCCATGGATGCCAGTGACCGCATTGCAGACAGTAGAAAAGATCCTGAATGGTTTCGCCAAAAATTGGTACAGGACCAATCGAGATTCCCCAGGGAGTTCATACGGTGGACTCCTGAGGAAGATGCATTATTACGCAAGCTTTATAAAGAAAACAAACTCACATATAAAGAAATTGGTGAGCGCCTGGGGCGTTCAGCTGGAGCAGTAAATAACCGCCTTGCCAGAATTATAATCTGGGACGAACAGTCCTCCCTAAAAAAAGCAAAGTAGAATAACAGATGCCACTAGTGATGGCTGTCCTGGGTTCGTGTACTTATTAAAAAAGTTGTGACTACATACAAAGTAGGTGATGGAAATGGGCTCTTCAGCGGTTTTAAAATATCCTGGAAGTAAATGGTCAATAGCCGATTGGATAATTAGCTACATGCCTTCACATGAGGTATATCTTGAGCCATATTTCGGTAGCGGCGCGGTGTTTTTCAGTAAGAGACCGGCTAAGTTTGAGACAATCAACGACCTGGATGGTGATGTGATAAATCTGTTCAGGGTTATTCGGGAAATGCCGGAGGCCCTGGCTGAAGCTGTGCAATGGACGCCATGGGCCAGGAAAGAGTATGAGAATATTCTTCCGGACCTTGGAGTAATGGAGGCTTATGTCCGAACATGGGAACCGGTGGAGGATGCCCGCCGCTTTTTAGTTAGGATGCACATGGCTTTCGGTTCAAAAACTAGTGATAGGACCGGATGGAGGAATAACATCACTGGGAAAGGTAGAGGTACAAGTCAACCCAAAGTTTGGGGCGGAATCCCAGGTAAGATACTGGCTGCAGCTGGGAGGCTAAAAAATGCACAGATTGAATGCCAGCCAGCTCTACAACTGATTGAGAGATACCGAAAGCCGGAGGTCCTGATTTATGTTGACCCGCCCTATTTACGCGAAACCAGGTCTAAAAGGATGTATGCAAAGGAAATGATGGACAGGCCGGCCCATGAGGAGCTTTTGGATACATTGGGCAAACATCCGGGCCCCGTACTGATAAGTCATTATGCCCATGAGTTGTACGATAACAGACTGAAACATTGGACGCGCTGGACCATAAAAGCAATTGCAGAGCTGGGCCAGGAAAGAGAAGAAGTGTTGTGGCTTAATCCGGTGGCGGCAGAGGCGGGGATTTCGATACCATTATTTGAGGTGGAGTAGTTTTAAAAAGAGACATGTTGCCGCTTGGTAATATTGTGCAATAGTTGCAAACAAAAAAGCTTGACATTAAACAGTCAAACTTTTTTGCGGGTTTTATTTTTCATACGGATTGGCGGCTTGTTAATTATTAACTTTTATACACCAGGAGAGTTATTTTTCCTAAGCTTACTATTTGCCGTAAGGAGTCGAGCAAGGGGGGATCGTTGGGTAGCTAAATACTAATAAGATCAGAATAAGAAATAGGATAAAGCTACCGTCAAAGTAAGATCCTCCTCCGCATCCGCCTCCGCTGCTTAATCCGAATCCCATAAAGAAACACTCCTTTCAATTTTTTGTCTATTTGTGTTCTCCGTATCAGCTACAGCTGGTCTCATATTATTCGGGCATGGATAAAATTGACACAACTGAAGATCCTTTTTTTAAACCAGGCATCCTCGATTATGAACGTTGCTGCACAAAATATAGATTACATGTTCTTGGTATGGAGGACAGCGCCGGATCTGATGGCTTCACCCAGAATGATTGTAGCAGGAAAATCATTCCTTTTGTTGAATAAGAGTAAAAAAAGAAAGGGTGATAGTATAGTATGTCTGAAAAAAAGTCAACTCCTAAACCATCGCCACGACCCGGAACAATACATAAAGATAGTCAAAATGTGCCGCCTGCTCAACATAGGCCACCTGTAAACCCGCCAAAACAAAAATGAACTTAAGCAACATAGAAATAATAATCAAGGAATTACCCTCATTGATTATGTATCTAGTACCAGGTTATTTGCTTTTATGGATCATGGGGTTTATGCTATCAATAAAAATAGACAAAGATAGCAACATGATTATTAAGAGTATTGTAATTAGTTATATTCTGATTAATGTGGGCAATTTACTTGTAGGACAAAATGTATTAGTATCGTTAATATCAAAGATAGGAGTAATGGCTTCAGCCCTAATAATAGGATTTATCGCTGCAAAAATTGTATTAAGTGGATTTTTTGCCTCCATTTTGAAGAGAATTGGTGTGAGTAAATCCATTCATAAGAACTTTTTTAACGATATTGTTGATCTAGAGTATGGACTCTGTGTTATGGTATATCTGCCTAACGAACGCATGATATATAAAGGTGAAATAAGAAAATATGAAGAAAGCGACGACCCTAAAAATGCATTTATTTTACTGGCCGGTTTTGTTCAGTATAACTATGATGGTGAGGTATTGATGAATTGTGAAAATGAACATAACCAAAGAATCCTTTTAAATACGAAAGATATCAGTAGAATGGAATTGTATTATCATCCTAAAAGTAAAAGGATTTTATAGGGGCCTAAGGAGCTTTTTCTATATAGGATAGGGAAAGGTAAATGACGTATAAGTATCCTTTATATGTAACAAACAGGTTAAAAACGGCGTATAACCACTTCATGAAATCCGCGTGAGCGGGTTTTTTTGTTTCGTATAAGGGTAAAGGAATGATTACGCGATGGTGAGGACCAGGGCAAAAACGTTTGGCGTTATTCTTGGTAACAACTACGCGGGACGCTTACTGTCTTTGCTCTATTAGTTCAAACAGGTTTCATTGAGCAGATTAAACCCGGGTCTCATTTATTAAGGTAGAGGCCCATTTTATTTTCCGTAAAAGCCGGCTTTACGGACAGGGTTAAGCCAAAGATAATGATGCGTTCATAAAAGTCCAGCTTGTAAATAACGGACGTTCAGAACTTACCAAGTAGTTTTACGGAGGGTTGTCGGTGAAACTCGGGTACGTGCGTGTTAGTGCAAAAAACCAGCAGGTGGAACGGCAAGTATTAAAAATGCAGGAGCTGGGTATTGAAGATCGTTTCATTTTTATAGATCACGGATGGAGCGGCAAAAATTTTGGTCGCCCGGAATACCTGGCAATGAAACGGATATTACGACAGGGCGATGTAGTATACCTGGATGCCTTAGGATCGGCTGGGCAGGGATTATGACGGGATCATCCGCGAATGGAAAGAGATAACCCGCGATTTGGTAGCGGACATAGTAGTGTTGGAGAATGAGAAGCTATTCGACAGCCGGAAGTTCCGGGAGATGGGAGACATCGGCAAGCTCATGGAAGACCAGTTCTTGGCTTTGTTGGCTTATGTTGCAGAACAGGAGCGTAAGAATATAAGACGGCGCCAGATGGAAGGGATTGCTGTGGCTAAAGCGAAAGGAGTGCGTTTCGGGCGGCCAGGATGCTCGATTCCACCAAATTTTAATGATATTTGCCGGCAATGGCGAGAGGGCAAGATAACGGCGGTGCAGGCCATGACGTTGGCTGACATGAAGAAGACCAGCTTTTATAGGGCAGTTAAGGAATTAAGCCAGGTGTAGCTTTCTTTTACTTATGTGTCTGAGGCCCTTTTTCCAAGGCTAAGCAAAAGGGAGTAGTCAAAATAAAACAAGGAGGATAATACCATGAGTAAATTTTTAGACCTTTTACGCAGCGGAGAGGATATCGACTGCGACCTGATTATAGGGGGAGTTGATATGCCAGCTTCCTTCGTTTGGAACGGGGACAGCAAAATCACTGATTATGGCGTAGAGAAATACAAGGCCATCATGGAATCTAAATACACCAAGCTCCCGAATGGTAATATTGAAATCCACTGTGATGACGATAAGCTCGGAGAGAGCTTCTGCTGGGCAGCAGCTGGACACATTGGAACATCAGAATACACTCGTATTTTTGGAGAGGATTAAACTGCTTTATAACATAAAGACCATCGGGAGGTGTAATCTAAATGACCGATGATGAAATGTATAGGAATATGCATTTTTTACGCAATGAAGATGAAACATTCGGGTGCTACATTAAAGAGCACCATGACATGGAACAATTTAAAAGGGTTGCCGCTGAGTTTTTAAAAACAGAATGCGGCGCGAGCAACTACAGGGAAGTCCGCCAGGGATACTATAAAGTTGTGCCCAGGACGTATGGAAGCCCTATACTCCATTTTTCCACTGAGAAAAAACGAGGCTCAAAACCCATTATGGAAATGCAGTGCCTTTAATGAACAAAATATATTATTTTATGGTAATGTTGTGCAGCAGTGATGCTGCAACGAGGGTGATAATTTGAATATAGCAAGGGTGTTTCCAAGAAAAACAAATGCCACGCCAAATGATGAATATTGCTTTTTCTCATATCCCGGAATGTTTCTTCCTCCGATAGATGAAGTGCATGTATCGGTAGCCTTTACCTATGATTTGCCGAAGGCTGAAGAACTGGCCGAGCAATGGCAGGATGTGGCCCCAGTGAAGATCGGCGGCCCGGCCATGGATGAACCCGGTTGCGAGTTTATACCCGGCAGATACCTCAAAGAGGGATATGTAATCACTTCCAGGGGATGTCCAAATAGGTGCTGGTTCTGTCGGGTGCCCATCAGAGAAGGCGGTACTATCCGGGAACTGGAGATTAAAGAAGGTAATAACATCCTGGACGATAACCTGCTGGCTTGTTCTGAAAAACATATCCGGGGAGTATTTGAAATGCTGAATCGTCAAAAATACTGTAGGCCAATGTTTACCGGTGGCCTTGAGGCAGCGCGGCTTAAAGATTGGCATATTGAATTACTGCGACAGG
Source organism: Peptococcaceae bacterium BICA1-7 (assembly GCA_000802095.1). Lineage (GTDB taxonomy): Bacteria > Bacillota > Desulfotomaculia > Desulfotomaculales > Desulfocucumaceae > BRHc4a. The sequence continues at coordinate 242,302 of JUEB01000001.1, read as the reverse complement.
TAAGGCCTAAGGAAATGTTTTTTGCTTATGATACACCTGACGATCTGGAACCATTAATTGAAGCCGGAAAGAAACTCCTGAGAGCTGGGTTCACCATAAGCTCTCAGAGTATGAGAGCTTATGTTCTGATTGGTGGGCCTGGAGATACATTCGAGAAGGCAGAAGCGCGATTAATGGACACAATCAAGGCTGGATTTTTGCCCATGGCCATGCTGTACCGGGATAAAAAGGGAAACAGGGATATGGAGTGGGCAAGGTTTCAGCAATTTTGGGCAAGGCCTGCGACGGTTAATTTGAAACTTAAAGCTATATAAGTTACTGCGCATTATAGAGAGCTGGCAGATGTTCGAGAGGTGATTTAAGTGAAAGCCAGTTGGTATCCTTATAAAATAAGCAAGAAACCCCTTCACCTAAAAAGAATAAAAAAAGAAATAGGTATAAGATCCACTGAAATTTCACTAGGTGTGCCAGAAAAACGAAGGCTTTTCCACTTATGGATAACTACAGAAATTAAATTATATATTGGGGTACGACTTTTCGAGGATATACCACCAGAGTTGACCGAGATGTGCGTTGACCTTGTTAAAACCTATCGTAAGAGATGGCAGTTTGCATTGGAACTACCACCTTTTAATATCAGCTATACCATGGATTAGGAAAGTGAAAAAAATTAAGATTATATAAAGGAGTAAAATATATATCACCTTATTAAATCCGTGTAAGCGGGTTTTTTTGTTTCGTATAAGGTAAAGGAATGATCATGCGATGGCGAGGACCAGGGCAAAAACGCCTGGCGTAATCATGGCGCCATCTACGCGGGACGCTTACTTTGAAGGAGGTGAGAAACATTGTGTGAGTACTATACCCATAGAGCTGGCGGGCTCCTGGCCGGCGCTTTGGTTCTTCAGGTGATGAATGCTCCTGCCCAGATGTGGCCAGGGGCTCTTATTATGGCCGTCGTGGCCTCAGCTGTTCCTGACTTAGATCATACTCAGTCTAAAGCACAAAATGCCCCTCTAAACGAGCTTAAAAATAATATACCTATTGCCGGCAGCATGGCAGGCAAAATAATATCCGTTTTTTTAAAGATAGGACGCAAGTTGACAGGGAAAAGGGAGGCTACCCATTCACTTTTAATGGTTTTCTTAGTCTGGTGGGGCGTTCAGCGGGTGTGGCCGGCCATACCCCCACCGATTCTTTATACATTAGTTGCAGGGTTAATTAGTCACCTTGGCATTGACATATTCAATCCGGAAGGAGTCCGCCTTTTTTGGCCCGTTGGCCCCAAAATATCTCTGGCCAGAGTACTGCCCTGGCCTTTTACTTTTAAATCAGGCTCACGGATAGAAAGGTTTGTGTTGCGGCCGGCCTTATGGATCTCCTCTATGTGGATAATAATCGGCGAATCAATAATATCAAATACTCATTAAACGGAGGTGTCTCTGATGAAAAAACAAAATAATGCTGGCATTAATGGCTGGAAGCGAAAAGTTTTGGTTATAACATTACTCTTTTTTATTAGTGCCCTCGCAGGCACATGCGCCTTTGCAGCAGGCGGTGAACTTCCACCTGCAGACTCATTCAGGCCTGATGCCGATTCCTTTGACGCTGCCGGGGTTATTGTTTCCGTTATAGTATTTATTGCAGGAATAGCTGCTTCCGTATATTTCGCTATTGGCATGATAAAAGTGGTAGTCAAGGATGTTAAAGAATTAGTATCAGGGGAAGCATCACTAAAGGACAAGCAGTCAAGGTTTATGGCCATAGGCGTAGCCTTTATAATTTTACTTTTAGTTATCACTGGAAAATGGTACGACGTTCTGAGTGTTATATGGAATAAGCTGTGTTTGCCTATTATTAACAAATTGAGCTAATAACCATGGAAGTAGGAAATAATATGAATTCGTATGTAAAAATAAAGTTTTTCTTACTGATGGTTATAATGTGCTCCTTCATAGGGGCTGTTTCAAATCCGAAGGTATCGAATGCTTCACAGTTAACACCGGGGTATAAATTTATCCTGGCCGTATATGAAGCTGAACCGGTCAGCGGACAAGACCAGGTCCAGGACCATCAGGGCCAGGATACGGAAACTGACAAAGTAGACGAAAACGAGGGATTGATTGACAGTATAAAGGACCTTGTAAATGGCATGGAATCCTTTACAGAAAACGTGTCCCGGATCTTAAAAGGTGATCTTATGGACGTGATTTCTGAATGGATGGGTAAACAATTGGACAAATTCTTTAAGAATGTTAATGGTTTGCTGGGGACAGCGTTTATCTATACCCCGCCTTTGCACACCATTTCCTGGATGCATAGCTGCTGGTCTTTTTTCTTTTGGATATCCATAGCGTTGATTGTATTGGTTTCTGTCATTGCTGTAGGAAGTTTCTTTAGCGCAAAAGGCGAAGGTGATATTTATGAGCCAATAAAAGTTATTTTTGTTGCCTTCGTCCTGGCTGTGGCATCTTTTTACCTTATAGATTTTGCTATCTTCCTCACCAACAAAATGACCACATCTATCGTGCAAGGCACCGTCGATCACCTTCAAGGCCTGGGATGTTCGGTAAGAATAGGGGACCCAATGACAGGTGATTTAATCGTAAAGCTGATGTTCACACCTGATGCCGCTTTTGGATCAAATTCAGGTGAGGCGGCCCCTCTGTATAATGTGCTAATTAACAGTGGCGGTATAATACTTCTATTTATAGGATATCCGCTGCTTTTCTTAGTAGCTCTGGCGTCACTGGCGCGTTATATGCTGATAGCTATACTTGCCATAGGTTCACCTGCCTGGCACGTTGGAGGATCCATATCGGGCAGGATGGAAACCATGGTAGGCTTTTGGTACCAGATAGGCCGGCTAATGGCTATGGAGGTAATGGCAGGGTTTACCTGGATGGCCTGCACAAAGATACAGTTAGCCGAAATAGGCAAACTCCAGATTGATTCGTCCACCGGGGCTGCGATTCAAAGTTCTGATGTGTTGGGTGTCGGTATTTCAGCCACATTTGCGGTTACAGTGATCATTCTTATATACCTGGTAGTCTCCTGTGTATTCGTATGGAAGACATCGGTCACTTTATTGAAGGAACCTGTTTCTCTGGGCGGCGCAGGGGTAATGCTGGGCTTTTCAAAGGCAGGCGGAATGGCAGCCTCTGCAGGCAGGTCATTATCTAAAAGATTTGATAACCCCACTTGGGAGCGGCGAAGTATGAAACTTGGAGAAGCGGCTAAACGCGCCGGAGAAACAGGGAAGAGATGGGCTGAGCAGTCATCTGGCCCATGGAAAAATAAAGTAAGCAGTGCGCTGGGCAGCTCTGTTACAAATGCCGATAAGGTTGCCTCAGCAGTAAGCATGAATGAGAACCCGTATCAAATAGACTCCAAACCCGTATCGGCGCCGGATAGCGGCGGGCAAACGGTTTCATGGACATCCATCAAAGTTATTCCTGCTGACAGGGCCTCGTTGTTGGCTGGTATAAGCGCCAGTCATGGGGCCAACATAGTAAAACAGCACTCTGCCCAAAACGACCGGATACTTGTAGAACCTGGTCAGATTAATAATGTTATCAGATATCTGGATAAGGTATACGCAGACAAGATACGTTATTGGTCTGACGGGACCGATTATGTGACTATAGAAAATGGCCTTCCGGTAGTGCGAAAAAGTCCTCCGGCAGGAGGTGTGCACATGGGGCCATGGAAGCGCTAAACAATAAATAGATTGGAGAGATTATATGGAACCGGTATTTTTCCCATATGATGTTCGCCGGGATATCACATTCTACGGCCTGAAGATAACTAGAATATGGATTCCCATTGCGGGTCTCATAGGGGCGGCTCTATTGCTGCTGCTGGATATTCCGTTCATCCCCATACTGATGAAGTTGCTGCTTCTATTTTTGATTCCAGCATCCCTCTTTGTGTTCTTCGTCTTCGATGTAGGACAATGGGTACAAAAAATAAAGTCTTTCATAAATGAGCCGCCGCTGCGGCTGCCTGATAGCCGTGGTCATGAAAAATCAATACAGTCCCTGGTGAAGGCAAAGGCCCGCCCTGGTGGCGGGCCTTTCCTTGACTACCCGGACAGGAGCGTAGGGGTGGTAATGTCCGTCCAGTCTTTCCCGAGGGAGGTTATGCCTGAGGATGAAAAATCCCTGGAGATTACTGCATTTAAAACAGCTCTAACCCGTGCGCTCGGTAACAACGTGAAGGTCTCCATTTACACTGACTTTGATTTGGAGTTGCCCAGAGTGGAATTGGAAAAAAAGGCTCTGGAGTGGCGCACCCGTTTTCCGAAGGGATCGCGGCTAAGAGAACTGGCTGAAGCCCGGTTATCAAAATTTGGTGAAGAAAACGCCAGAACAGTTAAGCCGGTGAGCCATATCCGGCTGCTCTGGCAGCCCGGCAACAGGGATTTCCCCAGGAAGCCAAAGGATGAGAAAGAGAGAGATTCACTTATTGCAGAGGCATACAGCGCTATTATTGAGACCTTTGTCGGGAATCTGGCGGCAGGGGGAATTAATTGCAGAATCTTAGGCGCTGAGGCTGCTCGGGACATTGTGTCCCGGCAGTTAAACCCGGCCGACTGGCGGCGTGTCGCCCCTATTTCAAATACCTGCTGGGAAAGCAGGCTGGCCTTTCAGAGAAAAGAGAGCCGGGAAGATATAAGCCCGGATGAAGCGGGAACAGTGCCTGGAGCTATTACAAACACCAACCTGACTGTTATTGTAACTTTTGAGAAGGGAACAGGAACAAAGCCTGTAACTCTGGCCATAATCGAAAAGCTTATCAGCACAGGCTACAGTGTTTCTTTAATAGATGCTGATATTCACTCCCCGGGGAGCATGAGCAATGAATTGGGTATATCAGATTACATAGACTGGAGGCAATTACCCGGTCCTGCGTCTCCGCAAAAAGGACTTACCTACTGGGGGCTTTCCAATGATGTCTTTTCGGTTGAATTAAGCCGCCCAGCCCTTTTAAAGGTGATTGAAGAGGCTAAAAAATGGTCTCATGTACAGATTGTACACTTCGGTAGCAATGAAAGTTCTCTTTCATACCTCGCAAACGCCAGGGTTATTGTTGTGGCTGGCCAGGAACAGCCGGATATAAAAACACCCTTAAAATTCTCAAAGACCGGGGCTGTTTTGGTAACAGAAACCGATGAGAATACAAAACAGGCTGCCCACAGGTACCGGGTCAGAAAGTGCTTTGCGTTATATGCGGATATAGAGTCATTAGCCGAATTTGCTTCTGGAAGGAGTCAATAAGAGGTGAGATTGTTAGTGTTTGGAAAGGGTAAGGAAAAAGGAAAAGGAAAAGCATCCGCCAGGGATACCGATAATGTTTGCCAAAGCCAGGAGGTTAAAAATATATTGGCCGATTGGGCTGCCGACCGGGCCGGGGGCGTAAGGAAAGGGAAAAGCTATCTGGAAATTGGGGCGGAGTTGTACAGTAAAACACTGCTGGTCAGGGAGTGGCCTGATTCTATGAAGCCAGCCTGGATTAACCCGATATTAAAAGGCGTTCTAAAGAACAAACTTCTTCCGGAAGGTGTTTGCGTACGGGTATCCCTGCATTACGTTCCTGCAGCAATAAAATGGGACAGCGGAACCAAAAGAAGAATACGCCGGCTGCAGAAGAGCGTCGAGTCTGCGGAAAAAACGCCTGGCGAGACACCGGACCCAGGGGAAGTCAAGGCGTTGCAATCGATAGCCAATATGCAGGAGAAAACACTATATGATAATTCCTCACTGGCGGATGTATGGTGCCTCTTGACCGTGTTTTCTGAAAACGGGGATGACCTGTATTTTTCGGTTAAAAGGATTGAGGAAGTGCTGGGCGGTATGAACTTTTCAGTTACACACCTGCCATATGAGCAGACCCGGGGATTTCTCCAGGGATGGATCGCAGGGGGCATGGACAAAGAATTCTATGAGGCATATCCCGGCCGGCTGGTGGACGAAGACGCTGCGGCGGTGCTTATGCCCTTTACCCACGGGTCCCTGTCTGATGGTGCTTCCGGTAGTACATATATGGGCCACCGTATAGAGGAGGAAAACAATTCCATATGTTTTATCGACCTGGCTGAAGGGGGCGACCCGGAGGGCAATAAAAACATGGTGGTTTTAGGATCTTCCGGACAGGGGAAATCAACTTTTTTAAAGGCACTGGTAAACAGCCTTCTGTTAGAGGGATATCTCGTTATTGTATTTGATGTTGATGGGGAATACAAAGCCATATGCGATTACGTGGGAGGTTTGTGGATCGACCACACCATGGCCTCGGGAAGGTATGTGGACCCTTTTAAAATACCTCTGCCGCTGAATGAAAATCACCCAGACCCGGAAACTGCCCGGATGATAAAACACGAGAACTCACAGAGGCTGGAGAATGTGCTTAACGGGGTTATGCGGCTGGCCAGCCTTCTTGCGGGCGGTTTGTCCCCTTTTGAGCTGAATGCTGCTGACCGGGCTCTGACCGAATTATGGGAACGTATTGGGGTAAAACGTGATGATCCATATACCTGGGATAAGTGCAGGGAGTATACAATTCATCATTGGTATGAAACCTTAAAGGGTCTGAATTTCCCGGGCTGCCATGAGTTATCGGAAAAAATATGGCGCTACTTCGAAGGCGCCCAGAGCAAAATGTTTTCCATACCGGAGGAAATAAACATAAACGATCAGAACCTGGTAGTCTTCCATGTGGCCAGCTCCATCAACAATGAAAGTGATGAGCATACTGCGGCCGTTAAAATGTCACTGGCCTCTGACGCTGTGTGGGAAGCAGTTAAAAGAAACAAGGCGGCCGGGAAAAGATGGTCGGCGGTTATATACGATGAAGGGCAGAGGGTTCTTAAGGACAAAAGGGAAAATGCCAACATAAATAATCTGGCTACCACAATCAGGAAATGGAACGGTCTTGTTGCGCTGGCCACAAACAATCCGGGAGTACTGTTCATGGAATCCGGCGGGAAAGATGGATCTGTGGATGCATCAGGTCTCTGGTCCAATTCTGCGTTCAAGGTTCTTTTCTGGCTTGAGCAGAGGGATATGAAAATTGTTGCGGAAAACTCGGAGCTACCCGGCGAGGTTTTAAACAAACTCAAAGGACTTAATAAAACCAAGGCTTTCATTTTACGGTATATGGATAAAAACGCTTATGATGTTTTGCGTTTAAGACTGCCTGATCAAGAGGCGCGCATGGTTAAGACAAGAAAAATTGATACTGCCTAGACCCCGGGAATCCCCGGGGCTTTTATTTCAGGAGGTGTTTGGCGATAGGTGCTTACAACTCCTCAGCAGATATGGAAATGGCCAGGGAAATATCAAAGGATCTGGCCAGGGAAGCCCTCAGGAAAGCTGCTAAAGAAGGCGTTAAAAAAGGGTCTAAAAAGTTAATCCTGTGGCTGGTGGGTACAGTTGGGCTGACTGCAACGATAATTATATTTGTAATAATATTAATCGCAATGGTGGCGGTTCTGGGCATTTTCATGAAGAATACCTTTACCCCTTACGGAACTGCGCCATACGGTTACTATGACGGAGGGATGGGCTTGGGCCTCTCACCTGTGCTGGGGGCATGGTCGATAGTGGCGGGAGGGGAGTTTGGAGCCCCAAGGGATTACGGCCCGCACGAGGGTGTTGACCTGGCTGCCCCATTAGGAACACCGGTGGTGGCCATGGCCGGCGGAGTTCTGAAATTCGATGAGACCGCCCTGGGCGGTCTTGCTATTTTCCTAAAGGGAGATGACGGCAGAACTTATGTATATATGCACCTTGGGAAAAGGATAGGGTATAGCGGCCTGCGGGTAAAAGCCGGTGAGGTTATCGGAGAGATAGGCATGACAGGCCGCACATCCGGGCCTCATTTACACTTTGAAATCAGAGAAAATGGAAAGCCCATTGACCCCATGCCGTTCTTAAAGAGTATTGTTCTCCCGGAAGAACTTGTCTTCAAAGATATCGATGCGCAGAGAACAATTGACTGGATAAACAGCTATCTCCGCAAGGATTCACTTATTGCCACTCCGGAGAACCTTAATACCTTGATTGATGTGGGCCGCCAGTTTAATGTAAATCCCCTGCTCCTAATAGCCATTACCGGCCAGGAGCAGAGCTTTGTTCCGGCCGGGTCCAGTTCAAGAATACTAGGCAACCCCTTCAATGTTTATGGTTCCTGGGAGAGCTATTCGCCAGGGCTGGAAACATCTGCACAAGTGGCGGCCCGTACCATAGTAAGTCTAAGCAGGGGCCGCCCTGACGGGGAACACCCTATCCACTGGCTGAACAGCGCCGAAAATCCCAACGGGATGTATGCCACCGACCCTACCTGGTGGAGGGGGGTAACATGGTTTTTTAATTCCCTTCAGACAAACTCCTGACAGAAAGGGGGAAATACAATGTCCTGGGAAAAAATCTTTTTCATTATAGGTCTGGTTTTATTGGGATTATTCTTTCGATCCTTCAGTGACAAGGTCAGACGCTCGGTAGGGCTGATAGCCGGAGTATTATTTATAGTGATGTTGCTGAGGAATGCCCCGGAGGCTATCGAACTGGTAGAAAAATATACGGATACCCTGTGGCCGGTAGTTTCCGGCAACGCTGAGAGACTGATTGACAAGTTCGGTGATTTTATGAAGCAAATCTCTAAAATATAGGACTTCAATTAAGCATTATGCATACAGGAGCTGATTGAAAATGCCGAGGTTACTGGCTGCCACAAGGATTACACCCCTTGACCAGTTTCTATTAAATAACGAAGAGCTTCGGGCAAAAGGTTTTGAGGTTGTAGTCCCATCATTTGAAAACATATATGATTTGACGGGGATGGCTGCGGGTGAGGCGGGCGGCAGTGACAGCACCGTATCTCCACCGGTGATTGTCCTATCTTCTATGACATCCGGGAAGGGAGGGACTTCAGCGGAGGAGGCCCTGTATGGACTAAGGGCTCTGGGGTACAGGGTGGTATTGCTGCCCGGGGACCCGGTGGAGGAATCCACAAAATTACTGGTCCGTGACGCGGTTAGACTGGGAATTTATGATTTTGTGTATGATCCGTATACCGGCGACAATGTGGTTTTCCGCCTGCTGAACCCGGCAACACTGGCGGATGTGGACTTGGAAGGCGGGGGCGAAGAAGAGTCCGGTGAAAAAAGTGAAGACACCGGCGCCGGCGCCGGAGGTGTAGTGAAACGCCTGGCGGGAAAAGTATCAGACTTTGTGCAGCTTCCTAAAGAGAAAGCCAGTCCGGAGCCGGAGGAAAGCGGTCAGGCCACCAAGGCCAAAAGAAAATCAAAAGGCGGGAAGCTTATTGCCGTCCTGGGAATCGGTGACACAAGGATTGAAGAGTGGGTTGCCATAAACTATGGCGATAAGCTGCAGGTACATGCAGCCCGTGACCCTGACGAATTCAGACAAAGGGTTGAAGAGCTTGAGCCGGATATCTGCATGCTTATGCGTGAAAGTGTCAGGGGGGGCATTACAGATGCTGATGGCCTTGCCGCATGGGCAAAAGACTATGCTTCCATAATCATGCTGCTTGCCGGCGAGCTGGATGCGGTTGGCAAAGACATGGTGGCCCGGGCCCGGGAGGCCGGCATAAGGCATATTATCTCCTGTGAAGCAGGCGGCCAGCTGAGCGGGGATGACTTTAACTGGGTTCTGACCGGTATTATCAGAGAGTTGCAGGAATCAGGTAATGATGAAGATGAGACAGATAAGCCGCTTAAAGCTCCGGATGCCAAAAAAGCGCTGTCTACCCTGTTAAAAGGAACGGGCCAGGTAATCAAAAAGACTGCCTTCACAATGGCGGAAGGCAGCAAAGAAAAGCCAGTAAAGAAGAAAATCAGACCAAAGATAAACCGGCATGAAGGAATCTCATTGGAAAATTCCTGCGAACAGGTTTCATTAAACCAAAGCTTGAAGAATCCCACCTCGGTTGTGCAGGGTGGGATTCTCGCTATAGTTTCACCTTTCAAACCCAATATAGCCGGCCGGCTGTCTGCGCAGGCAGTCAGGGTGTTAGGCGGGGAAGGGGGTGAGGTGGTATACATCGGCGTAGCCCATGACAGCACCGGGGCAGTGTGGATGGATATTGACGCTGAGTCGCTTATGATGTCTGACTGGAGGGTGCCTGGTTCAAATACTCCTATCCGTAGCGGAAACACAAAAATATATGCTGTTGACCCCTTTAAAAACATAGCTCCAGACATAGGGCAAGAGTTCTGGATCATCCTGAAAGAAATTAGGAAGTCAGCGGATTATATCGTCCTGGATCTCGGTGGAGATATCAGCCTGGCAGCCAAGGTGTCTCATCAGGGAAGGGCGGTTGTGCTTGTTGTTATCCCGGGTAACGACCCGGTTGAGCAGACTGTATCCGAATTTTGGCTTAAAAACTTAGCTGAAGGTAAAAACAACATTGTTACAGGCATTGATTTAAGAGGTGTGCCGGCTGGCATTCCGGACCTCAGCCCCAGCCCAAAGGTTGTCATAAGAAATAATCCGGCTGATGCCCTGAGCATTGCCTTAAGAAAGAAAACAGATGGAGAATTCCATTGGATCTGAGGTGTTGTACATGTCCAAACTAAAGAAGATTTCTCATATTCTGATTGCTCTTATACTGGCCGCTGCTGCTGGCGGTCTTGTATGGTACTACGTTAAAGTAAGTGTTCCCAGTGAAAAAGTTGTGGTCGCAACGGGAAAGCTCCCCATCGGCACTGTTATCGGAGAGCAGAATGTGACTATAAGAGAATACCCGGCATCAGCCATACCTTCCGAAGCTGAAACGTCTCTGGACAAAGTTGTTGGTAAAACCATCGTGTCCGGCACAGTATTCCCGGGAGACGTTATTCGTAAAGGGCATATGGCCTCTGACATGGGGAGCCTCAAAACTGTGCTTACTTCAATGGCCCCGGGCAAAGAGGCCATAGACCTCCCGGCGGACACCGCCTCCGGGCTGAAGGGGGTTGCTGCGGGCGACCTGGTCAATGTTTATACAGAAATTACTGTAGGTAAGGATACCACAGAGGTTGAATGTGTTGCCGCCGGCGCAGTCATACTGAAAGTCCCTTTGGGATCTACTGATAAGGACAACTCCCTTGCCGGGCAAAAGTCAACCGGCTCATTCATTATAGCTGTAACTCCGGAGGAGGCCCAAAAAGTGGCGGCAGGAAATGTCACGGGCAAAAAATTCAGCCTGTCACTTCTCCCGCCCAAAGGAGGGCAGTAACATGGCCTTTAAAAATTTTTTAGGCAGGAAAGGTAAGCAGGAACAAGAGGAACAGCAGGAATTCCTCCTCTGGCAGGCCGGACAGGGTGAACACCAATTGAATCTGGACCTTGGACCCGGTGAAGCCACTCACCTGTACAACATCCCGGTCAGCCCCAAAGCCTTACCGGGTACCGGTAAAATTATCGTGGCGCAGAGCTCCACAGAAGGTGACGGAGCCACTACGCTTGCGGTAAACCTGGCCGGCCTGCTGGCCATATCCAGCCCGGAGAGGGTTGTCCTGGCCGACCTGGCGGGCTATGGCGCGGTGAGAGCCCGCATGGGCCTTCCTACAGGCGAATGCCTCACCAATATACTGGACTGGGAAGACATTCACAGTCCCAGGGATACGAAAAGGGGGCTGTTTTGTCACTCCAGCGGAGTTATGGTGGCGCCGGGGGTGGTTCACTATGACAACGTGGAAAAGCTTAATCCGGACCTGATTTTTAAAATGCTTACCCTGCTAAAGGAACAGTACGATTTTATTATACTTGATTGCCCGCCGGCAGGGGCAGGAATTGCCAGTGTATCCTGGGCGGCGCTGCTGGTTGCCGATGTAATTGTCACCGTTTTCCGCCCGGACAGGACCAGTCTGGATCACCTTAGTGAAAATAACGGTTTTGTTCTGCGGCTGGGCTGCCGGGGCAGGATACTCCATGTTCTAAACCAGGCCGGGATGCCTGGCGGCATCCGAGCCGCTGATGTGGAGAATAAACTTGCCCTTAAAAACATCAGCCTGCCTTATTCTGTTGGAGTAGCAGAAGAGAACAACCGCAGGCAGATGGTAGTGTTATCAAAACAGAGGGACGATTATAGTAAAGCCCTCCAATTAATATCGGACAAGGTTCAGACCTTTGAGCCGGGGGAGAGCCAGGGCATTGACCATGATCTGATTAAAAAGCTGGCCCAGCGGTGCAGCGGCTTTCTAATTGAGGATAGAGAAGAAGTTATAAATGATGGGGATGCCGCAAAAATAGGAGAAAAGATCCCCGGTTTAAATGCAGAAAAATACATCGAGATAAGGGGTTACGTACAGAAAGCTCTGAGCAGCATGTTGAAGCCCGAGGAAAAAACCAGGAGCAGAGACCCCATAGTAAGATCTAAACTCAGAAGTATTGTTTTGAGGGGCCTGATGGAGAGTAGTATTCCCCTCGGTGAAGCTGCGTCTCAAGCTTTAGTGGAGGAGCTTGGTAACGACCTGCTGGGTTACGGCCCTATAGAGCCCTTTTTTCACGACCCTGAGGTTACTGAAATCAAAGCCGCCAGGGACATAATCAGGATTGAGAAGAACGGCCGTGAAAGAGTCGTCGAGGGGCTCAGATTCCGGGACGAAAATCATATAAGGGACATCGTGGAAAGGATGCTTGCCCATACAGGCCGGAAATTCGATCGCTCAACTCCCCGGGTTAACGCCCGTCTCGTGGACGGCTCAAGGCTTATAGCCCATACAGATCCAGTAGCTGTCGATGGCACAATGTTTACCATCCGGCGGTTCCGCAAGGATATGACCATTGAAAACCTTATGGCCAGAAAGGTAATCTCTCAGGATGTAATGGAGTTTCTTAAGCTGGCCGTGGAGTTAAGGCTGAATATGGTGGTCAGCGGCGGCACCGGCTCAGGAAAGACCACCTTTTTAAATTGCATTGCCTCCTTTATTCCGGAGCATGAAAGCATTGTCACAGTTGAAGACCCCGCCGAGCTCCAGCTGCAGCACCCCAACGTAAGAAGGCTGGAAGCACGGCCAGCCACCAACGAGCACGAGGAAATATCCCAGCGGGAACTGGTAAAGGACGGCCTGCGCATGCGGCCCGACCGGATAGTTGTCGGTGAGGTGCGCGGCGAAGAAACCTTTGATATGTTGCAGGCCATGAACACCGGCCACCAGGGCTCCCTGACCACTGCCCACGCCAACTCTGCCCGGCACTGCACCAAAAGGTTGGTAAATATGGTACAGATGGCTGGGATGGACATGCCGTTCGACGGTATCGTTGAGCAGATAGCCGACGCAGTGGATTTGTTTGTCCATGTTCTCAGGGATAGCACAGGCCAGCGGCGCATGGACCATATCTGCGAAGTGGCTGGCGTTGAGCGGATGGAGGGAGTGCTCAATGTAAAATTGAACACCCTTTGGCAGTATACCCCGGGAAGCGGCGCCTTTAACTGGGTGGCCAAAGAGTTCTTCCGGAGAGAGCAGTTTAAGAACGGGGGCTGGGTCAGATGAGTTATATTTTTGTTCTCGCTGCTGCGGTGCTTATGGGCGCGGCTGTCTTTTGGGCACTGGCGGGCAGCAAAATAAATCTTTCCAAAATACGATCGGTTCGTCTGAGTGATGAGAGAATTGAAACTCGGGAAAAAGCTGGGAGGTCGGCTCAGGAAAAAATTATTATGATCGCCGGCGGGGTAATTGTAGGAGGAATAGCCCTTGCTATAACTGGTAAATGGTACTTCGGACTGATAGGCCTCAGTATGGGATCGCTGGTGCTGAAGTGGTGGAAAAAGAAGCAGGAAGATGACAGAATGGAGCTCCTCAGAACTCAGTTTATTGATGTTCTGGGACAGCTTGAAAGCGCTACTTACGGCGGCATGAACCCCTACCAGGCCCTGGAGGATGCCATACCAAACATGCCCCGGCCGGCCCGGGACATGTTTTATGAAATACTGCGCAGAACCAGGACAGGGGATACCCTGGCCCAGGCCATAGAGGCGGTAAGAAAGGAAACCGGCTGGGAGGACTTAAAATCGCTCTCTATAGCCGTAAGGCTTTACAACCGGGTGGGAGTGGATCTGGCTGAAACCTGCCGGTACTCCATGGAGGCCTACGAGGATAAAGAAAGCTTCAGAAGCATTATTGGGGCGGCGGTGGCCCAGAACATGATGACATTGAAGGTCCTCACGGCTTTGCCCTTCTTTTTCATAGGGTTTGCGCGAATTATGTCCCCTGGCTTTACAGACCCGCTATTCAGCACCTTTGAAGGCAACATGGTCTTTCTCCTGGCTACCCTTTGGATTCTATACGGAAACATATTTACCCGCAGGATTATAAAGAAGTCCCTGGACCAGGGGGTATAAGTCGTGCTGATAAAAGATATGGATATAGCTTTACTGGGGGCGGCTCTGGCTGCCTCCTCCGTTCTTGTGGCAGTTGCGGGAAACAGGTTAAGACTCCCCGGAGGGGTTGAACTTAAGGGCCAGGCTGAAAGCCTTCTGAATAAAACGGGAGCCAGGCTAAGCAATGATGTCAATAGGAATATCCTAAAAAAGAAATTAACTCAGGCTGATCTGGCCATTGAACCTGAATACTTCGCGGGGCTCCAGATTGGTCTGCCCGCAGTCAGTGTGGTAATCCTACTGCTGCCCACGCTGGCTGGCTGGATTGATTTCTACTGGGTGGCACTGGCTGCCGTTGTACTGTACATTATCCCGGGGGCATGGCTCAACAAAAGGGTGAAAGCCCGGGTAGAAGCCATCAAGGGAGATATTCCCGATTTTTGCATGCTTATGGGTAATGCGCTGAGAGGGGCAGATATCCTTTTGGCTCTGGAAGAGGTTTCTTATACCATGCGGGGAGAACTGGGGAAGGAAGTCAGCCGGGCATTGATGGACATGGCCACCGGTGACAGCAGGGAGGCCGCCCTGAACAAGATGGCGCTGCGCTGCGGCATTCCGGAGCTGACCGGACTGGTGGGCAAGATGCAGCAGGCCATGCGCTACGGGAGTCCTTTGGAGCCTGTGGTGAAGCACCACGCTGAAAAGATACTGGCCAGGAGGAAGCATGAAACCCAAAAAGTTGCCGGGGAATTAACAATAAAACTGTTGTTTCCGATAATCGGGTTCGTTCTGGCGCCTTTATTCGTGTTATTGGGATTCCCAATTTTGTGGAATCTCTTTTTGGCTTTTGACTGAAAAGAGGTGAGAAAACCATTCAATATTTAGAGGGAGGTGAATAGAAAATGATGCAGTTAGTTAAAAGGATACACAATGACCAAAAAGGCCAGGGGATGGCTGAATATGGACTCATAATCGCCCTGGTTGCGGTTGCCGCCATTATCGCTTTCAATACTCTCGGAGGCAGAATAAGCGAAAAATTGGACGACGTCTCTGATGCAATGGACAACTAATATTTACATGGAAGGTGAAGGTCCTGATTAGCCAGGGCCTTCTTTATTTTTAGATAGATGGTGTTTCATGAAATTAATAAACTGCAGTAACGGAAAAGTCATCTCAAGCCATGTGGTAATGGCGGACAGATTTATTACCCGCCTCACCGGGCTCATGGGAAAAAAAGAAATGCCCTCCGGATCTGCCCTCATTTTAAAGCCCTGCAGCCAGGCGCATACCTTTTTCATGAGGTTTAATATTGACATATTATTTCTCAGCCTGGATTTCCGGGTAAAACATGTTGTACAAAATATGAGACCGTGGAGAATCAGCAGGCTAGTATGGGGAGCGCGCTGCGTTGTGGAACTGCCCGGGGGAACCCTAAGAAATAGGGTTCTCCCAGGTGATACATTAAAACTTGAGGAGTGATGTAATGGGAGGGATTACGGCATCAGTAATGGACAAGTCCATTATTATCGGCGGCTTATTGCTGGGCCTGGCCATATTGGGGGGGATATTCCACTTCATTCGCCTGGGACTGTTCTCGGCAGGTCTGGAAAAAAGACAGGCCGGAGTAGTTTCCGGGGTATTGATGGCTGTTGCCGGAATTATAACTTACAAGACGTTTTTTGCCTGAAGGGAGGCGGTTTTTTGTATTATGACGCGGGGATTATCTTAGCGTTCTTGCTGGTGGCTGTCTGTACCTGGACGGATATAAAGGAGAGGTTAATCTATAATATCTTCACTTACCCGGCGGTGCTGGCCGGGATCATACTGAACATACTGGCCGGAAACTATGTCAATATATACGGCGGCCTCATCATATTTGCCATGTACCTGTGTTTCTTCCTGTCCGGAAAGATGGGGGCTGGGGATCTTAAACTTGCCGTTGCCCTTTCGCTACTCCTGGGAATTCAGCCAGTTTTATTAGGCTCCTTCATTGCAGGGATTGTGCTGATAGCTTGGGGGTTTACAACAACCTGGTATAAGACAGGCCAGCTGCAGACTGCAGTGATGGTGGTGTCAGGGAAGGTCCCCGGGGGTGAGGCGCCCTATGGTGCGGTATTGGGGCCCGCTACGGTATTGATGGCAATCATGGTTTGAATGGTGGTAGGAACCGTGTGTTATATGGATAGAAAGCACAATTGTTTTGGGGGTGGTGTATGAATATATTGACAATTTTATGTCTTACATATATAATGTAAGACATAAAGGGGGTGTAAGGCAGTGCCGGTAATCACAGTTTCTACAAAGGGTCAAATTATTATTCCATCTGAGATTAGGAAAAAGTATAAGATAAGGCAAGGCGACAGGTTTGAGCTTCAGGAAATTGATGGGAAGCTGGTCTTGATTCCACTGCCGGATAAACCGCTTGTTGGGTTATACGGTGTCTTAAAAGGTAAGAATAGTTTAACCCGGTCGCTGCAAAAGGAACATGCCAATGAAATCAGAAAAGAGCAAAAATGAGGTCTACGTCCTGGATGCCTATGCTTTGCTTGCATTTTTAGAAGCTGAAGAAGGCGGACAAATAGTAAAAGAATTCCTCCAAACTCCAGGAGCACAGTTTTTCATCAGCGTGGTTAATGCTGGTGAAGTGTACTATATAGTCTATCGGGAACGTGGAATAGAAGTAGCTCAATTAGTTGAAAATGAATTGCATCAATCAAATAACATTCGCATTATTGATGTCACCTGGGAACGGGCGAAAATAGCCTCAGAGCTAAAAGCAAGAGGAGGCATTTCATACGCTGATTGTTTTGCGGCTGCGTTGGCCATTGAAAAGGATGCTCCACTTATAACCGGAGACAAGGAATTTTCCATTGTTGCAGACAAGGTACAGGTTATTTGGCTAAAATAGAAGAATATGTAAAATTCAAAATGGGAATACATAATTTACCCACCGGATAGCAGGGACAGGGTAACCATCACGGTAAATAATGAGGTGTTCAACACAGACAGTGAAATTCGTGGAGGAGTTCTCCGGTAAGTTACGCAGACAAGCCCGCCTTTAGCCCGGCGGGCTTATTTATTTGAGGGGGTGAAATCTCATGGACAGGCTAAAAAGCCAAAAAGGGTCGATACTGGTGGAATTCGCCGTATGCGGAATAATGTTTGTCGGTTTTGTCATGGGCATCATTGTCACGGGCATTTGGATATACAACTCTTCCCAGGTGAGCCAGGCGGCCAGGATAGCAGCGCACAATGTCGGCGTCACCGACAATGCAGCAGAATCACAGAAAATGGCCCTTAATTACCTGAACAAGGCGCTTATTGCTTGTCCCACCAGGGGTGCAGTGGCATACAGCACCCCGGAGAACGGCTATGGGGTGGCGGAAGCGTACATGGAGCCTTTGTTTCCGGGATTCCAAAAGCTGATCGACCCGTTTGGTGCGTCCAATGTTAAGGGAAAAATTCACATCCGGAAGGAGGCAGTCAGAATCCGTGAGTACATGCTCAGGATCGGGGTTGAGTAAAAGCATTATAAACAACCGAAAGGGTTCCATTATGCTTGAATTCGTTTTTTCTGTCTCTATTCTCATGGTGATATTCTTGGCCACAGTAACCTTTTCCTTTCTTTTCGCCGACACCTACGGCTCCCAGAAGGTGGCCCGGGAGGGGGCCAGGGAGGCCAGCATGACAAGAGATGTCAGCTGGGCAAAGGTAAAGGCAGAGCAGGCGGCCTGGCTTTGGGGGCTTGACCCCGGGAGGACCTCCATTGAATTCTATACGGGCGGAACCGGGGTAACCTGCACGGTAAATTACATCTCCAGGCCCTTTAGCAAAACCTTCCCGAAACTGCTGGAAGGCAGCGCCCTGCAGGATTACCACATAAACACCAGGGCTACTTATATGTGGTCCGATACGAGATAGGGGGAGCTTTTCTTGCGGGAGTATATAGGATCGGAAAAAGGAAGCATACTGCCCATGTTCGTGGTGGTGGTCACAGTGCTCATTATTATTATGGCAGTGGCCATAGATTTTACCAGATACGTGCTGGTAAGCGAAAAATTGAAAACAGCGTCTGACTCGGCGGCTGCGGCCGCCGCCATGAGCGCCAAAAGATATGTGCGGGTGGAAATAGACCCCGGCAGATATGAGGACATGTGCTGTAATAGTGAAGGAAAATGCCGCAGATGCTGTAAAGACTGCGGGGACCCCTTCGAGGTGGAGGGAAGGGAGGATGAGCTGATCGAGAACAGGGGATACAAAAAATATTGCTGCAGCTGCGGGTGCGGTAAGGTGGAAATTCTTGAACGCTGGGTGGAGTACGAGAATAATGGTTCCGAAGCAAGGCTGATGGCCGAGACATACTTTGACCTTAACAGGCCCGAAGAGATGGCCGGGTCAGAGGGTGAGTCCGAAATAAGTTCCATAGCGGTTTACAACAACCGCAGCAGCAGTTTATATCCTTCGGTGGTGGTCCGGACGGAGGGTAAATTTAAGACACTCATGCTTAATTTCCTGGACAAGATGTATCCCGGAACGAACCTTTCTGAATTAAACGTCTCAAAATGTTCCCAAGGCGGGACTTATTATTACGACGTTGACGGCAACTGGCACCGTTCAGCCAGGAGCGCGGGGGGGTGTGAATAGAGTAGATGAGTGTTGTCAACAAAGCCTTTGGGGGCGTTTTTTTTATTTCTGCCGGGGTACTCCTGGCAGTGACAAAGACTCCTGATATTTTCACTGTGGCAGCGGTCATCGCCTGTTCGGTAATTGCAGCCATTTCCCTCACCAGTTATGCCGGTTGGTCTGTCATTGGAGGGGCGCTGCTCATAGCTGGATCCCTGGTCCTGCAAACGGCCCTTTCATACAGGTGTATGGATTGTATCAAAGCCGATCTTCTGATATTGGCCGGGGTGATTTACCTGTCAATTATTGAGACCAGTGAAAGAAAGAATGTGCTTCGGGGCATGGCGGCAGTGATTACTACCCTGTTTATGGTCAACGCCTTGATACACTATCCTGTTTTTATAGGCAAGCCTATGTCAGCAGCGGCCAGTAAGGTAAGTCAGCACATCAGTGTTTCTTACGATGGCACAAGGACTTCCCTGGACATATCGGCTAAGCCTGTGCTGCTCTTTTCCACCTCCTGTGGGGCCTGCCGGAGTACCATAGGAAGGCTGGCAGAAACCGACCCCGGGGGAAAAGGCTGGGTTCCGGTCCAGGTGGACGGGGATCCGGGAGAGGGCAGGGAACTTCTTGACAGCGCGGGCTACCTGGGAAGCATGTATCAATCAGAAACAGAGTGGGATGAAGCGGTCCCTGCCCTGATAATTACCAGAGATGGACAAACAAGCGCATTATACGGTCAGGAGAAAATACTTGAAGTGTTGAGGGGTGATAGCAGTTGAGTTTGTGGCTATGGGGCTCGGGAGGAATAGTATTGTTTCTTGTAGGCCTGGACGCAGGAAAATTTTATCCCCTCGTTAACGTGCTGTGGGCGGTTAGTTGGTTGGCCTTCACGGGATACACCGCCCTGTGGGCCAGGCAGTATAACAGGAGAATTGAGAACCTAATCAGTGTTAATCCCGACCTGGGGGTAATTAATAAGGCTTTCCCCGCCTACATATCCGATTTTGCCAGGGCGGACAGGAGCCTTTCAGAGTTATTTAAAAAATTTGAGTTTAAGGAATCGGACCTCTTAAATCAGAAAGTCCGTTATGCCGGGGAGAACCTGGACCTTCTAATAAAATCAACCACAGACCCATTAACCGGAGTGTCCAACAGAGAGCATTTGAACAGTTACATGAAAAAGGTTTTTGCCAGAAAAGGCCCCCCCCTATCTGTAATCATGATGGATATTGACTATTTTAAAAAAGTAAACGATACCTATGGCCATGACGCCGGGGATAAGGTGCTCAAACAGTTTGCAGGCATAGTCAGGAAGACGGTGCGGCCGTCTGACCAGGTATTCCGATACGGAGGCGAGGAGTTTACGGTGGTTTGTAATGCCAGTCTGCTGGAAGCTTTAGAGATAGCCGGCCGCGTGCGGGCAAAAGTGGAAAAAACGCCTGTTGCAATAAATGACAACCTGGTAGTTTCTATTACTGCCAGCTTTGGGGTTGCACAATATAGACCGGGTGACACTCCAGACAATATTGGAAAGAGGGCGGATGAAGCACTGTACAGGGCAAAGCTAAGTGGCCGAAACAAGGTGTGCAAAGAGGATTAAGGGGTGAGGAAAAATAAACAGGCTCAAACTACCGGCAAAAAACATGAGCTTCTGGGTGGCGGTGCTGCTGAGTATTGCGGCTGCTGTATCGGTATTTTTTGCCTTATACCGGATGTACATGCCGGTAAAGGTTGTAGCGCCCAACAAAGATATTCCTGCCGGCGCAGTGATTGGCCAGGCTGACATAGGGTATGTCACCCTGGCCAAGAGGGATATGCACGAATTGGCTTTAACCGTCCCGGGTCAGGTAATAGGAAAATACGCCATGGTAAACCTGTATAACCAGGAGCCCATACTATCCCAAAAGATAACCGCAGACCTGTCCAGCGAAACTAAAAACAGTGTTGGCCAGGATGAAACCTGGCTTACCCTTAACAAAAACGAGGCCAGGTGGCCTCAAAATATCAAGGCCGGAGAAACAATCACGGTGGTAGCCATACTGGAAGGCGGCAATCCCCAGGTAGTGGGTAAAGGAATTAAGATATTGTCTGTTACGGATACAAACATAAACCTGTCTGGGACAGTAGAACAGATTAAGAACGCTGTCTCGGCAAACAGCGGTGACAGCATTACCCTGGCGCTCAAATGGGACCAGGTGGGCCCTATATTTTTCGGGAAGGCCCGGTCAAAAGAGCTGTGGCTGCTCCCGGAGGCTGAAGGAGCTGAGCTAAGCGGGGATATATATGACCCCGGACAGTTGGACAATTTGCTGCAGCTGCTGAATTACGGTGACAAACAACCCGCCAAAACCAGATAAAGAGGGGGGCTATATAAGCATGGATAGACATAAGCTCGTTGGGGAAGTACAGGAAGCAGTGATAAAAAAGCACCGCAAGCTCTTTTTGGATAGCGAAGAAGGTGGCTGGGAGAAGAAAGAACAGGTCATAAAACAGGAAATAAGAACCCTATTGGGCCGGGAAGACCAGGATATAGAGCAGTATACCATAGACCAGCTGATAGGCTACAAGGAGCTGGGGCCATATATGCGGGACCCGGAGGTGACCGATATATTTGTCACCAACCTGGAAATGGAGATAAAGAGAAGCGGCGGCAGGAAAGAGAAAACTGGCATCAGGTTCAACAGCAGCGAGGACGTTATGAAGATACTGCACAACGTGGTGCAGAAGGCCGGTCGGAAAATAGATTTCAGCAATCCCTTGGTCAACGTCCAATTGCCCGGAGGAATGCGTCTGAACGGGGTCATATACCCTAATACAACTACTCCCGCCATATCCATCAGGAAATTCCCCAAGAAGGTGTATACAGAACAGGAGCTTCTATCCCAGGGGTTTCTCAGTGAAGAAATGCTGCAGTTCTTCCAGTACGTTGTAAGGTCCGGGTGCAATATGGTTATCGCCGGAGTAACCGGGTGCGGCAAAACCACTTTTGCCAGGCTATTGTGTGGGTACATTCCGGGGGATGAGCGGGTTATAACCGTGGAGGACACCCTTGAGCTGGGGCTGGAGGGCGTGGTGGCCCTGCAGGAATCGAAAAAGGCCAGTATCAAGGACCTTATAGAAAACTCCCTGCGTATGGACCCGGACCGGATAATACTGGGTGAATTCAGGGGGGATGAAACATATTACCTCCTGCTGGCCATGGACACCGGGCACTACGGATCAATGTCAACAGGCCACAGCAATAACGCCAGGATGAACCTTTTCCAGAGGATATTGAGGGCCGCCAAACCGGCCTCCGGCATAACTGATGAGGAACTGGGCCGTCATATAGTAAGCGCCATAGACCTGACCATCTACATCAAAAAGTACAAGGACGGCAAATGGTGCATTTCAGAGGTTAATGAGCTGACAGACAGTAACGGTAAACCTCACTTCAGGGAAATATACCGGTTCAACAGGAGAGAAAACAGGCATGAATGCCTTAACAGCCTCACCGGTGAACTGCTGGACCGGCTGCAGGAAGAGCTGGGGGAAGAAAAGCTGCCGCAGATAAGGCCTTTTAGTGCGCCAAAGCAGGCCAGGGGAGTGGTGTCACTGGTATGATATGCCGGGAAAAACTGTATGTCCTGCTGGCTGTGCCGGAGATTTTCATACCGGCGCTTTTTATTGCCTCAGCTATTATGGCAGTCTTTGCAGCCAGAAACATTCAGATGTTCAGCAAATCCTTTACAAAGCTTAAAGACTTGCTGGTACACGAAGCAGTCCGGAGTGACTTATTCTTCTCCAGGCACCAGGTCACTAAAGACACCGCCTTTATGCTCAAAAAATTAGGCATGCCCTTCAGCTATAGCGCCTTTCTGACTGGTATCACGGCTATCTCCGCCGTACTTGCGGTCGTAAGCTTAAAGCTTATGTCAAACCAGCTCCTGGCCATATTATCAGTAGTATTGTGGGTGCTCTTTGCTCACCAGCTGGTGGACAGGCTGTATCACAAGAGAATTAAAAGCGTAATAGAGTTGCAGGCCCAGCTGATGCTGCAGCTGCTGGCCGAACTGTGCCAGGTGTCCGACAACCTCAAGCAGGCCATAGAAAGGGTCATACCGGCAACCCCCCAGCCTCTAAAAATAGAGCTGGAAAACCTGATATTGAACGTCAATACCAACCGGGATTTTGATGAATGTCTTTTAGAGTTTGCCGCCAATCTTGACAACATAGACATAAACACCTTTGTTCACGGTATCGTCCTCTCCAGG
This sequence comes from Peptococcaceae bacterium BICA1-7, assembly GCA_000802095.1. GTDB lineage: Bacteria > Bacillota > Desulfotomaculia > Desulfotomaculales > Desulfocucumaceae > BRHc4a. The sequence continues at coordinate 219,095 of JUEB01000001.1, read as the reverse complement.
CAGTACGGCAGCGACACCCGCGAAGTAATTAAAATGATGTCTGAAGTGGTCAGGGAGAGGATGGACCTGCGGGAGGAGCTGGTCAACGAGACCAGAGGCAAAAAGGCTGTTATATACATATTCATGGCCGCCCTGCCGGCTGTCTTCCTCTGGATGCTTACCGGATCCGCTGATGCCCACAGAGTATTCACAGAAACAAGCCGGGGCCATATGCTGGTCTCCCTGCTGGTTATCGCCGAGTACCTTTGCTGGTATTTTGACGGCAGGAAAGGGGTGCTGGAAGAAGTATGATTCCGTCAATAATGTATCCCCCGGTATTGGTGGGCATTGCCGTAATGGCCTGGTGCCTCAGAAGGGTTAAATTGCCGGGGGCGCTCCAGGTATTTGAATGGGCTGGCCGCTACGGCGCATCAGCCGAAGATCTGAAATCACTGAGAAAAAGGCTGGAGGCCTTAAGAATTCCATTTTCGGCGGAATTGGTAACTGCCGGCAAAAGGTCTGTCCTGCTGCTTATTTTTCTTGCCGGAGCAGCACTGCTGGCGGGAGGGCAGAAAGGGGGGGCCTTATTTCTTCTGGCGCTGCCTATGGCAGCAAAAGCTCCGGAAATGCTCTTAAGCTTTTTTGAGAAAAGGAGAAAGGAGGCTATACAGGCAGCCTTTCCACTGATGGTGGAGCAGGTAAAGATCTATGCCAGGGCAGTGGGCTATTATGACGCCTTTAAAGTGGTGGCCAGGTCCTATAAAGGAGTGCTTGGCCGCGAACTGGCGCTGCTGTCAGCTGAGATGGAGCTGGTGGGTCTGATAGAGGCCGTCGATAATTTCGCCAGACGCTGCAACGTGGCTGAAATGAAGGACTTTGCCCGGATCATCGCCGTAGAGCAGAGCACCGGGGCCGATATCAGCGAGATACTGACCAATTACTCGAAAGTGTCCAGGCAGAGAAAGGCTTCCAAAATAAAGAGGTGGATTAAGATTCAGCCTGTTTTAATGTCGCTCTTGCCTGGAGTACTGATAGTGATATTTATCATGATGTTTATTATCCCTATGGTGGGTTCTATAATCAACCAGTTAAACACTATTAAATAGGGGGTTAATACCGTGGTAAAAGAATACCTGTGGTTACTGCACAAAAACCAAAAAGGAGGGATGAGCCTGGAAGTTGTGGGATTTGCCTTTATCGGGGCGGGCCTGTTGCTGTCATATTTAAAGTGGAAAAAGAAAAAGCCCGGGCCATCGGAAAAGGAATAGGCATAAGTTGCAAATCGTAAAAAAGGAGGTTTTTTGAATGACTAAAAAAGCAAAAAAGGTTATGGTTGCGCTGCACGAGGACCAGGGGGGCAGCTACTTCGTTGAAATGGCCCTCGTACTGATCGGTGTAGCCTTCGTGGTTTTCAATGCTGCCTCAGGGCTGGCCAACGATGGTATTGTGCCTAAGTACAACAACATTTCCACGCAAATCCAGGGCGTTGCGGTTCCCTCATTAGATTAATCCGGCAAAAGATAACCGGGAAGAAGGTGATACTCCTTGAAAGTATTTTTAGCAAGACTTCACCGTGGCCAAGAGGGCAGTGTCTTCGTGGAAATGGCCCTTCTCATAATCGGTGTAGTCTTTGTGGTTGCTTCCCATATGAACGAACTTGGCGCAGCCCTGGGCGACAAGATTGGTGATATAAAAACCGAGGTCGAACAGGTGGGAAATTAATGTTTAAGAGGTTACATAAAGACAGGAGGGGTCAGGTCTTCATAGAGGCGCTGATAGTAATCCCCCTCCTGTTTATGATTTTTTGCTTCGTTATTGAAATGGGCTATCTCATGTATAACTGGTCGGTGATAAACTACTATGTCTGCAATACTGCTGAAGCTGCCGCCACCAGGGGGCAGTTCACCAGTGAGGTGAGGGCCCAACTGGCCGCCAAGGTATCTGACTGGACAGTGAATAGCCAGGGATACAATTATGATGCGGGCAGTGACTCTCCTCCGGGCGCCCTGGATAACGACACAGTGTATATTTACGGCACCGATATGGACACACCGGTGCAAAGGGGCTCGTACATAAATGTGAATATCAGCTATCCCTGGCGCTTCAAATTCTTTTTGATCGACAGCCTGATGAGCTATGTGGTCAGCGAAGAAAGCTTGCGTCTCAAGGTTAACGCCGCCGCCCAAAGCGAGGTGTTCATAGAGTGATTAAATTTTTAAGTGACCAGAGAGGGTCAGCATATATACTGGCCCTCTTAATGATCATATGTTTTTTTGTAGTAGCGGCCCTGGTTACCGATGTTGGTGAGCATTTTTGCATTAAGGTAGCTGTAAAAAACAAGCTGGACCTGGCGGTGAGAAGCGCAGCCGCCCAGGTGGATGAGGAAGAGCTTAAAAATGCCAGTCTGGTCATAGACGAGTCCAGGGCAGCCCAGACCTTCTACGATACCCTTAAAATAAATCTGCTGCTGGACCACAGCCTGAATCCGTTGGCGGGGTCGATGCTTAATTCGGGTCCGGTGCAGGTTGATTATTTTAAGGTGGTTAAGCAGGAAGAAATTCCGTTTACATATACATTCACCGGCTACAGCGAAACTGTCAGCCAGGTGTCGGTAGTGGCCATTATCAGCTTTCCGGTAAAAATCGGAGCCCTTTCAAAACTGGCCGGCCTGCCGGATGAAACCACCATGTACTGCCACGTCACAGCCGGGCCGGAGCTGATCAGCAGGCCGGTAGACCAAATCTAATTGTTTATACGGGAGGTTTTAGCATGATAAAGTTTAAAATGATACTCTGCTCATTAACATTAGTATTAATGCTATTTTTAGGGCAAGGTGTAGCTTTAGCTGGCTATACGGAGTACGATTCTGGTTATAAAGGTGTTTGGAGTGTTCGTGACCGTGACACAGGGCATACTCTAACTAATGCACTTGCGACTGAAGGAATGGATTCAATTGTATCAGTTACGTTAAGGTATAAAAGAGTGTCAGGTCAGAATGTGGAATGTAGAATGTATGCGGCAGGCGATAATGATACCGGATCTTATGGAGATTCTAAATTTATTACACCAATAACAGATACAAATTGGTCAAGTCCGGTTGCTTATAATTTTTCTGATGCAGGATATAATAGGCTGGCGTTTTATGGGTTTACAACAACCACAACTGATGCTACGATACTACAAGTTGAAGTATTGAATATGAGAGTAAAAAGATACAGAATAGACAGCACAAACTTGAGTTTAGAAAGTGATGGATTTATACATGCTTCATTTGTTAATAGTACACCAAATGGGGCTCTTGACTATACCTTTAAGAATAATCAAACTGCAGCAATAAGGAGTAATGTAACTGAATGGATAGATACAAGTGTAGGTGTAGGTAAGAGTTATAGTTATATTCTTACGTGGGGGTTCTATCCTCATAAAATACATACAGTGGATATGGGCAGTGTATATATTCCTATTGATCCGGATTTGACGAATAGGGTTAATACCGTAATATCAGACGTGAGTAATGGGTATGGGAACACCATTACGGCCGTCCGGGATGCCAGTGGCACCGTCCTATCCGAGGCGCGCCAGGCTAAAACCAATTCCCAGAACGCCAGCACGTATGCATCACAGGCCAGCACAAACGCCCTGAATGCCTATAATACAGCCCAGACAGTTAGTGCGAAGATTGATGCGCTTGCTACTGCCATAACAAATATCCAAAACAACATGGGGGCGGATACCTCACCACCTGTAATAGATCTGAAAACAGTATCTGGAGCCAGGGCCACTTCTGGTAATTCGATAAAAATTGTTGTAGAAGTCTCCGATAATATTTCCAATACGTTTACATACAGTCTGAATGATTCCTCTTACCAGCCATTACCGGTAGATCGGGTTGTCACAGTCCCCGTTTGTGGTTTCGGCTCAGTGCCAATCAATGTTTGGGTTAAAGATGAGGCGGGAAATAAGAGTACGGATGTTATCTTCATAAGAAAACTCTAAGCTGGAAACCTTCCATTAAATATTTTATAGGGTGATAAGTATCGGAGGTGTTTTTTTGATAGGAAAGCATCGCATTCTGTTTGTTATTAAGAAACTAATATTATCCATTTGTTTTATTGTGTTTTTAAATGTACCCACAATGTCTCAAGCCGCAACATATTCTTATAATACAGATATAATTGCCTATGACTCTGACCATAGCAATTCCATATCTGTTCATATTACAGGTTTTAATAGAACTCACGCAGTGACACAGGTACTGAACCATAGTCTTAGTGTATATACTTCTGGCGGTAAGTATAGATGGTGCATAAACTATGTGGTGCCGGATGATGGCAGCACCTGGAATGTGACGGGTGTTATTACTCAGTATAATTTTAAAAATTACGACGGTATATCAGCCGGCTCTTATGGCTTTTTGGGTATGGATAATAAAACATTTACTGCAACGCATACTACCGGAGGTTCATACTCCGGGGCCTCTATTGGTGCGGCAACAACTGCAGCCAATACAGCAAGCACCAACGCTTTAAACGCCTATAACTCAGTATACAATGTTAATGGCAATACAATTACGGCAGTAAGAGACTCCGGCGGCACCGTTCTTGCCGAAGCGCGGCAGGCTAAAACAAATTCCTTGATCGCATACAATACAGCCCAAACAGTTAATACAAAAATCGATTCACTGGCTACCGCAGTTACCAATATTCAGAATAACCTGGGTGGAGATACTTCACCGCCGGAGGTAAAGATAGCCACAGCTTCAGGAGCGATGGCCACCAGTGATAACACTATTCGGGCTATAATTAATACTTCTGATAACGCAAGCAGTCTATTTGAATACAGTCTGGACGGGACCGCATACCAGCCTTTACCCCTTGATGGAGTGGTTGATCTCCTGGTAAGCAGCACCGGATCAAACCTAATCACGGTATGGGTGAAAGATGAGGCAGGCAATACCGGAAGGGACTCAATAACAATAAGAAAACTCTAAGATGATAAATGATCTCGGATGCGCTCCGGGTTTTTCTTTTTTAAGGGGAGGGATATTTCTGAAAGAATTTATTAAGCCTGTGTTGGTAATTGCGCTCTTACTTCTGGCTGGGTGCAGCCCTCTTGAAAATAGCAGTCAGTCTGCCCTTGAAAAAGAGGTATACCCTGTGGTGGAAACCTACCTGGAAAATGCTGCGGCTGGAAACTGGCAGGAGGTATTTGGGGTCCTGACCGGGGAGGCCCTGATTTCTGCGAAGGCCAATGCGGGGCAAGTAAAGGCTGATGGGGACAAAATTATCTTCAGTAAATACAAGGTATCCCGGGTTGGAGATTGCCTGACCAGGGTAGAGGCTGATATTACCAAGAGCACAGCGGAAGGGTTTGACAGGCTGGCATACACCTTTGCCCTCATTAAGTCCGGAGACAGTTGGAAAATCTATAAGACCACGTGGGGCGAATACCTGCACGATGATCTCAAACCCGGGCAACTGCCGGCAGATGCCGCTGGTGGAGTTATTAAGGCTTATCTGGAGGCCCCATATTCCGAAAAAAGGGCAAAGGGCTATATATACCTGTCCGGCAAGTTATTACAGGACTCAGAGAGGTCAAAATCGTTACCTGTGGATGCAAATACATACGGGGTGCTGCAGCAAACGGTAACCACTGTAAAAAGCCTGGAATGCTTGGGAATCTCAGACGATTATGCAGTGGTAAAGGCCGTCTGCAGTGTAACAATGGACGGCGCTGAAAAACAAGCTTCGTTCCTGATTGATACAATACTGGTTAACGGGGCCTGGAAGATTGCCGGTATAGAAAATCTTTAGGGGGAGGTGACCGGCCTGCTTGCGGAAGACATTATTTATATCTTACATACTATTACTGCTGATATTATTACCAACTCCTGTATTTGCTGAAATAGTCCTGGACGACAGTTTTACCGATACATCCCGGGTGGACCTGTCCAGAACTACGGCCAGGGTGGATACTGACAATCATTGTGTCCTCCTTCCGGAACGATCCCTGGCCAATTCGTTGGATATGCTGAAAAACAGCCTGGGCTATGCCGTGGCCTCAAATAGCGGAATTACTTTGTATGAGCTGGACGACGCCACCGGGACCATTGCCTCCAACCCGGAGTTCTCCTGTCCCTGGGCCACTGATGCCACAGGGGTTTCCCTGCGGCAGGACAATCTCAATATATGGGCCATTTCCGAAAGCAGTGTGGCTTATTACAGGTATAACGGTTCCGGGATGAGCAACGATCCGGCCCTTAAAGTATCCGGGCTGAATAATGTTTTGTCGGTGACGGCCTTTAAGAATAAAGATTCTGCCCTGGTTTTGCAAGCGGACGGTAATCTCACCAAGATAACCCGGTATGATGCAGGGGGGAGCCTTAACCCCTCACTTGTTATTGAGCCCGGCATTTCAGATCCCGTTACGGTGTCCATGGTTAATGATTCCCCGGACTTCCGGCTCTTTACAAAGGACACCGCCTATTACTATTCCTATGACGATGCCGGAGGCACATACGTTGAGGACCCGGCCAAACAGATAAGCGGGCTGTCGGACGCAGTTTCAGCCAGTGGCGACGATATAGGCAGCGCTGTTCTCGCTAATAATAACGCGGAATATTACATGAACAACGACACTGGCGGGGCGGCCAGGGTGGATGTTTTCAGTCCGGATCCGGTAAGTAATCCGGTGGCCGTGTCACTTAAGACCGGAACATATGAGCAGACCATTATTGACGGAGATGGCAATGTCCAGTGGTGGTCATACGATGACGCCGCAGGGAGGATGGTCCGGGATCCCAGCATGGAGATTACCGGGCTGACATTAAACAGTGGATATGCGCATCCTAAAGCATATTATTCCAAGGCAATGGCCTCTTCAATGTCCTGCAATGCGGCGTACCTGACAGTAATAGACGATAAACCGGCAGGCACGTCTATAAACTATTATGTTTCATCAGACGGAGGAAGCGCCTACACAGCGATAATACCAGGGGCATGGACAGCTGTGCCAGAGGGCGCTGAATTTGTTTTAAAGGCTGTTCTCGATACCACAGATACAAAGATAACCCCCAGAATATTTCAGGTAAGGCTGGAGTGTGATGCGGACTTTACCATTAACGGATATGTTGACCCGCAGCCGGCCGAGAGAGGCAGGAATGTTACCATCTCTGCGGCAGCCGTCAAGATGACTACAGGAGAGCCGGTAACCCTGGATACGTGTGAAGTGGAATTTCCCCTGCCGGCAAAGCTGGACGGCGACCCTGCCCTGGCCCCTGGCGACACATCCGCCATCGTTGATATGGTATTTAATGGAGCCACCGGGCGCTGGGAATACACATTCACCGTGCCAGAAAAGACAGTAGATAATTTCTGGCCTGATGACGGGGTATACCAGACCAGGATAATAGGTTTTAAAGACGGTGTCAGTAAAAGCACTGATGTAGAACTGCAGATCAGCGGCAATATACTGAGGAGGCTTGTTATCCGGACGATTAATTTTTAAAAACAGGTTGATTGTATGCACCTATAGTTGGGTGCTTATTCTATACGAGTCTCTTTTTTAAGGAGGTATTGCAAAAGTGATGTTACGGTCAAGGAAAAGCGCTTTAACGCAGATTCTCAACAACAGGCAACTGACTACCTTGATACAGCCCATAGTAGACCTTTCTTCAGTACTGCCCATGGGGTACGAAGCGCTGATAAGAGGACCGGCTGGAAATTTACACTCTGCAGGCAGCCTTTTTAAATGCGCCAGTAATTACGGTTTGTTAAAGGTATTGGAAGCGGCCTGTTTAGAGAATGCCATGGCTGCCGCCAGACAAATTCCAATAGATAAGAAGGTGTTTATAAATACCAACCCGTCATTGATGGCCGAGATATCCGGGATTAAAAGAGATCTATCTCTGATAGATTCGTTTCCGGGAAGAATTGTATTTGAAATTACTGAACATGTAAAGGTTCAGGATTTCATGCATGTCAGCCGTACCTGCAAAATGTTGAAGGAAAGGGGTTTTTTGATAGCCATCGACGATGTGGGATCGGGGTATGACCGGCTGCGCAGCGTGGCCGAGCTAAGGCCTGACTTCATTAAAATAGACAGGCCGATAGTATCAGGGGCTGCCGTTGATGAACAGTACCAGGCCATCGTAAAACACCTGGTGGCGCTGGGCGCCGAAATTAAATGCTCTGTAATAGCCGAAGGCATTGAAACAGCATATGAGCTGGCCATGATGAAAAAGCTTGGCGTAACCCTGGGACAGGGTTTTTTCTTTTCCAGGCCTGTACAGCTGAAAGAGATTCAAAAGGGAGCTGATAACTTTTGTCAGGCAAAAGGACTTTAATTATTGCCGAGAAGCCGGGAGTGGCCAGGGACATAGCTGAGGTGCTGGGCAAGTTTACCAAAAAGGACGGGTACCTGGAAAACGGAGACTACATTATTACCTGGGCTGTAGGACACCTGGCCGAGCTGGCGGCCCCGGAGGATTACCACCCTGGGTTAAAAAAATGGAGCCTGAACACCTTGCCTATTATTCCGGAAGACTTCTTTATAAAGCCTATTGATTCAAAAAAGCAGCACTTCCGCAAAGTAAAACCTTTATTTAAAAGATCTGATGTCAATTTGGTGGTTAATGCCTGTGACGCTGGCCGGGAGGGAGAATTAATTTTTAGGTACATATACTTCCTGGCAGAATGCCGTAAGCCTTATAAGCGGCTATGGCTGTCAGAGAATACTCCGGAGGCCATTAAAAGGGCCTTTTCGAAGCTTAAGGACGGCTCCCTTTATGATTACCTTTTTGCTGCCGCCCAGGCCCGGGCACGGGCTGACTGGCTGGTGGGAATGAATGCCACCAGGGCTTATACCCTTTTCAAGAAAGAGAAAATGACCGTTGGCCGGGTTCAGACTCCGGCCCTGGCCCTGCTGGTGGAAAGGGAAAAAGGAATAAGGAGCTTTGTTACAAAGGTTTACTGGGAGTTATGGGGGCAATTTGTTACCCCGGAAGGTGAGGTGTTCCGCGCTCTCTGGACCGATGCTGAGAATGGAAAAAGCGTATTTATGACACTGGATGAGGCGGAAAACATCAAAAGTGCTCTATCGGGAGAAAAAGCCGGGATCGTTACGTCTTTTGAGACAAAGGATTCTGATGTACCCCCGCCCCCGCTATACAACCTCGGCGATCTGCAGCAGGATGCCAACCGCCTTCTGGGTACGACCGCAGCCCATACCCTTGAAATTGCACAGGTTCTGTATGAGAGAAAGAAACTGATCACGTACCCCAGGACCGATAGCAGATATATTACCGGGCTTCTTGCCGGCACTCTCATGGACAGGCTGTCTGCATTGGCCAAAGTGGAGACTTATAAAGATCTTGCCCGGAAGGCAGCCGGCCTTCCCTTGCCTGAGGCTATAGTAAATGACGCCGGTGTTACCGACCACCATGCCATTCTGCCTGCCTGCGCCGTTCCTGGAGATAGATTAAGCACTGAGGAAAGAAGTGTTTATGACCTGGTGGCGCGTCGGTTTATGGCTGTGTTTTACCCCCCTGCAGTACACCGGCATTCCAATATATTCATATCCGTCAAAGGTCACCATTTCCATGCCAAAGGGTCTCAGGTGATTAAACCTGGCTGGGAAGAGGTCTATAACGAAGAAAGCTGGGATTCCAATACCGTGGATGACAAAAATACCCTTCCCGCATTAGCCGCACTAAATGAAGGTATGCAATTAAACCTTGCTTCTTTAAGTGTGGAGGAAAAGAAAACAAGGCCTCCCGGGAGATTTACCGATGCCTCGCTGCTAAAGGCCATGAAAAATGCGGGCAGTACAAAAGAACTCGGTTCAGTGGGCCTGGGCACTCCCGCAACCCGGGCCGGCATAATTGAAAAGCTTATTTCATCGGGCTATGTCCAAAGAGATGGAAAACGCCTGACGCCGACGGCAAAGGGTGAGGAGTTGGTGGATCAGGTTTCCGAAGATCTGAAGAGTCCCCGGTTAACGGTCCGGTGGGAAGAACTCCTTTGGGAAATTGAACAGGGAAAAGCTGATGCCAAAATATTTATGAGAAATATAGAGGATATGGTCAGGACTGTTGTAAATGCGGCTGCCGGAGGGAGGGGCGCTGTTGAGCAGTAAAAGGAGCGTAAAGCAAAGCGGCGGCGCTGATAAGCATTCCTTTGCTCAAAGGGGATTGCTCCTGGTTCTGGCCGCAGGGGCCCTGGCCACCAGCGCGGCCGGCAGCGGCGCCGGGCATGCCGGGAAAGTTGCTGCTGTATGCTGGCTGGGGAGTGTAGTGTATATATGGCTTTGGATTGGGAAGGACCGCCGGGAGCGGTTCTTTAAAAAATGTGAAGCTGTGGCCACTATTATGAAAAACTACCTGGATGGCTGTCAGGTAAGCCAGCTGCCGGCTAATAAAATAGACTCCAGGGGGCCTTTAAAAGAGGGGCTGCCACCCTTGTCAATACTTCCGGACCCTCCGGCCTGGGTGAGAAAGGCTGCCGAGGAAAGAACCGGAACCGGTTACGCGCTGAGGGTGAACAGAGCCTTTCGCCGCTGCGGGCTTCTGAAAGACGAAGGAGAAAGAATAGAGGTTATTTCAGTTCAAAGCGGCCCTGCAGCTGCCCGGGTCACTGTATCGTTACCCGACGGGCTGCGATTGACCAGGCTGCAGCATATGACCAGCGACCTGGCCTCAGCCTTCGGAGTTGAGTCCTTGCAGGTAACCCCGGGCATGCATGCAGGATCGGCCTCTCTGATCATCGCTTATAAGAACCGCCTGCCGGTGGTGCTTCGTACCATACTTGAATCCGAGGAATTCGAAGAATTCTTGGGCCGTTCTGAGCTCCCCATGGTGGTAGGTGTAAATGACATTGGCGAGCCCATTATGATTGATCTGGTAAGCGTCCGCCACCTGCTGGTGGCCGGCACCACCGGCAGCGGCAAGAGCTGGTTCATCAACGAGGTTCTTGTGACCTTGCTGCTTTCCCGGGGACCAGATGTTTTAAGCCTGGTATTGATCGACCCCAAGAGGGTGGAGCTGAGTCAGTATAGAGGTTTTCCACATACCATCACCGTTGCCACGGAAACGGCGCAGGCCGTGGCAGCCCTTGAGTCTTTGGTAAAAGAAATGGAGCGCCGGTACACAATTTTCGAACAGGCCGGGGTAAAGAATATCCAGCAGTACTGGCAGCGGACCGGTGACAGGTCAATAGGTTATATTGTCGGGGTTATTGATGAGCTGGCGGACCTGATGTCTACAGCAAGAAAAGAAGTGGAGGTTTTAATTCAAAGACTCACCCAGCTTGCCAGGGCTGCCGGCATACACATGATTGTCGCCACCCAGCGGCCTTCAGTGGATGTAATTACAGGGGTGATAAAATCCAATTTGCCTTCGAGAGTGGTATTCCAGCTGATCAGCGGGCCTGATTACCGAACGGTGCTAAATGTTGATCAAGATCTCAAGTTAAGAGGAAAAGGTGATGGAGTAGCTCTACTGGAGGGACACGCCGGCCTTGTCCGTTTCCAGAGCCCGGGCATAGGAGCAAACGATAATGATGCCGACCTGGCGGTGTCAAAGATAAAGGACTTCTGGGTTAACTCAGGGCATAAAACTAATCCCGTTCATATTGCAGAAGCTGCTGTAGAAGGTAGAGAACAGCATAATACTGCAGGGGAAACAGGGGAAAACAGTAAGCTTCGGGCTGCTCCCGGCCCGGACATGGTCAGGTTGCCCGACTTCCCGGAAGTTTCCGGCGAACTTCCCGGTGGGGAGAGTATTGAATACGGGAATCCGCCTGAGGCTGAATCAGAGGAAATAAGGAAGTTTAAGATCATCATGGCCCAGGCCTGGCAGGATGCCGTAGAGGCTGAAATGGACCAGATAACTGCTCCCTCCATAAGGTCTTTGAGGGAGAGAATGAATATTAAACAGGAAAGAGTCATGGAACTGATAGATCTACTGATCCGGGAGGGATGGATTCAGGCCCCTCCGGTGCCTAAAAAGCCCTATCTTATTGTTGCCGGAGAAAATACACTGAAAAATTATTTATAGATTTACTATTTATCTCTGTTACCCGATTGACTGTTACCCGTGGGGCTGAAAACGTTTTCCCCTTATAGAGGAAATCGCCCGGTAACAGATTGGGTAACAGAGCCGGGTAACAGAGTTGGGTAACAGATTTTTGTGTAAGGGAAGAAAGTTAACGTGCGTTAATTTTTAGTTTTGGTGCTTGGCAATCTGGCTCATTAAGAATTAATAAAAGTTTTTAGCTTTCATAATATTCTTTTACGAAACCGCATTTCCAGCGGTTTTTCTTTTTTATATGGCAAAAATTAACGCGCGTTAACTTTTATACGAAAGGAGACTGTATCGCATGTCGCAAAAGTTTTATGAACTTTACGGAAAAGTCATCGCCAGCCGGGGAGTGGCCCCTATACCCACGGTCCTTTTCAGATATCAAAAGGAGCTGGATCTCACCCCCCAGGAGACTTTTTTCGTCTGTAATATTCTGACCTTCAGGTGGACCACCCGGGAGGACGGCACCACTCCGTCCATAAAAGAAATGGCCAAAACCTCCGGGATAAGTGAAAGGACTCTCCGAACTTATAAAAATTCATTAACTGAAAAAGGTTATCTTATAGTTACTCCAAGATTTGACGGCACCGGCCAGCTGACCAACGCCTATGACCTCACACCATTGTTTGAAAAAATGGAGCAGCTTCTTATTGCAGAAAATAACGGAGAAAAATTTGATGATGGAATATTGTATGATAAATCAGCATCAAAAGATGAGTTAAAAGCTGAACCGGGAAACACAGAAATCATACCCCCTGCAATATCTGCAGCCCCCCCTGCAGATTTCGCACCCCCCTCTGCAAATATTGCAGCCCCCCCTGCAGATTTTGCCGGCCCTGTTAATACTGGACTGGAAACGGCAACCCCCCTGCAGAATCTGCACCCGCCCCTGCAGGATTTGCAGGGGCGGGTGAAGCAGGCTTCAGCCGAATTAGATAATATAGCAAGCATACAGACATACAGACAAACATCCATGCAGAATAAAAAAGATATACAAAGCGCCGGAAATGAAAAAGCGGCCCCTCACGAGCGGGCCAGAGCCCTGCTTAAGTCTGCCGGCCTGGCTGCCACTGACATAGAGGTCGATTTTCTAGTTCCCTGGCTGAAGCTGTTCCCGGACGATATGGTGAAGTATGCCCTGCAGAAAACAGTTTTTGCCGACAAAAGCCTTTATTACACCGAGGGGATACTTGAGAGCTGGCGATCAAAAGAAATATTTGACCTGGAGAGCGCAATTAAAGAATCCAAGTATGATATTATCCACCAGCCGCAAAAAGAGGGGGTTCCTAGAAGTAGACTGGTTTCGGTGCGGAGGAAAACGTAGAAATTCAAAATCATGGATGATTTAAATGTCACAATAATTTTTATGCCCATGACTCAAATTAGGTAACGTTAGTGGCCTAATTAACAGGAAAAGGGGTATATACTGAGCAAAATTAAAGTAGGGTATATGGTTGTAGTATATAACTGATGAGATTGACGGATAGTTAGTTTTACTTCATTGACCGGAAAAAAACTTATTAAAAGATTGTCTGTAACCGATATTGATAAGTAGATTATATATAATGTTTACCCTTGATTTTGATAACCTATTTATTATATTTTTCCATGAGTAAAAGCTGCCTCTAAACTGGTGGTATCCATCGAGCAATTGCTGTGGTGTGAAGTGATTAGGTTGAAATGATACCCTGGTTTTACCATTGAAGTGTGACCAATCAACAGAAAGCAAGCGCCCCTCCTTCTTATACTTGATATACAGTTCTGTACCGGGATAGGGTGTTAGTATACTTGCCGTTACGCCATCTACTCCTATCGACTCGCAATGCTTTAAAGTATGGCTAAAAATATCTGCTGTATCGGAATCAAACCCAAAAACTATACCAGCCTGAACACTTATGCCAAAGCTATGTAAAAGTTTAACAATGTCCGCATACTGCTCTACTTGATTAAATTCTTTATTAGCATCTTTAAGAGAACTTGCCGAAAAAGATTCTAGCCCCAGAAACAAATATATGCAACCTGAGTTTTGGGCAAGGCTTAGGAGTTCCTTATCTTTACAACTATGGGCGTTAACCTGGGCAGCCCATTTTCTATTTAATGATTGCATAGAACATAAGAGCTTTTTGGTGTATTCGGCATCGGCAAAGAAGTTGTCATCCCAAAAAACAAAGTGTTTGTTGGGAATATTTTTTATATCTTCAATAACTTCGTTTACAGGCCGGGTTCGAAACTGCTGGTGATAAATATTTTTCAGGCAACAGTAGCTGCAATTATAAGGACAACCTCTTGAAGCGAACACTGATCCACTGGTAAACCTGTGTCCTGCTATTAAATCCCGTCGTGGTATTGGTAAGCCGATAAGGTCGGGTGGATAGTCGCACCTATACAACCTCTCTTGCTTACCATCCAGAAAATGCCTTAGAAACTCAGGCCATGTTTCCTCTGCCTCTCCCACGAAGATTGTATCGGCATATACGGAAGCTTCTTCCGGGAGCAAAGTAACATGAGGTCCTCCTATAACTACCCACGCACCAAGTTTACGGAACTTATGAGCCATTTGGTAAACATGAGGAGCATTTGGAGTATTTACTGTTATTGCCACCAAGTCGAATTTTTCAAATGGTACAGCTTGTGAATATTCATCAATTAGCGTAATCTTGAATTCGGCAGGTACAAAACCCGCAAGGTAAGGCATGGTTAACTGAGTAAAATTATTATATTGTTTCACCCGAAACCGGTTTATTTCCTTGTTCTCAGGTGTAATCATAAGTAACGTTAGCATTGCTTCTCCTTTGGGGCACAATCATTCAATTACTCTAAACTCTGTGTGACATTTTTCAATATGTTATCTATATGTTATTGAAAAAAGAATTAACCAAAAAACAACCCAAACTGCTACACATAGCCTTGAGAAACCCTCTTGAAGGTCCTGAGCATTAGCCTTTTTCAGTGTGTAATTATAGTATCCTGAAAATCGGATATACCCCAAAGACACACCGTGCCGTCATCGGAGGCGGAGGCCAGGGTGGCTCCGTCTTGGTTGAAAGAGACTTTTCTCACCACTGCATGGTGACCTTCCAGTACTTGCAGCTGCTTTCCGTCGGAGGTCCGCCAGAGGAATACTTTCCCGTCTGTGTGCCCGGTGGACAGAAGGGCTCCATCCGGGCTAAATCCCATGCAATATAAATTATCAGGGCAGCCTTCAAGCCGGCTTAATATTTCACTGGCATGGCTGATTGTAAAGTACCTGATATCCGTGCTTATATCTTCGACACAGACAGACAGGACAGACCCGTTCCGGAGCAGTGCAAAATCAAGTAGCGGCATACCGGGAGTGGCTATTGTTTGCATTGGGCTGCCGTCAGATAACCGCCAAAAATGTATTGTATTGTCAGGGGTGGCTGCGGCCAGGGTGGAGCCATCCGGTGAGAAAGTAATAATTTTCGGGCCGTAACCGCATTCCAGCCTGTGCAGTGGTGAGCCGTCAGAGGTCCGCCACAAGGTAACGGCTTCACTTTTTGAGCTGCTGGAGGCCAGGATAGACCCATCCGGGCTGAAGGAGACATTATCCGCTCCACGGTCACTTATTGAATAATGCAATTGGCCATCCGGCACACTCCACACGTTCAGTATACCAACTCCGGCCGCCGAGGGTACGCCGCTTCCGGAGGCCAGGGTCGATCCGTCGGGGCTGAAGGCGACGTTTGATATTCCATAAGTATATCCTTCCAGGGTTTTTAGAAGAACGCCGTCAGGGATGCGCCAGAGGAGCAAGGTGCTGTCCCAGGAGCCGGTTGCCAAAGTGAACCCGTCCGGGCTGAAGGAAGCTGCAGAGACGGCACCGGAGTGGCCCCCAACCCTAATTACACGGCAGTTGTCTGATACCTTTCGCAGTTGCAACGTTCCCGCAGCGGGGCCCAAAGACGATGCCAGGTTGACGCTGCTGTCAGGGTTGAAGGTGATGCCCGATACCGGTGTTGGTGTGGAATGACCGTACTTTTGCAGGAGGCTGCCGTCGGAAACCTTCCAGAGTCTTACCGTGCCGTCGTAAGTGTCGGTGGCCAGGGTGGACCCGTCTGGAATGAAGGACAAATTTTTAACCGCGCCAGAGTGAGTCAGTTTATGCAGGAGTGTTCCGTCGGACACAAGCCGCAGTAGGACAGTCCCATCGCTTGCGGCTGATGCCATGA
Organism: Peptococcaceae bacterium BICA1-7; assembly: GCA_000802095.1. Lineage (GTDB taxonomy): Bacteria > Bacillota > Desulfotomaculia > Desulfotomaculales > Desulfocucumaceae > BRHc4a. The sequence continues at coordinate 202,850 of JUEB01000001.1, read as the reverse complement.
TTATTCCGTCAGGGCTGAAAGCAACACTTTGTACAGGGCCCTGGTGGCCCTCCAGGACACTGACCAGACTGCCGTCAAAAGTATTCCAGAGGCGCACTGTGTTGTCCTGTGACCCGGAGGCCAGTATGGAGCCGTCCAGGCTGAAGGCCACACATGATACAGGCTCGGTGTGCCCCTCCAACTGGCGCAGGAATTTGCCATCGGCAGCCCGCCACAGTCGCACGGTGTTGTCATTTGCCCCCGAGACCAATAGAGATCCGTCAGAGCTGAAGGCAATACACGATAATGGCTGGGAGTGGCCTGAAAGCACCCGCAGTAATTTGCCGTCGGCTGCCCCCCATAAGCGAATGGTATTGTCCTGTGACCCGGAGGCCAGTGTGGAGCCGTCCGGGCTGAAGGCTGTGCAACCCACTACGCCGGTGTGGCCCGAAAGAGTGTACCGCAAAACTCCGTCAGAGGTATTCCAAAGAAAAACGGTATTTCCTGCGGTGCCGGCTGCCAGGGTGGATTTGTTCGGGCTGAAGGAGGCGCTCATTATTTGTTCCCCATTACCTTTCAGCATTAGCGGGGGTGTGCTCTCGGCGACAGGCCACAGGCGCACGGTCCCGTCTTCAGAGGCCGAGGCCAGGGTGGAGCCGTCCGGGGAGAAGGCTACGCTTTTTACAGGGCCGGTGTGTCCTTCCAGGGAGGAAAGAAGGCTGCCGTCCGATAATCTCCAAATCTGTACTGATTTGTCATAAGATCCGGTGGCCAGGGTGGAGCCGTCCGGGCTGAAAGCCAGATTATCTGTAATTTCACCGGGATACTTAAGAGTATGTAGGATTGCCCCGTCCCGGACACTAAATAGGTATAGGCTGCCCTCCAGATGGCCTCCACAGGCCAGGGTGGACCCGTCAGGGCTGAAGGCCACGCTTAACACCGGGCTGCTGCTGGACCCGCAGGCCATCTCCCTTATTTGCAGGCCATCGGAAACACGCCACAGTTGTACTGTTTGGCTGGAAGCCGAGGCCAGCGAAGTTCCGTCCGGGCTGAAGGCAATACTGTTAACCGGAGTGCTGTATAGCGTTTCAAGTGTTCGTAACGGCTTCCCGTCAGAGGAATCCCACAGTCGCACTGTCCCGTCCTCCGACCCGGAGGCCAGGATGGCTCCGTCGGGGCTGAAGGAAACTCCGTATACTCTGCCGGAAGGGCCCTTCATGGCCAATAGTCTGCTGCCGTCAGAGATGTTATACAGGCATACGGCGCCGTCCCTCAGACCGGCGGCTATGGTAGACCCGTCCGGGCTAAAGGAGATAGACTCCACCCACGAGGGTGTATTAATAAAACCGGTTGCGTCAGAGGTCACCGGGTCGTAAAGGGCAATGCCAGTAGAAGCAGCCACGGCCAGCAGCCTGCCGTCGGGGGAGTATGCTGCCTGGCGTATGATGCCCTGGCCCAGGCGGGCCAGCATGCTTATCCGTCCGGAGTTGTCCGGGGTGATCTTTTCCCCAGCGCCGTTAGCGGGGAAGGGCATAATGAAAATGGCCGCAAGAACGAATGTTAATATATAATTTATTAATTTTTTCCGCAAATTAAGAACCTCCTCTGGAAACCCAATATAACCAGTAATTGTAATCTGTCTTTTCGCCAATTGAAGAAATATTCCTCTTATTTATGCCAGTACAGCTAAAAAATACCATGATAAAGAGAACCTACCCACCATTGAACCAGACGGACATTGCTGATATAATACAGAACACATGTTCTATTTATATTGGGGGGTGTTATTATGGCCAGGGCAAAAGAAGAAAGCTTTGATAAAGAGGGTGCGCTAAGCCGGACCCTGTCCGAAATCGAAAAGAAGTTCGGCAAAGGGGCGCTTATGCGCCTGGGGGAGAAGGGGGCTGCGGCTAACGTTGAGGCTGTTTCCACCGGGATACTGCTCCTGGATGTGGCCCTGGGGGTGGGGGGCATGCCCTGTGGCCGGATCGTTGAGGTATACGGCCCCGAATCGTCCGGGAAAACCACCGTGGCCCTGCACGTTATCGCCTCGGTGCAGAACGCCGGCGGCATCGCCGCCTTCATAGACGCCGAGCACGCCCTGGACCCGCTTTATGCCAGAAGGCTGGGGGTAAACATTGACGACTTGCTTGTCTCCCAGCCAGACTCCGGAGAACAGGCCCTTGAGATAGCCGATACCCTTATCGGCAGCGGGGCTGTCGGCGTGGTGGTTGTGGACAGCGTGGCCGCCCTGGTGCCCCGGGCAGAGATTGACGGGGAGATGGGCGACGCCCACGTCGGCCTCCAGGCCCGGCTTATGTCCCAGGCCATGAGAAAGCTGACTGCGGTGGCCAGCAAGTCCAGGACTCTGGTCATATTTATCAATCAGATCAGGGAAAAGGTCGGGGTGGTGTACGGAAACCCGGAAGTAACGCCTGGCGGCCGGGCCCTTAAATTTTACAGCTCGGTAAGGCTTTCGGTCACCAGGCACCAGGACATAAAAAACAACGGAACGGACATTATCGGGACCCGGGTGAAGATAAAGGTAACCAAAAACAAGGTGGCCCCGCCTTTTAAAACGACCGAGGTAGAGCTTTATTATGGCGAGGGGATTTCCAGGGAAGTTTGCCTTATGGACCTGGGGGACCAGTGCGGCATATTGGAGAAGTCCGGGGCCTGGTACTCATACGGAGAAACCAGGCTGGGCCAGGGCCGGGAGAATGTTCGGCAGTTTCTGAAGGGCCATCCGGAACTGGCCGGGGAGATCGAGGGGCGGGTGAGGGAGGTTGTTTGGCCTTCGAAAGTTGTGCCCAGTGAAGTAGAGCAGAGTTAAGTAAGATATAAATGATGGTAACCCGGAGATAACCCCTGTAGCCGGACCGGTGGAAGTCTGCCTGCCAAGTGATAGCTTAAGCGCCTTCCTTGCCGCGGCGGAAGGTGGTTCCATGTCTCCCTCTTACTCAAATTTCAAACCTGACCCAACTGCAATCCCTCATATTACCGTGGGGTGTCCACGTGGTAAACTTAATTCTCCCTCTGACACCAGGAGGTAGAATAATTTTAGCAGCATTGGTTTTATTGGGAAGGAGATCATTGTAATCACCATAGGGTAGTATATCCAAATTTGCGTTTCAGCCCCGAAGATAAGGTGAACCCCCTTTAAGACAGTAGAGGTAAGCTCTATTATGGCGAGGGTATTCGGGCTTAGGGACCTGGGTGACCAGTGCGGCAAACTGGAAAAATCGTGACCTTAATAAGATTGGGACAGGACAGGGAGGTTGTGGACAGCAAACGGGTCAGTGCCCTTCTTAAATCCGTCGGCCTGGCCGCCACCGTCATGGGGGTGGATTTCTTACGCCCTGTCTGGAACTGTTCCCGGAAGACAAGTTTAAGTATGCCCTTCATGCCGGCAAAAGTCTTTATTATGCCGAGGGGATACTTGAAAGCTGTAGGGCTAAAGAGATATTTGACCTGGAGACCACCATTAAAGAGTCAAAGTATGATGTTATTCGCCAGCCGCAGAAAGAGGGGGCGCCCATGAGCAGGCTGCTCTTTTTTTCTTTTATCTGCTCTACGCCGGCAGTGGCGGCAGTTTACCTGGATGTTGGTAAGGGAGATACGAATGCCTAGAATCATTTCTCCGCGTTAAATCTGCTGACTAAAGAAGGGAATCTATTTACAAATAGGACTTGAGGCCCATGTTATTGCAACCCTAAACTCATACCATATAGTGTATTGACTGTTTAATATTAGTATAGGTTTTTTACCAATAAATACAAGCTAAGTATTAATTCAGGGGGTTGCGGAAAAATGAAAATAAGCAGGTTGATTGGCTTTTTTATCTCTGTATTGGTTCTCTTGCTCAATGCTGCGTCTGCATACGCAGATACAATAACCGCTCCTGCCTCAATTACCGCTAATACGGTATGGAGTAACTACAATATTTATGTGGTGCAGTCAACCACTACGGTAATGCCGGGTGTAAGCCTTAGTATCGAGCCGGGTACGGTGATTAAATTCACACAATACTCAAGAATGGTTGTAAAAGGGACACTCACGGCCCCGGGGTCAGAACAGGCCAATATAGTTTTTACCTCATACAAGGATGATGCTTATGGCGGGGACACCAACGGTGACGGCACGGCCACGGTTCCCGCCAGGGGAAACTGGTACTGTCTTGAGTCATATGCGGGGGGCTCCGTCAACATGGAATACTGCAGGGTACTCTATGGCGGCTATAACTACTCCATGCTATATAGTTCCGGCGGGACATTAAATATCGACCATTGCACATTGGAGCATAGCTATAGCAGGGAGATGGAAATCAATGGCGCTGGATCTATAACCAATAGCCAGCTGAGCGACTTTGCTACAACAGGAATATTTGTAAATACCGGTTCTCCCGTAATATCAGGTAATACTGTTACCGGTGGCAATTATGGCATTTATATTGTCAATGGTATGCCGCAAATAAACGGCAATACTATAAACAACAGTATTATCACAGGTATTCATGTAGCCGGCGGCTCCCCTGCTATAACGGGAAATAGCCTGAATGGAGGGTCTGGTAACAATAGGGCAATTGTTGCGGCTAATGGTACGGTGACAGTTGAAAACAACAACATTTTAAGTTTTTCTCAAAACGAAGCGATTCTATTGGGCAGCATCGGAGGGACGGTTAGCGGCAGCATCAGTGGGAATACAATCGGCCAATGCAAGTATCCGCTGGGCTTTTCCGGTGACAAAATACCTTCAGTAAGCATTGACAACAACAATATCAGCGGTTGTAGCATAAACTGCATAAACATGAATGTATCTCTGGCCTTTAACGGCACTATTCCCGCTTATACACTTCCATATTCTGTCTACATCCTGACCATAAAATCAGGAGCCACCGTCGATATTTCCCCTGGAGCCATATTTAAAATGCCATATTACAGTAGAATAACGGTATACGGCACTCTTAACGCTGTGGGACAAGCCGATAACGCTATAGTATTTACCTCATACAAAGACGATACTTACGCGGGGGACAGCAATGGTGACGGAGCGGCCACGGTTCCCGCCGGAGGAGACTGGTGCTGCCTGGAGTCGTGCTCGGGCGGCACTGTTAATGCAAAACACTGCCTGGTTCGCTATGGTGGTAACAGCTATTCAATGATTTACGGTACCGGTGGCACTGTAAATATTGAAGACTGTATTCTGGAGCAGAGTAAAAGCAATGGGATTGAAATAAAAGGTTCCGGCAGTATAACCGGCAGTCAAATTAGCAGTTGCGCTACTAGTGGAATATATGTAAACACTGGCTCTCCTGTAATAGATGGAAATATTGTCACAGGTATCAAAAACGGCATTTACATATTTAATGGATCACCGGCAGTGAACGGCAACACCATTACCAACAGCAGCAACGCCGGTATCTATGTGGCCAGCGGCTCCCCCGCCGTAACGGCAAATAGCCTGACTGGCGGCGCGGGCAACAATGTTGGTGTCGTTGTGGATAATGGCACAGTGACAATTGAGAATAACATTATCTCACAGTTTTACTTTGAGGCTGTTATGCTGGGAAGTGACGGAGGGACTGTTAGCGCCGGTGTACATGGGAATACCATAGCCGACTGCATGTACCCCCTGGGCTTCAGGGGAGATAAGATACCTTCAGTAACTTTTGACGATAATACTTTTAATTGTAAGAAATCGGGTATAAATCTTTACGTTTCTTTAAATTCCTGCACCGTTCCTGTTTTCGACCTGCCCTATGTTCTCACCAAATTTGATGTAAAGTCAGGCGCCACCGTTGATATTTCTCCTGGCGCGATATTTAAAGTCAATGATGATGTAGCAATGAGTATTTGGGGCACCCTTAACGCCGGAGGAAGCCCCGATAATCCCATTGTTTTCACTTCGGTGAAAGATGATTCCTTCGCCGGAGACACCAATAACGACGGAACTGCTACCACTCCCCAATCGTGGGATTGGAGCCAAATAATAATTACCAATTATGGAAAAGCAAACTTCAGCGGTGTAACCATTCTTTATGCCAATACGGGTATATATATAAGTGGACAGGCTTCTGAACTTTCTGTTGACAACTGTGACATCAGCCTCACCAGCTGGGGGATAGATATAAGCGGTTCAAGTAATGTTATCATTAAAAACAGTAAGATTCATCATAACGGCTACGGAGTGGAAGCAGGCGGAGCATCCCCTGAAGTTATCAATAATGAATTTTATAATAACAATATTGGGTTGGAAATATTCAGAAGCTCATCTGCTGTTGTCACAGGTAACGATTTTCACCACAACAAAACAGGGCTTCGGGTCATGATGGTGTCGGGAGACACAAATGGCTGCAATATAAGCTATAACAGCTTTGAAAACAACACAAATTATGGGCTGGAGAACTGGCCATACAATCAGCCGCCGGTAGCTGTTGCCGAAAACAACTGGTGGGGCAGCTCCTCAGGCCCCAAGCCCATCGGTACGGGCGACAGCATCAGCAGTACCACCCTGGTGGATGTTATTCCCTGGTTATTGGAGAAGCCAGCCGCCGGTAATGATTTATACTTGAAGGCCGCCAATGGAGTGGCCAGATACTGCGCAAAGGCTGGAGAGCCAGTAAACTTGAGCACCGGTAACTTTATTCAGGAAGAAACTGATGTAAAAATCCCCACCCGGGGGCAACCCCTGGAATTTACCCGTTTTTACAACTCCCTGGACAAGAATACCGGCCCCCTGGGTAAAGGATGGGCCCACAACTACAATACCAAGCTGACCTTTAACGAGGACAGTTCTATTGCCGTATCCTACGCTGACGGGCATGTGCTGTGCTTTGAAAACAGCGGCGCAGGCTATGTCACTCCCCCGGGATATGACGAGATCCTCACTGTGGGGCCGGATAACACATATATTCTTACCTTTAAGGATAAATCCAGACATATATTCAACAGCGCCGGCCAGCTGGTCAGCATCACCGACAAAAACAGCAGTGCCATTACCCTATTCTATACAAACGGCCTCCTTTCATCGGCAGCCGACCCAGCAGGGCGCAGCCTCGCCTTTGCCTACGACTCCACAGGGCGTATCTCATGCATTACCGACCCGGCCGGCCGTACGGTTGATTATACCTACGATACCGACGGAAACCTGGCCACGGTGCAGGATGTCCGGGGAGGGATTACTCAATATACGTACAATCAGTACGGACTTACCGATATAATTGAGCCTAACGGCAACACCTTCCTGCACAATGAGTACGACGGCCAGGGCCGTGTAATAAGCCAGTCCGACGGCAACGGCAACATAAGCGCGTTTGACTATGACACGGTAAACCGCCGGACCACCCTGACTGACCCTATTGGCAATGAGATAATAAATGTTTTTGATGAAAGATACCGGACCACACAGATTATTTACCCCGGCAATATCAATGAAACAATAACATATGGAGACAATGGTTTTGTCGAGGCCAAAACCGATAAAAACGGAAAAACCACAAGTTATACCTACGATAGCAGGGGTAACCTGCGTACACAGACCGATCCCCTGCAAAACACTACCGGATTTAGCTATGATGAAAGGGATAACCTGGTACAGGTAACCGACTCGCTGGGCATGGTAACCGGCTTTACCTTTGACGACCGGGATAACCCCCTGACTGTAACCGGTGACGTATACGGCCTTGGCGTCACCACCAGCACAACCTATAATGAATTCGGCCGCCCGGTCAGCAATACAAATCCCAACGGAAACACCACCACCTACACATACGATGAATACGGCAACAAAATCTCGGTCACCGACCCCCTGGGCAATACCACCACCTTTACCTACGATATACTGGGCCGGGTGCTGACAAAAACGGACCCCAGGGGCAACACTACAACGTATACTTATGACGAGTCCGGAAACCCGCTTACAGTTACCGACCCCCTGGGTAACGTAACTTCCATGGCTTATGACGCCAATGACAACCTTACAAGCGTTACCGATCCCGATGGCAATACCACCAGTTACGAATATAACGCCAACAACAAATTAATCAAGGTAACCGATCCACTGGGTAATGTCACCACATACGATTACGATACAAACGGAAACCTCAAGTTACGGACTGACCCCAACGGACAAGTGATTACATATGGCTACGACTTCCTGGACAGGCTTACATCGGTTACCGACCCGGCCGGCGCAGTGGAGACACTCACCCTGGACGGCAACGGTAATCTTACAGCCAAGACAGACCGTCGGGGCAGCATAACAAACTATGAATATGATGCTGTAAACCGCCTGACCAAAATCACCGACCCTGAGGGAGGAAATGTAACAACCCAGTACGACACGCTGGGCAACGTGACGGCTTTGACCGACCAGAGGGGCAATACCGCCACCTATGATTATGACTCTTTGTCCCGGCTGCTTACGGTGACCGACCCATTGGGCCACATGACCAGCTACACCTATGACAGCGCCGGGAACAAAACAAGCGCCACCAACGCAAAGGGCGCAACGTGGAATTATTCCTACGACGCTCTGGGGAGGCTTTTAACCGTGACTGACCCCCTTGGCCATACAAGCAGCGCCGGATATGACAGCGTGGGCAATGCTGTGTACGGCGCCAATGCCAATGGAGTAAGCACGTATTTTGACTACGACCCCCTGAACAGGCTGGAAAAGGTAACCGACGCCCTGGGCAACATTACCCGGTATACCTATGACAAAAGAGGCAACCTGTTAACGGTCACCAACGCCGCTGGATATGCAACCACCTATACATACGACGACCTAAACCGGCTGTTGGAGGAAACCAACCCACTGGGCCAGGCCAGGAGTCTTGCATACGACCCTGCGGGCAACATAATTACCGGGACAAAGCCCGACGGCAATGAAATTAAATATGACTACAATGTTAACCACCGTCTGGAGGGAATAACCTATCCCGACAACACAGGTGTAACCTATGCCTATGATGCCGGCGGAAACAGGATATCCATGACTGATCCCCACGGCGTCACCAGCTACAACCGTGATAGCCTTGGCAGGATTACCTCGGTGGAGAGAAACGGAAACATCATAGGATACCAGTACGACCCCGCCGGAAATATAACCGGCATCACCTACCCGGACGGGATGGTTATAAACTACGGCTACAATGAGCTAAACCAGCCGGTATCTGTCACCGGCGCGGTGTACGGCGCCGCCATCACATACGATGAGCTGGGCAACAGGGCAGAAGAAATCCTCCCTAACGGAGTGACAGTAAGCTACCAGTACGATGACGCCGGACGTCTCATCTCACTGATGCACACCAGGGAAGGAGAGTCGCTGGCCGGGGCGGAGTATACCTATGACAGCATAGGCAACCGCACAGCCGCCACCGACGAAAAAGGGCAAACCACTAGCTACACCTATGATGCCCTTAGCCAGCTGACCAGTGTCCGGTATCCCGGCAATCATACCGTGGATTACACCTACGACCAGGTGGGTAACCGTACCGGCGCCGGAGGAATAAGCTACAGCTACGATGCCGACAACCGCCTGACCATGGCCGGAGGAGTACCCTATAATTACGACCCCAATGGCAACCTTATTTCGGTGGGAGACGCTGTATACTGCCAGTATGACTATGAAGACAGGCTGGTTCAATATAACGGGCTATCCGGAAGCTTTGGCTATACCTATGACGGAGACGGCAACCGCACCGGGATGAGTGTTTCCGGATCGGTTTACGGGGCTACAGAATATATTTACGATATTAATGCAGGACTGCCCTTATTGATGGTCGAAAAGGATAATTCAGGAAATGAGAATAACTACATTTACGCCGGAAGGTTATTCAGCAGCAGTGGCCCCCAAGGTCAGTTGTTCTACCACCAGGACGGCCTGGGCAGCATATCGGTAATATCTGATGTGTATGGAAATCCACTGAACCGGTATACCTATGATGCCTTTGGCAATATACAATCAGTAAACGAGTCAGTTGACAACATATTCGGTTTTACAGGAGAGCCTAGAGACCCCAGCGGGCTGATATTTCTCCGGGCCAGGTACTATGACCCGGTGACGGGGAGGTTTATATCGAGGGATACTTATGAAGGGGATATAACCAACCCATTAAGTTTGAATTTATATACTTATGTAAGTAATAACCCGTTAGGGTATGTCGATCCGACAGGGCATGCGGCAGGAAATATTTATTGGACATATACCTATAACAAAGACCTGACTTATGAAGAATTATGGCCTGTTTATAATGATATATATCGAGAAATTGATAATTCTATAGCAAATTATGATGGCAGTATCTTAACAGAAAATTCTTTAGATACAATTGAAAAACTGAAACGGTTCTATGATCAGTTATCAGTAATTAACGAGTTGATAATTATAAAAGGACCGTGCTCCAAATATACCAAGGACGATAAAGTTCGTGCTGACCAAACCTTGCATAATCTGGTGCTGCAAGAGCAGATACAAATGGGCAATGATGGGGCAGCCTGTATTGATGGTGGTGGAGCTTTTGCAGGTGCTTTTAGCGGAGTGTTTAAGGGGGCGGGTAAAGCTGGGTTTAGAACAACAGAATTGTTTGAGTCACATTTTGCGAAACACGCAGGGGAATTTGGAAATATAACCAAAGAGCAATATTTGAAAGGTGCTCAGAACCTTATTAATTCAAAACCCGGAGGAGATATTCTCAGCAAGGTACGTCCAAATGGGGATACTATATTCTATAATAAAGCAACAAATGAATTTGCAGTAAAAGCTAATGATGGGGCCATTCGGACATATTTCAAGCCAACAGATGGACTGGAATACTTTAATAGACAATAGTATTGCAAAGATAAGGGGGAAATAGGTTTGCCTACAAAAAAATTTGAATGCCCTTGTTGCGGGTACTTTACACTTAGCGAACAACCGCCAGGAACATTCGAAATATGCCCAGTTTGCTACTGGGAGGATGATAGCGTACAGTATAATGACCCTAACTATGAAGGAGGGGCAAACAAAGTCAGTTTGAATAAAGCGAGGGAAAACTTCATCAACTTAGGTGCTATTGGAAAAGAATATGTTGCGCAGGTACGCCCTCCACTTGATGAAGAGAAACGGGCGAATCAATGATGGTGACTGCAAAATGTTGACATATCTCACTGCAAAACTGTTGAAGCAAGTAGCAGAATACGAGAGAATCCTCAGCGGCAATAAATTCTATATATCTGGACTGACCGCATAATGACAATGCAAGCAATAACTAGGGCCAACGGAAACCAAACCGTTGGCCTTTTCCATGCCCGGAAAGGAGGAAACCACAGTGCAAAAAATTTGCCCGCAGGGGCACCGGAGCGGGGCTGTCCATACCCTCGTGATCCCCCCTCCCAAAAGACTGCCCACAGGGACAACAGCGGAGACTCCGGCATCACCGGGAGTGCCAGAGGAATTGGTTGACACCTTTCTCCGCCACTTGGCAAAGGACGGCAAAAGCCTCAAGAAAATCGAGAGCTACGCCGGGCACGTGGCGATGCCTGCACGCCCTTGAGATTGCAGACACCCTTATCGGCAGCGGGGCTGTCGGTGTGGTGGTGGTGGACAGTGTGGCCGCCCTGGCGCCCCGGGCAGAAATTGACGGGGAGATGGGGGATGCCCACGTTGGCCTCCAGGCCCGGCTGATGTCCCAGACCACGAGGAAGCTGACGGCGGTGGCCAGCAAATCCAGGACCCTGGTCATATCTATCAATCAGATCAGGGAAAAGGTCGGGGTGGTGTACGGAAACCCGGAGGTAACGCCTGGCGGCCGGGCCCTCAAGTTTTACAGCTCGGTAAGGCTTTCGATCACCAAGTCCCAGGATATAAAAAACAACGGCACTGACAATATCGGGACCCGGGTGAAGATAAAGGTAACCAAAAACAAAGTGGCCCCGCCTTTTAAAACGGCTGAAGTTGAGCTTTATTATGGTGAGGGTATTTCCAGGGAAGTGTGCCTTATGGACCTGGGGGACCAGTGCGGCATACTGGAGAAGTCCGGGGCCTGGTACTCATATGGCGAAACCAGGCTGGGCCAGGGCCGGGAGAACGTGCGGCAGTTTTTGAAAGGCAATCCGGAGCTTGCCGGGGAGATCGAGGGGAGGGTGAGGGAGGCTGTTTGGCCATCGAAAGTTGTTCTCAGCGAAGAGGAGGCTGTGATTTCTTCTGAAGAGATTATTTGAGCAGAGGTCTAGCCATGCCGGGAAACGCACCTTCCCAGGCTTGTTGCTATTGCATAACCAGCCTGGCATAGATTAATACTGCCAAAACCAGGATGGTCACCCCCAGGATCATAAAATCTTTGCCTGAGAAGGATGTTTCTCTTAGCTGTGTTACCTCCCTGGCAAAACCGAACCCCCTGTCCAACATAGCCATGGCCAGGGAGTTTGCCGTGATAATTGAATAAATAAGCAGAGGCACCATGATCGGAATATAGGCCCGTACCGGGCCGGTGATTCCCTTGGCCTCCAACCTGGCTCCCCGTGCTTGCTGCGCCTCCAGAATCTGAATCCGTCGCCGGTCCAACGCCGGAATAAAGCGTATGGCGGTAGTAATTACAAAGGCCGCAGACGGCGGCAGCCGCAAATTGTGCAGTAACTGCACAATTTCATCCACCGGGGTGCTAACCGTTAAAAAGGCCGTGGCCAGGACCATCATCAAAATTCTTAGCACAAATGTAATGCCCCGCTCAATACCGCTGCCCGACAGCACAAAATGATGACCGGACAGCCCGGGAGCAAAGCTGATGGCATTAACGGCCAGTACCAGCACAAACACAGGCACCAGCGGCATAAGCACTCCGGCAATACGCCGGGGACGCACTCCGCTCCACCAGGCCATCATAGCTATTCCTGCTGTCAGGGCAAGGTTTAAAACCGGACTTTGAAATAAACAGGCAAGCACAATCATGGTGAAAAAAACTGTTACTTTGGTCCGTACGTCAAGACACTTCCACAGAGAAGAATTTGGCAGGTCTTTAACATCCCGGGAGCCTGCTGCACATGAGTGCGTGTTTTGATCAAAAACCGGCTCAAGTGGAACAGTTTTACCTGGTATACTAGTTATCACGGGCATTGCTGGCCGTTTCTCTATATTAAGTTCATTGGGGTTCGGCTGAACTGCCAATGCCGCACCAGTCATGGTCACCGGATCAACAAATAACTCTTGTACCGACCCGTCCCGCTGCACCTGACCGTCCTTCATCACCACCACGCGCTGAGCATATTCGGCTACCAAATCCATGTCATGACTGATCATAATAACCGTTGTCCCCTGGCTGTGCAGGTGGCGAATTAATGTCATCAATTTTTGTACGCCGGTCCAATCCAATCCTGCCGTGGGTTCATCAATTACCAGGACCTGCGGCCCCAGCGCCAGAATAGAAGCCACCGCCAACAGCTGACGGTCACCCCGGCTAAGAGAAAACGGGTGTTTTTCCCGCACAGCTGACAGGCCGGTAAAACGCAAGGCCTCGGTAATCCGTTCATTTATGCAGTCTTGAGCGATATTGGTATTTTTCAAGCCATAGGTAATTTCTTTTTGAACAGATGCGGCAAATATCTGGTGGTCCGGATTCTGAAACAAATAGCCCACTGTGCCGGCCAGTTCACCGACCGTGTGCTCTTTGGTATTTCGATTCGCCACCCAAACGTCCCCTCGGCGCGGTTTCAACAGCCCGTTAAGATGCTTGGCCAATGTGGTTTTGCCGGCTCCGTTGGGACCCACCAGCGCCACAAATTCACCGGCAAAAACCCTTAGATCCACTCCCCGCAGAACCGGTGGCGCTGAGTCATAGCAATATACCAGGCCCTTTATTTCAATAACGGGTGTCTTTTCAGCCTCTGCCCCCGGCTCTTTTGGCTGCTTCCTGCTTCCGGTCTCCCGGGCGTGACCCAACCGGCAGGCTCTGGGGGGCCGCAACCCGAATTTTGCCACCAGTGATGTATCAGCGAACAACTCCGCCGGGATACCCTGCCAAACCATTTGGCCCTTGTCTAAAACCACCACTTCGTCTGCCCTGGTTAAAACCTCATCCGGTGAATGTTCCACCACAATTACGGTAATGCCCTTCTCCCGCCGCAGCCTGTCAAGCACAGCATAAAGCTCCTGACGGCCCAACGGATCCATTTCTGCTGTGGGTTCATCAAGTACCAGTATTTCTGGTTCTAATGCCAGGATTCCCGCCAGGGCCAACCGCTGTTTCTCACCGCCCGACAGTTCTGCCGTATTTCTGTGGGCAAAACCTCTCAATCCAACCAATTCCAAAGCGGTGCGCCCGCAGGCTTCAATCTCCGGCAGAGGAAAAACAAAATTACTGGGGCCAAAGGTTACGTCTTCCCAGACGGTGCGGCCGAAAATCTGGGCCTCAGGATCCTGAAGCACCAGGCCAACATGACGGGCCAGGGTTTGGACCCGAAATTTGCCGGTATCCAGTCCGGCCGCCTGCACCTCCCCGGTCATTTCGCCTTCCATCAACTGAGGAATCAACCCGTTCAAACAAAGGCTCAAGGTGGTTTTGCCGGCTCCGTTTGGTCCCATGATGGCCACAAACTTTCCCTTTTCCACGGACAGGTTAATATGGCGAAGGCTCCATTCCTCCGCATTAGGATAGCGGTATGAAACATCGCGAAGTTCAGTGGCATAAGACACAGCATCCACCTCCTTTCCCCGGGTCTGTTAATATCCTAGGAGGCTGTTGAAAAAGTCCATCTGTAGTATTGCGGCTGCGGTTTTTCGCTCCAACGCACAAGGAGTGACCCTTCGCTCAAAGCCTTGCCACGCCTTGCATCCTGAGCTTTTTGAATAGCCTCCGGTTGTAGTCAAAAAAAAGTACTTTGTTGACCTCTAAACAGAGTTTTGCAACACTCTCCTAGATTAGTTTGCCGGCCTTTATAATACGGTACGCCACTGCGGCTGTGATTACGTTTATCGCGGAACCAACGACCAAGAATGGCATGACTCCTAATACGGCGCCCAAACCACCCATTAGCATCATGGTGAAGGAGGATACCACACCGTTTAACACTATGCCGGCAATAACAGCCGCAATGAGACCCAGTTTTCTGTTGACCCACCGAAAAACCAACGCCCATAAAGCCATTTGGACTGAAATGAATATATGGATGGGGATAGTAAGCGGAAAACCAGTTACAGCCGCAGTCATCATATGGCCCAAGGCGATGATGACGGCCCCTTCCACGCTGCCAAAGGCAATGGCGCTAAAGTAACCGGGGGCGGAGTCCAACCCGATGGTGCCAACAGGACTGGGAATCTTGATTAAGGCCCCCACTGCGCTAAGCGCAATAAATACGGCCATAATTGCGATTCTTTTTACACTCAATGCTGATTTCCTCAGATCTCCCTGTTCGAGACTGACCTTACTCATTTAATAAAACCTCCAATATAATTTGTGTTTTTAAGAATTAACATCGACGCCGGACTGGGCAAAAACCTGGCCCAGGTAAAACAGCGGAGCGGAACTGCTGCTATGTTTTCCGCCAAGAAAGCTTTCCGGCGCGAATGCCGGTGCTGCCGAAAAAATTAAACAGGTAGCAGGGCCGCCCGATTTGTGAATATCCGGGGAGCCCACCGGTATCTTATTCTTATCTGAAAACTCTCCCGCCAATTTTTGCTCTCCTGCGGCAAAGGCAAGCTCCATTACTTCTACCAGCTGCCGGATTTCACCCAGAATTCCCCGTGAACCCACCGGAATGATGTCGTGGACAGACGGGTCCTCCAACAGCCTTCGAACATCACCGGCCCGCACAACCTCCGGGTCATCCGCATCTTGCACCTCCGGTCCAACTTGGGGCATGCCCAAACAGTACAGACTGTCCCCGTCCCTAGTGCCCGCAATACGCAGGGCCGCTGCGTCAACCAACCCAACAACGGTGATTCCCAGGCCGGTCTGTCTGGTTGACATATTCTTCTCGCAACTGATAGCAATTGGCAATGTCCCCAGCCCGGCTGACTCCAACTCATCCTTAACACCCTCCAACAGCTTGCCCCCGGTAGGCTCCGGCTCGTTGCAGATGGCTGCTGTAACTATCTGCGGCTTAGCTCCGGTGGCCAGCACTTCCAATAGAGCTACCCGGGCTGCGAATCTCCCTGTCAGCCCAGCGGGGACTTTGACCACATCCAACTCTTTTTCCCCTATGGCTCCGCAGGAGTCACAAGCTACCACCAGGCCTACATCATTAGCAAAGGTAACTTCCACATCGCGCCCACGATAACCCATCTCATCACTCTCCTTGTACTAGGCAAAATAAAAAAGTCCAAAGCCTCTTTGCTTTTCCCGGCCAAAAGGCCCGGGTTAAACAAATTGACCATGAACTTTACCATTGCCCATGTATCACAGGTTACAGGCAGGTCTCCTGACTACGAATCATCGCCTCTCCGCGCCTTCCCGGTTCCAGTGGCATACTTGCGTCGAGGCTCCTCTTTACAGTGGCGGGTCCGTCCGGGAATTGCACCCGGTTCCCTATTCTCCCCCTTCGGGGCACCAGTAACCTTCATTCAATTAGGGGTATTATACAATACCATTATTTTTGTGACAAGATAGTAAAAATATCCGAAATCTGAGTTGTACTGGAAAAGTTTATTGTTCTTGCCGGCCTTTTAACAGGGGATCAACCCTCCTCCAGTATGGCATGGCCTTCCAGCCCCGGCGGGAAAAAGGTTATAGGCATTTATCTATCCAAACAAATGACGGCAATCTGTTCAGGTATGATAACACCGACAACCAGTACATATACAACCTCAGGGCAAAAGACCTTTCCCCTGGGGAATGGAGACTAAGGATTTCCCTGGGCGACGAAACATCCAAATACATAAAAATAGTAGTAAAATAAGTGCCAAAAAGCACCCGGCCCTCAAATGGGCCGGATATTTGTAAATAAAAATATTATACTTAATCTGCTTATATCCTGAAGCTCGTCACAGCATAAATAGAATAGATTACCAAGAGTTTTCGGGTCTTTGCTTTCCCGGTTTTCCATGGCCAGCATGATATAACGGCAAAAAACGATGGTGGTATGGGCAACCATTGAGTCATAGGACCTTCCCTGGAACTCCTTGGCAAGGTTCAAAAAGGACTTGGTGGTTTTGAAAAACACCTCGATGTCCCAGCGTTTTCCATAAGTCTGAATAATCTCTTTGTCGGTCAGCTCTAAATCAGTTGTGAGCAGGGCCAACCATTTTTTTGACCGATTCCTGTCCCGGACGAAAAGAATACGAGCCGATACAGGGTTACCCTCTGGGTCCTTGCCGAGTTGAACGATGGCATTAGCTAAAACCTTAGCTTTACCGGGTTTCTTAAGGAGTTCCCTGTAAAGGGCTTCAAGAGTGAGCTTGCCATCTTTATAGATGTAATGAACCTTTTTCGTTGATTTAAGCATGCACACCACATGGAGTCCATGCTTACGAACCCTACAGATAATGGATGGAAAGGCAAACCAGCTATCTAAAAGAAGATACCTTGCCTGGATATGGTATTCCTGTGCCTGGCGTATGAGGTCGAACATCACTTCGGTAGATTTTCGAATGCTTTCAACGCTTCTTTTGTAGCCGGTAGTACGCTTGTCAATCCGTGGGTCAATCTCGCAAAGCCGGTTGCATTCCTTCTGGGAGCTGAGCAGTGAAAAAGCAACCGGCAGAAAAGTGTTGCCGTCTGACCATCCCAAAGTTAGCATCCGAAATCCACGGACATACCTGTTTTCAACGTGATCCTTCACTCTCGCCAGCAGTTCAACGGCCTTGCTCCTATTTCGGCTGTACAAGGAATCATCAAGGATAAGGACATTCTTCCTGCTACTGGAGGTCAGTGGTTCAATGGTTTCATTAATGACAGATGAACTAAGAGTGAGTAAAAATTTTCGCCAATTATGACGGAACGAATTTAGAAAGCGGTAAACAGCGTCCTTTTCCGGATTTCCGGTGTCTGGTCCGGATTGCAAAGTCCGGTATAAATTCTTTCCGGTAAAGACAAGCATAAAAACGAACCGGAAGAGGACAAAGCAGCTAATCCCCTTTTGTTTACTGAAGTTTGAGGCGTGTAATATTTTACCAATTTGGCGTTTGGATAAAAAAGTGTCCACCCGGGAATTAAACTGTTTTTCAACTTCATACCGTTCTGGTAAAATAGATTTCATAAAACATCCCTTTCCTTTTGGTGGAGTGGTTTGTGGTGATTCTATTTTACCAAAAGTTAGGGGTGTTTTTGTTGTTTTCACTCAAAAATAGTCGAAGCAAACCCAGTTATATCAAGGGTTGAAGTCAATTATTCATGTGAGAAAGTTGAGTTAAGAATATCTGAGATCCTCAAACCGGAATATATTCCTATAAGAAACATAATATAATCCCGCTCATTTTTCCTTTTAAGATAACTGGCGATGTCCTGTACAAGACTGGCCTGGCGGATCGGCTCGACGAAATTTATAAAATCACCTTCTTTAAACATTTTTTTACAAAGGATGTTATCAATATAAGTAGAATTTAAAGCATATGGTAATATTTACAATTACTTAATTAGAATACATAATTTTCTTAGGGGAAGTTAAATGGGTAAAAACCAACATAACAATAAAAAGACAAAGAAACTTAACAAGGGTAAAATACTAAGCGATTCAACCATTAAGTCTGGCATAATAAATGCCATACTAGTTTCAGTTTTAAGCATAACACTCTCCTTATTAGTTAATATCTACTTTATTGATAATAACACAAAGCAGCATAAAGAAAAAAATGCAGCAATTCTCTACACTGATATGTGTTACTCTAAAAGTGTAATAGAAAGTGAGCTCATTGTTCTAAGTAAGGAAAACTACGACTTCTTAATTAAAGAAAAAACAATTTCCAGATGGGATAGAAAAAAACTTCATATTTATTTCGCTCAAGTCCCCTACTCAAACATTGACAACACATATACAACCTACCTAACGGAACTGAGACCTTTTCTAACAGCAGATGACTATAAAAATATTTTGACATATTACAACAATATTAGGGGACTTGAAAAATTAAGATCGGACATAATATTACTTAATCAAACGATTAATAATTTGGATTCAAAAAATACAGAAACAAAAAACAAGATAGCTACTAGCTTTGATAATTACTATTTTCAACTACAGGTTACTTACTTAGCGTTTTACAATGAATCCAATTTAGAAGCGACATTAAATAAACTATCTAATCTTAGCAATATAAAGAACGCCAATTATAAAAATGATTTTTCGGTTTTTTTAAATTATTAAACCCCTCACCTTTAGCTTGCTTTCGTACTACAAATTCTTTTAACTCAACTTTCGACCTGCGAAAGTTGAGATACTAAGTTTAGTCTCCGGGATGTGGACTACCTAAGAACAATTTTTTTTGTGATAGAAAATTGTTTAAGAATATAGTAGTTTGACAAAAATTATTCGTCAGGTTAAAATCTTATTGCTTAAATAGGTTCGGTTAGGGGAGGCTTTACAATATGTCATTTGAAGTATATAGGCCACGTGGGGAAAGGGCTGAGAAAAAGCCTGTCGTATCACTTTCGAAAACATCTGTGGTCTTAAATAACGTTGCCAGGGAGAAGCTTGGCTCCAGCAGGGTGGAGCTTGCTTATGACAAGCAGAGCAATGTAATTAGAATTAAAGGTGCGACCGAAGGCGGCATAGAATTAAAGAAAACCAAAATGTTTGGCAAAGGCTTTTTTAATAAATTCGGAATCACCCAAAAAGGTAAATTTGAGGCGGAATATAATCCTGACGAAGACGCTCTATACGTTAAACTGTAGTATGCTTACTGATAATTAAGAGCTTTAATTAGAATTGTACCCTGGCAATGCCAGGGTATTGTTTCGGGCTATAAGTGCAAGTATAATTGACTGTTATTTATAGTCCTAATCAGCTATTGTTAAAACTTATGGTAAATCCGTATAGCCGAAATCTGAAAGGGGTTTTACTATGAAGGCTACCGGTATTGTAAGAAGAGTAGACGAACTCGGACGGGTAGTTATTCCTAAAGGGCTACGGCGCGCAATGACGATTGATGAAAAGGACCCCATGGAAATATACGTTGACAGGGATAGTATTATCCTGAGAAAGTACGTGCCGGCATGCATCTTCTGCGGTTCTACTGAAGAAGTGCAGAATTACAAGGGCAAACTGTTTTGCAAGGAGTGCGCTTATGATATGGTGAAAAGGGCAGGAGAATAGAAGTGTATAGAATAGTTATGCTGCAGCCGAAAAGGATATAAAAGCCCTGGATTTCGATCCGGGGCTTTCGTATGTTTATGGATTTCATTGCACGTTATCGCCTCGGTGCAGAACGCCGGCGGGATTGCCGCCTTCATAGACGCCGAGCATGCCCTGGACCCGCTCTATGCCAGAAAGCTGGGCGTAAACATTGATGACTAGCTTGTTTCCCAGCCTGACTCCGGAGAGCAGTCCCTGGAGATTGCAGACACCCTTATCGGCAGCGGGGCTGTCGGCGTCGTGGTTGTGGACAGCGTGGCCGCCCTGGTGCCCCGGGCAGATATAGACGGGGAGATGGGGGATGCTCACGTCGGCCTCCAGGCCCGGCTGATGTCCCAGGCCATGAGGAAGCTGACGGCAGTGGCCAGCAAGTCCAGGACCCTGGTTATATTTATCAACCAGCTGGGAAAAGGTCGGGGTGGTGTACGGGAATCCGGAGGTAACGCCTGGCGGCCGGGCCCTCAAGTTTTTACAGAACCAAGTTTCAGGATATAAAAATTAACGGTACGGACATTATCTGGACCCGGGTAAAGATAAAGGTGACCAAAAACAAGGTGGCCCCGCCCTTTAAAACAGCCGAGGTAGAGCTTTATTATGGCGAGGGGATTTCCAGGGAAGTATGCTTGATGGACCTGGGTGACCAGTACGCATACTGGAGAAGTCCGGGCCTGGTACTCATATGGCGAGACCAGGCTTGGCCAGGGCCGGGAGAATGTGCGGCAGTTTTTGAGGGATCACCCGGAACTGGCCGGGGAGATCGAGGGGAAGGTGAGGGAGGCTGTTTGGCCTTCGAAAGCTGTTCTTAGTGGAGATGAAGGCACTTTAGCCGAATCCAGTTAAAAGTCCTTAGACCATGTACAATACTAAGAAGACTTTAATGAAGACACGGTTTGGAAAAGTATTGAAGTTGATTAACACATAAAATGGAATCTAGTCCTTTTTTTAAAGGAACGGATATGTCTAATGTCGAATTAGAAAAACATTATATAGCGGTGGTGACTTTGGAATGATAACTTCTTTTGAAATGTGCGCAGGTGCTGGCGGACAAGCTCTCGGATTAGAAAAGGCTGGCTTTACTCATGCAGGGCTGATAGAAATTGATAAGCATGCCTGCGGTACTTTGCGGCTAAACCGCCCTTCGTGGAACGTTCTTGAACAAGATATCCGGCAGTTTAATGGTTCCCATTTACGTGGACTTGACTTGCTTGCTGGCGGTGTTCCCTGTCCACCCTTTTCGAAAGCTGGAAAACAAATGGGATCTGGTGATGAACGTGACCTTTTCCCGGAAGCTATAAGGCTTGTGGATGAGATCAGGCCCCGTGCGGTAATGCTTGAGAATGTGCGCGGATTGCTTGATTCTATATTTGATGATTACCGGCATAAGATTATGGAAGATTTGAGGAAACTCGGTTATATGGCTGACTGGCGATTACTCAATGCTTCAGATTTTGGGGTTTCTCAATTAAGACCAAGGGTTGTATTCGTAGCAGTGCGGCAAGAGTATGCTCACCATTTCGATTGGCCGCAGCCTTTTGCGTACAATCCGATAACCGTCGGTGAACTGCTATATGATTTAATGTCTGAACGGGGCTGGAAGAACGCAGACCGCTGGCGTTTAATAGCAAACGACATTGCACCGACTCTTGTTGGCGGCAGCAAGAGACATGGCGGTCCAGATTTAGGGCCGACACGGGCAAAGAGAGCGTGGGAAGCATTGGGCGTCGACGGGCATGGTCTGGCTGACCAGGCTCCTGACCCAGATTTTACCGGGATGCCCCGATTGACAGTCCGTATGACCGCCCGGATTCAAGGCTTTCCCGATGAATGGGAATTCTTTGGAGGGAAGACAGCTGCTTACCGTCAAGTTGGCAATGCATTTCCGCCGCCAGTTGCTAAAACGGTAGGAATGCAGATAATCCAGTATCTCAAAGCTGTGTCAAAGGAGCGGTTATTTGCCATATGACAAAGAAGAAAGAAGCGCTTATAGCAGAAGCCAGGAAGAGATATCATTCGTCTCTATTGCATTTGCTTACAATTGATGCAAAGGGTATTCCCAGTAACGCAGACAGCGCAAGTAAAGCTTCGGTAGCTATTGCTAGCGGTATTGCAGATTTATTAAGGTCTGAAACTGGAGAGCGTTTAGCAGGGCAAACGAGCGGCAGCGCCTTTGAAACTTGCAATGCTGACTATTTACGAGAAACTTTTTTAGCCCTGGGCCATATCCGCCCTGGTGAGTGGGAAATCCGGAAAATCGGAAACAGGAATAGAATGGCAATTGCCGGTTTTGAACAGTTTGCCCATCTTGTGGCGTTGCAGCGGGCTGCCCGTAACGACCCAGAATTAGCTGCAGCACTGGGAAGCGATTATACTATAACACCAGATGTTATTATAGTCAGAAATTTATTAGAGGATGAAGTAATTAACGAGCCCGCTTATATAGTTGATAAAACAGTTGCAAGAAGGACATCAATCAGGAAAGTTAATGGCGGAATGCCAATATTACACGCCAGTATTTCGTCAAAATGGACAATCCGGTCTGACCGCAGCCAAAATAGCAGATCTGAGGCACTGAACCTGATCCGGAACCGTAAAGGCCATCTGCCGCACATTGTAGTTGTTACAGGAGAACCTTTGCCAAGCAGGCTGGCTTCAATTGCGCTAGGAACAGGTGACATTGATTGCGTATATCATTTTGCTCTCGATGAATTGCTTAAATCAGTTGAAGCATATGGAAAAGATGATTCGCTAGAGATGCTTCGCATAATGATTGACGGCAAACGATTAAAAGATATATCTGACTTACCTTTAGATTTAACGGTGTGAGGCTGAAGTTTATGGGATGACACGCAGTGAGAATATGCGCCGGATTAAAAGTAAGAATACAAAGCCGGAGCTTATTGTTAGAAAAATTATATGGTCTATGGGATACCGTTACCGGCTCCACCGGAAAGATTTACCGGGGAAGCCGGATATTGTTTTTGCGCGCCTAAAAAAAGTGATATTCGTGCACGGATGTTTTTGGCATGGGCATACTTGTAAAGAAGGCAGCAGGAATCCCAAAAGTAATTTGGAATATTGGCTGCCAAAAAGGCAGCGCAATATTGAAAAAGACAGGCAATCAATACAAACGCTAAAAGCAGCTGGCTGGGATATTTTCATTGTATGGGAGTGCGAATTTAAGAACCTGGATTATTTAAAGAAACAGTTATTAGAGTTTCTTGAGAACTAAGAGATTCTTTCTCCCTTGAAATTCCATTGCCCATCGGCAACCGGGTCATACAGCCGGAATTTTCCTTTGTCAACCTTATAGTACAAATCCCTTTGGCCGGAGGGGTAATGTTTTCTCGAAGAGTGGTTTACGCAGTCCTGAATTATCTGGCAGCCAACGGTGCTACGGTTTATGTCAGGATACTGCTTTTTTATCTCAATATAAACATCTGCCGGTGAGAACAATATTGTACGGCTGCCTTGGGTAAGCCGGTTGACTGCATCACTTATAACATCCTTAACTTTAAATGCCCTGATAGCGTCAGGTGTTTTGGGTGCCAGGTTATCGAATCCAACTGTTTTTTCAGTGCTTATAAAAAATTCACCCTGCTTGGACTTCAAGACATGATACTCAAGACATGATATATTCATCCGGTATTTTGTCCGCAGGTGGCTTGCAACCTGGCGAACAACAGGCGAAATCTCCTCGGCAACAATGTACAGTTTTTGATTCTTATTGAATTGGACTTCAGGCATATCTTCAGAGTCCGGGTAAAATACTTCCTGATATATTTGCTGCAAGCTCTTTTCAAAATTGCAATCCTGTTTTTTATAATAATTCAGGGCAATAATATTAAGGTCCTCGTAAGTTAACCCGGAAGCCCAGGTAGTATATTCAAGAATCTGGGCAATTATATCTCTTGGGGTTCTCCCTTTTTTTAACTCCACTATCACCAGATCCCCAGATGAATCAATTCCAATCAAATCAGGGTACTTATCAGTATCACCGACTGAAGCCGCAGCCTGCCTGCCTATCCAGAAGAGTGTTTCTTCATCATTCTCGTCCAGAAGAACGTTGGGGCTGTTTTCAAGCCAGTTCTCGAAGTCCTTTTCATAGCTCACAGAATCATTTTTCACCCCTTCAAGCACTCCGGAACTGGTATCCCCATTTGACATACGCAATGTGTAAAGCCCCATTTCTTTCGACCTCCTGACATAACAGCCTACCCAACAGTAACCCTTCCAGACTCCTCCACCCAGTATATTTTAAAAGGCATAGATTCCTGAAGCCACTTGACGCGGGGGACCAGGCCCTTATAGGTAGGGAACCCATCGGGCAGGCCCAGGGCAGGGGTGACATCTGGATTTTCCCCGTGATAAAGGATCAGGTCAAATATGGCTCCAGAGAACCAGTGCCGGGCCTGGGTATTGGGGCTGCTCTCCGGAAAGCCCTTAACGGATACCCACAGCTCCCTGCCTTCCGGGGATATGGCGATAATGTCTTTGCCCGGCGCCCGTGATTCGGTGTCTGCTACGCTGCGGATGCTGTAGCCTTCGCTCAAAAGGTGGGCCGCCAGGGCAGCCTGCACGTTGCCCTCCCAGTACCAGGGCTTTGTACCGTTGACGCTTTTGCTGGCAGGCTCCTCTTTTTTAACTTTTGCTGGTTTTGGACTGGTAGCATTACCAGCGTTGGGACTCCAGTTGGTAATTTTGATTTTACCACAAATAATACACGATCTGTGATTGCCACGGCCAATGGTTCCTTCGGCGGCCAGGTTCTCGCAAACCTGATAAGACACCTGCCGGGCGGTCAGTTCTGCCAATTTAACCATACAGTCATCACACACCGGACCGTTGGCCCTTTCAACAGTCGCCAGTATTCGTTCCTTTACAGTCATGAGCGTCATCCTTTCATCTCATTCCTCACTGGTGGGAACTCGCCCCGGTACAATACATCAATTACAGCCTGTTCCATATTGCTATAGCTATCGAAAATTCCAGGGATGCCCTTTAATGTTAGCCTGGTTTGGCTTATATCAAATATGGACAGAATGCTGTTTACCGTATTGCAAACACCGGACCCCTTCCGTTCCTGAAGATAAGAGAGGATGTCTTTTCCCTCCAGCCAGCCTTGTCCCGGCATCCAGCCCGGGTCAAATTCGATTATGGTGCATTTCTTTTCTTCGATTTTTTTCCCGGAAAGTGACGAGGCTATAAAAACCTTTTCAGAGATGTCGTCCATGGGTAAGCTGTAACCGGCGAAGACAATATGTTTAGCGTGTTTTATCAGGAGGCCCATTTCCTTTTTGATTTCCTCCAGCGGGGCGATGGGTCTCTTTTTTATTACAGTCTGCATTTCGAGCGGCATATCTTGGGGATAGGTCTTTTGACCGCAGAATGGACATTTTATAACTCCAGGCTCATTCTCTTCATCATTGTTGTATTTCCAGTTCTGCTGCAAATCCTGTATCAATGAAGGTCCAAACGCAAGGGGAGAGGCCTTGTCCCATACATTTCCAAAAGACATGATAAGTTTTCCGCATTGGGGGCACAGTCTCGAACCAAAGATACCGTGGGGATAAAGAAGTTTGCCTACCCGCATAATCCTTGACGGATATTCATAGTCATTTATTTTTATTACCTGAGTTTCACTGGCTGAATACCAGATTACATTACTGTCGGAGTCAACCTTACGAGTCGCTATAGTTGTTCCCAAATCTTTGAATAGGCGTAAAGGAAGGCATTTGTCCATATACGGGGGTTTGTCGTTTCTCGCCTTATGGGCGTTAAATAGTGCCCACATTATTAAAGGGTCCCAGTTAAATGATATTATAGCGTAGGAATAAAGGTAGAAATCACGGCTGTCCTTTTTATATCCTCTTTGCTCGTATATAGCAGCCTCCTGGGTCATAAGCTCCGAAAGGGTCTCTGCAAAATCGTAGTAGAAAGCAGCGTTACTCATTCTGCCAGGGGTATCGCCTTGGATGGCCACTCTCTGAAGCTCTTCTGTTAAAAGCTTTAGGCAGTTCCGGGCAGCATTTATTCTGCGCACCTCAAGAAACAGCTTTTCACCATTATCGTCAATAACTTCAATTCCAAGATTATTATCAAGTAGCTGGTCAATCAGTGAGAATAATTCCTGCAGTCCTAGATTAGTTTTACGGCCAGTACTGGCGTCGAAGAATTTTGGGCTTATTCTTGATATATGTTTTAGCGCCTCAAGGTCATATGAAATGCTTAAACTATCTGCCCAGCATAATAGGGATAGAAGCTCTTTAAATCCTTTTTGGAGCTGGGTATCGACAGAAATTCCCGGAAAAAGCCTGGAGAAATTTAATTTATCGAAATTCGGGAACGGCTGCTCCAGGATATGTGTTAAGGCACAGGCAATGTCATTGGTGGTAAGTAGACCAGCGCTCTTGGTTGCCCCGGCTCCCCAGAGTAGCACAGTCTCCGGCCATGCGTTGTTCATTTATTTCACCTTTATTTTAGTGACTTCTTTCTTACTGCTCTTATTAATTTTGAATTCCAGTTCTACAAGACGGCTCTTCTCCATAGCCGACATGGCAAAACTTTGTAAAGAAGAACTTATAACGAAATCATTTTCAATCAATTTATGCGAATCAAGTAAAGCATCTTTTTTAAGACATTGCCCAAAACCAACTTTTATAGGTCCATTATCACTGTCATTCTTTTTGAACTCAATCCTATACTTATCATCAAATTCAATTTCAATGATACTCTGCGTCTCTGTTTGCTTAGTTTTTCCCCCCGATAAATCCTTTTTCTGCTCTGCTATAGATAAAATCTTTCCAATGGTCTTATAAACAGTATCCGGCATTTTAACACTTCCCAACTTTTTTTCTATTCAACGAAATCCATAAGATAAATATCATGTAGCATACTTTGTAAGCTATTAAATGAGTAATATTCTTTATCGATAAAATCAGCTATTATCGGTTTCACCATATATGCAATGCTTAGCAATGCTAGAATTAAAGCTATAATTAGGCCTGTATAAAAAACTATCTCGTCAATATTTTTCATGTACTTATATATCCAATTCAATGTACCCAAAATTAACGGTATTAATATCGTTGACATTACTATTGTAAAGGGTTTGAATATATTTTTACTATATTGGAGCTGATTTTTTTGTTTATCTACTAATTCTATAATATAGTGTATTTTGCTGTCGGAATATAAATCCATATCTTTTAAAACATTTCTAAGGACACTAAGTCTCTTTTTATATCTGCCAAGCGCGTTACCGAATTTTATTTCCATAACCAGCTCAGTATTTTTAACGAAGTAGATAGCATAGGTTATTAGAATTATATACCCAACAGCTGACATAACAAAATTAGTTTTATGAACAGCTAATATATTCAAAGAGCATATCAAAACAAATACTGCAATGTGCCTAACCCAAAATTTAATTCCGAGCAGAGTTATGAAGTTCATTTTTTCTTTTTCTCTGTATTTAAAATCTTTTAGCAGGTACCATATCATTTCTTGCCTCCACAACTTATTATTTAGTTCATACCGGCCAATATATTTTCTTCAGGGGAATCAATGTTTTTGTTTCTACGTCAAAATTATCATAGTGTTGTGTTATTAGCTCTACTAAGTTATCTGCATCAACAAATGCAATTGGATTACTGGACCTTTCAGCCTCGTAATTTGCTTCCTTAGTAAAACCTCCGGTGGAAACAAATATACCTTTATCTCCGCTACGGAGAAGACCGGCAAAACCTCTAACTTCATTTACACCCATTCTTTCATTTGTTCGGTGCTTAACTTGTACAATTATCCTCGGTTCTTCAAGGCCTAAGCCATCGGGGGAGGCGAGAATATCTCGTCCTCTATCAGGTCCTTTCTGCGAAATCTTAGTCTTGTACCCCATTCCTCGTAAAATGCCAGCGACAAGTTGTTGCATTTCTTCCCAGTTGAGACCGGATATTTTATCCTTAATAAACTCGTTTGCTTTAGAAATGGTATCTTCTTTTATAACATCTAATTCTTCTTCAACTTCTTCAATATCTTCCTCAATAGTATTGTTATTATTTAGTGATTTTAAAATTTCTTTTTGAACTTCAGGTTGGATACCGATAATGGCTAAAGCAGAGCCCAATGTGTTTCTTGATGAAGGGGATAATTTGTCTCTTAATAAGCTAGCAGTCCATTCGACCCTCCGAATATGATACATCTCTGTTATAGAATCATTATATTCATAATCTGAAATTATCTTTCCAATATAGTATATACGTTCATCTGTGTCATATGTAACGATGTAATCACCTATTTTGAAGCTGAATTTGAACCTATTAAGATGAGAGGCAGTAATATTAATTTTGCCATCTTTATAAGTGGGAAAATGTTTTCGTAAAAGCTTTTTTATGTTTTCTAGCGATTTAATCTTGGTTAAATCTCCAATCTCATTCCACCCGACGGCCACTATCTTTTCTTTTAGAAAGTCCTCGATTAGATATCCTGCCTCACCAGCCCGGACTAACCACATATTACTCATTTAATCAACTCCTATTTCATTTTGATATAAAGATAATGGATGACTTTTTCAAATCTGATAAAGAGAACATTCTTTTACTTTACAAGAACCTATTAGTCTAGATATTCTATATAAGCGCTCCCGCCGGATTTAGCACCGCCTTTTACATGGCCTATAGATTTGCCGCAGTTAGGGCATGGGCGGTTTTTTCCAGATAGAAAACCACTTACAATAAACACCTTATTACATAAAGGACAGGTGAATGCAGCGTTATTACCCAAGAAGTCAGAATCTAAATCTTTAGGTGTTATTCTCTTAGTTGCCATATGCGCACCTACTTTTCTCTTTATTGCTTATACAATAAACACTTCTTCCGGAAGTTCCTGCCTTATTAAAAGTGTAGACATATCCGGGTTGGCCCCGACAGGTAATACCCTATATGACAAGAAAGGAATATTAAGAACGGCCGATACTACAGCGGCAAACATAACCTGGGGCTGGCGCAGCCGGTCCCTGTCCCTTTTTACTTCAGCGAAGATCAACTCCGGCTGGAATATGCATATATCCGGGTGTTCTATCCTTACCCCCTGATTTATGACCGTGCCAAACGCCTTCTGCAGGCGGGCGTATCTTTCTTTTCCAATTGCCTCTTGAATAATGGCATTATTGATATGGAATTTCGATTTCTTAACGGGAAAAAAGTTATAATCATTTACTATTACCTGAAACCCCTGGCCGGTTAAATGCCTTTTCACTACATGCTCACCGTAGCCGTATCCGTTTTGGCGGCCTGGGCCATTCCATTTAAGTACGTGCGGAGGAACGATGGCCGGATCACCCTGTTTCCATTTCTCCAGCTCATCCGGGTCATAATGAATTAGCGCCTGTTTAATCTCAAACGTATATTCACGTCCCATTTACTCACTTCCTTGGTTGTATGGCCAATCTGGCAGTGTCATAGCCGGTGAATTTAATAGTCCGCTGACTAGCAGGCAGGGCAGACAATTTAAAAAAGTTAAGGGCCTGGCACCATCCGGATCGTGACATCCAAAATGTCAAGTTTTCAGGTCTGACCCCCCATGGGTCCCACGATATAAAATTAAGCTTACTTTCCTTTAAAACGGGAACTCGTCACCATCAATTGCTTCAATCGTTTCCTTTGCAATTTGCATATTTGCTATCCTATTAAAATATAAGTTTTCTAGCAGGTTTTTTCTCTCATCAGCTGACAATGATTTAAACATGGTGAAAAAGTTCTGGACCACATCTATGTCTATCGTGAATGCTTCATCACGTTCACCATAATAATTGTAGACATATGATTCATATTCGCAATTTATTTCGACAAAAAAGCACTTTACAAATAAATCAATACTGCTTATACAATCTTCCCATCTTACCTTCTTCAGTAAGTCATTTAATTTAGCTATAACACTTTCATCATCAAAATCAAAAATGGGTTTTTGATATAACTTTGATATGGATTCGGCCAAGTAATTCGCCAGGCTATTATAGATTTCTTTTTCATCTTTTTTTACTGGGATTATCAAATCTGTATTCATCAATTGCTTAATAGTATGGAATGATTGTATTCTCTCAGAAAAATCAATTTTAATCATTTTTTCAATTATATCGGAAAACTTAAAATAACTATTGGAAGTTTGATTGATAATCTTATAAAACAGTTTTCCTATAAAGTATAAATCCGTTGCTACACAATATGTATCGTCGCTAATTTCGGAAGGAAGTTCGGATTGCGTCCAGTTTAAAAGTAATTTAGTTTTAAAATCCTCATTATTTTCTATCTTTTTTCCGAAACCAAAATCGATAATTTTTACTGTGTTATCTTTTGTGGAAACCAGAATATTGCCTGTTCTAATATCTCTATGCAATACTTGTATCTGTTCCAAGTGCCAAAAACCATCCACAACTTGAAGAAAAACCTCGTTTATCTTATCAGGATTAGCCCCCAAGTATTTATCTATATCTTCGCCATCTATGTATTCCATGATAATAAAACCGCTTTTTTCATTGATATAGAGAAAGTGGTTATATACTCTAACAATATTTTTATGGAAGACTTTGTAAAGAATTTTAACTTCCTGAACAAAATTGGAAAAAAGTTCATCTGTGTATTCTCTTTGTTTAGGCGCAAATTTTTTACAGACAAAATACTCATCGATGGATTCATCATATATCAATACTGTATCGCCTGTGCCTCCTGGAGTAAGCCATTTTTTAAAGAGATAATTCTTTTTTCTTACAAAAGGCAATATATCATTTTCAAATATAGTCTTATCATCACTCATAATTTGCCTCCCTTAATAAATATTCGTTATAACAAAGTTATATAGATACTGTAATTTCCTGTGTAGTGCTGCCCTAATCATTTCAGTTCCTCATCACGTTAAGGCTCTGGCTCCCAATATTTACTCTCTTCAATGAACTCCTGCTGGACGGTGGCCAGATCTGCTTTCTTACAGTGAGGCCTGGTACGGTTATGCCCATAGGGGCAAGCTAGAACCGCCCCGGCTCGCCTACAGTAGCATAATTTCCAGGTCCCTGACATTTCATTAGTCACATCATTTCAATCAAGTCATCTACGTTTGTTCGATATATATCAGCAATATATCTGCCAATACCATCAAGGCCGGGGAACAAAGCCTTTTCATTGATTCCGCAAATATTCAATTGTTTTAATATGCTGTATTTACAGCACGATGGTATTTTGAATTGAAACAGACAACGTGTATCGCCTACTATACCATATCTCATGCCTTCTGGAGATAAAATCATATATTGGCTTTCATTGACCATCTCTTCTAATGGGCGGTTTTCTGTTCCCCAGATCAGAAAACGGCTACTTTGAGCTATCATACGCTGATCAATATAGTAGGGAATATATGAAATTGGTCTTTTCATCTCGATTTTCTCGGGATCATAATCAAAAGACCCTTTCATCTCAGCGATAATAGAATTGATTATTTGCTGTTTGGTGATGGGTTCGTTATGTATAACAAAATCGGAATGGCAGCACCAATTATAAAAGTTTATTTCGTTCAGAACCCAAACTGAACCCTCTGTTTCTGGCTTATACTTACAGCAAAAGTACAGAGCCACCAAAGGATTGGACGAAAAATCCAATAGCCGTGTTGGGACACCAAAATGCTGGGCATATTCCATCCATAACAAATAGTCATCCTTAAGTATATTTGAAATATAGCCGCTCGCTTCTTTGATAAAGTGACTTAAAATTTCATATTCGCGAGCTAGATACACTTTTTCCTTGCCTGAAATACCATTTTCTTTCAGTTCGATCTCTCGGTATATTCCGGGTAGCAATGGATAAGAACTGTTACATACGCCGCGATAGGAGAAATCCATCGCTTTAGCGGAATGGGAAAACTGAAATTTCAATTTATCAAGCACATCAAGAAACTCCAGTAACGAATGAATTACATGAGGTTCCATAGGTACACCACCTTATGTGACGATTAGCCTATGATGGAAATGAAAGTGATCAGCAGGCCACCAAGGGTACCGATAATATCCCATGTTCATTGATATACAAGGTCCTGGCTGAATTTCCATGCTACAGTAACTAAAAAATCTGAGCACCTGGTACAGCCCTTTGCTGATTTGGCAATGAGTCGAAGAACCATCCCCTCCCTGACTCTTGTCCCCTGACACATAGAGCCTGAAATGTCAACAACCTTCCTTATTCTCTGTGATGTGAGTCATAGTCCACTGACTAGCAGGCAGGGCAAACAATAAGTTAAAAAAGTTAAGAGCCTGGCACCATCCGGACCCAAGTCCAAGGTCTCGAGTCCGAGGTCGGCCACATGGGCGTGTATGTTTATGGCGTGATTCATAGTTCACTGACTAGCAGGTAGGGCAAACAATAAGTTAAAAAAGTTAAGAGCCTGGCACCATTGTCCCCCTAACACCATATGCAATCAAGTCAATTCATCGGTTAATCTTTCATAAAATGAAGTAAAATCAACATATTTTTCAATTATCTCATAAAACTTCAGTATAAAGACTTGCTCTGTTATTTGTTTTTTGTTTAACCTTTTGATGAATATCTCGTAAAAACGCTTTCCGTCATCATCATTCTTGTACTTATTTCCCAGTTTCGATTTATTTGAAGATTCGTTATCTAGATATTCCCTTATTAAGTTATCTATGGGTTCAACATTAAAAAAAATATCGTTAATTTTTTTCTTAATATTGGTGTCAACTGTCTCTATTAGAACCTTCTTTAAGTATTTTTCAATGCTATTTATAGGGAGAAATAGCTTTCTTAAGCTCTTATGTTCTTTTTTTATTAAACTTTGAACGTCACCATCTAATATGCTGAATACCATTTTGCCGACACCCAATATATTGTTATTTAGCAGTTCAAATTGCATTTTTAATACATTGTTCCATCCTCCTACGGGTAGCACATTTACAAGCCGGCTATTTTCTAACTCTAATATTTCTAGCGCTTTTTTGACAACTATTTTTGCCAATTCGTCCTCTACCAATAATAGATAATCAAAGCCATCATGAGTATAAATGTCTCTTATTGCATAACTTGGATAGCATGGATTTGAAACAATAAAACTATTTGCTTCACTCTTGTCAGTTTCAAGCTTAAAAATATTTCTCGGCTTGATTTTTCTAATAACTTCTGGTGAATGAGAAGTCAAAATGACAGTTAAATTATCATAAGATTCTACAAGTTCTTCTAGTAACTTTATTAAATTCATTATGGCTGTAGGATGCAAGGCTAATTCTATCTCATCAATTAACATTAGTATAGGCTCATTTGTAGGTAAAGACCTTCTAACGAGAGAATTGTAAATAAAATGCAATAATGATACTAATAAACATTCTCCAGAGCTCATGCGATATTGGCTAATGAGTTGTGAATTTACTTCAATAAAATAAGGTGTATTTCGTAAGCCCAGTCTATCTCTAATTATTTTATTTCTTAATCTTTTTAAATTAGAATAACGATTTTTATCTCCATATACTATTTCTCCAAGGTGATCAATAATATATATGTCTGCGTCAACGATATCGGTTTTTTCAATCTTGCCATTCTGCATCAATTCATCAACGATTTTTGAATCAATAAATCGCATACCATAAAATAAGCTTCCTTCATATGTTCCGTTGAATCGATTAGTATGGGGGAAGGTGTCTGCTCTCCAAAAATTATTTGTACAAGTCCAAACATCCTTATTTTTATCAGTTTCGAAGCTTATATATGAGCCTTCTCCATGATCTTCCTTTCTTAAAAGGCCCAAATTATGTCTAGAAATCAATTGTGCTAAACAAGACATTATAGTGCTCTTTCCGGTTCCATTGTTGCCAACTACAGCATAGATATCATTTTCTATTGGTATGGTTATTTCTCCATAATCAATGTTTTTAATATTGTTGATAGTCATTGTTATTTTCATAAAATCACCTCTTTTTTATTCTAAACCAACCGTTGCAGCCGTTATCTAATTAAATTTTATTTCCGATTAGCCCTTTATAACGTCTCTCTGAACTAGATTTCGGCAAGTCCGGACCAGGTCGTTTCCATCCATTATATGAGTTACTTGGTGTTGGAGTTTTTGACTGCAATAAGTTGGAACATGTAATCATGTAATTCGGCAACGAGTCGCAGAACCGTCCCCTGACTCTTTTGGTAGTCTGGTATTCTAAATATTTTTTCCGAAAAAATCTTGGAAAGTGACATTAATTGATCCGCCACGGTTATCTATCTCCTTTAAAACGTATCTTTGGCTAATAATTTAATATAGTCAAGTGATTAAGGTATCTATAAACCTTATTCCCACCAATCAAAAAAATCATCCAACAAACCATCAACATTGCTCGTTCATGTATTGAGCCAAATATGCGGGGCATTTATGACAGATTTTCAGGATGCCAAACATTTCATGTCTAATAACCTACTGGCGGAGGATGAGGGGAGGGCCTGACTGGTCATGATAAAAGTTACTTAAGCGCGCCGGTAGGTTCTAATCAGGGCAGCGGGTCCATTATCGGCTTGGCGACCTATGGGTAACTATGGGTTGCCGGGATAACCTGTTACCGGCTTTCTTATAATCAGAGAAAAAAACAGAGAACTGTCCACTGACACTCTTAGTCAAATAGTCATGTAATATCTCTAATGCATCTTCTTATTGAATTGGGTAACATAATATCTATTTCTTTTTCTGAAAAAGTTTGCTCTTCTTCTGTTTTTAAAGCTTTTTGAGCCTCAGCATAGCTCTTTGGATCTGTTCTAGGGAAATTTGAATATACCTCGGCAGTCCGTTCTTGTAGTTCATCTCTTTTACCCATGATTTTCTCTGGCTCTAATATTTCAAAATCAGTCAGTAAAGAAACATACTCTTCTCTAATTTTCCATAGCAAATCGGATGCTTGCTGGTGCTTTTGGGCAGTCTCGGCCAGAATAAAGTTTTTATTATAAGTATTTAGAATTAGTAAAGTTAAAGAAAATAATGCTCCTATTATTCCTGAAATTTTTTCAGATGTTATTAATGATGCCAGAAAACTACCTGTAGTAACGGCAGACAATATTATCTGCCAGACTTTTATGTTATTATTTATTTTAAGCAGTCTCTGTATTTTTTTTTCGTGGCAAGTTTGTGTATAAGTTACTCTTCCGAAAGCCTCACGAATTTGTGACTCCAATTTGTATCCCTGGTTATTCAGGGAATTTCGTTCCATATATTCCCCTCCATTTTTGTTTGGATGAATAAGAGTGTTTATTTGTCTCATAAGAAATTGCCTCTTTAGCATCTTCAAATGCATTCTTTGCTTTATTTTGGAAATTACCATTTTTATAAACATAACGATTACTTCCTGGTGCTAGCCAATAATTTTGCTCAGTGCTCAAATCTTTCAAATACTCAAAAAAATCCCGACTCATGAAATCGTAGTACAAATATGATTTATCCTTATATTGCCAGTTTTTTATAAATTTATAGGCTAATGTGTCGATAAGTATGCCGTTCATAGAGACACTATTTTTATCTTTCCAAGCACGTGCCATTCTGCATAATCTTTTTAAATTTTTATTAGTTTCATTATTCATTGAATTAATGGCACCAATTTCACTTTTGGGGTCAGTCACTTCCCAGCTTCCCCCATTGTTTGAGTTTGGATAAGTATAACTGCCGTTAGTATTAACGAAAGCCGGAACTATTTCGAAGTTAATTCCATCTGTAAAGTTGATTCCAATTACTTGTCCATCACCCTTTAGATGTGATGTGCTATATGTTTTTTGTAGAACACTTTTTACTTCTTGCAATAAGGCTGATTGGCCATTGCTTGTGTAATTATTGAATTTAACATAAGTTTCATATGGTAATTGAACGATTATATCAATATCACTTGTAAAAATCTCTGTTCCCCTGCCGTATGACCCTACATATAAACTATTATTTGTTTCAGAGCTGCTGTTGTAGTAATCTAAATTAATTCTCTTTGTTATTTGGCGATACCTATTTTGAATTTTGCTTATGGTTTCACTGCTCATTCGTAAATTGGTGCAAAAAGTTTGGAAATAATCACTTACCGACATATTATACCTCCAAATTATCCTTTATCTGCTGTTTGTGAAACATCAAATAGACTTAATTGCTTTTTAAAACCTAAAATCTTAAAGCATTGATCCAAGAAAAAATATCTCATTACTGAATATCCCCACCCCCAAACCCATCCGCCTCCTCCTCAAACTGCTCGTCCATCATATTGACACCAACTATACGCGGCATATTGGGCAGGTGCTTGAGGATGTGGTACAGCTCGTGCATTATGACCTGCTGCCGTTGGTGGGGGGGAGGGCGTCACTGGTGACGATTACTATTACTCCATCGGTGCGCCGGTAGACGAAGCCCAGGGCCTCGGGGCCGATGTCGGCTACTTTGGTGTGTATGTTTAGGGTGGTTATTACTTCTTCGGGTTTCAGTTCTCCGCTGGAAAGGGCCTGGAGCAGATTGTGCCTTGGCCATGCTGTCATAGTTTTAGAATCCATAGGTATAGGTACCCCCACAAAGGCAGCTGTCGGTCTTTAGGACTTTAGGCCCTAACAATGTTCTTCTTTAATCGACAGAATTAATCCTTCCATATTTGCCAGAATGTCTAAATAATGGTATATGATGTCTGAAAGGGTTAAAATCATGTCTGAAAACTGCCATTATGGTTCGGGTATTATTAGTTTTCTCTCACTAACACCTCACAAATTGAAGATAGCTGTTCTTGTGCAACATATGTATAAAAATGTCGAATAATGTCATATGACTTAAGAAGACTGAGAGCTGCTACCCTGTTTGGGCGGCAGCTCTCAGCCTTCTTGTGTTTCCTCTTCCATGGCCTTTATGACCCTGATAACCTTTTTAACCCCTTCCGGAGTCATGGGCTTCACCTGCTTAAATAGTAGTTGCAAGTCTTCCCGCTTTTTCATTTCCAACCAGAATTCCATAAGTTCCGGGTCATCTTGAAGGGCGTTATCTATTATTGTCTCAGGTGGGTCCTGTATTTCGGTCTTACCTAAAAGATAGTCAATACTACAATCAAAAAAAACTGCTATTTCTTTAAGAGTGCCATAATCAGGTTGTCTTTTCCCTGATTCGTATAATGAGATTGTTGATTTACTAAGGTTAATAGAGTTGCCTAGTTCTTCCTGGGAAATATTCTTTCTTTTTCTTAAACCTTTGAGTCTCTTGGAGAAATCAGTCATATATTGGCACCTCACATACATTATAAAGTTTACCATATGTAAACACAATAATGCACTCGGAAAAGAATGTAAAAATTATGAGAAGACACCTTGACAATTTACAATATGCAAACTATAATTTTTTTAAAGTTTACACAGTGCAAATAATGGGGGAATGCCATAAATGGCTACGTTAGAAAACCTTAGAGGCGATAAGTCTCAGAAATCAGTTGCTCAGTTGGTTGGTATATCAAAAAGTTATCTTTCATTGCTTGAAAACGGCAGAAGAAGAATGTCATTAGATATTGCTGAGAAACTAAGCAAAGTATACGGGGTAACCATGGATGACGTGCTAAAAGCATATAAAAGGTGTAGGTTGAACGAAGACTAATTCCCTCATCGGCATTATTCAAGGGATTTAAAAATATCAAGAGCACAGCAATCCATAAAATTAAATAAATTCTACATAAATGCAAAAATTACCTTCAATTCCGAAACATAGGAGCAACATGTTATCAGGGGTGGAAAAGTGTTTTTTGGTGGCAAAAATAAAACCAATGTCTTGTTTGTCTCGGATATGCATGGCGATATCCCCGAAAACAATTACTATTTCCGGTTTCCCATTGATGTGATTTTCTTTTTGGGAGATAACGGAGAGGCGGCGGTCAACCAGGTATTAGAGGCTCTGCCGGGTATCCCGGCCTACGGGGTGGCCGGTAATCATGACTATGACAATACATATGGAAATAGCCGCGCCCTCGATATACACGGCCAGAGGGTAAAGGTAAAAGGAATGACTTTTGGCGGGATTGGCGGGTGCATACGCTATAAAGGGACTGACAGCAGGTGGCTGCTGACTGAGGAAGAGGCGGCCGGGGTACTGGGAAAGGTGTCCGGGGCAGATTTTATTATCAGCCACTCGCCACCGACCCGGAGGATCGGCGGGGGGAAGGGATATAATGCCTGCCACGATGAGGGATGCCAGTACCCCGATCCTCACAGGGGCTTTATAGAACTGGGCAGGTTCCTGGACAGGCATAGCCCCAAGGCGGTATTCCACGGCCACCTGCATAAAACGTACAGTTATATGCACGGCAATACACTGGTTAAAGGGGTTTACGGGATAGAGCTGGTCTGTTTCGAAAAGATTTTCGGCCAGCTGGCTGTGTACTACACTGACTGCAAGATTTTCGAGCCAGTGTTGGTGGGGAGCGGAAAAGAAAGGGGGTGAAGTGTATGAGTGAAAAGCCAAAAGAAGCTAAAGGCTGCCCTTTCCTTAATAAAAACCAGTTTTGTGTAGTAACAAAAGCGGGGGCGGGCTGGATTTCTGGTACTACCGGGGCTGGTATGAGCTGGAGTAACTTTTTTAAAATAGTAATGGCTATTACGGACATAAAAGAGCATGTAACCGGACAGGAAGCAGACTAATTTCTCTTTCTCCTGGAATGGTTGTCAACTTAGATTGATTTACCATGTAGCATAGTTTCATTTGCATGAACATCCAATAATCCATACTATCTAATGATAAGCATGTATCTGGGTCGTTTATTATTGAACACTTTTGTGGATCACTGTACGAAAGATAGGATATGCAACTAATCGGGCGAACAGGATAGATTGAACATTCGTTTTGCTCAAGGAACGGACAGTAATATTGATTTTGAAAATACTTTTTACGGTATGAGGCTATAAGATTTTGGTCTGATTGGGGCGTGTTTAACAGAGATTTATCAAAGCTAGTCATCCATTCGGATAAAACATTTTTGAGATATGGTTTGTACTCAATAATCCATGTTGCAATTAATTTAGCCTCAATGCCGGTAATTACAACGGGCTGTTTGCAACAATAATAGCATCCAGCCTGACAAGAAGTTTTTATATTATGAAGCCGTTCCCATTCACTAATTTTCCTTTCTGCTGATTTTATCAACCTTTCATACCACTCAGCGTAACTGAGCCAGGGATATAATTTGATTTTTGGAAACTCAATTCTTATACCATGCATCTTTTTAAAGTATCCAATTGAGCTCTGTGACTGGAGAATATTGTCTAATGTTTGTTTAGTTATCTCGCTTATTTTAATCACTCCTACGCTAAAAGTGCTGGAAATACCTGTTTGCATAATTTATATAATTCTCCAGAGAAGGTAAAAATCCTCCATATTATACCAAGTCCCGCCTGACGAGCCCGGGTGGCCACCGGGCGAAACCATATTGATGTGGTCGCGGGAAGCCCAAATCTTAATATTGAACCAGGGGGGTGTTTTTAAATGACACGGCAGTCCCTATGGCCATCCTATGATCACAACGAAAACATACAAAAAAATGATGCAA
The DNA here is from genome assembly GCA_000802095.1 of Peptococcaceae bacterium BICA1-7. Lineage (GTDB taxonomy): Bacteria > Bacillota > Desulfotomaculia > Desulfotomaculales > Desulfocucumaceae > BRHc4a. Next base: position 163,055 of record JUEB01000001.1, on the reverse strand, counting down.
TGCGAAGAATAAATGACATTAATTACCAAAAATGCAAACCGGATAAGAAAAGGGGTAAGCTGGGAGGGGCAGTGCTGGCTGTAGCACAGTGCATATTAAGTCAAGGTAAGATTGATAAGAATAACATATCCTCTGACCTGAGAATAAGCGTGCGGAGTGTTGAAACGGCAATCAAAAAGCTGAAGGATAAAGAAGGCTCGGGATTGGCGCTGCCTGGCTTGAGTAATGCTGAGGAAGAAATGCTTTTTAAAATAATATCTCAAACAATTAATAATAAAGCCAGATGGAAGCTGATAACAGACATTTTCAGGTATCATGTGGCCGGGAGGATGTTCAAAGGGGGCTGCGGGGTGGCGGAGATAGCCAGGATTACAGGTTTGAGAAAACTGGAGGTAAGGGCTGTCATAGAGGGGACCCGGGGCTGCAGTATGGAGGACCTGGCCAGGGAGATGTTCAGGAAAAGTATAGGGTTAGCTGAAATTGCCCGCAGGCTGGGCATGGCCCAGAAGGATGTTAAAAAAGCCCTGCCCCGAGTGGTGCGGGTTGCCGGGGCATACAGGCCCCCGGCCTCAGAAGGGCGCAGGATAAGCACCATAAAGCCGGGCAGCCCTAAGAGCCAGAGAAAGCTAAAGAAAAGGCCGGCCTCCATAAGCAGAACCGGGCTGGCCCACTGGTGCATGCAGCACTACGACAGCAAGGGGATATTGCAGCTTCCATACGGGTGCTCGGCCCCGGGGGACCTGCCCAGGCGGTATCCCCGGGAGAAGGTTCAGCTTACCAACGCCGAGCCAAGGCCGTCCTTTTTCCCGGCCTCGCCCCCCTCCCTGGCCGAAGGCACGGCCAGGGGCCGGAGGAGGCTGGGGTATGCCAGGCTGCAGTGAAAGCAATATGTGATAGAATAAGAAAAATGTGATAAAATGGAAAATGGGAATACATAATAACTAACTGACGGGCCTCACCTGCCGGGGATGGAAACATCCACAGAAAAGGGGTGGGGCGGATGGTCACTATTGGCGATTCAATACAAATCGTAATAGCGGTACTACTCCTTCTAACCCTCGTTGTTCATTTGACTAATCGCGGCAAGTAATCAAGAACCCTTGAACTGACGCAAACAGTTCAAGGGCCTTAGATAAAAACCCCGACAGGTCGAGGCACACGAGCCGTTATGTTAGCTAAAAGTATTCCCATATATTTGTATTATCCTTCATCGAAACAAAAGTGTCAAGAAGGGCTTATGCTGGTAATCAGAATGAAAATGCGGTCCTTTTTAAGCCACAGAGAACACAGAGGACACAGAGTTTTTTAAGGTCTGCTTGAATGATATATGAGGTTTTTATTAAATAGATTGGCAAGGGCTGACTCTGTTTCAGACCTGAGAGTAATGCCTAAGAGTGAATTCTCTGTGATCTCTGTGTCCTCTGTGGCTAATAAAGACCCGGGTGATTTTCAGGAGGTGTTTGATTTTATGAAAAGGCTTTTTATGTTTTTTGGCTTATTGTTTGCCCTTGTGCTCCTAACAATTAACCTTAAGCCCGCAGTGTCGCAGGCGGCCGATATGTATATGGCCCCCCTGCCTACCGGGGCGGTCCTGGCGGGGCAGGATAGTAAAAACCGGGTGGTCTTCCCGCTGGATAGAAGCGAGTATTTTCTGAACGACCAGACCCCCGGAGTAAAGATGGACGCAGCCACCTTTATGGAAAATGACAGGACATACGTTCCGGTGAGGTTCCTGGCCAATGCCCTTGGTATAGCTGACGGGCACATTAAGTGGGATGACGCCGCCCAGGCGGTTACACTGGCGACTCCTGACCTGAAGGTAAAATTGACGGTGGGGCAAAGGGAAATGGATGTCAACGGCCAGGTCACACCCACCGACGTGGCCCCGCTGATGAGGAAGGACCGGGTTTACCTCCCGGCTAGGTTCGTGGCCGAGGCCCTGGGCTTTAAGGTGGAATGGGTGGGCGAAACAGAGATGGTGCTGGTCTACTGGCCGGGGGACAGGGCTCCAAACGACAACTTTATTTACGAGTATTATTTTGGGGATAAAACTCCAACAGCATCGCCAGTTAACAATAACGTGGTTGATGTGCCAAGGGATCTTGGTGGAGGACTGGATACCACAAAGCCTACAGGACCGCCCCTCGGTCCAGACACTGTAGTACACTAAACAGTAGAAAAGATCCTTAAAGAGAGTCTTTAGAGGCTCTCTTTTTCAATGGGGAAAGAAACAGGAGGAAAGTATGAAAAAGCATTTACTGCTGCTAATTCTTATGGCCTTTCTTATAATGTTTACCTGTATCCCTGCCCTGGCGGCCACATCTGATGAGGTCAGGACTTTCGGCTCCACCGATGAGAGGAACCGGGACAATTCCGTGGAGGGCAGGGTGCTGTACCTTATGTACATACACGAGGCCGGCGGGGCCTCCTTCTCCCAGCCCCTCATACTGGACGCCGGACGGCACTGGGAGGGGGAATTTGACATGGCCGGCCAGCAGCTGGTCATAACTGTGGAAAACAACAGGCTGAACGGGTATGTGATGTGCGGCCTTCTCTCCGGGGAGCTGCTGGACCAAAATATGAAGACCATTGACCCGGACTGGAGCATACCCCTTTCCGGAACGGCGCCCACCAAGAGCCATCCCACCTTTTATGAAACGCCTGACGGGAAGAAGTACATTTTTATCGGCGCCTACGGGCCGTACCTGGACATTGTGGATATTACCGACATTAAGAAGGCCAGGCTGTATAAGAGCAAAGACCTGCTGCACACCACCGACGTAACCTCGGCCCCCCTGGTCATGGAGTGGGAGGGCCACCAGGTGGTGGTGGCCACCAGCGGGAACACCGCCAAGGTGGTGCTGCTGGTTGATCCCCTGAAAGAAGGTGGGGAAAGCGGTACAGCATATATAGACACAGGCTCTGGAAGAACATCTTCCTCACCGGCCCCCCTGGACCTGGACGGAGACGGCAAATATGAGTCCTTCGCCGTGGGCCTGGACCAGGGGACCAGCAGGGGAGAACTCCGTATATATAACCTCAACAATATACTGGGGATAGATAAAAACGGCCAGGTGGAGCAGATAAGCCAGGATGCCGAGACAGCCATTCCGTTATCAGGCGGCCTTGTGGGCAGTTTCGCGGTGGAAAAGAACGTGCTGTACTTTGGTGACTGCCGCAGCCAGGTGTATGGCTATGATGTGGTTAGGAACAAGCATGTATTATATAACGGAGACCTTAAAGGAACCTTTTCCAACCGCTCCCCGGCCCTGACTTCCTCCCGGGTATACTTCCCGGCGGTGGGCCGGAAGGGGGAGCAGGGCTCCCTCATTGCCATAAACCGTAGCACCGGCAAAACGGAATGGATAAAGCAGTTTCAGACCAACGCCCAGACCGCCCCGGTGGTTATAAGAAGCTCTGACGGAGGGGCCGGGATACTGGAGGGCACCAGCAGATACGGCAATGAGAGCGCCTACCTGGCCATGCTGGACCCGGCTGACGGGACCACGGCCTGCGCCCAGGAGATAGCCTTTACCAGCCCCACCGGCGGGACCCAGTACGCCTCCGGGGTGTCCGGAGAACTGGCGGCCAACAGGGACACCATGGTGGCCGCCACCGACGTAGGCATTTACATCTGGAGGCTGCTGCACACCCTGGACCTGTCGGTGGAGGACCTGGACACCGGGGTCACAGGAAAGGCCGAGCCGGGCAAGACCTACCACGGGAAATTTAAGATCAAATTCAACGGCAAAATAAAAACCGACACACCCCTTAAACTGTCGGCTGCTGGCATCGGGGTACTGGTGAACGGCGCACCGGTCCAGAACCTGGCCATGAACGGCCAGCCACTCCCGGCAATTGACTACAGGGGGACAAAATTCCCTGTCCTAACAGGAGTCGAAGACGGCAAAGAATACCTGGTGGAATTCGACTACACGGCGGCCGGGGGGAGAACGGTTCTAACCGCCTTTACCAACCTGGCCCTGGGCAATGTAAAGGTGATGTGGGATGAAAACACCTATGACAACAACAAAATGGAAAAGACAGTGGAAGAGCTGGGCTATGACATAAAAATAAAGCTGCAGTCCGGCGAGGCCACATATACCTCCATAGACGGTGACCCCACCCCGGTGCAGCTAACGGCCACGGTAACAAGGAAAGACGACATTCCGGGGGTGATTGACGTTACCGGGGCCATAAAGGACGGATTCCCCATAGACTTAAAGCTGGGCCCCGGTGAAAGCGGGAAGGTTGAATACAGTTACCCGGCAAGGCCGGGGACGTACAACATCGACGCCGAAGCCTGGCCGGAAGGGTCGGAGGACATTTACCCTCCGGACAACAGGGACAGGATAACCGTCACGGTGGAAAATGAGGTCTTTGACCTGGACACTGAAATCCGCTCGGGGGTTTTACGGTAAATCAATAGATAAAGCGCCGGATATGAGCCCCGGCGCTTTAAGCCGTTTATTGTTTTGCTTTCATTTTTTAAAAAACCAAAATAGTTTAATTGAACTCTATGGTAATACTATGCATTTAAAAATGGACTAATTTTTTTTAAAAGGTGGCCCAGCTAAACCGAGGGGAAAACTTATAGCAATAGCAGTTCCAATACCGGTTTGAGAAATATTTATTGTTGGCACTAATAAGTCTATCCCCAACAATATTGTTAGGATAGTAAAAGCTACGATAAATCCTGTGGCTAACCTTTTTTTCTTAGGGATGACTGTTCTTAATTTATATCCGACAAAAAAAGCTATAGGTATAATTATTAAAATAACAAAGATAAGCTTTAAGTAAATCAAGAAAACACCTCTTTAGAGTAATCTTGGTATATTAATATTTTACATTCTTTGAAGAACCCATACAAGTACTTTAAGTATGTCGTATAACAAAGAAAAAGCGCAATATACCCGCTGTGGGCTAATGCGCTTCCTGTGATTAATGCTATTTAACTTTATGATTCGAAATCTACCGTAATAGCATATTCTCTTATAGATGTCATATAATCAGAAACAGCTTTGTGAACCGGATGAACCTGATATGCCTTCATGTCGTCCATCGAATCAAATTTTGTTATTAAGGCTAAATCGTAGGACCGTTCGGACTGCAGGATATCAACACCTACTTCAAGGTGACGCAGTTGGGGAATTTTACCGTTCATACTTAAAAGAGTTTCTTTGGCTTTTTGAACGTTGGAACGGTCAGACAATTTAAATAGGACAATATGGGTAAGCATCTTCAGCACCTCTTTATTAAAATATTAGAGCCATGGCGATATTGATATTGTACAGTAAAGCCGGTCAAAAGTGCAAAAAAAGTGCTTTAAAAAAGAAAGGATGGATGATTGACGTTACCGGGTCCATCAAGGACGGCTTCCCCATAGACTTAAAGCTGGGCCCCGGTGAAAGCGGGAAGGTTGAATACGGGTACCCGGCCAGGCCGGGGACGTACCACATCGACGCAGAGGCCTGGCCGGAAGGGGCGGAGGACATTTACCCTCCGGACAACAGGGACAGGATAACGATTACTGTGGAAAATGAGGTCTTTGACCTGGACACTGAAATCCGCTCGGGGGTTTTACGGTAAAGCAAAGCAGATAAGCCCGCCTTTTATAGCGGGCTTATCTATTGAAGGATAAAGTCTCCGATGGTGGGTAAAAAGTCATCATAATTAAATGAGAGTAATGTTGGATACATTTATTACTTTGACCAGATAGTATTTAATTTGATTTCATGAAAGACTGTAATTAAGCCTTCTTGTATATAATGATATGCTCAATATTATATGTGACCATCCAGGAGTTATCAAATCCTTTAAGTTTGTAAAAGGCATATAAATCACTCATCGAGCCCAAAAAATTTAGTGCCAATGAGCAAAGCATTAAATCCCTTACAAAGACAGACGGAAATAGATAAATTAGTAAACACGCAAGCACCCCATGCAAAAAGGTTAGGGCTAATGGCGATAATAAATCTATCTTGTATAAGGATGCCGGACAATCTTTATCAGGCATAAAATATGAGTGCTTTGTCCAACTATAATAAATTTTCCCGCTGTTTCCGGTGCATAGATTATATGTTTTTTTATGAATATTTTCATGAAGAATGGTGGTTATTTTAAGGATGGCTAGTAAAGAAAATAAAAAAAGAAATGAAGGTAATTGTCCATATTTGGTAAAGATATCGTATATCCCAGAGATTGAAGAGGACAAAGCCATAGAGATGACAAATAATTTTAAAGGGAATGGAAATGAGTTAAACTTAGTCTCACGCTGCTCTTCAGAAGATGGAATGACTACCATAAGTATTTCTCTTCTCCTTGTGGTTGGATTACTGTCTATTCTATTACTTCAGGTAAGCACCTACTATAAATAAGTTCTGCTATGGATAAGCCAAATATTATCTTGAAAATATGATTACTGTTTCGGTAGAAAGTCCTATAGGGACTTTTTTTTATTATAACAGTGTTTTACTGTAACAACTACGTCATCAAATATTCCACTTGGCCAATAATAATGGAGAATGTAAAAAATACACTAAGAAAGGATGGTCATTAATGCCTAATAAAAAAATGTTCCGTATTAATGAGAACGGCGTTTCCGAGTGGGTTGTGGCTGAGAGCAGAGAGCAGGCTTTTGAGTTTTATAGGGAATATGTGGGTGAAAACAGTGTAGATGAAGATTACAAGCGATACTTGAGAGAAAATCCAGGCAACAGTTTTGAGGATTTTATGGATTATTACGTGAAAGAGGAAGAAATGGACAGGGAGTTTACCCTCCATAATGATGATGGAACAAAAGAGAGGAAAACGATTAGGGAGTTTTTGGAGGATGAATCCGAAGTGCCCAGTTATTTTGCCTGCGAGGATTATTAAAAAATGGACCGATTATTTAACCCTTTTTATAGCATAGATTTTATCTACAGCCACGGGCTTATATTCCTTGACCAAGACCACCTCAAGGCTTATGAGGTGTTTACCCCTGTAAAGCGCCGTGATGATAAAGAGTGGGCCTCCACTGTCTATATGCTGACGGCAGACATTGAATTGCGGAGTAAGGCGGCTCCCCATATTAATTCCGTTAATCGTGAGATTAATTGGGACGGCATTCTTTCTACAGATTTTGGTCATGGCCACCGCACAGCAATATATTGGTCCTTTGGACTTTGGGGTGGGCGCAGCTGGGGTGGTTGGGAAGATGAAGAAGGCAATAAAGTCCCGAAGGTAGACATTACATCAGAAGGCTTCAGCATGGGATCAACGCTACAGTTAGTTTCCCTGGTGGCCCAGGCGTATCGCTGGGGTTTGTCCGGGAAAATTCCTGCTCTAGCAAAAGTGTTTAACGGTATGTAATGGTAATACTGTGTAACTTCTTAAACTAACGGGTAGTTTAGCTCAACAAGAAACAAAATAAGGGTCATACATACTAGACATATCCAATATGTATGACCCTTTTATCTTCATGCGTTTGCCTCATTCAACCTAAAGATAAATAATCAAAGGTTGCTTTTTGGGTCAATCGCATAATCTTGTATGGTCGTGGCATAAAACATCATCACAATGCCCTTTTTTGACGCTACTATTTATGCCGAATTTTGCTTCACATTTCATTTCAGCAATCCATTCTGCATGTTCCCTATAGTTATGATAGTCTAATATCGACGTTGGTGCATAAGGCTCAGTAGTATAACAACAGAAATTCTTTTTTCCTGATAAACCAGCTTCTCCAGTTTTTTCTGCAAGTTCATCAATATTTTTTAACAATTCTTCCATTCTTTCTTTTGGAACAATATAATCGCCATTTTCATCAATGCTAATTTTTCTTCTTTCTTTCTTGTTATCCATGTCGCACCTCCGACTTTTATTATTTACAAAAACAAACAGGATATTCCTTTTTACCTGATAAATGTTATCAGCATTATGGTGGAGTGCTTTTTTGTTGAAGTTATTAAGCTAACGGGGTGCGTTAGTTGTAAAATAATTTTGTTGCGTATCATTAAGAGAGCATATAATGAGCTCTTTTTTTATTACCCAAAATGAATGGAGGTAGATTATGAGTAAAGCATTGATAATCGCTATATGCAACCAGAAGGGCGGCTGCGCCAAGACTACCACTGCAATAGAGACCGGGGCCTGCCTGGCGGCTTCAGGGGCCAGGGTGCTGTTGATAGACAAGGACCACCAGGGGAATCTTACCGAGGCCATGGGCTTTGTGGAGGAGGAGGCTGCCGGGACATATGAGCTGCTGATGGGGAGGGCCAGGCTGGAGGAGGTGGTCAGGGAGTCGGCTATTGAAAACCTGTATTTTGTGCCCGCCACCATAGATCTTAGCGCCGCCGAGTCGGAGCTGATGGGGCTGATCGGCCGGGAGCAGCAGTTGAGGCATGCCCTGGCTGGATCGCTGGACAAGTACGACTATATTATACTGGACAACCCCCCCAGCCTGGGGGTGATAGTGATCAATTCCCTTGCCGCCGCAGATTATGTGATTATACCGGTGCAGGTTTTCCGGTTTGCCAGGAAGGGCCTGGACCGGATAATAACCTTTTTTGACCTGGTGCAGAAAAGGCTTAATCCGGATCTAAAAGACTGGATGGTGCTGCCCACCATGGTGGACTACCGGCGCAGGGATGAGGAAAAGGTGAACAGACTCCGGGAGCAGCTGGGGGACAAGGTATTCAAAAGCCAGATACATGTTAACTCGTCAGTTATTGAGTCCCAGGAGGCCGGGAAGCCGGTGGTGCTCTTTGACAAGCATGGCGTCGGAGCAAAGCAGTACCGCAGCTTTGCGCTGGAGATGGCCGAGTGGATAAAGGCAGGTAAGTCCGTTGGGTAGCCGGGAGGAAATGCTGCTTGACCATCTGACCAAAAAAACCGGTCATATGGATATAGACCTGGACCTGATAAAGCCCCGGTCAAAGCAGCCCAGGTGGGTATTCAACGACAAGAAAATACAGGAGCTTGCCGACTCCATTAGAGAGCACGGGGTGATAGAGCCGGTCATAGTGAGGCCGGTCCCCGGGGGGACCTTCGAGCTGATCGCGGGGGAACGCAGGTGGAGGGCCTCCAGGCTGCTGGGCAACAAAACAATACCGGCTGTTATAAAGGAAGAAAACCTATCGGTCATACAGGTCAAGGTGCAGTCGCTGGTGGAGAATGTCCAGAGGGAAGGGCTCACCCCCCTGGAGACCGCCATGGCCATAAAGGACATCATGGAGGAGTCTCAAAAGACGGGGAAAAAGATGACCATGGAGGAGGCCGGGAAGCTCCTGGGCTTCTCAAAGGTCCGGGTCCACCAGCTGCTGAACATCCTCAAGCTGCCTGGGGACATGCTGGAGATATTCTGCGGCAGGGAAGACTTCAACGAGATGCACGCCCGGGCGCTGATGTCCCTCAAAAACCACCCCCAGGGGCAAAAGGAGCTGTTCAATAAAATCTCCGGCGAGAATCTGACCGGGCAGCAGGCCACCGAGTGGGCCAGCCGGTACCTGGCCAATCTCCCAGCCCAGTCTACACTGACTAAATTAGCCGGGCGGTGGAAAAAAGGGTTTGACTCCTTTCAGAAGGAGTACAGAAAGATGGGGCTTGCAGAGCGCCAGTCGGTGATAAGGGAAATGGAGGAGTTTGTTTTAGAAGCTCAGCGGATGCTTGCTAGACTTAAAGGTTAGGGCTACAGCATTTTGCTGATCATGCGATATGAGGAGGTCAAATTAGATGTGGATTGATAAGAGCGGAATAAGATTATCAGATAATGAATTAAACATATTGTTTAACCCGTTTTACAGTGTTGATTTTTTAAGAGGGTGATGAATGATATGATATATATGAACCATATTTATGAAAAGAACAGTAAATAACCATTATTTTTTATTAACTTTGTTTTGAAGTGGATATAATTGTTTAATTTGAAATATAATATGCATTACTACGCCTTTGGGGTTTATTATGTAGTATATAATAAATAATATGAATATAGTCGCTAGGACAATGTAAAACACTTTAATATATTTAATTCCCACCAGTGCTAATGCAATAAATAGAAAAAATAATGCAAATCTTATTTTGTATTGAATGTCCTGATTGTCGTCAATATTTTCTTTTGTTGTGTTCTTCCAGGTGGTTGTTAAATGATCAATAGTTTTTATTAAATCACCATTATTCTTAATTGTAATATAAAATATATAAGGTAGGCATATTATTAAACCAATTGTATAATATATAGTATGCATTTTGTATGTCCTCCATATAATTAAGTGAGGGGTTTTAAACCCCTCACTATTATTATAGCATAACTTGTTTATAAATTAATAAGCGTACCATTCCAGTTTGATTGAGCTGTAAAATTTATGTGCGAAAGCATTTTTAAGATGTATGAAACTACCAGAAATTTAGCGGTACCGGGTACTTAAGATATTAAAAGAATTATTATTTGGAGGGGCTTCATGACAGAATCAATGACCAAATCTGAATTGGCAGCATTACTTATGGCCAATCCCATAAGTGGGAAGCAAGAGAAACAAAGAAAAGCCCGGCATATAGGTGTAGTCCAACTTGTTGATGTTCTTCGATTGGTGGAACGCCAACTGCCCATAGTATTGAATTCCAACATTGAAAAGGAAGAAAAGGAGTATTTGATCTACCTGACTGACAGGGCATTAAAATACAGATCCGGAGTATTTTCCAATGATATCGGCATGTAGGTTTGACTGTGGCCAATGCCAGGAATTAGGTGTATACTGTGACGGTTGTCCTGGGTGCGGTGTTGTATTGCGGAAAGTCAGTTGTGACTGCAGTACGTGTGGATACATTTGCCCGCGTCGTCCCGGGACAAAAGCATTTATGAAGGTTGGCCTGGCCGGCAGTTCCTTTAAAGAGGGGAGGAGCATCGTGCCGGCAGGGATAGATGGATTACCTATTTATTTACCGGCCGCGGGGGATCGATTCAAAAAAACGCCTGACGCCGGCGCCCTGCCCTGGGTGGTGGTGAACGGAGCCAGGTTCTTCAGTTCCACGGGTTCCGGATTGAGGCCGAGCGCACTGGCGGTTGTGGGAGATATAAAGCGGTGGTTAAACACTCTTCCGGAAACGAGGGTTGGGATACATTTTTATGTTCAGGATAGGTTCCTTGAGGGATTATGGAAAAACAGAGCTTGCTCTTATAAGTATCTAAAACAATTCGATATTGTTTTCAGTCCAAACTTCAGCGTTTATGAAGACTCTCCCCGGTATGAGCACCTGATCAACATTCGGCGGTGCATAAGATTATACGAGGAAATGCTGGAGTTCGGAATAAAAGCAATTCCAGACGTGGCATGGTATCAGCGAAAAGACCTTGACTGGTGGGCTGACTATATAACTAAAAACTCAATCCAGGTGGTGGCGGCCTCCACCCAGACGGTTGGCACCGGGCTGCACACACTGGGGTCCTGGAAGGGTTACCTGGCCGGGATACGGTACCTGGCCGAGCGGATACCCGGTGATGTCCGGATAATTATTGTAGGGGTGAGCTCGCCGAAAAAGGCCAGAGTTGTTCTGCGGGAGATAGGCAGTGGCGGCAGGGATATAAGCTTTATGAACAGCCAGGCTTTCATGAAGGCCAGGAAGGGAAAAACCTTCAGGGCAGACGGGAGAAAGGAATTTGTTGAAGGCATTGATTTTGATGCCTTTTTTTTATTGAACGTCTCTGAATTTACCAAGTGTTATATGGACATCAAAGGCGAGGTGACAGAGGATGCCTAAGGGCAGAACGGGAAGGGGCGGCGGGCAGGCTGGCCCCGGGAGAGTGGCCGGGGGTTCCGGAAGTATAGGTGGTACTGGAGGTGCTGGAGGCAGTGGTTCCGGTGATGCTTCAGTAATTAACGATATACTGGAAAGCATGAATCAAATAGCTGCTACGGCGGATACGGATGCGGCAGCTGCTAACCAACTGGTCACCGGACCATTTGAGGTAGAAGTCCCGTCAAGAACCCGGGGAGATACCGATAGGTTAACCGTTACTTTTGTATCGGCTGACGAGGCTGATGTATTAAGCAACAGTGGAAGGGTCTACAGAACAAGTACAGACCGGTGCAGCTGCCCCGACTATATATACAGGAGAGGTACCTGCCGCCACATGGAGGCTCTCAACAGGGCTGTTGGTATGCGGGGTGAAGGAAGTACCGGCAGCCATACTCCGGCCGGAGGGGTGTCCGCCCCTGAACAAACCAGTATGCAAAACGAGGAGTACAGTAATCTTCAGGAACTGGATGCTGCTGAAGAGCAGCATCGCCGGGAGAGGCTGGCAAGGTGGGAGGAGTACCAGAGGCAGCACGATGACGGCATATACCTTTCCAGGGATGAAAATGCCTTTGAGTCCCTTTACGAGCTGGCCAGAGACGGGAGCAACATTGAGTATGAGTACGAAAATGTTCTTGGGGGCTCCGAGAACACCTTCGGCATTGAAATAGAATTTGTAGGGGCTGACATAAACTCTGTGGCCAGGGACCTGCATGCGGCCGGCCTGGTGTCCACCCCCAGGCGCAGCGGGTACCACGCAGCCAGGACTCCTGGAATGTGGGCGGTTGAAAGGGACGGGAGTGTCTCTGACGGAGATATAGGGGGCGAGGTAATATCACCCATCCTCCGGGATACACCGGAGACCTGGCGGCAGTTGGAGGAGGTTTGCGAGATTGTAAAGCGGAATGGGGGCCGGGTGAACATGCGCTGCGGCGGCCATGTCCATGTGGGAGCTGATCCGCTGGATGAGAGCACCTGGCGGTGGATACGCCTGGCGAGAATTGCAGCCGGATTTGAGGATGTTATATACCGGATGGCGGCCGGCGGGGAGAGCCAGGGGCGGCACCGGGGGGAGGGCGGAGGATTTAATTATTCCGCGCCTGCTCCCAGGGGGGTGGACAGATTTTTTAGGGACCGCAGAGTTCCCCAGAGCAGCCTTATTTCCGAAGTCTCCCCCTCAAGGTATTATGGCTTAAATCTCAGGAACGTGGGCCCGGGGCAAAAAAATACCGTTGAATTCCGGCACTTTAATGGAACGCTGGACCCAAAACAAATCCAGGCCAATGTTAAAATAGCCAATGCTGTTGTTCACGCTGCCGAAAACCTCAGGCGAAACCGCGACAGCACCAGGGAGAGGGCGCAGTTCATACCGGGGAATCCGAATAGACTGGGGGAAACCACCAGGTCCGGCGGTGACGAAGGACACAGCCAGGTCAGGAGCTTCGTTGACGCAATATTCAACAATTCCCGGGATAAGGCGGCAGCCCTCTGGCTTTATGCCACCAGCCGGTGGCAGACAAGATAAATCTTGACACTATGTCGTGACATAAGTATAATACAGTAAAATATATGTCACGAGGTCGGGACAAATGACAGAGATTGATTTAAGAAGGGTTTTAACCCTGAATGAAGCTGCGGCCAGGTGGAAGCTGGCTGACGGGGCGACAGTCAGGAAGGCTATAGAGCGGAAAAGGTTCAAGACTCATGAAATAAGAAAGTCCGGAAGTATATGGCTGATAAGCCTTGACGGCATGGAAAGGGTCTTCGGCCCGGAGCCGGAAGGAGGAAACCATAAATGATGCAATGCAAATATCTCGATGTGGACGAAAAGCCTGTTATGCCGCTACTGGCGCAATTGCCTGACGGCAGGCTGGGGGAAGCCGACTCCATCCCCGGGGCGGCAGCCCTGCTGCTGGGACTTGACTATATAGATGTGGACGATGAAAGAACAGCCTGGCACATGCGGGTGCAATATCTCCGGGCGCAGGCCCTGGTGCTGGCCATGGAAGGCAAGAAAGCAATGGTCAGGGATGATGCAAACATAATATTTGATAATACCGCCACACCCACGGAAGAAGGGGAAGAGGAGGTTCCCGAAGACTGGTTTAATGATGTCCCTCCGGTGACACTTTGGGCCAGCGACGACAGGGTGTTTCTCCTGTCGCTTCATGAGGCTGGCGTTATAACGCTGTACGAGCGGGAAGACAGCCATGCCTTCAGGCTGCACCCGGCCTGGGAAGAAATCGGGCAAAGCGGCGGTGAAAGCCAGCAGTGCGGGCTGTGCAGGCAGTATGACAGCAAAGAGCTTTTCTGCTCTCCATACCGTCTGGAAGGCCGCGAATCCGGTGAAGGTAGGCGGTGCGCCGCCTTCGCTCCGGTGACTGAAGGATTCTTGGGAGTTAGCCCGGGCAAAAGCAAAAGGATAAGGATAAGGTACATAAACCTCCGGGAAGAAAAGATTGTGGAACAGTGGTGGGTTTGCAAAAGACTTATATAAGAAAGATATGATGTAAAATTTAACTGACATAAATAGGTAAACATGTTAGTATAAAGAAAATAAACGGAAAATGGAGGTTTTTGTGGCAAGCAAAAATATTAAGCGGTTAATTGGTTATTTTCTATACATAGTAGTTTTCATTACAATTTTGGTTAAGGCCATGGATTGGGAAAGATATTTTAAGCTATTTATATTAAATGATTATAATTCCTACCCTCTAATGATATTTCAATCATTTTTCCCTGTGGTCATGGGGTCTCTTCTTGCTCTGCCCGGCGTCCTCAATAAAACAAGAAAACCAGGTTCGTGGAAGCTGGACTGGGTAATGCTTGCCGCTATCGGCGCGCCAACACTATATACGGCAATAATCCCTGTATTATTTTTCTCGCCAATCTCAAAATTTTTACCCATTAAGACTCAACTTCTTACTCAGTCGTGGACTCCGCAAATTATTTGCGGGGTTGTAGCCGGTTACGTGCTACTATCTTGTTTTGATAAGGAAAAATAACAATCAATTTAATATCTTATGAGGGAGCGTTGGAAGTCTTGGGTTAAATACCCAGGGCTTTTTGTTTGCCATTTTACCTATAGGACAAAGCTGCGGCTGCATAGGCTATTAGGGGGGTGACGCCTTGAAAAAGCGCGTAAAAGACCGAAACAAGAAAGAAAGCTGGCGGGTAACTGTTGAAAGCGTTGGTACACCAGGTCAGCAGGAAAGGGCCTTGAGGCAGGCTGCCAAGTATGTTCTCTCATGTCTGGCCGGAAGGAAAAATACCCCACCATCTGGAAAAATAAACTGTTAATCAGGCAGGGGGTGTTTTCTTGCTTGCCGTTATTTATATACGTGTCAGCACGGAGGACCAGGCCCGGGAAGGATACAGCCTCGAAGTTCAGGAGGAAAAATGCCGTCAGCGGGCCAGGGAGCTGGGCTGTGGCAGAGTGGAAGTTTATCATGATGACGTTACGGGCGAAATTCTTAACCGGCCGGAGCTTATGATGGTTCTGGATCGGCTAAAACAGGGGGGTGTGGATTATTTCATATGTTATGATCCTGACCGGCTGGCCCGTTCTCTAATGAATCAGCTGGTCATTACAGAAAAGGTAGAGAAGGCAAAGGTTAAAATAGATTTTATTAATTTTGAGTGGAAAAACACACCGGACGGTAAGCTTTTTTATCAGCTCAGAGGGTCCATTGCCGAGTTTGAAAAGGCTAAGATACTGATGAGGACTAATGACGGTAAAAGGAAAAAAGCCGAAAAGGGTCTGTTAACCCACAACCCCAGACTTTATGGATACAGTTTTGATAAAGAGAAGGATATTCTTATAATAAATGAAGAAGATGCCCGGGTGTTACGCATGATGTATTCCTGGGTGCTGGAGGCCGGGCCTGGCCAATATGTGGGACCTTATGCGGTGGCCCGCAGGCTGAACGACATGGGCATACCGCCCCCGCGAGAGCCTAAGAACAAAGATAAAGAAGCCCTGTGGCACAGGGCTACAGTGCGGCGTATACTCACTAATGAAACCTATACCGGTGTCCTGCACCTGCGGGTGGAGGACTCTACTGGAGTTAAAAATAACCGTTACCGTCCCCAGGAAGAAAAGATTTCCCGAAAGAAACGTCCCCGGGAAGATTGGTGCTCCACTCAGGTGCCGCCGATAATCGATCGTCAGACCTGGGATGAAGTTCAATACCGTCTGAGGGATGCCAGGCGGGTGAGGCCGGGCAAGGCGATTGAGCAATACATGTTAAGCGGAATGGTGCAGTGCGGTGTTCCTGGCTGCGGGCATACCATGCATGGCAACAGGATAAGGAAAAAAGGTAAAGTTAAGGATCATTTGGAGTATTACAGGTACTATGTCTGCACGGCCAAAAGTCCCGGCATTACTGGCGTTGACCGATGCGCATCCTCTAATGTGCCGGCTGAGCGGGTAGAAAATATTGTCTGGGATAAAGTTGCCGGATGGCTGGCCGACCCGAAGGTGCTTGCGGAGGAGCTGAAGGACCAGGGCCTGGGTGATAATTTGAAATCAATAAATGATGAAATCATGACAGTGGGGCGATTGATGGAAGAAGCCAGCACAGAACGGGCCAGGATTATTAGAGGTTACCAGAAAGGCACCATACCGGAAGAAGAAGCCGACAGGATACTGCTTGGAATTAAAGATAGAATTGGCAGGATGGAAAAACGTCTGGAGGAATTAAACGGAGAGTCCCGCCGCCAGCAGCTTATGGAAGAAGAGCAGCAGGCTTTACGGGAAGCGGTGGATGAATTTGCAGGCCGGCTGGAAGAATTGACTTTCGAGGAGAAGCAATATGTGATACGCTTGCTGGTGGACAAGGTTATTGTGGAGGGCCGGAACATTATTATCAAGGGCCGGATTCCCGGTATATTTCCCGGTATCAGCGGCCCTGTGAACAGCGTTTATCAATTTGACAATGGGAACCGCACTCTGGGGGGCGGTTCCGTCCAGGAGTGCTACCCTGATGGCCGGAATCATCACCCCGTCCAGTGACCCGTTGTCCGAGGAGCAGCAGTGGAATTCAACATCGTAGCCCCTGCTAAGCATAGTTTCCCCAATTTTTCTCATAAAAGTTGACTTGCCTACCCCCGGACCCCCCTTGATTACAAATATCCTGGTGGCATCCGGCTCGATAATGTAGTCGTAAAAGGAATGAAAGCCCTTACTGGTGTTTCCCCCGGGGAAAACCTTCTTCAGCCTTCCCATGCCCATCAGTCCATAACCCCCTTAAATAGGGCAGCCTGCTCCAGGCGCCCTTTGGTTTTAAGCTTTATAGCAGCTCAGGTCCTATCAATATATGCCGGTCGCCTTCGTATTGACATACTTTAGCTGAAGGCTATGGGGGTCGGTTTAACCGGTTAAAAAACTAGTGACAAAAAAGTAATATTGTGTTACCGTTTAGCATCAAAGGATGTTTATTGTGGACATCCGACATATAATTCCGGGGTGTGACGGGGGGCAGGAGGTGCTGATAAAGGTGTCTGGCAGCGGCTTTCTGGAAGACAGTTTTTTAAGCCACTCGGAAAATTTCAAACGAACCCTTTTAAGTGTATATGACGGTGTATATATGACGGACAGGGAAAGACGGATTGTGTTCTGGAATCCTGCCTGTGAGAGAATAACCGGCTACACCGCCGGTGAGGTGCTGGGTAGAAAGTGCTCCGATGATATATTGAACCATGTGGACATGAACGGTAATTCTTTGTGCGACAGCAGCCTCTGCCCCCTTCACCAGTCAATGGAAAAAGGAGTTCCGGGGGAAAGTCCCGTAGTGGTGAGAGCCAGGCGCAGTGATGGCACCAGGGTGGCCGCTGAGGTCAGCGTAGCGCCCCTGTTCGGGGATGACGGGGTGGTTATAGGAGGGGTGGAGGTTTTCCGTGATATCACTGAAAAACAGAAGCTGGCGGAGATAAAGTCACGCTTCCTTTCAGGAGTAACCCATGAGCTGAAAAACCCGCTTACCATCATGCAGGGCTTCATTGAGCTGGTTCTTTCAGGGGACACCGGTGAAATAAACCAGCTTCAGAGGGAGTTCCTGGACAGCGCCCTGGAGGAAGGGGATCGCTTTAAAAGAATACTGGATGACCTCCTCGATTTTGCCCGCTATGAGGCCACCGAGTATTCTTTTGTCCTCAGGGATGTCGACCTGTCGTCACTGCTTCTGCAGGTGGCTGGAAGCTGCAGCGCCGAGGCGTCAAGGAAGCAGCTTGCCGTAAGCGCCAGCATACCCGGCGGTATTCTTGTTTTCGGCGATGGGCACAGGCTCCACCAGGCCTTTGCCAATCTGATGAGCAATGCCCTTAAATATACAGAAAAAGGAACTGTGGATATTGCCGCCGGGATATCTGACAGCCGTGCCGTAGTTGTGGTCCGGGACACCGGCATAGGTATTCCGGTGGAGGAGCAGGAGCGTATTTTTGATCAGTTTTACCGGGTGGACAACTATTTGTCCCTTAACGTGGGGGGGGCCGGCATAGGCCTTTCCATCGTTAAAAAGATTATTGAGAGGCACGGCGGAAGTGTTAGTGTCAGGAGCCAGCCCGGTGCGGGCAGCGAATTTACCGTCACCCTTCCCCTCAAGGCCTGAATATTTATACGGTATAGACACCATCAGAGAAACAAAATGTAAGGAATGCCCAAACCATTCTGACTTCTGGCTTCCGAATTCTGTATTCCGGCCGTATAGGAATAGCAGTATAAGCGTATTTTAGGGTAGGATAACAGGTCCTGCCGTGTTAAAATTATTCGTGTAAAATACAACTTTGTCAGGGGTGCGGCGGGATGTTCGGAACCCGAATAGTCATTGTTGATGCTGACGCTGCCTATCGCCGCTGTTTAAAAGAAGCTTTTCGCCACGCCGATTACCATGTGGTAGGGGAGGCTTCCGATGCCAGGGGAGCGCTGCAGATCATATTTCAGTCCGATCCCCAGGTGATCGTTATGGACCCCTACATCCCCGGGAGCGAGGGTATAGGGCTAACCGGCATAATTTACGAGCACCGGGTGGCTCCGGTGGTGGTAATTGTTCCACAGACCGAGGGAGATATAGAAGAGTATGTCCGCCTGCCGGGAGTATACGGGGTTTTCCTCAAACCTCTCCAGGAGGGCATTGTGCTTCCGGTTATAGAAACAGCCCTGGCCAATTTCGAGCGTGCCCTTAAATTGGAAAAGGAACTGGTAGAAGTGCGCCGGGAGTTGGAGAACAGGAAGATTATAGAAAAGGCCAAGGGACTTCTGATGGAAAGAAAAAAGATGTCCGAGAAGGAGGCCTACAAATACCTTCAGAAAATAAGCATGGACCAGTGCGTGCCTCTTTACAGGGTGGCCATGGATTATATAAAAAGATGCCAGCCTCTGCCGGGAAGAACACGCTGACAGAACCTTAAAAAAGTTGCTGCAAAGGCATAAAGCCAGAATTGTTCAGGCATTCCGGCTTCTGAATTCTGGCTTTCGCCTTTTTTAGACAGCACGCCTGCAAGTTTTCATGTATACAGTATTTTTACAGATATAATATTGATTTCGGGCAGCCACAGGTGTATACTCTTTCTTGTATAATATCTCAGGGCAATGGAGTCCTGCGCAGGCTTTTTTAAAAAAAGGCCTGTGTGGGGCTTTTTTTGTTTTGGAGGTGTAAATGATTAAAACCTTCAGCAGGGAAGACGTTCTTGACCGGGTCAGGGATCAGAATGTTAAGTTCATAAGGCTTCAGTTTACCAGTATACCCGGCTTTTTAAAAAACATAGCGGTAACGGTGGAAGAACTGCATAATGCTCTGGAAGGCAGGATTATGTTTGACAGCTCTGCCATCGAGGGGTTTGTGGGCAGCAGGGAGTCAGACATATATCTGGTGCCCGACCCTTCCACTTTTGTAGTGTTCCCCTGGCGGCCCAGAGAGGGTGCCGTGGCCAGGCTTATCTGCGACATAGCCAACCCCGATGGGAATTCCTTTGAGGGCTGCCCCAGGGTAGCGCTGAAAAGGGTTCTGGAGGAGTATTCGGCCAGAGATCTGGAGGTAAAGGCAGGGGCCGAAATAGAGTTTTATCTTTTCCATGTTGACCAGCAGGGACGGCCCACCTCCAGTACCCAGGACCAGGCCGGCTACTGCGACCTTACCCCGGTGGACAGGGGGGAGAACGCCCGGCGCGACATGGTTTTGACACTGCAGGAGATGGGTTTTGATGTGGCCACCTCGTTTCACGAGATAGGGCCGGGCCAGCATGAAATATATCTCAAGGAAGATGCGGTACTTTCCATGGCCGACAGTATCACCACCTTTAAATTTGTAGTCAGGACAATAGCCCAGAGGCACGGACTGCATGCCTCCTTTATGCCCCGCCCCCTGGGGGGCTGCAATGGGTCAGGTATAAACCTCCACCTTTCTATTTACCAAAAAGGGCAAAACGCCTTTGACGGAGCAGGGGATCAGTATCAGCTGAGCGGCCTTGCCCACAGCTATATGGGGGGGATACTGGATCACGCCGCAGCCATTACCGCGGTGGCCAATCCCACTGTCAACAGCTACAAGAGGCTTATGGCAGGAGGCACTGCCCCGGTCCTGGCGGCCTGGTCCCGGCAAAACAGGAGCACCATGATCAGGGTTCCCGCCGAGAGGGGGGAGGGCACCAGAATAGTGATCAGGAGCCCGGATCCCTCCAGTAACCCGTACCTTGCCCTGGCGGCCTGCCTTTGCGCGGGCCTGGACGGTATCAGCCGCGGCCTTTCGGCCCCGGAGCCCCTCGATGACATGCCACCCGGGAACGGTGAGCTGAGGGAACTGATCAGAAGGGAGGGCCTTCCCCGCAACCTTGAGGGGGCGCTCATAGCTCTTTCCCGGGATTCGGTGGTGAGGGGAGCCCTGGGGGAGAGGATTTACAGGAGGTTTACCGCTACCAAGGAGGATGAGTGGGAGAGGTACCAGTCTACGGTCCACAGCTGGGAAATTGATGAGTACCTAACCAATTATTAAATAAATTATAAATGATTCGGGGGGAGGGCTTAAAAAAGATAAACAGAGGATATTTAATAAGCGTTTTTAAAAAAGAGCAGAAAAAAGCCCCGTAAAAAAAGAAAGGGGCGGCGGGCGTAAATTTCGCCCGGCAACAATTTATTTAGGAGGATGGTTTATAATGAGTTTTAGCAAAGGTATCAACGCAACTGCAGCTACCCTTACCCGCACCCGCACGGGAGAAAGCAGATGCCCCTACAGCGGAATGTGCGTAACCTGCCTTGACGGGTGCCCGGGGATGTGTGAGGTTGGAAAATCAGCTGTTCGCGCAAAAGAAGTGCTTTATCCCCAGCCCTTTGGAAAAATTACCGCTGCCTCGGAAAAGGACTACCCGGTTGACTACTCGCACTTTAACATAATGGGCACCGCAGTAGGCGCTATAGGCATTGAGCCCAATCCCGACAAGGCCATTTTCCCCGCCGTGGACCTTACCACAGCAGTGGGCTCAAAAGGAGAGGTTAAGCTGGACCTGCCCATAGTGGTGGCCGCCATGGGGTCCACCAACGTGGCCGCTGATAACTGGGACCACCTGGCTGCAGGCGTGGCCATTTCCGGCTGCGGCATAGCCATAGGCGAGAATGTTTGCGCCATGGACCCCAATGTTGAAATAAAGAACGGCAAGGTTGTCCACTCTCCCAACCTTGAGCGCCGGGTGAAGGACTTCCAGAAGTGGTACAACGGCAAGGGCTTTATAGCCGTACAGGCCAACGTGGAAGACACTACCCTGGGTGTGCAGGAATACGCCCTGGAAAAACTGGGCGTTGATGCTGTAGAGCTTAAGTGGGGCCAGGGCGCCAAGGACATAGGCGGAGAGGTTAAGCTGAACACCCTGGAGAGAGCCCTCCAGCTCAAATCAAGGGGCTATATAGTTCTGCCCAACCCCGAAGATCCGAAGGTTCAGGAAGCATACAAGGCTGGAGCTTTCAGTGAGTTTGAGCGTCACTCCCGCATCGGCATGGTGGAATACGAGTCCTTCATGAATAGGGTGGAGGTTCTGCGTAAGTGCGGCGCCAAGCAGATATTCCTGAAAACCGGCGCATACCGCCCGGCCGACCTGGCCAGGGCAGTCAAATACGCCTCGGATGCCAGGCTGGACCTGCTTACCGTTGACGGCGCAGGCGGCGGCACCGGAATGAGCCCCTGGAGAATGATGAATGAGTGGGGCGTTCCCACCGTCTACATTCAGGCTCTGCTGGTCAAATACCTTGACAA
This sequence comes from Peptococcaceae bacterium BICA1-7, assembly GCA_000802095.1. Classification (GTDB taxonomy): domain Bacteria; phylum Bacillota; class Desulfotomaculia; order Desulfotomaculales; family Desulfocucumaceae; genus BRHc4a. The sequence goes on along the minus strand of JUEB01000001.1, from coordinate 141,042 downwards.
ACTGGCAGCCAAAGGCGCCTACATTCCTCCTGTGGCCATCGCCGGGGGCTTTGCCCTGGAGGACCATATGTTCAAGGGAATAGCCTTGGGCGCCCCCTACATCAAAGCTATCGGAATGGCCCGCTCGGCCCTGTCCGCAGCCATGGTGGGCAAGACCGTGGGCGAGGCTATCAAAACCGGAAAGGTTCCCAACGAATACAAAAAGTACGGGGAAACCGTGGATCAGGTTTTTGTTGCAGCCAGCGAGCTGAGGGAAAAAATTGGCCCGGATGCCTTCGCCAAGCTGCCCGTGGGCGCAATCGGTGTTTATTCCTACTTCGAGCGCCTGGCCCAGGGACTGCGCCAGTTCATGTGCGGCGCCCGCAAGTTCGGCCTGCAGCACATCACCCGGGACGATCTGGTAACTCTGACCAGAGAGGCTGCCGAGATAACCGGCATAAAATATGTTATGGATGCCGATGCCGACGAAGTAGAACAAATTTTAGGCTGATATATAAAAATATATTGTCATTGTGCAACTACAGGGTTTATAATGTATAAACTAAAAATTATATATCAGATACAATGAAGTATCATGTATTAAGGCAAAGATGCCCTTTCTCATGGTTTTAGAACCTTGGGGGGGCATTTTCTTTTTTAAGTTATATTTGGGGGATCTTTTCATAGCAGATGGTACTGCTGCCATTATAAAACTATTGGTACAAAGAGGGGACAGCAATATGATTAAACAGGGACTTTATGATCCGGCTTTTGAACATGATGCCTGCGGGGTTGGTTTTGTTTGTAACATAAAAGGTAAAAAGTCCAATCAGATTGTCCGCCAGGGCCTGGAGGTACTGGTCAGGCTGTCTCACCGGGGGGCCACCGGAGCCGACCCTGAAACCGGTGATGGTGCGGGTATACTGATTCAGTTTCCCCATAACTTTTTTGTTAAAGTAGCCAAAGAGGCCGGTATTTCTGTCCCTCTGGAAGGAGAGTACGGCAGCGGACTGGTTTTTTTGCCCAGGTCTATAAAGGATAGGGAAACCTGTAAAAAGATATTTGAGGAAATTATTAAAGACCAGGGTCAGTATTTATTGGGCTGGAGAAAAGTGCCGGTGGATGATACCGGTATCGGAAAAACCGCCCGGGCCACAGAGCCGGAAATTGAGCAGATTTTTATAGGGCGCTCTAAAGATATTAAAGATCAGCTTCAGTTTGAGAGAAAGCTTTATGTCATTAGAAAGCTTGTTGAGAATAAAGTTCGTTCTTTAGATATTGAGCAAAAATCATATTTTTATATACCAAATATTTCGTCCAGGACATTTTGCTATAAAGGTCTCCTTACTCCGGAACAGGTGGAGAAATTCTTTGTCGATTTAGGAGACAGCTCCATAGAAAGCTCGATCACTCTTGTGCATTCACGCTATAGCACCAATACCTTTCCCACCTGGGACCTGGCCCAGCCCTTCCGCTTTCTGGCCCATAATGGGGAGATCAATACCCTGCGGGGCAACAGAAACTGGATGAGCTCAAAGGAGGGTCTTTTGGAGAGCAGCCTATTTGGTGATGATTTTAAGCGCATGCTGCCCACAATTATTTCCGGAGGCAGTGACTCGGCCATGATGGATAATGTTCTGGAGTTGCTGGTTCTTAGCGGCAGGCCGCTGGATCTGGTGATGACCATGCTTATACCTCCGGCCTGGGAGCACAACCACCTGATGAGCTTAAAGCACCGTGATTTCCATAAATACCATGCCTGCCTGATGGAGCCCTGGGACGGCCCGGCGGCCATGGCCTTTACCAACGGCAGCCAGATTGGAGCCGTGCTGGACAGGAATGGACTGCGGCCGGCCCGCTATATAATCACCAGGGATGACCTGGTGGTTATGGCCTCGGAAATGGGAGTGCTGGATATTGATCCCCAGAACATTTTAAAAAGCGGACGCCTGGAGCCCGGCAAGATGTTTTTTATCGATACCGTGGCCGGGAAGGTAATTGATGACTCCGATCTAAAAGAGGCCATGGCCTCCAGAAAGCCTTACGGAAAATGGCTTAAGGAAAATATGCTGGAGCTGGACCGGCTTCCGGAAAATGTGATTGACTGGTCGGTGGTTGAGGAGCCTCCCAGGTCCCCCGATCTGCTGAGAGACATGAAGGCCTTTGGCTACACCAGGGAAGATATAAAGGTCATTTTAAAGCCCATGTGTGAAACCGGCAAGGAGCCAGTGGGGGCCATGGGGAACGATACCCCCCATGCCATTTTGTCTAATCAGCCGCAGCTATTATTTAACTATTTTAAACAGCTTTTCGCCCAGGTTACCAACCCGGCCATTGATCCCATCCGTGAGGAGCTGGTAATGAGCATGGACAGCTATATGGGGTGCAGGAAAAATATACTGGAGGAGACTCCTGACCTCTGCAAAAAGCTGCATGTTAAATCACCTGTCATAAAGAATAAGGAGCTGGCCAGGATTATGGCCATAAAAGAGCCCGGCTTCAAGGCCAGGAAAATATCCACATTATTTGGGGTAAATAATGAAAAAGATTTTATGGATACACTGGACCGTATCTGCATGGAGGCAGATAAGGCCATTGACGACGGAAATACCCTGATAGTATTAAGCGACCGGGGTGTGAGCAGGGACCTGGCGGCGGTGCCGGCTTTACTGGCAGTTGGCGCGGTGCACCAGCACCTGGTGAAGAACGGCAGGCGCTCACAGACCGCCCTTATACTGGAAAGCGCCGAGCCAAGGGAGGTAAACCACTTTGCCCTGCTGTTCGCCTTTGGGGTGGGTGTGATCAATCCCTATCTTTCCTTTGAGATTATTGAGCATATGGTTAAGGAAAAAGACCTGAACATGGACCCTGATCTGGCCATTTACAATTATATAAAATCATTGGATAAAGGCATTAAAAAAGTTCTCTCCAAGATGGGTATTTCCACCCTGCAGAGCTACCGGGGCGCCCAGATATACGAGGCCCTGGGACTGGGAGACGAGGTTATCGGCCGCTGTTTCACAGGAACAGTGTCCAGGATAGGCGGCATAGGTTTTGAGGTTATCCGTAAAGAGACCCTGCTGAGGCACCGGGACGCCTACCCTGATAGGAAGGAATACTTTACCAGGCATTTGAATACCGGCGGCCTTTTCCAGTGGAAGCGCGATGGTGAATTCCACCTCTGGAATCCGGGCAGCATATCGTCTTTACAGGATGCCGCAAGAAACAATGACTATGGAAAATACAAGCAGTTTGCTGAATTGATAAATGACCAGTCCAACAATCCCACCACACTGAGAGGCCTTCTGAAGTTTAGGCCGGCACAGTCTGTTTCATTAGATGAGGTGGAGCCTCAAGAAGAAATAGTAAAGCGGTTTGTCACCGGAGCCATGAGCTTTGGATCCATCAGCAGGGGGGCTCACGAGGCCATGGCTATAGCCATGAACAGGCTGGGTGGAAAGTCAAACACCGGTGAGGGCGGGGAGGACCCGGCCAGGTTCCACCCCCTGCCCAATGGAGACCTGGCCAGGAGCGCCATCAAGCAGATAGCCTCGGGCCGGTTTGGGGTTACCAACAACTATCTGACCAACGCGGATGAAATACAGATAAAAATATGCCAGGGCGCGAAGCCCGGGGAAGGCGGACAGCTGCCCGGCCACAAGGTCAGCTCCATAATTGCCAGGACCAGGTATACCACACCGGGAGTAACTCTTATATCACCGCCGCCGCACCACGACATTTATTCTATAGAGGACCTGGCCCAACTTATATTCGACCTTAAAAACGTCAATCCCAGGGCCCGGGTCAGCGTCAAGCTGGTGTCGGAGATGGGGGTGGGCACAGTGGCGGCAGGTGTGGCCAAAGGGCATGCCGACATGATTCTTATCTCGGGCGGTGATGGCGGAACAGGGGCCTCACCCATAAGCTCCATACGAAATGCCGGGCTGCCCTGGGAGCTGGGCCTTGCGGAAACCCATCAAACACTGGTGCTCAATGACCTGAGGAGCCGTGTGCGCCTGCAGACTGACGGTCAGCTGAGAACCGGCCGGGATTTAGCCATCGCTTCCATTCTGGGGGCTGAAGAATACGGCTTCGCCACCGCCGCCCTGATTGTGCTGGGCTGCGTAATGCTCAGGCACTGCAATCTGAATAACTGCTCGGTGGGTATTGCCACCCAGAATGATATCCTGGAAAAGCGCTTCCGGGGTAATCCCGACCACCTGGTCAACTATTTCCGCTTTGTAGCCCGGGACCTGCGTGAGGTAATGGCTTCCATCGGGGTAAGGAAGGTGGATGATTTGATCGGCAGGACAGATCTTCTGGAGGTAAACCCGGCCATGCTGGACTGGAAGAGGAAGGATATAGATTACTCTAAAATATTGCACCGGCCTCAGGCCCCGGAGTCTGTGGGAATTCGCTGCACCAGGAGTCAGGACCATGGCATTGATCAGGTGCTGGACAGGGAACTGATCAGAATAGCCGGGCCGGCACTGTCGGGCAAGCAGTCTGTCAAGGCTGAAATGCCCATAAAAAATGTCAATAGAACCACCGGGGCCATGCTTTCCGGAGAGGTCTGCCGGATATACGGCGAGGAAGGCCTTCTGGAGGACACCATAGCCTTTAAATTGAAGGGAGTTGCCGGGCAGAGCTTCGGGGCCTGGCTGGCCAGGGGGGTGACCTTTGAGCTGGAAGGAATGGCCAATGACTATGTGGGCAAGGGTATTTCCGGCGGGAAAATAATTATCTACCCTGATAAAAGAAGCACCTTTGCGCCGGAAGAAAACATTATTATAGGAAATACCACCTTCTATGGAGCCATAAGTGGGGAGGCCTATGTTCGGGGCATGGCCGGCGAGCGCTTCGGCATCAGGAACTCAGGTCTAAATGCCGTGGTGGAAGGGGTAGGCGACCATGGCTGCGAGTATATGACCGGCGGAAGAATAGTGGTTATAGGTAAAACAGGAAGAAACTTTGCCGCCGGGATGTCCGGCGGGATAGCCTATGTTTATGACACGGCGGGTGATTTTAAAGACAGGTGCAACCTGGAAATGGTGGAGCTGGATAAAAATCTGACCGAAGAAGATCTGTTTACTATAAGAACACTGCTGCACAATCATTACAACAGTACCGGCAGTGATAAGGCAGAATTTATTCTTGAACACTTTGCCGATGAGAAATGTAAGTTTGTCAAAGTAATGCCTTTGGAATATAAAAAGATACTGGAGACCATCCAGGTGCAAAAAAATCTCAATTTGACGGAGGATTATGATGGCTGATGCTCATGGGTTTCTCAAAGTAATCAGAAGAAAGACAAAATACAGGCCGGTATCTGACAGGATAAAGGATTTCAGCGATGTGGCGCTGGCCCGGGATGAGGCCAAATCAAGGGAGCAGGCCTCCCGCTGCATGGACTGCGGCACCCCCTTCTGCCACTCGGGGTGCCCTGTGGGCAATTTAATACCTGAATGGAACGACCTGCTGTACCAGGGGCGCTGGGAAAAGGCACTGGATCTGCTGCACTCCTGCAACAGCTTTCCCGAGTTTACCGGAAGGCTCTGCCCGGCGCTGTGCGAGGCCGCCTGCGTGCTGGGTATAAATGATGATGCGGTTACCACCAGGGAAAATGAGCTGGCCATTATTGAGCATGCCTTTCAAACAGGCTATATAAAACCCAGGCCTCCTGAGAGCAGAACAGGCAAAAAGGTGGCGGTGATAGGCTCCGGCCCGGCCGGCCTGGCCTGTGCCGACCAGCTCAATAAAGCGGGCCACCAGGTCACCGTATTTGAAAAGGACGATAAAATAGGCGGTATACTTCGCTATGGAATACCCAATTTCAAGCTGGAGAAATGGGTCATAGACAGAAGGGTGGACCTGATGCGGGAAGAGGGAGTTATATTCAGGCCCGGTGTCTATGCCGGCGTAGATTATCCGGCAGACAGTCTGGTGAATGACTTTGACGCCATCTGCCTGGCCGGAGGCTCCAGGGAGCCCAGGGACATGAAGGTGGAGGGAAGGGATCTGAAGGGCATTTATTTTGCCATGGACTACCTCACCCAGGCCACCAGAAGACTGGAGGGCGCCCAGTATCCCGGGGACAGCCTTATCGACGTCAAGGGCAGACGGGTGGTGGTTATAGGCGGGGGCGACACCGGGTCCGACTGCGTGGGCACGGCACACAGGCAGGGGGCGGCAGGCGTTGTGCAGATTGAGCTGCTGCCAAAGCCTCCGGCAGGAAGGACAGAGGCCTTCCCATGGCCCAAATACCCCATGATTCTAAAGACCACCTCCAGCCACGAGGAGGGCGGGGAAAGGCTGTGGTCTGTTCTTACCAGACGGTTTACCGGGGAAAACGGTATGGTAAAAAGGCTGGATTGTGTTACTGTGGATTTCTCCGTAAAGGATGACAGAGGGAACCCGCTTATGAAAGAGGTGCCGGGCACGGATTTTAGTATTGAGGCCGATATAGTGGTGCTGGCCCTGGGGTTCCTGCACCCGGTGCATGACAGGCTTTTGGCCGACCTGAAAATTGAATTTGATCAGAGGGGCAATGTCAAGGCCGGCCCGGACGGGAGGACGGCAGTGGACAGGGTATTTACGGCCGGTGATATGAGGAGGGGGCAGTCCCTTATTGTCTGGGCTGTTTCAGAGGGAAGGCGCACCGCCTCAGAAATAGATAAATACCTAAACGGGCATTGATCCGGGCCGGACTATCAGTGCCCGCAGGCCTCCAGAGCGGGCGGCATGACAAATAATAATGGCCTTTCGGGCAAATAACTATTGTCATGAGGGTGCGGGGAGGTTATAATTGATACATACAAAAGGATAATAATATAGGTACAAGGGTGTATCTATTAAACAAGGCAAAGCTGCCCTCTAAGGATATGTCATTTTGACACCTTCAGGAGGGCATTTTTAATTATTACAGTATATAGTGTATATATGATGATATATCTTAAAAGATGGCTCTAATATAGAATTACGGAGGCAAACTCCATGGCTGAACAGAGAATTGTACTGGTGGACAGTGATCCTGTTGCCAGAAAGAATTTAAAGTCTATGCTCACCAAATTGGGCTACTGGGTAGTGGGAGAGTCCGGAGACGGGCTCAGCGCACTGAAAATGGTGAGGACCCGCCAGCCTGAGCTGGTTATACTTGACTCTGCTATTCCCGGGATGGATGGCTTTGAAGTGGCCAAGATTATACATGAGGATAAACTGGCCCCGGTGGTAGTACTGACCTCGACCTATTCCCAGGGTATGGTGGAAAGGGCCAGGGAGGCCCGTGTGTCAGCCCTTCTGCCCAAGCCTGTGGATGAGATAAGCATACTGCCGGCCATTGAGCTGGCCCTGGCCAGCTACGGGGAAATAATAAAGCTGGAGAGCAAGCTAAATGACCTGAAAGAAGTATTGGAAACAAGAAAAATATTAGAGAAGGCCAAGGGGATTCTTATGGAGAGCATGGGGCTTTCCGAGGCCGAGGCCTTCCGCAGGATGCAAAAGCAGAGCATGAATAAGAGGGTTTCCATGCGGCAGGTGGCCGAGGCAGTCATTCTGGCCCAGAACCTGAAGGAGTAATATCATCATAACCAAAAACTGCATAGACGGCATGATGGGGTGCCGGTAAAATGGGCGAAGATGCCTTCTTGGGGAGTATGACTTTTAATGAGTTACCCCCTTTTGAAGGCATTTTGTTTTTATATAAAAAGGCATACAAAAATACGGAAGGTGGTATTTCAAGATGGAAGCAGCTATGAAAAATGAGATTCTGGCCAAGGCCAGGGAGGCCCAGGTTAAGTTCATTCGCCTTCAGTTCACCGATATTCTGGGTGTGCTGAAGAATCTGGCTATCACGGTGGAGCAACTGGAAAAGGCACTGGATGGTGAATTAATGTTTGACGGTTCCTCCATTGAGGGCTTCGTAAGAATTGAGGAATCTGACATGTATCTCCGCCCGGATCCCAAGACCTTCGAGGTATTTCCCTGGAGGCCCCGGGAGGGAGCGGTGGCCCGCCTCATGTGTGACGTATACAATCCCGACGGCACACCCTTTGAAGGCTGCCCCCGCAATGCTCTGAAAAAGGCGCTGGCCGAGGCGGCGGAAATGGGCTACACCATGAATGTGGGGCCCGAGGCCGAATTCTTTCTGTTCCAGGTTGATGAGAACGGGCAGCCATCACTGAAAACCCACGACAAGGCAGGCTACTTCGACCTTACCCCGGTGGATATGGGTGAAAATGCCCGCCGGTCCATGGTGCTCACCCTGGAGGAAATGGGTTTTGAAATTGAGGCTTCCCACCACGAGGTGGCCCCGGGCCAGCATGAAATTGACTTCAAGTATTCCGACGCTCTGGATGTGGCCGACAAAATTGTCACCTTCAAGTATGTGGTCAGAACTATAGCCCAGAGGCACGGTCTGCATGCCACCTTTATGCCCAAGCCTGTTTTCGGCATCAATGGCAGCGGCATGCACTGCAACCAGTCTCTTTTTGAGGGTCCCAGGAATGTCTTTTTTGACCAGAGCAGCCCCGATGGGCTGAGTGAAATCGCCAAATACTACATCGGTGGGCTGATGAAGCACGCCAGGGCTTTCGCGGCCATTACAAACCCCACGGTCAACTCATACAAGCGCCTGGTTCCCGGCTATGAGGCTCCGGTTTACATCGCCTGGTCCGGACGCAACAGAAGTCCTCTGATCAGGGTTCCGGCCAAGCGGGGTATGTCCACCAGGGTCGAGCTGAGAAACCCCGATCCATCCTGCAACCCGTACCTGGCCATCGCTGCCATGCTGAAGGCAGGACTGGATGGCATCAAGAATAAGATACAGCCCCCGGAGCCCTGTGAGCGCAATATCTATCACATGACCGCGTCTGAAAGAAAGGAGCTGGGGATCGATAGCCTGCCCTCCAGCCTTCAGGAGGCCCTGCAGGAAATGGCCGCCGATGAGGTTGTTAAATCTGCTCTGGGACCGCATATCTTCCATAAGTTCGTGGAGGCCAAGTCCAAGGAGTGGGATTCCTTCCGGGTACAGGTGCACTCCTGGGAAGTGGAAGAATATCTTTCCAAGTTCTAGTGGACTTTAGTAAAATACAGTTATATGGTCAGTTGAGACGGTCCTTCGGCCAAAGGCCTTTTCCCAACAGGGAAGGGACAGTGCCTCATCTGTTAACCATCCTCCCCCCGGCTAAAAACCGGGGCTTTTTTTTGAATAGCTGTCAGCCATCAGCCTTCTATAAAAACATTAATGAGGATACTATTCTATCGGTTTCATTTTCTCTAGTGGCCGCCCGCAGGGCGAATTTTTGAAAAAAAACTTTTATTTTCAAAAAGTTGTGCTATACTTATTCCTATAGTTTAATACTGTGGTACAGCGTGGTGCCACGAGGGTAAGGGCGACGAGGCCGTGAGCAGGACTTAAAAGTCTTTATTTAATCCTGCCTGAGGGGCCTTTTTTTGATATTTTTCATAAATAAATGCGAAGAGGTGTGAATACGGTGGCTCAATTGACGAACGACGATGTGCGCAGTTTGGCCAAGGAAATGGGAGTGAAGTTTGTCAGGCTTCAGTTTACCGACATCTTTGGCGTCCTTAAAAATGTGTCAATCACTGTGGAGCAGTTGGACAAAGCACTGGATGGTGAGCTGATGTTTGACGGTTCATCAATAGAAGGTTTTGTCCGTATCGAAGAGTCGGACATGTATCTGCGGCCTGATCCTTCCACCTTTGTGGTGTTTCCCTGGAGGCCCCGGGAGGGTTCGGTAGCCAGGCTTATATGCGATGTATACAATTCCGATGGCACCCCCTTTAACGGAGATCCTCGCTATGTGCTGAAAAAGGCAGTTGCTGAGGCCAAAGATCTGGGCTATACAATGAATGTGGGACCCGAGGCCGAGTTTTTCCTCTTTCATGTAGACAGTGAGGGCAGGCCCACTACCGTGACCCATGACAGCGCGGGTTATTTTGATCTCACTCCGGTCGACCTGGGTGAGGACGCCCGCAGGGATATGGTCATGACCCTGGGTCAGATGGGCTTTGAAATAGAGGCCTCACACCATGAGGTGGCCCCGGGCCAGCATGAAATTGATTTTAAATACTCAGACGCGGTTGATATTGCCGACAAGGTGGTCACCTTCAAGTTTGTGGTCCGCACCATTGCCCAGCGGCACGGGCTCCATGCCACCTTTATGCCCAAGCCTGTTTTTGGCATTGCCGGGTCCGGGATGCACCTAAACCAGTCATTGATGCAAAATGGAAGCAATGCTTTTTACGATCCGGCCACTCCCCACCAGCTCAGCGATGTGGCCATGCACTATATCGGAGGGCTGATGGACCACGTAAAGGCCATCACTGCCGTTACCAATCCCAATGTAAACTCATATAAAAGGCTAGTGGCGGGCTATGAGGCCCCGGTCTACATAGCCTGGTCCTATAGGAACAGGAGCCCCCTGATCAGGGTTCCGGCCAAGAGAGGGCTGTCCACCCGCATTGAGCTGCGTAGCCCCGATCCCTCCTGCAACCCCTACCTGGCCCTGGCGGTTTGTCTTAAGGCCGGGCTGGACGGGATTAAAAGAAAGATTGTTCCCCCGCCGCCCTGTGACCGCAACATTTACGAAATGACCCACCAGGAGCGGATGGAGCTGGGGGTGGGCAACCTCCCCGGAAGCCTTGAGGAGGCAATTGCAGAATTAAGCAGTGACAAGGTTATTCTGGAGGCTCTGGGGCCCCATGTCCGTGAGAGGTACCTGGAGGCCAAGAGGATAGAGTGGGACAGGTATCGCGTTCAGGTTCACCAGTGGGAGACTGAGGAGTATCTGACCAAGTTTTAAATTGATAATAAAAAAGCCCACCGCAGTTCATTGTGATATGCGGTGGGCTTTTTTATGATTAGCTTTCAGACATCAGCCATCAGTTATCAGCCCTCCGGAAGACATTTTGCAAAATTCCCGCCGGGCGGGCCGAATAAAGGCTTATGACATATAGTAGCATTAGTAATAACTGTGACGGGGGCGGCCAGGCGGCTCCTAAATGATTCCCGTGTGAGGTGATCCCGTGCTGAGAGAGTGCTGTGTAATCCGGCTGGGGCTGTGTGATTACCAGGAGGCTTACAGTTTGCAGAAAGATCTGCTGCGCAGGCGAATCAGTAAAAGCATACCGGACACCCTGGTTCTACTGCAGCATACTCCGGTATTCACCCTGGGCAGAAAGGGAAGCATGGACAATCTGCTGGTCGGCCCCGAGGAGCTGTGCTGTAAGGGTATTGCCGTACACCAGGCAGACCGCGGGGGAGATATAACCTATCACGGGCCTGGACAGCTGGTGGCCTATCCCATATTGGACCTCGGCCAGCACGGCAGGGATATACTTTTGGTGATCAGTATGTATGAGGAAGTGATCATAAGGCTTCTGGCGGGCTACGGCATTGAGGGGCAGAGAATCCCGGGCTGCCCGGGGGTATGGGTGGGCAGTGAAAAGATATCCTCTGTGGGCATAGGGATAAGCAACTGGGTAACCTATCACGGCTTCTCCATAAATATAAACACGGACCTGGAGCCATTTAGCTATATTTACCCCTGCGGCATAAGGGACAGGGGAATTACTTCCCTCTCAAGGGCACTGGGCAGGGAAGTGGATGAAAAAGACTTTGAAGAAAGGCTTGCCCGTGCTTTTGGAGAGGTCTTCCGGCTGGACACCGGCAAATTTTTTACACCATTCTGACTTCTGAATTCCAACCGCACAATATTTTCAGTATAAGTATTTTTAGTTAATTCCTCAATAAAAATAAAGAAGGTGTAATTCTATGGATGTTAAACTGCCTTTTCTGGCAGAGGGAGTGGACAGCTGCACCGTATCTTTCTGGCAGGTTGACGTGGGAGACCATGTGGAGGAAGATGATGATCTGGTGGAAATGCTGACCAGCAAGGCCTCATTTAATGTTCCTTCCCCGGTTTCCGGCACTGTTGCCAGGATACTGGCCAGTGAGGGGGATGAGGTTATTGTTGGAGAAACCATCTGTATAATAGAGGAGTGATGCCCTTTTCGGCAGTGAGTGGAGACACCGGTGACAGTTTTTTTAATGTTATTTGGGGAAGCGGTGTGGTAAAATGTTTCATATGACAAACTTCTAAACGGGGGTATATTAAATGAGACATACTCTTGCCGTTCTTGTTCTTAACAAGCCGGGAGTTCTGGCCAGGATTTCGGGCCTTCTAAGCAGGCGTGTCTTCAATATCGAAAGCATCGCGGCCAGCTACACAGAGGAGACTGATATAACCCGGATAACTATAGTGGTTCAGGGTGATGATCATATACTGGATCAGGTTATCAAGCAACTCTCCAAGCTGGTGGATGTTATAAAGATTCAGGAGCTTGAGGGGCGGGATTCCATTGACAGGGAGCTATGCCTGATCAAGGTAAAGGCCTGCACCGACCGACGGCATGACATAGTGGACATAGTCAATATTTTCAGGGCCAATATAGTTGATGTTAACCGTGAAACCATGGTTATCGAATTAACCGGCGACGAGCAAAAAATAAATGCCCTATGCGCCGTTCTAGAAGAACATGGTATAGTGGAAATGGTGCGTACCGGAAAAATAGCTCTTTCCAGAAACCCGGTGGCCATAAAGCACCGTATTGAATAGCTTTTAACTTGCTTAGGTCCGCAGCGCCGGGCCAGCCTGTTCTGTTTTTCCTGTTTTTGACTGGAGGAATTCAACCGGCAGCCGGAGAAATATAATCTTCGGCTGTCCATAAATACAATATTATTGCTTACTGATATGGACATAAATATTGAGTTAAAGGTTTATAATATATATACGGGCTGCTGATATTACCTCGACGGAGGCTGGAACCGGGAAGCTTTTAGGGGACGTCATTGGGCAGGCAAAGCCAGGGGGTGTATTTATTGACTCAGGTGAAAAGGATAATGATAAGCCTTCCCGACAGCCTATTGGCCGAGGTGGACGGGATTGCTGCAGCCGAGAGGCTAAACCGCAGTGAGTTCATCAGGGAGGCCATGAAGCTGTATATTTCCGAGCGCAAGCGCCGCATGCTTCGTGAACAGATGAAGGCCGGGTATATGGAGATGGCCGGTATTAATCTTTCGCTGGCCATGGAGCAATACCAGCTGGAGGATGAGGTAACATCTCCCTTTGAGCCGATGGTGGAGGCAAAATAAAAATGCTTGTCCGACGAGGCGATGTCTTTTTTGCTGAATTGAGCCCGGTTATTGGATCGGAGCAGGGCGGCACCAGGCCGGTTTTGATTTTGCAAAACGATATAGGCAACCAGTACAGCCCCACTACCATTGTGGCGGCCATCACTTCCCAGATTTCCAAGGCCAAGCTGCCTACCCATGTGGAGATGCTCAAGGAGTTTGGGGGCCTGGAAAGGGACTCGGTAATTCTTCTGGAGCAGATAAGGACTATAGACAAAAGCAGGCTGATGGAAAAAGTGGCCACCTTAAGCGATGATATGATGAAAAAGGTTAACCAGGCCGTTGAGATAAGCCTGGGGCTGGTTGAAATATAGCATGCATGTATAGACAGGCACCCCGGACGGGGGTGCCTTTATAAATGTATCTGCCAATTTTAAATAAACAGGAGGCGGCTATTATGAAACCTTTTATAGGTATCACCTGCTCCTGGGATGAAGAAAAGGGGCAATATTTTCTCGGCGGCATGTATGTCGAGGCGGTGGAGGCAGGGGGAGGCATACCAATTCCCCTTGCGTACAGTCAATGTGAGGATGATCTGAAAAGAATATGTGCTTCTCTTAACGGGCTGGTTTTGTCAGGGGGGGGAGATGTTGATCCCCATTTTTTTGGAGAGGAGCCCATCTCCGCAGTAGGTGAGATCTGCCCCGGCAGGGATAAATTTGAAATAAGCCTGGCCAGGCAGGCCCTGGCCGCCAATATCCCGATTCTGGGCATATGCAGGGGCATGCAGGTGTTGAATATAGCGGCCGGAGGGGATATTTACCAGGACATCGCCAATCAGCTGGGGGAGCGGTTAATCAAGCATTCCCAAATGGCCCCCCGCTGGCACCCCACTCATGAAATAACGGTGGCCGGAGAAACCTTGCTGTCATCAATTTTACGACCCGGAGTGATCAGGGTGAACAGCTTTCACCACCAGGCTGTCAGGAACCCCGCGCCGGGGTTTATCATATCGGCCAGGTCCCCGGACGGGGTTGCCGAGGCTATAGAGTCAAGGGATTCCAGCTTTACCCTGGGTGTTCAGTGTCATCCGGAGACCTTATGGAAAAGGGAACCGGCGTTTCTGACCCTTTTTGAAAGGCTTTCCCAGTCCGCCAGAATGCGGTTTGCAATTAATTAACCGGTTGGTTTAATATAAAAAAAATCATCCATACTTGTTTTATTGCTATCGGGAGGTGCGTAGAATGATTGCTATAGCGGGGGGCAGAATTTTAACCATGGCCGGAAAGGTTCTTGAGCAGGGGACGGTGCTGGTCAGGGGTGGAAAAATTCAGGAAGTGGTTGACGGGGTGGTGGAGCCTGAGGGCTATACTGTGATAGACGCCCGGGGGAAAATAGTATTGCCCGGGCTGATAGACTGTCATTGCCATGTTGGCATAGTTGAGGAGATATACAGGGTTGAAGGGGATGATGCCAATGAGAGCACTGACCCTGTCACTCCCCACTTAAGGGCTGTGGATGCGGTGCATCCCTGGGACCTGGGGTTTAAAGACGCCCTTTCCGGAGGGGTTACCACAGTGGTAACAGGGCCGGGAAGCGCCAATGTAATTGGTGGTGAGATGGTGGCCTTAAAAACCTGGGGGCCTTCACTTGATGAGATGATACTTAAATCTCCTGTAGGGCTCAAGGCTGCTCTGGGTGAAAACCCAAAGCGGAGTTATGGCGGCAGACAGAAAACCCCTTTGACAAGGATGGCCTCAGCCGGCCTTTTGAGGGAAGCCCTTGCTGGTGCGGCTGATTATATAAGTAAGTGCGAAAAGGCTTCGAAAGGTGCGGATTATCCCGACAGGGATCTTAAAAAAGAATCTGTGGCCAGGGTGTTGAAAAGACAGATACCTTTACGGGTACACTGTCACAGGGCCGATGACATACTCACGGCCATACGGATTGCCAGGGAATTCAACATCAATCTGGTTATTGAGCACTGCACCGAAGGCTATAAAATTGCCGGAGAATTGGCTAAAAACGGTATCAGGGCGGTTATAGGCCCGGTTATAGGAAACCGGGCCAAGGTTGAGCTGGCCGGCATTTCCCTGGAGACTGGCAAAATACTGGCGGGGGCAGGGGTGGAGTTTGCCATTATGACTGACCACCCGGTGGTTCCTATACAATATCTGGCTATCTCAGCTGGGCTTTCCGTCAGGGGAGGGCTGGATGAGGCAAGGGCGCTGCGGGCTATAACGGCTGGCGCTGCAGAAATTATCGGCCTGGGTCACCGGCTTGGCAGCCTTGTGCCCGGAAAGGACGCCGACGTGGTGGTGTTTGACGGTCACCCTTTTGATGTGAGATCCCGGGTAATTAATGTCATTGTCTCGGGTCATATTGTGTATGATAATGGCGATTATTGTTGTTCGTTGTAGTAATTTGATAATATTATAATAGGTAAAGTAAAGTCGAAATTTTGGAGAAGATAGCATATCGTCTAAGTAAATGGCATTTTGCTCTTATTTATAAATTTTTTCATGGATAAAATCATTTTGGAAGGATATTTAGTTGTAATGTAGAACTTTTATAGAAAAGTGTTGTTTTATCTTTTAAGTTGTGCTTAATGCTGTCGGGAGGCTTGGAGATGGAGACAAAGAGAAAAAAATTAGACGTGTTGGTGGTTGATGATCAGCCAGGGGTCCGCTATCTGCTGGATGTGATAATTGCCGAGGAGGGTCACCGGGTCAGGCTGGCCAGGAACGGCATTGAGGCGGTGGAGGCGGTAAAGTCAGCAAAGCCTGACCTTGTCATTATGGATGTGCGCATGCCGCAGATGGGAGGAATAGAGGCACTGGGGAAGATCAAAATAATCTCACCGGAAACAGAAGTTGTTCTTATGACAGCCTATGTTTCAGACGAAACCGTACAGATGGCCCTGAAAAAAGGAGCGCTATGCTGTCTCACCAAACCCTTTGATGTTGATGGCATAAAATCTTTTATTATTGATTTTAGCGTAAAGTTATCGGGTCAAAGAAGAAAAATGCCTGCGGTAGTTGGGTGAAAAATGGGCAGGGCTACAAATTGGCCCTGCCCATTGCTTTTCGTTATTATTATCCCACATCATTTTTTTTGATGCACATGCCGAGAATAAGAGCCTCCATGCCCGGTAGAAAATCCCGTCTTCCTGATTTTACCAGCCGGTCCAGCCTGTGCAGCTCAATAACCGCTCCCACAAGCTGCCGGCGGTTGAAATTTTTTTGCTGGGAGGCCATCTTTCTGGCCACATAAGGGTGAATTCCGAGCACAGTCCCCAGCTCGGCGGCTGTCTTTCCAGACTTTAGTGCCTCCCCGGCCCTTAGTATCAGCCTTATCTGCCTGGCCACCATGCCAAGTATTACCGGGGGCGGCTGCTTTTGCAGGACCAGCCTGTTAATTCCAGACATGGCCCTGGCGGCGTTTCGCTCACCGATGGCGTCCACCACCGCGAAAATATCTTCCTCAGGGTTCGGAGGGGTTACCGCCTCCACGTCTCTTTCAGTTATAACCTTATTCTCCCCGATATAGCAGATGAGTTTGTTTATCTCCATCGAAAGGGATTGCAGTGTGTTGCCCGCCCTTGCTATTATCCCGGCTGCAGTGCCTGGCGCCAGTGATTTTCCTGCTCTTCTTGCCTGCTTATCCAGCCAGGCGGACAGATCTTCATTTTTCAACAGTGAAAATTCAATAGCCTTGCCTACCCTGGAGATCTCCCGAAAAATCTTTTTTCTCCTGTCAACTGCCTCGCCGGCGTCAAAAATAATGCAGGTATCGGGAGATGGGCCGGACAGGTATTTGATGAGCTTTAACTCATCTCCCTTTGGTGTGTTATCCCCCTCTTCGCCCGAACTGTCGGGGGAACTCTTTTTACTGTAGAAATACCGGGCATTTTTTACCACTAAGAGCCTCTTTCCTGCAAAAAGCGGTGACATGACTGCCAGGGACAGTAATTCGGAGGTGTCTTTTTCTTCCCCGTCTATGGTTATAAAATTGAACTCATCAGCTCCCCCGGGCAGCAGGCACTCCTTTATACGCCGTACAGCTTCCCTGCGCAGGTAGCTTTCCGGGCCGTATAAAAGGTAAATAGGGTAAAACCGGCCCTCTTTAAGGTCTTTTACCAGGTTTATGAAGTATTGCAATCTTTTTTCTCCTTAATAACCCAGTTTGTTCCCTACCGGCTTCTATATTATATCTTAATTATATCTTATGTATAAAAAGGAAAACCACCCTCTTTCGATGGGTGGGATTTCTTTAGCTCGGGGTGTTCAGGCTGTTTAATCTCTTGGTAAGGCGAGATTTTTTTCGGGCTGCTGTGTTTTTATGTAATATGCCCTTGGTCACAGCCTTGTCTATGGCAACCAGTGCCTGATGCAGCTTGGCGCTGGTATCTTCCGCCGTCCCCTTTTTAAGCGATTCGTCAAACTTTTTTACAACTGTTCTCAGGTTGGACCTAAGACTTGTATTGCGCAGGGTTTTTCTGCGGATTATATCAACTCTTTTTTCGGCTGATTTGATATTCGGCAACATTCTCACCTCCCAACAGCCACAATTTTACCACGGCCAAAACAAAAATGCAAGTAACCTGTATAGGTTTGATTATTTCAGTTAATGATAATAAAGAATTTTAACAAAAAGGGAGGTGAATCTTTGTGAACTGGATAAAAGCTATTATCAGATTTGTTGTTTCAGCGCTGGTGCTGATAGTGGTTAGCTGGCTTTCCCCAGGCTTTGCAGTAAAAGGGGGGTTTGCAGGCGCACTGGTTGCGGCGGCGGTGATCGCTATACTGGGCTATATTGCCGAGGCGCTGCTGGGTGATCGAGTTTCCCCTCAGAGCAGGGGACTGGTAGGCTTTATAACCGCAGCCGTAGTTATTTATCTGGCCCAATTCATTGTTCCTGGGCTGCTCAGCGTGAGCATTATCGGTGCTCTTATAGCAGCTTTTGTTATTGGCCTTATTGATGCTGTTGTGCCAACATTTATACGATAGAAAAAAGTATTCCGTCAACAAGTATTTCTTTACATAGTTTAAGCCCCCGCCTGTTACGGCGGGGGCTTAAACGTGATGCGGAGGTTTTTCTTTGACTTACCATTTTACAAAATATATCATATTATAATAAATATTAATTTAAGAGGTGCATAATGCTTAGTAAACTTCCAATCAAAAGAATACCTCTTCCCACTCCTTTTCCGGTTGGTGATGTCAATGCCTATCTGATTATTTCAGACCCTCTTACTATCATAGATCCGGGTCCGTACTACCGGCCTGCGGAGGATTCCCTGAACAGGTCACTAAAGGAGTCCGGGCTCGACATAAAGGATATTAAAAGGATAGTTATCACCCACGGGCACCCCGATCACTACGGCATGGCCGGTAAAATACAAAGGGGGGCCGGGGCCGAGGTGCTGGTCAGGGACAGGGAGTTGGAAAAGATAAATCTCCCTCCCGGCTATATAGAAAATTTGCTTAAGACCATGCTAACCACCGGAATTACTGCGGAAGCCCTGAAGACGGACGGGCTGTACCGGGGCAAGGCGCCCTTTGCACATACTATTGACAGCATTAAAACATATTCAGGCGACTGCCTGCTTGAATTCGAGGGATTTAGAATTAAATTGCTGCACACACCGGGGCACAGCGGAGGTCATTCCAGTCTTTTTTGGGAAGATAAGGGGGTGCTCTTTTCCGGTGACCTGCTTCTTCCCAAAATAACCGCCATTACATTAATAGATTACGATCCCGGCAAAAAGAATCTGCGGGGCAGGAGTCTGGCCCACATGCTCAAAAGCATGGAACTGGTGGGATTTATTAATCCTTCACTGTGCCTGCCCGGACACGGTGACCCGGTATCCGAGCCGGCGGCCCTGGCCGGGTCCAGGATAAATTTTCATAGGGGCAGGCTGGAGGAAATATATAATATCGTTCCAGAAGGCCAGGAAAGCGCCGTTACGCCTTACAGTCTGTCCAGTATCTATTACCCGAATGTAAAGGGCTTTGATATCATGCTTGCGGTGGTGGAGGTGGTCTCTCACCTGGATTACCTGGCTGATGAGGGAAGGATAGAAGAATATATTGATGATCAGGGGGTATCTCTTTTTTACCGTTGAATAGTTTATTCTGATGGAGAGGCGAAGATGTATTTCCGGTTGGTCTGAGACAGAAGACTACAGGAATTACTAAAATCAAAGAGCTGTTATCGGAGCTAGACGCCGCCGCCTGAATAGGGCGGTTTTTTACATAATCATCCCTTTCCTGGAATAAAGTTTAGTAAATGCTGGCAGCAGGAATGGGGGTGGCCGGCAAGGTGAACTATTATATCAGGTACCTGATGTACAGGCACCGGTATAGGTTGTCCCGGATTTATATGAAGGCAGCTCTTATGGGGATCCTTCTTCTGACAGTGGCAGCTCTGTATCTTCTGGCCCGTAACGGATTGATCTCCAGATCAATGCTGGGGACAAACCTTTCTATATTTGGCATTGTCAACGGCTGGACTGAAAGGGACCCGGCTGGGCTAATCAGGTCTGCTGCGCCGGTAATGGCCTGGGGAGGTAATAATGAGGACTATCCCGAGGAGATAACTCCAACATCACTGGTTGCTGCAATACTGGCCCCTTTCCGGGTTAATTTCAGTAATCCCTCCGATTTGATTGATAAAGGGGTGCCTGCCCTGGCGGAATACAGAAAAGGCTCGGGCCAGCCGGCGGCTGCCGCTTTGCCGATACAGGCCCAGTCTGGCCTGGACGCACCTATAGAGCTGTCGGAAGACACCCTGGTGGGGATATACCACACCCATACCGGGGAAACCTATGCTCTTACCGACGGAGTGGAGAGGCTACAGGGTCAGAAGGGTGGGGTGGCCGAGGCAGGCAGGGCTCTTAAGGAAGAACTGGAGAAAAAATACGGCATCCGGACGGCTCACAATGATAGGGTAAATGACGCTGTTTACAGCCTGGCCTACGCCGAGTCGGAAAAAACGGCACGCCGGCTACTGGAGGATAACAGTGAGGTTCAGATTTTGCTGGATATTCACAGGGATGCCGGGAAGTCAAGAAATGAGAGCGTGGTTAGTATAAATGGGGAGTTGATGGCCCCCATACTTTTTATAGTGGGATCTGACGCCAGGTCACCCTTCCCCTCCTGGAAGAATAATCACAGCTTTGCCCTTAAAATTTCTGAGAGGCTTAACAAGGAGTATCCGGGGCTTTGTGTGGGGGTAAGGGTAAAAGAGGGACGGTACAACCAGTTCCTTCATCCCAGGGCTATCCTGGTGGAGATTGGGTCGGTTAACAATTCCACAGAAGAGGCTGTAAAGTCCGTCCGGCTTCTTGCCGGTATCCTGGCCGAAGAACTGGAGGAAATAGTACCGGGCGTGCAGAACCCTAAAAACATTTGATACCCGTATTAATGGTTTGAAACAACCCTCTAACTGGCATCATTGTAATATGAAGGGTTTTTATCGCTAATGGTGCGAGGCCGTTAGTAAATACAGCCGGAAGGGGTTATTATGCTTTTAAAAAGGTACACCATTCCCATAGTTCTGGGGGCGTGCCTGGGTATGATCATGACGGGGGTGCAGATATCGGCCACCTCCCTTAATGCTGCCCTGGGCAGCGATAGAGCTGCTGCTGTTATGGTGCTGGATAAGGTGGATGAGGGTGGCGTAAGTGGGCAGTTACTGGGAAAAAGCTTTACCGCCCAAATACCCCGGGCGGGAGAGCTGTCCTCGCGCGCGGGGGCTGTAGCCGGAGAGGTCCGGGAAATATCTGATCAGGCGTTCAAATCCGGGTCTTACTGCCTGGAAAAACTATATACCTTCACTGGGGATGTTTATCAGTCTGTGGCTGACCTTTTCCGGGCGGTGGGCTCCCCCCCCTAATTACCGGGTGAAGGGCCTAGTCGAAAGGGGTGGCAACCTCTTTTGAAAAAGTCGAGAGGAGCTGCCGCCCCTCTCGACTTTTTCGGCTTGCTTTGATATAATTTCACATTGGGTACAAATGACCGGGCCCAGAGGAGGTAAGCTTGTTGGACAAAGATCAGAGCCTGATCAGAAACTTCTGTATTATTGCCCATATTGACCACGGCAAGTCCACCCTGGCGGACAGGCTTCTGGAGCGAACCGGGGCTTTAAGCCAGCGGGAAATGACCGAGCAGGTGCTTGACAAGATGGACCTGGAGAGAGAGCGGGGAATCACTATAAAAATGCAGGCCGTCCGCCTTGGCTATACATCCAGGGATGGGCAGACCTACCAGCTTAACCTTATCGATACTCCGGGGCATGTGGACTTTTCCTATGAGGTTTCCCGAAGTCTGGCTGCCTGCGAGGGGGCCCTTTTGGTTGTGGATGCCGCTCAGGGAATAGAGGCCCAGACTCTGGCTAATGTATATATGGCCATTGAAAACAACCTGGAAATTATACCGGTGATCAATAAAATAGATCTTCCCAGCGCAGATCCCGAAAGGGTTAAGAAAGAAATAGAGGATGTCATCGGGCTTGATGCCTCGGAGGCCGTGCTCATTTCGGCCAAAACCGGCGTGGGCATTACAGAGGTACTGGAGCAGGTGGTCTTAAAAATACCCCCGCCCCGGGGTAATGCCAATGATCCACTGAGGGCTCTTATATTTGACTCCCACTATGATCCCTACAAGGGTGTAATAGCCTACCTGCGCATTATGGAGGGAAGGCTGCAAAAGGGTGATGTCATCCGCATGATGTCTACCGGAAAGGAGTTCGAGGTGGATGAGGTGGGAGTATTCCGCCCCTCCATGGCTTCTGTGGATGTTCTGAACACCGGTGGTGTAGGCTTTTTAGCAGCCGGGATAAAGAATGTAAAGGAATGCAGTGTGGGGGACACCGTAACCAGCGCCTCCAGGCCTGCGGCCGATCCGCTGCCCGGCTACCGGAAAGTGACCCCCATGGTATACTGCGGGCTTTACCCGGTTGACAATGTTCAGTACGAGGACGTAAGGGACGCCCTGGAGAAGCTGAAGCTGAACGACGCCTCCCTGGTATACGAGCCTGAGAATTCCGAGGCCCTGGGATTTGGCTTCCGCTGCGGCTTCCTGGGACTTCTGCACATGGAAATAGTGCAGGAGAGACTGGAAAGGGAGTACCGCCTGGATCTGATCACCACCGCCCCCAGCGTGGTTTACCGGATAACCACTACTGCCGGGGAGGTGCTTGAGATTGAAAACCCCACTAAAATGCCTCCTGCAGGACAGATTGAAAAGACCGAGGAGCCCTTTGTAAACGCCACCATAATGGTGCCCAAGGACTATGTGGGGGCAGTCATGGAGCTGTCCCAGGAAAGGCGGGGCATTTTCCGCAACATGGAGTATATGGGGGAAAACAGGGTTATGCTGACCTATAATCTCCCCTTAAGTGAGATAATATTTGACTTCTTTGATCATCTGAAGTCCAGAACAAAGGGATACGCCTCCCTGGACTATAACCTTTCAGGCTACCTGGAAAGCAAGCTGGTAAAGCTGGATATTATGATCAACGGTGACCCGCTGGACGCCCTGACCTGTATAGCCCATGCCGACAAGGCCTATTCCCGTGGCCGCCTGCTGGTGGAAAAGCTGAGGGGGCTCATTCCCCGCCAGCTGTTTGATGTGCCGATTCAGGCTGCTATAGGAAACCGTATAATTTCCCGGGAGACCATCAAGGCGAGGCGCAAGGATGTTCTGGCCAAGTGTTACGGCGGTGACATTTCCAGGAAAAGAAAGCTCCTGGAAAAGCAGAAGGAAGGCAAAAAGCGCATGAAGCAGGTGGGAAGCGTGGAAATTCCCCAGGAGGCCTTTATGGCGGTGCTTAATGTAAGGGACTGATTAAGGAATGGGGACACACCTGCTGATGTTGAAGCATTCTTTTGGGGACAGGAATGTCCCCGATCGGAGTGGCTGGGAGAAGGAGCAAGGTTACTGAATGGTAACGATTGGTATGGTGTCCCCGATCGGAACTGGTTTTGGGGTTGGAGGAGTGTCACCAACGTACAACGGGGGGTGTGTAAAATGAGCTGTTACCTCAGGCACCTTAAAAGAGTGCTGGATCTGGCCGGGGTTACCCCACAGAACAAGGAGGAAAGAAAGGCCGTGGACCGTGCCTTTCGGGAGCTGACCGGGGTTGGCGACATCTCCTGCGGCGAGGTGTGGAAAAAGGTAAAGGAAAGGGTTAAGGAGCCGGCCGGTGAAGAAAGGCTGGCCGCCGAGCTGAAAAATAAAATGGACTCTGCTAAAGGGTAGATCTGAAAAGCTGTCAGTCATCAGCTAAAAATGAATACATTGGTGGCTGTTTATTTACCGCAAGTGTCTGATTGCTGACTGCTAGCCGCTCATCGGGGCGGCTTTTTACATTGGCCCCGGGCCGCCGGTTTCCCGGGCATATTTTCTGCGCAGCGCCGCCCCGGATAGAAAGATAAGGGCCGGGGCCACCACTGTCAATATCCTGCGCAGGTCCATACCTTCATCAGCATTTTCGGCGGCCGCCGGGGTATTTGGGTGAGCCGCCTTAAGTAGGAGGCCGTTTCCGTACTTATTCTTATATTCATCCATCTGGGCGGCAAAAACAACCATTTCCAGAGCTTCTTCAGGGTTGGACACTTTATGCCCTGAAACTGTGAAAACACCCAGAGGGTGAAATGTGCTGTATATTTTTTCTCCGGGCTTTTTAATAAGGAAAAGCACCTGATCCTTATCCGGATTAAGCTCAACAGCCACGGTTACCACCATTGTTGACCCGTTGTGTGTGCCCCCCGGTATCCTGACGGTAATATCAGAAACTGGCCCATTCCCCTTAAAGGTTTTTTGAATTTTAAAGCTATAGTCCCTGTATATCATTGTTCCATTGCCGTCGGGACGGTTTATTTCCACCGTTCCGGCCAGGGTGGCCCTGCCCAGGACCACCAGGTCCGACCGGGCAAATACTTCTTCCCTGCTCATGGCTATAAAGGACCCGAGGGCTTCCCGGTTTCCCGGGGCCAGGGCCAAAGCCATGAGGAGTATCAGAGCTATACTCCGGGCCGTGTGATACATAGTTACCTCCGTGGAAAACAATATTAAAGTAATTTTTTATATTCTAATGCCCCTGGTAGCTTTTTGAAAGAAAAATATATGGCCAGCCGGCTGGCTGGCCACTATCCCAGTAGTTTTTTTCGGGTCAGGGGATGCTTTACTTATTTTCCCCGGGGCTATAAAGTAAGGAATGGGGACACACCAAAAGCGGAATGGGGACACACCTCCCCGGCGTGATTGGCTTTGTGGGTCAGAGGAATGTCCCCGATTGGAATGTCCTTAATTGTAGGGTGCTTTAAAAAAGCCTGGGGGTACGGCATTGAGCACAGGACTGTATATACACATTCCTTTCTGTATAAGAAAATGCCATTACTGTGATTTTATCTCCCTTCCCCTGAATGAGGAAGAGGCGGCCCATTATGTCAGTGCGCTGTTAAAGGAGGCGCAAATATGGGCCGGGATGCTAATCCCGGAACAAAGGGTGCTAGACAGCGTTTACGTGGGCGGGGGCACTCCCAGCTGCCTGCCGGGAGACTCTCTGACCGCTTTGCTGGAGAGTATTTTGGCCTTCTTTAACCTTTCCTCAGGCGCCGAGATAACCGTGGAGGCCAATCCCGGCACTGTAGACACTAAAAAAATGATATCTTATAGAAAGTCCGGGGTCAACAGGATTAGCATGGGCTTCCAGTCCTGTCAGCAGGATTTGCTGGACACCCTGGGCAGGATACACAACTTTTCTCAGGCCCGGGAAGCCTTTGGGGAGGCCCGGAGGGCTGGTTTTGACAATATAAACATAGACCTTATTTTTGGTATTCCAGGCCAGACCACCGGCCAATGGGAAAGTTGCCTGAAGGCAGTGGAGGATCTGCGTCCGGAGCATATATCGGCCTATAGCCTTCAGCTGGAGGGGGGCACCCCCCTGTATGACCGGGTCGGGAGAGGTTCTTTGCTGCAGTGTCCGGAAGACACTGAGGCCGAAATGTATGAGCTGCTTATGGATTTTCTGAAAGAAAAGGGGTACCTTCATTATGAGATATCCAATTTCGCACTGCCCGGAAGGGCCTGCCGCCATAACCTGAGGTACTGGCGGGGGGGGGACTACCTGGGCCTGGGCCCCTCGGCCCACTCTTACCTCGGGGGAAGGCGCTTTTCCAACCGGCCTGACCTGAAGGGATACACTGAGAGCATTGAGTCAGGCAGGCTTCCTGTTGACTGGGAGGAGGAGGTGGACCTGAGCACCGCCATGTCCGAGGCTGTTTTTCTGGGACTGCGCCTGATTGAGGGAATGGATACCGGGGAATTCAGGGAAAGATTCGGCAGGGAGATAGAAGACGTCTACGGTGAGCCTGTAAGACGACTGGAGAGGCAGGGGCTGATCAATCTGGAGGGCGGCTTTTTACGTCTTACCAGGAGGGGGCTGATGCTGGGCAACCGGGTTTTTGCAGAGTTTGTATAGATAGCTTGAGGGTAATACCTCTGGTCGGGAGACAGGAGACAGGAGACAGAATGTTCAGGGCATTCCTGATTTGTCGATTACTATTTTTTACTGCGGGGCATTAGTAGCTTTATACAGAGCTCTGGAAGTTTAACTTCATGTCTTGGCATGAAAAAACTTCTGTCTCCTGTATCCTGTCTCCTGACAGGGAAGCAACGCTTATAAGCATTCCCTTTTAAGGTTATTCTAAATAATAGGCGTTTCTTTTTTATTCCTTTAACGCTTGACAAAATAATTGTCCGGTGCTATTTTTTACGTATGGGAATTAGCACTCGACAAAAGAGAGTGCTAACAAAAGGGTGGTGGTCCTGTATGAAAATGGATGCCCGAAAGCAGCAGGTTCTCATGGCCATAATAATGGATTATATCTCCACGGCAGAACCGGTGGGGTCACGCACCATTGCAAGAAAATTCGATCTGGGAGTCAGCCCGGCCACCATCAGGAACGAGATGTCGGATCTGGAGGAACTCGGCTATATTGAGCAGCCCCACACCTCCGCCGGAAGGGTTCCCTCACAAAAAGGATACAGGTACTATGTGGACTTTTTAATGAAGAAAAAGGATCTTTCCAGAAAAGAAGAGGAGATTATAAGGAAGGGGTACGTTAATAAGGTAAAGGATGTCGGGCAGGTGGTCGCACAGACCAACTCCCTGCTGTCCCAGATAACCAACTACGCCTCTATGATAATTACCCCCAGAACCGATATGAGCGCCCTGAAGCATATGCAGCTGGTGCTTATGAACCCGGGCCAGGCCATGGTTATTGTAGTGCTAAGCACCGGGGCCATAAAGCACAATATGATAGAGGTGCCTGAAGGAGTAAACCAGACCGACCTGGATACTATCTCCGGGGTTTTTAACGCCAGGCTGCAGGGACTGACCATCGATAAGATAAAAATGGGACTGATCAAAGAGATATACTTTGAGCTGTCCAAGCATAAAAACATACTTGATCTGGCGGTACACCTCCTGGAGGAGGGTCTGTCCATGGAAAAGGAAGATAAGATATATCTGGGCGGGGTTTTCAATATACTAAACCAGCCGGAATTCCATAATATAGAAAAAGTAAAAACACTTCTGAGCCTCCTTGATCAGGAAAACCTCCTTAGGAACCTTCTGGAGAGGGACTATAAGGAAGGGGGCGTTACTGTCCGCATAGGCAGTGAGCTGAACAGGGAAGAGGTAAAAGACTGCAGCGTGGTTGTGGCCACCTATCATCTGGACGGACAGCCTATAGGAAAGATAGGGGTGCTGGGGCCCACCAGGATGGACTACGCCTGGGTGGTC
This sequence comes from Peptococcaceae bacterium BICA1-7, assembly GCA_000802095.1. Classification (GTDB taxonomy): domain Bacteria; phylum Bacillota; class Desulfotomaculia; order Desulfotomaculales; family Desulfocucumaceae; genus BRHc4a. Next base: position 114,095 of record JUEB01000001.1, on the reverse strand, counting down.
AGTGTGGTAGAGCACATGACCCTTAACCTTTCCGATACTCTGGAAAAAATGTTTAAGGGATGGAGATAACCTAAATATGAGTCTTAAACAGCAGGCCAGCGGTGGGGCCGAGGTAAACGAAAAAATGGCTGCCCTGGTATCCAACGCCAATGCCATAAGGGCCATCGCCTCGGCGGTGGAGGGCACCCTTGGGCCCAAGGGGCTTGACACCATGCTGGTGGATAAGTTCGGTGAGGTGGTTATAACCAACGACGGGGTCACCATACTGACCATGATGGAGGCCAATCACCCTGCAGCCAGAATGATGATCAACATCGCCAGGGCCCAGCAGGAGGAGATAGGTGATGGAACCACCACTGCCACGGTGCTGGCCGGGGCCCTGGTGGGCGCCGGGGTGGAGCAGGTTGCCAGGGGGGTTCCTGTATCGAGGGTTATAGAGGGACTGAGGGCCGGTGTCAGGGCAGGAGTAGAGGCCATAGGCCGCCGGGCCCGGATGGTTGACCATGTTTCAGACCCGGTAATACGGCAGGTGGCCATGATCGCCGGCAGGGGCTATGAGGACATAGCCGACCTGGTGGTAAGTGCCGCCGGCATGGTGGGCAGTGAAAAGCTGCTGGACCGGTCCTTCAGGCTGGCAGATACCGTGGTGGCCGAAGAGGGCGCGGATAACCAGGTTTTTAGAGGTGTAATCATAGGCAAAGAGAGAATGAACCGCCAGATGCCGTTAGAACTGGATGGAGTTATGGTGCTGGTGATTGACGACTCCCTTGAGCCGGAAGAGATAGAGGATGAGGCACTGTCCACCGAGGCCGGCTTTGCCCGCTACATGGAGCTGCAGGCCCAGTTCCGCCAAAACATACAGAAGCTGGTGGACATGAAGGTAGGCCTGGTGCTGGTGGACCGGGGGGTTAACGAAGCCGCCGAGGAAATGCTCACCGACGCAGGGGCAATGGTGGTGCAGAGGGTTTTAACCACTGATCTGCGCAAGGCCGCAGATCATACCGGGGCCAGGATGATTAAGAGAAATGGCTTAAAAAAGGACCCGGGCCAGCTGGCGGCATACCTGGGCAGGGCAGGCAGGGTATATAATGACGAAAAACTCGAGCAGGTATGGATACAGGACGGAGGCGGCAAGTCAATGGCCACCGTGCTGGTGGGGGCGGCCACTGCTGAGGTGGTTGGCGAAAGGGAGCGCATCGCCAAGGACGCCGCAGCCGCCGTCCAGGCGGTAATAAAGGGCGGGGTGGTGCCCGGCGGAGGCTCTGTAGAGCTGGCGGCAGCCGGGGATGTGGAAAAAATCCGTAAGGATATGCGGGGCATGGCTGTCTATGGGGTGGACTGCGTGGTGGAGGCACTAAAGAGGCCAATGGCCCAGATTGCGGGCAATGCCGGCTTTAATCCACTGGAGAAACTGGGGGATGTTACCGCAGCCCAGTCGGAAAGAGGCAATGACGCTCTGGCTGTGGACTGTGATACCGGCGAAATAATTGATATGTTTGTAGCCGGGGTGGTGGATCCGGCCCTGGTTAAGACCTATGCTTTAAAGGCAGCCGGGGAGATTGCCGAGGCCATACTGAGGATCGACACCATTATAAAAAAGCGTGAGGAAAAAGACATAAGAGAGCTGGATAAATAAAAGGGCGAGGTGAGGACGGATATGCAGCATGAGCGGGAAATGGAAGACATTCCGGGCGGGGAAACAAAAGTAGCCTCTGAAAGGGATGGTTCCATGGACGCCCCGGAAGAGGACGCCGTGGAAGCCTGCCAGGACCGGGCCGTGACTGATCAGCCCGGGAGTGGGGAAAGCCCCGGGGAGGCTGACGGAGACAGTCTGGCCAGGCAACTGGATCAGGAAAGGGCAAAGGCGGAGGATTATTTTAACCGTCTGGCCAGGATGCAGGCTGACTTTGATAATTATCGCAGGCGTGTAGCCAGGGAAAGAGAGGAACTGGTGAAATACGCCGGCGAGCAGATAATAACGGCGCTGCTGCCGGTGCTGGACAATCTGGAAAGAGCGCTGTCCCTAAGGCATGATGATGTGGATAAGGTATACGAGGGCATTGAAATGATTAGCAGGCAGATAAGGGACGTGCTTAACTCAGAAGGACTGGAGGCCGTTCCAGCTGTGGGGGCCCAGTTTAACCCCGAAATACACGAGGCCGTTATGAGGGAAGAGGGAGGGGAGCACCCGGAAAACACCGTTATCGAGGAGTTAAGGAAGGGGTATTCCTTAAGGGGAAAAACCATTCGTGCGGCCATGGTCAAGGTGGCAACCTGAATACGCTTATTCTGACCATACTCTGCGGTCGGAATACAGGAGTCAGAATTCAGAATTCAGAATGGTTAGGGCATTTCTGATATGTCGATAAATACATTCTAATTGGTGACTGCTTTTGGCAGTGATTCTGTCAGTATTAGTTAATATAAAAGAATGTGAGCGAAAGGAAGGTTATCAATGGGCAAGGTAATAGGCATAGATCTGGGCACCACCAACTCGTGCGTGGCTGTAATGGAAGGCGGGGAGGCGGTAGTCATTCCAAACGCCGAGGGAGGCCGCACAACACCCTCAGTGGTTGGCTTTTCCAAGACCGGGGAGCGCCTGGTGGGCCAGGTGGCCAAAAGGCAGGCGGTAAGCAACCCTGACCGCACCATAAGCTCAATAAAGAGGCATATGGGAACCACCTACAAGGTGGAAATAGACGATAAGAATTTTTCACCCCAGGAAATTTCGGCCATGATACTGCAGAAGCTTAAAGCTGACGCAGAGGGCTATCTGGGACAGAAGGTGGAGCAGGCAGTGATTACCGTGCCGGCCTATTTTACCGATGCCCAGAGGCAGGCTACCAAGGACGCCGGAAAAATAGCCGGGCTGGAGGTGCTGCGCATCATCAATGAGCCCACCGCCGCCGCCCTGGCTTACGGTCTGGAGAAGGGAGAGGATCAGACCATTCTGGTTTTCGACCTGGGGGGTGGCACCTTTGACGTCTCCATACTGGAGCTGGGGGAAGGCGTTTTTGAGGTAAAGGCCACCAGCGGGAATAACCGCCTGGGCGGGGACGATTTTGACGAGAGGGTTATTGACTGGATGGTAGCCGAATTTAAGAAAGACTCCGGCATTGATCTGGCCAATGACCGCATGGCCATGCAGCGCCTCAAGGAGGCTGCCGAGAAGGCCAAGATAGAGCTGAGCGGTGTGGCCAGCACCAATATAAATCTGCCCTTTGTGACTGCTGATGCCAACGGTCCCAAACACCTGGACCTTAATCTGACCAGGGCCAAATTTGACGAGCTGACCGCCGACCTGGTGGAGAAAACAATGGGTCCCACCAGGCAGGCTCTGAGCGATTCAGGCCTTGAGCCGAAGGATATTCACAGGATACTGATGGTGGGGGGCTCCACCAGGATCCCCGCTGTTCAGGATTCCATTCGTAAGTTTCTGGGCAAGGAGCCCCACAAAGGCATCAATCCTGACGAGTGCGTGGCCATAGGGGCGGCCATCCAGGCCGGAGTTCTGGCCGGAGAGGTTAAGGATGTGCTGCTGCTGGATGTTACCCCGCTTTCGCTGGGCATTGAAACCCTGGGTGGTGTGTCTACAAAGCTTATTGAAAGGAATACCACCATTCCCACTTCCAAGAGCCAGATATTCTCCACTGCCGCCGACGGCCAGACCACTGTGGAGATAAATGTGCTGCAGGGCGAGCGGGCCATGGCGGCCGACAACAAGTCTCTGGGACGCTTCACCCTGACCGGAATACCGCCGGCCCCCAGAGGGGTGCCTCAGATAGAGGTCAAATTTGATCTGGATGTTAACGGGATAGTCAATGTTTCCGCCAAGGATCTGGGCACTCAGAAGGCACAGAGCATAACCATCAGCGGCGGGGGCGGTCTCTCGGATGAGGATATAGAAAAAATGGTCAAGGAGGCCGAGGTTCAGGCCGAGGCTGACAAGAAGCGCAAAGAAGAGGTAGAGGTGCGCAACCAGGCCGACAGCCTCATCTATCAGGTGGAAAAGACTCTCAAGGAACTGGGAGACAAGGTGGAGAGCGCCAAGGCCGAGAGTGTGAACAAGGCTGTAGAAGAGCTGAAAGAGGCCTTAAAGGGCAGTGACCTGGAGCTGATTAAAAGTAAGACCGAGGCTGTTACCCAACCTCTCTATGAGCTTACCTCCCAGCTGTATCAGCAGAATGAGCAGCAGGCCGGGGGAGGTCCCACCGGCAGCTCCGATGAAGGCGCCGGTGACAAAGACGACAATGTGGTTGATGCCGACTACGAGGTTAAAGAAGATAAAGCTAAAGAGGATAAATAATTTTAATTTGCCGGGCCACCAAAAAATGTGCTATTCTGTATGTTGTTGATATTTTATCTCGCTAACAGCCTGTAAGACCCCGTCTTCCAAGACAGGGATCGACAGGCTGTAAAGCTTGAGCTAAGTTCACGCCAGGGGTTTGTAGGAATATAAACCCTTGTGGACCCAAGTTATATCCGGGGGGTGGTAAATTATGTCCAAACGGGATTATTACGAAGTGCTGGGTGTTTCCAGGGAGGCTTCTGCAGATGAAATAAAAAAAGCGTACAGAAAGCTGGCACGCCAGTACCACCCCGATGCCAACCCCGAAAACAAGGAAAACTCCGAGGAGAAGTTTAAGGAGGCTGCCGAGGCCTATGAGGTTTTAAGCGACCCGGAAAAAAGGGCCGGCTATGACCGCTTCGGCCATGCCGCTGCCGACGGCCAGGGCTTTGGGGGTTTTGGAGGCTTCGGAGGAGGAGATTTCGGAGGGCTGGGCGATATATTTGACATGTTCTTTGGAGGCGGGGGCGGCCGGAGCAGGCGCGGCCCTGAAAAGGGATCCGACCTCAGGGTGGATATGGAGATAGCCTTTGAGGAGGCGGCCTTTGGCCTGGAGAAGGACATTAAGGTGCCCAGAAATGAGGGGTGCGGGACCTGTGGGGGAACCGGGGCGGCCCCCGGCACAAAAGCCCAGACCTGTTCAGCCTGCAATGGTGCAGGGCAGGTCCAGTTTGCCCAGAGCACTCCCTTTGGGAGGATTGTACAGTCCAGAGCCTGTGACCGCTGCCGGGGGGCCGGCAAGGTTATAGAAAAACCGTGCCCCACCTGCCACGGCGCCGGTCAGGTTAGAAAAACAAGAAGCATACACGTAAAGATACCCGCCGGGGTTGACAATGGAACCAGGCTTAGGGTTTCCGGTGAGGGAGAGTCTGGACTGAGGGGCGGCCCCAGAGGAGATCTTTATGTATATATCTATGTAAAGCCCCACAAATATTTCCGCCGGGATGGCAACGATGTGGTGTTGGAATATCCTCTGAGCTTTGCCCAGGCAGCCCTGGGTGATGAGGTGGAAGTGGATACCCTGGACGGCAAAATAACCTTTAAAATCCCCGAGGGCACCCAGACCGGGTCAGTGTTCAGGATGAGGGGAAAGGGCGTCCCGCACCTGGGAGGCCACGGGCGGGGCGATCAGCACGTTGTGGTCAAGGTGGTTACCCCCACCAGGCTCACCGAAAAGCAGAAAGAGCTGATCCAGGAATTTGCCAAACTGGGCAATGAAAACCCTGCGGGGGTGGAAAAGGGCTTCTTCGGAAAGGTAAAGGACGCCTTTATGGGCTAGCCGAAAAAGATAAAATATGTATAACGGGCGGGAACGGGATTGAAATGGATGGAAATAAGCCTCACCGTGAGCCGTGAAGACCTGGAGGCGGTGAGTGAAATATTTGAAAGCTTTGGTACAGGCGGGGTTGTCATAGAGGACCCCGCCCTAATTTATGAGGTGATCAGCGGGGGCAGCCGGGAAACTGTAGCCATGGACATATCCGGGGTGGACCCGGAGGCGCCCCCTCTGGTAAAGGGTTACCTTCAGGCAGATAGCAGTCTTGACAAAACTCTTTCCGGTCTTCTGGACACCCTGGGCGGCATTAGCCGGTCCTACCCTCAGGGGGTGACCTTGAGGGAAGTGGAGGATGAAGACTGGATGAACCGCTGGCGGGAATACTACCACCCCTTCAGGGTGGGGAGTCGCCTTATGGTTAAGCCCACCTGGGAGAAGGTAGAGGCCGGTGAAGATTTCCTGGTGATTGAGATGGACCCGGGAATGGCCTTTGGCTGCGGCACCCACTCCAGCACCTCCATGTGTATGCGCCTTCTGGAGGATGTTGTCAGTGGCGGGGAATACGTTATTGATGTGGGCGCCGGATCAGGCATACTGGCCATTACAGCAGTGAAGCTGGGCGCCGCCGGGGCCCTGGCGGTGGACACCGATGCCGGGGCAGTGCGGACAGCCCGGGAGAATGTTTCCATAAATGGGCTTTCAGAAGCCATAACCGTAATGGAGGCCAACCTTCTGGAGGGTATAGACACCGGGGCCGATATAATAGTGGCCAATATAGTGGCCGATGTCATTCTTACTCTAATTCCGGCGGCCGTCTCCCTGCTGAAAACAGGGGGAGCCTTCATAACCTCCGGAATAATATCCGGCAGGTCCGGGGAGTTGGAAAACGCCCTGACTTCTCACGGGCTGGTCATAAAGAAGGTGCTCAGAGAAGGGGAATGGACCGCCTTTTTGGCAGAAAAGGCATATGAGTAATACCTCCGGTGGGAGACTGCTTTCAAGAGCAATCCCCGGGTCAGGAGACTGCCAGGAGGTAATACCTCGGGTCGGGAGACGGGGGAGAAACTAGAGGTCAGTCTTTAAACCGGCCTTAAAGAAGGACTTGCAAAAATCCTGTCTCCTGACGGGAAGAATTACCCGCAAGCAGTCTCCCGACCTATAAGATATTCAGTATCAGCAGTCTCCAGTCTCCTGACCGTAAAGTAATGCCTATTAGCATAGTGGGTGATACAATGAACCGCTTTTTTATTACTTCCGACCAGTTTAATAATGAAAGGCCTCTGATCACGGGGACTGATGTAAAGCACGCCGCCAGGGTGCTGCGGCTGGGCCCGGGGGATTCTGTGGTGCTTTTGGATGGAACCGGCAGGGCGGCAGTGGCGGTTATTGAGCAGATCGGGAAGGACCATATTACCTGCCGTAAAGTTAATGATTTTAACCCCGGCGGGGAGCCTCCCATTGATGTTTTTCTGGTCCAGGGGCTGGCCAAGGGTGAAAAAATGGAATACATCATTCAGAAATGCACTGAGCTGGGTGTGTCCGGCATAATACCCCTGGTATCCAGGCGGTCGGTGGTCCGCCTGGAGGGGGAGAGGATAGCGTCCAGGCAGTCCAGGTGGCAGCGGGTGGCCCTGGAGGCCTCCAAGCAGTGCCGCCGGTCCAGAATACCGGAAGTTTTTACTCCCCGGGAAATGGAAGATGTGCTCCGGAATATTCCCCCGGGAGCCTTGTCAATACTCCCCTGGGAGGGTGAAAGGAGCACTTCCTTAAAGGATGCCCTGCCCGGGACAAACCCGGGAAAAATATACATATTTGTGGGGCCTGAGGGGGGCTTTGAGGACTCCGAGGTGGAGGAGGCCCAAAGCAGCGGTGTGGCTGTTGTATCGCTGGGGCCAAGGATACTGAGAACCGAGACGGCGGGGCCGGCCTGTCTGGCTATCATTATGCACAAGTGGGGAGATCTTGGGTAGTATGGCTTCCAAGAATTCTCTATGGTCAGGAGTTTGCTTAAAAGAATGCTCCCCGGGTCGGGAGACTGCCCGGAGGTAATACCTGATGTCAGGAGACAGGAGGTCCAGGCATATAATAGCAATCTCCTGTCTCCCGACAGGAAGAATTGCCTGTAAGCAGTCTCCGGACCTGTAAAAAATTCAGTATTAGCTGTCTCCTGACGGGAAAGCTATTAAGATTGGCGATATACAACAGTGATCCAGTGTAAAACAGTGGATTTGGCAATAATATACTAATAATCTATTTTAGAAACAGGGGTCCGCAATGAGTTCCAAAAAAGTGGCCATAGCTACTCTGGGGTGTAAGGTCAATCAGTACGAATCCTCCTCCATTGCCGGAATCTTCAGGGACAGGGGCTATGAGGTGGTGGACTTTGGAGAGAGGGCAGATGTATATGTAATCAACACCTGCACGGTTACCCATGCGGGAGACCGCAAGTCCCGGCAGTTTATCAGAAGGGCCGTCCGGTCAAACCCGGAGGGGCTGGTGGTGGTTGCCGGCTGCTATGCCCAGGTGTCCCCGGGGGAGGTGCTGGAGATTCCCGGAGTAGACCTGGTTATAGGCACAGCCGAAAAATCACTGATAGTGGACAGGGTAGAGGAATTGCAAAAGGGGAAAAAGGTAAATGCCGTTCTGGACTCATCGCAGATAGGAGAGTACGAAGAGCTTCCGGCTGTTGCCGCCACCGGCAGAACCAGGGCCTTTCTAAAGATACAGGAGGGTTGTAATAACTACTGCTCTTACTGCATAGTGCCCTATGCCAGGGGGCCTCTGAGAAGCAGGGACCCCGGCAGGATAGTGGAAGAGGCCGGGAAGCTGGTGGAGGCGGGTTACCGGGAGGTTGTGCTGACTGGTATACACACCGGCGCATACGGCAGGGACAAACCGGGGACTCCGGGGCTGGCTTCACTTCTGGAAAGACTTTCAGGCATAAAGGGGCTGAACAGGATAAGGCTCAGCTCGGTGGAGCCCATGGATGTGCATGAAGATTTGATAGCGGTGATGGCCAGGGGGCTGCCGTTCTGCCCGCACCTTCACATCCCCCTGCAGAGCGGAGATGACCAAATACTCTCGGCTATGAGGAGGCATTACACCGCTGCTGATTTTATAAGTCTGGCCGGCGGGATAAAAGAAAAGATAAGGGATGTTTCCATTACCACCGATGTTATTGTGGGCTTCCCGGGAGAAACCGCGGAAAACTTTATGAATACATACCGTCTGGCAGAAGAGATAAAGTTTTCAGCCATGCACGTTTTTAAATACTCACCCAGAAAGGGAACTGCAGCCGCAGAGTTTCCCGGGCAGGTGGCCGGGGAGGTCAAGGAGAGGCGCAGCAAAATGCTTATTGAACTGGGTTCTGTCCTGGCCGGGGAATTTGCCTCACATTATATTGGCAGGGAGGTTGAGGTGCTGGTGGAGGACCTGGCCGACGGAAGGCCGGGAATGCTCCAGGGCCATACTGCCAATTATTTGCTGGTTATTTTCCCTGGTGAGGAGAGACTTAAGGGGCAATTTGTCAGGGTCAGGGCGGAAAGTGTGTCCGGCGGGACCCTTCAGGGCAGAAAATTATAAACCATGAAGGATTTGAACTAAGGCATGTTGAATAGAATATCCCCAAAAGGATTAACATTTTTCTCCGGGGGGAGGTGTTGTCTTGCAGGACTGTATTTTTTGTAAAATAATAAATAAGGAGATACCGGCCGAGATAGTATATGAGAATGATTCCGTGCTTGTTTTTAAGGACATCAGGCCGGCTGCTCCGGTTCACCTCCTGCTCATACCCAAAAAGCACATTCCCACTTTTTTTGACCTGGAGGAAAAGGATTCCGGCATAATGGGAGACCTGCAGCTGGCTGCAGGCCGGGTGGCCCGTGAAATGGGCCTGGAAAAAGGATTTCGGCTGATCAGCAACTGCAACCAGGATGCTGGCCAGCTTGTTTTCCACATACATTACCACCTGATGGGTGGAAGGCCGCTACACTGGCCTCCGGGCTAGTTGACTACAGACTTCTGTAGATGTATAATAAAATGGTGTTTAATCTGGCAACGGGGTGTATTTATGTTGAAGGTTTATGGTACGGCGGAGGGAGGGATGGTAAATGGCAGAAGTACGTGTCGGTAAGAATGAGACACTAGACAGCGCCCTCCGGCGTTTTAAACGCACCTGTCAGAAGGCGGGTGTACTGGCTGAGGCCAGAAAGCACGAGCATTATGAAAAACCGAGTGTAAAACGCAAAAAAAAGTCGGAAGCGGCCAGAAAACGCAAGTTTCACTAAGCTTAAAGAGGCGGGCTGAGGCCGAAAACTGCAAAGTACCCAGGCAAATAAGGCCCGGCGCAATCGCCGGGCCTTTAATAATATTTTCTGAAAAGGTTTATACTGAAATAGTTATTCTTAGAGCAAGGTGTGTGACGCCGTAACTCTATTGGCATGGGTGTCTAGAATATCGGTATCGGAACTCAAATAGCTTTTTTCGCGGAAAGGAGGAGGATTATATGTTTTCTCAATTAAACACCTGGATTGCCGTTCTGGCACTGCTGCTGGGAGTAATTGCCCTGGTTATAGAAATATTTGTTCTGCCGGGCTTCGGGGTGGCCGGGCTGGCCGGCATAATACTGGTGGGCTGGGGCATTTTCCTCATGGCAGTTGATGTCACCCAGGCTACCATGGCCCTGGTGTGGGCCCTGGCGGCTACAGCTGTGCTTATTTTTGCCGGAGTTAAGCTTTTTAATAAGTTAAACCTCTGGAAGAGGCTTACCCTTGACACCAAGCAAAAGAATGATCAGGGCTATGTGGCTCCCCGGGAGGGCCTGGCTGCATATGTTGGTAAAACTGGTGTTGCCCTCACTCCCCTGAGGCCCTCGGGAACGGCTGAAATATCCGGGGAGAGGCTGGATGTGGTCACCGAGGGGGATTTCATTTCTCCCGGGGCGGCTGTGCAGGTGGTCAGGGTTGAGGGAACCAGGGTGTTGGTAAAAGGTTATAATAAGGATAGGATATAAAAAAACAGGAGGTGCTTTATGACAGCTTTACTGAGTACTATTATTTTGGGGCTCTTAATACTGGTGGGACTGGCCATTATTTTGAGCTTTATTCCGGTGGGACTGTGGATATCGGCGCTGGCGGCCGGGGTACATATAGGGATATTCACCCTGGTGGGGATGAGGTTAAGGAGGGTGCCGCCGGCCCAGATTGTCAACCCTCTGATCAAGGCGGATAAGGCCGGGGTGGACATAACGGTCAACCAGTTGGAGGCCCACTACCTGGCCGGGGGAAATGTTGACCGGGTGGTGAACTCGCTGATTGCCGCCGAAAGGGCCGACATTCCGCTTCCCTTTGAGAGGGCTGCAGCCATAGACCTGGCCGGCAGGGATGTGCTGGAGGCCGTGCAGATGAGCGTCAATCCCAAGGTGATTCAGACCCCGCTTATTTCGGCGGTGGCCAAGGACGGCATAGAGGTCAAGGTGATGGCCAGAGTTACCGTTAGGGCTAACATAGACCGTCTGGTAGGGGGCGCCGGCACCGAGACCATACTGGCCAGGGTGGGAGAGGGAGTGGTCACCACCGTGGGAAGCTCGGTCTCCCATAAGCAGGTGCTGGAAAACCCTGACTCCATCTCTAAAACTGTTCTGGAAAAGGGGCTTGACGCCGGAACAGCCTTTGAGATACTGTCTATAGATATTGCCGATGTGGATGTGGGAAGAAATATAGGCGCCCAGCTGCAGACCGATCAGGCCGAGGCCGACAAGCGCATAGCCCAGGCCAAGGCCGAGGAGAGAAGGGCCATGGCGGTGGCCAGGGAGCAGGAGATGAAGGCCTCGGTGGAGGAAATGAGAGCCAAGGTGGTGGAGTCCGAGGCAGAGGTGCCCAGGGCGCTTTCCGATGCGCTGCGTGCAGGAAGGCTTGGTGTTATGGATTACTACAACATGCAGAATCTGCTGGCGGACACCCGGATGCGTGAGGGCATTTCCAGTGTGGGTCAGATGGAGGAGAGGCCCGGCAGGCAGGATGATAAAAATAGCCGGTAAGGGGCTGATTTTTTGAAGATAAGAGAATATGGCATAGTGGAAGACGATTTACCCCTCCAGGGTCCGTGGACCCGCCGGAAAGACTCCTCCCGGTCTGCCCAGCCCCGGCCCGCGGACAATACTGAAGGCCGGGAAACGGATGGTAAGAAAGAAAGCGTTGAAGAATCTCCCCTGCAGGGCCCCTGGTCCGGCAGGGGAGAGGACCCGGTTTCCAGGGAAGGGGAGAGGGAGTATCCCCGTACTGAGAGGAAAAGGCGCCCCGCCCCACAGGAGCCTGACGGCAGGCCCCGGACAGCTTCAGTGAAAGAATCCGCTAGGCCTGCCGGGGATGTGGCGGTCTTGGCCCCCTGTGTATCGGATGTGCCGGATGTTTCCGATGCACCGGCCCGGGACAGCTGCCCTACAGGCCGGAGAAGGAGGCTCATGCCGGACCTGTTTACCCAAAAGGGGATTTACCAGGGTTTCATTATGGCTGAAATACTTGGCAGCCGGGGAGGCAGATCAAGGAGGAGACCCTATTGAATAAACTTTTCAGGGCTGCGGTCTGCCAGATGAAGGTGACAGGCAGCAAGCAAAAAAACCTGGACACCGCCCGCAGGATGATAGACCGGGCGGCGGAGGGAGGGGCCGCGCTGGTGGCCCTTCCGGAAATGTTTAACTGCCCTTATGTGGCCGGGGCCTTTCCTGAATACGCAGAAGTATATCCGGGCGGGGAGACTTTCAGGATGCTTTCTACAGCCGCCCGTGAGAATAAAGTTTACCTGGTGGGGGGATCGGTTCCGGAAAGGGACGGAGAGACTGTATATAACAGCAGCTTTGTAATAGGCCCCGGTGGTGATCTTCTGGGCAGGCACCGGAAGGTGCACCTTTTTGATGTTGATCTTCCCGGGGGTGTAAAGGTTAAGGAATCCAGCACCCTGGGGGCCGGAAGAGACATCACCATTGTCAAGACAGAACTTTGCGCCATCGGGGTGGCCATATGCTACGACATCCGGTTTCCGGAGCTGATCCGCCTGATGGCTACCGGGGGGGCTGAGGTTATTGTAATCCCGGCCGCCTTCAACATGACCACCGGGCCGGCCCACTGGGATATGCTCCACCGCTGCAGGGCGGTAGATAACCAGTTGTATGTGATAGCGGCCTCTCCGGCCAGGGATGCCAGGGCGCCCTACGTGGCCTACGGTCACTCCATGATGGTGGACCCCTGGGGTGAGATAGTTGCCCGGGCCGGTGAGGAGGAAGAGATTATACTTGGAGATATCGACCCTGGGAAAATTGAGAGGGTCCGGAGGGAACTACCCCTTTTAAGGCACAGAAGAACTGATCTTTATAAACTTACTGAAGTCTGACCGGGGCTTATTCTATCTGTAAGGCCCTTATCCGATACCAGGGGCAAAGTCTTAAAAAGCAGGGGGTTTTATATGAGCAGGTTTGAATTGAGATACCGTCTGGATGAATTGCCCCCTCCGGGACAGTTGGCCGCCTTCGGCCTGCAGTGGCTGGCTATATCGGTGCCCACCGTCATTATCATAGGCAATGTGGTAGCCGGGCTGCACTCATTTGAGGCCGTCGCCCGGGTGGCCTATATACAGAAGCTGTTCCTGGTGTCAGGGGCAGCCCTTTTTATTCAGATTCTGTGGGGCCACCGGCTGCCCCTGATCATGGGCCCGGCGGCGGTGCTGCTGGTGGGAGTGGCGGCAAGCCTGGGAAGAACCCCGGATGCCGTGTACTCGGCGGCTCTCATAGGAGGCGCTGTCCTGGCGGCGGTGGGGGCAGCCGGGCTGTTTGGACGTCTGAAAAGGCTTTTCACCCCCAGGGTGGTGGCCTCAATTCTTATATTGATTGCCTTTACCCTTACACCCACCATTACCGGTCTGGTGCTGGGGCCTGAAGTACCCGCGCATCCCCTAAAAAAGCTATCCTTTTCAATCTTTTTAGTGCTGGCCATGTTTGCGGCCAACAGGGTACTTAAGGGTATTTGGAAGTCCACTCTTATAGTATGGGCCATAGTAGCCGGGACACTGGCTCACCTTTTAATATTTCCCGCCGGAACTGCCGCCGGTGGAATTGTCCCGCAGCCGCTGTTTTTTTATGAGGACCTGCACTTTAATTTTGTGATTGACCCGGGGATTCTGATTGCCTTTCTGGTATGCTACCTGGCTTTGTCCATAAACGATCTGGGATCTATTCAGTCAGTTGGTGAAATGCTGGGACTTAAGGACATGCAGGGGCGGATCACCCGGGGCATTACCATTACCGGGCTGGCCGGGGTGCTTTCAGGATTCTTGGGTGTCATAGGGCCGGTGAACTTTTCCATGAGCCCTGGTGTAATAGCCTCCACAGGCTGTGCCTCCAGGTTTACCCTGCTGCCCACGGCCCTTGGCCTGCTGGCGCTTGCTTTTATGCCCGGGGCCATAGTTATACTGGGTGGTATCCCCTCTACAGTGGTAGGGAGTGTTCTCATATATATTATGTGCTCCCAGGTTGCGGCAGGCCTGCTGGTGGCCTTCGGGTCAGGCGATGGATTCGGCATGGAAAGCGGCCTTGTTCTGGGCCTGCCCCTTATGCTGGGAATAATAATCTCTTATTTGCCGGTTCATGTGCTGGCCACCTTCCCGGCGGCGGTGCGTCCGGTAATGGGAAACGGGTTTGTGATCGGCGTGCTGTCGGTGCTCATTATGGAGCACATTATATACAGGAACAGGGTTGGGCCGTCCCAGCCGGAGACGCATAATATTCAGGAAAACATATAAGAATATAATAATGTCCTGAAAATGGTTATTCGAAATTTCTATGTGGTCGGAATCCCGAATCCAGACACCCGAGCCGCCTAAAACTGCCACAAAAGAAGATAATGGGGGTTTTTTTCAAACCACAGAGAACACAGAGGACACAGAGATTTTTAAGCCTTGCTTGAATGCTTTAAGAGGTTTTTAAAATGATTGGAGAAGGTCAACTTCTCTAAATCTTCTACTTAGGTTTCTACCTGAGGGTAATGCCTGATAGCAAATTCTCTGTGATCTCTGTGTCCTCTTTGGTTTTTTAAAAAAATGCATCAGTGATTGTCAAAAGTGTTTTAAATAATGCTTGAATAAATAAAGAAAGGGTGTATTTAAAGTGTCCACAGTTCTTTATATAACAGCTAATCCCAAGTCCGCAGACCAGTCTTACAGCCTGTCTGTAGCGGAGGAATTTCTTAAGGCCTACCGGAAGGAAAGCCCCGGGGATGAGATAGTCAGTATAGACCTTTACAAAACCGATATACCCTTTGTTGACCCGGATGTGCTTAGCGGCTGGGGGAAGCTGGAGCATGGTGAGGCCTTTGATAAATTAAATCCTGAGGAGCAGTCCAAGGTGGCCAGGATAAACCAGATGGCCGACCAGTTTATGGCTGCGGACAGGTATATTTTTGTGACCCCCCTGTGGAATCTGGGCATTCCGCCCAAGATGAAGGCGTACATTGACACCATTGTTGTGGTGGGAAAAACCTTCAAATATACCGATCAGGGCCCGGTGGGCCTTTTAAAGAACAAAAAGGCAGTGCACATTCAGGCCCGGGGGGGGATATACTCCCAGGGACCCATGAAGGAGTTTGAATTCGGGGATAGCTACATCAGGGCTATTCTCACTTTCCTGGGAGTGGAGACCATTGAGTCGGTCATAGTTGAGGGTATGGCCTATGCGCCCGACAAGGCCGGTGAGATAAAGGCAAAGGCTGTGGAAAATGCACACCAGGCGGCTAAAAGGTTCGTTTGACCTTTTTAATACATTTGGGTGGCTGTTGTGATAATGCCTTTTGTCTGCTAAAATATAGCAGGTGGCATGACAAAGGCATTATGGCGATTGGGGTGTTTTAGTTGCTTTCAGCCGGACTTATAGGACTGCCCATGGCAGGCAAAACCACAGTTTTCAATCTGGTTACCAATGCCGGGATTGAAACCTCCAAATTTATCACCGGGAAATCAGATACCAATGTAAGTATGGCCGATGTTCCCGACCGCAGGGTTGATTTTTTGACCACGATGTACAGGCCCAAAAAGACAGTTCGCGCCCAGGTGAAAGTAAGCGACGTCCCGGGGCTGGTCAGAGGGGCCAGTCAGGGGAAAGGAGTGGGCAATACCTTCCTGGACGGCATACGGCAGGCGGATCTGCTGGTCCACGTGGTCAGGGCCTTTGATAATCCTGATGTTCTTCATGTGGACGGAAGCGTAAACCCTGTCAGGGATATAGAAACTATAGACGTCGAGCTGCTCCTGGCGGATATGGATTTTGTGGAAAAAAGAATACAGCGCATTGAGGGCGGTAAAAAAGTAAAAAAGGAAAGCCTGGAAGAGCTTGAAATAATGAAAAAGATACTGGCCGGTCTGGAAAAGGAAATACCGGTGGTCAAACAGGATCTCAGCGAGGTGGAAAGGCAGGCCCTTGTAAATTACAGCTTTTTTACAGATAAGCCCATTATATTTGTGGTCAACACAGATGAAAACCAGTTCAGAGGGGGAGATTATCCCGGGAAGAAAGAGCTGGCTCTGCTGGCCGGCCGGAGGGGTACAGGACTTATCGAGGTCTGTGGGCTTATGGAGATGGAAATAAGCCAGCTTCCCGCTGAAGACAGGGGACTTTTTATGGCGGACCTGGGGCTGGAGGAACTGGGGGCAGAAAGGCTGACCAGGGCAGTGTATGATGCCATGGGGCTGATATCCTTCTTTACCGTAGGTGAAGATGAGGTGAAGGCCTGGACCATTGAAAAGGGAACCGATGCCAGGAGGGCGGCCGGAAAGATTCACTCCGACATCGAAAGGGGCTTTATAAGGGCCGAGGTGGTGGGCTACAAAGACCTGACCGAGCAGGAGAACATGGCCAGGGTTAAGGAAAAAGGGCTGGCCAGGCTTGAGGGTAAGGAGTACATAGTTCAGGACGGGGATATAATTAATTTTAGATTTAACGTATAACGGGGGCTATAAAGCCCCGTTTATTTTTCTCTAGTAACCTTTAGGCAGTTCCTGCCTCCCCACTGTCTTTATTGACTGATCCGCCGGAAGGCGGTTTTTTTTTCAATACCTGTTCTGTTCAAACATCGTATATCATAAGATAGACATCTGAGAGGGGTTTATAGACAAAAGTGGTTGAAATTGGTCTGCAAAAATAATATAAAGATACTATGTTTGTTTAAAGAGAGAAATAGAGATTGGGTGGTGTTGTTGGTGACTTTGTGGTTAGTGCTTGTTTTTCTAAATTTCATGGCGGCATTTATTTTGCTGTATCCCTTTTATCTGCGGGACAACCGTCCCTCCAGCTATAAGGGTGTGTGGAGGGCTATAGGCAATTATACCAGGGACAGGTATGGATCGGTTTGGCTGCTTATAATTACCGGCGGCGGGACTCTATTTTTAATAACCTCCAATTATATACAAGAGCCCGCTTTTCACCTTGCCCTGGTGCTGGTGTACCTGTTTTTCAGCGGTCTGTTACTCCTGTATCCCTATCACCTGAAATACAGCTCTCCGGAACGCTACGTGGGTTTCTGGAAAAACCTGGGGGAGTGGATGGGTGAGCCCCTGGTGGCCTTGTCCAGAAGAAAATATTAAGTTTACCAGACATAAAAGAATCCCGCCTTCCGGCAGGATTCTTTTTAAATGGCATTGACAGGATAATATAGGGAGGCAATTCTACTGTCTGTAGAATTGCCTCCTGCAGGGAGAAGAAGCTTCCAGACAACTTATTTTACAGCTTGAACTGAAGCGAGAGACTGTTGAGCCTGTCCACCAGCCTGGCCATTTTCCGGGCGGAAGAAGTTATTTCCTCCAGGGCCTCTATCTGTTTTTTGCTGCCGTCAAAGGGCCCGGAGCACCCCTCTTTTGGGTCCTCTTTTCGGCAGGCCTCCTCTGCCGCCAGCTTAAAGTCCTCTGTCCGGCTCAGAATCACCTGGCTTGACCTGGTCAGCTCACTGGCGCTGGTTCTCACCGACATGAACAGGTTGGCCAGGTGTCCGGTCATGGAGTTGAAGGCAGTGGCCAGGCTGCCCAGCTCATCCATTTGGTGGACAGGCACCTGGTGGGCAAAATTACCGGCGGCAATATGCTCGGTGGCAGACATAAGGTCCCCGATGGGCTTTTTGAGAATGCGGCCCGACAGCACCCTGGCCAGCATTATTCCAGCCACCAGGGCTGCAAAGGAGATAAGCACCATATTAATTATGATCCCCTTAAGCAGCATCTGGTACCTGGAGTTGTCCAGCTCCAGCTGGAAATAACCGATGGTGCTACCCCCCTTGGTGATGATGGGGGAGAGAAAGTTGTACCCCACCGCCAATTGTCCGGTGGGAGCTCCTCCGTCAAAGGTAATGACCTTCCCAATCTGGTTTTTGCTGGTGTGGGCGACAATTTTTCCGGAGGCGCTTATTATGGCCGCGAAGCTGACATCATCATTGGCCTGGATGTTTTCCAGGTGCTCCTGCAGCAGGTTGGGATTGCCGGCCTGCAGGTGTTCTGCAGCAAAGGCTGATCCGGACCGCACTATGCCCCAGCCTTTTTCCAGAACCTGCATCCTTATTGTTTCCCTGGAATTGTAATAATTGCCGCAGCCAACTGCTGCCATTAGAAAGACAATAAGCAGGGACATGGAGAGACTCATCTTAAAAGTTATCGACCTGACGCCCAGCCTGTTGGACATAAAAAACACCTCGCAGTTTTTTAGTATTTGACAGTCATTTTAGCGGAACTCTATGAGGTCCCCGGCGGCGGTACCCGTCAGTGCCAGAGTTCCCGGAGGAAACTCTATAACCATCCGGGATTGTCGTATAATCCTGGAAAGCCTGAAGGGAGGCAGGCTATGGTGCAGGGCTGCCACCCTTTTGCTGCAGTCCAGGAAAAGTATGTCTATGGGGAAGGCCATGAACATTGTGTGCACCGAGCTGCAGGGCCTGATCACCAGGCACCACCCCCGGGGAAGGTTTTTTTTGCCCAAAAGGCCCACCAGCCGGCTGAAAAAACTGTCTGCCAGGAGTGAGTTATGGGCCAGGCTTTTACCCCGGGTGGCGTTATATATCTGCACAGCCGTTCACCTCATATTGCAAATGTATTGTAGATGCTTATGGCTGCCGGGCCCAGCAGAACCACGAATATGCTGGGGAAGATGCAGGTCACCATGGGCACCAGCATTTTTACCGGGGCCTTCATGGCTGTTTCCTCAGCCCTCTGCCTTCTTTTACGCCTCATCTGATCCGACTGGAGGCGCATTACGTTGCCAATGCCTATGCCCAGCTGCTCGGCCATAATTATTGATCCCACAAAAGAGGAAAGGTCGTCCACACCCACCCGGTCAGCCATGTCCCTAAGGGCATCTTTGCGGTTTTTGCCCATTTTGCATTCCTGGAGAACGATATAAAACTCGGCTGACAGTGCTCCCTTTCCTTTTTCCACAACCTTCAAAAGCGCTCCGTCAAAGCCGGTTCCAGCCTCCACACTGACTGTTATAAGGTCCAGCACATCGGGAAGGCTCTTTTCTATCTCATTTTTTCTTTCGCTGATCTTCTGGAAGAGGTAAAAGTCCGGTATCTTCCAGCCTCCCAGGGCGGCTGCCGCCAGTAGGAGCAAGTACTGATTGAAATTAATGCTTAAAAAGGTATCGGCCAGTATTAATAGCCCCGGCCCCGATACCGCAAAGATCAGCTTGATGGCCATAAACTCCCTGGGGCTGTGCCCTCCGGGCTTTCCGGCTGCAGCTATCTTCCTGTTCAGAAGAGCCTCTTTTTCAGAAGGCAGCAGGTGGGAGCTCAGTTTTACAAGCCTGTTCAGAACCGGCCTGAAAACCCTTTTGCCGATGGACTGGCTAAGCTCCTTTTCCCTGATGCTGCTTTTTCTACCCATTACCTCCACAGCTCTTTTGGAGATTTCAATCTTCTGGCCGAAAAGCATGTGATATAACGAAAGAAAAAGGAGAAGAGACCCCATGAAGATGGATGCCAATATGAGCTGCATCAATATCACCTCTTCATTAAATCTTAATATCAATAATCTTCCTGATCAGTAAAATACCTATTAATTCCAGTATAACGGCCCCAATCAGCATGGCCAGGCCAAGGGGGCTGGTAAAAAGAACACCCAGATAATCCGGAGATATCAGCGACATAACCCCGGCCAGAACTACCGGGAGGAGGCCAATAATAAATCCTGACATTTTTCCCTGAGCGGTAAGTGTTTTAATTTCCCCCTTAATGCGAATCCTTTCCCGGATGGTAGAGGCTATATTGTCCAGTATTTCGGCCAGGTTGCCCCCTACCTGCCGCTGTATTAAAACCGCCGTGATAACAAGGTCCAGATCCTCACTGCCAACCCTGGCATTGAGGTTATCCAGGGCCTCTTCGGTGGGAGTTCCCAGGCTCATTTCCTGGAAGGTGCGGCCAAACTCTTTGGAAAGGGGATTGGGCAGTTCCTTTCTGACCATGTCCATAGCCTGCAGGAAGCTGAATCCGGACCTCAGCGCGTTGGACATAATTACCAGAGCGTCGCCTATCTGTGAGTTGAATCTGCCAAGGCGCCTTGCCTTGGCCATTCTGAGCCACAGTATGGAAAGTATTATTACGGTAAGGCCTGCCAGCACCCCATGGACAGGGTTTAAAAGAAGGAGGGAGGTCACAAGACCCGCCAGCACAGACAGTCCGGCGGCCAGAACTATGTATTCCTCACTTTTTAGAGGAATGTCGGCCCCGGCCAGGTTTTTGTCCACCATTCTGGCCAGCCTGTTGAATAGTCTTATTTTGATGGCTGACCGGGAAACATTGGATAAAAGCCGCTGAGAGGGAGTCAGTGTTTTTTCCTCCGGGACTTTCGGGTGATCCTTTTCTTTGCTCAAATCATTCAGGCGCTTTTTAAAGTCGTAGGAATGGTAGCCCGTCAATGCATGGTGCAGCCCAATAATGAACAGGCAGCAGGACCCAAATATGAGCGCCATCAGATACCATAGTTCAGATGCCATAAACACACACCTCTGGTTTTGATTTACTGGTTCCCACTGTATCCTGTCAGACCAGGGACGGGACGAATATGCTGTGATCCAGCTTTATGCCGGCCTCCTCCAGCCGCGAGTAGAACTTGGGACGTATTCCGGTGGCTATGAACTGGCCGGTCACCTTGCCGTCTTCATCCACACCGGCCTGGCGGTATGAAAAAATATCCTGAAGTACTATTACATCCCCCTCCATTCCCTGAACCTCGGTGATATGGGTAACTTTCCTGGTGCCATCCCGGAAGCGGCTCTGCTGAATGATAAGGTCTATGGCCGAGGAGATCTGATCCCTGATGGCCCGCACGGGCAGGTCCATTCCCGCCATCAGCACCATGGTTTCCAGCCTGGAAAGCATGTCCCGGGGAGTGTTGGCGTGACCGGTGGTAAGAGAGCCGTCATGTCCGGTGTTCATGGCCTGCAGCATGTCAAGGGCCTCACCGCTTCTTACCTCCCCTACAATAATTCGGTCAGGCCTCATGCGCAGGGCGTTTCTGACCAGATCCCTGATGGCTATGGCGCCCTTTCCCTCGAGGTTGGGGGGCCGGCTTTCCAGTGTTACCAGGTGTTCCTGCCTCAGCTGCAGCTCAGCCGCGTCCTCCAGGGTGACAATCCTCTCGTCGCTGGGTATGAAGGAGGACAGAACGTTTAGGGTGGTGGTTTTGCCGCTCCCGGTTCCCCCCGAAACCACAATGTTCAGGCGGCCTCTTACGCAGGCGTCAATGAATTCGGCCATGGGCCCTGTGAGGGTGCCCAGGTTGACCAAGTCGGCAATTTGCAGGGGCTCCCGGAAAAATTTACGTATTGTTATGGTGGGACCGCTTAAGGCCAGGGGAGGGATTATGGCATTAACCCTGGAGCCGTCAGGAAGTCTGGCGTCCACCATGGGCATGCTCTCATCTATACGCCTTCCAATGGGGGCCACTATTTTTTCTATTATGTGCAGCACATGGTCGTTATCCCTGAAGCAGACATCGGTTTTCTCCAGACGCCCGTATCTCTCAATGTATACCTGATGCGGGCCGTTTACCATGACCTCGCTAATGGAAGGGTCCTTTAAAAGAGGGGTGATGGGCCCAAACCCAATGGCCTCGTCCACAATCTCCTCGGCCAGGCGCTGTTTTTCAAGGCGGGGGAGATGGGCGCCCTCCTTGTCCAGTATTTCATTTACCAGGGAGGCAATTTTTTTGGAAGTATCTTCAGGGTTACAGTCCTTGCTGTCCAGGGCCAGCTCTGAGATAACCTTCTTATGCAGGTCGTTTTTAAGCTTCTGCAGGGGGTCTCTTTTTACAGAGACCGTTCCCTGGCCCTGGGGCCTGTCGGTATTATTCCGGACAGCACTGTTTTCAGCTGCAGTATCGGATCGCTGCTCCAGTCTTTTTAAAAGTGACATTAGCCATTACCCCCAGGCTTAAAAGCTGAATATTTTGCCTATTAATGATTTGCGGGGAGTTTCCTCTGCCCCGTCAGGGCCCTTGGCCGCCCGGGTCTGTTCCGGCGTCAGGGAGGAGGCCAGATTCCCCAGCTGAGAGGTTATTTCAGCAGAGGGCCTGGTCATCACAAAGGGCTGCCCCTTGTTTATGGACATTGATACTGTTTCCCCGTCATCGGGCAGGGTAGCATTTATAGAGGAGTTTATATTTTTCTCCAGGTCTTTTAGCTTGAGGCCGTCATTGCGGTACCTGTTCAGAATAAGCCTGCTCTTAAAGGTTAGTCCCAGTTTTTCCAGTATTTCCATGTTGACCCTGGC
The DNA here is from genome assembly GCA_000802095.1 of Peptococcaceae bacterium BICA1-7. Classification (GTDB taxonomy): domain Bacteria; phylum Bacillota; class Desulfotomaculia; order Desulfotomaculales; family Desulfocucumaceae; genus BRHc4a. The sequence continues at coordinate 91,684 of JUEB01000001.1, read as the reverse complement.
ATGCCTCAAAGAGGGAAGTTCCTGATTTAACAGCACCAGTATCTGATCGGACATTTCCAGGCAGACCAGGGTGATTTCATTTATTGCCGCCGCGGTATCTACAATTATATAGTCATAAGAATCCTTTAGCGCCTTCAGTATGCCCTCGGCGTGGGAGGCTGCGACCAGCTCGGCCTGCTCCGGCGAGCCCGGCGCGGGCAGCACCCTTATTCCGGACATGTGCGGGCATAAATAGGTTTCCAGCAGGGAAGGGTCCGAGTAGTCTGACTCCTGGACCACATCGGAGACCCCTCCCTTGGCGGAGATATTTAAGAATACCGAGACATCTCCCCCCTGAAGGTCCATGTCCACCAGGGCCACCTTTTTTCTGGCCCTTTGTACTATGCTTATAGCCAGATTGCAGGCGGTGGTGGTCTTTCCCACCCCACCCTTACTGGAGAAGAGGGTTATAATCTTTCCGGGCTCTCTGGAGGGGGCAGCCGGAGTGGGGCCGCCTCCTTCCACCAGCCTGAGGCGCCGCTTGCGGGAGTAATCACTGACCTTTCTTATTGTTTCCGCCAGCTCACTGCTGCTGAAGGGTTTTACCAGGTAATCCCTGGCCCCGGCGGCCATGGCCTTGCGGAGGTATTCCTGCTCACCCTGGATGGAAATTATTATGATAGAGGATTCCGGGTTCTTCACTGTGATCATCTCAGAGGCTTTTATTCCGTCAACCCTGGGCATGTTTACATCCATCAGAATTACGTCGGGCTTTAAAGAGTCGGACATTATTACCGCCTCGTCGCCGTCTCCGGCCTCGCCTATTATTGTTATGTCCTCCTCGAAGTATAAAAGCCTTTTTATGTCTTCCCTGGTTGCAGCAATATCATCGGCAATAAGAACTGTTATGGCGCTCATAAATTTACCTCCCTAATTACCTGACCAGATGGTTGATATATGTGGACGGAACATTTACCGGATCTTTGTCGGCGGGAGTCCGCAGAAGGACCCGGATATTTCCTTTTTCCGCGGCCAGAGTAAGCTGCTGGGCCTCTACGGGGCTCAGGGAAAGGGTCAGTGTTCCGGTTTGCGCCGGCTTGTTGTCGGAAACTGACGAGGTGCTCTTATTCACCGCCAGTACTCTTATATTCTGGACTACCAGAGAGGTTATAGTCTGGTTTTCCACCAGAAAAGTGCCTAATACATCCACCTGATCACCGGGCCTTAAAAGTCCGGCCACACCGGTAATATCGTTTATGGCCACTGTCATGCCCCTCCGGCCGGGCTCCACCGTCATGGCCAGCCCCTCGCCAGGATCGTTGGAGTTGGCTATGTTATTCTTTAAAACCTGCTCTCCGGCGTAAATATCGCTCCTGGTTATTTTACCCACCACATCCTCGGGCTTGCCCAGGGAGGCAGGGTTTGCGTAATTGGAGGGCATTTGGGTGAATTCCACCATCTGCTCGCTGATCACCTGCCTGGCGGGGATGTTGACCCTGGCCACCGCCACGGGCAGAAACTGTCCCGACGCTTTGTAGGTATTCTCCAGCTGCCTTAGATACTGGTATGTTCCCCAGGCTGCCACCAGCCCAAATAGCAGGGCGGCAATAAGTATCAGGTTTATCCTTTTTCTCATTGTTTCATCTCCCGGCTGTTCTTACTCTACAAGTCTTGCGCCATAAAGGCTGATTATAGGATTATCAGGGTCAGGGCTGCCCTCGGCGGCCATCCTTACAAAATAACCCTTTATCTCGTCGCTCTGGGAAAGGGTGGCCTCCCTGTCCACAAAAAAGGCTGCAAATCCCGTCACAGTTATGTAGTCCCGGCCCTGCAGGTCATCCCTGTGCATAGGAATAACAATAATTTTGGGACATCCCGGCCTGAAGTTGTCGTAGGTGCACCCATCGCTACAGCGGCTCAGCCTCTCGTCAATCCCATCGGTGGGTCCGTTCATGTTGCCCGGCTCGGTATCCACAGTATCATTCAGGTAGACAGGCTCCTCAAAGCCGTAGATCAGGTTGTACCTGTAATTCCTACTCCCCCTTCCGGTAAGGGCCAGTGCCCCGAAGTTGCCGGGTGAGTCCGGGGCGCCGTATTTTAGTGTGACCATCTGCCCGAACTCCAGGGGCTGCTCCTTGATGCTAAGGGGCGCTATGCCCTGGTAGGATCTGATTCCTTCCACAGTGGCGGCGGCGTGGGCACTTACATTTCTATGGGTGATTCCGAATACTCTGGACATAATCAGATTGACGTCCTGCTGAGCGTCCACTGAAACTTTGCTGTTTTCTATATTTACGGTTATACCTTCCTCCGGGGCGCCGTTGGCCTTGGCTACATCTATAGCTCTCTGCCGGGCAGCCAGCTCACGGGTAAGCGGGTCGGATATGAAGCACAGGTCCCTGGCTCCTGCCATGGCTGCGCTGTCTGCAGCGTTTACCAGGCGCTGCCTGGCCAGGGCAATGCGTCCAAAATCAGTTACCAGGGCAGTCATGCCGAAGAGGGCGGTCATGCCCACGCAGACTATAAAAAATGACATTCCCCGCTGGTCCCTGATAAGCCCGGAAAGGTAATTTAGCACCTATACCACCTCCTTCACTCAACCCTCATTACCGTTTTTGAGGAAAGCGGCAGCGGGTTGGGCAGAACAATATCAAAAAGGGGAAAGACCAGGGAAACCTGATATTGCACATCAATCTCCGCCAGAGTCCCTGATGTTCTTCCGGCTGGAACAGGGGTGACAACGGTTTGGAGTTTGGTCTGGTCAAGGTTTCCGGTTACCTCACCGACCCTGGCGCTGACGGCTTGGTCTGTTCCTCCCAGAATAGCCACCCGGGCTCCCTCCCGGGAGGCATTGGTGATTACCAGGTAGGAGTGATATACTCTGCCGAATTCGATTACCCCCATAAAGAGAACCAGCAGTATGGGAAGCACCAGAGCCAGCTCCACCATGGCCTGGCCGCGGTCATTTTTAAAAAACCGTCCTTTCATGCTACCACCTCAAAAAGAATTCCAGCCTGCTGTGTATACTGCTATAACCCCCGCTCCTATGGCCAGGGTATAGGGGAAGTATACCGGTTTGGCCTCATTTTCCCGGCTGTCTGCCTGAAACCTCATACCATACCTGCCCAGCAGGCTTAAGAATGTCTGCAGCAGCCTGGAAAGGGTTGACTGCAGCTGCCCGCCTGCAGCCAGGAAAACCAATGCAATCAGTCCGCCGGCCAGAGCCCCGGCCAGGAATACCTTTACTACAAAAACAGGGCCCTTGATACCTCCGATAACTGCCATAAGCTTAACGTCACCGGCCCCTATTCCACCCCTTGAGAAAGGTATAATAAAAACAATGAGGCCCAGAATAAACCCTTTAACGCCCTCCAGAAACAGAGCCCATCCTCCTGCTATAAAACCGGCTGCCAGGGAGATGATCAGGAAGGGGAGTAATACATTATTGTATACCCGTCTACTTTTTATGTCGGTTAGTATGCAGATAATTAATAAAAGAAAAAGAAGGTAATCAGAATAGTTTAAGCCAAGGTTAGATAGTGCTTTCATATTTAATTACCTTTCCGGAATGATTTGCCCTACTTAAGGAATTAAGTAGGGCAAAGATAACTAGGTTAAAAATTAGTATTATACCGGCCATTAATGGAGTGATGCTAATTGGCATTTTGAATTTGTGTGCCTACCTGGTTGACCTTGTCTTTTATGCCTGTACCGAGAAGTTGAAAAGCAGCAATTGTAACTACAGCCACCAGCGCCAGGATCAGTCCGTACTCTGCCATTCCCTGACCGCTTTCTTCATTCCACAAACTTATTAAAAGTTTTACCATAATGGTTTACCACCTTTCATTTTTTTAAATACTATCATTTTACAAAAAAGATAACAATCTTACAAAAGACTTAAAAAATGGACTATATCCTGGACCTAGCTATAGAACATAAGTCCTTAAATAAACAATGGGACTTTTTAAAAAAGTCCCATTGTTTATTGGTAAGCCAATTGGGTTTATTTATTTTTACAAGTCCACAATTTTATTTTTTAATGCATAAAGGGCGGCCTGGGTTCGATCCTCAACATTTAGCTTTTGGAATATACGGTAGAGGTGATTCTTTACTGTTTTCTCACTGATGAACAGTTTTTGGGCAATAGACCGGTTGGAGGAACCTCTGGCCACCAGCTGCAGCACCTCGACTTCCCTAGGGGTTAGCTGGTTATCATCAATGCGCCTGGAAGGCTCATTTTTTACCGACATGCGGTTTATTTCCTGAAAAACACTGGACATCAGCCTTGGCGGTATATATGAGCTGCCTTTGGCTACCCCCCTGATGGTTTCCACCAGCTGCCCGGGGCTTACATCTTTAAGCAGGTAGGCTGAGGCTCCAGCGCGGATAAATTCAAACAGATACTCCTCCTGGTCATGAATGGTCAGGGCGATAACTCCAATCTCCGGCTTTGTGGTTTTAATTTTCCGGCAGGCCTCTATACCGTCCATAACCGGCATGTTTACATCCAGAAGGGCAATGTCGATATATCTCTCCAGGGCGATGGCTACAGCCTGCTGGCCATCACCGGCCTCGCCGGCTATCTCTATGTCCTGCTCCAGGGAAAGTATTTTAATTATTCCTTCCCTTACCAGCATATGGTCATCCGCAATAAGAACTTTTATAGGAGACAATATCTTTTCACCTTCCCATTGTAAAAATGCCTGCCGGCTCATCCTTCACCTTCCAGGGGGACTGATACACTGATGGTTGTCCCCTGTCCGGGGGCGGATATCAGATTAATTTCCCCATTTAATATCTGTGCTCTTTCCCTCATTCCCAAAATTCCAAAGCACTCTTTTTTACCGGTTTTAATCATTGAATCGGGATTAAAGCCCACACCATTATCTTTTACCACAGCGTTTATTTTATTGTCCAAAAACTCAACCTTTATGGCCACCATGGTGGCCTGGGCGTGCTTTCTGATATTGTTTAGGCACTCCTGCATGATCCTGAATACCGCCACCTCTATGGCGATGGAAAATCTTCTGGGGGTCCCTATTACCACCAGCTCTACCGCCAGGCCATATTGGCCCTGATAATCTTCTATATAGCGCTTTATGGCCGGCACCAGCCCAAGGTCATCCAGCACCATGGGCCTCAGGTCGAATATTATTTTCCTGACATCCTGCAGGCTCTGGCGAACCATGTGCTGAAGGGCGTGCAGTTCCTCCTTTACCTTTGTTCTGTCAATGTCCATAAGCTTAAGGCAGAATTCCGCCCTCATAACAATATTGGCCAGAAGCTGGGCCGGTCCGTCGTGTATATCCCTGGCCACGCGGTGACGCTCTTCTTCCTGGGCCTTTATTATACTTATGCCCAGCTGCTGCACCTGCTGCATTTCACCTATCTTCTGGTAAAAATCCTTCAGGTTTCCGGTAAGAAAACCTGTCACTACCGCCAGCTGGGAAGCAAGGTTTTCAGCCTTGTTCAGCATATTATCCAGCCTGCGAAGGCTTTGTTCAAGATTATTTCTTTTGTAGCGGAGAAGGCTTTCTCTTCCCCTCAGTGTGGCCAGCCTGATCTGTTTTTCCTGGGCTTCCTCATATGCTTTTTTTATGCTTTCCTCGGAATATTTCTTAAAGTTTTTACTTACCTCGGCAAGTCTCTGCCGTGATTTTTTTTCATCGATGGTGAGGCTGTCCACCTCTCCCACCAGTTGGGTCACCTGTATACGGACCTCTTCCAGCTCCATTTTCAAACGCTGGTGCTCAATACGCGTATTTTCGGCAATGTCAAAAACCTGTCTTTTGCCGTTTTCTATGGCCGTAACGGTTTCTGTTATTATTGTGTCCAGCTCGCCTATGTTGGAAAGCATTTTCTTCACCGCTTAACTTTTCAGTTTACAATATTTCAGTTCGACAATTTTTCTCAATTATCAATAAGTTTCTTCGGAAAAATTTCATTTCCTTCAATATTTAGCTATATTTCAAAAGGAATTTAATGTATAAATATTAATTGAGATTATTTTAGCACAATTATACATATACTTTATACTCATAGAGACTGGTTTTTGTGGGGGTCCTCTCTGTTATTTTTTTATAGCTCCCGGGGAGGGATGATCAACCCGGACCCGGCCAGTAATTCCACGGGAGAAATAATTTTTAGATATCCCTTCCCCTCAAGGGATACCTTTCCTCCCAGAATAACGCTGAAAAAGTCGGGGTGAACGCACAGACGCCCCCCTTTGGGGATTACAGACCGGGCGGGTAAAAGCGCCGGACGGTTATCCACCATTACACGGTTAGAGCTGTCCCATACCGATATGGTGCACCTGCCTGTCTTTATATCAAACCTGCCTTCACTCTCCACCCATGTGCCTCTGTATCCCATGGCCTCTATGGCGGGCCGCACCGGAACCAGTAAAGTTCCCCCGAAAACCATGGCCCCGGAATTCAGGGAAAGTGCCCTGCCGTCCACAAATACTGTATAATTAGTTACAGGCTCAGTAGCTTCGGCCTGTGGGAGGCTGCCTATTTTGACCGGGGTACCCACCGGCACCCTGTCAAATAGCCATATAATATCCTCATTTCTTAACCGTATACAGCCCGCGGATACATATTTACCTATAGAAGAGGGGTCATTATTGCCGTGAATCCCGTACTCCCCGCCACCACCATAGCTTAGTCCAAGCCAGCGGGGACCCAGGGGATTCCTGGGGCTGCCCCCGGGTATACCTTTTTTGGAGTAGTACGGGTTAATCAGTTTGTTGACAATGGTAAAGTTCCCTTCGGGAGTGAGGCGGGGGGTCTTTCCGGTGGCCACCGGAAACGTCTTTACAGCCTGATCATTTTGGTATAGAGTGAGGCGGTTGCTACTTTTATTGATTAAAATACTGTAGTTGGCCAGGGCCCAGGTGCTGGTAAGAGCCAGGAAAAAAAGAGTGGCCAGTGTGAGAAAGGCTGATCTTAGCATATTACCTCCAGGTAAGGTTTTTATTTTCATAACTATGCGGCCAAAGGAGCCGGGATAACTTGAATTAATTGAGAAAAACGGCCCGGAGGCCGGCGGGAGGGTTACATGATTAACCGGGAAAATGAGGAAAAAGCTGTTCTGGTTGGCATCCAGCTGCCAGGGGAGGGCCGGGAAGATGTTTTGGAGTCGGTCAATGAGCTGGAGAGTCTGGCCTGCACCGCCGGTGCAAGGGTGGTGGGGAGGGTGCTGCAGAAGAAAGAAAGGCCCGACAGGGCAACCTTTCTGGGCAGGGGAAAAGCCCTGGAGCTGGCGGAGCTGTGCCGGGATGTTGAATCTGACATGGTAATTTCTGACCGGGAGCTTTCCCCCGCCCAGACAATAAATCTGGAAAAGATTCTGGGTGTCAGGGTTATAGACAGGTCCCGGCTTATACTTGATATATTCGCCTGCCGGGCCAAGACCAGTGAGGGCAAGCTTCAGGTGGAGCTGGCCCAGCTGAATTATCTTCTTCCCAGGCTTACCGGCATAGGGTCTGAGCTATCCAGGCTGGGAGGTGGGATAGGCACCAGAGGGCCCGGTGAAACAAAGCTGGAGGTGGACAGGAGGAGAATAAGGAAGCGCATCTCCGACTTAAAAAGTGATATAGAAGAGATAAGGAAACACCGTCAGGTACTAAGGAGGGGGAGGAAGGAAGTGCCCTTTCCCCTGGTGTCCATTGTGGGTTATACAAATGCCGGCAAGTCCACCCTGTTAAAGAAGCTTACCGGGGCAGATGTGCTGGTGGAGGATAAACTTTTCGCCACCCTGGACCCCACCACCAGGAAGGTGGTGCTACCCAATAACCAGGCGGTTTTGCTTACCGATACCGTGGGCTTTATCAGCAGTCTTCCCCATCACCTGGTGGCGGCCTTCAGGGCTACCCTGGAGGAAGTAATGGAGTCGGACCTCCTTCTGCATGTAATAGACATATCTCATCCCGGTGCGCTGAATCAGGCCGAAACCGTTAAAAAAGTGCTGAACTCCCTCGGTGCGGGGAATAAGCCGACGATCACCGTGTATAACAAGTGGGACCGTTTGAGTGGTGAACTCCCGCCCCTGGAGGAAGGAGATCCGGTGCTTATTTCCGCCCTTACCGGCAGGGGGCTTGATGAATTGCTGGAAAGGCTGACCGTGGCTGTTGAGCGCAGAAGGGTTAAAAAAAGATATTTCCTGCCCTTTTCCAAGGCCGGAATACTGCCCCTACTTTTTGAAAAGGGACTGGTAACAAACCAGGAGCACGGCCCCGATGGAATAACTGTGGAGGTGGAGCTGGAGGAGCTATTGGCCAGGAGGGTGGAGGCGGAGCTTAAAACCCGCTAATACAGAAATTACTGTGCGGTCGGAATACAGAAGTCAGAAGTCAGAAGTCAGAATTCGCCCGGGCTGCAAAAGCTCCACCAGGGGAATGAAAATGCGGTCCTTTTAAAGCCACAGAGGACACAGAGGACACAGAGGACACAGAGGACACAGAGTTTTTTAAGATCTGCTTGAATGCCTTATAAGTTGTTTATTAAATGGATTGAAGTATTAATTTTAATTTTTTTTGAAACCTGAGAGTAGTGCTTAAGGTTGAATTCTCTGTGTCCTCTGTGGCTAATAAAGACCCGGAATGTTTCGAATGTCGTCACCTGGAGGTCTTTTTGCTGCCCAAAAGCCTGCCTATTCCGTCTCCCGCCGTCCTATGTATCGGGGACATTCCTCTGGCCCCCAGAGGTAGTCACACTGGAGAGGTGTGTCCCCTTTCCTTTTGAGGCGGTTTTTTTTGTATAAAAAAGCCATAATTCTTAAATAATATCTTTTGAATGAAAATACTGGGGGTGAAAGTTGATGCACATGATGACCATCGGCGAGATGGAAAAGCTAAACATCCAGTCGCTGATCAGGGCAGAGGAGATATGCGCCAAAAAAGCCCAGGTTTATCTGAGCCAGACCAGGGATCAAGCTGTCCAGGGACTTCTACAGCAGACACTGGACAGGGGGCAGCGGCATATTTCAGCTCTGAACAGCATTCTGCAGGAGGCTGGGCTGACCGGCGGAACGGGGCATTAAAAATTAAAGGGAGGTGAAAAGGATGAACTTAAGCGACCGGGATATATTAATGGACCTTCTTATTGACGCAAAATACATTTCCACCGGGTATCACCAGGCACTGCTGGAATCTGCCGACAACAGGGTGAGGAACACATTAATACAGATACATGACGATGAGCTGGCTTCCCACAGAACAGTTTTCGACCTGATGAATTCCCGGGGATACTACCGGGTACAGCCGGCAACCCCAACCTCCACCATGTATCAGGCCGGAATGCAGGCCCAGCAGCCCGGGCAGTCAATTAATGCGGTGACCGGGAATACCATGGGGACAATGAGCCCCGGTCAGGGTATCGGCATGGGCCAGTCAGGCATGAGCCCATACCCCTATGGCTCTGTTCAGCAGCCCTACGGGCAGGACCAGGGCCGAAACTGGTAGGATGATAAGCCAATAAAACGACAAACCCGGCTTTTTACGCGGGTTTGTTTGTTTTGCCGATAATCTGCAGCTGTATATTTACATTTTACCAACCGCCAACAAGGCGGATTTTTCTTTTTTTACCTTTTGGCATGAGGATATCCTGCTCTTATGGCGAACATTTATATAAAGTTTGCAAACAAAAGCAGGTATTAAAAATGGGCGAAGTGTACTGGGGTTTGTTAAGAACCGGGACAGGGGCCCTGGCGGCCCTAAGACACAGGAATTTCAGACTTTTTTGGACCGGGCAGTGCATCTCCCTGGTGGGAGGGTGGATGCAGTACATGGCCCAGGCCTGGCTGGTGCTGGAGCTGACAGATTCCTCTTTTCTGCTGGGGGTTATCTGGGCCTGCCAGTTCGGCCCCACTCTACTGCTCTCACTGGTTGCCGGTGTGGTGGCCGATAGATTTCCCAAGAGGAGAATAATACTTTTTACCCAGTCGGCCAATATGCTGCTGGCCCTGTTGCTGGGGATACTGGTGCTGACCGGGGCGGTGCAGTACTGGCACGTGGCGGTGCTGGCTTTCCTTTTGGGTATTTCCAATACCCTGGATGTGCCTGCCCGGCAGTCCTTTGTGGTGGAGATGGTGGGAAAAGAAGATTTGATGAACGCCATAGCCCTTAATTCTTCTGTTTTCAACGGGGCCAGGATAATCGGCCCGGCTCTGGCAGGTCTTATAATAGCCCAGACCGGCACCGCCGCCTGCTTTTTAATAAATTCCGCCAGTTTTTTACCGGTACTGGCGGGGCTTTTGCTTATGCGACTGAAGGACCCTCCGGGAGGCCGGAAAGCCAGGGACTTTGCCGGGGAAATGAAAAGTGGCATGACCTATATTTTTAATACCCCTGATGTCTTCTACCCACTGCTTTTAACAGGGATTCTCAGTGCCTTCGCCATGAATTTTCACGTGCTGGTGCCGGTATACGCCACAGAGGTGCTGGGCCGGGAGGCCCAGGGCTTTGGCTTCATGATGACGGCGGTGGGCATAGGGGCCTTCGTGGGGGCGGGACTGCTGGCCTTTTTAAGCCGCTATGGCCCCCGCCAGGTGACTATTTACATAAGCGCAGCCGGACTCTGTGTCTTTCAGCTGGCCCTTTCCGGCATCAGCGCCTACGGCCCTTCCCTGGTATTCCTGACCCTCCTGGGCTGGAGCATGGCTACCTTCACGGCCTCGGTAAATAGCTTTATCCAGTTCAGGTCACCCCATGAGATCAGGGGGAGGGTGATGAGCGTGTTCATACTGCTCTTCTCCGGCATGATGCCGGTGGGCAGCATATTCAGCGGGCTGACCACAAAGTACCTGGGGGTGCAGGCAGGCTTTCTGATTAGCGGGATTATCGGGGCTATGGCAATCGTTATAGTATTATGGAGGGCCGGGATTAAAAGAGGCGGCCACCCGGGTAATTCAGTACGTTCCTGTTAGGAGCCCGGCTACATATGAGGAGTGCTGAAAACTGCTTTGAGTATGCTGTTGACTAATAACTAAAATAATCAAATTAATCCCCGGAAAAAGGTTTTTAAAATTATTACGGCGAATTTAGCTACTGCATATAGCTATTTCACCGGAGGATGCATAATGGGGTTTGATTCATTTAACGGCAAGGAGTTTCTGATGATGCTGGTGGGTAGTGCTAACCTGCTGGCCGAGCACAAATCTGAGATTGACGCTCTTAATGTCTTTCCTGTCCCTGATGGGGATACCGGGACCAACATGTACCTGACCTTTCTTTCCGGTGTAAAAGAGGCCAGGGAGAAAAAGGGGGCGGCGGCCGGGGAAATTGCTGCTGCCATGGCCCAGGGGTGCCTTCTGGGGGCCAGGGGTAACTCAGGGGTGATCCTGTCACAGATACTAAGCGGTTTCGCCAAGGCGCTGGAGGGCAAGAGCAGAGTATGTACAGCCGATGTGGCGGCTGGCTTCAGTGAAGGCTCGGAGGCTGCCTACCGGGCGGTGATGAACCCTGCCGAGGGCACCATACTGACGGTCTGCAAAAGGCTGGCCGAGGGCTTCGACGAGGGTGTCAGAAGGCATTACGACATGCTGAGGGCCATGTTTCACGCCTACCGGCAGGCCCAGCAGGCCCTGGCCGAAACACCGGATATGCTTCCCATACTTAAAGAGGCCGGTGTTGTTGACGCTGGTGGCCGGGGGCTGGTGGTCATCCTGGAGGGCATACTGCACGCCCTGAAAAAGGCGGCAGCCAGGCAGGAGCTTGAATTGTTCGACCTGGCGGCCAGCCAGCAGAAGGAATTCATAGCCAGGGCCCGGGAGGTCAACCAGGTCATCCAGTTTACCTACTGCACCGAGATGATAGTGGGTGGCAGGGGGCTTCCCTTGGACCAGATGCGTAGGGAGCTGGCCCCTTACGGTGACTGTCTGATGGTGGTGGGCAATGATGAGACCGCCAAGGTGCATATCCACTCCAACCACCCGGGGCTGGTGCTGGAGTGCTGCCTCAAGTACGGGGCTCTTAATAATGTTCAGATAAGTAACATGGAGGAGCAGCACAGGGAGCTCAATTCGCCCTCCGGACTCGAAAAGCCGCTGGGGATAGTGAGTGTGGGCCAGGGTGAGGGAATCATCAATATAATGGAGAGCCTGGGGGCAGATTCCGTTATACCCGGCGGGCAAACCATGAATCCCAGCACAGAGGTTATTCTTGAGGCCATAAACCGGGTAAGGGCAGACAGGGTAATAGTTCTTCCAAACAACAGCAATGTGGTAATGGCGGTGGAGCAGGCGAAAAAAATCTCCGGCAAAGAAGTTGAAATGGTAAAAACCCTTAATATACCGCAGGGGCTGGCTGCCATGCTGGTTCACAACCCATACGGCGATATAGGCGATATAGCCCGCAAAATGGCTGCAGCCGCCGAAAGCATAAAGTGCGGGGAGGTAACCAGGGCTGTAAGGGATACACAGATGGACGGGCTTAACATATCCGCAGGGGACTATATTGCTGTGGTGGAGGATCGGATACTGGCCTCGGGAACCCAGCTGCATCCCGTGGTTAGCGGCCTTGTGAAAACCTTGGTAGCAGAGGCCGCTGAAATTGTGACACTGTATTATGGCGCTGGTATATCCGGCAGCGAGGCGGAGTCGTTGGCCGAAGGTCTGGGGAAGGAATTCGGAGAGCTGGAAATTGAACTGCACTATGGGGGACAGCCTCATTACCAGTTTATAATTTCCGCCGAATAGCACGGAGGTAATATTGATGGGAAAACTGCGCATTGTCACCGACAGCACGGCAGACCTGCCTGATGATATAGTTCAAAGATACAATATAACGGTTGTTCCGCTAAAGGTTTTTTTTGGTGAGGAGGTATACCTGGACAGGGTGGAGATTACCTCTGAAGAGTTTTTCCGCCGGCAGACTAACGGAGAGACTTCCAGCACCTCACAGCCCTCTCCGGCGGAATTTGTGGAATACTATACCCCCCTGGTCAAGGGCGGAGATGAAATTATATCTATACACATATCCAGCCTCATGAGCGGTACAGTCCAGTCTGCCAACCTGGCCAGGACCATGCTGAATTACCCGGGGCTGGAGGTAATTGACTCGGGAATGGCCGGGGTGCCCCTTGGCATACTGGTTTTAAACGCCGCCCGGGCGGCTGAAGAGGGAAAAAGCGGGGAAGAGATAAAAGGCCTTATAAGCCGGTGGCTCAGCGAGCTGGAGGTTTATTTCATGGTGGACTCCCTTGAATACCTCCAGAGAGGAGGGCGTATAGGGAAGGCCCAGGCCTTCTTGGGGACTCTTTTAAATGTAAAGCCACTTCTGACTATAAACGGGGGGCTGGTTTCACCCTATGAGAAGGTGCGGGGTAAATCCAAGGCCCTGGCCAGGATAATATCCATATTGGGAGATAAATTCGGGTATGGAGCCAGGCTCCAGTGCCTGGTCACCCACGGTGATTTCCCGGAAGGAGCCGAGGAGCTTAAAAAGGGTTTGCGGGAGAATTTTAACTGCGCCGAGATTATAGATACCAGGCTGGGCACAGTGGTGGGCACCCATGTGGGGCCAAGCCTGGCGGGCTGCGTATGTCTTCCGGTGAAGGACTGATATTTTTTTATGACAAAAATTTTGACTTTTGGGAAGATACAAAAAATTTCAGGGGGTGTCGGTTTTGAGGGAAAAGCTTTGGGAGCCGGATGCTGAAAAAGTGAAGCAGGCCAATCTGACCAGTTTTATTAAGTACGTAAATGTTAATTATGGGAAGGATTTTTCAGATTTTGGCCAGCTTTATAATTGGTCTGTCAGCGAGATACCCGGCTTTTGGGAGTCTGTATGGAAATATTGCGGAGTTACCGCCTCAAAGCCCTACGACAGTGTTGTCACCAACCTTGAGGAAATGCTGGAGGCCCGGTGGTTTAGCGGCGCGAGGCTTAATTTTGCCGAAAACCTGCTGCGCTTTCGGGATGACAGGACAGCCCTGGTGTTTAGAAGTGAGCATGGTGACACCAAAAGGATGACTTATTCCCAGCTTTATGAAGAGGTGGCCGGCCTGGCCAGAGCACTAAGGGACCTGGGGGTTAAGACCGGGGACAGGGTGGCCGGCTTTATGCCCAATATGATAGAAGCCGTGGTGGCCATGCTGGCCACTGCCAGTATAGGGGCGGTCTGGTCCTCCTGCTCGCCTGATTTCGGAATAAAGGGAGTGCTGGACAGATTCGGGCAGATCAAGCCCAGGGTGCTCTTCACTGCCGATGGGTACTATTATAACGGCAAGGCCCATGACTCCCTGGAAAGGGTATCCGGCATACTGGGTGAAATTGACCCGGTGGATAAGGTGGTAGTGGTTCCCTATACCCGGGAGCGGGCCGATATAAGCGGCATACCCAACGGGGTGCACTACCGGGACTTCTTTACCGCCGCCCCGGGGGAGGATATTTCCTTTGAGCAGCTTCCCTTCAGCCACCCGGTCTACATAATGTACTCCTCGGGCACCACCGGGGTGCCCAAATGCATAGTGCACGGGGCCGGGGGAACACTGCTGCAGCACCTCAAGGAGCATGTGCTGCACACCGACCTCACCAGAGAGGACACCATCTTTTACTTTACCACCTGCGGCTGGATGATGTGGAACTGGCTGGTCAGCGCCCTGGCGGTGGGAGCTACAGTGGTGCTGTTTGACGGCTCACCTTTCTATCCGGGGCCGGATATACTTTTCAAAATTGCCCAGGAGGAGAGTATATCTGTTTTCGGCACCAGCGCCAAATACCTGGCGGCGGTTGAAAAAGAGGGCCTCAGGCCGGCCTCCTCCATGAACCTGGGGGCCTTGAGGGCTATTCTGTCCACGGGCTCTCCCCTGTCGGTGGACAGCTTTAAGTATGTCTACCGTGATATCAAAAAGGACCTCTGCCTTTCGTCAATTTCCGGGGGGACGGATATAATATCCTGCTTTGCCCTGGGCAACCCCATTGGGCCGGTTTACACCGGTGAGCTGCAGTGCCGGGGCCTGGGCATGAAGGTGCAGGCCTTTGATGAAAAGGGCAGCCCGGTGGTCAACCGCAAGGGAGAGCTGGTCTGCACCGCCGCCTTCCCCTCCATGCCGGTGGGCTTCTGGAATGACCCGGACATGAAAAAATATAAGGGATCTTATTTTGATGTATATGAGAATGTGTGGCGGCATGGTGACTTTATAGAGATTACCGACACCGGCGGGGTGATCATTTACGGCCGCTCGGACGCCACCTTAAATCCCGGGGGGGTAAGGATAGGGACTGCGGAAATATACAGGCAGGTGGAGTCTCTGCCGGAGATACTGGACAGCCTGGTGGTGGGGCAGGACTGGGACAATGATGTAAGGGTGATACTATTCGTAAAAATGGCCCCGGGGAATGATCTGACCGCTGACCTGTCTGCCAGGATTAAGAAGTTAATCAGGGAGAATACCACTCCCCGGCATGTGCCTGCCAAGATATTGGCCGTAGAGGATATTCCCTACACCATTAACGGCAAGAAGGTGGAGCTGGCAGTAAGGAATGTTATTCATAATATTCCGGTGCTGAACAGGGATGCCCTGGCAAATCCCGGGACACTGGAGTATTATAGAGATATACCGGATCTGCAGGAGTAAGGAAAGGGGACACACCGAACAAGGAATGGGGACACACCTGCTGAAGAAAAAGTATTTCTTTCGGGACAGGAATGTCCCCGATCGGGATGGCTTTTGCTCTCTCCCAATTCCCAATTCTGGAATTTAGGGTCGGAGGAATGTCCCCGATCGGGAGTCAGAATTGAGATCCACATGTTGCAGATGGCTGACTGCTGACTGCTAAAAGCCCGCGGGGCGTTTACCGAATCGGGGTGGGGCCGGTGCAAATAAGGTTTAAAAATCTTCCATCTCGCCTTGAAGAGCTGGGTGAGCGGGTAGACTGCCAGCCCGGAGAAAAAATTATCATCCAGGGGCAGGAGTGCCCCTTTTTCTACTTTGTGAAGTCCGGCCGGGTAGAGGTATACCCCGAGGGGCCGGTGAAAAATGTACTGGCCGTCCTGTCCGCCGGGGAGTATTTCGGGGAGGTGCCCTGCCTCACCGGGTCCGGGTCGGCTGCCACCTATGCCGCCGGGGGCCGCGCCGGGCTTATCAGGACGGACAGGGAGGGGCTGTTGAGGCTGATGGCCGACCTGCCCGACTTTAACCAGCAGGTGGTGGACACACTTTGCCGGATTATCAGAAGAGAAAACCCCGGCCACGCCGGTTTAGCAACTGAGGCAGGGGAGACCCGGGACCGGGCGAAGCCTTTCGCAGAAGCCCCGGACCACTTAGGGAGGCCTGTTATAGGGCTGGCCCTGGGGGCCGGGGTGGTTAGGGGCATGGCCCATATAGGTGTGATCCGCTCCCTTGTAAAAAATAATATACCCATTGACCTGGTGGCCGGCACCAGCGCCGGCGCTATGGTGGGCGCGTGCCTGGCAGCAGGCCGGTCAGTTGAGGAAATAGAAAGCTTTGCCTTGAGGCTCAGGTGGTCAAAGGTGGCCAGTCCGGTAATTCCCCCGGGGAGGGCTTTTTTAAACAATGAAAAGCTTGGCCAGCTGGTGAAAAGCTTTATAGGGGACATAACCTTTCAAGAGCTTGATATACCACTGGCTGTTGTGGCGGCCGACTCCGGCACCGGGGAGGAGGTGATCATCAGGGAGGGCAGCATAACCGACGCCATCAGGGCCTCCACTGCCATACCCGCCATATTTGAGCCGGTCAGGCTATATAACCGTACACTGGTGGACGGGGGCACCGTCAACATGGTTCCGGCCAGCGTATGCCGGGCCATGGGGGCAAACATAGTCATCGCGGTATCGGTCAGTGACTTTCACTACCAGCAGGGGCCGCCCAGGAATATTGTGCTGGCCATCATGCGCACCTTCGACCTGGTTACCAAAAAACAGGTTGCCCTGGCCAAAAACCAGTGGGCAGATGTGGTCATAGATGTAAAGAGGCCCGATCTGAGCGGCTACAGCTTCCGCGAGGCCAAACATTTCATCAGGGAGGGAGAAAAAAGAGCCGACAGGATGATGCCTGTCATAAAGAATCTGATCGGGCAGTGGAATGCTAACAGGCATTGCTTTTAGGTCAGGAGACAAAATGCCGATATCGGGTAAGGTCATTTTATTCTGGATTCTGAATTCTATATTCCGACCGCATAGTACTATCAGCATAAGCCTATCTTTATTGTATTATTCCCAGCCCTGTCATTACCTTTTTCAGCTCCTCCAGCTTTGGCCCGGCAAATTCCGGGTATGGGCGGCGGGGCCGTCCTGAGGGAAGGCCCATGAGCTTTAAGGCAGCCTTTAGCACTATGGGGTTGGAAAGTGTGTAGAGCATTTTCAAGAGGTCATAGTATTTATTGTACAGTGACCGGCTCTTTTCCACCTGCTCAATACTGTCCCAGGGCTTTGACATTTCGGCCATTTCCCTGGGGATTACATTGCCCCCTATGTTGGCCGTCCCGTGACCGCCCAGGGCCAGGGTGGGGATGACTATGGAGTATTTGGGGAAGTCGCAGCACAGCACATGAACATTGCCTTCGGTCAGCCGGAGCACCTCCACCAGCTGTGAAACCCTGGGCATAGCCTCCTTGTCGGCCACGAAGTTGGGGCACTGGCGGTATATGGCTGCAATGGTCTCGGGCTCCACAAAGACTCCTACCCGGCTGGGATTGTTGTAAAGGCCAAAGGGTATTTTTATTGATTTTCCCACCGCCAGAAAGTGCTCCAGCGCCGCATCCTGGGGAGGGAGGAGATAGGGAGGGACCGTCAGCACCACACCGTCCGCCCCCTCGGACTCTGCATACCGGCTTAATTCTATGGTCTCCCTGGTGGAGGAGCAGGTGGTGCCGAAAAACACCGGTATTTTCCCCCTGGCCTGGCGGGACACCGAGCTTATTATATTTCTTTTTTCCTCCATGCTCAACAGGGTGGTTTCGCCGGCCGATCCCAGCGCCAGGAGGGATGTGGTGCCGTTTGCGGCCTGGAAGTCGATAAGTGTTTTAAAGCCCTCCAGATCCACCGAATCATCATTGTTGAAGGGAGTGGGAATGGCTACCCAGGAACCGGTTGGTTTAAACAAGGCTGTCACTTCCTTTATATTCTTTTATGGCTAACAGGCATTGCTTATAGGTCGGGAGACGGGAGACGGGAGTTTTGCAAGCCCGACTTTGAGGTTGGTTTATAAGACTGACTCTCTGTCTGACTTAGCCACAGACAGGGTCCATAGAAATTTAAAGCCATATAGCTTGTAAGGCATGCTCAATCTCCCGTCTCCCGTCTCCTTCCTCAGGTATTACCTATAGCATCTCCCGTCTCCCGTCGCAGGAACGGCGGCTATTTTTTCTTTTTGCTCAGTCGGGATGTGCAGGAAAGGCATATTTTCCCGCTGGTCAGCACATTGCCGCAGACCTCGCAGTATTTGAGGAGTTTTTGCGCGCAGTCGCGGCAGTAGAAGTCTCCCCGCATGTCTACCCTGGCCGCGAAAAAGTCGGCATCGTTATAGTCCACCCACTCGCCGCAGGATTTGCAGCAGGCCTCTTCCATATCCATCAGCAGGTACTCCACGGCAGCCTCGGGCTCGTTGGTGGCTATGCCTATCCTTAGTATAACACTGTCGCTCAGTGTCATGTTGTCCTTGAGGTACCTGTGCAGCCTCCGGTGGGTGCTTTCGGGCTTGTATGCCTCCAGCAGCCCGGCTATCGCCTGGTCATCCACTTTAACCGAAGAGGAAAAAAAGTGTTCGAAGTCCTCCACTGTCATTTTTTCAAAGGGCATGGCCCAGCACTCGTACATATATCCCGAGATGGCCTCGACGTCCCTTATTTTTATCCCGTCAAAAAGCCCTTCCAGGGCGTCCATCATCTTTTCCTTGAGGTCCAGCATGTCATTTTTCATTCGCTCACGGCGCAATATGCTCAATACCTCGTCGGCCTGCAGGAGAAGGTTGTAAGAGTGCTCCTTGAGCCTGTTCAGTATCCGGTCGTTGCGGCTCTTGACCTTGTTTTTATAAAAAGACATATGCTCTATGTTGGACCAGAGGTTTTCCACCTCGCTGCGGACCTGCACCTCAAAATTAAACCTGGTTTCCTGCCAGGCGTAAATACCGTCGAAATGGTGAGAGTGCTTTCCGTTTTCGTGGGCGGTCAGGTAATGGGTGAGGGACACTATATGGGTAAACCTGAAAAGGTCATTCTTTTCCTTTTCCAGCAGCCGGACCATCTTTTCCACATCCTCGTCCAGCTCAACAATTACAAAAATACCTATTATGTCAGGCAGGTCATCCAGGGAAGTGGCATTTTTGTACTGATCCTTCCGGGCCAGCTTGTCGGCAATGCTCTCCCAGGATTTCACCCGTGTTTCAAACCGGTATAGAGGGTACTGCTTCACCTGCAGCCTGTGGCCGATGCGGAACATGGCGATAAAATCCTTAAGCTCATCCACAATGGCCTCTGCGGCCAGGCTGAAGTTGGAAATATTCTCATAGTAGCTAATTTTCATCTGCTCCATGGTATTCATAAGCCAACCCCCGGTGAGACTAGTCTGATTAACAGCCCGTACCTCATCTCCGTCAATATTATACATTAAATAGCTCATTAATTATAATAAATTGCCCATGGTTTTTTTTTCAAGGCTAAAGCTCCCCAAGGTGGCTGCTAACAGTTTCCCACTGGGAGTAAAGGGAATCCAGCTCTTCGCGGCATTGTTCCAGGTCGGCATTTTTTTTCAGCAAAAGGTCCAGGTCCTGGTTGACCTCGGGGAGGTATATTTCCTCCTCCAGGGAGCGGATGCGCCTTTCGGTTTCTTCTATGGCGCTTTCCAGGTCGGAAGCCTTTTTCTTCATTTTTTCTGCCAGGCGCCGGGCTTCCTTGTCCTTCATGTAGGATAGGCGGGCGGCCTCTTTTTCCTCTGAAATGGCTGGCGTGAGTGGGCCGGAGGAGTCTATCGCCCTTTTGGCAAGAAAGTCATCGTAATTGCCGGGAAAGCCCACCAGTCCCCGGGGAGTGATTTCAATTACCCTGGTGGCCAGCTTGTTCAGAAAATATCGGTCATGGGAAACAAACAGTATTGTGCCGTCATAGCCCTGCAGGGCTTCTTCGAGCACCTCCCGGCTGTATACGTCCAGGTGGTTGGTGGGCTCGTCCATGAGGAGAAAATTGGCCCTGCGCAGCATGATCACGGCCAGGGCCAGCCTGGCCTTTTCTCCTCCGCTTAAGTTGTCCACCGTTTTAAACACAGCATCCCCGCTGAAAAGGAAACTGCCCAGGAGACCCCGCACATCCTTCTCATCCATATGGGGGAAGCGGTTCCATAACTCGTCCAGCACAGTGTGGGTTCCTTCCAGCCTGGCCTGCTCCTGGTCGTAATAGCCTGTTTCCACGTATGACCCCATGAGCAGATGGCCCTTCAGCGGCTGTATAATCCCGGCTACGGTCTTTAGCAGGGTGGATTTGCCGGCTCCGTTTGGCCCTATAAGTGCCACCCTCTCACCGCGCTCAATAAGCAGATCTATTCCCGAGGACAGCAGGTTATCCCGGTAGCCCACTGAAAGGCTCTTGGCGGTAAGCACCTCCCGGGCACTGGGCCTTTCTATGGAAAAGGAGAAACTGGCTCCTTTTAAATCCGCGGGCTTTTCCATAATGTCCATTTTTTCCAGGGACTTTCTTTTGCTCTGAGCCCTGCCGGTGGTGGAGGCCCGGGCTATATTTTTGCGGATGAAGTCCTCGGTTCTGGCTATTTCCTTCTTCTGCTTTTCGTAAAGCTTTTCATTCCTTTCCCGGGCCTGAGCCTTTTGGGTAATAAAGCTGCTGTAATTGCCCGGGTACCTGTGCAGTCTGCCCCTGTCCAGCTCGTATACGGTATCTGCCAGTGAGTCCAGGAAATACCTGTCGTGAGACACCACCAGTATTGAGCCGGGATATGATTGCAGGTATTTCTCCAGCCAGGATAGGGTCTCCATGTCCAGGTGGTTGGTAGGCTCGTCCAGCACCAGCACATCAGGGCGGGAAAGAAGCAGCCTGGCCATGGCCAGCCTTGTTTTCTGGCCCCCGCTGAGAGTATTTGTGGCTCTTTGATGGTACTCCTCACCAAATTTGAGGCCGTTTAACACAGACTTGATACCGGCGCGGAATTCATAGCCTCCGCTGTTTCTGAAGGACTCAGTCAGGGTGGCATACTCTCCGGATATACGTTCATAGGCCTGTAGGTCCTGTAGCACAGCCCTTTCTCCCATCAGTCTTTCCATCTCACGCATGGCTTCTTCCTGTTCAATAAGGGAGGAGAAAACCGAAAGCATTTCTTCCATTACAGTAAACTCCGGGGAAAGGCCCCCCTCCTGGGCCAGACAGCCCAGGGTGGCCCCGCCCGGCCTGAATATTTCCCCGGTATCCGGCCTCATTTCACCGGTGATAATTTTTAGAAGAGTTGTCTTGCCGGCGCCGTTAGGTCCTACCACGGCAGCCTTTTCACCGGCGTGAAGGGTAATAGAGGCCTCTTCCAGTATAGTTTTGGCTCCAAAGGACTTTATTATATTGGAGGCCTGTAAAACCACCATAGTCATTCAACTCCGTATAGTATTTAAAGGGGGGACTGACCCCCCTACAAGTTTAACCTGTATAATTCACTCAATCAATGGCCAGATCAAACATATTTTCTGTCTGTGGCCAGTTGATTGTTGGAAAAGTCACTGCCCGAAGGTATAATAGAAGAAATACCAAGCCTGGAGTGAAAGGGGATGATCCACATGAACGAAAAAAGCAGCATGGATCTCTACAATGTAAGCATGGAATTAAAAAACATGCTGGATGGCATAACCCATGATTTCTACCGCCACCGGGAGGAATACCTTTCCGAGGTGGAGAAATTAAGTGCTTCCACCGCCAGTTCCATGAAAAAGACAGTACTTAAAATGCCCCTTATCAGTGGAGCATCCGCCAAAGAAATGGCCGGGAAATATGAAGTAATGAGAGATCTTGAATATATAAGGCTGGGGCTTGAGAGCATCATGCGGGCCACCCATGACAAGGTTAACCAGAGTGTTCTTTTCAGCAACTGGGCTGTGCAGGAACTGGACGTGCTGTTTAGCGGAGGGAAAAAGCTGCTGGAAGACCTCACCGGATACTTGAGCCAGCGCAGCGAAAAGAACAAGGCCGGACTGGAGGCTATGGCAGACAAGCTCATTGGGGATTGTTTCAGATTTACCAGGCGGCACGAGGACAGGTTTATAAACGGCATATGCACACCGGAATCCTCAGCCATATACCAGTCCATGCTGGATGCCTTCCGGGATATCTTCAGACATGTCAAATCCTGTGTGGTCAAGGTATACCGACATTAAACGGATATCGCCAGTGGGCCTTTTGGGCCCACTTTCCATTACATAAACAAAAGCGGACGGGGTTGCAACCAATGATAAATTTTTTTAACAAGCCGGTGGAGCAGTTGGAGAGAGGCGACCTGGACCTGCTGGCCAGGAACGAGATAGCCGAAGGACTTTACATGGAGTACAAGGAGGACTTTCCCCACAACCTGGCCAAAATTGTAGCCTCCTTTGCCAATACCTTCGGGGGCTGGATACTGATCGGGGTTGATGCCAGAAACCCTCAGAACATGCCCCTGGCCTTCCCCGGCATAGAGCTTACCGGCGGGCCAAAGGACAGGCTCAGGCACATCTGCAGAGACGGTATAAATCCGGTGCCGCTGTTTACCTCCAAAATAGTTGATCTGCCCGAAAGTCCGGGCAGGGGGGTGCTGGTCGCCCGTATCGAAGAGAGCAGCTATCCCCCGCACATTACCAGGGACGGGCGTATATACCGCCGCAACGGTGAGGGCTCCGACCCGGCGCCCGAGACCGACCGCTATATACTGGACAGGCTTTTTGAAAAAAGCAGGCAGAACAAAGGTCAGGTAAAAGCCCTGATAGCCCAGAAGCTGGCCGAGGTGGAGACCGGTGTTCCCACCATCAAAGTGATCAGCTGCCCTGTCCCCTTAAACCAGTACATAATACACCCTTTTTTTACCGGGATTATGCTGGACCAGATAGAAAAAAAGGCCCTGCAGACATGGGAGGACCTCAAGCCGGCCAGAATAAGGTTTGAGCCCGAGGGCATCATACTGGAACATGGCTTTCAGGCTCTGGAAATACTGAGGTCCGGTATGATACTGTACCGGAGGGATATTCCGGTGAGCAGAACCAAAATGCCATCAGGGGAAGCTTTTTTTCTTAACCATCTGGTTATAAAGGATGCGGTATACAACACTCTGAGCTTTGCCAGGAGAATTTACAGCGAGGCTAATTACATGGGGCTCTTCGTGGCCAAGGTGGCCCTGGAAAACGTGCGCTCCAAAGGGCTTGGTGATCCGGAATACCAGGATTATTATGCTGCGGGCGCTGATGTTTTAAGCAGATACCAGGATATCACCCTGCCTTACTGGTTCACCCCAATGGCAGTAAAGGAGTTGGACCACCACGGGAGGATTGGCGATACCCTTTTGCAGCTGGTTTACCGAAGCTTCGGGTTTAGAGTGCTGGATGATAAGAGCTTCAAATAAAATGCTTACAGGCATAGCTTTCCGGTCCTTTTTAAAGCCACAGAGCACACAGAGGACACAGAGGTTTTTTGTCTTGCTTGCATGCTTAAAAAAATATTTTTAAATAAATTGGATACGGCTGACAGGTTTCCCCGAATTATTGGCTTCTTGCTTTTAGAGTAGTGCCTGTGAGCTAATTCTCTGTGATCTCTGTGCCCTCTGTGGCTGATAGAGACCCGAGAGGTTTTCAGGATAGAATGGTTTGGCCATTTCTTATAAAGGCTGCCGGCTTCTTCAGACGGAGGGCGGTTTGTCGTTGAACCTGTAGCCCACACCCCGCACTGTTTCAATATACACCGGTCGGGAGGGGTCCTCTTCTATCTTCTGCCTTAAATATCTTATATGCACATCCACCGTTCTGGTTTCCCTCAGCTCATTGAACCCCCATATCCTTTCCAGAAGCATCTCCCTGTTGAAAACCCTTCCCGGATTGGAGGCCAGCACCTCCAGTATTTCGAATTCTTTGGGAGACAGGTAGATCCTTTTACCGTGCAGATCCACTTCGTATTTCTCCGGCCGGATAATCAGATTGTTATAAACAAGCTCCTTTTGTGTCCCGGAGGATCTTAAGCTCTCATTCAGATACTGCCGGCGGCGCAGGCTGGCCTTTATACGGGCCAGCAGCTCCCTGGGGCTGAAAGGTTTTGTCACATAGTCTTCAGCACCCATCTCCAGTCCAAGAATCTTGTCAATATCATCACTTTTGGCGCTCAGCATGATTATCGGTATGCCGGCTGTTTCGGGTCTGGCCTTCAGAGCGCGGCAGACCTCGAAGCCATCTCTGCCGGTCATCATTATGTCGAGAATAATAAGATCCGGAAGGTATTCGGCGGCCATGGACAGACCGGTGGATCCGTCCGGTGCCGAAATGACCCTGTAATCCTCTTTTTGCAAGGTAAATTTTAAAAGCTCGACAATATTGGCCTCATCATCAACCACCAGTATCAAGGGCATTATGACACCTCCCGCCCTTCCTGCTAGCCTAAGGATATAAAATTATTGTTAAAAGCAGGACATGTATATGTTAAATATGGGTTAGCAATATTTTAATTTTTAGTGAAATTGGGGAGAGGCCTTTCTAAGAGAGTGTAGTGCCTGGGCCGGCCAGGTATATGGCTGACTGGAGGTGTGATCAAAAACACAGGGAAAGAGTGATAAGTATGGTGGAATCCCCTGGCCTCGGGGTGTACAATGGTAGTAGCAGGCGGGGAGGGATTATTGTATGGATGAGGCTTCGAATCAGACGGAAAAGACAGTTGGCGCCTCGGTGCTGGTGAAGGAATATTTCTGTAAGATGAAGGGCGGAAGGTGTCAGGATTTGCCCAGCATTTCCTGGTCAGGGCTTTTGGTTACCGCTATCGGGAGTCTGGCCGGTCTGGGCTTTATCTGCCTTCTGGCTGCCCATTACAGACTGCCTCTCTTGCTTCCATCCTTCGGGGCCACCGCTGTGCTTCTTTATGCCTCCTGCCATGTTCCCATGGCACAGCCCAGAAATGTTATAGGGGGCCATTTGATATCGGCCCTGGCCGGGGTTTCTGCCTTCCAGCTTTTGGGGAACTCCTGGTGGGTAATAGCCCTAGGGGTCACTGCCGCCATTATAGCCATGACAGTCACCCGGACCCTGCACCCGCCCGGGGGGGCCACGGCCTTTGTGGCGGTATATAATGGTCAGGGCTTTGAATTTATTCTTTCACCGGTGGGCATAGGCATTTTCTGTCTGGTGGTAATAGCGGTGCTGGTGAACAACCTTTCCAGTGAGCGGAAGTATCCCGATTACTGGTTTTAAATACCGGCGCTGGCTTCCTCCTATTTTTTTGGGGGTTATTTTGCGGCGAAATCTGTGGGCGGCAAAAAATAGCATGGACAGCTCAGGCCCATGCTATTAATTATTTCCTTGGAGGTTTTTCAATGGTTAGTGCCTTTTATCTTCATTCAGCCACTGCCTCACCATACTTCCCAGATCATCCTCATTTGCTTTTTTGGTGCCCTCAACCAGAAGTTGCTCCTTTAGCTTATCAATAATTTCTTCAAGACTCAAATCATCATTTTTATTAATATCTGTCTTCTTCTTCATATTTCATCACCTTATTTCAAATTTTGCCTATAGAATATCATGAAAAAGGTAGAAAATCACTATTTTTTTATTAGTATAGCATTTACCCCGGCTAGTTATTTCCATTTTTTCATGGGCTCTTTAAAAATTGGGTGTCCGGGCCAGCATATGCGCAGGAAATTTTGCATAATCCGGCAGGTAAGACCCCATATGAAATGTTCTTCGTACTCGTAAAAGTACATGGGATAAGCTGTTCTGACCTGCCAGCCCGCTTTGTATGTGGAGGGTACTTTTTCCAGAGGGAAGTCCCGGTCATACCTGGTGGCCACCTCTACATTGGTTACATAGGGAGGGGTCTCAAGAAAAAAATCAATGGGCGCCAGAAACACACTTTCCACCTCTTTGGGGTTGGGCTGTATGTGGGAGATGTCAATTCTGCCCACATAGGGGTAGACCATGGCTCCCAGGGGAGTAACCATTATATCCAGAGGTCCCAGAACCTCTATTTCCTTGTATGTTATGCCCAGTTCCTCACTGGTTTCCCTTATTGCCGTCACCAGGGGGTCGGGCCGCTCCCCATTCTCCACTTTCCCGCCGGGAAAGCAAATCTCTCCCGGCTGCCGGTTGAGGTCCTTTGACCTTACCTCAAACAGCACATAATCCCTGCCGCCTTTGTTAACCATAGGAAGCAGCACCGCTGATAAAAGATAGGCCGATTCGTCAACGATGGTGGGATGCCGCCCTAAAAGATGTAGGGCAATATCATTATCTAGCATAAATACCTCCTGCGGCCACTGACGGCTTTAAGACATCCCCTGGCGGCCGTGATATAATGGTTACAGCTTCTACTTTTTATTTAATACTGCTTAAAACACTTATTATCCTTCCTTATTCGGGAGGACTCCGGGTAGTAGCCAAAAAAACATTGTTCTTATTAAATTACTGCAGTTATTATATATATAGCAGTGTGCAGGCGCTGCGTCCCTAAATTCTTTTATGGGCTGGGGTGAAGCAGATTTGAATGACATATGGGCGCTGCCCACCGGTGAATGGGTGGTTTATACTGATGAGGACGATTTAATAAAAGATTTTCTTACCCTTACCGACCTCAGGGTGGTTACTTCATACCACGGCCTGCTTAGAAAATACAGGGCCATGCAGTTTAAATTTCCAAACCGTGAAGACCTTCTGAAATATATTTGCCGCCGTTCCAGGTTCAATTACAGCCAGGTAAAAAAGCTTTATAGGAGGCCGGGGAACGGGTACAATTATTATTATCCGGAGGCTGTGCACCAGCCCTCTCTTTTTATTGATGAGGGACCCCGCCGTAAAAGGACCAGAAAAGGCAAATAATTTACAAGCCCATGTAATAGGGGCTTTTCTTTTTCCCCCGGAAGAGGTATACACCTCAGTTGTATAGAAATAAAAAAATATGGGGAGGGAGAATTAATTTGCCTATAGTAATCGGTATTGCAGGGGGAACGGGATCGGGAAAAACAACAGTGGCCAGGGCGGTGGCCGGGGCTTTTCTGGACAGGGCAATAATGATCGAACAGGATTGTTTTTATATAGACAGGAGCAATGTGCCCTTTAAAGATAGACAGGGACTTAATTTTGACCATCCAGGATCCTTAGATGTTGATATGATGATAAAAACATTGGAGGGCCTTAAGAACAGCCAGCAGGTAAGGATACCGCAGTATGATTTTACCACCCACACCAGGAAAAAACAATTGATTCCCCTGGGGCCCGCTGAGGTAATTGTGGTGGAGGGCATACTGATTCTTCATTACCCAGGGCTGAGGGATCTCCTTGACCTAAAGGTTTTTGTACAGACAGACGCCGATATAAGACTCATGAGAAGGATAAAAAGGGATTTGGAAGAGCGTGGCCGGACCCTGGGGGCTATTTTCAGCCAGTATATAAAAAGCGTTAAGCCCATGCATGAAATGTATGTTGAGCCTTCGAGGCAATATGCCGATATAATTATTCCAGAGGGCGGTTTTAATGTGGTGGGTGTTGAAACCATTATATCCCAGGTCTCAAAAATGATAAGGTATATGTAGGTCTAAAGTTTGGTCAGGCCTTTCCACTTTTCCTCAGATCGGCCATCCTGCTGAATATGTAGCTAAATATTATATCCCTCTGGGCGCTGGTTGTGTCATTGAATAAAAGTCCCAGCTGGAAAACAATTCTTTTAACTTTTTCCACTTTGAAAGAGCGCATTACAGTGGTCTCCAGCTCAAATCTGTGAACCACGGCCTTAATCGGCAGTTCAAAGGCCACCAGAAGCGTTTCCCCCTCCTCTATTTCACCGGGCACCGATATTTTCATTCCCCCGGCGCTAATATCAAGCGCCATAGCCTTCTGAAAGTCCGGTTTCTCTCCTGAAAGGGGCATCCTGCAGTATTGTATTTCCAACAGTGTTTTAATCCGCACATGCTTTCTAAGCTGTACCCTATTAAACCGGTCGGGGTATGCAAGCACGTACAGCGGTATATTGTCCATCTTTACCTGTTTTACAGATGTTGTAAACTCCATGCAAAAAGATTCCGAGGGTATCCTTATGGTAAGCAGATCTCCTATCCTTGCAGGCAGCGGAGAGGACTGGGACAGGGGGAGGGCGATGGTTATTTCCTTTTTTTCTTCTATTTGCTCAATAACTGAAATAAAAGTTTCCCTGTATTCCGGCTTTAAGACATATATTTTTTGATTCAGTTTTAATGGGGTCATTCCATTATGCCTCCAGTTATGAATTGTGGAAGACCAAAAAACACATATCCACCGTTGCTATAAAGGCAGGGAGTTGTTGTGCCTCACTGACAAATTCTATATACAAATATAATAGTCCTTCAGCAAATATAGTCAATGGGGAATTATAAGAATTGTAGTAGGGGGTGTGGTAGGCGGGTTCTGGCATAGTAGTTGATATTATAAACATGGTTGAAAAAATATAATCCCGCATTTAGGAAAGCGGGATTATATTATTATAGCTTAACGTACAGGGAGTTTTCGGTAGGCTCGTACCTTGCCTCAAATTTTCCCTTTTTGTTAATGCCGAACTGGTTGAAGAAGCCCTTACCAAAAACCTTGGTTTTCTTGATCTCCATGCCGCCTTCTTCAACACCACGGATACGAACTGTCTTTCCATGTCTATCATATGCCAGTTCAATCCGGGAAGTCCCTATTTTTTCTCTTGCTACATTATTAAGTACTATAGATGTTTTTGATAAAGATACTATAGGGGCTTTTTCTTGTCTTTCGCCACGTGGTTTATAGATTTCAAAGGCCATATAATCAACTCCTTTCATCCAAGAAAAATATTACACTTGCTAATTCTAAACAAAGATAACACTATTGTCAATGCTATTTCAATAATTTACATACTAAAAAGTGATTATCAATAGCTTCAGTTGATCAAACTCTTTAAAATTATTAATCTAGCCGAATTTTTGCATTTTTTTACTGTATTAATAGCATTTTAAGGGTTTTGAACATTGTTTACTGACACTGCGGCCTGATTTTTATTCTAACGGCCTTCCGTTGCTACAAAGACTTCCATGCCGTAATGCTTTTTAGCTATTGAGGGCCAGGAGAATGACAAGGTTTTTTGTAATTATTATAAGGCTGCAGTACAGCTCCATTAGATGAAACCGATATCATTACATCGATTTATATCACAACTGGTCTATTGTTCCGCTTATTATACCGATGCTGCCCGAAAAGCCTTTAATGGCCCGTAAAAAAGAATCCGTAATGTCCGGGTCCCATTGTATATGCCGGCTTATCCTAAATCGGTTAACCGCTTCCCTGTGTGAGAATCCTTTTCTGTACGGGCGGTCTGAGGTCATGGCCTCGTATGCGTCGGCAACTGCTATTATCCTGGAGAGAAGCGGAATATCAGATCCGGAAAGCCTGTGTGGGTAGCCCTGGCCGTTAAAAAACTCATGGTGATAGAGCACTATGTCGGAGTATTGCCGGTAGCGCTCAATTTTATTAAGCATGCTGCTTCCCTGCAGCGGGTGCTGCTGTATCAGTGCAGTTTCCTCTTCGGACAGGCTTCCTGTTTTATAAAGAATGCCATGGGGTATCAGTAATTTTCCTATATCATGCAGTAGTGATGACACATGAAGGCTGGCTATCAACTCCTCAGGAAGACCCATTTCTCTTGCGGTTATGACAGCGTAACCCGATACCCTGATGGAATGAATACCTGCAATACTCTCCGTTTTGGACAAAAATAGTGCCAACTCCTCAATGCTGCCAGGGGTGTCTTTAACGGATATTGCTTTTAGTATTTCTAATAAACTGTTTTCACTGTACATCATTTAATTCTCCAGGTAAAAGTAATTCCCATGCAGCATAGTAGCCTGTGAAAAAGGTAACCTGCCCATAATTAATATTCACTTTATAACATATAATATAATTTATATGTTATTTACTCAAGTATATAATGTAGACAGTGAATAATAAAATATATATTTAACAACCGGATAATTGTTAGAATTTTTAGGTTAGGGGTAAGGTCTATGGCTTCAACTGTTATAGTACATGTGGATATGGATGCTTTTTTTGCCTCCGTTGAGCAAAGGGACAATCCTGCACTGCGGGGAGCGCCTCTGGCAGTTGGCGGGAAGGCGGAAGAGAGGGGGGTGATCGCCACTGCCTCCTACGAGGCCAGAAAATTCGGCGTCCGTTCAGCCATGCCCACTGCTACCGCCCTGAGGCTTTGCCCCGGGCTGGTGCTGGTGCCCCCGGATCATAAAAAATATGCTCTGGTTTCCGACAGGCTTATGGGTATACTGCGCCGCTACACTCCTGTAATTGAGCCGGTATCCCTGGATGAGGCCTTTATGGACGTGACCGGCTCCCTGAAGCTTTTTGGCGGGGCTGAGGCCATAGGAAAAATGGTTCAGGCCGATATAAAGAGCCAATTAAACCTGACGGCGTCGGTGGGGATTGGCCCCAACAAGTTTATCGCCAAGCTGGCCTCTGACTGGAAAAAGCCTGAAGGGCTTACAGTAGTCGGAGACGTGGAGGGGTTTTTAGCGGGCCTGACCATTTCATCCCTCTGGGGAGTGGGTCCCCAGACTGTTGAGAAACTGGAGAGAATAGGGATTAAAACAGTTACCGACCTTAAGGGGCTAAGCCTGCAGTACCTGACCGGCTGTTTTGGTGTGGCTGGTGAGCGCCTTTACCAGATGGCCAGGGGTATAGACCCCAGGCCTGTAATCCCTCAAAGGAGGGCTAAATCCGTGGGCAGGGAAATTACCTTTCCCTCGGATATAAATGACAGGCAGGTTCTGCTGGATACTCTGCTGGATATGTCGGACTATATATGCCGGGTCTTAAGAAGGCAGGGCCTGGTCTGTCAGGGGGTAACCCTCAAGATTAAATATCCCGATCTGAAGACTGTCACCAGGGCCATAACCCTGTCCGGACATACCAGTGACGGGATCAGTGTTTATAAAGCTGCAGAGGCGCTGCTGGACAGTAACTGGAACAAGGTGACGCCGGTGAGGCTCATAGGTGTCTCCACCAGCCGCCTGGCTGACAGGGAGACAATACCGGAGGCCCTTTTCCCCGACCGGCAAAAAGACCGCAGCAGGAAACTTAACAGTGCCCTGGACGACCTGCTGGACAGATTTGGAGAGAACGCCCTGGTAAGGGGAAGGCTTTTGGGGAGGGGGAGTGGCCCCGGGGAAGGAGTTGGTAAGGAATAGTATAATGGATGCCTAGACCCCTGTTTGCTGTGTGCCCCCTCCTGTTTCCACCGTTTTTTCACCCACCAGGTAAAAAAGCCGGGCCATGGACAGCAGGTCGGTTCTGTTATGGCTTATGACCGGTAGTATCAGTCCCTGGTCCCGGGTCCGCACAAACCTGTGATAGGTTTCCGGGATCAGGTGTCCGGGGATGTCATCTTTCCTGATCACTCCCAGGACTCTCTCCTCAAGGGTGGCCAGCCTGCAGTCGGGAAGGACCGGTGAGAAGTGCCTCCGGGCGTGGTGCAGGAGGTCCACCTGAAAGTGGCGGTACCGGTGAAAAAGCCGGTGCTCCACTGATCTGCCCTCCATATAGGGAATATCAAATCTTTTGCCGTTAAAGGTGACAATTACACTGAAGTCCTTAAGGCGCCTGTGGACGGCCTCCAAAAGGGCCTTTTCCTCGCTGTAGTGGCGGGCAAAGAACTGCTGCGCCACCATTTTATTCCCGTCTGGGTACAGCAGGCCTATTAAAAACAGCGGCTGGCTGGCCCAAAGCCCGGTTGACTCAATGTCCAGAAAAACTATGTCCCGGGGAGCGAAAAAACACAGCAAATCCCTGTCGGGGGCCCCCAGTCTCCTTATTTCAGCTGTTCTTTTTTCCTCGATAAGCCTTTTGACCAGGTGTGCCTGGCTGCCCCAGCGGGGATGGTCCAGGAGGCTTTCCAGGGTAGCCAGTCCCTCCTCTTTCAGCCTCTCCTCGGTCACCGGGCCTATGCCCCTGATCAGTTTAAGGTTTCCGGCCAGGCCTCCGGTGAAGATAGGCAAGCAGCAGCAGTCAGGCTCGGCGCTCTCAAATAGAAGAAAACTGCCCAGCGTGCCGGTTATTTCTCTTCCCCCCGGTATTACCCCCGGTGATTGGTCTGTTTCCCTTTTGGGGCCGGGGCTATCCCGCCTGCTTTTAATTTTATTCAGCCGTTCAAAAATACTCATACAATTCGTCCCCCGGAAGGTTTTAGTACACCTGGTGGCTTTTCCGGCAGTATAAGAGCTTTAGTATAAGGCTTATGTCTTTCCTGTAACCAGGCGCAGAATCAGCACGGCGCATTCCTTGTCCAGCGGGCGGTTAAAGTTGGAGCACTTGGGAGACTGTATGCAGGACGGACAGCCGTCCGGGCACCCGCAGGATGAAATGGCCCTGAGGGTTTCTTCCAAAAGACCTTCTATTTCATCATAGCCCTTTTCAGAAAAGCCAACCCCTCCCTGGCAGGAGTCGTGTATAAACACTGTGGGCCTTCCGGTCTGACTGTGCCGGGTGGTGGAAAGGCCCCCCAGGTCGTTTCTGTCACACATGGAGAATAAGGGAAGCAGTCCTATGGCGGCGTGCTCCAGAGCGTGCAGCCCCCCCATCAGGTCATAGCCCTGCCTTTTTACCTCTTTTTCCACCAGGTGGTCAAATACCATCCAGGTTCCGGTGGTTTCCATCACCTGTCTGGGGAGGTCAAGATCAGCGCCGCCCAGCACCTGCCCAGTGGTCTCATGCTTTTTAATAAAGCCGGTCACCCGGGTGGTGACCCTGATTTGCCCGGTATGAACCTCCACTCCCCTTATTCTCTTATTTCTGGTTAATGAGATTATTTCTGTGCTCTTTTCCCTGCGGCACATGGTGTAGTAGTCGGTCCGGCCTCTCTCCAGGTAGGCGGTGGCAGTTTGGGTATCAAGGTCCCTGACAACAAAACTCTCCCCCTGATGCATGTAAACCGCCCCGGGATAAACCTCCGACAGTGCCGAAGAGCCGTCCAGCATACCTACCAGGCGATTATTTCCGCCGGTGTCACGAAGATGGTAGATCTGTGAGGAGCTTGATCTTATACTTACCCTTTCAGAGGGGTAAAACTGTCCGTTGTAGTAATAAATGCCTTCCGACAGCGCCAGCAGCCCGTCTTCCTCCAGCAGTGCCAGCACATCGCCGAAGGTGTCATTCCACAGCAGGCGATCCCCTCCGGTGACCGGTATTTCGTGGGCTGCGCACAGGGCGTGGCCCATAAGAAGGTAAGGATTGGAGGGGTCCACCAGGGCGTTCTCGCTGGGGCGGTCGAAAAGAGCCCGGGTGTTTCTGATAAAATACTGGTCCAGCGGATTTTCCACCGCTATGAATATGACCACCGAGTCACTGCTTTGCCGGCCCACCCTGCCGGCCTGCTGCCAGGTGGAGGCAATGGTTCCCGGAAAGCCGGCAATTATGCATACATCAAGGCTTCCCACATCGATGCCCAGCTCCAGTGCGTTGGTAGAGACCACCCCCAAAAGAGAGCCGCTGAAAAGCTCCTTTTCAATTTTCCGCCTTTCAGCAGCCAGGTATCCTCCCCGGTAGGCCATGAGCCTTTCGGATTTTTTGGGGTCCAGGTGCCCCCTGGCAAACCTCAGTATCCGCTCGGCCACCTGCCGGGAGCGGGAGAAGGCTATGGTCCTGAATCTGCTCTCCATGCACAGCCCCAGGAGCCAGGCGGCCTCCTTCAGATAGGAAAGGAGGTGGGGAGGCTTCCACAGCAGGAAAGAAATACTGCCCCTGGGGGCCCCGTTATCATCCACCACCGAAACCGGCAGTCCGGTCAGGCGGCCGGCATGATCCGAAGGGTTGGCAATGGTGGCGGAGCAGAGTATAAAAACGGGATGGGACCCGTAATGGGCGCAAATCCTTCTCAGGCGCCTGATTATGTGGGCGGTGTGGGTTCCGAAAACTCCCCGGTAGTTGTGCAGCTCATCGATAACGATATACCTTAGGCTGGAAAAAAACCGGTGCCATTTAAGGTGGTTGGGCAGTATTCCCCGGTGGACCATATCGGGGTTACTTATTATAATGCCGGCCCTTTCCCTTAAGGGCGCCTTTTCGCTGTCCGGGGTATCTCCGTCGTATATGCCGGCGGAAATGGGCAGATCAAAATTTCTAAGTCCCTCCAACTGGTCCTGGCCCAGGGACTTGGTGGGGAAAAGATAAAGGGCCGAGGATCGGGGCTCCTGCAGCAGCCGGTCCAGCACAGGGAGGTTGTAGCACAGGCTCTTACCCGAGGCGGTGGGGGTTACCACCACAATATGCCTGCCCCTCCGGACTTTTTCCACAGCCCTGGCCTGGTGCAGATAAAGTGATTTAATTCCTTTATCCTCCAGGGCAGACTGCAGAAGCCGGTGGAGAGGAGAGGACAGCTCTCCGTACACAGCTTCCCGGCGGGGGATGGCTTCAATGTGCTCTATCTGGCCCCGGTAGTGCCGGCTGGTCATTATTCTCTCAATCAGTTCTGCCGCGTTCATTGGTATTAAGCCCTGCTCCCGTTACTGCCGCCGGGAGGGCTGAAGGCCTCCATGTTAAAGAGGGCGTTATCCGGGAGAGTGAGCAGCAGCTCGGTGTGCCTGTCCCTGTCCCCGTCAGTACCCGCCAGCTCCTTTTTAAGGGTTATGCGGAAGCCCTCATCAGACTGACTGTCATAAAAGGCCCAGCCCTCACCGTCCGTCGTGATCACTGTGCCGCTGCCCCGGGAGCACCCGGTCAGCATTTCGATGGCGTGCATGGGACAGCCGCCGCTGCTGGTGTATACCGTCAGCCCCGGTCCCCTGTCCACCATCTTCAGGGCGTACCGGGCAGCCCGGTAGCCCATGGCCAGACCGGGACACAGGTGACCATGACTGGCCACCAGAAGGTCAAGATCAGGATAATTCTGTGTATTCATATATCTATCTCCCAGATAATTTTTTATATGGTAATTATACCGAACATATATTTGATCGGTCAATAAGTGTAAAGCTGCCGGGGCGCCTTAGGGTTGTTCCGGCATATGCAATTTAAAAAGGTTTATTGGGGAATACTGGTGATGGAGGCCTGACCAAAGAACAGCAGGCTACCCTCAATTGTGAAAACTTATCCCAGCTTAATGGATTTTGTGAAACTTTTGCCTAGGCAAAGCGACAATTAACGGTATTTCTGTTTAGTATTACTGCATTAAGGTATAAAATAAAATCAAAGCACGGATATTCCAGTACGGGGAGCTGATATAAATGATTAATGTTGTTAAAGAATGGTTTGAAAGGGTTCTGGAAAGACCTTTCTACGAGGCCGAGATATACAGGGCAGAGCTATTGAAGAGTAATGACAGGAAGAATAATGTTATTCGCCCCGGCAAGTTCACGGCCAGGCTGAAACAAGTATAGGCTATGGTAAAAAATTCAGATAAGCATACAACCCTCTCCTTTAAGGAGGGGGTTGTGCTTTTAATTGCACTCTCCTATTTGAAATTAGTTCTATCATTATAATATATAATAGATAACAACAAATTAGGTCGATATTTATAAGAATTTATTATTATTGAAAAAGTGGAAGGATAAATATAATTTAAATAGAAGTAACATGATGTCTATATAACCTTGGTTTTCTATACATATAAAATAAATCACTTGGTGTTTCGGAGGTGTATGCAGCGTGAATAAAGACATCTTGCTTTTAAGGGGATCATAGTACAATGCTAAATTGATTAAGAGTTGCGGTGGCATGTGAATTAATAACCAAATGAATGAAAAGAGATGGGTAAGTTGAGAAAGTTTTTCCCTTTATATGAAACAGTA
Source organism: Peptococcaceae bacterium BICA1-7 (assembly GCA_000802095.1). Lineage (GTDB taxonomy): Bacteria > Bacillota > Desulfotomaculia > Desulfotomaculales > Desulfocucumaceae > BRHc4a. The sequence continues at coordinate 55,764 of JUEB01000001.1, read as the reverse complement.
ACTACATATAGGAAAGATTATCTAAGGAACGATATTGTAGCGGCCCTGACGGTGGCCGTGGTGGCCCTGCCACAGTCCATGGCCTATGCCATAATAGCCGGGGTGGAACCGGTTTACGGGCTGTATGCGGCCATAGTGCTGGCCATACTGGGCTCAGCCTTCGGCAATTCAAACCACCTGGCCACCGGCCCCACCAATGCCATATCACTGCTGATTGCCGGGACAATGGGGATGTATGCCGGTCAGCAGAATTTTTATGAAATGCTGTTCCTGCTCACCTTTATGGTGGGGGCCATACAGTTTATTATGGGCGTGCTCAAGCTGGGCAAGCTGGTGAACTACGTTTCCCACTCGGTTATAGTGGGCTTTACCGCCGGGGCCGGGGTGATTATAGCCCTGGGGCAGTTCAACCAGCTGCTGGGCATAAGCCTGCCCCAGGGGCATCACTCCACCATCGAAAAGGTAATGCTTACCGTGGAGCACATTGATCAGATTAATTACATAGCCTTTGGGCTGGGCCTGGGCACCATTCTGGTGACCGTTATACTTAAAAAAATAAACAAGAATCTTCCCGGGGCGCTGCTGGGTCTGGTTTTCTGCGCGGCGGCCGTCATGATACTTGACCTGGGCAGATTTGGGATAAAGCTGACCGGAAATATACCCTCGGCTATTCCTCCCTTTAATATGATTAGCTTGGATCCTGGTTTGATGGGCCAGCTTGCCGGGGGCGCTGCGGTTATAGCCATAATAGGTCTGGTGGAGGCGGTGTCCATTTCCAAGGCCATAGCCGCCCAGACACAGCAGAAGCTTGACTCCAACCAGGAATTTATAGGTCAGGGCATGGCCAATATGGGGGGAGCGTTTCTGGGCAGTATCGCCGGCTCCGGCTCCTTCACAAGGTCTGCCATAGCCTATCAAAACGGCGGCAGGACAAGGCTTGCCGGGGTGCTTACAGGTGTGGCCATACTGGTGATTTTGCTTTTCCTGGCCCCCTACGCCAAATTCATACCCAGCGCGGCACTGGCCGGGGTCATCATGGTGGTGGCCTACTCCATGATTGATAAAAATGCGGTGAGGAAGGTGCTGACCTCCAACAGAAATGATGCTACCGTGCTGGCGGTTACCTTTGCGGCCACCATTCTGGCGCCGGACCTGGAATATGCCATATACTCAGGGGTAGCCATATCAATAGTGCTTTTCCTTAAGAATACCGGGGCCGCCGGGGTGCGGCTGCTGGAGGGGGCCGGTCCCGGAAGCTTCAGGGAGGCTGAATTGTCCTCTGCTTCAGAATCTCCGGTAGCTGCCATCGACATTGGGGGAGACCTTTATTTCGGGTCCTCCATGGACCTTGATGAAAAGCTTGACAGGGCTTCCTGCACAGGCTCAAGGGTGATGGTGCTCAACATGTGCAGCGTTTCATCAATTGACATCACCTGCCTGGAGATAATTGAGACCTTTATAAAAAGATCCTCCGGAGAGGGCAGGAAAGTTATCATAAGCGGGGTAAGGCCTGACATATACAGGTCCCTGGAAAAGGCCCACATCACCGGGCTGGTGGGAAAAGAAAATGTTTTTATGTCAGAGAGGGAAATTTTCGGTTCACTGTGCAGGTCCATGTCTGTGGCTGAAGCTTATCTGAAGGAGATGCCGGCAGTGGCCAGGCAGACTGCCGCCCAGGTGGTGGAGGATTTGAAGCCGGTGGCCGCCTCGGGCCTGAATCCAGTGACCGGGTTCGTAAGAATGCTGGAGAGAATGCTGGAGGAGCCCTTTCTGCGGGCCGAGATTTACGCCGTGGATGTTATGCTCAAAAAGTAGGATGCTTCAGGGTAGTGCCTCCGGTCAGGAGACAGCTTGAGGGTAATACTTCTGGTCAGGAGACAGCTTTAGGGTATTACCTCAGGTCAGGAGACTGCTTGGGGGTAGTACCAGCGGTCAGGAGACGGGAGACAGGAGTTGGCCGGGGCAATTCTTATTGGTTTGGTCTTGAGGCCGGTTGCCCTCTGAAAAAAATGCTTTTATCACTTTGGAAATTGGATTAAGCCGTCTATAAAGGCGGCTTTCTATTTTACCACAGGTACTATCATTAAGTCTCCCCGCCGTTTATGCATCGGGGACATTCCTCAGACCCCAAAGTAAGTACCGATCGGGGACATTCCTGTCTCCAAAGGACTAAGTAAACTTCAGCAGGTGTGTCCCCATTCCTCTGTTCGGCTATTCATCTTTTTCCCCGGTTGGGGAGGGTATATGCCAGTTGCCATCGAAGTAAACTAGGTCTTTTACTCCGGCCTCGCTTAAAGGGTAAAACTCCCAGCCCTGGGAGACTCTGTTTCTGCACAGTCAGGAGGATTCTTTTATTACCAGGGGGCTGCCGGAATACTTTATAGTTTTTACCCGGCCGTTAGCAGGATTGTACAACACCCCAAGGCGCTCCGGCATTATGATCACCTACCTTGAAAAAAAATGCTTATACTGTATTTTTTTTTCGAGTCAGAATTCATTCATGCCTGCGGCCTGGTTAATAAGCCTTATTTCACTTGTGGGAATGCCTGAATTCTGAATTCTGTATTCTGACTCCTGTCTCCCGACCGCATAGTATTTCAGTATAGTATATTTTATTATGCCACCGGATAGTTTCTGGAGTAAATACTAAATAAAGAAAAAACGACGAAGAGAAATAAAGTGAGGGGGAAGAGAGTATGTCTCTAAAAATGCACCGGGATACTGTTGAAAAATTTGAAAGGGGAGACGCGGGTGAGCTGGGCATGGAGGATGCCTTTAGTTTTGAGTGTGATGACCGCTGCATGGGAAGGTGCTGCAATACCATAAAAATAATGCTGGACCCCTGGGATGTGGAGACCATGGCCCGGCATCTGGGTATGAGCGGGAAAGACTTTCTGGAAAAGTACTGTGAAATTGAGGAGGACCCCCATACAAATTGGCCCTATGTCAAACTGTATGATGCCGAGAGAGGTACTTGCGCCTTTATGCTGGAGGGCGGCAGGTGCTCTGTATACCCGGCCAGGTCCAGAAACTGCAGAACCTACCCGGTGGGCCGAGCGGTGCGGTTTACTCCGGAGGGCGGCAAAGAGGAAAAGTATTTTATGGTGGAAAAGCAGGCCTTTTGTTTCGGCCATAGCGCGTCCAGGCAGTGGACCCTCAAAGAGTGGCTGGATGATGCCGGCTCCCTGGAATATTACAACCGGTCGGATATATATTTTGAGCTAATAAACTATGTAAACGTGAAACTGGAGTCCAGGCGCTGGATGAACAGCAAAATAGCCCGGATGATTATGCCTTTTCTCTACGGTCCGGAGGTGCTCAGGGCCAAAATGGGCATTCCGGTGGAGGAAGTGGGGCACGAGGAGTTTTACTTAAGGCGTATGAGGGCATTAAAGGTTTTTCTCACTGAGATGGCAGCCGGGTTTGGCTTCGGCCCACTGGTGAAAGATGGGGATGAGGAAAGGGAAGACTTTAACCTGATGGACCGGGTAAAGGGGATACTGGCTACAGGAAAGGACTCCTGAAGAGACGCTTATAGGCACTGCTCCCCGGTCGGAATACAGGAGACAGGAGTCAGAATGGTTTGGGCACTCCTTATAGGCTAAATAAAGCATATTGGCCGGACCTGATTTTTTTTCTTCTTGACGGCCCGGTTGCCTGGGGAAGGTTTTTAGAGGTAATATGTAGAAACTCTAAAATATAATCAAATAACCTATAGCCTGTTTGGAAAGGGATAATATAAATGGACGTGAATAGTGGGAATAAGCTTTCGGAAAACAGTTTTTTCGGTCCGGAGGAGAAATTCAGATTTGACTGCCACGGGGATCTTCCCTGCTTTGGGCAGTGCTGCAGGGATATAAACATTTTTTTGACTCCTTACGATGTGTACCGTCTTAAAAAGAAGCTGGGCCTTTCCTCGGCCCAGTTTTTAAAAGAGCATACTGTGGAGATAGGGCCTCCAATGGTTATTTTTCCCGTGGTATACCTTAAAATGAATGAAGAGGACCTGCTGCAATGTCCCTTTGTTACTGCCAAGGGCTGCTCGGTGTATGATGTGCGGCCCTGGTCCTGCCGCATGGCCCCTGTTGACATAGCCGGACCCGGGTCCTATAAATTCGCCTTTGACAGCAAAAAGTGCCAGGGGCTCAATGAGAGCAGGGAGTGGACAGTTACAGAGTGGATGCAGTCCCAGGAGATGGCACCCTATGAGGATATAGAGGCCTCTTTTAAAAACATTCCCATGCTGGTCAGGTTTACCGGCGATGCCGCCCTGGACGGGGTTATCCGCAGCCTTTTCAGAATGGTTTGCTATGATACCGATGCTTTCATTGACTTTATCAATAAGAATAAGTTCCTGATCAAGGAGGCTGGATTTGACAGGGAGGTTTTCCTTAAGTCGTTAAGGGACGACAATCATATGCTCAAATCAGCGGTTTACTGGTTCATAAATGCAGCCGGGAACAGTGGTATGCTGAAAAAAATAGCAAATTTACTTCCCAACAGCCGGTAGTATACTGCTGCCTTTGTTGCGGGGTGAAGGGCCGGATAGTCCTAAAGCGGAGGCGGCCCCCTTTAAAAAGGAGCGATTTATATGCTGACAAGGGTTGACAGCGTGGCGCCGGGACCCAAGGCCCAGCCGGTGATCAAGTGGGCCGGGGGTAAGCGGCAGATGCTTTCCCGGTACCAGGATTATTTCCCGGGTGATTTTTCCGCCTATCACGAGCCTTTCCTGGGAGGAGGGGCGGTGTTTTTTCACCTGGCTCCTGCGGTGGCCTACCTGTCGGACTATAATGATGAGCTGGTCAATATGTACAGGGTCCTCCAGACCGATGTCGACCGGCTTATAGAAGACCTTTCCCGCCACAGCAACGAAGAGGATTATTATTACAGCTTAAGGTCCGCCGATGTGAGCAGACTCAGTGAGGTGCAAAGGGCCTCAAGGCTTATTTATCTTAACAAAACCTGTTTCAACGGACTATACCGGGTGAATAAAAAAGGGGAGTTCAATGTTCCCTTTGGCAGGTACAAAAGGCCCAAATTTCTTGATGCTGACTTGCTTTTAGCGGCAAACAGGGCCCTTTCAGGGGCCAAAATATTCAGGGCTGATTATTCAGTGGTGCTCGATAATGCCCGCCCGGGGGATTTTGTATATTTCGATCCTCCCTATTTCCCGCTCAGCCGGACTGCCAGTTTTACTGACTTTACCAACCTTTCCTTCGGTGCCAGGGAGCAGGAAAAGCTGGCGGATATGTTTAACGAGCTTCACCAAAGGGGCTGCCTGGTCATGCTAAGCAACAGCGACACGCCTTTTATAAGGGAGCTGTATGGGCGTTATGGGAGGGGTGTTATAGCTCTAACTGCCAACCGGTCAATTAATTCAAAGGGGGACCGGAGGGGGCCGGTTGGTGAGCTGCTTATCTGCAGCTGGCTTAAATAGAGGGATAAAAAAAATGACCTTTAAGGGTCATTTTTTTTATCCCGACAATATTATTGATTTTATTATAGCAGAGTGCTTTCGGTCATCCTTATCCGGTAATACTCGTTTAGCAGCTTGTCCAGTTCCTGGCTTAGCTTAAGCCTCTTGTCAGGGCTTGCCACACATTGCAGACGCCTTTTCATTTTTTCAATTCGGATTAGCAGAACGGGAAAAGTCATCGCATTTCACCCCCATAAGGCAATATTTAAATATTTTTAACACTATTTTTATTAATAATAAAGATTTATATCCTTTATGGTCGATATCTGGCGCAGATCAACATATATCAACTTTAAACGGTGGGTATTCAATAAGCCAGTTGATAGCTGCAATCAGCCTGGTGTTTTAGTTAATCCAACAGGATTAAACTCCCATTATGGAAGAGGAAGTAAGTGTGTGTGAGACAATAGTCATACATGCCATGAGAAAAAGGGCCTAGGACTATGCGCACTGGTGCTATTCCCTTGAGCTGCCTGGCATTCTATTTTTTATAATATCATTATAAAAGCAAAAAGTATAAATATCAATTATTTTTTTGCAAATTCAACAATTAATTTCAAAATATATAACATATTAACATAGTTCATCAATCTTCAATTGGATGTTAATAGTTTATCGGATACAGGAAATGAAGAGGGCTGCACACCTTTGAAAGGTTGCAGCCCTTTTATGCCTATCTTATATTTATACCTTAAGTGTAAGGGCTCCCACCGGACAAACCAGGGTACAGGCGGTGCAGCTGTTGCAGCCGCTTTCTCCCAAGGGGGCGCCGTTGAAGGTGGTCACCACACGCTCAAATCCCCGCCGGGCAAATCCCAGCACCCCTGCGCCCTTTTCCCTGCAGGCCCTGATACAGTGCCCGCACAGCACACACTTATTGGGATCGTGTTTTATTCCGTCGGCGGAGTCATCTACCGGCAGTTCCCTGTCCAGTCTGGGCAGCCGGGGTGGCTTCAGCCTGAACTTTCGCTCCCTGGCAATCTTTTGCAGCTCGCAGCTGCGGTTTTTGGGACAGGCCTTGCAGTCGGTCAGGTGGTTGGTCATGATCATTTCAAATCCTGTCCCCACAATACGGTCCAATCTCTCACTGCGTGTGCTGATGACCATTCCCCCGGTTACTTCCTGGGTGCAGGAGGTCACCGGCTGTGGGTAGCCCTCTATCTCCACAAAGCACAGGCGGCAGGAGGCCGACGGCGGGTGATGGTCCCTCCCGGCGCAGAGGTGCGGGATATAGATTCCGTTATCCAGGGCGGCCCACAGTATCTTTTCACCGGGAGAAGCCTCTATCTCTTTGCCATCAATGGTTATTTTTATTTTGCCGGCCATTACTTCACCCCCTTTTCTCTGCGCAGCACCTCATCAGGGGGAGAGACCTTGATGACCGCCCTGTACTGGGGAGGGCAGGCCACCAGGCAGCTGTCGCACTTGACGCATTTTTCCTGGTTGATTACCTTTATCCTGTCCTCATTGCTGAAAATGGCCTCCACCGGGCAGCTTCCCACACAGGCGTCGCAGGACCGCTCACATTTATCCGGCAGTATATAATAGGCTATAAGGTCTTTGCACATAAGAGAGGGGCAGCGCTTTTCATTTATATGGGCATCGTACTCCTGGCGGAAGTACCTCAGGGTACTCAAAACAGGGTTGGGGGCTGTTTTGCCCAGGTTGCACAGCGACCCGGCCCTTACATCTTCGGCCAGCTCCAGGAGCAGGTTTATATCTTCGGGCCGTCCTTCCCCCTTGGTTATGCGCTCCAGGATGTCCAGCATATGCTTTGTTCCCAGCCTGCAGAAGGTGCATTTGCCGCAGGACTCCTTCTGGGTGAAATCCAGGAAGAACCTGGCTATTTCCACCATGCAGTCGCCTTCATCCAGCACCACCATGCCTCCGGACCCCATCATGGCTCCGGCCTTTGACAGTGACTCATAGTCAACGGGGGTGTCCAGCGTTTCTTCCGGTAGACACCCGCCGGAGGGGCCCCCTATCTGAACGGCCTTAAATTTTTTATTCCCGGCAATCCCGCTGCCCACATCATAGATTATCTGGCTTAAAGTGGTGCCCATGGGCACCTCGGCAAGACCTGTGTTGACCAGTTTACCGGCCAGGGCGAAGATGGCTGTTCCGGGGCTTTTTTCGGTGCCGATAGACCTGAACCAGCCGGCCCCGTTTTTGATAATAAGGGGGACATAAGACAGTGTTTTGACATTGTCTATCACCGTGGGCTTGCCAAACAGCCCGGCCACGGCAGGGTAGGGGGGGCGGTGGCGGGGCAGTCCCGGCTCTCCCTCCATGGAGGCAATGAGAGCGGTCTCTTCTCCGCAAACAAAGGCTCCTGACCCCTGGAAGACCTCTATGTCAAGGCTGTATTTGGTGCCCAGCATTGATTTGCCTATTATGCCCAGTTTTTCGGCCTGCTGCAGGGCCTTTTTAATCCTTTCCACTGCCAGGGGGTACTCGGCCCGGACGTAAAAGTACGCCTTGGCAGCCCCGGCGCAATAAGCCGCAATGGCCAGCCCCTCTATAACCAGATGGGGATTGGACTCCAGTATGGTGCGGTCCATGAAGGCGCCGGGGTCTCCCTCGTCGGCGTTGCAAATAACGTACCTTGTTTTTTCCTGGGAGCCGCCGCACATCTCCCACTTGAGGCCGGTGGGGAATCCAGCGCCGCCCCTGCCCCGGAGGACGGAATCCTTAATCTCACCGATTACCTCTGAGGGATTCCGGTCAAGGGCTGCGGCCAGGGAGCCGTATCCTCCCACGGCCAGGTAGTTTTCAATGTTTTCGGGGTCAATGTAGCCGCAGTGCTCCATTACTGCTTTTTGCTCTATTAAGCCTCTGGGGAAGTCCTGGAAGGTGGGGATATATTCGTGAACCTCCATGGCGGCAAGGGCGAACTCAGCGCACGGGTCCCCTTCCACCAGGTAGTCCTGGGGAAGCCTTGCTGCTATCCCCTCATTTAGATAGCCGTAGCATATACCGGGCTCCCCCGGTTTGTATATAACCGCCATGGGCTCGGCATAGCAGTGCCCCATGCAGCCCACCTCAATAACGGCGGCGTCCAGCTGAAGCCTTTCAATTTCTTCCCGAAAGACCCTGACCACATCCAGTGCGCCCACGGCCCGCCCGCAGGTGGCCGTGCCCACCAGTATCAGAGTCTTTCCTTCTAGTGACGCCCTATTCTTTATAGCCTGGTCCCGGAGCTGCTCCAGGGCCGGGGAAGCATTTTTGTTACTCACCGGGCTTCTCCTCCTTCTCCTTTGGATTGGCCAGGCGGTGGGAGAAAAGCATTCCGTCCACCTTGGTGGGGGTCATTTTGCCGTGCACCGCTTCGTTTACAACAGCCACCGGGGCCAGTGTGCAGCAGCCCACGCAGGCCACCCTCTCCAGACTGAACTCCCTGTCCAGGGTGGTTTCTCCCACTTTGATGCCGAGCACCCTTTCCCAGGACTCCATTATTATGCCTGCCCCCCTCATGTGGCAGGCGGTGCCCATGCAAATCTTAACCTGATTTTTGCCCGGCGGGGTGAGCCGGAACTGGTTGTAGAAGGTGACCACACCGTACACGTCCACTGACGGAATGTTGAAATGGCCGGCCACCTCCTGCATGGCGTCCGGGGGGACATAGCCCAGCACGGACTGCACTTCCTGCAGGACAGGTATCAGAGACCCTTTGGAAGAATCATGTCTTTTCAATATCTCCCGGCTTTTTTCCACAGCCTCTCTTTTTTCCTCTTCAGTGAGTATCACATCAGCATCTCCTTATAGATCATCTTGGTTAATCAGTAGTATATCATAAATATACCCCACGGGGTATATTTTAAAATAAAACAGCCAGGGCCGGATTTGTGGACTGCCGGCCCGGGGGGTTATTATTGCAGTTTTTACTTTTCCCCCTTTCATAATTATATACTGCTATGGTTATTAATCAAGTGTCGGCAAGCTCCAGGGCGTCTATATAGGCCACCGCATTTAAGGCGGCTGTCTGTCCCTCGCCCACTGACTTGGCCACCTGATAGGGCTTGCCGGCACAGTCTCCTGCCGCATACAGCCCCCTGATATTGGTTTCCATTTTTCTGTTTACCTTTACAGAGCCACCTTCTATTTCCATCCCCGGCACAAGCTCCCCCGGAGGGTATGTTTCCCTGAAAATGAAAACTCCGTCGGTATCAACAGTCCTGCTCTTTGTTTTAAGGGTGGACACGGTGTCTCCTCCGGTTATCTCCTCCGGAGGGTCTCCGGTGATCACCTCAATATTTGTCTTCTTAAAGGCAGGGGACTTTTTGGTCATGTTCACATAGTAAACTTTACTGCAGAAATCCGCAAGGAAGTGGGACTCTTCGGCCCCTTCGCCGGTGTAGTCCAGCACCGTGACTACTTTACCCTGGTAGAGGGGGCCGTCACAGGTGGCGCAGTAGCTTATGCCCCTGCCCACAAAGGCATCTTCTCCCCTGATGAGCTTTTGCGCCGCCACCCCGGTGGCGATAATAACCGCTTTGCTCTCATAAACTGTATCCCTGGCCTGCAGCATGAACAGGCTGTCCATTGGGCCGATGGTCTGCACCTTCTGCGGTACCAGCGGTATTTTAAACTCCTCCACGTGCTCCTTGAATTTTTGGTAGAGATCGTTTCCGTTAATGGCCGGAAAACCCAGGTAGTTGTCTACCCTGGGTGACAGATTGACCTTTGACAGGCCTGACTCGCCACTGAACAGCAATATCTTTTTTCTCCGCACGTGAGCGTTCACCGCCGCCGATAGCCCCGCCGGCCCACTGCCCACAATGCAGATGTCGAAAATCTCCCGGCTCACAAAATCACCCCTCTTTATCTCGTTAACAGCCTGTAAGACCCAGTCCTCACTAATATTATTTCCCCGCCGGCGGAAAATCTTTCGGATAAAAAAGGGGTATAAATCCGGGTAGGTTACTTCTCCCTGTCAATAATAACGTTTGGGTGACGATGCGACTGCATCTTTTCTTCCAGGGACTGGCTGTGAGCGTAGCAGGTGTTCCTGAGCAGTCCGTCGAAGGTGCGCATCCTTTCCTCATATTCCCCCGGGGTAAAAACATACAGACTTTGCTTTATGGCTTTTACGGCGTCCAGGGTCAGGTCGAACAGGTGTGAGCAGCCCTCGGGCCCCCCCACCAGATCAACTATCCGGGAGCTTATTTTTGACTGGTCTATTTTAAGCCCGGCAAGGCCTTCCGCCCGCCCGGCCGCTTTGGAGCAGATAAGGTAAGGGGCTCTTAAGATTACTGCCGAGGCTTTTATTATTTCCCTTCTGGCAATGTCGGTGGTAATAAGCACCTCTATCTCATGAACGGTGTCCAGAAGCCCTGACCTGGTTTCCAGCAGGTTGTCCTCAGTCCTGTCACAGGTGATATGCTTTGACCTGGTGAAAATCTTCAATTTCAGTATCCCCCTCGAAATCTTCATCGTTGTAAAGAGCCTCTTATTCAATGACTTTTTCTTCATGTATTCGTCAATCCGGCAGTATGAAAACATATTCTACGGGCATATGCCGGCTCCCTTTAACTTTCTGCATTATTTCAACCTTACACTGGTTTTGGGTTGGATCTTGGAATAAATGCGACTAATATTTATTTAGCAGGAATTTGATAAGCTGTTTAGAATAAAACTTAATATCTGAATCAGGCCGCATGTTAGAGGTTGCCAGAAACATGGCCTGGGTGATGAAAAAACTAAAAACGGAGAGCTAAAAAGATGATTATTAAGGTTGGCGACAGCGCTTCCTATACCAGGACCATTGGTGAGGAGGAAGTAGCTTTATATGCAAAAATAACCGGCGACAGCAACAGCGTCCACCTGGACGAAGAGTACGCCAGAAATACTATTTTTAAGGGGCGTATAGCTCATGGAATGCTGGTGTCCGGCCTTATCTCCACCGTGCTGGGGACTATACTGCCCGGGCTGGGCACCATATACCTTTCTCAGTCTCTCAAATTTCTGGCGCCGGTCAGGCTAGGGGATACGGTGACGGCCACGGTGCGGGTGGTGGAGATAAACCGGGAAAAGAAAAGGGCGCGGCTGGAGACTGTCTGCACCAACCAGCTGGGCAAGGAAGTGGTTGCAGGGGAGGCAGTGGTTAAAAATGACCAGGTCGAATTCTCCTAAAGAGTATGCTATTTAAAGCCCTGCCCATAGCATAATTTTCTATAGTATCAAGAAGCTGCCCGCAAAGTTTTGAGGGCAGCTCTAGTCTTACGCCCATTATGGGCGTTATCTTCAGGGTAAAAGACCTGTGAGATTACAGGGTTGTCACATATATTATCCCATCTTCCTTTGTGGCCCGGACCAGCTCGCAGTGCCTCAGTATGGCGAACTGCTTTTCCATTTCCCACTGGGGCAGCTCAAAGCTTTTAAATAATTCTTCCCTTGATATTTTCCCCTTCTCGCATATGAGTTCGTAGATTCTCTTCTGAATAGGAGTCAGCCCCTGGGTCCCCGACTGTCCCAGCATGGCCCTGGTGGAGCGGGCGCTGTCCACCGCCGTAGGGTCACAGGACCTGGGGGGCTGTACCGCCCCTATGTAGCAGTCCTCACACAGATTCTTTCCGTAGTGATCAAATACATCGTCGCCTTCGGGTATGGTTTCCTTGCAACGGTCACAGATCATTTTAACAGCCTCCTTGGTTGTGATTATAGTTCATCAAAACCCTTTTTCATTTTTCCCAGCAGTGCAATAAGAGTTTCCTTTTCACTGTACTCCAGCCCGGACATGGCCCTGTGCACAAAGTCGTTATGCGCAGGCAGGAAGGCGTTGACCATTCCTTCAGCCCTTTCCGAAAGTGCTACATGAAAAGCCCTCTTATCAGTGGGGTGTAATTCCCTGGTCACCAGCCCGTCCTTTTCCATACGATCGATAAGTCCGGTGATGTTGGCCCTGGAAACCTTCAGTTTCCTGCTGAGCTCAGACTGGTTAAGCCCCCGGTCCCCGGCCATATGCAGCTCCACCAGGGCCCTGAACTTGGGCGGGGACAGCCCAAAGCGGGCCAAGTGAGTGGACATGATGTCCTCAAGGGCCTGGGCTGCTTCACCCAGCTCAATAACAGCCCGTATAGCCAGGTAGCGGTCTCTGTTGTCCACCGTCGGGCTCAAAAAATCACCTCTCTCTGCTCATTGTAAACATGTTAACATTCAAAATCAATACCCTGTTTCAGTTCTCACGTTGCTTGTGTTGGTTCTGTCAAAAAAATTGAGACTGTAACTACTGTAATAAAAATAAAATTCTTCCCGGTCAACACCTGCATATATTTACCATTTTAGATAAATCCTTTACCCAATTCATTCGTTGGCAGGAGATTAAAAAAATATGGAAGAATACTCATCTTTATAGTAATTGAAAGTCACGACACCATGCTGTCAGTTCCTAAAAATATAATTAAAGGTGGCTGAGCACCCATGAAAAACGTTGAGATGAATTTAGAAGGAGAAATACTTACCATAAAGGTGGACATATCAAAGGAGTATGGACCGTCCTCATCGGGCAAGACCATAATTATTGCCTCCACTGAAGGCAATGTTAGCATTCCTAGCCGCGAAGAGGTTAAAGTTGGGTTGAACGTTTATAAAAAGAAATAATATAAATCCTAAATTAGCAGAGGGGCAAAGAATTGTTCCAAATCTATGACACAGGAGAAAAAAGCACAATGCCCGCTAACAATAATGAAATTGAAAAGCGCCTATGGGAAGCAGGGCTATCGTTAAACTTATCGTTGAGATTATAGAACCCTTTATTTCAATTACTGCCGGTTTAATCAGTTGTTTAGCAAGTATGGTGTTACAACCTTGCCATAAATTAGGAAAGGAGTTCTGGAAATGATAAGTAATAATAAGACGATGAGATTAAAAATATTTCAAAAAAGACTTTTGGAGTTAGAAATAAAAGCCGCTGTCCTTATTCTTTCTAGAGATATTTTTTATTATACCGGAACAGCACAGCCCTGTATTTTAGTAGTAACCCAAAACGATTATTTTCTAATTGTAAGAAGGGCATTGGATTTTGTGTTGAACGAAACATGGATAGACAATAGCAAAATTCTCAAAAATGGTAGTTTTAAGGAAATTTTGTTAAAATTAATAGAATTAGGTATTAATAAGGGACATTTAGGGCTGGAATTGGATGTTATTCCTGCAGAACTATTTTTAAAGATAATGAGTATATTTTCTGGTTTCAAACCAGTTAATATTTCGGAAGAAATAATGATACAAAGAATGAAAAAGGATCAGGAAGAAATTGACTTAATTAGAGCAGCTTGTAATATAATGAAAGCTGGCCAACAAAGAGTTCTTGAGGTGCTTTCTGAAGGAATGACAGAGCTGGAACTTGCGGCGGAAGTTGAATATGCCCATAGAAAAGCCGGGCACGAAGGAATATTATCTATGAGAAATTTTGATTTTTATATAAGTCGTGGCCCACTTTCTTCTGGTGAAAACCTGTTTAAGGTAAGTGGTTTTTCCAATACAATTACTGGTATTGGCCTTAGTCCAGCAGTACCCGCAGGACCGTCTTTAAGAAAAATAAAAAGTGGAGATATAATTGTAGTTGACATACCTACTTGTTACCAGGGCTATCATAGTGATGAAACGCGTACATATGTCTTGGGTAAAGCCTGTGCAGAGGTTACAGATTTATTTAAGGCTCTTAGGGATATTTCAGATAATGTCATGGCTTATTTGAGAGACGGAATAAAATGTAGTGAGCTATTTGGCATAGCGTGTTCTTGTGCTCGCCGATTAGGTGTCGAAGATTATTTTCTGGGGTTAGCACCGAGGAAGGGTAACTTTATTGGTCATGGAATAGGTTTGGATGCTAATGAGCCACCCATATTATTTGAAAAATCTGACTTTGTCTTAAGGAGTAATTTTACAATAACTATTGAAATTCATTTGACGCACCCAGAACATGGTGCGGTAAAATTGGAAGATATGGTTTTAATTAAAGAAAATGGATGTGAAATACTATCTGTTACTGAAAGGGAAATGTTTTTAGTATAAATTGCAAATTCCCATTATTTTAAGTCAATTATACCAAGTTAGGCAAGCAAAAGAACTCAAGCTGAAAAGATAGCTTGAGCATTGAAATAGCAGAAAAACTGCCCAGCTTTAGATAATTCGGATAGCACGGAACTGTCAGCGTTCTACAAGGCTAACCACCCCAGTTATGCCTGAGTGCCGTCAAGCACAGGTAATACTGTTGATGTCCTTATTTTCTATAAATGGTTTTGGAGCTCCTTGCCTGGCGGCTTTAATCATGGCGCGTCCCACAATCTCTGTCGTTGTGACATACTCCGGGAAAAGCCTCTTCCACACAGGATAGAGCGGACCCACCACAGCATACATTACCCTGTACAACTTTGTTTTAGATACAATTCCATGCATCGGTTGAATGTACCCGGGGCGGAACATATACGCGGCCTTGAATGGCAGACGCAGCAGCGCGTTTTCTGTTTTACCCTTCACTCTGGCCCACATGACGCGCCCCTTCTCGGTGTTGTCTACGCCAGCTCCCGACACGTAGATAAATGTCATGCCGGCGTTAAGTTTAACCAAAGTCTGGGCCACTGCCAATGTGATATCATAGGTCACGCGCTGATAGTTTTGCTCCGCCATTCCTGTTGAACTTACACCAAGACAGAAAAAGCACGCATCGTAATCCGAAAGATGGCCTTCGATTGTAGAAAGATCCTGTAAATCCTTGTGTACGATCTCACTCAGCTTTTCATGCTGCAGCCCTGTTGCACTTCGTCCAACCGTTAGAACGGCTTGTACTTCAGAGTCAAGCAAACATTCCCGCAAGACACCTCGGCCGACCATCCCCGTAGCTCCAAAAATAATGACTTTCATGAAAATCCCTCCATAGCCTGAATTCATTTATATCTTTATTTGATATTATTAAAATTTTATAAATATCGAAATATATAATAAAAATATAATTCCCCATTAGCCTTCGGGTGAATTGTATTATTTAGGCGATTGCTGCAATGCTAACAGCTTACTTATTTCAGCAACCAATTTTTCATTGACTCGACAGGTCAAAAATTTCCCTCTTCTTTCTGTGATGACTAAATCAGCATTAGCCAATTCTTTAATGTGGTGCGAGATAGTAGGGGCGCCAATATTTAAGGAGTCGATGATATCTGTGACAAAACAGTCACAGCCCGTTTGAAAACTGGATTCACGGGCGTCAACAATTTTTAAAAATAATTCTAATCGATTGGGATTGGAAAGAGCCTTAAATATTTTTGCCATTTTCTTAATATCCACGTTAGGAAAGCTCCCTGTTGATTATATTACATTTCGATAATATTCAAATTGATTGTAGTCTATTTTTAATTATACTGTCAATAACAGCTTTCTCTAAATGGTAGCAGGGGCCTTTGCGGTACCGGTATTATTTGCCGCTGTCCACGGAAAGCTCCTTTGGCTTTCGGTGCAGAAGGTCTTCAATATCAAGTGTCCTGGCCGCTTCCTGTGGTGGGAGGGAGGCCTTAATAATCAGCTCCCCGGCCCGCCGTTAATGGAGTAGATTTCTTAATCAAATACTGGCTTGAATCTAAACAGACCTGTGGTTTAATAACATCGGGCGCTGGAACGGCCCAATGCACTGGCGCAGGGAGGAGATAAGAAGAACCCATAAGGAAATCTAAGACCTCATTATTTAATGGATAATCGAAAGGAGAATGATTCATGAAAAACAAGAAGTTAAGTAAAGTAGTGGCTACAGGCATTCTGATGGCGGGACTGGTGGCTTCCACCGGTGGTCTGTCCCTGGCCGCCGATAACTCCGCCAGCGGCCAGGACCTTTCGCCGAACGTGCGGTGGGTGTCCGGAAGCCCTGGTACGGCTGCTGCCGGCAAAGTAATCATTTCAAACAAACTTAATATGGCAGCCAATCAAAATGTGCTGAAGGAGGCCCTGGCTGACCTGGTGACCGCGGGAACCATCACCCAGGCCCAATCTGATGAAGTGCTCACTTATTTTGAAAACAAAACTCCGGAAAAACCGGTGTTCAAGGTCACGCCGCCAGCTGAAGGGGCAATCAAAATGGATGGGCCGAAACTGGTGGCAAAGTTTGTCGATCCTCTGAAGGATCTGGTAGACAGGGGGACCATCACCCAGGACCAGGCCCAGGCCATCAGGGATAAAATGGATGACATTGCCGGCCGGCAGATGCAGCAGCAGTGGCAGACAAGCCTTGACAAGCTGGTGGGCGAGGGGACCATCACCCGGGACCAGGCAGGCCAGATTCTCGAATTCCTGGCGGCTGAAAAGCAAAGGATGCAGAGTATGCTTGAGCAGGTAGAGGATGTGAGCAAGGAACAAGGGATCCAGAGCTTTAAGGAAAATCTGGGCGACATAAAGGACCCGGTCAGCCGGATTGTTGACCAGGGGATCATCAACCAGCAACAGGCCGGCGCACTGAGACAGGCAATGCCGTCCCTGCCGACAGTGGCGCGTATGCAGAAACCGTCGCCTGAACAGCTGCAGGCCAATCTGGACGTCCTGGCAGCCAAGGGGACTATTACTCAGGACCAGACCGGCCAGATTCTCGACTTCCTGGCAGCCAATGACCAGAAGATGAAGGATATTTTAGACCAGGTGAAGAACAGCGATCTGCAGGAGAATAGGCAGTACATCAAGCAAAACCTGGCTGATTTTAAAGACCCGGTCAGTCAGATGGTGGACCAGGGGATCATCAGCCAGCAGCAGGCCGATGCAGTGAGAGAGGCCGTGGGATTCTCCGGTGTGGTGATCAAAGAAGGTCCGCTGGGAGGCGGGGTTTCCGGCGGGCAGATGTTCTTCTATTCAGCTACAGAACCGGCTTCTGACGATAGCCAGAACTAATAATTTCAGGCTGCGGGCCGGCTGGAGGCAACTCTAGTCGGCCTTCCTTCTGATAAATTGGACACCCTTAGCAAAGGTGATAAAATATAAGTGAAGCTCGAAATCTCTGATTTCACCGGCTGAACTTTCCCTTTAGACATGCCTTTCTTAAAAATCCGATTTTCCACTATTCAACCTAAGAGTAATGCTTGAGAATAATTCTCTGTGATCTCTGTGTTCTCTGTGGTTTATAAAAGACATTCAATACTTTCAGGATAGGGTTTCGAGCTATACAGACTGTTTATCCCCGGCCTTTAAGGGCTGGTCTTACAGTCTTTTAGCGTGATAGAGAAAGATATTTCGGGAGAGGGGGGCGTGCCGTGTCAGCGGTGGTGCTTCTGGTGGAAGATGATCTCGACCTGGCCGGGGCTATAAAAATGGGAATTGAGGACGAGGGCTGGCGGGTGGAGCACGTGGCCGACGGCGCCACGGGACTTGCCCGGGCAGCATCCGGTGAGCACGACCTGGTCATACTCGATGTCCGGCTGCCCGAAATGAACGGTTTCGACATCTGCCGGGAGTTGCGGCGCACCAGCAACATACCGGTGCTTTTTCTTACCGCCCGCGGGTCCGAGACAGACAAGGTGGTGGGCCTGGAGCTGGGCGGCGACGACTACCTGGTCAAGCCCTTCGGCATGCGGGAGCTGCGGGCCCGGGTGCGGGCGCTCCTGCGGCGCGCCCAAACACAGCCGGGGGAGGAAAAACGCATCCGTGTGCACAACCTGCTCATTCTGCCGGAGAGGCAGTCTGTCTATCAGGACCGGGAACGGCTTGCGCTTACCGCCAGCGAATACCAGGTGCTCCTTGCCCTGGCCCGGCGGCCCGGGATGATCTTCACCCGGGAGATGCTGATGGAGTCCCTCTGGCAGACTGACCGCAACACAGGAAGCCCGCTGACGGTCAACGTCCATGTGCGCAACCTGCGGGCCAAGCTGGGGGACGATCCGGAAAAACCCCGGTACATCGTCAGCGTGCGGGGTGTGGGATATAAACTGCGGGAGGAAGAATAATGAAAGTCTTGCGGAGTCTGCGCACACGGCTTATTTTCAGCTTTGTGGCCCTGGCCTTGCTGCTGCTCACCTTTTCCGGCTATATATTTTCCAACGCCCTGTCCATGTACGCCATTTCTGTGCAGAGATCCCAACAGGCACTGTATCTAAAGCAGGCCGTAAGTGTGCTGGAGGAAGCCCAGATGCGGAATCTCTCCGGGGAAGAGATTCTTGCTCTTCTGCGGAAAGACTTTCCTGATGTGCGCATTGAAGTGGAGACGGCGATGCTGGGAAAAGAGGGAGTTACGGACGGGCTAAAAATCTATTTCTCTCCCGGAAAGACTGCGCTTCCCGACGGCAGGGTAATGGTTAAACCCACTTTCCCGGTTGAAGCAACCCCTCTGGCAGCCGGCAAAATAGGGGGGATTCTGTATACATCCAGGCCGGGTGAAAGCTCCTTTTCCCTTCCGGCGGTGACCGAATCCCGAGGGGGTTCCTCAATAACCACCTACCGTTTTACCTTGAGCCCCTCGTCAGGATCTGTACTGTCCAACCTGTACCGCCAGGTGCTGGAGGTGCTGGTCCTGGCCCTGGGGCTGGCCGTGCTTATTGGCTGGCTCTTAAGCCAATGGCTGGCCCGCCCGCTTTCCCGCCTGGTGGCGGCCACTGAGGCGGTGGCCGGGGGAAACTTCCTGGGGAAGGTGGAACGGTCGGGCATCAGTGAGCTGGACCGGCTGGGAGATCATTTTAACCGGATGGTCCTGTACCTGCGGGAATCCTTCCGCTCCCTGGCCGCGGAGCGGGATACCGCCAGGCGCTTTGCCTCCGATGCCGCTCACGAGCTAAAGACTCCGGTGGCCACCTTGCGGGCCTACAATGATGTGCTCACCGAGCGCCCTGAGCGGCTGCAGCAGGTGTCGCCGATCATTGGCCGGCAGATTGAGCGCATGGAGCAGGTGATCACCGGCCTGCTGCAAATAGCCAACCTGGCCGAGGGCAGCGACACGGCCCTTGAGCCTACCGATCTCTGCGAGGAGATGCGCCGCCTGGAGCCTCGGTACCAGGCCCTGGCCGAGGAGAGCGGCCTACGTCTGACCACAGCCTGCCCCCAGAACACAGTGCAGGCGCCGGTCAGCCAGCACTTGCTGGAACTGGCCCTGGACAATCTCATGGACAACGCCTGCAAGTATACTGAGCCCGGCGGGGAGGTGGGGCTGACACTTCAGGTGGACGGCAATGAGGCAGTCTTCATGGTGCGGGACTCCGGCCCGGGTATTGCTCCGGAGGAGATCCCTTACATTTTTGACCGGTTCCACCGCGGCGTGGACACCCAGTCCATACCCGGCACCGGCCTGGGCCTGGCCATTGCCCAGGAAGCGGTCAAGCGGATGGGCGGCACCCTTGCTGCTGAGAGCAAGCCCGGCCACGGCAGCCTGTTTTCTATACGCCTGCCGCTTCTCATGTGAGGAAAATGTGCCACAGACCACCGGTGTTATGCGGAGCTGTGGAGAATATTTTTGTTGCAGTAAATATTTGCCTATCTAAAGAAGCCTTGGTTTTTAGGGCTTCTATTTTTATGTTGAAATATGGTTTGTGGACACTTAAAAGCCAACTATGTGGCTGGCCTGGAAAAACAACCCCAAATGTCAACGGGTTCTCCGGCTGAACCGGATAATTCAGTAAGCTGTCGTCAGACGTCAGTCGTCGGGGCTCTTAAAGCGTGAGGTATCTGTCATATATTCCGACGTCTGACGCCCTACGTCCGACGACCATTAGTGCAGCCTGCGAAAGGTTAACAAGCGGGGTTGTTTTTCCCTGCCCCTATGAATGTCGCTATTGGGTCGCCCGGAGGTAGATTTTTCTTTACCGTCATGTGTTGTTGGGGAATGATTTACAAAGTATATATTTTAAAATATCGACATTATTTGCAGACATTAAAAGTTACAATTTGGTAGAATATTTGAAGTGGGACAGGGCAGATGGTTCAAGGATAGTTCGGTTCTGCTTATATAGGTTGATTGAGGAAATAATTAGGGTTATAAGAATGGTGGAAAAAGTGGCGGAAAAAGGAAGAGTCCCCGTTAAATAAAAAAGTGAGAGACGTTTCTGACTTGTTATGCGTAATGTTAAGCTATTAGCTTTTTGCCAAGATATAGAATGGTGCTATTCCAATGAGTGTGATGCATTATATTCTAGCCATGCTTTGAATTTGTTAAAATTCAACTAATACATATAACTGGAAGTTTATAGAGTGCAGGAATGTCAAGGCTCCTGTACTCTTTTTCTGTATGGCAGATATTCTAGAAAACGCCGCACGGCAAGGGAAAGCGACTTTTGATTCCGCATGGCTATGCCGATGCTTCGGTATGCAGGCACCTCCAGTTCCTTTGTGATGATATGGTAGGGGATACGCTGCAGAATCAGTTCCGGAAGGATGCTGATGCCCAGACCGTTTTCCACCATGGACATAATAGCATAGTCATCCCAGGTCGTAAAATGCACCTGCGGAGTGAGATGATTTCGCTCAAAAATCGCAGAGATTTCCGCTTTTGCACCCTTTTCCAGCAGCATAAACGGATTCTTCTCCAATTCTTTCATCGGAAACTTGTCACAATCTGCAAACGGGTGATCCTCCGGCAGCACGACAAGTAAGCGGTCTTTTTCCAGAGGGACAGTTTCCAGTTCAATACTCGTCGGAAGCCGTAGAAATCCGAAATCCACACGGCCTTCCTGAATCCAGCTTTCGATTTCTGTGTAATCGCCAAGCAACAGCTCAAAGTCGATCTTAGGATAGTCCTTCTTAAACCTCTTGATCATGATTGGAAGCCAGTGAGTTGCCACACTGGAAAAGGTGCCGATGCGAATCAGCCCCGACTGCATATCGTGTAGGTTATCGACCTGTGCCATAAGCATTTCCTGCTCGTTGCATATACGCTGCAGCATGGGCAACAGTTTTAACCCGTCTGATGTAAGTCTGACACCGGCTTTGCCTCTTTCAAGAAGAGAAACGCCCCACTCTGTTTCCAGATCGCTGATCATCCGGCTGACACCGGACTGAGTATAGTTCAGCGCTTCAGCAGCCTTTGTGAAGCTGCCGTATTCCACGGCTTTTACAAATGCCCTATATTTCTGAATGTTCATATTGCACCCCCATGATACATTTGATTTTATCATGAATAGCACGATAAACATTCGTATATGTTTTGTTAAAAATTATGATATATTATAGCTGTTTAATTTCAAGTGTGGGAGAATAATATGAAAACGAGAAAAGCTTATTTTAAATATATTGCAGCTTTAATGATGTTCGGTCTGAACGGCATTGTCGCAAGCTATATCTTATTAAGCAGCTATGAGATCGTTTTTACAAGAACTCTAATCGGCAGTATGCTTCTGGCGATGATATTTATAGCAACCCGCCAGAAAGCGCGTTTCCTAGAGGAGAAAGCACACTTTCTTTATCTGATGATTTCCGGTGTGGCAATGGGTACCAGCTGGATGTTCCTGTATGAAGCTTATCGGCAGATCAACGTCAGTGTTGCGACACTTGCCTATTACTGTGGTCCGGTGATTGTTATGATTCTTTCACCAATTCTTTTTAAAGAAAAGATAACATGGGCGAAAGTTCTTGGTTTCATCGCCGTGCTGGCCGGTATGTTCTTTGTAAATATGCAGATTTTGTCTGAGGGAAAAAACATATGGGGCGTGCTCTGCGGTATCATGTCTGCTGTCATGTACGCCTGTATGGTGATTTTTAATAAGAAGGCAAAGAGCATTACCGGATTTGAAAACTCCATGTGGCAGTTGATTACAAGCTTTCTGACTGTTGCGATTTTCCTGGGTATCAAGCAGGGCTTTGCTCTCCATATTGAGCCGGGCAGCGTTATCCCGATTCTGGTTCTCGGCATTGTAAATACTGGTATTGGTTGCTATTTTTACTTTTCTTCCATTGGTGACCTGCCTGTGCAGACAGTGGCAATCTGCGGCTATCTGGAGCCGCTTTCAGCCGTCATTTTTTCAGCAATTTTCTTAAATGAAATAATGGACACCGTGCAAATCATCGGTGCAGTGTTGATTCTTGGCGGTGCCGCATTCGGAGAACTATTCCACCGAAAAACAATGCCTAACAATAATTTTCAAAATAAGCATTATGTATAGTTTTTAACAAAAATTTTACTTTCCATTATCCATATTATTGAATCTTAAAAGAGTCCGGATAAGCAAAACAGCCTACTTTTTTATTCTCGAAAAATAGGCTGTTTCATAATTTAAATGCAAAAAAGTGTTCTGCCGCCTTGCTGGATTGTTGGAAAAGGATGGGCTGCTCTCAAAAGGTAATTTTTCAGGGGCAGTTTTTTTTAGCCGTATACAGCAGGAAATATCCTCTTTGTTTGGTAATACATAGTAATGGAAAGGAGAAGTTAAATTCATTTAATAAGTGAGGGAAGTCATGAGATATATCGAAATAGTTAATGACGCCATACAATATATCGAGTCCAATTTGCACCGCCAATTGTCCCTGGAGGAGCTGGCAGCCCGGTATTATGTTTCCCCCACCCATTTTTACCGCATCTTTCAGGCACTGACCAATCAGACCGTGAAATCATATATTCTGGGACGAAAGCTTTCGGCAGCCGCCAACGCCTTGTGGGAGGCAACGGACCGCAATGTGGCGGACATTGCCTTTCAGTACGGCTTCAATTCCCATGAGCAGTTCACCCGGGACTTTTTTAAAATGTTTCGTGTTACACCCAGCCGCTTCAGGAAAGAGAGAGTATTCATGCCGCTGGTGGAAGAAATGTATATCCCCGCCCGAGACTTTAAAAATAAAAGAGAAGGTATTGTTGTCGACCACTGCTGCCGGGAGCTGAATGAAATAAAACTGCTGGGAAAGGAAGTTTCTTTCAACCCGGAGTGCCCCTGTGAGATGGAAGAAATGGTCCGCATTTACTATAATTGCTGTGATGAGTACGTTGACCGAGGCCCTGCCAGGAGATGGTTTGGCATTGGCGGCAGTGACAGCGGGGACCCGTCCCGCAGATTTGGTTTTTACGGCATAGCCGCAGAGGAACACCGGGGAGACCATTCCGGATTAACGGAGAGGATTATTCCCGCAACCAGATACGCCGTATTTGTGTACCCGGGCTTTATGGCAGCGGTATCTCGTACGGTAACGGAGGATCTGGATAAATGGTTCCGGGTGTCCGGGCTTTCCTTAAACAATAGTGTTGGTTTTGATTTTTTTGAATTGTTTTCCGAGGATTACAGGCAAACAGGCAAATTTTATTTGCACATTCCCGTCATTTAAATTGATTTCAGTAAAAAAACTCAAGATTTCTCTCTCCATTTGAGCTATCTTTTTGGTGAGCGGCATTATATTAAAAACAATACCGGTGTACGCTCTTATGGAAGGGGGCCCCTAAGATGCCTGTGTATAAAGACATGGTACAACCTGTCCGGGCTAATGACAGGGAGATGAGAAAAATTCACATCGATCCCACACCCGATGACCAGAAGTGCCGGAAGGCTCTCCAGTACCTGGATGAGATGTGCAAAAAATACCGTTCCTTTGTCATGGCCATGGAATCCTGCGTGAAATGCGGCGCCTGTGCGGAAAACTGCCACACCTACCTGGGGACGAAAGACCCCAGGAATATTCCCACCAACAGGGCTGAATTGATCCGCAAGATTTACAAGCGGTATTTCACCCTGGAGGGAAGATGGTTCGGCAAGTTGGTGGGGGCCGAGGATATCAGCCTGGATGTGCTTGAGGAGTGGTATTCATACTTTTACCAGTGCAGTGAGTGCCGCAGGTGCGCCCGCTCCTGCCCCTTCGGCATTGACACCTGCGAGGTCACCTTCGTGGGCCGCCAGATTCTGCACTGGCTGGGGATTACCCCCAAGCTGCACGCCAACGTGGGCGCAGCCATGGAAAGGGTCGGCAACCACACCAACCTTCCCAAGCCAGGCCTAATCGACACCCTGGAGTTTCTGGCCGACGATATACTGGATGAGTTCGGAGTTCAGATGACCTTTCCTGTGGATAAGCCTGATGCCGATATTCTTTTCATCCCCTCTTCGGCGGACTTCCTTCTGAACGAGTACACTTTGAAGGGGGCGGGCCTGTTTTTTACCTACATCGGCGCCAACTGGACCATACCCAGCATTGTAGCCGAAGCTGGAAATTTCGGTTTCCTGTTTGACCAGCGGTTTACCCAGCGCCATAATGTCATGCGCCTTTTGGACGCGGCCCAGCAGCTGGGCGTTAAAAAGATTGTCTGGGGCGAGTGCGGGCACGGCTGGCGCGCGGCCAAGATGTACATACCGACCATGGCCGACCGCCCGGTGAGGTGGCCCATCACCCACATACACGACGAGGTGGCGTATTACATTAAAACCAACCAGCTGAAACTGGATCCCGCCAGGAATAGCAGGCCGGTCACCCTGCATGACCCCTGCAACTATGCCCGTGCCTGCGACCTGCAGGAAAACCTGCGCACGGTGATGCGGGCCAGCGTGGCGGACTTTCGGGAGATGACCCCCAACCGGGACTGGACCTTCTGCTGCGGCGGCGGTTCGGGCATACTGTTTGATGACCCTGAAATGTACCAGCGCCGTATCAAGCTTTCTGCCAAAAAGGCTGAACTGGTAAGAGCCACCGGCGTAGGTGCAAACGGTGACGGCATACTGTGCGCTCCTTGCTCAATCTGTAAAGCTCAGCTCAATCCAATGGTGAAAGAACATGAACTGGGCGTGGAAGTAAAGGGATTAATAGATCTGGTGGGTAAAGCCCTGGTTTGGTAATAAGGTATCGGTAAGGTTCTCTGACTCATTATAGTAGCTATTGAGGAAAATTATTAAGATAATAGAACTTCCCATATAACAGAAAGGATAATAAAAATGATTATCAGAAGAGAAACACCGGAAGAATTTTCTCAGATATATGATTTGGTTAAAGTTGCTTTTCAAACAGCAAAAGTTACAAACGGTAAAGAACAGGATTTTGTCAATCAACTGCGCAGCAACGGCAATTATATTCCGGAACTGGCTCTGGTTGCTGAAGAAAACGGTAAACTGATTGGACATATAATGTTAACAAAAACCTATATTGTTAATAACGGCAATAAATATGAAACACTTCTCTTGGCACCTATTTCAGTTGCTTTAGAGTATCGATATAGAGGAGTAGGCTCCAACTTGATAAAGGAGAGTTTCAAATTGGCAAAGGGGATGGGATACACCTCAGTGATTCTTGTTGGTGATCCTGCTTATTACCATAGATTTGGTTTTAAAACTGCTGTTAATTTAGGCATCAAACATACATACAATATTCCTGATGAAAATGTAATGGCGTGTGAATTAGTTCCGGATGCATTATATGGAATCAGCGGAACAACTGATTGTTGTTGAACCTTTGGCATCTCCGTCAAATGATGGGAAGTTGTAAAAAATGCAAAGTCCCATTGTTCCATATTATACAGCAGAAGACACCATGACACGAGGTAACGGTTCTTTTGACAACAATATGAAAGAAGGTAGTAAATTGAAATTTATATGTCCTCTTATAGTTGTTGATGATATTGGTATTTCCAGAAGATTTTACGAGAATGTGCTTGATCAAAAAGTAAAATATGACTTTGGTGAAAATGTGTCTTTCGAAGGTGGCTTTTCTATACATTTAAAATCACATTTTTTGGAATTGCTTAGTTTTAGCTCAAAAGACATAACTCAAAGATCAAATAACAGTGAATTGTATTTTGAAGAAGATAATTTGGATGGTATGCTTAAAAAGCTTAAAGAATACGGTTCTGTGGAATATATACATGGAATAAAAGAACAGCCTTGGGGACAGCGCGTTATAAGATTTTATGATCCTGATATGCACATTGTTGAAGTTGGTGAATCCATGGAGAGCGTGGCAAGAAGATTCTTGAGCAAAGGATTCTCTATTGAAGAAACCGCAAAACGCATCTCAATGCCGGAAAAATTTGTAAAGCAATGTTTATAGGTAATCCAGGACAAATGTGCCAGTTCCTTAAATTGCTAACTTATTCCCCTTATTCTATACTTAATTGATGCCGTTTGTGCAATCTTATTGTCAAATATGAGGAATGGTGAAATTCAGAAGAATTTCTACAGGTCGGCACTCTGGATGAAAATCATAAAAGAAATTAAAAAGAGACCTTATCCAGGCTTATCTAAGACATTGCCTGAATAAGATCTCTTTAGTCACAAACAATAAACAATTGTGGCCATAGCCATCTTCTGAATACTGCCCGGGTGCTGCCGGCCGAAATAGTAGTCCAAATCACACCGGCTGCTTCCATACAAATATGCTATAGGCACAGTTAAGAGAATTTAATTTTCATATTTCTTATGATGAAATATATTATACCCACTAATAGGGCTATCACTATAATATAGCTTACCGGCCGTAAAAAGGGTTCAACTGCATGCCAGTTTTGTCCCAGTTTGAGCCCTAAATAAGTTAAAGCTATATTCCAGGGGATACAGCCTGCAAAGGTGAATATAAAAAATTTCTTGAAACTCATTCTGGATATGCCGGCAGGCAGAGAAATAAAAGTTCTCACAACCGGCAGGTTCCTGCAAAAGAATACCGTCCAGTCGCCATACCGCATAAACCACTGGTCAGCCTTTTCCAGATGTTTTTTGTTTATAAAAATGTACTTGCCATACCTCTCTATAAGTGGGCGTCCACCTTTTGCGCCGGCCCAATAGGTTAATACTGAACCTACGACGTTACCTAAGACTCCCGCTGCTACCACACCCCAGAAATTAAGTGTGCCGAAAGCCACCAGGAATCCTCCAAACAACATTATAGCTTCACTGGGCAACGGGATACAGGAGCTCTCAATAACCATTCCTATAAAAATACCCCAGTAATTAAAGGTTTCAATAAGTGCTATGGCAATTTTGTTTAATTCCGTGATAAGTAAGTGAATATATTGCAAATCAGCATACCTCGCATTTTTTATTAATTAATTATCTCTATGCATATTAAAAGATTACAGTTTGCAGTTAAGTTCCTCTTTTTCTTTTTCCCAGTCATTTATGTTGTCATCAGCCACAATTTCAATATTAATCTCTTTTACAATATCCAGCTTTTTAACAATTCTTTCCTCCACCTCGGCAACAATATCGTCTGCCAGCTCAATGTTGAGCCTTGGCTTTATTTCAATGGTCATGTTGACCAGGAGGGAGTGAGCACCTATATACATTGTTTTAATATCCTTCACATCGGTGACTCCGGGTGTTTTTATAGCTACATCTCCAATTCTTCTTACTATATTGGGGTGAGCTGCCCTTCCCACAATCATATCCCTGTTTTCGTAGGCCAGCATAATAGCCAGTGTTCCCAGCATAATGCCAATTAATATTGAGGCAATTCCGTCATAAACAATGTTGTTTGTTACCTCACTGACAAAGACTGCGGTAAGGGCCAGCATAACGCCCGCCAGTGCCGCAAGGTCCTCCCAGAATACAAATTTAACAGCAGGGTTGGCCACATGGTTAATGTTTTTTATTGATGCAGGTATTATCTTAAATCCCTTTACCTTTATACCAACGTCCTTTATTACCGCACGCATGGCTGCACTGACAGCATATATCTCAAAAAGTACTGCTAGCGACAGTGCGATAATTATTATCTCAACTGCTGCTATAGGATGGGGATTAACAACCTGGTGGTATCCTCTGGTCAACGAGCCCATGCTGGTGACACCAAACATGAAAACCGAGGCTATGAATGACCAGAAATATACCTCTTTGCCATAGCCGAAGGGGTGTTCGATGTCTGGCGGGCGGCACGCCAGCTTCATACCGATCAACAAAAATATGCTGTTTACCAGGTCAGAGAGTGAGTGAAGCGCCTCAGAGAACATGGCCGCACTGTTGCCTACCCATGCAGCTATAGCTTTTGTTAAAAAAATTGAAAGATTGGCGAAAAGTGCTATCCATACCGCCTTGAACCCGGAAGAATGCAATTTAAATACACCGTCCTTATATCGAAAGAAACCTGCCTCTGATGAGGCAGGTTATTAAACATTTTCAGCAGATGCTTTTAATTCATGCTGTGAAGAATAAATTCTTTTCCATCCCTGTACCTTATCGTCTGCAATTGTTTCCATATTTATGTGTTCTACGGTTTTAACGTTTTTCCTGACAATTTCCACAACCTCATTCTGCGAGAAACATTACAGACATTTCCTTTATCGTTATGGTTTAACCAATTCTAATCTATAGAACGGTCCTTCATGGATGGCCTGCATCTCACATATCTGTTGATATAATAGCCCGTCCCGGTAACTATCAGCAAAATAACAGCCGGCACAGCAAAATCAAAGTAAGGAATATACTGGCCAACCTCCCGGTATATAATTACATCAGCGGTAATCATCTTGCCTGCAGTCCACGCCAGAACCCCCGCCCCTATATAAACAATAACCGGAAAACGCTCAAGCCATTTAAGTATCACTGTGCTTCCCCATACTATAATAGGTACACTGATGACCAACCCCAGGACAACCAGCAAAAGACTGCCGTGAGCAGCACCGGCTATTGCTATGACATTATCAATACCCATCACCACATCTGCCACAACAATTATCTTGACAGCATCCATCAAGCTTTTGCCTTCTTTACATTCCACATTTTTTTCTTCCAGCAAAAGCTTAAAAGCGATCCAGACCAGCAATACACCTCCCGTAAATTGCAGCAGGGGTATTTTCAACAAATACAGGGCCACGCCTGTTAGGGCTATACGCACTACAACAGCGCCTAAGGTGCCGTATATTATTGCTTTTTTCCGCTGCTCAGACGGTAAGGCCCTGCTGGCAAGGGCGATTATTATGGCATTATCACCGCCCAGCACGATATCAATGATAATAATACTAATAACTGCCAAAAGAATTTCCGGTGCTGTCATGCTTTTCACTCCCTTAATAATTATTGCCCATGGATAGGTGAAACTTACAAAAAACGAGACCTTTAACTAAGCCACCCGGGGTGGTTTTGTTAAAGGTCTCGTTAATTGGCAGTATGCCAACGGTAAAGCCAGGTTTTAAAACCGGGACTGTTGACTTTACCCACGTTAAAACGCTTACTACTCCCCTTTAATTCTTTTATTATTCTTTTTTAATATAGCGCCCTCTGAACTACACCAGGGCAGCCATTTCGTTTATATAAATAATAAGTACATGTATCAGTGTCATGCTTTGAATTAATTTCTGCTTTACCTGCAGAGAGCCTTGACCGCTATCAACATTGGCCAGCACCGGTTCAAGCAGGGCTAATTCTTCTTCCAGCTGTTTTATCTGGCCTATAAGAAAATCCCTGTCTACACCTCCGGTCTGACTACATTCAACGGACTGTCCCAGCTTTTCATCAAGCACGGCAATGTGCTCTCTAATTTCTTCCAGGGTATACCTTTTTGACTTCATATTCTCAATGATTTTGAGGCGGATAATTGCTTCCTCCGAGTAATACCTGTAATTACTTTCAGAGCGTACAGATTTGAGCAGACCCAGATTTGTATAATAGTCTATTGTGCGCTTGCTGAGGCCTGCTTTTTCAGCAACCTCGCCAATTCTGTACTGTTTCAACTCCCCATGGGAATCACCTCATAATCATTATACAGTAAAGCCGTAAAACTGTACAGTGTAACGTTATGCTTATATATACGGTAAAATTTTTTTTAAAGCAGCTAATGTGAACCATCCAAAAATTGAAAATCTGTTTGGTTATGTGGATAAGCTGTGATTAAAAAGTAATATTTCTCTTGATTAGTATATTTATAATAGATAATATATAATCGCACCGGCAGGAGGGGTCTGGTGGTATCTATCCGGCGCTTGGAGTGGTTTCTGGTTTTTCAGGCTACAGAAAGTATTAATGCTGCAGGCAAAGCAAAAGGTAATCCATAATTTTTTAGAACTCCCATATCCTATAAAAAAAGGGGAACCAGATATTGTCAGAGGATCACCAGAATTCAGCACCTTTCCCAGATAAGAGCCGCCTCAATCTGCGGGCTGACTGCGAAAACTGTTTCGGTTTGTGCTGTGTCGCACTATATTTTTCAGCTTCGGAAGGCTTCCCAATAGACAAAGACGCAGGTCAGCCCTGCCTCAACCTGCAACCGGATTTTCGCTGTTGTGTTCACAAAAGCCTCAGGGAACGGGGCCTTAAAGGCTGCAATGCTTTTGACTGCTTCGGCACGGGACAAAAGGTTTCTCAGGTCAGCTTCGGTGGACACAACTGGCGGAAAGTCCCGGAATCGGCGAATCAAATGTTTCAGGTGTTCTTAATCATGCGGGAACTCCATGAGTTGCTCTGGTATCTGACAGAAGCACTGACGTTACAACCAGCCGGTCCTATTCATGGCGCTCTCAGCTCCATGCTCGACGAGACGGAACGACTCACTCACAAAAGCCCCGATTCTCTCATGGAGCTGGACGTGGCAGTACACCGGGCAGAGGTTAATACTCTGCTTCTAAAGACCAGTGAGCTTGTGAGAGCAGAAGCCCGCCGGGAGCAGAAGGCTCATTCTGGACGTCAGAAGGCCTTCGGCCGGGGAGCCAGCCTTATTGCTGCCGACCTCAGAAGAATTGACCTCAGAGGAGCCAACTTGAGAGGAGCCTATCTTATTGCTGCTGACCTCAGAGGAACTGACCTCAGTGGGTCTGATTTCATCGGGGCTGATTTCCGGGATGCTGACATCAGAGGAGCCGACCTTACCAAGAGTATCTTTCTCACCCAGGCACAACTCAACTCAGCGAACGGGGATACTGGCACAAAGTTACCCCCGTCACTAATTCGTCCGGCGCACTGGGGCATTTTCAAAGAATAAAGCCAGTGAGTTGGGCGGGTGTATAAATAATTCTGGGATTCAGGGTAAGATAAGTATAATGATAAATACCCATGGCTATTATTAGGCGACAGGAGATAACATGACAACCTTTGCTGAAACAGGAGTAAATTCAAAACTTATAGGCGGCCTGAATAAGGGGGGAATCACACAGCCCACAGAGATTCAGGCCAAAGCAATACCCTTGGCGCTGAAAAATAAGAACGTCATAGGCCAGTCGCAAACCGGGAGCGGCAAGACATTGGCTTATTTGTTGCCTCTTTTTCAAAAAGTTGATAGCCAAAAAAGAGAAATGCAGGCTATTATTTTGGCGCCCACCCATGAACTGGTTATGCAAATCGATAAACAGATAAAATTTTTATCAGAAAATTCCGGTGTGCCTGTAACTTCTGCCGCCATTATGGGGGAAGTCAATATAACAAGACAGGTCGAGGCCTTGAGAGAGAAGCCCCATATTATTGTGGGTTCAGTCGGAAGAATACTGGAGCTTATAAGCAGGAAGAAAATAAATGCCCATACCGTTAAAACCATTGTCATTGATGAAGGTGACAGACTGCTGGATCAAAATAATTTGGATGGAGTAAAAGCTGTTATTAAAACCACAATGAAGGACAGGCAATTGATGGTTTTTGCAGCGCATATTGACCAAAGAGCATTAGCTGTAGCAAAGGAATTATTGATTGACGCAGAAGTTGTGAGGATTGAAGATAGACAACCGGTAAACCCCAATATATCCCATGTTTATTTCACCGCCCCGGCTCAAAGAGACAAGTTTGATATTTTAAGAAAACTGATATCGGCCTTTAAACTTAAAAAAGCCATTGTGTTTGTAAATATCAGTGAAGATATCCAAAAGACCACAGAAAAGCTTCAATATCATAACTATAAGGCTTACATGATATATGGAAGGGCGTCAAAGGAAGAGCGGCAAAGAGCTCTGGAAGGATTCAGGGGTGAAGAAATTCAACTTCTGGTAGCGTCGGATATTGCTGCCAGAGGTTTGGATATTAAAGGGGTAACCCATATTTTTAACTTAGATGTACCTGAGGATCCAATGGAATATTTGCATAGAGCCGGTAGAACAGGCAGAAGCGGTGAGGCCGGCACCTCTGTTTCCATCGTAACTGATAGAGAGTTAGCCTTAATCAGAAGGTATGAAAGAGACTTAAATATAAAAATCAATCGAAAAGAAGTATTTAGAGGAGCCATAGTAGACCCAGGCAGGGGTAAGCCTTTTGTTAAAAAAAGGATAAAAAAATTGAATAGGTGAAGTTAGTTTGTTTTCAGTACGCAAGAAGAGCCGGTTGTTATTCCGTTATTTTATGTTTAAAATGAATAAGTACAATTAATTAGTGTAGGTGTCAAATATACGGAATATTAAAGTAGTATAAATTAATGGGTATATCCTAAAGTGGAGTGCTCAAACTTTATATCTCACATTTCGGTTAATATAATAGCCGGTACCGGTAACTATCAGCAAGATAATAGCCGGTACAGCCAGATCAAAGTAAGGAATATATTGGCCAATCTCCCGGTAAATGATTACATCAGCGGTAATCATCTTTCCTGCAGTCCACGCCAGTACCCCCGCACCTATATAAACAATAACCGGAAAACGCTCAAGCCATTTAAGTATAATTGTGCTTCCCCACACTATAATAGGCACACTTATCACCAATCCCAGGATAACCAGCAAAAGGCTGCCGTGAGCAGCACCAGCTATAGCTATGACATTATCCACACCCATCACCACATCTGCCACAATAATTATTTTGATGGCGTCTATCACACTTTTCCCTTCCTTAAATTCCACAGCTTTTTCTTCCAGCAAAAGTTTGAAGGCGATCCAGACCAGTAATAAACCTCCCGCAAATTGCAGCAGGGGGATTTTTAACAGATACAGGGCCAGGCCTGTTAAGGTTATCCGAACTGCTACAGCGCCTATTGTGCCGTATATTATTGCTTTTTTCCGCTGCTCAGATGGCAGGGCCCTGCTGGCAAGGGCGATTATGATAGCGTTGTCGCCGCCCAGCACAATATCAATAATAATGATACTAATTACAGCCATAATTATTTCCGTTGCTGTTATGCTTACCACTCCCAGGAGGTTTTAATTTTTTTCGCATTACAAGAACTTTAGTTATTATTGTCATTGGATAAGTAAAAATTGCATCGAAAAAAAGACCACCAGCATTTGAACCAATTTGAGCAAATGATAGGACTTGGATAGTTGATTAATTTGTCGAAATATGTATCTAAAAGAATGTTGTATATTTAATGCCACTATTCTTTAGTTAATCTGCCTAATGAGCACAGCCATGAATTATGGTATTTTAATCGATAAATTGATAAAATAATCATCTTATGATAAAATCTAAGTAATTTCAGCGGTACCTGTTATATATTAGCTAAGGCGTTGATCAACAGGGGCAATATAATTAGTTTCTTAACTATATGTAAAAGAAATAATGGTTAAGGAGGAACGAAAAGTTGTTGTTTAAGCAAAGAAGGTTTCTGGGGCTGGTATGCATAGTGAGTGTAATGGCGCTTATACTGACTGGCTGCGGAGGACCATCCGGTCCAAAGGAAACTGCCGGGCAGCAGATAATCAGATATAATGCTTCGGCAGAACCCCAGACCCTCGATCCGGGAATGGCTACGGGAATTCCTGAAATGACCATCATAAACGCCATGTTTGAGGGACTGACAAGGTATAACAACAAGAACGAGCCAGCTCCCGGCATAGCCGAGAGCTGGACCATATCCCCCGACGGGCTGACCTACACCTTCAAGCTAAGGGATGCCAGGTGGAGCAACGGCGATCCTGTAACCGCCCAGGGCTTTGTGGACGGCTGGCTGAGGGCGCTGGACCCCAAGCTGGCCTCGGAGTATGCCTATCAGCTTTATTACATAAAGGGAGCTGAAGAGTACAACACGGGAAAGGGCAGCGATAAGGATGTGGCCGCTAAGGCGCTGGACGATAAAACACTGCAGGTGATACTGAAGGCCCCGTCCCCTCAATTCCTCGGACTGACTTCCTTCCAGACTCTGTTTCCCGTGAACAGCAAGGTTGTCAGCGCTCACCCGGACTGGATAGCCTCCCCGGAAAATTACATAGGCAACGGGCCTTTCAAGATGGTTTCCTGGGACCATAATCAGGTCATCAAATGTGTAAAGAACCCCAATTACTGGGACGCTGCCAACGTCAAGCTTGATGAGCTGCACTTCTATCTGGTGGACAATAACACCACCGGCTTCAATATGTTCAAGGCCGGGCAGCTGGACATCCAGTACAATGTGCCGATACAGGAAATTGCCGGGCTGAAAGGCAATCCGGAATTTAAGATCATGCCCAATATGTCTTCATATTTCTACCGGTTTAACGTGACCAAGAAGCCCTTTAACGACCCCCGGGTGCGCAGGGCACTGGCTCTGGCCATTGACCGGCAGGCCATAGTAAGGGATGTATGCAAGGGCGAACAGCTGCCGGCATACGCCTACATTCCCTTTGGCGTGCCTGAGCCGGGTGGCGGGGACTTTAGGAAGACCGGCGGTGATTTCTTCAGGGAGGATCTGGATCAGGCCAGGGAACTTCTGGCTGGGGCCGGCTATCCCGATGGCAAGGGCTTCCCGGCAGTATCCATCATGTATAACAACAACGACCAGCATAAGGCCATAGCCGAGGCCATTCAGGCCATGTGGAAAAAGAACCTGAACATAAATGTCACCCTGCAGAATAAGGAGTGGCAAACCTACCTCAATGACATGCAAAACCTCAATTATGACATCGTCCGAGCCAGTTGGACCCCGGACTACATGGACGCCATGACCTTCGCGGACATGTTTGTCACCGATGGGGGCAACAACCTTACCGGATGGAGCAACAAGGAATACGACAGGCTGATCGATGCCGCCAAGTCCACCGATGCCGGCAACCCCAAGGCCCGGGTGGAGGATATGCACAGGTCGGAAAGTATACTGATGGAAGAGATGCCCATCATGCCGGTTTATTTCTACACCCAGCCCATACTGATAAAATCCAGCTTAAAGAATGTAATCATTCCTCCCTTCGGACTGGAGGCCGAGTTTAAGTGGGCCTATGTTGAATAGCTTAATTACTGCCATTTTTATTTAGGCGCTAAAGAAATTGACAGGGGGTATACGGATTTCCCGTGTACCCTCTTTTACAGTGATTCTCAGATGGTCAATTCCGGGAGGTTTTGCTTTTGGCCAGATATATTCTCCGACGCCTGGCGACCATGCTGGCTGCTCTGTGGCTCATCATAACCCTTACCTTTACCATTATGCATATTGCTCCAGGCGGCCCCTTTGCCAGTGAAAAAAAGCTGCCGCCGGCCATACTGGATAATATAAATGCCCGCTACCACTTCAATGATCCTCTGTGGAAGCAGTACACAGACTATCTGGGCAACCTGCTGCAGGGTGACCTGGGTCCCTCCTTCAAATACGAAAACCGTACCGTTAACGGCATAATTAAAGACGGCTTTCCTGTTTCAGCCACCCTGGGGTGCCTGGCCATTTCTCTGGCGATCCTGGTGGGGCTGCCGGCGGGAATCATTTCAGCCCTGCGCCGCAACAGGTGGCCGGACTATCTTTCCATGTTTCTGGCCAACCTTGGTTTTTCTGTGCCAGGCTTCATACTGGCCGGGCTGCTTATGTATGTTTTGGCCTACCGCCTGGATCTGCTGCCCCCGGCCATGTGGGGAACTCCCCGGCAGGCGGTAATGCCGGCCCTGGCCCTTTCCGCCCTGCCCATGGCCTTTTTGGCCCGTCTGATGAGGTCCAGCATGCTGGAGGTTTTGGGCCAGGACTACATGCGCACCGCCAGGGCCAAGGGGCTGTCCGAGCGGCTGGCGGTGTGGCGGCATGCTGTGCGCAACGCCATAACCCCCGTTATTTCCTACCTGGGCACCCTGGTGGCCACCATTTTCACCGGCAGCTTCGTGGTGGAAAATATTTTTGCCATTCCCGGGCTGGGGAGGTATTACGTGGCCAGCATAGGGGACCGGGATTATACCGTAATACTGGGAGTGACAATCTTTTACGCAGCTTTTTTAATGCTGATGAATTTTCTGGTGGACCTGGCCTATATGTTTATTGACCCCAGAGTCAGGCTGGTGGACCGGAAGGAGGTATGACGGGGCATGCAGTATCAGCAGGAATTATTTACGCCCCTTAACGCCCCGGAACTGGCGGGAGAGCAAATGGGACGGGAGTCTCCGGGGTACTGGAGTGATGTGTGGCGCAGCCTCAAAAAAAACAGGCTGGCCTTGTCCGGAATACTCATTATTATATTCCTGGGGATAATGGCCGGAATAGGGCCTCATCTATCGGGCAGCGCCTATGACGCCCAGAATTTGTCCCTGGCCAACAGGCCGCCCGGCGGGGGCTACTGGTTTGGCACCGACTCGCTGGGGCGTGATTTATTTTCAAGGGTTTGGATAGGCGCCCGGATTTCCCTGACAATTGGTCTTTTTACCAGTTTTATTTGTTTTTTTATCGGGGTGCTTTATGGAAGTGTATCAGCCTTTATAGGGGGCCGTGTGGACGATATTATGATGCGTATAGTGGAAGTGTTTTACGGCATTCCCTTCATGCTATACGTTATAGTGATGATGATGGCGCTGGATACCGGCCTCAGGGCCATACTGATTGCCCTGGGCATGGTCTACTGGCTGGACATGGCCCGGATCGTCCGGGGCCAGGTGCTGTCTCTTAAGGAGCAGGAGTTCGTGCTGGCCGCCCGCACGCTGGGGGCGGGCACTTGGCGTATATTGACACGCCACCTTATCCCCAACACCATGGGACCCATAATTGTTACCATGACTCTACTGGTGCCCAATGCCATATTTGCCGAGGCCTTTTTAAGCTTTCTGGGCCTGGGTGTGAGCGCGCCCATGGCCAGTTGGGGGTCACTGGCCAGCGACGGCATTCAGGGCCTCAGGTCTTATCCCTGGCAGCTATTTTTCCCGGCCTTTTTTATAAGCATTACCATGCTGGCCTTTAATTTTCTCGGCGATGGCCTGCGGGACGCACTGGACCCCCGGCTGCGCCAATAGGAGGACACAATGGAGAAATTGCTTGAAATTGATAACCTCCGGGTACACTTTTCCACATGCGCCGGAGAGGTGCAGGCTGTGCGGGGAGTCAGTTTTTCAGTGGGGCAGGGTGAGGCTGTGGCCCTGGTGGGGGAGTCCGGCTGCGGCAAAAGCATCACCGCCCTGTCGGTGATGGGGCTTATACCCTCACCCCCCGGCAGGATAGTATGCGGGTCTGTTTATTTTGCCGGAGAGGACCTGGTTTTAAAGCCCGAGCGGGAAATGGAAAAGATCAGGGGTAAAGATATAAGCATTATATTTCAGGACCCCATGACCTCTTTAAATCCCACCATGACTGCCGGAAACCAGATCGCCGAGGTCTTAAGCCGGCACAGCCGTGAGAGCAGGGACCAGATTGCGGCCAGGGCTCTGGAGCTGCTGAAGCTGGTGGGTATCAGCCAGCCGGAGAGGAGGCTCAGGCAGTACCCCCATGAATTAAGCGGCGGCATGCGGCAGAGGGTGATGATAGCCATGGCCCTGGCCTGCAGACCACGGCTTTTAATTGCCGACGAGCCCACCACTGCCCTGGACGTGACCATTCAGGCCCAGATAATGGAGCTCCTGCAGGAGCTGAGGGGTAGGACCGGCACTGCGGTGATACTGATTACCCACGACCTGGCTGTTGTGGCGGGCTTTGCCCAGAGGGTTATGGTAATGTACGCCGGCAAGCTGGTGGAGTCAGGCCCCACCAGGGATTTGTTCAGGTCGCCGCTGCACCCTTATACCAGTGGGCTGCTTGGATCGGTACCCAGGCTGGACAGCAGTGGCGATAAGCCGCTGAGGTCCATAGCCGGGCGGCCCCCGGACCTGATCAGCCCCCCGCGGGGCTGCGCCTTCTGGCCCCGCTGCAGCATGGCCATGAAGATATGTTCCCTTGAGGAGCCGGAAATGACGGGGGATTTTACCGGGCACAGCGCCGCCTGCTGGCTTATGCATCCCCAGGCGCCGGGACATAGAGGGGTATGTGAAATTGGAGAAAAATAAAGTATTACTGGAAATAAAAGATCTCAAAAATTATTTTAGCTTAAGCGGAGCCAGATTTTGAAGGCTGTGAACGGGGTAAGCCTGGATATATACCGTAAAGGCCGTTACCGGGTAATTATGAGGAGAGAGAGCTTATAACCGAATTGATAAAGGTTTTTACCATGATAGGGTCAAATTGGCTTCCTGAACCGTCTTCCAGCTGTCTTATGGCTTTTTCCCTACTGAGGGCACAGCGGTAAGAACGGTCCGAGGTCATGGCGTCCCACGAGTCGACAATACCTACAATCCGGGCGGCAAAGGGGATGGACTCCCCTTTTAATCCGAAAGGGTATCCACAGCCATCATAACGCTCATGATGGTGCTCAACAATGTCCCTGGAATCCTTGAGGAAGTCTATGGGAGCCAGGATGCTGGCCCCAATGGACGGATGACCCATGATTATTTTGAATTCATCCTCAGTTAATTTTCCAGGCTTGTTTAAGATAGCATCGGGAATCCCTATTTTACCGATATCGTGTAAAACAGCGCCGTAACGCATGCCGGTAAGCTCTTTTTCAGAAAGACCCAGGCTCTTTCCAAGGGACACGGCATACCGGGCTACATTCTTTGAGTGATTCCTTGTATAGGTGTCTTTTGCGTCAATGGTCGAGGTGAGCGCCGTGATGGTTTTAAAATATGCTTCCTTATTATTTATGTCGGGGCTGCTATGGCCTGTATGGTTAAGTGAAGCGTATAATGAATAAGTCTGGTATATCATTCTTTGAAGCCTATAGTTTATATTAAGCAGTTCGTTATTCTGCTTTTTAAGTTCCTCAATATATGAGCCTTCATCCAATAATCCACTGCATGTGGATGGCATATTATTACCCCCATTGGTAAAAATTACCATAAAAATGAACCTAAGATACTACTATATTCGAAAGTAAAATGTTTTTTTGGGGGGGTGAAATGAAAAAATATATAATAATTGTCTTAAATATTTGAAAATATTATTTTTTAGGTGAGTTGGTGTGA
Organism: Peptococcaceae bacterium BICA1-7; assembly: GCA_000802095.1. Classification (GTDB taxonomy): domain Bacteria; phylum Bacillota; class Desulfotomaculia; order Desulfotomaculales; family Desulfocucumaceae; genus BRHc4a. The sequence goes on along the minus strand of JUEB01000001.1, from coordinate 16,395 downwards.
TTATATGGCAAGAGCACTGACCGGTTTTTTTTATACAGGGGTGGAGGATGTTCCTCAATAAAACCTGTCTGTGAAATGAAAACCTTGACTGCAAAAAAGTACCCGGGAAAGGCTTCCTGAGTACTTTTTGTCTTCTTTGTATTAAGCTCTCCAGTAACAACATCCAGGCCTTATAAAAGAGATTCGGCTGTATAAACGGTAAGAAGAACTTCTTCACCCTCAACACTGGCCCTGCCGGACAGGCGGTAGCCCTTTTTGCCGGACACTGCCGCCACCTGCATAAGGCCGCTCTCGGCAATATTCCGCCGGGTTTTTTCCATTTTGTAAACCCCGAATACTATAGTGTTGTCCCCACGTATTTCCTTTACTTTTCCGGCCACAATCAAGTGAGGCTGCCCGTCCCCGGAAACGGTGGCAATGGGAATAAAGGGCGCCTGTCCAACCACCTCTTTGATCTCCGGCGTCAATACAGTGTTGTGATGAGCACAGCAATCGCACATAGGGGGTACCTCCTTTTTTTATTATATTAAATCAAATCAATAAAGAGTTCTGTAAAGCAGTTTACTTATTGCAGGGCTGATATTTGCTAATATATTAAAAAAATCATGGGAGGATATGCAATGACCAGAAAAATTATAGGCTGCGGCATAATTCGTCATGAATTGGATTACATAACCCGGGGAAAGGATGTAGATATTGTATATCTTGACCCGGCGCTACATACAGATACAGATAAATTGGAAAGGGCTCTTATCAATGCTATAGATTCAACACAAGAGCGCGATGTTCCTCTTATAATAGGCACACGCTGTCACCCTGACATCGAAAAACTGGCGGCCGGTCGCGGTGCGAAACTGGCCCAGTCCCAGAACTGTATTGAGATGTTTTTAGGGGACAAACTAGGCCATTTGAATTCAGAGGGATTTAATTTTTATATGACTGCCGGCTGGCTTGAAAACTGGAGAAACATATTCACCGGGGCCATGAAATGGGATGCTGTTGATGCCAGGCAGAATTTTGGCCTATATGACCGCATAATAGTTCTTGATACAGGATTAATCCCGCTGGATGAAGAAAAGATAATAGAATTCTATGACTACACCCAGGTGCCTGTTGAAATAATGCAGGTGGATCTGGATATCTTCAGGGAAATAGTCAGTAAGGCCTGTGAAGGAGTCTTATGATGGCAAAGATAAGATGTATGAAAGAACTGGATATATTTTCAACCCTGGATTATGAGGAAAAGGAGAAAATAGGGGAGCTGGCAGGGAAGAGGGTTTACCGCAGGAATGAGTTTATCTTTAGGGAAGGCGGGACTGCTGATACTATTTATCTTATTAAATACGGGAAGGTGAGACTGTACAAGGTATCCGGGGAGGGCAGGGAGATAACCCTTGATATTCTTAAGGAGGATGATATGTTTGGAGAAAACACCTTCTTTGAGGACACCCTGCATACAATGAGCGCCCAGGCCCTGGAGGACACATTTATCTGTTCCTGCAAAAGGGAACACTTTGCCATACTGCTGGAGAATTCTACTGTATCTCTTAAAATAATACAGTTGTTGGGGAAAAAGCTAAATGACTACACGGATCAGGTGGCCAGCATAGCCTTCAGGGATGTCAGGGGTAGGATGGCCGCCACATTCCTCAGGCTGGCTCATGATTACGGAGTTTCTACTTCTGAAGGCGTTGTTATAAACATTGACCTGACTCACCAGGACATAGGCAGTCTGGTGAATGCCTCCAGGGTAATGGTAACCAAAATAATGGGCAGCCTCAGGCAGGAGGGAATAATTGCCGCACGGGGCCATCAGGTGGTTTTACTGAACATGGATAAGCTTTCAGAGGCAGTAGAGGCTGTTTGAGAGAGTGTGACATATTGATAGGCGGCCACCTCAGTACCGGGGATAAGCAGGAGGGCAAGGGGTCACAGGAAAGCTGCCTGCGGTTTATTCAGCAAAAAGCACGCCGGATGGGCTTCATGATTGATATGCTCTATGAGATAAAGGCTGAAACACCTGTGGGCAGAATACTTGTAATACTGGTTAACGTAATTCTTCGAAAGGAGATCAGTCCGGCAGAGAAAATTGATTTATGCCATATTTCACTGCCCGTCCTGGCCGAATTGGCTGGAGTGACTGAGGAGGAACTTCAGGAATCTATCGATTTTCTGCAGTTAAAGGGCATAATTGCCAAAAAAAATACCGTACCCTGATAAGCCCCCACCATCAAGGAGAGGGGGCTTTTATATACAGGATAACTTGACGGCTTCATTGTAAAGCAGTTTACTGACTAAAACAGTGCGTGGTTTTATATTAAATTTATACTTTTTAAAGGAGGGTGGGACATGTCAGTACGGGAAACCATCAAAAGTCAAATCATCGGGGCACTGAAAGGGGCGGCATTTCCGATTATTTCACCGGAAGCGCTTCTGGCAGCGTTTCCAAACGGCGCAGAAACCACGTGTGTGGCAGGCGACCTGAAGGTAACCGCCGGTGAGGCCGGGAAGCTTTTAAGGGTGGATGACTTTCCGTTTGCCAGTGCAGAGGTGGTGGCAGAAACCATAGTCAGCAGGGCGGGTCTTTAAATATCCGAATATTAATTGATGGAAAGCCGATCGTTTTATTTGTTGAGACGGTCGGCTTTTTTATGCTGTTACACCCTAATATAGGAGATGCCGTCCAGGGGAGTATGCAGCTGCAGGGAAGAGTTGCCATGCCTGCCCACTGCGTAGGCAGTATAGTACCTGCCTGGATAAAAGGTCTGATTGGGCACGGTAAGAATAACATTGCCGGATCCCGAGGCTGACATATGAAGGGTATATGTGCCGGGATCGATAACCGTATAGCCGGATACTTCCCCGTAAGATATGCCACTGCAAAGTGTATTATACCCGGAAAGGGTAACATCCACCTCGGGGCAGTCATGGGAAAGGTTTGCAAATCTAAGGCAGGCACGGTCCGGAGGAATGTACATGGGCGATTCGGAAATGGTCAGCACACTTACTCTGTCCAATTCTCCACAGGCAGCCACCGTGCAGACGGTACTTTCCGGTATGTTGAAAGTAATATCTATTAGCGGCTCCTCGGCGCCCAGGGGAATACACCTTACCTTGCAGGTGCCGGAGTGTACCGGCAGGTATTCCGTAAAATCAGAATAGACCAGGCCATTGGCAATAATATTACCGTTATGGTCATATACGCTAATGTCCGGAGTATCCGGAGAGGCGTGCAAAACCCGTATATAAGAGGTCATAGTTATACCATCACCTTTCCAAATATTTTAGAACATATTATGCGGAAAGCTGATCATAAGTGTTATCCGGCGGTAGAGACCCCGGTATTGCTAAGCCTGCTTTTATTGCAAGAAGCAGCCTTTTGTAAAATTAGATTACATAGGCAAAATATTAGTTAATTATTACAAGGTTCGACAAATATACTAATATATATCTGTTATAATAGTATTATTGTTGAAAGGTGGAGGATTATAATAAATGGATATTCCTTTATGGGTTATGCTACCTTACGGGCTGATTGAGAAAATAGTCCTCTTTTACTTCATTTGCAGAATTACAAAAACTAGAATAAACATAAAGGGTTTACTGGCCGCATCTTCGGTGGCCCTGGTGTCTAACCTGGCAGTAAGGGAGATATGGTCTTTTAATTATTATATTTTGATATTTTTTAATGTTATTGTAACAGCACTTCTAATTTGGATTGTTACCGGAAATAGTAAGCCCACCGTAGTTATAGCCACTGCCCTGGCCATAGCGGTAATACTGGTTATTGAGTATCCCGCAGTGATTATTGGAGAAAAACTTCTGGAACAATTCCACAGGCCCCTTTTGATCTGGATTGTAACAGGGACACCTCATATTCTTGTTCTTCTGGCAGCTGCCCTTGTTTTTGGGAAGGTGGGTATTGCCCATGACCAGACTGAGGCGTAGAAGACAACTGAGGAATCTTATCGTTATGATAAACTCGCTGCAGGCGCTGTTAATTCTTATCATAGCGATACATATCTATTTGAGGATAAACAATATAGGAGAGGTGTATCAGTTTACACTTCTGTCCATTAAAGACTGCGCCATCTGGCTTGTAGTAACCGGTATGTCGCTTTTGTTTTTAAGCACCTATCTGGTTACAGAGCTTAATAAAACATCGGAGCTGGAAATGCAGCTGGTTAATGAGAAGATTGCCCATGACGTTTCCGAGCAGAATCTGCGGATAATGCGCTGCCACAGGCATGACTTTCTAAACCACCTGCAGGTGATACTGGGGTATATGCAGCTGGGCAGGACTCAGCTGGCTATTGAGTATATAAAGGGCATTAATGAGGAAATGCATGGCATAAGAATAATCAGTGGACTGAGCATGCCTGAAATATCGGTTCTGCTGCTGGTGATGAGGCAGAAGGCGCTGGAAAATAGCATAAAGCTTGAATACGACATTACCACAGACCTGTCAGGAATAAACATAAACCAGCAGGACCTGGTAAGGATACTGTCCAACCTTATTGACAACGCTATATTTGAGCTAAGGGACAGGGTAAATGACAATAACAGGATGATAAGTGTAACCATGAAGATGGTGGGCAATATTTTTAATATTGAGGTCTTTAATACAGGAAGCTATATACCCAATAAAACAAATATCTTCAGCTATGGCTATACCACCAAAGGGGAAAGGGGTACCGGGCTGGGACTTTATGTTGTCAAGGAAATAGTGGAGAAAAAATATAAGGGTAAGATTGAGCTGGTCAGTGAAAAGGAATACGGCACCAAATTTTCCATTGCATTATAAAGTTAAGTGTAAAAAATGTCGATATGTAGTTAGTAGTTTATAATTATCAAAAGGGAATGCAATGGAAAGGAGGGTAAAACATTGGGTAGGATAAAAGCATACCTGTTATTGAGCGCTGTTGCTATTCTCACCTTTGTGGCCAGCATAAGCGCAGCCCTTGCCTGCACCAGCCTGCATTACCAGCCTGAGGTTCCTGAAAAGCTTACCGGAAAATACTGCTGAGATAATGGGCCGCCAAGCGGCCCATTATTCATGAGGTGATAATCATGAGTGGTATGTTGGAGAATCTTTCTCAAAAGATTTCCAGCCAGGTTGAAAACACTGACAAAAATGTTTTAATGTACGGAATGGTAAGCCTTTTGGGCTTTATCGCAGCTTATTCTGTTCTGGCGGTTTTCTCCTATCTTCTGAATATTTTTGCCTATGCCATGATAGCAGCGGTTTCGGCATCAGTGTTGAGAGTATTTGCCGGGGGGTCCCACGCCACCTCACAGACGAGGTGTGTTTTTATCGGGACGGCTGTCTTTCTTGCTCTGGGCAAAGGTGCGCAATACCTGTCCTTATCGGACTGGGCCTGGCTGTACAGCATTATTCCGGGGGCATTGGGCCTGGGGGGGATTACCATAATATATAGATACGCATATGCCACAACACATAATAAGGCCCTGGGGGAGTACAGCCACGGCAGAAAGCTGAGGCTGGCGGCCGTAGCTTTGATGGCTGTTTGGCTGGCGGCAGTTTGGGTCATGGTAATTACAGTGCTGCTTAATTCAGGTGAGAGGGTCTTTATAATATCCTCCGCGCTGGGTGTGGCCTGGCAGCTTTTCTCCATGACTCCGGCGGGATACAGTGTTTCGAACGCCGCCGATGTTCTATTGCAGCGCGTGGGAGTCAGGTAAAGGAGCTAGTGGACAGGTTTGGTGTCCTGAAATGTTTTCAAAATGCTATAATGTTTAAGGTATTAGACATAGAATAAAGCTTTCGATGGAGGGAGATAATTTGCAGTGCCAGCTTGACCAGGTTGGGGAGATACTGAATATTGCTGCTGCGGCCGGGGACTCGGTAGAAAAAAAAATGCCCGGCTGCAGCGCGCTTCATTTGGGGAGAACTGTAAGCCCTGTGATATACGGGCTGCTTTTGCTGAAAGAATATGATGTTTTTATGCAAAAAGGATTAGTCAATTCGGTTGGGGAAAAAACCGGTCACTTCTGGATTGAGGTTTATTTTGAGGGAGAGCCCTTTATTTTGGATGCTGCTGCAGGCAGCTTTGAAGATGGGGGCGGTAAAGGCGATATTCTGTTTATGCCAAAAGATGAGGCCTGTGAAAGGTATGGATATGATCAGGGCACTGACCGGGAATGGAACCCAAAGGAATGTGACCGGGGAGTTTTGAGACTGACTATGGATACATTGGGCATACACCAGGAGGTGGATTTTTTACTGGAGGAGATATCGGAGTACAATGATATATAGCTAAAGAATATTAAAAGCTGAACTGGCATTAACATTTAGGGGAGGGGACTATAAAAATGTTTTAACCCGCAAGGATAAACAGCCTGACTTGCCGAAAAATAAAAATATATGAAATAATATTGGAGAAACAGGGGGGAAAAAAAGGCTTGGTAAGAATTGTAGAACATCCCTTGGCCGGAAATTTCCTGCGGGATCTGCGCAACAAGGACACACAGATTGAAGGATTCCGGAAGGCCATGGGCAAACTGGGGCTCCTGCTGGCGATGGAGGCCACCAAGGATCTGAAGACTATGGAAGGAACGGTGGTAACCCCGCTGGAAGTGGAAGCCCGGTGCACCTATACACAGGATGGCAGGGTTCTGCTGGTGCCTATACTAAGAGCCGGTATGGGGCTGGTGGAAAGCTTTCTGGAGCTTCTGCCCTCAGCCAGGGTAGCTCATGTGGGCATGTACCGGGACCACGAAACACTGGAGGCCCGCACCTACCTGGATACAGTGCCTAGCAACACAGGCGGCTTTGACAGGGTTTTGGTGCTGGATCCCATGCTGGCTACCGGAAACAGCAGTGTTAAGGCATTGGAGTTTGTAATCGCAAAGGGCTATTCTCCGCAGCAGATTACTCTTGTTTGTGCCTTCTCCGTCCGGCAGGGCCTGGATCAGGTTAATAAAAAATTTCCGGATGTGAGTATTGTAACTGCAGTAATAGACCCCGGGCTTAATGAAAAGTCTTATATAGTGCCTGGCCTTGGTGACGCCGGAGACCGTCTGTATCTTATATAGCGGTAGCCGGCATTATTATGTGTTTTGGAGGGATAGACTAGTGGCAAGAAGAGAGATAGCAATAGAAGAAAAACTGCCCCTGGCGCAATCGCTGCCGCTGAGCCTGCAGCATCTTTTCGCCATGTTCGGGGCAACTGTGCTGGTGCCCATACTTTTCAAGGTTGATCCGGCCACCATACTTCTTTTTAATGGCATCGGCACGCTCTTATACATACTGATATGCAAGGGACGCATCCCGGCCTACCTGGGGTCCAGCTTCGCCTTCCTTTCTCCGGTTTTTGTGGTTTTGGGCAAATACGGCTATGGCTCGGCCCTGGGTGGCTTCATCGCGGTGGGCCTCGTCTTTATTGTGGTGGCTCTTATTATTGGAGTGGCGGGGACCCGCTGGATAGACGTTGTATTTCCAGCGGCGGCAATGGGCGCCATTGTGGCAGTGATAGGACTTGAGCTCATTCCCACGGCAGCACAGATGGCGGGAATAATCTCACCTGACCCCAAAAGCGTCTGGGTGCCTGATGCCAAGGCTATTACAGTATCAATGTTCACACTGGCGGTAACTATACTGGGATCTATTCTGTTCAGGGGTTTCATGGCCATTATACCCATACTTTTCGGTGTGGTGGCAGGCTATGGGCTGGCCTTCTTTATGGGATTGGTTAAAACAGCTCCCATAGCGGCTGCCCACTGGTTTTCCATGCCCACCTTTTACAGGCCGGAATTCAACCTGTCGGCCATAATTATTATACTTCCGGCCGCCCTGGTGGTGGTGGCCGAGCACATAGGCCACCTTTTCGTGACCAGCAACATAGTGGGCAAAGACCTGGCCAAGGACCCGGGGCTGCACCGCTCACTAATGGGCAACGGTGTATCCACCCTTCTCTCCGGATTCTTCGGCTCAACCCCCAACACCACCTATGGTGAAAACATAGGTGTGCTGGCCATCACCAAGGTATACAGCATCTGGGTTATTGGCGGGGCGGCGGTAATCGCTATTCTGCTCTCTTTTATCGGCAAGCTGTCTGCAGTCATAATGAGCATACCCACTCCCGTTATGGGAGGTGTATCTCTGCTTCTTTTCGGGGTTATAGCCGCCTCCGGCATAAGGATGCTCATAGAGGCCAGGGTGGACTACAGCAAGGCCCGCAACCTTATTCTGACCTCTGTGGTGCTTGTCATAGGCATCAGCGGGGCGCAGCTTAATTTTGGCGCAGTGAGCCTGAAGGGTATGGGGCTGGCCACCGTGCTGGCCATTGGACTGAGCATTGTTTTTAAACTATTTGACGTCATGGGACTCACCGCCGAGGACCAAAGGGGTTAGCTAAAAAGCGCTGACTTTCGGTCGGAATACAGAACTCAGAATACAGAAGTCAGAAGTTAAAGCATTCCTTTTATAAGGGGCTGTAACCAAAACATGTTTTGGTTACAGCCCCTTATACTGAAGTAATAGCTGGTTGTAAGTCTTGCCAGTCAACATATTCTGGATTCTGACTCCTGAATTCTGGATTCCGACAGCATGAGAATTTCAGTATAAGCTCTTTTTATATACCCGGTAGGCCTTAATGGTCTCTCCACCGAAAATGGGGTTGATTACTGATTTTTTGACGGCGCTGTTGCTTTCAGCCACCTGGGACCCCTCTCCCCGGGTGAGGCCAAGCCGGTGACAACGTCTGAAGGATTCTTTAAGTATATGCAGATGAATGCCTCTTTTTCTGAACTCCGGCATAACTCCTCCCACGGCGTGACGCACAAATAGCCCGTTCCTGTTTCTGTGGGGGATGGAAAGGAGAAGGCCGGCCAGTTTTCCCTCAACCTCGCAGATTAGAAATAGCTGGGGAGGAACACGCCGGGCCAGGCTTTCCATAAAACCCCGGGCGTCATTGTAGGTCAAAGGTATATGTCCCCACAGGCCGGACATGGCACTGTTATGAAATTTCATCAGTATTCCGGCGTCCCTCATTAATGCCATATAATTGACCGGTCTGATGCGGAGGCCCCGGATAGGTTTGAGTTCTTTCATTTCACCGGGGATTTCCATCGGAAGCTCCCAGTTAAAGCACTCCAGATCGTGGGCCCGGTCCAGTCCGCTGGCCTCCACTAATCCCTGATAGTAGGGAGGATTATAGGGCATATCCTGCAGAGGGGGGTATTCAAAGCCCCTTATAAGAAGGCCCACCTGCTCATTGGTATTTAATGAGGCCGGCCCGATCATGACGGAACAGCCCTTTTTTTTAAGCCAATAAGCAGCGGCATCCAAAAGCACCTCAGCTGTTTCCGGGTTCTCCTCACACTCGAAGCACCCCCAGAAACCTTCTTCCCGGCGGGGATCGAGTTTATCCACCGAGGCCGTTATCCTTCCTACCGGGCGGTTGTCTTTGAGGGCCACAAAATTGGCAAAGATTAAATGCTCAAGAACAGGGTTCAATGGGCTGAATTTATCCATGCAGGCTGCTGATGGAGGGATCTCCCCTTCGGGGTACACCAGAGACGGAACTCTGGAAAAGGCCTGCATTAAACCAGGGCTGTTCACCCTTACTATTTCCTTCTTCATACTCTCCCCCTTTTCGACTGCCTGTTTTTTTCAATTCATTTAATCTATGCCCGGGCCATTTTTTTGTTACAGTTGCCTGGGTAAATGGCGCAAGCAACCGGAATAAGTATCCAGTACAGTGTGAGGAAGATCATTTTTGCGCCTGGCGGCCTGTGGTATGCTTATAGTAATAAGTTAAACAAATAACGGCTAGGAGGGGGAAAATGAAAAAGTATCTTTTGGCGGTGGACGGGTCCGATAACTCCCGGAGGGCTGCCCACTATGCCCTGAACCTGTTAAGAGAAAACAGCAGCCTGGAAATAACCTTGATCCATGTGGTCAACTTCAGAAAGGAACTGGTTAATTATTCCCCTATCATGGATATAAGGGACATAGAAAGAGAAGTAATGGAGGGCGGCCGGGAAATAGTGGAGCAACAGGCGCTTATATTTGAAAATGACGGCTACCGGGTGGAGAAGATGGTTGAAGAGGGAGATCCAGGCTTTAAGGTGGCCCAGTACGCCAAAGAGGGCGGCTTTGATCAGATAATACTGGGGACCAGGGGGCTGAGCGACTTTAAGGGACTTGTGCTGGGGAGCATCAGCCATAAGGTGCTGCACTTCGCCCAGTGCCCGGTGACACTGGTGAAATAGCCGACTGCCGGTGGCGGAGCACCATAATTACGGAGGTGAGCAAGGTTGGGATATGTTTTGGACGGGCAGTCCTTTGACGGGCTTCTCAGTCAGTTGTCGAAAGAATATCTTATTTATGCCCCGGTGAGAATTTCCGGGAAAGGAGCTTATTCTGATACAGACCTGGTGGCATACGGGCAGATCAGCTCCCTGGATGAGATAGAGTATAACGAAAAATCGAGGTTTTCGCCCAAAGAGTTGATATATCCAATCACCCAGACACTGTTTTATTTTACTGAGGATGAATACAAAGAGCCCGCTGTCAGCCAGAAAAGTATTATTATATTCTGCCGCCCCTGCGATGTGCACGCCTTCAGGCGGCTTGATGAAATATTTCTAAAAAACGGAGACTTCAGGGACAGCTACTATGAAGCCATAAGGAGGAAAACTGTCTTTTTTATACTGGAGTGCGCCGGCAGCTTTGAAAACTGTTTCTGTGTTTCCATGGGCACCAACAGGGTGGAGGGCTACGCTGCCCTGCTAAGGCCCGGGGAGGGCCAGGTGACCTGTGACGTGGATGAGCACTTTGCCCCGCTGTTTGCCAGGTACGGCAAGCCTGCCGGGATGACTCCCCGCTTTATTGAGGAGAACAGTATCTCGGTGATCCTGCCGGAAGAAATAGATAAAAATATTTTTGATCATCAAATGTGGCAGGAGTATTCCTCCCGCTGCACTGCCTGCGGGCGCTGCACGGTTTCCTGCCCCACCTGCTCCTGCTTTACCATGCAGGATATATTCTATGAGGATAACCCCAGGTGCGGGGAGAGGCGAAGGGTGTGGGCCTCGTGCATGGTGGACGGGTTTACCGAACTGGCCGGAGGGCACGGGTTCAGAAAAGATAATGGCAGCCGTATGCGCTTTAAGGTAATGCACAAGATTTATGATTTCAGGAAGAGGTTCGGGTATGACATGTGCGTGGGGTGCGGCCGCTGTGATGATGTTTGCCCTGAGTATATATCCTTTTCCGGATGCGTAAACAAGGTCAGCTCTCTGGCAGGCGAGGTGAAGAAAGATGACTAATCCGTACAGGCCTTTTAAGGCAGAGATACTGTCTGTTTTGCCCCAGACAGGAATTGACTTTACCTTCAGGCTGGCGGCCGATATAAAAGTGGAAAGCGGCCAGTTTGTGGAGGTTTCCCTGCCGGGTGTGGGGGAGGCCCCCATATCTGTCAGCGACTTCGGACCGGGGTGGATCGAAATGACCATTCGCAGGGTGGGGAAGCTTACTAATGTGATTCATACCCTTACACCGGGCGGCAGCCTGTTTATAAGGGGGCCTTACGGCAAAGGCTTTCCTGTTGATAGATTCACCGGCAGGGACTTGATCATAGCCGCCGGGGGGACTGGCCTGGCCCCGGTAAAAAGCATTGTCAGGCGGTTTTACAAAAACACTGCAGAACTAAAAAGCCTTACTCTTCTGGCCGGTTTTAAAAGTCCCTCCGATGTTCTTTTCAGGGATGAAATAAATATATGGCAGTCCTGTATCAATGTGCAGATAACGGTGGACGGGGACGACACCGGTGAGTGGAAGGGCAGGGTGGGGCTGATCACTAAATTGATCAGCGGACTGCCGAAGATAGATGTGCAAAATACCGAGGTTATTATAGTGGGTCCCCCGGTGATGATGAAATTTGCCTCACAGGAGTTCTTTAAAAAAGGCATACCGGAGGACCGTGTATGGGTGTCCTTTGAGAGAAAAATGTGCTGCGGTCTTGGCAAGTGCGGGCACTGTAAGATAGATGACACCTATGTTTGCCTGGAGGGGCCGGTTTTTAACTATACAGCTGCAGCGCAGCTGACTGATTAGGGGGCTTGTCCGGTGGATATAAATACAAAAAAAATAATTAAAAATGCCTACAGAGTTACTAAAAAAAGGGGTGTCACCGCCCTGCGCATCAGGGTTCCCGGAGGAAGGCTGGATGTTGGATGCCTTGATGTTATAAAAAACATTGCCGAAACCTTTGGAGACGGGACAGTTCATATAACCACCAGGCAGGGCTTTGAGGTGCCGGGCATTCCCATGGCTAAAATCCCCCAGGTCAACGAGGCGGTAGCTCCCCTACTGGCCGGAATGGAATCAGCTATCGGGGTGGAAATAGCAGACCTTAACCACGGTTATCCGGCTGCAGGCACCAGGAATGTGTCGGCCTGTATAGGGAACTCGGTCTGCACCTTTGCCAGTTACAATACAACGGATCTGGCCCGTAAAATAGAGAGGCTCATTTATCCAAACGACTTTCATGTAAAAATTGCGGTTACCGGCTGCCCCAATGACTGTATTAAGGCCCACATGCAGGATATAGGAGTTATCGGCATGGTACTGCCGGTTTATGACGCCACGCGGTGCATCGGCTGTGAGGCCTGCGTAAAAAACTGCCTGAAGGTGTCCTCCGGGGCACTGAACATGTCAAACTACAAGGTTAAAAGGGACCACCAGAGATGCCTGGGTTGCGGCGAGTGCGTGCTGAAGTGTCCCACCTCGGCCTGGACCCGGGGGGAAAAGTACTACCGGCTGGTTATAATGGGGCGGACCGGCAAAAGGAATCCCAGGCTGGCCCGCACCTTTGCCCGGTGGATTAGTGAGGAGGCGGTGCTAAAAATAACAGCCAACATGTACGGGTTTATAGAAAAACATATAGACCGGAGCCTTCCCAAGGAGCATGTGGGCTACATTGTGGACAGGGCCGGCCTGCCGGTTTTTCGGGAGGAGGCGCTGCAGGGTGTGGGCCTGGGGCCACTGGGGAGAGTGGAGGACTATATTCCCTTCGGCGGGTATGAAAACAGGTAAAAAGATAAGTTGAGGCCAATCCGGGTAGCCATGGTAATATAACTGATACGGGGGTGAGACCCTTGAGGAAATACTGCCCTCACGGCAAACAAAAAAGGGAAGAAAGCCTGAAAGGGATGCTGCTGTATATCCTTATCGGTATACTATTAAGCTTTGCCTTTGGCTACCTGGTTTATCATAAGGCGGCCTCAGTGATGTCCGACCAGTCCCTGGCCGAGCTCAGGCGGTCGGCCGATGCCTCCGGCGCGGAATTCAGGGTTCGTATGGACCAGATGATGTACGGAATGACACAGGCTGCGTCGGAGCCTTACATAAAGGAAGCCGTCTTAAACAGGAGGGCGGCTATACTGAATGAGCTGATGCTCCGCTGGAAGAGGGAGCGCCCGTATATTGAAATCTGGGCATTTACAGACAGTGACGGGAAGGTGATCTCTGCTCTGGGTACTACTGCGGCCGGCTTTGACATGCCGGCCCGGAATGTACTGTTAAAGGCTGTTCAGACCGGGCAGGCGGTAATGTCGGTGGAAAGTGTCCCGGCCGGGGATATAGGGCTTTTGGGAAAACATCTAGGGGAGAGGGTGAATAACTCCCAAAAAGAGGTGGAATCAGGAGAAAAATCGGGGATGGTACAGGTTGTAGCCGTTCCGGTAACCGATGACAGCGGTGTGATAATGGGAGTAATAGTGACAGGAATACTGCTGAACGGGAATGGCGAGCTGGTTGACAGTGTTTATTCTTCCCAGAATATAAGCAATGCGGTTTTTCTTAAGGATAATTGCATTGCTTACCGTTTTGACGGGGAATCCCTCCCGGGCAGTTTAAAAATGAGCCAGGAGGCATACAAAAGCCTGTTTGAAAAGGGGCAGGGCTATACCGGCAGGGAGATTTTTAATGACACCGGCTACATAGCGGTGTACCGGCCTCTACACAATATATACGGCCAGTTGATCGGAGCTCAGGTGGTGGCCCTGCGGGAAGAGAGCTACAATGCCCTGCCTGGCTGGATCAGGAATCTATCTATAATAATGGGCCTTTTTATGGGCGCCATATTTTTAATCATTGCCCTCAACGTGGGGAGAATGAGGAATCTCTTAAAAAGGGAAAAGGAGACCACCCACCTGCTGAACGACCTGCGGTCCTTTTCCAGCAGACTGCTAAACTGCCTGACGGAGGAGGAAATATGCAGCACCTTTTTGCAGCATGTAATTAGGAGGTGGGAGGCTTCTGTTGTGTTAATACGCCTGATGGGCCGTGATAAATACGATATTACCACCTACCGGCTGCCTTCCCGTTCCGGGCATGACAACGACTTTGATCTGGAAAAATGTAAGTCCTATGTGACGGGCAGGCCACAGGAGTATAACGGCAGAGATGATGATGTGTACTGTCACAATGGCTATATAAAGTCGGGTGTTCCAAGCTATGTCTGCATACCTCTCAATGTGGGCGGTAAAACCATAGGTGTGGCTCACCTGGCCGGCGGTCCGGCAGGCTACTGGAGTGATGATAACCTGGCCCTTCTTCAGTCCTATATAGACTACCTTACCCCGGCCATCAGCAACATCAGGCTTTTAAGGGCGCTGGAGGAAAAGGCCTTTGAGGATCAGCTGACCGGCCTGAAAAACAGGCGGTTTCTTGATGAGTTTTTAATCCAGCACCTGAAGATTTCCAGGCGTCAGGGGCAGCCCATGAGCGTGCTGATGCTGGATATTGATTTCTTTAAAAAATTTAATGATCAGTATGGTCATGACGCCGGTGATGCGGTATTGAAAGTATTCTCACAGACCGTAAAAGAGTGCCTCAGGGAGGCCGACCTGGCTGCCAGGCACGGAGGCGAGGAATTCACCGCCGTGCTGGTTAATACAGGCATGGAACAGTCCCTGGTGGTTGCGGAGAGGATAAGGGAGAGCGTTGCAGGACTTAAGCTTACCGGGATAGATATGGCCAGGCCCCCTAAAATAACAGTCAGTATAGGAGTGTCCACCTACCCCAATCATGGAGAAGACCCCGGGGTGCTAATCAAAGCGGCTGACAGGGCCCTGTACCGTGCCAAGGAGACCGGGCGCAACAGGGTGTGCACTCCAGGAGAGGGATTATGATGGAATATGGTTAGCGGGCAGGGAACAAAAAATGCTTAACAGCTATTTCTCTGTAAATCAAATACAGCCTATACAGCTGTTTTCGACAACTCACCAGGCCGCCCTGGCAGTCATTGCCGGGGCCTGCCTGGCGCTTTTTGTAGCCAGGCGCCGGCTCAGGGAGGAAAAGTTAAACGTTGTTTTTCGCCATACCTTTGCCTTTTTTATTCTGCTGCTGGCTCTCTCTTATCAAATTTGGAGCGTGGCCGTTAGGGAATGGTCGGTGTTTTACTCGCTGCCCCTGCAGCTGTGTGATATTTCGGTTATCCTGTCTGCCGTCATGCTGTTTAATAAAAATAACAGTATCTTCGAGATAACCTATATCTGGGGGTTGGGTGGGGCGTTCCAGGCGCTTTTAACACCGAATCTTTGGTATGCCTTTCCTCACTTCATATTTTTTCAGTTCTTTCTGGCCCATGGCTCAATAATATTGGCATGCCTTTTCATGATTTTTGTCGATGGACTGCGGCCCCGCCCCGGTTCCCTGAAGAGGGTGGTGCTGGTGACTAACGGCTATGCCCTGGTCATAGCCATATTCAATTTCTACACCGGGAGCAATTATCTATTCCTGTGCCGCAAACCTGATTTACCGTCCCTGCTGGACTTCCTGGGGCCCTGGCCCTGGTATATACTATCACTGGAATTGGTACTGATATTTATGTTCTTCCTGTATAACCTGCCCTTCTTTATTTGCCGGCTGCTGAGGAAAGAATAGAGAAGTACGGGAATCCAGGGCCGGGGGCGGGAAGGAGAAGCTCAGGCAAAAAGCAGGATGGTAAAATATAACAGTTGACCGGCGGGAGGCAAAGTGATAGAATAACTTCTTGCCGGGGCTATGAGCCTGGCGGAAAAAGGAAAGGCCACCGGGTGACAGAAAGTACCAGTTGACCCGGAGGCGAAAAAAGAGTAGAATAACTTCTTGCCGGCACGATAAGCGCCGGCGGAAAAAACGGTCCTTGAAAACTAAACAGAAGAGTAATGATGGATTGAAACAATTAAGCCAGATGAGAAGTCTTCACCCGGGAGACCGGGAGGAGACGGAAACGTCAAAGAAATGAGAGCTAACAAGCTTTTTCATAAAAGATTTTATGGAGAGTTTGATCCTGGCTCAGGACGAACGCTGGCGGCGTGCTTAACACATGCAAGTCGAACGGAGTCTTAGAGGAAGCTTGCGAATTTAAGACTTAGTGGCGG